>JADIYA010000001.1 GCA_016705545.1 Flavobacteriales bacterium
CAGCATCTTGAACGATGAGAACAAGAAGGCGTAATGTCATGAGCCAGCGCTTGAAGTATGACTATGACAAAGAAGAAGCGCTTCTCGGGCCGAACAGGAGAAGAAAGGATGCTTGGCTGCTGAGGAACTCCCGCAAAGACTCCAGCCCGACGCCTTCATCGGTGGCTTCGGGCTGGCCCGGTATGATCCTGTTGGCTGGGACCTTTCTCTTCCAACGCAACCGCATCCAGCGAGAGAAAGGCCCGTAGCGAGGAACTGCTGCTGAACATCCTTCCAGCTGGGGTCGCGGAGGAGCTGAAGGCCAGAGGCGAAGCTGATGCCAAGCGCAGATCGACGAGGTCACCGTGCTGTTCACGGACTTCAAAGGGTTCACCGCCATGAGCGAAATGCTCAGCCCGAAGGAACTCTGCGGGACATCCACGAATGCTTCAGCGCCTTCGATCGCATCGTGGAGAAGCACGGCATCGAGAAGATCGAGACCATCGGCGAGATGCCACATGGCAGCCGGTGGATTGCCGACCCAATACAACTCACGCGGTGGATGTGGTGCGCGCTGCATTCGAGATCGCGACTTCATCGCTGAAGGCAAGGCCCGGAAAATCGCGGCAGGACTCCACCCTATTTCGAGGGTCCGCATCGGAATACACACCGGTCCCCGTGGTCGCCGGCATCGTTGGCGTGAAAAGTTCGCCTACGACATCTGGGGGATACGGTGAACACGGCAAGCCGTATGGAGAGCAGCGGGGAGGTGGGGCAGGTGAACATCAGCGAGAGCGCGTATGCGTTGGTGCGGAACAGATGACCGGGCCTCACGTTCACTTCACGGGGTAAAGTGCGGGCGAAGGGCAAGGGGAGATGGAGATGTACTTCGTGGAGAAGGGCGGGTATCTTCACTCCACGCCAAGTGGGCAATTGTTCGATGTTGACCAGTCCGGTAGCTTCACCGGATCATCAGGCCCTTCCATGACCCGAATCCGCCGCTGTTGCCTTCTGTTTTGTCTGTTCGGCGCTCCAGTGGTACTCCACGCGCAGCCGGACGTGGACAGTCTTTGGACCGTTTACCGCAATCCCAAAGGCCAGGCCAGCGGCACGCCTTCACGCCCTGCCCCCACCACGTTCGACAACAACGCCATACAGCAAAGGCCCGACACGTTTGCCCAAGCACGTGAGTGCTCGATGAACGTACTGGCCGAGCAGGTCGGCGACCGTACCCTGATCGCTTCAGCCGTGATGAACCGCGGCGTCCAGTTCACACTGCTGGCGGACCTGGACCGTGCGGATTCCTGCTACGCGCGTGCCGATTCGCTCAACGGCCCCGACGGTGATCGGCTCGCCTCGCTCCAGATCACCGAGATCAGGGCCAGCTCTCTTTCCAATCCGCATCGGGTTAACCGCAGACGTCCATGGACAAGGAGGAAGAAGCCCTGGCGCTGGCCGAAGCACTCGGGAATGAACAGTTGTTCGGCATGTTAAAAAATAACATGGCCGCCAATACACCCAAAGCGGCGATGTTGCCAAAGCGGTGGAGCTGTTCGACTCTGACTTCGGGAGCGCAGCAGGACAAGTGCCCGGATCGGCAACCTGCTCTCCAACATCGGTTCCTGTCATACCACTATGGGCGAGATGGTTGAGGCCAGACCCTACTTCAGGCGTGCGGCCGCTGTATTCGAGCGCCTCCAACATCCCAACCTACCTCGCCCGTACCTGAATCTGGCCAGCACCTGCTCAGGCACCCCGGCCGATGCCGACCTGGATTCAGCACTGTACTACTGCGACAGGGGCTTGGTCGCCGCAGAGCGCGTTGGCGACATTTCCATACTGGCGGCCGCCTACTCGATGAAGAGCCAAGTGCTGATGGCGATGGGACAACCCGACGCCGCACTGGCCAGTCTGCAAAAAGCCATTGAGGTAGCGCGGGAGGTCAAGAACCTGTTCATCGAGACGATGCTCAAGAGCACCCTTGCCCGCATGATGTTCGACCAGGCAAAACGGCGCAGGCGCTCGCTCTGGGGAAGTGATGGACAGCGCGGTTGGGGAGCTTGGAAGCACAGAAGAATGCCGCGATCGACCTCATTGTATACTACCGGCATGCGGGCCGGTATGACAAGGCGTTGGAGATGTTCGAACTGAAAGTGGCGTTGCAGGACAGTTCGGAAAGGGAAGAGAACCAGCGCGAGATGATCCGCCAGGAGTACAAGTACGGGTATGAGAAGCAAGCCTTGGCGGACAGCCTCTCCTTCGCCGCAGAGACCGCCATCCAGCAGAAGGAGGTGCAGAAGCAGAAGCTGATGCGCAACGGCTTCATGGGCGGTTTCGCACTGGTGGCGCTCTTCGCCGGCGTGTTCTTCTTCCAGCGCAACCGCATCAGCAAGGAGAAGGCGCGCAGCGAGGAACTCCTGCTGAACATCCTACCGGAGGAAGTCGCAGAGGAGCTGAAGGACAAAGGAGCGGCGCCAAGCGCTTCGATCACGCCACGATCCTCTTCTCCGATTTCAAAGGCTTCACCGAGGGCGCGCAAAACAGAGCGTGATGCACAAGGCAAACCCGCCTTCGAGATGCGCGTCGGCATCCACACTGGACCTGTTGTCGCCGGCATCGTAGGTGTCAAGAAATTCCAGTACGACATCTGGGGCGATACGGTGAACACCGCCAGTCGCATGGAAAGCAGCGGCGAAGTGGGACAGGTGAACATCAGCGAGGCGACCTATGCGTTGGTGAAGGATGAGCCGGGGCTCGCGTTCACATCGCGCGGCAAAGTGCAGGCGAAGGGCAAGGGAGAGATGGAGATGTACTTTGTTGGCAGAAACGCGATCACGTAGGTCTGACACGCGTTCGCGGCGGTGGAAATGCGTGCACGGTGAAGGGCCACACAACGGTCCGGACCACCGGACGTGGTGGGACGATGAAGCATACCTTGACCGGCTGTGAAGCGCCACATCGCCCTCTTATCCGCAGCTCTGGTCGGCCGGCTGGTGGCCCAGGATCCGGGCACTGGGCCGTTCGTGCTCAACGACGGTGTATTGCGGGACAGCACCGTGTATGCCATGGAAGTGCTGCATTCAATGCCGGGGATCAGCCTTTACGCAGCTGGGCCGCGTTACCGCATCGGTGATGATCCGGCGTATGCCGATCGTGCGATGAACGATACGGCTTGGGCCGTTTGGGAGGATCCCTTCGCGATGTACCACGGCCCGGTGGGTACTTACTGGTTGCGTTTTCACTTGGACGTGGACCCGAAAATGAAAGCGCCTGTAGTGATCGCACTGACGGGGCATGGAACACTGGAAGCCTACCACAACGGAAAGCTCATCATACGTTCCGGCCAGTGGGATGATCCGGAAGCCGAGGGGATCTACAACACCCGCAGTTCAGCGCTCCTCCCCGTGGCGCGCGATGGACGACCCGAGGTGATCGCACTTCGACTGAGGAAGACGTCCGACGACGCGTTGCTCAGCGATGCATGGACGCTCATGGCCGACCTGCACGCCGCTGATGTGGAGGAACATATCCGTCGCCTAGGCACCCGCTCGCGGCTCGAGTTCGGCTTCTTCGGCGGTGTCAACGCGCTCATCCTGCTGCTGGCGGCGGTCATCTGGTGGCGCGACAGGCGGGGTCGGAGTTGGGGCTTGCTGGCCCTCTTCGCGCTCTTCACGTTCGTCGTTACGATAGTGTTCACCCTACCCAAGGTGGACCTCGGCATCACCATCGGCACGGTGAACCTGGTATTGCTGCTCGGTGAGTTCGTCTACCCGCTCTCCGTGTACCTCCTTGTGCTGGTGATGCGCGACCTCTTCGCCACCCTCGATCGACGCTCGGTGATCGGCTTTGGCATGCTGGCCCTGCTGATGATCGCGGCAAAGATCGCCCGTGGCCGAGTGCGTGGAGCAGTTATACGTGTCCTTGATCTTCTTTCTGGAGGTGGCCCGACAGTCGGTGCGCGCTGTTCATCGGGGCCACTATGCCGGCTGGATCATTGCCGTGGGCGGCCTGGTCTTCATCGTCTTCGGGGTGATGCTGGACAACTACTACGCCTTCGCCCGGGTGGACATGCCGCTGGGGCAGCGCTCGCTGATGCGGTTCTCCTACTACGTGGCCATGCCGGTGGCGGTGGCCGTCTACCTCGCCATCCGCTCAGCGCAGCATGCCCGGCTGGTGGCCCGGCAGCGCGACGACCTGGACCGCGAGGTGCAGGAACGGACCGCCGAGCTGCGCGCTGAGCGGGACCGAAGCGAGGAACTTCTCCTCAACATCCTCCCCGAGGAGGTGGCTCAGGAGCTGAAAACAAAAGGCGAGGCCGAGGCCCGGCACTTCGACGAGGCCACCATACTCTTCACGGACTTCAAGGGCTTCACGCAGGCGAGCGAACGGATGACGCCCCAAGAACTCGTCGCGGAGCTGAACACCTGTTTCAAGTCCTTCGACCACATCATTACCGCGCGCGGCATCGAGAAGATCAAGACCATCGGCGATGCGTACATGTGCGGGCGGGTTTACCGATGAAGGTCCTCTTCGCCCGTTGATGTCGTTCACGCCGCACTGGAGATGCAGGCCTTCTGCTGAAGGCGAAGGCCGAGCGTGATTACAAGGGCGCCGGCCTTCGAGATGCGCGTGGGCATCCACAGTGGCCCTGTCGTGGCGGGCATCGTGGGCGTGAAGAAGTTCCAGTACGACATCTGGGGCGATACGGTGAACACGGCCAGCCGCATGGAGAGCAGCGGCGAAGTGGGACAGGTGAACATCAGCGAAGCGACGTATGAACTGGTGAAGAACGAGACCGGTCTCACCTTCACTCCTCGCGGAAAAGTGCAGGCGAAGGGCAAGGGGGAGATGGAGATGTACTTCGTGGAGCGCGCTTGACACTTGACCTCAATCAGCCGCTTGCGATATTGCGGTCCCAGCGAGACCACCCGCTGGATCCCAACCGGATGCACGTTGACCTCTCGTACCTCGAACGACTCTTCAAAGGGGATCGTTCGCGCATGGAGCTATGGGTGCGCGTCTACCTGGAGGATGCTCCAGGACAATTCCGTGCGCTGCTGGAATGCGTTCAGCGCGATGACACCCGAGGGCTGGAGGCGACCGCTCACGAACTGCGGCCCCTCGCGCACTACCTCGGGGCAACTCAACTGCTGGAACTCTTGGAGCGCGTGGGCAAGGAAGCACGGGCATCCGGAGCGGCGGCCTGTACTGCCACCGTGGATGAACTGATGGGATAGGGTCCGGGTCGAGGCCGAGTTGAGGTCCCACTTCGCGATATCCCATGACCGCGTCACCACAGAACTGGTACAAATACCGGGTGCTGCACGGTGGGCAGCGTCACGATCTTTCGCCGATGATCCGCCTGGCCCTCGCCGACGACCAACGCCTCTTCCGCTATGGCATGGCCATGCTGCTGCGCGACATGGCCGGTGTGCAGGTGGTGCTGGAGTGCGCCAACGGCGAAGAACTCCTCTCCGGTCTGAAGCGCACCCCTGTGGACATCGTGCTGCTCGACCTGGAAATGCCCGTGCTGGACGGCATTGAGACCACCAAGCGCATCAAGCATGACTTCCCGCAGGTGAAGGTGCTCATCCTCAGCACGCACGACGAGGACAAGTTCATCACGCACCTGATGGACCTGGGCGCGAACGGCTACATGCTGAAGAACGCCGAGCCGGACGAGATCGATACGGCGATCCGGTCGGTGCATGCGAACGGATTCTATTTCAGCGAGCTGGTGAGCCGCGTGATGCTGCACGGCCTGGTGAAGAAGAAGCAGGTGAAGCCCACCTTCAACGAGATCGATCCGCTCAGCGAGCGCGAACTGGAAGTGTTGCGCGGCATCTGCCAAGAGCTTACCGATGACGAATGGCATTTACACGCCGTGAAGGTGCGCGTGCTGCGATCCACGCTGCTGTTCGTTCTTCTGGCGGGGAGCGGGGCGCAGGCGCAGTGGGATACGCTCTATCTGCCCTTCCGCGCCCTCACCATCGAGGACGGCCTTTCGCAGGGCATGGTGAGCAGCATCATCCAGGACCGGGCGGGCTTCATGTGGTTCGCCACCAAGGATGGCCTGAACCGCTACGACGGCTATTCATTCCGGGTGTTCCGCCATGATCCGGCGGACAGCAGCACCGTGCGCGACAACTTCATCCAGGCGATCCACGAGGATCGCGCAGGGCTGTTGTGGGTGGGCACGAACAGCGGGCTGGACGTGTTCGATCCCGCAACGGAGGTCTTCCACCATTTCGCTTGTGATGATGGAGCCTCGAGCCTGGCTGCTGCAAAGAGCGACCCGCGCGCGCGCATCGATGGCACCCAATGCGCGACGAACGTCATCGCGGAAGACCCTGCCGGGAATCTCTGGGTATCGTCAGGCCAAGGGGCTGTACCGCATCGATCCGGACCGAAGTGGATCCTCCCCTGCGGGACCAGGCGCCGCGTTGATCTAGTCGGGGTGTGCCCGGGCGTGAAGGTGAATTGGATGGCCGTGGATGGATCGGGCCTGTTGCGCGGCGCGTGGACCTTGAACGGCGAGGACCTGAACGTGCGCACCTTCACCCTGGATACCCGCGATGAAGCGCGCATCATAGCCATGATCGCGGATCCACAATTGCTGCCGTGGAGCCCCATCATTGCCGGACAGAGGGAAGAAGACTGGGCTGCCTATGCCACCGA
Organism: Flavobacteriales bacterium; assembly: GCA_016705545.1. Lineage (GTDB taxonomy): Bacteria > Bacteroidota > Bacteroidia > Flavobacteriales_F > PHOS-HE28 > PHOS-HE28. The sequence goes on from JADIYA010000001.1 coordinate 6,658, forward strand.
TACCACCCGGCATCGCACCTACAGCTTCAGCCAAGCAGCGTTGGAATCGCGCGATGGTGCGAACGCGATCATTTCCACCATCAGGCTCACCTCCGCAGGTTGGCTGAGTGCGTTCCATGCGACCGCCGATGCCCATGGAGCGCTGTGGGCGATGGACCACCGCTTATGGCACTGCGACCCGCGCACCGGCCGGGTATCCCGCCTGATGCCAACGTCCGCAGAACTTAGGATCGAGGCGTTGAAACCCATAAGTCTGTGCCGGGATCGCAGCGGTGTGATGTGGATGGGTACCAACGGCTTCGGGGTGCTGCAGTACGACCCACGCGGAGATCGCTTCCACATGCAGCGGTTGCACAGCATACGGATGATGGCGCCCTTGCACGACGGGAGCATATTCGCGTTCACCTGGTCGCAATGGGCCTACCTCTTCAAAGAGCAGGCGTCCTCGTCCCGAATTGGCGGGAACCTCAGGCAGTTCCCCATCGAGACCTACGGCCATGAAATCGACCCGGGGACCTACGAACCCTGCGTAGTGGAGGAAGGCCGAGGTGTGCTCTGGACGAACCTTGGGGATGCGCTCACTCGCTACGATGAACGGGACGGAAGCAGGATGCGCTTCGCCGACCCGCAGCTACCGGTCCGCTTTCCACTGCACATCGGGCGTGATAGCCTCATCCGCTTCGGCAGTACCAAGGCCTTCGGCCAATTCAATACGCGCACAAAGAAGTTCAGCAGCATCCCCTATCCCATCCCCGCGCAAGGTGGTACGTACGAATTCGTGCAGGCCATTCTCCAGGACGCGCAGGGGATCTTCTGGCTCGGTACCATGAAGGGCGTGCTACGCCTCGACCCGGCCACCCGAGACTGGACCCACTATGCCAGCATGCCGGACGATTCGCGTTCGCTCTCCGCCGATGTGATCTTCTGCCTGCTCAACGATCCGAAGGACGCGAACATCCTCTGGGTGGGCACCAACGGCGGCGGCTTGAACAGACTGGACAAGCGCACGGGACAGTTCACGCGGTTCAGCACCAACGACGGCCTGCCGAACAATGTGATCTACGGTCTGCTCGCCGATGACGACGGCCAGCTCTGGATGAGCACCAACAAGGGCATCGCGTGCTTCGATCCGCTCACGCATGCGGTGCGCAGCTTCGATGCCAGCGATGGCCTGCAAGGCGATGAGTTCAACCGCTATGCGTATTGCAAGACCGCGGACGGCACGCTCTACTTCGGCGGCGTCAACGGCTTCAACTATTTCCGCCCAGAGGAATTGCGCCCCGATACACGGCCTGCGGTCGTGCACATCACGGATATCAAACTAACCAACCGGTCCATCGCCTTCGGTGAGGAGGGTTCACCACTGACGGTCCCCACGCACCTCACGCGCGAGTTCGTGCTCCCTTACGGAGATGCCGCCATGATCACCTTCGAGTTCGCCACCATGGAGTTCAGCGAACCCGAGGAGCACCGGTACCAATACAAACTGGAAGGCTTCGATGCCGATTGGATCATGGCCGGCAAGGACCGCAGCGCGGTGTACACGAACCTCGATCCCGGCACCTACAAGTTCCGCGTACGTGGGGACAACCGCGATGGCCTCTGGGACACGAAGGGCACCGCGTTCCAGCTGATCGTGTTGCCGCCGTGGTGGCGCACGTGGTGGTTCTATGCGCTGTGCGTGTTCGCTGTCGGAGGCGGCATCCTGCTGTATATCCGCTCGCTTACCCAGCAGAAGAAGCGTCTGGAGCGCACCGTCGCGGCGCGTACGGCGGAACTGGTCAAGGCCAAGGAACGCGCCGAGCACAGCGAACGGGTGAAGCAGCAGTTCCTCGCTAACATGAGCCACGAGATCCGCACACCGGTGAACGCCATCTCAGGCATGAGCACCGTGCTGCGGCGGAAGGAGCACCTGCCCGCGCAACAAGAACACCTGGATGCCATCGCAACCAGCAGTCAGGCCCTGCTCGGCATCGTGAACGAGATCCTGGACCTGAGCAAGATCGAAGCGGGCAAGCTCCAACTGGAGAAGGTGCGCATGGAGCCGCGTACCGTGATCCACAGTGTGAAGGAAGTGATGCGCTACAGGGCCGAGGAAAAGGGCTTGACCTTGGACGCATCGATCGCAGACGAAGTACCCGCCTTCGTGCTGGGCGATCCTACGCGCTTGCAACAAGTGCTGATGAACCTGGTGGGCAATGCCATCAAGTTCACCGAGCACGGATCCATCCGCATCGCGCTCGATGTGCAGGAGCGACTGACCGATGCGGTGATGCTGCGCTGCACGGTAAGCGACACCGGCATCGGCATCGCGCCGGAACGACTGGCATACGTCTTCGATGAGTTCACGCAGGCCGAAAGCGATCACACGCGGCGCTTCGGTGGAACAGGGCTGGGTCTCACCATCTGCAAGCGACTGGTCGAGATGCAGGGAGGAACGATCAGTGCCACGAGCACGCCCAGGGAAGGGAGCAGCTTCACGTTCACCATGCCCTACGCGGACATTGCAATAGAAGATCCTGTCGCTGCTGACCATGCGCCGTTCACCACTTCCCATTCACCGCTGCGCGACCTCCACATCCTCCTCGCTGAGGACAACAAACTGAACGTCTTGGTGGCGAAGGAGGAATTGACCGATGCCATTGCTGGCGTTGTTGTGGATGTGGCGGTGAACGGGAAGCTCGCCCTGGACCTGTTGCAGGAGAACAACTACGACATCATCCTCATGGATGTGCAAATGCCCGTGATGGACGGCTACGAAGCCACGCGTGCGATCCGCGCATTGCCGAACGGAAAGTCACACCTCCCTATCCTCGCGATGACGGCCAACGTGATGCAAGCCGAAGTGCAGCAGTGCCTGGATGCTGGCATGGACGGCTTCGTGCCGAAGCCTTTCACGCAGGAGGAACTGGTGGAGGCGATGCGCCAGGTGTTGCCCGCCGCGAAGGGAGGATCCGCGCGCTGAGCGCAGAACTGGTATTTCTACTAGGTGTGGGGTGGACCGGTCAAGGGACCTTCGTTCCGTCCAACCAACCCTACGGCCCATGAAACATGCTCTACTCCTTTTGGCCTTGATCGCCACGCAGGCAAAGGCTCAGATCATCTACACGGATGTGATCCCGGATGCCTGCCTACACGGGCGCCAACGACACCTGTTCCCTCGATCTGGACAACGATGGGAACATCGACTTCCTGATCGTGCAGCGCACGATAAATGCCCCCTGCCCTAACGGTCCTGGCCTAAACTGCGTAGCGACCAATACAAGGCCTCGTAGTTGGGTGAAGATCACACCCCAAGGGACCAATGCTGTGGTAAATGCGGCCTCCTTTGCTTCACAACTTCCAGCGTGGCAGGCGATCGACCCTGCTTTGAGCTGGAACAATGCGGGTGCTCAGGTCCTGATGACTCAGGGCTCACCAACCTGCGTCTTCGCACAATTTGGGGGGCAATGGGTCTGCAATCTGGGATCGTTCACTGGAGCATGGTTGGGCGGTGCATCCGTGGATTCCCCCATGTTCCTCGGTCTGCAGTTCGATATCGCTGGAAGCACGTTCTACGGTTGGGCCCGCTTGAGCATTCCCTCCAACGGTACGAGCTTCACCCTGAAGGACTATGCCTACAACAGCGTGCCCGGTGAAGGGATCCTTGCGGGGGATGAGGGATCGATCACCACGGGCATTACGAGCAGCACGCTCCGGGGCATGCAGGTATCGCCCAACCCGTTCACCTCCACCTTGAGCATTTCGCTCCCCACTGGCACAACGGGTGCCGTCACCTACAGGGTGCTTTCAGTGCAAGGTCAAGCGGTGATCACGCGCACGGTGGCTGCCACCAGTGGGCCTTGCTCCATCACCCTCGATCTGGCATCGCTGGCACCCGGGACATACCTGCTGGAAATAGAGACCGACGGCGAGCGGATGGTGCGGAAGGTGGTGAAGGAGTAGCGGGACGGATCGAGAACCGGTATTTCTACGAGGTGTGGGGCGGACCGTACATGGGACCTTCGTTCCGTCAAACCAACCCCAACGCCGGGCCACAACGCTCAGCACACTGAACTCGACCAAGCAGTTTGGCAACAGCACGTTCGATATTGACCCTGCTCCTCCTGGCGAGCGCGTTCGGCTTGCGCGCACAGGACTGCCAGTTGCTCTGCAACGGCGACTTTGAGGATGGGGCTTTCGTAGCTCCGAACAGTTTCTCGTATTTCGAGAACGGCGAAGTACCCTGCTGGCTCACCACCGCTTCGGACAGTACGATGGAAATATGGGGCACCGGGTGGGGGGGGGTCAACGCCTATTCCGGTGTGCAATTCATCGAATTGTGCGCCAACATGTTCGCGCCCATGTACCAGGACTTCACCGCCACCCCGGGCCAGGAGGTCATCATCAACGTGGCGCACCGGGCGCGGATGGTGGCCCCGGATGTGATGGAGGTGCGGATCGGGCACGATGGCGCCTGGTCCGTTGTGGCCACGGTGAGCGATGGCTTGGCCTGGGTGTACCACACATACACCTACACCTTGCCCGTAGGTGGTAGCAACACCTTCACCTTGCTCTTCTTCCCCATTTCCAGCGGGTCCGGCGACCCGAGTACTGGCAACTTCATTGATGCTGTCTCCATCAGCCTGCCACCGCCGCAGGTCTCGCTTACCAACACCCCGGTCACCTGCCCCGGCGCTGCGGATGGCTCGGCCGCGGCCACCGTGGTGGATGGTGCCGTTCCCTTCACCTATCTGTGGTCGCCTGGTGGCGGTACCGACACCACGGCCACGGGCCTGGCCGGTGGATCCTATCTCTTCACTGTTACCGATGCAAACGGATGTGTGGACACCGCCTCCACCACCATTACCGAAGGCACGGGACCTTCCCTCACGCTGCAAGGCACCAGCACGCTGTGCAATGGTGCCAGTGACGGCTCCGCACTTGCGGTGGCCACCAGCGGCAGCGCGCCCTTCACTTACCAGTGGAGCCCGGCGGGCGGCACGAACGCACAGGCCGTTGGCTTGAGCGCTGGCCTGTACACCTGTACCATCACCGATGCCAACGGCTGCTCCAGCACCGCGAACGTGCAGATCGATGAGCCGCCCCCGGTCGCGGTGGTCGCGTTCGATACCTTGATCTGCTCTGGCACCAGTGCCACACTACTTGCACAGGCCAGTGGAGGCACCCTTGGCTACACCTATGCCTGGAGTCCGGACGGACCGGATGTGGCGCCCGACGCCACCGCCTCTTACACCGTGATCGCCACCGATGCCAACGGTTGCCTTTCCCTGCCGGATACCGCCGTGGTCTTCGTGCCCCAGGTGCCGCAACCCGTCCTCTATCCGGATAGCACCGGCTGCGCGCCCCTCTGCATCCCCTTCGCCGCTGTTGCGGCCCCCGATCTTTCCTATGCCTGGCACTTCGGCGATGGCACCACTGCTACCGGCGTGGCGCCCCTGCATTGTTACCAGGATCCCGGCAGCTACTCGGTTTCCGTTACCGTTACCGACACCAACGGCTGTAGCAACGCCTTGCTAAGTCCGGATCTGATCACCGTGCGCCCCAGCCCCACGGCCGCATTCGACCCGTCGGTCCTGGTGACCACGCTGGACCGGTCCACGGTGCTGTTCATGGACCAAAGCACCGACGCCCAAAGCTGGTTCTGGCTGTTCGGCGATGCGGATGGCACCACCTCCACGACCACTTCGCCCTTCTTCCGCTTCCCCGCAGTGGATTGCTATACGGTAACGCTCACCGTAACGAATGCCGAGGCATGCACCGACACGGCCAGCCGGGAGATCTGCATCGTTGATGTCCCCGCCGTTTTCATCCCCAACAGCTTCACCCCCGATGGCGATGGCATCAACGATTCGTTCCACGCGGTGATCGTTGGTGAACACCTCCTTGAGTTCGAGCTCACCGTCTTCGACCGCTGGGGAGGGGTGATCTTCTCCTCCAACACGCCGGATCTAGCATGGGATGGTGCTGGTGTACAGATCGGCACCTATCCCTGGAAGCTCCGCTACAGGGACGCAGAAGCAGGTGGGAAGCAGCTTTTCGGGCATGTGAACCTGCTGCGCTGAGCGGACTGTCCTTTTCCGATCCGCTCCTAAAACCGGTATTTCTACGAGGTGTGGGGTGGACCGGACTTGCCACCTTCGTCCCAGCCCAACAAATCCCCGACACCATGAAACACGCGCTACTCCTTTTGTCCTTGATCGCCACCCAGGCACACGCCCAGATCATCTACACGGATGTGATCCCTGATGCCACCTACAGCGGCACCAACGACACGTGTTCCCTCGATCTGAACAACGATGGGAACATCGACTTCCTGATCGTGCAGCGCACGGTGAATACTCCCTGCCCGGGCGGCCCCAGCCCAAACTGCGCTGCGACCAATACACGGCCGCAAAGTCGGGTGAGGATCACACCACAAGGGACCAATGCCGTGGTAAATGCGGCCTCCTTTGCTTCACAGCTTCCAGAGTGGCAGGCAATCGCCCCTGCTTCGGCATGGAACAATGCGAGTGACCAGGTTCTGCTGACCCAGGGCATGCCCGGATGCGTGCCTTGGGGGCTGGTGAATCCGCCCACATGGTACTGCCGACCCGGGGGCTACACGGGATCATGGTTGGATAGCGCCTCCGTGGCTTCACCCAAGTTCCTCGGCCTGCGCTTCGACAGCGCTGGAACCACCTACTATGGGTGGGCCCGCTTGAGCATTCCCGGCAACGGCACGAGCTTCACCCTGAAGGACTACGCCTACAACAGCGTGCCTGCTACGGGGATGCTTGCAGGGGAGACCCAATGCGCCATACCCTCCGGCTTATCCGTGAACAACGTGGACTCCAATACGGTGAGCCTCACCTGGCAATCGTCCACCACCGACACCTTCAACTTGCGTTACCGGCCAACGGGTGCGGCTACCTGGTCGGTGATCAACGCGATCACCGAGATTGACTACACCTTAACGGGCCTTGCCGGTTGCACAGAGTATGAGTTCCAGGTGGAAGGTCTGTGTGATGGCCTGTTGACCGGCTACTCGGCTAGCTTCATCCGCACCACCTTCGGCTGCGGCGCGTGCATCGACTTTACCTATTGCCCCAGCCGTGGCCTGATCACCGACGCTGAATGGATCGCTCGCGTTGCGGTGGGCACCTTGGACAACCTGTCCGGCGCCAATGATGGCTATGGCGATTTCTCCGCGTTGGGTACAACCCTGGTGATCGGTCAAGGCCACCCCATCACCTTGGCGCCCGGCTTTTCCGATGTGCCCTATCCCGAGTACTTCAAAGTATTCGTTGACCTCGACCAGAACGGCAACTTCAACGGCCCGGGGGAATTGGCCTACAGCTCCGGCATGGTGGGAGGACCCGTCACTGGCACACTCAACATTCCCGCAAGTGCTTTGGCAGGCAGCACCCGCATGCGCGTGATCATGCTTTACGATGACCCAACGGCCGTAGGATGCACCAATGATTACGACTACGGCGAGACCGAGGACTACTGCATTGATCTGGCACTCAACACCACCTCGGTAGGAGAAGGCCCCCATTCCGCACAGTTGCGCGTGTTCCCCAACCCCAGCGACCGCGAGATCTTCTTCGATGCAACGGGCATCGGTGCGGGAGCATCACTGCGCATCGATGTGCTCGACGGAATCGGCCGCACCGTAGCCAGTAATGCCATGGACCAGGGTCGCGCCACGCTCACCACCACTGAGTTGGCCAATGGCCTGTACGTCTATCGCATTACCCGCAGCGGCGTCGAAGTAGCGAGCGGGAAGTTCCAAGTGCAGCACTAAGCTCCATCTGATCGTGGGAAGGCCTCGTAATGGACGGGGCTTTCTCATGCCTTGTCCGGGTCCCTCACTTCCGCCACGAAGCCGGTCGCAGGCTCCTGCACGGACTCCTCTGCGTGCACCGCGACCTCCAACGTGGGCATCGCTCCGGTACCAATCAGCAGCTTCGCCGCCTACCCCGATCCGGTGGTGCATGACCTGATGATCGAGCGCGGCGAGATTAGCTCCAGCGCCACCTAATGCCATTCCGCATGAAAGCATAGACTAGAGATGCGAAGTGATTTTTTCGAAGGGCGATGCGGCGGGATCGTTGCACAGGAGCCTGCCCCTGCCCACGAGCCGGGGGAGCTACGGAACGATCACGACGGAGAAGCCATGCGGAAAAAGCGCGAGCAGCTCCGCCTAGACCTTAGTGCGATATGGTACTAGCTCAAGATCGCGACTCGATGCATTCCGGCATCTACCCCAAATGAATCCTGCCTACACGCAATGAGTTGTTCCATGTAACAGGGTTGGGCTATCGAATCTGGTCCTCTGGGCATCACGAGCGGCGCCGCCACCAGAGCACCAGCAGCACGGCAGGCAACAGCCACCAGATGGCAGGCTCGCTCATGTTGCTGATCTCCTGATCCATGGTATCGAGGCTCTGGTTGCTCTTGAGCACTTCTTCCTGCTTCTTCACCAAGGCGTTCCGCTGTGCTTCATCCTCGAGGCACATCCATGCGGTCTGCGGCGTGAGCACCTGCGCTTGGAAGCTGCCGCGCACCACATCCCGCCAGCTCACGCCGCTGTGCAGTGCGCGCAGGGCCAGTGCGCGTTGACGTCCCTCGAGCGCCAGCGCATGCTTCCAATCGCGCTCGCGCGGAGGACTGTGGCTTCCCAAGTGCGTGTAATCAACTGACACGCTTCCGTGCGGCGCAGCGGCCAGGTAAGCGAGGGGCTTGCCCGTACTGGGCCAAACACGCACGTGTGGATGCTCAAGCACCACCGGCTCCTCGTTCACGCTGAGCTCCGGATCACTGAAGCGCCGTTCATCGAGCATGCCGGTATCGTACAGCAAGAAGAAGCGATCGCCCTCGGGCATCAGCGCCGCGAGGTCGGCGAGGCCCTCGAGCCAGATGCCCCGCGCGCGCGCGTCGTACGGTGGCCAACTAGGCACCACAACGATGAAGGGTGCTGCCGGGCCAGGCTCAGTCAGCGCATCCGCAACCACACGCCGAATGGGGCGGTCGGTGAAGAAGCCGCCGTGGCCCGCGTGGTGCGAGAAGGCTTCCAGGGCATCATCGCTGTAAGGCATGCTGCTTCCATAACCATCCGTGATGTGCAGCGTGGCATTGCCCGCATCCAAACCATGCGTCGCTGCGAGCTGGCGAACGCGCTCGATCACTTCTTCGCGCATCCCGCGCTGCGCTTCTGTGGCATCAACAATGAGATGCACATGCGGCGCCCTGCGGATCGCGTCGAGCCGTTGCTTCAGTGCAGCAGGCATGAAGACCACACCAGGCTCCCCGCTCTCGATAGGCTCCGGCGCCGGCTCGCGCGAAGCATCGCCCAATTGCACCACGCGCTCACCGAACTGCATCGGCAACGCTTCGCGGTGCAGCAGCTCGAAGCCCGTTTGCCGGACCTGCTCCGCCTCGAAGGGGAACACCCTTAGCTGCGCACGGTTGTGGCCCGTGTAACGCAGGATGCTCGGATCGCGCCGGTAGGAGACGATGCTGTTGTACACCCACAGCGCGGCCTTCTCCTCAGCAAGGATGCCCTTGGCCGTATCGCCTTCGATCACCAGGTAGTGATCGCTGATCCACGCGCCATCGGGCAGCTCGATCTCCGTCACATATTCCTCCTGCGACTGCGCCGTGTTGCGGATGCTCAGATGAACCCACGACCTCCACGCCTGCTGCTGCTCATCGAAACGGCTCTCCGCCCACGCACTGTCCAGCACCGTGTGCGCACTCGATGGCATGCTTGGGCGCCACCGGTTGCTGCGCTCGGCTTCTCGTCCGAGCACCACCTCGCTCAGCAGCCCGGCCTTCTCTTCGCTCAGCGTCAAGTGGTCGAGCACGATGCGGTTGTAAAGTGGCGTGAGGAAGGGCGTGTTGCCGGGCAGATCGCCGTTCCCGCGCCAACGGTTGCGCGATCGGTTGGCATCGACCCGCTCCAGCACCTGCGCGAGCGCTTCCGCATCGAGCGGCTTCATCGGCTCGTGGGGGTCGCTTTCGTACAAATACCGCAGGGCGCCGTGCAGCGTGGAACGGTGACCGAGGTAGCCGACAACGATCGATGCCGGGAGCACGCTCATGGCCACCACGAAGAGGCCCGCCACGAAGCGCCATGACCGGTGCGCCAGCAGGAAGCGCGCATCCTGGAACAGCAAGGTGCCTTGCAGGGCGAAGAGCAGCACCGGCGCAAGCAGCAGGAAGCCCATGCCCACGGCGATGATGGCCACGATGCTCAACGGGAGCAGGGGCACGAAGAGCACGAAGAAGTAGATGACGAAAGGGAAGAAGGCGGCGCGCAGGGCGAACTGCACCAGCCGCACCGTTTGATGGGTGCTCGATGGCCAGATCACCACGGCCGCATTCAACAGGCAGATGATGTAGAACGCCGGATGCGAAAGGTCGCCGAATACCCCAACGGCTTCGCGCGTGAAACCGCCGAAGAGCCCGTTGTTGAGCGCAAGTCCCCAGAGCGGGAGCACCAGCGCCACCAGCACGCGCGCCACATGCGCCAGTGCCGATCCTCCGCCCACGCGCAGCACCAAGGCGGTGACGCCCCGGAACAGTAGGAAGAGGAAACCGATGGTGAGGCACACCATCACCACCACCCAGGCGTGCTCCTCGAAATCGCTTGCTCCACGGAAGGGCTCCACCACTTGCACGAAGAGGAAGACCGCGAGCGGGATCGCCGCTGCGATTAGCACGTCGCGTACCGGCTTGCCGCGATCGCCCTCGGGCAGTGAGCGCGCCACCAGAACGAAAAGCGCATGCACCAGCGGGATGCTCAGCAGGCGGAAAGCGTAGAGCTCAGCGTCCTCGGGCACCATCCAGCGAGGGATGTCCCACGGGAACAGGACGTTCATGTTCGCACCGATCGTCCACAGCAGAGGCACGTAAGCGATGAAGATCAGCGCGCTGTATGCCGCATGCACCTGGCCGCGCTTCCACCAGGCCAGCGATGCGTACGCCGTGGAAGCCAGCACGACGACGCCGAGGCTATAGCCGAGCAAGCGCCAAGCCTCAATGCTCTCCGCACTCAACAACGGATGGATCACGCCCAGCGCATCGGCGTAGAGCATGGCCAACAGCAGCGCAGGCAATGTGTGCGCGAAGAAGATGCCTACGGGGTGAAGCAGTGCGCGCATGCGGATGAGGGAGATGACGGATCAGATCGGATAGGTGCGGTGCATGAGGCGATTGAGCAGCAGCACGGCCACCAGCAGCGCGCCCAGGAAGAAGAAAGCGCCCACGGCCTCGTGCGTACGCGGCGCAAGGAGGAAGCCGCTCTGCTTCGCGAGGGCCATGGTCGCGATGCGCCCGCTGTTCACCACGATGGTGAGCAGATAGGCCCCGCCTACCGCGAGCACGGCCAGCAGCGGACGCGCGCAACCTCCATCGGGCCGCTTCATGATCACCAGCGCGAAGCAGGCCGTGGCGATCGCCAGGAAGTTGATGCCCGAGCACGAGCGGTCGATCCGGATGCCGAGCTCAGGGAAAAGAAAGCTCCCTTCTGCTTCCTGCATCGCCGCGGCACCCGTCATTGCGGAGACCAGCGCGCTCACCGGCTTCAGCACGAAGGCCAGGTCATCGGCGGTGGCGCTGCGGTACCACCACTTCAGCGCGAAGGCGGCCCCCACCAGCACGACGGCGAGAATCAACGTTGCGCGGCGATCGCGGGGCGCGGTGCTCATGGGACCAGGATTGCGGATGCTCAGCGGCGAAGTAACCGATGCGTGCAACGGGGCAAGGCTTCACTTGGTATGGAACTCTTTGGAATCGTTGTGAACAAGATCGAAATCGCCGGGTCGGCGGGTTCTGGCCGCAGGGGTAAATTCGCCGCGCCATGCAACCAGCCACCTTCGCCAAGACCGCCCCGGTCTTCTTCCAGCGCCTCCGTGAGGTCACCGAGGCCTACTTCAAGGAGAACAACATCCGCAAGACCGGCGACCTCCGACTCTACACAAAGACCGCCGTGCTCGCAGCAGCGTTGGTAACCCTCTACATGGTGCTCGTGTTCTTCACGCCGGCCTCCGCATGGCTGGCGCTTGGCCTCTGCGCCCTCATGGGCCTGGTGGTGGCCAGCATCGGCTTCAACGTCATGCACGATGGCGCGCACGGCAGCTACAGCCGCCGCAAGTGGGTGAATGAGACCATGGCGCACAGCCTCAACTTCCTCGGCGGCAACGTGTATCTCTGGAAGCTCAAGCACAACGAGAACCACCACACCTTCACCAACGTGGAGGGCATGGACGATGACATCGACATCAAGCCCTTCATCCGCGTGCATCCCGGCCAGAAGCGCTACTGGTTCCACCGCTTCCAGCACATCTACAGCCTGGTGCTCTACGGCAGCACCTACCTGTTCTGGATCTTCTACAACGACCTGCGCAAGTACTTCGGCGGCAAGATCGCCGACCACACGCCGCTCAGGCCCATGAGCCGCAAGGAGCACATCCTATTCTGGGCATCGAAGGTCTTCTACATCGGTCTCTTCCTGGTGCTGCCCATGCTCATGGTGGGCGTGCTCCCCGTGCTAGTGGGCTACGGCGTCATGGTCTTCGTTGCCGGCGTGGTCATCAGCGTAGTGTTCCAATTGGCGCACGTGGTGGAGCCTGCGGAATTCGTGCACCCTCCCACGGATGGAAGCACCATCGAGGCCGAATGGGCGGTGCACCAAGTGGAGACCACCGTCAACTTCGCCACGCGGAACAAGGTGTGGAACTGGCTCTTCGGCGGCCTCAACTTCCAGATCGAGCACCACCTCTTCCCGCGCATCAGCCATGTGCACTACCCCGAGCTGAGCAAGCGCCTGAAGGCCGTCTGCGCCGAATTCGATGTGGCCTACCGCGAATTCCCCACCATGCGCAGCGCCCTGCTGAGCCACCTGCGGCACCTGCGGCAGGTAGGCATGGCGTGAGGCTGAAGGACCTGCGCGGCTCCCGGAGCTGAGATTGACAGCGCCCTCAAGGACCACTTCATCGCAACGCCGCTTGCTCCCGGCACCGAACTTGGTTACTTCGTGCCCAACTCATCCGTTGCCATGAAAACCACTTCCATCGCCCTGCTCCTGCTCATCACCCTCACCGCCAACAAATGCGTGAATAAGGCAGGACCCGACCTCGCGGCCATGAAAGAAAAGAAGTGGGTGGTGGAAACACTGAACGGTCTTCGGCCCGAATTGCCGGATGGCGCTGAAAGGCCGTGGCTGAAGCTCGCAGGCGATCAGCTGCAAGGCTTCGGCGGATGCAACAGCCTCATGGGCAGCTATGTGCTCGACGGCGAGAAGCTGAGCTTCTCCGGCATCGGCAGCACCAAGAAATATTGCGAGGGCATCCAGCCCACGGAGAATGCGGTGAAGGAGATGCTCGGCAAGGTGGACAGCTTCAAGCTCGACGGCGATCAGCTGCGCTTATTGGGCAGCGGGAAGGAACTGGCGGCGCTGCGCGGGGAGTGACCGACGCCGGCGCGCTCACTCATCCCACGTCGTGCTCACATTGCCGGGCCGTTCAGCGCGCTCGGCCAGCTTGCGCTTCCACGCCAGTTCGTGCTCATCCACCACGTCACCGGCATCGTCCTCGAGGTAGGGCGCGGGCGGCTCTTCGTCTTCTTCATCGAGGAAGGCCGGGCGCGGATCGCTCACAGCAGGTGGCACACGGCGATGCAAGAATGCGAGCGCCAATCCGATGAAGGCGCCGCACAAGTGGCCTTCCCAGCTCATGTCCTCAAGTATGGGGAAGATCCCCCATACCAAGCTTCCGTAGAGGAAGACCACGAGGAGCGAGAGGGCCATGAGCGTGCGCTGTCCGCGCAGCATGCCGCTGGTGAAGAGGAAGGCCGCCATGCCGTAGATCACGCCGCTGGCGCCCACATGCGGCGGTCCTCCCCGGCCAATGAGCCAAACGCCAAGGCCTCCGATGAGCCACGTGAGCAGCACGACTCGGCCTGCCATACGCGGGTAGAAATACATGAGGCACCAGCCGAGCATGACCACCGCGGTGCTGTTGTTGAAGATGTGCTCCCAATCGCCGTGCAGCAGCGGCGCCGCAGCGATACCGATAAGGCCCTTCAACTCGCGCGGGTACAGTCCGAATTGGCGCAATTGCAGGTCAAGACCCTGATCGAGCAGCCAAATGCACCAGATCAGCAGCGCCGCCAAGGCGGGAAGCACCAAGGCCGTGGCCATGCGGTTGCGCTTCACGGGCGATTCTGGGATCAGGTCATCGGACATGCAGCGAAGGTGGCAAGCATTGCGCCCGGAGCAGCGGCCTGACGGAACGGCACCTGCGGCCTGTCATGGACGCGTGCCCCGGCGCGGGCTTTCTTTGCCGCTCAAGCCAATCAGCATCGAGCCCATGCGCAACTCATTCATCGCCTTGTCCGTGATCGCCATTGTGGCCTGCGGGGCACGGACTGCCCAATTGGACGTGGTCAGCAGCGATCAGGACCTTACGGCGCCCAGCGAGTTGGCGTTGCTGATGCGTACCATGGCCGCACATGCCGATAGCGTGAAGGCCGGACTCGCGCGTGGCGACAAGAAGCTGCCGCCCTACCCTGCTGCCGTCAAGAAGCTGCTCACGGCCACGCCCACCAAGGACATGCACATCGACCCCATCACCTTTCCCACATTCGGCACCGACTACCAGGCCAAGGTGAGCGCGCTGTATAAGGCCGCGCGCAAGGACCGGGCCCGCGCTTACAACGCCTTGGTGCTGAGCTGCGCGAACTGCCACACCACGCATTGCCCGGGGCCGATGATGCGGATCAAGAAGATGTATGTGGCACTGGAAGAGTGACCACCACTGGTCGTAATGCTGGACTCCGGTTCTCGAGCAACGCTGAAGATCAGCTCCTCAGAAGCACCAGCGAATGATCCTTCAGCTGGAAGTGATCGCAGAGCAGTGCCGTACGGAATGGCCGATCCGGAACGCCGCGCAGCACAGCTTCCGCAGGCAATGCCCCAGTGGCGAGCGCGCTCCACGTCAACCAAGTCCCGAATGCATTGGCCACGTAGAACTCCCCGCACAAGTGCTTGAAGGCCGCCACGGTGGCATCCGGGAAGAGCGCCTCAACAGGTCCATAAGCCTGATCCAGCTCCGCATCGCCTCCGCGCCCGACCATCAAGAGATCGATATCCGCTGATTGCAGGCCGTTGCGTTGCAGGAACTCCTCGATCCGCGCCGCCATCGCTTCAGCGCCGCCGCGATATGCGATATCCGCATCGGCCAAGCGCACCGGCCGCTCGCCCCGAGGTTGGGCATCGAGCACGAAGAAGGCTGCGCCTTCGCCGCAGAGCGCTCCACGGTCCGCGCTGTTGAGCACTTCGAGGTTCGTCACGCTGCCCTGCTTCCAGATTCCGGAATGGCGCTGCGTGATGAAGTAATCCTCCGTGATCACCTCGGCTCCACCCACCAGCACGTGGCGCGCGCCCTCGAGGCCCACTTGCACCAGCCCATCGAGCAGTGCGCTGGTGAACGAGAGTCCGCGGTGCAGGTAGGTGAAATTGGCACCCGTGCACTTCACGGCCAGTGCCAGCTGCCCCGCCACATTGTTGTGCGTGCTCTGGATGAAGGCCGTGGGGTTCGGCAGCATCTCGTCCTGCTGGATCATGGATCCGAAGAAGCGCTCGGTGCTCTCCATGCAGCCAAGCCCGGTGCCCACGATGATGGCCTCCGGGACCTGCACACCGGCGCGCTCCAGCGCATTCAAGCCGCAGCCGATACCGATGCGGGCCACCTTGGCCATGCGACGCCCGCGCATGGGATCGATATAGCGCTTCAGGTCAGGCTCGATGGACTTGAGCGGATGCGCGTCGTAGCGCACCACGCGCTCTAAACCGTCACGATCGAAACCGGGCTGCGGGCCGATCATGCTTGCTCCGGTGATATACACAGGCGATTTCATGGAGCGGAGAGTACCAATGCCGTGTTGTTGCCGCCGAAGCCGAAGGAATTCGAAAGCACGTGCCGGATGCGATGGCCGGTGGATGAGCGAAGCACCGGTGTGAGCGGGGCCTCATCAAGCGGCTCAGCGAAACGCAGCGTGGCGAAGTGCGCGCCTTCCATCAGTGCGAGCGCGCTGTAAATGGCTTCCACGGCTCCCGCAGCTCCAAGTGTATGCCCGGTGAAGGATTTGGTGCTGGTGAAGGGCGGAACCGCATCGCTGAAGAGGCGCATCAAGGCCTTCCCTTCCGAAGAATCGTTGTTGAGCGTCCCGGTCCCATGCACATTCACGTGATCAATGTCCTGGGCCGTGAGCCCGGCCTTCTGAATGGCCCGGGTCATGGCGAGGAGCGCACCCTCGCCATCCGGTGAAGAAGCCGTGGCATGAAAGGCCTCGTTCGTGTTCGCGAAACCTGAGACGACGGCCAAGGATCGCGCGGCCCGAGCCCGAGCAAGGTCCTCACGCTCAATCACGAGATAGGCGCCCGCCTCACCCAGGTTGAGCCCCGCGCGCCTCCGATCGAATGGTCGGCAGGGCTCGCGATCCAGGATCATGAGGCTGTTGAAGCCGTTGACGGTGAAGCGGCATAAGGCATCGGCGCCGCCGACGATGGCCGCATCCAACAGGCCCGCGCGAATGAGCCGGGTCCCGAGGATCATGGCATTCGCCGACGAGGAGCAGGCCGTGCTGATAGTGGTGACCATGCCACTCATGCCCAATTCGCGCGCGATCCGCTCGGCATGCTCGCCGGGGTCATGCGTGCCGATGTATTGGCGCACCTCGTCGGGCGGGTCTTCCTCGAAGAAGCGCGTGTAGATCGGTTCGCTCTTGTCGATGCCGCCGGCCGTTGTGGCGGAGATCAGTCCAACGCGCGGAGACCGATGCTCGATGCCTGACTGCTGGATCGCCTCCTTGATGGCGGCAAGGCCGAGCAGCGCGGTCCGGGTCCAGCCGCGCATGGACGATGGCGCTGCCAGCGCGCCCAACGCATCGTCAGTCAATTGGACTTCACCAGCGGGAATCTCACCGCGGAAGCGCGTGCTCAGGCGCGTGATGGGGGCGATGCCTGAACGCTCTTCCAAGAGCGCACGCAAATTGCTGCGTGCATCGTGCCCGATCGCCGATACGATGCCCATGCCCGTGATCACGACCCGATCGTGGCTCATCGCGATGAAGCTATCCGTTCGGAGACAATGGCCAACCCGATGCACACGGCGGCGAAGAGCACCAGCGGCAAGAACAACGGCAGCAGATCGCTGATGCCACCTCCGCGCAGCAGCACGGCGTTGTATGCTTCCATGCTCCAGTGCAACGGCGATAAGCGGCCGACCGCCTGCATCCCGGCGGGCATGATGTACAAGGGCACCCAGATGCCGCCGATGGCCGAGAGGATCACCACGCAGGTGGAACCGAGCACCGCGCTCTGCTGCTGCGAACGGCTGAGCGCGCCTACCAGCACACCGAAGGAGGTTGCCGCAAGAGCTACCACGCCCGATATCATGAGCAGAAGTGCCAGCATGTGAGGACCAGCGATCCACAACGGTGGAAGCCCGAGCATGGGGAGCACCCAGCGTCCGACGATACCCATGAGGATGGCTTGCAATAGACAGACCAGCAGGTAAGCCATGATCCGGCTCGCGATCCGCTCAGCGGTGGCGCCCGGCATGGTGAGCAGCCGCACCATGCAGCCCGATTGGCGCTCCTTCACCAGGTTGCCGCCGAGCAGCACCACCGTGAAGAACATGGCGAAGACCGTCCATGCCGGGACATTGTGCTGCGTGGAATCCTGCGCCACGCCGACGCCGATCAACTCGCCCGCCGCGATCTCTTGCCGGACAGCGATGAACGGATCACCCATGGCGATGCGGGGCATGGAATTGCCCGTGGCCGATTCAAGGTTGGTCCGCATCACTTCAAGCAACCGCTCCGCGCTCAGTTCGTTGATGATCGCGCTCACCGATGCCTGCACCAGCTGGCGGAAAGCATGCTTCACCGTAGGGTCGATGAGCAGTGTGATGGCGGTGCTGTCAGCAGGACTCCGTTGCGAAATCGAATCGAGGGGCGCCATCGGGATGAGTTCCATGATGGCCAACATGGACCGGGACTCAAGCGCAGCGGAGGCATCGCGCGGCACGATGATGCCCACCTGTTGATCGCCTCGTCGCACGGCATCGCGGAACGCCTCGCTGGAAAGGCCTCGCGCATCGGTCACGATGAACGATGAGGAGTCGAGGCGATCGCGCAAGCGATTCCCCACCGGGCCGCCATCGTGATCGAGCAGCAGCACCTTGATGCGGTGCTCGCTGAAATCGCGGAACGGCGCATCCTGCACCACGGCCATGATCATCACCAGTGCCAAGGGCATCAGGAAGAGCAGCGCGAGGCCGGCGCGGTCGCGCAGCAGGAGCAGCAGCTCCTTGGTGATATGCGCGCGCAGCCGTTGCAGCATCGGTCAGTCGCGCAGGGCTTTGCCCGTGATGCGGAGAA
Source organism: Flavobacteriales bacterium (assembly GCA_016705545.1). GTDB lineage: Bacteria > Bacteroidota > Bacteroidia > Flavobacteriales_F > PHOS-HE28 > PHOS-HE28. The sequence goes on from JADIYA010000001.1 coordinate 25,090, forward strand.
AGGCCTCCTCCAATCGTTCGTGACCAGTGAGGGCGCGCGGATCGGCCACTTCACCCACGAAACGACCATGATCCATGATCACCACGCGCGAGCAGAGCCGCTCGGCTTCTTCAAGATGGTGCGAGGTGTAAACGATGGTGGTGCCGGCCGCATGGATCTCCTGCAATAGGTCCCAAATGGCCGATCGCGACTGCACATCGATGCCCACGGTCGGTTCATCCAGAAAGAGGATCGCCGGTTGATGCAGCAGCGCCACCATCAGGTTCAAGCGGCGCTTCATGCCGCCCGACCATTCCTTGACCTGATCATGCGCGCGTGCGCTCAATCCGGCGCGCTCGAGCAATTCACCTCCGCGCGACTGCACCGCTCCCCCATCCAATCCTTGCAGGGCGCCGAAGAAGGCCAGGTTCTCCCAAGCGCTGAGCGACTCGTACAGCGCGGGCTCCTGTGGCACGAGCCCGATGATCCGGTGCACCCACCCCGGTTCGGCGAAGAGGTCAATGCCATTGATCGCAACGCTTCCCGCAGTTGCACGCATCACTCCCGTGAGGATTGAGATGAGCGTGGTCTTGCCCGCGCCATTCGGACCGAGCAAGCCGAGGAACTCACCAGCGTCCACGCGCAGGTCAAAGCCATCCAACGCAGGCTCGGCGCCCTTCCGGTAGCGCTTCACCAAGCCCTCAACGCGGATGATCGAATTGCTCATGCCTTGCCAGAACGGGCCAATTCGCGGAACAGGGCGGTCTCCAGGCGACCGAGCTCCACGAGCCTATCGGCCAGCGTATCATAGGTGCTGCCAGCTTCCGCGCGGCCCTTGCACATGCGGCCGGCCTCGAAGGCGAACTCGCGCCATTGATCGCCGATGCGTGTCATGGCTTGCGCATGCTCGCGCAGTGAAGGCCGATCGAGCAGTGTGGCCGCCTCCTGCAGGAATGCCGCGAACATGAATCGGAATCCCGCGCCGCCGGTGCCGATCTCCTCCTGCATCCGAATGAGGTTGCCCAGTGCGAGGCGCGCATCGCGCTCGCCCAAGCGCCGCTCGTAGTTGCGAAGCTTGCCCGCCAGGTAGGGAATGCCCTTCGCGCCGAACATGGGCAGGGGCGTATTCACCATGTCGCGCGCGGTACGCCGCAATCCTCTGGCCGCAGCGGTGCGCAGATCGGCATCCGTGGGCACGCGCACCGGATAGTACATGCGGCCGCTGGTATTGGGCATGCCCTTGGCGAAACGCGCGCGCACCAGTGCATTGCGGTGGATGCGCGTGGTGGCGTCCATCACCGGGTCGCTCACCAGGTACTCATCGCCCTCGCGGCCGAACACCACGATGTTGTGCCCATTGAAGTGGAAGCGGAAGGCCTTGGGCAAGTAGGGCAGGTAGAACACGCTGGTGAGCATGCCCACCGGGAGCCCTTGATCGAGCACGCGGTCCAGGGCATCCATCGCCGAGGCCGGATCGCGGAAGCGCATGCGGCGCATCTCCACGCCCACGCTGCGCGAGAAGCGCTTGAAGATGTGGCCCGGGAGGATGCGATAGCTGGTGACGGGGATGCCGTTCATCTTGATGAAGGGCATGTGGCTATAGAAGAGCCCTGATCCAATGCCGAAGGCCATGGGCTCCGACACGCGCAGCCCGTGAAAGCGCATCAGGTTGCTGATCACGCCGGTCTCGCAGTGCGCGCTCTGCTGGTGCTCGAAGGGGATGATGAGGTCCTTGCTCATTGCGGCACCTGTTTCAACTCAGCCACGCTCACCAGCAAGGCTTCAGCATATTGCTCCAAGGTCGATCGGTCCAAGGCGTTGAAGCCTTCAGGCTCCAGATGGCGCTTCACCTTGCGCGCCGGGATGCCCATGTGCTTGGCGAGCAGGGCCGCATCCATCATGTTCTTCTCCATGTGGTAGGCAAGCGGTGAAGCCGCGCCGCAAAGGACTTGCTGCCGGGCCTCTTCCACGCGCTCGTTCACCACCTCCCAAGCCTGACCAAGGGCGACATTCTCCGGCTCCCAGCCCACGCTCGGCACCTTTTCGTATTCGCCGTTCTCATTCACGGCATACTTCACCACCTTGAACTTTCCTTCCAGCAAGTTGGCATCGTCCTGGGGCACTTCCTCCTTCTTCATGCAATCGCGGTTCGTGCCGATGGAAGCGGCGCGGTGCTGGCGAAGGTAATCGGGGCCTAGGGACGTGACGGATCACACCGCCGTGCACAGCGCAGCTGCATACGAGAAGCGCGCGCTCTCGGGCACCACCAGCAGGATCCGCTGGCCCTTGCGCACCTTGCCCGAACGCAGCAGGCCATCGAGCATGAGGAAGGCCGATGCCGCGCCCACGTTGCCCACCTCGGTGAGGTTGAGGAACCAGCGCTCCTGCGGCAAATGAATGCCCTGCTCGGCCAAGCACTGCTGAAGCTTGTCGCGGAAGAACATGGAACTGATGTGAGGAAGGAAGTGGTCCACATCCGTTGCAGCCAGTTCCTGCTCCTCCAGCACTCCTTTCAAATAGCGCGCACCCAATTCAATGATGTGCCGGCCCAGGAGCTTCACATCCTGTTTCATGCTGAAGACCGATCGGCCAGCCAGCTCCTCGGGTGCGAAATGCTTCCAGCCCAAGAATGCCCCTTGCTCATCCTTATCGCCACCTGAATACATGCAGACCTCGAGCTCGTGGGCGAAGGATCGCGACCGGATCCACTCCACCTTCAGGCTCAACGGCCCGCGCGGAGCATTTTCCACCAGCACGGCGGCAGCTCCATCGGAGAGCATCCACCGAAGGAATTCCTTCTCAAAGCCGATGATGGGGTCGGCTACCAGTTGACGGTAGCGCTCGGTCTCGCGCTCGAAATTGGAGGCGCGCATCATCGGCCCTACGAGCTCGCTCCCCGCCGCTATGGCATTGGCCGAATTGCCGCTGGCCACGCTCATCCACGCGTACTTCAAGGCGTGCATGCCCGAGCAGCAGGCGCCGCTGGGCGATACCACTTCCATGGCATGGCCCAGCTCTCCGTGCACCTGGCTGGCGTGCGATGGCAGGAACTGATCGGGTGAAGAGGTGCCGCATGCGAGCACCTGGATCGCACGAAGGTCGATGCCATCGCCTGCAAGGCCCTCCACAGCGCGCGCAACGAGCTGGGCATTGGTGTGCGTGATGCGGCCCTGGCGATCGAGCGCATAGTGCCGCTTCAGGATGCCATTGTTGCGCAGGACGATGGACCGGGCGCGCGATGGCTTCCCGTCGATCATCCCCAGGAAATCGGTCATCTCGTCATTGCCGATGGGATCGTTCGGCAGATAGCCCGAGACGCGTGTGATGAATGCTTCTTGCAAGGCGACTGGAAATCGGTGCGGAGTCGAAGGGCGCCAAAAGTAGCGCACGACCAATGTCGGCGCGCCTTCTGCGAATGCCTGCGCAGCTCAGTAGCGCAGGAGCGCTTCGATCTCCTTGCGCAGGGTCCCGCCCTTCACCAGCCCAAGCACCTTCACGGAGAGCGCGCTCAACGGTGCAACCAGGAAAATGAGCATGGGCAGCGCGATGGAGAAGAACTTCACCCGGCGGATGCGGCTCTGCGGGTTGGCGTGGGCGCGCGCCATGATGAAACGGCGCCATTTGCCGAAGACGAAGGTGGCCCTGCGCTCCAGCACCAATAAGGTGGGCTTGATCCGTGCTGAGCCCATGCGCAACAATGCATCATTGATGCCCTCCAGTGAGCCGCCCTTCAAATGATCGGCAAGGAGGTCCCCGAAGCGCGAAGCGCCCTGGATATCGGCAGAGCGGATGCCTGCGTGCGGGAATACGAGGAAGGGATCCTTGCGGCCCCAGAACATCCACCGGATGATCGTGATCACGCTGGTGAGGTTGCCGCTGCGGTCAACCACAGCGATGTTGCCCACCAATGACCCGCCGAGCGCAGTGATGCGCTCGCGCACGTATTCCTGCGCCATTACCCACATGTTGCGCGAACCGATCACCGTGAGCACCGGCCTGCCCTGGATGATCCCTCGTGCCTGCGGATGGAGCAGGAATGACGTGATCGGGATGGACGGATTCAGGTACCAGATGGTGTAGCCGAGAATGATCAGGTCGTAAGGGCCTTCTGCAGCGCTGAACGGGCGCAAGGGCATGGGCTCCCGGCCCGTGGATTCCGGGAACGCGTTGAAGAATGCCACACGCGACCATGGAAATGGGAAGGGCACCAGCGGCTCGATCGGAAGGTGATCCACGTGGATGCCTGCCTCCACGAGCGGGCCGGTGATCCGCTGCAGCAGGTCCGTGAGCTGGCCCGTTTGGCTGTAGTGGATGACGAGGACGCGTTTCGGTGCCATGCGCTGCGTGTGGTCGGAGTTCGGCCGATAGGAGAAGGCGTTCACGGACGCGCCACGCCCCGCACGCCCTCCGGGAAGATCACGGCATCGTTATCACGGTCGCGCTCGGCGGTGCGCGTGAAGGGATCGATGGTGACGCCCGCGAGCGAGGTGATATCGCCCTTCACGCTGAAGGTGTAGCGCGGATCGGTCCATTGCCAGGACGGCAGTTGCGTGAATGGCGCGCGGTCCCGATCAGGCCGTTTCGCCCCGCGTGCCAAGGAGAGCGGTACATGGAAGAGGAGCTGGCCGCCGTCACGCCCAACAAGCATCACATCCACCGGCATCAGCATCTCTCCTTTGCGCTGAAGCGTGATCCGGATGGAATCGCCGACTTGCATCACCTCGGCTATGGCGTAGTCGAGCGTGCGCGTGGAGCTCACCCATTCATCGAAGTACCAATCGAGCTCCAGGCCGCTCTGCTTCTCAAAGGCGCGCTCCAGATCAATGGGCTCGGGGTGCTTGAATTTGCATGCGGCGTAGTACCGCCTCAATCCTTGCGCGAGGTCCTTCTCCCCTACCACGGATCCGAGCTGGTGGATGAGCATCTCACCGAAGCTGTATGCGGTAGCGCCATAAGCTGCATTGGTGTTGAAGTGATCGGCGTGCATGCTCGCGGGCTCGTGCTTTCCGCTCTCGGCAAGGCCGAGGTAGCCATCGATGGACGATGCATGCGGATCGCCATCGCCGCCGAAAAGGTGCTGCATCACCTTGCTGCTCGCGTATTCGGTCATGCCTTCATCCATCCACGCGAAGCGGCCCTCGTTGCTGGCTAGCACGCCATAGTACCAGCTGTGCACGCTCTCATGAACGCTTACGCCCACAAGGCTGCCCAAACGCCTATTGCCTGTGATGAGTGTCAGCATCGGGTATTCCATGCCGCCATCGCCGCCTTGCACGAAACTATACTGCGGCCAAGGATACCGGCCGAAGTGCTCATTCATGAACCGGAAGTTCTTCTCCATGTATTCAGGCAACTGCCGCCACACGGCCTCAAGCTCCGGCGTGTCCTTGTAGAAGAAATGCAGCTCGGGTCCGTCGGCCATCGGCCGCACCACATGCTTGTAGTCCTTGTCCGCCGCCCAGGCGAAGTCGTGCACATCCTTCGCGCTGAAGCGCCAGGTGAGCGTATTGCCGGCAGGTCGCTTCACGGCCTTCTTCGAAGGATAGCCGTGGCCCACCTGCTCCGGATTCTGCAGCACGCCGGTGGCGGCCACGGTGTAGGCGCTATCGAGCGTGAGGCGCACATCGAAATCGCCCCATACGCCGTGGAACTCCCGGCCCACGTATGGGATGGCGTGCCAGCCGCGATGATCGTACTCCGCGAGCTTCGGATACCACTGCGACATGCTGTACGCCACGCCTTCCGCGTTGTCGCGGCCGCTGCGGCGGATCTGCACCGGCACCTGCCCCGCGAACGCATACGCCAATGTGGTGCTCCTGCCCGGCAGCAACGGTTGCGCGAGCGTTGCGCGAAGCACCGTCCCGAGATGCTCGAGCTGCACGGCCTTGCCGCCCTGTGCCATGCGCTCCACGCGCAATTCGCCCACTTCATGCGGTTCCAGCGCGGCGATGCGGTCGGTGACGCGCGCGTCGGGATCGGCAATGGTGCGCGACCGCACATCCATTTCGCTGCCAGGCCTGAACGCGTTGAAGTAGAGGTGGAAGAAGACCTCGCGCAACGTATCGGGACTGTTGTTGGTGTACGCCAGCGTGGCTATGCCGGTGAAACGGTGGGTGCTCGCGTTGAGGGCGACATCCATGTCATACTTCACGCGCTGCTGCCAGCGGTCGCATTGGGCTTGCGCGAAGAATGAAGCGAATAGGGTGGCCAGCAAGGATGCTGCGCGGAAGGCGTGACTCATGGTTTAAGGCCGCGCAAGATCGCACGCGCGAACCGACCATCAGCGCCCGGCCTGAGCCGGACTGCACTGCTCGGCATCCTCCCATGGGATATGCCTGCCCAATGTGCCGCGTAAACGCCTCCAGAACGACTCGCGCTCCACGATGGAAACGAAGTCGGGCACCAGCGCGACTTTGGGATCGAAGACGGGGTTCGTGGCCGCGAAGAGGTCGGAAACGCTATCGCGGACCAAGGGGAGTAAATCGATGTTTACGCCCAACTCTCTCGTCATCCGCCGCTGCATGGGCTTCAGCATCTTCACTTGGAACGCATCGCTGGCGAGGGCCACGTTCTTCAGCCCTGCGGCGCAAGCCATTTGGTAGCCGAAATACATGTTCTCCGTGCTGTGCTCAGCCATCTCGTCCAAGATGATATGCTCGCGCGGCACGCCCATGGCCACGGCGTATTCGCGCATGATCCGTGCTTCACTATAAGGCGTGTACACCGCAGCGCCCGACATTATCAAGCGGTCGGCGAAACCCTTCCGGTACAAATGAACGGCCCACACCAGCCGTGCCTTCAGGCCGATATGCACGCCGCCATCATCAGTGTATGGCATGCCCGGCACGATCAGCGCATCGTAGGGTTTCTTCGCTTCGGCCCTGCTGTAATACTTGGCTGGATTGGAAACGGTGCAGCCGGTGAGCAACAGGATCAGCAACGCGGTGGAATGGAGGAAGGGCCTGGCGCTCATGGGGCAAAGTTGTGCTGATTCAACAACCTTCGCGGCGGAAGGTTCGGCGGGACAGCCTGCCGTATCGTCAGGGACTTGAACACGGCAGTGGAATTGCCGCTCCGGGCGCCAAACCGAACAGGCCATGTTGATGGAGGGCAATTCGATGATGGGCGCGTACGTGATCGGCATCGTGATGATGGGGATCAGCTGGCTGGTGAGCAACCAGTTGAAATCGCGCTTCGAGAAATACAGCCGCACGCCGCTGCGCAACAACATGAGCGGGCGGGAGATCGCAGAGCAGATGCTGCGCGACCACGGGATCACCGAGGTGAAGGTGGTGTGCGTGCCCGGCGCACTCACCGACCATTACAACCCGGCGAACCGCACCGTGAACCTGAGCGAACCGGTGTACCATGCCCGCAACGCTGCCGCCGCCGCGGTGGCCGCTCACGAATGCGGCCACGCCGTGCAGCATGCCACGGCCTACCAATGGCTCAACATGCGCAGCAAGCTGGTGCCCGTGGTGAGCGTGGCGTCGCGCTTCATGCAATGGGTGATCCTGGGCGGCATCCTGCTGCTGTCGGCCGCATCGCCATTGGGTGAGCCGGTGCTGCTGGCAGGCATCGTGCTCTTCGGTGCAACCACGCTGTTCAGCTTCATCACCCTGCCGGTGGAGTATGATGCCAGCAAGCGCGCGCTTGCGTGGATCCAGCGGAATGGCATCGTCACCCAAGGCGAGTACGAAATGAGCGCCGACGCGCTGAAGTGGGCCGCGCGCACCTATGTGGTGGCGGCGATCGGATCACTGGCCACCTTGCTCTATTACATCATGATCTTCATGAACCGCAGGCGCTGATTGGGCGATGACCCTCATCGAATCCCCGGTCTGTCCGAGGCTCCGCATTCAATAACGCCTGCGCCGCGTGGTGCTACGGATGCCCAGCACGCCAAGCAATCCACGCGTGAGCTCGCGCACGATGGTGTTGCCGACCTGGCGCGCCATCGGGTTCTTCGTCATTCTCTCCATGGTGCTCGGCCCTTCGCGTCGTGGGCGTTCCTCGTTGATGTTCTTCTCCTCCTTCTCAACTTCTTCTTCCTTGGCCTTCATCCGCTTCTCAAGGATCTCAAAGGCGCTCTCCCGATCGATCACCTCGTTGTAGGTCCTCACCAATTCGCTGCGCGCGACAAGGCCATCGATCTCCAAGGGATTCAGCACATCCATGCGGCTGATGGGTGCGCGCAGCAAGGTGTGCGCGAGCGGCGTGGGCGTGCCTTTCTCGCTTAACGCAGTGACCAAGGCTTCGCCAATGCCCAGCGAAGTGATCAGCTCCTCAACATCATAGAATGGCGTGACCGGATAGTTCTGCGCGGTCTTCTTGATGGTGGTGCGGTCCTTCGCCGTGAATGCGCGCAAGGCATGTTGCACCTTCAATCCCAGTTGCCCAAGCACGCCCTCCGGCACATCGTCCGGATCCTGCGTGCAGAAATAGACGCCGACACCCTTGGAGCGGATCAGCTTGATGATGGTCTCGATCTGCTCGAGCAGTGCTTTGGTGGCAGTGCTGAAGATCAGGTGCGCCTCATCGATGAACAGCACGAGCTTGGGCTTATCCGGATCGCCGACCTCCGGGAAGGTGCTGTAGATCTCGGCCAGCAGGCAGAGCATGAAGGTGCTGAAAAGCCGAGGCCGGTCCTGGATGTCGGTGAGGCGCACGATGTGCACCACGCCTTTGCCGTCCCTCATTTCGAGCAGGTCGTTCACATCGAAGCTGCGCTCGCCGAAGAAGCGGTCAGCGCCTTGCTGCTCGATCTCGATGAGTTTGCGCAGGATGATGCTCACCGTGGAGCCGCTCACCCGGCCATAGACTTTCCTGATCTCGTCCTTGCCCTCATCACTCACGAACTGGAGCATGCGTCGCAGGTCCTTCAGGTCGAGCAACGGCAGGCCGTGGTCATCGCAGTACTTGAATACGAGCGCGAGCACGCTCTGCTGGGTGTCGTTCAGCTCCAGGATCCGGCCCAGCAGCACTGGACCGAACTCGCTCACCGTGGCGCGCAGGCGGGCTCCCGGCTCCTTGCTCAGGCTAAGCAGTTCAACCGGCATGCCCTGCGGTCCATAGGCGATGCCCAGCTTGGCATGGCGTGCTTCGATCTTCTCGTTGCTGGTGCCAGGCGCCGCGATCCCGCTCAGATCGCCTTTCACATCCATCAGCAACGTTGGCACGCCATTGAGCGATAATTGCTCCGCTAGCACTTGCAGGGTCTTGGTCTTGCCGCTGCCGGTGGCGCCGCAGATGAGGCCGTGGCGATTCATGGTGCGCAGGGGCACCTTGACGGTGCATCCAGCGGGCACTTCGCCGTGGAAGAGCGCACCGCCCAGATCGATGGTGCTTCCCTTGAACGAGTTGCCTTCCGTGATGGCGCGGATGAAATCGTCTGGTGCGGGCATGCGTGCTGGATTGCCCGCAAAGGAAAGGTGCTGGTTACTTGAACGAGATGCGGTCCACGGCGAACCGTCCGCTTCCCGTGAGAAGCAGCGAGAGGTAGCCCAGCAGGTAAACGAGGGCCATTTCGCTCTCGCCGAAGGGCTGGCCGCGATCAACCACGAAGATGATCACGCCCATAGCGATGATCAGCGGGATCAAGGAGACCCGCGTCCACAGGCCGAGCACGACCAGGGCCGCGCAGATCACCTCCGCAAATACGATCAGTGCCAGGCTCACCGGACTGCCGAGCCCGATGGGGTCCGCGAAGCTGTCCATGCGCTCTCCGAACTTCATGAGCTTGGGCCAGCCATGCTGCCAAAGCATGGTGCCTCCGAAACCGAGGCGCATCAGCAGGTAACCAAGGTCTTCGGAAATGGGTTGACTGTTGAGGAGCATCGTTGGAGCAGAGGTTGGGGGTTGAGCAGCCTTAGCTGCTTAGCGCGCCGAAGGTGGCCCTCCGGATTGAGGGCCCGCTCGCTAGGAGCATGCAGTTTTCCACGAGGCATTGGGAACCTTTCACTGCGCCGTCCGTTGCACGCTCCGCCATGAAGACCTTGACCACATCATTCCTGGTTATCGGAACCGCCCCTTTGTTCGCCCAGCAGAACTCGGACATGCTCGCGGGCATGAGCGCCATGCGCGCCCAGCAGCATACCCAAGCCGAGGCGTCATTCAGCAAGGCCGTTTCGGAGGCGCCTGATGACATGAAGGCCTGGTACTACCGCGCGGTGAACCGGATCGGCATGAACGACTTCGGCGGTGCCTTGAAGGACCTGGACCAAGCTCTCACGCTCAGCCCCGACGATGCCCATGCCTTGCTGCGCCGCGCTGAAGTGAAGAGCCGACTTGGCGCCGATCACAGCGCCCTAGCAGACCTGGCAAGGATCCTCAGCGTAAGACCCACCGGTCCTGCCGCCGAGCACGCTCTGCTGCAACTGGGCCACTTCGCCATGAGCAGCAACGATTACCTGGGCGCCAAGGCGCATTACGATCAGCTGGTGCACATCGCACCCTACAACGCGCTGGGGTGGTGCGACCGCGGCATCGCGCTGGCGGCCATGCATGAAGACGACCTCGCGCTGAACGACCTCGACCATGCGGTGGAAATCGACCCCGACCTTGACCAAGCGCATGTGCAACGCGCCATCGTCCTCTTGCGCATGGACCGCAAACAAGAAGCCTGCGCTGCTCTCCATCAAGCCCATGACCTGGGCAATCTCAGCGTGGAAGAGATGCTGCTCATCTATTGTGAATAACCGGCCTTCCTGTGCCGACAGCCCGGATGGACCCCCGGGCGGCAACGGGGCTTCCGCAAGGAGGCCCCGCTGCGTTACTGGTCATTGCTTCACCACCCGGACTGTGAAGCTCCGGCCGTCGGCTATAGCCGTTACCGTGTACACGCCGGCGGGGAGCGGACTCAAGTCGATCGGATGCTCCCGTCCAACCAAGCCATTCACCGACAGGACCACCCTGCCCTGCGAATCACTGATGGCGAGATCGACGCGGGCGCTTAAGGGAACGCGCAGCATCAAGGTGCTTGCGCCAAGGGTCGGCGAAGGGAACAAGCGGAAGTCCGATCCCGTGAGCTGGCGGTACTCAACCGCCTTCGACGAGCTGCGTCCTTGGCCGGAGAAGGCAATACGGTAGTGCACCGTGCTCAATTCAGGTGGTGCCTCGTCGAACCAATTGAAGGGAACCGCGAACGCAGGATCGCCGCAAAGGCCATCGATGCGATGCACGATGCTGAAATCGACCCCATCCGTTGAACGCTCCACTTGTGAGCCATCGCAGGTGCTCCCGCCGGTCATCACCCACTCCACATGGATGCGGCCATCGAGCACCGTGAGCGTGAAGGACTGGATGAAGGGATGCTCGTCATCCTGCGCGAGCAAGGAACTGCACGCTGTCAGGGCGAGGAGCACGAAGTGCGCGCGCATGGCCCGAAGGTAACGGCATCGAATGCCGAGCTTCGTCGCAGAACCGCGCGTATCCTGACCGATGCCCACGCTCGCCGACCGCTTGCTCGACCTCATTCTCTGCTTCAAGCCTGAGCGCGCGCTGTTGCCTGCAGGCGTTGGCCTCCTGAATCCTTTGCGTGGTGAGCATGGCGCTGAAGTGCAACGCATCGTCACCGCATTCCACCACGGATTCTTCAACGACAACGATCCTCGAATGCTGCTCCTTGGCATCAATCCCGGCCGTTTCGGAGCAGGCCTCACCGGCATCGCGTTCACCGACCCGAATGATGTGCGGGAGGTGCTCGGCATCCCGCATGAACTGCCTGACTCCCGCCCAGAAACCAGCAGCCGCTTCTTCAAGCAACTCGTTCTTGCCGCCGATGGGCCAGTACAGTTCTACAGTAAGGTCTATGTGCATTCGGTCTTCCCCTTCGGATTCACCTGCACGGGCAACAATGGGAAGGCGGTGAACCTGAACTACTACCACCGCAAGGATCTCGCGGAAGCCATTCGTCCATTGGCCACAGAATGGCTGAAGGGATTGATCGCTGCTGGCTGCCGCAGCGATCATGCGCTCTGCCTGGGCAAAGGCGAGAACTTCCGGTTCCTGCAGGAGCTCAGCATCTTCAATCGGATCACGCCGTTGGAACATCCGCGCTTCATCATGCAGTACAGGGCGAAGAGCGCTGATCGCTATGTGGCGGACTACCTTGAAGCGCTGCGGGATGCGTGAGGCAGAAATCCAACGATTCGTCCCGTACCCGTAACCTCTCCGTTGCCACAGCGACATTCCTTGCACTGAACCAGGCACCGTGCCCGAAGACAAGCGCAGCGCATTCATGCAGGCATACCAGCCCTGCCACGAGCCTTTCGTGCGGTATTGCTCTGCACTGGCCCATGGCAAGATGGACGCCCAGGACCTGGTGCAGGACGTGCTGCTCAGCGCGTTCCAGCGTTTCGAGGCCATCAGGAAGAAGGACGAACTGCTCCATTACCTGATACGGGCAGCGAAGAACCGCGCAGCCAGTGCTTGGCGCACGAACAAGCGGAGCGCCGACCTCTGCGAGAAACAGGCGGCGCGCTTGCAAGCCCGCGGCGCCACGGCAGAGATGCTCCTCGATGTCGAGATCCTCTACGCAACGCTCGAGCGCCTGCCGACCGACCAGCGCGACGCGCTCTTGCTCTTCGAGGTGAGCGGATTGTCCATGGCGGAGATCGCTGCGATCCAGGGCACCAACGAGAATGCAATGAAGACCCGCGTGAGCCGAGCACGTGCATCTGTCCGCGAATTGCTCGGTAGCCCGGTGCTGCAAAGGCCGAATGCTGCGCTCAACGCATTCAAGACCCTGATGCTATGAAAGGCCCGAACGAAGAGACGCCCGTTCTGAAGCCGTTGCGCGAGCTGCCGGCAGAACTCACCTTGGATCAGGTGGGGCTCATGGTGATTGCCTTTCCCCTCGCAGGCGCGGGGGCTGCCTGGCTCGCTTGGTGCAAACTCCACATCAACCCCATAGCCATGACAACAACTGGATCGATCATCCTGGCCGGCGGCCTCTACCTCGCTAATCCAAGCGAACCGACAATGCCCAGAGCCGAGACGGCGGCGATTGAAGTTGGCCCTACGGAGTTTCCGATGCCTGAGCTGAAATCGGAGGAGGCATCGGCGGTCGTGCTCGACCTGCCTGAAGTCAAAGAGCCTCCCGCAAATCCGCCCGAGCCGAGCAATGGAGCGGTTTCGCCCATTGCCGCAAGGCCTCCAGCAGCGGCACCTGAGCGGCCATCCGAACCGATGAACAGCGGAATCGTGCTTCTGGCAAGTCTTTCGAGCGTGCCCAATGAGGGTCCTCCGGCCGTTGTGCTCACCATCGACCGGAATAACCGCAGCTTCGACCTGAAGGGATTCACCGGAGTGCAGCTCGCGACCAGCATCGATGTAGCGGTCTCCGAAGGCGAATTCTCCGTGACTGCCGCGGGCGATGAGCAAGCGCTGGAGAGATTGCGGATCACCGTCGAGAAGGGATTGCTCCGGATCGACAAGGACAACGAGCATTGGCGCACCCAGAATTGCGAAGGTTCGGTGAGCGTCTCGGTCCGCATGCCGGTGATCGATCGGTTCGAGGTCCTCGGATCCGGGAACCTGGCGGTCGGTGAATTCAAACGGGCCGAAGACCTTTCACTGGGGCTGGCCGGCTCGGGCGACATGATTGTGGCAGCGGTGGGCGAAGCCCGAACACTGCGCCTGAACATCGAAGGTTCCGGCGACATTCTAGTGGGAGAAGCGAAGGTGTCCGGCGCCACCACCATCCGCATAGCCGGCAGCGGTGATGTGCGCGTGGCCGGACAATCGGGGAGCCTCGATATCGGCATATCCGGATCCGGTGATGTCTCAGCAGGCGACCTTGAATCCGGCACTTGCAAAGTGCGGATCGCCGGTTCGGGCGACGTAATCGTGAATTGCAGCGGCGAAATGGACAGTCGTATCACTGGATCCGGCCAGGTCGTGCAATCCGGGAGCAGCGGCGGCGCCCGGCCACGAGGGGTTGGCACCATGAGCTATTAGGTCCAATCGGTTCGGCGGCCGCGCTCCCGGAAACGCATCGGATGGGCGCATCGGTGCGAGGGCATGCGCAACTGGGCGCGCTGCTATCTTCGTCGCATGCCCATCGAACGCCTTTTCGATATCCCGCGCCATCAACTGGTCAACTACCCGAAGGCCGACGCCATTGCGACGAAAGAGAACGGCCAATGGCGGCCCTACTCCACCCAAGAGCTGATCGACATCAGCGAGCGGCTGGCGCTCGGCCTGATGGCCTTGGGCGTTGCACCCGGGCATAAGGTGGCCATCTGCAGCGGCAACCGCAGCGAGTGGGCATTGGTGGATCAGGCCATCCTGCGCATCGGCGCCATCACCGTGCCCATCTACCCCACGAGCAGCAAGGACGACTACGCGTTCATCCTGAAGCATGCCTCCGTGAACGTGTGCTTCAGCAGCAACAGTGATGTGCATGCGAAGGCAGCCGGTGGAGGTGTCGCATCGCATTGCTTCACCTTCGACCGCATCGGTGGCGCGCGGCATTGGAGCGAGGTCCTCGATCTAGGTGATGCCGCGCAAGCAGGAACGCTGCGCGCGTTCGAGGCAGCCGTAAAGGGCGGCGACCTGGCGACCATCATCTACACCAGTGGAACAACGGGCAAGCCCAAAGGGGTCATGCTCACGCACGCCAACGTGATCAGCAACCTGCTGGCCAGCATCGAGCGTTTCCCGGTTGACAGCAATGCGCGGTGCATCAGCTTCCTCCCGCTCTCGCACATCTACGAGCGCATGCTCATGTACATGTACCTGTACGTCGGAGTGAGCATCTACTTCCAGGAATCGCTCGAGGACCTGGGCGATCGCATCCGCGAAGTGCAGCCCGATGTGTTCACCGCCGTGCCGCGGCTGCTGGAGAAGATCTTCGACAAGATCATCGCGAAGGGCGAGGCGCTCACCGGGATCAAGCGCAGGCTCTTCTTCTGGGCGCTGGAATTGGGCTTCAGGTATGATGTGCATGGCCGCAGCTGGTGGTACAACGTGCAGCTCGCCATCGCCCGGAAGCTCATTTTCAGCAAGTGGCAGGCGGCCCTCGGTGGCAAATGCCGCGTTGTGGCCAGCGGCAGCGCTGCCTTGCAGGAACGGTTGGCGCGTGTCTTCAACGCGGCTGGCGTGCCCGTGATGGAAGGCTACGGCCTCACCGAGAGCAGCCCCGTGATCAGCGTGAACGACTTGCGCAACGATGGCCTCCGATTCGGCACGGTGGGTCGGCCGATTTCTGGCGTGGAAGTGCGGATCGCACCCGACGGCGAGATCCTGGCGCGAGGTCCCAACATCATGCAGGGCTACTACAATGAGCCCGAGTTGACGAAAGAGGCGCTCGATTCAGACGGTTGGCTTCACACCGGGGACATCGGCGAGCTCACCGCCGAGGGCTTCCTCCGCATCACCGACCGCAAGAAGGAGATCTTCAAGACCAGCGGCGGGAAGTACGTGGCCCCGCAGGTGCTGGAGAACCGCTTGAAGCAATCACGCTTCATCGAGCAGGTCATGGTGATCGGCGAGAACCGGAAGTTCCCCGCCGCGCTGATCGTGCCCGATTTCGCCTTCTTGAAGGACTACTGCGCATTGAAGGGCATCCCCTTCGAGAGCCGCGAGCAGGTAATCACAGATAAGCGCATCATCGACCGGATCTTCCGGGAGGTGGAAGCCGCCAATGCCGATTTGGGCAATTGGGAGCGAGTGAAGAAAATTGCTCTGCTTGCGGCTGAATTCACGATTGAGGGCGGCGATCTCACGCCCTCATTGAAGCTCAAGAGAAAGCCAATCATGGCCAAGAACCAAGCGCTGGTCGAGAGCGTTTACGCGGAATAGGCCCAACAACGTCAAGCAATTGTAACCCACTGGTAATCTGAGCGTAGCAGCGCATTCAGCCACCTTGGCCCCAGATTCACGTCTTATATTTGCCGCGCTCGTTCCATGCACCTCTTTTCATCGCCCCTATTGAGGACAACAATGAGCCTTCGGGTTGCATCGTTTCGTGCCTCGTTAGGGTTCATGCTCATCTGTGCATGTGCTGTGGCACAAGGGCAGGCAGCAGGAGATTACGGCTCCTGGGTGACCGGAGCATGGAACACAGTGTCCACCTGGCGCGTGTATGATGGCGCGAGCTGGGCAACGTCACCGGCGGCCGTTGCGGTCCCCAATGCCAATAACCGGGTCTGGATTCGGACCGGCACCACCGTTACCGCTGCATTCGGCAGCACCTATCATTGCGCAGAGCTGTTCATCGAACCCACTGGGCGGCTCTACAACAACAACACCGGCGCAACCAACCTGAGCTATGTGCACGTGTACGGCGTGGCGCCGGCGCACACGGGCCAGATCCTGGTGAACGGCAACTTGGGCAATGGCGCCACCTTGGATGGCATCAGCCTGAGCATCGATGGAGCGAACATCACCATGAGCGGTACCGGCGCAGCCAATGCAGCGCGGATACGGAAGACAATGACCACGCATCCCATCAGCGGCGCAGCGCTCGCCACATCGAACTTCACCATTGGCATGAACGTGAACCTGAGGTTCAGCGCGGGCAGCACCACCATGCTGTACAACGGGTGCACTGCGGCAAGCAATTTCCACGTGACCATCAACGCGGGCAGCACTTTGGCGCTGGTAGGTGCCGCTGGCACGGGCAACGTGAGCATCGATGGGTTGGCAGGCGCTGATGCAGCACAACTTGGTGGTTCGATCACGGTGAACGGCAGCTTGATCGTTCCGGGAATCCTATATGCGACAACGAACAACACCCTCGTGGCGAACGAGTGCCGCATCACCATTGGCATGGGGGGGTACGTACGCGCCTCCCAGGTGCACGCGGCTGGTTCTGGGACGGCTTGGCACCGGATGTTCGTGAACGCTGGCGCAACACTTGAGATCACCGGTACACCTGTGGCTTGGCCGGCGTACATCGTGAACAACAACCAGTACGCCTTCGACGCTGCGAGCCTCACGATCTACTCCGGGGCAGGCAGCCAGAATGTTCCCAATGTTGTTGGGGGCTATGGCCACCTGCGCATCACGGGCACTGGTACAAAGAGCATCCTCGGCACTCTTTTGATCAAGGGGAACCTCGAAATCCTCAATGCCACAGGCTCTCCGGAGCTGGATGTCACCATATCGAATTTTCAGGTAACTGTCTATGGGAATTGGACGAATTATGGGACCATCGGATTCAATCAGCGCACTGGGCTCGTGCTCTTCAGCGGCACAACCAGCACCCAAGTGATCAACACGACCGGTGGTGAGGACTTCTTCAATTGGCGAATCGCGAAGACCGCAGCGCAGCCCATGGTCCAAATGAATTCTGATGTGCGCGTCGCTCAGGTGCTCAACTTGAATACGACAGCCGCGATTCTGGACCTCAATGGCAACATGCTCACCTTGCTGAATGCATCTGTCGGTGCCATCGCTTCGAACAGCACCTTCGGCACTACACGGCATATCCGCAGCGAGCGCACCGACAATGCCAGCCGAGTGCGCTGGGCCATCGGCACAACGACCGGTGCGCATCTGGTTCCCTTCGGCACGGCCACGGCCTACATCCCGTTCACCTTCGATCTGCTCAGCGGTGATGCTGGAAGCGTGACGATGGCGACCTACGGCACGCCACCGGATAACATGCCATTGCCCGTGACGCCCACGTTGGTCACAGCATTGCCTAGTGGTTATGGATTGTTGCCCGATAACGCAGAAGCAACGGTGGATCGGTTCTGGCATATTGATGTAACCGGCACGCCGAACACGCTTCTGACATTCGGGTACATGGCCAGTGAATTGCCGAGCGCACCCTTGGCTGATCCGCTGAGCCTGCGCGCGCAGCGATACAATAGCACGGTACCCTTCTGGGAGGACCAGTTGGAGTCCGTGGGAGCCGGGTCGTATTTCGCAACGGCCAACAACGTGAGCGCATTCGGCCCGTTCACCCTTACTCACGTCCTGAGCCCGTTGCCGGTTGAGTTGCTCCGATTCGATGCCATGGCAGACAATAGCTTGGTCCGGCTTGATTGGATCATCGCTTCCGAATTGAACAATGACCATTATGAAATTCTTCGAAGCCGGGATGGTGTGGCCTATGAATCCGTGACGACCGTTCCTGGAGCTGGCACAAGCCAATCGCAACTCACGTATCGCGCCTTCGACCGTGCCCCGTGGCCTGGCCTGAGCTACTACAAGTTGCGCCAATTCGATACGGATGGCCGTTGGTCTGATAGCCATGCGGTGCCGGTCCGATTCGAAGCCGATGGCTTGGCACCAGCGCTTTATCCGAATCCGGTGCGGGAAATGGCCTTCATACAAGGCCTTCCTGCCGGTCGCACCGATTTGCGCATAGTTGACGCGACCGGCCGATTGGTGGCTGAGGCACGCAAAGAAGGGGATGGTGACCGGTTCGAATGGCCCCTTGGCGGCCTTCGCGCAGGCGCCTACCAGCTTCAGGTCATTCAGGGTGAGCGTTCATGGACGCTGCGCCTGCTGCGCGACTGAGGCGAAACGCCGATCTTTTATCAACAAGTTGTGCTCCCCGATTCGCGGTTGAGCGGATTCATTGCACCTTCGAATCCCCTTTACCTGCAGTTGACGCTGCATCTTCAATTTCGGCCCCTGAAACCCCAATGACCCTCATGCGACTGTTCAACCCTACACCCCATCGGCTTCGCGCTGCATGTGCCCTTGCGGCCTTCGTCATCCTCGGTGCTTCCGCATCCGCGCAGCACAGCTATGCCACGCTGGGCTCACCCTACACGCAGGATTTCAGTGCGTTGGGCACCGCTAACATCGCCGTGGCTGGAGGTGACCTCAACCTGCACAGCAGCGCTGTGAACGGCTGGTACTTCGTGGAATCGAGCGGGAACACCCAGATGGACGCCGGCACCGGTAGCTCGAGCACCGGCAATTCGTTCCATTTCGGCCTGAGCGGCAATACGGAGCGTGCGATCGGCGGCCTTCAGAGCGGAAGCAACAACCCGACGATCGGATTCTATCTGGTGAACAACACCGGCGCGACCATCACCGATGTGGCCATCGCATACACCGGCGAGACCTGGCGCATTGGTGCCACGGGCCGCTTCGATCGCATCGATTTCCAGTACAGCACGGATGCCACCAGCCTTTCAACAGGCACATGGAGTGATGTTGATGCACTGGACTACGCGAATGTTGCAGCCGGAGCCACTGCCAATGGCAGCATGCTGCACAGCGCGGCCATCAGTCACACGATTACAGGGCTTGCGCTTGCGAACGGGGCCACCTTGTTCATCCGTTGGACCGATTTCAATGCTAGCGGCGCCGACGACGGAATGGGCGTTGATGACTTCAGCCTGACCGGGACCGCAGCGCCTTCCATCAGCACCGACCTTACCGGCTTCTCCGGGGCCTTCGGCAACGTGAACACGGGCAGCAGCAGCACCGCGCAGACTTTCCTGGTGAGCGGAAGCAACCTTACTGCTGACCTCGAAGTGCTGGCCCCCGTTGGATTCGAGGTATCCCTTGACGGAAGCGATTGGAGCAACAACCCCGTTGCGATCACACCAGCCAGCGGCACCGTGAGCGCCACCACGATCCATGTGCGCTTCAGCCCTGCTGCAGCCATCGCTTACAGCGCCGATATGACCTGCTCGAGCACCGGCGCAACGAACCAACTGGTACTAGTGACCGGAACGGGCATTGCGGTCTCTGGTCCGACGCAATTGGCGATCACCAGCATCAACGGCGGCGGCAACGTGATCGAGAACACGGCGTTCCCCGTTACCGTGCAGTCCCAGGATGCCGGGAATAACCCGCAGAACGTGACGGCTGATACCGACGTGCTCATTTCCCTGGATCAAGGCGCTGGATTGCTCAGCGGTACATTGACAGGAACGATCCTGGCAGGCACGAATTCCATCGTGATCACTGGATTGCTCTATGATATCGCTGACTTCGGCGTGGTGCTGAATGCCGAAGTGACTGCGGGCGATGCGCTCACCGACGGCCTCAGCGCTCCGTTCGACGTGCTGGGCGCCGCGCAGGATTTGAGCTTCAGCAACATGCCGCCCAGTGGACTCACCAATCAGGTGGTCGCCTCGTTCCAGGTGGATGCGCTTCGCGCTGATGCCACAGTGGCCACGGAATTCACAGGATCGGTCACCATCAGCGTGCTGATCGGGCCCGGGAACATCTCGGGCACGTTAACCCAGAGTGCGGTGAACGGCTCAGCGATCTTCAACGACATCAGCTTCGACGCGCCTGGCACCTACGTGCTCACTGCGACTGCAAGCGGATTGAACGACGGCAACAGTCCGGCAATCATCATTACCAACGAGCCGACGCTCACAGAGATCATCCTCCCTCAGTATGCCGTGAACGGCAGCACCTCGGGCACACGCCTCCCCTACCTCTGCAGGCTGCAACTGGACAACCTCGTTCCGAACACGACTTATCGCTACGTCGTGGGTGCAAGCACGAACGCCAGCCTTGGCCTGGCCACATCAGCGGGCAACATGTACGCGATCAATAACAGCGCTGGCGCCTTCGGCCACATCACCGGCCAGACTTCCAGCAAAGGCGTGAACGCCCCTGTGCTCGACGGCGATGAATTCACCACCAATACGCGCAGCGCAGAGCTCACCACCGATGCCAACGGCAGCTACACGGGTTGGTTCAGCATGGTGCCCACCGGCAATGCCGTGTTCAACGATGGGAACGACGTGTACTTCTACGTGCAGCTCAACAATGGATTCGGCGGCTTGGCGGTTACAACCGCCGTTCGCTCCACGAACACGATCCGCATGATCATCCCGACATCGACCGCGCGAGCCGCACGCGGCGAGTCGAGTGCAGGAGCTGAGAACATGGTCTTCCTTTACGACAATGAAGCCGGCTCGGGCCGCCCGATCTGGGGCACTTGGGCGGAGAGCGACGGCATCGACCAGACATACACCACGTGGTATGATGCAGGTGTTGATGGCCAGGTAGGCCGTTGGGGCGCCTACCTGCCCACCACGCTTCCCGATGGCATCCGCCGGATCGAGCAACGCGATGTGGCAACCGCTGCACTGGTGAATTGCCCCGGCCTAAGCAGCAACGGCACATGGTCCGGAGCAGGCAGCACGGTGAACCCGACCTCGGGCACCACGCCCATCGTGTTCAACACCGGCGATGCCAACTTCGATGCGCCTACCACTTGGTATGCGGATTCTGAGGGCGATGGCTTGGGCGACCCCAACGACAGCCAGCTCGCCTGCGCCCAGCCCGTCGGTTACGTCGCGAACAACACGGATCTATGCCCTGCCGTGACCGGCACCGTGGGTTCGCCTTGCGATGATGCGGATAGCGGCACCATCAATGATGTGCTCCAAGGCGATTGCTCTTGCCTCGGTCAAACCTTGGATTGTGAAGGCACGCCCAACGGCACAGCATTGCCAGGAACCCCTTGCGATGACAACGACGCTGGCACCGGCAACGATACTTGGGACAACCAATGCAACTGCATAGGTGATGTCATTGATTGCTTAGGCGTGCCTGGTGGCGCTGCATTGCCTGGCTCAGGTTGCGACGACCTGGACCCCAGTACGGGCAATGATACATGGAGCGTGGGCTGCCTCTGCATCGGCCTGCCGCTGGACTGCGAGAACGTGCCAGGCGGCAGTGCCTTGCCCGGATCCGCCTGCGACGATGGCTTGGGCAGCACCATGAACGACACGTATCAACTCGACTGCAACTGCACCGGCACTCCAGTGCAATTCACCACCGGCAACATCGTAGTGCTGCAGGCGGGCAATGGAAGCGGCGCGCTCACCAACACAGGCAATCCGGTTGTGCTGCGCGAATTCACCGGCGCTGGCACCAACACCATCAACATCGAAGTGCCCTCCGGCGCAACCGATCCGCTCGTAGTGAGCGGAACCGCGACCACCGAAGGCGCTCTGTCGCGCTCCGCTGACAAGGCCAAGCTCGTTTTCGCTGGCTATGCGCAAACGCTTCCGGGCGCGGGGAACCTGACCACGAGCACCTCTGCCGCAGTGAACCGTGCGATCGGCTCCATGGATAACGCAGCTTCCTTCGTGCGCGAAGCCACCAGCGGGAGCTTCTTCAGCGGTGGCAGCGTCCGTGGCGCCGCCAGCCAAGGCACCGACTTCTGGAGCGCGGGCGCCAATACCGGCATCACCTACTTCGGTCCTGGCGCACCGGCCACTGTGAGCACCACGCTCACCAACAACCGCGCGATGGAGGTGCACAATGGTCAACTCTATTTCTCGACCGGCTCGGGCGCAAGCCGTGGGGTGTGGGCCGTAGGAAGCGGTTTGCCCACCACAACTGGTCAGACCAGCGCCGTTGTGATCAATGCAGGAGGGAGCGCGAGCCCTTACGAGTTCGCCTTCAACCCGGCTACTACCACCTGCTACATCGCAGATGACCGTGCATTCGCTTCCGGCGGCGGTGTGCAGCGTTGGGATTTCATCGCAGGCAACTGGGTGCTCAGCTACACCCTGGCGGTGGATGGCACGACTGGAGCACGTGGCCTCGAGGTGGACTTCAGCGGCACGGATCCGGTGATCTATACGACCACCACGGAAGGAACGAATCGACTGGTGCGCATCGTGGATACCGGTGCTGGCAGCACCGGAGCCACGATTGCCACGGCCCCGGCGAATACAGCATTCCGTGGGGTGGCCCTTGCGCCTGAAGCACCTTGCGTTGCAGATAGCGACCTCGATGGAATCTGCGATGCCGATGACAACTGCGTTAACGATACCAATCCATTGCAAGAAGACGGTGACAGTGATGGCGAGGGCGATGCTTGCGATGTGTGCCCTGCAATTGCCAATACCAGCCCCGGTGACCCCTGTGACGACCTCGACCCGCAGACGGTTCTTGATGCAATCGGTGCCGGCCCAGCTTGCGGGTGCGCTGGTGTGCCCTGCACCACGGATCTGGACTTCGTGTACCAAGCCGACGGCAACGACGACCTCACGTGGCAGATCTTCGAGCAAGGCACCAACATTCTGGTGCAGAGCGGCGGCGGCGCGCTGATCGGTAACGGTTCAGAGGCCACCTGCCTGCCCGACGGCTGCTTCTACCTCGTGGTCACTGATGGCGCCGGCGACGGCATCGTGAACGGCGGGTACCTGCTGAAGGTCAACAGCAGCGTTCGCCTGATCGATAACCTCTACGACCAGTACGGCAACGGCGGCTTCACCAGCGGCGCCGCCAGTCAGGTCGCCAACAACGAGGGCTTCTGCCTGCCCGTGGGCACCGACCGCCTGATCTACACCAGCTGCGACAAGCTCGACTGGGCGCCCTATGCATGCGGCCAGGCCTTCATCGTGGCCAACGCCAACCCGTTGGCGACCGGTTACCAGTTCTGGTTCTATGACCCGAACGGCGGGCTCAGCTTCAAGCGCGCCCAAGCCTCCACGCACTGCTTGCTCAGCACGCTCCCGCTTGCGCAAGGCGTATTGTACAACGTGAAGGTGCGAACCCTCGTCGGAGGCGTTTACAACAACTGAGCCCCGCATGCCGCATGATGCTGAACAACGCGCTGGCATCATGCCCCCGCACCAAGCTGCTGGACCTGCCCGGCAACCAGTACTTGAGCTGCGGCCAGAGCCGCACGATCGGCACCAGCCAGCTCGTGCATGCACGTCCGGTGAAGCGCTTGGTGGAGCCAGGCCCCACCTGCTCAAGCGCATTCTGGCAGAACGCGAACCGCTACCAATTCCGCTTCCGCATCCCATCGGAGAACATCACCATCGTGAAGACCAGCGCCACCGGACAGTACTGGGTGAACACCAACGGCCTCACCTGCGGCAAGACCTACGAAGTGGATGTGCGCGCGAGCTTCAACAATGGCTCCACTTGGTGCCACAGCAGCGATCCCTACGGCGATGTGTGCCTGCTCACCACCACGTGCAGCTTCGGTATGGCGGAAGAGGGCAGCAGCACAAAGGCTAGCGAGGCCCGCGTGGCGATGTACCCGAACCCCAACAACGGCGACCAGCTCTTCGTGAGCCTGAGCAATGTGGAAGAGGGTGTTGAGTCGATCGACGTGGACATCTACGACAGCTTCGGCAAGCGCGTGGCCCAGCGCACCATCGGGGTGCAGGACGGCTTCGTGAACACCACCATCGCCCTGAACGGGGAACTGGCCAACGGCATGTACCTGGTGAGCATCACCAGCGCCGCTGGCGTGATGCACACCGAGCGCCTGTTGATACAGAAGTAGGCGCGAGCGAGACGCATTGAATAGAGGCCCCGGTCATCCCGCAATGCAGCGGGAGGCCGGGGCTTCTTCCTTCAAGGCTTGTAGTCAGGGTAGAGTAAGTACTTCGAGCGGATCTTCATGAAGCGCTCCAAGCCCGGCTTCCATGAAGCGCGGATCGCCTCTTCGCTCTCGCCCCGTTGGATCCGCTCGCGCAAGTCCTTGCTGCCGGCCAGCTTATCGAAGAAGGGCGTGAAGAAGTTGGACTTCTCCGGTGCCTCGGCATAGAGCCCGACGAGCCACTGCAGGTTGATGCGCTTCTCCATGCGACTCTGGAAACCACCATAGGCCTCGAGGTCCAGTCCTTGGCATTCACGACCCTTATGCGGCGGGTCCTTCGCTCCGGGCATCGCACGCGGGGTGAAGCGGTGATCGCCAACGGGATTGCCCGGATAACCGATGCACTGAAACGGCTTCTCCGTGCCGCGACCCACGCTCACCACCGTGCCCTCGAACAAGCAGAGTGACGGGTACAGATAAACGGAAGCCATGTTCGGCAGATTCGGCGATGGGCGCAGGTCGAGTTTGGGGAATTGACCGTGCTCATAGCCTTCGCATTCGATCACCGTGAGGTCGCAGCGCATGCCGCCGGGCAGCCAGCCCTCACCGTTGATCATGCGCGCGTACTCGCCGATGGTCATGCCATGCACGATCGCCACCGGGTGCATGCCAACGAATGAGCGGTATGCGGTATCGAGCACAGGGCCATCGACGTAGAATCCGTTGGGATTCGGGCGATCAAGCACGATCACCTTCTTCTGATGCGTGAGGCCGGCCTCCATCACATAGTGCAAGGTGCTGATGTAGGTGTAGAAGCGTGCGCCCGCATCCTGGATATCGAAGAGCAGTGCATCCACGTCGGCCAGCTGCGCGGCGCTCGGCTTCTTGCTCTTGCCGTAGAGAGACACGATGGGCAGGCCGGTGCGCGAGTCTCGCTGGTCCTTCACCTGCTCACCGGCATCGGCATCGCCGCGGAAGCCATGCTCCGGAGCGAACACCTTCACCACGTTCACCTTGAGCGCCACCAGTGAATCGACCAGGTGCGTGCCGCCGATCCGGCCTGTATGATTGGTAACAACGCCAATGCGCTGGTTGGCCAGCAGCGGCATGTATTCCGCGGTGCGTTCTGCTCCAACGCGCACCGCAGGCTCGCCCTTGGCCACGAGCTTCTGCAATTGCGCTGAGGCGTCCAAGGCACTGCCGATGAGCATCGCAAGGCCCAGCCATGAAGCACGGTCTATCTTCGGCCGCATCGCATCCGCAGTGGCCTTCGCGCATTTCATCGCCCGGCGCATCGTGCGCGGCAGCTCCACAGGCACATCGAGCTTCTCGCGCCCTATCGTGGCCATTGCCATCGGGGGCATCGTGGTGGGCATGGCGGTCATGATCCTGACAGTGGGCATCACGCGGGGCTTCCAGCGCGAGGTGCGGGCGAAAGTAACCGGAGCCTCGGCGCACCTGCAGATCGCGGCCATTGGCCAGACCGATCCGAAGGAGACCCTGCGCATTCCCATTGAGCAATCGTTCTATCCCTGGCTCGATACCGTTCCTGGCATCGTGCATATCCAAGTGTATGCCACCCGCCCCGGCATCATCGAGACGGAGAACGACATTGAAGGCGTTGTCCTCAAGGGCATAGGTGCCGATTATGACACGAGCTTCCTCTCCAGCCATTTGAAATCCGGCAGCTTGCCGGCCAACAACGATAGCACGCGGCCCATCGATCTGCTGCTTTCCAAGCACCATGCCGACCGATTGCGTATCGGCACGGATGACACCATCACAACCTACCTCGTGCGCGGACGAGCCGACATACGCCCTCGGAAGTTCCGGGTGTGCGGCGTGTACCAGACGGGCCTGGAGCAGATCGACCACAACCTCGTCTTCGTTGACATCGATCACTTGCAACGCTTCGCGCAATGGGGACTGAAAGCGGAGATCGGCGTGGGCGAATTGGAGTACGGCAGCTTCGTGACGCTTCAAGGGCATGCCTTCGGCGGCGATGGGCTCTACGCATACGAATGGCCGGGCACTGACCTGAAAGGACCGGGACCTCACCGCGTACAGCTTTACGAGCGCCACGTGCCTGATTTCCCTTATGCACCCATGGGAAGAGCGCCGCGCGATACGAGCTTCACCCTGGTGGTGCACGATGCCGACCGCACCATCCCCGATACGGCCACGGTGCTCATCTCGCCAGGCCAGATCGTGCCGCAAATAAGCAGCCTCGGCACGGACATGACCGTGACCAGCATCAGCGTGCAGCGCAGTGGCAGTGGCGGCAGCTACCGCAAGTACTGCGGCGGCTTCGAGGTGATCATCGACCGCTTCGAGGATGTCACGCGCTTCGACGACCTCGTGTACACCGAATACCTGCCCAGCAACCTGCGCTCACTCAGCGTACGCGATCGGTTCCCGGAAATCTTCGCGTGGCTGGAACTGCTCGATAAGAACGTGGTGGTAATCATCGTGCTCATGGTGGTGGTCGCCATCATCAATATGACGAGCGCGCTGCTCATCATCATCCTGGAGCGCACACCGATGATCGGCACCTTGAAGGCCATGGGCGCGAGCAACGGAGCAATCCGGCGGATCTTCCTGGTCAATGCATCCTATATCCTCGGCATGGGTATCCTGTTGGGCGACCTCTTGGGCATCGGCCTCGCACTGGTGCAGCAGCGCTTCGGCATCGTGAAGCTTCCTGTCGAGACCTACTATGTCGACCGGGTGGTGGTTGACCTTGACCTGATGCCGATCATCGCCCTCAACGTCGGCACCTTGATCGTTTGCGTGCTTGCGATGATCCTACCCAGCATGCTGGTCACCCGCATCGCGCCGGCCAAAGCAATCCGGTTCGCATAACGAACGCCACTCCGGGCAAGCGAGGCTCTGCGAGCGAGACCCGGAGTCTCACCAACCACTGCGTTCTGTGCTTGGTGAGACTCCGGATGCGCTGGTGCCCACTGCTTCGCAGCGCCTGCGCTCCGAAGTGACGCTGCCCCTACGCGACCGGCTGGGCGATCCTACCTTCGCCAGCGCCATGAAGATCCACGAGAACATCCTCACCACCATCGGCAATACGCCCATGGTTCGCTTGAACAAGATCACCAAGGACGTCGCCGCCACCGTGCTGGCCAAGGTGGAGACCTTCAACCCCGGCAACAGCATCAAGGACCGCATGGCCATCAAAATGGTAGAGGATGCGGAGAAAGCAGGTCTGCTGAAGCCCGGCGGCACCATCATTGAAGGCACCAGCGGCAACACGGGCATGGGCCTAGCCATCGCCGCCATCATCAAGGGCTACAAGTGCATCTTCACCACCACCGACAAGCAGAGCCGCGAGAAGGTGGACATCCTGCGCGCGTTCGGTGCCGAGGTGATCGTGTGCCCGACCGAACGTGGATCCCGAAGATCCCCGCTCCTACTACTCTGTTTCCTCGCGCTTGGTGAACGAAACGCCGAATAGTTGGAAAGCCAACCAGTACGACAACCCGAGCAACGCACAGGCGCATTACGAAAGCACCGGCCCGGAGATCTGGGATCAGACCGGCGGCAAGGTGGATCACTTGGTGGTGGGCGTGGGTACAGGCGGTACCATCTGCGGCACGGCGCTACTTGAAGGAGAAGAACCCCAAACTGAAAGTATGGGGGATCGACACGTACGGCTCCGTCTTCAAGAAGCTGAAGGAGACGGGCATCTTCGACAAGAACGAGATCTACCCGTACATCACCGAGGGCATCGGCGAGGACTTCGTTCCAGCGAACGTGAACATGGACCTGATCGACCACTTCGAGAAAGTGACTGACCGCGACGCCGCCATCTTCACTCGGAAGATCGTGAAGGACGAAGGCATCTTCGTGGGCAACAGCGCGGGCAGCGCGATGGCTGGCCTCTTGCAACTGAAGGACAACTTCAAGAAGGGCGAAGTGGTGGTGGTGATCTTCCACGACCACGGCACACGTTACGTGGGCAAGATGTTCAATGATGACTGGATGCGTGAGCGCGGCTTCCTCGTGGAGGAAAAGCCCACCGCCGGTGATCTGCTCAAGGGCAAGGACCTCCAGCTGCTCAGCGTGGAAGCCGACGAGCCTGTGCTGAACGCCATTGACAAGATGCGCAAGCACAACATCGACCAGCTGCCGGTATTCGAAGGCGGCAAGCCCGTTGGCACAATCACGGACGCACGGCTCTTCGACGCGATCCTGGAAGATGCCGAAGTGCGCCACCAGAAGGCGCGCGTGGTGATGGGGCCAGCCCTGCCGGTGATGGGCCTTGATGCCAGCTTAGAGGAAGTTGCCAAGAAGCTCGGCAATGGAAGCCCAGCGGTGCTGGTGCAGCAGATGAACGGATACGGCATCATCACCAAGCAGGACATCATCGGGAAATTGAAATGATCAGATGATTAGAGAATGAAACTCAGGGTCCGATACCCGGCTGCTCTTCTCTGCATCGTCTCCTTTGTTGCGTTCCTAGGCTCTCTGGTCGAACTGGGTGCTGGTAGACGTGGGGTCGGACCTGAAATACCTGGAGTCGGAGACGGGCATTCATCATGGGAGGCAGAACGAATGGTCCATCATCCGCTCACGCTTTGGTTGGACCTGCTTTCTGTCGAGCATCACGCTCTCCGCTCACTTGGTATATCGTTGGTGCATTCGCCCAGTCGCCCATGAGAATGCTCTAAGCCCCGGTCATCTGATCAACTCATTTTCCGACCATCTGATCCATGCGCGCTTTCACCGACCAAATGCACCGCACTGTCCAAGTGCCGACGCACCCCCAGCGCATCATCTCCCTCGTCCCCTCCCAGACCGAGCTGCTCTACGACCTCGGCCTCGGCGATCGCGTGGTCGGCATCACCAAGTTCTGTATCCATCCGGAAACCTGGTTCAAGACCAAGCATCGCGTAGGCGGAACCAAGAAGGTCGACTTCGAGAAGGTGCGCGCACTGAAACCCGATCTGATCATCGGCAACAAGGAAGAGAACGAGCGGAAGGACATCCACGTCCTGGAACAGGAGTTCCCGGTGTGGATGAGCGATGTGCGCGACCTGGAGGGTGCGCTTGAAATGGTCCTTCGAGTGGGCGAACTGACTGGAACAACGGCCCGTGCTGAGTCCATCACCGATGGCATCAGGCAGGCGTTCGTCGGCTTGCGTCCGTTGGAAGAACCGCGCACGGTGGCCTACTTCATCTGGCGGGATCCATTCATGGCGGTGGGCCATGGCACCTTCGTGAACGACATCCTTAAGCGCTGCGGCTTGATCAATGTCTTCGATGAAGGCGATGCCCGCTACCCGGAGATCACGGCGCAGGAAGTGGCGGAGGCCGATCCGGACGTGATCCTGCTCTCATCAGAGCCTTACCCCTTCACTGAGAAGCACATCGCTGAGCTCAACATGATCTGCCCAGGCACGCCGGTGCGCCTGGTCGATGGCGAGGCCTTCAGCTGGTACGGCAGCCGATTACTGAAAGCACCAGCCTATTTCAGCGGGCTGATCGCCTCGTTGCGGATCGACGGCAGCGTGACCTGAGTGCCAACGGCCTTCAGATCACATCGGCGGCAAAGGCACGAATGGTGCAAGGCTACTTTTGCGTCCCGCCGCATGTACCGCCTATTGACCGCCGTCCTGCTCCTGCTGACCGTAGCGCGCATGCAGGGCCAACGCGTCGGCGTGGTCCTCAGCGGCGGCGGCGCCACGGCCATGACGCACATCGGCGTGCTGAAAGCGCTGGAAGAGAATGGCATTCCCATCGATTGCATCACCGGCAGCAGCATGGGCGCGTTGGTCGGGGCCCTGTATGCATCGGGCTACTCACCAGCGGAGATGGATTCGCTCTTCCGCACCGATCTGTATCGCATCATGGCCGAAGGCGGCACAGAGGCCAGGCATACGTACTACTTCAAGCAGGACCGGCCCGATGCCTCCTTGATCAACCTGCGCTTCGATGTGGATACGTTGATCCAGACCTCCCTGCCCACCAACCTGCGCAGCCCTGCCCTGCTCGATTTCGAACAGATGCGCGGCTTCGCTCCGGCTGCTGCGGCTTCGGGCTACGACCTCGACAGCCTCTTCGTGCCCTTCCGATGCGTGGCCAGTGACATCACGGCGCAACGCTCGGTGGTGTTCCGCAAAGGGGACCTGGCATTGGCCGTGCGGGCGAGCATGAGCTATCCGTTCTACTTCAAACCCATCCGCGTCGACGGCCACCTGATGATGGACGGCGGGCTGTACAACAACTTCCCGAGCGATGTGATGTACTCCGACTTCTTCCCTGACCTGATCATCGGAAGCAACGTGAGCAGCAATTCATCACCCCCGAACGAGGACGACCTGGTGAGCCAGTTGCGCGCCATGATGCAGGAGCCCACCAATTTCTCCGTGATCTGCGAGAACGGCGTGATCATCGAGCCCCGCACGGAAGTCTCGCTCTTCGACTTCTCGGATCCCGGGCGAGCCATCGACGATGGGTACCGCGCTGCTCAGGAGCGCATGCCGGAGATCCTTGCGCAGATCCATACCCGTGCCGATCCAGACCGATTGCGTGCGTTGCGCCGGGCCTTCCGTGCGCGCATGCCCGCGCTGCTCTTCGATCAGGTGAGCATCGTCGGCCTGCGGCGCTCCGCCACGCGCTACGCCTCGCGCGTGGTGGATCGCTCCGGAAAGCCCCTTGAGGCGGAAAATCTCAAGCGCGCGTACTTCCGCCTGCTCGCGGATCACAACATCGCCTTCCTGCATCCTCGGGCCACCTTCAACGCCGCGACCAGCCGTTACGACCTCACGCTAACGGCGAAGCGCCAGAAACGCCTGGAGGTGCGCTTCGGCGGCATGTTCTCCTCGCGTCCCATCAATACCGGCATGGTCGCCTTGCGCTACAACCTCTTCGGTGCGCGCATCTCACGCGCAGGCCCTTTCCTACTTCGGCAAGTACTACATCGCCGGCCAGGTGCGCTGCGCGCGGACCTGCCACGCGCGCCGCTGTACCTGGAACCGGTATTCGCCCTTCAGCGCTGGGACTACTTCAGCAGCTTCAGCACCTTCTTCGATGAAGTGCAGCCCAGCTTCGTGGTGATGAAGGAGACCTGGGGCGGCCTGAACGCAGGCATGGGCATGGGCAACAAAGGCCTGCTCCGCTTCGATGCCAAGGTGGCCGAAACGCGCGACAGCTATTATCAGACCGACGCCTTCACCGGCCGCGATACGAGCGACGTCACTTACTTCGATTACGGAACGAGCGGCCTGATGCTCACGCGCAACTCGCTCAACCGCAAGCAGCACCCCAATGCGGGCGAAGCCTTGAGCCTCTGCATCCGCGGCTACTCCGGGAAGGAGCGCACGGTTGCCGGGAGCACGCAGACGGAGCCGGGACAGCGATTCCTTGACCAGCACGATTGGTTCTCGGTGAAGGCGCAATGGGACCAGTATCTCCTGCCACGCGGGAAGGTCCGATTCGGCGTGCTTGCCGAGGGCGTATACAGCACCATGCCGATGTTCCAGAACTACACGGCCAGCATCATCCGGGCGCCTGCATTCGAACCAACGCCCGAGAGCCGCACCTACTTCATGGAGCAATTCCGCGCACCCAAGTACATCGCCGGCGGATTGCGGTCGATCATCGCGGTGGCGCGTGAGCGTCTCGATCTGCGTCTCGAGGGGTATGTGTTCCAGCCGTATGAACCCATCGTGCGGGGCGAAGGCAATGAAGGCACCACGGCCCCGGCTTTCACCGAGCGCTACTACATCGGATCCGGCTCGCTCATTTACCAGAGTCCGATCGGGCCGGTCTGGTTCAACCTCAGCTACTTCGACCAATTGCGGGAGCCCTGGGCCTGGAGCCTCAACTTCGGCTACATTCTCTTCAATCAGCGGCAGCACGAATGATCACGCACGACCTGCTCGACGCGTACGAATCCGTGAAGGGCGATTACGAGAAGCTGCCTTGGGGCAAGCGGCCTTCTGAGGAGCTGTGGGAGGCGGTGGATGGCTTCCTGCTTGAGCTTCACCTGATCCAGTACGGTTACGCAGATGACGGCTATGCTCGCCATATTGAGCGGGAGTTGAAGAAGCGATGCGCCGACGCGAGCGTGATTGATCGGCTGAAGGTCATGCCATACTGAGCCGGAACGACGAAGCCCTCCGTGCAGGAGGGCTTCGTGACTAGGCTATCGCGGGTCACGCCTGCGCGGCCGGACCGCCGAAGTTCATCGGGATCTCGGGCATCTCGGTATCGCGGATGGGGCCGTGCACCTGCTCGAACTTGCTGATGTTATCAGCCAGGGCGCGCATCAGGCGCTTGGCATGTTGAGGGGTGAGCAGCATGCGCGAGCGCACCTTCGCCTTGGGCACACCGGGCATCACCCGCACGAAGTCCAGCACGAACTCGGAGTTGCTGTGGGTGATGATCGCCAGGTTGCTGTAAACGCCATCAGCCACCTCTTCGCTGATCTCGATGTTCAGCTGGTTGGGACGGGGTTGGTCTTTCTGGTCAGCCATGATGTTCCATTGATGGAGCGGCAAGGTTCAAGCAGCGAGCGGCAAGTCCTGGACTCGCCGCTCGCTGACTCGCTACTTGTTCACTCCTGGGTTACTCATCGATCTCCTGCTCCTCAAGGCGCTCGGACACCAGGCGCTGGTACTCTTCCTTGTTGGCCACGAAGGTGTTCTGGTAGCCGCGGGCGCCGGTACCGGCAGGGATCAAGTGACCCACGATCACGTTCTCCTTCAAGCCGTTCAGGTTGTCCTCCTTGGCGTTCACGGCTGCTTCGTTCAGCACCTTGGTGGTCTCCTGGAAACTCGCCGCGCTGATGAAGCTCTCGGTCTGCAAGCTGGCGCGGGTGATGCCCTGGAGCATGGTGCGCGCCGTTGCCGGCTTCGCGGGGTTGGCCTGCACCAGCTTGGCGTCGCGGCGCTTCAACCCGCTGTTCTCATCGCGCAGCTTGCGCATGCTCACCATCTGGCCCACCTTCAGGGTGGTGCTATCGCCCGCATCGGAGACCACCATCTTATCGTAGATGGAATCGTTCTCCTCCATGAAGTCGATCTTGTTCACGCTCTGGCGCTCCAGGAAGCGGGTGTCCCCCGGATCCTCGATCTCCACCTTGCGCATCATCTGGCGCACGATCACCTCGAAGTGCTTGTCGTTGATCTTCACGCCCTGCATGCGGTACACCTCCTGCACCTCGTCCACCAGGTACTCCTGCACCTTGGTCGGTCCTTGGATGTCGAGGATGTCCCCGGGGCTGATGGAACCATCGCTGAGCGGCTGACCGGCCTTGATGAAGTCGTTCTCCTGCACCAGGATGTGCTTGCTCAGCGGCACGAGGTAGTACTTGTGCTCGCCGGTGCGGCTTTCCACGATGATCTCGCGGTTACCACGCTTGATCTTGCCGTAGGAGATGATGCCGTCGATCTCGCTCACCACGGCAGGGTTGCTCGGGTTACGCGCCTCGAACAGTTCCGTTACGCGGGGCAGACCACCGGTGATGTCACCACCCTTGCCGGAGCTGCGCGGGATCTTCACCAGCACATCGCCGGCCTCGATCTTCTGTCCTTCTTTCACGATGATGTGGGCGCCCACGGGCAGGCTGTAGCTCTTCAGCTCCTCCTTGCCCTTGGGGTCCATGATCTTGATCGTCGGGTTCTTGCGCTTGTCGCGGCTCTCGATGATCACCTTCTCAGCGAAGCCGGTCTGCTCATCGATCTCTTCACGATAGGTCGCGTTCTCCTCGATGCTCTCGAATGCGAGGGTACCTGCCATCTCGGAGATGATCACCGCGTTGTACGGATCCCAGGTGCAGATCAAGTCGTTCTTCTTGAGCGCCTTGCCGCCCTTGGTGTAGAGGTAGGCTCCGTAGGGCACGTTGCTCGTGGTGAGCACGATGCCCGTGTTCTTGTCCACGATGCGCATCTCGGTGCTGCGGCTGATGACCACCTCGGCGTCCTCGCCTTTGCGGTCCTTGCGCTTCACGGTGCGCAGCTCGTCCACTTCCAGGATGCCGTCGTACTTCGCGCGGATCTCGCTCTGCTCGGTGATCTTGCCGGCCACACCACCCACGTGGAATGTGCGCAGCGTGAGCTGCGTGCCAGGCTCACCGATGGACTGCGCGGCGATCACGCCGACCGCCTCGCCCAACTGCACCATGCGGCCGGTGGCCAGGTTGCGGCCGTAGCACTTGGCGCAAGCGCCTTGCTTCTGCTCACAGGTGAGCACGCTGCGGATCTCCACTTCCTCAATCGGGCTCTTGCCGATGATGGCCGCGATGTCCTCGTTGATGAGTTCGCCGCTGCGCACGATAAGGTCGCCGGTCTGCGGGTGGTACACATCGTGCACCGCCACACGGCCCAGGATCCGGTCGGCAAGCGATTCAACCACTTCCTCGTTCTTCACGAGGGCCGTGGCGATCAGGCCGCGCAGCGTGCCGCAATCGTCATTGGTGATCACCACGTCTTGCGCCACGTCCACGAGACGACGGGTCAAGTAACCTGCATCTGCCGTCTTCAGAGCCGTATCGGCCAGACCCTTACGGGCACCGTGGGTGGAGATGAAGTACTCCAGGATGGACAGCCCCTCCTTGAAGTTCGAGAGGATGGGGTTCTCGATGATGTCCTGGCCACCGCCGCCGCCGCTCTTCTGGGGCTTGGCCATCAGGCCGCGCATGCCGCTGAGCTGACGGATCTGCTCTTTGGAGCCACGCGCGCCGCTGTCCATCATCATGTAGATGGAGTTGAAGCCTTGCTTGTCCGTCTTGATCCGCTCCATCAGCGAGAAGGTCACCTTGCTGTTGGTATGCGTCCAGATGTCGATGGTCTGGTTGTAGCGCTCGTTGTTGGTGATGAGGCCCATGTTGTAGTTGTTGGTCACCTCGTCCACTTCGGCCTGGGCCACCTTCACAACCGCTTCCTTGTTGTCGGGGACAACCACGTCATCGAGGTTGAAGCTCAAGCCGCCGCGGAAGGCGCTCATGAAGCCCAGGTCCTTGATGTCGTCCAGGAACTGTGCGGCACGGGCAACGCCGGTCTCTTTCATCACCATGCCGATGATGTCGCGGAGAGCCTTCTTGGTGAGCACATCGTTAATGAAGCCGCACTCATCGGGCACCACTTCATTGAAGAGCGTGCGCCCGCAGGTGGTTTCAATCATCTCCGACTTGCCCGTCTTCGGGTTGTGCCAGCGCAGCTTGAGCCAAGTGTGCAGATCAAGGCGGCCTTCGTTGTAAGCGATGATCACTTCCTCCGGGCTGTAGAAGGTCATGCCTTCGCCCTTCATGGCGCGCTCGCTATCCGTCTTGCGGCCCTTGGTGATGTAGTAGAGGCCGAGCACCATGTCCTGGCTCGGCACCGCGATGGGCGCGCCGTTGGCCGGGTTCAGGATGTTGTGGCTGGCGAGCATGAGCAGCTGCGCCTCCAGGATGGCGGAGTTGCCCAAGGGCACGTGCACGGCCATCTGGTCACCGTCGAAGTCAGCGTTGAAGGCGGTGCAGACCAGCGGGTGGAGCTGGATGGCCTTGCCCTCGATGAGCTTGGGCTGGAAGGCCTGGATACCGAGGCGGTGCAGCGTGGGTGCGCGGTTCAGGAGCACCGGGTGGCCCTTCAGCACGTTCTCCAGGATGTCCCACACCACGGGCTCCTTCTTGTCCACGATCTTCTTGGCGCTCTTCACCGTCTTCACGATGCCGCGCTCGATGAGCTTGCGGATGATGAACGGCTTGAAGAGCTCGGCGGCCATGTCCTTCGGCAGACCGCACTCGTGCAGTTTCAATTCAGGTCCCACCACGATCACGGAACGTGCGCTGTAGTCCACGCGCTTACCGAGCAGGTTCTGGCGGAAGCGGCCCTGCTTGCCCTTGAGCGAATCGCTCAATGACTTCAGCGGGCGGTTGCTCTCGCTCTTCACGGCGCTGCTCTTGCGGCTGTTGTCGAAGAGGCTGTCAATGGCCTCTTGCAGCATGCGCTTCTCGTTCCGCAGGATCACCTCGGGTGCCTTGATCTCCACCAAGCGCTTGAGCCGGTTGTTACGGATGATCACGCGGCGATAGAGGTCGTTGAGGTCGCTTGTGGCGAAGCGGCCGCCATCGAGGGGCACCAAGGGGCGCAGTTCGGGCGGGATCACGGGCACCACCTTCACGATCATCCATTCTGGATGGTTCGGGCGACGGGTGTTGGCATCGCGGAAGGCCTCCACGACGTTCAGCCGCTTGAGGGCCTCGTTCTTGCGCTGCTGACTGGTCTCGGTGTTGGCCTTGTGGCGCAGGTCATAGCTGAGGCTGTCGAGGTCGAGGCGCTTGAGCAGGTCGTGCAGTGCCTCTGCGCCCATCTTGGCGATGAACTTGTTCGGATCGTTCTCGTCGAGGTACTGGTTGTCCTTGCCGAGCTGCTCGATGATGTCCAAGTACTCCTCTTCGGTGAGGAAGTCGAGGTACTGCACCGGATTGCCCTCCTTGTTCACGGCCTTACCGGCGCTGATCACCACGTAACGCTCGTAGTAGATGATCTGGTCGAGCTTCTTGGTGGGCAGGCCCAGCAGGTAGCCGATCTTGTTCGGCAGGCTGCGGAAATACCAGATGTGGGCCACGGGCACCACCAACTGGATGTGCCCCATGCGCTCGCGACGCACCTTCTTCTCGGTGACCTCCACACCGCAGCGGTCGCACACGATCCCCTTGTAGCGGATGCGCTTGTACTTGCCGCAATGGCACTCGAAATCCTTCACCGGACCGAAGATGCGCTCGCAGAAAAGGCCATCACGCTCGGGCTTGTAGGTGCGGTAGTTGATCGTCTCCGGCTTGATCACCTCACCATGGCTGCGCTCGAGGATCTGCTCGGGACTGGCCAGGCTGATGACGATCTTCTCGAAATTGCTGTTCAGCCTTACTTCCTTCTTCATGTGCTCGCGTTGCTTGCTAGCGTTCGACGTTCAGTTGCTCACCGGATGGATCACTCGAGTGACACGTTCAGTGCCAGGCCACGGAGTTCGTGGAGCAGCACGTTGAACGATTCCGGGATGCCCGGCGTGGGCAGGGGCTCGCCCTTCACGATGGCCTCGTAGGCCTTGGCGCGGCCCATCACGTCATCGCTCTTCACGGTGAGGATCTCCTGCAGGATATTGGCCGCACCGAAGGCCTCCAGTGCCCACACTTCCATTTCACCGAAGCGCTGGCCACCGAACTGGGCCTTACCGCCCAGCGGCTGCTGCGTGATGAGGCTGTATGGTCCGATGGAACGAGCGTGCATCTTGTCATCGACCATGTGCGCGAGCTTGATCATGTAGATCACGCCCACGGTGGCCGGCTGATCGAAGCGCATGCCGGTGCCGCCATCGGTGAGATAGGCCTTGCCGCTTCGCGGCAGACCGGCCTCATCGGTTTCGGCGTTGATCTGATCGATGGTGGCGCCATCGAAGATCGGCGTGGCGTATTTACGGCCCAGCTTCTTGCCGGCCCAGCCCAGCACGGTCTCGTAGATCTGCCCCAGGTTCATGCGGCTCGGCACGCCCAACGGGTTCAGGACGATATCCACCGGGGTGCCATCCTCGAGGAAGGGCATGTCGGCATCGCGGACAATCTTGGCCACGATGCCCTTGTTGCCGTGACGACCGGCCATCTTATCGCCCACGGTGAGCTTGCGCTTGGCAGCCACGTACACCTTGGCCAGCTTCACGATACCGGCTGGCAACTCGTCGCCGATGCTCACCTGGAATTTCTTCCGCTTGTAGGCACCGCTGATGTCGCTGTAGCGGATGTTGTAGTTGTGGATGAGCTGGCGCACCAGTTCGTTCACCTTCTTCTCAGCGGTCCAATCGGTGGGGTCCACGGTGATGAAGTCGATGGCCTGGAGCACTTTGGGGCTGAACTTGGTGCCCTTCTTGACCTGCTCTTCCTTGTACTTGTTGAAGACACCATTGCTGGCCTGGCCGCCCACCAGTTGCATCAGCTTGTCCATGAGCAGGTTCTTCAGGCCACCGAGCTCCTTGTCCTGCTCCTTGTCGATCTGGTCCAGGATGCCCTTCTCGTTGGCCTTGGCCTTCTTGTCCTTCATGGCACGGCTGAAGAGGCGCTTGTCGATGACCACGCCCTTGGTGCTGGGAGGCGCCTTCATGCTGGCATCCTTCACATCGCCGGCCTTGTCGCCGAAGATGGCGCGGAGCAGTTTCTCCTCGGGGCTCGGGTCGGTCTCGCCTTTCGGCGTGATCTTGCCGATGAGGATATCGCCCTCCTTGATCTCAGCACCGATGCGGATCAGGCCGTTCTCGTCGAGGTCCTTGGTGGCCTCTTCTGAAACGTTGGGGATATCGCTGGTGAGCTCTTCGAGGCCGCGCTTGGTATCGCGCACCTCCATGATGTACTCATCGATGTGGATGGAGGTGAAGATGTCCTCGGAGGCGACGCGCTCACTGATCACGATGGCATCCTCGAAGTTGTAGCCCTTCCAAGGCATGAAGGCCACCTGCAGGTTGCGGCCGATGGCCAGTTCCCCGTCCTGGGTGCCATATCCTTCGCAGAGCGGCTGTCCCTTGGTCACCTTCTCGCCCTTGCGCACCGTGGGGCGCAGGTTCATGCAGGTGCTCTGGTTGGTCTTCAGGAACTTGGTGAGCTTGTACTCCTTCTCATCGCCCTCGAAGCTCACGATGCGCTCCTCATCGCTGCGCTTGTAGTCGATCACGATGCGGTCGCTGTCCACATGCTTCACCACGCCTTCGCCTTCGGCGGTCAGCAGCACACGGCTGTCGCGGGCAACGAGTTCTTCCAGGCCGGTTCCCACGATCGGGGCTTCGGGCCGCAGCAGCGGCACGGCCTGACGCATCATGTTCGAGCCCATCAGCGCACGGTTGGCGTCGTTGTGCTCCAGGAAGGGGATCAACGAAGCCGCGATCGAAGCGATCTGGTTCGGCGCCACGTCCATCAAGTGCAGCTCCTTCGGCTCCACCACCGGGAAGTCGCCCATCAAACGTGCTTTCACCCGCGTGGTGGTGAACTCGCCCTTGTCGTTCACCTTGGCGTTGGCCTGTGCGATCATGAGGTTGTCCTCCTCCTCGGCGCTCAGGTAGGTCACCTCGGCCTTCATGTCCACCTTGCCGTCCTTAACCGTGCGGTAAGGGGTCTCGATGAAGCCCAGGCTGTTGATCTTGCTGTACACACAGAGCGAGCTGATCAGACCGATGTTCGGTCCTTCAGGGGTCTCGATGGTGCAAAGGCGGCCGTAGTGGGTGTAGTGCACGTCGCGCACCTCGAAGCCTGCGCGCTCGCGGCTCAGACCACCGGGTCCAAGTGCCGACATGCGGCGCTTGTGGGTGATCTCGCTGAGCGGGTTGGTCTGGTCCATGAACTGGCTCAACTGGTTCGTTCCGAAGAACGAGTTGATCACCGAGCTCAGGGTCTTGGCATTGATCAGGTCGGTAGGCGTGAACACCTCGTTGTCGCGCACGTTCATGCGCTCGCGGATGGTGCGGGCCATACGGGCCAGGCCCACGCCGAACTGCGCGTGCAGCTGCTCGCCCACGGTGCGCACCCGACGGTTGCTCAAGTGGTCGATGTCGTCCACATCGGCCTTGGAGTTCACCAGCTCGATCAGGTACTTGATGATGAAGATGATGTCCTCCTTGGTGAGCACGCGCACGCTGAGCTCGCTCTGCAATCCCAGCTTCTTGTTGATGCGATAGCGGCCCACCTCGCCGAGGTCA
Organism: Flavobacteriales bacterium; assembly: GCA_016705545.1. Lineage (GTDB taxonomy): Bacteria > Bacteroidota > Bacteroidia > Flavobacteriales_F > PHOS-HE28 > PHOS-HE28. Next base: position 64,973 of record JADIYA010000001.1, read on the forward strand.
TAGCGCTGCTCGCTGAAGAAGAGCTTGTCGATCACGCCTCGCGCCGTTTCCAGATCGGGTGGCTCGGCATTGCGCAATTGGCGATAGATCACCTCGACGGCTTCCTTCTCGGAGTTCGAGGTATCCTTCTGCAGGGTGTTGTAGATGAGCGCGTAGTCGGCCGCATTGATGCCCAGCTTGTGCAGGATCATGGTCTTGGCACCGCTCTCCACGATCTGGTCCACATGGTGCTCCTCGATCACGGTCTCGCGGTCGATGAGCACCTCGTTCCGCTCGATGCTCACCACCTCACCGGTGTCCTCATCCACGAAGTCCTCCACCCAGGTCTTCAGCACGCGGGCTGCGAGCTTGCGACCCACGGCCTCCTTCATGTGCGCCTTGGTTACCTTGATCTCATCGGCCAGGCCGAAGATCTCCAGGATCTGCTTATCGCTTTCGAACCCGATGGCACGCAACAGCGTGGTCACCGGCAGTTTCTTCTTACGGTCGATGTAGGCGTACATCACCCCGTTGATGTCCGTGGCGAATTCGATCCACGAACCCTTGAACGGGATGACACGGGCGCTATACAACTTGGTGCCGTTGGCGTGGCGGCTCTGGCCGAAGAACACGCCGGGGCTGCGGTGCAGCTGGCTCACCACCACGCGCTCAGCGCCGTTCACCACGAACGAGCCGCGCGGGGTCATGTAGGGGATCTGCCCCAGGTACACGTCCTGCACGATGGTCTCGAAGTCCTCGTGCTCGGGATCGGTGCAGTAGAGTTTCAGCTTGGCCTTGAGGGGCACGCTGTAGGTGAGGCCACGCTCGATGCACTCATCGATGCTGTAGCGGGGGGGGTCGATGAAATAGTCGAGGAACTCCAGCACGAACTGGTTGCGCGTGTCGGTGATGGGGAAGTTCTCGGAGAACACCTTGAAGAGACCTTCCTGCTCGCGGTGCTCGGGGAGGGTCTCGATCTGGAAGAACTCCTCGAAGCTCTTCAGCTGGATGTCGAGGAAATCGGGATAATCGATCGATAGGGCGCTGGAGCCGAAATCGATGCGCTTGCTTTTCTTGGTGGTCTTCGCCTGGGCCATGTGGGGTGATCGGGGAATGGAAGACGTGCGTTTCGTTGATCCTCATTGATGCTGGCCGAACCGCGCTGGATCTGGGCGCGGGCGGCGGCGGCGGAGCGCCGTAAACGGCACGGGATCACAGCACCGCGGGGAAGGTCCCTTGCGGGACCTTCCCACGCCGCTGTGATGCGGAAAGGTTGAGATTCTTACTTAACCTCAACTTCGGCGCCGGCTTCCGTGAGTTGCTGCTTCAGGCTCTCGGCGTCCGCCTTGGACACGCCTTCCTTCAGCGGCTTGGGAGCGCCGTCCACCAAGTCCTTGGCCTCTTTCAGGCCCAAGCCGGTGAGCTCCTTCACGAGCTTCACCACGGCCAGCTTGTTCTGGCCACCGGCCTTCAGGATCACGTCGAAGCTGGTCTTCTCTTCAGCGGCTGCGGCACCACCAGCGGCCGGTCCAGCAGCCACGGCTACAGCGGCAGCTGCCGGTTCGATCTTGTATTCGTCCTTCAGGTATGTGGCGAGTTCGCTCACCTCTTTCACGGTGAGGCTCACGAGCTGGTCGCCTAGGGATTTGATGTCTGCCATCTTTCGGGGGTTGTTACGGTTGAGGAAGCGGATGTGCGTAACGCGTTGGGCCGGTATTCTTATGCCTGGGCGCGATCTTCGAGTGCCTTCACCAAGCCGGCGATCTTCTGGCCACCGCTGCCCTGCAGGCCGCCGATGACGTTCTTGATCGGGCTCTGGAGCAGAGCGATGATGTCTCCGATGAGCTCCTCCTTGCCCTTGAGCTTGGAAAGCACGGCCACTTGGTCATCACCGATGAACACGGCCTCATCGATCCATGCGCTCTTCAAGGCGGGCTTGGTGCCCTTCTTGCGGAAATCCTGGATCATCTTGGCCGGGGCGTTCCCCTTCTCGGCGAACATGATCGCGGTCTGTCCGGTGAGGGTGGGGAACAAGGCGCTGTAGTCCTTGTCCTCGATACGCTCCATCGCCTTGCGCAGCAGGGTGTTCTTCACCACCTTCATGCGGATGCCCTGCGTATGGCAGGCGCGTCGCAATTGGCTGGTGGTCTCGGCGTTCAGGGCGCTGGCGTCGGTCAGGTACAGCACGTTTGTGGCCTTGATCTCGGTCACGAGCTCAGCGATGGCCTCGTCTTTCTGGATGCGGGTTGCCATGGTCGTTCAGGGATTAAGCCACTTGGACGGTTCGTGTATCCACCTTCACGCCTGGGCTCATGGTGCTGCTCACGGTGATGCTCTTGATGTAGGCGCCCTTGGCGGTGCTGGGCTTCAGCTTCACCAGGGTCTGCAACAGCTCGTGGGCGTTCTCGCTGAGCTTGGCGGCATCGAAGGAGGCCTTGCCGATCACCGCGTGGATGATCCCGGCCTTGTCCACCTTGAAATCGATCTTGCCGGCCTTCACCTCCTTCACCGCCTTGGCCACATCCATGGTCACGGTACCGGTCTTGGGGTTGGGCATCAGGCCGCGGGGACCGAGCACACGGCCCAGCGCACCCACCTTGGCCATCACGGCAGGTGTGCAGATGATCACATCCACAGCGGTCCAACCGCCTTTGATCTTCTCCATGTAATCATCCAGGCCAGCCATATCCGCGCCGGCAGCGAGGGCTTCCTCGCACTTGGCAGGATCAGCCAGCACGAGCACGTTCACGGTACGGCCGGTGCCATGTGGCAGGCTCACGGTTCCGCGCACCATTTCGGTGCTCTTCTTGGGGTCCACGCCCAAACGCACCGCGATATCCACGGTGGCGTCGAACTTGGTGGTGCTCACTTGCTTCACGATCTGCGTGGCCTCATTGAGGCTGTAGATCTTCGCGGTGTCGAATTTCGACAATGCCGCCTTGCGCTTCTTGGTCAGGGTTGCTCATGGCGCTGTTTCGAAGGGTTTTCGCCAGTGACCGTGACGCCCATGCTCCGGGCCGTACCGGCCACCATGCTCATGGCGCTTTCGATGGTGAAGCAGTTCAGGTCGGGCATCTTGTCCTCGGCGATGGCCTTCACCTGGTCCCAGGTGATGCTGCCCACCTTCTTGCTGTCTGGGGCACGCCGCTACCGCCTTGGATCTTGGCAGCATCAATGATCTGCACGGCTGCGGGCGGGGTCTTGATGATGAAGTCGAAGGACTTGTCGGCGTATACCGTGATCACCACGGGCAGCACCTTGCCGGCCTTGTCCTGCGTGCGTGCATTGAACTGCTTGCAGAACTCCATGATGTTCACGCCCTTGGCGCCGAGCGCTGGGCCGATGGGGGGCGACGGGTTGGCCGCTCCCCCCTTTACTTGCAGCTTGATCAGCGCTGCGATCTCCTTTGCCATTGTTCTTGGTTTGTGTCCTGTTGGCGCTTTCCTCTCGGTCGGCTCGGACGGGTTTGCTTTCGTTGGGGCGTGAAACTCGGCGCCCTTACCTTGTCAGACTTCCTTTTCCACTTGCATGAAGCTCAGTTCGAGCGGGGTCTTCCTTCCGAAGATCTTCACCATCACCTTCAGCTTCTTCTTCTCCTCATTGATCTCCTCGATCACGCCGTTGAAGCCATTGAAAGGCCCATCGATCACCTTCACGCCCTCACCCACGTGGTAGGGGTTCACGCTGGTGGCCTCCGCCCTCGGCCAACTCATCCACCGTACCGAGGATGCGGTTCACTTCGCTCTGGCGCAAGGGGACCGGGTCTCCCCCTTTCTCTGCTCCAAGGAACCCGATCACGTTGGGCAGGTTCTTGATGCTGTGGGCGATCTCGCCGGTGAGATCGGCCTCCATCAGCACATAACCGGGGAAGAAGTTGCGCTCCTTGCTCACCTTCTTGCCTTCGCGGATCTGGTAGAACTTCTCCATGGGGATGAGCACCTGCGCGATGCGGTCCCATGCCCTTGGAGCGTCCCACTTCCATGTCAATGAGCTCCTTCACCTTCTTCTCCTTGCCGGAGATGGCCCGCACCACGTACCACTTCTTTGTGATCGCCTCAGCCATGGCCTAGGATGCGAGGAATTTGTAGATGAAGCCGAGCATCCCCTTCCAGAAGCCCGTGTCGCTCGCGCCCATGTTCTGAGCGCCGAACACGAAATCCATGAGGAAGATGATGAGCGAAAGGAGGAGCGCGGAAACGAGCACGACGATGGCACTGCCCTGGAGTTCCTTCCAGGTGGGCCAGCTCACCTTGTTCATGAGCTCGTTGTAGCTCTCGCTCAGGTATGTCTTGAAGCTTGCCATCGGAGGTTGTGGTTCGGCTTGGGCACGGGTGGCAGGAATCGAACCCGCAGCCTAAGGTTTTGGAGACCTTCGCTCTACCAATTGAGCTACACCCGTGTGTGAGGTCGCTTCGTTCATTTCGGCGGCGAAGGCCGGCCCGGTTGCCCGAGCCGGCCTTTCCACCTGGGGTTGCTTGCTTACTTGATGATCTCGGTCACCTGTCCGGCACCCACGGTACGACCACCCTCGCGGATGGCGAAACGCAGGCCCTTGTCCATGGCGATCGGAACGATCAGTTTCACCGTGATGCTCACGTTGTCACCGGGCATGATCATCTCACGTCCGGCTTCCATCGTGATCTCGCCCGTTACGTCCGTGGTGCGGAAGTAGAACTGTGGGCGATACTTGTTGTGGAAGGGGGTGTGGCGGCCACCTTCTTCCTTCTTCAGCACGTAGATCTCCGCCTTGAATTCGGTGTGCGGCGTGATGCTTCCGGGCTTGGCGATGACCATGCCGCGACGGATCTGGTCCTTCTCGATGCCACGGAGCAGAATGCCCACGTTATCACCGGCCTCACCGCGATCCAGCAGCTTGCGGAACATCTCCACACCCGTGCAGGTGCTCTTCATGCTTTGCTCCTGCATTCCGATGATCTCCACTTCCTCGCCGGTCTTCACCACGCCGGTCTCGATGCGGCCGGTGGCTACCGTGCCGCGGCCGGTGATTGAGAACACATCCTCCACGCTCATCAGGAACGGCTTCTCGGTCTCGCGCGGGGGCACTGGGATCCAGCTGTCCACGGCGTCCATCAGGGCCATTACCGTATCCACCCACTTGGGCTCGCCATTCAGGCCGCCAAGGGCGCTGCCGCGGATCACGGGGGTGTTGGTGCCGTCGTACTGGTAGAATGTGAGCAACTCACGGATTTCCATTTCCACGAGGTCGAGCAGCTCAGGATCATCCACCATGTCCACTTTATTCATGAACACGACGATCTTGGGCACGCCCACTTGACGGCCGAGCAGGATGTGCTCGCGGGTCTGGGGCATGGGGCCGTCCGTGGCTGCCACCACCAGGATGGCGCCGTCCATCTGGGCGGCGCCGGTAACCATGTTCTTCACATAGTCAGCGTGGCCTGGGCAATCAACGTGCGCGTAGTGACGGTTGGCCGTCTGATACTCCACGTGCGCGGTGTTGATGGTGATTCCGCGCTCTTTTTCCTCGGGCGCATTGTCGATGGAATCGAAGCTGCGCACTTCGCTGAGGCCCTTGGAGGCCAGCACGGTGGTAATCGCTGCGGTCAACGTGGTCTTACCATGGTCAACGTGGCCGATGGTGCCGATGTTGACGTGCGGCTTGTCCCTCTTGAAAGTCTCCTTTGCCATGGTCGTTCGGTCGTTGGGTTGTTCGTGTTCTGTCAGTCCTTTCGTTCTGCTGTACTGGCCATCCCGCGCGAGGGGTGTTTTCAATGCTGCTCTTCTGTTGCTCGCTGACGGAGCCTTTGCCGGGAATTGAACCCGGGACCTCTTCCTTACCAAGGAAGTGCTCTACCCCTGAGCTACAAAGGCCTGACTTCCTTCTTTCTTTGGTTGAGCGGGAGACGAGATTCGAACCCGCGACATTCAGCTTGGAAGGCTGATGCTCTACCAACTGAGCTACTCCCGCGTGCATTCCGATTCTCTGCGGGGTTCCGGTCCGTAGGTGCCTGGAAGCGGCACCGGTGGCTCCGTGTGAAGTGGGTGGGGAGAGCAGGATTCGAACCTACGAAGCTGTGAAGCAGCAGATTTACAGTCTGCCCCCGTTGGCCACTTGGGTATCTCCCCTATTCGGCATCACGGAGCCAATGGACGGATTCGAACCCCCGACCTGCTGATTACAAATCAGCTGCTCTACCAGCTGAGCTACATTGGCCTGTACAACAAGGAAAAGAACGGTTCCTTTCCCGCCTCGTCACCACTAAGCTCCGATTTGGGCGGGCAAATGTAGAAAAGAACCGCTCGCTCCCAAACGATTCTCACGCTTTTGGCACGCGCCGTGATGCGCACGGTGCTTTCGCAGGGCCCAACAAGGGCTATTGGCGGTCCCGACTACGCAGGATTTGGCTGCGCAAGGCTTCGGTTACATCGATTGTGGCCTCCTCGAAGGTCTTGCCTTGTCGCTTGGCGAAGAAATCGTTCCCCGGCACTGCCAAGCGCACTTCCACCACTTTGTTCTGGCGCTCCTCCCCATCATGGTCCAGGCGCAGGAACACATCCGCAGAGTGGATGCCGTCGGTGAACTGGGTGAGTTTCAAGAGCTTTTCCCGGACATAATCGATGAGTTTGGAATCGGCGTCGAAATGGATGGACTGCACGTTGAGCTTCATGTTCGCGAGTTCGGTTGGGTTATCCGGCCCTTCGCCCTCCGCGCGGATGCGCCTGAGCATGGGCCTTTTTGAGCTTTTCGGCGGTGTTATGGGTGTATACCTGAGTGGCGGCGAGCCCTGCGTGGCCCAGTATCTCTTTCACGGCATTGAGGTCGGCGCCATGGTCAAGCATGTGCGTGGCGAAGGTGTGTCGAAGCACATGGGGGCTCCGCTTCTGCTGGGTGGTGGCCTGCTCAAGGCGTTGCCTCACCAAGCGCTGCACACCACTGCGCGACAGCGGCTTGCCGTTGGGTTGCAAGAGCATTGGTTTGTCCATGGCTGCAGTCCGGGATGTCCGTTGAGCGATGTGCCTGCGCACGCGGTCCGCCAGACCCGGGTGAATGGGCACGATTCGTTCCTTATTGCGCTTGCCCAATAAGCGCAATGTCCCGGACCGCCCATCGAAATCACCCACTTTAAGTGCGATGAGTTCGGCAAGGCGCATGCCCGTTCCATAGAGCAGCTCAAGTACCAGCAATTCAAGCTCCTGCTTCGGCTCGTCGCTCGAGGCTCCCGATGCAAAGATCTTCGCCATTCGTCCCTCCTCGACGAATTCAGGCAGCCGCTTGGCCGTTTTGGGAGCGTCAATCAGGTCCGTCGGTGCCTCGGTCACCGCCCCAACTTGACGGGCGAAGCGATAGAAGCCTCGAACAGCGCTCAACCTGCGGTTCACGGTGCGCGCCGATTCACCGGCCTCCATGCGGGCCATCACCCAATACCTTAGGTGTTGGCCATCGGCCAGCCTCTAATTGCGCTATGCCGCTCTCGCCCAAATAGGCCATGAACAGGTCCAAGTCCGCCTTGTAGGCCGCTACGGTGTGCGGACTCGACCGACGTTCGTGAGCGAGGTGCTCCAAGTAACGGTTGATGAGCATGCGGCGCAGGCGAAAGGTAAGCGCCTGGAAAGCCGAAGGCGGAAGAGCCATCGCCCTCCCGCCTTCAGAAAGTGGAAACAGGATTACTCCTGATCGGTCTGCAGCTTGAGCTTGTAGGCGGCGCGGATGATTTCCTTGCGGCGCGCCACGGAAGGCTTGGTGAAGCTCTGGCGCTTGCGCAGCTTACGCATGGTACCAGTGCGCTCGAACTTCTTCTTGAACTTCTTGAGCGCCTTGTCGATGCTCTCGCCTTCCTTGACCGGGATGATCAGCATGGTCGTGGTCCGTTTTTCAATCGGGGCGGCAAATATAGATGCGCAGTTCGAAGTCGCAAACGATTTAGCCTATGGCAGCAGTTCCGCGAGCCGTTCCTCGAGCGCTTCACTTCGGAGCCCCTTGTCCAGCACCTTGCCCTCGCGGTCAACCAGCACGGTGTAGGGAATCCCGCTCACCCCGTACTCCTGGGCTGCCGCGTTATTCCAGAATTGCAGGTCGCTGATGTGCTTCCACGGCAGCCCATCGGCCTTGATGGCCTCCACCCACGCCGCGTGATCACGGTCGAGCGAGACCCCAAGGATCTCAAATCCCTTCTTGTGGAAGCGCTCATATACCCGCTTCACATTCGGATTCTCGATGCGGCAAGGACGGCACCAGCTGGCCCAGAAATCAATCAAGACCACCTTGCCCCGGAGCTGACTCAGTGCGAAGGACCCGCCATCAGGTGTGTTCTGGCGGATTTCGGGAGCCTCGCTGCCGATGGGCAGCAGATTGGCCAAGCGCTTCATCTCCTCTTCCTGTGCTTTCATCATCACCATTTCCTGCTCGTACCGGTCCACATTCTCACGGAAGCTGTGGAAGAACCCGGATTGCGGCATCGACTTGCGCAATTCGTCACGCACCTCCTTGAAGAGTTCGAACTCTTGCTGCAGGTTCATGCGGCCCAGCACGCTGATGGCCACCGGCGATCCTTTGTTCTCGCGCACGAACTGCACGCAGCGCTCGTAATAGGCCACGTTGCTGGCGTTCAATTCATCGAGGTTCGCTTGATTCGATGGGTCCTGGCCGAGCGCCGTCCGCAAAGCGGCCACCTTCTGCTCATGGCCCAACGATTCGGCCTGGAATCGCTGCATGGCCTCGGTGTGCTTAGACCCGCTGAGACCGCGTGGTGTGGCGAGCAACCCACCTTGAGCATCGACGCTGAGGCTCTCTGCGCTGTCGAGCACCACGATCAATTGCTCGTTGCCCACGACGATGCGATAGAAGTCGAGCGGCAGCAAAGGAGTGTTGATGATGCCCTTGCCGGATCCGTCGAGCTTCACCGAATCGACATGGTAAGGCCGGCCATTCTGGAACCTATCGAAGTAGGCCATCTGCCCTCCGGCGCCTTCAACGCTCAACGAGATGGTGCGGCCGCTGCCACCCGAACCGGAGCACGCAACCAAGAAAAGCGCAGCAGCGATGATATTGACCTTGTGATTCATGTTCATCCGTTTTCCTGTTCGAGGAGTTTGCGCACCACTTCGTTGGCACGCTTGGGGTCGGCCTTCCCTTTCGTTCCCTTCATCACCTCGCCCATGAAGAGGCCGAGCAGTCCTTTGTTGCCATTACGATAGGCAGCCACCTTTTCCGGGTACTTGGCCATCACCTCGTGCACCAAGCGCTCGATGAGGCCTTCGTCAGTGCTCTGGACCAAGTCGTGCTTGATGGCAAGCTCCTCCGCCGTGCTGCTCGCATCATCGAGCAACAGCGGGAATAGCTTCTGACTGGCTACGGTGTGGCTCACCTTGTTCCTGTCTATCAACGCGATCAGTCCGGCGAGACGCTCGGCGCTGATGGGGAATTCGCTGATCTCGAGGCCGCGTTCATTCAGCCAACCACGCATGTCGCCCATCACCCAGTTGGCGGCAGACTTGTAGTTGTTGGTCTTCGCGATCACCGCTTCGTAGTAGAGCGCGGTAGCCTTGTCGTCAGTGAGGATGCCCGCATCGTAGTCGCTGAGGCCGAGTTTCAGGACGTACTTCTCCCGCAATTCGCGCGGCAAAGGCGGCATGTCCATCCTGATGGCCTCCTTCATGGCCTCGCTCACGGTGATGGGCTGCAGGTCGGGCTCGGGGAAGTAACGGTAATCGTGCGCCAATTCCTTGCTGCGCATGCCGATGGTGATGCCCTTGCCGGCATCGAAGGTGCGCGTCTCCATGTGGATTACGCCGCCCGCATCCAGAACTTCGCTCTGGCGCTGTGCCTCGTACTCGATGGCGCGCATCACGTTGCGGAAGCTGTTCATGTTCTTCACCTCGCAGCGCGTGCCGAAATTCTCCTGGCCGATGGGCCGCAGGCTGATGTTGGCATCGCAGCGCAAGCTGCCCTCTTCCATGTTACCGTCGCAGATGTCGAGGTAGCGGACCAGGCGGCGGATCTCCACCAGGTAGTCGTACGCCTCCTGTCCGCTGCGGATATCAGGCTCGCTCACGATCTCAATCAACGGAACACCAGCGCGGTTCAGGTCAACCAGTGTGTTGAACGGGTCCATGTCGTGGATGCTCTTGCCGGCATCCTCTTCCATGTGGATCCGCGTGATTCCAATGCGCGTCATCCCGAGCGCAGCGAAGGAATCTCGCGCACCGGACGGTGATTTGGGATCAGCGCTCCCAGCGCCAGTCCTCGTATTCGGGATATCCACATGCCCCTTCGTGCAGATCGGCGTATGGTCCTGCGTGATCTGGTAGCCTTTGGGCAAATCGGGGTAGAAGTAGTTCTTGCGGGCATAGTGCATCCACGGCGCGATGGTGCAGTTGGTGGCCAGACCCATTCGCACGGCTAGCTCCACCACCTTCTTGTTGGCAACCGGCAATGTGCCAGGATGTCCCAACGTCACCACGCTCACGTTGGTGTTGGGATGGTCGCCGTAAGCGTTAGGATCGCTGCTGTAGGCCTTGCTGTTGGTGATCAGCTGCGCATGCACCTCCAGGCCCACTACCAGTTCGTATTTCTCGCTCCAGTGGGGCGCCCCGGTGCCCGTGACCGCTTCCTTCTTGGTGCTCATCTCAGTAGCAGGCGATGAGTTCCTTCATGATGTGCGTGAGCTTCGGCTCGGCCTTCTCCGCCACGCGCTGCACCATCTCGTGTGTGGTCTTTTCGATCCGGCCTTTCACGCCCATGTCGGTGATGACGCTCATGGCGAAGCAAGGGATGCCCATCTGCCGTGCAGCGATCACTTCGGGGACGGTGCTCATGCCAACGGCATCGCCACCGATCACACGCACATAGTGGTACTCGGCGGGCGTCTCCAACGTAGGACCCGTCAAGCCCACATAGCAGCCTTCCTGCACCTTGATGGATGCGGCAGTCGCAATGCCCTTCGCCTTGGCGATCATGGCGTGATCGTATGGCTCGCTCATATCGGGGAAGCGCGGGCCGAGCTCATCATAGTTCTTTCCGATGAGCGGGTTCGGGAACAGGCAGATGTGGTCGTTGAGGATCATCAGCTCGCCCACCTCGAAGGCCGGATTCACGCCGCCGCACGCGTTGCTCACAAAGAGCCGATGGATGCCGAGGAACTTGAAGACACGCACTGGAAGCACCACCTCGTCCATGGTCCAGCCTTCGTAAAAGTGAAAGCGGCCCTGCATGGCCACCACCGCCTTGCCGCCCAGCAGACCGAAGAGCAAACGGCCCGGATGGCCCTGCACCGTACTCACCGGGAACTCGGGAATCTCGCTGTACGGGATTGCGAACTTCACTTCGATCTCCTTGCCCAAGCCGCTGAGGCCGGTGCCGAGGATGATGCCGGTCTCAGGCACGAAACCGCCGGTGGCCTTCTTCAGATGGTCAGCGATGCGCTTGATGCGGTCCAACATGGCGGCGGATGAGTTCGGCGAAGCGTTCCGGTTCATTCAAGATGACGGCCCGCATGCCGATGGTCGCCAGCGGAAGGACTTCGAGCGGAGTGCCTTTCAGCGATCCCAGCCGGGCAGCGTCCTTTTCGGTGGTGACCAGCGTTTTCGGGCCGGGCGCGAAAGTAGCGTAGCGATGCGCGATGCGTTCCAGGTCCGGCCGTGTGAACGCGTGATGGTCGGGGAAGGCGATGTGCTCCACGGTGGCGGTCTTCCGGAGATGGTCGAGCAGCGGCTGCGGATCGGCGATGCCGGTGAATAGCAGGAGTTGGCCGGTTGAGGGCCGCATGCTGGGTTGAGGGTTGCTCCCAACCTCCAACCTGAGCGCATCATACTCAATCCCAGCGAAGAACAGCTCTTGCGCATCGCTCAACCGCAGCCGGCGGCGCCAATGCGACCGCTCTTCAGCCGAAGGCAGGGCCGAGCACTTCGTCACGACCACAATGTCAGCTGCTTGGCGGCGCGAAGGCAGATCGCGCAAGCGCCCAGCAGGCAGGAGCGCATCATCGCACCACGGCCGTTGCCAAGTGGTGAGCAGAATCTTCAGACCCGCATCCAGGCGCCGGTGCTGCAAGGCATCATCGAGCACCACTGCTTTCACATCGGGCACATCTTGCTGGATCTGTTCGATTGCTCCCACCCTATCCGCACCGACGAACACGCGCGCCTCGGGGAACTTGCGCTTCACCTGCACCGGCTCATCGCCGCTGCGCTCGGCCTTATCAATGGCTTGCACTTCATGGATATCCGATCCTGAGCGGCCGTAGCCTCGGCTCAGCGTGGCGATTGGCAGAATGCCTCGCAATACGCGAAGCACCAGTTCCAGCATTGGTGTCTTGCCAGTGCCGCCCAATGCGAGGTTGCCGACGGCAATGGTGGGAACCGCTGGACGCACAGAGCGCAGCAGGCGAGCATCGTATAGCCAATGCCGCATCCAGAGCACAAGGCCATAGAGCCATGCGAAGGGCGCAAGTGCAATGCGTTGCATGACCATAGTTACTTTGCCACGAACCCGCGCGAAAAGCGCGAAGCGTCAAAGATGAAGATCAAGGACCTCATCGCCCCACTCGAAACCTGGGCGCCCCGATCCCTTCAAGAGGACTATGACAATAGCGGCTTGCAAGTGGGCGATCCAGAGGCAGAAGTCGATTCGGCGCTGGTCTGCCTCGATTGCACGGAAACCGTGGTAGAAGAAGCGGCGTCCAAGGGCTGCGGCCTCATCATCAGCCACCACCCGGTCATCTTCAAGGGGCTGAAGAGCCTTTCGGGTAAGGGCTACGTGGAGCGTACCGTGCTCGCGGCCATCAGGCACAACATCGCGTTGCACGCCATCCACACCAATCTGGACAATGTGCTCGACGGGGTGAATGGCGAGATTGCCGAGCGACTCGACCTGAAGCCCATACGCACCCTCGCCCCAAAGCCTGGTCAGCTGCGGAAGCTGGTGGCCTTTGTGCCACACAGCCACGCCGAAGCCGTCCGCATGGCACTCTTCAATTCGGGAGCAGGCCACATCGGCGACTACGACGAATGCAGCTTCAACTTGGAGGGCACTGGCACATTCCGTGGGAATGAGGGCAGCAGTCCCTTCGTGGGGGAGCGAGGCCAGCGCCATGCAGAGGCTGAAACGCGGGTGGAACTCATCTATCCGGCGGCCAGTGAAACGGCCATCGTGCGCGCCCTTCTCGAGGTGCACCCCTACGAAGAGGTGGCCTACGACCTCTATCCGATTGCCAACGCCCATCCCGGCATCGGCAGTGGCCTCTTGGCCGAATGGGAGGCCCCCATGACCGAGACCACTTTCCTGGCCAAGCTGAAGCAGGTCTTCGGGCTACAGGCCATCCGGCACACCCGCTTGCTCGGAGGGCCCATCCGCCGGGTGGCCATTTGCGGCGGCTCTGGAGCCTTCCTCATCGGCGCGGCCAAGGCGTCCGCAGCCGATGCTTACATCACCGGCGACGTGAAGTACCACGAATTCTTCGAGGCCGATGGGCGACTGGTCTTGGCCGACATCGGGCACTACGGCAGCGAGCAATTCACCATGCACCTGATCCAACGCAGGTTAGGGGAACATTTCCCTACATTTGCCGTCCGTTTGACGGAAACCGTCACGGACCCCATACATCATTATTGACATGGCGAAGAGCGACGTGAAGGCCCCGGCGAAGGAGAAGGAGGCCAAGAAAGCCCCTGTGCTTGGCAAGGCCGAGATCACCATTGCCGAGAAGCTGGTCGAACTGTTCCGGTTGCAGACCATCGATTCAGAATTGGACCGCATCAAGGTGCAGCGCGGCGAATTGCCGTTGGAAGTGCAGGACTTGGAGGACGAGGTGGCCGGCTTGGAGACGCGCCTGAAGAAACTCCAGGATGAGTTGGCCGAAATCGAAGGCCAGGTGACCGATCGCCAGAACCAGATCAAGGAGGCCAAAGCGCGGATCAAGAAGTACGAAGGCCAGCAGGCCAAGGTGCGCAACAACCGGGAATACGATTCGCTCACAAAAGAGATCGAGTTCCAGAACCTGGAGATCCAATTGGCTGAGAAGCGCATCAAGGAATTCAAGGCGCAGATCGATGCCAAGAAAGGCGTGGTTGACGAGAGCAAGGCCAAGCACGATGAGCGCCGCAAGGACCTTGACGTGAAAAAGAAGGAACTCGACGAGATCATCGCGGAGACCGAGAAGGAAGAGAAGGAATTGTCGAAGCGGAGCGCCGCTGCGAGCAAGAGCATCGAGGAGCGCCTGCTGAGCGCCTATCACCGTGTTCGCAGCAATACGCGAAATGGCCTCGCCGTAGTGCCCGTAGAACGAGGCAGCTGCGGGGGGTGCTACAATTCGATACCGCCCCAGCGGCAACTCGATATCGGCAGCCACAAGAAAATCATCGTTTGCGAGCATTGCGGCCGCATCCTTGTGGATGAGTACGTAGTGGGCCGCGTGAACGGAGCGGAGTGACCCGCTCGATAGGAACCGCTGAATGACCGAAGGCCCTTACGGGCCTTCGTCGTTATGGCCTCAGCGCAACCGTGATCATGGCGCCGAATCGCCCACGATCGATTACTACGGCATCGACCAGCTCAGATGCGTACGCTTGATAGCGCACACCCTGCACGGCGTAGTTCGCGCTGAAATCGACGGTGATGTGCTCCCCGCGGTAGCCAAGGCCCGCGGCGTAATTGCGGCGAGCCTGACCACGAAGGATGTCACCTGCGCGATAGGGATCGGACACGAAGCCCCAGCCCGCGCGATAATACCAGTTCGAGAAGCGCCACTCGGTGCCTACGCGCACGCTGTGTTGCGGAACGAAACGGCTGCGAATCGCGAGGTTCTCCAACTCGAAGTCATACGGGTCGTCCAAGGTCGCTGAGCGGCGGTAGCGCATGCGCGTGGCATCGGTGTACTCATAATCCACGCTGACCAAGCCATTCGATCCTGCTACATAGGCCGCGCTGACCACCGCACGCCACGGCGCCGAGAGCCGATAGGCGAAGTTGCCATCAGGCGATGCGGACTCCTGGTCGAAATCGCCCGCAGCGCCCACACCGGCATAGCCCGCGCGCATGGTGGTGCTGTACGCATCGTTCAGCGACATCCATTGCGGGCTGTGGAAGGCTGCTCCGGCACGAAGGCGTTCGGTGATTCGGAACAGAGCGCCCAGTGAGAGCTCGAATCCACTGGCCGCGGTCTGCAGTCTCTCTTGGAATTCAATCTGCTCAATCTCATTGGTCGGCGAAAGGTTGTACTCGGTGTGGGTGAGCGTGCGCCGGTACCGGTGGCCGATGATGTTCATCGATCCCCCGACGTACACGCGGTCATCGAAGTTTGCGGAGTAGAAGAAGCCGGTGCGCGTGGTGGCACCGCTCGATTCGATGAGGTCGCGCTGGCGGGTGGCTCCATTGGCTGGAATACCGCTGAAGTACGATAGCGTGTCTCCTGGAACCGTGTCGATGGCGAAGAGGTCCCAAGCAAGAGCGGCTCCGAAAGGAAACGCGTCGTAAATGGAATAGGACGGAGTGCCGCTGGCTTGGTTCACGAACTGTGTGAGCATAGTGCCCGGCACGCGGTCGGCCAACGCATCGGTGCGCACATGGTGCGAGGCAATGCGATCGTACACCAAGCCGTACGCAGCCCCTTTGAAACCGCCCCGGCCCTTCCCTGCGGTACGCAGCACCAACGCCATGTTCGGAATGGTCACCTTGGCACTGGTAGCGCTGGAGGTGCCGCCATAATGCTGACTGCGATCGCTTCCGACCTCCAGCCCGAGGCTCATGCTCAAGCTGCTGCTTCGATAAAGCGCCAGCCCTGCCGGATTGATGCTGATCGATGCCGGATCAGCCCCGACGGCCCCGAACGCATTGCCCAAGCCATTGCTCCGTGCAGTACCTCCCGGTTGTTGCGAGGCAGTGCGCAAAGCGTCTTCCTCGCTCTGCGCGAAGCCCAAGGTCGGGGCAATCGCCAATAGAAGCGCAACGCGGGCACTGGATCCGTATCGCACCAAACGGTTCATCGCGATCGGTGGCGAGTCGGTGATGAACCTCCGCCCCCATCCCTGGATGGTGCAGGCGAGGGCGACGAACGCTCAAAGGGTCGCTCATTCGGACGGTCGATTCCGGGCTGACGCTCGCGGTTCGGAGCCACAGATGGTCTTCGCTCGACCGGGCGCTCCAATGGCCTCGGTTCGCGCACCCTGACGGGCTCCGTCAATGGCTGCACAGGCCGCCGTACAGGACGACTTTGCTCGCTATGGGACGGCGTTGGTTCGGGGCGAGGCTTGATCGGTGCGAGCCCGATGGGATCGCGCGCCATCCGTGGATACGAACCACCGGAGCCGGAATTGCTCGATCGGTTCGAGGGTGGCCGATGACCTACATACGAATTGCTGTTTCCACCAATGATCACCGGCACATAACATGTGCGGCACGGACCATACGGCCCCCAATAGGAACCATAGCCGTAATCCCAATTGCCCCAGCCCGTGTAGCCGCCATAACCCCAGCCATTGTAGCCACCGGTGCCCCATCCGCCATAACCCGGATTGCCCCAACCATTGTATCCGCCGTGGTACCAGCCATTGTTACCGCCATAGTGCCAGCCGCCATAGCCGCCCCATGGGTCGTTCCAGCCATTGTTCCACTCTCCGTAGCCCCAGCCCATTCCCATTCCCCAACCCGGACCGTTCCAGCCATTCTGCCAGCCCATGCCAGAGCCGAAACCGAAGCGTCCATAGTTGTAGTAATGCGGATCATTGTAGGCCATGTCATAGTAGCCCCGCTGGGTACCTGATGCCGCGGCAGCATCCGGGTCATAATAGTCATCATTGGCAGGCGCCTCTGTCTCAGGCTCGCTGGTTGTTGGTTCCGGCGTTTGGACCGCTGGTGCAGCCTTGGCTGTCGATGGCATGAAGTAAACATCGTCATCGTGCTGCCCCAAAGGCTGGGTCGTTGTGCACGACCCGAGGATCAACACGAACGCGACCAGGAGTGGGGTGATCGGGCGAACTGCCATGTTTCCTTCTGGTTTGGGTGAACGAATCGATGAGGCGCCGGAATGGTGATACGTACTTTCGGCGCGTCCCGGCTGGAACAAAAATAGTACCGGGCTGCACCGATGGCCGACCTGTTAACGAAGCGCGCCGACGATTACGCGCAGTGGTACAATGACCTCGTGCTGAAAGCTGATCTGGCCGAGCACAGCGACGTTCGCGGGTGCATGGTGATCAAGCCGCATGGCTATGCCATCTGGGAGAAGATGCAGCGCGCGCTCGACGATATGTTCAAGGCCACGGGGCATGTGAATGCCTACTTCCCGCTATTCATCCCCAAAAGCTACCTGGCCAAAGAGGCCAGCCATGTGGAAGGCTTCGCGAAGGAATGCGCCGTGGTTACGCATTACCGCCTCAAGAGCGATCCCGTGCATGGCGTGATCGTCGACCCCGATGCGAAACTGGAAGAGGAGCTCATCGTTCGGCCCACGAGCGAGACCATCATCTGGAACACCTATCGTGGTTGGATCAAGAGCTACCGCGACCTGCCGCTGCTGATCAACCAATGGGCGAACGTGGTTCGCTGGGAGATGCGCACGCGCTTATTCCTGCGCACCACGGAATTCCTTTGGCAAGAAGGTCATACGGCCCACGCCACTAAGGAAGAGGCGGTCGCCGAGACCGAGCGCATGCTCGAAGTGTACGCGCGCTTCGCCGAGGAGTGGCTGGCCATCCCGGTGATCAAGGGCATAAAGACCGCAAGCGAACGCTTTGCCGGCGCTGAAGAGACCTATTGCATCGAGGCGCTGATGCAGGATGGCAAGGCGCTGCAGGCCGGCACCTCACACTTCCTTGGGCAGAACTTCGCAAAGGCCTTCGACGTGCTCTTCACGAGCAAGGAGAACAAGCAAGAACACGTATGGGCAACGAGTTGGGGTGTAAGCACCCGACTGATGGGCGCATTGATACTTACCCACAGCGACGACAATGGACTCGTTCTGCCACCGAAGCTGGCCCCTGTTCAAGTGGCCATCGTACCCATTTCCAGGAATCCGGAGCAACTTGAAGCCATCCGGGCCTATGCCGCACCCATGATGGAATCGTTGCGCGCCAAGGGCATTACCGTGAAATTCGACGACGACGACACGAAGAAGCCGGGCTGGAAATTCGCGGAGTACGAATTCAAAGGCTATCCTGTCCGCATCGCCATCGGCCCCCGTGACATGGAGAACGGAACCGTTGAAGTGGCCCGTCGCGACACGCAGGAGAAGCAGGTGATGCAGATGACCGATCTCGCGGACAAAGTGGAGCACCTGCTGGGCCATATCCAGGACAATCTCTACCAGAAAGCACTCGCCATGCGCGAGGCAGGCACGCGCGCCGTGGACACCTACGATGAATTCAAAGTCGAGATCGAGAAGGGCGGGTTCCTTCTCGCGCACTGGGATGGCACGCCGGAGACCGAAGCCCGCGTGAAGGAAGAGACCAAGGCTACCATCCGGTGCATCCCGCTCGACAGCGATGGTGCACCCGGCACATGCATGGTGAGCGGGAAGGCAAGTGCTCGCCGCGTCATCTTCGCAAGAGCCTACTAGCATGAGCAAGCAGAAGACAGCACCGGATGCGCGTGACCTGATCTTAGGCCTGCTGCGCACCAAATCCTGCATGAAGCAGGATGTTTATCGGAACACCACCCATTTGTTCGAGCTGGTCAAGGAACTCCTGCAAGAGATCGCGGCCGACCTCGAAACGCAGGTGAAGGCCCACGATGAGCGTCTCGCCGTCGCTTTCACGGATAAGGGAGCAACAGCCTGCGAACTGCGGGTCGCCGGTGATGTGATCATCTTCCACATGCACACCAATGTCTTCAAGCTTGATCAGAGCCACAGCCTGTGGAAGGCGAGCTATCTGGAGGAGGATGATCTGCGCGGCTATTTCGGCGTGGTGAACATGTATAACTTCCTGAGCGATTCGTTCAAATACAACCGGGAACGGGATTTAGGATACCTCGTGGCCCGCCTATTCCTCAACCGGGACAACAAGTTCTTCGTGCAAGGCAAGCGCCAGCTCGGCTTCCTTTACGACGACCTGGAAGCCAATGTCCTAGAGCGCAGCCGGATCAAGGAAGTTCTCCTGTCCGTTGTGCTCTATGTGCTGGAATTCGATCTGCTCGCACCGCCATACGATCAAGTGAATCAGGTGACGGTGAGCGAGATGAACGAGCTCAATGCCAACCTCACCATCAGTACGGGCAAGCGCCTCGGCTTCCGCTTTCAGAGCGACTTGGACGATCCGACCTAAGGTGCATTGCGGTTTCGGCTCTCTGTTTACATTTGCGCCCCCCTCTGGGGAATGTCTTTATGGCCCGTTCGTCTAGGGGTTAGGACGCGTCCCTTTCACGGATGAAACAGGGGTTCGATTCCCCTACGGGCTACCACAGCAAGAACCCGCGCTTTGCGCGGGTTCTTGCGTTTCGCCCTCTGGGGAATTCAACGCGAGGTGCCGAGCCTCGTCAGCTCTTGCACGTCGCTCCCATCGGGCTATCCCGCATCGCCGGAATCTTAGCATTAGCAAGGGTCTCCGGCGATTGTCGTCCCAGGACCTTCGGTTCGTTTGGGGGTGCCTGGGCTTTCAGCGGGCCCAGCACGCTTGGCGCTCAGAGCAAGGGAACTAACTGCTCCAAACGCATCCCGCGCGAACCCTTGAGTAGGATGAGCGTGTCCTTCGGTGCAGACCCGGCCCATGACGCAAGCAGGGCATTGAGGTCCTTGAAAGCACCTCCCCCGACCGCATCGGCGTATTGGGGCCCGACGAACACAGCTGTTAGGGCCAGTGAATCACACAATGCTGCTATTCGAATGTGCTCGCTTTTGCCCTCGGGCCCGAGTTCGAGCATATCTCCTAGCACAGCGAGCTTAGGTCGATCAGCTTCGATGGACGCGAAATTCCGCAATGCAGCCTCCACACTGGAAGGATTCGCATTGTACGCATCCATGATGAGCTGATTGCGCCCGGTTTCCTTCCATTGCGACCGGTTATTTCCTGGTGAATACGCCTCCAAAGCTTGCGCAATCAATCCGTCCGGGACTCCGAATGCCTGGCCAACGGCAATGGCGGCCAATGCATTGGGCAGATTGTAAGATCCAATGAGCTGCGTTCGTGCTTCGAGGCGTTTGCCGTTCATCCCACGAAACCAAAGCGACAGACGAGATCCGGCATCGAGCACGCCGCCTTGCGCTTGGCAGGCCTGCCCGGTGCCATAGGTGATGCACTGCTCGAATCCTCCAGCCTCCCGCATGAGCAATGCATCGTCCGCATTGACGAATACGGACCCGCCATGCCCGGCCAGCCAACGGAAAAGCTCCGTCTTCGTGCGCACAACGCCGTCAAGGCTTCCGAATCCTTCCAGATGCGCTTTACCGATGTTGGTGATGATCCCGTGCGTGGGTTCGGCTATTGTCATCAGCTCGGCGATGTCTCCGGGCTTGTTGGCGCCCATTTCGATGATAGCGAACGAGTGGTCCTTACCCGCGCGGAGAAGGGTCAAGGGCACACCGATGTGATTGTTCAAATTGCCTTCTGTGGCCAGGGTGGATCGGTCGGTGGAAAGAACAGCATGCACCAGCTCTTTGGTGGTGGTCTTCCCGTTCGAGCCGGTAATGGCGAGCACTGGAAAACCGAACTGCCTTCTGTGATACCGACCAAGTTCCTGCAACGCGGCCAGCACGTCCGGCACCAGGATGCAACGTTGATCCGAGGCGAATTCCGGTTCGTCAACCACGGCGAAATACGCGCCCTTCTCGAGTGCTTCCGCTGCCAGCGCATTGGCGTTGAAGCGCGGCCCCCTTAACGCGAAGAACATGCAGCCAGGAGCAATGGCCCTGGTATCAGTGCATGCTCCGGTGGACTCCTGGAAACGGCGATGGAGCGTAATCGTGTCTGTCATTGAAAGAAAGACCCCCGGACTGAGCCGGGGGTCGAATGTATGCGGACGAGCAGCGATCAGAGCTTCTTCGCTTGATCGAGCTTCTTGCGGCGCTTATCGTCTCCGAGGCCCTTAGGACTTCCCACGCGGGTCATGGCGCATCGGAATCCGATGGTTGAGGTGCTCTGCCGTTCATCAAGATGGCGGCGCGTGGCGGGACCAGCCCAATAAATGCGGTCCGCCCAGGACGCTCCCTTATACACACGGCTCCTGTCGTTCACGAGGGTGGTCTTGCCCCAATCGTACATCGCATTGCCCTCAAAATCGGGCGTTTCGTAATAGATGCTGCTCTCTACATCACCATCACGGAAATCGATGTTGTCGCTCTGGCGGTAGTTCCGTCGATCGATGTTCTCTTCGACGGTGACATTCCGCATGCGCACCTCGCCGGGCTGATCGTTCTGGTAATCGCTGATGCCGGAAAGCAGTTTCGGGCAGATCTCCAGGTCCTTGCCCTTGATGTTGTCAATCATGTCCTGCACCCGCTGCATGGCCGCATCGTGCTTGCGCGTGCTCACGAATTCAATGGCCTGGTCAATCTGAGTGAGCAGCTCATCGATGAGTGCGGCCTCTTCATCAATGGCGCGACCCTGCATAGCCAACTGGAACTCCGTGAGGTAGTATTTGATGCCATCCACATCATAGATCACCAGATCGTGCTTGTCCTGCACAACGCCATCGCTGTTCAGCACCTTCGTCTTGAACACATTGCCGCGGAAGGCGCGGAAATCATCCTTGTCCTCTGGGCTCAGATTGCGGTAAACATCCATCACCCACTCGCTCACATTGCCAGCCATGTTATACAGCCCATAATCATTCGGCCAATAGCTGAAAACAGGGGCTGTGATGTCGGCATTGTCATTCAAGCTGCCGGCAACGCCCATATAATCGCCACGGCCACGCATGAAGTTCCCACGGAAATCACCGTAGAACGCACCTCCGCTCTTGCGGCTATCATAACGCACCCAGTGACCGTTCCATGGGTAGATCCGGCGCTCCACAACACGCTCATCGACCGTGTTACCGATGATTCCATAGGCTGCATACTCCCATTCAGCCTCGGTAGGCAAACGATATCGTGGAAGCAGAACGCCATCCTCCATCTTGATGTTCCGGCGGTCCTTGTTCGGATTGAAGTCCACCACCCCATCGACCTTCTTGCCACTCTCATACTGGCCGGCCAAGTAGGAATCCGTGGTGAAGTGGTCTTCGTTGATCTGGTTGGTGTAATGCTCGAACAGACCCTCGCGGATGAGGATGATCTCATTCACGCGGTCCGTGCGCCAAGCACAGTAATCGTTCGCTTGCAGCCAATTCACGCCTACCACAGGGTAATCACGATACGCCGGGTGTCGCAGGTAATATTCCACATAGGGCTCATTGAAGGCGAGCTTGTTGCGCCAAACCAAGGTGTCCGGAAGGGCCTTCTTGTAGATCTCCGGGTAGTCCGCAGCGAAGACACGGTCGAGCCAGTACAAGTATTCGAGCCAGTAGAAGTTCGTCACTTCAGCCTCATCCATATAGAAGGACGATACCGTGACCGTGCGCGGGATGTGGTCCCATTCATGGCGCAGGTCATCAGACACCCGGCCCATGGTGAACTGGCCGCCTTCAATCAGAACCAAGCCGGGGCCATTCTCCTGGTCCTCGTAGCTGGCCTTCTCGAATCCTCCATTCTTGGAGTCGTTGTAGTTCCAGCCAGTGGCGCCGCTCTTCTCGAAATTGCAACTCGAGAAGAAGGCGCTGGCCAGCACCAGGATCCCTGTCTTCCTTGCAAGGCTCATGTGCTTGGTGTTTTTTGTGGTGATGGAGAGGCTCAGAACGTGGGGCACGCCACCACGCGGAATCTCCGCTTCTTGGGTTTGCACTTGAACTGCAGCTGCATGCTAACCTCGTGCGATCCAGCGGTCCGTGTGGTGAGCTTGCTCGTGGTGAGGTCGTAGCTGTATCCGAACTTGAACTTCTCGGTATGGAACCCGATAAGCATGATGAAGGAGTCACGTGTACGGTACCAAACCCCGGCGGTTATCGGACCGTGGTCCACGTACATGCCGAGGTTCAGTTGACGAAACGCAGCCTGTTGCTGGTATAGTACGTTCGGCGAGATCTTCGTTCGAGCATCCCCGTACTTGCCGCGCATGCCGATTGGGATGGCAGCTCCGGCATGGCCCGTGATCTTCATCGGCAGCTTACTGGTGCCCACGATGAGCGACTCATTGGGCTGGGTGAGGTGGTGCACCGCGAAACCTACAAAGTAGATATCCGTGTACCCGAGGAGGCCTGCACTGAAGTCGGCATTGCCTACTCGGCCGCCACGAGGAACATCATTCGTGTTATAGATGAAACCCCTGCGAGGATCAATCTGGTCACCGAAGGTGAGCTTGTTCCAATCGAGCGACTTCTGGAAATAGGTGGCTTGGAACCCGGCCTTCAGCGAGAACTTCCTCGAAATCGGCTGCTGGTAGGAATAAATGCCGCTAACCGTCGTGGTGCTCAAGGTGCCTTTGCCTGCCTGGTCATTGGTTACAATGAAGCCCAATCCGCCCTGCATGGCATCGATGTGCTGATCATAACTGGCGCTGGTAGTGACAAAGGTGCCTGTAAGGGCGGGCCACTGGTTACGGTAATTGAGCACGACCCGCGGGCAGCGAGCGGTGCCGGCAAAAGCCGGATTCAGGTAGAGCGGGTTCGCGTAGAATTGGGTGAACTGCGGATCCTGGGCCTGAGCGGCAAGCCCGACCAGCATCGACCATCCGAATACTACGCGCACGCGCCAAAGAGTGATTCTCTTCATGCTCCTATTGCGGTCTAGCCCAACTGCAAGCGCCAATTATACGCATCCCTTCCGAACCGGTTCCCCATCCCTTGGCAATATTGCTCGCCCGAGGCCGTTGGTCCCCTGCCCGAAAGCCAAGGGTCGAAGGTAGTAACTTCGATCCGAATTGTTGAAAACCTGTTGATTGAGGTTCATGAGAACGAGTTCCCGAATCATCGCCCTTCCTTTGATGATAACCGCTTTCAGCGCGGCAATTGCCCAGTTGGATCCTTGGCGGACGCTGGAATGGAAAATACCCCCGACCGAAGGCAAAACAGCTCTGGCCCATCCATCGCCCGTGCTCAGGAGTGGCGAACCGGACCATGAACGCGGCGGATTGCCAGTGCATGTTGAAGTCCTTCCGCTCAATAGAGCTTCGCGCATCTCAGGGGCGCGCGTTGTTGATGCCGAGTATGATGAGGTTTCTCAAGCTGAACTTTCCGCTTGGCCTTCATTGGCGGTCATGGGTCCCGAGCCCGATGTGCATGCTCAGGTGAGGTTGCTTCGAAAGCGCCCCTTCCTGCTGGTCTCTGTATTCCCGTTCCGGCGAAATCCGGCCACGGGTGCAATCGAACGATTGATGAGGTACCGCTATGAATGGGTCGAGGCGTCAGGTTCAGACATAGGCAGCCGGAAGATGGACTACCCCGACCATTCGCTTATGGAGACCGGGGATTGGTATCGCATGACCCTGGCTAAGGACGGTGTTTACCGGGTCACTTACGATTTCCTCAGTTCGTTGGGCGTGAACACTTCGGGGTTGAACAGTGACCGGATCAATGTGTATGGGAACAACTACGGCCTGCTCCCCTTCGTGAACAACGTGCCGGTGCCTACAGACCTGAAGGCCCATGCGATTGAAATGGTTGATGGCGGCGACGGCGTATTCGGCCCGGGTGATTATCTCCTCTTCCAAGCCAACGGCTCTTTGCGGTGGACATTGAATGGGAACTTGTTCAACCACACGAAGCACGTCTACACGGATTCGGCATCATACTTCATCGGGATTGATGTGGAGCCCCCGGTGCGCATCGCTTCCATCACGTCATCGACAGATGCACCCACACAGACCGTAACCCGGTTCAACGACAGGCAGGTCATTGACCGCGACTTGGTGAACCTGATCAAGAGCGGCCGCACCTGGTTCGGCGAGGCCTATGATCTGGTGACTACCTATACTTATGGCTTCGACGTGCCCAACCTTGCCACCGATGTACCCGTGACACTAGAAGTCTGTGTTGCGGCCCGCACGTACAGCAGTGGCACTGTCCAGAATACGAGCACCTTCACGCTGAACTCGACGAATGGTTTCGAGGGAACCTTGCCGGTGACGAGCATCACCAATAGTCCAACGGGCGCGGTGGCCAAGGAAGCCTGTCAGACCTATACGTGGACCACTGCGGGCAACAACCTGCCCATTACCGTGACCTTCAATAAATTCGATCCAGTGAGCTCCGCGGGCTGGATGAACTACTTGCGGCTGAACTGCGTGCGAGAACTGCGAATGAGCGGCGACCAAATGCAGTTCCGATCGCTCGCATCGGCTGGCCCCGGCGAAATCAGCGAATTCGTGATCGATCAAGCGCAGCAGGCGCAGCGAATCTGGGACATCACCGACCCGACGAACCCCATGGCGGTCCAATACACAACAGTGGGCAATCAGAAGACATTCAGGCTGCCCACCGAGAGCCTTAGGGAATTCATTGCTTTCCGCGATGCCAACTACCTGACGCCCACGAGCATCGGCCGGGTTCTGAATCAGGACCTACACGCCACGGCATTGCCCACTGACTTGGTCATTGTCTGTCACCCCGCCTTCCTCTCGCAGGCGCAACGCTTGGCTGACCGCCGCATGAACGAGGGGTTGACCGTCCGTGTCGTTACTCCGCAACAGGTATTCAACGAGTTCTCTGGCGGATTGCGGGACGCCACGGCGATCAAACGGTACATGCGCATGCTGTATGACCGTGCGGGTGATGACGCCCCCGAGCTGCTCCCGCGTTACTTGCTGCTCTTCGGTGACGGCTCTTACAACAACATATCCTTGAGCGCCAGCAATCAGAACTTCATCCCGAGCTACCAGACGGCGGACGCTATCGACTTCTCGCGCTCCTACACGTCCGACGACTACTTCGGCCTGCTCGATGAGAATGAAGGCGAAGGCACGGGCGACCTGGTCGACATCGGGGTGGGGCGCATCATTGCCCATTCCACCGAGCAGGCCAGGCAGGTGGTGGACAAGATCCTGGGCTATGACGCCCTGCGCGGCATCCCCTCATCTGGCGGCAGCTGCGGCAATGATGGGGATGGTGGAATTGCGGATTGGCGCACGCATGTGCTCTTTGTGAGCGATGACCAGACCGGAGACGGCTTCGAGGGCGTGATCCACATGGATCAGAGTGACTCATTGGCCCGGCGCGTGGACCGTGAGTATCCGACCCTGAACGTGGACAAGATCTACCTCGACGCCTATCAGCAAATCGCCACGCCCGGTGGACAGCGTTACCCTCAGGCCACCATTGAGCTCCGCGACAAGGTGCAGAAGGGCGCCCTTGTAGTGAACTACATCGGCCATGGCGGCGAGGTGGGTTGGGCGCATGAGCGACTGCTCGATAACACCACCATACTGGAGTGGTCGAATAAGGACCGCCTGCCCGTGTTCATGACAGCCACCTGCGAATTCAGTCGATGGGACGATCCAGGCCGCACTTCTGCTGGGGAATTCGTTCTGCTCAATCCAAGCGGCGGAGGTGTGGCGCTTATGACCACCACGCGATTGGCATACTCCAGCCAGAATTTCAGGCTCGCCAACTTCTTCTACGACCACATCTTCCAGCCGCTCGATTCGCTCAACCGCGAAGCCCGGATCGGCGATGCCTTCCTGTACACCAAGTTCGATATCGCTTTTGCCCAGTCCACCCTGCGCAACCACCGCAACTTCAGCCTCCTCGGCGATCCAAGCATGCGCCTTGCTATGCCGCGCAAGTCAATCCAGATCACGGCACTTACGGACACTATTGGCCAACAGGTGGATACTCTGAAGGCTTTGAGCGTAGTGCGCATCTCCGGATTCGTGGATGATGGCAATGGGCAGCCGATGCAGGATTTCAATGGTGTGGTGGTGCCCATCGTGTACGATAAGCAGACCACGCAGAGCACTCTTGCCAACGATGGAGGCGGGCCCTTCAACTTCAAGGTGCGCAAGAACGTGATCTATCGCGGGCGAGCCACCGTGACCAACGGCAGCTTCAGCTTCACATTCGTGGTGCCCAAGGACATCAACTATCAGTTCGGCAAAGGGCGCGTGGCGTGCTACGCGGAATCGCTCTCGGATAATGCCAGCGGCTACGACAACGATCCGATCGTGGGCGGTACCGCTACCGATGTCCCCTTGGACAACGACGGGCCTCGCATCGAGGTGTACCTGAACGATGAGCAATTCGTTCGCGGCGGCATCACCAACGAGACGCCCTTGCTCTTCTCGAAGATCTTCGACGAGAACGGCATCAACACCGTGGGCTCCAGCATCGGTCACGACCTGCTCGCCACGCTGGATGAGAACACCGAGCAGGCCATCGTGCTGAACGACCTGTACGAGTCCGATGTGGACACCTACAAGAGCGGTCAGGTACGTTACCGTTTCGGCAAGCTGGCTGACGGCCCCCACACCCTCACTGTGAAGGCTTGGGACACGCACAATAACAGCAGTGAGAAGAGCACTGAATTCGTGGTGGCCTCCAGCGCGGAGCTGGCCCTTGCGCACGTGCTCAACTATCCCAATCCCTTCACTACGCGCACCGAGTTCTACTTCGAGCACAATCGCCCCTGCAACACGCTCGAGGCCCAGGTCCAGGTGTTCACCGTGAGCGGACGATTGGTGAAGACCTTGAACCGCCGGCTCACCTGCGACGGTTTCCGCACCGAACCACTCGCTTGGGATGGGCGCGACGACTTCGGCGACAACCTCGGTCGCGGCGTGTACGTGTACCGCCTCAGCGTGGCGGCTCCCGATGGCGCCAAGGCCGAGCAATTCGAGAAGCTCGTGATCCTCCGCTAGTATCGCAACCGCCGGACCGCCAGTATATTCGCACCCCTTTCCACGACCCGAACGATGACCCTTCGCCGCCTATCGCACCTGCCCCTGCTTGCACCGCTCCTTTTCATGGCGGTGCCGGGTATGGCTCAGAATAACGCCTGCGTGAACCAGATCAACGGTCGCGACTGCAAGGAAGGGAACATGAACACCATCACCACCGCGGTGCCGTTCTTGATGATCAGCGTAGACAGCCGCGCGGGCGGCATGGGCGATGCGGGAGTAGCGGTGTCGCCGGATGCGAACTCGATCCACTGGAACCCTTCGAAGCTGGCTTTTGCTGAGAAAGAGGGCGAATTCAGCATCAGCTACAGCCCTTGGCTGCGCAAGCTGGTGCCCGACATGAGCCTGGCCTACATCGCCGGATACAAGAAGCTGTCGAACGATCGAAGCGCCATCGGCGGCAGCCTTCGCTACTTCAATCTGGGCAGCATCACCTTCACGGACATCAACGGCAGCACCATCCGTGAATTCAAGCCGGCCGAATTCGCCATTGATGTGGCCTTCGCGCAGAAGTTCAGCGACAACTTCAGCGGAGGCATCGCCATCCGCTACATCAACAGCAATCTCACTGGCGGAATCAGCGTGCAGGGTGCCAACAGCAAAGCGGGCCAGAGCGTGGCGGCCGATGTGAGCTTCTTCTACCAGAAGCCGGAACTGCAGATCGGCGAGAAGGACGCCACCTTCGCCTTCGGCCTTAATGTGAGCAACGTGGGCGCCAAGATGAGCTACACCTCATCGGCCAATAAGGACTTCATCCCGATCAACCTTCGCTTGGGCCCGGCCTTCACCGTGAACCTCGACGAGTACAACAGCCTCACCGTGAACCTCGATGCCAATAAGCTCCTGGTGCCAACACCTCCGATCTACGACCCCAAGCAACGAGACCCCGCCACTGGCGAATTCCTCGTGGCGAGCGGTCGCAACCCGAACGTGGGTGTTGCTGAGGGCATCTTCGGCAGCTTCAGCGATGCGCCCGGATTCGGCGAATGGAACGCGGACAGCTCAGCTTTCACCGTGTATGAAGGCAGCAAGCGCCGCGAGGAGCTGCAGGAGATCAACCTTGCCGGCGGCCTCGAGTACTGGTACGACAAGCAGTTCGCCTTCCGTGCGGGCTACTTCCACGAGCATTTCAACAAAGGCAACCGGCAGTACTTCACTGTGGGATTGGGCCTGCGCTACAGCAAGTTCGCCCTCGACATGAGCTACTTGATCGCCAACCAGCAACGCAGCCCGCTGGCCAACACGCTCCGCTTCACGCTGGGCTTCGTGTTCGATGGCAAGGGCTCCAAGAAGAAGGCCGGTTGATGGCCCCATCGGGCAGCCTCCCCTATCGCATCGGCTTCGGTTACGACGCGCACCAACTGGTGGTCGGCCGAGAGCTTTGGCTGGGCGGAGTGCGGATCGATCATGAAAGCGGCCTCGATGGCCACAGCGATGCAGACGTGCTCTTGCATGCCTTGTGCGATGCTTTGCTCGGCGCCGTAGGCCTCGGCGACATCGGCCAGCATTTCCCCAACACCGATGCTGCTTGGAAAGGGGCAGATAGCAAGCGCCTGCTCGAAGCCGTGGTGAAGCTCCTGCACGACAGAGGCTGGCGGGTGGGCAACGTGGACTGCACGCTGGTGATGGAGCGCCCGAAAGTGATGCCCCATGCCGCTGCGATGCGTGCCGCTATTGCGCCCTTGCTCCATGTTGCTGAAGATGCCGTGAGCATCAAGGCCACCACCAACGAACGGATGGGTTTCGTGGGCCGTGAAGAAGGCGCCTGTGCCTATGCCGTGGCGATGGTGCACCGTTCGGAAGCGGTGAGCGGATAGTTTCGCCGCTCATTCATTCCCCATGCGCATTCTCGTTACAGGATCGAACGGCCTGCTCGGTCAGAAACTCGTAGACGCCTTGCGCGACGATGCGGCCGTTGAGCTGTTCGCCACCGGGCGCGGACCGGACCGCACGCCCGATCCGCTCGGCAACCGCTACCATGCGGTTGATTACACCATCCGGTCCGATGTGGATCGCGTATTCGAAGCAACGCGTCCCGATGCGGTGATCCACGGCGCGGCCATGACCAATGTGGATGCCTGTGAGACCGATCCGGAAGGGTGCCGATTGCAGAACATCACCGCGACGGATCACCTGATCGAAGCGGCCAAGCGGCATGGCAGCCACTTCATCTTCCTGAGCACCGACTTCATCTTCGATGGGAAGAATGGCCCCTACCGCGAAGAGGATGCGCCGGCTCCGCTCAGTGTCTATGGACACAGCAAGCTGGAAGGCGAGCGCCTCGTGATGAACGCGGGGCTCGCGAAGTGGAGCATCGCGCGCACCATCATCGTGTTCGGCGTTGCCCCCGGTCTGAGCCGGAGCAACGTTATCCTCTGGGCGAAAGGCGCACTGGAGAAAGGCGAGCCGATCAAGGTGGTGGACGATCAATGGCGTATGCCAACCTTGGCTGAGGACCTCGCTGATGGCTGCATCCGCATCGCCAAACAAGGCGCCACCGGCATCTACCACCTGAGCGGCCCTGATGGCATGAGCATATTGGAACTCGTGCAGCGCGTGGGCGCCTACTTCAAGCTCGACACCTCCGTTGTGACACCGGTGAAAAGCGACACCTTGGGCCAACCAGCCGCACGTCCGCCGAAGACCGGCTTCGTGATCGACAAGGCGCGGAACGTATTGGGCTGGAAGCCACGCAGCTTCGAGGAGGGACTCGCGGTGGTGGAAGCGCAGTTGGCGCTCGGTTAATTGTCGGCTCTCACGGGCTGGTCAAGGTCCATCCGGACAACGAAACGCCGGCAACGAACAACCTATCCGCAGGCCGACTACTTTGGCCAACCTCAAACCCGTTGCATGGCGATCGCACAAAAAGAAGCTTGGGGCTCCCGCGTCGGTTTGGTCCTGGCCATGGCCGGCAACGCCGTTGGCCTCGGCAACTTCCTGCGGTTCCCGGTGCAGGCCGTGCAGAACGGCGGCGGCGCATTCATCATCCCCTACCTCGTGTGCTTCCTGCTCATGGGCATTCCGTTGCTCTGGGTGGAATGGAGCATGGGCCGATTCGGCGGTCGCCATGGGCATCACAGCACGCCTTTCATCCTGCACCAGATGGATCCGAAGCGCGCCCTATGGAAGTACATCGGCGTGTTCGGCATATTCACCAACCTCGCGGTGGCCTCCTACTACTGCTACCTGGAAAGCTGGACGCTGAGCTACATCTGGCACAGCGTGGTGGGTACCTTCCAAGGGCAGAGCGCCGAAGAGGTGGCTTCCTTTTTCGGCAACTATGTGGATGTGAGCACCACCACCACGGGCATTCCCTATGAGGCCATCCTGTTCTGGGTGCTCTGCTTGGCGCTCAATACATGGATCCTCGCTCGCGGCTTGCAAGGCGGAGTGGAAAAGGTGGCCAAGGTGGGCATGCCCCTGCTGATCCTATTCGGAATCTTCCTAGCAGTGCGGGGCATCACGCTCCAGGCCGGTGAGCATGGCGCTGTGAACGATGGCACCCTCGGGTTGAATTTCCTCTGGACACCGGATTACAGCAGCATCTGGAGCGGCAAAGTCTGGCTCGCCGCCGCTGGGCAGATCTTCTTCACGCTCAGCGTGGGCATGGGATCGATCCATTGTTACGCCAGCTATGTGCGCAAGAAGGACGATATCGCCCTGAACGCCATGAGCGCGGGCTGGATGAATGAGTTCGTGGAAGTCGTGCTCGGAGCTGCCATCATCATCCCGATCAGCATCGGCTACCTCGGCATCGAGAAAGTGGTTGAACTGACCCAGACCGGTGGATTGGGCCTGGGCTTCCGAACGCTGCCCTACCTGTTCACGCAATGGGGCCCCGGGCTCGCAGCTGTGGCCGGCATCTGCTGGTTCGGACTGCTCTTCTTCGCAGGCATCACCTCATCACTCGCCATGGGCACGCCTGTGATGGGCTTCTTGAAGGACGAGTTCGGCTGGAAGCACAGGTCAGCCGCATGGTTCTTCGGCCTGCTCGTGCTGCTCCTCGGGCTGCCCTGCGTGATCTGGTTCCAAGAGGGCGTGTTCGACGAGTACGACTACTGGGCAGGCACCGTGAGCCTAGTGGTGTTCGCGCTCTTCGAGATCATCCTCTTCGCATGGGTCTTCGGGATGGACAAGGGTTGGAAGGAGATCAACCACGGCGCCGATATCAAAGTGCCAGTCGCCTTCAGATTCATCATCAAGTTCGTTACACCGCTCTTCTTGGGCTTCGTCTTCTTCAAGTCGCTGCCTACCATCTGGGAGAACCTCACGAAGCCTGTTCCTTGGCAGGTTTGGGTGGGGCGTGCCATCCTGATCGCGCTCTTCCTCGCCATTGCGTGGTTCGTCCGCGTGGCCTACTTGAAACGCAAGGCACAACTTGACCGTGTGACCCCATGAACACCGAAGCGCTCACCTTGATGCTGATCGCTGTCTGCAGCGTCACGGCCATCACAGTGTATTTCTTCTTCCGAGTGCTCACCGCTCCGCCCAAGCCCGAGCCGGATAACTACGCGGAGAACGACGACGACCCGCGCTGATGCCAATGTCATGGCCTCCCCTCAAGATCGTGAGCAGGAGCGGCAGGAGTTCGCCAGCAGGCCCTTCAAGGAGCAACTGAAGGATTTGCTGCACCTGCACAAGGCGGAGAGGCGCGGCAACGCTTTGATGATGGTGCTGCTCCTGATCGCAGCAGGCGCATTCTACTATTACCGCCTCTACTACAAGCCCGACGCATCGGAGCTCGAGCCACTGCGCATTGAGATGGAAGCGTGGATGGCCGCACGTGATTCCGCGCGCAACGACCCTGATGCTGCGCCCGCCGAGTCATTCCCCTTCGACCCGAACACGATCAGCGTGGAGGATTGGCAGCGGCTCGGGCTCTCTCTGAAGCAAGCGGCATCCATCGACCGGTACCGCGCCAAGGGCGGCCGATTCCGCACGAAATCGGATGTGGCCCGGATGTACACGATCAAGCCCGAGGTCTATGAGCGCCTCAAGCCGTTCATCCTCCTTCCTGACAGTGCACCGAAGCGTGTTCGGTACCAGCCTCGCACCCTATGGCCCAAGCGCGATAGCACGAGGTCCGACCCACCCCGTCAGCGCGAATCGCCTCGACCATTCACCAAGCTCGAAGTGAACAGCGCTGACACCAACGCACTGATCGCGCTCCCCGGCATCGGGCCGGCATTTGCACGCGGCATCACCAAATACCGCGAGAGCCTGGGCGGCTACCATTCCCTCGATCAACTCGCGGAAGTTTATGTGCTGAAGGACAAACCGGACGCTGTGGCACGGCTGAAAGAGCTGCTCGTGGTGGACACGCTACTGATCCGGCGCATCCCGTTGAACACATGCACTGTGGAGGAGCTCGCCGCGCATCCCTACATCCGCTGGAAGCTGGCCAAACCCATCATCGCCTACCGCCAGCATCACGGGCCGTTCGCGGAAGTGGCCGCGATCAAGGGCATGCAGCTGATCGACGAGGACCTCTACCGTAAACTTGCGCCCTACCTCAGCGTGGAGTGAGCGCCCTGCAGCAACGCCTCGAGGCCGCCATCCGCGCGGTGCCCGACTTCCCGAAGCCCGGGATCCTCTTCCGCGACATCACTCCTGTTCTCGAGGACCCCTTGCTCTGCCGGGCCATCACCGAAGGATTCCGTGAGCGCTTGCAGGACGTGCCCATCGATGCCATCGCGGGAATTGAGAGCCGTGGCTTCCTCTTCGGGATGCCACTGGCGCTCGCGCTAGGCGTGCCCTTCCTCACCGTGCGCAAGAAAGGAAAGCTGCCCTGGAGGACCGTAAGCCATAAATACGACCTGGAGTACGGCAGCGCGGAAGTGGAGATGCACATCGACAGCGTGAAGCCCGGCATGCGCGTACTGGTCCATGACGATCTGCTGGCAACAGGGGGCACCGCAACAGCTGCCGCTGAGTTGGTGCGCATGCAGGGCGGAACCTTGGCCGGCTTCTCCTTCCTGATCGAATTGAGCTTCCTGCACGGCATGCGCAAACTCGAATCATACAATACCAAGGTGGTTACCTTGCTCACCTACTGACACCGATGGAATTCGCCACTACCGAGAGCCAGACCATGATCGCACAAGCGGTGCGCGACCTGTGTGAGCGCGAGCTGCGCCCGAATCTGATGGACTGGGACGAGAGCCAGCACTTCCCGAAGGACCTCTTCCGGAACCACTTCGGCCCGGCAGGCATGCTGGGCGTGCTGGTGCCCGAGGAATACGGTGGCGCAGGCCTAGGCTACTTTGAGTACATCAGCACCATCGTGGAGGTCGCCAAGATCTGCGGCAGCGTGGGCCTGAGCGTGGCCGCGCACAACAGCCTCTGCACGGGCCACATCCTCTATTTCGCCAACGATGAGCAGAAGCGCCGCTGGCTGCCCAAGCTCGCCACCGGCGAGTGGATCGGTGCTTGGGCGCTTACCGAGCCCAACACCGGCAGCGACGCCATGCGCATGAAGTGCACGGCTCGGAAAGAAGGCAGCGAATGGGTCCTCAACGGCACCAAATGCTGGATCACCCACGGCATCAGCAGCGATGCTGTAGTCGTGATCGCACGCACCGGCGAACTGCTCGACAGCAAGGGCATGACCGCCTTCGTGGTGGAACGCGGGACACCTGGATTGAAAGCCGGCAAGAAGGAGAACAAGCTGGGCATGCGGGCCAGCGAGACCGCCGAAGTGATCTTCGAGGAGTGCCGCGTGCCCGAAGCGAACGTGCTCGGCAACGTGGGAGAAGGTTTTCAGCAAGCGATGAAAATCCTCGACGGTGGCCGCATCAGCATCGCGGCACTGAGTCTCGGCATCGCGAAAGGAGCGTACGAGGCCAGCGTGAAATACGCCAAGGAGCGCGAGCAGTTCGGACAGCCCATCGCGAACTTCCAAGCCATCGCCTTCAAGCTCGCCGACATGGCCACGCGGATCGAGGCCGCAGAGCTGCTCACGCTGCAAGCCGCCGACCTCAAGAACCGCGGCAAAAAGATGACCAAGGAGAGCGCCATGGCGAAGTACTACGCCAGCGAGGTGGCCGTATGGGCCAGCAATGAGGCCGTGCAGATCCACGGCGGCTATGGCTACACCAAGGATTTCCCTGTAGAGAAATTCTATCGCGACAGCAAGCTCTGCACAATTGGCGAGGGAACCAGCGAGATCCAGAAGCTGGTGATCAGCCGGCAGGTGCTGAAGGGCTGAGGGCATAAAACGCGTCGGGGCCTACAACGGTGCGGGTATCCCGCATTCACAACTTGTGCAATCGTTTGGTGTTTTTATGTTTGGCATGACCCTTGGCAATGCCGATTTGAACCAACAACCAAACCCTACCTCGTCATGAAACGCCTATTGCACGCATCCATCTTCGGATCACTTGCGTTGTTCGCATCACCTGCAGCCGCGCAAGTGCTGGAACTGCCTATTAAGCTCAAGACTAACGCTGCACGCGATTGGTCCAAGTACCACAAGATCGCGATCGGGGACTTCGTAGGACAGGATCGAAGCGTCACGCCCAGGGCGCTGGACATCTCTGAAAAAGTCGGACAAGCTTTCTTCAAGCAACCCACACAGTTCACGGTCTTTGACCGTAACCGCCTGGAAGGCATCATGAAGGAACAGAAAATACAGCATAGTGGCGCCTTCGATGAATCAACGGCTGTTCAGCTAGGCAAGCTCATTGGAGCTGATCTGATGCTTGTTGGCCGGGTGCAGCAGGACCAGGTCTCGAACTCGAACAACAACTCGAGGATGCCAAGCGGCATGCGAATCGCCGTTAACACCACATACTACGTGCTCACAGTTAACGTAATGCTTATCGACCCGAAAACCGGCGCCACCATCGATCAATTCCCGATTGAAACCAGCATCAAGGATTCGAAAGTCGGTGTGGCCTTCACACCCGGAAGTCCGCAACATTCAGTGATGCAGATGAACGCCTTGAACGATTGGGCTGCGAAATTCGATTGCATGGTGAACCCCTGCGAAACGACGGAGATCATCAAGCTGAAGAGCGACCCCAGCTTCAAGAAGGACCTGGAGAGCGCCGTGGCACGTGCCAATGTCGATGAGCCCGAAGAGGCGGTGCGCATCATCAAAGAGGTACAGGCCCGTGAGCTCAAGCCCGCTGCGAAGCACAAGGCCACGTACAACTACGGGCTGATCCTACTCGCCCAAGGGCAATGCAAGGAAGCGCTCGTACTCTTCAAAGAAGCCTACCTCGCCTACCCCGATTCCGAGGACTACAAAGAAGCCTTCGACAAAGCCAAGGGCCAGTGCTCCTTGGAGGACAAGGGGAAGTGATTCGTTGTCCCTTCAAAAGCGAGAGCCCTGCGTAACCGCAGGGCTCTCGCTTTAAGGCCATCATCCACCCTACGAGTCCAAGATCAAGCCATTTTGCAGTGCTAACCAAGCAGCAGGCAAGTCGGCAACCACATCCATGGCTGTCATGCCGTGCTGGCCGAGTCGCTGTGATGCCAGATCGCCGGCGAGGCCATGTAGATAAACGCCTAGCTCAACGGCTTCAATTGACGAGTAGCCCTGTGCAAGCAGCCCAGTGAGGAGTCCGGTGAGCGCATCGCCGCTGCCGCCTTTGGCCATGCCCGGATTCCCCGAGGTGTTGAATCGGACGCGCCCGTCAGAAGAGCAGATGGCCGTGAATGCGCCTTTCAGGACAATGGTGCAACGCCAGGCTTGCGCGGCCTCACA
Organism: Flavobacteriales bacterium; assembly: GCA_016705545.1. Lineage (GTDB taxonomy): Bacteria > Bacteroidota > Bacteroidia > Flavobacteriales_F > PHOS-HE28 > PHOS-HE28. The sequence goes on from JADIYA010000001.1 coordinate 101,490, forward strand.
TGCTGCCTGAAGTCGATCGTAACCAGTGTTGAAAGTCCGTCCGGCGAGTCGCTCGAATTCCCTTGGATGCGGTGTGAGCACTGTACGGTTCGGAATCGATTTCAAGAGGGTGCGATGGAAGGCGAGCAGATTGAGCGCGTCGGCATCAAGCACCAAAGGCACAGATGCGCGCTCGAGCAAAAGGCGCAAGGCATTAGCCGATTCCGCTTGCGTGCCCATGCCCGGACCGGCTCCAATGGCCGAATAAGCAGGGAGCTCGGGGACATCAAGTAGCCATTCGCTCCCGAAGCCAAGAGCGCACATCGCTTCCGGGGCTGAAGCCTGAATGATTGGAACGCCAGCTTCAGGAACTGCTGCTGTAACAAGACCGGCTCCGCTGCGCAAAGCAGCTCGCGTGGCCAGCACCATCGCGCCCATCCTTCCTGATGATCCACCCATGAGCAGTGCATGCCCGAATGTGCCTTTGTGCGCGAATCGCGGACGAGGACGGATCAATGAGCGTGCATCTGCAGCCTGGAGCAAATGGTATGGCGTGGTGCTCGATTGAATGAAGGCGGCATCCAAGCCGATCGGCACCAGTTCCCAGTCCCCAACGAACTCACTGTTCTCCGGGAGCAGCAGGCTCAACTTGGGCACTTCGAGGGTGAGCGTGAGCGAAGCCCTCGTGATTCCATGCACGTCGTTATCAGCGTTCGATTCGGCGAATAGGCCCGAGGGCATATCAATGGACACGATGGGCTTGTGGCTGGAGTTGATCCATTGAACCGCTTCCAGGGCCAATCCATCCAGCGGGACATTCAAGCCGGTCCCGATCAGGGCGTCGATGATCAGGTCTTCCTCAATCGGCCGGAGTTGGTCGGCAGCGCTGCATTCAATCAGCTGCACGCCGGCGTCGTGTGAAAGGATCGCCTCCATGCGATTGTCGGCGGTTGGTTCCGCCCGATGGGCGATTCGGACAACAGCAACCGCATAGCCAGCCCGTTTCAGTAAAATGGAAACGGCCAGTCCATCACCCCCGTTGTTGCCCATGCCCGCTAACACGAGCACAGAGCGCACCGCACCGAAACGCCCTTGCGCAATAGCGCTGATCAACCGCTCGGCGCACGCGGCGGCGGCCCGCTGCATCAGCGCTTGCGAGGATATCGGCTCATGGGCAATGGTCCATGCATCAGCATCGCGGATGGCCTGCGGGCTGAGCACGGGGACCATGGTGCAGGGCTACTCCGTGAAGACCGCCCACTTCAGGTTGAAGGAGTAGCGGTCGTTGTCGGCCGTTCCATCCACATCCAGGATATCGGTGATTCGGACGAGGGCGTAATGGCTCACGTTGGCCGGCAAGCTCCCCAAGCGGACGATGATGATATCGTTCACCGCGATGCTGCTCAGCTCCTCTAATGGCACACCCGAATTGAAGGCATTGCGCACGCTCACGTTCGTGGCATTGGCGTAGTCGAAGCCGTTGAATCGAACCATGCGGCCGCCAGCGGGCGAGATCCAGGACCGGCTGAGTTGCGTATCCGACGCCGAGGCTGGGTTATCCTGGATATCGCGACGGGTGCTATCGACCGTGTAGAGCACGGGCACGCGCTCCTCCAAGTCGAAGGCCGATTCACCTTGGATCGCGGAGTTGCGCGAATAGAGCTGATGCCCTGTGGTCTCCGTGAGCAAAGTGGCGCCCAAGCTCACGCTAAGGGTGCGGCGCGCCGACATCCTGTCTCCGTCTTCCTCGTAGAGTTCGAATGTGAGCTTGGTGGAGTAAGCGGCTGCTGCGTGCGGCACTTCGTATTCCCAATCCCAGCTGAAGGCACTCCCGGATAGGCTGGTATCCACAACCGTGACCGTGAAATCGTTGTCGCGCTTCGAGGTGATGGTCAGGCGGCTCAACGAGGATTTGTCGGAGCTGCCCAGGATCCGGAAGGCAACCACATTCCCGGAGGTCGCGGCAATCACGGGAGAACTAGGTGACACCGTAAGCACCGGAATATCGTTACCGCGCTTGCAGGCGCTGAATGCAAGGGTGAAGCAGAGGGCGACCAAGGCCCCGAGGTAGGAAGTGCGCATGGGTGCGAAGGTATTGGCCTGAAGCACGAGAGCCGCGACCTTTTGGCCGCGGCTCTCGCCAGGAAATGGGAGCCGATTACTTCGACTTGATGCGGAAGGCCTTCGCACGCACCGTAAGGGTGGTGCGATTGCCCAGGAACATCTGGTCGCGTACGCTGCTGGAGTTGATGGGGAGCACGAAATCGGCATCCTCACGCTGCATCAGCGCGTCATAAAGGGCGTTGTTGGTCATACGGTCCTGCGGGATGAGCCCGCCGCCGCCGATGGTTGCCACGTGGAAACGACGACCGCCGATCGGGAGCACTCCGAACAGGAAGCTCTGCGTGGCTGTGCCGCTCACATCACCGATGTACTCGAGGTCCTCCATCTTGAAGTGGATCTGCGTCTGCACCGAAGTACCAGCGATGGACTTGGTGTAGAAGGTGCAGGAGGAGAACAGCAGCACTACGGCCAGTGGCAGCAGGATGATGGCTTTGATCTTCTTCATTGCTGCGTGTGGTTACGTAGTGGTTCTTAGTTGAAGTAGATGTTGAGCACCAAGCGCACCTGATCGTTGGTGTCCATGGTGTTGTACTTCTGCTTCACGCTGCTGTATTGCGTGTTCGCGCCGCCAGCCGTGTTGGGGTCGCCGCCCACGGTGTAGTACTCCCATGAATCGGTGCCCTGCTCCACTTCATGCTTGGTCTTGTTGCCGAGCTGCCAGAAGGCGCTCCAGCCATACTCAACGCCAAGGGCGATGGGAAGGTCAAGCACGAAAACGTTGAAGCCCACGATGCCGCCCAAGCCAACAATCGTGTAGGGGGTGGTCATCGTATGCACATCGTTGTCATCAGTATCGCGGAAGATGTAGGACTCCACCATCCGGTCTCGGCCGAAACCGAGGTACAGGTCAGCACCAGCGTACACATCGAAGATGTTCGAGTTGCTGAAATGCTTCTCGATACCGGGCACCAGCATGTACTCGCGGGTGCTCTTCTTGTATTCGAATTCAGCCAAGGTGGCGGGAATGAACTGCGTCGAATCAACTTCGCCCTTGATGGAACGTGAATCACGAGCCAAGCGGAAGCCGGCACGGATTGCCAAATCATCCTGGATGAACTTCTTGAAGGTCAACAGATTGCCTTTGCTCAGGCGATTCCAAGTCGAAATGCTGCGGGCCGTTGAGTCGGACCCGTCGCCGAAGGAGGCGTTGTTCAGGGTGAGACCGAACACCAGGGCCATATCGCCGGCCACAGGGCGACCGCCGAACTTGTACCGGGTATCCTGGTTCTCCCGGGTAGAGAGCTGGGCGCTCGCCATGGAGCAGAGACCCAGCAAAGCGAAGGACAGTAGCGTCTTTTTCATTGGGCTTAGTTTGGTTTTTTTGCCTTTTGAACTCGGCCAAAAGTAGGTCCGAGCGGCCGCAAACATAGGTGGACCGAATCGCATTACCAACCTAATGTTGTTGGTCTGAGGGCTTATTGTTCATAACGCTGGGGAGTGGAACCGGCAACGGGCGGCAGGTCATTTCACCTTTTCGGCTAGCATCGGCACAAACTTGAAGCGACCGCAACGAGTCACCTCGATGGCTCCATCGCCCGACTTCTTCATCACCTGCATCTCCTGCACATCCCCTTCGCCAACCGGGATTACCAGCGATGCACCGGCTTTCAATTGCTCCACCAAGGCCTGGGGCACGAAGGGAGCACCACAAGTCACCAGGATTCCGTCGAACGGAGCCTCGCGCTTGAGGCCGGCGAAGCCATCGCCATGTGAAAGCGAGGCGGAGAAGCCCAACCGAGCTAAACGCTCCTTGGTCTGCAAGTACAGTGGTTTGTGGCGCTCGATGCTGAAGATGCGGGCTCCCAAGGCGCTGAGCACAGCCGTTTGATATCCGCTGCCAGTGCCCACTTCCAAGATCCTGTGCCCTGGCTTGAGATCGAGCAAGGCGGTTTGGAAAGCAACCGTGTAAGGCTGTGAAATGGTCTGACCGCAGGGAATGGGGAAGGCCGTGTCCTCATAGGCCCGCATTTGGAAGGCGCTGTCATCGATGAAGAGATGGCGGGGCACCTTTCCGATGGCCGCGAGCACCGCTTCGTTCGAGATGCCCTTCTCGCGCAGGAGCGCAACCAGCCTGCGGCGCATCCCCTGATGCCTGAAGTCGTCGGTGGCGTGCATGCGTGGCGCCTGCAAATGTACCGGTGGGATCGCGGGGCATCCGGCTATTTTTGCGCGCTTTTCACCAAACCGGTTCCATGGGGCCAGAACGCATTCGCATCGGGGTACTGGGCTCAGGACACTTGGGTCGCATCCATGTGCAGCAACTGCTGAATGTGCCCGCTTTCGACGTGGTCGGCACCTTCGACCCGCATCCGGAGAAGCGAGCGGCGATTACCAGTGAATTCGGAGTGCCGGGTTTCGATTCGGCGGAAGAACTCCTGGCCCAGGTGGATGCGATCGACATCGTAACGCCCACAGTAGCGCACCATCGCCTTGCCAAGCAAGCGCTCGAGATGGGGCTTCACGCGTTCATCGAGAAGCCTGTCACCGTTACCGTGGAGGAAGCGGAGGATCTGTTGCGCGCCGCCTCAGCCCGGGGGTGCGTCGTGCAGGTCGGGCATGTCGAGCGCTTCAATCCGGCCTTCCAGGCTGCGCTTCCGTTCTTCGGTGAGCCCATGTTCATTGAAGGTCATCGGCTGGCGCAATGGAACCCGCGCGGCACGGATGTGAGCGTCGTATTGGACCTGATGATCCATGACATCGACCTCATCCTGCATGTGGTGAATAGCCCCGTGCGATCGGTGCAAGCCAGCGGCGTGGCTGTGGTGAGCGATACGCCTGATATCTGCAATGCGCGCATCGCCTTCGCTAATGGATGCGTGGCCAACCTCACGGCCAGCCGCATCAGCCTGAAGAACATGCGCAAGAGCCGCTTCTTCCAGCGCGATGCCTATATCGCCGTGGACATGCTGGACAAGGTGGCTGAGGTGGTGCGGATGCGGCCGGTTGAAGGAGAAGCAGATCCGTTCGCAGTGACCATCGACCTTGGCGAAGGCAAGGGAAAACGAGAGATTTCCTTCGAGAAGCCTGCGGTGCCGGCCATCAATGCCATCCGCGAGGAACTCGCTTCTTTCGCAGAGAGCATCCGGAGCGGTAATCCGCCAAGAGTGACCCTGTCGGAAGCCACCGAAGCCCTGCGCACCGCGCTGGCCGTGCTCCAGAGCATGGATTCGCAGAATTCATGAACACGCATACTGATCAGGCTCGCGCTGCGTTGGCCCCGTGATATTGCATGTACCAACGCTACGCGCCTACGCTGCTGCTCCTGATCTTGGCCGCTGGTTGCTCCAAGGGTGATAAGGTTCCCGCTTTCGTGGACATCGGCGAAGTGACCATGAGCACGACTTCGGGCCAAGGTGGGGCCACCAGCAAGGTTACCGACGCCTGGGTAACCCTGAATGAGAAGCTCTTGGGCGTTTGGGAATTGCCTGCCCGAATCCCGGTCCTGGCCGAAGGACCTAATGTGATCGGCCTTGTGCCTGCGATCAAGCGTAACGGCACCTTCGATGATCGCCTCCGGTATCCGTTCTACACCCCTTTCAGCACCACCGTGAACCTGATCCGCGAAGGAACAGCGGCAGTGAATCCTGTCACAAGCTACACGGATGAGACGCTGGTCTGGCAAGAGGGCTTCGAGGACCCCTTCAGCCTATTCGCGATCACGGCCAGCAGCGACACGCAACTGCTCCGGTTCACCCCCATCACGAACCCTGAACTGCTCTACCTGGAGAACAGTCCATGCGCCGGTTTCCGGCTCGATGCATCGCACCGCTACGTCAGGATTGAATCCGATGAGGATTTCCTGAGCTACGGCGGCCCGGCCTTCATCGAACTCGACCACCGGAGCGATCTGCTTATCACCGTCGGGGTGAAGTACTTCGCCGATGGCCTCGAGCGCTATGAGCCCTTCGTCTATCTGCCGCCCACGTACCGTTCTGATGGAACCATGCCTTGGAACAAGGTTTACCTTGATTTGAGCGCCTTCTTCAACAGTGCGGTGGCGGAACGCGACGTGTACATCGAAGCCACGCTGCCCGATAGCCGCAGCAGCGCCGAGATCTATTTGGACAACATCAAGCTGCTGCGCATACCGTGATGAGCTCCCGCCGAGTGCAAGTGGCCAAGTATGTGATCGCCGATGTAGCGGGTGCGGCTCTTGCATGGACGCTCTTCTTCCTGTACCGCAAGGCCGTGCTCGAGCCGATGAAGTATGGCGTGGAGGTGCCCATTGACCTCGACGGGAACTACTTCAAGGGTCTCTTCCTTGTGCCGCTGTTCTGGTTCGGCTTATACACCGCCATTGGAGGTTACCGCGATGTGTTCCGTCGTTTCCGCACCAAAGAGCTCGGTCAGACCTTGCTGGTCACCACCATCGGCGTGCTCGTGATCTTCTTCGTGCTATTGCTCGACGACAAGGTGCCAAGCCCGAGCTACCACTATCGTTCGTTCCTAGCCCTATTCGTCCTACACTTCAGCATCACCTTCCCGCTGCGCTTCCTGATCACGAGTGCCACCGTGCGCAAAGTTCACCAGCGGCGCATCGGCTTCAATACCGTGCTGGTGGGCGGCAATGAGCGCGCCTTGGCCATTTACCAGGAGATCGAGGCCATGCCCAAATCACCGGGCAATCGATTCGTGGGCTTCGTGAACGTGAACGGCGGCGACCAGCAATTGGCTGGCACGCTGCCGCGGCTGGGCAAGTGGCACGAGCTCCGGCAGGTGATCCCGCAGCATGGTGTCGAAGAGGCCATCATCGCCGTCGATAGCACCGAGCATGAGCACATGAACCGCATCATGAACGAGCTCGAGGGCACAGGGGTGCGGATCAAAGTGATCCCGGACATGTACGACATCCTCTCCGGCTCGGTGAAGATGACCAGCATCTTCGGCACGCCCCTGATCGAAGTGAACCCGGAGATCATGCCGGCCTGGCAATTCTCCGTGAAGCGCGTTCTGGACATCGTGGTGAGCACCATCGCCCTACTCGTGCTCACGCCCATGCTGCTGACGATCGCCGTCCTCGTGAAATTCTCAGGCCCCGGACCGATCTTCTTCACCCAGGAGCGCATCGGCAAGCACGGCAAGCCCTTCCGCATCGTGAAGTTCCGCAGCATGGTGAGCAACGCGGAGCAGGACGGACCGCAATTGAGCAGCGCCAATGATCCGCGCATCACCCCGATCGGCCGTTGGCTGCGCCGTACACGGATGGATGAACTGCCGCAGTTCTGGAACGTGCTGAAGGGCGAAATGAGCCTTGTCGGGCCACGACCGGAGCGCCAGCATTACATCGATGCCATCACCGAAGTGGCCCCGCACTACCGTCATCTGAACAAGGTGCGGCCCGGCATCACCAGTTGGGGCCAGGTGAAATTCGGGTATGCCGAGAACATCGACCAGATGGTGCGCAGGCTGAAGTACGACATCCTCTACATCGAGAACATGAGCCTGGCGGTTGATCTGAAGATCCTGGCCTACACCGTCATCATTATCCTGAAGGGAGATGGCAAGTAGGGGTCGATAATGATCGACGCCTACCTTGCCACGCTAACGATTGATTCAATGAAGATCTCCGTCATCGGTGCCGGCCAAATGGGCAATGGCATAGCGCATGTGTTCGCGCAGAGCGGGCACGCCGTCACCCTCATCGACATCGCGCAAGCCAGCCTCGATAAGGCTCTGGCCACCATCGGCAAGAACATGGACCGCCAAGTGGCGAAGGGCTCGCTCACCGAAGAGCAGAAGAAAGCCGCTCTTGCTTCGATCGCCACGAGCACCGATCTGGCTGCGGGCGTTAAGGAGGCTGAACTGGTGATCGAGGCCGCCACGGAGAACATCGACCTGAAGCTCCGCATCTTCAAGGACATCGATGCGAGCGCGCCGGCTTCGGCGATCCTGGCCACCAACACCAGCAGCATCAGCATCACGCGCATCGCCGCGGTGACCAAACGCCCCGGCAGGTGATCGGCATGCACTTCATGAACCCGGTGCCGGTGATGAAGCTCGTGGAGGTGATCCGCGGCTACGATACCACCGATGCCGTTACGAAGACCGTGGTGGACCTCAGCGCGGCGATCGGCAAGGTGCCTGTGACCGTGAACGATTACGCCGGCTTCGTGGCCAACCGCATCCTGATGCCGATGATCAACGAGGCCGTGCTGACCCTCTGGCAAGGCGTGGGCGGCGTGCAGGAAATCGACACCATCATGAAACTGGGCATGGCTCATCCCATGGGCCCCTTGCAGCTCGCTGATTTCATCGGACTCGATACCTGCGTGGCCATCCTGCGCGTGCTGCATGAGGGCCTCGGCGACCCGAAGTACGCGCCCTGCCCGCTGCTGGTGCAGATGGTGACCGCCGGCAAGCTCGGCGTGAAGAGCGGTGAAGGCTTCTATCAATACACGGCTGGCAGCAAGGATCTGGTGGTGGCGGCGGCCTTTGCGCAATGATGATCCGCGAAGGCGCGCTGAACGACATTACGCTGATCCGCGCCATCGCGAACGCCGCCTGGCCAGTCGCCTACTCCGCCATCCTCTCCTCAGAGCAGTTGGCCTACATGCTCGAGCTGATGTACAGCGAGGCCGCGTTGCGCGAACAGATCGAGGTTAAGGGTCACCGCTTCATCCTCTGCGACCGCGATGCAGCAGCAATCGGCTTCGCGAGCTTTGAGCATGGCTATCGCCAAACGAAGCGGACGCGATTGCACAAGCTCTATGTGCTTCCTGAGGCGAAGGGAACAGGTGCCGGTGCAATGCTGCTGCGGGCGGTGGAATCGGCGGCCCATTCAGCTGGCGATGATCGCGTCGAACTCAATGTGAACCGCTTCAATCCGAGCAAGGACTGGTACCTGCGGCGAGGCTTCGTGATCGAGCGCGACGAAGTGCTCGACATAGGCCATGGCTACGTGATGGACGACCACGTGATGGTGAAGGTTCTTGCTTGACCGGTGCGCTCAGTTCGCACGAGCCGTGCCGCTGATACCATACTTCTTGTACAGCCGCGCCTTCCGCTTCTCCAAGCGCGCCTGCGCCTTGGCGGTGCGCGGGCCTCGGTCGGCAACGGCCAATTCACCGCGCTCCACGCGCTGAACGATCAGCTCAACGAGCTTGTCGTCACCGTCGGGATCATAGGTGCCGCGCAGGTCGTGTCCGAACATGCGGGCCATGCCTTGCCACATGAAGGCCGTGAAGGAGCCGCGCAGGGTCTTCACCAGGTCGTAGCTGGTGCGACCCGTCTCGCGGTCGATGAGCTTGATGAGCACCTTGCCCTGGCTGATGGTGAGGTCCTTCACTTCGGCCTCGAACTCGGCGCGCAGCTCGGCCTCGGCGAGTTTCACGTAGAGCTCTTGATCGCTGCCGCGATCCATCTGCGCGAGGTCGTGCTCGTATTCGCGCAGCAGATGCCCGGTGATGCGCGCATAGGGATAGACCCGGAGCACATTGCGCGTGAGCCGGTCGTAGCGTTCGGCTTGCCGGCGGTCGCGGGCGGTCCAGCGGCTCTCGACATGCGTGGTGGCCAGGTCGACCATCGGCACGGTATCGCCATCGATGATCACCGCGCGGTACACCTGCGGAACCTGCTCGCTTTGCCCAAAGCACATTGCACAAGCCAACACGCCTGCGGGCACTGGGCCCCATCGATGACGATTGCGCAAGAAGCAGGAAGGCATGGCGATACGAAGCTACAACGGCAGAAACCGCGCGGCCTTATACCGGCTCATCGTCTCCTTAGTTTCCAGGCACTTGCCGGAGGGGTCTCCGGCCTGGCAGACCCGCTCGCGCCCGCCTGCACGCGATTCACCGCCGCCGCCACGAGCGCCGCCGCGTGCGCTTCGCTGGCATCCAAGCCTTCGAGCAGCTCCGGCTTGAAGTGGTCGCGAACGAAATGTGTGTCGTATTTCCCACTGCGGAAGGCCTCATGGCCCATGACGTACAGGCAGAAAGGCAGGGTGGTCTCAACCCCGGTGATGGCGTAGTCGTCGATGGCTCGTTCCATGCGCGTGATGGCCTCTTCACGCGTAGCGCCATGCGTGATCAGCTTGGCGATCATGGGGTCGTAATGGATGGAGATCTCCATGCCCTCCTCGAATCCGTCGTCGACACGGACGCCTGGGCCTTGCGGCGGCCGATAGGTGGTGAGGGTGCCGATGTCGGGGAGGAAATTGTTCATCGGGTCCTCGGCGTACACGCGCACCTCGATGGCATGCCCGATGATCTCCAGGTCTTCCTGCTTGAAGGGCAGCTCCTCCCCTTCCGCCACACGGATCTGGAGCTTCACCAGATCGAGACCCGTGATCATCTCTGTGACGGGGTGCTCCACTTGCAAGCGCGTGTTCATCTCCATGAAGTAGAAGTTCATCCGCTCATCAAGGAGGAATTCAACCGTGCCCGCTCCAGTGTAGTCCACGCTCTTGGCCACGGCCACTGCCGCTTCGCCCATGCGCTTGCGCAGTTCTGGCGTGAGCACTGCGCTCGGCGCCTCCTCCACCACCTTCTGGTGCCTGCGCTGAACACTGCATTCGCGCTCGAAGAGATAGCATGTGTTGCCGTGCGTATCGGCCATGACCTGCACCTCGATGTGGCGAGGCCCTGCCACGTACTTCTCAATGAACACGCTGCCGTCGCCGAATGCGCTCTTCGCCTCACTTATGGCGCGCTCCAAGCCTTCCTTCAGCTCGCTCTCCTTCTCAACGATGCGCATCCCCTTGCCGCCGCCTCCTGCGGCGGCCTTGATCAGGATCGGAAGGTGATGGTCTTCGCGACCTCGATTGCTTCCTCCAATCCGCTCACAGCGCCGTCGGTGCCCGGCACCAGCGGTACGCCATGATCCTTCACGGCTTCCTTGGCGGCGAGCTTGTCGCCCATCACTTTCATGGCTTTTGGCGATGGCCCCACGAAGATGACGCCGGCCTTCTCCAGCGCCCGGGCGAAGTCGCCGTTCTCGCTGAGGAATCCATAACCCGGATGGACGGCATCGACCTTCAGGTCCTTGCACACCTTCACGATCTTGTCAATCACCAGGTAGCTCTCCTTGCTCGCGGGCGGGCCGATGCACACGGCCTCATCGGCGAAGCGCACGAACGGTGCGTTGCGATCGGCCTCGCTGTACACGGCTACGGTGCTGATGCCCATCTCGCGGGCGGAGCGCATCACGCGCAGGGCGATCTCGCCACGGTTGGCGACGAGGAGTTTTGGATCTTCTTGGTCTTGGCCATCGGTCTCGATCGAGGGAGCGCGAAGATGCAACGGGCTGGCCCGAACTTTGGCTTCCACCCGCCATGCGACTCCTTGCCTCCCTGCTCCTGCTCACTCTCGCCACGGCTTCTTCGGCTCAGCAAAAAGAGCGGATCCTCAAGACCGATACCGGGACCGTGGTGCTGCGCTTCTTCAACAGTGGCCAAGTGAGCACCAAGGAATGGCGCGACAAGCACGACCGCTGGGGCCGCAGCTGGGCCTTTAAGAAGAACGGCGAAGTGATCTTCGAAGGACAGACCCGGCGCTTTGCCGGCCATTCATCGGTCCACTTCAGCTACCATGCGAACGGCGCCGTGAGCATGGCGGAGACGAGCGATGCCCCGGACGGCGGAATACAGTGGCACCGGAGCACCACCACCTTCGACGACCACGGGAACAAGACGGGCTTCACCGAGCAGGGACACGATGACCATGGCATCATCCCGCGACCGGGCATGCACGTTCAACAATGGCCACCGGAGCCGGAGCAGCCCAAGCAACAGGAGGTGGTTGTGTGCCAGCGGATGTTCGTGAACGAGCTCTTCGTGGTGAACCCGACGAACGCCGCTGTGCGCGTTTCGGTCACGCCGAAGGAACCATCGCCCGCCCTTCCCGGTGGCACGTGGACCATGGCCCCCGGCGATACCATCCGCATCGGCACTTACAGCAAGGGAGAAGCGTGGCCAGACTGGAATGGACTCGTTGACCTGAACATCGTGCAGGTGGCGCTCGGCGACCGCAACAAGGCTTTGGCGAGCATCCGGACCGAAGAGATGAACATGAGCACGGAGCACCGCAAGCTCTTCGTAGTGATTGAAGGATGGTTGGAGACGAAGGTCACGCCGGGGCAAGAGCATCTGCCGGGCCTGCCGAAGCCGCCGAAGGAGAAGAAGAAAAGGCGCTGGCTGTTCTTCCGCTAACGGATGGCGCTCCAGAATTCGTTCAAGCGCAGAACGAAGTAGTCCAGGTCCACCTTGCTGAAGGGGTGCGGTGTGTTGCGAAGGATGAACACCTCAGCACCTCTTATTCCTCGCGCGAAGAGGCGCGTGTCTTCGGGGACAGCCGTGCCATCATTCTCACCCACGCAGATGAGCACCGGGCATTGAATCCGCGAACAGACCTCAGGCGTGAGCAATGGCATTGGGGCGAGCTCGCTCATGCTTTTCGCGATGGCCCGCACCACATCCTTCCAACGAGCCGGGCCGTGCTCTTCGGACAAGGCTCGTGCGAAGGCCGGCACCTTCTGCTCCATCACCTCGGAATCGAGCATGCGCAGTTCCTTCTGCAATCCTTCTTCGGTCCAAAGCAGTTTCGTTCCGACCGTAGTCACCGATCGCACGCGGTCAGGGTATTGCGCTGCATAGAGCAAGGCCGCATAGCCGCCCATGCTATAACCGAAGAGATCGGCGCGCGACCAGCCCTGCTGTGCGTAGGCGTCATCAATGTCCGTGATGAACTGCTCGAAACGGATACCATCCGAAGGAACCTCCCGACCGCCATGGCCGGATAGGTCGATCGCATGGCCACCGATACGATCCTGAAGTGCTTTGAGCTGGCGCGCACTGCCTAGAGCGCCATGGAGCAAGAGGACATTCCCGTTCATCGGAGCCGAAACTACGCCGCGCTCAACGGTATCTTGTCCACCATGGAACTGCACGTCGAGCACATGCTGTTGCTCGGGGCCTTGCTGCTCTTCGCCAGCATCCTGGCCAGCAAGACGAGCGGCCGACTCGGTGTGCCCACGCTCATCCTCTTCCTGGCCGTGGGCATGATCGCCGGTAGTGATGGACTGGGACTCATCTATTTCGACAATGCAGGGTTCGCACAATCCATGGGCATCATCGCGCTGGTCTTCATCCTCTTCTCCGGTGGGCTGGATACCAAACAGGAGAGCGTTCGGCCCGTGCTGGGCAAAGGGCTGGCGCTCGCAACGGCCGGTGTCTTGATCACTGCGGTGATCGTTGGTTTCGCGGTACCGTTGTTCACGGACCTCTCAGTGATGGAGGGATTGCTCCTGGGCGCCATCGTCTCCTCCACCGACGCCGCGGCGGTTTTCACGATCCTCCGATCACGCAACCTGCGGCTGAAAGCCAACCTGCGCCCACTGCTTGAGCTGGAGAGCGGAAGCAACGACCCGATGGGGTTCTTCCTCACGGTGAGCTTGATCGGCATCATCCAAGGGGAACACGGGTCCTTGTGGTCATTGATCCCGAGCTTCTTCATCCAGATGTCGATCGGTGCGTTGGCCGGTTGGGGCATGGGTCGGTTGATGACCTTCACCCTGAACCGTATCAAGCTCCAGTTCGATGGGCTCTATCCGGTGCTCTTGCTCGCGCTGATGATGTTCACGTTCGCGGCAACGGATATGATCGGCGGTAACGGATTCCTGGCCGTTTACCTGGCCGGCGTGGTCCTGGGCAACTCCGATTTCATCCACAAGAAGAGCCTCATCCGTTTCTACGACGGCCAGGCATGGCTCGTGCAGATCGTCATGTTCCTCACGCTGGGACTGCTTGTTTTCCCCAAGCAAGTAGTGCCGGTGATGGGCATCGGACTGCTCATCAGCGTGGTGCTGATCGTGGTGGCTCGACCGATAGCCGTATTCGTTAGCCTTGCGCCTTTCCGAAGCGCCACATGGAGGCAGAAGGCCTTCCTCTCGTGGGTCGGTCTGCGCGGTGCGGTACCGATCGTTTTCGCGACGTATCCACTGATCGCCGGGCTTGAGAACGCGCAATTCATCTTCAATGTGGTCTTCTTCGCCGTGCTCACATCCGTGCTGTTGCAAGGCTCCACGCTTCCACTTGCTGCGCGGTTGCTGCGTGTGGAACGGCCCAAGGGATTCAAGCGGGAAAGCGCACTTGATCTTGAACTGAACAAGGAGCTCTCCGGTACCTTGCTGGGACTTGTCGTCCCTGCTGACAGCTCTGCAGTGGACCACCTGATCGTGGACCTTCACTTTCCCAAGGACGCGCAGATCATCCTCGTGGAGCGCAACGGTGGTTTCACTTCACCGGATGGGGCTACCGCTATCGAAGCAGGTGACCGGCTGATGGTGATGGCGAAGAAGCCGGAGAAACTGAACGAGCTCATTGCACGGCTCGGTTTGGAGAAGACCTCCGTGCCTGCTCCGGCCGAGTGAGGCTTACGCCAGCACCTGCTTCACCCGATCGGCAGCCTCCTGCAAGGCCACCGCGCTCAGCACCTTCAATCCGCTCTTGTCGATCAGCTCCTTCGCTTCCACGGCGTTGGTGCCTTGCAAGCGCACGATGATCGGCACCTTGATGTCGCCGATGTTCTTGTAGGCGTCCACGATCCCCTGCGCCACGCGATCGCAACGCACGATACCGCCGAAGATGTTCACCAGGATCGCCTTCACGCGCTCGTCCTTCAGGATGATGCGGAAGGCCTTCTCCACGCGTGCTGCGTCTGCCGTACCGCCCACGTCGAGGAAGTTGGCTGGTTCGCCACCGCTGAGCTTGATGATGTCCATCGTGGCCATCGCCAGACCGGCGCCGTTCACCATGCAGCCCACGTTGCCATCCAGGCGCACGTAGTTGAGGCCCGCTTCACCGGCTTCCACTTCGATGGGATCCTCTTCGGTCTTGTCGCGCATCTCGGCGTAGTCCGGATGGCGGTATAGCGCGTTGCCATCAAGCCGGACCTTGGCATCCACGGCGATGATCTTGTCGTCGCTGGTCTTCAGCACGGGGTTGATCTCGAACATGGCGGCATCGCTGCCTTCGTAGGCCTTGTAAAGTGATGCGATGAACTTGCCCATCTCCTTCTTCGCCGCTCCGGTCACACCCAGCTCTGTCGCGATCTTGTTGCACTGGAAAGGACGCAAGCCCACGCGCGGATCGATCACCTCCTTCTTGATCTTGTCCGGGTGGTGCTCGGCCACTTCTTCGATGTCCATGCCGCCCTCGGTGCTGTACACGATCACGTTCTTGCCGCTGGCGCGATCGAGCAGCACGCTCATGTAATACTCCTTCGTTTCGCTGGCGCCGGGGTAGTACACGTCCTCGGCGATGAGCACTTTGTGCACCTTCTTCCCTTGCGGCGGTGTCTGCGGGCTCTTCAGCATCATGCCGATGATGGCATCGCTCTTTTCGCGCACCTCATCAATCGTCTTCGCCAATTTCACGCCACCGCCTTTGCCGCGGCCGCCGGCATGGATCTGCGCCTTGACCACCCACCACTTGGTGCCGGTCTCCTGGCTCAGTCGCTTGGCTTGGTCAACGGCTTCATCAGCGTTGTAGGCCACCAGCCCGCGTTGCACGCGCACGCCGAATTGGGAAAGGATGCTCTTGCCTTGGTACTCGTGGAGGTTCATTCGGATCGTATCTGATGCGCGGCGAAAGTAGCCTACGGCACGATCCAAGCTCCGTCGCTTCCTTTACGCCATGATTGAAGCCATAGGGATACGCAAGCGCTATGGCGTGCTGGAAGTGCTGAAAGGCGTTGACCTGCGCGTGGCGAAGGGCGAAGTGGTGAGCATCGTTGGTGCAAGCGGAGCCGGAAAGACCACGCTCTTGCAGATTCTCGGAACACTTGAACGCGCCGACGAAGGGACCCTTCGCATCAACGAACAAGAAGTCTCGAAGCTGGGGTCCAAAGCGCTTTCGGCCTTCCGCAACGCTCATATCGGCTTCGTATTCCAGTTCCACCACCTGCTGCCGGAGTTCACCGCGCTGGAAAATGTGATGATGCCCGGGCTGATCGCCGGGAAGAGCAAGAGCGAGTGCATTCCGCGCGCTGAAGAACTCCTTCAGCGCCTGAACGTACTGCCTCGCAAAGAGCACAAGCCCGCGCAGCTCAGCGGCGGTGAGCAGCAACGCGTGGCCGTGGCCCGGGCGCTCCTCAACAGCCCCAGCGTGGTGCTTGCCGATGAGCCCAGCGGCAATCTCGATAGCGCGCACGCCCGTGAATTGCATCAGCTCTTCTTCGACCTGCGCAAGGAGCTCGGCCAGACCTTCGTGATCGTGACGCACAACGAGGAACTCGCCGACATGGCGGACCGGAAGCTGGTGATGAAGGATGGTGTGATCCAGCCCTGAGCCCTTCTACCTTTCGGCCAAATCCTCTAGGCCATGCTGCGCACGATCACCCTCTGCATGCTGTTCACCGTTGGCGCCTTCGCCAGCGCATTCCTCGCGCCAGGCGGCAACGATGCCTTCGTGGGCAGTTTCCGCATGGAGATGCACACCTACAAGAACGGCAAGGAGGACAAGCACAGCCCGGTGAACATCCGCTTCTGGAGCCGTGCTGACATGATCCTCTATGAACTGGTGATGCCCGGCCAAGCGCAGCAGATGCGCATGCTCACTGACCTGCGCGGCAACTGGAGCTATACGCTGATCGACGATGGACAAGGCGGCCGTACGGCCATGAAGATGAAGCGGCCTGAGCCTACAACCGTTGGCAGCGCGAAGGGCGAGCAGCCCAAGATCACAGTGACCAAGGAGACAAAGGTGATCGAAGGGCACAACTGCACCAAGGTGATCGCCACCAGCAAGGAGGGCACATGGACCGCGTGGGCGGCCACCGGCCTGCGCAACGCCTTCATAGACATGGCGCGCGGCATGGATGGCCAAGCTGCGCAGCAGAACCGCTATGCACGCACCGATGTGGAAGGCTTCCCTCTCGAGTACGAATGGGTGCCTGCGCAAGGTGATGAGCGCGTGGTGTGCTTCATCAAGGATCTCGTGGTCGGCAAGGTCGATGAGACGCTCTTCGACCTGAGCGGATACCAGTTGATGGAGCTGCCGAGCTTCGCGATGCCCCAGCGCTAGCGCCCGACATGCCGACCAAGCTCGACGCGCTCGAACAAGTGGAAGCGACGAGCCGCGCGCAATGGCGAGCTTGGCTGAAGAAGAACCATGCGCACCATCGGCATCTGGCTGGTTACCTGGAAAAAAGCGACACCTGCCAAGCACCTGAGCTATGATGCCATTGTTGAAGAAGCGCTTTGCTTCGGGTGGATTGACAGCCTGCCGCGGAAGCTCGATGAATCACGGACCATGCTTTATATCTCACCGCGCAAGCCGAAAAGCGTTTGGAGCAAGTTGAACAAGGAGCGCATTGAACGGCTGATTGCAGCGAGGCGTATGGCCGCACCCGGACTGAAAGCGATCGAGGTGGCGAAATCGAACGGCTCATGGAACAGCATCGATGCAGCCGAGGCATTCAAGATGCCGGCGGATCTGCAACGCGCCTTGAAGAAAGACCGGAAAGCGCTGGTGCATTATGAGTCCTTCCCGCCCGGCGCACGCAAGCAGATCCTCACATGGCTGCTCGATGCGCGGACTGAGCAAACGCGCGCCCGACGCATCTCAATCGTCGTGGAACTGGCCGCGAAGAACATCCGGGCGAATGGCCAGACCGTGAAGGCGCATGCACGCAAGGTTCAAGGTTGATGACGAGGCGACCACTGAACCGGAACGGATTGAAGGCGCTCCTCGATGAAGCGTACGACAGGCTTGCGCGCCCTGCATTCATCACCGACGACCCCATTCAGGTGCCGCGCGCCTTCAGCAAGCGGGAAGATGCGGAAGTGATCGGCTTCCTCACCGCCACCATCGCCTGGGGCCAGCGCAAGACCATCATCGCCAACGCTTGGAAGCTGGCGCGCCTGATGGACGACCGTCCGCACGACTTCGTGATGAATGCCGATGCCGCCGACCTGAAGCATGTGAGCGGCTTCGTGCATCGCACCTTCAACGGCATTGATCTCCAGCATTTCATCCACGGCTTGCGGCACCTGCACACCGCACACGGCGGGCTGGAAAGCGCATTCCTGAACGATGCGGGGCGCATCGATTCAATGGCCGAGGCGATCCCGCGCTTCAAGCGATGGTTCTTCGAGCCGAAGCATCAGGCCCGAACCCAGAAGCATGTTGCCGATCCCAGCAAGGGCAGCAATGCAAAGCGCATCAACCTCTACCTGCGCTGGATGGTGCGGCCCAATGACCGTGGTGTGGACCTCGGTCTCTGGAACCGGATCAAGCCTGCCGACCTGATGGTGCCGCTTGATGTGCATACCGGCCGCGTGGCGCGTGCTCTCGGCCTCCTTACCCGCAAGCAGGACGATTGGAAGGCGGTGGAGGAACTCACCGCCTCCTTACGCGAATTCGATGCCGCCGACCCGGTGCGCTATGACCTTGCGCTATTCGGCCTTGGGGTGGGACGTGCGCGGCCCGGCCGTGCATCACCCCGCTGAGCCGCTCATGGTGCCTCGCTGGCCTCAACCAGAAGCGCGAGGCCCGTCGTCACATTGCACGATCGCGACCGGCTGTGACCGAACGCAGATCGGTCTTGAAAACTTCTAATTTTAACCTCCCAAAGCCAACCGCGATGAAGCCCAACGCCCAGCGCCCAACGCTACGAAGTTGCCTCACTTTCGCGGCGCTCTCCGCATCGGTAATGCTTCCAGCCCAGCAAGCCCCTCCCGATTTCTTCGATGCGGCCGGGAATCCTGCCCTCAGCTTCTGGAAGAATGAGGGCCAACTTCGCGACAACCTCGGTGTTGCATGCCCCGATGTGCTGTACGCCTCATCAGGCAGCCCATTGAATACTTTTCTTCAGGATAGCTCGCGGGTCACCTTCGCCGTTACGCTGCGCGATACGAGCGCCACCACACCCGACACCATCTTGAACATCCGGATGCTCTCCGCCGGTCCTGGGAGGAATTATGCCTCCCCGGAACCTTGGGGCGAACGCGGCCATGTCAGGCACTACTATGTGCCGCACACCGCTCCGAACGGCGTGACAGCCATATCCGGATTCGAGGGGATCACATATCCTGAGTTCATTAAGGATGTGGACCTATCCCTGCACAGCCGAAGCAGCGGTCCTGTGATGACACTTACGTGCCGACCTGGTTTCAACCCGAACCAAGTGATGCTGGGATTCGAAGGACAGGACAGCCTGAAGGTGGATGTGGAGGGCGCGTTGAAGATCTGGCGCGATGGTAAGTTCATCAAGTTGAACCAGGTGCGCGCATTCCAACTTGATGCGCAGGGCGTTCCGCAACCGCTTTCCTGGAATGCCGAGTACTTGCCGGACAATGGGCTGGACCTCGTGCGCTTCGAGTTCGACGCGTACGACACGGAGCGGCCGCTCTATCTGCAGGCTGGGCAACCGCCAACAGCAGCCGATGAAGTGGAAGGCCTCTGCTGGAGCAGCTACCTGGGTGATGCCAATGAAGAATACATCTACGTTAGTGAAACGGATACAGCAGGCAACTACTTCGTTGCGGGCGTCACCAATTCCGCCTACTCCTTCTTCCCGAATGCTCCGGGCATCGTCCTCCAATTCGCAAATGTTCCCTGGCCCATTTTTGTCACCCGCTTCTATCCAGAGCACAGGATTGCATGGACCGCATTCTATGGCGGGAATGATGGCGTTGACGCACACGCCTATCCAAACGCCATGGCGGTGAGGAGCATCTTCGACGGAACGGACATTTATATCGGAGGCGAGATCCAGGACAATGGCCTCTACATAGCCGAGAAACCCGGAGCATACAACGACAGCACCGGCACAGCAGGTGGCGTGGTCAACGGCTTTGTCGCACAATTCGACATCGACGGAATTCTGCGCTGGTCAACCTACCTAGGGAACTACTACTCACGCGTGCATGGCCTCGACCTTGACAGTCTGGGGCGCCTGGTGATTGCCGGCGGCTCACAGGGCACAATGCCGCAACCGGCCAATCAACCACCGGGCGCCTATATCAGGCCACACTCTGGCGGTGTGGACGGCTTCATCATCGCGCTTGATGTTTCCGACAACCTGCGCTACACCACGCACGTCGGGGATGAACAGACCGACAGGCTCTGGAAGGTTCAATGCCACGGCAACCGGATCATAGCGGTCGGCACCAGCGACAGCCCAGGTTTCGAACCTATTCTGGATGGCGGTGCCAATGCCTACGATCAGCCGGATTATGCCGACGGCGGCGGTGACCTGGTGCTCGTGGAGTTCACCTTGGATGGTGACGTGCAGTGGGGGACCTTCATAGGTTGGGAAGGCATTGAGTATGTGGATGGAAAGAACATTCTGGAAATCGGTCCTTCCGGCAACATTGTGTTCGTTGCCGCCACCAATCAGGCTGTTGACGTCGTACCAGGCGTGGGGTGGCACCAGTACACGGAGAGCGATCAGGTCATCTTTGAGTTCGGGCAGGACCGTTCACGGACGTGGACCAGCTACCTCGCCAGCGGCCCTAATCGTATGGATGTGCAAGCCGTGCGCATTGACGCAAATGGCAACATCCACGTCGCCGGGCGCATCCTTGCGCAGGCCATTGGCGAATCGCCATTGAATGCTTCCGCCGACATGAATGGGATTTACTTCCAGGACAGCAGCATCAAGGGCGCCCCCATGCTCGGTGCTGATGCATTCCTGATGACGTGGACGCCGGACCACTACCTGATTCTCGCCACGTACTTCGGCGGCGAGGAGCGCCAGCCACCTTTCTTCGGCGGCTTCCCCTTCATCGAGACCATCAACTCTATCGCACTCGCGCCCACACAATTGTATTTGAGCGGCTCGACATCGAAAGTGGCCGTGCCTGACACCTCTTTCTTCCCGTTGTTCAACCCCGGCAACGATGCCTGGTTCCAGACCATTTTCAATGCCCAGGTGCCGAACGGTACGGACGCCTTCGTCACGGCCATTTGCATTGACGCATTCACCGGCTTGGCGGACGTGCAAACGTTGTCCACTCCAGCTGTTTTCGCCATGGCCATTGGAACTGATCAATGGGTGCTCGGTGGTTTGCCGGATGGCAATTACCGATTCAGTCTCTTCGATGCAGAAGGCAGGCTTGCGAGGGAGGCGAGCCTTCCTAGCAGCCAAGGCCGAAGCAGCCTAATCGACACCAGCGAGCTCGGCCAAGGGGGTATATCTGGCGCGAGTGGCCCGGCCCGCACGCGGTTGCTGTCAGACTCGTCGTAAGCCGCTAGCACATGGCTCGCTTAATTGTAGCGGGGTTCTGCTGCGCGCAGTTGATTACTGTATGTGCCCAGCCTCATTGGGGTCCTACCGGATTTCCTGGTGAGCAATGGTCCGCCGGCTACTTATGCACCAGCCTCAACGAAGACACACTATACTATGGGGGCACCATGGCACTTGGCAGCATGTGGTACAGTTCAAATCGGGTGTTGCGCTACGCCGATGCCGATTGGGACACCTTGCCAGGCGTAGTGCCCGGCAACATATTCAGCATCCTCCGGCATCGTGACACGTTGTTCATCGGCGGGGCTTTCGAGACACTGAACGGCGAGGCTTCTGGGCGCGTTGCCTACCATGATGGAACTGCTTGGAGGACTTACGGCTCCGTGCTTGGGTCTTACGTCGCGCGTTTGCGTGTCATTGAAGACACACTTTATGCAGTTGGGGCTTTCTCAGAAGTTGATGGGCAAGCCGCACAAAGCGTAGCAAAACGCGTGGCCAATGAATGGGTGCCCGTAGGTCAAACAACAACCGTCGGCCCCATTATCAGCGACATTGCCAAGTACGATGATCGCCTTGTAATCTGCGGGGCGATCTATGACGGCCCTGCCTGTTGTGCATTCCAATTAGTCGGCGGCTGGTGGCAACCGCTAGGCCAAGGCGTGCTCGGCGGCCTTTCCGGTGTGGGCTCCTTGGCCGTCTTTGGCAACGACCTCTACATCGGCGGGCAGTTCACCACCACCACGGGCAATGCTGGCATGAACATCATGCGCTGGGATGGCACGGCCTACCACGCCATGGGCTCCGGGATTCAAGTCAACTTGAACAACACAAGCACGCTATGCTCCGTGAAGATGCTCGTTCACGATGGCCTGCTGTGGGTGCGGCACTTCTGCAACTATGCGGGTGGCGTTTCGAGCAAGGGTCTGGCTACATGGGATGGCACTGAATGGTGCGGTGTGCCCGGCGATCTCGTCTCTGACCCTGGTTCCCTTTCAGACATGGCGTTCTACAAAGACACGCTCTTCATGGTGAAGTTCGGCGACACGCTCGATGGCGTGTTCGTGAACGGAGTTGCCAAGTTCATAGGCGAGAGCTATGTAGGCGAGTGCAGCGGGCCGGTGGCGGTTGCAGATGTTGTTGTGGCACCTCTTGAGCCTGCAATCGCTGCCGTTGGCGTGGACCAATGGGTAATGACCGAGCTGTCAAACGGGCGCTACGAGATGACGCTCTTCGACCAAATGGGCCGAATGATGTTTCGCAGGGCGCTGTTCAGCAACGCCGGTCGAAGTGACATTTTCAGCACACAACACCTGCGTTCAGGTCTGTACTTCGTTCAGATCACCGGCCACAGTGGTTTTGCTGGGAAAGTGCTTGTGAGCCGGTAGCGCGCTCACTCCTCCCCTTCCAACGGTTTCGCGCTAGTGTAAGTCCGCCACTTCTCCAGCACGGCCTGCATGTCGGCGGGCAAGGTGCTCTCGAAGCGCATGCGCTTCCCAGTGGCGGGGTGATCGAAATCGAGCGTGCGCGCGTGCAGGGCTTGGCGCGGCAGCAGCGCGAAGCAATTCTCGACGAATTGTCGGTACTTGGTGAAGGTGGTCCCCTTGAGGATGCGATCACCGCCGTACGCCGCATCGTTGAAGAGGGGGTGGCCGATCCACTGCATGTGCGCGCGGATCTGGTGCGTGCGGCCTGTCTCGAGCTTGCACTCCACCAGCGTCACGTATCGGAAGCGCTCGATCACGCGCCAGCGCGTCACGGCAGCTTTGCCATGCTCGCCTTCGGGGAAGACCTGCATCACCGTGCGGTCCTTGTTGCTGCGGCCGATGTGCCCTTCGATCACGCCTTCATCCTCGGCGAAGTCGCCCCATACGATTGCGTTGTACCGGCGATCGCTGGTGCGATCGAAGAACTGCCGGGCCAGGTGCGAGAGCGCTTCCTCGGTCTTGCCCACCACCATCACGCCACTGGTGTCCTTGTCGAGGCGGTGCACCAGTCCTGGGCGCGGGATCTCAGCGCCCGGCACAGGCGGCAATTTGCCGAAGTGGAAGAGCAGCGCGTTCACGAGCGTGCCGGTCCAATTGCCGTGGCCCGGATGCACCACCAGGCCGGCGGCCTTGTCGATCACCACCAGGTGCTCATCCTCGAAGAGCGTCTTCAGCGGAATGTCCTCCGGCAGCAGTTCCACTTCGCGCTGCGGATAAGGCAGCACGATGCTGATCGCATCGCCCGGCTTCACCTTCTGGCTGGGCTTGGCGGCTTTCTCATTCACCAACACATTGCCCGCCTTCGCGGCGGCCTGTATCCGGCTGCGCGAGGTGTTGGCCAGACGGTCGAAGAGGAACTTGTCGAGCCGGATGAGCGATTGCTTCGGATCGCAGACGATCCGGTGGTGCTCGTACAACTCTTGCTCCTCGCCGAGCGATTCAATCGATTCCTGGTCCATCAGCGCTGGATGAGCAAGCGCTCCTGCGCGATGAGTGCGCCATCGGCGCTGCTAAGGCGCGCTACATAGAGGCCGTTGGCCAGCGCGCTCACATCCACGAATCGATTCTCCTTGAAGCGTTCATCGGATACGATGCGCCCCATGGCGTCGCTGATCATCAGCCGTGCGCCTTCCAGCTGTATGCTGGTCCGCGCCATCACCACCTCATTGGCCGGATTCGGAAAGAGAAGCATGCCTGGGCCATCCGTTTCCTCCGGCACGCTCGCGAACGGATCCACCGCCGCGACGAATACAGGGCGCAGCATCAACGAGCCCTGCTGCGTGCTCGGCCCGAAGTTGAGCGTGAGCCTGCGGAAGAGCTTGTCCTGGTTGTTGCGATTGCGGTCGAAGCCGACGTTGAGCTTCACGTTGTTGGTCTGCACCCAGCCCACGTAGATGGTGCCTTCCACCATGATCGTGCTGTCGAGCGGGATCTCCACGAAGTGGTCGATGCCGTCGAGGCGGTATGTCGGCGAAGAGAAGGTGAAGTTCTGGTGCTGGATCACCTCCGGGCTGAGGCTCTTCCACACGGTGATCAGGAAACGCCCTTCTTCCGGGTTGGGTGAATCGTTCGGGTCGTTCGCCTGCGGATTGAAGTACATGCGCACGGCCCGCAGGCTGTCCTGTCCGCTGATATCGAAGCGCAGGGCGGCAGCGGCGCCCGCTGCGGTGATGCCATAACCCATTTCCGCACTGCCGTCGTCATAGGCCATGTAGTTGCTGATCTCCTGCACGAAGGTGACGGTGTCGTTGTACTTGCAGATATCGGGAGTGGTGTTGGTCCAGAGCTTCACGCGCCAAAAGGCGGCATCGGTGCTGAGGGCGGGATCGTACTCGAAATTGTTCGGCGCCGCAGCGATGGGATGATCGCTCGGGAAGATGGAACTGGCGTTGCCGCTGGAGTTGAGGCCGTTACTGAATGCCACCGGCCCATTGCCGTTCTCCTCGCGCGCGAGCATGCCGTAGGTGATGAAGCGGTCGTCGGTATCGAGGTTGCGCTGGAGGGCGGTGATGCTCTGTGCCATGTAGGTCGAAGGCGCCTCGGCGAACTTTTCGAACGTGACGCTGGTATAGGTCTGCAGCAAACTGGTCTCCGGGTACATGTAGGCCACATCGATCAGGCGCGTATCGTCGAAGCTGCGCTGCTGATCGAGGCGCACGTAATCGAGGTGCCAGTGGTCATAGGAGCCGCTCAGGGTGCCGTAATTGAGGAAGCGGAACTTGAAGCCTTCGTAGAAGAACTGTGCGAGCTTGATCGGGACCAGCACTTGCTGAAAGCCCTGCAGCGGCACGTACGGCGTGCTCCAAACGCGGCTCCAATACTGCAGTTGGGGCGCCCAGAATTCGAGCACAAGGCTATCCAGCGGCTGCACGGCATTATCGCCGCTGAGGCCCTGCGGCTGGTAGAAGAAGCTCAAGTAAAGAGAATCCTCGGGCCCAAGCGGAGCGGAGAGGTCGATATCAACCGAGGTGAGGTGATCAGCGATGCCGTAAGCCGTGAACTGATCGTAGTCGTACGGGTAACCGGTGCGCGCCAATCCATCGAAGGTGGCCACGCCGATAGTGGGCGGCTCAATGGGATAGTTGCCGTTGATGTACACGTCGTCATCCTCCCAAAGGACGAGCGGGCGCACGCTGTTATCCGGGTTGGTGTAGGTGCCCGGGGCGGCGGGCACTTGGTAAACCAAGAGCGAATCCTGGATCAGCTCCGGGCTCGCGAGGAAGAGGATGTCTGGTGAAGGTTCCTGTATGGTATCGAAGATGTTGTAGGCCGGCCAGGCTTCCACGACGAGGTCCGTGGGTGGATAAACCGTGATATCGCGCACGAGGACCGTGATCGGCGCCAGCGGTGTGCGCGTGGTCACCGGCGGCACGGGATCCAAATCGGTTAGGTAGGTGAACGTGGTGTCGTCGCTGAAGACCATGTCCCAAGTGCTCACGCCGGCCACTTCCAAACGGTAGATGGTCTCTTCGAGCGTGACGCCGGGATCCGTGGCCTGCGCCCAGCGCTTGCGGGTGCGGTCGATGGAGAAATCATCGACGATGGGCAAGGTCTGGGGTTCGTAGAGGTAGATGAAGTGCTCGTTGAGGCCATCGGCCTTCCGCAAGGCGCGGACAGCTTCTGGAACAGGACGCGCCTGCAACGGCGTAAGCACTTCGCCTTGGGCGCTTGCCTGCCGGGGCAGGAGCAGCACATCGGCTGCAAGCAGGGCGATGCCGACGAAGAGTATTCGGCTACGGTTCATGGAGGCTATCGGGGCTAGTGTAGCGCGAGGGGTCGTTCCAACCTTCAGCGGGCCGCAGGCCGGTGGTATCGGAGGTGAGCCAAAGGTCGATGGTACTGCCCAAAGCGATGCGGTTGTTGGCGCCTGCGGCTGGACTTTGCCTGCGCACCCGCGCCAACGTGGAATCCGCCTGGGTATTGCAGCCCTGGCACTCCACCAGCACCCCAAGGTTCAACGAGGCCATGTTCAGCACCAATTGCACATCGGCCATGGATAAACCGGAAAGGTCGGGTACCGGCACGCGCTCACCCTTTTCACCGGCCCCGAGAACGAGGGTAATGGCCTCCCCGCGTCGGATCCGCTCATCGGCAGCAATGGGCTTGCCCTTATAGAGTTGCGCGATCACGCAGTCCACGCAAGGGTCGGGCTTGTACTGCATTTCCTTCACCTTGAGTCCCAGTATATCGAGCACGCTCAGCGCCTGCCTCTTGCTCAGGTCAACGAGCTTGGGCATGTCGATCATTTTGGGCTGGTTGGCATTCAGCACCAGATACACCTTGCGCCCGGCCTTCACCTCCTTGCCTGCATCCGGGTCTTGCTCCACCACGGTGCCTTTGGGTCGGTCCTCCACGAATACGCTATCAATCACCAGCGCGCTCAGGTCGCGTTTGGCCAGCAGAGCTTCGGCCTCGGCCAGGTTGGCCCCCGCCAGATCGGGCACACGCATGAGCTCGTTGTGGCGCGTGTAGCCGCGCAGCCAAGCCCAACCGACCAGCAGCAGGCCCACAGCCACCACCACAGGAGCCAGAACGGGCAAAAGGCGTTTCATGCGAAGCGGGCGAAGGTACTTGCCCTCCCGAACGTCGGAACAGCCCCGATGCGCATGCGCTCTCAGCACGCTGGACCTGCCAAGCCGGCTCGCCTACCTTCGCCGCCCTGCAAAACGAGCACGCATGCCCACGTTGACCATGAGCAAGATCGAAGAGCTCCTCGGCGCCGATGCCCAGAGCCTGCTGAACCACCAGAGCAAGACCATCGATAAAGGGAGCCTCAATCTTCCCGGCCCCGACTTCGTTGACCGCTGCTTCGCCCTCAGCAACCGCAGCCCGCAAGTGCTGCGCAGCATCCAAGCGCTCTATGGACATGGCCGCTTGGCCAACAGCGGCTACATGAGCATCCTGCCTGTTGACCAAGGCATCGAGCACAGCGCGGCAGCAAGCTTCGCCCCCAACCCCATCTACTTCGACAGCGAGAACATCGTGAAGCTCGCGTTGGAAGGCGGCTGCAATGCCGTGGCCAGCACCTACGGCGTGCTTGGCAGCGTGGCGCGCAAATACGCCCACAAGATCCCCTTCATCGTGAAGATCAATCACAATGAGCTCATGACCCTGCCGAACAAGTTCGACCAAGTGCTCTTCGGCACGGTGGAGAGCGCATGGGAAATGGGTGCCGTGGCCGTGGGAGCCACCATCTACTTCGGCAGCGATGAGAGCACGCGGCAGATCACCGAGATCGCCGATGCCTTCCAGCATGCGCACGAACTGGGCATGGCCACCATCCTTTGGTGCTACATCCGAAACAGCGGCTTCAAGGTCGATGGCAAGGACTACCACACCGCTGCCGACCTCACCGGCCAAGCCAACCACTTGGGCGTCACCATCCAGGCGGACATCATCAAGCAGAAGCTGCCCGAGACCAATGGCTGCTACAATGCCATCGCCAACTATGGCAAGACGCACAAGAAGGTGTACAGTGAACTCACCTCTGAGCACCCCATCGACCTGTGCCGCTACCAGGTGGCCAACTGCTACATGGGCCGTATCGGCCTGATCAACAGCGGCGGGGCAAGCAGTGGGGCTAGCGACATGGCCGAAGCGGTGAAGACCGCCGTGATCAATAAGCGCGCAGGCGGGCAGGGCTTGATCAGCGGCCGCAAGGCATTCCAACGCCCAATGAGCGAAGGCGTAGGTTTGCTCAACGCGATCCAGGACGTGTACCTCGACGGCAAGATCACCATCGCGTAAGAAAAGCTGAAAGAGGCAATCTGAAGGCTGAAACAGGGACCATCTCCACCATAAGCTTTCCTGTTTCATCCTTCAACTTCCAACTTTCACATTTGCACCCATGGGTTGGTTCACACGCACCAAGGAAGGCATCACCACCTCCACCGAGGAGAAGAAGGAGACGCCTGAGGGGCTATGGTACAAGTGCACCTCTTGCGATGAGATCATCACCAGCGAGGACCACGAGAACAACCTATGGGTCTGCCCCAAGTGCAACTACCACGAGAAGATCGGGAGCGAGGAGTATTTCGCATTGCTCTTCGACGACCACAAATACACGGAAATCGGCGCAGACCTGATCGCAGGCGACCCGCTGCAGTTCGAGGACACCAAGAAGTACACCGACCGCCTAGCGAAGACACGTGCAGAAAGCGGTCTGAACGACGCCCTGCGCGCAGCGGAAGGCAAATTGGACAAGCACTACGTGGTGATCGCCTGCATGGACTTCCGCTTCATAGGCGGCAGCATGGGTAGCGTGGTAGGTGAGAGAATCGCCATGGCTGCGGACCAGGCACTCAAGCGCAAGTGCCCGCTGGTCGTCATCAGCAAAAGCGGCGGCGCCCGCATGATGGAGGCCGGTTTCAGCCTGATGCAGATGGCCAAGACCAGCGCCAAGCTCACCCTGCTCGCCAAGAAGAAGCTGCCCTACATCAGCATCCTCACCGACCCCACCACCGGCGGTGTCACGGCCAGCTTTGCCATGCTGGGCGACCTGAACATCGCCGAACCCAAGGCCCTGATCGCTTTCGCCGGGCCGCGCGTGGTAAAGGAGACCATCGGCCGCGACCTTCCCGAGGGCTTCCAGACCAGCGAATTCGTTCTGGAGCATGGCTTCCTGGACAAGATCGTGGAGCGCAAGGACCTGAAAGGCTTCCTAGCGAAGACCTTCACGATGTTCAGGGGCTGAGCCTCAGGATTTTACCAATAGGATGTCTGGTAAGGGTACATCCGCTACATTCGCGCCCTGTTACGAACGACCATGTACCTGACCAACGAGGCCAAGAAGGCCATTTTCACCGAGCACGGTGGGTCTGAGAAGAACACCGGCGGTGCCGAGAGCCAGATCGCGCTCTTCACCACCCGCATCGACCACCTCACCGGCCACCTGAAGACCAACAAGAAGGACCACGGCACCGAGAAGGCGCTGATGGATCTGGTGGGCAAGCGCAAGCAATTGCTCAACTACCTGAAGACGCACGACATCGAACGCTACCGGGCCATCATCGGCAAGCTCGGCCTGCGCAAGTGATCCGGGCATGCGCCGCAACTGCGGCACCGGCGAATAATTCCTGATCGAAGGGGGCGATCGTGAATGCGATCGCCCCTTTTCGTTCCGGCGGATGAAGGGGTCGATGATTATCGACCAGGCCAACAAAAGACAACCAACCAAAAACCGGCGCGAAAGGCGCGCCCAAGAACATGAGACCACAAGGAATCCAGAAGACCATCGACCTGGGCGATGGCAAAGTCATCACCATCGAGACTGGGGTGCTCGCCAAACAGGCCGATGGCGCCGTCACCGTCCGGCTCGGAGATACCATCCTGCTCGCCACGGTGGTGGCCACCAAGGAGGCCCGTGAGGGCATCGACTTCCTGCCCCTGCAGGTGGAATACCGTGAGAAATTCAGCGCCGCCGGCCGTTTCCCTGGTGGCTTCTTCAAGCGTGAGGCGCGCCCCAGCGATCACGAGGTGCTCACCAGCCGCTTGGTGGACCGCGCATTGCGCCCGCTCTTTCCCGATGACTTCCATGGTGACACCCAAGTGGTGATCTCCCTGATGAGCGCCGACAAGCAGAATCCATCGGATGCCATCGCCTGCCTAGCCGCTTCTGCCGCCTTGGCCGTTAGCGATATCCCATTCAGCGGTCCGGTGAGCGAAGTGCGCGTGGCGCGGATCAATGGTCGAATGATCATCAACCCCACCAACGATGAAATGGAGGGGGCCGACATGGACCTGATCGTGGCTGGCACCAAGAGCGACATCCTCATGGTGGAGGGTGAGATGAAGGAGGTGCAGGAAGCGGACATGATCGAAGCGATCAAAGTCGCCCATGCCGCCATCCAGAAGCACTGCGTGGCCATGGAGGAATTGAGCGCCATGGTGCCCAAGAGCCAGACCAAGCGCACTTACAACCACGAGAACAACGACGCTGCAATCGGCCAGAAGATCCACGACTTCTGTTACCAGAAGTACTACGACATCGCCATGGAGCCCAGCGCCAAGGAAGCGCGCATGGAGAAATTCGCTTCCATCAAGGAAGAGTGCCTCGCCGCACTGGCCGATGAAGAAAAGACGGACAAGGCCATGCTGGCGCGCTTCTTCAAGAAGACCCAGAAGAAGGCGGTGCGCGAAGTTTGCCTCACCCACGGCAAGCGCCTCGATGGCCGTAAGACCGATCAGATCCGCCCGATCTGGAGCGAGGTGGATGTGCTGCACGGCACCCACGGCAGCGCCATCTTCACCCGTGGTGAGACGCAGGCCATCAACCTGCTCACCTTGGGCAGTTCGATGGACGAGCAGACCATCGACCGCGCCACTAAGAAGAGCAGCGAGCGCTTCATGCTCCACTACAACTTCCCCAGCTTCAGCACGGGGGAGGTGAAGCCGATCCGCGGTCCCGGTCGCCGGGAAGTGGGCCACGGCAACCTGGCCTACCGCGCGCTGAAGCCGGTGATCCCCGCGCCACCCGAGAACCCTTACACCATCCGCCTGAACTGCGACATCCTGGAGAGCAACGGCTCTAGCAGCATGGCTACCGTTTGCAGCGGCACCCTCGCCCTGATGGACGCCGGCGTGAAGATCACGGCACCCGTGAGCGGCATCGCCATGGGCATGATCAGCGACGGAACGCGCCACGCGATCCTCAGCGATATCCTCGGCGACGAGGATTTCCTGGGCGACATGGACTTCAAGATCTGCGGCACCGCCAAGGGCATCACCGCCACACAGATGGACATGAAGGTGGACGGCCTTCCCTACGAAGTGCTTGCCCAGGCCCTGGAGCAAGCGCGCCAAGGCCGCCTGCACATCCTCGGCGAGATGCTCAAGACAATCGATGCGCCGCGTGCCGACTACAAGGACCACGCGCCCCGCATCATCACCATCACTATCCCGAAAGAGAGCATCGGTGCGGTGATCGGGCCCGGTGGCCGCGTGATCCAGGAGATCCAGGCCGAGACCGGTGCGCACATCAGCATCGACGAGGTGGACGGCATGGGCCAAGTGGAGATCATGAGCGAGAACAAGGCCAGCATCGATGCTGCCCTCGCACGCGTGAACGCCATCGCCAACCCCCCGCAAGCTGAAGTGGGCGCCACCTACAAAGGCAAGGTGAAGACCATCATGCCTTACGGTGCCTTCGTGGAGGTAATGCCCGGCGTGGATGGCCTGCTGCACGTGAGCGAACTCGACTGGAAGCGCATCGAGCGCGTGGAGGATGTGCTCAAGGAAGGTGAGGTGATCGAATTCCAAGTAGTGGGCAAGGATCCCCGCAGCGGCAAGCTGAAGCTGAGCCGCCGTGTGCTGCTGCCGAAGCCTGAAGGTTATGTGGAGCGCGAGCCCGCCATGGAAGGCGGCCGCGGAGACCGCCCCTTCCGCGACCGTGGGGACCGGCCACGCCGGGATGACCGCCCGCGCAGGGATGATCGCCCGCGCCGCGACCATGGTGGCAGCGGTGAGCCGAGCAACAACTGATCACAAGTCGAAATCCAAGGTGGAAGCCGTCCGCAAGGGCGGCTTTCGCCATTCATGGCCCATGCGCATCCATTCGTCGGAAGCGCGCCTGTTCAGGTAACCGCAGTGGGTGAGGTGGCGTTCAAAGCGCCTCATTCACAACACCACAGAGCACAGATGGCACGCATGCGACAGTTGAAGATCGTGAAGCAGGTGACGAACCGCGACACGCCGAGCCTTGACAAGTACCTCCAGGAGATCGGTCGCGTGAAGCTCATCACTGCTCAAGAGGAAGTAGAGCTGGCGCGACGGATCAAGCAAGGCGACCAGGAAGCCCTGGAAGCCCTGGCCAAGGCCAACCTCCGTTTCGTGGTATCGGTGGCAAAGCAATACCAAGGGCAGGGTCTGAGCTTGCCCGACCTGATCAGTGAAGGCAACCTCGGCTTGATCAAGGCCGCAACCCGCTTCGACGAGACGCGCGGCTTCAAATTCATCAGTTACGCCGTGTGGTGGATCCGCCAGCAGATCCTCCAGAGCCTTGCTGAGCAGGCCCGCATCGTGCGCCTGCCGCTGAACAAGATCGGATCCATCAACAAGATCAACAAGGCTTTCGCACGCTTGGAGCAGGAGCACGAACGCCCGCCCACCGCCCACGAATTGGCCGAGGTGCTGGAGATGACCCTCGAAGAGGTGAAGACCAGCCTGAACAACACTGGCCGCCATGTTAGCATGGATGCGCCCCTGCGCGACGACGGTGACAGCGGTACCATGATGGACGTGATGAGCAATCCGGACCTGCCCAGCCCGCTGGACAGCCTGATGACCGACAGCCTGCGCAATGAGATTGAACGCAGCCTACGCGCATTGCATGGGCGCGAAGCCGATGTCATCCGCCTCTACTTCGGCCTCAATGGCAACCAACCGCACACCTTGGAGGAAATCGGCCAGAAGTTCGATCTCACTCGAGAGCGTGTGCGCCAGATCAAGGAGAAGGCCATCCGCCGGATGAAGCACACGAGCCGCAGCAGCGTGCTGCAGGCGTACTTGGGCTGAACAGGTTGAAGGTTGACCTTGGCTGAGGGTTGAGCCAGGTTGAGGGTTGGGCTTGTTGCTCAACCCTCAACATTTTGCACCAACCTACAACCCTCAACCGTCAGGCGAATAGTTTCGCGGCCATGCCGCACCTCCTCGCCCCTTCGCTCCTCTCCGCCGACTTCGCTGAACTGCGCAAGGCCGTTGAGCTGATTGAGGAGAGCGAGGCCGCGTGGCACCATATCGACGTCATGGACGGGGTCTTCGTGCCCAACATCAGCTTCGGCCTGCCCGTGATCAAGAGCATCCGCAAGCATGCGAAGAAGCCCTTTGATGTGCATCTGATGATTGTTCGTCCGGACCAGTACATCAATGCCTTCCGCGATGCAGGCGCTGACCACCTCACCGTGCATCTCGAAGCATGCCCTCACCTGCATCGCAGCATCCAAGCCATCAAGTCTGCAGGGATGAAGGCCGGAGTGGCCATCAACCCGCATTCGCCGGCGCTCCTGTTGGAAGAGGTCTTCGCCGACATCGATCTCGTGTGCGTGATGAGCGTGAACCCCGGCTTCGGAGGCCAGAAATTCATCGAGCGCACCTTTGAGAAGATCGCCGCGCTGAAAGCCATGCGCTCCAGATCCGGTTCATCTGCATTGATCGAGATCGACGGCGGCGTGGGCCCCGATAATGCCAGCAAGATCGCCGCTGCCGGCGCCGACGTGCTCGTAGCAGGCAACAGCGTATTCGGGGCCGATGACCCGAAGGCCGCTATTGCAAGGCTTGCTTCTTCCTGAGTCCGCACCATGTCGTCGGCCAGCGAGAGCGATTCGACGACACCACCGCTGGACATGCCGAATGATCCGGTTAACCTGAAACAGCAGCGGCCTGCGCTCGCGTATAGCACGCGAATCCTCCAATGGCCATGCGCCCCCTACTACTCGCCTTGCTCACGCAACTTGGGCAAGTACTATTCGCTCAGCACTCCGGAATCGGCATCAAGGGCGGACCGCTGATGAGCGACACCAAATCCGGCGCCCTCACCACCAACTGGATCCCTGGAGCAAGCATCGGCGCCTACTTCGCGCTGCGCGCTGGCCCACGCATGGAATTGCAGCCCGAACTGCTCCTCACCTCCCTGGGCGCTGGATACAACCTGCCCGATGGCGAGCGGAGCACGGTGCGGACGCTTTACGGGCAAGTTCCGGTCTCCTTCAAAGTGTACCTGGGCAGCGTCGTGAATCTCCAAGCCGGGGCGCTGATGGGAAGGCTATTACTCGCACAGCAGGTCGGACCTGAAGGATCGAATGATGTAACCGCCAGCTATCAGCACTGGGACTATGGCGCAATCCTCGGTGTCGGCGCCGACCTGATGAGCGGTGTGGACTTCGGTCTTCGCTATTACAGCGGCCTCCGCCCGGTGCTGATCGACGACCAGGCCTATTTCCCACGCAACCGTTCAATGGCCCTGTCATTGGGCTATCGCCTGGGCCGCTTGCGAGCGCCGAAGTTCAATCGAAAGCGCACCTGAGTCCCGCGCGACCGTCCGGGTATCTTCGCGCCGCATGGCGAAGTCAATCGACTCGGCGCAGCCCGTGATCGCCCTCTTGGGCGGGGGTCAGCTCGGTCGCATGTTCATCGAGAACGCACTGCGCTACGATGCCCGGATCCATGTGCTCGACCCCGATCCGCTGGCTCCTTGCTCATCGATCGCTTCGCAATTCACCATTGGTGATTTCCGTGACAGGGAAACCGTGTTTCACTTCGCCGCCGATGCCGATGTGGTGGGCATCGAGATCGAGCAGGTAAATGTTGAAGCGTTGCAGGATCTGAAACGGCTGGGAAAGCGCGTCATCCCCGATCCGGACGTACTGCGGATCATCCAGGACAAGGGCCTGCAAAAGCGATTCTATGCGGACCACGGCATCCCTTCCTCATCATTCGCGCTGCTGCAGAGCGGCCGCGACCTCACTGATCACGTGCATCTGCTTCCGGCGTTCTTGAAGACGCGCACCGGCGGCTACGATGGCAAAGGAGTGATGGCGGTAGATTCAATTGCTGATGCGCAACGCGCCTTTGAGGCTCCCTGTGTCCTGGAGGAGCGTGCCGATATTGCCATGGAATTGGCGGTGATCGTGGCGCGCGCGGCCAATGGCACCATGGTTACCTACGATCCCGTGGAGATGGTCTTCGATCCGCGATTCAACCTCGTGGACCACTTGCGCGCACCTGCGCGCATTCCTCACCCGGTGAACGAGGCGGCCCAGCGGCTCGCCAAGCGCGTGGCCGAGGCCTTCGGACATCCGGGCCTCTACTCTGTAGAGATGTTCCTGACCACCGAGAATGAGCTCCTTGTGAACGAGACCGCTCCGCGCGCGCACAACAGCGGGCACCACACCATCGAAGCCTGCGCCAGCAGCCAGTTCGACCAGTTGCTGCGGCTGTACATGAATTGGCCCCTCGGCGATAGCGGCCTGCGTGGGCTTGCCGCCATGATCAACCTCGTGGGCGAGGGCGGCAGCGGTGCTCCAGTCGTGAAAGGGGTCGACGACGTGCTGCACTTGCCCGGCAGCTTCCTTCATCTTTACGGCAAGCACGAGACGCGCGCCGGAAGGAAAATGGGCCACGTTGCGGTGATCGCGCAGAACCAAGATGAGCTGGACCAGGCCATTGCCGTGACGAAAGTGCATTGCAAGGTGGAGCCCAGGGAATAACGGACAGACGAAAGCTGAAATGGAAATGAGATTCCGCGCGCTCCCCGTTCAGCCTTGTATCAATTCACCTGAGAGGAATAACCCGCAACGAACATGGTAGGCATCATCATGGGCAGCCGCAGCGATCTGGAAGTGATGCGCGAGGCCTTGGACACGATGAAGGAATTCGGCGTGGAGCACGAGCTCACCGTGGTGAGCGCCCACCGCACCCCGGATCGGATGTTCGCCTATGCCAAAGGCGCTGCGGCACGCGGGGTGAAGGTGATCATCGCGGGCGCGGGCGGTGCCGCGCACCTGCCGGGCATGGTGGCCTCTCTAACGATCTTGCCGGTGATCGGCGTGCCCATCAAGAGCCGCAACAGCATCGATGGCTGGGACTCTTTGCTCAGCATCGTGCAGATGCCCGCCGGCGTTCCGGTGGCCACCGTGGCGGTGAATGGCTCACGAAATGCAGGACTGCTGGCGGTGCAGATCCTGGCCATCCATGATGATAAGTTGGCCGCCAAGCTGGATGCCTTCAAAGGCGAGCAGGAGGACAAGGTGCGCGACGGTATCGCCGCGCTGAAGCAGCAATTCCCGAACGGCTTCGACGATTAGCGCGCTTCACGGCACCACTTCCATCATTGTCTGGCCCACGATGATGAACGGATAGATCTCGTCCACGTCAGCGTTCTTCAGCGCAATGCAGCCCCAGGTCCAATCAGCGCCTGCTTCAATCCAGTGGTCCTTGCCTTCGGGCACGCCGTGTATGCCGATCTCGCCACCAATGTCCTTCGCGGGAGGGATCAGGCCTCTCGCCATCCTTTCCTTGAAACGCCGCCAACTCTCGGCATTGGGGTAATCGACCCAGATGAACTTGTGCCATTGCGCATGCACGCGCTTGCTTCGAAAGCCGAAGGTGCCTTCGGGCGTCTTCCGATCGCCCTGATGGTACTTGTCGCCCACCGGCTTCTCGCCCAGCACACTGGGATAGGTCTTGAGCAAGCGGTCCTGCACGTGCACGCGGAAGCGCCGCTCGCTCTTGTCCACATGGAAGCGGATAGTGCGCGCATCCAACGCGAGTGAATCGATCAGCAACGCGAGCGGCCGATCCGGTACGGCTGCCGTAACCGCGTGCTCAGGCTTTGGTGAGCCTGCATGCTCCAATGGCGCTTGGCATGCGACAAGCACCGGTACAAGCAGAAGCATGGCGCTGTGCATCGTGCGTTTCATGCACAACGCAATGCGCCTCCGCCGCGTGCGTAACGCTTACTGCACCAAGTAGGGGATCACCACTTCGATATCGGTCTCGCCGCCGGCGTTGGTGATATCGCCGTTGCTCACGCCCGCTGCGCTCTTGTTGAGCTCGTGGCGCAAGATGATCGTGATGCTGCCGCTGCCGGCGCCCATGGCCACCCATGTGCTCAGCAAGCCGATAGGAAGCCCGTTGGAATCAGTATCGCCGTAGGAGGCCCAGGTGAGCGAGCCCCCGGTTGTGGAGAAGAAGAACTGATGCGCTTCCGCCTCATCGGTCACTTCGCTGCTCACGGTATCGGCTGGCGATACAGATTCATTCAGCAGCAGGAGTGTGGCGTTGTACGAAGTGCCCACGAAGACCGTATCGCCGGTAATCACCGGCGCGTTGCCTCCGTCTCCATCGATATCGACCCAACTGAATTCAGCCGTATGTCCGCCGCCAACTTGCGTGAAGCTGGCGCGAACGGTGGTAATCAGCTCCTCTTCGTTCTGGTTGCTCCCATTGTGCTGATCCAATTCCTCCTTATCGGGCTTGCAGGCTGACAAATGCACCGAGATGGAGAACAACAGCAGCATTCCCTTGGTCATCCCGGCAAGGTTGGAGGTTCTAGAGGCGAGAAGTGTTTTCATGTGAAGCATGTTCGGGGTATTGATGGTCTGCGTGCGCAGTTTCTCTTGAGGTTCTCGTTATCATGGTTGGCCTATGTCTTCCCGAATATGAAGGCCAACCAGATCTGGACATCGATGCCGCGGGCGTCGGCGTAATAGCGGAAGCGGTCGAGGTAATCGCGGTAGGCCGAATTGAGGAGGTTGCTGCCACGGATACCGATCCGCAATTCATGCATGCCCAATCGTCGGGCTGCGGAAAGCGTGGCATTCAAAAGCTGATAGCCAGGCGGTGGATCCGTGAAATCCAGGCCGGTCGGGTAACGCTGCTGCCTCAGCACGATGAGGGTTGAGACCTTGGCTTCCAATTCGCGCCAATAGCCATGCGCCTTCATCTGCTTGCGCAGGCTGATTTCCATGCGGTCGCCGGGCATGAGGAAGAGCCAATCGCCCTGCACCCGATCGCGCCCACGCACCATGCTGCCCTTCAGCGCCGCGGTGAATCCCTTGCCCAAGCGGCCCTGCACGCTTAGATCCGCACCCATGATCATGGCATCCGTTGCCGTATAGCGGAACACAGGGAAGGCACCACGGATGGTAAGGCGCGTGCCATCAGGACGTTGGTAGATGTAGTCATCGATGCGCGCGGCGTGCAGGGTGGCGTCGATGCGCAGCTTGCCATTGCGGGTTGCGGCGCCGGCATCCAGCACGGCCTTCAGCGCACGCTCACTGCCGAGGGAGGCATCACCTTCTTCGATGGCCGCAGCGCTGTGGTGCAGGCCTTGGCTATGCAGTTCGCTCACATGCGGAGGTCGAAACGCAGAGCTGACATTGAACCGCAGCCGCAAGCTGTCGCCCGGTTGCCAGTTAGCACCGGCGCTGAGCGCATGGTTAAAGAAATCGTATCGGCGATTCGGCGAATCACCCGTGCCCAGGTCCACGTCGATGGCCGTGGCTTCGGCGCGCGCACCCGCCTCGAGTTCCAACCGCTCGCCGAATGGGAAATGCTCCAGAACGAAGGCGCCTGCATTCCAACGCTTATAATCGGGCAGCAAGGGCCGCACCCCTGTCCCAGGCACGTTGTAATTCTCCTGAAGCAAGCCAGTTAGCCCAGCCTTGCCATGCACGTGCGGGCCCAACCAGTGCTTCAGGATGAGCTCACCGGTGTGCGTGCCGAGGAATAAGTCCAGCGATGGGCGAGCGCTGCGGCCGCCGCGGCGGATGTCGTACTCCTGTCGTGCATTGCCCTGGTATGCATAGACCGCATCCAGACGATTGCGATCGGTGAGCGAGATGCCCGCCGACGCTTTCAGAAGGTGATGCGTGACGGTCTGCCGCGGCGCATCGATGGCGTAGGTGAAATCCTGCACGTACCACGGCACGCCGCTCTCGATGGCTCGCTGCAGATCGGTGGTGCTGCCGATATGCGCTGCTCGAAGGATGCCGAGCTCCCGCTCGAACCTGCTGTAGTAAAGCGCGGCGCTTCGCCGGTGATCGCGGAACCCGATGGAAGCAGAGGCCGCCCATTCGCGCGCGCCGGTGTTGCTCAGGCTATATCGTGCAGCCTCGCCGTCGCCCACGGCTCGACCGCTGCCCTGCACGCGCCATCCAAGACCGGATAAACCAGGCACGCCGCCTTGGAGCATGGCGCTACCGCCGCCGCCTTTCCCGTTCAGGATACCGATGCCGCGCAGCTCACCGCTCAGGTCCGGCTTCCTGGGCAGCTCAACCGGTTCAGCGATCACCACGCCTCCGATCGCATCGCTTCCGTACTGCACGCTCGCCGCTCCCTTCACCACCGTGAGGCGATCACTGCTGAGCGGATCAATGCTGGGCGCGTGGTCCGTTCCCCACTGCTGATCCTCTTGCCGGACGCCTTGGTTGAGTGTGAGGATCCTATTGCCGCTGAGTCCGTGAATCACAGGCTTGGCGATGGACGGTCCGCTGGTGAGCATCGAAACACCCGGGAGCGTGACGAGCATCTCGGCAATGGATTGCCCACCTGCGCCCACCATGGCCTCGCGGCCCAATGCTTGACGCGCATGCCCGACATTCTCATCCGGACGGTCCAGAATCACCTCCAACTCCTTCAACTCCTCAGCATGGTGCTCCAGCTTGAAGTCGATCACGAGGTTCTTGGTGAGACGCACTTCCTGAGTGAGGGGTTCGCATCCAAGATGCGCCACGCGCAATTCATAGATGCCTGGGCAGAGCCCATCGATGCGATAGCGGCCTTCTTCATCGGCTACGCTGCCTTTGCCGAGCGATGGAATGAAGACCTCTGCGAAGGAAAGCGCTTGGCCATCATGCTCATCGATCACGCGGCCGCTCAGGGCTATGGTGCAGGCATCAGGCTGCGCCAAGGCCATGATTGGCATCGGCAACGCGAGCAGCAACGAAAGGAATGCCTTGAAGTTCACGGTCACGGGAAACCGAGGGATGAATGAAAGGGCTGAAACGCACGTCAGGGCGTGCGCCTTCGGTCGCAACAGACGGCAACCGGAATGAGAACTTCAGCTCCGCGGCGGTCCGCGCGCCGCAAGGCACTCATGCGGGTGAGGCGGCACCATCGGCACCGGGAGCACAGCAAGCTCGGCCCGTTGGACCATCACCGCGAGCTCCTGAGCGGAAGTCGCGCGTTCGGCAACCGGCAAGGCCAGATTGCAGAAAGCGCAGTGGCCATTCAACGCGGCCTCCTCGCTGTGGCCATCGTGAGCGCTCAATTCTTCACGGCAATCATGCGGAAGCGCGCGCCCGATGAAATAAGGCACGGCTGCCACGGCCAAGAAGAGGGCCAACAGGGACCGGTGCCACACGCCGCGCATGGTGCGAATGTAATGTGGGGTATCGGCAGCGCATGCCGCCGCCTATTTTCGCAGCCCATTGAACGAAACCATGACACGGATCCTCACCACCGCGATCTCTTCGATAATCCTGCTCGCGTTGCCCGCCATGGGCAATGGAACATCCTCAACCCCCCCCGTTACCAAGCCGTGAAGAGCGTGACCAGCGGCGCTGGCGCTCTGTACATGGTGCCTTACCCGAGCGGCGTTGTGAAGAGCACCGACGGCGGTAACATCTGGAACCCGGTGAACACGGGCCTGCCTGCTGGCACCACCGTGCATTCGGTGCACTTCGTGAATGGAACTCTCCTGTGCGGCACCGAGAGCGGCGTTTACCGCAGCACTAATGGCGGCACCAGCTGGGCCATCTCGAACGCAGGGCTGCCGAGTGCCAACTCAGGCAACTATGCCAAGAAGTTCTTCCAATTCGGCACCACCACGCTCGCCGTATACACCGCGACTATTGGAGGCGGCGGCGGAATATTCCGCAGCACCGATGGAGGCGTGCAATGGTTCGGCGGCAACAACGGCCTTGCCGCGAACATGGTGGTGAATCAGGCCGCGCAGGCGGGCAGCCTCCTCTACGCCGCCACTACGGCTGGTCTTGCCAGCTCGAACAATCTCGCCGTCACTTGGAACCAGATCGCAACGGCCAACTTCGCATGCTACGGCGTACAGGGCACCGCATCGCGCTTGGTGGTGGTGAGCGCGCTCGGATACCGGTACAGCACCACCGGTGGCTCGTCCTGGACCAATAGCACCGGCGCTCCTGGCGCACCCTCGGGCGGCGAACTGATCCTTTACGATGGGAAGTACTGGGCGATCAACACCGCAAGCCCGATGGACGTGCTGCGATCC
The DNA here is from genome assembly GCA_016705545.1 of Flavobacteriales bacterium. GTDB lineage: Bacteria > Bacteroidota > Bacteroidia > Flavobacteriales_F > PHOS-HE28 > PHOS-HE28. The sequence goes on from JADIYA010000001.1 coordinate 142,508, forward strand.
ACCGACAACGGCGCAAGTTTCAGTGTGTACGAGACCGGTCTCCAAGGCGCGGATGTGATCTCGCAGAACACCTTCCACGCGAGCGGCAATTCGTTGTACTTGGGCTGCTTCAGCAACCTGTACAGCCATGCCGGAACAACCCTCGGCCTGGATGATGCGCAACTCATCGCATTCCCCGTTCCTTATCCGTCGCTCTTCACCGATGGCTTTTCCATCGAACTCATGGCCGAGCATGCCGGCAGCGCACTGGTACTCTTCGATGCCACCGGTCGCGAGGCCATGCGCCGGCCACTGAGCTCAGCGGGCCTCAATTGGATAGAGCGGGGCGATCTCCGTGCTGGCACCTATCACGCCGCGCTCTCCGATCGCAACACCGGTGATCTGCGCCCGCTCGGCAAGCTGGTAGCGCAATGAGCCAACGCCCGGCCATCGGGCACATCGGGGTATTCACCTCCGGCGGCGACAGCCCCGGCATGAACGCGGCGTTGCGCGCCGTTGCACGAGCGGCGGCTTACCGGGGCCTCCGATGCACGGGCATCATCAGCGGCTTCGACGGGTTGATCAACGACCGCACGGTGCCGCTCGGACCGCGCGAAGTGAGCAACATCATCCAGCGTGGCGGAACCATGCTCCGATCGGCGCGGAGTGAGGCATTCCGCACCAAGGAAGGGCGTGCGCAGGCCGCTGCCATGCTGCGCCGCAATGGCATCGACGCCTTGGTGGCCATCGGAGGCGATGGGACATTCACCGGTGCTCGGCTGCTCTTTCAAGAGCACGGCACGCGCATCATCGGGTTGCCGGGCACCATCGACAACGACCTTTCCGGAACTGACCGCACCATCGGCTTCGACACCGCCGTGAACACAGCGGTTGAGGCCATTGACAAATTGCGCGATACCGCCGCCTCGCACGATCGATTGTTCTTCGTGGAGGTAATGGGCCGCGATTCAGGGTTCATCGGCTTGGCTTGCGCCATTGCGGCCGGCGCCGAGTATGTGATGCTGCCCGAAGTGCGGCAGCCCATCGATGAGCTTGTTGCGGCCCTTTCGAATGCCAAGCAGAGCAAGAGCAGCAGCATCGTGGTGGTGGCCGAGGGCGATGAAGAAGGCGGGGCGATCGCCATTGCGAGAAAAGTGAAGGAACGCTTGCCGCAGTACGACATGCGCGTGACCGTTCTGGGACATCTTCAGCGCGGTGGGTCGCCCACCGTGCTCGACCGCGTGATGGCCAGCCGCTTGGGCGCTGCTTCCGTTGATCATCTGCTGCAAGGTGCGCATGATGCCATGCTGGGTGAGGTGAGTGGGCAGGTGCGCCTCACCCCCTTCGCACAGGCCATCGGCGTGCGCAAGGATCTGCCCGCCGACCTGCTGGCCTTGCTGCCGGTGTTGGCAACCTGAGGCCGGGCAACCTGCGGGGTATCGTTCCTGTCGTTAAACTTGGTCACTCCAAGGGCCCGGTATGCGCGCATTCCTCCTCGCCTTCGCAATCGCGATCACCACCAGCGGCTATGCGCAGCCCTGTTTGGTCGGGTATACGCTCACGCAATCGCCCTTGCCCACCAACGGCACTTATGCCTGTGGCGAAACGGTGACCTTCTGCTTCACGGTCACCTTCTGGAATTCCACCAATGCCAATTGGTTCCACGGCATCACGGCCAATTTCGGTCCGGGCTGGGACATGAGCACCCTCACGCCTGGCCCTCCGCCGGCATCGTGTTCGGGCAATGGCACCTGGGCTTGGTACCCGAGCGTAACAGGCACCGCAGGCACCAACATCGGCCCGCAAGGCCCCGGCTTCTTCTACAATTACACGGCACCCGCCGACGGCAACCCCGGCAACAACTTCGGCGACTTCTGCGTGGGCGCAGTGAACTGGCAGTTCTGCTGGACGATCAGCGTGTTGAGCCCACCCGCGTGCGTGAGCGGCATGAGCCTCAATGCCAGCTTCAACACCCTCTCTGATAGTGAGACCGGCTCGTGGGGAAGTGCGGCCTGCGGCCTCGACCCCATTCCCACCTTGCCAGCTGTGATTCAGGCTTGCGCGGTGAATGCCGGCACCAACAGCGCACTTACCGTATGCTCGACCTCGGTGCCGAGTGACCTCTTCGGTGCATTGGGCGGCTCTCCGGAACTTGGCGGCACTTGGACGGATCCGGGCGGAGCGCCTTTCGCCGGCATCTTGAATCCTGCCACGGATGCCACGGGCAACTATACGTATACGGTGAGCTCGAATGCGCCGCCGTGCTCGCAATCGGCCGTGGTGGCCGTAACGGTGAACCAGCAACCGAGCGCGGGCAGTGATGCGAGCACGACTGTATGCGCAAGTGACGCGGCCTTCAATCTGTTCAATGTGCTCGGCGGCGCTCCAACGGCCGGCGGAAGCTGGAGCGGTCCCTCGGGCGCTTCAACGGGCTCCTTCAATCCGGCAATTGATCCCGCAGGCACATACACCTATTCGGTCATTGGCACACCGCCATGCGTGGACGCAAGCGCAACAGTAACGGTGAACGTGAATCCCACCCCGACCGCAGGTGCTGGCGGACCATTGGTGCTATGCTCCAACAGTCCGCCCGTTGCACTCAGTACTGCGTTGATCGGCGCGGATCCCGGCGGCACATGGACGAACGCTGTCGGCGCTGCCATGAGCGGTATTTACGATCCGGCTCTTTATACACCGGGCAACTACACCTACACCGTCGCGGGCCTTGCGCCATGTCCGAACAGCACGGCCATCGTAACGGTCACGGAGAATCCGCTACCGAATGCAGGGAGCAATGCGAGCGCAACGCTTTGCGAGACCCAAGCGCTCACCAACTTGATCAGTTTACTGGCAGGCGCTCCCGATCCCGGTGGCACATGGAACGATCCGAGCGGTGCGGCCATCGGTGGCAGCATCAATCCATTGACAGCTGCGAGCGGTGCGTACACCTATACGGTTGCCGGAACCGCCCCTTGCCCGAGTGCTGCATCAACGCTTACTCTCACAATCAATGGCCAACCCGACGCAGGCAGCAATGCCACGGTGAATCTCTGCACTGCATCGGCCCCCATTGACTTGTACACCTCGCTTGGTGGCGCACCGGAAGTTGGCGGAAGCTGGAGCGGGCCGGGAGGTCCATTGGGCAACTCGACATTCACCCCGGGGCTCAGCACACCAGGCGCCTATACCTATTCCATCGCAGCACTGCCGCCCTGTGTGAACGCATCAGCCACGGTCTCAGTGAACGTGAGCGCACAGCCTTCAGCAGGGGTCAGTGCTCCGTTGAGCGTATGCAGCAGCGATGGGCCCTTAGCGCTGCTTCCCTCCTTGGGCGCCACTGCGCAGCCAGGCGGTACATGGATTGATCCATCCGGGGCAGCCAGTACAGGCAGTTTCACACCGGGCACCTCGGCCGATGGCGTCTATACCTACACCATCGCTGGGACTGCTCCATGCCCTGATGCCAGCGCAGCCGTGACGGTGACAACCGTACCTGCCGCGAATCCCGGCACCAACGGTTCGCTAACGGCTTGCTCCTCCGATGCACCATCAGCCCTTTTCACGGCGCTTGGCGGCAGTCCGGCTGCGGGGGGAAGCTGGACTGCGCCCGGCGGCGGTGCGATGAACGGAACCCTGAACGCCGCTTCGGCGACTCCGGGGAACTACACCTACACGTTGCCTGCGAACGGTCCTTGTCCAGCTGCTTCAGCATCGGTGGCGGTTTCCATCTCGCAAGCCGTGAACGCGGGCACGAGCGGCAGCCAATCCCTATGCAGCAGCAATGCGGCTCCGTTCGATTTGATTACTGCGCTGAGTGGCGCCCCATCTGCAGGCGGCAGTTGGACAGATCCGAGCGGCGCGCCGCACGCACCATCCTTCAGCACTGGTACTGATGAACCCGGCGCGTACACCTACACCGTGAACGGCGCTGCGCCATGTCCTTCGGCCTCGAGCACTGTGACGATGAGCGTGGTGCAGGCTCCCACCGCAGGAACGGGTGCCGCCATTTCAATCTGCGCGAACGAAGCGGCAACGGACCCCTTCAATTGGCTCGCCGGAAATCCAGACGCGGGTGGCAGTTGGACCGCGCCCAGCGGCGGGGCGATCACACAAGTGAACCCGAGCACGGCGGTGAGCGGCAATTACACTTATACAGTGAACGGCGTGCCTCCTTGCCCGAATGCGCAAGCGATCATTCAGCTCACCGTTGATCAGCTGCCTGATGCCGGCGCCGATGGCGTACTGAACATCTGCATCAATGGACCATCGACCAGCCTGCTGCCTTTATTGAGCGGTGCACAGGCCGGTGGAAGCTGGACCGGTCCTGTAGGGGCCTTCACCGGCACCTTCACACCCGGACAAGCCGCGCCCGGTGTGTACGCCTACTCGGTGTACGGATCGGGTGCCTGTGCCAATGAGATCGATCAGAGCACGGTGACCGTTTCGGTGAACCCGTTGCCGCAGCCCTCCTTCACTGTCGATGTGAATCGTGGCTGCGTGCCGTTGGAGGTGAACTTCACCAATACGACACCGGAGCCGCTGATCACGGCCGGCTGGAGCTTCGGCGATGGTGGATTGGCCAGTACCCTCATGAGCGCGACGCACATGTACCTGGGTGCCGGGCAACGTGACGTGACGCTGATCGTGACCGACGTGAACGGCTGCACGGCGAGCATCATGATCGAGAACGCGGTGCTCGTCTCAAGCGGACCATCGGCCTCTTTCTATGCGCAACCCATGCGCGTGAGCGTGAACGACCCATCGACGGTGATCTTCCAATCTCCGCAACCAGGCGCGAGCTACCAATGGACCATCGACGGTACCGAGCTTGACACCATCGGTGATTTCCGTTGGACATTCAGCCCACTCGATGTTGGATACCGTGAGATCTGCCTCGTCGCCACGGATACGCTTGGCTGCTTCAACACGAATTGCCTTCGCGTATTGATTGACGATGACCTGACGATCTGGGTGCCGAATGCCTTCACTCCGAACAGCGACGACAAGAACGAGGTATGGCGCCCTTCCGTGCTTGGAGTGGAAGAGGGATGGTATCAACTCCGGGTCTTCGACCGATGGGGATTGGAAGTGTTCAGCACCGATGATCCCGCGGTCGGATGGAACGGGACGCTGAACAATTCCGGCGATGTGCTCCCCCAGGATGTGTACGTCTGGATCCTGAAAGCCAAGGACCAGTTCACGCCGGAGAAGGCCGACCTGATCGGCACCGTGACCTTGGTGCGCTGAAAACGGAAAGGCCCTGGCTCGCGCCAAGGCCCATCCTTCCAACATCGGTTCTGTCAGTGCTTGACGAACCTGGCGTGCGCCAGCGGTCTGCCCTCCGCATCGTGCGCAACGATGGTGTAGATGCCCGGTGCGAGGGCGTCGATGTCGATGAGTTCCTGCCAGGAGGATTCCATGACCAGGGTGCCGGCAGCTGATCGCATGCTCAAGTATCGCGCTCCGAAATTCCTGGATCGCAGGCGGATCATGCCGTTGCGGGCAGGATTAGGCAATACATCGAGCCCGACCACGGCCCCTGTCCCACCGAAGCTGGTGCTGAATTCGCAAGCATCTCCGCTGCCATCACTGTTCGCATCCGCTTGGTCGGGATTGAAAGTGAACACGCAGTTATCGCATAGGTCGCCGATGCCATCGCCATCCGAATCCGCCTGATCAGGGTTGAATGCGCTGCTGCAATTGTCATCGCAATCGATCGCCATCCGCATCGACATCGGGATTCGGCACCAAGCCGGTGCTGCCGCCGGCGCATTGGCCGCAGGCATCAATGAAGGCCGTGCCGTTCGGTGTGCCAGCGCAATCGAATACGACCTGCTCGCCCAAGCAGAAGCACTGCGCATTCCACGCATCATTCACCGTGAGCGGATTCGCATCATTGCAGGGCGTGCCAGGCAAGGCGCTTCCACCGGGCGTACCAAGGCAATCAATCACCTGCCCGATGCACTCGCAGTTCGCGTTCCACTGGTCGTTGCCCGTAGCGGCATCGTTGTCGTTGCAGGGCGTCCCAGGCAATGCTGTTCCATTGGGAGCGCCGAGGCAGTCCGCATTCACGGGCGTACCCGCGCATTGGCAAGTGCCGTCGATCACATCATCGCTGGTGTTCGCATTCCCGTCATCGCACGCTGATCCGGGCTCGAGGTTCCCGCAACCGCAGTTCCCGGGCGAGGTCTTCAGCGGATCATTCGGGCAGGCATCGCCGCTCACGGCCACGTAGCCGTTAGGCTGTGAACAGGATTGCAGTGTTACTCCCGGATTGCCTGCTCCATCTCCATCTGCGTCGGCATACCAGCTCGTGGCCTCCGTGATTGTGATGCCCGCCGTGGCACTGAACGCTAAGCAGCCTTCGCTGGCCGCAACAGTGTAGGTTACAGTGTATGTGCCGCCCGTGCTGCTGCCGGCCGCGACAGCACCGGTGCTGCTGTTGATGCTGAGGCCTGCGGGTGCAGCGGTGTAGCTGCCGCCTGCTGTTCCCGTTCGTGTCACGGCAATGCTGCCGGCGGTGCTGCAAACCGGCGAAGCACCGTAGGTGATGGTCGCGCTAGGCGCCGCACTCACTGCTACGTTGACGCTCTGCTGCACGCTGGTGCATCCATTGCTCACGGTCACCGTGTATGTTCCGGCAGCGGCTGCTGAAACCGTTGTGATTGCCGGGTTCTGCACGCTCGCGCTGAAGTTGTTCGGGCCGGTCCAGCTATAGGTGAGCGTGCCCGAGCCGCTGGCCGAAAGCGAGAGTGTCAGCGTGGACCCCGCGCATACAGGGCCATTGCTGCTGAGGCTGCTGATGACTGGTGCCGCAGGCGCAACTCCTGCGCATTGGCAGCCACTGCTCCAGGCATCGTTGGTGGTGCACGGGTTGTTGTCGTTACAAGGCGTTCCTGGTAGCGCTGAGCCTCCGACAATGCCCGCGCAGTCGGGTGCTGGCGCCCCTGCAGCCGTGCCGATGGCGCCGAGCGAGAGATTGTAATAGCTGCCGCTGGTGCCGCTTTCGAGCTTCACCGCACGCACCATGTATTGGCGCCCCGCGATGTATGGGATGGCCGCGTTGGTGTAGCTGGTGCCCGCGATCGGATTGGTGGTCAATCGCGTGATGCTGCCGCTGCTCGCGAATTCATACACATGGTAGCCTGCGAGCCCGGTCTCTATGCTGGCGGTCCAGCTGAAGGCTGCTGCGCCAGCGCTGTTGCTCACCGTGAGGTCCTGAGGCGGCGCCACCATCTTCATGCGCAAGGTGGGATCGCCCATGAGGCCGAGGTGCACCTTGCCGATCGAGCCCTGCCAACCATCGTGCAACGGTGCGTAAAGGCTGGTGTTGTTCATGGTGGCCCATGCGCTGTAACCGATGTTCTCTCCCATGCCCATGTGGTGGAAGTACCAACCGGGGATGGACGACCAGACGTTCGTAAGGGCTTGTCCGCTGGCCAGAGCCGAGCGCAGGAAGTTGTTCTTGTTGTCCCAGTCGCCGAAGTAGCTGCCGAAGGACATGTTGAAGACGCCGTTCATGTTGGTAGCAGCGTAATTGTGGATGCTGCCCACGTTGCCCGCACCGTGATAGGTGAGCACGCCATCGTAGGTCTCCTGCCCGCCGCCGCCGCTCGCGTAGGTCCACAAGTAGCTGTTGTTGTTCACCAGCATGTAGAAAGGCGTGGCAGATTGCGCGGCCGTAGTGATGTTGGCCGGACCGACAAGCGGGCCCATGGCGCGCCAACCCGAGGCCGCCAGCGGATAGCTCACGAACTGCAGGTTATCGAACATGATCCCGCGCGCTTGGGGCGTCCACGACTTCAGCTTGTAGTTGTGCGCTTTGTTCAGGTAGTTGCGCATCAGCTCCACATACGGAAGGCTGTATGCCGGAAGATCGAAGAGGTCCACGCGACCGACCTGCAGCTCCACTTCGTTCGGGAAGTTGTTCTGATCGAACTTGCCATCGCCGGGGATGTTGCGATTGGCCGGGCGCTGGGCGCCGCCGTTATTCACGCTGTTGTCCGACCATGTGCCATTGACCTCGCCGTAGTAGCCATCGCAGGGCCATGCACCGGTGTGCTCATCATGGCCATCGGGAGCCTGGTTGCCGGAATAGGGCACGGGCACATGTCCGATGATGTACACGGCCTTCACATTCGCGGGATCGGCATTGTAGTGGCCTGCGATGATCCCTCGCACGCTCGAAACGGTAGCGGATGGGGCGACATCGTTACGCAGCACGCCCCAACCATCGGCGCGCAGGTCTTGTTCCAATTGCTGCAGTTCGCTGTTCAAGGCTGAAGCGATGGTGTTATCAACGAGCAGCACCACCTTCCCACGGAAATCGACTGGCAGGACATCGATGCCGGTGCAGATGTATCCGGTTCCCGTAGCGCCATTGCTCACGCGCACCAAGCGGTACTCGTAGACTGTGCCGACCGTGACGGAATTATCCTGCCAGCTGAGATCGCTGGCTGCCGGTGAGGCGATCGCATTCCCCCAGCTGGTCCCGGTCTTCAGCTTCCGATATATAGTGAGGCTCGTGGTGCCCGAAATGGTCGGCCATGCTAGCGTGATGCGCGGCGGCGAGGCTTGCACCGTTGCGCTCACCTGCACGGCGGCGCGTTGTGACATGGTTTGTCCCAGCGATAAGCTGGCGGCAAGCAGGATCGGAAGGGCGGCAAGAAGTCGCTTCATGGCTCGTTGATGTTGGATCGGCCGCGGCACGCCCCGTTGCGGGCAGCTGGGATACACGCGAGGCAGCGCGTGAGATTCCCGGAGGCAATGCGTTGAACCGCGGCTTTGTACCGGTTCAGGCCCGATGCGGTTTCAAGTACCATGCACCAATCGGCTGCGGCGTTCGACCAATGGCCCTCGCCTGAAACAGACAACGGTCACGGATTCGATTAATGCGCGACCGGATTTGCTGCCTTGACAACGGACCAGGGCACCAATCATCCTGCTCCTCCTTCCAGCCGGAAGCCATACCGCAGGACCGAGTAGCATCGTCCATCACGGCGAGTAAGGCGCGCCGATCACGGATCATGTGAACGCCCACTGGTTGAGCGACGAACATCCTCCGCCATCAGGCTGCTTCGCCACCGGCCTACTTTCGCCTGCGCCAAGTCACGCTCGGCAACCCGTACCACACACTCTGCGTTCCAAGGCCCCGGAACAGATGTCCACCAAAAAGCGGCGCGCTTGCTCTCCAATGATCAGAGGAGCAGGGGCGCCTTCGCATTACCAGCATCCATACTGATGGCAGATCGCCCCATGAACCTCTTCAACTTGATGGCGGCTCGCGAGGGCACCCGAATCGCACTGGTTGATGGCACCCACGAACTCTCGTACAGGAGCCTTCTTCTGCGTTCAAATCGTATAGCCGCCGTGGTCAGTGCTTCTGGCGCTGGTCCGAACAGCACCATCGGCCTCTGTTTGGACCGCTCCCCCGAGCTCATCATCTCCGTCCTCGGCACCGTGCAGGCCGGCGCCGCCTATGTGCCCATCGACCCCACCTACCCCACCGAGCGCATCGCGGGCATGCTGGAGGATGCCAAGCCGCCTGTGGTGATCACCAACCGCGCGTACAAGTACCTCTTCCAAGGCACGCAGGCCAAGGTCATCCTCATTGAGGATATCGATCTGGAGAACGGTCCAGTGTTCGATGGCCCCTGTCCGGCGAAGTCCGAGGACCTTCTATACGTGCTCTTCACAAGCGGAAGCACCGGCCGACCCAAGGGCGTGGCCATGCACCATGCGCCGCTGATGAACCTGATCCAGTGGCAGCTGCGCACGAGTGTTGGTGGCGAAGGCGATAGGACCCTGCAGTTCGCGCCCATCAGCTTCGACGTCAGCTTCCAGGAGATCTTCACCACTTTCGCGCAAGGCGGCACCTTGGTGTTGATCACCGACGAGGACCGCCTGAACAGCACGCAGCTGCTGCGCAAGATCATCGCGCAGAAGATCAACCGGATCATCGTGCCCTTCGTGGCGCTGCAGTACTTGGCCGAGGCCGTTGAGCGCACCGGTGAAGTGCCATCCACCTTGAAGGAGGTCTTCACCAGCGGCGAGCAACTGAAGATCACGCCCGCCATCGCGAACCTCTTTATGCAGCTGCCTGGTTGCCGCTTCTGCAACCAGTACGGCCCCACCGAAGGTCACGTGGTGAGCGAGCTCGAGCTGAAAGGTGATCCATCCTCCTGGCCCGCGCTGCCCAACATCGGCAGCGCCATCGACAACGTGAAGCTCTACGTGCTCGATGAGCAAATGAAGCCGGTGAACAAGGGCGAAGAAGGTGAACTGTATCTCGGCGGCGCATGTGTGGCCAAAGGCTACATCGGTCGGGATGACCTCACGGCCGAGCGTTTCCTCGCGGATCCGTTCATCTCCGGAGGAAAGATTTATCGCACGGGTGACCGCGCGACGGAACTGCCCAACGGCGAGATCGACTACAAGGGCCGCATCGATGGTCAGGTGAAGGTGCGCGGCTATCGCATCGAGCTCGGTGAAGTGGAAGTTGCCATGGAGAAGCACCCTGCGGTGGAGCAGGCTGTGGCCAACGTGCGTGAGGACCGGCCGGGGTTGAAACGCTTGATCGGCTACTACGTCGCGAAGAGCGAGCTCAGCACCAACGAGATCCGTAAGCACCTCGCCTCCCACCTGCCCGACTACATGCAGCCCTCCGCCTTCGTGGCGGTGAAGGAACTTCCCCGCACCCCGAGCGGCAAGATCGACCGCAAGGCCCTGCCCGCACCGGAAGTGAAGCGCCCCGACCTCGATGTGGCCTTCGCCGCACCGACGACCAGCGTGCAGAAGACACTCGCGAACGTGTGGGCCGATCTGCTCGGCATCGACCGCGTGGGCATCGACGACAACTTCTTCGACCTCGGCGGCAACTCGCTGCTGAGCATCCAGTGCGTGGCGCAGCTCGAAGGTCATGGGCTCAAGCTCCCGATTGTGAAGCTGTACCAGCATCCGACGATCAAGGCGTGCGCGGCATTCCTTGAGGGCGATGCCAGTGCGATCGCACCTTCCGAAATGGCCAAGGCACGCAAGGCTGCGGCCGGTGGCTCCAGAAAGGAAAACATAGCGATCATCGGCATGAGCGGTCGTTTCCCCGGCGCGGAGAACGTGGAGCAGCTGTGGCAGAACCTGCTTGCCAAGAAGAACAGCATCAGCACATGGACGGTGGACGAGCTCGACCCGAGCATCCCTGCCGAACTGCGCAACGACCCCGACTACGTGAAGGCGCGCGGTGTGATCACCGATGCGGACAAGTTCGACCATGCCTTCTTCGGCGTGAACCCCAAGGTGGCCGCGCTGATGGACCCGCAGCAGCGCGTGTTCCTGGAGTGCGCCTGGGCCGCTCTGGAGGATGCCGCGTACGATCCGGCACAGTTCGCAGGCCTCATCGGTGTGTATGCTGGCATGGGCAACAACACCTACTTCACGCGCAACGTCATCGGCCACCCCGAGCTGATCGAGCAGGTCGGCGACTTCGCGGTGATGACGGCCAACGAGAAGGACTACATCGCGACGCGCCTCGCGTTCGAGTTCGATCTGCGCGGTCCGGCGTTGAGCATCCATACGGCATGCAGCACCTCGCTCGTCGCGATCGCACAGGCGTTCAAAGCGCTGCGCGATGGCGAATGCGACATGGCGCTGGCCGGTGGCATCGCGCTCACCGTGCCCTTCAACAGCGGCATCGTGTATAACGAGGGCGGTATGTACAGCCCCGACGGCAGCACGCGCACCTTCGACGCCAACGGTAAGGGCACGAGTTTCAGCGACGGCTGCGGCATCATCGTGCTGAAGCGCCTGGACGATGCGGTGCGCGACAAGGATCATGTGTACGCGGTGATCAAGGGCGCAGCACTGAACAACGACGGCAGCGACAAGGCCAGCTTCACCGCGCCCAGCGTGCGTGGCCAGGCCGAGGTGATCGCCATGGCACAAGCAGATGCAGGCGTGAGCCCGAGCGAGATCACCTATGTGGAAACACATGGTACTGCAACACCGCTCGGCGACCCGATCGAGGTGGAAGCGCTGACGCTCGCGTTCGGCGGCAAGACCAATGGGCACCACTGCGTCATCGGCTCCATCAAGAGCAACATCGGCCACCTGACGCCCGCTGCTGGTGCTGCTGGTGTGATCAAGACAGCACTGGCACTGCGCGAGGAAGTGATCCCGGCGAACGTGGGCTTCGAGACCCCGAACCCTGCGATCGACTTCGTGAACTCACCCTTCAGGGTATTGACCGAGAGCGAGGCCTGGCCACGCGTGCCGGGCGCTCCACGCATCGCTGGTGTATCCAGCTTCGGTGTGGGCGGAACGAACGCACACGTGATCCTCGCGGAGCCACCGGTGGCCGTTGCCTCCAGCGCATCGAGGAGCAAGCAACTGTTCATGCTGAGCGCCAAAAGCAAGACCAGTCTCGATGCCATGACGGACAACCTCCGTTCGTGGCTCGAAATGCACCCGAAGGCTTCCTTGGCGGATGCAGCCTACACGCTGCAAGTAGGCCGTCGCCACTTCAAGCACCGCCGCCTGATCGTAGGCGGAAGCCATGGTGAGGTGGTCGAGGCCATCGCGAACAAGGATGCCCAGCTCATCGGCACGCGCGAACTGCACGAAGCCGCGCCCGGCGTGGTCTTCATGTTCCCCGGTCAGGGTTCGCAGTACGTGAACATGGGCCGCGACCTCTGCGAGAGCGAGCCCGTTTTCAAACAACACTTCGATCAGTCCTGTGAACTCTTCAGCAAAGAGCTCGGCACCGACCTCAAGGCCATCATCTTCCCGAAAGCCGGCGAAGAAGAGAAGGCCGCTGAGCAACTGAAGCAGACCATCTACACGCAGGCCTCGCTCTTCACCATGCACTACAGCCTTGCGAAGCTGTGGATGCACTGGGGCATCACGCCCGACGCCATGATGGGCCACAGCATCGGCGAGTTCGCCGCAGGATGCCTGGCCGGTGTGTTCTCGCTGGAGGATGCCGTGAAGCTGGTGGCAAACCGAGGGCGCATGATGCAGGACCTGCCCGGTGGCAGTATGCTCAGCGTGCGAGCGGCGGAAGAGGATGTGCTGAAGAAACTCCCCGATGGATGCAGCATCGCGGCGAACAACGGTCCGCAGTTGTGCGTGGCCAGCGGTCCGCGTGAAGCGATCGCGAAACTGCAGGCAGAACTGGAGCAGGATGGCATCACCTGCAAACTGCTCGTGACCAGCCACGCCTTCCACAGCCCCATGATGGATGCCATCGTGGAGCCTTACAAGAAGTTAGTGGAGAGCGTGAAGCTGAGCGCGCCGCGCATCCCGATCGTCAGCACCGTCACCGCCGAATGGCTGAAGGACGACGAGGCCACTTCATCGAAGTATTGGAGCGATCACCTGCGTGCCACGGTGCGTTTCGCACAAGCCGTGAAGTTCGCATGGACGGATGCCGATCGCGTGATGCTTGAAGTGGGTCCTCGCACAACGGCGACCACGCTCGCGCGCCAGCAAAGCACCGACAATAAGAAACAAGCAGCCGTACCCTCGCTGGGTGATAATGCAGGCAACGGCAATGAGCTCACGCAACTGCTGAAAGCCGTGGGTGGCCTGTGGCAAAGTGGTGTACACATCGACTGGAACAAATTCTACGAGCGCGAGGAACGGTGCCGCATCTCGATGCCGACCTACGCCTTCGAACGCATCCGTCACTGGGTGGATCCCGTGGCGATGGTGGCCGATGGTGGTCGTGCCATTGCAAGCACCACGATCGAGGCCCCTGTTCCGAACAGTGGCGACGCGAACCTTTCCCCCAAGGAATCGCTGATCGCACAGATCAAGCATTTGCTGGAGGAGAGCTCAGGCCTTGAATTAGCCGAAGCCAGCAACGAGGAGACCTTCCTGGAGATGGGCCTCGACTCGCTGTTCCTGACGCAGGTGGCGACATCGTTGAGCAAGAAGTTCGGCGTGAAGATCTCGTTCCGTCAATTGAACGAGGAGCTGCCGAACCTGGACAAGCTGGCGGACCATATCCTGCCGCATTGGAGCGGTGGTGGCGCGGCCACAGGGGTCGACTATGGTCGACCCGCAGCCGCCGCAGCGCCTGCCGTGAATGCCCTGGAAGATGCGCCAGAGCTGAAGAAGGTCTTCGGTGCACAAGCGCGCATCAGCAAGGAGAAGGTCGACGACATGACGCCACAGCAGCGCGCGTGGTTCGATGCCTTCGTAAAGCGCTACGTGGCGAAGACCGCGAAGAGCAAGGCCTTCACCCAAGAGAACCGCAAGCCAATGGCCGACCCGCGCGTGGTCACCGGTTTCAAGCCGCAGACGAAGGAGCTCATCTACCAAGTGGTGGTGGACAAGAGCAGCGGCTGCCACCTATGGGATATCGACGGCAACGAGTACGTGGACATCCTCAGTGGATTCGGTTCATCGATGTTCGGCTATATGCCCGACTTCATCAAGGAGGCCTGCCACAAGCAGATCGACACCAGCGTGGAGATCGGCCCGATGCACCCGCTCGCGGCGGAAGTATCGAAGCTGTTATGCGAACTCACTGGTGCTGAACGCGCAGCCGTTTGCAACACCGGATCCGAAGCCGTGCTGGGCGCGATGCGCATGGCCCGCACGGTCACCGGCCGAAGCCTGATCATCTCCTTCAGCGGCAGCTACCACGGCATCAACGATGAAGTGATCATCCGCGGAAGCAAGAGCAAGAAGAGCTACCCCGGTGCGCCTGGCATCATGCCGCAGGCCGTAGAGAACATGCTCGTGCTCGACTACGGCACGCCCGAGAGCCTCGAGATCATCAAGCAGCGTTGCCACGAAGCAGCGGCCGTGCTCGTGGAACCGGTGCAGAGCCGTCGCATGGAGTTCCGCCCCGTGGACTTCCTCCGCGAGGTGCGCCGCATCACGCAGGAGAACGGCACCGCCCTGATCTTCGATGAGGTGATCACCGGTTTCCGCACGCACCAGAACGGCACGCAAGGGCTGTTCGGCATCCAGGCCGATATCGGCACTTACGGCAAAGTGATCGGCGGTGGCATGCCCGTGGGTGCCATGATCGGCAAGAGCGAATGGATGGATGCCCTTGACGGCGGCCATTGGCAGTACGGCGATGATAGCGTGCCTCCCGCAGGCGTGACCTACTTCGCTGGCACCTTCGTTCGCCATCCGCTGACGATGGCCGCGATGAAGGCTTCACTGGTGTACATGAAGAATGAAGGGCCAGCCCTGCAAGAGCGCCTGAACACGGTGACCGAGGATATGGTCGCTCGCGTGAACGGCCTCTTCGATCAGTACCAGCTCCCCTACCGCTGGGTGAACTTCGGCAGCGCCTTCAAGACCAAGTACGACGAGAGCGTCAACTACACCGAGCTCTTCTTCATGTTGATGCGCTACCACGGGGTGCACGTGCTGGATTTCCCGCACTTCATCACCACGGCGCACACCGCGGCCGACATCGAGTTCATCATCAACGCGGTGGAGAAGACCTGCAAGGAGCTGCGCGAAAGCGGCTTCATGCCGGAGCGCACGTATCCCATCCCCACGGTGAACAGTGTGCTGGGCGGGCATGTGCGCAAGCTGAGCGAGCGCGTGATCAGCGCAATGGAGCCGCCGGTGGCCGGCGCACGCATGGGCCGAACACCCAAGGGCGAACCCGCGTGGTTCGTGCCTGATCCGAAGCGTGAAGGCAAATACCTCATGGTTGAATCGGACGAGAACTGAGCGAGCACAATGGAGAAGTTCATCCAAGAACCCCGATTCGTCGCCGTTGACTTCGACCCCTTCACCGGACCGGCGATTGAGCGAACCATTCCTACCACGGAAGCGCAACGCGAAGTGCTCACCGCCTCCGAGATGGGCGTTGACGCGAGCTGCGCTTACAACGAGAGCGTTTCGCTCGAACTGAAGGGGACGCTCGACCACGCCGCGCTGGAACGCGCGATGCACGAATTGGTGAAGCGCCACGAATCACTGCGCGCAACGCTCAATGCCAGCGGCACGCGCATGCTAGTGACCGATGAAGTGCGGTTCGAGCTGCCATTCACGGACCTGTCATCACAGAACGAAAGAGACCGCGGCAAGCAGCTAGATGCCATCGCGCAGAAGGAAATGACCACGCCCTTCGACCTGCGTACCGGCCCGCTCTTCCGCGCGCAGTTAATCAAGGTCGCGAGCGACGCGCATCTTCTTCGGCTGTGCGGCCACCACGTGGTGTGCGACGGATGGAGCCTCGGCATCATGATGGCCGAGATCAGCGCGCTGTACAATGCCGCGAAGAATGGCAGCGCACCAAAACTCCCTGAGGCGAACCCCTTCAGTGAGTATAGTATCGCCACCATCGACTTCGCGAAGAGTCCCGAGCACGCTGCCGTGGAGCGCTATTGGCTCGATCTCTACAAAGGGCCCATCCCGCGCCTCGACCTTCCCACCGACCGTCCGCGCCCGAAGCAGAAGACCTACAAGGGCAATCGCCTCGACCTCCTGCTCTCGCAGGACCTGGTGCGCGGCCTTAAAGAAGTGGCCACGCGCAGCGGCGCCAGCTTCGTCACCACGCTGATGACCACCTTCGAGGTGCTGCTGCACAAGCTCACCGGCGACAGCGACATCGTGGTGGGCCTGCCCGCTGCAGGCCAAAGCGACCTGGGCATGAAGCATCTGGTGGGGCATTGCGTGAACCTGCTCGCGCTGCGCAGCCGCATCGACGAGGAGAAGCCCTTCATCGAGCACCTGAAAGCCCGGCGCACCGGTGTGCTCGACGCATTCGACAACCAGAAGTACACCTTCGGCACATTGCTGCGGAAGCTGAACGTGCCCCGCGAGTCCGGCCGTATCCCGCTCTGCCCCGTCGTGTTCAACATCGACATGAACATGGACGACGGCGTGGGCTTCGATGGCCTTCAGCATCGCTTCATCAGCAACCCGCGCGCCTTCGAGAACTTCGAGCTCTTCCTCAACGCAACCGGCAACGAGGGGCACTTGACACTCGAGTGGAGCTACAACACCGACCTCTTCGATGAGGCCATGGTGCGTGGCTGGATGGACCAGCTCGTGGCCTTGATCAAGCGCGTGAGCGCTGCGCCTTCGGCCACCATCGCTGACCTGATCAGCGATGCGGCACTCGTGGGTGAGCAGCAGATGCCGAAGCCAGAGTGGCACGGCCGCGCGACAGCTTACCCGAAGGTGGACATCAACAGCCTCTTCGATGAAGTGGCCGCGAAGCATGCGGACCGCACCGCAGTTGAACTGCTCGACCAGAAGCTCAACTACCGGGAATTGCAGCAGCGCGTGCATGCGTTGAGCAATGCGCTCATCGGCATGGGTGTGAAGCCCGGCGAGCCCGTGGGCCTGTGCATGGACCGCAGTTTCGACATGGTAGTGGCCATGCTCGCCACGCTTCGCGCCGGAGGCTGCTTCGTGCCCTTCGACCCCGCATATCCCGCGGATCGACTCGCCTTCATGTTCGGCGATACCGATGTGAAGGTGATGCTGACGCAACGCCACTTGGCGAACGCCTTGCCGAAGCACAGCGCAATGAGCATCTTCCTCGATGAAGTGAAGGTCGGCGGCGATGCAACGGTCCCGAAGGTCTCGCCCGATGCGCCGGCGTATATCATGTACACCAGCGGCAGCACAGGATCACCGAAGGGCGTCGTTGTGCCGCATCGCGCTATCGTGCGTCTCGTTCGCGAACAGAACTTCGTCAGCTTCGGCCCCGACCTCTGCTGGCTGCAGCTTTCGAACATCAGTTTCGATGCGAGCACCCTGGAGATCTGGGGCGCCTTGCTGAACGGCGCCAGGTTGGTTCTACAAGCGCAGCAGAAGCCTACACTGCCGGAGATCTGCGAAACGATCCAGAAGTACAAGGTCACAAGCGTGTGGTTCACCGTCGGCCTCTTCAACATGCTGGCGGATGAGCAGCTCGACCGCCTGCGCGGCTTGAAGCACATCCTCACTGGCGGCGATGTGCTGAGCGTGCCTCATGTGAAGAAGGCGCTGAAGGCGCTCGGCCCCAACGTGCTCATCAACGGATACGGTCCCACAGAGAACACCACGTTCACTTGCTGCTTCCCCATCAACAGCGAAGCGAGCATCACCGACAGCGTGCCGATCGGCTTCCCGCTGAACAACACTACGGTGCACGTGCTCGATGAGCAGCGGAACCCCGTGCCCGTGGGACGCAAAGGCGAGCTATACACCGGCGGCGACGGCGTGGCGCTTGGTTACTGGAGGCGGGATGACCTCACAGCCGAGAAGTTCATCGACGATCCCTTCAGCGGGAGAAGCGGCGCCAAGCTCTACCGCACCGGCGACATCGTGAAGTGGCAGGCTGATGGCAGCATCGCCTTCATCGGCCGCGCTGATGGGCAAGTGAAGATCCGTGGCTTCCGCATCGAACTGGGCGAGATCGAGAACGCGCTGAACGACCTGCCCGGCGTGAATGACAAGGTTGTCGTTGCACGTCAGGATGGGCCTGGTGAGAAGCAGCTCGCCTGCTACGTGGTCCCTTCAGAGGCCCACAAAGGCACTCAGGACGCACTGCTCAACATTGTGCGCGAGCATTTGCGCGCGAAGCTGCCGGGCTACATGGTGCCCACGGGCTTCGTGGTGATGGATGCGCTTCCGCTCACCGCCAACGGCAAAGTGGACCGCCGCGCATTGCCCGCACCCGCCGCGCAGACCAGCGCACTCAAGGCTGAGCATGTCGCGCCGCGCAACAACATCGAACGCGCACTCGCTGCAATCTGGCGCAAGGTGCTCAGCGTAACGGATATCGGCATCCATGACGACTTCTTCGACCTCGGCGGGCACTCGCTCATCGGCATCCAGTTGCTCGGGCAGGTAGAACAGCAGTTCAACAAGACGCTGCCGCTGAAGTCGCTTTTCGAGGCTCCCACCATCGCGCAATTCGCCGAGCTGCTCAAGGGCGAGGGCGCCACGCATGACTGGAAGAACCTTGCGCTCATCCAGCCCGAGGGCGATAGCCTCCCGCTCTTCTGCGTGCATGGTGACGAAGCGAGCCACTTCATCCCGAAGTACATTGGCAGCACCCGGCCCTTCTATGCCTTCTTCCACCAAGGCGAGGACGGAAGGCGCATCGAATTCACCACTGTTGAATCCATCGCCGCTCATTTCATCCGCGAGTTGAAGCAGGCGAAGCCGAAAGGGCCCTACCTGCTCACCGGCTTCTCCTTCGGTGGCATCGTGGCTTTCGAGATGGCACAGCAACTGGCTGCGGCTGGCGATGAGGTACCGTTGCTAGCGCTGATCGATACGTATTCACCGGCACTGCACGCCGCAGCGATCAAATCGGACAAGCGCTTCTACACGCCACTGAAGAACGCGATCTACCGTTGGATCGTGCGACGTGCGTTGCGCAATGGAGGCACCGTGCCAGCGCGCTTCCGCAACTTCCACATCATCGACACCTACGACAGTTCAGTGCTGGGCTATAAGCCGAAGCCGTGGATGGGAAAGATCATCGTGCTCAAGGCTGAGGGGTCTTGGGGGCCGAAGGAGATGGGATGGAGCACGTTGGCGAAAGGCGGCTTGGAAGTCAAGGTGCTCCCCGGCGATCACTATAGCATCATCAAGGAGCCCCATGTGAAGGAACTCGCGCATGCGCTGGAGTCCGCTTCAACCGTTTCCCCTGCTACGGTCAACGCTACCCATGGCTGAAGGGCCCCTGCCGACATTCACAACGCATCATGAACGCAATTCGTCTAATTCGGTGCGCTGTCGGAATCCGCACGAGTACCTTGCCCTGAAACCTTGGAACCCCGCTTGCCTAGGAACTTCCTGATCAAACTGAGGACCCAGGGATCACGAACGCCTCTGGTACTCGTGCTTTGCGACGAAGCCAGCCGGCAAGTCCCGGAATTCTTGAACTCGGACCGTCCTATTTTCGCCCTCAAGCATCAAGGCGGCGATGGTCAGCGCATACAGCTGAATACGGTAGAGGCCATTGCGGAACGATATCTAGCCGACCTGCGATCGGCTGCTCCGAGCGGACCCGTAGTCCTCTGCGGTTATTCCTTCGGTGGCGTGGTGGCCTTTGAGATGGCACAGCAAATGGCCGCAGCCGGCGAGCGACCTCCGTTGCTCATCGTCATAGACAGTTATGCCCCAGTACTCCATCAGGATGCTATGGATCATGGCCGCAATTACCTGAATGTGCTCAAGGACCGCATGATCTCCCAAATCGTCGAGCACCGGCTGAACCATGGGATCCCTTTGAAGGGGAAACTAAACCACTTCCACATCATCCAGACCTACAGCCATGCCGTTTCACAGTACCGGCCAAGGCCCTACTCCGGTCGGCTGGCATTGATCCGCGCCGCAGATAGTTGGGGCCCGGCAGACCTTGGCTGGTACCTGCTTGCCCAAGGCCGCTTCGTGACTCGGGAGATGGACTGCGACCACGTGTCAATCGTGAAATCGAATTCTCGAGAGCTCACGGCATTGATCAGCCAACTGCTCGAGGAGGCCGAGTGCTGATCCGCGCCTTTCTTCGCGGCATGGCATTCCTGGAGATCGTGCTCCATTGCTCCCGTACCGAGCTCGTCAATCGGCAGGCCGGAAAATCGGATCATCCGCGAACCAGTGAAGCGAGGCTATGGCTCGCTACCATCGCGGAACTGCGCACCCGTTCCGACGACTATGCCGACCTGCTTGATCCGGATGAGCGCGCACGTGCTGATCGCTTCCGGTTCGATGCTGACCGCGAGCGCTTCGTGCTTGGTCATGGCTTTCTGCGCGAAACCCTGGCGACGGCATTGGAACTGGAGCCGAGCGAGATCCGCTATGGCCGCGGCACGCATGGCAAACCGTTCATCGAAGGACATTCGGTACGTTTCAACTTCAGCGACACCAAGGATTCCGTGCTCGTGGGCTTCACCAAAGGAGTTGACATCGGCATCGACCTGGAGACCATGACACGACGCGTGGATCACGATGCCGTCGCCGGGCATTATTTCACGGGAGAAGAGGTAGCCATTCTACAGGCGCTGGATGAACATGCGCGCAAGAGGCGCTTCCTTGAATTCTGGACGCGCAAGGAAGCTGTGCTGAAGGCCAGCGGAGTAGGGATCATGGAGGACCTGAAGGAGATGCGGGTCCTGGATGGCTCGAATTCCATGCGCGCTTCGCACCCAGACCTCGTGAACATGGCCGCAGGTGCTTACCACGTGCGCACCTTCCTGATCGGCGATGCGCATATCGTCAGCCTTGCAGCGCCCGAGCCTCTCGACGTCACGTGGATCCGATGATACCCGCGTTCAATCCTGATCGCCCCAGAAGCGGGGATGGAAGTTGAGCAGATGCAGCCGGTCGGTGGCCCGCGTAACAGCGGTGTAGAGCCACCTCAGGTACTCGTTGTCAACCATCTCCTCCGTGATGTAGCCTTGATCCACGAACACCGTGCGCCATTGCCCGCCCTGAGCCTTGTGGCAGGTGACGGCATACGCGTACTTCACCTGAAGTGCATTCGCGTAAGGGTCCTCACGCATCAGCTTCAGCTGCTCACGGCGCGGCTTGCCTGCATGGGCGGTGCGAACGCTCTGCAGCAGGAGCTTCATGCGCGGTGAAGGCAGCGCCGGCGATTCCGCAGCCAGCGTGTCGAGCATCACCTTCACCTCAAGCTCGCGCTCCTCCTGGCCGCTCCACCAGCTTACGGTAAGATCCGCGAAGCGAAGCCCGTAACGCTCCTCGGTGCGGTGCAATCGCTTCATGGTGATCGGTTCACCGTTGGCGATGAGCTCGGGTTTCCCGTTGAGTCCTGCCCACAGGTAGTTGTTCTTCACGACCATCAGGCGGTCGCCGGGGCTCAGCTCCTCTTCATAGCCATGGATACGGGCACGGACCTGTTGATTGTAGAGGTACGCCCGCTTGTTGCTGCGCGTGATCACGCTCACTTCCTCGTCGCCGTCTCGGGCATAGGCGCTCTCCAGCGAATCCTGCAGGTCATGGCCATCGGTTCGAATGACATCCGCGAAAGGGGTGAACCGCGGAATCGTATCTCCTGCTTCACGATGAACCGACGCTGGCGCAAGAGCGGCGCTCGTGAGCAATGCCCTCAGATCAGTTGCATTGCGCAGGATGCCCGATGCCTCAGCCTGCCGAACCACCTCGGTGAGCTCCACTGCGCCGGCCACCAAACCGATCCTCCGAAGGGCCTGAACGCTCAGCGCAGGGCTGCGGTCGCTCCCGACCGGAGGCAGCTGTGCTGGATCACCGACCAGAAGCAACTTGCAATCAGGAGCCATGAACACGTGCTCAAGCAGATCGCTGAGCAGGTCGCGCGAACCGAAGCCCTCATCCACGGAAGGTCCGCCTATCATGCTCGCTTCGTCAACAATGAAGAGCGCGCCTGCTTCCTTATTCGGTGCCAGGCCAAGGGAAAAACCATCCGCCTCTTCTCCCACACGGTAGATGCGCCGGTGAATGGTGCTCGCATCCTTGCCCGAGTGAGCCGCCAGCACTTTGGCAGCACGGCCCGTGGGTGCGAGCAGTACCACTGGCATGCGCTGCTTCCGAAGCGCGACCACCACGGCTCCGAGCAGGGTCGTCTTTCCGGTGCCAGCATAGCCCTTCAAGATCAACGTGGCCTTGGACTGTGGCGTGGCAATCAACCGTGCAATCGCGTCGATCGCGCGCTCCTGCCCCCCTGTTGGCGCATGCCCCAAGCCTTCGCGCACGCGCTCAGCAATGGCTAAGTGCCCGGCATTCTGTTGGTGCGGCATCTTCACGGGAAACGGCGCTCCGCAGCTAGCGAACGCGCCGCAGCATGGGGTGAAATTATCCTACTTTTGGCCGCCTCGCAGACCCCTTACAACCATGAAGAGCATTGGCGGCTACATATTTCCCGTCTTGTTGATCATCCTCGGCGGCATCGTTTTCATCCTGGCTGTGATGGATGGACAGAATGTATGGGTGAAGCTCGGCGCCTTCCTCACGCTGCTTACAGGAGCGATGGCATTGCTGCTTCAAATGAGCATCCTATCGCGCAAAGCCGGTGTGGCGGTCGGCTTGCTTTGCGCGGCAGCGGCCTTGTTCCTCGCTTTCCGCAACTACCGGTCGGTAGCCAGTGAGATCGAATCACGCGAAGCCAAGCGCGCCTATGACGACAAGATCAAGCAAGCCCTCACCGATGTCAGGGAAGCGCAACGGAAGTACAAGCTGGCGAACGGGGCCTATACCGGGAACTTGGAGGTCCTTCGGGACTTCGTCAAGCAAGGCACCTACCCGGTGATCCGCGCGATTGGCCAGGTGCCTGACACGCTAACGGAAGTGAAGGCGCTCGAGCTCGGATTGATCGTACGCGACACCATTCAAGTGAGCGTGCTCGACAGCACCTTCCGCACGCGAAAGGCACTGGAGGGGCGCGTGTATCCGTTCAGCCCTGACAGCTTCATCTACTCGCCCGTCACAAGCAAACCCTTCATCCTGAAGGCAGGGATGCTGGCCGTAAGCGGACGTAATGCCCCGGTGCTGCTCTGCAAGGACCCGAGTCCCTTGGTGGCCGGCGACACCTTGCAGTTCGGCAGCATGGAGAAGCCCACCGACGACGGCAACTGGCGCGAGTGAGGTCATGAAGAGCGGTGGCTGGAGCGCGCCGCGCTATGCGCCTTCCCGCGATAGGGCCTGGCACTTGAGCATCTTGATCAACCATACCCAGTGCGCCTGGTGCGTCCACGACGTGGACAGTGGAGAGCCTGTGGCGTTGCATTGGTCTGATGGGCATGGAGCGTTGGATGCGGATACGCTGCCTGTACAGCAGATAGCGACCAGCTTCGTGACTTTGCCGGAGTGGAGCGCTTTCGTTCCAGAATCGGCCCTGATGCCGGGCACAGAGGCACAGCATCTGAGATTGGTCCACGGGGGCCTTCCGACCGGTGCCATGCGCACGGAAGCCGTCGAGAGCCTGGGGGCTGTTTGCGTCTACCTGCACGACGACGAGCTGGAGCGCACTGTGCTCGACCGCTTCCCCAGCGCCCGGCCAGTGCCCATGCAATCGTTGATGGCGCGCGGCGCATTGGCCCGCTCATCTGACGGCCCTGTGCTGCTGACCCACCGCGGGCACGACCGGCTTGATTGCGCCGTTGCCCATCACGGCCGGTTGCTGCTGTGCAATTCGTATCCAGCTCGCAGCTCGCAGGATGTGCTGTATTACGCCTTGCTAGCCGCCGACGGTAGCGGCATCCGACCAGCTGACCTTGATCTCTGCTACGGCGGCACGCACCTTTCGCAACACGAGAAGGACCTGCTTCAGCGCTACTTCCACCATTCACGTGCGGCCGTTGCCCCATGGAACGGCCATGTCGAGGAGCCGGGCACGGCGCCACAGCGCTGGCTGGCCCTTCTCGAGCAGTTCGCATGCGCGTCATAGGCGGCAAATACCGCAACCGCCGCATCCATCCTCCTCCGGGAATCGATGCCCGGCCCACCACCGACTACGCGAAGGAAGGCCTCTTCAATGTACTGCGGAATCAGGTGCCGCTGGTTGGCGTACGCGTGCTCGATCTCTTTGCCGGCACGGGCAACATCTCATTGGAGTTCCTCTCACAAGGCGCAGATGAAGTCGTGAGCGTTGAGAGCGATCGGCGACTGCACGATTACATGGGCCGCTTGGCGGAAGACCTCGGCGAATCGCGCTGGCACCGGGTGCGCGCTGACGTGTTCACCTACCTGCGCTCGGCGATGGGTCCGTTCGACATCGTGTTCGCCGACCCCCCCTTCGCGATGGAGAGCATCGAACGGCTGCCTACCTTGGTGCAGGAGCAAGGGCTGCTCGGCGCGGAAGGGCTCCTCATCGTAGAGCATTCCGAACGGGTGAGCCTGATGCACCTGTCCGGATTCCGATCACAGCGCAGTTACGGACTGGTGCAGTTCAGCTTCTTCGGACAAACAGGAACCGCCAACGACGCCTCAACATGACAGCCCCCATCGCCGTTTTCCCCGGCACCTTCGACCCGATCACCATCGGGCATGTGAGCATCGTGCACCGCGCGCTTCCGCTGTTCAGGAAGCTGGTGATCGGCGTTGGGGTGAACAGCATGAAGCAGACGCTATTCACGGAGGAACAGCGTTTAGCTTGGGCGCGCCTGGCCTTCGCCTCGGAGCCGAAAGTGGAAGTGGTTTCATTCACCGGCCTCACCGTTGACCTCTGCAAGCGCGTGGGCGCCGGCTACATCGTCCGCGGCCTTCGCAACAGCACCGACCATGGCTATGAGCGCAGCATCGCACTGATGAACCGGAATCTCTCTGAGGTGGAGACCATCTTCCTGCCATCTGCTCCTGAGCACGCGCACATCAGCAGCACCATTGTCCGGGAGCTGCTGACCAATGGCGCCGATGTTTCCGCGTTGGTTCCTCCGGGAGTGTTGACGAAGCTGCCATGAAGAGGGTCATCGCCATCTGCTATGTCCTTGGTGTCCTGAATGGCTGGGCGCAAGAAACCGTGGTTCGGCTTCAGGCGCCAGCCTACCCGGGCCTGGTGGCGCAGCTGTACCGCTATGATGACCTCTACACCCTGCGCGCGGTGCGAATCAGCAGTGCGCTGTTGGACGCTAGCGGGAACGCAGAGCTCCACGGGGAAGTGACCGGCACCTCACGTCTGCGTATCCGCATCGGCGATGTGCATGGCGATCTGTATGCGAGGCCCGGTGCGCGTTACAGCGTCACGCTCAATCCGCCCGATGCCCGCACCGCTCGGACGGTCAGCGGCACCATGCGCACCGAGCTCCTCTTCAACGACCTCGATCCGCTCGATATCAACGCGCTCACCAGCGACCTCAACTCACGAATCGACGGATTTGTCGCCGAGGATCTCGCCACGGACGAGGCAGCCGGCATGCAGGCCCTTCCTGTGGTCAGGAAGGAAGCCACGGAAACGGACACCGTCCGTCGTCCGCCCACGCTCTTCGTGATGCCCGCTTTCAGCAAGGCGCGCATCGACAGCTTTGAGCTGCGGGTCCGCCATTTCTACCGAGATGTGCAGGACCCCTGGTTCGATCGGTACCTCACCTACAGCTTCGCGGGATTGCGCCACGGCCCGCGCGTGAACGAGACGGAGCTCTTCACGGCTTGCATCAGCGGGAAGCCGGTCCAATACGACAACCCGGAATACGCACGCTTCATCCGCAGCTTTTTCGCCGAGCAGCTCGCGCTGGCTCAGCGGCTGCATGGCCCAGCGCTTATGCGCGCCTATGCCCTGGCCGATGCCGACAGCCTGAAGGCCGTGCTGGCACGAAGCGATTTCCTCAAGGACGATCGGCTTTGCGAGCTGGTCCTCATCGACCTGTTGCATCAGCAGTTCCATGGGCCATCCGTGGTGAAGGCAAGCGCGCTGGCGATCCTCAAGCGATTGTCAGAAGCCTCGCTTCACTTGGAGCATCGGCGCATCGCGGCCAACGCATACTGGGACCTCACAGCCATGCACGTTGGCGAAGCCCTGCCACCCGTGCGCTTGCAGGACCTCGCCGGGCACCGTGCCTCTCTCGACAGCCTCATGAAGGGACCGGTGTGCGTCGTGGTCACTGCAGCATGGTGCACGTATTGCGATCAGGAGCTCCAAGGCCTGGAGTCCCTTCACAAGGAATACGGCGATGCTGTGCAGGTGATCGCGATCGCCTTGGACAGCGAGCTCGACGTCGCACGGCGCTATGTGAAGCAGCGTCCCGGCATGTCGTTCATCTGGCTGCATGCCGAAGCGGAGCAGCAATTGCGTGACGATTGGCGCATCGTGAGCCTGCCGGCTTTCTACCTGCTCAACGATGGCGTGCTGGCTCGATCACCGGCGCCACCTCCGAGCCGGGGCCTGGGTGCATTGCTGCACGGCGCGAAGTCGAATGCGGCGAAGGAAGGCCGCGTGAAGGTGTGGGACGAATGATCCTAAGGCGCGATCACACGTTCGCGCTCTTCAAGCCATCCAGCAAGCTGGCCAACAGGGCATTCGCATCCGTAGTGATGGGCAGCTCGATCTGAAGGTGTCGCGCATCGCTGAACTGCTGGCCGTTGCGGAATCCCTTGCTGATGCTCAAGAAGAGCGATTGCGGGTACTCGCCGGTGAAGTGCAGCTGCACCGCATTCCCGCCAGCCATGCGCAGCACGTAGCGCGGATAATGGCTCTTTGCGTCGGCCCAAGCGGTATCCTCTTCGAGCACGATGCCTTGAGCTCGCAGGTCCGCCGCCCATTGATCCATCACGTAATAGAGCGTGTCCTCGATGAAGATTTCCGGATCGCGCGGGAGTTGGTTCTGGAAGGGATCCACTGGTGCCAGCAATCGCGAACGCGTGTGGCGCAGGGCTGTGGTCAGGTCGTCAATCTGTGCAGTGAAGGTCATTTCGGGCTTGGGCTCTTTCGCTGTTCGTGGGGCAAAGTATCAGACTGTGGCCTCATGGGCCAAGGCGCTTCCCTTTCTTTTCCACAAATGATCTCAACCGTCATCCGCCATCCTGTTCGGCATCATGCAACCAGTTGACGCCGATCATGAACCACCTCTGCCAGAGATGCTCACTTCGCGTGACCGGATGAATGCACCCACTTTTTGGACACCCGGAACGACCGGTTCGGGCCTGATATGCGGCTCATTAGCAGAGTTGGTTTGCCCGTACCCCATGGCAAAGCTGATCAGCGGTCTCTCGCGCGGCGTGCTTTGCGTGGACGTTTGCATGACCAAGCCGAAGGCCGATAGGATAGGAAGGGAGGTTCCTATCGGCTGACTTAGGATTTGGCCCTGCACAATGGAAGCCCTTCCGTAAGGAGGGGCTTCCTCTTATCAAGCAACCAACACTGCACGCAATCGGGCCTGGACCGGGCTTTGGCGACACCCGGAATGGCAGCACATCAGCCTCTACATTTACCGCCTCTTAACAGGAAATCGATGATGAAGAACCTTTGGCTGATCGCCATGACCTGCAGCGCTCTGCTGGTGAGCTGCAGCAAAGAGCCGGGTGAAGGCGGACGTGCGGAGATCCGCGGCTTGCTTTACGAGCAGCGCTACAACGGTTCCTCTCTACAAGGGCAGCCTTATCCTATCGCCGATGCGCGCGTCGCCATCATCTATGGCGATGGTGAATACGCCGATGACGATACCCGGACCGGGCCTAATGGAGAGTTCCGCTTCGCTTGGCTGCGCAAAGGCGATTACCGGCTGTACGCGATCAGTGAATGCCAGAGCTGCCCGAGCGGTGAGGAAGGCGTGTACGTCGATGTGACCATCACCGGCCGCAAGCAAGTAGTGAACGTTGGGACGATCACCATCCGCAATTATTGAAAGCTCGATGAAGCTGCACCGTGCACGCAAGGCCGTGCTCGCATCGCTGGTCCTGCTGGCCAACGCAGCGGCAGCGCAGGAGCCCTTGCGTCCAGCGCAGCGCCAGGAGCTCTGGGTCTCAGCTGCGGTGACCTCACGCTTGCCGGAATCGCTGCACGGTCTCCTTGGAAGGCGCTACGACCGGTTCCGCGTGCGCGGAGAGCTCGGGTACCGAAGCGCTGATGTGTTCTTCGCAGGTCGGCAGATCTACCTCGACGTGAACCTGCGCTTCAAACCCAAGAAATGGCTGGCCCTGGCTTTTGAGCACCGCTTTGCAGGGCGCAACGGAACCCCAGGATTGCGCAACCGCAGCATCGTGCAGGCCGAAATGCAGAAGGAGTTCGGCCGCGCCATTGCCGAGTACCGCTTCATCTATCAGCATAGCTTCATCGAATGGGGCGGGCAGCGCGAAGTGTTCCGCAACCGCTTCCAGCTCGGCTACAACATCCCGAAATGGAAGTTCGATCCGGAGCTCAGCGTCGAGTTCTTCACCTGGGCCGGCAACAAAGGCTGGTCCTACTTCGGCACCCGCTGGCAGTTCGGTACGCAATACAAGCTGTCGAAAGGCCATTCGATCAGCGCGTCGCTCATTCACGACCGCGAGCGCGACAAGGCGTGGCCCACTCACCGATGGATCGGCTCCTTCACCTATACGGTGAACCTGCGCGACCTTTGAGCGCGTGAATCCGCAGCTGCTCCGCATCACTGCCTTCTCGGCCATCGCCGCGGGGCTCATCATCGCTGGCTACTTCATCATTAGGCCAGGCGATTCACTACCGGTGCTCCATCCCAAGCAGATCAACCCACGCTTAGTGGATGCCGATGTGCGCCTGGCCGAGGGCGAGCACCATATCAGCGACTTCAGCCTGATCGATCAACGTAGAGATACGATCACCCTCGCCACTGCCGAAGGGCGCATCATCGTCGCGGACTTCTTCTTCACCACCTGCCCGACCATCTGCCCGAAGATGACCAAGAACCTCGCGCGCGTGCAGCAAGCCTATCCTGGCGATGCGCGGCTCATGATCCTCTCCCACTCGGTGACGCCCGAGGCGGACAGCGTGCCCGTGCTAGCAGCCTACGCCGCGTTGCATGGGGCCGATCCCGACCAATGGCATTTCCTCACAGGCGACCGGCAACAGATCTACCGGCTCGCGCGCCGCAGCTACTTCGCCTGCCTCGACGAAGGCGATGGCGGCCTTCAGGATTTCGTGCATACCGAGAACCTCGTGCTCGTGGACACGCAGCGGCGCTTGCGCGGGTTCTACGATGGCACCAGCTCAGCAGAGACCGACCGCCTCCTCGCTGACATCGAGAAGCTGATGCATGAGCAGTGGCCGGAGTGAATCCACACCGGCGCCGGCTGAACTTCGCGCCGTGCGCGCATCGCTATTGATCCCATTCCTCCTGCTGGTCGATACCCTGCTTGCGCAAGCACCCATGCCGGCCATGCACCCTAGGCAAGGCATAGCGGACCTGCTGTTGGAATACATGGCAGCGCGCTATCCCGATGCACCCCGCCAGCGCGACCTGCTGTACATCTCCGTGCAGCGCCAGCGGCTGTTCCATGTGCGCGATGGCCTGCTACTGGCGGATTTCCCTGTTGCCACCAGCAGCAACGGCCTAGGAAGCTCCCAGGACAGCTTCCGCACGCCAACCGGATTGCATCGTGTGGCAGAGAAGCACGGCGGAGACGTCCCACCGCTGGGCATACTCAAGGACCGCGAATTCACCGGTCAGCTCGCCGACCCCGACTTCAGTGGCGTGGACAAGGATTGGATCACATCGCGGATCCTTTGGCTCGATGGCTTGGAACCGGGCGTGAACAAGGGCCGCGGGCTCGACAGCTACGACCGGTACATCTACATCCACGGAACAGCCAACGAGCGGTCGGTGGGCACGCCCAGTTCGCGCGGATGCGTACGCATGCGCAACGCTGACGTGATCGCCCTCTTCACAGAAGTGCCTGTGGGCGCGCTCGTGGTGATCCTCGACAATTGAGGGCGCCACCCGAACTACCTTCGGGGCCATGCTTCCCGGCATCGTCATCGGCCTCCTGCTCGGCATCATCGCGGGCTATGCGCTGAATGCCTGGCGGACGCATCATGCAGAGGCCCGTCCGCTCGATGCGCTCCGCGCGGCGCATCAAGCGGAACTCGCGCAGGTGCAAGCACAGCTCGCAGAGCAGACCAGACGAGCCGATGACCGCGCCATAGAGGTGACCAGCCTCGCCGCCCACCTCGCAGCGGAGCAAGAGCGCGGAAAGCACGCGCAGGAACGGCTGGAAAAGCAGAAAGCCGAGCTGGATGAAATGCAGAAGCGCATGTCGACCGAGTTCGAGAACATCGCGAACCGGTTGCTTGCGCAGCGTGGCAAGGAGCTCAATGAACAACAGCAGGGCCGCCTTACTGATATCCTGAAACCGTTGCAGGATCGCATCAAGGACTTCGAGGAAAAGGTGCAGAAGGCTTACGACGAAGAAGGAAGGCAGCGATTCGCATTGAAGAGCGAGGTGGCCCGGCTGGTGGAGCAGAACCAGAAGCTGAGCCAGGATGCCAGCGACCTTACCCGTGCACTGAAGGGTGATTCGCAGGCCCAAGGCGCGTGGGGAGAGATGCTCTTGGAGAAGCTGCTCGAATCGTCAGGCTTGGTGAAGGGCCAGGAGTACACCATGCAGGAAAGCATCACGCTGGCCGATGGCTCGCGCTTGCGACCGGATGCGGTGGTGATGCTGCCCGAAGGCAAGCACTTGATCATCGACAGCAAGGTGAGCCTGTTGCACTATGAACGCTACGCAGCGGCAGCGGTTGATGCGGAACGGGACCGGATGATGAAGCTCTTCGTCGAGAGCATCCGCGCGCACGCGAAGGGCTTGGGCGAAAAGGACTACACCAAGCTCTACGGGGTCCAGAGCGTCGACTTCGTGCTGATGTTCGTGCCCATTGAGCCCGCCTTCCTCCTCGCGCTGCGCGAACGGCCTGAGGTTTTCCAGGAAGCGTATGACCGCCAGGTGGTGATGGTGACGCACACCACGCTGATGGCCACCTTGAGAACCATCCATGGCATCTGGAAGAATGAGCGCATCGCGCAGCACCATCAGGAGATCGCCGACAGGGCCGGCGCCCTGTACGAGAAATTCGTGGGCTTCACCGACGACCTCTTGAAAGTGGGCACTGACATGAAACGTGCGAAAGAATCGTACGAAGGCGCCATGAACAAGCTGAGCACCGGCAGCGGCAACCTCATCCGCCAGGTTGAGCTGGTGAAGAAGCTCGGAGCGAAGACCAACAAGGCCATCAACGAGAAACTGCTCGCGCGATCCATCGGGGAAGAGTCATGAGGCACCCAGTCCGCGCATACCTCATCGCAGCCGTCGTGATCGCCTCATGCCGCGGCAGCGCGCCCATCCTGCAGCGCGACAACCTCGTGCATGTCTATGGGAAAGGGCCGGCCAGCATCCGCCTCGACGCCCGCGTGCATCACTTGGACGAGGAGCGTTCGATGCTCTACTTCAAATTGAACACCGCCGATCTGCTGTACAAAGCCGATGGCGGCGGCCCATTCAAGGCGCGCGCGCGCGTCACCTATGGAAGCTTCGCGAATTGGGAATCGCGGGAATTGCTCGATAGCGCCAGCACCCTGGTGCAGGACGCAAGCAGCACGCCCACCGAAGAACGCGAGCTCATCGGCAGCATACCGATGAACCGGAATAGCGGTGCCAGCTTCGTCGTGAAGGTGGTGGCCCGCGACCTGCATCGCGACAACGAGAGCGCCGTGCTGATCCGCGTGGATGGACGCGACGCCATGGCCCGCCAGCATTTCATGCCCATCGACCCGGCCAACGGCCTCCCGCTCTTCAGTGACCATCAGCCCGCCGGAGCACCCATCGCCCTGCGCAACGAGGCCTTGGCCGGCGCTACACTGCGCGCTTCCCGCTACCCCATGCCCCAAAGCATGCCCACACCGGTGTTCAGCGCTGAAGCCCGCGAGCGGAACGATCCTGCTCCAGACAGCAGCTTCCGTGTAACGCTTGATCCAAACGGCCGCTTGGACCTGCCTGCGATGAAGGCCGGCATCTATCACTTCGCAATGGATTCACTCGCCTCGGGGATCGCTCCGGGCTATACCCTATTCCTGCTCGATAAGGCTTTCCCATGGGTGGATCATGGCGAGGACCTCTTGAAGCCCCTGCGCTTCATCACCAGCATGCAGGAATTCGAGCGCTTCAGCAAAGAAGCGGACACGCGAAAGGCCGTGGAACGCTTCTGGATCGATGCCTCCGGCGACCGCGAGCGTGCGCGCGAAGCCATCCGCATCTATTACGGACGCGCCGAGAATGCCAATCGCCACTTCAGCGCCCTCACCGAAGGATGGCGCACCGACCGCGGATTGGTGCATATCATCTTCGGCACGCCAAGCACCATCTACCGCAGCGATCGCGGTGAGACCTGGACCTATGGCGAGGAGAACAACATCATGAGCCTCACCTTCAACTTCGTGCGGCGCAAGAGCGCCTTCACCGACAACGATCTCTGGCTGGAGCGTGATGCCACATTGAAAGGAGCCTGGTACCGCAATGTGGAGAGCTGGAGGAACGGAAGGGTGTACCAGAATTGAGATGAAGCGGTGGCGTTCGGACAGCAGGCGAATGTCAATCCGCAAGTTGAACAGGATCAAGCTCATCACGATCAGACAACGAGCATGCGCGACAAGGATCTGGTTTGCGGGACACACGCGGTGATCGAGGCTATCCGTGCGGGGAAGAACGTGGAAAAGCTCTTGTTGCGCCGCGAGGCCGGCGGCGATGGCATCCGTGAGATCCGCGCAATGGCCCTGGAGCGCGGCATTCCGTGGCAGCCCGTTCCCGTGGAAAAGCTCGACCGGCTCACCAGGACCGAGCACCAGGGGGTAATCGCCTTGCTCAGCCCTGTCGATGAGCAAGACCTCGATGAAGTGATCACGATGGCGTATGAGCGTGGCGAAACACCGCTGATCGTAGCGCTCGACGGTGTCACCGATGTGCGCAACCTGGGCGCCATCGCACGCAGCGCCGAGTGCTTCGGTGCGCATGCGCTGCTAGTGCCCAAGCAAGGAACCGCGCGTTTGGGCAGCGATGCCGTGAAGAGCAGCGCTGGTGCCTTGATGCGGAAACCGGTGTGCCGTGTATCCCGGCTGAGCGAAGGATTGAACCGCGCGCGAGCGCATGGGCTGCGCGTCGTTGCATTGACGGAAAAGGGAAGCGCTGACCTGCACGCAACCGACCTGAGCGGACCCCTGGTCATCGTTCTGGGCGATGAGGGCGAAGGCATTTCCGATCCGGTGCTGCGCTTGGCCGATGCCTTGGCGCGAATCCCAATGTCCGGAGAAATCGGCTCACTGAATGTGAGCGTAGCCGGCGGCATCGCCTTGCATGCCGTGCTCCTCGCCCGGAGGGGCTGACCGAATCCATCGTTTTTCCGTGCCTGCTCGGCGTCAAGTTGCCCGGGGTCCATCGATCCGCGAGCGGAACATTTCTGGACCCCTCGGGGTATAAGGCGCCCAGAAAACGACCGGTCGCTGCGGACCACTCATTCGCAAGAACCTGAACGACAGGACCATGAATCGAATAGCCGTCCTTGGTTTCGCGGTAGCAATCGCCAGCCTCTTCCTCGTACAAGCCCCATGCGTGGCGCAATCGTCAGCGCATGATGCGAGTGCCTACACCGTGCGGATTGAGGGCCTTACCAACGAGCATCGGGACGCCTTGCAGGCCCAGCTCAAGGGCCGAAGTGACCTGAGATTGGTCTTTGCCTGCGTGCCGGTCGGTGTGCTCGTGTTCGAGCCTGCGCCGGGTGAACCGAAGAGCTCTGCCGCACAGCGCGCCATGCACCTGCTGGATGCGCAGCAATTGCTATCAAAGCGAGAAGAACTGACCGACGGACGAGCGGCTGCTGAAGCCGCATGCGCTCAAGCCCGCAACCGATAACCCGATGAAGAGCACGCACCTCCTCCATCGCACCGGCCTTGTTGTCGGCATCGCGCTTTCAGGCTCCATTACAAGCGCACAGCTCACCGTCAATCCGCAAACGGACCTGGTTCAACTGGCCGAGTCCATCAGTGGCCGAGGAGTGCAGATCAGCAACCCTTCAAT
Organism: Flavobacteriales bacterium; assembly: GCA_016705545.1. Taxonomy (GTDB): domain Bacteria; phylum Bacteroidota; class Bacteroidia; order Flavobacteriales_F; family PHOS-HE28; genus PHOS-HE28. The sequence continues at coordinate 176,903 of JADIYA010000001.1, forward strand.
CACCTGCCATGAGCAGGGCTTTGGGGAATTCAGCTACTCCGGAAGCTTGCTCGGCTTGGAGAGCGGCGTGATCCTCAGCAGCGGACGCATCACCGATGCCCTTGGCCCCAACGATGCAGAGAACAGGACCTTCCAGCAGGGCACATCGGGCAGCACGCTGCTCAATACGGTGACTGGCAGGAGCACGCGCGATGCTTGCCTCTTCGAGTTCGACATCATTCCGAGCGGCGACAGCATCAGCTTCCAGTTCGTCTTCGGCAGTGAGGAGTACAACGAATGGGTGGGCTCCCAATTCAACGATGTGTTCGGCTTTTTCATCAGCGGGCCGGGCATAACGGGTGACCCCGGCATCGGGAACGACCGCAACATCGCCTTGATCCCGGGCACGAGCGCTCCGGTAGCGATCAACAGCGTGAATGCAGGCCAGAACAGCGCGCACTACCAGTACAACGCCGGAGGCCAGCAGCTGCAGATGGACGGATATACCACTGGCCTCGTGGCCCGCAGCCTGGTGCAGCCTTGCCAGAGCTACCACCTGAAGCTCGTGGTGGCCGATGCGAGCGACCGGAAATTCGATAGCTGGGTGTTCGTTGAGCGCATCCAGAGCCCAACGATCACCCTGGGCACGAGCACCCTCAATGGCAGCGGTGACATGGTTGAAGGCTGTAACCCCGGCTGGATCCGCTTCAGCCGCGAACCGGTGCGCCCCACGCCATTGACCTTGCAGTACTACCTGCAAGGCACGGCCACGAACGGCACGGATTACAGCGACATCGGCAATGTGAATCCGAATGCAGCCAAGACGATCACCATTCCCGCCGGTCAGGCATTCGCTGAGCAACCGGTGAATCCGATCGCGGATGCAGCCGCCGAGCCGACAGAGTATCTGCATGTGCTGCTGGGCAACCCGAATTGCCCTGGCTTCGTGATCGACTCCATCGACTTCGCCATCTCCGATTCACTCATCGCAACGCTCTCTCCGGCTGGAACACAGACTATCTGCCTGGGCAGCGGCGTGCAGTTCCAAGTGAATGGCGGCGCCAACTATGCATGGAGCCCCGCTGCAGGCCTGAGTTGCACCGACTGCCCTAATCCTGTGGCCTCGCCTTCGGTGAATACCACTTACACCGTGGTGATTTCAGAAGGCACATGCTCCCGCTCGATCAGCCGCTTGGTGCGCGTGAGCAATCCAGCGATCACCGGCACGGTGACCCAGCCGCTCTGCGATGGCAGCACCAACGGCGCCATCAACATCAGCGTGAACGGCGGATACGCGCCCTACACCTACTGGTGGACCGGTCCAAATGGATTCAGCGCCGGCAGCGAGGACCTCGTGAACATCGGCCCCGGCAGCTACAACGTGGTGGTCACCGACGCATTCGGCTGCTCGCATACACAAGGGTTCGACGTGGGAAGCCCAGCGCCCCTGGGCCTAACGCTCAGTCCATCGATTCTGCCTTTCGGACAGAACATCGCTTGCAACGGCGCAAGCACGGGCACCATCGGTCTGAGCATCGCGGGTGGCACAGGCCCATACACCACGCAATGGAGCGGCCCGAATGGATTCACCAGCTCCAACCAGAACCTCACCGGGCTTGCCGCCGGCTCATACAACGTCAGTGTTACCGATGCCAATGGCTGCAATGCAACCGGCGGATTCACCCTGGTGCAGAGCGCACCACTGGTTGCATCAATCAGTGATGTTCAGCACGCCGCATGCGCCGGCAGCACGAATGGCAGCGCCACGGCCAGCATCGTGGGTGGCATGCCGCCATACAGCTTCACTTGGAACAGCGCGCCCCCTCAGAGCAGCGCCACCGCCAATGGGATGGGCGCCGGCAACTACACGGTGACCATCGCCGATGGCTATAACTGCACGGTCCAAGCCGAAGTCACCATCAACGCGCCAGCACAAGCCTTAAGCGTCGAGATCACAGCCACCGCCGATGTGCTGTGCCATGATGGTTTGCAAGGGTCGGCCCAAGCCCAAGCAATCGGAGGCACGGCACCATACTTCTATTCGTGGAACACGTCGCCCGTGCAATTGGCCAGCACGGCCATTGGCCTGGCGCAAGGCACCTACTCCGTGTCTGTAATCGATGCCAACGGCTGCACCGCGCAGGCCGATGCCACCATCGGCGGCCCGCAGTCCGAGGTGTGGGCCTATGCGGAGAGCGTGACCCATGAGAGCTGCTTCGGGCTCAACGATGGCTCGGCCACCCTCGACGTGAGCGGCGGCAGCGGTTCATACACCATCACTTGGAACACCACGCCACTGCAAACGGGCCTCACGGCCACAGGCCTAGCGCCCGGACTATACATGGCCCTTGTGGTCGACAACAATGGCTGCGATCACGAGAAGTACGTCCCTGTTGAGATCCTTGGAGCTGCCGCGCCACTGCAAGCGCAGTTCGTCACGTCGCAGATCTCCTGCGCGGGCATGAACAATGGATCGATCAACCTCACGCTCAGTGGCGGCTTGGCGCCCTACTCGCCGGTGTGGTCCGACGACTTCGGCAACAGCAATGGCATCGAGGACCTATACAACCTGAGCCCCGGCACCTATCATCTTCAGGCCAGCGATGCTCTGGGCTGCTCGGTGAGCGCGAGCATCGTGGTCACGCAACCGGCGCCGATCAGCGCCTCCGTGACCATCTCGCCCGCCGCGTGCCAAGGCAGCCTTACCGGCGCCATCGACCTCACCGTGGCTGGCGGCACAGCGCCGTACTCCTACATCTGGAGCTCGGCCAGCGGTTTCAGCGCGAGCACACAGGACATCAGCGGCATCGGTGCTGGCACCTACATCGTGATCATCATCGATGCCAATGGCTGCCAGTACGTGAACGGTTACACCGTCTCCCAGCCTGGCAGCCTTCAAGCTGAATTGAACGTAACCGACCACAACGGTTTCGGCACTACGTGCGCCGGGGCCAGCGATGGCGCGATCAACCTCAGCGCACAAGGCGGCAGCGGTAGCTACAGCTTCAGCTGGAACGGTCCGAACGGCTTTGCGAGTACCAACGAGGACATCAGCAACCTGGCGCCGGGATCCTATACGGTGCTGGTCTCCGATGCCAACGGCTGCAGCCTCACGCTGCAAGCGACCATCACCGCACCGGATGCGCTCACGGCCAGCACCATGGCCTCATCGGCGAATGGCTTCGGCTTGAGTTGCAACAGCGGATCCGATGGCGCGATCAACCTGATCATCGGAGGAGGAGCAGGACCCTACTCAACAGCCTGGTCGGGGCCGAACGGCTTCAACTCGAACGCGGCAAGCATCTCGGGGCTCTCCGCAGGTGATTACGCGGTGAACATCATTGACGCGAACGGATGCAGTACCAGCGCGAGCATCACGTTGACCGAACCGCCGGCATTGAGCGCAAACGCGACCGCCTTCGCCTGGCCCGATGGAACGAACATCTCATGCGCCTCGTCAAGCGATGGCTCCATTGACCTGAGCATCGCCGGAGGCGTTGGCCCATACAGCATCGCTTGGAGCGATGGGCTCGGATTCGCAGCATCAACAGAGGACATAAGCGGACTGCTCCCTGGCGGATACCAAGTCGTGGTGACCGATGCGAATGGCTGCACAGCCAATGCCCTTGCGGTGCTCACGGCCCCGGCGCCGCTGCTGGCAATCGCGCAAGCCGCTGTGATCAACAACAGCAACGTGAGCTGCCAAGGAGCGATGGATGGTTCAATCGACCTCACCGCCACCGGGGGCACCGGACCCTACTCCTTCGCCTGGAGCAACGGCGCCAGCACCGAGGACCTGATGAATCTCGGAGCCGGCAGCTATAGTGTGACCCTAACCGATGCACATGGATGCGCAGCTTTCACGAGCATCACCTTGAATGAGCCACAGGGGATCGTGGCTGTTGCTGCCGTTTCGCAGCAGCCCAGCTGCAACGGTGCTGCCAATGGCGCCATCGCCGCGAACGTTGCCGGCGGCGAAGCGCCTCTTTCATTCCTCTGGAGCGGTCCGAATGGATATAACACGAACGATGCATCACCGACCGGGCTGCTTGCCGGTGCCTACAGCATGCTGGTAACGGATGCACATGGATGCACCGCGAGCGCGTCGATCGACCTGATTGAGCCGCTGCCGGTAACGGCGAGCATCACGGCTACGGTCTTCACTGGAGGCTACACCATTCCCTGCGCGGGTCTCAGCATCGGCAGCGCCGCGGCCAGCGCCACCGGCGGAACGGAGGGCTACAACTTCGCTTGGAGCGGACCGGATGGATACTCCAGCAGCGATGCGCAGCTCTTCGGGCTCAGCGCCGGCGCCTACACCGTGATCGCCACGGACGCCAACGGATGCACTGGATCCGCCAGTGTACAGATGGTGGAGCCGCAAGTGCTTGATGTGCTCATCGACATCGCTGATCTGGGCGGATTCCCTGTGAGCTGCAACGGCAGCGACGGCAGCGCATCGGCGCTCATCAGCGGCGGGCAGGCCCCGTATTCCCTCGGCTGGACGGGCCCGAATGGATTCGCGAGCACGCAGCCCTCGATCACCGGCCTGGATGCCGGCGACTACGAACTGACCGTGATCGACGCGAACGGATGCCTGCGCACTGAAGCCTTCACCCTGAACGCACCCGAGCCGATGGCGGCCTCTTTCATCTACACGAGCAGCGCATGCGCTACCGATTCGAATGGCAGCATCGATCTCGATGTCAGCGGCGGCGCAGCTCCGTTCAGCTTCAACTGGACCGGCCCCGATGGCTTCCTCAGCTCCGACGAGGACCTCGTTAACCTGGCGGCAGGCGTTTACCAACTGAGCGTGAACGACGCCCTCGGCTGCAATGGAAGTTTCGTTGCAGAGCTTGTCGGTCCGCCGCCGATCAACAGCGGCACTTACGTATCCTTCTATGGCCTCTACAACCTGCAGTGCCTCGGCGACAGCAGCGGTGTGATCGAGCTCGCGCCCGTTGGCGGGTCGGCCCCCTTCACCGTGGACATCAGCGGTCCGGGCGGATTCACTTCCACCTCGCTGGTGAACAATTCGCTCGTAGCCGGTGAATACCAGATCACCATTACCGATCTGAACGGCTGCGTTATGGACACGCTCGTAACGCTCACGGAGCCGAGCACACAAGTCGATGCGCAACTCAGCGTAAGCGTATACCCCAGCGGGACCAATGTGAGCTGCTTCGGCGCTTCCGATGGATGGATCGATGCCGAGATCACCGGCGGCACCGGCCCTTACGTTTTCGATTGGCGCGGGCCCGACAGCCTCGCTTTCAGCAGCGAGGACATCTTCAATCTGCCAGCGGGCACCTACGCCTATGAGCTCGTAGTAACGGATGCGAACCAGTGCGCTTTCGCTACAATAGTGACCCTGTCGCAGCCCGACAGCGCCTTGCAGGCGAGCGCCGTGCTCAGCACCTACAATGGCTACGGCGTGAATTGCGCTGGCAGCGCTGATGGGTCCATCGACCTGAGCTATAGCGGTGGCAATGGCGGATACGTTGTCCTGTGGAACGGACCCAACGGATTCAGCTCGAACAACGATGACCTCAGCGGCTTGACGAGCGGCACCTACACCGTGACCATCACCGACATGAACGGCTGCACCATCACGCAGGACCATGTGATCGATGCGCCACAGCCGATGTCCGCAACGCTCACGCCCTCGGACTTAAACGGTACCGGCATCAGCTGCGCAGGCGCGATAGACGGGTCCATTGCTGCGAGCATTTCGGGCGGAGTCGGCGGTTACACGCTGCAATGGACGGGTCCCGGCGGATTCAGCAGCAACGACCCACAAATCGCAGGGCTCGCTGCGGGATCCTTCTGCCTGAGCATCACTGACGCGAACGGGTGCGCAGCGCAATCGTGCATCACCCTCACTGAGCCGCAGTCCTTGATCGCTGATGCACAGTCCACGATGGCCTCGTGCGGAAATGCGAACGGCGCGATCGCCCTGATCACCAACGGGGGCACTGCGCCTTATGCCTTTGCTTGGAGCAACGGTGGCATCTCACAGAACCTCAACAACCTGAGCAGCGGCACCTACGATGTGCTCGTGACCGATGCCAACGGCTGCACCGCGCAGGCCAGCGCCACGATCACGAACACGCCCGGAGTTGCTGCGCAGGCCATGGTGAGCGATGTGCTCTGCAATGGCGCCGCGACAGGGGCCATTGACCTTGAAGTGTTCAGCGGCACCGCCCCGTACAGCTTCACATGGAGCAATGGCACCACTGCCGAGGATCTCCTCGGTGCAAGCGGCGGCAGCTACAGCGTTGCGGTGACCGATGCGAACGGCTGTGCCTGGAACGGGCAGTGGTTTGTAACCGAGAGCGCCGCGATCACCATTGAGGCTAACCTTAGCATCTACACCGGTGGCTTTGAAGTGAGCGCCTTCGGTGGAAACGATGGCAGCGTAGGCCTTCTGGTGAGCGGTGGAGCTGAACCGTACAGCTACCTGTGGTCGAATGGCAGTACCGCCAGCAACCAGAGCGGCCTCCCGGCGGGCACCTACACCGTGACCATCACCGATGCCAACGGTTGCACGGCCACGCGCTCCTTCACTCTCGAAGAGCCCAACGACCTATTGATGCCCACGGGCTTCACGCCGAATGGCGATGGGCACAACGACTTCTTCGTGGTGCAGGGCCTCGATGCCTATCCGGGCAATCTGCTCACCGTGCTCAATCGTTGGGGCAACGCGGTGATGGAGCAGCTCAACTATAAGAACGACTGGGCTGGCGACAACGCCAAAGGAGAGCCGCTGCCCAACGGCACCTACTTCGTCATCCTCAGCATCAACAACGGGCAGCGCACCCTGCAGGGCTACGTTGACCTGCGCCGCTAACGCCAACGCTCATGAAGCACGCACGACTTTACCTGGTCCTCGCAGCGCTCGCTGCGGCCATCGCCGCCAGCGCTCAGCAGGAGGTGATGGTGAGCCAGTACATGTTCAATGGCCTGTTCCTGAATCCCGCGTACGCAGGCAGCCACGGCTACACCAGCAGCAGCCTGCTGCACCGCAGCCAATGGATGCAGGTCGAAGGCGCCCCTCGCACCAGCATGCTCGCCATTGACGGTCCGCTCATGAACAACAAGATGGGCCTTGGCTTCTCGCTGGTGCATGATCAAATCGGCGTGAGCCGCGACCTGGACCTGAGCGGTCACTACGCCTATCACCTCCGTGCAGGCAAGCACAGCAAGCTGGCGCTCGGATTGCGCGCCGGCGTTTCCATCTACAGTGCCCGCGTGAGTGAGCTGCGCCATTGGGATGCCGCCGATCCGCTCTACCAGCAGGACATCGTGAACGCACCGCTGGGCAAGTTCGGATTCGGCCTTTACTGGTACGACCGAACCAGCTATGTGGGGCTGAGCGTGCCCACGATCTACGCTGCCGATGGCCGCATCACGCTTGATGCGCCGGACGGATTCGACCACTACTTCACGCAACACTACTACCTGCACACCGGCAAGGTGTTCCCCCTCGGCGAGAGCCTCGACATCAAGCCCAGCACTTTGGTGAAGTACACGCCCAACGCACCAGTGGAGGCAGACATCAATTGCAATGTGCTCTACCGCGAGCGCGTCTGGCTCGGCCTGGGCTACCGCACCGGCGATGCGCTGGTGGCCATGGTGGAGTACCAGATCAGCCCGCAATTGCGCATCGGCTATGCCTACGACATGACCACCTCGAGGCTGCGGAACTATACAAGCGGCAGTCATGAGGTGATGCTCGGGATCGACTTCGGCAAGGACCTGGTGCGCATCAAGACACCGCGATACTTCTGATGGACATGCGAACGATGAAGCCCTACTTGTTGATCGCCTCCGCCCTGCTGGCCGGCTGCGCACAGCAACAGCTCGCACAGGCCGATAAGGCCCGGGAGCGCATGGCCTATGCCGAAGCCGCGCCGCGCTATGAGCGCGCGCTGAACACCCTGGCCGATCGCGATGCCATGCTGCGCGCAGCCGATTCCTATCGCATGCTGAACCAGCCCGCGAAAGCCGCCGCTTGGTACAGCGCCGCCGATCGCCTTCAGCCGCTGCAAGGCGACGATGCCATCGCACATGGCCGCATGCTCCTTATGCAGGACCGCACCGGCGAGGCCGCACTGCAATTCGAACGTGTTCTGTCCGAGCGGCCTGAGGATCCCGTTGTGCGCGAGCTTGGCTTGGCCATCGCTGATCGGGGGGCCTTCTTCGCAGACACCACGCTCTTCACGATCGTTCCTGTGCACATTGATGGCGTGAGCAGCGCATTCAGCGCAGTGCCCATGGGCAGCAAGCTGCTGGTCGCCGCAGAGCGCACTCAGGCTGCGGGCAAGCCGAACCCATGGAACGGTGAAGCCTTCCTGGACCTCTGCACCGTGGAGGCGCGCGAAGGCATCATGGCAGGCATTGCGAAACCCCTGCCTGGCGAAGTGAACGGCCGCTTCCACGAAGGCCCCGCCGTTCTGAGCAGCGATGGCCGCACCATGTACTTCACCCGTAGTGACTACTTCCGCTTCAGACTGAACAAGGACGAGCAGGGCACTAGCCACCTTATGCTCTTCCGCGCTGAGCTGCAGGCTGATGGCCGCTGGGGCAAGGTGAGCTCCTTCGCCTACAACGGCGAGGATTTCAGCGCGGGCCATGCTGCACTCAGCGCGGATGGATCCATGCTTTACTACATCAGCGACATGCCCGGGGGCTTTGGTGGAACCGATCTGTACGCCTGCGAGCGCACCGATGACGGATGGGGCTACCCGCGCAACCTCGGGACTACGGTGAACACGACCGGAAATGAGATGTTTCCCACTTTACGCGGCGACACGCTCTTCTTCGCCAGCAACGGGCATCGCTCCTTGGGCGGCCTCGACATCTTCCGCACTGTGCAGCACAACGGCGAATGGAGCCAGCCGGAGAACCTCAACTACCCGATCAATACACGGCACGACGACTTCGCTCTGGTGATGCTCGACGACCGGAAAGGCTACCTCAGCAGCAACCGCGGAGGCCGAGATGGCATTTACCGGATCCAGGAGAATGACCCCACCCTCGTGCTCAACATCTCCGTATTCGACGAAGAGGACGGTTCCCCAATGGCCGGTGCCGAGGTGCGCCTGTTGGAGCCGACCCAGCCGGAACCGCTCACCCTCTTCACCAACGACGATGGCCACGTGAGCTTTCCGCTCACCGTTGACAAGCTCTATGAGGTCCTCGCCAGCAGGGACGGCGTTTTCACCGAGCGCCGACAGGTGAGCACCATGGAGCAACGCATCAGCCGCAACTACACGGAAGACTTCCGGATGCAGCGCGTCGTGGTGGACAAGCCGATCGTGATCGAGAACATCTACTACGACTACGATAGGTGGGACATCCGTCCGGATGCTGCGCAGGAGCTCGACAAAGTGGCGCAGCTCTTCATCGACAACACCGCACTGAGCTTCGAGCTGGGCTCGCATACCGATAGCCGCGCGAGCGACATGTACAACCTGGTGCTCAGCGATGCACGCGCGCGCAGTGCAATGGACTATTTGATCCGCAAGGGAGTACCGGCTGAACGCATCAGCGCGCGCGGCTATGGCGAAAGCAAGCTCGTTAACCGCTGCAAGGACGATGTGGACTGCACGGAGGAAGAGCACCAGGCCAACCGCCGCACCGAGTTCAAGGTGGTGAAGGTGATGCCGATGCTGAGCGAGCGCAAGTGATCAGGCCGATCGCAACGCGCGCCGGCGCACCACATCGCTGAAGGCCTCGCCCGTGGCGTGCGCCTCTGCCCATGCCAGTACATCGAAGTACTTCAGCACGAGCTGCTCATTGGGATCATTGAGGAGCTCAGCGAGCTGGGCGTGCAGAATCTTGAACAGCTCACGCTTCTGAGCGGCGTCCGTGGTTCGAGCGAGTTTCTTGATGCCATCGATGAGCACCACCTCCACCCCATTGGCCCGTTGCCGCTTATCGAGGAATCGCTGCGTGCTCCGCACGATGTAGGCCAGCAGGTCGTAGTTGCCGAGCTCGTAGTGCACCACCAGGTTGAAGAGCCTGGCATAGGTGAAAATGTCCTGTCGCAAAGTGGTCTCATTGTCATTGAGGACTTTGTTGAGCCAGGCCAAGGACTTGTTCACCTGCCCCGCGCCGAAGTAGGCGCAAGCCATGCACCATTGGAACTCAAGCGCGTACTCCTTGTGCAGTCGCTCGCCCAAGGCTTCCATGCCCGCGATGAACTCCGGTGCCATCTCCACTGCCTGCGCATGCTCGCCGCTGCGATCGAGCAGTCGCAGCTCGCAGATGGTGCCCGCGACATAGACCTGCGTGGCGATGCTGATCCCGCTGAAACCCGGTTCCTCGGGAAGCGCGCGCATCAAGGCGATGTTGGCCCGGGCGGCGTCGAGCTCCATCAGCTCGATCTGCCCATTGATGATGTAGTGCAGCGTCCGCACATAGCGCTTGGGCAGGTCAGCCTTGATCAGCGGGTTCTCGTCAAGGATCTGCTTCACGCGCAGGAATTTCTCAAGGCTGGTGCGCCAATCGCGCTTCGCCCATTGGCAGAAACCCTGGGTGTAGAAGCATATGGTGGCCGCGCGGCGCGACAAGGCGGTGTTCTTGCCCTTGATGAGTTGGTGCTCGCTGATCTCCTCCACCATGGCGTGCTCCTCCTCCGTGCGCACGTAGCCCCCGCTGCGGAACACGTAATTGATCTTGCTGTAGAGGATATGATAGGCCGCCAGGTTGCGCAGCTTCTCGATCACCTCGCGCTCCTCCTCGATCAGGGCATCGAGGTCCTTTGTGAACTCGCCGCTCTCATAGGCCTCCTCCAGCAGCATCTTCTCCCAGTTGAGCAGCTCGAAGAGGTAGTAGAAGCGCTCGTTCTCCTTGGCAATGCGCTTGGCGCGATGCAGCAACTTGTTGCACTCGGCATAGAGGGCCTTCTGGTAAAGGATCTCGATGTTCTTGATCTCCTGCTTCAGGATGCCGCTCACCGAGCCCTCGGCATGGTAAGCCCGCAGAGCCTTCAGGATCAGCTTGTAGAGGTGATTCTTCTCCGAGGGTAGGTGCTTTATGAAGATCTCCTTGGCGAATTGAAGCTTCAGCGCATCCTCGTCGTAAACAGGTTGCTTATCGATGGCCTCGAAGAGCCTGAGGTAATTCTTCGGACCCGACTGCAGCGCACTGTGCAACTTGAAGAATCGCTTCTCCGACTTTGTGAGCGACTTGATCAGGTCGTGCAGTTCGGTGCTCGGCTTCATGTGTTCCAGGCCCGAGAAGGCCGTTCAAATGTAGGAATCCCAACAGGGCAGTCGCTGGTGACTTCCCTTGCCTGACGGGGGTACATTTGGGCCATGCCTTTCCTTCCCAACAACAAGCCAACACGGATCGTTCGGCGCTGCACCGCTTTCCTGCCGATTCTGATGGCATTGACCGCTGCCGGCCAGCACAACTGTCAAACCACGAAGCATGCCGCGCACGGAGCGGCCAAAGGCGGTGGCTTCGCACTCTGGCCGTGGGACATCCTGCATCAGCGCGTCACGCTCGACCTCACGCAAGGGAATCTGATCAGCGGCGCATGCGCGATCACTGCAACGCCAAGGGAGGTCGGCCCTTCGACCTTGCCCTTGCAGTTGCTTGACCTCAACGTCGATTCCATATTGATGGACGGCGCGCTCCTCCCCTTCACCCTTTCCGGCATAGACCTGAGCGTGCAGCTCCCGCAAGCCTTCACCCCTGCTGACACCATCACCTTCACGGTTCACTACAGCGGCGACCCCGCGCTCGACCCCAGTGGCTTCGGCGGCTTCTACACCACAGGCACTTACCTCTACAACCTGGGCGTGGCTTTCACCAGCGTGCCGCACTCCTACGGGCGTGCCTGGTTCCCCTGCGCCGACAACTTCACAGAGCGCAGCAGCTACGAATTCATCGTGACCACCACCGCGCCTTATACCGCTTGGTGCAACGGCGAGCTCCTCAGCGAAACGCAGCCGACGGCCAGCACCATCACGCGGCATTGGCGGCTTGATGAATCGATCCCCAGCTACCTCGCATCGGTTTCAGCCGCCAACTATGCCGTGGTGCGCGATACCCTCACGAGCATCACTTCCGAAGAGACCCCTGTCACCCTTGTGGCCCGCGCGCCCGACACCACCGCGATGAAGAACTCCTTCATCAACCTGCAAGGCGCGTTCGACCGGTTCGAGCAATGGTTCGGACCCTACCGCTGGAATCGTGTCGGCTATGTGCTCACCCCGCAAGGCGCCATGGAGCACGCAACCAGCATCCACTACCCCCAGTCCATCGCGAATGGCTCGCTCTCCTACCAGGACGTGATGGCGCATGAGCTCGCGCACCACTGGTTCGGCAACCTCGTCACCTGTGAGCGCGCTGAGGAGATGTACATCAACGAGGGTTTCGCAGAATACCTCGCCTACCTCTTCCTCGAAGAAGTGAATGGCCCGGACGCCTACCGGAATACCGTGCGCATCAACCACCGCAACATGCTGCTGCGCGCGCACCTCGATGATGAAGGCTGGTGGGCGCTGAGCGAAATGCCGCAGGAATGGACTTACGGCCAGCACACCTACAACAAGGGCGCTGATGTGCTGCACACCCTTCGCACCTACATGGGCGACAGCCTCTTCCGCGTGGGCCTCACCAGCTTCCTCGACACCTACGCCTTCGAGCATGTGAACACGGAGATGCTGCGCGACCACCTGAATCAGGTCACCGGCCTGGACCTCACCGACTATTTCACCGATTGGATCCAGCAGCCAGGCTGGGCGGCATTCGAAGTGGAAAGCCTGAATGTGGAGGCCCAGCAGCCCAACGGCACGTTTCCCGTCGTGGTCACCTTCCAGCAGAAGCAACGAGGCCCCGCGCAGCCCTACCACAACGTCCCCTTCACGCTCTCCTTCGTGAATTCCGATGGTTCGCTCTGGTCCCACCCGGAACCCGTGCTCCTCGGCGATGATTATTCAACTGCAACGAGCTCCCCCCCCTTCTCGCCGATTGCAGCCGTACTCAATGCCGATGAGCGCATCAGCATGGCGAAGACCTTCGACGCAGAGACCTTCAGCGGACCAACGATCCGCGTTTACACCAACAGCGACATGCGGCTCACGGTGAACAGTACGCCATCGCCATTCAGCGTGCGGGTTGAAGAGTATTGGGTGGCAGCGGACGACCAGGCGGAAGAGTCATTCGCTTTTGTTGTCTCTCCAGACCGCTATTGGCGCATCGTCGGCAACATGCCTGCGACTGCGAGCCTGAGTGGGCGCTTCACCTACGATGGCAGGCCCGCTCCTGCCATTGCCTTCGATAGCGGCCTGATGCAGGACTTCGCCGGCTTGGCCTTTCGCGAGGATAGCTTGGTGATGCTCTACCGCGAAGGCCCCGGCTGGCCGTGGGTCCTCCATCCCGATCAGACGCTCAACACCTTGGGCAGTGTCACCGATCGCCAGGGCCGTATCGACATTAACAGCCTGCGCGCAGGTGAGTACTGCTTTGCCTGGCGCAAGAGCGCGGTGGGCATCGGCGAGATCAGCGCTGAACCGACGGCGTGGACCTTGATGCCGAACCCCGCAGATGATTTCGTCATTGTGCGCGCTGACCGGCCCGTGCAAGGAGTGATCGAGTTGCTCGATTCACGCGGACGCCTCGTGCGCTGGGAGCCGATCAATGGAGAACAGGCGCGGATAGAAGTTCAGGGCTTGAAACGCGGGGCGTATCACCTGCGCTTCGTGGCGATGAATGAAGCCCATGAGCGAGCGGGGAAGCTCATCATCGAATAGCCTATACCTCGAACTCCTCCTTCTTCAGCAGCACGCCATCGGCAGCGAAACAGATGGCGTAGCGCCCGGGCGGCCAGCCGCGCACGGTAATCTCGACATCGATGGTGTACTTGCCTTGGCGCAGGTCACGGCCCTCATCGATCACACGGATGGTTCTGCCCTCATGGTCCTTCACCACGATGCTGAGCACGCCAGCATGCCGCTGCTGGAAATCGACGCGGCCGGTGATGCGCGTGGGCGTAGGGTCGAAGGCGCGTCCTTCTGCAGGTGTGGCGAATGCGGTGGTGTACCACGGCACGGGCCTGCCTGTGAGCGCGGAGAGGTATTGGCGCAGCGCAAGCGTGGCAGCACCATCATCCGCATCGACCGCGCTGATCGGATTGTCGTTGCTAACGGTCCACACGGCTTGCTGCATGGCGTGCTCCGGATAACTCGCTGCGGCGAGGTGCTGCGCGAGCTTCACGAGGCGCTCATCGGCCAAGCGGCCTTCATCGAAGGCATTGGCGAATGCGGGGCTTGCATCGCCCGCTTCGCAGCAGAAGGCGCGGCAGGCAACGGCTGCGCGACCATGAGGTGCCAAGGCCAGCACCTGATCGCCCACCACTAATAGATCCTGCTGGGTGCTGTCACGGCTCCCGAAGCGCCAACCGCTGGGGATGCGAAGCGTAACTGGTCGCGCGGTGAGGTTCTCGGCTTCCACCCGGAGGCAATGTCCGCTATGGCCGCCAAGCGCTGTGGCGGTGATGCGCGCTTCACCGGCGTGCAGGGCCGGGCCCAGATCAACGGACCGCGAGGACGCAGGCAGTGTTGCGGCAGCGCAGAGCAAGTGGACGGTGCGGAGCATGGCGAATGGGTTTGCTCATGCAACGCAAAGGGGCACCCGCTTCGTGCGTCACGAAGAGGTCCATCACCAGGACTGTGTTCAGCTAACGTACCGCAGGCTCTTGCCGGGATAGATCCCCGCAGGGCCTAGCTGCTCTTCGATGCGAAGCAGCTGGTTGTACTTGGCGATCCTATCGCTGCGGCTGGCGCTACCGGTCTTGATCATGCCGCAATTAAGGGCCACGGCCAGATCGGAGATGGTGCTGTCCTCGGTCTCGCCGCTGCGGTGGCTCATCACGCTGGTGTACTTCGCGCGGTGCGCCATTTCCACTGCCTGGATGGTCTCGGTGAGCGTACCGATCTGGTTCACCTTCACGAGGATGCTGTTCGCAATGCATTTATCGATGCCTTCGCCTAATCGCGACGTGTTGGTCACGAAGAGGTCGTCGCCAACAAGCTGGACCTTGCTCCCGAGTACTTCGGTCATCTTCTTCCAGCCGGCCCAATCGTCTTCGGCCATACCATCCTCGATGCTCACGATCGGATAACGCTTGGCCCAATCCGCCCACATCGCCACCATCTCATCGCTGGTGAGCACATCACCGGTGCTCTCGAGCGTGTAGCGCTTCTTCTTCGCGTCGTAGAACTCGGTGCTGGCGCAATCGAGCGCGAGCACGATGTCATCGCCGGGGGTGTAGCCCGCAGCTTCGATGGCCTGCATCACGAGCTTCAGCGCCTCTTCATTGCTAGGAAGATCGGGAGCGAAGCCGCCTTCATCGCCTACGTTGGTGCTCAATCCCTTCTTCTTGAGTACCGATTTCAGCGCGTGGAACACCTCGGCGCCCATGCGCAGTCCATCGCTGAAGCGCTTCGCGCCCACCGGCATGATCATGAACTCCTGCACATCCACCTTGTTGTCGGCATGCGCGCCGCCGTTGAGGATGTTCATCAGTGGCACGGGCAAGGTGCAGGCATTCACTCCGCCCACATAGCGGTACAGCGGAAGGTTCAATTCATTGGCAGCAGCTTTGGCCACTGCGAGGCTCACCCCGAGGATGGCGTTCGCGCCGAGGTTGGCCTTGTTCGGCGTGCCATCCAGGCCGATGAGGGCCTTGTCGATCATGGCTTGATCGGTGATGAGCGCGCCATGCAGCTCGGTGTTGAGCGTGGAATTCACATGCTCCACGGCCTTGCGCACGCCCTTGCCCAAATAGCGCTTCTTGTCGCCATCGCGCAGCTCCATGGCCTCGTGCGCGCCTGTGCTGGCACCGCTGGGGACAGCTGCCCGCCCCATATGGCCGCTATCGGCCCACACGTCGACTTCGATGGTGGGATTGCCGCGTGAATCGAGGATCTCGCGTGCGTGGATCTTGGCGATCAGGCCCATGAGGAAAAGTTGAAAGTGGAAAGGTGAAAGTGGAAAGGCGCTGCGCTCATGCGTTCTGTTCTACAGGTCGCTCAGCGAGCGAGTGCTGCTTCATGAGCTCCACGAAACGATCGAACAGGTATCGGCTATCCAGCGGGCCCGGACCGGCTTCCGGATGGTACTGCACGCTGAACACCGGCCGGTCCTTCAGGCGGAACCCGGCGACGCTACCATCGTTGAGGTGCACGTGCGTGATCTCAATCGCAGCATTCGCCTCCGCATCGGAGCGATTCACCACGAAGCCGTGGTTCTGCGAGGTGATCTCGTCGCGACCGGTTGTAAGGTCCTTGATCGGGTGATTGATGCCGCGGTGGCCGTGGTGCATCTTCTCGGTGCGCATGCCCATGCTCTCCGCCAGCAGCTGATGACCGAGGCAGATGCCGAAGACGGGCAGTCCGCTGGCCACGACAGCCTTCACGTGCTCAACACTGGCTGGCATGGCGGCAGGGTCACCGGGGCCATTGCTCAGCATGATGCCATCGGGTTTCCATGCGAGGACTTCCTCAAGAACCGCGGCCATCGGGAACACGCGCACGAGGCAACCGCGCTCAACGAGGCAGCGCTCGATGTTGCGCTTCACGCCGAAATCGATGAGCGCAACGCGGAATGCCGCATCGGCGGCGCCTACCTGGTAAGCCTTCTTGGTGCTCACGGTGCTGCTCAGCTCCAAGCCTTCCATGCTCGGAACTGCGGCCAGGCGTGCGCGCAGGATCGTCACATCCATCTCACCACTGCTGATCAACGCATTCTGTGCACCATGGTCGCGGATGTGTCGCACGAGCTTGCGCGTGTCGATATCGCTGATGCCCACGATGCCGTGCTCCTTCAGGTGATCATCGAGCGAGCCGGTGCCTCCGGATCGGCTCCAGACCTCGCTGTACTTCTTCACCACAAGGCCGGCAATGGTTGGGGCGCCGCTCTCCTCCTCCCCCGCCTTCACGCCGTAGTTGCCGATATGCGGCGAAGCCATGGTCATGATCTGGCCGGTATAGCTCGGGTCCGAGAAAATCTCCTGGTAGCCAGTCATGCCCGTATTGAAGCAGATCTCCCCTACCGTGATGCCGGGCGCCCCGATGGCACGGCCCCGGAAAAGCGTTCCATCCGCTAGGAGCAGGAGGGCTTCGGGGCGCTGGCTGATGAGCATGGTTGCGAGCGGCGGCGAAGATACCGGCGCAACGTGAAGCGCTGGTCACTGATCATGAACAGCTGTTGATTGCGAACGAACGCGAAGAGGCGCCCTTGCGAGCGCCTCTTCAGTCAAAGCTTGTTGTCGGACTTACTCCGCTTTCGCTTCGTCAGTGCCAGCTTCCGGCTTCGCGTCTCCTTCGGCTTTCTTGGCAGCGGGACTGCGGCGGCTGCGGCGCGTCTTCTTCGCCTCTGCGCCTGAGCCCTTCTCCTTGGTGTAAATCGTATTGAAATCCACCAGCTCGATCATGGCCATCTCAGCGGCATCGCCAAAGCGGTTGCCCAGTTTGATGATGCGCGTGTAGCCGCCGGGGCGCTGCGCCACTTTGGGGGCTACGTCGCGGAAGAGGATGGCGGTGGCCGATTTGTTCTGCAGATCGGCGAAGACCATGCGGCGGCTGGCGGTGCTATCATCCTTGCTGCGTGTGATGATGGGCTCCACGAAGCGGCGGAGGGCCTTGGCCTTGGCCAAGGTGGTCTCGATGCGCTTGTGCTCGATGAGCGAGATCGCCATGTTGCTCAGCAGCGCGTCGCGGTGGGCCTTCTTGCGGCCGAGCGCGTTGTTCTTGTTTCCGTGTCTCATTTCAGTTGTCGTTGGGGCGTGTCATGACGCGCCCGTACACGTTATTCCTTGTCCAGCTTGTATTTGCCCAGGTTCATCCCGAAGCTCAGGCCTTTGTTCTCCACCAGGTCCTCCAGCTCGGTGAGGCTCTTCTTGCCGAAGTTGCGGAACTTCAAGAGGTCGTTCTTGTTGTAGCTCACCAGGTCACCGAGGGTCTCGATGTCGGCTGCCTTCAAGCAGTTGAGGGCGCGCACGCTGAGGTCCATATCGACAAGCTTGGTCTTGAGCAGCTGGCGCATGTGCAGGCTGTCCTCATCGAAGTTCTCCTCCTGCACGCGCTCTTCCATGTCGAGGCTGATGCGCTCGTCGCTGAAGAGCATGAAGTGGTGGATGAGGATCTTGGCGGCCTCCTGCAAGGCGTTCTTCGGGCTGATGCTGCCGTCGGTGACCACCTCGATGGTGAGCTTCTCGTAGTCGGTCTTCTCCTCCACGCGGGTGTTCTCCACGGTGTACTTCACGTTCTTGATGGGCGTGAAGATGGAGTCGATGAAGATGGTGCCGATGGGGGCGTTCACCTTGTTCTCGTCGGCGGGCACGTAGCCGCGGCCTTTGCCCACCACGAGGTCGATATGCAGCTTCACGCTAGGCTCCATGTGGCAGATCACCAGGTCGGGGTTGAGCACCTGGAAACCGGTGGTGCTGCGGCCGATGTCGCCTGCGGTGAAGCTGTCCTTGCCGCTGATGGTGATGCTCACGCGCTCGCTGCTGCTGTCCTCGAGCTGACGGCGGAAGCGCACCTGCTTGAGGTTGAGCACGATCTCGGTCATGTCCTCGATCACGCCCTTGATGGTGCTGAACTCATGGTCAACGCCCTCGACGCGCACGCTGGTGATGGCGTAGCCTTCGAGGCTGGAGAGCAGGATGCGGCGCAGCGAGTTGCCGATGGTAATGCCGTATCCGGGCTCGAGGGGGCGGAACTCGAAGATGCCGCGCTTCTCGTCGGATTCGATCATGGTGACCTTGTCGGGGCGCTGGAATTCGAGGATGGGCATGTGGGTTTGCTGTTGTTGGTTGTTCGTTGTCCGTTGTCAGTCCTTGTCCATTCAAATCACCGACTGCCTGACAACTGGCAGCCGGAACGTGTCACGCTTACTTCGAGTACAATTCCACGATGAGCTGCTCACGGATGTTCTCCGGGATCTGCGCGCGCTCAGGCATGGTGATCATCTTGCCGCTGAGGCTGTTGGGGTTCCATTCGAGCCAATCGAAGCGGCGGCTGTTCACCGAGACGCTATTGGTGATGGCCTCCAGGGCGCGGCTCTTCTCGCGCACGGCCACGCTCTGGCCGGGGCGCAGCGTGTAGCTGGGAATCGTGACCACGCCACCATCAACAGTGATGTGGCCGTGGCTCACCAGTTGGCGTGCGGCGCGACGCGTGGGCGCAACGCCGAGGCGGAACACCGTGTTATCCAAGCGCGCCTCGCAGAGCTGCAGCAGCACCTCGCCGGTAATGCCCTTCTTGCTGGCCGCGGCATGGAACATCTTCTCGAACTGGCGCTCGAGGATGCCGTAGGTGTACTTGGCCTTCTGCTTCTCCTTCAGCTGCGTGGAGTATTCACTCTGCTTGCCGCGGCGCTTGGTGAGGCCGTGCTGGCCGGGTGCATGGGGCTTGCGCTCCATCCATTTCGTGGGTCCGAGTATCGCTTCGCCGAATTTGCGGGCGATCCGGGTCTTGGGTCCTGTGTATCGTGCCATGTTCTTTCGTTTTGGGTGCGGCCTTGTGTTCCCGCACCAACAACGGGGTCCGCCGTCCGGTGGCCCCCTACAGGTTGATTGGGTTTATACGCGGCGCTTCTTAGGTGGACGGCAGCCGTTATGGGGCATGGGGGTGATATCGACGATTTCGGTGACCTCCACACCATTGTTGTGCAGCGCGCGGATGGCGCTCTCGCGTCCACCGCCAGGTCCCTTCACGAACACCTTCACCTTGCGCAGGCCCAATTCGAAGGCTTCGCGTGCGGCCTCTTCGGCGCTCACTTGGCCCGCATAGGGGGTGTTCTTCTTGCTTCCGCGGAAGCCCTGCTTGCCTGAAGAGGACCAGCTGATCACCTCGCCCTTGTTGTTGGTGAGGCTGATGATCAGGTTGTTGAAGGTGGCTTGGATGTGGGCTTGCCCAAAGGCCTCCACGACCACCTTCTTCTTCTTCTTCTTGCCAGCGGCGGCGCCGCCTTTGCCTTCTTGCTGCTTTGCCATTGTCGTTTCGATTGGTCGGGGTTGGTTCACGCGCGCCCAAGAGAGGGCGCATCATGATGCGCCCCTACTTGGTCGCTTTCTTCTTATTGGCCACGGTCTTGCGCTTGCCCTTGCGGGTGCGGCTGTTGGTGCGGGTGCGCTGGCCGCGAACGGGCAGGCCGCTCCGGTGGCGCTGGCCCCGCCATGCGCCGATATCGACCAGGCGCTTGATGCTGAGCTGCACCTCGCTGCGGAGGGCGCCCTCCACCTTCACCTGTTCGTTGATGTGCTGGCGGATGCGCGCTTGCTCATCATCGGTCCAGTCGTCCACCTTGGTGTCGGGATCCACACCGGCTGCCTGGAGGATATCCAGCGCCTTGCTGCGGCCGATGCCGTAGATGTAGGTGAGGCCGATGGCCCCGCGCTTGGTCTTGGGTAGGTCGATGCCTGCGATACGTGCCATGCTCGTTCGGTTGTGTTCTCAGCCTTGACGCTGCTTGAACTTGGGGTTCTTCTTGTTGATGATGTAGAGGCGCCCTTTCCGGCGGACGATTTTGCAGTCCGCGGAGCGTTTCTTGAGTGAGGCCCTGACCTTCATGGTGCTCTGGTTCTTTAGCTCTTGTATCGGAAGGTGATGCGGCCCTTGCTCAGGTCGTACGGGCTCATCTCCACCTTCACCTTGTCGCCGGGCAGGATCCGGATGTAGTGCATCCGCATCTTGCCCGATATGTGGGCGATGATCACGTGACCGTTCTCGAGCTCCACGCGGAACATGGCATTGCTCAGCGCCTCTTTGATGACGCCGTCCTGCTCAATGGTCCCCGTCTTGCTCATCTCCTTCCGTTCGTTCCTTTTCTCGTTCGTTCCCTATCCTTCCTGTTCACCGCGCTGGGCCAGCCGTGGCTCGCCCCTATACGGTGATTGATTCACCTTTCTTCTTCAGCACATCCTCGATGTAACTGAAGGTTGACAAGACCTCTGCCTTCCCGGCCCGCACGGCCACGTTGTGCTCATAATGCGCGCTGGGCTTCCCATCGCGCGACACCACGGTCCATCCGTCGGTGAGCTGGCGCACTTCCTTCACGCCCATGTTGATCATGGGCTCGATCGCCAGCACCATCCCGCGCGTGAGCTTCACGCCGT
This sequence comes from Flavobacteriales bacterium, assembly GCA_016705545.1. Taxonomy (GTDB): domain Bacteria; phylum Bacteroidota; class Bacteroidia; order Flavobacteriales_F; family PHOS-HE28; genus PHOS-HE28. The sequence continues at coordinate 198,021 of JADIYA010000001.1, forward strand.
GCCCGCGCCGTCCGTAGTTGGGCACTTCGGGGGCCTCGTGCAGCTTGCGCCCAACGCCGTGACCGACCAGCTCCCGCACCACGCCGTAGCCATTGCTCTCCGCATGGTGCTGTATCGCGAAGCCGATGTCGCCGGTGCGATTGCCCTCGACCGCCGCTGCGATGCCGTGATCCAAGCACTCGCGCGTAACGCGCAACAGGCGCTTCACGGGCTCGGCCACTTCGCCCACCATGAAGGTGTATGCGCTGTCGCCGTAGAACCCGTTCATCAGCACCCCGCAGTCCACGCTGGCCACATCGCCCTCCTTCAGCGCACGATCACCGGGCAGCCCGTGAACGACTTGCTCGTTCACGCTGATCAGCAAGGTGCTGGGGCAATCGTAAAGCCCTTTGAATCCGGGCACTGCGCCGTTGTCACGGATGAACTCCTCGGCCATGCGATCGAGTTCGCCGGTGGTGACACCGGGGCCGATGCGCCTGGCCACTTCCGCCAAGGTCTTGCCAACAAGCAAAGAACTCTCCTTCAACACCGCGATCTCCGCATCGCTCAGGTTCACCAGGGGTTTGCTCCCCATGGTTCACCCAGCCATGCCGTAGGCCGCTCCCTGATTCCTGCCCTTGATCCGCCCGCTCTTCATCAATCCGTCGTAATGGCGCATCAAGAGATGACTTTCAATCTGCTGCAGCGTGTCCAAGAGCACGCCCACCATGATCAGCAATGAGGTTCCGCCGAAGAACTGCGCGAAGCCCTGCTTGATGCCCATCATGCCCGCGAAAGCAGGGAGGATGGCCACCATGCCCGAGGAAGATGGCGCCGGGCAGGGTGATGCGCGATAGCAATTCATCGATGTGCGAGGCCGTGGCCTTGCCGGGCTTCACACCCGGGATGAAGCCGCCGTTGCGCTTCATGTCGTCGGCCATCTGGTTAGGATTCACCGTGATGGCGGTGTAGAAGTAGGTGAAGGCCACCACCATTAGGAAGAGGGCGATGTTGTACCCCCAGCTCTGGCTGTTGGTAGCGGTCTGCATCCAGTTGCGCACGCTCTCGCTCAGGAACGGCGCCTGGGCGATGTACATGGGAATGAGCACGATGGCCTGAGCGAAGATGATGGGCATCACGCCGGCCGCATTCACCTTCAAGGGGATGTAGTTGCGCACGCCGCCGTACTGCTTGTTGCCCACAACGCGCTTGGCGAATTGAACCGGTATGCGGCGTGTGCCCTGCACCAGGAGGATGCAGCCTGCGATAATGAGCACCCAGAGCACCACTTCAACGAGCAGCAGCACCAGGCCACCGCCGCCAGGGCCCATGCGACCCACCACTTCCTGTGCGAAGCTCTGCGGCAATTGCGCGAGGATGCCGATCATGATGATCAACGAGATGCCGTTGCCCAAGCCGCGCTCGGTGATCCGCTCGCCGAGCCACATCACGAAGAGCGTGCTGGCCGTAAGGATGAAGACGCTTCCCCAGACCCAGCCCAGGTTATCGAGCGGAGCGGCTCCTTGCTCGATGCTCGTGTACAGGTAGCCGGGGGCCTGCGCCATGCAGATGGCGATAGTGAGGTAGCGCGTCCACTGGTTCAGCTGGCGGCGGCCGCTCTCCTCCTTCTGCTTCTTCTGCACCGCCGGGATGGCGATGCCAGCGAGCTGCATGATGATCGATGCGCTGATGTAGGGCATGATGCCCAACGCGAAGATGCTCGCGCGTGTGAAGGCGCCTCCTGTGAAGATGGCAAGGATCTCGGCGATGCCGCCGCCGCCTGCGCTGTTGCGGGCCATGGCCACGCTGTCCACGCCGGGCAGGATGATGAAGCTGCCGATGCGATAGACCAGCAGCAGGCCCAGCGTGATGAGGATGCGCGTGCGCAGCTCCTCGATGCGCCAGATGTTCTTGATCGTGTCGATCAGGTTCTTCATGCCTCAGTCTTGGGGGCGATGGTGGCGATCACTTCGGCTTTTCCGCCCTTGGCCTCGATGGCCGCCTTCGCGGTAGCGCTGAAAGCATGGGCAGTGATGCTGAGGGCGCTGGTGACCTCACCGCGGCCCAGCACTTTCAGCAGGTCGTTCCGGGCGATGAGGCCATTGGCGCGCAGCACGGCTGGATCGATCACTGTGAGGTTCTTCTCAGTGGCCAGCGTCTGCAAGGCATCAAGGTTGATGCCCTTGTACTCCACGCGGGTGGGGTTGGTGAAACCGAACTTGGGTAGGCGGCGCGCCAAGGGCATTTGTCCGCCTTCGAATCCGCGCTTGCGGTTGTAGCCCGTGCCGGCCTTCTGGCCCTTATGGCCTTTGCCGGACGTGCCGCCACGGCCGCTGCCTTGGCCGCGACCCATGCGCTTGTTCTTCTTCGTGGCCCCTTCGGCGGGCTGGAGGTTGCTCAGGTCCATGATCGTTCGCTCTATAGGGTTCAGGCCGCTTTCACGCTCACCAGATGCTGCACCTTGTTCACCATGCCGAGCACCTGCGAGGTGCCTTCATGCGTGATGGTCTTGCCGATGCGTCCAAGTCCGAGAGCCTTCAGGGTGGCCTTCTGCCGCTGGGGGCATTTGATCTGGCTGCGGGTCTGTGTGATGGTGATCTTGCTCATGGCCGTATGCCGTTGGTTCGGCTAGGTGTCGTTATCCGTTGAATACGCGTTCCAATTTCACTCCGCGCTGGCGCGATACCTGGATTGCATCGCGCATGTTCGTGAGCGCCTCAATGGTGGCCTTCACCACATTGTGCGGATTGCTGCTGCCCTTGCTCTTGGCAAGGACATCGGTGATGCCTACGCTCTCGAGCACAGCGCGCATGGCACCGCCGGCGATCACGCCTGTACCGTGCGCAGCGGGCTTCAGGAATACCTGCGCGCCGGCGAACTTGCCTTCTTGTGAATGCGGGATGGTGCCTTTCATCACAGGCACCTTCACCAGGTTCTTTTTGGCGTCGTCGATGCCCTTGGCAATGGCCTCCTGCACTTCCTTGGCCTTGCCCAGGCCGTGGCCCACCACGCCATTCTCGTTCCCCACCACCACGATGGCGGCGAAGGTGAAGGTGCGGCCGCCCTTGGTCACCTTGGTGACCCGGTTCAGTGCCACTAGCTTATCCTTCAGCTCGAGGTCGCTGCTCTTGACTTTCTTGATGTTCGGTTCGGACATGTGCTGATGTGATCAGAAGTTGAGGCCTGCTTCGCGGGCGGCTTCGGCCAGCGCCTTCACGCGGCCATGGTACAAGTAGCCATTGCGGTCGAACACCACTTTCTCGATGCCGGCGGCCTTGGCCTTCTCGGCGATGGCCTGGCCCACGACCTTGGCCTGCTCGATCTTCGCGATACCGTTGGCCTTCTTGTCCTTCAATGAAGAGGCGCTCACCAAGGTGCGGCCGGCCACGTCGTCGATGATCTGGGCGTACATGCCCGTGTTGCTGCGATAGACCGACAGGCGCGGGCGCTCGGTGGTGCCTTGCACCGTCTTGCGCACCCGTTGCTGGATCTTCTGTCTGCGTGCTTCCCTGCTGAATGCCATGGCTCAATGATTATTTGCCTGCCGCTTTACCTGCCTTGCGACGCACCACTTCACCCACGAAGCGTACACCCTTGCCCTTGTAAGGCTCAGGCTTGCGCAGTGAGCGGAGCTTGGCGGCCACCTGGCCGATGAGTTGCTTATCCGGGCTCTCAAGGCGGATGATGGGGTTCTTCCCTTTCTCCTGCGCAGCCGCCACCTTGATCTGCGGAGGCAGCACAAGGGTGATGCCGTGCGAATAGCCCAACGCCAACTGCAATTGCTGGCCCTTGGCGGTGGCGCGGTAACCCACGCCCACCAGTTCCTGCTCGATCACATAGCCCTCGCTCACGCCCTTCACCATGCTGGCGATAAGCGCGCGGTACAGGCCGTGCTTGGCGCGGTGCGGCTTGGCGTCCGTTGGGCGCTCCAGGGTCACGACCGAACCCTCTTTCTTCATGCTGATCACGGGGTCGACGGCCTGTTCCAAGGTTCCCTTGGGGCCTTTCACGGTGATCAGGTTCTTATCGCTGATGCTGACCTCCACCCCTTTGGGCAGATCGATCGGCGCTTTTCCAATTCGGCTCATGGCAATGTGTTCTTAGCTCACGTAACAGAGCACTTCGCCACCCACGTTCAGCGCGCGCGCCTCTTTGTCGGTGACCACTCCTTTGCTGGTGGAGATGATGGCCACGCCGAGGCCGTTGAGCACGCGGGGCAGTTGCTCCACATGGGCGTACTTGCGCAGGCCGGGCGTGCTCACGCGGCTCAGTTCGCGGATGGCGCTCTGGCGGGTCTGCTGATCGTACTTCAGCGCGATCTTGATGAGGCCTTGCTTACCGTCATCCTCGGCCTTCCAGGAAAGGATGTAGCCCTTGTCGTAAAGGATGCGCGTGATATCCTTCTTCAGGTTGCTCGCGGGCACCACCACGACCTTCTTGCGCGCCATGATGGCGTTGCGCAGGCGGGTGAGGTAATCGGCGATAGGATCGGTGGTCATGGTCGTTTCGTTTGCGGTCTATCTACTGGGTGAGGCAGGCCTCTCCCTACCAGCTCGTCTTGGTTACTCCGGGAATCTTGCCTTCGAGGGCCATGTTCCGGAACATGTTCCGCGAGATGCCGAACAAGCGGATGTAACCGCGAGGGCGTCCGGTGATCTGACAACGGTTGTGCATGCGGACCTTGCTGCCATTCGCGGGGAGCTGCTGGAGCTTCTCCCACTCACCGGCCTTCTTCAGCGCAGCGCGCTTGGCGGCGTACTTCTCCACCATGCGTGCGCGCTTGCGCTCGCGGGCTTTCATGCTTTCCTTGGCCATGGTCTCTGTTGTTGGGGCCTCGGATTCGCGGCCCGTACGGTTTCTATTTCTTTTCCTTGTCTGAGAATGGGAAGCCGAACGCGGTGAGCAGGCTCTTGGCCTCCTCATCCGATCCAGCGGTGGTCACCACGGTGATGTCCATGCCTTGCATGCGCGTCACCTTGTCGATGTCAATCTCCGGGAAGATGATCTGCTCCTTCACGCCGAATGTGAAGTTGCCACGGCCGTCGAAGCCGGTGGCCTTCACACCGCGGAAGTCGCGCGTACGGGGCAAGCTCACCGAGATGAGGCGGTCCAGGAACTCATACATCCGGTCGCCCCGCAGGGTGACACGGGCCCCGATGGGCATGCCCTTCCGGAGCTTGAAATTGCTGATGTCCTTACGAGAAACGGTGGGCACGGCCTTTTGACCAGCGATGCTGGTCATTTCAGCTACGGCATTCTCCACCACTTTCTTATCGCCCACAGCAGAGCCGAGGCCCTGGTTGAGGCTGATCTTCACGATGCGCGGCACCTGCATGGGGCTGCTGTACCCGAACTCCTTCTGGAGGGCTGGGGTCACCTCTGCCGTGTATTTGGCGCGTAGCCGGGGAACGTAGCTCATGGCTTAGGCCTTGGATTTCTTGGTCTTCACGTAACGCTCCAGCTTGCCTTCCTTATCCAAGCGACGGCCCACGCGACCGGGCTCGCCGGTCTTGGCATCGATCAGCATGAGGTTGCTGAGGTGGATAGGGCCTTCCTTGTCCACGATGCCGCCCTGAGGGCTGGCGGTGGAAGGCTTGCTGTGCTTCTTCTTGATGTTGCGGCCCTCGACGATGGCGGTCATGCGCTCGCGGTTCACCTCGAGCACGCGCCCTTGCTTGGTGCGGTCCTCGCCTGCGAGCACCACGACCATATCGCCTTTCTTGATGTGCGTCTTCTTCTGCATGGCTTAGAGTACTTCGGGGGCCAGGGAGATGATCTTCATGAACTTCTTCTCGCGCAGCTCCTTCGCGACCGGACCGAAAATGCGGGTGCCCTTCATCTCGCCAGCAGCGTCGAGGATCACCACGGCATTGTCGTCGAAGCGTATGTAGGAGCCATCCTTGCGACGGGTCTCCTTCTTGGTGCGGACCACAACGGCCTTGTGCACGGTGCCCTTCTTGGCTTGGCCGTTGGGCATGGCGTCCTTCACGGTGACCACGATGGTGTCGCCGATGCGCGCATAACGGCGGGCGGTGCCACCGAGCACGCGGATGCAGAGCACCTCCTTGGCGCCACTGTTATCGGCCACGTTGAGTCGGGATTCCTGTTGGATCATAGGGGTGCGGGGATTACTTGGCGCGCTCAATCACTTCCACCAGACGCCAGCGCTTCAGCTTGCTCACCGGGCGGGTCTCCATGATGCGCACGGTGTCGCCGATATGGGCCTCGCCCTTCTCATCGTGCGCCATGAACTTGCTGGAGAGCTTCACGAACTTGCCGTACTTGGGGTGCATCACGCGACGCTCTACCGTCACTGTGATGCTCTTGCTCATCTTATCGCTGGTGACCACGCCTACGCGCTCCTTGCGGAGGTTGCGGTCAGTGGCGGCTACAGTGGTCTCGGTGCTCATTTGCTGGCAGTGTTTACGAGTTCGCGCTTGCGGAGCTCGGTGAGGATGCGCGCCACATCCTTTCGCTTGGAGCGCAACTGCATGGGATTCTCGATGGGGCTGACGGTGTGGCTGAAGCGCAGCTTGGTGAGCGCGCCCCGCTCTTCCTGCAGCTTATCCTGCAATTCCTGCATCGTCAGGTCGTTGAGTTCAAGTCCTTTCTTCTTCATGGCGCTCGCTTATTGGCCGTCGTAGTCTTCGCGCATCACGAACTTGGTCGGGATGGGCAGTTTCTGTGCGGCCAGGCGCAGTGCTTCCTTGGCCGTGGCGGTTGGCACGCCATCCACTTCGAAGATGATCCGGCCAGCGTGGCACACGGCGACCCAATGGTCCAGTGAGCCCTTGCCCTTACCCATACGCACCTCAGCGGGTTTGCTGGTCACGGGCTTGTCGGGGAACACCTTGATCCACACCTGACCTTCGCGCTTCATGTGGCGGGTGAGCGCCACACGGGCGGCTTCGATCTGGCGGCCGGTGAGCCATACGCTCTCCATGGCCTTGAGGCCGAAGGATCCCAGGCTCACGCGGTGACCGCGTTGGGCCTGACCCTTCATGCGGCCCTTATGCATATTGCGGCGCTTGCTGCGCTTCGGTTGCAACATGGCTTCTTAGCTATTACGGTTATTTCCACCACGACCGCCGCCGCCAGGGCCGCGACGATCACTACCACCGCCGCCGAAGCGACGCTCTCCACCAGGACCGCCTGGTCCACGGCGATCTCCACCCGGACCACGGCGATCACCGCCACGGCGCTCAGGACGATCGCCGCCCATGCGGGGACCGGCAGGGCCGCCGCCTTTGGGCTGGCCTACGTTCGGGCTGAGGTCGCGCTTACCATACACTTCGCCGCGGCAGATCCAGCATTTCACGCCGATGCGCCCCATCTTGGTGTGCGCCTCGGTGATGGCGAAGTCGATGTCGGCGCGCAGGGTGTGCAGGGGCACACGGCCATCGCGGTACTTCTCGGTGCGCGCGATCTCCGCGCCGTTGAGGCGGCCGCTCACTTGCAGCTTGATGCCTTCTGCGCCCATGCGCATGGTGCTGGCTACGGCCATCTTCATGGCGCGACGGAAGCTGATGCGGCCTTCGAGCTGGCGCGCGATGCTGTCGGCCACGAGGCGGGCATCGAGCTCAGGGCGCTTGATCTCGAAGATGTTGAGCTGCACGTCCTTGCCGGTGAGCTTCTTCATCTCCTCGCGGAGCTTATCCACTTCAGCGCCACCCTTACCGATGATCACGCCTGGGCGCGCGGTGTTGATGGTGACGGTGACGAGCTTGAGGGTGCGCTCGATGACGATCTTGCTCACGCTCGCTTTCTTCAAGCGGGCCATCAGGTAGGTGCGGATCTTCTCGTCCTCCACCAATTTCTCGGTGTAGTCGTTGCCGCCGTACCAGTTGCTGTCCCAGCCCTTGATGAAGCCGAGGCGCTGCCCGATCGGATGTGCTTTCTGTCCCATTGTGCGTTGTTCTCGGCTTAGGCTTGAGTGCTGTCGACGATCAGGCTCACGTGGTTGCTCCGCTTCTTCATGCGATAGGCGCGGCCTTGCGGAGCGGGCAGCATGCGCTTGAGGCCACGGGCCTCATTCACTTGCACGCTTGTCACCTTCAGGGCGGCCTCGTCGGCTTTGCGGCCTTCGTTCTTGGCCTCCCAGTTGGCGATGGCGCTCATCAGCAGCTTCTCCAGGTCGCGGCTGCTGTGGCGGGTGCTGAAGCGCAGGATGCCTAGTGCCTTGTCCACGTTCTCACCGCGGATCAGGTCGGCCACCTGGCGCATGCGGCGGGTGCTGGTGGGCACATTGCGCAGGTGCGCGATGGCCACGGTCTTCATGGCTTCCTTGCGCGCTTTCGCGGCGAGATGCTTACGCTGTCCCATGATCAATTGCTCTTGTTGCCGGAGTGTCCGCGGAAGGTGCGCGTGGGCGCGAACTCGCCCAGCTTGTGGCCCACCATGTTCTCGGTCACGTACACGGGGATGAACTTGTTACCGTTGTGAACGGCGATGGTGAGGCCCACGAATTCGGGACTGATGGTGGAAGCGCGCGACCAGGTCTTGATCACGTTCTTCTTGCCCGAGGTTTGAGCGTCAGCCACGCGCTTGCTCAGCTTGTAGTGGATGAAAGGCGGTTTCTTGAGTGAACGGCTCATGAGCTATGCGTGGTTCAGGCGCCCTTCTTGGCGTTGATGCGTTCCAGGATGAAGCGGTTGCTGCGGCTCTTCGGCGCGCGGGTCTTCTTGCCTTTGGCCAGCAAGCCCTTGCGGCTGCGCGGATGCCCGCCGGAGGCGCGGCCTTCGCCACCGCCCATCGGGTGATCCACCGGGTTCATGGCCACGGGGCGGGTGCGCGGACGACGTCCCTGCCAACGGCTGCGGCCGGCCTTGCCGCTCTTCTGCAGCATGTGCTCGCCATTGCCCACGGTGCCAACAGTTGCCAGGCAGGCCACCAGCACCATGCGCAGTTCGCCGCTCGGCATCTTCAAGGTGGCGTACCGGCCCTCACGCGCGCTGAGCTGCGCGAAGGTGCCTGCACTGCGTGCGATGGACCCGCCTTTGCCGGGCTGCAGTTCCACGTTGTGCACCACGGTGCCCAAAGGAATCTCGCTCAGCGGGAGCGCGTTGCCCACTTCGGGCGCGACGCCGCTGCGGCCGCTCAGGAGGGTCTGCCCCACCTGCAGGCCATTCGGTGCGAGGATGTAGCGCTTCTCGCCATCCGCGTAATTGAGCAGGGCGATGCGGGCGCTGCGATTCGGATCGTACTCGATGGTCTTCACCGTCGCAGGGATGCCGTGCTTGTCGCGCTTCACATCGACGATGCGGTAGCGCTGTTTATGGCCACCGCCGATGTAGCGCATGGTCATCTTTCCCTGGTTGTTGCGGCCACCGGACTTGGTGGTACCGCTGGTCAGGGACTTCTCCGGCACGTTGGTAGTCACGCCCTCGAAGTCGGTGATCACGCGGTGGCGCGTGCCGGCGGTAACGGGGTTGAGCTTGCGGATACCCATGGCTTAGATGCTGCTGTAGAGATCGATGGTGTCGCCGGCCTTCACGGTAACGATGGCCTTCTTCACAGAGGGCGTACGGCCACGGAGGATAAGGCTCTTGGTGTAGCGCGTGCGACGCTTCCCATGACTGATCATGGTGCGCACGCCGGTCACGGTGACGTTGTATTCCTTCTCGACGGCCTGTTTGATCTGCACCTTGTTGCTGGTGCGGTCAACCACGAAACCGTAGCGGTTCTCCTTCTCGCCCTGGGCCGTGAGCTTCTCCGTGACGATGGGTCGGATGATGATCTGGCTCATGGCTTACTTGGTAAGGGTTGCCTCCAGCGGAGCAATCGCATCCTTGGCGATGATCAGCCCGTTGGCGTTCATGATGTCGTAGGTGCTGAGCTCGCTGGCAACCACCACGCGGGCGCGCTGCACATTGCGGCTGCTCAGCAGCAGGTTCTCATCCTTGGCCGGCACCACGATCACGGCCTTGCGCGCACCGAGCGAGAAGGCGTTGAGCAGCGCTGCGAATTCCTTGGTCCTGGGCGCGCTCATGGCGGCGCTGTCGAGCACCTTGATGGCGCCATCCTTGGCCTTGTAGGTGAGGGCGCTGCGGCGGGCCAGGTCCTTCACCTTCTTGTTCAGCTTGAAATGGTAATCGCGGGGCTTCGGGCCGAAGACGCGAGCGCCACCGGGGAAGAGCGGGCTCTTGATGGAGCCTTTACGGCTGCCGCCGGTGCCCTTCTGGCGATGCAGCTTCTTGCTGCTGCCGCTCACCTCGCTCTTCTCGAGCGTCTTGGCGGTGCCTTGGCGCTTGTTGGCCAGGTGCTGCTTCACGTCCAGCCAGATGGCGTGGTCGTTGGGCTGCTCGATGGCGAACACCGCATCGTTCAGCTTGGCTTTCTTGCCGGTGGACTTGCCGTCCTTGCTGTAGATCTCGATCTCCATCTTACTTCCAGATGATGACGATGCTGCCTTTGGGACCGGGAACGGTGCCCTTGAGCAGCAACAGGTTCTTGCTAGCGTCCACTTTCACCACCTTCAGGTTCTCGGTGGTGATCTTGTTCCCGCCGGTACGGCCCGCCATGCGCATGCCCTTGAACACGCGGCTGGGGTATGAGCTGCCGCCCAGCGAACCGGGAGCGCGGCTGCGGTCATGCTGGCCGTGGGTGGCTTCGCCCACGCCGCTGAAGCCGTGACGCTTCACAACGCCTTGGAAGCCCTTGCCCTTGCTGTTGCCAGTGACCGTTACGAAGCTGCCTTCCTCGAAGAGGTTGACGTCCACGGTATCGCCCAGCTTCAGCTCGGTCTCGAATTCCTTGAACTCGTGCGACTTCACCTTGGGAGTTGTGCTGGCCTTCTTGTAATGGCCCATCTCGGCTGCATTCGAGCTCTTCGCACGACGCTCGCCGAAGGCCAGTTGCACGGCCTGGTAACCGTCCTTCTCCGCGGTCTTCACCTGGCTCACCACGTTGGGGGCAGCCTCAATCACGGTGCAGGCCACAAGGCTGCCGTCCGTATCGAACAGGCTGGTCATCCCGATTTTCTTTCCGATTAGTCCGCTCATGGCTGATGTTGTTGAGTCGAGAACTTCTGTTGCCTTGGGTTCCCGGTCAGACTTTGATCTCCACCTCCACGCCGCTGGGGAGCTCCAGCTTCATCAGCGCATCAATCGTCTTGCTCGAGGAGCTGTAGATGTCCATCATGCGCTTGTAGCTGCACAGCTGGAACTGCTCGCGGGCCTTCTTGTTGACGTGCGGGCTGCGCAGGACCGTGAAGGAGCGCTTGTGGGTGGGCAGGGGAATAGGACCGCTCACCACGGCGCCGGTAGTCTTCACCGTCTTCACGATCTTCTCCGCGCTCTTGTCGACCAGGTTATGGTCGTACGATTTGAGCTTGATCCGGATCTTCTGGGTCATCTGGTTTCGCGGATTAGGCAGACACTTTTCCACGCACTTTGGCCAGTACGGCTTCGGTGACGTTGTTGGGTGCAGGAACGTAATGGCTGAATTCCATGGTGCTGCTGGCGCGGCCGGAGCTCATGGTACGCAGGGAAGTCACATAGCCGAACATCTCGCTCAAGGGCACCGTGCCCTTGATGGCCTTCGCGCCAGCGCGGTCCTCCATTCCCATGATCGTACCGCGACGGCGATTGAGGTCGCCCACGATATCGCCCATGTTCTCTTCGGGCGTGATCACCTCGATCTTCATGATCGGTTCGAGCAGCACGGGCTTGCACTTGGGAACCGCGTTGCGGAATGCAGCCTTGGCGCAGATCTCGAAGCTCAGCGCATCGGAGTCCACGTTGTGGAAGGAACCGTCGTACAGCGTCACTTTCAGGCTTTCCATGGGGAAACCCGCGAGCACGCCATTCTTCAAGGAAGCTTCGAAGCCCTTGGAAACAGGACCGATGAACTCCTTCGGGATTGAACCGCCCTTGATCTCATCGATGAACTCCAAGCCCAATTTGGCGGGGTCAGTCTGCGGCTCGATGCGCACATGGATGTCGGCGAATTTGCCTCGACCACCCGTTTGCTTCTTGTACAATTCGCGGTGCTCAACGCTGCCGCTGATGGCCTCCTTGTACTTCACCTGGGGCGCACCCTGGTTGCACTCCACCTTGAACTCGCGCTTCATGCGGTCCACAAGGATCTCCAAGTGCAATTCGCCCATGCCGCTGATAACGGTCTGACCCGTATCCTCATCGGTGTGGACCTTGAAGGTGGGGTCCTCCTCAGCGAGCTTCGCAAGAGCGGCGCCCATCTTGTCCAAGTCAGCCTGTGTCTTGGGCTCCACCGCGATGCCGATCACCGGCTCAGGGAAGCTCATGCTCTCCAGAATGATCGGATGGTCTTCAGCACAAAGCGTATCGCCCGTGCGGATGTCCTTGAACCCAACGGCTGCACCGATGTCGCCCGCTTCAATGCGCTCCACGGGATTCTGCTTGTTGGAGTGCATCTGGAAGATGCGGCTGATGCGCTCCTTCTTATCACTGCGGGTATTGAGCACGTAGCTTCCGGCCTCGAGCACGCCGCTGTAAGCGCGGAAGAACGCCAAGCGGCCCACGAACGGATCCGTCGCGATCTTGAAGGCCAGGCCGGCAAAGGGCTCATCCGGATCGGGCTTGCGGGTTGCCTCCGCATCGGTTCTCGGGTCAATGCCTGTTACAGCTTCCAGATCCATCGGGCTGGGCAGGTAGGCCATCACAGCATCCAGCATGGTCTGCACGCCTTTGTTCTTGAAGGCGCTACCACACAGGATCGGCGTGATGCTCATGTTGATCGTGCTCTTGCGCACGGCCTCCATCACCTCAGCCTCTGTCAGGCTATCGGGGTCGGCGAAATACTTCTCCATCAACTTGTCGTCGCTCTCGGCAACGGCTTCGATGAGCTTATCGCGCCACTCCTTCACGGTATCCTTCAGGTCCTCGGGAATCGGAACTTCCTTCCAGGTCATGCCCTGGTCGGATTCGTTCCACACCATGCCGCGGTTGTTGATCAAGTCGACCACTCCGAGGAATTCGGCTTCGGCGCCGATGGGCACTTGCAAGGGAACCGGGTTCGCACCCAAACGCTCGCGGATCTGCGCAACAACGCTGAAGAAGTCGGCCCCGCTGCGGTCCATCTTGTTCACGAAGCCGATGCGCGGCACTTTGTATTTGTTGGCCTGACGCCAAACGGTCTCGCTCTGGGGCTCCACGCCGCCTACGGCGCAGAAGAGGGCAACAGCGCCATCGAGCACGCGCAGGCTGCGCTCCACCTCAACGGTGAAGTCCACGTGGCCTGGGGTGTCGATCAGGTTGATCTTGTACTTGTCGCCGCGGTAATTCCAGCTGGTGGTGGTGGCGGCGCTGGTAATGGTGATGCCACGCTCCTGCTCCTGCTCCATCCAGTCCATGGTGGCAGCGCCATCGTGCACCTCGCCGATCTTGTGAACCAGCCCGGTGTAGTAGAGGATGCGCTCGGAAGTCGTCGTCTTGCCCGCATCGATGTGGGCCATGATGCCGATGTTCCGCGTGTATGTGAGGTCCCTTTTGGCCATTGCTCTCGTTCTCTACCGTCGTTATCAGAAGCGGAAGTGGCTGAAGGCCTTGTTCGCCTCGGCCATCTTGTGGATCTCTTCCTTCTTCTTGAATGCGGCACCTTCCTCCTTGCTGGCCGCGAGGATCTCGTTGGCGAGCTTCTGCGCCATGCTGCGCTCATTACGGCCGCGCGCATAGCCGATCAGCCACTTCATGGCCAGGCTCTTCTTGCGCTCCTCGCGCACCTGTTGGGGAATCTGGAAATTGGCACCCCCGACACGGCGGCTGCGCACTTCCACCTGAGGTGTCACGTTGGTGAGGGCTTTGCGGAAGATCTCCAAGCCATCCTCACCGCTCTTCTCAGCCACGATGTCGATGGCGTTGTAGAAGATGTCCAACGACTTGCTCTTCTTGCCGTCGTACATCAGGTTGTTCACGAACTTGGTCACCTGCTCGTCGCCGAACTTGGGATCGGGGAGCGTGGTGTGCTTGACTGCTTTCTTGCGCATGTTCCTGTTCCTTTTCCGTTAGCGCTTACTTCTTCTTGGCGGGAGCGGCTCCGGCCTTGGGCTTCTTGGTGCCGTACTTGCTGCGGCGCTGGTTGCGTCCCTCAACACCGCTGGTGTCGAGCACGCCGCGCACGATGTGGTATTTCACGCCGGGCAGGTCCTTCACACGGCCGCCGCGCACCAGCACGATGCTGTGTTCCTGCAGGTTGTGACCCTCGCCGCCGATGTAGGCGATCACTTCATAACCATTCACCAAGCGCACCTTGGCCACTTTGCGAAGCGCCGAGTTCGGCTTCTTCGGCGTGGTGGTGTACACCTTGGTGCACACGCCCCGACGCTGCGGGCAGGCCTTGAGAGCAATCGACTTGCTCTTGTACACCGGGTTCTCCCGGCCTTTGCGGATGAGCTGCTGAATCGTTGGCATGAGGTGCTTTCGGCTTGACTGTCAGGCGTTTCCGTGTTTTTCTGGCGGAAAACGGGCTGCGAAAGTAGCGGAACCGTGTTTCCCACCAACTCGTGTTCATGGAATTTTCTTCAAGGGCTGAGGGCGATTGGCCTGCTGCCGGTTGTCCCGCATCGAAATCAAACCGACATAAACACCTATTAATCATGCTTTTAATTATCATATGAACCGACTAACGCAGCTCAATCCATGACATCCGTTTCAAGTCGGATCGGAGTGATTCGGCTTAATTCTCAGACCTATCTTTGTTCGAATCATTTGATCTGAATGGACGTCGCCAGCATCACCTATTATTCCATCAGCCCCCGCATCCTTGGCTTGTTGGGTCGAATCCACGAGCAACTCGGGCAGGTTGAAGCGCGCCACTTGGAACTGCCTCCGGCCGACATGGGCAAAGCGTACCGCGCCAGCATCGTCCACGCCACGCTGGCCATCGAGGGCGGGCAACTCGCCCCCTTGCCCGTTGCCGCGCTCGCCGAGGACCATACGGCCAGCACCCAGGGACCTGCTGCTTTGGAAGCCTTGAACACACACCGGTCCTATGACCTGCTCGCCTCGCTCGATCCATTCACAGATCATGACCTGCGCCATGCCCACGGGGTGCTCATGCACGGCTTAGCCGTCGATGCCGGGCATTACCGCAGCGGCCCCATGGAGGTCTTCTATGGCGACCCTCAGCCCTTGCGAACAGCATCGGCCAAAGGCCTGCCCGTGGCCGTACAGGAATTGTTGCGCTATGCGGAGGAAGATGATTTCCCGCCGCTCATCATCAGTTGCGTACTGCACTTCGGCTTGATCTACCTGCGGCCCTTCAGCGCTGGCAATGGAAGACTCGCCCGTTTGTGGCAGCGGGCCTTGCTCATGCGCCATTGGCCCGTTTTCGCCTATTTGCCCACGGAAGCGTTCATCCATCGGCGCGAACCGGCCTATCACGCAGCCCTCGACTATGCCGATCGCCGCGGCGATTGCGGCGGCTTCATCGTTTACCTGCTCGAACGCATCGAGGAAGCGCTAGAAGAACTGCTCGCCGCGCGCGATCCCGTGAGCAACTCCCACGACCGCATTACTTCGTTCCTTCTTCAAAGGCAACATGGCACCGGTAAAGAACAACCATTCCGCCGCAAGGACTACATGGATTTCCACCCATGGCTGAGCACCGCCACGGCAACGCGTGACCTGAAAGTGGCCCTCAGCGCGGGATTACTAGGCGCAGAAGGCAGCGGACGAAGCGTGCGTTACAGCAGTGCCGTCGTGAAGAGATAGGGCACGACCTGCTATTGAAGAAGTCTGCTCAAGCAGGTTCCGGGTCATCAAGAAGCGCAGGCAGAATTTGTTCCTGGCCCTGTGAAGAACTCGCTCCCTGACCGCGTATGCACCGATCCTACCTTCGGCGCCTCATGAACTACCTCGACGGCCTGAACACCGCGCAGCGCGCCGCCGTGGAGGCCACCGAGGGTCCCATGATGGTGATCGCCGGCGCGGGCAGCGGCAAGACGCGCGTGCTCACCGTGCGCATCGCGCACCTGATGGCGGCCAAGGGCGTTGACCCCTTCCGCATCCTCGCGCTCACTTTCACCAACAAGGCCGCGCGAGAGATGAAGGAGCGGATCGCGAAGATCCTCGGGCCGCAGAGCGGCGAGGCCCGCAACCTGTGGATGGGCACCTTCCACAGTGTGTTCGCGAGGATCCTGCGCATCGAAGCGGACAAACTCGGCTACCCGAAGGACTTCACGATCTACGACACCGACGATAGCCGCAGCGTGATCAAGGGCATAGTGAAGGAGTGGCAACTGGACGACAAGCTTTACAAGCCGAACCAGGTGCATGCGCGCATCAGCATCGCGAAGAACAACCTGATCGGTCCGTTGGAGTACCTGGCCAATGGAGAGCTCATGGCCGGTGACGCCGCCGTGGGCCGCGAGCGGATGGGCGAATTGTACAAGGCTTACGCCGAGCGCTGCTTCCGTTCAGGCGCCATGGACTTCGACGACCTGCTCTACAACACCGCGCTGCTCTTCCGCGATCATCCCGATGCGATGGTGAAGTACCAGAGCCGCTTCCAGTACCTGCTGGTGGACGAGTACCAGGACACCAACGCCGTTCAGTACAGCATCGTGAAGACACTGGCCGCACGCCACGAGAACATCACCGTAGTGGGCGACGACAGCCAGAGCATCTACGCCTTCCGCGGAGCGAACATCCAGAACATCCTCAACTTCCGCAGCGACTACGCCGACCACAAGCTCTTCAAGCTGGAGCAGAACTACCGCAGCACCAAGACCATCGTGGGCGCGGCCAATTCGCTCATCGAGAAGAACAAGGACCAGATCCACAAGACCATCTGGACCGACAACGGCGAGGGCGACAAGATCAAGGTGCATCGCTCGCTGAGCGACAACGAGGAAGGCGCCTTCGTGGCCCACAGCATCTTCGAGACCAAGATGCACCGCCAGGTGCCGAACAAGGGCTTCGCGATCCTGTACCGCACCAACGCGCAGAGCCGCAGCATGGAGGAAGCGCTGCGCAAGCTCAACATCCCCTATCGCATCTACGGCGGCCTCAGCTTCTACCAGCGCAAGGAGATCAAGGACCTGATCAGCTACTTCCGCCTCGTATGCAATCCGCGCGATGAAGAGGCCCTGAAGCGCGTAATCAACTACCCTGCGCGAGGCATCGGACAGACAACGGTCGATAAGCTCGTGGTGGCCGCCACTGCGAAGCAGATGCCCATCTGGGATTTGATCCTGCAGCATCTGCAAGAACTCGATGTGCACGGTGGCACGCGCAAGGCCATCGCTGATTTCGTGCTCATGATCCAAGCTTTCCAAGCGCAGCTGCCCACGCACAGCGCGGCCGTGCTGGGTGAGGAAATCGCACGCCGGACCGGCATCCTGAAGGACCTCTTCGCGGACAAGACGCCCGAGGGCGTGAGCCGCTACGAGAACATCATGGAGCTGATTGCCGGCATGAAGGAGTTCAGCGATGCGCAGGCCGAAGGCACCGACGTGCCACGCACGCTGAGCGATTTCCTCATCGATGTGGCCCTGCTCACCGATGCGGACAACGAGGACCCGAACGACAATGACCGCGTGAGCCTGATGACCATCCACAGCGCGAAGGGCCTCGAGTTCCAGTACGTGCATGTGGTGGGTTTGGAAGAGGACCTCTTCCCCAACACGCTGTCGATGCAGAGCCGCGCCGACCTCGAAGAGGAGCGTCGCCTTTTCTACGTGGCCATCACTCGCGCCGAGAAGCGATGCACCCTGAGCTATGCGATGAGCCGCTACAAATGGGGCAACCTAACTGCCAGCGAGCCCAGCCGCTTCATCGACGAGATCGACCCGAAATACCTGGAGATGCCACGGCAGGCCGAACGGCCCGCGCTCTTCGGCGGCATAGACCGCAACACTCCACCGTGGGCGCGTAAGTCGGCACCGAGCGAACGAAGCGGCAACGACCAAGCATCACGACCCGTTTATGGACGCGAGCGCAGTGCACCCGGGATCGCGAAGGCAGCACCCTACGCCAAGCCCACACCCGCAACGCGAACACCGGCTTCCACCGAACCCGAGCGTAAGAACCTGAAGCGCATCAGCGCGAGTGGGACGCCCTTGCAAGCCACCAGCACCCTAGGGGGTCTTGTCCCCGACCTGCAAGAAGGCCAGACCGTGGAGCACGAGCGCTTCGGCAAGGGCAAGGTGCTGAAGGTGGAAGGCAACGCTCCCGACCTGAAGGCCACGGTCTTCTTCCCTAGCGCGGGGCAGAAGCAATTGTTGCTGAGGTTCGCAAAGCTGACGGTGGTGGAGGGGTAAGTGCCCACTTTCCTACTTTCGTCCGCGCTGCCTATCGGCGGCCACCGCGCCCGAACTCCATCGGCGCCCCCTCGATCAATCGATTGACGCTCTCATGATCAACGCCCCCTTCGATTACAATACCCAGCGCCCGCGCCTGATCATCCCTGAATACGGGCGGAACGTTCAGCGCATGGTGGAGATGTGCATGGAGATGGACGACCGAGAGAAGCGCACGCGCTCCGCGAAAGCCATCATCCAAGTGATCGCCCGCCTGAATCCGCAACTGCGGATCAGCGACAACTTCGAGCGCACGCTCTGGGACCACCTGCACATCATGAGCGAGTTCAAGCTCGATGTGGATGCGCCATTCCCGAAGCCCACGCCGGAGGAGCTGGAGAGCAAGCCCGCACGTGTGCCATACCCGCAAGGCGACATCAAGTATGGCCATTACGGCAAGATCGTGGAGCGCATGATCGCCCAATGCGCAACGATGGAAGCGGGCGAGAAGCGCGATGCCTATGCCTTGCTGATCGCCAACCTGATGAAGCGCCAGTTCCTGGCTTGGAACCGCGACACCGTGCCCGACGGCGTGATCCTGAAGGACCTCGCGGACATGAGCGGCGGCAAGGTGCGCTTGGCGGCTGCCGCGCAATTAGCCAGCACGGATGCATTGCTGAGCACCCAGCGCAACGGTCCGCGCAGTGAAGTGGATCCGCGTAAGGCCCGCTACGCCAATCAGGAAGGCGGCGGTGGCGGCGGCAAGAAGCGGCACCGGAAGAAGAGGAAGAACAGGTATTAGGGGCTGAAGGTTGACCGCCTGCGCGAAGCGCTAAGGCGAGTTGAAGGTTGGTTGACCGTTGCGCCGACCCTCTGGTTCGACATTCAAGGTTGAAGATTTTTGACGATTGGGGGTTGCCCAACCTTCAGCCTTTCGATAGCGAAACACAACGGCCTGTTAGTACCCCGGTGCCGTCGAAGGAAGAAAGGCGCCGCTCGCGTTCTTGCTTCGCGGCAACGCGAACAACATGAACAGTTTCCGGATCGAAGGCGGGCGACGGTTGAAAGGCGAACTGGTTCCGCAAGGAGCCAAGAACGAGGCACTGCAGATCCTTTGCGCCGTGCTGCTCACGGCCGAACCAATGACCATCAGCAACATCCCGGACATCGTGGATGTGAACAAGCTCATCGACCTGCTGAAGGCCATGGGCGTGGCCGTTGAAAAACTCGGGGCAGGCAGCTACCGCTTCCAAGCGAAGGATGTGAACCTCGAATTCTTCCTCGATCCAGAGTACAAGCGCATGGGCGGCAGCTTGCGCGGCAGCGTGATGGTGGCCGGTCCTGCACTCGCGCGATTCGGTCGCGGCTACATCCCGTCACCCGGGGGTGACCGCATCGGCCGGCGCCGCATGGACACGCACTTCATCGGCTTCGAGCGCCTCGGTGCCGCCATCCGTTACGACGAGAAGGAAGGCTTCTTCCATGCCGAAGCCAAGAAGCTGAAGGGCTGCTACATGCTGCTCGATGAAGCCAGCGTGACCGGCACGGCGAACATCATCATGGCCGCCACGCTCGCCGTGGGGCGCACCACCATCTTCAACGCCGCCTGCGAACCGTACATCCAGCAGCTCTGCCACATGCTGGTGCGCATGGGCGCCAGGATCCAGGGCATCGGCAGCAACCTGCTCCACATCGATGGCGTGAAAGAACTAGGCGGCACTGAGCACCGCATGCTGCCCGACATGATCGAGATCGGCTCCTTCATCGGCCTGGCCGCCCTCACGCGCAGTACGATCACCATCAAAGACACCGGCTACGACCACCTGGGCATCATCCCCGATGTGTTCCGCAAGCTGGGCATCGCCGTGATCCGCCAAGGCGACGATATCCATGTGCCTGCCCAGGAGCATTACGAAATCGAGCCCTTCCTCGACGGCAGCAATCGCGTGATCAGCGACCATCCCTGGCCCGGCTTCACACCCGACCTGCTCAGTATCGTACTGGTCACCGCCACGCAGGCCAGCGGGCATGTGCTCATCCACCAGAAGATGTTCGAGAGCCGCCTGTTCTTCACGGACAAACTGATCGAGATGGGCGCCCAGATCACGCTCTGCGATCCCCACCGCGCACTGGTGATCGGCAAGGATTTCGAGCGGCCCCTGCGCGCCATCCGCATGACCAGCCCCGACATCCGCGCAGGTGTCTCGCTGCTAATAGCTGCCCTAAGTGCCGAGGGCGTGAGCACCATCGATCACATTGAGCAGATCCGCCGCGGCTACCAGGACATCGAGGGAAGACTGAACGCCATCGGGGCTCGGATCGAAGTGGTGTGAAACAAGGGCGAGAGGCAAGAGCATGAGGCTGGTCGCCCTTGCCTCCTGCACCTGCCGACTGCTCATTCAATCAGCCTTCCCCTCCCGGCACGATCTTGGCTGGGCGCAGCGCCTTCACCCCCCTACTTTCGCCCCATGAACCTCCGCTCCCTCATGTCCAAGACCCAGATCTTCTCTATTGCAGCCGTTGCGCTGCTTGCCGTTTATGGCTTCGCCTCGCGCAGCAGTGCCGACGAAGTGCAACAAGGCAAGGCCAAAGTGGGCACCGCCATCGGCGATAAGGCTCCCGAGCTGGCCTTCCACAACCCCGACAGCACCAAGGTGCTCAAACTCTCCGAGTTGAAAGGCAAATACGTGCTCATCGATTTCTGGGCCAGCTGGTGCCGTCCTTGCCGCATGGAAAATCCGAACGTGGTTTCAGCCTACCAGAAATACACCAAGGCCAAATTCAACGATGCCAAGGGCTTCGAAGTCTATAGCGTGAGCCTGGACCGCAGCCGCGACCAATGGAAACAGGCCATTGCACAGGACAACTTGATCTGGAAGTACCACGTGAGTGACCTGAAGTTCTGGCAATCACAGGGTGCCCAACTCTATGGCGTAAGCTCCATCCCCATGAGCTTCCTCGTAGACCCCAATGGGATCATCATCGCGAAGAACCTGCGCGGCATGGCGCTGCACCAGGAACTGGACAAGCACGTGAAGAGCCTCTGAGGCTGCACTGCTTAACCTTACGAAGCCCTCGGAAATCCCGGGGGCTTCGTGCGTAGAGGCGCTTGAATCCGTGTTGATTGCCCCTATGAGCCCACTTGGAAAGCTTCAATGATCCGACTAACGTTGTGGTGACGAACCGTTCACCCAACCAACCCCAACCCAATGAGCGCATTCAAAACCCTACGTGCTTTCCTCGTGCTCGTGATCGGCATCTGGGCCGCGACCGCGATGGCTCAGCGCAATTGCGGCAGCATGGACTACCTACAGCAGCAGATCACCGATGATCCGGATCGCGGCGAGTTCCTGCAATCCATTGATCAGCATGCGCACGACTGGGCCTTGGAGCATGGAAATGAGGATCGGGCCGTAGTCACCATCCCGGTGGTCTTCCATGTCGTTTACAACACCGCGGCGCAGAACCTCAGTGATGCGCAAATCAACGCCCAGCTCGCCCAGCTCAACGCCGACTTCGCACGCTTGAACAGCGACGCCAACCAGACGCCCAGCATCTTCACCGGTCTAGCGGCTAACACCGAGGTCCAGTTCTGCCTGGCGCAGCGAGATCCCAATGGCGCAGCCACCACGGGCATTGTGCGCCGCCAGACCACTGCAACGAGCTTCAGCAGCAACGATGCGGTGAAGTACACATCGAATGGCGGAAGCAATGCATGGCCTCGCGACAGCTACTTGAACATCTGGACCTGCAACCTCAGCGGAGGCTTGCTCGGCTATGCGCAATTCCCAGGCGGCGCCGCAGCAACCGATGGCGTGGTGGTGCTCTTCAGCTCGGTGGGCAGCTTGGCCCAGCCCGGCACTGCTTCGCCATTCCACTACGGCCGCACGCTCACGCACGAGGTGGGGCATTGGCTCAACCTGCGACACATCTGGGGTGATGCCACCTGCGGCAATGACCAGGTGAGCGACACACCGGTGCACAACACCAGCAACGGCGGCTGCCCCACCTATCCGCACTACAGCACCTGTAGCGGCACTCCCATTGAGATGACGAGCAACTACATGGACTACACCAACGACGGCTGCATGAACATCTTCACCCAAGGGCAGAAGACCCGCATGCAGGCCCTCTTCGGGACAGGCGGCTCGCGCGTTGCGCTGCTCAATTCCTTGGGCTGCGTGCCCCCGAGCGGAGGTGGGACCTGCGCCGTACCAGGCGGACTTGCGTCGTCGAGCATCACCACCAGCAGTGCCACCGTCAGCTGGAGCGCGGTCAGCGGAGCCGCCAGCTACGACCTGCAATACAAGACCGCGGCCTCCAGCACATGGACCACGGTGAACAACACCAGCACCTCGCGGAGCCTCACCGGTCTTGCCAGCGCGACCACCTACAACTTCCAGGTGCGCGCCAATTGCAGTGGCAGCAGCAGCGCCTACAGCACTGCCAGCAGTTTCACCACGAGCAGCACAGGAGGCTGTGCCGATGCACTTGAGCCGAACAACAGCACCAGCTCACCTGCCATCGTCACCCTGCCACTCTCGGTGAATGCCCTTATCGCCAGCAGTACCGATGCCGATTACTACCGCTTCAGCACCGCGGGCACCAACAACCTGAGCATCACACTGGGCAATTTGGCCGGTGACTACGATCTGCGACTGCTCAACAGCGCGGGCTCGCAGTTGGCCAGCTCCGCCGCAGGGGGCACCACCAGCGAGAGCATCAGCTACAACAACGCTGCAGCGGGCACTTATTTCATCCATGTGTTCGGCTACAACGGCGCCTTCAGCGCAACCCAGTGCTATGCGCTGAACGCGAGCGCAACGCCGGTGGCCACCAACTGCGACACCTGGGAGAGCAACAACACATCCGGCACCGCCAAGCTGATCGCGGTGAACACGAACATCCAGGCCGCCATCGGCACCAGCACCGACAACGACTGGTTCCGCTTCAGCAACACCAGCAGCCAGCGGCGCATCCGTATCGACCTCACCAACCTGCCAGCCGATTATGACGTGCGCTTATACCGAGGCACCAGCACGCAGGTGGGCATCAGCCAGAACGGCGGCACCACCAATGAGGCGATCATCCTCAACACCTCAACGGTGGCCACCTACTACATCCGTGTTTATGGCTACAACGGCGCCTTCAATGCCAACTCATGCTACACGCTGCGCGCCAGCATCAGCGGAACCAACTTCCGCGAAGGCGAACTGGATGGCGGCGAAGCGGCGGTCCTGGAGCCTGCGGCCGGCATCCTCAACTTATTCCCGAACCCGACCGCCGACAAGCTGAATGTGGAATACCTCGGCACCCGTGAGGGCAGAGTGACCATCACCGTGATCGATGCCATGGGCCGCGAGGCCTTCAGCATGCGCCAAGGAATCGTTGAAGGCCCCATGACCTTTGGCCTGCCGCTGCCCGATTTGAGCAACGGCCTCTATATCCTGCGGATCCAGGACGGTGACACCGTGCACCAACAGCGATTCACCATCGAGCGATAACCAACGACCCCTCGTTGCGCGGAAGGCCCTCGGGAAACCGGGGGCTTTCCATTTCCCGCTCCTGCCAAAAAGTCCCCGACCTTCGCGCCCCGTCAGCGAATTGCTCCATGGCACCGCGCTTGACCGGAAGCGATGATCTTCAAAAAGAGACGAAAGACCATGACCGAGCGACCCGATGTCAGCCCGGCCGAGGCGGCTGCTGACAAGGCTGCCGAACAGGCCCTGCCAATGGATACCAAGGACGAACAGGCCAAGGACCCGCTTACCCTTGCGAGCGAAGCAGCGGCCGAGCACGTGATGCACGATGCTGAAGCCGATGGACGCGAGGACATCCTTGAACTGAGCGCGCAGCTCATCGCTGCCAAGGCCGACGCCGCCGACTTGAAGGACAAGTGGCTGCGCCTGAACGCCGAATTCGACAACTTCCGGAAGCGCACCGCGAAGGAGCGCTTAGAGCTGATCCAATTCGCGGGCGAGAACACACTGAAGAACATGCTGCCGGTCGTCGACGACATGGAGCGCGCAATAGCCAACAATGCGAAGACCGAGGACATCGCCGTGGTGCGCGAGGGCTTCCATCTGATCCAGAGCAAATTGATGCACATCCTGGGCAGTCAGGGCGTGAAACCGATGGCTGATGTGAAAGGACAAGCCTTCGACACAGACAAGCACGAGGCCATCACCAAGGCCCCCGCTCCCAGCGCGGACCTGAAGGGCAAGGTGATCGACGTGGTGGAGAACGGTTACACCCTGCACGAAAAGGTGATCCGATACGCCAAGGTGGTCGTCGGTGAGTAGCGGCGAATCATGATTCGCCAAACGAACCGCATGGATTGAAGACATGAACAAGCGCGACCCCTACGAAGTGCTCGGTGTTGACCGCAAGTCGAGCGCGGAGGATATCAAGAAGGCCTACCGCAAGCTGGCCATCAAATACCATCCGGACAAGAACCCCGGCGATAAGGCTGCGGAGGAGAATTTCAAGGAGGCGGCATCGGCGTATGAGATCCTGAGCGATCCCGAGAAGAAGGCGAAGTACGACCGCTTCGGCCATGCCGGTCCGCAGATGGGCGGCGGCGGATTCCAAGGTGGCGGCATGAACATGGAGGACATCTTCTCCC
This sequence comes from Flavobacteriales bacterium, assembly GCA_016705545.1. Lineage (GTDB taxonomy): Bacteria > Bacteroidota > Bacteroidia > Flavobacteriales_F > PHOS-HE28 > PHOS-HE28. Next base: position 222,842 of record JADIYA010000001.1, read on the forward strand.
AGTTCGGCGACATCTTCGGCGGGCACTTCGGCGGTGGTTTCGGCGGATTCGGGCAACAGCGCGGCGGCCGCACCATCAAGGGCAGCAACCTGCGCGTGCGCATCAAGCTCACGCTGGAGGAGATCGCCCTTGGCGCGGAGAAGAAGATCAAGGTGGTGAAGCTCGTGCGCGGCAAGGGCAGCGAATACGGGAACTGCCACACCTGTGGCGGCTCCGGGCAAGTGCGCCGCGTGCAGAGCACCTTCATCGGCCAGATGCAGACCGTGAGCACCTGTCCGGCCTGCGGCGGTATCGGCCAAACAGTGAGCAAGCGCGCGCCCGGCAGCGACGAGCACGGCTTGGTTCGCGAAGAGGTGGTGGTGCCGATCAAGATCCCCGCTGGCGTGGAGGAAGGCATGCAGCTCAACATCAGCGGCATGGGCAATGAAGCGCCCGCTGGCGGCGTGCCCGGCGACCTGCTCGTGGTAATCGAAGAGGAACAGCACCCCGAGTTGCGCCGGGATGGCATGCACCTGCACCATGAGGTCTTCATAAACATGGTCGATGCGGCGCTCGGTGCGAGCATCGAAGTGCCGATCGTCGCCGGCAAGGCCAAATTGAAGATCGAGCCCGGGACGCAGTCGAACCACATCCTTCGCCTCAAAGGCAAAGGCCTGCCCAGCGTGCAGCACCATGGCCACGGCGATCTCTTCGTGCATGTGGCGGTGTGGACACCCACGAACCTGAGCAAAGAAGAGAAAGCCGCGTTGGAAAAGCTGCGCAACAGCCCAGGCTTCCAGCCCAAGCCCACCGCCAGCGACAAGGGCTTCTTCGAGCGGGTGAAGGAGATGTTCGGGCACTGAGCGAGGCGGCTAGCTTCGCCGCATGCGCTCCACATTCGCATCCATCGGCCTGCTGCTGTCGGCGTTCTCCTTTGCTCAATCCGATAGCACAGCAGCCCTCGACTCATCGCCCTCACTCGACATCGATTCCCTCATCGCCGCCTTCAACTGGCAAGGCGGCACGATTGAACTCTCGTATGGCGCAGCCACCATCGATGTGCCGCCCACGCACAAGTTCCTCGATGCCGATCAAGCCCACCATCTGCTCGTGGATGTGTGGCAGAACCCGCCGGGCATAGCGGATGACCTGCTCGGCGTGGTGCTTCAAGCAGAGGCCGGTGTTTACGATGACCACCCCGCCTACGTGGTGTACTACGAGGAGAACGGCTACGTGCACGACCGCGATGCCGGTCGAATCGACTACGACGCTAAGCTCCGCGACATGATCCGTGAAGATAGCCTATCGAACGTGCAGCGCCGTGCGGCGGGCTACGGCGGGCTGCAGCTCATCGGCTGGGCTTCGCCGCCCTACTACGACCGTGAACGCAAGGCCCTGCACTGGGCCAAGGAGATGGTGAGCGACGACAGCGAGCGCAACGTGCTCAACTACAACATCCGCATCCTCGGGCGCTACGGCGTGCTGGTGATCAACGCCATCAGCACCATGGATCACCTCGACGAGGTGCAGGACGAACTGCCCGTCGTGCTCGAAATGGCCGCCTTCAATGAAGGTTACCGCCACGCTGACTACGACCCGGACATCGACGGCGCATCGTCCAAGGGCCTCGCAAGCCTGATCGATGGCAAGGACCAGGAAGTGAAGGGCAAGTTGATGAAGCTCGTCCTCATCGGTGCGGGCGGCTTCCTTGGGATGCTGCTCCTGATCATCGTGCTCTGGTACTTCTTCGGGCGCAAGCGCTGAATCCGATGGCGGCCTTCACCATCACCGGTCAGCTCGTCAGCATCGAGGAACGGCGCACTTCCCCAGCGCGCATCACGATCAGCGAAGGCCATATCTTGGAAGTCGCTGAAGCGGAAGGCCCGGGCGAAGGATTCATCATGCCCGGCTTCATCGATGCGCATGTGCACGTGGAGAGCTCGATGCTCGTGCCCAGCGAATTCGCCCGCCTTGCCGTGCTGCATGGCACCGTGGCCACCATCAGCGACCCGCATGAGATCGCCAATGTGCTCGGTGAAACCGGCGTGGATTTCATGATCGCCAACGGCCAGCGCGTGCCCTTCCACTTCTTCTTCGGCGCGCCCAGCTGCGTGCCGGCAACAACCTTCGAGACGGCTGGCGCCCGCATCGATGCCGATGGCGTGGGACGCCTGCTCGCCCACCCGGAAGTGCGCTACCTCAGCGAGGTGATGGACTTCCCCAGCGTGCTCAACGGCGAACCAGAGATGATGCGCAAGCTCAATCACGCCAAGCGCATGGGCAAGCCCATCGATGGGCATGCGCCCGGCTTGCACGGCGACATGGCCCAACGCTACATCGCGGCTGGCATCAGCACCGATCACGAGTGCTTCACCACGGAGGAGGCGCGTTTCAAGCTGGAGCAGGGCATGATCGTGCAGGTGCGCGAAGGCAGCGCCGCCAAGAACTTCGAGGCCCTCATCGACCTGCTGCACGATTGGAGCCACCGGATGATGCTGTGCAGCGACGACAAGCACCCCGACGGCCTCGTGGAAGGCCACATCAACCTGCTCTGCGCACGGGCCGTGGCGCGCGGGATCGATGTCTTCAAAGTGTTGCGCGCGGCGTGCATCAATCCCATTGAGCACTATGCCCTGCCGGTTGGTCGCTTGCGCGTGGGCGATCCGGCGGACTTCATCGTGGTGAATGACCTGAAGGCGTTCCAAGTGAGGAAGACCTTCATTCGGGGCCAGCTCGTCGCTGAGGACGGCCGAAGCTTCATCGACCGCGTTCCGGTTGATGCGCCGAACAAATTCACCTGTACGCCGAAGCATGTTGCCGACTTCGCCTTGCCTGCACAAGGCGATGACCTCTTGTGCATCGAAGCGCTCGACGGACAGTTGATCACGCGCAAGAAGTGGATGCCACCCACCGTGCTGAACGATGCGTGCGTGCCGGATCCCGCGAAGGACCTGCTGAAGATCGCCGTGGTGAATCGCTACCAAGATGCCGCGCCCGCCCTGGCATGGATCACGGGCACTGGATTGCAGCGCGGCGCCATTGCGGGCAGCGTAGCGCACGACAGCCACAACATCGTGGCCATCGGCCCGAACGATGAGGCCCTCTGCATGGCCATCAACCTCGTGATCGAGCACAAGGGCGGCATAAGCCTCGCCGATGGTGATCATCATCGCGTGCTCCCCTTGCCTGTCGCTGGAATCATGAGCGATGCCGATGCATGGACCGTGGCCGATGCCTACTCCGCTATGGACCGCGAGGCCAAGGCCCTCGGCTCAACATTGGGCGCGCCGTACATGACGCTCTCCTTCATGGCGCTGCTCGTGATCCCGCACCTCAAACTCAGCGACAAGGGACTCTTCGATGGCGATGCGTTCAGGCTGATCGCCTGAGCCGGTCACAACAGCACCGTCTCGAAGAGCGGGCAGCCCGTTTGCCCTTGCGGGCCATAGAATTCGATGAAGCGCAGCTTGTACAAGTAGCCTTCCGCATCCTTCACGATGAAGGCGAGGTCCGGCACGATGCTGTACGAGCTGGTCTCGAAGGAATACACCTTCCAATCGTAGCCGATGGCATTGCGCTCCGCCCGAAGCGGAAAGGCCAGCGTATCGGAAACGGTTATGGATGCGAAATCGCGCCCCGTGACGCGGGCGATGCGCGTAGTGGCAGCGGAAAGCACGCCGTTCACGAGATAATCGAGGCTGTAGGTCTCGAAGCGGTGCGTGTACTGCGTGAAGCAGAGATCCCAAGCACCGATGAGCGGCTCAATGGGCTGCACGCCGGTTGCGAAGCTCCAGCACGTGAACGCGCGCTGCGGATCCTTCGACACCATGGCGCTGGTGAGCCCGCTTCCATCGAGGTTCGCCCATTCCAATTGGAATGCGCTTGCGCTCACGCTCAAGAGCTTCAGCTTGCGCAAGCCCAGGAACTCGCCCGATGCGCTCACGCCCATGTCCACGATGAACACGCCATTGGCGCCGCGCCAATCGCCGAAGGCCAGGCTATCGGGTTGCAGGCTCGCAGCATCGACGCGGCGGATAGCGCTCAGGCCAGCAGTATCGTGCTCTACCGTGATGTCAACCGGGCCGAGCGGCCACACGGACATCAAGCGCGCGCCATTCAGCAGCACGCGCCAGCCCTCGGGTGCGCTCTCGAAGGCGAGGTCCCAATCGCTGCGCGGGTTCTCGCTCACCACCATGCCGCCGCCCAGATCGAACCAGATCTGGTTGGCATATCCGGCGCCCAAGCACAGCTGCGTGCTGCGCGCATCGCCGCGAGGCGCACGCGGAGCCGGCAGCTCCTCTTTCATGCACGAGCTCAGGAGTGCAGCAGCAAGCACGAAGGCGAGGGATCTCATGCCTGTTTGCGTTTCAATTCAAGCTCGATCCGCACGAAGAAGGTCCGGCCGGTTGTCATCGCCACATTGCCTGTTCCGGCATCATGTACCCCGCTGCTGAGCGTGGCGTTGAGGTTGCGCACATCGAAGAGGTCCTTGCAGCCCGCAGAGAGCGAGAGGCGCTTTGCCCAGAGCTGCTTGGTGATTGTGGCATCGGCCAAGTGGAAGGCTTCGATGCTGCCGCGCTGCACGCTGCCATCGAGGCCGACGCTGTAGCTCGGCTGTTCGCCCTGGAGTTTCCAGAACAGCGAGGCGCTCCAGCCATGCCGCATCCACTGCCGCGTGATGGATCCGCGAAATTCCGGTGTGTTCTTCCATTCGCCGAGGTCATCGCCCTCAAGGTCATCGGCGCGCAAGGTGATGGCCGCTCCCAAGCTCACCATCCAATGGCCATTGTCCCAGCCCGCACCCATGCTTCCGCCAACCGTGTGCAAACGGCCGATGTTGGCGTATGTGAAGCTGGAGCCATCGCGCTGCGCGAGCGTGATCAGGTCTCGCACGGAGTTGTGGAATCCATTGAGCTCGCTCGTGTACACCACACGGTCCTTGGCGTGCCGATAGCTCAGGCCTGCGGAAGCACTGCGCGAACGCTCCGCCCTCAGGTCCGGATTGCCGGTGATGTCGTGGTTCACATCCACGAAGTAGAGGTGCAGCTCCTTGAGCGACGGCGCCCGGAAGCCTTCAGCGTAAGAAGCGCGCAGGGTGAATCGATCCGCGAGGCGCCACCGCGCATTCAGCGAGGGGATCAGCGGAGCGGCGTACAGCGTGTTGTACGCGTAGCGTACGCCGGGGCGTATGGTCAGGGCATCATGCGGGCGCCATTCCGCACTGGCGAAGGCCGCGTAATCCCCGATGCTCCGCTCACCGTCGATCCGCTCGCCGGAGCCGGTCTCGTGGTTGAGGTCGATGCCGAGCTCGTAGTGCATGCGCGCGCTGTCGGGCGCCGAGCTGAAGGAGGTGCGCAAATTGGTGAGCGTGAATCGCGTTGTGTCCTGCGAGCCATCGGCCTGGCTCAATTCCTCACCGAGCGTGGTGAGGTCGCGCAGCCAGGTGTTGCGCGTGCGTGCATAACGGTTGTGGGCGGCGAGCGCATTCAGCCTGCGGCCCTTCGTGAACCGGCCTTCGGCGAAGAGGGCATTGTCCAAGCGGGTGGTGAGGTACTCGGCATCGAAGGCGCTTTCATTGTACGGCGCGCGCGGGCGGCCCCGATCGATGATGCGATCGTGCAGTCCCTCGCCCTTCCAGCCGAAGCTCCAGCGGTCGCTAATCCATCGGTAATTAGCGCGGGCGAAGAACTGCTCACGCGGCTTCCATTGCTGGAACCGATTGGTGTCGGCCACTTGCGCACGCATCGCGGGCAATCCACTCTGCCGCGGATCCCAGCCGAGGAAGAGGTTGCGCCCACCGGTGATCACGGCCTCGCTCCGGCCCCATCGCCGTGTGACACCGAGCGTAGTGTTCAGTCTGCCGATATGCTCGGCATAGGCCGAAGCACGCACGGTTGCAGGCGCCTGCCCGCTCTTCTTCGTGATCAGGTTGATCGTTCCCGCGAGCGCATTGGTGCCGTAGCTCACGCTCAGAGGACCTTCCACCAGTTCGATGCGCTCGATGCCGGAGAGGTCGATCTGCGAGAGGTCGACATTCCCGTTCTGCCGTCCGGTAACGGGCACGCCATCGATCAGCACCTTCACGTTCTCGCCGCCCAGGCCCTGCATGCTCACCGATGAGCCGAGAACGTTATCCTGCGAGAGCCGGAGATTCAACTGATCGCGAAGGGCGTCGCCTAAGTTCTGCGCGGCCATGCGCTGCAGGCGCTGGCCATCAATCACGCGCAGCTTCTGGACCGCTCCTTCCACGGTACCCGGCGCATATTGGCCCGTGACCACGAATTCCCGAAGCGCCGCTGCATCGCGCTTCAGGGTGAAAACGGTGGGCGATGCCGACCGAAGCGTATCGTGCAAGGTGGCGTAGCCGACGAAGGACACGGACATGGCCACGCCGCCGCTGATGTGCTCAGTGCTCACGGGAATTGAGCAACGGCCATCGGCGCCGCTCACCACGAGTCTGGTCATGGACTCCTTCAGCGCGCGGTACTGGATGTGCGCGTAGGGCACCGGGGTAATGCCATCGGCCTCCACCACCCGCACGTCGAGCTGGGCGCTGGTGATCGTGCTCCAAGCAGAGCAAACCATCACGATCAAGAGCCGCAGGACCGGGTTCATTCGCCGTGCGAAGATCCCGTCGATACGTATCGCACCTGTCACGCCAGCGTCAGGCCAGGCGCAGTTCAGCCTCGGCCTTGCCGATGATTGCGCGCCAATGCTCCAGCTCCGGGATGCCCGGCTTGCGCTTGCCGAAGAGCTGCACGAGCTGCTCGCCCTTCGCATCGTAGCACTCCAGGGCCGTGATCATGCCATCGGCGCTGGGCTTGCGCACCACCCAGGCTTGGGCGATGGCCGCTTCGCGCACATGCAGGTTGAAGTCGGGGTCCACCACGTTGAACCATTCGGGGATGTCCATCAGCTTGCTCACCGTGCCCGTATGGATCTGAAGCATGCCCGGATTGCCGACGAAGACCATGATGGGGCATTGCTCGGCAGCCACTGCCGTGATCACGCCGCGCAAAGCTTCAGGTTTCACGGGCACCGCATGGTCACCTTCAGGCGCCAGTCGAAGGGCCTGTGTGCGCGATACCCCATGCTGCCGAAGCAGCAGGTGGAAATCGTGCGTGTCCTTCAGGTTGAGCCATCCATCGCGCAGTGCTACGGCATCAATGTGCGTATCAGGGAGCTCCGGGCGCGCAGGCGCCGCAGGCTGCACCATCATCGCGGGCGTCTGATCATCGGCACGGAAGTGCGACACCAGATCGTGGTATTCGCTGGCGTCGCTCTCGGGAACCAGGTAGATCTTATGCACGGCCTCGCCGTCGGCGCTGAAGAACTGCAGGCTGTGACGTGCGCCATCGCGGCCGCTTTCGACCACCGCGAACGCATGCGCCCAAGCGTGCCAGAAGATGCGCAGGTCGATATCCGCGCCGACGAAGAGCCCCACGGGGCCATGCTCCAGCGATGGATTCTGGTAAATGCCCTTGCGCTCATGCACCACATCGCTGTTGCGCGTGAGGGCCATCACACGACCCAGTGAAGTCACAGCGGACAAGATGGCTTTGAACTCTGGCCTTAACCGCGTGGCGCCATCATCGATGCGCGTGGCGAGCAACTCTCCCTCGCGCACGCCTAACTGGGCGGCGGCGTTGCGGATCCGGAGCTTGGGGTCGTTGGCAAGCAGCGCATCCCAGCGCTGCTTCAGGTCTGTTGAGGTTTCGGTGATCATGGCCGCAAAGCAGTTCCACCGGGCACGAACCGGCAATACCGCGATTGCGGTAAACGCAGCGGCCCCGGCTCTGCGCGAGCCAGGGCCACAAACAATCAAGCAATCACTCCTTCACCAAGCGCACGGTGACATCGAGGCCATCGCCCTGCACGCGGACGAGGTAAAGGCCAGCAGGCAATGCGCTCACATCGATAGGCCGCTGTACAAGTCCGCTCAACCCGGTGAGCGACTCTTGGCCGACCACGCGACCATTCATGTCGATGATGCTGAGCTGTGCAGAATGCGCTTTCGATGCGATGATCATGTTCATCGTGCCCACTGATGGGTTCGGAGCGATCGCCAGCGCGCTGCGGCGGCCGGTTTCATCCACCGAGGCCTCTCCGACGAGCTCTTGATTGAAGGTGAAATTGCCATTGGCGCTTCCGCCATAGCTCACGAACACGATCTTCCAGATGTCGCCGGTGCGATCCTTCACGAAGTAGGTGCGGTCCTGAGCGTACTCCCATTGGAAGGTCCCCTGATTGAAATTCTTCCAGTCGTAGCCGAGCACGTCCATGTCGGCGTCGAAAGTCTCGCCCCAGTAAGTCGCATTGGCCGTGGGCACGCCATCGATCTGGACTGCCTCGACCATTCTGTTCTGCAGCACGCCCGCCACCGGATAAAAAGCCGGGAAGGGCTGGGTAACGAAGGCCATGTACTTGGTGAAGAGCAGGTCCCAATCGGCAGCGAGCGGCTCAAGGTCGAGGGCGGTGTTCGTGATGAGGTTGTAATAGCCGAAGTTCTTGCCGGGATAGGCGGAGCGCACAAGGCTGCCGCTCTGCTCGTTCGCGCCATCGAGGTCGGCCCACGTGAAGGAAAAGCTGTTGGTGGTGGCGGTGAATCCATCTATGCGCAGCTTCTTCCACTCGCCGGTGCTCAGCTTCAGCACGAAGCAGCTATCGCCGGCGATGTTGTGCGTGACGAAATTGTAGATGCCCCATCCGAGGTCGAAGGGATTCGCGGTGAGGCCCTGATTGAAGGCACCGCTGCTCCAATCGGTCTCGCTATTGTGCTGTTGCGACCACGATGCACCCAGGCCGGTGGTGTCGATGCTGCTCCATTGCGCCAGCGTGTAGGGCGCTTTATAGAGCTTGTGCCCTTTGGCGGTATTCAGCAGGATGCTGCCGGTGATGCCGGTGAGCTCGAAGGCGAGGTCCCAATCGGCCAGGGCCGTGCTGGCGACCACACCGTTGCTCAAGCTGTAATAGGCCTGCTGCGCGTTCTGCGGAGCAGTGGTGACAATGGTTTGGGCCAGGACCGCCGAGCTCGTGACGGCCGCGGCGAGAAGTGTAGCGATGCGCATGTGCAGGTTGAATTTCCGGCCGCGAAGCAAGGCTCGAGCGCTGAACGCTCTGTCGCGCGATTGTCAGGAAGCGGCGCCAGCGTCATGGAACTGCAAGGCTGCGCTGATGGCCAAGGCAAAACGAATTCCAACCCCACGCTCGATGAGCATAGGTCCATGAATGAAGGAAGCCGGCTTCGCCGGCTTCCTTGCAATTGTTCAGGGAATCACTCCCCCAGCGTACGCTTCACCTCCTCGATCACGAAGGCTTCGACGTGGTCACCGACCTTGATGTCGTTGAAGTTCTTGATGGAGAGGCCGCACTCGTAGCCGTGGGTCACCTCTTTCACATCATCCTTGAAGCGTTTGAGCTCGTTGAGGTCGCCGGTATAGACCACGATGCCATCGCGGATGAGGCGCACCTTGTTCTTGCGCTCGATCTTGCCGTCGAGCACGTAGCCGCCTGCCACGGTGCCCACCTTGCTGATCTTGAAGGTCTCGCGCACCTCGGCGGTGCCGGTGATCTTCTCCACCTCCTTGGGCGCCAGCATGCCTTCCATGGCCTGCTTGATCTCCTCGATGGCATTGTAGATGATGGAGTAGAGGCGGATATCGATCTCCTCGGTCTCGGCGAGCTTGCGCGCACCGGGCGTGGGGCGCACCTGGAAGCCGACGATGATGGCGTTGGAGGCCGTGGCGAGCAGCACATCGCTCTCGGCAATGGGGCCCACGGCTTTGTGGATCACGTTCACCTTGATCTGCTCGGTGCTGAGCTTGAGCAGCGAATCCGTGAGCGCCTCCACCGAGCCATCCACATCGCCCTTGACAATGAGGTTGAGCTCCTTGAAATCGCCGATGGCGAGGCGGCGGCCGATCTCGTCGAGGGTGATGTGCTTGTGCGTGCGGATACCCTGCTCACGCTGCAGCTGCTGGCGGCGGGTGGCGATGGCGCGTGCGTCGCGCTCATCCTCGAACACCTGGAAGGTGTCGCCGGCATTGGGGGCGCCATCGAGGCCGAGGATCGAGACGGGCGTTGAGGGCGGCGCCTCCTGCACCTGCTGGCCACGCTCGTTGAACATGTTGCGCACGCGGCCACTGAATTGACCAGCAAGGATCACATCGCCCTTGCGCAGCGTTCCGGCATCGACGAGCAGGGTGGTCACGTAACCGCGGCCTTGCTCCAGCGTGCTCTCGATCACCACGCCATGGGCGCGTTTGCCGGGATCGGCCTTCAGGTCGAGCAGGTCCGCTTCGAGCAGCACCTTCTCCAAGAGCTGATCCACGCCAGTACCCTTCTTGGCGCTGATCTCCTGCGTCTGGAACTTGCCGCCCCATTCCTCCACGAGGATATTCATCTGCGAGAGCTCCTCGCGGATCTTGTCCGCGTTGGCGCCCTGCTTGTCCATCTTGTTGAATGCGAAGACCATGGGCACGCCGGCGGCCAGCGCGTGGTTGATGGCCTCGCGGGTCTGCGGCATCACGCTGTCGTCCGCCGCGATCACGATGATGGCGATGTCAGTGACCTGAGCGCCACGCGCGCGCATGGCGGTGAAGGCCTCGTGGCCGGGCGTATCAAGGAAGGCAATGCGCTTACCGTTGTCGAGTTCCACGCTGTAAGCACCAATGTGCTGCGTGATGCCACCGGCTTCACCGGCAATGACGTTGGCTTTGCGCACGTAATCGAGCAAGGAGGTCTTACCGTGGTCCACGTGGCCCATCACGGTGACGATCGGCGCACGTTGAACGACACGCGCGGGATCATCTTCCTCGGCCTGAACGTCCTGCTGCACATCCGCACCCACGAACTCCACCTTGAAGCCATACTCCTCGGCGATCACGGCAAGGGTCTCGGCATCCAGTCGCTGGTTGATGCTCACCATCATGCCCAGGGCGAAGCAGGCCTTGATGATGTCGGTGACGGGCACGCTCATCATGCTCGCCAATTCGCTTGCGGTAACGAACTCAGTGACCTTGAGCGTTTGCCCGGCCAACTCGCGTGCGGCTTGTTCCTCCTCGAATCGGCGGCCGCGCTGATCGCGTTTCTCCCGGCGCATCTTGGCGCCACGGCTCTTGCCACCGGTTAGGCGGGCGAGGGTCTCGCTCACCTTGCGCTTCACGGCGTTCTCGTCGAGTTCGCCGGGACGCGGTGCCGTGCGCTGCTCGGCCTGCACGGCGCGGTCCACATTCACAGGACCAGGCTTCACCAGGCGCTTGCGCTTGCCGCGCTCGTAGTCCGGTTTCTCCGCAGGCTTGCGCTCCTTCTCGACGGGCAATTCGATCTTACCCATCTGCTTCACGCCGGCCAGCTTCTGCACGTTCACGCGGATGGTCTCCGGTTCGGCAGGCACTTCGGGAGCAGCAGGTGCAGCCGGCGCCGCTGGCTGAACCGGTGCCGCAGTGGCTTCGGCGGGTGCTTCGGCGACAGCCTCGGCTTTCTTCTTGGCGCCCTTCTTCGGCGCATCGAGGTCGATCTTGCCCAGGGTCTTCGGTCCGGCGGTCTTCTCCACCTTGGCCTTGATCACCTCGGGCTCCGCGATCGGGGCCGGAGGCGGAGCAGGTGCCTTGGGCGGCTCTACCACCGGCGGCGCGCTATGGATGATCGCGTTGGCCTCCTCCTTCACCTTGGCCTTCGGCTCCGCTTTGGCGGCTCCGGTGCCCAGCACGATCGACTCTCGGTCGTGGCGCAACTGCACCGTCTGCTGCGCTTGTGCCTTGATCTCCTTGTCCTTGCCGAACTCGGCCAATAGCAGGTCGTAAAGCGCGTTGGAGATCTTCCCGTTCGGATTGCTCTCCACCGTGTGGCCCTGCTTGGCCAGGAACTCCACCACCGTGTGCAGCCCGAGGTTGAACTCGCGCGTCACCTTGCTCAATCGTATGCCCTTCTCCGTCGCTTCGCTCATGCGGTTGGTTGGTTCGGCTTTCTTCTAGGTCCTTCGGCTTGCTTGCCCTTGCGGCTGTGCGCTTCCGGGCCGTCAGGCTTCCAGTTCGGTTTTCAGGATTCGGAGCACTTCAGCGATGGTCTCTTCCTCGAGGTCGGTGCGCTTCACGAGATCCTCAGCGGGGATGTCGAGCACGCTGCGCGCGGTATCGCAGCCGATGTTCTTCAGCTCGTTGATGATCCACTCGTCGATCTCATCGGCGAAATCGTCCAGCGCCACATCGTCGGTGACCTCATCGGTGTCACGGTAAACATCAATGTCGTAGCCCGTGAGGCGGCCTGCGAGCTTGATGTTATGGCCGCCCTTGCCGATGGCGAGGGCCACCTGGTCGGGCTTCATGTACACCTCGGCGCGCTTCGTCTCGGGGTTCAGCTTGATGTCGCCGACCTTTGCGGGGCTGAGGGCGCGCTGAATCAGCAGCTGCTCGTTGGCGGTGTAGTTGATCACGTCGATGTTCTCGTTGCGCAGCTCGCGCACGATGCCGTGGATGCGGCTGCCCTTCATGCCCACGCAGGCACCCACCGGATCGATGCGGTCATCGTAGCTCTCCACGGCGACCTTGGCGCGTTCACCGGGCTCGCGCACGATGCGCTTGATGGTGATAAGGCCATCGGCCACTTCCGGCACCTCCTGCTCGAACAGCTTGGCCAGGAATTCCGGCGCGGTGCGGCTCAGGATCACCTTCGGGCTGTTGTTGACCATCTCCACCTTCCACACCACGGCACGCACGGTATCGCCCTTCTTGAAGAAGTCGGTCTTGATGTGCTGGTCCTTGGGCATGAGCAGCTCGTTGCCCTCGTCGTCGATGATGAGGGTCTCGCGCTTCCACACCTGGTACACCTCGCCGGTGATGATCTCGCCCACGCGCTCCTTGTACTTGTTGTACAGGTGGTCCTTCTCGAGCTCGGTGATGCGCGCCTGCAGGTTCTGCTTCAGCGCAAGGATGTTGCGGCGGCCGAAGTCCTCGATCTTCACCTCTTGGCTCACTTCCTCGCCCACCTCGAAGTCCTCGTCGATCTTGCGCGCCTCGCTCAGCTCGATGTCGAGGTTGTCATCCTCGCTGAAGCCGTCCTCCACGATCACGCGGTTGAGCCACACCTCCAGGTCGCCCTTGTCGGGGTTGATGATGATATCGACCTTGGCCTCTTCTCCGAAGCGGCGCAGGACAACGCCCTTGAAGACATCCTCGAGGATGCCCATCATGGTGACGCGATCGATGTTCTTGATGTCCTTGAACTCTCCGAAGGACTCGATGAGGTTGACGGTGGCCATGGCCAGGGATCAGTTGAACGTGATGGTTGATTGAGTGCTCTTGATGTCGGCGAGGGGCACGATGGTGGGCTCCTCGTCCAGTTTGGGCAGGCGGCCCTTCACCTTGCTGGGGTGCTGGATGCGCAGGCTGATGGAATTGCCGTTGAGGGCAGCAAGCTGCCCATGCAGCGCGCGCCCGTCGTGGAGGGTGATATCGACGATGCGGCCCACGTGCTTCTGGTACTGGCGCATCACCTTGAAGGGACGGCCCATGCCGGGGCTGCTGAATTGCAGCTCGTAGGCATCGGCTTGCGGTCCGAGGTCGTCGCGCACAGCCTTGTTCAGCGCGGCCAGCTCGTTGAGGGTGATGGCGCGGTCGTCATCGACCTCCACCACCAGCTTGTTGCCGGGGCGCAGCTCCACGGCCACCAAGAAGTGCGTGGTGCCCTCCAGATGCCGTTCGACCAGTTGCTTCACGTGTGCTTCGGTAATCATATCCGCCTGTCCCTCAATGGCCTGGAACAAAAAAGAGGGGCGGTCCCCTCTTCCTCTTCCGCCGACTTTCGGGTGCGAATGTAGGGCGGGGGGCTGGAAGTTGAACAGGGCCTGTGTCGAGGGCGCAGGAGTTGGCAGTTGTCCGCATTCCGCGTCACCTCCTTCCCCCCGGCACCGCACCTCCTCTTTGCTGCGGTTGTGCCTTAGGCTGCTCGGCCTTCTTGATCTGCCCGTCCTCGTACTCCACGGTCTTGGAGGGCTTGCCGCTGCGATCGTAAGTGGTCATGGTGCCGTGCAGACGGCCATTGAGGTAATTCATCTCCTGCACCACGCGGCCGCGCTGGTCGTACACCTTGCACACGCCGTGCGGATCGCCGTTGAGCAATTCCTGCTCGCGCATCTTCACCCCGGCATCATCGAAGTAGATCCAAGTGCCTGTTGGGGTGCCATTGGCGTAGAGCCCCTCGCTGATCGGTGTGCCATGCACGCTGTACGCGATCCAATGTCCGCTCTTCTTGCCTTCGTTGTAGCTGCCCTCCTCGCGAAGGCGCCCTCCGGTGATCTTGCCTTCGACGGGATCGAAGTAGAGTTTCCACGCGCCGTGCTTCAGGTCGTCTTGGAACCAGCCTTCGTAATCGGGACTGCCATCAGGGAAGAAGCCCTTCCATAGGCCATTCATGCGCCCTTGCTTGAATGAGCCCTCCGTCTTCGGCTTGCCGTTCTCGAACCAGCTCTGCCATGGGCCTTCTTCCTTGCCGCTCACATAGGGTCCCTCCTGGAGCTTCTGTCCCTTCTCATAGCGCGTGGTCCAGGTGCCGGTCTTCTGGCCTGCGGCGAAGGCGCCCTTTTTCCAGAGTTGCCCACCCTCATAGAAGTAGACCCAATCGCCTTCCTCCTTATCGGCCATGAATGCGCCGGTGCTGCTCAATTGTCCATTGGGATACCAGAACTTCCACACGCCCTCACGCAGGTCTTCTTTGAAGGGGCCGCTCATCTCGGGTTTGCCTTTCGATGAGTACCAGGTCCACAGGCTGTCCTTCTTATCGTGCTTGTGCCAGCCGGTGACATCGATGCTGCTATCGGGCCGGTAAACGGTGTAAGTGCCGTGCAGCTTGCCCGTGTGGTAACCGGTTGTCTTCTCCGGCTTGCGCGCGCTGGAGAACCAATTCCATTCGCCATGGCGCAAGCCGCCGGTGCAGGGGCCTTGCACCTTGATGTTGCCCGCCGGCCAGTATTCGGTCTGCACACCATCGGGCACCCCGGCGGTGTAGCGCTTCTCTTCGCTGATGGTGCCGCTGGGGAAGTAGGTGCGCACGAATCCGTCGCCCTTGGTCACGGTTTGCGCGCCGTCATGGTCCCACGCATCGATGACCACTGCGACCCCGAGGCTCCACCGCTCTTTCAGCATGGGCTTGCCATCGGCATAGAAATATTCCCATGGACCTTCCTTCACCCCCTTCTTGTACATGCCGCGCTCCATCACCTGGCCGTTGGCGTAGTAGCTGGTGATGGTACTGTCCTGCACGCCGCGCCGCATGAAGCCGTCGTGCTGCAATTGGGGAATGCCAGCCCCGGGCAACGATCCAGGGTAGTAGATCCGCACCCGACCATTGCGCTCGCCCGCTCGGAACTCGCTTTGCTCCACGAGCCGCCCATCGCGGTCGTAGAACTTCCACTCGCCCCATTCACGGCCGTTCACCATAAGGCCCTCACTCTTCTTCTGGGTCTTCTTGGCGTCCCAGTGATCGACATAGGGCTCGGCGCCTTGCGGGAAGGCGAGGTTCGAAAGGCAAAGGCAGATGAACAGCAAGAGCGAACGCATGGTGCGAATGTATCCGGGTGCTACGGCGCCGATTCGGTCGAGGCCAACAAATCCCCACAACGCACGTCTGATGGCGAACCGTGCGCGTAGGCCCGTGTTCCTTCATGACGGACATAAGGCCAAGGGCCATTGCCTTGCCTTCTAACTTGCGCCACGAACATGCAGAAGAAGACCATTGTGCTAGCTACTGCGGCGCTGCTGGTGCTGCTGCTCTCGGCGTGGGACTTCGCCATGCGTCCCATGCTCGGCCCGCACGGCCGCTTGGAACTCTCGCTGCTGAGAAGCGCTGACAGCCTGCCCGTGATCATTGGCACGTACTTCACCACTGCAGGGCGCTGCGCCGGTTGTCACGGACGCGACCTGCAGGGCATCGCCAGCATCGATGGCCAGGGACGTGATGTGAACGTGGTGGACGATTGGCGCAGCACCATGATGGCCAACAGCGCGCGCGACCCCTTCTTTCGCGCCAAAGTGCGGCACGAATCGCTGGTGAACCCGGCGCACGCCGATTCGCTCCAGAACAAATGCTTGGGGTGCCATGCGCCCTTGGGAATGCATGAGGAGCGCCTGCTCGGCCACGACCTCTTCACGCTGGCACACCTCGACACCAGCCGACTTGGCATGGATGGCGTGAGCTGCCTGAGCTGCCACATGCAGAGCGAGGCCACCGCCGGCAGCTTCTTCAGCGGCGAATTGCAGTTCGATTCGGCGCGCGTGTACGGGCCGTACAGCGACGACCAGATCAACCCGGCCATCATGCAGTTCTTCGTGCGCTTCACGCCGGGCTTCGGCAGCCACATCGTGAACAGCAAGGTGTGCGCTGGTTGCCACACGTTGATCACCGAGACCGCCGACCTGGAAGGCAACCTCACCGGCGACCGATTCGTGGAGCAGGCCACCTACCACGAATGGCTGAACAGCGTCTACAGCGCCAACGGCACGCAGTGCAACACCTGCCACATGCCGCGCATCAACGACGGCATCCTGCTCGCAGCAGAGTATCCCTTCCTGAATCCGCAATCGCCCTTCGGCCTGCATCACTTGGTGGGCGGCAACGAGCACATGCTGCGCCTGCTGAAACAGAACAAGGATGCGCTGGACATACCCGCCACGGAGCTGCAGTTCGACAGCACCATCACGCGCACGCAGCGCATGCTCCGGCACCACACGCTCGATGCCTCGCTTTCCCTGCTCGACCGCACCAGCGATACGGCCTACTTCGCGCTGCGCTTGGAAAACAAGGCTGGCCACCGCTTCCCCAGCGGCTATCCGTCCCGCCGCGCCTTTGTGGAATTCATCGTGCTAAGCCTTGAAGGCGATACCGTTTTCAAGAGCGGGGTACTGAACAGCGCCGATGAAGTGGAAGGCCACGATGCGCCCTACGAGCCGCACCACGACGTGATCACCAGCGGCGGCCAAGTGCAGATCTACGAGATGGTGATGGGCGATGTGAATGGCGATGTGACCACGGTGCTCGAACGCGCCAAGGACCCGATCAAGGACAATCGCCTCGCGCCCGTTGGATTCACCAGCACGCACTTCGCCTACGACACCACACGCGTGGCCGGCGTGCCCGCGAGCGACATCGATTTCAACCGCAATGCCTTCGGCGAAGAAGGAACTGGCGCTGATATCGTGCGTTACCATGTGCCCATCAGCGGAGTGAACGAAGGTCTGCACGCCTTCGCACGCGTGTGGTACCAGCCTGTGCCGCCAGCTTGGAATGAGGAGATGTTCAGCCACGATCATCCGGAGATCAACAGCTTCCGCGACATGCTCGAGGCGAGTGACCGGTCACCCTCTCTTGTGGCCACCGATTCGCTCTTCCTGGGTCCGGCGGGCATTGAAGCACCTGCGCGCGATCGGGTGCGCGTGGCGCCGAACCCTACAAGCGATGGCTGGGTAACGATCACCGCAGTGGGCGCGAAGCGCATCATGCTCGTGGCTATTCACGACGCTCGCGGAGCACAGGTGCTTGTGGCGCCTCAGCGCCTCACCGATGGTGTGCGTGTACGCTTGCCAGATGCATCAGGCACCTACTTCATCCGCATGCGCATCGATGGCGACGAGGTGATCAAGCGCGTGCTGCGGCCATGAGCCTCACGCTCGGCTCCATCCACATCTACCCGATCAAATCGCTCGGCGGCTTCGCGGTGGAAGAAGCGCACATGACCGATCGCGGCTTCGCGAACGACAGGCGTTGGATGCTGGTGGATGCGGAAGACCGCTTCATCTCCCAGCGTGAAGTGCCCGCAATGGCATGCTTGCATTGCGCTCCATCGCCAAATGGATTCACCGTGACCG
This sequence comes from Flavobacteriales bacterium, assembly GCA_016705545.1. Classification (GTDB taxonomy): domain Bacteria; phylum Bacteroidota; class Bacteroidia; order Flavobacteriales_F; family PHOS-HE28; genus PHOS-HE28. The sequence goes on from JADIYA010000001.1 coordinate 240,679, forward strand.
ATGTGCGCGATGGCGACCGCATCAAACTTCCATGGACGTTGGATGAAGGCGAGGGGAAACGTGCGCAGGTTTGGAACGACTCCGTGGACGTGCTGCACGCGCCGATACCGATGAGTGCTTGGTTCGCGCAGAAGCTCGGCATCGCCTGCTCATTGGTCTTCATGCCGGATGCGGCGCATCGGCCCGTGGATGCGACGTATGCGAGCGGCGGCACCTCGCTCAGCGATGGCTTCCCCTACCTGATCCTATCGCAAGCCTCGTTGGATGAACTGAACAGTCGCCTCGTATCGCCTTTGCCGATGGACCGGTTCCGGCCCAATCTGATGATCGCCGGCGGCGCGCCATTCCAAGAGGACGCATGGAAGAGCATCGCCATCGGTGCTGCACGCTTCAACCTTGTGAAACCGTGTGCGCGTTGCGTGATCACCACCACCGACCAGCGAACGGGCGAGCGCGGGAATGAGCCGTTGCGCACGCTGGCCGGTTATCGCCATGTGAATGGGAAAGTGATGTTCGGGATGAATGCTATGGGCCTGGCAGGTGATGTGGTGCGCGTGGGCGATCTTGTCGCCCCGTGATCCATTCCATCCTCTCCGACAAGGCCACGCGCCTCTTCCTGATCCTGGGCGGCTTCTTCGTGGCCAACGCGCTCTTGGCCGAGATGATCGGTGTGAAGCTCTTCCAGCTGGAGAGCCTCTTCGGCGCAGCAAAGGCCGACTTCACGCTGCTCGGGCAGGAGGGCATGAGCTTCGTGCTCAGCGTTGGCGTGCTGCCCTGGCCCATCGTCTTCATCATGACCGATGTGGTGAATGATTACTACGGCGTTCGCGGCGTTCGCTTCCTCACGCTGCTCACCGCGGCGCTGATCGCCTTCGGGTTCATCGTCATGTGGCTCGCCATCGGCATGCCGCCTGCCGATTTCTGGGTGGGCATGAATGCCGATCAAGGCGTGCCCGACATGCAAGCGGCCTTCTCGGGGATCTTCGGGCAAGGCATGAACATCATCCTCGGCTCGCTCGCGGCCTTCGTGGCAGGGCAGCTGGTGGATGCCTTCACGTTCAGGCGAATCAAGCGCATCACCGGTGATCGACGCATATGGCTGCGCGCCACCGGGAGCACGCTCATCAGCCAGCTCATCGATAGCGTCGTGGTCACCTATGTCGCCTTCTGGGTGATGCGAGACGACTTCAGCTTCGCGCGCTGCACGGCCATGGTGCTCACCGCCTACTCGTATAAGTTCCTCGTTGCGCTCCTGAGCACACCGGTCGTGTACCTCGCCCATGCGGGAGTGGAACGGTACCTTGGCGCCGAGCGAGCAGCAGCCATGCGTGCGGCTGCGCTGCGAGCGCGCGAAGACCAATGAGCGATTCGGTCATCATTGAGCCCATCACCAAGGACGACCACTTCGGCCTGTTCAAGCTCATCGACCGCGAGCGCGCGCGCCTGCAGCCCTACTTCCCCGTGACCTGCGCCCATTGCACGGATCCACGGGCCACGCGCAGCTACATCAAGGATATGCTGGCCCGCTCGAAGAAGCGCGAGTACTTCTGCTTCGCGATGCGCGATTACGAGGGCGGGGAGCCCATCGGCCTGGTGTACCTCAAGGAATTCGACTGGACGGTGCCGCGCTGCGAGACCGCCTACTTCATCAGCGCGATCTACGAGGGCAAAGGCATCACCACCATGGGCGTGATGTGGGCGGTGGATTTCGCGTTCACGCAACTGGGCATGGAGAAGGTGCTGGCCCGCGTGGATCCGGAGAACATCGGCAGCTGCACGGTGCTGGAGCGCTGCGGCTTCGAGCGTGAGGGCATCATGCGCCGCGATTACCGAACGGCTGATGGGCGCCTGCTCGATCTGGCGATGTACAGCGTGCTGCGCTAAGAACCGGTCGGCGCAGGAGTCCACTTCTCTGGACGGCCGGCCACGGGCGGCAATGCGCGCAGATAATCATAGATCGCGCCCAGGTCCTCTTCGGTCATGTTGGCGTACATCATCCAGGGCATCACGGTCTGGAAGTCGCCAGCCTGCCAGTCGACCTTGGGCGGCGCGTAGCTGCTGTCCGCATATTGCTTGAAGCGTGCGATGAAGGTGGCCTTGTCCCAGGCGCCGATGCCGTCGGTGGGATGTGGGGTGATATTGGAGGATCGCACGATGGCGCCGTTGGGCAAGTTGAAGACGAAATCGCCCGCGAAGGGCTTTCCGATCTTCTTCCCTTTCTCTGATTTCGTATGGCATTCAGCGCATGCGCCAGCGTTCACCACATACTCGCCGTACGCCCGGTCTCCAGGCTCGGGCCGAATCATGGGTGCGGCGGGAGCAGGTATGGTGCGCATGATGAGGTTGACCGGGAAGTCGATCACGCTGGCCGGATAGGGCTGCGTCTCAATGGGGTCGAGTGTGCGGAGGTAGGCGATGATGCTGTGGACATCCTCCGTCGCCAGTTTGTTGTAGTTCCCGTACGGCATCACCGGGAAGAAGGGGTGGCCGTCCTTGCTGATACCGCTGGTGATGGCGCGATAGAGTTCGCCGTCGCTCCAATCCTTGACGGCGAAAGGCGTGATATTCTTCGAATAGAACTCGCCGGGGAACTGCATGGTGCGATCGAACTTCTCGCCCCCGCCGCCGAAGCTGCCCGGCTTCAGCGGGCCGGCGAAGAGGTCCCAGTCACGCGTGCTGTGGCAATCCATGCAAACGCACAGGCTGTTAGCCAGGTATCGGCCGCGCTCGATCCGCTCGGGCGTGAGTTCCACCTTAAGGTCAGCAGGCGCATCCACATCGGGTAGCGCGGTGCTCACGTAAAGGGCAGCGCCACCAGCGGCGAGCGCGATGAGCAGCACAAGCAAGCCAAGGATCCGAAGCAAGCTTTTCATGGGAGGGTAGGTTTGGTCGAACGAATCTAGCAGAATCGACCAAACCCTTCCGCGTGCGATCTTTCCGGCGTGCCCGCGAAGAAGCGCATCACCAAGAAGGAGCTCGACGCCATCGAGCGCTCAGCCAAGCGCGAGGCCCAGAAAGCCGCCGGCGCTCTGGATGGGCGCTACCGCCCGCGCGTGGTGAAGAGCAAGAAGGGCTATGCGCGGAAGCCGAAGCACCCGCCAGCAGAAGAGGCCTGATCAGTTGTCGCCGTCCAGCATACGGCCCAAGCCGCCGAGGATGCTGCCCTCTTCTTTCCCTCGGCCACCAGCCTTCGGCGAAGCCGCGATGATGTTATCCGCGAGCCTGCTGAAGGGCAGCGACTGGATCCACACATGACCAGGACCACGCAGCTGCGCGAAGAATAATCCCTCACCGCCGAAGAGCGTGTTCTTGATGCCGCCCACGAACTGGATGTCGTAATCGATGGTCTGCGTCATGGCCACCAGGCATCCGGTATCAACGCGGAGCGTTTCGCCGGGCGCGAGATCGCGTTGAATGGTGGTGCCTCCGGCGTGGATGTACACCTGCCCATCGCCCTCGAGCTTCTGCATGATGAAGCCCTCACCGCCGAAGAGGCCGGCGCCCAATCGCTTCTGAAAGGCGATGCCGATGCTCACGCCCTTCGCGGCGCAGAGGAAACTGTCCTTCTGGCAAATGAGCTTGCCATGGTAATCGCGCAGGTCCAGCGCCATGATCTTGCCGGGGTACGCCGCTGCGAACCAGGCCGTGCGCCGCTCCTGGCTCTGGTTGGTGTAGGTGGTCATGAAGAGGCTCTCGCCGGTGAGCAGGCGCTTGCCCGCGCCGAGCATCTTGTCCAGGAAACCCTGGGGCTGGCCGCGGCCATCGCCGAAGATGGTCTGCATGGCGATGCCTTCATCCATCATCATCATGGTGCCGGCTTCGGCAACAACGGTCTCACCGGGGTCGAGGGTGATCTCGACGCATTGCATGTCGTCACCGACGATGCGGTGATCGAGCTCGTGGGCTTGGCGGGTCATGGGTTCACAGAATGATGGGGCGAAGCTATCGCGGCGCAATCCGGAGGCTGCACCGGCCATCCTCTACCTTAGCCGCTCACGCACCACCATGGCCTTCACCGCCACCAAGAAACTCTCGAAACCCGGCACTACGCCCGATCAGGAAATCCTGCTCCGCGCATGGGATTTGATGTGCACGGCCAAGGCCTTGACCGAGCTGTACGAGGAGCACTTCAAGCTCACGAGCAAGTATGTGCATGCCACCAGCCGGGGCCATGAGGCCATCCAGCTAGCGCTGGGCATGCAGCTGAAAGCGCAGGACTACGTGGCGCCCTACTACCGCGATGACAGCATCCTGCTCGGCATCGGCATGGAGCCTTACGAGCTGATGCTGCAATTGCTGGCCAAGCGCGACGACCCCTTCAGCGGCGGCCGCACCTACTACGGCCACCCCAGTTTGCGGCGCGAAGGCATGCCGCGCATCCCCCACCAGAGCAGCGCCACCGGTATGCAGGCTATTCCCACCACGGGCATCGCGCTCGGCCTCTGGTACAAGGAGCAGGCGGGCATCGCGCATGACCTGAACGGAAGCGCGGATCAGGAGTCGCCCATCGTGGTGTGCTCCATCGGCGATGCGGCGATCACCGAGGGCGAGGTAGCCGAGGCATTCCAGATGGCGGTGCTGAGGAAGCTGCCGATCATCTATCTGGTGCAGGACAACGAGTGGGACATCAGTGCCAGCGCCGATGAGATCCGCGTAGGCGATGCGAGCGAATACGCGAAAGGCTTCCCCGGCCTCGAAGTCCGCAAGGTGGATGGAGCGGACTTCATCGCGAGCTACAGCACCTTGAACGAGGTGATCGGCCTCGTGCGCAAGGAGCGCCGCCCCTTCCTGGTGCATGCCAAGGTGCCGCTGCTCAACCATCACACCAGCGGCGTACGCATGGAGTTCTACCGCAGCGAGGAGAACCTGGCCGAGCATCGCAAGCGTGATCCCTATCCGCGCTTCTTCCAGCAATGCCTGGACAATCGCCTGCAGCTCGATGGCCTGAAGCAGATCGAGCAGAAGGCCATCGCCAAGGTGAAGGCCGACTTCGAGCGCGCGCGAGCCGCCGATGACCCCGCGCCCGAAGACCTCACGACGCATGCCTTCGCTCCCACGCCAGTAACCGAAGAGAAAGGCGATCGCGCGCCGAAGGACCGCCAGCCCACGGTGATGGTGGACAGCGCTCTATTCGCCATCCGTGAGCTGATGCAGGAGGATCCGCGCTGCCTGCTCTACGGGCAGGACGTGGGCGCGCGCCTCGGCGGGGTGTTCCGTGAAGCCGCCACACTCGCGCGCGATTTCGGCGGCCACCGCGTCTTCAACACGCCGATCCAAGAAGCCTTCATTGTCGGCAGCACCGTGGGCATGAGCGCCGTTGGCCTGAAGCCGATCGTGGAGGTGCAGTTCGCTGATTACATCTGGCCGGGACTGAACCAGCTCTTCACCGAAGTGGCGCGCTCGTGCTACCTCACCGTGGGCAAGTGGCCCGTGAGCTGCATCCTGCGCGTGCCCATCGGCGCCTACGGCAGCGGCGGCCCCTACCACAGCAGCAGCGTAGAGAGTGTATTGTGCAACATCAAGGGCATCAAGGTGGCCTACCCCAGCACGGGCGCTGATCTGAAAGGCTTGATGAAGGCTGCCTACCACGACCCGAACCCGGTAGTGATGCTGGAGCACAAGGGTCTGTACTGGAGCAAGATAAAAGGCACCGAGGAGGCGAAGACCGTTGAGCCCAGCGCCGGTTATATCATCCCCTTCGGCAAGGCGCGCCTGGTGCAAGCGGCCGATGCGAATGCCGTTGCGAAGGGCGAAGCGGCGGTGATCGTCACGTACGGCATGGGCGTGTACTGGGCCAAGGCCGCCGCAAAGCACTTCACCGGCCGTGTCACCATCATCGACCTGCGCACCTTGGTTCCATTGGATGAAGAGACGGTGATGAATACGGTGCGCTCGCACGGGCGCTGCCTCGTGGTCACCGAAGAGCAAATCACGAATTCCTTCGCGCAAGCCTTGGCATCGCGGATCGGCGATGCGTGCTTCGAGCAGCTCGATGCTCCGGTTCGCACGCTCGGTTCAGCGGACATGCCTGCCATCCCGCTGAACAGCACGCTCGAGGCCGCGATGATCCCGAGCGCGGAGAAAGTCGCAACGGCGCTGAAGGACCTCCTCGCCTACTGACCGTGAAAGAGCGCTTCATCCGCGTGCAGCGCACAGCGCGCTACCATGTGCTGGGCACTTTGGAGGCCGCGCCCGAAATCTGGATCGTGATCCATGGCTACGGCCAGTTGGCGCGCTACTTCCTCAACAACTTCAGAGGGCTTGAAGAGGGGCGCTGCTTCATCGCGCCTGAAGGATTGAGCCGCTTCTACCTCGATGCCGAACATGCGCGGGTGGGCGCCACATGGATGACCCGCGAGGACCGTCTGCACGAGGTCGATGACCATGTGGCCTACCTCGAAACGCTGTGCGCCGACCTGCTGAACCAGGCCATGCCCGGAGCCCGATTGAATGTGCTCGGCTTCTCGCAAGGGGTGGCTACGGCAGCGCGATGGGCCATCCAAGGATCCACACGTATCCGGCGCGCAGTGCTTTGGGCCGGATCGCTGCCGCCGGAATTGGACCGCGATGCGCTTGCAAGATGGCGTCAGCTGCCCATAGACCTGGTGCTTGGTGATCGCGATGAGTACGCTGGCACGAAGGAATTGGAGGCCCAGGCCCTACGGCTCCAGCAAGCGGAAGTGCCGCATCGCACGCATCGCTTCGCGGGCGGGCATACGTTGGAGCCCGTACTGCTGGGTCGGCTCATCCACGGCGATTAGCCTTACAACCGTGCTGCGAACAGGGCATCACCGGTTAGCGTCACCAAGCAAGCACCCGGTTAGCTTCACGGTCGAACCTTCAAACCAACACGCATGAGATACCTTCTACTCGCGGCTGCTTCCATCGCATTCGGCGCAACGGCCGTCGGTCAGGCCACCAATTATCCGAACGGCAGCTTGGTCGCGGACTTCACCGTAACCGATACGCATGGCAACGTGCATAACCTGTACAGCTACACGTCACAGGGCAAGCACGTGATCCTCGACTTCTTCTTCGATACCTGCGGGCCCTGCCAAGCCACGTCGCATTACTTCAGCCAGCTCCACGAGACATATGGTTGCAATGCAGGCGACATCATCTGCATCGCCATGAACAACGGCACGGATACGAACGCGGAGGTGGATGCGTATGAGTCCACCTATGGCGGTCCATGGTCACATCCGCCAGCCATCGGCATCGAAGGCGGCTGCACGCCCGTGGACAATGCCTTCGGCGTGAATGCCTACCCGACCTATTGCCTTATCGGGCCTGATAACCTGATGAAGAACCAGGACATCTGGCCGCTCGCGGACATGAACACCTTCGTGCAGGCCTTCCCCGCGGGCAGCAACATCGCCCCGACCAGCTGCCTCGTTGGAATCGGTGAACAAGGCGCATTGGCCTCGTTCAGCGCATACCCGGTGCCGAGCACGGGATTCCTGACGCTCTCACTTCCAAGTGATCTGCAAGGCGGACTGCAGGCCGAAGTCACCGATGCCGCTGGCCGCATGGTGCATTCCGCACGCATCATGGGAACGAGCCAGACCTTGCTTGATCTCTCGGAACTGGCCGATGGCCAATACCTGGTACGCGTGACCGGTGCCGATGGCAGCACGGGCATCAGCCGCATCGCAATCAGCCGCTAGACGATCCATCAATCCGCAAGAAGCCCCGGATGGTCCGGGGCTTCTTGTTTTCGGCCATTGCTAGAACTTCGCTGCCGGGCGATTCTCCTTCCATGCCAACAGCTCATCGAGGCTGCGCACGCTCACGCTGTGGTAGTTTCCACGGGCTCCCGAGTAAATGGTCTGCGCCATCAAACGGCCCTTCTCGCTCTTGTTCAGCTCCGCATACAGTGGCATGAGGAATTTCCTGCGACCCACCGTGGTGAGGAACTGATCGAGTCGATCGAACGCTGGGTCGTAATCGTTGCGGATGCAGAGCTCGAGCCAGGCGCTGAGCACTTCGGCATTGCCGTTGGCCGTGAAGGCGAAGGCCTCGTCAAGCTCCTTCATCTTCTGCCCGTCGAGGCCCTCTGGCAAGTGGCGCAGGAAGTGCATCCAATGGAAAGTGGTCCAGCCTTGCGCATCAATCTGTCTGGCGGCTGTGCCGGAGGCCCAACGCGCGATCTCCGCCTCCACCTTCGTGAAGCTGTCGCTCTGCGGCTCTATGGCGTTGTCTGGCAATCCTGCACCATCGATCCACTCCGCCACGTTCAGCTCGATGCCTTCGGGCTTGAGCAGGTGATCGTCCAGATAGGCCACGAAGTCGTCGGTGGTCATGCTCCGGAACGCATGCGCATCGAAGTAGCCGCGCAGGAAGGCGTCGAACTTGGTGCGCCCTACCTTCTCTTCCAGGAGCTTCAGCAACGCGAATCCTTTCTCGTAGGCGACATCGTTCATGCCTTCGTCGGGGTCGCGGCCCTCGAGGTGAAGACGCAGATGCGTGTCGGCATGCTGGCCCTTGCCTTGGAGCTTGGCGATGGTGGCGTGCAGGTCCTGGCGGCCGAGCAATTGCAGCATGCGCGCGTACTCGTCGCCGTAAACGGCTTCGCAGATGCGGTTCTCGAAATACACGGTGAATCCTTCATTCAGCCAGAAGTCGTTCCAAGTGGCGTTCGTCACCAGGTTGCCGCTCCAGCTGTGCGCGAGCTCATGCGCCACCAGCGCGGTGAGCGAGCGATCTCCGGCCAGGATCGTGGGCGTGGCGAAGGTCAGCCGCGGGTTCTCCATGCCACCGAAGGGGAAGCTGGGCGGCAGCACGATCACATCATAGCGGCCCCAGCGGTAATCACCGTAGAGGGCTTCTGCCGTGGTGAGCATTCTCTCCATATCGGCGAATTCCCACGCGGCCTTCTGCACCATGTCCGGCTCGGCGTACACACCGGTTCGCTCGCCAATGGGAACGAAGGCCAGGTCGCCCACGGCCAAGGCGATGAGGTATGCGGGGATCGGCTGGTCCATGCGGAAAGTGTAGGCGCCATCGGTGTTCACAGTCGTAGGATTCTCAGCGCTCATCACGGCCATGAGGCCCTTCGGCACCTGCACGCGGGCCTCGTAGGTGAAGCGTATGCCCGGACTGTCCTGGATCGGGATCCAGGTGCGGGTAAGGATGGCTTGTCCTTGCGTGAAGAGGAATGGGTGCCGTTTTCCGGAAGTCTGCTGCGGATTGAGCCATTGCAGTGCGCGCGCGCCGGGCCCGGTGCGGTAGGCGATGGTGACCGATCGCGTGCCGGGCGCCAACGTCACCATCAGCGCTCGACCAAGGAAGCTGGTATCTCCGAGACTGTATGCGGTCTCTTCGCCATCATCCAAGATCACGCGTTCTATGGCGAGGCCTTCCGTGTCGAATATGATCCGCTCCGCGTCCTTGGCCAATGCAATGTCATACCGAGCAGTGCCGCTCACCTGCTTTGCCTCCATGTCAACCTCCAGGTCGAGCGAGAGGTGCGTGATGCGCGCCTCCTGCGGATGAGCGTGGCTGTGGGGGTCCATGGTGAAGATGGGCTGATTATCCTTCGGTTCCGGCTCATTGGAACACCCGGCAAGGATGAAGAGAAGGGCTGCGGCAGGCGCGAAGGAGAGTGAACGCATACGAGCTTGAGCGAATTGAACAGGGCGAAACGGAGAGACAAATGTGAAGGCCCCCGGCGGTTCCGGGGGCCTTTCAACCAGTCGGGGTGACTGGATTCGAACCAGCGACCACTTGCACCCCATGCAAGTGCGCTACCGGGCTGCGCTACACCCCGAAGAGGGCGCGAATGTAGCAAAGCACCTCAGCCCGCAAGGACATCGCTCATTGCCAAAGGAGCTCACCATCCGGCCAAGCTGATACCGATGGCTACCAGCGCCAGTAGCAGGTACACGGCAAGGGTGAGGAAACCGTGGCCATTGCGCCACATGGAGGTTAATCGTTCCATGGAAGGAGGTGTGCGCGAATGTGAGGCGCACTCCGGTGCTGCTGCGCTAAGCGCAGGTAAAGTCTCTGTTCAATGCGAACAAGTGCGTGTGAATCGTGTTTGACGGGCGGCATCCGCTTGGGACCAATGGGTATGTGCGCCTATCCACTCGCAGGTAGTTTTGCCGCCCCGAACATGACGCTGCGCCAACTCCTTGCGGGCCTTGCCCTGCTGACCCCCTGCTTCATCAGCGCCCAGAAACAGGTCACCATCAGCGGCTACGTGAAGGATGCTACCAGCGGAGAGGCGCTGATCGGCGCCAACGTGTACGTGAAGGAGACCATGCGCGGCGCGGCTACCAACGTCTATGGCTATTATGTGCTCAACGTGGATCCCGGCACGCACACCGTGGCCATGAGCTACATCGGGTACGAGGATTTCACCAAGAACTTGACCCTTAGCGCCGATCTGAAGCTGAACATCGAAGCGCGACCGAAGGCCATACTCGCCAAGGAAGTGGAGATCGTGGGTGAGCGCAAGCAGGAGAACACCGAGGATACGCGGATGGGGACCGTTGACCTCGACGTGCAGCGCCTGCAGACCCTTCCGGCCCTGCTCGGCGAAGTGGACATCCTGAAGACGATCCAATTCCTGCCTGGCGTTCAGAACAATGGCGAGGGCAATAGCGGCTTCTATGTGCGTGGCGGCGGACCGGACCAGAACCTGATCCTGCTCGACAACGCCACGGTCTATAACGCCAGCCACCTGTTCGGCTTCTTCAGCGTATTCAATGCCGATGCGGTGAAGAACATCGAGCTGATCAAGGGCGGCATGCCCGCGAACTACGGCGGGCGGATCTCCTCGGTGCTTGACATCAATATGAAGGAGGGCAACGAGAAGGCCTTCCACGCGCAGGGCGGCATCGGCCTGATTGCCAGCCGCCTCACCATCGAAGGCCCCATCGTGAAGGACAAGGCCTCGTTCATCGTGAGCGGTCGACGCACCTACATCGATGTGCTCACCAAGCCCTTCATCAACAAGAGCAGTCCATTCGCGGGCAGCGGCTACTACTTCTACGATCTCAACGCCAAGGCGAACTACACCTTCAGCGACAAGGACCGCCTGTTCGTGAGCGGCTACTTCGGGCGCGATGTGTTCTCCTTGCAGAACGGAGACTCAGGCGGGCCCGGCTTCCGGATACCATGGGGCAACAGCACGCTCAGCGTCCGGTGGAACCACGTCTTCGGCCCCAAGCTCTTCCTGAACACCACCGCCACCTTCAGCGACTACAGCTTCCTCTTCGACGCCTCGCAGGACCAATTCCGCTTCAAGCTCTTCAGCGGCATCAAGGACTATGGCTTGAAGGCCGATCTGGGCCACTACCCTAACGGAAGGCACCGTCTCAAGTACGGCGCGCAGTACATCTACCACGTGTACACCACCAGCACGGTGGATGTGAGCAGCGGCGACACGCAGTTCAACATCGATACGCCGCCCAAGCTGCATGCGCACGAATCCGCGGTTTACGCCCTCGATGAGATCGACCTCACCGACGCGCTGCGCATCAACCTCGGCCTGCGCTTCAGCCGATTCGATCACGTGGGACCCTACACCCGCTATATCGTGGACGAAAGCGGCCGTTCCGTCGGCAAGGAGGAGATCGCGCCGGGCGCCCCCATCCATACCTACCAGGCCCTTGAGCCGCGCATCAGTCTGCGCTACCGTACCGGCCGCACCAGCAGCATCAAGGCCTCCTTCAACCAAGGTCAGCAATACGTGCACCTGGCCAGCTTCAGCAGCACCGCACTGCCCACCGACGTGTGGATCCCCAGCAGCACGCGCGTGAAACCGCAGGTCGGCACTCAATACGCAGCGGGCTACTTCCGCAATTTCCTGGACGACCTGATCGAGGCCTCGGTGGAAGGCTATTACAAGGATTTCAAGAACCTCATCGAGTACGCCGATGGCGCAAGCCCGCAGGACAATGGCAACACAAATTATGATCAGCAGCTGGTCTTCGGCAAGGGATACAACTACGGGGCCGAGCTCTTCGTGAAGAAGCGCACCGGCAAACTCACCGGCTGGGTGGGCTACACCTGGAGCCGCACCATGCGCAGCTTCCCGGACATCAACAACGGCAGCGAATTCCCCAGCCGCTGGGACCGCCGGCACGACCTGAGCATTGTGGCCACCTACGAGCACAACAAGCGCTGGACATTCGGCGGCGCCTTCGTTTACGCCACGGGCCAGGCCGTGACGATTCCTGTGAACCGCTACTTCGTGGAAGGCCAGCTCGTGAGCGAGTACACCGAGCGCAACGGCTACCGCATGGTCCCCTTCCACCGCCTCGATCTCAGCGCCACCCTCAATGGCCGCGAGACCCGCGAGGTGAAGGACCCCGCAACCGGTGAGACCAAGGTGGTGCCCAAGAAGCTCGTGAGCAGTTGGAACTTCGGCGTGTACAACGCCTACAACCGGCAGAACCCATACTTCATCTACTTCGACACCGCAGGCAACCCCAACGACGGAAGCTTCCAAGTGGTGGCCAAGCAAGTGTCGCTCTTCTCCATACTCCCCTCCATCACATGGAACTTCAAATTCTGATCGCCAGGCCGGCGCTACTGATCGCGGCGATGGGCCTGCTCCTTGCGGGCTGCGACAAAGAGATCACCGTGGACCTTCCGGAGACCGAATCAAAAGTGGTGGTGGAAGGCAACATCGAGACGGGACAGCCCCCCATCGTCTTCCTCACGCGCACCCAGAGCTTCTTCGCGCCCACCAGCGTGGCCAGCATCGCCGGCACCTACATCAGCGACGCTGTTGTCACCGTGAACGACGGCGACAGCACTTACAGCCTCACGCGCCTCTGCAGCGACCTGATCCCCGACTCGCTCATCGACGAGGTGGCCGCGCAGACCGGCGTGAGCGCCGACTTGCTGCGCGCTGCGCGGATCTGCGCCTGGACCTTCCTGAACAACGAATTGCTGGGTGAAGAGGGCCGCACCTACAGCCTGCGCGTGGAAACCGAAGGAAAGACGCTCACGAGCGTGACCACCATCCCGTATGGCGTTGCTCTTGATAGCGCTTGGTTCAAATTGGACAATCCTTCCCCGAATCCCGATGATTCGCTCGGCTTCCTGTGGGCTCGCCTGAGCGATCCCGACACAGCAGGCAATGCCTATCGGTGGTTCGCCCGTCGCATCAACTTGGGTGCCGATGGCCAACCGAAGGATTCGCGCTTCATCTCGCCGTTCTTCGGCGTTTTCGAGGACCGATACATCGACGGTCTCACCCTCGACTTCAACTATAACCGCGGCAACGAGCCCTACAGCCAGGCAGAGGAGGACATCAACGAGGAGCGCGGCTACTTCAAGCGCGGCGATACCGTGGTGGTGAAGTTCTCCAGCATCGGTCTGCGCGAGTTCCGGTTCTTCAACTCATTCGCGAACAACGCCTCTTCGCAGGGCGATGTGTTCAGCAACCCGTCGAATATCCGCAGCAATATCGACGGTGGGCTGGGCGTGTGGGTCGGCTACGCGCCTCGCTTTCGCACAGTGGTGTGCCAGCCGTGACGGCAATCACCTTCGGGCGCTGGTGGCCGCAGCTAGATTTGCCGCCCCATCATGAGCACTTCGCCTGAGCACGTCCATTGCCTGATCATTGGATCAGGGCCCGCCGGCTATTCCGCCGCCATCTACGCGGCACGCGCCGACCTGAAGCCGGTGCTCTACGAAGGCCCGCTACCTGGAGGGCAGCTCACGCAGACCACCGAGGTGGAGAATTACCCTGGCTACCCCGATGGGCGCACCGGCCCGGACATGATGGAGGACCTGAAGAAGCAGGCTCTGCGCTTCAAGACCGATGTGCGACATGGCTGGGTCACCAAGGTTGATCTCACAGGTCCCGTCCACAAGGTGTGGGTCGATGACGTGAAAGAGATCCATGCCGACACGGTGATCATCAGCACCGGTGCGAACGCGAAATGGCTCGGCCTGCCCAACGAACTGCGCCTGCGCGACGTCGGCGGTGGCGTCACGGCCTGCGCCGTGTGCGACGGCTTCTTCTACCGTGGGCAGACCGTGGCCCTCGTGGGCGCAGGCGATAGCGCCTGCGAAGAGGCCACCTACCTCGCCAAACTGTGCCCTCAGGTGCACATGCTTGTGCGCAAGGATCGCTTCAAGGCCAGCAAGGCCATGGTGCACCGCGTGGAAAGCACGCCGAACATCACCGTGCATTACAACACCGAGGTTAAGGACGTGCTCGGCGCGGACAAGGTGGAGGGCATCACCGTGGTGAACAATGCCACCGGTGCGGAGAACAAGCTCGAGGTATCGGGACTCTTCCTCGCCATCGGCCACGAACCGGCCACGGGCATCTTCAAGGGCTGGCTCGACATGGACGAGACGGGCTACATCAAGCACCTGCACGACAGCACCCGCACCAACATCCCCGGCGTTTTCGTAGCCGGCGATGCCGCAGATCGGATCTACCGGCAGGCTATCACCAGCGCTGGCACGGGCTGCATGGCGGCGCTTGACGCGGAGCGGTACCTGGCTGCGAGGGGGCACTAGGGCCCCACGATCCAGTCGCTGTACTCAATCCAGAACCGCACCAGCTCACGCTGCTCGAAGGGGATGTCCCAGTCGCCGTCGTAGTGAACGCGCACGGGGACGAGGTCGTCGCCGATCCGGATGTTGCGCACGCTGATGGTGATATCGAAGTCAAGGAACACGGAGGCGTGCGCGATGCGGTAGCTGCGCGCGAGGACATCGAATGTGTCCTGGTCGAACCAGGTGTCCATGGTCTTGATCACGGTCTTGCCATCGCGGTGCTCGGGCTTGGCCACCGCGCTGAAGACCCAGCAGGGGCGATTGCCGCGGCTATCGCTCCAGATACGGAAATCGTATAGCGGCGCCATCTCCGGGCTGAAGAGCGCGAGCTTCTTGCCAATGAAGGGCACGCTGGCGATCTCGGTGCCGGGGTCGAACATGAACTTCTTCAGCTCGCCCTTGTACTTCTCGAAGCGGCTGCCGCGCTCCACCACGAGCTTACGTCCCGCCACGGTGTTGTCGGCCGCGAAGCTTCCCCTGGGGAAGAACACATCGTCGTACATCTCGATGGTGAGGTAGCGGAAGCTCCCCTTCCGATCGCGCAGCCGCCCTGTCTCGCTCAATGAATCGATGTGCTGCTGTGCGTTCCGGCCATCGCGCGCCAATCTCGCCCGGCGGAAGAGCGCTGCGGATTCCCGCTCATCCTTGCGGCGCACGCGCGCCTCGCTGCGCAGCGTGTGCGGATGGTAGCGCGTGTTGAGGAAGGCCTTGTGGAAGCTGCTGTCGTTGCGCACGCGGTGCACGAAGGCCTCCACATCGAAGCCTTGGGCCTGCGCGGAGATCACGACCTCGTCGAGCGCGATGTGCCGGAGGAGGGTGTCGGTCTGGGAAATGCCTGGAAAGGGAAAGAGGAAGGCTGAGAACTGAAATATGAAAGCTGCAAGCTGAAACAGGAAAGTGCGCATCGCTAATGCCTGCGGGTGGGGCCGAGGCTGCCGTACAGTTCGTACTTCTTCTTCACGAAGAGGAGGAACTCGTACTGCGTGAGGCCCTTGATCACTTCATCGGGCACTGCGCAGAAGTCGATGAAGTCATCGAAGGAATCGTCGCTGAGGTTGATGATTTCGTACTCGACGTATTGCTGCAGGAGCTCGCGGAGCAATGCCCGCTTTCGATCCTCGTTGCGCATCTGAGCCACCAATCGCTTGCTGCGCTCGCGGCGGCTGAACTCCTGGTAAAGGAAGGTGATCGGGCTCTGCAGCGCGTCCACTGTGCTGATGCGGTAATCACTCTCCTTGTAACCGAGCTTCTCGATGTCCTTCTGGATCTGCTGCAGGGTGCGCTGGCTGAGCACCTCTACGGCTGCCAGCTGGTACTGGATGGGCAGCAGGCGAACAGCCACCCGGTAACTCGTCTTGGGCAGGCTGTCGCGCATGCAGATCAATGTGGTACGGTGGCCCACGGAGCCGATCATGATCGTATCGGTCTGGAGCGCCTGCACCATGAAGCTGCCGTCGGGATTGCCGAAGGCGCCGCTGCGCGTGCGCTTGTTCACGATCATGAGGTCGTAGTAGGCGCGATCGTTGGAGCTTGAGCTCACCTGGCCATGAATGGTGACCAGCTCCTGGCCGCACGCTTCGGCAGCGATGAGTGGAATAACGGATGCGAGGAGGATGGCGCGCATGCGGACGGTCAAAGGTATCGGGCCGCCACTGGCAGCTTCCGGGCCAGAGGTCGTGGCCTGCGAAAAAAGGTGAAGGGCCCCCGCATCGGCATGCGCCGCGCGAAGGCCCTTCATGAAGAGCCTGTGCATCTGTAAGCCGGGTCCTGTTCCCGCCTTGCGGCGAGCCTCCACCATCTATCTAGTCCCGTCGTTGCCAACGGGATCAATCGACCTACCCTCCGGGATCGGACGAGCCGCCCTTATCCGCCTTGCGGCGGAGCCCCGGTATACATGGTCTTTCAGCCCGTGGGGTTTACCAAGCCGCCGGTGTCGCCACCGGCGCTGGTGGGCTCTTACCCCACCTTTTCACCCTTACCCTCCTTGCGGATGGCGGTCTCCCTTTCTGCGGCACTTTCCGTAACGCCACCGTTCCCAGTGGCGCCCCTTCCCGTTAGGAAGCACGGTGCCCTACGCTGCCCGGACTTTCC
Organism: Flavobacteriales bacterium; assembly: GCA_016705545.1. GTDB lineage: Bacteria > Bacteroidota > Bacteroidia > Flavobacteriales_F > PHOS-HE28 > PHOS-HE28. The sequence continues at coordinate 257,299 of JADIYA010000001.1, forward strand.
TCCGCAGTTCTGCAAATGCGGCGGTGGAGCGATGCACAGGTTTGTCAAAGAACTTCTTCGGTTGTGGGTTGAAGAGTGGTCTGTGGTTGTGGGTTGATCCACCAGCAACCCTCAACCCCTTTCAACCCCTTCCCCTGAGAATCTCAACCTCTGTAGCGCCCACGCCATAGCGCCGCATATCGGCATCATGGAAACGGACGCCATCGTAATACTGCAGCATCTTCCTCACTTCTTCGCGCAGCACGCCCTCTCCCACGCCGTGTATGACGATGAGCTTGCGCTTGCCGTTGCGGATGGCGCTCTCCAAGGCCCGCTCGAAGTAGCGGATCTGGTACTCAAGCTTCTCGCCATCGCTCAGTCGCGTTTCGTCCTCCACCAGCTCGTGAAGGTGCAGGTCCACCTCGGCCACGCTGTTGTCCTCGGGCTTCTTCGGCGTTTTGCCAGGGCGGAGGGGCGATTTATTGCGGCGCTTCTCTTCGAGCAGCTCGTTGGCCACGCGCATGCCCACGGCATGGTCGCTCACGCGCAAATGGGCCGCACGCGAACCCTCGGCCACGCGCACCAACCTTTTCTCTGGCAACTCCAGCTCAAAGCCATCGTCGGTGCGCAGCAGCACATGGCCCGGACGTCCGGCCCGGAGCACCACCCCACCGCCCACGTCATCGATGAACGAGACACGGTCGCCTTGCTGCAACTTTACCGCTGCCATGCGGCGAAATTAGCCCCCGATGAAACGCCAACTCCTTCTCTTCGCGATCTACGCTTGCTTCGCGGCTCTCGCCCAAGCACAAATCGAAGGCAGCTGCATGGCCCAGGGCGGACGAGCGGCCCTCGATAAACTCTTCGAGCAGGAACTGAGTTTCCCGGCCGTAGCGCTCGAAGCTGGCTTCAAAGGCGAAGTGGTTATTGCATCGAGCCTCGCTCCTGATGGATCGGTGAAGTCGATCAAAGTGGCCAAATCCTTGTCTCTTGAATGCGACCAGGAAGCACTCCGCTTAGCCCGCCTGTTACTCTGGCGCCCGGGCACTGCCGGGGAAATGTGCAGCAGCTCCGAGATATTCCTGGCCATCCCCTTCGAGCCCGGCAAATACAAGCGCTGGCTGAAGGACCGCCTCCCACGAACCGGCGAGCGCTTCGGATTGCCTGCTGATACAAGTCTTGCCGTGCTCAGCCCCAAGCAGCTCGATGCGCAAGTTGCGCCTTTGATCCCGGGTGGAATGGCGGGGCTGCCTGCGTACATCGGCAAGGAGATGCGCTACCCCAATGAGGCCATGCGCTACAGTCTCGAAGGCACCGTGAAAGCGGAATTCGTGGTGGAGCCCACGGGGAGCATCAGCAACATGCATGTGCTGCAATCGGTGGGCGGCGGCTGCACCGATGAAGCGCTTCGGCTGCTCTATCGCATTCCGTGGCAACCCGCACTGAAGGACGGCGAACGCGTGCGCAGCGTGCTGCAAGTGCCGATCCGCTTCGATCTGCCCAAGCAGCGTGAGTGATTCCTCAGGCCGCTGATTTCTGGGCGAGCATGCGCTTGGCCTCGCGGTAAAACTTGAAGGGGACCACGAGCATGCCGAAGCACTCGCCGTGCTCCTTGCCCAAGTGCTTGTGATGTGCTTTGTGCGCGCGGCGGATGGCGAGGAAATAGGGGTTGTTCGTATTCCGCAGCCACTTGATTCGCTGGTGGATGAAGACCTCGTGCACGAAGAAGTAGAGGATTCCGTAGATGAGGATGCCCAGTCCTATCCAGAGCCAAGGGGTATGCAGGCCGAGCACGCTGCCCGCGATGAAGCAGCCCATCGACGGCACAGCGAAGATCAGGAAGAAGCTGTCGTTGCGCTCGATGAAGTTGTAGTGGTCCTTCTTGTGGTGATCGCTGTGCAGGTTCCAGAGGAAGCCGTGCATCACGAATTTATGCGTGGCCCAAGCCACGAACTCCATGAAGGCGGCCGTGCCGAAAACGATGGCGATGATGGCCCAGATGCTCATGCTCGGGGAACGTTCGGGTTCACACTCCTGTTCGCTGCTGGGCCGAATAGCGCTTCAAGCACGGCCCAGCGGTGATCGAAGATGCGCTTCAGCCGACCCTTCACCACCCAATCGTGCATGAGCTCGCCCAAAGGGCCCATTGGCAGCTCGTACTCAACCCGGTCGCGCATGAGCACGCCGCCCTCCACCTCCTCAAAGCTGTGCTCATGCCACCAACGCTTGTAGGGGCCACGCACTTGCGTGTCCACGAATTTGAAGGGCGCCTGCACCTCCTCGATGCGCGTGACCCATGTGAGCGGTATGCCGAACAGCGGCTTCACCGTGTAGGTGATGAGCTGGCCTGAATAGGCTGGATGTTCATCGAAAGGCTCGCGGATGGCGAAGCCCAATTCACGGGGCGTGATCCTAGCGAGATTACGGGGCGTGCTGAAGAACTCCCAAGCCTCGCCCAGCGTGGTCCTGAGCAATTGGCTGCGCTCCAGGACATGCGTGGCCATGCTACTTGATCACTTCCAGCTTCGGGTAGCGCTTCCGCCAGTTCTCCAGCGCTTTCTGGCTGCTCACGGTAATCACGGTGCGAGCATCGAGGCGGACCTTGATCTCCTTCACGCCTTTCTTGATGGGGCGCTCCAAGATCAGCGCTGGTTTCTTGCGGGGCATACTAGCTGATGATTTCGAGCTTGGGGTAGCGTTGCCGCCAGAACTCAAGCGCTTTCTGGCTGGCAAGTGTAATCACTGTGCGGGCATCCAAGCGGACCTTGATGGCCTTGAGGCCGTTCTTCACCGGTTGGGTGAGTATGAGGGCTTTCTTTTTCCGTGGCATGGCTATGCGAAGAGATTGGTTTGTTTGTCGCCCGCTTTTCCCGCGCCTGACAGGGCTTCCTTGAAGACCCTTAAGACCCGTTCGCGCGCTGCTTCGTGAACAACCATAGGACGTGCATAGTTGGCCGATCCGTACTCTGGCACCCAGCGCTTTACATAGTTTAACTGAGGATCAAAGCGCTCCTGCTGTAATCGGGGGTTGAAAACCCGGAAGTAGGGCGCCGCGTCACAGCCTGAGCCTGAGGCCCATTGCCAGCCTCCATTGTTGCTGCTGAGCTCGAAGTCGAGCAGTTTGGCCGCGAACCACGCTTCGCCCCAGCGCCAGTCGATGAGCAAGTGCTTGGTGAGGAAGCTGGCCACCACCATCCGCACCCGGTTGTGCATCAGGCCGGTAGCGGCCAATTCACGCATGCCGGCATCCACCAGCGGATAACCCGTGCACCCTTCGCACCAAAGCGAGAATTCCTTTTCGTCGTTCCTCCAATCAATCCGGTCGTAGGCTGGCTTGAAGGCGTTCTGTGCATTCGGGAAGTGCCAGAGAATCTGCATGTAGAACTCGCGCCAGATGAGCTCGTTCAGGTACTTGGGACTCGACTCCAGGCTGCGACGCACCAGCTCGCGCACGCTCACCGTGCCGAAGCGCAGGTGGGTGCTCATGCGGCTGGTGCCGTTGATGCCTGGGGTGTCGCGTGTGTGCTCATAATTGGAGAGGAGTTCCTCGCTGAAGCCGATAGGCGGTGGCTGAAGGTCCGTGGGCAAGAAGCCGATCTGCTCCAGTGACGGCATCGGAAGGGGCTCCGTCTTCCAGAGGTGGTTCAGGAGGCCTTCACTGGGGTGGGGCGCCGACATCACAGGGGTGAAGAGCGCCCACCATTTCCGCATGTACGGCGTGTACACGGTGTAAGGCCCTCCGTCGTCCTTCATCACCTCGCCACGCTCGAAAATGCTGATGTCCTTGAAGGTGCGGAAGGGGATACCCCGCGCGGCAAGCAGCTCGCCCACAGCGGCGTCCCGTTCGATGGCATAAGGCTCGTGGTCGTGATTGGTGGTGACAACGGTGATGTCGAAGCGATCCAGCAGCCGCTTCCACACCTCGATGGGCTTTCCGTGCTCCACCAGCAGCGAAGAGCCGCGCTTCGCCAGTTCTGCTTGAACGGTGCGAAGCGCACGGTGGATGAAATCGACACGGCGATCGGCTTTGTCCTCGAGCTTGTCGAGGATCTCCGTGTCGAAGATGAAGAGCGGCAGTACGTCGCCGTGATCGCGGAACGCGCGGTACAACCCGTGATTGTCTTCGAGCCGCAGGTCGCGGCGGAACCAGTGGATGCTGATGCGGGGCTTGGGGGCCACTAGTTGGGCAAGTAGGTCAGGAACTCTGAGCGGACTGCCGCTTCCTCGAAACGACCGCTGAAGTGGCACGTTACCGTGCTGCTGCATTCATCCTTCACGCCGCGCAGTTTCACGCACATGTGCTCGGCATCGATCAGCACGGCCACGTCATCGGTGCGCAGCACGCGCTTCAATTCGGCTGCAATCTGCTCGGTGAGGCGCTCCTGCACCTGCGGCCGGGCAGCGTAATACTTCACAATGCGGTCGAGCTTGCTTAGGCCGATGACCTGGCCGCTGCTGAAATAGGCTACCGTGGCCTTGCCGATGATGGGCACGAAATGGTGCTCGCAGAAGCTATGCAAGGTGATGTTGCGTTCCACCAGCATGCCCTTGTAGCCGAACTTGTTGGCGAAGAGGGTGGGCTCCGGCTTGGTCTCCGGATCCAAGCCATTGAAGACCTCGTTGACGAACATCTTGGCCACACGCTTCGGAGTGCCCTGCAGGCTGTCGTCAGCTAGGTCAAGGCCGAGGACCTCCATGATGCCTTGGAAGTGCTGCTCGATGCGGGCGATCTTCTCTGCGGGTGAGAGGGCGAAGGCGTCGGGTCGCATGGGCGTGTCGATGGAGGGCGATCTCTGCTGCGGATCGTAGTCATCGATGGCTATGGCGAGGGGGATCACCGCGCCGTTCTTCTTCATCAGCATCAGTTGTGATTCAGGTTCGTTTCAAGCGGCCTTGCGGGCCAGTTCGGCGCGCACGCGCGACCAGCATTCGCGAAGCCACACGGTATAGCGCTCAGGGTGCGCGGCGAGATCAGCCTCGAGCGCGTCGGGGTGCAAGTACTTCCAGTCGTCGGCCTCTTCGCTGGCTGGTTCAGGCTCCCCGTTGAAGGAACCGAAGAACACATGGTCGAGCTCATGCTCGTGCAGGCCGTTGTCGAAGCTGGCCTTGTACAGGAAGCTGAAGCGGTGTTCGACCGGAACATCAATGCCCATCTCCTCTTTGAGACGCCGGCACGCAGCATCGGCAACCGGCTCATTCGGCCTTGGATGACTGCAGCAGGTATTGGTCCACAGACCAGCGCTGTGGTATTTACCCGGGGCGCGGCGTTGCATCAGCAACCGGCCCTCATCATTGAAGAGGAACACACTGAAGGCCCGGTGCAGGGCTCCTTCCTCATGCGCCTGCAACTTGCCCATGGTGCCCACCGGCTCGTCGCGCTCGTTCACGAGCAGAACGCGTTCCTCCTGCATCCCGGCTGCGTTGTTCATCAGAGCATGCCGAAGCTATGGCGCAGGTAACTGGTGGTGAGCAAGAGCACCTTCCTCCGGTTGCGCACACGCACACGCTCCTTCAGTATGCGGTCGTATGGCAGCGCCTTGATCTTGCGGAACAGATTGAGGTAGTACACATAGGCGATGTAAACCCCGAAGCGCGCGCCCTTGGGCAGTTGCCGGATGCCGAGAAGAGCCTCGTCGAAGTCGTGCTGGATATCCTCTTCGATCTGCGCCTTCACCTCTGCGTCGATGCGGCTCACATCGACTCCGGGGAAGTAGGTGCGGCCCAGATTCTGATGGTCGTCCTTCAGGTCGCGCAGGAAGTTCACCTTCTGGAAGGCTGCACCCAATTTCATGGCGGCCGGCTTCAGTTTCTGATAACGGGCTTCGTCGCCCTCGCAGAACACACGCAAGCACATGAGGCCCACCACTTCCGCACTGCCCAGGATGTAAGTCTCATAGCTGCGTTGGTCATGTGCGGTGTCCGTGAGGTCCATGGCCATGCTGTCGAGGAAGGTGTCATAGAGCTCCTGCTCGATGCGGTAATCGCTCACCACTCTTTGGAAGCTGTGCAGGATCGGGTTCAGGCTGATGCCTTCCGCAATGGCGCGGTAGGTGTCTTCGCGGAAGCGTGCGAGCAGGCCGTCCTTGTCGAAGCCATGGAAGGTGTCCACGATCTCGTCCGCGAAGCGCACGAATCCGTAGATGGCATGGATCGGCGCATGGAATCTCTTATCGAGCGAGCGTATGCCCAAAGAGAAAGAGGTGCTGTAGCTGTAGGTGGTGTGTCGGCTCGCCTTATGGCACACCTTGTCGTAGAGCGCGATCGTATTCATAGCATGACGGATTCATGAGCGAATTCTTTCGCGACCAGATCGGCCACGACTTGCCCGCTTATGATTGCGGGAGGCACGCCGGGGCCAGGCACGGTGAGCTGTCCGGTGTAGTAAAGGCCTTCCACCTTTCGGCTCTTCATGCTGGGGCGCAAAGGGCCGGTCTGCATGATGGTGTTGGCCATGCCGTAGGCGTTGCCGCGGAACGCGTTGTAATCCGCCTTCAGGTCATTGATGCTATAACCGCGCTTGAGCACGACATGCGGGCGCGGGTCGAAGCCAAGATGCTTGCCCAAGCGTTCCATCACGATGTGGTAGTAGCGCTCCCGGGTCTCCTCGCGGTCATCTAGGCCAGGTGCAATGGGGATTAGGACCACCATATTCTCCTTCCCTTCAGGCGCTACGCTGGGGTCGGTCTTGCTTGCGCAACTGGTGTAGAACAGGGGCTTGCTGGGCCAAGCAGGGTTGTCATAGATCTCCGCGCTGTGCCGGTCCAGCGACTCATCGAAAAAGAGCGTGTGGTGCTCCAGGTCGGGCAATCTGCGGTCGAAGCCGATGTAGAACAGCAGACCGCTCGGCGCCATGGTGCGCTTGCTCCAGTAGTCCTCTTTGTAGCCGCGCGCATCTTTCGGCAACAATTCCTGATCAACATGGTGGTAATCGGCTCCAGCAACGACGATGTCGGCCTTGAGCACACCGTCGATTGTTTCTACGCCGACGGCCTTTCCGTTCTCCACCAAGATCCGCTTCACCGGAGAGCTGCACCTGATGCTGGCGCCTTGCTTCTCGGCCACGCGTACGAAGGCCTCCACCACCTTGCCCATGCCGCCCATGGGATACCAGGTTCCAAGCTCCATGTCAGCGTAGTTCATCAGGCTGTAGAGCGCGGGCGTGTTCTGCGGCGCTGCGCCGAGGAAGAGCACTGGGAACTCCATCAGCAGGCGCAGACGCTCATCGGTGAAGTGCGCCTGAACATGCTTGCGCAGGCTGCGGAACACTTTGGTCTTCAACAGGCCGCCAATGAGGCCGGGGTGCATGTACTCGCCCCAACTCAACGACGGGCGGTATACCAGCTCGCCCATGCCGAGGTCGTACTTCAACTTGGCCTCAGCGAGGAAGCGGTCGAGTTGCTCGCCAGCCCCCTTCTCTTTCGTGTCGAAGAATGCCCGTAGCGCGATCGGGTCAGCTGGCAGGCGCCATTTCTCGCCCGGACCGAAGACCACGCTGTAACTCGGATCCAGTCGAACGAGGTCGTAGTGGTCCGATGCGCGCTCGCCGAAGGAAGCAAAGAACCGCTCGAACACCTCGGGCATCCAGTAGAAACTCGGGCCCATGTCGAATGTGAAACCGCCTTCGTTCCAAGTGCGCGCCCGCCCACCCGGTTGAGCGTTCTTCTCCAGGACTGTCACACGGAAGCCTTTACGCCCTAGTGATGCGGCAGCTGCCAATCCGGCGAAGCCGGAACCGATGACCACAACGTGCTTCATCTCAATTCTGGACGTTCTTGTCCGTAAGCATCTCCTGCAAACGCTGGCGCGCTTGATGTATGCGGCTTTTCACGGTTCCGATGGGAATGCCCATGTACTCGGCAATCTCATGGTACTTATAGCCCTCGTGGTGCATGATGAAGGGCGTGCGGAAGGCCTCATCCAAGCGTTCCAAGCTACGGTCAATCTCGCTTCGCTTCACGTTGGCCTCCACGGATGCCGGCGTCTGCACGCGGCTCACCACTTCCCGCTCACGCTCCACCGAGTCTAAAAGCACGCGCGTACGCTTATTGCGCCGATGACCGTTGATGAAGGTGTTCTTCACGATCGTGTACACCCACGCCTTGAAGTTGGTGTTATCGCGGAACTTGTCGCGGAAGGTGATGGCCCGGAGCATGCTCTCCTGAACCAGGTCAAGCGCGTTATCGCGGTCCTTGGTGAGGCCTAAGGCGAAGTAGTACAACTGCTGCCGCAGGCTCAGAAGCTGGTGGTTGAACTCGAGGGTTGACATGATTTTGTTCAGTGTTATGTTCTAATGACTGGACAAAAGAACAACAAGTTGTCTAATGTTTCTGCAGCTTCATTGAACATTATTTTCTCACCTGTATGCACATAAGCGCCATGTATCTGATATTCATAGATTTATGAGATATGTTAATGCGGCTTCGAGCTAACTCGAAGGTTGCCGCATACACCTGGAAGGTGGTTCTCCGGATTGGATTCGAGTCAATAAGCGCTCCTAAGGCTGCACGAACAAGAGAGCGTCGCCTGATTCTGCAGCCCGATGCCAGGCACTGACCTGCTCCAAGGTGCTGGTGGTACAGCTATCGGGTGACTCGGCCGGCGACTTCCAGAAGAACACATGAGTGATGGGAACACCGGTCAAGCGCTCGTACTCCCGCACCCTCACGCATGGCGCGTTACTCGTGGCAAAATCGCCGATACCGAGCGGAAGCGACTCCGGGCGCCATTGCACGGGCGAAAAGGGCGCGAGCGCAACGAAGTTGTCGAGCACCGTGGCGTTGCGCGTGGCCGCGATGTAGCTGCTCAAGTTGCTATGCACCCAATTGCCACTGTAATTCAAGGGGAGCACAACAGCAGCATCACCGATCGGCGCTGCGACCTCAAGCAAGGCCGTGGCCTCGCTCGAAAGCGCTCGTGCGGTGCGCGCCTGCAATGTGGTGTGCCAAATGTCTCCGGCGATCACGATTGTCACCGTAACGAGTGCAAGTGTTCCGTGCGCACCGGAAGCCGTGATTGCCAACGAGACCAAAAGCATGAAGAAGAGAAGCGCGCGGGGTGAGGCGCTGCTGCCACCGGCGGCCACATCGGGCAGCACAAGGAATGCGACCAACGCGCACGCAGCGAGCAGAAGCCACGTGCGTACGGCCCAGTCCTTCTTCCAACCACCGATGAGCAGCCATGCCCCCAAGAACGCCACTGGCGCAGCCGTCATGGCCGATGCATAGAATTCGCCGTCGACGCCCAACGCATTGTACGCCCTGCCATTCACCAGCCATGCCAACCGATCATCAAGAGGCACCCACGTAGCTCCTCCACGTGCCGTCGGGTGCATGAGCCAGTAGGCTAGCGAGAGGCAGATTCCCGGCACGGCGGCCAGGACCGCGATTCGCAGCCCAGACAGACCACTGCCCCCCTCGCCGCGATCACGCAGCAACAGGATCAAAGCAACACAAGCCCCTGCGGCCATGAAGCTGGTCAGGTGGGTGAAGAACAGAAGGGTAAGGATCAGTGCCATTCGCGTCGGGTATCCCCGCGCCGAGACAAAAGGCTGGTGCCAGGCGTGATGCAGCGCCATGAGCAGGAGCGGCAGGCTGAGGCTGAAATTGATGAAGCCCATAGCCACGGCATAATGCAGAAGGAAGGGCATGGCCAAGAAGCTGAGCCACGGACGCTCCGGCGCCAGTGATACCGCCAGCCGGCGGTAACTCCACGCCACAGCAATCACGGCCAACGAGAAAACGGCCTTTTCCGCGACCCATGCAGGGGCCACAGACATCACGGCGGCCATGATCACCGGCCCGGTCCAATAGGGCTCCGGCCAGGTGTGCAGGGCGAAGAAGCGGCCGGTGAACTCGTCGCCGCGCACCAGATCAAGCAGGATGCGCGCGTTGGCGAGGTGGCAGGGCCCATCGACGGTGACGAACCAGGCGCTTCCCCAGATCGGCCACAAATGGAGCGCCGCCAACAGCCAGTACAGAAGTTTGGCACCCGCTCCTGCACGCATGTCCGAAAGGAAAGAAAAAGCCACGGCCATCGCAGGCTCCAAGCTCCTGCCGGCGCCACTGTCCCTGAAAAAAACGTCCGGCTATATTTGCGCCCCCTTCACCGGGTCGGGCCCTTAGGTATTCGGGCCTTGTTCTTTGGAAGTCGTTGCATAATGGAGGCATAGCTCAGCTGGTTCAGAGCATCTGCCTTACAAGCAGAGGGTCGCTGGTTCGAATCCGGCTGCCTCCACCAAATCGCCTGTCGCTTTCGGCAAGCCAACGATGATCGCTTCGGGATGTTAGCTCAGCTGGTTTAGAGCGCATGCTTCACACGCATGAGGTCACTGGTTCGAATCCAGTACGTCCCACTGCAGAAAGCCTTGGCGAAAGCCGAGGCTTTCTCGTTCACAGCGCCTCCGCCACTACGAATACGCTACCGGTCACCAGCACCAAATCATGCTCGGCAGCCGCCTCCCGGGCGGCCGCCAGCGCTTCCCGCACGCTGCCGTGCGATGTACCCCACAAGCCGAAGAGCTCCCCCTTCATGCGCAGCGCATCGGCATCCAGGCCGCGTGGGATATCCGCTTTGCAAAAGTGGTAGCGCGCACCTTTGGGCAATAGGCGCAACACAGCGTCAATGTCCTTGTCATTCACCATGCCCAGCACGATTCGGAGGCGGTTGAAGCCGGTGGTCGCCAACAGTGCATTCACCACGCCCATGCCATCCACGTTGTGGGCCACATCGGCGATGGTGAGCGGAGCTTGGCCGATCACTTCCCAGCGGCCGCGCAGGCCGGTGTTCGCAACCACCTTGCTGAAGCCCTTGGCAATGGAGTCTTCGTCGATTGACCAGCCACGCTCGCGAAGGCCATGGAGCGCAGCCCGGGCAGTGCGCGCGTTCCGCTCTTGGTGCGCGCCATGCAGGCCGATCGCGTATGGCAACGGAATGCCGTGATCCGCGAACGCGATTGAGGAGCGCCCTTCTTCGGCTTTCCGACGGAACACCTCCCGCACTCCGCCCTCTGCTTCACCGACCACCACCGGGATCCCCGGCTTGATGATGCCCGCTTTCTCCGCAGCGATCTTCTCCAGCGTATCGCCGAGGAACTGCATGTGGTCCCAACCGATGTTGGTGATCACGCTCACCTCGGGCGCCACTACGTTGGTGCTGTCGAGCCGGCCGCCCATGCCCGTCTCGATTACAGCGATATCGACCTGCTGCTCCCGGAACCACCACAGCGCGAAAGCCACGCCCCATTCGAAGAACGAGGGCTCGATCGGCTCGAACGCATCGCGGTGCTGCTCAACGAAGCGAACCACCTCCTCTTCCCTTACGGTAGCACCGTTCACGCGGAATCGCTCCCGGAAGTCCTTGAGGTGCGGTGAAGTGTGCAGGCCGACCTTGTAACCGGCCTCCTGCAGCGCACTCGCCATGAAAGAGCACGTGCTGCCTTTGCCGTTGGTGCCGGCCACATGCACGCACTTCAGCCCGCGCTCGGGATGGCCCAAGGCCTCCATGAGCGCGTGCGTGTTGCTGAGATCGGCCTTGTATGCCGCCGCACCGATGCGCTGGTACATGGGCAGCTTCGCGTAGAGGTACGCCAGCGTGTCCGCGTAGGTCAGCATAACCACCAATGGACGCGGATGAACACGGATGTTGACGCGCTACTCCAGCTCGAAGATGAAGACCAGCAAGCCCATCTGCTCGGCAGGGCCATCAGCACGCGCTGAAAAGGTGCATTGCAGGGCACCCTTCTTGGCGATGTTGAAGAGCACAGAGCTGGTAGTGGTGCTCTTATCCAGGTTCTGCGATACGCGCGTCACCTTGCCGTCGCGGTCCACCCAGATGTTCAAGGCCACCTTGCCACCCTCGCTGGGCTTGTCGGTGATGTTCGGCCCGCGCATCAGGCCGCGGCCTTCCAACTTGCCTTCAAAGCCGCTCCCTTTGAAGTCGCCGCTGCCGCCACCACCAGGCTTGCTGCTGTTGCTGTTGTTGCCGCCCGGATTCGGGTCGTTGCTATCGCTGGGATTGCCGCTCGGGTTGAACAGTGAATTCGGATTGGGCTTGGGCGGCTTGGGTGTTTCGGGCTTCGGATTCGGCTTGGGATTCGGTTTCACCGGCTTGGGCGTCTCAACAGGACTATCATCCTCGGTGGCCACTTCTTCCGGATCGCTCGTGGAGGGCGATGGCACGGCGGATTCCTGCGGCGCACCTGGCGTGGGTGACGGGTCGCCGCCGCTAAGTCCGCCCGCGCTCTCGAAGACGAGTTCGATCATCTCCTCCTGCGGAAGCGGATTGGGCTGCGTGAGGCCGAAATAGAGGAAGAGCAGGAAGGCGATGGCGTGAATGACCACCGTAGCAATGATGCCAGCGCGGCGGTCCCGGTCCTGCTCCTGGTGCTGTGCGGCGATGGTGCTCATGGCCTGTTGGTGTTTCTGATCGCGTGCCAAATCAATCCTCGTTCGCCGCTGGCTCGGTGGGCCTGATCATGTGCCAGGCCCGTTGTTGGCCATGCCCATTTTCAGGCGGGCGGACAATTGTCCGCTCCTACTCGGGTTTGGTTGCCAGGATGATCTTCCACTTGTTGCGCTTGGCGATGTCGAGCACACTTACGGTGATGCCGGTGGGCACGCTCTGGTCCACGTGCATCACCACGGCTTGATCCGCTGGGTGCTTGCTCATTTCGTCCTTCAGTACCCCTTCGAGGTCCGCCGGTTCGATCATGCGGTTGTTCACGCTGTAGTGCTGCTCGGCGTCGATCCGAACCGCCACCTTGGGCTTCTCTTTGGTCTTGTTGGCGCTCTTCGGAAGGTCCACGGGCAGGGCATACGGGCTCACCAGCGTGCTCACGATCACGAAGAAGATGAGCAGCAGGAAGACCAAGTCGGTCATGGAGCTCATGCTGAAGCCCGCATCGACCTTATGTGTGCTGCGCAGGCCCATGTTACTTGGCGGGTGATTCGAGCACGTCCATGAAGGCGATCGTGGTGGCTTCCATCTTCTGCACCACCTTGTTCACGCGGGCGGTGAGCGTGTTGTAGGCCACGTAGGCAATGATGCCGATCACGAGACCGGCCACGGTGGTGACCATGGCCTGCATGATGCCGCCGCTGAGCTGGGCGATCTCCACCCCCGCGCCGCTGATCTTCATGGTGTGGAAGGTGATGATCATGCCGATCACGGTGCCGAGGAAGCCGATCATGGGCGCGGCACCGGAGATGGTGGCCAGCACGGGCAGGCCCTTCTCCAACTGGTAGATCTCGAGCTTGCCGGCGTTCTCGATGCTCACTTCGATGTCCTTCAGCGGCTTGCCCACTCGGCTCAGGCCCTTGTCGAGCATGCGCGCCACCGGAGTGCTGGTCTGCGCACAGAGGTTCCGGGCGCTGTCGATCTTGCCTTCATGCACATAGTCGCGGATCTTGTTCATGAAATCCTTGTCCTCACGGAGCGCGCGGCGTATGGCCATGGAGCGCTCGATGATGAGGTAGATGGCGATCAGGCTCATGATGCCGAGCGGCCCCATGATGTACCAGCCGCCATCTACGATGAGCTGCCAGATGGAAATGGTCTCAATGACGGGTTCGACCGGTGCGGCTGCGCTGGTCTGTTCCAGGACCTCGCGGGCCTGTTCGATCTGCGTGAAGAGCGGGAAGTGCATGGTGTAGGGTTGTGATGGAACGGCGCGTGGCCGTGCTGAAGTATATCAGATGAGCTTGGCGAGGGCGATCTCGAAGGCGGTGCGGGTGAGGTGCGTGCGCTGGCTGTTGCGGGCATGGCAATCTTCAATGGCCTTGGCGATCACCTGGCTCACATCCTCGAAGATGGCCTTGTCTGATAACGCATTGCCGGGCTGCATGCAATATGCGAACACCCGCGCCATGCCGCAGTTGGCGATGAAGTCGGGGATCACGCTGGCGATGCCGTCGGCGTGCTCGCCAATGGGACCGTAGAAGATCTGCGGATCGGCGAAGGGCACGTTGGCGCCGCTGCTGATGACTTCCAAGCCGCCTTTTGCCATACGATCCACTTGGTCCTGCATGACCAACCGGCTGGCGGCACAGGGCAGGAACACTTCGGCACCGATGTCCCAGATGCGCGCGTTCACCTCCTCGAAGGGCAGCATGTCCTGGATGCGGAGCGCGTTCCCGGCCTTTTCAGTGAAGAGTCCTTTCACCTCCCCTGCACTGAAACCCTCAGGGCGGATGGCGCCGCCGTGCCGATCGATGATGCCCACGATGCTGGCACCCTGTTGAGCGAGGTAATAACCAGCAGCCGCGCCCACGTTGCCCCAGCCTTGCACGATGACTCGCTTGCCTTTCAGTTCCCCGCCGAACACACGGTAATAGTGGCGCACGCTCTCGGCCACGCCCCACCCGGTGATCATGTCGGCCACGGCGTACTTGCCCGCGGCCGGCACGTAGGCGGTATCGTCCACCACTTTGCTCACGCCTTCGCGCAGTTGGGCGATGGCCTTCAGCTTCACCTCCTCCTGCGTGCCGATGTGGCCATTGACCACGCCCTCTTGCGGATGGCGCAAGCCATACCGCTCGGTGATGGGGATCACATCGTGCAATTCGTCCACATTCAGGTCGCCGCCGGTGCCGTAGTAGGTCTTCAGCAAGGGCATCACGGCCTTGTACCAGCGGTCGAGCACGGCATTCTTGCGCGGGTCGGCGGGGTCGAAGTCGATGCCGCTCTTAGCACCGCCGATCGCGGGGCCGCACACGCTGAACTTCACCTCCATGGTCTTGGCCAGGCTCTCCACCTCGCGCTTGTCGAGCCCTTTGCGCATGCGGGTGCCGCCGCCGGCCGCGCCGCCGCGCAGGCTGTTGATGACCACCCAGCCGCGCGCGCCGGTGGGTGCATCGTTCCATTCGAAGACGATCTCGGGGGCGCGCTCCTCGAAGCGCTGAAGGGCATCACGCATTTCCTATCGGTCGGGGCGAAAGTAGCCGCAGGCTTCAGCCGGTCGCCGCATAGGCGGCACGGTTATTCAAACCGCCTGTTAATAGGGCCTATGCACTGCCCCACCCGCACTATCCCGCTTCGCGCCCGTCACACTGGCCAGCGCATTCGCCTCTCCGCGGATCCGCAGCACGCCGAGCAACGCGAACACCAGCGCTTCCTTGAAGTCGATGGTGGATCGGGGTGGCAGCACCAGTAATGCGCGGCTATGATCCGCGATGCGCTCGATGAGGAAGCGGTTGTGCGCACCTCCGCCCGTCACGAGCACTGGGCCATCTGCTTTCTTCAATGCTTTGCTCAATTGCCAGGCGATATGCTCCACGACCGTGCGCAGCCGCTTGCCGACGGGCTGATCGCGATCGTTGATCAAGGGCAGCACCGCTTCCTCGAACCATTCGCGGCCCAGCGATTTCGGCGGCCGCTGCCGGTGGAAAGGCAATCGGTTGAGGTCGGCGAGCAGTTCGGCGCTGAAATGGCTGCCGCGCGCGATGTCGCCATTGCGGTCGAAGGGCTGACCAGCTTCGACCGCCAGGTGATTGAGCGCTTGGTTGCCGATGCAGACATCGTAGCCGGTGATGCGCTTGGGGCCGTGCAGGCTGATGTTGCAGATGCCGCCGAGGTTGATGAAGGTTCTGTAATCCGGGAAGAGCAGCTTCTCGCCCAGCGGCACCAGCGGCGCGCCTTGACCACCGGCGGCCACATCGGCGCTGCGGAAATCGCAGACGGTTGTGATGCCGGTGATGGCCGCGATGCGCGCACCCGAGCCGATCTGCGTGCTGAAGCCCAACTCGGGTCGATGGAAGATGGTGTGCCCGTGGGATGCGATGAGCTCGGATTTCTCTCCGCGCAGGAAGCGCTTGCTGGCCTGGCCGATGAATGCGCCGAGGTCGGCATCGAGTTGCACGAGCTCCAGCGCGCTGCCGTGCATGACGTTCAGCAGCCGATCGCGCAGCGCCGGTGGATAGGGCACCGTGCGCGCCTTGAGGATGGCATGGCGCCAGCGGCCGCGCTTCTCCTGCAGCTCGCACAGGGCGAGGTCCAGGCCATCGAGGGAGCTGCCGCTCATGATGCCGAGCGCGCGGTAGGTGGGCATGGGGCAAAGGAAGGGGTTGAAGAGGTTGAGGTGTGAGGTGTGAAGGTTGAGCAACTGCAGCGTCGACCTCTGCGGGTCGCCGCGAGGGATTGAAGGTTAGAAGCCAGAAGCCGGAAGTGGCATCGCACCCGACCCATCTTTGCGGCATGCTCCTCGCCTTCTCCAAGTGGCACGGCACCGGCAACGACTTCATCCTGGTGGATGATCGCACGGGAAATTTCCCAGCAAGCGATCTCGACCTCGTGCGCCGCCTCTGTGACCGCCACTTCGGCATCGGCAGCGATGGCCTGATCCTGGTGCAGGGGCCGCGCGAAGCGGGCATGGACTTCCACATGGAGTTCTTCAACCCTGATGGGAGCAAGAGCTTCTGCGGCAACGGCAGCCGCTGCGCCTTCGCGGCGTGGAGCGCGTTGCACGGCCGCATTGAGCTTGGGCGCTTCACCGCGATCGATGGCGCGCACGAGGGCGCATGGCACGGCGAGGAAGTGGCGGTGACCCTGGGCAATGTGCCTTACGTGTCGCAAGGCGACGACCACGATTTCATCCACAACGGGTCGCCGCACGAGATCGTGCGCGTGGCCGATGTGGATGCGGTGGAGATCATGGTGGATGGACCGAAGCGTGCGCACCATGAGCGGCGCGGCTCCGGCGGCACCAATGTGAACTACATGCGCGTGGCCGAAGGCGTGATCCGCATGCGCACCTTCGAGCGCGGCGTAGAAGCGGAGACTTTGAGCTGCGGCACGGGCGTGGTGGCGGCGGCACTGAGCGCGATGGCCCGGCGGGAAGCGCAATCGCCGGCACGGGTGATCACGCGCGGCGGCCACTTGATGGTTGAAGCCGAGCGCGTGGATCGCGAAGGCTGGGGAAAGATCAGGCTCATCGGCCCGGCCGTGCGCGTGTTCGAGGGCAGCATCACGATCTGATCCATGGCGAAGCGCAAAGGCAAATGGCTGGTGGCCGGTGCGGTCCTGGCGGCTGCGGCTGGCCTAGCGGTTTTCGTGGCGTGGCATGAGGTGATGGGCCCATCGACGCGCTTCACGGACGAGAGCCGCGTGCTGTTGATCCCCACCGGATCGGATTTTCGAACGGCCATGGACAGCTTGGAGCGCATTGAGGCGGTGCACGATGAACGCGCGGCGGAACTGTTGCTGAAGCGCGGCACCATCAAGCCCGGCCGCTACCGCGTGAAGAAGGACATGAACCTGCGCGCCATCGCTCGCATGCTGCATGCCGGTGAGCAGGAGCCCGTGCGCATCACCTTCAGCAATGTGGATCACCTGCAGGAATTGTCGGGACGATTAGGACGCGCGCTGGAGCCGGACTCCGTTGCCTTCCTGAAGGCTTTCCTTGACCCCGACCAGCAACGCGAGGCGGGGCTGAGCGACGCCACCATGATCAGCCTGTTCCTGCCCAACACCTACGAGTTGTGGTGGACCACCACGCCCGATCAGTTCATCGCGCGCATGCGGAAGGAACACGTTGCCTTCTGGAACGAGAGCAGGCGCGAGCAGCTCGCCGCATTGAAGCTCTCGGCTGCCGAAGCCAGCACGTTGGCCAGCATCGTGCAGGCCGAAACGGTGAAGATGGCCGATGCGCCCACGATCGCTGGCGTGTATCTCAACCGCCTGCGCATCGGCATGCCGCTTCAAGCCGACCCGACGCTCAAGTTCGCATTGGGAACCGGCGAGGTGCAACGCTTGCTCAATCGCGACAAGGAGGTGGATTCACCTTACAACACGTACCGCTACACCGGCCTGCCGCCGGGACCCATCAACATGCCGGAGCCGCGCTTCATCGATGCCGTGCTCAGCGCGCCCAAGCACGATTACCTCTATTTCTGCGCCCGCGCCGACCTGAGCGGCTACAGCGATTTCGCGCGCACTTACGATCAGCACCTGGTGAATGCGCGCCGATACCAGAAGGCGCTGAACGCGCGGAAGATCTACAGGTGAGCGAGCTCCTGCGAGCCGCCTATTTTCGCGCCCGCTCCGAACAAGGGGAGCCAAGGACAGATGACCAAGATCAAATTCGGCACCGACGGCTGGCGCGCCATCATCGCGCAGGAATTCACGGTTGACAATGTGGCGCGCGTGAGCGTGGCCGTAGCGGATTGGGTGCTGAAGAAGCAGCCCGGCAACACCCGCATCGTGCTGGGCCACGATTGCCGCTTCGGCGGGGCGCTCTTCGCCGAGACCTGCGCCAAGGTGTTCGTGAGCCGCGGCATCGAAGTGCACCTGGCCGAAGGCTTCGTGAGCACACCGATGATCTCGCTCGGCGCGCAGCGCGTGCAGGCCGGCATGGGCGTGGTGCTCACCGCCAGCCACAATCCGCCCAGCTACAACGGCTACAAGCTGAAGGGCATCCACGGCGGCCCACTGATCCCCGAAGAGGTGCAGGAGGTGGAGGACATGATCCCCGCTGCGCACGGCATCGACCTCTCCTCAATCAATCTCGATGAGGCGCGCGAAGGGCCTGCTGAAGTCGATCGACCTCGAGACCATGTACGTGGATCACGTGGAGAAGAGCTTCGACATGAAGGCCATCCGCGAATGCGGCATGCGCTGGGGCTACGATGCCATGTATGGCGCTGGACAGAACGTGATGCGGCGCATCCTTCCTAAAGCCACCTTCCTCCATTGCGACTACAACCCCTCCTTCATGGGCCAGGCGCCGGAGCCCATCCACAAGAACCTCGGCGAGTTCAGCGCGCTGATCAAGCAAGGCGGGATCGATTGCGGACTGGCCACCGACGGCGACGCCGACCGCATCGGCCTGTACAATGGTCGCGGTGAGTTCATCGACTCGCACCACATCATCCTGCTGCTCATCCATTACCTGGTGAAATACAAGAAGTTCACCGGTAAGGTGGTGGTGGCCGTGAGCACCACGCCGAAGGTGAAGAAGCTCTGCGAGCACTACGGCCTCGAGTACCGCGTGACCAAGATCGGCTTCAAGTGGATCAGCGGCATCATGATCACCGAGGACGTGCTGCTGGGCGGTGAGGAGAGCGGTGGCATCGCGATCAAGGGCCACATCCCCGAGCGCGATGGCATCTGGATGGGCCTCACCATCTGGGAATTCATGGCCAAGAGCGGCAAGACCCTCGACGAGCTGATTGCCGAGGTGTACGCCATCGTGGGGCCCTTCGCCTACGAGCGGAACGATCTCCACATCAGTGAGGCGCTGAAACAGCAGGTGCTCAAGGACTGCGACAGCTACACGCGCTTCGGCGACCTGGAAGTGCGCCGCGTGGAGACCATTGACGGCCACAAGTTCCACTTCGATGGCGAGCAATGGCTCATGATCCGCGCGAGCGGCACTGAACCGGTGCTTCGCTGCTACGCGGAATCGAGCACCATGGCTGGTGCGCAGGCTGTCCTCGCAGCGTGCAAGAAGACGATCGGCGCCTGATCGCATAGCCACTCCGATACCTTGCGCCATGCGGCTCCTCCACCGTGCGGCCTTCGTGAGTGCTGGCCTGGCACTTCTTGCTCCATGGGCCAATGCACAGCCTGCTGACTCAAGTTCTACTTGCGAACGGCCTTGCAAGCGTTGCATCACCTGGGCCTCCGTGGGCGCCGGCGCATCGGCCTCGGCAGCCCTGGTCGGCCTCAATGAAGCGTGGTACGCTCAATACGGGCGCGAGCCCATGCACAGCTTCGACGATAGCGGCGAATGGCTGCAGCTGGACAAGACCGGGCACCTGCTCAGTGGCTACATGCTCGGGTCCTGGGGCCATGCCGCCATGAAGCATTGCGGCACGGGCGATCGCAGCGCGCGCTGGATCGGCGGCTCCGTTGGACTGGCCTTCATGACGGGCATCGAACTGCTCGACGGCACTTCTTCTGGCTGGGGCTTCTCGTGGAGCGACATGGCCGCCAATGCCGCAGGGGCTGGCCTCTTCATTGTGCAGGACGCAGCCTGGCGCGAACAGCGCATCGTGCCGAAGATCTCGTTACGCTTGACGCCTTACGCGGCACAGCGACCTGATTTGCTCGGCGAAGGCGTTGCCGATCGCCTGCTGAAGGATTACAATGGAGTCACCCTCTGGTTCAGCGGCAACATCGCGAGCCTCAGCGGCAGCGCGCGCATCCCGAAGTGGCTGAATATCGCCGTGGGCTATGGCGCGGAAGGCATGGTGAGCGCGCATCCGGAAGAGCAGATCGGCAGCGATCCCGTGTTCCGTCAATTCTACCTCTCGCCCGACATCGACTTGACACGGATCCGGACACGCAGCAAGCTGCTGCGCACGCTGCTCTTCATGGCCAACAGCATCAAGGTGCCGTTGCCGGCGCTGGAGTACCGCAGCAACGGCGCATGGCGCGGCCATTGGCTCTACTTCTGAAGCGAGATACCGCCATCGCGCAGCAGGCGATCCACCTTCAGAACGCCGGCCACGGTGAGGCTGTCGCGCAATTCACCGCGCATCACCATTTCCACCAACTCAGCGAAGGGCACTTTGCGCAGCTCGAGCTGCTCGTTGTGGTCGGGCTCCGGCTCGTGGAAGGTGAGTCCTTGCGCCACGTAGATGATGGCCACTTCGTCGCTGGCGCTGTTGCTCAGGTCCATCTGCAGCACCTCGGTCCAATGCTCCGCCACGATGCCCGCCTCTTCGCGCAATTCACGTTGGGCGCTCTCGATCGGTGGACGCTCGCGCGATCCTCCGCCCTCGATGATCTCCCAGCTGTACGCATCGATGGGGTAGCGGTACTGCCCGACGATCCATGTGTTGCCCTCCTCATCCAAGGGGATGATGCCCACCGCCAGGTTCTTGAAATGCACCACGCCGTAAATGCCCTCGCGCCCGCTGGGGTCAATGATCTGGTGGTGGCTCACGCTGATCCATGGGGTGCTGTACCGCTCCTCAAACGACAGCGTCTTCCAAGGGCCGCGTTCTTCCATGCGGCAAGTTTACCGGTGCGGCTCCGGTTGAATCGCTTCGGCTACATTCGCGGCCCATTCAACTGACCCGCCATGGCCTCCACCGCCGACGTGAACATCGGATCCTACATCCGCTTCAATAACGACATCTGCCAGATCATGGAGTGGCAGCATCGCACGCCAGGCAACCTGCGCGCCTTCTACCAGGGCAAGATGCGCAACCTCCGCAACGGCAAGCTCAACGAGCACCGTTGGCGCAGCGGCGAGAGCATGGAGGTGCTTCGGGTCGAGATCCACGAACTGCAATACCTCTACCGCGAGGGCGACAACCTGGTGTGCATGGACCAGGCCACCTTCGACCAGAAGTACATCCCGGTGGCGCTCTTCGGCGACACCATGAAATTCATGCGCGAGGAGATGGTGGTGCAGATCGGATTCGAGAGCGAGGTGCCCATTTTCGCCCGCCCGCCGAAGACCGTGGAGCTCACGGTGGCAGAGGCCGAGCATGCCGTGAAGGGCGATACCAGCAACAAGGTGATGAAGCTGGCCAAGCTTGATAACGGCACAGAGCTCATGGTGCCGCTCTTCGTGGAGGCTGGCACGGTGATCCGCATCGACACCGAGACGGGCGAATACCTGGATCGCGTGAAGAAATAGGCCGTCACGCATGGAACGGAACGAAGCCCTCTGCAGAGGGCTTCGCCATTTTCGGCTCGGCTACCTTTGGCCGCCAACCATACCGCGTGATCCTCCCTCAGCCCCTCACCGCCATCGAGCTCGCCGCCCTGATCGGCGCTGAAGCACACGGCAACACGCAGCGCCTCGTCACCGGCCTCAACGAGATCAACCGCGTGGGCGAGGGCGATCTGGTGTACGTGGACCATCCGAAGTGGTATGAGAAGGCCCTGAACAGCGCGGCCACCACCATCCTGATCGACAAGGCCGTAGAGCCGCCAACGGGCAAGGCCATCATCATCAGCCCTGATCCCTGCCGCGATTACAATGCACTGGTGAAGCTCTTCATGCCACGTGCCGGCTGGGGTGCTGAAGGCATCGTGATCGGCGAAGGGTCGCAGGTCCATTCTTCAGCGGTGATCGGACCGCACGTGACCATCGGCCGTGATTGCATCATCCACCCCAACGTGGTGATCTACGAGCGCACCATCATCGGCGACCGCGTGACGATCCACGCCAATGCCGTGATCGGCGCCGACCCCTTCTACTACAAGAAGCGGCCATCGGGCTACGACAAGATGGAGCCCTGCGGCAGCGTGGTGATCGAGGACGATGTTGAGATCGGGGCCCTCAGCACCATCGATCGCGGCGTAAGCGCTGATACGCGCATCGGCCGCGGCACTAAGATGGACAACCACGTGCAGGTGGGCCACGACACGCGCATCGGCGAGCGCTGCCTCTTCGCTGCACACGTGGCCATCGCCGGCGCCTGCGTGATCGAGGATGGCGTCACGCTCTGGGGCCAGGTGGGCATCCCGAGCAAATTGCGCGTGGGCAAGGGCGCGGTGATCCTCGGCCAGAGCGGCATCCTCACCGATGCCGAAGCGGGCAAGACCTATCTGGGATCACCGGCACGCGAGGCGAAGCAAATGATGCGCGAGATCAGCCTGCGCGCCAAACTGCCGGAGATCGCCAAGAAGCTAGGCATCTGAAATGGCCCGATTGGAGCGCATCATCGAGCGATTGGAGCTGAAGGAGTTCCAGTTGCGTACGCTGCTCGATGTGAGCAAGGCCATCAACAACAACGTGGGGCGCGAGGAGTTGCTGCGCCTCTTCGAGCGCATCGCGCATGATGAATTGGGCATCACGCGGCTCAGCCTGTATGAGCGCACCGACCACTGGGACCGCATCTTGAGCTACGGGCACGATGCGCGTGATGCGGCCATCGACGCCGAGCAGCTCTTCGGCACCTTCACCGATATCCAGACCATCAACGCGGAGATCGAAGGCCGGCTGGGCGCATTCGATGTGGCGGTGCCCGTGTACCACCGCGACAAGCCCCTCGCCTTCCTGCTCATCGGCGACATCGATGAGGAGGAGCAGCGCATGAGCCCCGTGGTGAAGCACCTCAACTTCATCCAGACCCTGGCCAACCTGGTAGCCGTGGCATTGGAGAACCAACGCATGGCGGGGCGCCAATTGCAGCAGGAGCTCGACCGCCGCGACCTCGTCCTAGCCGCCCAGATGCAGCAGCAATTGATCCCTGCGGAGCTGCCGCGCACCGATCGCATCGAGGCCGCTGCCTGGTACCAGCCGCACCGCCTCATCGGCGGCGATTACTATGACCTGCTGCCGCTCGGCGAGGAACGGTATCTCGCCTGCGTGGCGGACGTGAGCGGCAAAGGCGTGGCCGCGGCGCTGCTCATGAGCAACTTCCAAGCGCAGGTGCGCGCGGCGCTGCCCCACACCAACGACCTCGATCGGCTGATCCGCCACCTCAACGAGCGCGTGTTCGCCAGCGCGCGCGGTGAGCGCTTCATCACCTTCTTCGCCGGATTGATCGATCTGCGCGCCAGCACATTGCGCTTCGCCAATGCCGGGCACAACGACCCCCTATTGCACGATGGAGCGCGGATCATCCCGCTGCATGACGGCAGCATCGCCTTGGGCATGATGCCGAACCTTCCCTTCCTCCGGATCGGCGAAATGCCCTTACCAAAAGAGGGCACCCTGCTCTGCTATACCGATGGCCTAGTGGAACAGGAGGATGCGCATGGCCACGCCTTCGAGGATGAACCGCTGATCCGCGCGTTGAGCGGTTTCTCAGGCGCCGGACCCGACGGATTGATATCCGCATTGAAGGCTGCTTTCGAAGCGCATCGCGCCGCTGAGCCCTACCTCGACGACATCGCGGTGCTCTGCTGCCGATTCAGGTGATCGGCGCAGCTTCGCTCCTCGGGGCCGCGTACTTCACGTCGAAGAGCACGATCATGGCGGTGAAGGCCCAGAAAGGCACCGAGGCCTTGTCGATATCGAGGAAGTTGTTCAGCGCCCCATGCAGGTAATAGGTGACGAGGCCCATGAAGGCAGCCGTCATCACGCGCTTATCGGCACCGGCCGGCATGCGGTGGTACAAGCGCATAGCGCGGAACGTGGTGACCAGCACCAGCGCCACCATAAGGCCCATGCCGATGAATCCCTGCTCGGCCAACGGCCCGAGGTACTCGCTGTGCGCATTGCCGCCGGAACCGAAATTGGTGCTGATGATCGTGCGGTCCTCTGAAGCCTGGAACGGTGCGTACTGGAACATGTAGGTGCCAGGCCCCCAGCCGAAGAGCGGGCGCTCCTGCCACATGCGGCCCGCGGAGTTCCATCGGTTCAGGCGCTCGAGGTTGCTGGCATCGCTGCTGATGTTCGAGATCGACTGCACATGCTCCTTCAAGTCGTCGCTGCTCTCCTCGCGGTTGCGCTCGAGGGCGATGGTGATCTGGTCCATGTTCACGTAATAACCGACGCCGGCCACCACCAGCAGCACGCCCAGGGCCCAAGCCGGGACCCGGAAGCGCATCACCGCGAAGAGGCCCACCGCGCCCACCAGGCTGAGCCATGCCGCGCGCGTATAGGAGAACACGAGCCCCACAACCAGCACGCCCAGCAGCACGAGCGCGATGCCCTTCTCCGTGCGCGAATAGCCCGGCATGCCCACCGCCGCCACCATGAAGGGCAGCACGAAGGCGATCACGGCGCCGTAGCTCGTATGATCCTTGAAGAAGGGGCTCATGACCCAGTGCGCGGGGTCGTGCGCGAAGTGGTGGAGCGAATGCTGGTACAGCGTATAGAGCACCACCACCACGAGTCCTGCCACGAATGACTTGATGAAACGGTGCATGGCGCCTGCATCCCGGAAGAGCAGGGATCCGAGCATGAACATCGACCCCACGAACCAGAGGCGAGCGATCAGGTACTTCACGGAGATCACCGGCAAGCTGCTCGGAATGATGCAAACGGCCATCCAGACCAGCTGTGCGATCACCACCCCGGTGATGGGATGCCGCAGGAACCGGCGTTCGAGCACGCCGCGCTGCAGTGCGATGCGCAAGAGGAGCAGGAAGGTAAGGCCGAGCATGAGCGGCTCCGTGGGCAGCGACACGCCGATGCCGCCGAGGTCCATCTCCTCGAGGTTGATCGAGAGCGGCGTGGCGAAAGCGATGAAGTAGAGCACGCGCTCAGGAACCACCACCATGGCCCAGGCCGCAAGGAGCGCAGCGGGCAGCAAGGCCAGCCAAGGGAAATCACGGGCGGTGAGCAGCGCATTAAGCGCCACGAAGAGCACGCAGGCCGCGGCGATCCAATGCTGCCTGATCGCGGCCATGGGGATCAATTGCGGTGGTCGCGCCACACCAGCAGCACGAAGCACAGGAAAAGCGCGGCGAGCGTCGTGGTGCTCACGATCAGCCAGCGCACCGGGTACACCTTCTTATCGCTCACTTCCGGATACACCACCACGTTGGTGTAGGTGAGCTCCTTGGTCACATCGTTCACCACCCTCTCGTACTCGGTGAGCGCCCGGTCGTAGTTCTGGCGGAAGAGGTTGCTGAGCTCGGAGAGCTCACGGAATTCGCCGCCCTTCTCCTCCAGGTCCTTCAGCCGCGATTGCAGCGCATCGCGCTGGGCGCCGGTTCCGCTGCCGATGGCCCGCACGAGCCCCTTGGTGAGCTCCTTCACCTGGGCCTCATAACTCAGCAGGCCCTTCTCCTTCCGCAGCACGTTGAGCTTGCGCTCGACCTCATCGAGCTTGTGCCGCTCATGGTCGAGCGCGCGCTGCGCGATCGCCATCACCTCACGGCTCTTCTCGCGCTGGAGGCGGCGCGCCAGCAGGTTCACTTGCCTGAGCATCTCCAGCACCATGTCGCGGGCATCCAGGGGATCCTCATCAACCACCTCGATCTGCACGCTCTCGAAGCGCGTCTTCGAGATCTCCACCCGGTCATTGAATTCGTTGTGCAGCGCCCAATAGCCGCCGCCGGCCAGCGTATCGATATCGTACTTGGTCGGCAGGTCGAAGATGCGGATCAGGCTGTCGCGTATGCTGTTGCTCTCAAGCAGCTGCAGCAATTGATCGGTTCGCGTCTCGATGCTGTAGCTGTTGAGGTTCACCGGGTAAACGGTGGCCGAGCTGTTGTAACGCGGCGGCATGAAACCCGGGCTGCTCAGCACCGCCGAAATGAGCACCGCTGCTGCGCCAACAACGAGGAAGAGCCGTCCGTGCCGGCGAACCGTGGTCAGGAAGGTGGTGAAGTCGATCTCAGCGGACATGGCTCTCACGCACTTTGTTGACGTTCTCCTGCACCACGATCAGCAGCAGGGCGAGCAGGAAGGCGCTGATGCCGCTCATGGCCACCACCAGCCAGCGGATGGGGTATGATTTCTTGTCGGCTGGTTGGGCTCTATTCACCACGAACTTGTGCGGCAGGTCGCTCTCGAAATCGGCCTGCGCCTGCTCAAGCTTCATGCGCATGATGCTCAAGCGCTTGGTCTCGTTGAAGAGGCGGTCCTGCAGGGTGACGTATGCACCGCCGTACTTGGCCAGCACCTTGAACCGCTCCTCGAACTCTTTCACCGCGCGCTGGTCGCCCTTCACGATGGCGGCGCCGAGGTACTCGTTGTAGCGCTCGGTCTGCGTGTGGTAGTCGTGAACGCCCAGATCGCGGAGCACGCGCATGCTGTCCTGCCAGACAACGATGTCCTGCTCGAGCTGGGCCACCTTGTCGCGTACGATGTTGAGGCCCTTCTCCGCGCGCTCATTGGCCATGTCCTTCCACACGCTGTCCACCTGGTCGGCGATGAAGTTGGCGATGTCCGAGGCCCGTTGCGGGTCCGGATCGTTAACCTCCACGCGCACGCTGCTGAACTTGGTGTGCTCGAACTTGATGTGGTCCTTGTATGCTTCGCGCAGCTCGGTATTGCGATGCTTGCTCTCCGGCTTGATGCGGTACACCTCGAGCAGGTTGAAGCGCGCGGCCACCCG
Organism: Flavobacteriales bacterium; assembly: GCA_016705545.1. Taxonomy (GTDB): domain Bacteria; phylum Bacteroidota; class Bacteroidia; order Flavobacteriales_F; family PHOS-HE28; genus PHOS-HE28. Next base: position 284,187 of record JADIYA010000001.1, read on the forward strand.
GTCGCGGACGATGTCTGAGTGAAGCATCTGCAGCAACTGCTCGCTGTCCTCCTCATCGCCGAGCGCGAGGATGTCATCGCGGCCCGTGCTCTGCTCGGTGAGCAGCGCCTTCGAAACACTGTTGGTGATGGCGGGGAAGAGGATCACCTCGCTGCGGTAGAGCGGCGTGATCAGGTATGCAGCAGCCACGCCGGCAACAAGGCCGAACAAGGTGATGCCGATGATGAGCTTGCGACGTGCCCACAGGAAGAGCACGAGGTCGAAGGGTGCCGGGTCCGCGGGGCGCGTGAGCGCCGGGTCAGCAGGGGGGCGGCGCTTGGTCAGGGTATCGGGCATGCGGGGCCTAACGGTGAAAGGGTGGCGAAAGTACAGGATGCGGGTTGACGGGATAAGCGGGGCCTAGCTACCCTCCTTAAGCGCCGCCCTGAGGTCGCCAATCCTGATCAGGCCGGTGCCCCATGCCGAGGCCAACGCAGCCGATGCGAAACACAGAACGGAAGCCACTGCATCGAGGCTGACCCGCCCGAGAACTTGGATCACGGCGACCAGTAAACCAGCATGCACCAAGGACCTGAGCGCGATCACCGCAGTGCCTTTCAGCTTGTTCATGCGCGCAGCTAGGAATACCTGCACCAAAGCCGTGGCGCCCTGCGCGATCAGTGCCGCCCATGCTGCGCCTTCGGCCTGCATACGGGGGATGAGAATCAGGTTGAGCATGATGTTGAGGAGCGCGCCGCCCGCCGCCATCCAGTTCAGGGCACGCAGGTTCCCGCCCGCCGTGAGCAGGCTTCCGAAAACGTAGGTGGTGCACACCGCCACGAAGCTCCAGAGCAGCATGGGCAGCACGCGCGCCGAGCTCTCCGTGTCCTCATGATAGAGCAGCTCCATCACCTCCAGCGCATGCGCGCTGCCGAAGACTGCCACCGCGATGCTGCCGGCCATCACCAAGCGGAAGGCCATGCCGGCCAGTGGCGCGACGTCCTCCTTCTGTTTCAGCATACGACTGAACATGGGCAGGAGCAAACCGGCCACGAGGTAACCGAGCATGTTCAGCGCCTCGAACCAGCGGAAGCCCTGGTAATAGATGCCGGCCCACACCTGGCCATCGGGCAGCATCCGCTCGAGCATCACCGTGTCGATGCGGTAGTAAAAGGTCATGAGCAGGATCAGCAGCGCAAAAGGGAAGCTGCGCTTGAGCACCACCCATGTGAAGGCGGGTTTCCATCTCAGGCTCACCGCTCCACTGAGGCGGCGCACCAGCACCAGCGAGACGAGGAGCGTGATCGCATAAGCCGCCGTCTGCGCCCACACGAACCATTCGATGCGGAAGAACGCGCCTTCTCCCCTGCCCCAGAGCAGCGCACCCACGATCACGATCAGCAGCACGCGGTCGAGCACGCTCAGCAGGCTGTCCTGCCGGAAGCGCTGCGCTCCTTGAATGTTGCTGCGCACGAAAAGGATGCTGGCCACCAGCGCTTGGTTGAGCACGAGCCAGCCGAGCATGCCGAGCTGTGCGCCGCGATAACCCAGCACGATGCCCGCCCCCACCGTGAGCACGGCATAGGCGAGCATCAGTCCGCCGCGCGCCGCGGCCACGCCGCCCAGGTACTTGCCCATGAGCGGGGTGTGCTGCGCAATGTGCCGCGTGTTGTAGTTGGTGATGCCCAGATCGAGCACGATGTTGAGCAGGAAGCCGAGGCTCAGCAAGGCTGCGTACATCCCATACAGCTCCGTTCCCACTGCGCGCTGCACCCCTGCATCGATGCCCAGGATGTAGAAGGGCTTCACCAACAGGTTCAGCGCCAGCAGCAGCAGCAGGTTGGTGAGGAAGGCGCGGCGCATCGGCGCGGTGAAGATGCGCAAGCGCAGGCCAAGCCGTCAGGGCAGCCATCAAGGGAAACTCGAACAGCGCCTCAGCGCAACCGATAGCTCAGCGTGAGCATGGCTCCCAAGCCGCTGGAACGCCGGTTCGCGGCCTTGCCGATCACGCCATCCTGCAACTGCCCGCGCGCCGAAGGCTCCACCCCGATGCTCCACGCGCTGTTGAAGCGGTAGCGCAGGTAAGCACGGGCCGTCCAGCCGAACACGAACTGCCGCACTTCGGCAGCGCCCAGCTCCGCATAGCCGCCATCGCCTTCACCGGGCAAGGAGCCACTGCGGGTGGTGAGCATTCCGATGGTGGGGCCTCCACGGACCCCGATGCTCCATCGGCCTTGCACCAGATGCGCGTCGAGCAGCACCGGAACCTCGACATAGCTGGTGCGATTTACGCGGGTGCGGGCTTCGCGGATCAAGGAGGTCGTGTAGGAGGTGTCGTAAGCAGAACGGAGCACTTGCACGGTGGTGGGCACGTTCACGCCCGTATGTACTGTGTTGCCGAGCGAATCGGTCGTGGTTCCGGTGATGATGAGCACCGTGGTATCCACGGCTTGAAAGAACCAATAGCGTGAGAGCAGCGCGTCCGTGCGGCTCTCTTCGGGCGTGGCCAAGCGATCGGCGTAGGTGCCGTAATGAAGGCCGATGCCGTAGCCGAAGTTGCGGCCCATGCGCATGGCCTCCGCACCGAAAGACGCTGTGGGTTCCGGGGTGACGGACCAATCCTGCGCGCGCGCTCCCTGGTAACGGCTGGTGGTGCTGAACAGACCGGCCAGCGCGGTGATCTCCCATGGGCTGCGGGGCGAAACCAGCGGTACCATCGACGGCTCGGGTGTTGCGGCTGATGCGCTGTCTGCCGGCGGAGGATCAATTGATGAAGCCGCAGCACTGCTCGGCTCTTTCATCTCAGGGTCAGCTGCAGATTGCGGCTCGCTGTTCACCTCGATGCTCACGTCGGTCGCAAGCTGGTCCTCTGCGGGCTTCGGTTCAACTATTGGCGGCTGGACCACGGCATCAGAGTTGACCGCAGCAGCGCCTTCACCCGCTTCGGTTGTAGCAGGCTGTGGAATCCCCGGAGCCATCAGGTCGGCATCGCTGGCAACCACAGGCTCCACGGCATCCTGCACGTCGGCCGCATGTCGCCCATCCGCTTCCAGCCCTTCGAGCGGCGGCACGATTTCATGTTCTTCCTTCTTTACCACCGGAGGTACCACCTGCGTCAAATCAGCGATCTGCACAATAGGCTGCGTTCCGGCCACGGCACGATTCGGAGGCTGTTGCTGCGAGTCCTTTTCCGCCTTTTGATCCGGCGATCCGCTTGCCGCCATCTCACGTCGTTGCGAGTCCGCTTCCGTATCAATGGCTGCTGTTGCTTGTTCTTCAGCCGGGACTGAAGGCAGATTGCGCTCCGCTCCTGTAGCCTGTGTCTCAATCAATCCGCCGCCTTCCTTCACAGGCGCGTGAGAATCGGCCTGCACGACCACTGCCGTCTTCTCGAAGGCCTTTGGCCACAAGCCCCACACGGCCAGTCCGATCGCAGTAACGCTTGCGAAGTACCAGAACGCCTTGGGTCGACGCCGTTTGCCTGCGGCCATCGCCTCTTGCGCCTTGAGCCATGCGCTCTCCTCGAAAGGGAAGGCGCGCTGCTCCAGCTTTTGCCGGGCGAGCTCGTCGAATTGCTCCTGGTGGTTCATCGTGAAACGGTCTTGGCCATGGCAGGCGCCGCGAGGCGGGCAATGGCGTGTTGGAGGACTTGACGTGCGTGGCTCACATGCCACTTGCTGGTGCCTTCGCTGATCCCCAGCATCTGCGCGATCTCATGGTGCGCAAAGCCATCGATGGCGAAGAGGTTGAAGACGCGGCGGCTCATTTCGGGCACACGCTTCAGGAGGTCCGCGAATGCATCAGCGTCCATCCGATTCAGGTAATCGTTCACTTCAGAGAGCGTGCCCTCATCCAAGGGTGCATCCAGCGATTCCATGTCGCGGCGCTGCTTCTCATGGCGGTGGTTATCGATCACGGTGTTGATCATGATGCGGCGGGTCCAGAGCTCGAAGGGGACTTCAGGGCGGCGTTTGTCAAGGTTGCTGAGGATCTTGAGGAAGCCTTGGTTCAGGCGGTCCAGGGCGTCGTCGCGGTTGCGTTCGTAGCGGCTGCAGATGGCCATCATTGGTCCGTACAGCGCCCGGTACAGCGCGTACTGCGCCTTGGGCTCCTGCTTGATGCAGCGTGCTATGAGCGCGGCGTCGACCATCCTTTTGTTGCGCCAAAGGGCGTCCGCCGATTGGCGGACGCCCTTCAGCATTCACGAGGCGCTTCAGTGCTTCACGAAGCGGATGTTCATGGCGTTGGCATCGGTGCCGATGCGGAGCACGTACAGTCCGGGCGCGAGTTGCGCTGCGGACAGGTCGATGCGGTTGGCGCCGCGGGCATAGGCCAGGTTGTCCTGCAGGAGTACACGGCCGTTGAGGTCGATGATGCTCAGTGGAACGTTGCCGCTAACGGTGCTGCGGAAGCTGATGCTCAGCGCATCGATCACGGGATTCGGCCAGAGGCGCGGCTCGTTGAAGGAGCGCTCTTCCACCGCAGTGGGCAGCTGGTTGAGCACATTGATCGTGAACCCGTTGCGCACCTCGCCATCCTGCGGTGCCAGGCCCCAATAGAGTCCGTCGCCGTCGATGCTGATGCTGTCGCAGTAGGTGCTGGTGCAGCCCGCAGCGTCGCTCATGGTGAGGCAGAGGTTGTATGGCCCATCGTTGCCATAGACGTGCGTCGGGTACGGGTCGAAGCTGCTGGTGCCGTCACCGAAATCCCACTCGAACTGGAATGGGCTCAAGCCGGAGCTGAGATTCCACACCCACAATTCGTAGGGGATCGGCGTGGCGCCGCCGTTCGGGTTCAAGCTGTCAACCTCGTAGGCTTGGAAGACCCAGAAGCCGGCCTGGCAGCCCGTGGTGCTGGTGTCTGCTACGCAGATGCAGTTGGCATCCCAGTAACCGTTCAGTCCGGTAGCTGGATTCTGACAAGGAGCGCCTGGCACGTTTGGACCATTGAGTATGCCAAGGCAATCGGTGGCCACGCCCATTGTATCACACACGCAGTTGTTGCTCCACGTTCCAGTGAAGACCATTCCGCCGCCCATCACCGTGCAAGGAGTGCCGGGCATGGCCGGGCCGCCAACCACGCCTTCGCAATCGGTCAGCGTGTTGGCGATGCAGGCACAATTGGCGCTCCATATTCCCGTAACGCCAGCGGGCGTGGTGCAGGGTGTGCCAGCGACGGCTGGGCCATTGAGCACGCCATTGCAATCGTAGTAGAAGGTGCCCGTGTAAATGCCACCGAGGGAATCGACCATGACCGTGTCGCACAACGTGCTGGTGCAACCGCTGGCATCAGCGATCGTAAGGCAGATGCCATAGACGCCTTCCATGCTGAAGATGAAATTCGGTTCGGCCGAGTTCGACGCACTGCCGTCCGGCATCCACCACTGGTAGGTGAAGGGTGCGTTTCCGGTACTGCAGTTGGCGATGCTCATGCTCCATGGTGTTCCTCCTGTGCCATTCGGGTTCGCGCCGGTCTGGCTCACCGTAAAGCAGGCATTGCAGGAAGAGGTGTTCGCCACGCAAACACAATCAGTGCTCCAAGTGCCGGGCACCCCGAGGAAAGTGGTGCAGGCCGTACCGGGTAATGCCGTGCCGCCGGGAACTCCCAGGCAGTCATCCGTCTGGCCCCCGCAATTGAAATTGAGCACCACGGTAGCCGTGTCGAGCACGCCATTGAAGGAGGCGGTGTCGGTGGCCGTGAGCACCATGCCACCGCACATGGTGGTCACCACAACACCGGCCGCTGGGCTGTTGAAATGGAGGATGGTATCATAGAAGCATGCATTCGGAGCCACCTCCAGTGTGTAGTTGTAGGATGGTACGCTGCCGGGTGTTGAAGCGATGTTCACCTGCTGCAAGGTGGTGCAGCCGGTGATGGTGCCTTCCACTATCAAGGTGTAGAGGGGTTGGGCATAGGCTACCAGGACAGAGGCCGAGGTGCCAAGTAAGAAGGTCAGCGTGCGGAGTGCGGTTCTCATGTTCACGGGTCAAATGGGTTTCGTTCCCATACACGGATAGGGACAGCGCATGGTTGGGCAGATTCGAAAAATACTCTGCCATTCGTCAAGAAAGCGCGAAGGCCCCGCCAGCACTGTGCTGGCGGGGCCTTCGGAACGGATGCTTGCTGCTCAGTCCGCTTTCACGAAGCGCAGGCTGATGGCCTTCCCGCTCCGGTCCGCAGCGCGCAAGGTGTACACGCCGGCAGGAAGGGCTCGGGCATCGAGGCTGTGCTGGTTGCGGCCGGTGGCCATGGCGCGGTTCTCACGGAGAACCAGTCGCCCGCTCACGTCGTGGATGCTGATGTCGATCAGACCATCGGCAAGCGAGATCGTCGCGAGGTTGAGGTCGCCGGAGGACGGGTTGGGCCAGATCGCCGCTTGACTCAGCATGGCGGCATCGCTCACGCCCATGACCAGCGGATTCTGCACATTGATCGTGAAGCCATCCTGACGGGCGGCGCTTCCATCGGCGCCATTCTCCAGTGCCATACCGACGAGGATGCCGTCACCGTCCATGGAGATGCTGTCGCAGAACATGTCCGTGCAGCCCGTGCCATCGGAGATCGTGAGGCAGAGGTTGTAGGGGCCGTTGCCGCTGTACGTGTGCGTGGGGTACGCGAGGTTACTGGTGCTGCCATCGCCAAAGTCCCAGCTGTAGGTCATGCCTCCCGTGCCGCTGCTCAGGTTCCAGACCCACACTTCGTAAGGGATAGGGGTGCCAGCGCCATTGGGGTTGAGGCTGTCAAGCTCGAAGGCCTGCATGGCCCAGAAGCCCGCTTGGCATGAGTTGCCATTTCCGGGGACGCAATCGCAGTCCGCATCCCAGGTGCCGAGAGCATTGCTGCCGAAGAGCCAGCACGGGGTGCCGGGCACGTTCGGTCCGTTCAGCACGCCCAAGCAGTCGTACGCACCGCCGATGGTGTCGGGGTCACAGACGCAGTCGGCGGTCCAGGTGCCCATGAGGTTGGTGCCCCAAACCGTGCAGGGCGTGCCAGGCATGTTGGGACCATTGGGGACCTGCATGCAATCGTAGGTCACGTTGCCAATGATGCAATCGCAGTCAGCGCTCCAGGTGCCTGCGGCGCCGTTCGGCGTGTTGCAGGGTGTACCGGGTTGCGCAGGGCCGTTCGGCACGCCTTCGCAATCGAGGTTACTGTTGTTGGCCACGCAGATACAGTCCGCGCTCCAGGTTCCGGGCACGCCGAGGAAGGTAGTGCATGCCGTTCCGGGCATCGCGTTGCCTCCGGGCACGCCAAGGCAGTCGGACATGGTATTGCCGCAGTTGAAGGTCACAGAGACCGCCGTGCTGTCAAATATTGGAGGCACTTGGTACTGCACCACTTGCGACTGGATGGCGCCCAGGCAAGGCACGCTCACCGTAAAGCCGCCGCCTTGCGAGGCCACCTCAAGCGTAACGGTGAATGTGCATGAGGGCGGCAGGACCGGCACATCGATATCGACGGCTGGCTGCACGCCGGGCAGGCTCACAATGCTCACGGATGAGTTGGCGGTGCAGCCGACAACCGTTCCCGCGATGGTCACGGAGTATGGTTGCTGGGCCAAGGCAGTCAGGCCGAGCAGGGCCGCGATCGTCAATGAACTGGAGCGGAGAAGTGTCTTCATGTCTAGGGAGTTGGTTGCGTTCGCCCACATACACGGGCGAAGGTCCTGTGAGGTTGGGCGAAGGTCTAGAAAAAGAGCCGACCTCAACCTAAGGCCTTGGCCACCAAAGCGTCATCCGCCTCATTGGGCAGGGTCACCTTCAGCAGGGGCGTGCGCTTCATCTCCTGCTCGATGCTCCAGACCGCATTGGGGTTGCGGGCCCATGCGCGTCGGGCGATTCCGTTATTCACGTCCCAATGCAGCATGGCTTTCAGGCGGCGATCGCTGTCGGCGCTGCCGTCGAGCACCATGCCGAAGCCACCGTTGATGACCTCTCCCCATCCCACACCGCCACCGTTGTGCAAGCTGATCCAGGTGGCGCCGCGGAAGGCGTCGCCCACGAAATTCTGCACGGCCATGTCGGCGGTGAAGCGCGATCCATCGCGGATGTTGCTGGTCTCCCGGTAGGGGCTGTCGGTGCCGCTCACGTCATGATGGTCTCGACCTAGTACGATCGGCGCGCTGATCTCGCCCTTCCTGATCGCTTCATTGAATGCCCGTGCAATGCGGATGCGGCCTTCGCTGTCGGCATAGAGGATTCGCGCCTGGCTACCCACCACGAGCTTGTTCTGCTGCGCGCTGCGGATCCAGTGCAGGTTGTCTGCGATCTGCTGCGCGATCTCGGTCGGCGCTTCCTTCTGCATGGCTTCGAGCACATCACCGGCGAAGCGGTCGCTGGTGGCCAGGTCCTTGGGATCGCCGCTGGTGCACACCCAACGGAACGGACCGAAGCCATGATCGAAACACATCGGACCCATGATGTCCTCCACGTAGCTCGGATACCTGAACTCTTCGCCATTCAATCCGCCGATGTTTGCGCCTGCGCGCTTGCTCTCCAGCAGGAAGGCGTTGCCGTAGTCGAAGAAGTACATGCCGTTCTCCGCAAGCGTATTCACGGCGTTCACATGGCGCCGAAGCGTTTCTTTGACGCGCTGCTTGAAGGCTTCAGGATCCTGCACCATGAGTGCATTGCTGTCCTCGTAGCTGAGTCCAACGGGGTAGTAACCGCCCGCCCACGGATTGTGCAAGCTGGTCTGGTCGCTGCCGAGATCAACCTTGATCTTGCGCGCGGCGAGGCGCTCCCACAGGTCCACGATGTTACCGAGGTAGGCAATGCTGTGGGCTTCTCCTTTCTGCTGCCATGTGAGCGCGGCATCGATGCAAGCGTCCACATCGGTGATCACTTCGTCCACCCAGCCCTGGCTGTGGCGCTTGTGCGCGGCCGTTGCATTCACTTCCGCGCAAATGGTAACGACGCCTGCGATGTTGCCCGCTTTGGGTTGGGCGCCGCTCATGCCGCCAAGACCACTGGTGACGAAGAGCTTGCCTTTCGATCCCGGCTCCTTCAACATGCGACATGCATTGAGCACCGTGATCGTGGTGCCATGCACGATGCCCTGCGGGCCGATGTACATGTAGCTGCCAGCGGTCATCTGTCCGTATTGCGAAACGCCGAGCGCGTTCATCCGCTCCCAATCATCCGGCTGGCTGTAGTTGGGGATCACCATGCCGTTGGTCACCACCACGCGCGGCGCATCGCCGTGGCTGGGGAAGAGGCCGAGCGGATGGCCGCTGTACATCACCAGCGTCTGCTCCTCGGTCATCTCGGAGAGGTAGCGCATGGTGAGACGGTACTGCGCCCAGTTCTGGAACACCGCGCCGTTGCCGCCATAGGTGATCAGCTCGTGCGGGTGCTGCGACACGGCGGGATCCAGGTTGTTCTGGATCATGAGCATGATGGCTGCGGCCTGCTTGCACCTCGCGGGGTAATGGTCGATGGGCCGCGCGTGCATCGGGTGCTCCGGGCGCAAACGGTACATGTAGATGCGGCCGTGGTCCTTCAACTCCTGTGCGAACTCCGGCGCCAGCGTGGCGTGGTGCTTTTTGGGGAAGTAGCGCAGCGCGTTCTTTAGCGCGAGCTTCTTCTCCTCGGGCGTGAGGATGTCCTTGCGCTTGGGCGCGTGGCTCACGCCGGGGTCGGGTGCGCGCGCCGGAGGCAGGACATCGGGGATGCCTTCGCGGATGTTTTGCTGGAAGGCCTGGAGTTCGGTGAGGGTCGCGGTGGGCATGGCCGCGAAGATCGGGTTAGCGGGCGATGATGAGGCGCTGGGGGATGATTCCATCGACTGAGACTACGTAGATACCCGGTGACAATCCCGATACTTCAATTCGTTCGGTGCTAGAATTAATCCGCTGCGTCAATACAAGCCGCCCATTCATGTCGGCGATCGAGCATATCGCACCCGGCCTGCACTGCTGCAGTTGAATAAAGTCGCTCGCGGGAGACGGAAAAACCGACGAACCCACGCGGGCCTCTGAGATTCCGACATCCCAGTTCCACGGCTGCGGGGGAATCAACGTGTCGCCGCCAATGATTGCACCGACCAATTCAATATGCAACCAATTCGTTGTGCTGGGCTCCCTGTACTGCATCATTCGGAGGCCAACTCCTTCCTCATACCATGCGTTGATCTGTGCACTTTGTCGTGAGTGCAGTCCCGGGCTCACTTCCGATGCCGCATTGAAACCGCAAATCAACTGGCCTGGTGACTGGCCTATCGGCAAATACCTCATCTCTGCTCGCCCATTCGGGGCTATACCGTACTTCGCGATGTACTTCGGGTCGAACCAGATATTGGTCGCATGTTCGCACACCGATGTATCAAGCACTTGACCCGGATAGGCGCCAAGGAGAGGATGCTTCAAGAGAATCTCATTCCGCTGAATTGACCAGCCTTCGAACGGCACTGGCCAGTCAGGCTCAGCCACAAGCGTGTAACTGATGTTCGCTGAACTCGGATAATCCCACGCCCATGAAGTTCCATACTCAATGCCGTCTGGTGAATCAGTTCGTTCTGTAATTCTCACCTTCCACATGACCGTATGCGAGTCGTAATACTGTTCGCCGCCACCCAGATGGATGATGTAATAATCAGCCACAACCCAATACGTTAGTTCATCGCCCGGCTGATAATCGAAATAGGCCAGCGGATCCGGATAAACACGTCCAACACCTGGCCCTTCCACGCCGATTAACTCAACGGAATTCGCACCCCGGGCGAAGCGCCGAATCCCGAATGATCGGCTCAGCACTATCGTGTCTTGGCTACTGAGCACGATTCTGCGCAACGTGTCTGGTGAACCGAACAAGTCTCCGACCCATTCGGCATCGACGGTAGCAGTGATTCCGTTACTCGCATCAAAGACCCATGAAGCACTAAGCCCAGCGGAACTGCGAATCATGAACGTGTCCACGCCGAAGAAGTACCAATCGCTCCCCATCTGAACGCACTCGAAACCCAGGAACTGCGGCTGACCTACACGAACGAAGCACCCTGCGCATACGCCGCCAATGGCAGGGCAGGTGTCGCAAACAACAGCAACTCGATTCAACTCATACCTGAAGCTGTCCGCCCCCAGCGTATCCACGTGCATCACGCGGATCTGGTTGCTGATGGTGTCCGTTCCGTCGTTGCTGTAGTTGTAGCGGTACGCGGGATTGAGCAAGGCCCAGTTCTGGGCCATAGCCGTAATGGTCGAAAAGAGTGAGACCAGGAGTACGATTCCCCGCATGGCATGGTGAAGATAGCCGAGGCCAGCGGAACGCTGCCTACCCCCTCGCTTTCTTCACCCCCTCATGCCCAAAAGGGCAGTGCTTGCACCGGTTGCCGCAGCAGTACCCGCGCTTGCGGTGGTACTGCTCCGTGAACACCAAGAAGCCCTCGGGCGAGAAGTAGTAATCGCCCTGCTCCAAGCCCAGTCGGCTCATGCGGTCATCCTCGGGCTTCGGGGAACTGGCGTCGCGGTCCATTGATGCTGCGTTAACACACGTCGAGGCGCTTGGTTCGCACGATCGGTGAAGTTCTGCGGGCAATCAGACGGAGCAGCGCTCCCGGCACGTTCTTTCCACACAGGCCGGTGGATGGCTCCGTGGATGGATCGTGAATAAGCCTCTGGAGCCCCGGTAGTTTCGCTGCTTCCAGAAGAACGCCCCTCGCCCATGGCCCGCGCTGTTGAAATGTGGATAACCCGCTATTGCCTCTTCCTGATGTTCGGCTTGCCGCTGGCTCAGGCACAAGGGCAGCCGCCCTACAAGCGCTTCACGGCGGAGGAGTATATCGAGCAATGGAAGTCGGTTGCCGTGAAGAAGATGAACCAGCACGGGATCCCGGCGAGCATCACCCTGGCCCAAGGGCTGCTGGAGAGCGGCAATGGCAACAGCGAATTGGCGCGCGATGCGAACAACCACTTCGGCATCAAGTGCACGCCCGATTGGACCGGCGGCAAGAGCTACCACGACGACGACCGGAAGAATGATTGCTTCCGCAAGTACCGCGATGCCGCCGACAGCTTCGAGGACCACAGCACCTTCCTGGAGCGGCCGCGCTACGCCAGCCTCTTCGAGCTGAAGACCACCGATTACAAGGGCTGGGCGCGCGGACTGAAAGCCGCCGGCTACGCCACTGACCCCAGCTATCCGCAGAAGCTCATCAACCTGATTGAGCGCTATGAGCTGCACAAGCTTGACGCGGGCGTGGACGTGGCGCATAGACCGGTGGGCAAGGAACAGCCCAAGCCCAGCCGTGAGCGCATGGGCCGTCGACCGGCCAGCGAAGGCGAGTCGATCACCATCGCGCAGGGGCGCAACGTGGAAGTCTTCGAGGGCCGCATCAAGTTCGTGCGCGCCAAACCCGGCGACAACTTCCGCAAGCTGGCCGATGAACTCGAGATGACCGCCGGCATGCTGGCCCGCTGGAACGACATGGACAAGGAGGCTGCGCTCAGCGAAGGGCAGGTCATCTTCACGCAGCCCAAGCGCAACAAGCCGAAGGATGCCCAGACGCACACTGCCCGCGATGGCGAGAGCCTTTGGGGCGTGAGCCAGCAATACGGTGTGAAGCTCGACCGCTTGGCGAAGTACAATGGCCTCGCGCGCGATGCGCAACTGAGCGCGGGCCAGCAGGTGTGGCTGCAGAAGCCGAAGCGTTAGGAGCTGCTTGCCGAAACCTTGTGCGCCATCACCGCCGCAATGGTGCGCGCGCGCTGTTTGGCCTCATCGGCCTTCGGGCCTGCGAAGAGATCATTCACGGTGGCCTCCCAATGCATGAGCCAGCGCTCGAAGTGGGCCTTCGCCATGGGCCGCTCCCGGGCGAGTTGGATGTGCGCGGTCATCGGGTCGCCCTGGAATTCACGGTCGCCGAGCAGCACCATGCGCCAGAACGAAACGATGCGCGGGATGTGATGGTCCCAATCCAGGTTCGCGAAGAAGTGGCCGATCGACTCATCGGGCCGCGCACGCTGGTAGAACGACCTCACCAGAAGGTCGATGTCGTCGATGGTGCTGATGTCGTGTTTCATCAACCTTCAACTATCAATAGCATTTGCCTTTGCACCAGCCGACCCTCAACCACGCCCACGGCAGGCAAGCCTGTATCAACCTTCAACCTGCAGTTCAATCATTCTCCCCGGTGAACCGCACCACCTCTTCCTTGGTGCCGAAGAGCACCAGGATGTCGCCCTTTTCGGGAACGAAGTCCGGATCCATGACGCCCAGCGCCCCGAGCTTGATGGCGCGGCGGCCCAGGAAGCTCTTTTCGCTCTCTTTTCGCAGCACGGTGACCAGGCCCAACTGCCGCTGCCGCAGCTCCACGATCTGGTTCAAGGGCTTGCCCACGAATTTGTCGGGCACCACGATCTCGGCGATGATGAACCCGCCGGGCAATTCGAATTGATCGACCAGTCGACGCAGGTTGAGCTTGCGCGCGAGGCCCTCGGCAGCCTTCTCCTCCGGGTGCACGATGTCGGTGACGCCCATGGAATTGAGCACCATCTCGTGCAGGGGGTTGATCGCCCGGCTGATCACGCGCTTCAGCTTCAGGTTCACCAGCAGGGCGGTGGTCATGATGTTGGCGCCCTCATTCTCGCCGATGGCCACTACGGCGGCATCGACATCGTTGAGCGGCAAGGTGCTCATGGCCTGCGGATCGTTGCTCTCCAGGCACACCGCGTAGCTCACTTCGCTCTTGATGGCCTCCACCTTGTCCATGTCGTGGTCGATGGCGATCACCTCGTGGCCCATGCCCGTGAGCTTGATGGAGAGGTGCTTTCCGAAATTGCCGAGGCCGAACACTGCGATCTTCATGTGTGGTCAGTTGATGAGGATGTCCTCCTTGGGGTAACGGTACTTGCTCACTTGCACCTGGCGCAGGACGCTCACCAGCAGGGTCAGCGCGCTTACACGGCCTACGAACATCACCACGACAAGCGCGAGGCGAGCGGGATCGCCGAGCTCCATGGTGATGCCCATGCTCATGCCCACGGTGCTGAATGCGCTGAAGCACTCGAAGGCCACGGGCAAGAGGCCAAGACCGCTCTCGAGGCTGGCGACTACGCTTACCGAGAGGCCGAGGAAGACCAGCGACAGCACGATGGCCGCGAAGGCCCGCCGCGTGCTGAGGTTACTGATCTCGCGGCCGAAGAACTCGATGCGGCGGCGGCCGCGCGCGGTCGCGAAAATGTTCAGGGTGGCCACACCGAAGGTGGTGGTCTTGATGCCGCCCCCGGTGCTGCCCGGCGAAGCACCCACGTACATGAGCAGCAGAATGACCATGAGCGATGGGATGGTCAAGGAGCCGGTGTCCAAGACATTGAAGCCTGCTGTTCGCGGCGTGACACCGGTGAAGAAAGCCGCGCTGAAGCGGCCCCAATAACTGGCATGCTCGGCCAGCCCATGATTCCATTCGAACACGAGGATGGCCGCCGTGCCCACCAGGATGAGGAAGGCCGTGGAGAGCAGCACCAAGCGCGTGCTGAGGTTCACCACGCGCGGGTAACGGCTGCAGACCATGCCCGTGAAGACCCTGCGTATGCGCTCGTAAACCCACACGCGCACATAGCGGCTGAAATTGAACACGATGCCGAAGCCCAGGCCGCCGAATATGAAGAGCAACGAGACCACCCACATCAAGGGGTAGTTGAAGCGGAACGCCGGATCGTATAGCCCGAGGCTGTTGGTGCTGAAGCCCGCATTGTTGAACGCCGACACGGAATGGAAGACCGAGAAGAAGATGCGGTCGCCGGTGCCGGAGAATGACCCTGTCGGCAGGTTGATGTAAATGAGTACCGCGCCGACGAGCTCCACGATCAGCGTGAAGGCGATCACCTGAATGATGAAGGCCCGTGCGCCGCTGAGCGTTGTATTGGCGATGTCGCGCACGCGCAGCTGTTCCTCAAGCGAGCTGCGGCCCTTGAAGAAGAAGGCGAAGAAGCTGGTGAAGGTCATCACGCCCAAGCCGCCGAGCTGGATGAGCAGCAGCAGCACCCACTGGCCCATGGGGGTGAGGTCGCGGCCCACATCGATGGTGCTGAGCCCGGTGACGCACACCGCGCTGGTGCTGGTGAACACGGCATCGACGATACTGAGGGGGCGCGTGGTGGCATTGGGCAACAGGAACATCGCCGCGCCGATGGCGATGATGATCAGGAAACTGCTGACGAAGAGGAGCGCAGGATTGAAGAGCGTGCTGTTGCGGCCGATCTCGAGCCGCGAGAGCTCGATGAAGGAGAAGAAGAGCAGGAAGACCAGCATTGGCCAATGACCCGTGCCACTGAACACCGCCCCGCTGGCCCTGGCCCCGATGAGCGCCAGCGCCGCCATGAACCAGATGAGCTCGGCCTTCCGGATGTGTTCACCGCGCAGGCCGGTGCGCAGCAGGCTGCCCAAGGTGACGAAGGCGGCCGCGATCACCAGGCCGAAACTGAGCTGCTCGAGCAGTCGATAGGTATTCACATCGCTCGTGTACCCGAACTCGAGCAGGATCAGGAAAGCCGTGAGGATGATGACCGTGACCCGCGCCAAGCCCACCACTTCCTTGCGGAGTACCGTGCGCAGAAGTGCTCGCTTCATGAGGCATGGCGGCAAGAGCCACCGGGAGGCCGCACCAAAACTAAGGTTGCGAAGCCTGCTTTCACGGCAAAGGTGAGCGGTGCGCGGTGATCACTGCACGGCCATCCGACCCTACCAGCTCCAGCCCACCGTCGAGATTCAGGTCGCCAACCGCCCACCGGACTGCGCCCAACACCGGTGGTTCAGCACCCATGACCGCATACCGCCAAGCCCGGCCGGTGGCCTCCTCGACTTCACCAAAGGCCAGTTTGCCATCCGCGACGATGGCCGATCCTGAACGGGCCCGACTCGCATCGGATCCCGCGACGATCACCTCCGGTGCACCATCGCCATCGAAATCGCGGACTGCTATGAACGCCGCGTCCTCTGTTTCGCCGTCCAATCGATTCACGCGTACCGCCAGATCCTGGTCCATCCACATCACCCGTGTGTCCTTCACTTGCTGCCCGGCTTCTACAGCCAGCACCTCCTTTAACCGGGGGAGCGACAGCTTCACGGATTCCCGTGCATTCCCCTTGCGATCGAAGAGCTTCACCCTTCCCTCCGCATCCACGGCCATCAAATGGTCCTTGCCTGCGATCCGCAAGTGGCGGACGGCATCTGCCGGCGCGGCCTCGAGTTTCGGCGTGAGCCATCCCTGCACGGCCGCCCAATCGAGATCCACATTCAGCAAGCGGCCATCGCTCAAGGGGACGATGACCCGGTACTCGCGCGTGCCCTCATAATCGAGGACCGCCAGCGGCCATTCGGATTCAACCGGAAGCTTGAACGGCAGGCCCACGTCCTTCCCGTTCCGATCGATCAGATGGACGGTGCGCGCCGTGCCCAGCAGCAATTGCAGCTTGCCATTCTTGAAGCGATCGACCTGATGCACGGCACCGAGGATCGGGCCATCGAGCTGCCGCGACCAGAGCAGCTTGCCTGCGGCGCTGATCAAGTGGATGCGATGCAGGCTGTCCTGCACCAGCGCTTCGAGCGTGTTGTTGGTATGGTTGCGCACCAGATCAGGACGGCGCGTCACCGGCGCGCCCACCGGGCATTGCCAAAGCATCTTGCCAGCAGTCGCAATTGCGCGCGAGGCCCCTTCGCGCGGAGCGCCTTGCGCGCCGATGGCCACGTGCACCAAGCCGCCGCTCGCAGGCGATACCTGCACGGAGAGCGCGCTCAAGCGTTGCAGCAGCGGCAGCCATTCCGTGAAGCCCTGCTCGCGCGCGGCGCTCAATCCCCGCCCGAGCAGTTCGCCACCTTGACCCGGGTCGCTCCACCAGGTGAAGGCCGCTTCATCGCTCATGCGCTTGAACCAATCCCGTGCGCGCGGCTGCTCCGCCAAGCTGCCGCCATCATTCCAAGCATCGATCGCTGAGCGCACCGCATCAGCATCGTCGCTCATCACCGCATGGCGGCCCAGGATGGCCCACCACGGCTGCTGCGGGATCTCGGCGGCACGGCCCAGGAGCAACTCGAAGGGCTCCGCTGCGGGCATGCGCGTGATGCGCGTGCCGCGATGGTTCAGGGTATCGCACGGGGCCTGCGCGCAAGGCGCCTGGAGTTCTTCCAAGGCGCGATCCGGATCGGCGGTCTCGGCGATGAACCAGCGGCGCCCATCGGCCATTCCACGCGCCACACCAAGGCTGCCGCGCATCCAGGCGGCTGCGATCTCCGTGGATCGGGCACGCTCATCCAGTGCTTCGCGCGCTGACATCGCAGCTTCGGGGTCGCCCATATGCCGCACCTCGCACTGAACCGCATCGGCAGGGAGCACCCGTCCGATTCCCCAGGCTCCCGCACCTTGGATATGGATGCTGGACAAGAGTGCATCATCACCTTCAGGCACCAGCAGGCCATTCAGCAGGATGGCGTCCGGCTTAGCGACCACATCGAGCGCGAGCCAACCGTCCGGAAGTCGCAAACGCTCGATCCGTGCCGGCTCCCAGATCTCGCTGAGCATGCTGCCCAGCCTCGCGGTGCTCACAACTACGCGCGCAACGGAGGCCTGGCCCAGTGTCGCGCGCGCCTTGGCGAAGCCCGCATCGGAGCTGAGCGGCGTGCCGCGCTCCAGTTGCAGCACGCATTCGTCGAGGGCAGTCGCGGAAGGCGAGAGCATCCACACGCCGTCACGCACGCATGCGGAGATCCCGCCCCATGCGCTGTCGTTCACGCACGAAACGATGCGACCTTCAGAGAAGGCCAAGGCCTGTTCAGCATCAACGCCGAAAAGCATGGCCAGCTTTTCCTTCGGGAGACCGCCGTCGCTGCCAAGGAATATCGGATCGGCGACCCCTTGGCCTGAGCGGAGCAGCGCCACGATCACCGATGACGAACCCAATGCCGAGCGAATCGATTGATCGCCGTCGAGTGTGCGCGTCGCATGGGCCAAGGCCAACGTGAGCCGGCGCGCGCCGGCCCCCTGCTCCCAATCGGGCAAGAGCAAGGAAGTATGCAGGAAGCGATCCCAGGCGCCCAGCGCACCGGGCACCTCGATGACGATGGCGGCTTCGGCAGGCACGGCGCTCCATGGATCGGTGGCTGGCGCCATCGGATTCTCCCAGCGCAACAGCACCCATGCCGTTGCGCCAACGATGGCGAGCAGCACGATGGCGATCAGGACGCGGCGCATGGGAACGCACAAAGGTGACAGGGCGCGCGAACGAGCACCGCTGGCGCAGGGGGCGCTTGCGCACAGGATGGTGTGGATCGCGGGCGGCGATCAGAACAGCACAGGCTGATCGCTCAACAAGCGGAACGAGCGCCGATGATGCACGCACGCGCCGTGCATCGCGATGGCCGAGCGATGGTCGGGGGTCGGATAGCCCTTGTTGATGGCCCAGCCGTACTGCGGATGCGCATGATGGAGCTCACGCATGAGCGCATCGCGGTGCGTCTTGGCCAGCACGCTCGCCGCTGCGATGCTGCGGAAGCGCCCATCTCCTTTGATCTGGCAGCTGTGCGCGATGCCGGGATAGGCCACGAACCGATTGCCATCGATCAGCAGATGCTGTGGGCTGATCTGAAGCGCTTCGATGGCGCGGTGCATGGCCAGGAAGGAGGCGCGGAGGATGTTGATCGAGTCGATCTCTCCCGGCCCAACCGCCGCCACGGCCCATGCTAAAGCACGCTCCTCGATCATCGGCCGCAGGTTCTCGCGTGCGGCTTCGCTCAGCTTCTTGCTATCGTCCAGGCCCGGGAGGCGAACGCGCGGCGGCAGGATCACGGCCGCCGCCACCACGGGGCCTGCGAGGCAACCGCGACCGGCCTCATCGCAGCCGGCTTCAACGCGGCCTTGCTCGAGGTATGCTGCCAGCGCCATCGGATCAACGCTTGTCGTTCGGGTCGAGCCCAGCATCCTTGCACATCCGCTCAAAGCTTGTCCACAGGGCGTCGGCGGCCTTGTCCCAGGAGTAGCGCTGCGCGCGCTTCACTCCAGCCGCACGCAGCTGGTCGCAGCGCACCGGATCGCTCCACACATCGAAGAGCGCGCGGCTGATGTCGGCCACGCTGAAGGGGTCGCAGTAATGCGCGGCATCGCCAGCGATTTCGGGCAGGCAGGTCGCCTCCGCGGCCACCACGGGCACGCCGCAGCGCATGGCCTCGGCCACGGGGATGCCGAAGCCCTCGAAGTAGCTCACGAAGGCCAGAGCCTGGGCGCCGCCCAGTGCCTGGTGCAGCGCCTCTTGATTCAAGCGTCCTGTGAAGCGCACGCGGTCGCCGTGCCTCATGCTGGTGAACGCGTGCTGCATGCGATCATCCCACCAGAAGCGCTCGCCCACGATGAGCAAGCGGGCATCGCTAGGATGCTCGGTCACGAAGCGATCGAAGGCGAGCAGCAGGCGCGCGATGTTCTTGCGCGGATGCAAGGACCCAACGCAGATGAAGTACCGATGGCCCTCGGCGAATCGATCGCGCGCGGCTGCTTTCTGTTCATCAGTCAACGGGCTGAACATATCGCCTACACCATTGTACACCACGTCGATGCGGCCCTCATCCACCTCATAGCGCACGGCGATGTCGCGGCGGCTGAACTCGCTCACCGTGGCGATTCGTGCGGCGTGGCGCGCGAAGCGCGGGAAGTACGAGCGGTAGTAGCGGCTGTAGCGCTTGGGCAGGTCCTCGGGGTAATGCTCGAAGTTGAGGTCGTGGATCACGGCGAGCGCGGGTACATTGCTGCGCAGCGCGAGGAAGCCATCGGGGCTGATGAAGGCGTCGGCGCTGAGGGCCTTCAGCTTGCGCGGCAGGAGCCAATCGAACCAGATCCGATAGAGCAACGGATGCCGAGTGGGCGGGTGAATCACCACCGGCGTCACGTTCGGGGCGTAAACGAAACGCTTGTCGAAGGCCCGATCGAAGACGAACAGGAACTCGTGCTCCGGATGCGCGAGCACGATGCGCCGCATGGTCTCGTGCGTGAACCAGCCGATGCCCTCTAGTTTATCCTCGAGCAGCAGGCGGGTGTTGACGGCAATGCGCATTAATGCTTCAGTGGGATTGCATTCAGGCCTGCTCTCGACGATATCCGGGAACCAGCACCTCTCATTCGGAAAACCGTTCTCCTACCCTCGCACCTCCGCCCCTGCCTCTTTCTCAAGCGCGGCACGTATCCGGCCGATGGCCTTTTCCACTTGCTCATCGGTAAGCGTCTTCTCAGCGTCCTGCAGGATGAAGCTGAGCGCATAGCTCTTCTTGCCGGCTGGCAGCTTGTCGCCCTGGTACACATCGAAGAGACTCACGTCGCGCAGCAGCTTGCGCTCGGCGCTCATGGCGACTCGTTTGAGCTCATCGAAGCGCGTGGCGTCGGGGAGCAGCAGGCTCAGGTCACGGCGCACGCTGGGGAAGCGCGGCACCTCGGCATAGCCGATGGCGTTGGCCCGGCAGGCATCGAGCAGCGCCTCTTCATGCAGTTCCGCATAGTGCACCGGCTGCCCCACATCGGCTGCCTTGAGCTCTTTCTGCTTCACGGTGCCCAACACGCCCAATCTTCGCTTGTGAACGAGCAGCTCAGCCGCCGAATCGAGCAATGCATGCTCGCAATCCACCCAGTGCGCTTGCACGAGCAGGCCGAGCCGAGCCAGGATCGCTTCGATCTCTTCCTGCGCGTCCGTGCGATCGGCGAGACGATCGGTGCTGCGCCAGTTCTCGCGCCAGCGCTTGCCGGTGAGGGCCATCGACAGTGCTTCCGTTTCGCGCGAACCGTTGGAAGCGGCAGCATACATGCGGCCCCGTTCGAAGAAGCGCAGGTCGCGGTGCTGGCGGTTCGCGTTGTGGGCAATGGCCTGCAGGGCGCCGAAGAGCAGCGTGGGCCGCAACGCATCGAGCTCTGAACTGAGCGGATTGCTGGGCCGGATGAGCTGGGCTGTTCCAGCGACGCCACTGTTGACGCTCCGCTCCGTGCTCACCAGCGAAGGCGTCATGATCTCTCGGAAGCCGCGCGCGGCCAGGTGCGCGCCCAGCTCACGCCGCATGGTCTCCAGCGTGAGCGCCTCGTGCAGCACCGGAGGTGCCATCAAGCGCGCGGGCACCGGCACGCGATCGAATCCATGGATGCGCAGGATCTCCTCGATCACATCGGCAGGGCGCGATACGTCCACGCGATATGCGGGCACCTGCACCGTCAACGATTGCGCGTTATGGTCGAGTACGCGGAAATCGAGCAGCTCGAGCACGCGAATGATCGCATCGGCGGCGATGGCGATGCCCGTAAGGCGCTCCACCTCGGCGAAGCGCAGCTTCACCTCCGCGCGGCTGCGACGGCCGTGATCGATATCGGTGATGCCCGAGGAGATGCGCGCGCCGCTCACTTCTTGCATGAGCAATGCCGCGCGCTT
Organism: Flavobacteriales bacterium; assembly: GCA_016705545.1. GTDB lineage: Bacteria > Bacteroidota > Bacteroidia > Flavobacteriales_F > PHOS-HE28 > PHOS-HE28. Next base: position 305,551 of record JADIYA010000001.1, read on the forward strand.
CAAAGCGTACACGGTGATCTCGGGATCGACCCCGCGCTCGAAGCGGAAGGAAGCATCTGTGTTCAATCCATGCCTGCGCGCCGTGCGCCGCACATGGGCCGGATCGAAGCAGGCGCTCTCCAGGAAGACGGCAGTGGTATCCTCGCTCACGCCGCTGATCGCTCCGCCGAAAACGCCCGCAATGCACGCCGGCTTGCTCGCGTCGGCGATCACCAGGTCATCGGTGCGCAGCTTGCGCTCCACGCCGTCGAGCGTTACGAAGGGCTCATCGGTCGCGGCCTTGCGAACGATGATGCGCCCGCCCTCGAGCTGATCGGCATCGAAAGCGTGCAGCGGCTGGCCGAGCTCGTGCTGCACGTAGTTGGTCACATCCACCACATTGTTGATCGGTTTCAGACCAATGGCCAGCAGGCGGTCCTGCAGCCACTTCGGCGAGGGCGCCACCTTCACCTGTGTAAGCGTGACGCCGCCGTAGCGCGGACAGGCCAGCGCATCCATCACTTCCACCTTCACCGCGAGGGCCTCATCGTCCTGTGCATAGCCCGAGACCTCGGGCAACTTCAACTCAAGCGCCTGCCCCTCGCGGTAGTTGATCGCTGCGATGAGGTCGCGTGCCACGCCCACATGGCCCATGGCGTCGGTGCGGTTGGGGGTGAGGCCGATCTCGAGCACGTGATCGCTGACTAAGCCAAGCTGCACCGCAGCAGGTGTGCCCGGTACTGCGGAAGGATCGAGCACAAGGATGCCCTCGTGGCTCTTGCCGATGCCCAATTCATCCTCTGCGCAGATCATGCCGTTGCTCTCCTGCCCGCGGATCCTGCTCTTCTTGATGACGATGGACGTACCATCGTTCAGGTTCAAGGTGCAGCCCACCGTAGCCACGAGCACCTTCTGCCCGGCTGCCACATTCGGCGCGCCGCACACGATCCGCAACGGTTCGCCTTGGCCGACATCGACCACGGTAAGGCTGAGTCGATCGGCATCGGGATGCTTGGCGCACTCGAGCACTTCACCTACCGCCACGCCGGCCAGCATGCCTTTCACGGGCTCATGCGCCGTAACGCTCTCCACTTCGAGGCCCGTGCTGGTGAGCACTTCGGCCGCTTGCTGCGGGGACAGGCCGGTATCGATGTATTGCTTGAGCCAATTCCAGGAGATGCGCATGGGATCCGTGACGGTCGGCGAAGATACCTGCGGGTACATTCGCCATCGTGAAGTACATCGTGCTCGCTATCCCGGCCTTCTTCATGCTCATGGCCATCGAGCTGGCGTGGAGCGCGTATGCGAATAGGAAGGTGTACCGCTTCAACGACTTCGTGGCGAACCTCGGCTGCGGCATCGGCTCGCAAGTGGTGGGCGCCTTCACCAAGACGGGCATCCTCGCCCTCTACCTGGCCGTGTACGACCATGGGCGGCTCTTCACCCTGCCCAGCACACCGCTCACCTGGCTGCTGGCATTCCTTCTCGTGGACCTGATGTACTACTGGTTCCATCGGCTCAGCCACGAAGTCAACTTCCTCTGGGCCGCGCACATCGTGCATCATCAGAGCGAAGAGTATAACCTGAGCGTGGCACTACGGCAGAGCTGGTGGCAAGGGCTCTTCAGCTTCTGGTTCTATGTGCCCATCGCGCTGCTCGGCGTGCATCCCATGGTGATCGTCTCCGTAGCCGCGATCAATACGCTGTACCAGTTCTGGATCCACACCAAGGCCATCGATCGCATGGGGCCTTTCGAGTGGCTCTTCAACACGCCGAGCCACCACCGTGTGCACCACGGCAGTGATCCGAAGTACATCGACCGCAATCACGCTGGCACGCTCATCATCTGGGACAAGCTCTTCGGCACCTTCAAGCGCGAGGAGGAGGAGCCGGTGTACGGAATCACCTCGCCGTTGCGGAGCTGGGACCCGCTCACCGCCAACTTCCACTATTGGGGCGAGCTCTTCCGCATGGCGCACCGCTGCCGCAGCCTGAAGGATAAAGTGCTGGTATTCATCAAGCCCCCGGGCTGGAGGCCCGCCTATCTCGGCGGCTTCGATGGCCCCAAGGCAAAGGATTCCACCACCTACCGCAAGTTCGATACGCGTGTGAGCAACGCGGTGAACGGATACGTCGCTGTGCAATTCGCGCTCCTGCTCTTGGTCACGAGCTATTTCCTTTTCCAGCAGGACAAGCTGAGCATGCTGGCGCAATGGACCACGGCCGCGTTGATCGGCTGGTGGGTGATGAACCTGGGCGTGCTGCTCGAGGCGCATCGCTGGGCGGTCCGCAGCGAGATCGGGCGGGTAGTGCTGCTGGGCCTCGCGATCGCATTGGTCCTCCCCATCGCACCCTCGCCGTGGAGCCTGATCGTCGCCGGAACCATCACATCGCTCTCGCTGCTGCATGTATTGCTGGTGATGCGCACCAAACAACCGGCATCGTGATCGTGCTCCCCATTCCCTCGTTGGCGGGCCTCACCACCGAACGCCTCCGGTTCCGGCCACTATCGCTGACCGATGCCGATTGGTGGATGGGCTATCTGAATGACGCCGAAGCGATCCGCTTCATGCCTTTCACCGTGGGCAGCAGGAACGACTGCATGACCATGATCCAACGCTCCCTCGACCGGTACGCGGCGGATGGCAGCGGCCTCCACGTCGTCAGCCTGAAGGAATCCAGCGTCCCGATCGGCCAATGCGGGCTGCTCACCCAGGTGGTGGATGGCATCGATGAACTGGAAATCGGCTACCATTTGCTGCCGCAGCATTGGGGGCACGGCTTTGCCACGGAAGCGGCCGTTGCATGCAAACGGTTCGCATATGAGCATCGGCTCGCGGCCTCGGTGATATCGCTGATCGATGCCGGCAACCTCCGTAGCCAGCTGGTGGCCCACCGGAATGGCATGCTACCGGAGAAGCGCTCGGAGCACCGTGGCGTGGAAGCAATCGTGTTCCGCGCATCGCTGCTTTGAAGCCAAAGAGTGCTGTTCAACCGTCACGGGTGGTCGACATTGAATCGGGCAGCTACCTTTCGTCTCCTACCCTGTTGCCATGACACGCTCCTTGCTCCTGTTCACCGCGCTGCTTCCGGCGCTCTCATCTGCTCAGTTCACCAACATCAGCTGCACGGATGCGGAGGCGCTGCAGGCCATGAAGGGCCAGCACGACCCGGCGGATTATGCCGCATCGATGGTGATTGATGATCCGGAGGAGATCATCTGCGCGCTGCGCACTGCAGTGAACAGCGATTCCCTGAGAGCGCACCTCGATCGCATCGTCTCCTTCGGAACGCGACACACGTACAGCGATACGTTGAGCGCAACCACCGGGATCGGGGCCGCCAGGCGCTGGGTCATGTCCAAGCTCCAGCAATGGAGCACGTTGAATGAGGACCGCTTGCTGCCATCCTACATCCGCTTCGATTACGCGAACGAGCCCCTCAACTGCGGCAGCGGACAGGATTGGCGCAACGTGATCGCTGTGCTTCCGGGATCGAGCACGGTCAATCATCGTGTGATCATCATCGAGGCGCACCTGGACAGCCGCTGCGCCGACAACTGCGATCCCGATTGCGATGCGCAAGGCGCTGAGGACAACGGCAGCGGCAGCGCCCTGGTGCTGGAGCTTGCGCGCGTGATGAGCCGCTACACCTTCCCGCACACGCTCGTGTTCATGCTCACCACCGGCGAAGAGCATGGTCTGCTGGGCGCACGCGCCATGGCGCAGTTCTGCCAGCAGCAATCGATCGCGATCAAGGGCGTGCTCAACAACGACATCGTAGGCGGCATCCTCTGCGGCGAAACAGCTTCGCCGCCCGGCTGCGGCGTGGTGAATGAGGTGGACAGCCTGCAATTCCGGGTCTTCTCGCATACGGCGTCACGTGGACTTGCGCGCATGATCCGCCTCAGCTACGACGAGAAGCTGGGCGGTGCCGTGCCGGTGCCCACACTCATCAGCGTGATGGACCGGGAGGACCGGGTGGGCCGGGGCAGCGACCACATCCCCTTTCGAGAAGCGGGCTGGCCAGCCGTGCGCTTCACCGCCGCCAATGAGCACGGCGATGGCGACCCCAGTGAGGAAGGCTACGACGACCGCCAGCATACCAGTGACGACATCCTCGGACTCGATCTCAACGGCGATGGCACGCTCGATACGCTCTTCGTGGACTTCAACTACCTCGCTCGCAATGCGGTGATCAACGGTGCTTCGGCCACCTTGCTGGCCCATGGGCCGGACATGCCTACTTTCAACCTGCTCGACGAGCCCACTGGACTGCGCGCGCAGATCACCGGCCAGCCCGAGCACGTGGCCTTCCGCATCGGTGTGCGCGGAACCCAGAGCACCGGTGACTTCGAATCGGTGTACCGCACCACGCAAACGAGCTACCTCGTTCCCAATCTGCAATCGCCCGGCGTCTATTATGTGAGCGTGGCCGGCATCGACGCCCAGGGGATCACGAGCATTTTCACAGCCGAGCAGGTGCGCGCCAACGATGCCGCAACGCCGCAAGCACCGGTGGATGAACTTCCTTATGGATTGGCTTGCTTGCCCATCGGCATGGCGGAATCGCGCGATGCGCTGCACGTGATCGTCGCCATGCCTAATCCATTCCGCGCGCGAACAGAGCTTCACATCGATCGGGCCCTATCAGGAAACGCTGAGCTTCTGGTGCACGATGGGCGCGGACGAATGGTGCTCCGGCAACCGATCGGCGCAGGTGACGCGGGCCGCATCATCTCATTGCGCACTGATTTGAGCGCGGGGCTCTACCGATGCACGCTGATGGAGCACGGGCGCGCGATCGCCGCGACCAAGCTCATTGCCCTGGACTAGAAACGGCCAAGCCTCGTGCTTGCATCTTCAGCGTAGAAGCCCCCTTGCGCCGCGATCCGCGCGAAGGCCTCGCGCGCCGCATCGCGCTCGCCGAGCTTCTCCAGCGTGAGCGCGTGGTACCAGGCGGCCTCTTCGTCGAAGACATCAACCGGATGCACGGCCGCGCGATGGAGCAGCACGCGTGCGCGCGGATGCATCCCCAGGTTATAGCTGCAAAGGCCCGCATAGAAGAGCGCGTTGGCATCGTCGGGGTACTGCGACAGCACGAAGCGCAGGTCGTCGAGGCAGCCCTTGTGGTCGTTCTGAACGAACCGGCCCAGCGCATCGTCCATGAAGCCCAGGTAGGTCATCATCACAGGTTTGTCAGCCGCGCGGGCCGAACCCGCATCGGCGAAACGCGCGGCAACTCCGGCATCGGATAATGCGAGCACGGGATCGGCCGTGTACAGCTCCTTCGGGTGGATGAGCTTCAAGTCGTGCAGGAACACGAGTTGCCGCGAAGCCTTCGCCTTGCGCACCACCAGTGGCTCTGCCGCTTCCGCGCCGCGTTCGATGACGACCTCTCGCGGCGCCATCGGCTCAATGCTCCCCTCGCGCTCCAATCGCCTAGCGGGTTCGGCCAACCGCTGCAGCGCCGCCGGATTCACGTGCAGCGCCAGCGGCTCGTGACCGATGCGCAGCGATTCGGGCTGCTCCGATGCAGCAGCGATCTCCTCCGCGCGCATGGGCTCCATCGGTGCGGCTTCACGGATGGCACGATCCGACGCGGAGCCCGCAATGGCCTTCTCTTCCATCGGTACCGGCCAGTAATGCCAAATGGCCAGCAATGCGATCACGGCGGTTGCGCCTGCCCACCACCATCGCGCAACCGCACCTCCCGCACGCGGCCGCAGGGCATCCAACTCCTTCAGGCCAGCTGCGGCACCCGGCATGCACAAGCCGTCCACCGCATCGCGCACAAGTGCATCGGCCTCGATATGCTCCTCCACGGCGCGCCGGCGCCCGGGGTCGAGGCGGCCTTCGGCATAAGCCTGCAATTCATCGCGCGAGAGCGGGCGGCGCGGGGCGAAGGGATCCGTATCAAGCGTTCTGGTCGGCATGGCGAAGGAGCATGAGGCGCAGGTTGCGGCGGCCGTTCTGGAGGTGGCTGCGGACCTGCTCGATGGTGAAGCCCGTGCGGGCGGAGGTCTCGTGGTAGCTCAAGCGTTCAAGGTGGAAGTGGTTGATGCAGTCCCGCTGCGCATCATTGAGCCGTGCGATGGCGGCTTCGAGCTGCAGCAAGGGGGCTTCGCGCAGTACGGCATCTTCGGCGGTGTCGCTGATCAAGTCTTCCAAGTGCGCATCATCCAAGCGGGCATGGCGCCCTTCGCCGCGCAGGCTGATCAGGCAGCGGTTGCGCATCACGGTATGCACCCACGGACGGAAGTGCTCGACCTGATGCTTGGCAAGCAGTTGCGGCAATGATGCGAAGAGCTCCACCACTTGATCCTTGGCGCGATCGGGATCCTTCAGGTATTTCATGCCCACGCCGAAGAGCAGGTGCGCATAGCGGTCCCAGAGGGCAGCCAACGAAGGCTGGTGCCCGCCCTTGAAGGCGAGCACCAGATCCTCGTCCGTGCCTTGTGCGGCGGCTCTTCGGCGAAGCAGCATTGGTAATCAGTCAAACGTATCGCCTTCTTCCTCTGTGCGCATCGCGGCCATGCGCCGGGCGTGCTGCACCATCTCCGCATAGCTCTTGGTCTCGATCACCACCACGCCACCGGTCACGTCGCCATAGCGCGCGGGAAGTCCGCCGGTATAGACGCTCACGCTGCTGATGGCCGAGGGCGGGATGCGGGGCACAGCTCCGCTGATCTTGATGCCATCGAGGAAGGTGGCCATGTTCTCGGTGCGCGAACCGCGGAAGTACAATCCGTCGCCGTTGGGTGCGGGAGTCACGCCTGCGAAGGTCTTGCCCAGGAACTGGATCGGGTTGCGGATGTTGGGGTCCTTGGCGATCTCTTCGGCGAGGAGGGTCATTCGACTGGGGTCGTCGATCTCGATCCGAGGCCTACGGTAGACGACCACCTCCGCGCCCTCAAGCTCGAAAGGCTTCATGCGCACATCGCGCAGGTAGGTGGCGCGATCGGGCACAACCGCTTCCCCCGGCAATTCGATGGTCTGGCGACCGCTGAACGAGATGGTGATGGCGTATCGGCCCGGACTTAGCGGCTTCAGCACGAAGCGGCCATCCAGGTCGGTGGTGGTGCCGAATAATTCGCCGTTCACTCTGGTGTACACGTTAGCTGCGGGCAATGGTGAACCGTCGGTATCGAACACGCGCCCACGGACCTCGCCGAGGTTCTGGGCGCTGAGGCCGCCTGCGAGCGTCATGGCGCCAAGCAGGTGGAGGAAGGAATTGGTGCGCATGATCGGAGTGTTTGCACATAGGATGCAGGGGACCGGCCGATTACACATGGGGCGTTGGATTCCGCTTCCGGACTAAACTTGCCCGATGCCCCGCGTCTTCGTCTCCGGTTGCTTCGACCTGCTGCATAGCGGGCACGTGGCCTTCCTGAAGAGCGCGGCGGAATACGGCGAGCTTCATGTGTGCATCGGCAGCGATGCGACCATCCATGCGCTGAAGAAGAGATGGACGGTGAACGATGAGGAAGAGCGGAAGTACATGCTGGAGTCGTTGGCTTTCGTGCATCAGGTGCATATCGGCTCCGGTAGTGGCCAGATGGACTTCGTTCCCGAGTTCAAGCGCGTGAAGCCGGATGTGCTCGTGGTGAACAACGACGGGCATGCCGAAGCGAAGGCCGGGCTGTGCCGCGAACATGGGGTGCGTTATGTGGTTCTCGAACGCACACCGGCGCACGGGTTGAAGCCGCGCAGCACGACCGCCTTGCGCGAAGAGAGCACCATCCCCTTCCGCTTGGATCTCGCTGGGGGATGGCTGGATCAACCCTTCGTGTCAAAGCATCATCCCGGCAGCGTGCTCACCATCAGTATCGAACCCACGCATGCCTTCACTGACCGCAGCGGCATGAGCAGCAGCACGCGGCGCAAGGCCATCGAGCTCTGGCGCACGCATCTGCCCGATGGCGACAGAGAGCAGCAGGCACGCATCCTCTTCAGCTACGAGAACCCGCCGGGCACCGTGGAGATCAGTGGTTCGCAGGACAGCATCGGCATCGTGTTCCCTGGGCTCAATCGACTCCACTATTCCGGGGGCTACTGGCCTGAGCGCATCGAGAGCGTGCAGGATGAAACCGTGCTCGCCTTCATCGAAGAACATCTGCAGCTGGTGCCCTTGTCGCCGCGCGATGAGAGCTTCAACGTACTGCAGGGCACGCGCATCAATGCCCCTGGAGCGAGAACATTGGCCGATGCCGCCGACGATTGCTGGAGCGCCTTGCTCGCCAAGGATGCCAGCGCGTTCGGAAGTGCTTTCCGCCGTTCGTTCGAAGCGCAGGTGGCGATGTTCCCCAACATGGTGGATGATGGCATCCGTGCGACCATCGCAGCACATGCAGACAAAGCCCATGGCTGGAAGCTCAGCGGCGCGGGCGGTGGCGGTTACTTGATCCTCGTTCGAAAGGAACCGCTGCCGGGCACATTGCGCATCACGATCAGAAGAAGCGGTTGGTGACCATGGGCAGCACATCGCAACGCACCGCCATCGCGCTCGTCACGAGCCTGTTCTTCCTGTGGGCGTTGGCGCACAACCTCAACCCCATCCTCATCCCGCACCTGAGGAAGGCGCTCCAGCTGAACGATATGCGCAGCGCGCTCGTGGACAGCGCCTTCTTCATCGCGTACTTCGTGATGGCCTTGCCTGCCGGAGCCTTGATGAAGCGCTACGGATATCGCACGGGCATCGTGGGCGGTCTGCTGCTCTTCGCCACGGGCACCTTCCTCTTCTGGCCAGCGGCGACGATGCGCTCCTACCCCTTCTTCCTGAGCGCACTCTTCATCATCGCCAGTGGCCTCACCTTCCTGGAGACGGCCGCGAACCCGTACATCAGCGCGCTGGGCGATCCGGCCACGGCACCACGCCGCTTGAATTTCGCGCAGGCCTTCAACGGACTTGGCGCCGCGCTAGCGGCTTGGTTCGGCGGGCGCTTCATTCTCAGCGGCAAGGAGCTGAGAGATGAAGATTTGAAAGCCATGGCTCCGGATGCCATTGATGCCTATTTCACCAACGAGGCACTTGCCGTGCGCATTCCTTACCTGTTCATCGGGCTGGTGGTGCTGGTGGCCGCTGTTCTTTTCCTGCGCGCCCATCTGCCCGAGATCACTGAGGAGTCGAACGGCCAACAGCGCAACGCGAAGGCCTGGCAACGCTTGAAGCTCGGCGTAGTGGCGCAGTTCTGTTACGTAGGCGCGCAGGTGGGCGTGGCCAGCTTCTTCATCCGTTTTTCCGGACAGGTCGCGGGCATCGGCGAGCAGGACGCCGCTTATTTGCTGAGCATCGGCCTGCTGCTCTTCATGGCCGGCAGGTTCATCGGAACGGCTTTGATGAAATGGCTCACTGCCGCGAGGCTCCTTGCATTGTGCGCCGTGGCGAACCTTGTTCTCATCGCAGTAGCGGTCACCGCAGGTGGCTACATCTCCGTTGGCGCATTGCTCGGCGTGGAACTCTTCATGAGCATCATGTTCCCCACGATCTTCTCGCTCAGCATCGCGGGGCTGGGACGCGACACCAAGTTGGGAAGTTCCTTGCTGGTAATGAGCATCGTAGGCGGGGCAGTTGTTCCGCCGATCATGGGAGCCATCAGCGACAGCAATGGTATCCAGTTCGCGTACATCGCGCCAATGGCTTGCTTCATGGTGGTGCTGCTCTTCGCTCGCAAAGTGGAACACCAACGCGCATGATGGACTGCTACGCCCTCGACCTGAAGGACGACCCCGCGCTTATCGCAGAGTACGACCGCTGGCACCGCAATGTGTGGCCCGAGGTGCTGGAGCATCTGCGCACACAGGGCATCACGCGCTGCACCATGCACCGAACCGGCAACCGCCTGTTCATGATGGTGGAGAGCAGCACCGGCGCAGCAACCGATGGCGGAGCTTCGCCACTTCCGCCTCGTGTTCAGGAGTGGGAGGAACTCATGTCCACCTTCCAGCAGTCCTTGCCCTTCGCGCGACCCGGTGAGAAGTGGCTGCGGATGGAGCGGATCTTCGAGTGGGAGTCGGAAGGGCGGTAGCTTCGCGCCGTTCCTGAACCCGATGCCCGCAATGTGCGGCATTGGGTTTCGGGCATTTTGGCTTCCATGAGTTTGACCTCCCTCCCCGACCTCCTCTCCCTCTTCCGCAATGATGCGCGTGTGGCGCGGGTCGCTGAAGGCTTGCAACCGGCGAACGCACGCGTGCAGATCGCCGGCACCATCGGTTCGTCGCAGGCGCTGATCGCTGCATCGGTCATCGACCGCATGAAGGGCGTGCATGTGTTCGTGCTCACGGACAAGGAAGAGGCGGCGTACTTCATCAATGACCTGGAGGCCCTGCGCGGCAAGGACAAGGATATACGTAATGCGAAGAAGGATGAAGACATGCTCTTCTACCCTGCGCCGTCACGGTCGCCATACGATCCGGATGGCCACCACGATGGTGAACGGGTGAGCCGCACGGAAGTGCTGGAGGTGCTGATGAGGAAGCCGGCGCATCTGGTCATCGTGACGTATCCGGAGGCGCTGGTACCGCTGGTGGTTGGCCAGGAGGTGATGCAGAAGAACACCCTGTCGATCAAGCGCAGCGAGGAACTGCCGATCGACACGCTGGAGGAATGGCTGCACGAGACCGGCTTCACCCGCGTGGAGTTCGTGTACGAGCCGGGGCAGTTCAGCGTGCGCGGCGGCATCGTGGACGTGTTCAGCTACGGCAGCGACAAGCCCTACCGCATCGAGCTCTATGGCGATACCGTGGAAAGCGTGCGCCGCTTCGACCCGCAGGATCAGTTGACCGTGGAGCGACTTGCCGAAGCGGTGATCGTGCCGGATCTCCAGGATGAGGATGCTGCGCGCCAACAACTCTTCTTCGCGCAATTGCCGGAGAACGCCACTATCTGGTTGCGCGATCTGCAAGCGATCGGTGATGCGGCTACGAAGCAATTGAAGCTGCTCGGTGAGGCCTACGAGCGACTTCCCGACAAGGACAAGCATCCGACCCCGGCTGATCTGCTCGCAACCGATGGTGCGTTGATCAAAGGCCTGCTCGGCTTCCGCAAGATCTTCTGGAAGAGCACCGTCGCGCCAGAAGCCACGAAGCAGCACGCGGATGTAGTTGTCGACTTCCAGCAACGTCCGCAACCAACGTTCGCGAAAGAATTCAAGGTCCTCAGCGGCGACCTGCACAACAAGCAGAACGCGGGCTACACGAACCTGATCGCGTGCAACAGCGCGAAGCAGAGCGAGCGCCTCTACTCCATCTTCAACGACATGGAGCATGAGGTGGCCTTCACGCCGCTGGTGCTCGACCTGCACGAAGGCTTCATCGATCCCGAGCTGAAGCTGGCGCTCTACACCGACCACCAGATCTTCGAGCGCTACCACCGCTTCCGGCTGAAGGAGGGTTTCCGCAAGAACTCGCAGGCGCTCACGCTGAAGGAGCTGACGCAACTGAAACCCGGCGACCTGGTGGTACACATCGACCATGGCGTGGGTGTGTTCAGCGGACTGGAGAAGATCGATGCGGGCGGCTCGATGCAGGAAGCGATCCGATTGATCTACCGCGACAACGACATCCTCTATGTGGGCATCCACAGCCTGCACCGCGTGAGCAAATACAGCGGCGAGGAAGCAGGAGGCGCACCGAATGTGAGCAAGCTCGGCAGTCCGGCGTGGAAGAACCTGAAGGAGCGCACGAAGGCGAAGGTGAAGGCGCTGGCCTTCAATCTGATCAAGCTCTACGCGCAACGCAAGAGCAAACCGGGCTTCGCATTCCAGCCGGACAACTACCTGCAGCACGAGTTGGAGGCCAGCTTCATCTACGAGGACACGCCCGACCAGTTGAAGGCCACGCAGGACGTGAAGCGCGACATGGAGAAGGCCACGCCGATGGACCGCTTGGTCTGCGGGGATGTGGGCTTCGGCAAGACGGAAGTCGCGATACGCGCCGCGTTCAAATCGGTGTGCGACAGCAAGCAGGTAGCGGTGCTGGTGCCGACAACGATCCTTGCGCTGCAACACTGCAAGAGCTTCGCGGCCCGCATGAAGGGCCTGCCCGTTCGTGTGGACTACATCAACCGGTTCCGCAGCAGCGCACAGCAGACGCAGATCCTCAAGGACCTCAAGGAAGGGAAGATCGACATCCTCATCGGCACGCACCGGCTGGTGAGCAAGGACGTGGTGTACAAGGATCTCGGCCTGCTGATCATCGACGAAGAGCAGAAGTTCGGGGTGAACGTGAAGGACAAGTTGAAGACGCTGCGCGCCACGGTGGACACGCTCACGCTCACCGCCACGCCGATCCCGCGCACGTTGCAGTTCAGCCTCATGGGCGCGCGCGACCTCAGCATCATCAGCACGCCGCCGCCGAACCGCTATCCGGTGAGCACGATGCTGCAACCGTACGATGAAGTGACGATCCGCGGCGCGATCGAATACGAGCTTTCACGCGGCGGCCAGGTGTACTTCCTGCACGACAAGGTGAAGAACATCGAGTTCATCGCCGACATGATCCGCAAGCTGGTGCCCGGCGCGCGCGTGGGCGTGGGCCACGGACAGCTGGAAGGCCACAAGCTGGAGGAGGTGATGCTCGACTTCATCGAAGGCAATACCGATGTGCTTGTCTGCACCACCATCGTGGAGAACGGGCTGGACATCCCGAACGCCAACACCATCATCGTCAACGAGGCGCAGAACTTCGGCCTCAGCGATCTGCACCAGTTGCGCGGTCGTGTGGGCCGCAGCAACAAGAAGGCCTACTGCTATCTGCTCGCGCCGAGTCCGCACCTGCTGCCCGACCTGTCGCGCAAGCGCCTGCAAGCGATCGAGCAGTTCAGCGACCTCGGCAGCGGCATCCACATCGCCATGAAGGACCTGGACATCCGTGGCGCGGGCGACCTGCTCGGCGCGGAACAGAGCGGCTTCATCAACGACATCGGCTTCGAGACCTACCACAAGATCCTGGAGGAGGCCGTGCGCGAACTGAAGTCCGAGCACTTCGCGGAGCTCTTCGAGGACCGCCAGCTCGCACGCGGCGGCACACGCGACCAGAGCGACGACTGCATCATCGAGACCGACCTCACCATGCTGATCCCGAACAGCTACGTGAGCGAGACGGCCGAACGCCTCGCGCTCTACCGCAAGCTCGACGACATCAAGGACGAGCCGGAGCTACAGAAGTTCACGACGGAGGTCACCGATCGCTTCGGCCCGATACCGCAGCAGGTGGTGGAACTGATGGAAGCGATCCGCCTGCGCTGGCTGGGCCAACAGATGGGCCTGGAGAAGATGGTGCTGAAGAAGGGCACGCTCATCGGCACCTTCATCGCCGACCAGAAGCACCGCTTCTTCGAGGGTGATACATTCCATGCCGTGCTACGCGCGGTGCAGGCGCAGCCGAGGAGGTTCAAGGTGTATGAGAAGGGCGGGACACTGCGCGTGAGCGTGCAGGATGTGAAGAACGTGCAGCAGGCGAAGGTGGCGTTGGAGGGAGTGTTGGGAGTCGCCGCCTAATTCGCACTGCCTTCCTCCGTTCGCCCCGACCCCGCACTGCGTCCGTTCATCAGCCGGTACTGGCTGATCACGGGTCGGCACGAGCAGCAGGAGCCTATCGAGCTGTTGCCCGACGGCGGGGTGAGCCTGGTGCTGAACCTGGGCGAGGGCATCAACAGTTCGCGCTTCGGTACGCGGTGGTGCGCAGAGGGTGCGTTGATCGTGGGTGCGCAGACGCGCGGCGACACACAAATGCTCTTGGGCGAAAGCCTGTTGTTCGGGATCACGTTCAAGCCGGGCGGCTTCAGCTTCTTCCACCGCTATGATCCGATGGAGCGCATGGCTGATGATGTGCAGCCTTTCGACCGGTCGCAGTTCCCGAACCCCGACCTGATCCTTCGACATCCGGCAGCCTACGTGGATCGCTTTTACCTAGAGCGCCTGAAGCCACCCCGCTTCTCGTTGGTGGAAGTGGTGGCGAGCGTTGAACAGCACAAGGGCCGCGTGCGGATGGACGAACTGATGCACTGGCATTGCACCACGGCAAGGCAACTGGAGCGCCAATTCAAGCAGCAGCTCGGCATCACGCCGAAGGAGTTCATCGACCTCACACGGTTCAATCACGCATTCGGGGTCGTGCAACGCGAGGCCGGCTCGCGGAGCTTGATGGAGATCGCCTGGGACTGCGGCTATTACGATCACGCGCACCTGGCCAACGCGTTCCGGAAGCATATGGGGCTGCCGCCCAGCGCCTTCGTTTTGTCGGATTCTTCCAAGATTGCGGTGGCCTGAGCCCTTTAGCCTTGTGTCATGGACCGATCCAGTCCCATGGCGAAGACCTATCGAGGCATCGTGCTGCTGGTGATCGTGCTGATGCCGTTGAGCTACTTCGGTTTCCGCACGAGCTATTGGGACTTCTTCCCGCGCTTTGGCGGTGTGGGCTGGGAAGTGCATTTCCATTTGCTCACCATCGCGGCCTGGCTGGTCATGCTGATCACTCAGGCCTTCCTTGCTGCCAAGGGGCTGATCGAACGGCACAAGCGCATCGGGCGCTTATCCTACCTCCTCGTTCCGCTCATCGTCGTCGGCTTTATGGCCGTAACCAACTATGGCCAGTTGCGCCACAAGGAAGCGGCGCTGCTGGGCGCCTCGTTCTTCGACGGCGGTGCGTTCCTTGTGTTCTATGCACTGGCCATCGCGTACCGCAGGAACACGGCCTATCACTCGCGCTACATGATGCTCACGGCGGTGCCTTTCATCAACCCTACGCTCGGTCGTGCGATCGCACCGGAAGTAAGCGCGACGGTCGAACTTCTGCTCATCATTAGCCTGCTGATCGCTGCACGCATCCGCAAGACCGCATGGCAACCTTATCTGGTCGCGTTGCTGGTCTTGATCGGGCTGACCATGCTCATCGTGTATGTATCGGTGATCGAGCCGAGCATCATCGAGCGGCTGTGGGAGGCGGTCTGGGGTTAGCCCTCCTTCGGCCTGCCTTCCAACTCCTCGATCGTCCTCCTCGCCGCCTCCAACCTTACCCGGTTGTTCTTGCTCACTAGCATGTTCGTGATCAGCTTCTCCATGCGGTGGTGCAGCGGGATGAGCAACCCAGCGATGGCAGCCATTGCCAAGAGCATCAGGATCGGCGAGTGGTTCGTGATGCGATCCAGGAACGGATGCAGCAGCAGGTTGATGAACTCGAAGAACAAGAGCAGCGCGATGAGCGAAAGGTTCTTAATGGCCTTAGCGCCTACCACAACTGAAGTGCGACTGAAGATGAGCAGGAAGATGCCCAGCGTGATGACGATGAGCGCGATGATGCCGAACTGGATGTTGCGGGAGCGGGCGGCGACTTCTTCCGCGCGCAACTTCGCATCCTCCATGTCCTTGAGCTGTTGCGAGAACAGTTGGCTCTGAAGCTGACTGCGGTTCTGGGTAGCGATCACACTGTCGCGATAGGCGATGCACAGCTTCGCGTAAAAGAACGCGCTATCGGCCATGCCGTTCGCCTTGAACGCATCGGCCAAGGCCTCAGCAGCCCTCTCCAACGGTCCCGGGTTCATGACCCCTTTCGCAGAGCGGAAACCCAACTGCGCGATGGCTTGCGCCTCCGCAGTACGGCCCTGCTCCAAGAGCAAGGAAGAATACCCCGCGGCGAACTGAACCAGGGGAAGCGGCAGTTGGAAGGAATCGGAAGCGGCGATCGCGCGCTTGAAATGCAGTTCGGCCAGATCGGCTTCATGCCGGGCCGCATACACTTGAGCAAGCGCACCGTTCGAATAGGCGTAGGTCCATGGGTCCTCGCCGGGGGAATCGACCATTTCCACTTGCTTGGTGTAGTAGAGCGCGGAATCGAGTTCGCCACGGTCCATGAAGACCCGGGCTATTGTCGACAGCCCTCGCGAGCGGATGCCTGGGGGCATGCCCAACGCCAGCGCTTTGCGCATGTAGCGCATGGCGCCATCGTTGTCGCCCACGCGCTGATAGAGCACGGCCAGCTCCTTGCAGGTGGCTCCCATCCAGATGCTGTCGTGCGCGCTCGTAAAGTGCTCCAGGGCTATGTTGAAATGCTTCGATGCTCCATTCACGTCATTGGCGATCACGTACGAGACCCCGATCGAGAGGTGCGACCTGCCGAGCATCGTATCGTTATCGGCCGGATCCGCGATCAAAGGCGCTCAAGGTCGACATGCACCTGGTCCTGGCGGTCGAGGTACAGGTACTGCCGCACCAGCCGTGCAAGCAGCGCCACCTTCATCCGGGGGTCGTCCGTGGCCTTCTCGCGGGCGACCAGGGTGTCCACAGGAAGGTCACTGATACTAGTAAATAGGGTATTGAAGGGCTGGGCCTGGAGCCGTCCGATACCGGCAAAGGCAACAACCAAGGCCAGTACTCGGAAGTTGATGACCATGGCGATGGTTCGTTGGTGAAGCGTGATCAGGTACATGGGCCTCAGCCGGCGTTGGTGTCTGTTGGCCTTGCCTCTAGTTCCTCGATCGTCCTCCGCGCCGCCTCCAACCTTACCCGGTTGTTCTTGCTCACCAGCATGTTCGTGATCAGCTTCTCCATGCGGTGGTGCAGCGGGATCAGCAGCCCGGCGATGGCTGCCATGCACAGTAGCATCAGGATCGGCGAGTGGTTCGTGATGCGATCCAGGAACGGATGCAGCAGCAGGTTGATGAACTCGAAGAAGAGCAACAGCGCAATGAGCGAGAGGTTCTTGATGGCCTTCGCACCCACCACGGAAGTCCTGCTGAAGATGAGCAGGAAGATGCCCAGCGTGATGACGATGAGGGCGATGATGCCGAACTGGATGTTGCGGGAGCGGGAGGCGACTTCCTCCGCACGCAGTTTGGCGTCCTCGCGGTCCTTCAGTTCCTGCGTGAACAACTGGTTCTGCAACTGGCTCCTGTTCTGCAAGGCCGCGAGCGAGTCGCGCCAGGCGTGGGCGAGCTTCGAGTACACCAACGCGCTATCGATCATGCCATTCGCCGCGAACGCATCGGACAAGGCCGTAGTGGACCTGATCATCAGGGTTGGCTGCCGCACTTCGTCGGTGGCCGCGAATCCCTTGCGCGCATAGGCAAGCGCCTCTTCAGCACGCCCTTGGCCGATGAGCAGCTTCGCGTACCCGGCCGAACCACCGATCAGCGCATCCAGCGTTCCGGCTGAATCCGCCACCGCCAAGGCCCGCTTATAGTAGGGCTCTGCCACGTCGCCCTCACCACGCGCAGCATGCACAGCAGCCATGATGAGCTTATAGGCGGCGTAGCCGTAGGGATCCGTGCCCGGCACCTTCATGACATCGGCCAGGCGGGCATAGTAGAGCGCTGAGTCCAGATCGCCGCGATCCATGTGGCACCTTGCCAGGATCGTCATCGAACGCCCGTAGAACCCTTGACCCAAGCCATAGGCCTGTGCCTTCCGCATGTAGCGCAAGGTGCCATCGATATCCCCGACCTGCTGGTACACGATCGCGGTCTCCTTGCAGGTCAGGCTCATGCGCATGCTGTCCCCGATCTGCTGGTAGCCCTCGAAGGCGATGTTGAAGTGCCTCAGTGCCCCATTCACATCGCTGAGCTTGGTGAACGCCACACCGATGCCGAAGTTGGCCATGGCGAGCAGCGTGTCGTTCTTGGTCGTCTCCGCCAACTCAAGTCCTTGTATCGCCGTCTTCATGCAGTCCTCCGTGCGACCGAGAAAGGCGTACTGGCCGGTGAGCCTGTTGATGGCGACCATCTTCGTCCGGGGATCGGTCGCCGTCCGCTCGCGCGTTTCCAATGAATCGACCGGCAGGCCGCGCAGCCTGGCAAAGAGCGTATCGATCGGCTGGGCGTCCAGTTGTCCGATACAGCAGATGCCGATGAGCAGAACGAGTGATCTGAAAACCATGGATTCGGTTCGTTGCTGAAGTTTCCTTGCGCTCATGGGGTTCAGCTTGCGTTGGCTTCACCGCGATTTCCCTCCAACTCCTCGATCGTCCTCCTCGCCGCCTCCAAACTTACCCGGTTGTTCTTCGATACGAGCATGTTGGTGATGAGCTTCTCCATGCGGTGGTGAAGCGGGATCAGCAGCCCCGCGATGGCGGCCATGCAAAGCAGCATCAGGATCGGCGAGTGGTTAGTGATGCGATCAAGGAAGGGATGCAGCAACAGGTTGATGAACTCGAAGAACAAGAGCAGCGCAATGAGCGAGAGGTTCTTGATGGCCTTGGCGCCGACCACCGCCGTGCGGCTGAAGATGAGCAGGAAGATGCCGAGCGTGATCACGATGAGCGCGATGATGCCGAACTGGATGTTGCGGGAGCGTTCATGCTCGGCCTCTATGCGGGCTTGTTCCTCTTCCTTTTCCTTCAACTGCTGGCCGAAACGCATGTTCTCCACCTTGCTCAGCTTCTCGGCGTTCACCAGGCTGTCCTGCAAGGTGGCATGCAGTTTCAGGATGAGGTAAGCGCTGTCGGGCTTGCCTGCGGCGTGATAGGCTCGCTCCAGCAGGTCAGTGGCCTCAATGGAGGAAGGCAGGTTCTCCGTTCGTTCGGCAACAGCCAGGGCACGCTGTCCAAGACCGATCGCAGCGTTGGGGTCGCCTGCGGCAAGCCGAACATGGGCCGCACCCACCAGCGCAACGGGCATCACCCGCACCACGCCGAACGAATCACACACGGCGATCGCCTTCCGGAAGAAGAGCTCGGCCATGTCCAACTCATCCTTGGCAGCGTACGCCTTGCCCAGCACCAGCTGCGAACGGGCGTAACCGTATGGGTCCATCGCCGTGGATGTGATGATGTTGGACGCCTGCGCATGGAACATGGCGGAGTCCATCAGGCCGATGGCTGCATACGCCTCGCTCAAATGGCAATGCGTGCGGTTCACTTCGACCCTGCCCTTCACATGCGCCTCCGCACGTTTCATCCAATTGATCGCTTCGCGGAACTGCCCCATCTGTTTGTATACGACACCGATCTCCTTCTCCACCCAGCCGATTAGACTGGGCCTCTCGCTCCGCTCCGCATGCTCCAGCCCCTTGTGCATGTATTCCAGGCCCTTGCCGGGGTCGCTCTCCTTGCACGAATAGCTCACCATCAGGTAGGTCTGGCCCAGCGTCGAGTCCTCCTTCGCTTCAGGCACCAGATCCAACATGTACAGTGCTGTGCTCCGCAGTTCCTCGGCGCGCCCGGCGTACAAACAAGCGATGGCGTGATCCTTCGCTGCTTCGAGGCGGATGTCGATTGACTGTGACCGATCATGCCGCACATCGAGCGTGTCCAATTGAGCGATGCCGAATTGCGCATGGCATGCCCATGACCAGCATGTGAGCAACGCGGTGCATAGCGCGCCCTGCAGTAACCCCGTATGTTTCACTGAAGTGCTCATGCGCTAGTTCGCTTTATCGGTTCCGGGGCGCGCCTCCAACTCCTCGATCGTCCTCCGCGCCGCTTCCAATCGTACCCGGTTGTTCTTGCTCACCAGCATGTTGGTGATCAGCTTCTCCATGCGGTAATGCAGCGGGATCAGCAGCCCGGCGCTCGCGGCCATGCACAGCAACATCAGGATCGGCGAGCTATTGATCATTTGATAAAGGAGCGGATGCAGATGCGGAACAGGTGCGGTCGGCATCCGGTAAAGATGGGTGCAGCGTGCCATTCACGCACAGCGCATCCATGGTCTCTCGAAGGCAATGCTCTTCAGTTCACGACCACGCGCTCCATGCATGAGCCTGCACCGCTCATGACCCGCACGAGGATCATTCCTCGCGTGTCGAGCGCGACGGTATTCACGCCTTGCAGCAGTGATCCATTGGCAACAGCGCGGCCCTGAACATCAAAGCACTCGTATCGGCCGGCGTCCTTCGAGTCGATCAGCAAGCCATTCGCCGTCCAGCGGATCGACGAGGCGGGCCGCGATCCGTGTGCAATCCCGGTCTCGAGTTCAATCTGCACCGCGCAACCCACAGGAGCATAGAACGGTGAATCGGTAATGATGCGAATTGCATAACCCGCTCCTGCCAACGTGCCCGCCGTGATGCTGCACGGGATGATACCTGTGGCCGAGGCGCTCACTACTGAACCGATGGTGACGGGCGATGTGAAGTCCCCGTTCACATCGGAAAGTTCAACGGTGAACGTTGTGGGCCCTTCAGGAATGCCGCCAGTGCTGTACGACACATCGAAGTCACCAGCAACGAGCTCGCTGACCACCACCACTCCGGTTGAAGGCGTGCATGCTACGTTGTAGATGAGGGCGATATCGTCATACCAGCTCTGCGTGCCGATCTGGCTGATGAGGCTATCTCCACTGGTCATCACCATCAGCAGGTACTCCGGGGCGCCGGCCGAGAAGTAGTTGAAGGGCACGGAGAAGCGCGTCCATTCGCCAACGGTCGCGCTGGGGGCATCCCAACTGGCCGCGCCGACCCAATTGCCGATCGTGCCATTTTCGGGAATGCTGCCCGCGCCTGTGTGCACGATGGCATCCACCGTGGGATGATCACCCGGCATCACTGTGGTCTTGTACCAGCCCACGAGGCTGTCGGGGCGGCTGGTGAGCAGCTGGTTCCACTGCGGATCGGTCGCTTCCGTGAAAACCCGCCCGTTGGCCGGATCGAGCTCCGCATGAACTCGGCCGCAGGTCACGATGCCATTCGCCGCGCCGATCAATGAGGTGACCGTTCGGACGTTCAATGAAAACGACCCGGTATGCCCATCATCGCTCCGCCAGCATACCTGCGGAGCGAAGTTGTTGACGACGGTGCCGCCATCGCTGGTCTTGATGGAGCTCCATTCATCGGGTTCCTCCGTACCGGTTCCAAGGCCACCCCAGGTCTCGAACCCGGCGTTGAGGAGCTGCGGTTGAGCGAAGGAGAGCGATGAAATGGATGCCGAGATGACGAGGGTAGCGAGGTGTTTCATGCTGGGGTGTGTACCGCAAAGATGACGGCTACCCCAATATCCTCACGGCATCACGATTCTCTGGACGAACGATCGGCCCTCCGTCGAAACCTGCACGAGCATCATTCCGCGACAGACAGGCGTGGGTATCGGCTCGCGCCCAGCGCCAACGACGCCTGTTGCCAGAAGAGCACCTTGGGAATTGAAACAGGAGTATTGCCCGGACTGTCGCAGGTCGACCCAAATCCGGTCGCCAATGACTTCTATGTACCCAGCGCCTGAAATGGGCTGCGCAACTCCCGTAGCCGTCGTCACTTCCAGCGTGCACTGCAACGGCGCGTAAAAAGGCGAGCTGCCACTAACGCGCACACGGTAACCGCTTCCTGCATCGATGCCCAACGGCACAACGCACGCGATGGTGCCATCAGCATCCGTTGAAACCACCGATCCGATCACCACCGGTGAAGTGAAGGAGCCGCTCGCATCGGAGAGCTCGGCCGTGAAGGTGACCGGGGCCAGTGGAATACCACCAGTGGAGTACCCGATGTTGAGCGACTCCCCAGGGGCGACGCTCTGTGCATCGGGCTGGCACTGCACATTGTAGATGAGTGCCAGGTCATCGTACCACGCCTGTGTGCCTTCCACGCTGCCTGCGCTATCGCCTGCGGTGAGGATGAAAAGGAGCCACTCCGGTTGCCAGTCGTTCAGGTACACGAAGGGCGTGGAGAAGCGCGTCCATTGCGTCACTGGCGAATAGGGCCCTTTCCATGAGGCGCCTGCCACGTAGTTGCTCTCTGTTCCGAATGCGGGCAGCCGGCCCTCATCGATGTGCAGCAATGCGCCCACATTCGGGCGATCACCGGATCCAGGCGCGGCTTTGTACCAGCCGATCAGGCTATCCGGTCGGCTGGTCATGGTGGTGCGCCATTGCTCCTGGTCCTGCACGGTGTACATATAGCTGTTGGCCACATCGAGCTCAGCATGCACGCGGCCGTTGGTGAGAAGGCCATTCGCCGGGCCGACGACGGACCCGATGGTGCGGAGGTTCACGGAATACTGGCCCGTATGGGCATCGTTGCTTCGCCAGCAGAGCTGCGGCACCAGACTGTTGATGAAGGCGCCGCCGTCGCTGGTCTTGAGCGAGCTCCATTGCTGGGGTTCCTGCGTGGCTTGCCCCGCATTGTCCCACGCCTCGAACGAGACGTTCTCAGGCTGGGGCTGCGCCATCGAAACATGACTGGCGCTGAGCAATAGGATCGCGGATGGTGTTCTGAATCGCATGCCATCAAGGAACAACCGAAGAGGCCGCCTTGTTCCCCGGCTAGCTTCGCCGCCATGGCATTGCCCCGGAAGGACCAACAGATCGACCTCCGCTTCCTGGAGGGCCCACGCTCCCGGTGGAAGGAATTCGTGAGCGTGGTGCGGATCGCCCGCGAGTTCATCTATGGCTTCAGGCACTTGCACTTCGTGGGCCCCTGCGTCACCTTCTTCGGAAGCGCGCGCTTCCATGAGGAACACCCCTATTACGGGGCAGCGCGCGAGCTCGCGAAGCGTGTTGGCCGCGTGGGCTTCACCATCATGACGGGGGGCGGGCCCGGCATCATGGAAGCCGCGAACCGCGGAGCGCGCGATGCGGGCGCTCGAAGCGTCGGCTGCAACATCGTGCTGCCCCATGAACAGCAGCCCAACCCCTACCTCGACGTGAGCCTCACGTTCCACCGCTTCTTCGTGCGCAAAGTGCTGCTGGTGAAGTACAGCATCTGCTTCGTGGTGATGCCCGGGGGCGCAGGAACCGTGGATGAGCTCTTCGAGACCATCACCCTGATCCAGACGGGCAAGGTGAAGGACTTCCCGATCCTGCTCTACGGAAAGGAGTATTGGTCCCCTCTGCTCCAGCAGATCGAGAAAATGGTGGAAGCAGGCACCATCGGCCGAAAGGAGCTCGAGTTCGTCTTCGTTGCAGATAGCGTTGACGAAGCCACCGACCTCCTTCAGGAGCGACTCTTGGTGATGTGGCAACGGGCACGCGGCCGGAAAGACTCGCCCAAGTGGTGGTTCCTTGAAGACCGTGTAAACGGCAGGTTAAGCAAAGGGGCCAAGGGCTAACGGATCCTTAACGGTCAAACAAGGGCTTCCTAACAGGCCGCTGGGACTTTTGCGCCGCGAATGGTGATTCACACTGTTCGCTTATGCGATGTACCGAACCCTGCTGCTCTTACTTGCTGCATTCCTTTCCTTCAGCCTGCTCGGGCAGAAGGGCACCGTTTCCGGCACCATCACCACGGTGGAAGGCGGCAAGCTGCAGCCCATGCCCTTCGTGAACGTGCTGCTCAAGGGCACGAGCACTGGCGCCACCACCGACCTCGACGGCAAATACAGCTTCCAGACGGATCCTGGCGCCTACACCTTGCAGGTGAGCTTCGTGGGATTCGAGCCGATGGAGCGCGCCATCACCGTTTCGGCTGGCGCCACCACCCGGGCCGATTTGGAACTGAAAGGCCAGGCTATCGCCATCGGTGAAGTGGAAGTAGTGACCACCAAGCGCACCGAGACCGAGGCCGCCGTGGTGATGGAGACCCGCAAGAGCGAGCAAGTGGTGAACGGCGTGGGCCGCGAGCAGATCAGCAAGAGCCAGGACCGCACCGCTGGCGATGTGGTGAAGCGCATCCCCGGCGTTACCATGGTGGGCGACCGCTTCGTGATGATCCGAGGGCTGGCGGACCGTTACAACACGGTGATGCTGAACGATGTGATCGCGCCGAGCCTCGAGCCCGATAAGCGCGCCTTCAGCTTCGATGTGCTGCCCAGCGGCGCGCTGGACCGCGTGATGATCTACAAGAGCGGCGCGCCCGAACTGCCTGGCGAGTTCGCTGGCGGCGTGATCAAGCTCTACACCGTGAACGTGCCCGACTCGAACCTCACTCGTGTGGACTACGGCATGTCCTACCGCAACGGGACCACATTCAACGACTTCTACAACAGCCAGCGCAGCAGCACCGATGCGCTCGGATTCGACGACGGCCTGCGTCAACTCCCGAATGCCTTCCCCAGCGACCTGCGCGGCGTGAGCGCTCAAGGCTTGCAGACTGCAGGCCGCGCACTGGCCAACAATTGGAGCGCTGAGCGCACCACTGCAAATCCCGACCAGCGCTTCAGCCTGCTGCTCGCCCGCCGCATCGGCAAAGGCGAAGGGCGCGTGCGCGGTGGCAATGTCACCAGCCTGAGCTACAGCGACACCCGCTTGAGCTACACCGCCAAGAACTACAACTACAACGTGTTCGATCCTGTTGCCGGTCGGAGCGACAGCATCTACAACTACAGCGATAACGAGAACATCCGCCAGGTGCGCGTGAGCGTGCTGAGCAACTTCAGCCTGCTCCTGGGCAATCGCAGCAAGGTCGAGTTCCGCAATCTCTTCACCCAGCAGGGCACCGACCAGGCCACCTTGCGCACGGGCCGCAACTTCGAGGAGCAATTCGAGGTGAAGAACTACGCCTTCCGCTACCAGCAGCGCACCATCTATAGCGGCCAGCTGCATGGCAGCCATGAGATCAAGAGCGATGTGAGCAAATTGGAGTGGACCGCCGGTTATGGCCTTGCCTGGAGCAAGGAGCCCGACTTCCGCCGCATCCGCACCGTGCGAGACATCAACACCACCGACGCGAACACGCCGTTCCAGACCATTATCCCGCCGGGCGCCACCACCCTCGATGCCGGACGCTTCTTCTCCGACATGGATGAGCAGATGAAGACCGGCCGCCTCGACTACGAGCACAAGCTGAGCGGCGAGAAGATCAGCGTGAAGCTGCGCATGGGCGCCTACGCCGAATTGAAGGACCGCTCATTCGAGGCGCGCTGGATGAGCTTCCGCGCCGCCAACCTGATCACGTACGACCAGAGCCTCGCCTATGCACCGCTCGACCAGGTATTCGCGGAGGGGAACATCAACCCCACCACCGGCTTCCGTTTGGAGGAGGGCACCAACCCGAGCGACCGGTACACCGCATCGAACAAGCTCTTTGCGGCCTATGCCGGCGGCACCTTGAGCATTGCCACGAATACCACCATCACTGCAGGTGTGCGCGCCGAGCACAACACGCAGGAATTGCAGAGCCGCACCTTCGGCGGGCGGCGCGTGCTGGTGAACAATCCGGTGCTCAGCATCCTGCCATCGATCAACGCATCGCGCAGCATCACGGAGCGCGCGCAGATCCGCCTGGGCTATGCGGAGACCGTGAACCGCCCCGAGTTCCGCGAGCTGGCGCCCTTCGCCTTCTATGACTTCAGCTTCAACAATGTGCTGCGCGGCAACGACAGCCTGCAGGTGGCCACCGTGCGCAACGCCGACATCCGTTACGAATTCTACCCCAGCACCTCCGAGATCATCAGCGTGGGCGCCTTCTACAAGCAGTTCACGAACCCCATTGAGATGTTCTTCCTGCCCGGTGCGGGCAGCGGCGGCACGCGCAACTTCACCTTCGGCAATGCGCGCAGCGCCACCAGCGTGGGCGTGGAGCTCGAAGGACGCCGTTCGCTTAGCTCCTTGTTCACCGAAGGCGTGATGAGCCGCATCGGCATCATGGTGAACGCCGCGTACATCGTTACGGAAGTTGACCTCGGCAGCGAGGCCGCCGGTCAGAAGCAGCAGCGCCCCCTCATGGGACAGAGCCCCTACATCGTGAACGCCGGCCTCTACTACCAGGACCGCGAGCGCCGTGTGCAGGGCAGCATCCTGTACAACGTGATCGGCCCGCGCCTCTTCGCTGTGGGCACCTACGGCACGCCTGACATCTACGAGATGCCGCGCAACGTGATCGACCTCGCCGTGACCAAGGGCTTCGGCAAGCGCTTCGAGCTGAAGCTGGCCGCACAGGACATCCTGAATCAGCGCGTGCTCCTGCTCCAGGACAGCAACGACGATGGCCGCATCGGCCAGCAGGATGAGCAGATCATGAGCTTCCGCCGAGGCGCCTACTTCACCGTGGGCATTGGCGCGCGCTTCTGATACCGGAGCCGCCTTCACTTAACGAAACGATAATGCGATTTCGCAATCGCATAACGCTCCGGTGATCGCTGCCTAACGCTGCGAGCCTCACTTCGCAGCGCGAAAACGAAACGCAAACAGACGAACATGAACCTCTGGAAGAACCATACGCTGAGCCTGCTGATGCTGGGCACCGTGGCCGTTGCCCTGCCGGCCTGCAAGAAGAAGGAAGGCTGCACCGATCCCTCCGCACTGAACTACGATGCTGATGCGGACAAGGACTGCTGCTGCGAATACGCGACACTCCGCCAGTTCACCGTGACCGACCTCGGCGGCGGCGTGAACCAAGTGGAAGGCGAGACGGATGTGGACTTCACCTTCAGCAGCGACAAGAAGTGGCTGATGAAGGGCTTCCTCTACGTGAACAGCGGCGCCACGCTCACCGTGCAACCCGGAACCATCGTGAAGGGCGATAAGGACAGCAAGGGCACCTTGATCGTTCGCCGCGGCGGCAAGCTCAATGCAGATGGCACCGCGAGCAACCCCATCGTGTTCACCAGCAACCAGCCCGTTGGAACGCGCAGCTACGGCGATTGGGGCGGCATCGTGCTCTGCGGGCGTGCTCCGCACAACCAGCCGAGCGACCCCGTAATCGAAGGCGGACCCGATGCCTCATTCGGCGGCTCCGACGCGAATGACAACAGCGGCATCCTCCGCTACGTGCGCATCGAATTCTGCGGCATCGCCTTCCAACCCAACCAGGAGATCAACGGGCTCACCTTGGGAGCCGTGGGCAGCGGCACCACCATCGACTATGTGCAGGTGAGCTACAGCGGAGACGACAGCTACGAGTGGTTCGGCGGTAAGGTGAACGCCAAGCACATCATCGCATTCCGCGGCTGGGACGATGACTTCGACCAGGACTTCGGCTGGCAGGGCAAAGTGCAGTGGGCCGTGAGCCTGCGCGACCCCGCTATCGCTGATCAGAGCAGCAGCAACGGATTCGAGTGCGACAACGATGCCGCCGGCAATGCCGCATCGCCCTACAGCCAGGGCACCTGGAGCAACGTGAGCATCTTCGGCCCACAGGTAAGCCCGGCACCGAACAGCCTCTACAAGCGCGCACTGCACCTGCGCCGCAATACCCAGACCCGCGTGTTCAATAGCGTCTTCGCTGGCTACCCAACGGGACTGTACATCGATGGCAACAGCACGCAGGCCAACGCCACTAACGGCGACCTGATGTTCCGTGGCAACGTGCTCGCAGGGATGGGCACCGCCATCGACGCGCCCTCTGGCCAGACATGGGACGCCGCTGCGGCCACGGCTTGGTTCAATACGGCCGGCTGGGGCAACTCCGTGCTCGCCAACAACTCGGACCTGATGGTGAACGATCCCTTCAACCTGAGCAATCCCAATTTCCGCCCCGACGCTGGCAGCCCGCTATTGAGCGGCGCCAACTTCAGCTGGAGCCCGATCACCGACAGCTTCTTCACGGCGACCACGTACCGCGGCGCCTTCGGCAGCGAGGATTGGACCGCTGGCTGGGCCAACTGGGACCCGCAGAACACCCCTTACTGAGTCCGGTACATCGCAAACACCCACTCAGTTGTTGGAGGGCCTCGCGCAAGCGGGGCCTTCCTCGTTTTGTGCATCTCCATAGGGCAAGCGAGCCGTCTGCGCTGCGGCCCATTGATGCGCTGGCCATTCGGAACTCAGGGACCAGCATTCGCCATGACCAGCAATGGATGGCCCGCTGAAGGCCTCTACGGTTATAGCCGTACCGAATGCAGGTGCTTACCGTATGGCCTGGCGGCTGCACAAGGCCTCCTTTTGCGCCGTGCGAAACCAGATTGGAGCGAATCACTTGCGACAGGCCGCCATTGCAGGGCCTCGCAAACCTCGAACCTGACGATCGCCCTTGACTTGGAACGCCGCATCTCATCACCTTCCCCCGCCGAAAAACAAACCGCCATTCACACACCACCCCAGCCATGAAGCCTTCGATCCTCCTCTTCGCCGCCATGCTCGCTGCCATTAGCGCTCAGGCCACCGTGCGCACCGTGAGCAACTCGCCGAGCCAACCGGCGCAATACAGCAGCCTGCAAGTGGCCATTGATGCGGCCGTGAACGGCGATACACTCTACGTGTTGGGCACAGGCACAGCCTACCCGGCGATCACCATCGACAAGCAGCTCACCATCATCGGCTCCGGTTACGCTCCTCCCGCGCCCGCGCAGCCCACGGTGATCTCCACCATCTACCTGTACAGCAATGCCGGTGGCTCCAAGCTCTCGAGCATCGATGCCAACAGCACCATCTACATCTACTGCAGCGACGTCACCTTGGAGCGCTCACGGATCTACTATATCGCTCCGCAAGTAGCTGGGCTGAACAACCTGGTAATCCGGCACAACTACATCTACTACGCGGGCTTCAACAATGCCAACAGCGTGCTCTTCGCGAACAACATCGTGCACTCGGGCGGCTACATCCAGACCTCCAACTCCGCCTCGGTGCTGATTACCAACAACCTCTTCATCAGCTACTACTGGCATGCATTGAATACGATCTCGAATGCGCTGGTCACCAACAACATCTTCTGGCAGAGCCTTCCTGGGGACGCCTCCGTTACAGGCTGCACCTACAGCAACAACATCAGCTACCAGACCGCGAACGATAACATCCCCTTCGGCACCAACGGCGGTTCCGGCAACCTGGTAGGCGTGAACCCGCAATTCACGAATGCTCCGAACAATACGCTGAACTTCGCTTACAACTACGATCTGCTGCCAGGTTCCGCTGGGAACAACGCTGGCACCGATGGCACGGACATCGGCATTTACGGCGGACCGGCGCCATGGCCCAACCAGAATGGCGTGGCCCGCATCCCGCGCGTGCGCGAGTTCAACCTGCAATTCAGCCAAGTGCCTCAAGGCGGCACCGTGAACGCCACCGTGAAGGCCAACAAGGAGAACTGAGCACGCATCTGTTCCGAACCGAACCATGGAACCGATGAACGCGGCGCGCAAGCTCCTGCTCGGACTGCTCCTTAGTCCGAGCCTGACGATGGGGCAATCCATCGTGGCAGCGGAGTACTTCGTGGATACCGATCCGGGCGTGGGCAACGCGATCGCCTTCAGCGTGGCTCCCGGCGACAGCACCACCACAGCACTGAACGTACCGCTGGGCGCGCTGCCCTTGGGCATGCATCGCATCGGCGTGCGGCACCGCGATGCCGATGGCCACTGGAGCCATGCGCTGGCACGTCCGGTCTATGTCCATTCGGTGAGCTTCGCGAATCCGCCGGCAGCACCGATCGCGAGCGCGGAGTACTTCGTTGATACCGACCCCGGCGTCGGCAATGGCGTGGCCTTCGCGCTCTCGCCCGGCGACAGCACCACCACCGCATTCACCATCGATGCCAGCGCATTGACGCCCGGATTCCACCGCATTTGCGCGCGGCACAAGGATGCCGATGGGCACTGGAGCCACATCCTCAGCCAGAGCCTCTACATCTTCAGCGCCGGCTTCACCAATCCGCCAACCGGGGCAATTGCGGCGGCTGAGTACTTCGTCGATAGCGATCCCGGCGTGGGCAACGGCATCACCTTCGCCGTCATTCCCGGCGATAGCACCACCACCAACCTGGTGGTTGATGTGAGCGCCTTGCTGCCCGGCATGCACCGGGTATGCGTGCGGCAGAAGGATGCCAATGGCAAATGGGGCCTCGCATTCACGCGCAGCCTGTACATCTTCAATCCAGGCTTCGAGAATCCTGCCAATGCTCCCATCACAGGAGGCGAGTACTACTTCGACACGGACCCCGGTGTGGGCAACGGCACCGCATTCGCGGTCACGCCCGGCGACAGCACCACCACCAATGCGGTGGTGGATGTGAGCCCATTGACTCCGGGCTTCCACCTGATCGGCCTGCGCCACAAGGACGCCAACGGCCGATGGGGCCACGCGTTCACACGCAGCATCTTCATCGTCAATCCCGCATTCACCAATCCCGCAACCGGGCCGATCACAGCGGGCGAGTACTTCGTGGATACCGATCCCGGCGTGGGCAACGGCAACGCTTTCCCCGTGGGTCAAGGCGATAGCACCGCGACGGCCACTGTGATCGACCTCAGCGCGCTGTCTGCGGGCTTCCACCGGATCGGCGTGCGCCAGAAGGACAACACCGGCAAATGGGGTCTTGCGGCGTACCAATCGGTCTACATCTTCCCTTCCGTCTTCGCGAACCCTGCCAACGCCCCTCTTGTTGCCGGCGAGTACTTCTTCGACACGGATCCAGGCAACGGCAATGCCAGCGGGTTCACGGTGACCTCTGCGGACAGCGTGGTCCATGCCCTCACGAGCATTGATCTCACCGGCTTTTCATTGGGCTTCCACTACTTCTGCGCGCGCTTCCGCGATGCGAATGGCAAATGGGGACAAGCCCAGGCTCGTCCGGCGTTCATCTACCCGAATCCGGCTGGCGCGCTCGAGCTGGTGGTTGGCGAATACTACTTCGACAGCGACCCCGGCCAGGGCGCAGGCATCGCGTTCGCCACAGGCGCTCCTGCTGATTCCATCGACGTGAACGTGGTGCTCGCAACGGGCGCCCTTCCGCCCGGCCAGCATCGCGTGGGCCTGCGCGTGCGCGACGGCGGAGCGCGATGGAGCCATTCCGAGACGCGCCCTTTCGAAGTGGAGGATGGCGGCTCGGCTTACCGGACGATCAACAGCGGCGACTGGTCCGACCCGGCGATCTGGGAACGGCACAACGGCGTCTCTTGGGTCGCAGCGGGTTCGCCGCCTTCGCATGTAAGCGGCACCATCACCGTGCGCAGCACGCACACCGTGAACGTGAACGCCGCAACCACCATGGATGAAGTACTCGTGGAGAGCGGCGGCGCAATCGTCGTGGCCTCCACCGCCACCGTGATGGATGGCGTAGGCTTCGATGTGGATGTGCTGGGCAGCCTCACCATCACCACCGGCGGTCTGCTCACCGGCACGGGAACGGTGCGTATCGTGCATCAGTTCTTCTGGACGGGCGGCGAGACCGGCGTAGGCATCACCCTCTCCATCGCTGCCACCGGCTCGGCCACCATGAACTGCGCGTGCACGCTGGTGCATGGCGGCGTGATCCAGAATGCAGGCACATGGACCGTGCTCAACGGCAACCTGCACGGCACGGGCAGTTTCAGCAACCTGGCTAGCGGTGTGATCAGCATCCAGGGCGCGCAGGACATCAACAACGCTTGGGCCGTAGCCCTCACCAACGCTGGCAGCGTGCAGGTGAACGTGGCCACCTATTACACCTTCACCACCTCCATCTTCGTGAATCAGGGCGGAAGCGTGAGCGTTCTGACCGGCGACATCTGGGTGAATGGCTTTACGAACACCGGTAGCATCACCTGCACAGGAAGCAGCGTGGTGCGCATCGTGGGCGGCAGCTTCATCAACAATGCGGGCGGCAGCGTGAGCGGCGGCGCCATCGTAGTGGCCGGAGGCGATCTGGTGGTGAACGCGGCGCTCAACATCCTGCAATTGTATGTGCTGAATGGCACGGTGAGCGGTGCGGGTGGCGTGTACGTGCTGGGCGGTGGCACCCTCACCTGCACCGGTGGGTCCATCAGCGCTGGCTGCGCGATCGACATCGCGGTGACGGCTACGGTCAACTTCAACGCGCCGACGGTCTTCTACAACTACGGCAGCATCAACCTCGGCGGCATTTGGAACCATGTGAGCGGAAGCCTGCACGGCAACGGCAGCGTCACGGTGCTGAGCACGGCGGTGGTGACCATCACCGGCGTGTGGGATCCATACGACAGCTGGCAGAACGCGCTGGTGTGCCACGGGGCCATCAATGTGAATGTGCCCATCGCCTTCGCCTTCACCGGCCAGGTGGATGTGGAAGTGAGCGGCGTGGTGACCGTGGTGAACGGCGTGCTCTGGACCTACGGTTTCAACAATGGAGGCAGTTTGGTGTGCCTCGGCTCATCGGTGCTGCGCATCTCGGGCGGCGTCTTCGTGCATGAGGTGGGCGGCAGCACCAGTACCGCAGGCATCATCCTCGCGGGCGGAACGCTCATCGCGCAGGCCTCGCTGGACATCCTGCACCTCTGGTTGGAGGGCGGATTGCTGCAGGGTCCGCAGCCGATCAACGTGATCACGGGCGGCACCTTCACTTGGACGGGCGGCACCATCCACGCGAGTTGCGTGCTGAACCTGGCCGTGGGCGTGGTGAGCGTGTTCAACACCACCGTGAGTGTCTACTGCTACGGTGTCATCTACAACGGTGGCACGTGGAGCTTCAACGGCGGCAACCTGGTCGGAAACGGCGCCTTCCACAACCTGGCAACGGCCGTGTTCACGATCAACGGTGTGCTCGACATCGACCTCTCGTGGGAGCTGGTCTTCTACAACGCGGGAATCGTCAACAAGAGCACGGCGCTGGTGTTCACGCACTACGGCGGCGCCTTCCATAACATGGCCGGCGGCGTGGTGAACGTGCTTGTGGGTGAATACCGCTTCAAAGGTGGCTACTACAATTACGGTATCATCGCCACCACCGGTCCGGCGCTGCTCTGCGGCTGCGGCGGCACCTTCTACAACGAGAACGGCGGCGAGGCCAGCAACGGCCGCGTGGTGATCCGCAACGCATCGCTCGTGGTGAACTGGGCCCTCGACGTGAAGCACTTCGAGCTGGAGGACGGCGCGCAGGTCTTCGGTCCGCTGGAGGTGAAGGTGATCGACGGCGGCACTTTCAAATGGATCGGCGGCACCATCGAGGCATCGGCCATCATCGACATCGCGATCAACGTGGTGACGACCTTCAATCCGGTGGCGAGCGTGTTCTGCCACGGCGTCATCCACCATCGCGGCACCTGGAACTTCAACGGCGGCGACCTGAAGGGCGACGGCACCTTCCACAACTACCTGGGCGCTATCGTGTACATCTACGGCGTGCTCGACGTCGACCTCTCGTGGCGCCTGCTCGTGTACAACGCGGGTGAGTTCCGAAAGATGAATGGCGGCATCTTCACCCACTACGCCACCTTCTTCCACAATCTCGCGGGCGGACTCGTTCACATCATTGATGGCGAGTACCGTTTCAAGGGCGGCTTCTACAACTACGGCAGCATCACCTACGCCGGCCTCGGCAAGCTCTGCGGCTGCGGCGGCACCTTCTACAACGAGAACGGCGGCGAGGCCAGCAACGGCCGCGTGGTGATCCGCAATGCTTCGCTCGTGGTGAACTGGGACTTCGATGTGAAGGACTTCGAACTGGAGGATGGTGCGCAGGTCTTCGGTCCATTCATGGTGAAGGTGATCAATGGCGGCACATTCAAGTGGATCGGCGGAACCATCGAGGCCTCGGCCATCGTCGACATCGCGATCAACGCGATCACCACTTTCAACCCGACGGTGAGCGTGTTCTGTCATGGTGTGATCCACCATCGTGGCACCTGGAACTTCAACGGCGGCGACCTGAAGGGCAATGGCACCTTCCACAACTACCTGGGCGCCATCGTATACATCTACGGCGTGCTCGATGTGGACCTCTCGTGGCGCCTGCTCGTGTACAACGCGGGTGAGTTCCGAAAGATGAATGGCGGCATCTTCACCCACTACGCCACCTTCTTCCACAACCTCGCGGGCGGACTCGTTCACATCATTGATGGCGAGTACCGTTTCAAGGGCGGCTTCTACAACTACGGCAGCATCACCTATGCCGGCCTCGGCAAGCTCTGCGGCTGCGGCGGCACCTTCTACAACGAGAACGGCGGCGAGGCCAGCAACGGCCGGGTGGTGATCCGCAACGCAGCGCTCGTGGTGAACTGGGACTTCGATGTGAAGCACCTCGAGCTGGAGGATGGCGCGCAGGTCTTCGGTCCGTTCACCATGAAGGTGATCGATGGCGGCACCTTCAAGTGGATCGGGGGAACCATCGAGGCCTCGGCCATCATCGACATTGCGATCAACGTGATCACCACCTTCAACCCGACGGTGAGCGTGTTCTGTCATGGTGTGATCCACCATCGCGGCACATGGAACTTCGAGGGCGGCAAGCTCTGGGGCAACGGCTTGTTCAACAACTTGAGCGCCGGCTTGATCCTGATCACCGGTACATCAGACCCAGCAGACTCGTGGCGCATTGCGTTGAACAATGCGGGCATCTACCGCATGAACTGCGGCTGCGCCTTCCGCCATTGGGGTGGAGCATTCACGAACCTCACGGGCGGCAAGCTCGAAGTGCTGCAAGGGACGCTGCTGCTCGATGGCGTCTTCGTAGGCGATCAGTACGGCGAGATCCTCGTCTCACTGGGTGCTACCTTGAACTTGAGTGTCGGCGTGGATTGGCGCGGCACGAAGGCGATCTGCCACGGCCTGCTGCAATGCCCCGACTTCCGCTTCAAGGGATCCGTGGCGCAGGAGATGGGCGGTGACGGCACCTTCACGCACATACGCATCGAAAATGCCGCGGGCGTGGACCTCAGCGGACATGTGAAGGTGAGCGTCACCATCATCCTCGTGAACGGCTTCGTGCGCTGCGGCGACTACAGCATCACGCTTGAGAATCCGTTGATTACTGCTCTCGTGGGGGGCAGCGCATCAAGCCGATTCGTATGCGACGGCCTGGGCAGTTTCCGCCGCGCGGTGAATGGAGCGGGCTGCTTCTATCCAATTGGCACAACAACGAAGTACTGTCCGATCACGCTGAGCCTCACCGGCGGCCCACAGGACGTCTGCGGCGTGCGCGTGCGGCCCACGGTGAACACCTCGTATGGCGCCATTGGCGTGGAGACTGGCACCACCGTTTCGAACAATGTGGTGGGCTGCACTTGGGTGCTCGATGAGGCTACGCCGGGCGGTAACACCTTCGACGCGATCGTTCAATGGGAGGGCTCGCATGAGCTGTCCGGTTTCACACGCCCCAACTGCACCGTAGCGTACTACACCATCGGCGGATGGGCGACTGGCATTTACGGTCCAGCCAGCGGCACCGATCCGTACACGCGCATCATCATCGGCCTTTCCAATCCGCGCGAGATCTGTGTGGCGGACCCCAGTGCCGATCTCGGTGGCGACGTAGTGGATTGCCTCGGCGTGACCGGTGGAAGCGCATTGCCCGGAACGCCTTGTGACGACAACGACAACGGCACCACTGCTGATACATGGACGGCGAATTGCGATTGCGAGGGCACACCGATCCCGACCTGCACCGCTGACCTGGATTTCGTGTACCAGGCCGACGGCAACGACGACCTCACGTGGCAGATCTTCGAGCAAGGCACCATCAATCTGGTGCAGAGCGGCGGCGGCGCCTTGATCGGCAACGGCTCCGAAGCCACCTGCCTGCCCGATGGCTGCTTCTACCTCGTGGTCACTGACGGTGGCGGCGACGGCATCGTGAACGGCGGCTATCTGTTGAAGATCAACAGCAGCGTGCGCTTGATCGATAACCTCTACGGCACCTTCGGTGAAGGCGGCTTCACCAGCGGAAGCACCAGCCAGATCGCTGCCAACGAAGGCTTCTGCCTGCCCGTGGGCACCGACCGCCTGATCTACACCAGCTGCGACAAGCGTGACTGGAAGATCAGCCCCTGCGGCGGTGAATTCGTGGTGGCCAATGCCAACCAGGACGTGAGCGATGAGTACGGCGTGAACAACGCCAACAGCGGCTACCAGATGTGGTGGTACACGACCCAATGGCGGCTACAGCTTCAAGCGCTTCCAGAGCCACAACACGAGCAACGGACTGCCTGCCAGCGCAACCCGCGCGGCCCACTTCCAGCTCAACGCATGGCTCGGCAATCAGCTCACCGAGGGCGGCTTCTACAACGTGAAGGTGCGCGGCCGCATCAATGGCAACTACAACAACTGGGGCCCTGCCTGCCGCCTGGTGGTGAACAGCGCTGAGGCCCAGTGCCCCCGCACCAAGCTCATGGACCTGCCCGGCAACCAATACCTGAGCTGCGGACAGAGCCGTGCGATCGGCGCCAGCATCTACGTGCACGCCAAGCCGGTGCGCCGCATGAACAACAACTGCAACTGGGTGAATGCGAACCGCTACCAGTTCCGCTTCCGCATCCCATCGGAGAACATCACCATCGTGAAGACCAGCGCCACCGGACAGTACTGGGTGAACACCAACAGCCTGGCCTGCAACAAGACCTACGAAGTGGATGTGCGCGCGAGCTTCAACAATGGCTCCACTTGGTGCCACAGCAGCGATCCCTACGGCGATGTGTGCCTGCTCACCACCACGTGCAGCTTCGGTATGGCGGAAGAGGGCAGCAGCACAACGGCTAACGAGGCCCGCGTGGCGATGTATCCGAACCCCAACAACGGCGACCAGCTCTTCGTGAGCCTGAGCAACGTGGAGGAGGGTGTTGAGTCGATCAACGTGGACATCTACGACAGCTTCGGCAAGCGCGTGGCCCAGCGCACCATAAGGGTGCAGGACGGCTTCGTGAACACCACCATCGCCCTGAACGGGGAACTGGCCAACGGCATGTACTTGGTGAGCATCGCGGCCGGCAGCGCGATCCACACCGAGCGGCTGGTGATCCAGAAGTAACCAGGACTCCAATAGGCCTTGAAGAACAGCCCTGGCGAATGCCTGGGGCGCTCATCCTCTGTCGAGCCTGGGCAGGCGGCTCACGCTAAGTATCGGCAATGGTCATTGAATCCGGGGTACGAACGCTTTAGTTTGCGCGCATGACACAGATTCCATTTCGTCCAGTTGCACTGCTCACGGCCTGCCATCTGCTCAATCTGATCGGCCTGGCTCAAGTGGTTCCGCCGGTGAGTGGTCCGGGCCTGGCGTTGGCCTTCAACGGCGGGATGCAGCATGCAAGCACACTGTCCAACCCGATCACGATCGGACCGGCGATCACCATCGAAGCATGGATTCATGCCAGCGCCTTCAACTACGGCGAGGTCTACGCCCTCTGCGACGACCCGAACAGCGCATGCACTGGAGTGGATTACAAGGTCGTGGACCTTCGGGTGAATCCCTCCGGCCAGATCGAGATCGGGCTCTCGCCCACGACATGGGCAAGCCGTCGCATCTACCTAGTGAGCGCCACTTCGATCAGCCTGAATACATGGACCCATGTGGCAGGCACCATGGACCTCGGGACCAATACCGGCGCCATTTACATCAATGGCATCGAGGTAGCAATCAACAACTACAGCCTTGGGAGCGGAACAGGAACCTTCAGCGGCAGCCCGGCCATAGGCGCTCTGCAGGTCAGCGGCGCCACCACAGGCATCCAGTACCCGTTCACCGGACGAATCGATGAGCTTCGCGTGTGGAACGCTGCGCTCCCCTTGGCCGCAATCCGCGATTTCATGTGCCGCAGCAATCTCACCGGCCATCCGTACCTGGCGAACCTGCAGGCACTTTACCATGTCGATGAGCCAGGACCCAGCACTCCCACCGTGTGGGATCACATCGGCGACCACCACGCCACACTCACCAACGTGAGCGTGGCTAGCGCTTATGTGCCGAGCGATGCTGCCTTGGGCGACATGAGCGTCCACACCTACTCAAGCCCGAATCTTTCACTGACGACGCCGACCGAAGGCTTTTCTATCAGTGCTGGCGATGCTTCAGGCAAACACATCTACCATGTGGCACCACCGGGCGCCAATGTCGATGGCACACTGCCAACAGGGCTCGAGGCGGCGGGTGGCGGCTGCTTCGGCGTGTTTCTGGCCCAGACCACGCCACTTTTCTACTTGGTCAATTACAGCTATTCGGGGAACCCGGAACTTGACGGCACTGCGGCTGAACCCAGCGCGGTTCTGCTGCGCCGCGATGGACCTACTGCCACGCCTTGGACCCAGCATGCGCCGCAGTGGCTCAATCAAGCGGTGAATGTGATCGACTTGCAGGGCACATGGCAACGACATGCGCAATGGGCCGGGGCTTACAGTCCGCCCCCCTGCACCACGGACCTGGACTTCGTGTACCAGGCCGACGGCGTGGATAACCTCACCTGGGCCATCTACCAAGAGACCACCAACATCCTGGTTCAGAGCGGCGGCGGCGCCTTGATCGGTAACGGAAGCGAGGCTACCTGCCTGCCCGACGGCTGCTTCTACCTCGTGGTCACTGACGGTGGCGGCGACGGCATCGTGAACGGCGGCTACCTGTTGAAGATCAACAGCAGCGTGCGCTTGATCGATAACCTCTACGGCACCTTCGGCGAAGGCGGCTTCACCAGCGGAATCAACAGCCAGATCGCGAACAACGAAGGCTTCTGCCTGCCCGTGAGCACTGACCGCCTCTACACCAGCTGCGACAAGCGTGACTGGAAGATCAGCCCCTGCGGCGGTGAATTCGTGGTGGCCAATGCCAACCAGGACGTGAGCGATGAGTACGGCGTGAACAACGCCAACAGCGGCTACCAGATGTGGTGGTACACACCCAATGGCGGCTACAGCTTCAAGCGCTTCCAGAGCCACAACACGAGCAACGGACTGCCTGCCAGCGCAACCCGCGCGGCCCACTTCCAGCTCAACGCATGGCTCGGCAATCAGCTCACCGAGGGCGGCTTCTACAACGTGAAGGTGCGCGGCCGCATCAATGGCAACTACAACAACTGGGGGCCTGCCTGCCGCTTGGTAGTGAACAGCACGGAGGCGCAGTGCCCCCGCACCAAGCTCCAGGACCAGCCTAACAACCCCTACCTGAGCTGCGGACAGAGCCGCACCATCGGCACCAATGTGTATGTGCACGCCCGCACGGTGCGCCGCATGAACGCCAACTGCAACTGGGTGAATGCGAACCGCTACCAGTTCCGTTTCCGCATCCCGGCTGAGTTCGTCACCATCGTGAAGACCAGCGCCACGGGTAAGTACTGGGTGAACACCAACGGTCTCACCTGCGGCAAGACCTACGAAGTGGATGTGCGCGCGAGCTTCAACAATGGCTCCATTTGGTGCCACAGCAGCGATCCCTATGGCGATGTGTGCCTGCTCACCACCACGTGCAGCTTCGGCATGGCTGAGGAGAGCTCTTCAAGCGCAGCCGGTCAGTCCGAGCGGAGCGTGGCGATGTACCCGAACCCCAACAACGGCGACCAGCTCTTCGTGAGCCTGAGCAATGTGGAGAAGGGTGTCGAGTCCATCAATGTGGACATCTACGACAGCTTCGGCAAGCGCGTGGCCCAGCGCACCCTCGGGGTGCAGGACGGCTTCGTGAACACCACCATCGCCCTGAACGGGGAACTGGCCAACGGCATGTACCTGGTGAGCATCGCGGCCGGCAGCGCGATCCACACCGAGCGGCTGGTGATACAGAAGTAGGCGCGAGCGAGACGCATTGCTTAGAGGCCCCGGTCATCCCGCAATGCAGCGGGAGGCCGGGGCCTCTTGCGTTCACGTCCGACGCATTCGCCAGAATACGAGAAGGCCAATAAGTGCGACGCCAAGAGCAAGCAAAACAGCGCGCCATGGACCGCGACCTTCCAGATTCACCGGATTCACATCGCCCACCATCACCAATCCCGCCCAATAGTATGGCAGCGAGAGATCCCCGTCCGCCTTCGCGAGATGATCGAGCTTGGCCTGCCGCAGTGCCTCGTGTTTCGGCAGGCCATCCGCGAGATGCTCGTAGAAACGCGCGATGATCTCCGAGCTCACCTTCTCGTCGATGCTCCATAACGACATGACGAGGCTTGGGCAACCGGCATAAGCGAAACTGTAGCCGATAGAGCGAACACCTTCTCCCTCATCGTCTTTCCCGATTCCGGTCTCGCAGGCCGTAAGCACCGCGAGTTGCGCGCGCAGGTCGAGCTCGTAGATCTCATAGGCGTGCAGGTAACCATCGGAATCGGCATCCACGCCACTGCCATCCTTGCTCAGGACAAGCCGGGAGTACATGGGCGATGCGGCGTTCATCTCGGCGTGCGTGCCCAAGTGCAGGATGCCGTACTGCTCGGCGACATCTCGGAATCCCCTCTCGCTCGCATCACCGCCGAGCATCACCTTGGCAGAGAGCAATGGACCAAGGCCCTGTGCAGTAGTGGTCGCGAAAGGCTGGCGCACGTAGCGCAGGTAATCCCTATCCAACTGGGCCGTGTCCTTGACGCCCGCGACGTATGTCCTCTTCAATTCATCGTCGAATCCAGGTGCGATGGCGAGGGTCCTGTTCGAACGGTCTCTGGCAAGATCGGCGAACTGCATGGCCGTGGTTGCGCTGAGCAGATATCCGATCGTGTACTTCTGGATCAGCATGTGTGCGCTGATCGCGCCACGGCCGGCCGGTTCGAAGAGCAGCGTTTCAAAGTTTACTGTTTGCAGATCGCCATCGGGGATGATGAGCAGCTCGCGCCCACGCAGGATGCCGACAACGGGTCCGAAGACCTCCCGGTACATCACGTGGGCCAGCCGCACGTAGGACTCCTGGCGTCGCTCCACGATGGCCGCGTTCAGCGCTTTCACCGTCTCCCTGATGCCGGCGGCGGGAACGACCATCAGCGCAGCCGTATCCGTGGCGATCACCAGCATGTACAATTTGCCATCGGTCATCGCGTAGGCCAACAGTTGACGATCGGCGGTTAGCAGCTTGTCCCGTATGCCACTCAAGGTGATGCGCTGCTCGCCATACCGAAGGTTGAAGTAGGCGGGTTGTTCCTTCTGCAACCGAGCGAGGAAATCAGCATAGGCCTTCTCGTGAAGATCCATGTCGGTGGCGGACGCTCGATCGCCTTCGTCGATGTCCAACGCGTTGATCAGTTCCTGTTCCTTGATGAGCATCGAATCGGGAACGCCTGCGAAGCGAAGTCCCGCGAACGTATTAAGGCGGCCCTTGAGCAAGATCGAGCGGTCCGCTTCTGATAGCGCCAGGAAGCGCTCGATATCCTCCTCTGAACCGGACTCCGCGTAGGCATCGTAGGTCAGGTCCATGGCAAGATCGAACAAGCGCTTCTGCGCACCGATGAGCAGGAGCTGCGAGGCTTCGTCCTTCACGGCCGCCTTGTTCCGCGCAAGCGAAAGGATGGCGAGGTCGAGCGCATCATTCCATTCCTTCTTCGGAGTAACGCTCAGGCTCAGCAGTCGCTCCGCACGCACTTTCCAGTAGATGGCATCGGGCAGGAGATGTGGATCCGGAAATGACCTCGGGATGCTGGTAGCCTTCAATGCACGCGCTCGGTCCTTCAGCAGATTGAAT
Source organism: Flavobacteriales bacterium (assembly GCA_016705545.1). Classification (GTDB taxonomy): domain Bacteria; phylum Bacteroidota; class Bacteroidia; order Flavobacteriales_F; family PHOS-HE28; genus PHOS-HE28. The sequence goes on from JADIYA010000001.1 coordinate 346,565, forward strand.
GCACGTTGGCTGAATATCAGCGCAGCGGTCGCATCACCGCCGTTGAATGCCGCCTCTGCCAGGAGCACATCACAGTGCGCCACCTTGTAATGGGTGGAGTCGTAGATGTTCACCAGGATCCGTCTCGCATCCTGCAGGTCCCTGCTGGCATCGGCAAACCGGCCAGCTTTCACGTGCATGCGCGCGCGTCCTTGCAAGGTGAGCGCGAGCACCGCATCCGTACTTGCATCGGTATTGAGCAGGCCTGCTGCGATGCTGACCTTGTAGAGCGAATCGGCCCGCGAGGTCTCGCCCTTGCGCTGCGCGATGTCACCCAGCTTGGAACAGGCGCGGATGTACTCCTCGCTCCGCTTGCCGAACTTCTTCTCGCACGCCGCGAGGTAGGTGCTCACCAATTCATCGGCCTTGTCCAGCGCCCCAGAGGAAAGCTCCAGATCGGCCATGCGGTCCCGGACCACCAACAGCTGGGGATCATCAGGCTGCAGCACTTTGCTGCGGTCGTTCCATGCGATCTCCAGCAATTCCCGTGCACGACCTTCATCGCCCATCTGTTGGTACACCGTGGCGAGGTTCAAATACGTGCGCGATCGGTTCACGATGGCCTCGTCGCGCGTGAACTGATCGGTGACCGCCGCAATGATGCGGTCGCTGTTGCGCAGGCTTTCGTGGTAGAAGGACTTGGCGCGCGTGAAATCGCCAGCGTTCTGCCACATCACGCCCAGGTTGCCGTTGGTGCTCACCTTGCGGATCAGGATCGCTTCCGCAGTTCCGTCGCCCAGCACCTCAAGCGCCTTCATGTACTGCGCCTCCGCATCGCGGATGCGGCCCATGTGCCAATAGGCTACGCCTACAGCGGTGTAGGATTCAGCCCATTGCGCTGGAGGAATGGAATCGGCCTTGGCGTACTGATCAAGCGCGGCGAGGGCATACTTCGCCGATTTCCGGTGATCGCCGATCACACTGTAGTCGAAGGCCAAGTATTGTCGCGCGCGCCCGCGCTGGGCGATCGGAACCTTGGGGTCGCCATCTGCAACGGTGATGGCGATGGAGTCCACCCGCGCGCACTGCTTCATCTCGCCCGCATCGTAGTACGTCCAGCTCAGGTCGAAGAGGGCCTCCAGTTCATTGTTCGCGTTGCCGCGCCGCTTGATCAGCGCGTAGATGCGTTCGGCCGCAGCCGTTCCTGCCGCAGCGTCCTTCAGCTTGCGGTGCGCACGACCGTATTTGTAGAGGTAGCGGTGCAACGAATCCGCGTACGCGGTGCCGGGCGACTCCTTGATCTGCGCGTCGATTTCCTTGATCGTCTCCGCATACTTCTCGGCCTCATAGAGTTCGTGGATGCGGGCATGACGAGCGGCCAGCCCGCTCGGCACCTGCGCTTGCATGGAAGCGCATACGACCAGCAAAGCCGACAGAAATGCCAAGCCGCCTAGTCGATTGGTCCTCGCCGCCATGGATAGAGCGATGCGAAGATGGCACAGCCCTCACGAATGCGGTCGCCGCCGCAGATAGGCCCAGGCGAGCCAAATCAACGCAAGACCGATGGCCACCATGGCCATCATCGTCATCACGCTCCAACCCCTTTCCGCACCTTCAATCGGCTCCACATCGCCCATGAGCACCATGCCCGCCCAGTAGTAAGGCAAGGCCAGCTCATCCCCGGCATCCTCCAGGTATTCCAGCTTCGCTTGCCGCAGGGCAACATGTTTCGGCATCCCATCGGCCAGGTGCTCATAGAAGCGCTTAATGATCTCCGAGCTCGACTTCTCATCGATCTCCCACAAAGAGGTGACCAGACTGGGGCAGCCCGCGTAGGCGAAGCTGTAGCCAAGCGAGCGCACACCTTCGCCCTCCACGTTGCTGCCTGCGCCTGTTTCGCATGCGGTTAGCACGGCGAGTTGCGCGCGCAGGTCCATCTCGTAGATCTCGTAAGCGTGCAGGTAACCATCGGCATCGGCCTCGATGCTGCCACCGTCCTTGCTAAGGACGAGGCGCGAGTACATCGGTGCGTGCTCGTTCAATTCAGCATGCGTGCCCAAGTGAAGGATGCCATAGTCCTTGGCCTGCGCGCGGAAACCTTTCTCGTCAGCCTCACCGCCCACCATGACCGTGGCGGAGAGCAATTCGCCCAGTTGCTGCGCGGTGCTCAGCGCGAAGGGCTGGCGCACGTAGCCAAGGAAGTCGCGATCGAGGCGCGCAGAGTCCTTCACCTGCGCGATGTACCGCTGCTTGAGCTCATCACTGAATCCGGGCGCGAGCGCCAGCGCCTTGGTCGGGCGGCCCTGCTTGAGTCCACTGAATTGAACGGCGGTGGTTGCGCTGAGCAGGTAGGCGATGGCATACCGTTGAAGAAGCAAGTGCCTGCGGAAGTCACCCGCATCGGCAGGCGCACTCAGCAGCGCCTCGAAGTTCACGCGATGCAGTTCCCCATCGGGAATGATGAGCAATTCAGGTTTGCGCAGGAGCGGCGCCACCGGCGCGAAGACCATTTCATGCAGTTCGTGGGCGGCCTTCACGTACCGTTCGTGATCCCGGGATATCACGGATGCGTTCAGGGCCTTCACGGCTTCGGAAACGCCCTTGCTCGCTACGCGCAGGAGCCTAGTCGTGTCCGCGCTGACCACGAGCATGTACAGGTGCTCGCCGGTCACCGCATAAGCCAAGAGATCGCGTTGATCGGTCACCAGCTTGTTCCGAAGGTCCGCGATGGTCACGGTGGGTTCGCCGTAGCGCAGGGTGAAGTAGTCCGGATGGCGCTGGCGCAGGGTGTCCAGGAATGCGCGATAGGCCTCTTCCTTCGCGTAGACTTCGCCTTGCGCTTTGCTATCGTCGGGATCGTAGTCCATTGCCCTCAGCAACTGCTGCTCGCGTGCCAGCACGCTGTCGGGGACGTTCGCGTAACGCAGGCTCGTGAATGCATTGAGGTGGTTCTTGAGCAGGATGGATCGATCGGACTCGGAGACCCGTAGGAAGTCATCCAGGTCGCTCGCTTCGCCGTGCCGCTCATGCGCTAGGTAGGCGATATCGAGCCCGAGATCGAACAACTGGCGCTGGGATGCGGCCATTTGCAAGCGAGCGCCTTGATCGCTCAACGAATTCATGTTCCGGTGGAGCGATGTGAACGCCGCATCGAGCCCACGCAGCCATTGCCGCTCGGTGGCGCGTCCGGGGCCGGTGGCGCGCTCCACGGCGATCTTCGCCATGATCGCATCGGCGAGCAGACCGGGGTAACGCAGCGCTGTCGGTGCGTATGGACCCTTGACCTGCTCCAGCCGCTGCTTCAAGAGCAGTAGCGCCGAATCCGCATGCTGCCGTGCAAGGAGCGTATCGCCCAAGGCCAGCGCAGCACCGGATATGACCACATCGGCCTCCGCGAGCCGCTCATGCCGCACGCCGAGTATGCGGCTGCGGATGGCACGGCTCACGAGAAGATCCTGGATGGCCTCCCCATAGCGCCCTTGTGCGATCCGCAGGTCCGCGCGCTCCGCGAGCGCAGCAGCTGCCTCCTTGCTGGAAGAGCCTTTGAGCTTCTCCAAGTCATCCGCAAGCATGAGCAAATGGATCGAATCCGCCCGCGCCAGATCACCTTGCTTGACGGCCATGCGGGCCAAGCGGCTGCGAAGGCTCAGCAGCAGGTCTGCTTCGTCGGGGTTCGTCGCCTCCACAGCGGCGATCTGATCGATCAACAAGGCTTCTGCCTTGGCATAATCGCCCGCCATGGCCTCTACTTCGGCGAGCGGCTCATTCAGCTGGGTCGCTCTGGGATGGTCCGCGCCCAGCAGCGCGCGCAGATCCGCTTGCGCCGATCGCAAGAGCTCGCCTGCGCGTTGGAAGTCCGCCATGTCGAAATACGTGGACGCCAGATTGTGCATGATCCGGGTGCGATTGAGCTGGGCACTGAAGTGCGCCTGCGGATCGGCCGCATTCCGCGCGACAACCGCGTTCATTGCCTGGAGCGCACGCGTGTTGACCTCCTTGCTCCTGTACAGGTCGCCCGTGCTTTGGATGAGAATGGCCCAGTTGCCCAGGAGCGTGGCTCGGGTGGACAACGCTTGCAGGCTTGTATCGCTGTCCACAACGGCGATGCCTTGCTTGTAGCTCTCTTCCGCTTCGCGCATGCGCCCGAGCTTGCGCAGCGCGCTGCCCTGCCCGCTGAAATAGATGGGAAGGCGCGCGGCAGGCAACGGCACGATGCCTTCGGCGATCGAGATCGCGCGGTGCACCAACGGGAGTGCTGCCGCATAGCGACCCATGTCCATGTGCGTAAGCGCCATGCAATAGTGCGCATCGGCCAGCACCATCGGCGGGATGCGGTCGGCGTTGCGCGTGGCTGTCGCCAAGGCCAGCTCGCCTACGCGCTCGTACTCCTGCATCATGGACAGGTCGTAGTAGAGCGCGCTGAGCTTGATCAGGGCCTTCACCTCCCACTGCGGCGAGCGCTTCGCGGCTGCGATCCGCTTATAGAGGCCTTCGGCCGCTGCTGCACCAGCTTCAGGCCCCTTCAACTTCCAGTGGGCATTCCCGAGCGGATAGATGAAGTTCCAGAGCGAATCCTGCCATGGCGTTCCTGCGGCAGCCGCTTCCTGGGCGTTGATCTCGGCGATCACCCGCGCGTATTCCTGTTTGCCGTTGAGTTCCTTGATGCGCTTATCGCGGGCCGACAATTCCGGATCGCCCTGGGCGAATACGCCGTGCGCGCCCCATGCCAGCCCCGCGATCAGGACGGCCGCGCGCATCACTCCTGGAGTTGAGCTTTGATCAAACGGACACGCTCACCGTAGGTCGTGTCGGCATCCAATGGAATGGCCAGGGCTTTCACTGTTTCACCTGTGCGCACGCAGGACAAGAAGAGGAACCACCGCGCCTTGGCCTGGAACACCGAAGCACCTTCGTTCGCCAACGCCGCCAGCATCGGCTCAGCGGCTCGCGCGTCACCCTCCGCCATGTGCGCTGAAGCGATATAGTAGAGCAGGGTGTCGTTCATCGGCTCGGCCTGCAGCAGCGGTGACCATTTCGCACGCGCCTCCGCGTAATTGCCTTCCTTGTAGGAGACCATTGCATCGGCGAAGGCGGGATCGGCGGTGGCGCTCATGGCGACGGGCAGGCCCGGATCGGCTGTGAAATGCTCGGCGAAGAGCCTTTCGTTAAGCGATGGGCGCATGGACCACCAGATGGCTCCCGAGATGAGCACCGCGATCATCGCCGCGTATTTCAGGTAACGCGCCCAGTTGGTGCCGCTCGCTTGGGCACCATCCTCCGCCGCGATCCCCTTCAACAAGCGCGCAACACCGCCCAGCTCCACGGCGCGGATGTTCTCGCGCTCCAGTTCAACTTCCGCGCGTAAGGTGGCATCGCCTGCCAAGCGCTGCTCGAAGGCCTCGCGCTCCAACGCGTCCATGCGATCGAGCACGTACGACTCGATGGCCTCGAAGGTGGGTCTATCCAATGCGCCGTTGCTCATGTGGCTTGCTGGTCTTCACCGCTGATCGACTTCCGGAACGCACGCAGTTTCATCATGCAGCGGTACTTGATGGTGCGGATGCTCTCTTCCTCCACCCCCATCCCAGTAGCGATCGTCGCGAGGTCCTTCCGCTCGAAATAGAATTGATCGAGCACCGTGCGGCACTTGTCATCGAGCTTGTCATACACATCACGCAGGCGCGCGATGCGTTCCTCGATGTCGTCGGAGGCATCGGCGCGATGGTCGAGGACCTGATCGTTATGCACCACCTTCATGTGCTTGTGCGCTGCTGACCGGACCACGTCCAGCCATTTGTTCTTCGCTACGCGATAAAGGAATCCGCCGGGATCGGCATCTGGCACCAGCCGTCCTTCCTTCACGCTCATCCACAGCACGGTCACAGCCTCCTGGAACACGTCCTGCGCGTCGCTGGCGGTGCCGTTGTTCTGCAGCACGCACTGCTTGATGGCCGGGAAGTGCTTCTGGTAGAGCGCGCGGACCGTGGCCGCATCGTTGCGGCGCAGGCCCGTCACCCACGCGGGCGATGCGGCGATATCGGCGGTGGCTTCCACAGCTGGCACGAAGCGAAGCACGATAGTACGGAGATCCGGTCAGGTCCTGCATGATTTCCATGGTGCGCAGGCGCGATCGGCCTGCCCTCCGAGCACATCATCGGGGAAGGGCAGGAATGTGAACAGAGGATGAAGCACATCGGTCCTTGTTCACGATCACCTTGGCTTCTCGATGTTGCGCTGACAACCACCCCTTGCCATGCGGACCAACTCACTACTGCTCGCCATCGCTCTTTCATCAGACCTGCTCGCCTTCGGCCCCACAGGTTTCATGCACGCCTCGGCACCGAGTGCGAATCCAACCGGTACCGTCGGCGCTGCACCTACAGGTTTCGAAGAGAACAAGGGCCAGGTGCGAACCACCGATGGCACTGCGGCGCCTTTCGTGCGTTACCGTCTTTCGCAGGGCAATACGCAGCTCTTCCTGCTGGAGAACGGCATCGCCTACCAGTTCAGTCGCGTGCACTATCCCGATGGGTATTCTGAACTGATGGCAAGCCATGATCCGGTGAAGCAGGAACAACTGAACGCCTTGGGCGAACAAGTGCGGCTGGAGACCTTCCGCATGAACATGCTTTTGGAGGGGGCGGATATGAACGCACGCATTTCAACAGAGGGCCGCAGCAGCGACTACACCCAGTACTACAACCATGATGCGCTGGATGTACACACCTTCACCAAGGTGACCTACCACGAGGTGTACCCCGGCATCGACTGGGTGGTATACACGACGACCAACGGCATGAAGTACGATTTCGTGGTCCGACCCGGTGCGGATCCGGATCGGATACGCCTGCGCTTCGATCACCACGAGGAACTATCCTTGGACAACAACGGCAACTTGATCCACGGCAACCGAATGGGACGCTTCACGGAAGAGCGGCCGGTGAGTTTCCAGGAGGGGAAGGAGGTTCCCACGAGCTTCCTATTGGAAGACAACTTGTTGCGCTTCGAGTTGGGCAACTACGATCGCAGCCGAACACTCACCATCGATCCTGATCGCATTTGGGGCACGTACTACGGAGGTTCGACCATGGATTTCGGTTATGGGTGTGCGGTGGACGCCATCGGCAACGTGTATTTGACCGGTTTCGCTCGGTCAACCACAGCCATCGCGGAAAATGGACATCAGAATACCATAGGAGGTGTGGATGATGCTTTTCTGGTAAAGTTCAACGGCGAAGGACAACGGCTATGGGGCACCTATTACGGTGGCAGCAACGGCGACGGTGGCCGCTCGTGCGCAGTGGACGGCACAGGGAATGTGTACATGGCGGGTTACACCGCTTCCACGACCGAGGTTGCATCCATAGGCCACCAGAATACGATCGGTGGCGACGTTGATGCCTTCTTGGTGAAGTTCAATGGCGCAGGCACGCGTCTATGGGCCACCTACTATGGCGGAACCGAAGATGACGCCGGATATGCTTGCGCAGTGGACGGCGACGACAATGTTTACCTGGCTGGGTCCACCTGGGGTGTCGAGTTCGGTTCCCAAACCGGGATCGCCTCAGGTGGACACCAGAACACCCCTGGAGGGCTGTCGGATAATTTCCTGGTGAAGTTCAACAGCGCGGGTATTCGTCAATGGGGTACGTATTACGGTGGAGATGAAGACGAGAATGGGGACGCATCATGCACTGTGGACGAAAATGGAAACGTATACCTCGCCAACCGCACCCGATCCACATCCGGGATTGCCGAAGGCGGGCATCAATTGTCTTTGTCAGGACCACCGACCGGCGAGGGTTACGATGCCTATCTGGTAAAGTTCAACGACGCCGGACAACGGCAATGGGGAACCTATTATGGTGGACAAGGCGATGATTATGGGTTTGCTTGTGCGGTGGACGGTAGCGGCAACGTTTACTTGGCCGGAGCCACCAACTCGGCAACAAGTATCGCTGAAGGCGGGCACCAGAACACGTACGTTGATCCGCTCGGAAGTGGAACATTCGATGGCTTCCTGGTGAAGTTCAACAGCGCTGGACAAAGGCTTTGGGGTACATACTACGGGGGCGATTCGTTCGACGAAGGCTATTCCTGTGCCGTGGATGGGAACGACAATGTCTATCTGGGCGGTTATTCGAATTCCGAATCAGGCATTGCCGAGAATGGCTATCAGGATACCGTGAATTCAACCGTTACAGGGGATGCATTCCTCGCAAAATTCACCCCCGCTGGAACGCGTATTTGGGGTACCTACTATGGAGGGGGGCAACCCGAATATGCTGTTGGCTGCGCGGCGGATCCAGCAGGAGAGGTGTACATAGCAGGCTATACTTACTCCACGACCAACATCGCCGAAGGCGGACACCAAAACACGCATGGGGGCGGATTTGGGACCAATGCCTACGATGCCTTCCTCGTCAAATTGGAAGGCGCTCTACCCGATCCTGACTGCAGCACGACCGCCGACCTTCAAGAAACCGAACCCAACAGCACCATCGTCACGGCGAATGCGCTGCCGTACAACACGGTCATCAGCGGTTCAATGGGCGACTGTGCACCTGCGGACAATACCGCCGACTACTTCGGCATCGTCACCACAGCGCAGGGAGTGCTTCGCATTGAAGCCTGCCTGAGCAACACGGGTCCAGTTCCGCTGAATGTGACTTTCCACGTCCGGCTGAACACGAGCATTCTCGCCACATTCATCCTGGTAGCCGGCGCGAATGATGAAGCGATCACCGGTTCCTTCGAGCTCCCCTGCCACGGGATCGGCGCGTTCACTATCTCCATTACGAACCCGAGCACGACCTACTGCACGAACTACGCGTTATCCTATTCGACCCTCTTTCCCGTTTTCGGGAGCGATCCAGAACCGAACAATGGTGGAAGCCAAGCCACGCCCGTGGCCTACGATACCTTTCAGGAAGGACAGATCGCCTTCGCGGGCGACAACCTCGACTACTATGTGATCACACCCGCGCTCCAAGGTACCATGCGCATTGAAATACAGGCCGAGCATGCGAGCGCATCACCGGGTAGCATGGACGTAACGTTGGCCTACTCCGGAATCCCCATCATCGTGGAAACCATACCGGTGGGTGCGAATGGCCAGCCCATCACCACCACGGTGAGCATTCCTTGCCGGGGCAGCAGCAGCAGCCTTCTGGTGTTCTTCGACGAGGCCTCCGCATGCGGCACCTATCGCTGGAGGTATTACACAACCCTTCCCTTTTTCCCGAACGATGCGGAACCGAACAACAGCGTGGCCGCTTCGATCCCTCTGCCCGAGGCGACGGACGCCACAGGCCAGTTGAACTTCCACAACGGGGTTGATGGTACAGGTGCGGACAATTCAGATGTCTATCGCATGAATCTGGCTGCCGATGGCGTGCTGAACGTGACGATCGAAGCCGAACATACCGGCGCATCAGACACAGAGACCATCCAACTGCAGGTCAAGAACAGCGGTGGCGTGACCTTGGCCACCTGGAACGGCAGTATCGGCGCGAACTCCACACCGTCCCTTTCCACGTTCAGCCTGCCCTGCCGCGGGGCGACCATTCCCTATTATGTGTGGCTGTCTGCAAGCACCTGCGGTGCTTCGTACCGCGTGAGCTGGAACGTGACGCCAGCCTACTACACCAACGATGCGGAACCCAACAACGCGTCCGCGACCGCCGTTCTCACAGACCTGAGCACCAACTGGTACGATGGGCACATCGGCTTCTACAACACCACGGACGATGACTATTTCAGGTTCACGCACCCCGGAGGACCATTCGCGGTGACATTGAGCGCGGAGCATGCAGCTCCTGGTGATGGCACGATGAACATGGTCGTGATGACCACCACCGGCACCATTCACGGCACTTTCATCGTACCGGTCGGCGGTGCTTCCACACCGCTCACGAACACCTTCTCCATCGCGTCGCTTGCTGCGGGATCCCTGTATATCCTGCGCTTTAGCGATGTGACCTGTGGGGTAAGCTACCGGATCCATTGCCATGACACGGATGGCGACGGCACATGTAATGGTAGTGACCTCTGTGCAGGCGGACCCGAACCCGGAACGCCGTGCGATGACGGCGACAGCGGCACCATCAACGACGTGATCACGGCAGGATGCGTGTGCGCAGGTACACCGAGCAACGTGGCCGTCGCATTGCACGTGTTCCTTGAAGGACCGTACGATGCCGATGCCGGCCTGATGAACGACGCGCTGCGCGACCTAGCCGCCTTCCCGCTAACCGACCCTTACCCCGCTTTGGGCTATACGCACACTGGTGGTGGTAACAACGGAACGATCATCCCAGCGGTGCTCACGGTGAATGGAGCCGATGCCATTGTCGATTGGGTGCTTGTGGAATTGCGCAGTTCGATGGCACCGGCCACGGTGCTTGCCAGCCGAAGTGCTCTCGTGCAGCGCGACGGTGACATAGTGGAACCGGATGGCAGCACGCCGATCTCCTTCGCCATGGCTCCAGGCATGTACTATGTAGCCATCCGTCATCGCAACCACTTGGGCACGATGACGAAGGACCCGGTCAACGTGAGCACAGGCATGGCACTGCTCGATCTCACTGATCCGTTGACCGAGACCTACGGTTCACAGGCGCGCGCGAGCATCTCGGGCTCGTTCCCGGCGGAAGTGCTTTGGAGCGGTGATACCAGCTTCGATGGAGAGCTTAAGTATGTGGGCCAGGACAATGACCGAGACCCCATCCTTGTGGAGATCGGCGGAAGCGTGCCCACCAATACGCTAGCGAATGCTTACTCCGTGAACGATTGCAACCTCGATGGCATCGTGAAGTACGTGGGGCAGGACAATGACCGTGATCCGATCCTGGTGAACATCGGCGGAAGTGTGCCGACCAATACCCGGCAGGAGCAATTGCCTTGAACGAGCGCGGTAGACCATGGTGCGCGTGCTTTCCTGCGGGATTCCTTGCCGGTAAGCCAAGCACGACCGCCACTCCCCTGCGAGCACATGCAACGAAGCCCCATCCGCCGAATGGTGGATGGGGCTTCTGCCTCGACAGCCGCTATACGTGCCCAAGCTCCCGAATCAGGAAACGTGGCTGCGATAGGGAATTGCCGCAACGTATGGCGCCTTCGTTCACATCTCGATGGGCTCCCCGATGTATGCGTGTTTGCTGCCCCCATGTGCCCCGTGTTCCGCCATATCGCCCTCCTCGGATCCTTGCTTGCAGGTCAGTACTCCTCAGGCAACAACATCAGCATCACCCAACCTCTGCTGGTTGACTTCAACAGCACGGCGGGAACGGTCGATGCGCGCTTCACCATCAGCTGGCAGAACAGCTGGCGCGTGAGCACGGCGCCGGCGAATTGGGACGCAGCCTGGGTCTTCCTGAAGTTCCGCGTGGGCAACGCCGACCCCACGCGCACCGGTGTGAGCAGCACCGGCAACACCTTGAATGTGGGCAGTACGGCCCTATTGCGCGTGGGCATGCCGGTGCTGCGAACGGCAGGTACTGGAGCGATCCCTACGAACACGGTGATCACCGGGATCCCCAACGCCACGCAAGTGACGATCAGCGCAGCACCAACAACAGCGCTGGCAGGCGCCACGGTCCGCTTCATCCGCATCTGGGAGCATGCGCGACTGGCGAATGATGCAGCGCATCTCGCGCCAGCTGGAAGCACGATCCGCACGGGCCTGCTGAATCCGGCTGCGGCATACAACGCCACCACCAACTACGGTGTGGGCGCTTTCATCTACCGCAGTGCGAATGGCACGGGCACCTTCACGGCGAGCAACGTGGAGTTGCGCTGGAATCTTGGCACGCAAGGGCTTGGCAGCGGCGGGCCAATTGAAGTGTGCGCCTTCGGGCATGAGATGGTGTACGTAACCGGCGGGAGCTTCCGGGTGGGGGATGGCAACGGAGGCGGTCAATACCGCTTCTATACCTCCCCCACGCCATCGAGCACCTACCTCATCGCCAGTGAGGGAGCCATAGCCGTGGGTACGGCAACCGGCAATCTCATCTACCAGGCCGATCTCGATTTCGGTACGGGTGGCGATGTAAGCGGGCCGATTCCCGCTGCCTTCCCGAAGGGCTTCACCGCATTCTATTGCATGAAGTACGAGGTGACGCAAGGAGATTACATGGCATTCCTCAACAGGCTCACCCGTGCTCAACAGGCTTCACGGGTAGGCGCGAACATCGCGACAGGAGTTACAACTGTCACAAACCGGTACGTCATGGGGAATTCCGCCACATTGATCAACCGTAACGGAATACGATGCGCGGCCATCGTGAGCGCAACAGACCCCATCGACTTCTATTGCGACTTGAACGGGAATGGAATCGGCAACGGAACAACGGATGGGCAATGGATCACATGCAATTTCTTGAGCTGGCCGGACCTTGCTGCGTACCTTGATTGGAGCGGGTTGCGCCCGATGACCGAGTTCGAGTTCGAGAAATCCTGTCGTGGAACAGCGGCACCAGTAGCCCTCCAATACGCTTGGGGGACTACGACCATCGCCAACACCATATATGGCTTGACCGGTTCCGGGCAGAACAACGAGCAGATCGCAACAAACTATTCGACCACTGCGGGGAACTGCGCCTACAACATCACAACCGGCCCTGGTGGCGATGTGACGAAGGGTCCCTTGCGCGTTGGCATCCTCGCTGGTCATGGCTCCAACAGTGGCAGGACCACGGCTGGAGCAGGTTACTACGGTGCCATGGAGCTATCCGGCAATGTGGAGGAGTTCGTTGTAAGCGTTGGCTTACCGCAAGGCCGTGCATTCAACGGCTCGCACGGCAATGGGGCATTGAACGCCTTTGGCCAGCATGATGCGACGTCATGGCCTGGCATCACAGCGGCAGGAACGGGCAGCAGGGGTGGTTGCTACTATACCGGGGTGGGAGGCCTGCGCATTTCCGATCGCACATTCGCTATTCAGGAGATCCCATTCCGCGGCAGGGGACATGGTGGACGCGGTGGACGCACCATGCCATGAGGAAAGCGTTGACCATAGGATTGTTGGTGCTTACGCCGTTCTGCCAAGCCCAATACATCGGTGGCACGGGTGGCGGTGGTGCAACCAACTGCATGGCGTCGTTCGCCATGCTTCCCGTGGAGCTGCTCCACTTCTCCGCAATGCCCCATGGCGGCCAAGTGCAACTGCAATGGGCCACGGCCTCTGAGCTGAACAACGCGGGCTTCCATGTGGAGCGGAGCAGCGATGGTGTGCGTTTCGAGGCCATCGCCGAGGTGGAAGGCATGGGCACCACCCCGATGCTGACGAACTATGCGGCTGAAGATCGCGCGCCGCTTCATGGCCTGAGCTACTACCGCTTGCGGCAGACCGACCTTGATGGCACAGTGACCTGGAGCGAAGCTGTTGCCATGATCATGAGCACCATCCGAACGGCGGCCTACCCGAATCCAGTACGATCGGTGCTTACGGTGCAAGGCCCGTGGGCCAACGAGGACCGGTCGGTGGACCTCTTCGACGCGCAAGGCCGATCAGTGCGGCAAGCCACTCTTCGGGCAGGAGCGAACGAGATCGACATGGCCGGCCTGCCCGCGGGGCTCTACCGCCTGCGCATCTCTTGGGCGCAAGGCGCCGAGACGCTCTCGGTGATGAAGGAGTGAGCGGCCGATCGTTCACGATCCGTTATCATCCCCGATGTGATGCAGAACCGCAATCATTTCCCATGCGCGCACGAAGCTCTACACTGCTCATCTGCACGGTCGTCCTGGCCGCAGCCTCCACCGCCCAGGTTCCCGTCCTGCTCAAGGACATCAATCCCAACGGCGCAAGCAATCCGGGTGGATTCACATGCATCGGCGGCGTGGTCTATTTCAGTGCGAACGATGGCGTGAATGGTACCGAGCTCTGGAAGACCGACGGAACCGAGGCCGGCACCGTGATGGTGAAGGACATCGAACCGGGCAGCGGGTCTTCCTTCCCCATGACCTTCATGGACGTGGATGGAGCGATCTACTTCACGACCAACGATGTTGCGAACGGCGTGCGCTTATGGACCACCGATGGCACCGAAGGCGGCACTCAACTCGCCCTCACCCTTGCCGACGTGCCCGGCCTCCTGGAGTGGATATCCTTCGTTCCGTTGGGCGACCGCATCTTCTTTCGCGGGCACGCAACGGACACCGGTCGTGAGCTGTGGAGCACCGACGGCACGCCGGCCGGCACCGAGTTGTTCATGGACATCCATCCGGGTCCGAACAACAGCGGATTCCAGAATCCGATGTCGCATGCGGGCAAGATCTACTTCACGGCATCGGATGGAACGAACGGCGCGGAGCCGTGGATGAGCGATGGTACGCTCGCGGGAACGCAGATGATCGCGGAGACCATCGCAGGCCCCGGAAGCTCGGGCACAACGCCAACCAGCTACACCGCCGTGGGCAACCTGGTCTTCTTCCGCGCGGGCACCAGCGCTACCGGCGATGAACTCTGGTCCACGGACGGCACCGTTGCGGGTACGGGTGTGGTGAGGGACATCTACATCGGGACCAATTCAAGCCTTCCTGCATACCTGACCGAGCACAATGGCCTGCTCTATCTGCGGGCGTACAACATTGTGAGCAACTACATCTGGCAGAGCGACGGAACCCAGGCTGGCACAGTGGCCTTGCCCTTGCCAACCCCGGCCTACACGAGCGCCGAGTATCTGTGCAGCCACAACGGTCTTTTGTACTTCTCCGGTTACAATGGCACCAGCCGTCAGCTCTGGCGCACGGATGGAAGCGCTTCCGGCAGCCAAGAGGTCCTCTATCCAGGCAGCGATGTTGTTTCTCCATTGTCGAATTCCGGCCCCATGCTGAGCTGCAATGGTGAAATGTTCTTCCGCGCGAATTACATGAGCGCTGTTGGTCAGGAACCCTATGTGCTGGGTCTATCCACTGATGTGCATGAAGCAGCACAGGACATCGCATTCATCCATCCCAATCCTGCCAGCCATCACTTGCAGTTCACGGGGTTCCCGATCAACGCCGTGGTCGAACTCTATGCAACGGACGGGCGGATGCTCAGAACGGCCCCGACCCTGGATCCGTTGGAGGTCGCCGATCTGCCCGTTGGCGTGTACGCAGCCCGTGTGCGCGCCCAGGATGGCCGTGTCCTGCACCAGCAGCTCGTGTTGATCGAGCGCTGAGTCGCGGCGATCCGCAGTCCTTCTCATAAGATCGGCCGCTCGAGCAGGGATTGTAAGTGCCTGTACTGTTCACATCGAACCATGCTCCCCGATGTGCTAGTGAACCCCAACATCTCAGCCCATGAAAACCAGGACCCTTTCCTTACTCGCATTTGCCCTCCTTATGGGCACGAGCGCAAGCGCCCAGTTGCAGCGCATCGTGCTGCAAGGCAGCGGCGCGCCACAGGTGTACACCGACCTGGCCGCTGCGGTTGCCGCTGCCCAAAGCGGCGATCGGCTCTACTTGAGCGGTGGCAACTTCACCGTAACGGGCAACCTCGTGCTCGACAAGACCCTGCACTTCATTGGCGCGGGCGTGAACCCGGACAGCACGAACGTGACAGGCCTGACCGCCATTGCTCCCACGGGATCAACGCAAGTGCTCACCGCCGCCTTGAACAGCACGTTCACGGGGATCCGGTTCATCAACGTCATGCAGTTCGGCAACGGAACCACCGATTACTCACCGACGAACGTGGTCTTCCAGCGCTGTGAGTTCATGTCCTACACGCACCTCAACGCGGGCTCCACGAGCACCTTCGATGAGTGCGTGTTCCGGCACCGCTTCTATGGATACGGCGGATCGGCTGTTGTAACGCGCTGCCTCTTCCCCTTCGCGGGCAATGCGACCCACGGCACCATCAGCGGCTTCAGCACAGGTGGGCTCTTCCTAAGCAACTGCGTGGTGCTCGGCGGACGCTTGAACGGTTGCGACTACTCGACCGCACGCAACTGCATTTTCACCGGGACCGGCGCTCCTTTCTACCAAAGCAACGGCATGACGATCGTGAACAACCTGCTCGTGAGCGCTACCCTCGTGAGCAATATGGGGGGCCACACCGAAAGCGGCAATATCCTGGGCGCGGACCCGGCGACCATCTTCGTTAACCCCGCCAGCGATTGGCACCTGCTCCCTGGCAGCCCCGCGATCGGCATGGCCAATGATGGCAACGACGCCGGTCTGTACGGTACGCATTCGCCCTACAAGCCGGGTAACGTGCCTTACAATCCGCACTATAGCCAGGCCGCCATCGCTCCCAGCACCGACTGGAACGGCGCATTGCCTGTACAGATCCGCACGGCGGCACAAACCCACTGAGCCATGCGAACCTTCATTATCCATATGCAGCTGATGACAGCCTTTGCGCTGTTGCTCAGCGCGGGCACCGCCGATGCCCAGAACATCACCGGGTACCGGTACTGGTTCAACGACAACATTGCGGATGCCACGGTTGTGAACACGGCTCCTGCACCTGCGGTTGATGCCGAGATCATCCTGAACAGCGCTTCGCTGGCACCCGGCCATCACCTCGCCACCATCCAATTCCGCGATGCCGATGGGCTGTGGAGCGCACCCTGGTCGAGCCTGTTCGTGCAACGGAGCGGCACGGTGAGCGCGATTGAATACTGGTTCGATGATGAAATCGGCGACGCCACGACGGCCAGTGTGACGCCTGGTCCGGCGCCACTGATCACCGCACCGCTGGATGCAACCGCATTGCCCGTAGGATTCCACACCGTGACCGTGCGCACGATCGATGCACAGGGTGAGCGCAGTGTGCCCTTCACGGAGAACTTTACCCGCAACGGTGGCCTGATCACCGGCTACGAATACTGGATCGACGACGCGATTGACGACCGCACCATTGCGGACATCGGTCCTGCAGGTGTGGTTGACCTGATCGAAGCGCTGCCCGTGCCCACCACGGATGGGCCGCACACCTTCACCATTCATTTCCGTGATGCGGACGGCGGGTGGAGCGTGCCGTTGAGCAGCAGCTTCAACTTCATCATCGGTGTGGACGAGATCCCGGGCGTGAGCAACTACCTGCTGTTCCCGAACCCGGTGAACGACCAGCTATCCCTACGTGTGGATGCGGCCATGGCCAAGGACCTCAGCATCGAAGTGCTGGACGCCAGCGGACGTACCGTTCAAGCGCTCGGTGCGTGGAATGTGCAAGGCACCGCGCATCGCAGCTGGGATGCCTCCTTCCTTGCCCCAGGCAGGTATCTGCTGCGCATCTCCAGCGATGACCGCACCATGCAAATGCCCTTCGTGAAGCAATGAACCCCATCAACCGAACGACCATGACCAGAAAACTCATCCTCCTCGCGTTGATCGGATCAGCCCTTCACGCGCAGGCCCAGCACGCACGCATCGTGGTGCAGCACGCAGGCACCGCGCAGGTATTCAGCGACCTCAGCAGCGCCATCACCGCAGCTCTGCCCAACAGCGACCTCTACCTGAGCGGAGGCTGCTTCGTGCTCCCGACCGGGTTCTCCCTAAGCAAGACCCTGCACTTCGTCGGCGCAGGGATCGCTCCGGACAGCACCAAGGCAACGAGCAGCACGATCATCACCTCTGCCGACGGTTCAACCTTCATGCGCCTGGAGAGCGCGGCATCGGGATCCACATTCACCGGCATCCGTTTCAATATGGCCGCGAATACGTCGGTGGGCCTTGGCATTTCCGCTGTGGACCAGACCGTGGTGAGCGTGGTGTTCACGCGGTGCTCCTTCCAGGAAGAAGTGTATGTCGGCGTCGATGACCCATCCGGATCCTCGGTGGCGTTCACCGAGTGCGTCTTCCACAACCGCTTGCTCGGCGCGGACGGGGCTGCCGCGCAGCTCACGCGCTGCATCCTGGACTACCAGGCGGGCACCGGCGCCGAGGTATCGGGCTTCGACGGTGGCGGGCTGGTCATGCTCAATTGCGTCGGGCTCGGCACACGGATCGGCAACGCCGGCGGTGCAACGATCTCCAATTGCGTCTTCACCCGCACCTCCGCACCGTTCTGGCAAAGCGGTGGCTCCACGTTCACGAACAATCTGCTGGTGAGCGACGCACTGGTGAGCAATATGAGCGGCTACGTTGAAAGCGGGAACATCCTCGCAGTTCCTATTGGCACGATCTTCATCAACGAAGGCGACACCGATTTCCAGTTCAGTGATAACCTGCACCTGCAGAACATCTGCCCCGGCGTAGGCGCGGGCACCGATGGCACGGACATGGGCATCTACGGAACGGCATCCCCCTTCAAGGATGGCGCGCTGCCCCATGTGCCGCACTTTGAGCGCACCGAGGTAGCCACGGGCGCGGATGCCAGCGGCAACCTGCCCATGCAGGTGCGCGTGGCGGCACAGGCGAACTGAGCGGACCCCTCTCGTTCTTCGGACCCCTGCCCAATGGGCGGGGGTCTTCGTTTCTGGGCACCGCATTCCTGTTCCTGGAGCGCACCTTCCAGAAAATCGGGACACCTGTGTTCACATCTGTGCAGGCACCCCGATATGGAGATGACCCCCGCCGCCAATCAACCGCCCAAGCCCTTTCCCATGAGAACCACTACCCTATTCGCTAGCCTCGTAGTGAGCATCGCTGTCACGGCGGGTACACCGCCAACGCCAGCTATGTTGGAGAACCTTGCAAGCACGACCGCTGGCTTCGAGGAAAACAAAGGGCAGGTGCGCACCACGGATGGCGCTGCCGCACCTTTTGTGCGTTACCGCCTTTCGCAAGGGAACACGCAGCTCTTCCTGCTGGAGAACGGTATCGCCTACCAGTTCAGTCGCCTGCACTTTACACAAAGCTCTCAAGACGGGGGCGCTGCTTCGCGCAATGATCGCGGGGCGCCGAAGCAAATGGCGCCTATGGGCGACCAAGTGCGATTGGAGACCTTCCGAATGGACATGGTACTGGTAGGTGCCGATCCAGGCGCCCGCATCACTACCGAAGGAGGAAGTGAGGACTACACCCACTACTACAAGCATAATGCACTGGATGTGCGCAGCTATAGCAAGGTGACTTATCATGAGATCTATCCGGGCATCGACTGGGTGGTGTACACCACGGCGAAGGGCATGAAGTACGATTTCGTAGTACGGCCTGGCGCGGATCCGGGCCAGATCCGCATGCGCTACGAGCACCACGAGGAACTATCTGTTGACGCCGATGGCAACTTGATCCACGGTAACCGAATGGGCAGCTTCACGGAGGAGCGGCCGGTGAGTTTCCAGGATGGAAAGGAAGTGGCGACAAGCTTCGTGCTCGAAGGGAATACGCTGCGTTTTGCGGTAGAGAACCACGATCCCAGCCGAACGCTGATCATTGATCCGGCGCGCCTCTGGGGCACGTACTATGGCAGCACTGGGGATGACTATGGCTGGTCCTGCGCCACGGATGCCAGTGGGAATGTGTTCCTAGCAGGTTTCACGGAATCCAACAATGGCATTGCAGCGGGTGGCCACCAGACCACGTTGGGTGGGCTATCTGATGCCTACCTGGTGAAGTTCAACGCGAGCGGAACACGCTTGTGGAGCACGTACTATGGAGGGGACGATTACGATCTCGCCTTCCATTGTGCTGCGGATGCCAGCGGGAACGTATACCTCGTGGGTACAACGAACTCCCTTGCCAGCATCTCCAGCGGTGGGCATCAGAATACACACGGCGGGGGAGGTGATGATGGCTTCCTGGTGAAGTTCACAGCCAGCGGTACCCGAATATGGGCGACCTACTATGGGAGCACAGGCTCCGACCGTGGTTTCCATATCGCCGTGGATCCCTCTGGAAATGTGATCATGACCGGCGAGACCACCTCCACCACCGCGATCGCTTCGGGTGGACACCAGAACTCATTCGGCGGCGGAACTGATGATGCCTTCCTTGTAAAATTCAATTCAAGTGGAACCCGTCTTTGGGCAACTTACTATGGTGGGAACGAGATCGATGTCGGTGAATCCTGCAGTGTGGATGCAAGCGGGAACATCTACTTGTCCGGTTTCTCGGAGTCCACCACCAGCATCGCAAGCGGTGGGTTCCAGAATTCGCACGCAGGAGGTGGTGGAGATGCCTACCTCGCCAAATTCACACCCAGCGGATCGCGCGTTTGGGCAACTTATTACGGAGGCGGGGGCTACGACCGTGGGTTCCGATGTGCCGTTGAAGCCAATGGGACCGCATTCCTCATCGGGCAAACATCGTCCACGTCCGGGATCGCTGCCGCCGGCCACCAGAACGCATATGGGGGTGGAACGGCGGATGCCTTCATCGCGAAATTCAGCACGACGGGCACAAGGCTCTGGGGTTCATATTATGGCGGAAGCAGTGTGGAGCTTGGCTATTCCTGCGGCGTTGACGCCGCCGGTAATTCGTTCCTAGCCGGATATACCGCTTCGGCGAGCGCCATTGCGAGCAATGGCCACCAGAACACCTATGGCGGAGGAGCAACAGACGCCTTTCTCGTCAAATTCGATCCTCTCGGGAACCGTCTTTGGGGCACCTACTATGGCGGACCTGACGCTGACGGTGGTCCTGTAGACGGAGTATGGGCCAATACCACTGTTCAATGCACGGTGGATGCCACAGGGAACGTACTCATAGCCGGCACCACCAACTCCACATCCTCGATCGCGGCGAACGGGTACCAGAATTCCCTAGCTGGCATCAGGGATGCGTTCCTTGTCAAGTTCGAGGATCGCTCGATCATCACGGGGGCGATCAACGGACCGATCTGCACCAACCAGGCGGTGAGCGTGCCGTTCACTGTATCAGGCGCGTTCAGCACCGGTAACACCTTCACTGCCGAACTCTCCAGCGCCTCTGGCAGCTTCGCCAGTCCCGTGACCATTGGCACGCTCAGCGGCACCGGCAACGGTACGATCAACGCCAGCATACCCGCCGGCACCGCGCCGGGAAGTGGATACAGGATCCGCGTGGTGGGCAGCAACCCCATCGTGGAGGGTACGGACAATGGAACGAACCTGACGATCAACAACCCCACGACCAGTTGTGCATGCGCTGATGTGGTCGAGACCGAACTCAATAATACCGCTGCTACCGCGAATGCCATTGCCTATGACACGCCGGTGAGCGGCATCACAGGCCCGTGTTCGCTTCCAGACAATACCGTTGATCACTACAGCTTTACCACCACCACGCAGGGTGTGTTGCGCGTGGAGGCTTGCCTATCCAACACCGGTCCTTCTTCGCTCAGTGTGACCTTCCGCATACTCAACAGCGCAGGGACCACTCTGGGCACCTTCATCCTGCCAGCCGGTGCGAACAATGTTCCGATCTCCGGTGAATTCGAATTCCTCTGTCTAGCCATTGGGTCCTACCGCATCGCGGTGGATAACCCGGGCACCGCACACTGCACCAACTACGCGTTCTCGTATACCATGCTGCCGCCGGTCTTCGCGGACGATCCCGAACCCAACGACGGGATTGGCCTGAGCGCTACGCAGTTGGCGTATGACACGGACCAGGATGGCCGGAACAATTTCGATGGTGAGAGCACCTACGACTATTACCGCATCCTGCTTCCCACGAACGGCATACTCAACATCGACGTACAGGCCGAGCACGCGGGCACGACACCCGGCACGATGACCGTGGCATTGCTCAACAACGGAGGTTCTGTTCTGCAGACCTGGCCAGTCACCGTCGGCGCGAACAGCATTCCCGTGAGCAGCGCGATGAGCATCACCTGCAGAAGCACCGTGAATAACTATCACATCCGGATCAACTCATCGGTTTGCGGAACATCGTACCGTTTCAAATACACAGTAACGCCACCGCTCTTCGCGGGCGATGCGGAGCCGAACAACGGAGCGCCGGGTGCGCCAACGGTCCATGATACTTACGTGGACGGCAATCTCCAGTTCGACGGTGAGAGCACCTATGACTACTATAACATCGTGCCGCCTCACAACGGCGTCATGAACATCGAGGTGCAGGCCGAGCACGTGGGCGGAAGCCCGGGGACCATCGATATGGTGCTGTATACGACGGCCGGCATCACCATTCAGACCTGGAGCGTGCCGGTGGGTGCGAACAGCACGGCCACGACAACGACCGTGAGCATTCTCTGCCGAAGCTCCACAACCGACTATGCCCTGCGCTTCGCTACCACGACCTGCGGTGTTTCCTACCGCTGGAAGTACACGATGACCGCACCGCTCTTCGCCAATGATCTGGAACCGAACAATGGCGCAGGAGGAAGCACGGAAGCACACGACACCTGGTACGAAGGCCAGATCGGCTTCGACAACCAGACCGACGATGACTACTACAATCTAGTTCCTGCCCACAATGGCGTGATGCATATCCAGGTGGAGGCGGAGCACGTTGGAGCAAGTCCGGGCGCCGTCAACGTCACACTGTTCACCACCGCAGGCATTGTCATCCAGTCCTGGACAATAACGGCCGGCGCCAACGGCGTTCCCGTTGACACCGTGGTGAGCGTGCCCTGCCGCAGCTTCACGACGGACTATGATCTGCGTTTTCAGGATGTGACCTGTGGTGTTTCGTACCGCTGGAAATACACGATGACCGCTCCGTTCTTCGCCAATGATGTGGAACCGAACAACAGCGCGGGTGGGAGCACCGAAGCGGACAGCACATGGTACGAGGGCCAGATCGGCTTCGACGATCAGACCGACGATGACTACTACAACCTCGTTCCGGCCCACAATGGCGTGATGAACATCCAGGTGGAAGCGGAGCACGTTGGAGCAAGCCCGGGCACCGTCAACGTTGCACTGTTCACCACCGCCGGGATCGCGATACAATCATGGGTCATGACGGTGGGCGCCAACGGCGTTCCCGTTGACACCATGGTGAGCGTGCCCTGCCGCAGCTTCACGACGGATTATGATCTCCGCTTCCAGGATGTCACCTGCGGCGTCTCCTACCGCTGGAAGTACACCATGACCGCACCGCTCTTCGCCATCGATGCGGAACCGAATGAAACCTATGGTGGCAGCACCGAAGCGGACAGCACCTGGTACGAGGGCCAGATCGGCTTCGACAACCAGACCGACGACGATATCTACAACCTGGTGCCAGCTACCAATGGTGTGATGAACATCGAGGTGCACGCGGAGCACACCGGTGCAAGCCCCGGCACCGTCAATGTCACGCTGCTCACCACCGCGGGCAGCACCATCCAGTCATGGACCATGGTGGTCGGTGCGAACGGCGTTGCACATACAACACTGGTGAGCGTGCCCTGTCGCAGCAACATAACCGATTACGATCTGCGTTTTTCGGATGTCACCTGTGGTGTTTCCTACCGCTGGAAATACACGATGACACCGCCGCTATTCGCAGCGGACACTGAACCGAACAACAGCCAGCCAGGTACGCCACTTGCCATTGATACCTACACCGAAGGCCATCTCGCCTTCGACACCGAGAGCACCTACGACCATTACCGTATCGTGCCTCCGTTCAATGGCAAGGTGAACGTGGAATTGCAGGCCGAACACACAGGTGCTGTTCCCGGGACCATTACCATGGTGCTCTTGAGCACCGCCGGAACCACGTTGCAGACCTGGAGCTTCCCGGTTGGTGCCAATGGGGTACCTGTCACCACCTCGTTCAGCCGCACCTGCCTCAACGGCGGCACCGGATATGACCTGCGCCTGCAATCATCCGTATGCGGTGCTTCATACAAACTGATGTACACGCTAACACCGGCCGTGTTCGCCAACGACACCGAGCCGAACAACAGCGTGTCACAGGCCTTCATTTTGCCGGAAACGCAGACCGCGCAAGGACAGTTGAACTTCCCCGGTGGTGATAACAACGATACCTATCGTGCGAACCTCTCCGGTGATGGCATCCTGAACGTGACCATCGAAGCGGAACATGCCGGTGTCGAGACCAACGCACTCATGACCATCGAACTTTACATCAGCACTGGTACCGTGCTCCAAACCTGGACCGCACCGATAGGGGCCAACGCCATTCCGATAAGCACCCTCCTCAGCAAAACATGCCGCGGCAATTCAGGCAACTACTATCTGCAACTGAGCTCCAGCATCTGCGGAACTTCCTACCGTATCAGTTACACGGTGACGCCACCGGTATTCGCGCAGGATGCGGAACCCAACAACAGCGTTTCGCAGTCCATTGTGCTCCCTGAATCACAAGTCGCAGAAGGACACCTGAACTTCTACTTCGGTGACAATGACGATGTCTACCGCGCGAACCTTTCCGGAGATGGAGTAATGAACGTGACCCTTGAGGCCGAACACGCTGGAACGGAAACCAACGCGCTGGTCACGGTGCAACTGTTCGTCAGCACTGGTACCGTCCTCCAGACCTGGACCGTGCCGGTGGGCGCTGGTTCGATCCCGCTCAGCACCACGCTCAACAAGACATGCCGGGGCAATACGGGCACCTACTATCTGCAACTGAGCTCCAGCATCTGCGGAACATCCTACAGGATCAGCTACACGGTAACATCACCGGTCTTCGCAAACGATGTGGAGCCGAACAACAGCACCAGCCAGGCCATCCTGCTTACCCCGGCGCAAACCAAGGATGG
Source organism: Flavobacteriales bacterium (assembly GCA_016705545.1). GTDB lineage: Bacteria > Bacteroidota > Bacteroidia > Flavobacteriales_F > PHOS-HE28 > PHOS-HE28. The sequence goes on from JADIYA010000001.1 coordinate 371,079, forward strand.
CCACTTGAACTTCTACTTCGGCGATAATGATGATGTCTACCGCGCGAACCTTCCGGAGGATGGGATCCTGAACGTGGCCATTGAGGCCGAACACGCCGGGGTGGAGGCGAGTGCGATCGTCACGGTGCAGCTATACATCAGCACAGGCACCGTGCTACAAACCTGGACCGCCCCGATCGGCGCTGGTTCGATCGCGCTCAGTACTGTGCTCAGCAAGACATGTCTCGGGAGCACCGTTCCCTATTACCTGCAAATAAGCTCCAGCATCTGCGGAACATCCTACAGGATCAGCTACACGGTAACACCCCCCCTCTTCGCGAACGATGTGGAAGCGAACGATGGCGGGGGCCTGGCCCATGACACGTACGCCGAGGGTCATCTGGAGTTCTACAACCTGGGCCCTTACGACACCTACAACATCGTTCCACCGATCAATGGGGTGATGACCTTCGAGGTGCAAGCCGAGCATGTAGGGGCAGTACCGGACTCCATGCAGCTCCGGCTTATCAACACGGTGGGGTCCACCATTCAGTTCTGGAACATCCCGGTGGGGGCGAACGGCGTTCCGATCACCAGTACGTTCAACATCCCCTGCCGTGGGTTCACTACGGATTATGACGTGCGCCTCTCCTCCTACGCCTGCGGTACCAGCTACAAATGGAAATACACCATGGCCGCACCCTTCTTCGTTGGCGATACCGAACCGAACAACCAAACGCCCGGAGGCGTCGGTTCGCCGGTGGCGCATGACACCTACCAGACCGGCCATGTCGAGTTCGATTCCCAGACAGACTACGACCTGTACAACATCGTAGCGCCTACGAACGGTACGATGATCTTCACGGTGGACGCCGAACATGCGGGTGCCGTTGCGGATTCGATGGAGCTTCGGCTTTACACCACGGCGGGCAACACGATCCAATTCTGGACCGTACCTGTGGGCGCGAACGGGGTTCCTGTAACGAGTACCTTCAGCATACCCTGCCGCACATCCACCACGGATTACGATGTGCGTCTTACCTCCCATGCGTGCGGCACCAGCTACCGCTGGAAGTACACCATGGCCGCGCCGGTCTTCGCCAATGATGTGGAATCCAACGGTTCAACGTCATCCGCGATCGTTCTGCCCGAATCAACACCGATGACCGGTCAGCTCAATTTCGGTGGCGGTGAGAACAACGATTATTACCGCATCAACCTCCCGACAGATGGCGTGTTGCATGTGACGATCGAAGCGGAACACACTGGCCCCTCCACGACGGAGACCATTGACGCGCGCATCTCGGTGAGCACTGGAACCACACTGGCGACCTGGGACGCTGCGGTGGGAGCCAGCTCGACTCCTGCCAGCACCTCCTTCAGCCTGAGTTGCCGTGGCGCGTCGCTTCCCTACTATTTGAACCTGGCCAGCAACGTCTGCGGTGCCTCATACCGCGTTAGTTGGACCGTAACACCGCCTGTTTATGCCAATGACCCCGAGCCGAACAACAGCAGCCCCGGAACTCCCATGGACCTGGACGCAGCTGGACAACAGGGTCATATCGCGTTCTACAACACCACCGATGATGACTACTACGCGTTCACGCATCCAGGCGGACCGTGGTCTGTGACCATCAGTGCTGAGCATGTGGGTGTCGGCGCAGGTTCAATGCCCTTGGAGGTCCGAAACAATCCGGGCACGCTGTTCGGTTCGTTCACAGTTCCTGTCGGCGGTTCCTCCACACCGGTAACTACGACGTTCACAATTCCATCACTAGCAGCGGGTTCCATCTACCGCTTGATCGTGAAGGACGGCACTTGCGGTGTGAGCTACCGCATCCATTGCTACGATGATGATGGGGACGGAACCTGCAACGCCTTCGACCTATGCGCTGGTGGACCGGAACCCGGCACGCCGTGCGATGACAGCAACGGTGCGACGACCAACGACATCATCCTGGCGAACTGCGTATGCGCGGGCACACTGCTGGGCAATGATTGCAACGGCGTGCCCGGCGGACCTGCGCTTCCTGGAACTTCCTGCAACGACAGTGACGACTGCACGACCGGTGATGTGTACGACGCGAACTGCAATTGCGTCGGGGTAATCGCGGATGCGGATGCCGATGGCATATGTGACGCCAACGATGATTGCGCGAACACACCAACGGGCGAAGGCGTGAACACCGATGGCTGTTCCTGCACACAGGTCACCGTGGATGATGGCGATCCATGCACCATGGACCTGTGCCTCAATGGGGTGGTAACGCATACGTTCGCGGATGCGGACGGCGATGGCACCTGTGATGCCAACGACCTATGCCCCGGTGGGCCTGAGCCCGGAACGGCATGTGATGACCTCGATGACTGCACCACCGGCGATGTGATCGGCAACGACTGCCAGTGCGCAGGGACCTTCGCCGATGCCGACAACGATGGCACCTGCGACGCCGATGACCTCTGCCCCGGTGGACCGGAACCCGGAACCGCCTGCAACGACAACAACGGCGCCACCATCAACGACATCATCCAGGAGAACTGCCTGTGCGAGGGCACCCTGCTGGGCAATGATTGCAACGGTGTTCCAGGCGGACCAGCAGTGCCCGGCACAGCGTGCAACGACAACGACGACTGCACCACCGGCGATGTCTTCGACGCGAACTGCCTCTGTGCCGGCACCTTCGCCGATGCGGACCAGGACGGCACATGCGACGCAAGTGACCTCTGCCCCGGCGGGCCCGAGCCCGGCACAGCGTGCAACGACAACAACTCAAGCACCGAAAATGATGTGGTAGGATCGGATTGCGCCTGCGCTGGAACGCCAACAGGCATCACATGCACCACCGACCTCGACTTCGTGTACCAGGCCGATGGCAACGACGACCTCGCGTGGCAGATCTTCGAGCAAGGCACCAACATCCTGGTGCAGAGCGGCGGCGGCGCCTTGATCGGCAACGGTTCCGAAGCCACCTGCCTGCCCGATGGCTGCTTCTACCTCGTGGTCACTGACGGTGGCGGCGACGGCATCGTGAATGGCGGCTATCTGTTGAAGATCAACAGCAGCGTGCGCCTCATCGATAACCAGTACGGAATCTTCGGCGAAGGCGGATTCACTAGCGGGGCCACCAGCCAGATCGATGGCAACGAGGGCTTCTGCCTGCCCGTGGGCACCGACCGGCTGATTTTCACCAGCTGCGACAAGCGCGATTGGAAGACCAGCCCCTGTGGCGGTGAATACGTAGTGGCCAATGGCAATCAGGACGTGAGCAATGAGTACGGCGTGAACAACGCCAACAGCGGCTATCAGATGTGGTGGTTCGCGCCCAACGGCGGCTACAGCTTCAAGCGCTTCCAGAGCCACAACACGAGCAACGGACTGCCCCCCAGCGACACCCGTGCCTGCCACTTCCGCATCAATGGCTGGGCCGGCAACCAGCTGCAGGAGGATCAGTTCTACAACGTGAAGGTGCGCGGCCGCGTGAACGGCGATTACAACGCCTGGGGACCTGCCTGCCGCTTCATGCTCAACAGCGCTGGAGCCCAGTGCCCCCGCACCAAGCTCATGGACCTGCCCGGCAACCAATACCTGAGCTGCGGACAGAACCGCGCCATCGGCAACAACGTGTACGTGCACGCCAAGCCGGTGCGCCGCATGAACAACAACTGCAACTGGGTGAACGCGAACCGCTACCAGTTCCGCTTCCGCATCCCATCGGAAAACATCACCATCGTGAAGACCAGCGCCACTGGCCAGTACTTCGTGAACACCGCTGGCCTCACCTGCGGCAAGACCTACGAAGTTGATGTGCGCGCGAGCTTCGACAATGGCGCTACCTGGTGCCACAGCAGCGACCCCTACGGCGATATCTGCCTGCTCACCACCACGTGCAGCTTCGGCATGGCTGAGGAGAGCTCTTCAAGCGCAGCCGGTCAGTCCGAGCGGAGCGTGGGACTGTACCCGAACCCCAACAACGGCGACCAGCTCTTCGTGAGCCTGAGCAATGTGGAAGAGGGTGTTGAGTCGATCAACGTGGACATCTACGACAGCTTCGGCAAGCGCGTGGCTCAGCGCACCATCGGGGTGCAGGACGGCTTCGTGAACACCACGATCGCCCTGAACGGGGAACTGGCCAACGGCATGTACCTGGTGAGCATCGCGGCCGGCAGCGCGATCCACACCGAGCGGCTGGTGATCCAGCGCTGAGGACGCACTCATACAATATGGCGGGGGCCGGTTCTTGCGAACCGGCCCCCGCTAGTTGAAGGCCCGTTCTTCCGCATTGCAAAAAGGTTCACTCCTCAGCAAGCTTTGCCGGCGCTTCCGACTGTCATCCGTCATTCCCGGTCAATGCATGATCGGATACATTGGCTGAAAAGGAAGTCATGGCGAAGAAACCAGTTGCCAAGAAAACCGCCAGCACAAAGAAGCCTGCCGGCCTCGGCCGTAGCGCGATAACCGGTCGCTTCATGAGCGTGAGCGCAGCGAAGGCCCACAAGAAGACGGCGATTATTGAGGGGGCGTCGCGCAAGAAGCGATAGGTGGAGCAAGGGGACATGAATGAAGAACGGCGCAAGGCCTTGCTTGCGCCGTCCGATGCATGTGACGATCGCCCTTATTCAAGCTTGAATGCGATGGGCAGGGTCATCTGCGCACTCACCGCCTTGCCGCCGGATTGAGCGGGCTTCCATGCGGGCATGCTCCGCACCACACGGAGGGCCTCGTTGTCGATATCCTCGCGCACGCCACGCTTCACGGAGGCATCGGCCACCTGACCGTTGGACTTCACGGTGAACACCACGAACACCTTGCCTTCCACGCGGTCGCTCTTCGCGGAAGCAGGGTAAGTGAGATTCGCCCCGATGTACTTGATCAAGGCCTCTTGTCCACCGGGGAATTCCGGTTGCTGGTCGATTCCAGGAAAGGTCTTCGCCTCAGGTGCAGGAGCGATGGTGGCAGGGGCAGCCTGCCAGGAGGACAGCGCCACAGCGAAGGCAAGCAGCGGGAAGCCGAGCAGGAGCTTTCGGCGTGCAAGGCGCGGGGAACGGGTGTTCTTCAACATGGTCATGCGGAGTTTGAGGTTGTTTGATCCGAACGAATTGAGGAGCGAGGCCGTGGGCACCCCGAATGCTTGGGCGAGCAGCAGGGCCTCGTAGTGGGGATGGCTCATCCGGGCAATGGAATCGGCCTCCAGTTCGTGCACCAGCCGCAGCTCACGCAAAGCCAGCCGCCATGCCGGATTGCTCCAGAAGAGCGCGGCTGCTGCCTCAAAGAGGAGCACATCGAATGAATGCCCGCGCGATGCATGCGCGTGTTCGTGGGCCATCAGCGCAACGTGGTCCTGCTCCGTGGCCGATGCCGGGATGTGGATCTGCTGGAAGAAGGAGCGCGCTTCGTTTGAAGCTGACGCTACAGCGCGAAAGGCGGTGACACAACGCGCGATCAACATGATGAGCAGCACAGTGGTGATTGCCAGGTGCGCGACCGTTGCGATGCGCAACCAATCCGTGTTGTGCGCTCCGGGCGACGCTGAATTGGAAATTCCGACTTCAGGTAAGTGGATCGTCATGACCGTTGTGGCCAGATGGCCCGAGGGTAGCAGGGGCAGCGTAATGGCGAGCAAGGCGGACGCAAGTAGCCAGAATCGGCGCGCGGCATACCAGGTCTCGCGCCGCAGCAGCAGAAGGTAGGCGCCGAGGAGCACGACGAACACGAGGTTCGCTTTCAGGAAGTAGATCAGGGCGTCCATATCAGCGGTTCTTCTTTTTGGCTTGGATGAGCTTCAGCAGTTCCTCCAACTCTTGCGCGTCCAGCTCCTCGCGCTCGATGAAGTGGCTCAGCAACTGCCGGGGAGATCCTCCGAAATAATCCTTCAGCAAGCGCTTGGCGTTGCCCTGCCCATACGAGTCCTTGTTCAGCAGTGCATGATAGCGGTGGCTGCGGCCGAAGGCCTCATGGCCCACATAGCCCTTCTCCTCCAGGATGCGCACGATGGTGCTCACCGTGGTCACCGCCGGCCGCGGCTTCGGCATGGCCGCTACCACGTCCTTCACGAAGGATGGCCCCAGCTTCCAAAGCACCTGCATCACCTGCTCTTCCGCTTTTGTCAATCGCTCCATGGCGACAATGATAACTATGTTTTTAGTTTCTTGGCCACATTCTTAGTTGAAAGGGACATGCCGTTCGGGGAGCGGCACAGAATCACGCAGGAACGGCGAAGGGTCGGTCGGCATTCGGACCTTGTGCCCGGAATGGCCGAAGCCCGGGAACGCATCATCTTCTTCGACGGCGTGTGCGGACTGTGCAACCGCTTCGTGGATCGCTTGCTGCGGATCGACCGTGGCGGCGTGTTCCGTTTCGCGCCGCTTCAGGGCAGTACCGCGCATGATCGCCTGCCTATCGGCCTCGCTGATGCGCTGAGCAGCGTGGTTTACCTCCGCGAGGGCGTTGTGCTCACCCGGTCCACCGCCGCGCTCCGTATCCTCATCGACCTGGGCGGTTGGCGCACCCTGCATCGCCTCTGGTTCATCTTCCCCCGTGCGCTGCGCGATGCGGTGTACGACTGGGTGGCGCTCAACCGGTACAAGTGGTTCGGGAAGCGCGAGGTGTGCCGATTGCCGACGCAGGAAGAGCGCGCGCGCTTCCTACCCTAGAGGCTATCTCAAGAACACCCTTCGGGCTGCGCGAGGGTCTTTCGCGCCTATGCTTCGTTGCGGAAGGCCTCACAGAGTGCCTGACTATGCTCGGCTTCCGCGCCTCGCCTGGTCGCGAAATACCTCTCGCTCGCTTCCGAAAGCATTTTTGAGATTGCCTCTAGTCCTTAGGGCTTCCGTCGCGCTTCAGGTCTTTCTCTTTCTCCCTGAAGTAGCGCCTGAAGAACCAATTGCGCTGCAGCGCCTTCAGGTTCTCGTTGAGGAGCTCGCTGCCTTGCTCCAGGTTGGCGAGGGAGCGGCGCACATCGCTGGCGACAATGGTGTCTTGCGTAAGGGCATGCGCGAGGCCCTTAGGATCATTGAGCCCGGTGCTGAAGCGCTCCACCTCACCAGCAGCGCTTGACAGCGAGTCGCTGAGCAGCTGCAACTGCTGGAGCAGGCCCTTCACCTGCTGCTCGGCAACTGGATCGCCAATGAGTGTGCCCAGCGCCCCCTTCCCGCCGCGAACGTCCGCGATGAGGGCATTGGCCTGCTCGGTGGCTGATTGCGCCGCTTGGGCCGAGGCATTCAATTCCGAGAGCGAGCCCCGCAACTGCGCCGCGAGCACCGTGTCGCTGAAGAGGTCGAGCACGCTTCCAGGCCTGTTCAGGCGTTCTGCCAGCTGCCGCAGATCAGAGGTGATGGCGGCGAGGTTCTCGTTGGTGCGGTCGAGCGTTTCCAGCATGGCGTCGGTATCCAATGGAATCGACGTATGCAGCATGGAGCCGTCGGTCACGGGCTCGCCGGGGCCATCGCCGGGCTCGATGTTCATGAGCTTGTTCCCCATGAGGCCGTCGGACCCGATGCTCACGATCGCATTCGAGCGGATGTGGGCCGCTTGGTCCTCGCGCAGGGCGATATCGACCCGTACCGTGCTGTCGTTCATGATGGAGAGGCGCTCCACCGTGCCCACATTGATGCCCGCGTAGCGCACATTGTTGCCGGGACGCAAACCGCCCACCTGCCGGAACTCAGCGCTTACCGTGATGGTGCTGCTGAAAAGGCCGCGCTTGCTCCCCAACAGATAAAGGCCGAGCACGAGCAGCACCGTGCCGACCAGCACGAAAAGACCGAGGCGCACGGCGACGTTCCCTTCCTTGGACATCACATGAAGATGAAGAATGAGCGCACCACGGGATCGTTGGAGGCGCGAAGATCGGCGTAGCTGCCCTCCACATGGTTGCGGCCTTCGTGCAGCACGATGATTCGGTTGGCGGCGAGCTTGGCCACATTGAGGTCGTGCGAGATGATGATGGACGATGTGTTGTAGGCGCGCTGCAGCTTTAGGATCAGCTCCACGATCTCCTTGCCCGTGATGGGGTCAAGGCCGGTAGTGGGCTCGTCGTAGAGCACGACCTCGGGTTTCAGGATGAGCGTGCGCGCAAGGCCGATGCGGCGCTTCATGCCGCCGCTGAGCTCACTAGGGTACATGCGTCGCGTCTGCGGCAGGCCCACAGCGTTGAGCACCTCATCCACCAGGGCATCGGTTTGCTTCGGGTCACGCGTTATCCAATGGCGCCGCAGCGGGAACTCGAGGTTCTCCTCCACCGTCATGCTGTCGTAGAGCGCGCTGCTCTGGAAAAGGAATCCGATCCGCACACGCAGGCGATCGAGGGCCTCCTGGTCGAGTGTCAGCACATCCTGCCCAAGCACGCGGATCGTGCCGGCATCGGCTTGCAGCAGTCGCATGATGCACTTGATGAGCACGCTCTTGCCGCTGCCGCTCTTGCCAAGCACCATGAGGTTCTCGCCACGGCGCAGGTCCAGGTCGAATCCGTCCAGGACCACATTGCTGCCGAAGGCCTTGCGCAGCCCGCGCACCTCCACCACGCGCTCATCGGTAATGCCCGTCGCTGCATGTTCCAGGCTTGTCTGCGCGTCCATCTCAGTTCAGGCCCAGGATATCGGTGACCTGCACGGCCATCAGGTCCAGGATGAAGATGAGCAGTGAAGCCGTGACCACCGCTGAATGCGCGGCCTGACCGACGCCCTCGGTGCCCTTTTCCGTGCCATAGCCCCGGTAGCAGCCCACGATGCCGATAGCGAAGCCGAAGAAATAGCTCTTGATGAGGGCGGGGAGGAAGTCGGAGAACTCGAGCGACTCGAAGACCTGGCGGTAGAACAGGCCCCAGCTCACGTCGTCCTTGATGTTCACGCCGATCCAAGTGGCCCAGATGGCGATGGCGTCGCTGATCACCATGAGCACCGGGATCATCAAGGTGGTGCTCCACACGCGCGTGACCACCAGGTACCGGAACGGGTTGGTGCCGCTCACCTCCATCGCATCGATCTGCTCGGTCACCTTCATGCTGCCCAGCTCGGCGCCCATGCTGCTGCCGATCTTCCCGGCACCGATGATGGCGGTGATCACCGGAGCGATCTCGCGCACCACGCTGATGGCGACCATGGCCGGAAGCATGCTCGCGGCGCCGAAACGCTCCAAGGTGGGCCTGCTCTGCACGGTGAGCACAAGGCCCATGATGAAGGCGGTGATGCCCACAAGCGGCAGTGTGAGCGTGCCGTTGATATAGCACTGACGGAAGAACTCGCGCCACTCGAAGCGCTTGTGGAAGGCCTGCTGGAAGAAGCGCCCAGCGAAAGCCATGAGCTCGCCTGCATCGCGAAGCACGGATGTGACCTTGGCGGCTGTTCCCCTCACCATGGGGGGCAAGGTATCCAGCCCGTGCCCGCGCGCGCATGCGTTTGATCATGCGGCCCTACACGAGCGGCAGCGTGAATGCTTCGAGCGGCGCTCCATCGCACCCTTGCGCCGATACCTTCGCCGCCGCTCATGCTCCGCATTGAACAGGTCAGCAAGCGCTTCGGCGCCTTCACCGCACTCGATGGCATCACCATGGAGGTGCCCGCCGGACAGGTCTTCGGGCTGCTCGGCCCTAATGGCGCTGGCAAGACCACGCTCATCCGCATCATCACGCGAATCACCGGTCCCGATGAGGGCCGCGTGCTCCTCAATGGCCACGAGATGGGCCCCGACGATGTGATCCAGCTCGGCTACCTGCCGGAGGAGCGCGGCCTGTACAAGAAGATGAAGGTGGGCGAGCAGGCCCTTTACCTCGCGCAGCTCAAAGGACTGAAGAAGGCCGAGGCCCACAAGCGGCTGAAGCAATGGTTCGATCGCTGGGACATGATGGGTTGGTGGAACAAGAAGGTGGAGGAACTGAGCAAGGGCATGGCCCAGAAGGTGCAGTTCATCACCACCGTGCTGCACGGCCCGAAGCTGCTGATCCTGGATGAGCCGTTCAGCGGCTTCGACCCCATCAACGCCGAGCTGATCCGCAGCGAGATCCTGCGCCTGCGCGATGCCGGAGTGACCGTGATGCTCAGCACGCACAGCATGCCCAGCGTGGAGGAATTGTGCGACCACATCGGTCTCATCGACAAGGCGAAGCTGATGCTGCACGGCAACGTGCGCGAGATCCGCCGGCAATACGCTGACAACACCTACCGCCTCGAGTACAAGGGCAACAAGGTGTCCCTGGCCAATGCCCTGGCCTTCACCGGCGAATTGCTCGATGCGCAGGACAATGGGGAATACAGCCATGCGCGCATTCGCCTGGCCAAGGACGCGAAGCTGAACGACGTGCTGCGGCAACTACTGCCCTCCGTTGAGATCCATGGCGTGCAGGAGGAGGTGCCGCGCATGCACGACATCTTCATCAAGGTGGTGAGCGCACCGACCAGAGGAAGTAACGGCTGGAATGACGGAATAGAATGGTACGGGCCGGACATGTCCGGCCCCAACGAACCCGCCCCATGAACAAGATCCGGCTCATCATCTGGCGCGAGTTCATCACCCGCGTGCGCAAGCCCAGCTTCCTGATCATGACGATCCTGGGGCCACTGCTGATCGCAGGTGCGGTGCTGGCCATGGCCTGGGTGGGCATGCAGGAGGCCACGGACTACAAGGTGCTCGTGGTGGACCAAGAGGGCCTCATCAGCCGCAGGCTCGAGGACAACAAGGCGCTACGACTGACCTTCTTCCTGGAAGGCACCGCATGGACTGACAGCGCCTTCAAGGAGAGCCCGTACAACATCCAAGTGCGGCTCTTGGAAGGCAGCATCACCGAGAATCCGCGCGCCGATCTGATCTACAAGAACAAGCCAAGCGAGTTCGCGAAACAGTGGATACGCGCGGAATTGGAGAAGAGCCTCGAGATCTCGAAGCTGCAGAAAGAAGGCATCGATCAGAGGCCTACGCCCGTGTTCGGAAGCCGCTCGACCTGAAGCTCTACGACGTCGAAAGACCTGGGCAAGGGAATCGATGGCCGATGCGAAGGCCGCATCGGCTTCTTCTTCGGATACTTCATGTTCATCTTCATCTTCATGTACGGCGTGCAGGTGATGCGCGGCGTGATGGAGGAGAAGCAGAACCGCATCGTGGAAGTGCTCATCAGCAGCGTTCGGCCTTTCCAGCTCATGATGGGCAAGATCGTGGGCGTGGCCATGGTCGGCTTCACGCAGTTCATGCTATGGATCGGTATCACCGCACTGATGCTCGCGATCGGCCTGGCCGTGCTGGCCTCCTCGAAATTCGACCCCAGCCGTGCTGGCTGAGAGCGGCATGACCACCCAAGTGCAGCAGCAGCTGATTGCGGCACAGGCGCAGACCGCGGCATCGCCAGTGGATGCCGATAAGGTCGAGGAGTTCATCGCCCAAGCGAATGTCCTGCTGCTGCTCGCCGTGTTCGCCTTCTTCTTCGTGGGCGGCTACCTGCTCTATGCCAGCTTGCTCGCCGCCATCGGCAGCGCGGTGGATAGCGAGACCGATACCCAGCAGTTCATGTTCCCGGTCACCATCCCCATGATCGTGGCCATCTTCATCGCGCAGCTTGCTGTGGTGAACAGCGAAAGCCCAGCTGTTCTCTGGGGAAGCCTGATCCCGCTCACGGCCCGATCGTGATGATGGTGCGCGTGGTGATGGGCAGCGCACCGATGTGGCAATTGCTGCTGAGCATGGTCCTGCTGGTGTTGACCTTCATCGGCAGCGTGTGGCTGGCGGGGCGCATCTACCGCACCGGCATCCTCATGTACGGCAAGAAGGTGAGTTGGAAGGAATTGGGGCGTTGGCTGACCTACAAGGGTTAGTCATGAATCGTTGGTTGGCAACTGCAGCGTCGACCCTCAGGGTCGACCATGATCAATGAATGCCATTGTAGATCTAGGCACCAATACCTTCAACCTTCTGCTCTATCAGCAGAGCGAAGCCGGCCTGCGCATCATCCACAGCGCGGAGCTGCCGGTCTTCCTGGGCACGGGCGGCATTGAGCAGGGTCGGATCACCGATGATGCCTTCGAGCGCGGCATGCAGGGCTTCGGATGCACAAGGAGAGCGCACTATCGCATGGTGCGGGCAGCATCCGCGGCTTCGGCACCAGCATGCTGCGGAACGCGTGCAATGGCGAGGACTTCGTGCGCAGAGCGAAGCAGGAGCTCGGCATCGCCATCCGCATCATCCCTGGCGAGCAGGAGGCGGAACTGATCCTGGCGGGTGTGCGCCAAGCCGTCGCCTTCGGTCCGCAGCCTACCTTGGTGATGGACATCGGTGGCGGCAGCACGGAGTTCATCCTGGCCACCAACAAGGCGCTGATGTGGAAGCGCAGCTTCGAGCTCGGCGTGACGCGATTGCGTGAGCGCATCCCGATAAGCGATCCGATCACTGTGGAAGAGGAAGCCCGCATCGCTGCGCACCTCGACGATCAGCTCGAAGGCCTCTACGCCGTTGTGGAGCGGCAGGAACCGCATGTGCTCGTGGGCAGCGCCGGAAGCTTCGATTCCCTGGCGCGCATCATCAGCGCGGAGCGTGGCGAAGCACTCGCATCGGATACTGTCACGCTCAACTTCTCAGCGCTCGAATTCGACGCCTTGAAAGACCGGTTGCTACGCATGGACCGCGCTCAGCGCTGAGTGCCCGGCCTGCCCGAGCACCGCGTGGACACTCCCCTACGCGCTCATACTGGATCGATCGCGTGCTGCTGGCGGGAGGAATTCGCGAGCTGGCTTGGAGCAAGTATGCGTTGAAGGAAGGCGCGGCGGCGATGATGTTCTAAGGCAATTGCTGCACCCGCACATTCGTCGGCGTGCTCCCGCCCACCGTGGTCAGGATCGGATCACGGTCGTTGCCATTGCCCACATACTTGATCGCACCGTCCATGTTCACATCCAGCGGGCTGTACACATTGCTCACCGTGCTGGTGGGCGTGCTGCCGCCGATGGCCACGAGGATGGATCACGGTCGTTGTTGCTGCCTACATAGCGCACGGTGCCATCGGCTACGACCTCGCCGCACCACATGGCCATTCTCGCGCCAACCGGCTTCTGCGCATTGGTCCCAAAGGTTGCGGTCGCGGGATTGGTGAAGTCGACTGCAACGGGCACCGATGAAAGCGGGATCCCCGCACCCGTCATCACGCCCAAGTGATTGCGGTGACGGATGGCGATAGCATAGTTACCGGGTGCCGCGTCGAACGCAACAGGCGAGCTTCCATCCATGCCCACCACATCACCATCGCGCTGAATCAATCCTGTGCGCGTGGCGAGCACAGCGTAGGGGCGAAGAGGGTTGTCGCAATTCCACCAGCACCCAATCGATGATCGCGTTGTTCCCGGTCCGGGGTGCGACCCCGTTGGAGATCGCCGTTCCCGTGCCGCCCGCCACCATGGGGAAAGCCAGGGCGGTATAAGGCTCGAGACCCGGTATGAGGCTCGCGCTGCGCAAGGCGTCGCTCATCAGTTGGTTCGCCTGCACGTAGGGCCCATCGAGGAAGACCTTCGGAGCAACGGTGATGCGCGGCGCGCACGGTGTGCCCGACGAGTAGAGTTGCAGCACCTCCCCTGCCGTGAGTTCGCGACGGTGGAAGGTGAGATCGTCCAAGGAACCGTTCAGATGGAAATTCGGCAGGAAGAATCCACCGATGTACAAGGTGCGGTTGAGGTCCGTGAGACCACCCGCGTGCTGCTCGTTGTCGAACAAGCTGCCGTTCTTGTAGATCTTCATGGTGTTGGACACCGCGCTGGAAGTGACCACGTAGTGCTCCCATTCGCCATTGAGCGGGTAGCCCGTGTAGTAGCATTTTCCGGTGCCATCGTAGGTGCCGAAGGTCCACGCGAAGTCATTGGAGCCGGTGTGGAAATAGTGCGGGCTCACCAGCAGGCGGTCGCTGGCGATATCCGGCCAGGCCCAGACGATGAGGTTGCCTTTGCTCTCCACGGCCTTCACCCAGAAGCTGATGCTGATCTCGTTGCTGATGGCCCAGGTGTTCAGGTCCGTCACCGCGATGCGATCGTCCACGCCATCGAACGCGTAGGCCGCATTCGGCAAGCCGTAGCGATCAGCTGTGGGCATCGGTCCATCCAAGGTGCCGTTGTGACCATTGCCCGATGCATCGTTCGGCGAATTGTTGAACGGATAGCACGCCACCAATCCATCGCTCAAGCTGTTCCCCGCTGTGGTGAACCCGGCGGCAGGTGCGTATTCGGAGGCAATGCCGGAGCAATTGGTCTTCACTTGAAGGTGTAATTCGTCCAGGCGGATAGCCCGGACAACGGATACGACGTTCCCGAGATCGCGAGCACGGTGTTCCATGTCGGCGCACCCACTGGCTTCCATTGGAGATCGTAGGAGACCGCACCGGTCGCCGGCATCCAATTCAGTACCGCAGTGGTCGCGGTGATGCTGGTCGCGTTCGATCCGAATACGGTGCCGCAGGGCACGCTCGCGCAGGTGATCAGGCATGGCGCTGTCGCAACCGAGTTGGTGATCACCGCCAGCGGTTGCGGACCGAAGCCGTTGTTGAAGTTGATGCCCACGGCGTTCAGGTGGCAATAGCTCATGATGGTGCCACCGCTCGGCGGAATGGGCCCCGTGGCGCAGGTCCCGCCCTCCGGGTAACCGGCAGTGGGCCCACAACCATCGATCGCGTGTTGTTGCCGTTCCAAACGCAGGCATGCGTGTGATTGGATCCCAGCAAATGGCCTTGCTCATGGGCCACCACGAACACGCTCGACGAATAGGTGGGCACGTTCTGGAAGGTGGTGGTGATGTTGCTGTAGCACATCGAATTGTCATTGTCGATGTTGCACAGCCCGGCGAGGCTGGCCGCGCGTCCGCCGCCACCGGTAAGGCCGACCAGGTGCGCGAGATCGCCGTTGAAGGAGTTGCGCGTGTTCTGGAAGCAGGTGAGCTGTTCCAGCTGCGTGGTGCCGACACACGGACTGGGCACATCCCACACGTACACTTCGTTAAGCACCACACTGATGCCGCCATTGGTGTACAACGCGGCGCTCTGATTGAAGAGCGCGGTGATGAAGTTCACGGTGTTCACCACGCTGCCCTTGGCCAAGAAGACATCGTGGTTCACCTCCCAGTAGAAGCGCACGCACTTCAGCGAGCGATCACCACCGCCCTCCTGTATCCCGTCCTCTTCATCCGGAGCAGCTCCTTCCGGTGTATCGCACACGAAGGGCTGTGGCGGCAGATCCTTCGTAGCGTAATAGACGTGCGCATCCCTTCCCTCCATCGGCCCTAGGACATGATCGCCGTGGCCATCGCTTACGATGCCCATCACCTGGCCGGGAAAGATGCTGATCGCTGCGAGCGTGTTCGGATCATCGTTCACGATGCCCACGTAGTACAAGCCGGGCGGCGCCTCGATCGGTCGTCCGGTGCTGGCGAGAATCACCTGGAACTCATCCGTCATCCGGTCGGAGACCACAAGGCGCAAATGCACATCACCCTGTCGGGCGGGCACGATCAGCTCAAGCGTGCGCGGACTTGTTCGCAGGAGTTCCTCCAAGACGCGATCGTTCGTGGAGAACATGGACGCACTTGGGAATGCCCGTGCTGTGCGCGCATCAACCGAAATGATGGAGAAAGGTCGGACCACTCCAGCGATACTGGTCCGGGGTTCCGCGGCGACCCGCGCGGCCACACCTCGCGGGCTGGTGCCTTGCGCCCATCCCGCGGCAGCGAGCAGGATGCACAACATCAGCACGAAATCGCGATGGATCGAGGGCTTATATGGATGCATGGCGGTTTATCCGCGCTGCTGGCGACCTACCTGCGCCCCGCGGAACAACGGAAAGACGGCGCTGACAACCATTAGTTGTCCGTATTGCTATTGAATACGCACTCTTGGCCTGCCTGAGAATTCCCGATCACGAGGGGAATCACGGCAGCTGCTGCACCCGTGTATTCGTCGGCGTGCTTCCGCCCACCGTGGTCAGGATCGGATCGCGATCGTTGTTCGCGCCCACGTACTTGATCACGCCATCCATATTCACATCCAGCGGGCTGTACACGTTGCTTACCGTATTGGTGGGCGTGCTGCCGCCGATGGCGATGAGGATGGGGTCGCGGTCGTTGTTGTTGCCTACGTACTGCACGATGCCGTTGCCAGTGGCATCGCCAGCCCAAAGGCATCGCACACCATTCTTGTACCTGAGCGGGGCCGTACCATATGCCGATGTCGATCCGACGCGGAAGTCGTATGGATCGGAATGCGGGTCGAAGAACAAGGGCTGTGAGAACTGGGAGATTGCTCCTAGGTGGTTTCGATGTCTCAAGGCGACGTGGTAGTTGCCGGGAGCAACAGGGAAATTCACATACGGGTCTCCATCCGGATCGATCGGATCGCCATCCCGTTGAAGAAGCACCGGCTTGGAATACACGACCGTGGTGAGGGTGGTACGCAACTCGACGATCATCCAATCCACGATCGCATCATTGCCTGTAACGGTCAATAGACCCGGTGCGATCGGCGTCATCGGTCCAGCACCAATGTATGTGTATCCCATCGCACCATATGGTTCGCTGGAAGGAATGAGGTCTCCGGTACGGAGCGCGTCGTTCATCAGCGGTGGTGTTGCCAATGGGCCGTCCAAGGCGGTCCGGATTCGTGCATTCACCCCGCAATCACCAATGCCCAGATTGAGCACGAGGAAATCCATGGGTTGCCAGCAATCATAGAACCCATTCGCAGGACATTGGTTTGCACCTTCGCTCATAATGAGGCGATAGGCCCCGTTCGGCAATGGTGGCAGAACGAAAGTGCTGGGTCCTGCAACGGGCAAAGCACTGATCGCACCGCTAGCCGCGATCTGCCAGGTGACCGTGTTCTGAACGCTATAGGTATAAGTGCCCGGCAGGGAACATGCCGTCAGGAAGAACTGGAGCCGGATCGACGTGCTACCGGTAGCGCAATCCAATTCACGGTTAATGTTGAGCGACCCTGGCAGGGAAAGTATGTTCTGCACCAGGATGGTTGTGATGCAACCCATGCCATCGGTTACCGTCCATTCGGAGTAGTTGTTAGTGGGATAATAACCGGCCCAATCTAGCTGCAGCGTGAACATGGAATTCGAATGACCGGCGACGAAAACGTTGGGTTGGATGCCCCAATCCGATTGTATCGTGTACGGCCCCGTACCGCCGGTGAATTGCAGGGTGATGGAGCCGGGCTGGACAGAGCAATCGGCGAAATTGAAGATGCCGGATCCGGTCAACGTACACTGCCCATGAACGAAGGCGGAACAGAACAGGCCGAAAAGGCAGATGGTCCTCATGGAAGCTGCGCTGTCCGCGTATTCGTCGGCGTGCTTCCGCCCACCGTGGTCAGTATCGGGTCGCGATCGTTGTTCGCGCCTACGTACTTGATCACGCCATCCATATTCACATCCAGCGGGCTGTACACGTTGCTTACCGTATTGGTGGGCGTGCTGCCACCGATGGCGATGAGGATGGGGTCGCGGTCGTTGCCATTGCCCACGTATTTCGCAGTGCCATCGAAGCCGGTGTCACCAGGCCACAGCGTCACGGTACCGCCGACATTATTCTGCGCGTTGGTGCCATAAGTCGCCGTGCCCGTGCTTGTGAAATTCAATGCGGTCGTGGTCGTAGTCAGCGTAACAGGCGCCAGGGACATCACTCCCAGATGATTCCGGTGCCGCAGGGCGATCCTGTACGATCCGCCCGGAGCCACGAGGAATGCCACGGGCGAGGCTCCATTCGGAGCAACCACATCGCCATCGCGCTGCAGCAAGGCCGATCGGCTGGCCACCACCGCGCCTGCACCACCGGACTGTCGCAATTCCACCACCACCCAATCCACGATGGCATCGTTGCCAGTGATTTGAAGCACGCCCGGCAGCACGAGCTCATCGCCGCCCGTCCCGGTATGCGTGTAACCCAACGCCGTGTAGGGCTCCATCAAGGGCACTCGGCCTTGCACGCGCAGGGCATCGCTCAGTGGGGGCGTACCGGCCGTGTACGCGCCGCCGAGGTACACGCGCGGGCTCACGAGAACCGGTGGCGAAGGAACCGTGAGCACGCTGGGGTCGGTAATCACCGGCGCATTGAAGTCGAAGTAGATGTTCGCGCGGTTGCTGATCTGCGCGCCCGCTGCCAGCGGAAGCACGGGCCTGATCCGGAAAGACACGAAGCCATGGCTTCCGGGTTCGTTGATGGCGGAATGCGGCAGCCCGATGTTCACGAATTGGAAGCGCAGGGTCCGCGCACCCCTCAATGTCCACGTGAAGCTGTGCGAGGCCGCGCCGATGACCAAGGTGGCCGGGTCGAGATTCGTTGGCAGCGTATCGGTGATCACCACGGTGAACGCCGTATCCGTGCCGGTGTTCTGAAAGCGGATCACGTAATCGATCCAGCTGTCCTGCGTCGGATCGTAGTGCGTGCGGCTTCCGGAGCTGGTCAACGCCACCTTGTCGTTCGGATCATAGCTGCCGGTGACCACGGTGGCGCAGATGGCTTGGTTGTTCCCGAGCGCGCCATCCGTGACCGTGGTGGCTAGGGCGGCGGTGGTGGCCAGTGAGGTTCCTAGCAGGCCCACATCGTTCGGAACCTGCGTGGTGATGTTGATGGAGCGCGATTCAAAGGGGGCCAATGCGGCTTGTGTCCACGTCAAGGTGCCGGCAGCAGCGGATGTTGGAGCGGGATTCGCCGATGTGAAGGACAACGAAGGATCGAGCTGAACGGTGATCGTGATGCTCCCCGTAGTCGCAGGCGTGAGATTCCGGACCTGCACGGCGTACTGCATAGGAAAGCCCGGTCGCGCCGGACCGCTCGAGATGCTGATGTCCGCATCCATGGCCACCAACGATGTGCACGGCACATTCACGACCACGGGCGTTATCACCGCGGGCACCGTGAATGGGATCGGCGATGCCGAGCAGTTCTGCCCGATCTGCGCGTGCTCCTCGTTGATGGTGTAGTTGCCCGCAGGCAGCTGCAGGTTGTAAGCGCCCGTGCTGGTCGTGTTCACGAAATGGGGTCCTGGCAACACTTTCAGCACCACGCCTGGCACGCCGGGCTCACCGCCCTGCAAGGTGCAATTGAGGTTCGTATCGATGAAGACCGAGCCCTGCGCTTGGCCGCAGGATTCGCCCGTGCTGGGCACCACCACGGTGATCGAATCGCGGCAGGTGTAATTGAAGCCGGAGATGCCGAAGTTGATCGGTGTGCCAAGAGGCAGCCCGGTGACGACCAATCGGTATGTCCCCGAGCAACACCCGTGAACGCTCCTGTCACTGTGGGCATCTGCCAGTCGTCGAAGCTGTACGAGTTCAGCACGGAGCCAGCACCGTTCTTCAAGTGAACGAAGATGCCTTGCGGGATCACTCCATTCGTAAGCGCGTAGTCGATGCGCCCGGTGGATCCGTTGCTGCACGAGGGCAGCACTTGCAACGTGGTGAGTGTTGGCAGCACCGTGGGACTTCCGATGGGGAGCCCCTCCCAATCCTGTGGGCACGTTGTTGCTGCCGATGGCGCCACCGCCCAAGCCGTTACCTCGCAGAACGTGGTGCTGACCGGCAGCGCTGCCGAATAGTGGGTTGATCCGCTGATAAAGCCACCCGTTCCCGCATTCGGGTTGACAGCGGTTTGATGATTGATGCCACCGCCCACGCTCTCTCCGTAGATCGTGTAACTGATCACAGGAGAGGCGCCTTGCACATAAGGATAGTGTGCGAGGTCCGCTATCCAAGCCGAAACCAGGCCAGGCACTGTCTGGGTGGCCTCGGCCGTGGCGGAGAGCGCGTCGGTGACCACCACCTTGTAGTTCGTGAACTCCGGCAGGTTCTGCAAAGAGCCGGTGCAACCCATGCACACGGGCACCCAATTGCCGAGATCCTGTCGGTACCAGTTGTAGGTGAACGGCGCGGAACCGCCCCTGCACGTCGGCGTAGAGGAACCCGTGGGCTGGCTGCAGTACGCGCCCTCGCCAACCCAGAGGCTCACCGAGATAGCGAAGGTGCCCGAAGTGCACAAACCGAGAGCCGCCAGCAATGCGGCGCAGCGGTCCGGCGCAGAAGGAAACAGGCGCATTGCTTGGTTAGTCGACAACTGGGGTCCTCTGCCCCAGCCGCACCCCTTAGTGACGCAAGATCGGCAACAGGTTGCTAAGTGGCCGAGGTTGAGCCGTTCTTCGCGCATCTTTGCCGCCACCCCATGGGCATCCCGCGCTGCGGGAGCGGAATGGGGTATTCATCCCCATGGCCCACATCCTGCTCATCGACGACGAAAAAGCCATCCGCGCCGCTTTGCGCGACATCCTGGAGCACGAGAAGCACAAGGTGGATGAGGCCGAGGACGGCATGGCCGGATTGGAGAAGGCGATCAAGGGCAAGTTCGACCTGGTGCTCTGTGACATCAAGATGCCCAAGATGGACGGGCTGGAGGTGCTAACGAAACTTCAAGCGCACAACGAGGAACTGCCCGTGGTGATGATCAGCGGCCATGGCACCATCGACACCGCCGTGGATGCCCTGAAGAAGGGCGCCTTCGACTTCATCGAGAAGCCACCCAACATCAGCCGCATCCTGGTGAGCGTGCGCAACGCCCTGGATCGTGGTGACCTGGTGAAGGAGACCAAGGTGTTGCGCCAGAAGGTGGGCAAGAGCAAGCTCGGCAGCGTGCAGATGATCGGTGAGAGCAAGGCGCTGGAGCAGATCCGCGAGATGATCGAGAAGGTGGCGCCCAGCGATGCGCGCGTGCTGATCACCGGCGGCAACGGCGCGGGCAAGGAAGGCGTGGCGCGCATGATCCATCAGAAGAGCAGCCGCGCCGATGGACCGTACATCGAAGTGAACTGCGCCGCCATCCCCGGCGAGCTGATCGAGAGCGAGCTCTTCGGCCACATGAAAGGCAGCTTCACCAGTGCCATCAAGGACCGCAAGGGCAAGTTCGAGCTGGCCGATGGCGGCACCCTCTTCCTCGACGAGATCGGCGACATGGCCCTCAGCGCGCAGGCCAAGGTGCTCCGCGCGTTGCAAGAAGGGCGCATCACCCCGGTGGGCGGCGACAGGGACGTCAGCGTGAACGTGCGCGTGATCGCCGCCACCAACAAGGACCTGAAGAAGGAGATCGCCGCCGGCCATTTCCGCGAGGACCTCTTCCACCGCCTGAGCGTGATCCCCATCCACGTGCCCAGCCTCAGCGAACGCCTCGACGATGTGCCGCTGCTGGCCGAGCACTTCATCAGCCTGGTCTGCATCGAACAGGGCATCCCCCCGAAGAAGATCGCCGATAAGGCCATCAAGGAGCTTCAGAAGCTCCCCTGGACCGGCAACGTCCGCGAGCTGCGCAACGTGATCGAGCGGCTGGTGATCCTCAGCGGCAAGGAGATCTCCGAGGCCGATGTGAAGGCCTATGCGGTGCCGCACGCCTGAGCATCAGGCGTTTCAGCCGTTGGCCGAATGGGCCCGCCCGTTGGCCGAATGCACAGTACGCTGGGGATAGAAGCCTGCGTTGGCAAGGCAACTTGACCCCTTCCGGGGCGTCTATTTGTACGGAACCACCTGCCACTCGGGGCCTTACCACCCCCAAAAACCTGCTTGCCATGGAGTACCTGACTGCTTTCCACGACTATTTCTATCACACGCTGCGCCTGGGCCATGCCTTCTATTATGCCTTGGGCTTCATCGCCGCCATCGCGATCCTGGCCCAGTGGCGCCTGTATGAGAAGTGCCGCCAGCCGGGCTTGGCCGCCTTCGTGCCCGTGTGGAACGTGGTGGTCTTCATGCGCATCGTGGGCCGCCCGGCCAGCGACGGTTGGAAGATGCTCATCCCCATCTGGGGCCAGCTTTACTTCATCCCCAAGGTGTGGATGGAAGTGATCGCCTGTTTCGGGAAGACCTCCTTCCTCGACAAGGCGCTGGTGATCGTCTTCAACGGCCTCTACATCCTCAACCTCGCGCTCAGCGATGAGCAGTACCTCGGGCCACTGCGCGGACAAGCACCTCTGCCCAAGTCCCACAAAGTGGGCCGCTCCAACCCTCAGATGGCGTGAGCTAGCGTCGCCTATTCGCTTCTCACGCCGCATCGAGGCCCCTTCGCGAATCAAAGGGGCTTCGTTGTTCTCAGCCGATCCCGGCACTGGGCGATTCCATTTGGAATAGCGCCTCGGATCAGCGTTGAGCACGCTAGCCGGGCTGATCAGAAAGCTTTTGCGCACGGTAGAGGCTCATCATCGTTGCGCTATGGCCCAAACCGAAACAGGCGCGTGGCCTGAGTCCAGCGTCCCTTATGCAATCGCTAGGGCACCCCTGCGGATGCCTCATGGCCATGTACGTTGATGCAATCAGAGCCTTCGGCCGATTCACACCAAAAGCAAGAAGCCCCCTCGCGGCATGCGAAGGGGCTTCCTGGTTGATGGTGGGCGACTCAGAGGCCGAGCTGCCCTTTGAAGTTGCGGAACTCGAGGTCCTTCATAGCCTTCTCACGCAGCGTGGCGTCCTTCTGCACGGCCATGCCCAAGTGGTTGCGCACCATGTCGCCGTTGCTCTGGCGGGCGCCGATGATGGCCATGAGGTAGTGGCCTGCTGCGCTGTCCTTGTCGCTGCTGCCTTCGAGGATCTTCTGTGCTCCAGCGGCATCGCCACCCAAGGTCTTCGCAAGCGCTGCGTTGAAGGTGTCCATGCCGCTCATGTTGCTGCTGGCGCTGCTGTAGTCACCATCCTGGATGTTGATGATGCCCATGTTGTACTTCACCTCAGGGCCAGCCGCAGTGGCCTTGCGGTAAAGCTCCATCGCCTTCTTGCGGTCGCCCTTGAGGCGGGCGCAGGCACCGAGGTTGTTGGTGCTGATGGGATTGTCCTGGATGCTGTTGGCCTTCTGGAACTCCGCTTCGGCTTCAGCCATCTTGTTCTGCTGGTAGAGCACATAACCCGCGTTGTTCGGACCCCGATAGTCAGCGGGGAAGATGCGGCTGGCTTCACGGTAGATGCGCAGCTGCTCGTTCAGGTCGGTGGTGAGGGTGGCGCTGAAGAGCAGCTCCTCCACGTTCAGGCTGTCGGGCATGGTCTTGCTCATGCTGATGAGCTGCTCATCGCTCTTGCCCACGCGGTCGTAGTTCACGCGCATCTCGCTGCGGCGCAACTGGGGCAGGATCTGCTCGCTGATCTCCTTGTAGGTGGCGGCCATGTTGCGGATCTCCTCCTCGCGCTTGGTCACGTCCGGGTACATCTCCAGCACGCGCAGCACCAGCTCCTTGTCGGGCACGGTGGTGCTGGCCTGCATGGCGCTCTTGAAGCCTTCCCAATCCTCGCCGCGAGGGTTCTGGGTATAGAAGGTCTCCAGGCTGTCCGCCTTGATCTTATTGCGCTTCAGTTCACCCTTCAGCCAGGCCATGGCGCTTTTCGCGCGATCACCAGCCAAGTTCTCGTTCTTGCTCAACTCGCCCTCCGGGCTGGCCCACGCATCGAAGCTGGCGCTCTTGATCTGGATGCTAGGATTCTGTGCTGAAGCCTTCAGCCAATCGCCCAAGGCCTTCACGTCCGTGTCTTTCAGCTCGCCCGGGCGCACCACGCTGCTGCTCACCAGGTAGTTGATGGTGGCCATCTCGCTGTGGCTGGTGACGCGCTGGAAGGCGTCCTTCGCCATGATGACCTTGTCATCGCTGAGCAAGAGATAGGGCGTGGTGATCACGCCGTCGGCCAGCTTGAAGGGGTCGAAGGGCATCTCCTTCTTCGTGCCCTGCTTGCCCAGGATCTTCACCACCAGTTCGCTCTGGTTGCCCATGGCTTGGGTGAAGGCCACTTTACCAGTGTAGCTGAAGCTCTTGCCGGCCTCGTAAGGAATCACGGTGTAGTTGCCCACGGCCTTATCGCCTTGGAAGCCCACCATCTTGTAGGGCGTCTCGCCACCAGGATAGGTGAGCGTGGGGGTGAGCTCCACTTGGGCCTTGCGGTAGAAGTACTTGCCCGGGAAGCTGCCGTTGATGGCCACGGCCACCGAATCGCCTTGCACGATCAACGGATTCGGCTCAACGGTGTATTTGATGGTCTCGGCATACTTCTTCATTTTGCCGATTCCTCCGCAGCCGTAAAGCACAAGAGCGGCGGTGGCAACAAGCGAAAGGCCTTTCAGGTGGCGCTTTTCCATTTCAGATGGCGGGTTGGGTGAATTCGGCGGCAAGTATAAACACGGCTTTCCGGTGAACCTTGCGATCCAACGGGCAGTTCTCCACACAGGTCCGTGCGCTTCAGAGGCTTGCGACCCTTTGGCCCATTGGAGCTTCCTCGTCCATCAGGCTTAAAAGCCGGACGAATGCGGCTTCATCACGCAGCAGGTCCGTGTCGCCGAGGTCCACGATGAGGGCGCGGGTCGAGGCTGCTTTCATCAGATGGTCCATGTAGCGCTCTTGCAGGCGCATGAGGTAATCGGCCCCGATGGCCTGCTCGTAACCGCGGCCGCGCTGTTTGGATCCGCTCGCGCAACCGGTCGATGCCCAGATGCAGGTACACGATGAGCTGGGGCTGCGGCAGGTCGGCGTACATGATCTGGTACAGGTCGCGGAACAAGGCGTGCTCGTCGGGCGGCAAGGTCGCGTTCGCGAACACCAGCGATTTCCCGATGCTGTAATCGGCCACGGTCACCGTGCTGAAGAGCTCCTGCTCGGTGACGCGCTTGAGTTGGTGGTAGCGCTGCGCGAGGAAGCTCAGCTCTACGCTGAAGGCATAGCGCTCGGGCTCCTGGTAGAAACGCGGCAAGAAGGGGTTGTCGTCGAATTCCTCCAGCACCAAGCGGCCATTCCAACGCTCGGCGAGCCGCCGCGCCAACGTGGTCTTGCCCGCGCCGATGAGGCCCTCGATGGCGATGTAGGAGTAACGCGCGCTCATACCGGACCGGCTTCCGCAGGCAGGGCACGAAGGTCGCGCAGCAGCTCGAACACCGTGCGGCCCAGCACCGGATGCCGCCAGTGCGGCGCGATGTCGGCGGCGGGCTCCAAGGCGAAGGCCCGCTCGTGCATCCGCGGATGCGGAACACTGAGCCCGGGCACCTCGATGACCCGATCGCCGATGAGCAGGATGTCGATGTCGATGCTCCGCGCCGTGTAGCGCTCCTGCGGCTCGCGCGTGCGGCCCAGTTCGGCCTCGATGCCGAGCAGCGCGGCCATCAACTGCTGCGGATCGTGCTGTGTGCCGATGATCAGCGCCCGGTTCAGGAAGAGCCGTTCGTCCGCGAAGCCCCATGGCTCGGTCCAATGATCGCGGCTGCGCGACAGGATAGCGCCTGCACGGTCCTCAATCATGCGCTCGGCCCGACCGAGTGTCGCCTCCACCTCGCCGATGTTGCCGCCCAAAAGCAGTAGAGCTTCATACGGAACCGTCATCGGGCCAAAGCTATCGGGGGCGGTTGACCGGATGGCGAGGCGCGCGAATCGATCAGGGAACTCGGAATAGAAGGCGAAGCTGCTGTGCGGGTACAACGCCTCGGCGTCGACCAGATCGCCATCGCGGCCCATGTCGGTGGCGGGTCGAGGCGATCAGCCCTCCCATCCGCCATTCCCCCCGCTGGTGTAAGGCGGCCCTGAGGGTGATTGTGGGCAGGCCTATGTTCGCCCCGAAACAAAACGACCGCGCACCCATGGGACAGTTCCTCAAGTTCATGTTCGCCTCCATGCTGGGCACCTTGCTCATCGGCGTGGTGCTCATCGTCCTCTTCTTCGGCATGTTGGCCGCCGCCGCCGCCGGCCTGGGCAGCAAGGGCAAGCCCACCAAGATCAAGGATGGCTCCGTGCTGCAGCTCACGCTCGACAACGAGCTCGTTGATCGCGGCGACGACGAGCAGATGGATTTCGACTTCGGCCCCTTCCAAGGCGAATCGAAGACCGGCCTCAACCAAGTGCTCGCTGCCTTGGATCAAGCCAAGTCAGATGAGAAGATCGAGGGCATCTTCCTCGACCTCACCAGCGTGAATTCCGGATTCGCGACACTGCGCGAGATCCGCAACAAGCTCATGGAGTTCAAGAAGGAGAGCGGCAAGCCCGTGGTGGCCTGGGCCGAGTTCTACACGCAGGGCAGCTACTACCTGGCCACTGCCGCCGATCAAGTGTACCTGCAGCCCAAGGGCATGCTCGACTACCGCGGCCTGCAGAGCGAGTACATGTTCCTCAAGGGCCTCTTCGAGAAGCTCGACATCGACATGCAGTTCATCCGCGGCAGCAACAACAAGTTCAAGAGCTTCGGCGAGGTGTACACTGAGGAGCAGATGAGCCCGGCCAACCGCGCGCAGATCGAACTGATCCTGCGCGGGCTCTGGGCCGATCACCGCTCGGCCGTGAGCGAGAAGACGGGCCTGAGCGCCAATGAGCTCGATACCATCGCCAACACCTTCGCCGCCAAGGACGACGAGGCCGCACGCGACCTGAAACTGGTGGATGCGCTCATGTACCGCGACGAGCTGCTCGCCGACATCAAGGAGCGCATGAGCCTCGACAAGGAGAAGGACATCGCTTTCGTGAGCCTGGGCAAGTACCTGCACACCGACGATGAGAAGGAGGAGGAAGGCGATGCCAAGACCAAGCTCGCGGTGATCTATGCCGAAGGCGGCATCTCCAGCGGCGATGGCGACGACGGCATCGGAAGCACCTCGCTCTCCGCCACCATCCGCGAAGCGCGCGAGGACAGTGCCGTGAAAGCCATCGTGCTGCGCGTGAACAGCCCCGGAGGCAGCGGCCTGGCCAGTGAGGTGATCTGGCGCGAGGTGAAGCTCGCCGCCGAAGCGAAGCCCTTGGTGGTGAGCATGGGCGATGTGGCCGCCAGCGGCGGCTACTACATCAGCTGCCCGGCCACCAAGATCTACGCGGAGCCCACCACCATCACCGGCAGCATCGGCGTGTTCGGCCTCATCCCCAACATGCAGGGCTTTTTCAAGAACAAGCTGGGCATCACCTTCGACGGCGCCAAGACGCACGAGTACGCCGATATGATGACCGTGAGCCGACCCTTGACCGAGACGGAGAAGCGCATGATGCAGCAATGGGTCGATGATTTCTACGACGGCTTCGTGGAGCGCGTGGCCGAGGGCCGCAAGCTCACCACCGCGCAAGTGGACAGCATCGGTCAGGGCCGCGTATGGACCGGCGCCGACGCCAAGGAGCGCGGATTGGTGGACGAGCTCGGGGGCTTGGAGGATGCCATTCGCGCCGCCGCCACGCTGGCCAACATCAGCGACTACCGCAAGGTGGAGCTGCCCGAACAGGAGGACTTCCTGAAGAAATTGCTGAAGGACCTCAACACCGAGACCAAGGCCTGGGTGGCGCGCGAGTACCTCGGCGAAGATGCCAAGCTCTTGAAGGAGTATCAGCGCGCACGCGAAGCCAAGGAGCAGACCGGCATCCTGGCCCGCATGCCTTACGACCTCATCATCCAGTAGCCTGCTGCGGAAGCAAGCACGGGCGGCCGCCGTATGGCGACCGCCCGCTTGCCCTTTGTGATCAGTTGCCTGATCTAACCAAAACCCGGGTGCTGTAACGCGAGGCTCGTTTGATGGTTACGGTCGTGCCTCAACTTTCCACAACCACATGCACCCCGCTCTGGTTGCGGATGTTAACCACACGGCCATCTTCCCAGAGCAGGTACTGGCCCTTGATGCCCATGAGGGTGCCGCCGATCACCGGCTGCTTCTCGAAGGATAGGCTTGTGACCTTCGGCGGATAAGCGAGCACCGGGTAGTGGATCGCCTGCGGCTCCGAATCGTGCAGCAAGTGCTCCTGCAGATCGGCGCGCAAAGCGCCGATGGCCTGCGCGCGTGCGGCCCGCAATGCATCGTCATCGGGCTTCACCTCCTTCAGCATCGTGCGCCAGTTGGTCTTATCGGCGAAAATGCGCTTGAGGTCAACCTCGATGAGGCCGGCGAGCTGGCGGTAAGGAACACGGGCGATCTCCAGCGCCGCAACCGCGCCTTGATCGATCCACCGCGTGGGCACCTGTGTGGCGCGCGTGACGCCCACCTTCACATTGCCGGTGAAGCTCAGATAGACCACATGCTCGGTGTTGTGATGGTCGTGCTCCCATTGCGGATCACGGCCCTCGCCGAGGTGCGCGCGGCATAGCTCGGGATGCACGATGCACTCAGCAGCCTCCGGGGCGCTCACCAGGCACGGGTAGCAGAAGCCCTGCTGGAAGAGCTTCTTCACGCGCTTGCCGCAGCTCACGCAGCTCAGCACGCCCGTGGCGCGCAGGGTCAGCGGTTGTCCGACCAGAGCGCTCAGATCGATCGGCGGGTCGAAGGGCAAGGCGTAGCGCACGGTGCCTTCGGGCGCCAGTGCGGAACGCATCTTCAGCAGGGGCTGTCCATCATCCATCGGTGGCGACTACATTTCGGCGGAAGATAGGCGCCTCCCCCACCATGCCCCTGAACGCGCTCTTCGGATTCCTCATCAAGAAACGGCTGCAGCAGATCGAGCTGTTCCGTGATCACCCGCACCTGGCCCAGCTCGAGCAGTTCCACTCGCTGCTGCGCATGGCGCGCTACACCGAATGGGGAAGGCAATTCGATTACGCCTCCATCACCACCGTGGACGAGTACCGGGAGCGCGTGCCCATCCAGGACTACGAATCCGTGAAGCCCTATGTGGCCCGCTTGCGCAAGGGCGAGCAGAACCTGCTCTGGCCAACGGACATGAAGTGGTTCGCCAAGAGCAGCGGCACCACCAGCGACCGCAGCAAGTACATCCCCGTGAGCCGCGAGGCCTTGGAGGATTGCCACTACAAGGGCGGCAAGGACCTGATCGCGCTGCATTACCAGCAGCGTCCGGAGAGCAAGCTCTATCAGGGCATGAGCCTGGTAGTGGGCGGCAGCAGCGCCATCGAGCACTTGCGCGCCGATGCCTACACCGGCGACCTAAGCGCAATCATCATCCGCAATCTGCCCGTGTGGGTGGAGGTGAGGCGCACCCCGGTGATCGAGACCGCGCTGATGGAGAATTGGGAAGAGAAGATCGAGCGCATGGCGCGGGAGACCATGCGCGAGGATGTGCGGTGCATCGCCGGCGTGCCCAGCTGGACCCTCGTGCTGTTGCACCGCATCCTGGAGCTCACCGGCAAGCGCGACATCCTGCAAGTGTGGCCCAACCTCGAGCTATTCATGCACGGTGGCGTGAGCTTCAGGCCCTACCGCGAGCAATTCCGTGAGATCATACCGGGCGAGCAGATGAACTACCTCGAGAGCTACAATGCCAGTGAGGGCTCCTTCGCCATACAGGACCGCAGCGGCGCTGACGACATGCTGCTGATGCTCGACTACGGCATCTTCTACGAATTCATGCCGCTCTCGGAACTCGGGGCCAAGAGCCCGCGCACACTGCTGCTCCATGAAGTGGAGCCCGATGTGAGCTATGCACCCGTGATCAGCACCAACGGAGGCCTTTGGCGCTACCTGCCCGGCGACACCGTGCGCTTCACCAGCGTGAAGCCCTACCGCATCCAGGTGAGCGGACGCACCAAGAGCTTCATCAACGCCTTCGGCGAAGAGCTCATCGTTGACAACGCCGATCGCGGCATCGAAGCGGCGTGCATGGCCACCGGCGCCATCGTGCGTGAGTACACCGCCGCACCCGTGTTCATGGATGGCAGCGCGCGCGGCGGCCACGAATGGGCCGTCGAATTCGAGCAGGCACCCTCAGATCCCGACCGCTTCACCGATGCGCTTGATGCCGCCATGCGGGCGCTCAACAGCGACTACGACGCCAAGCGACGCGGCGACATGGCCCTGCGCATGCCCGTGGTGCATGCTGTCCCGCGTGGCACGTTCCATGCTTGGATGCGCGAGCGCGGAAAGCTCGGCGGCCAGAACAAGGTGCCCCGCCTGTGCAACGACCGCGTGCTGATCGAATCGATCCTCGCACCAGCGCACGCATGACAAGCCCCGCCAACGCGCTCCTATCGCTGCTAATGCCGTTCTCGCTCTTGGCGCAGAATGACACGGTTGCGCAAGGGCATGTGATCGAGGGCCGATTCGACGCATTCACCACCGACGAATTGGGCAACGTTTACGCGTTGCAGGGCGATGAATTGGTGCTCTACGATTCGAGGGGCCGCTCCTGGCTGCGCAACAGCCTCAAGACCTTCGGGCGCATCAACGCCATCGATGCCTTCTACTCCTTGAAACCGATGGTCTTCGCTCGGGAGCAAGGGCAGGTGGCTGTGCTCGACAACACCCTTGCGGTGCAAGGCAGCGTGATCAACTTGGCGCGCAACGGCTATCCGCAGGCAGTGCTGGCGTGCATGAGCGTGCAGAACGGCTTCTGGCTCTTCGACCAGCGCGAGCTGGCGCTGATCCGCGTGGATGCCCAACTGCGGCCGCTGGCCAACACCGGTCGACTCGATCAGCTGCTCGGCTTCGCACCTGAGCCCAGCGCCATGCACGAGCACGAAAGCCGGCTTTATCTCAACGACCCCGCGCGTGGCATCCATGTGTTCGACCTCTTCGGCACCTACATGCGCTCCATCCCCATTGCGGGCGCGCGCAGCATGCAGGTACGCGATGGCGTGCTCGTGTGCCTCGATGCGCGCGGCGCGTGGCGCTATGACCTGCGCACCCTCGAGCTGCAGCCCATCGCCATCCCCATCGCCCTGGATGAAGCGCGCGACCTGCGGATCGAGCGCGGCGCAGCGCATGTGCTCCTTGCCGACCGCATCGCCGTGATCCCGTTGGCGCCTTGATCGCGTTGGCAGAACGAGTTTTCCACGATCGGGCGCTGGGTGCGGCACTCGGATAACTTCGCCAGCCGTTGAGCGGCTTGCATCAACCCTCAACCACATCAACTCGCCGAAGCGCTTCGCGGAGGCGGTCAACCTTCTCAACCCTCAACCTGCATTCCACCAATGCACATCGCCATCGCAGGCAACATCGGCTCCGGCAAGACCACGCTCACGCAGCTCCTTGCCAAGCACTACAAGTGGGAGCAGCTCCAAGAGGCCGTTGACAACAACCCTTACCTCTTCGACTTCTACAAGGACATGCAGCGCTGGAGCTTCAACCTCCAGATCTTCTTCCTCAACTCGCGCTTCGAGCAGCTGCTCGATATCCGGCGCAGCGGCCGCAACGTGGTGCAGGACCGCACCATCTACGAGGACGCCTACATCTTCGCCCCCAACCTGCACGCCATGGGGCTGATGACCACGCGCGACTTCGAGAACTACCACCGCCTCTTCCTCAACATGGAGAGCGCGATCGCGCCGCCCGATCTCCTCATCTACCTGCAAGCACCGGTTGAGAAGCTGGTTAAGCAGATCGCCGAGCGTGGCCGCGATTACGAGGCCAGCATCAGCATCGATTACCTCAAGCGCCTCAACGAGCGCTACGACGCTTGGATCGAGAAGTACGACAAGGGCAAATTGCTGGTGATTGATGTGGAGGACAATGCCTTCCACACCGATCCCGAGGATCTCGGCCAGATCATCAATCGCATCGATGCGGAGATCCACGGCCTGTTCCCGATGGAGAAGCCTTCCATGGCAGGCAAGCCTGCTCCGGCCAAGCCGGCGGCTGCTGCGAAGCCAGCGATGAAGCCGTTGAAGCAAGGCATCTTGAAACCGCTGCCCAGCAAGAACGGCGCGAAGCCCGTGACGGACGGCAAGGCGGTGGCGAAGAAGCGCTGATCCGAAGCCTATCGCTCGAACCGAAGCGCTCCATCGGTCCAAAGCGCCTGTGCTACCCGGTCATGCGGCAGGCCCATCCGCTCCATCATCGCTTCGAAACGCGCCGGCTCGCCGCTGGTGAACACCTCAACCGATCCCGTCGCTGAGTCGGCCGCATCCTTTGCCTTCTCCTTCAGCACGCGTGCCACCTGTCGCGCAACGGCTGGCGCAGGATCAATGACGCGAACGCCGGCACCGACGATGCGCTCGATCAACGGGCGCACGATCGGATAGTGCGTGCAGCCCAGCACCAGCGCATCGATGCCGCGCGCCAGCATCGGCTCGAGCCAGCCGCGCAGCATCTGCTCCGTGCGGAGCGTATCCAACTCACCGGCCTCGATCTGCTTCACCAATCCGGGGCAGGGCTGGTGCAGCACTTCAACGCCTTGCGAGAAGCGCTCCACCACCGAGGCATACAGGTCGCTCTGGAACGTGGCCACCGTGGCAATCACGCCGACCACGCCGCTGTGCGTGTGCTCCACCGCGGGCTTCACGGCCGGCTCCATGCCCACGAAGGGGAAATCGGGCCAGCGCGCGCGCACGTCCTTCAGCGCTGCGGCGCTCGCTGTATTGCACGCGATCACGATCAGTTTGCAGCCTTGGGTGATCAGCGCGTCACAGATGGACAAGCTGAAGCCGCGCACTTCATCGAGCGAGCGGGCGCCATAGGGCATATGCGCGTTGTCGCCGAAATAGAGCAGGCGCTCCTGGGGGAGCGCCTGCCGGATGGCTGCCATCACCGTGAGACCGCCGATGCCGGAATCGAAGATGCCGATCGGTCGCGCGTCCACGGCGCCTCGGTGATTAGGGCGTTGTGATGCCGAGCTTGGCCTTCACCAAGGGCATGATGTCCTCGCCCTTGTCGAAATAGAGGACCATGCCGGTGCTCACGTCGAAGATGTACGTGAAGCCCTTCTCATCGGCTACGTCCTTGATGGCCTGATTGGTCTTCTCGATCATGGGCTTCAGCAATTCCTCCTCCTGCTTGGCGAGGTCCTCTTGCGCCTTCTCCTGCGCGGCCTGGATCCGCTGCTCGAGCTCGTTGATCTCGCGCACTACCATCTCCTTCTCGGTCTGCGTCATGGTCTCGGAGCGGGCCTGCGCGTCGGCTACCTTGGCCTGGTACTCGGCGCCCATGGCCTTCAGGCGCTCATCGAGGGTCTTGGCGAAGCCCTGCATCTTCTCTTCGGCGCCCTTGCGCTCAGGAAGCGTGAGCAGCAGGCGCTGGCGGTCGATGTGGCCCAGCTTGGGGGATTGCGCGATGGCTGCTTGCGCGCCACTGAGGAGCAGTGCGAATGAAAGTGCGAGTTGCTTGATGTTCATGGTCGTATCCGTCTATCGGGGTGGTTTTTGATCGCGTCCGCCATCTCCGCCGTCGCGCGGCTGCTCCTGCGGCTGTCCTTCGTCCTTTCCGTCGTCTTTCGTGTCTTCAGGGTCCTTGCCGAACTCGTCTTCTTTCCCGCCGCCATCACGCTTGGGGCGGATGCCGAGCTTCTTCAGCACTTGGTCGCTCTTGTCGAACTTGTCGCTGGCGAAGAGCAGGTTGCCGCCATTCTGCCCACTGAGGTCGAACACGGCCACGTAGCTGGTGCCGGCCACTTCCTTCACGGCGTTGTACACGCGCTCCTGTATGGGCTGGATCAGCTCCTGCCGCTTCTTGAAGAGATCGCCTTGCGGACCGAAGCGCCGTTTCTGAAGGTCGCGGGCATCGCGGTCCTTGTTCTCGATCTCGTCCATGCGTGTGCGGCGCATCTCTTCGGTAAGGAGGATCGACTCGGCGTTGAAGGCCTCGCGCAATCGGCGTATGGTCTGGTGGCGCTCGTCGATCTCCTCCTGCCATTGCTTGCTCAGGCGGTCCAGCTCCTTCTGCGCCGTCTCGTATTCGGGCATCTGGTCCAGGATGTACTTGGTGTTCACGAACGCGATTCGTTGCGCGGCGGCATCGCCGGCAAGGAGCGCCGCCAGGGCGAGGATCAAAAGGATGCGCATGCGAGGGGCGTGAATGTATGCGGCGGGATCAGAGTTCGCCAAGATCTATGCCGATGGTGAAATGGAACTGGCTCTTGGCCATGCCCGGGGCGCTGGGCACATCGTCCAGGCGCCAAGCGTAATCAAGGCCCATGGGCCCGAACATGGGCAGGAAGATGCGCAGGCCGAAACCGGCGCTGCGGTACATCTTGAAGGGATCGAAGCGCTCAGCGCTGCTCCAGGTGTTCCCTGCTTGCGCAAAGGCCAAGGTGTAGATGGTGGCTTGGGGATTCAGCGATACCGGGAATCGCAGCTCTGCGGTGTACTTGCCCACGAGGAAGTTGCCGGTGCGGGGCGAGAGCGAGGCCTCGTCGTAGCCGCGCAGGGCGATGATCTCGCGGCCATCGAGCTGGAATCCGGTGAGGCCCGAACCACCTAGGTAGAAGCGCTCGAAAGGCGCATCGCCGATGGTGCTGTTGTACCGGCCCATGAAGCCGTAGCCTGCGCGCACCATCAGCACCAGGTCGTGCTGGCTCTTGCTCCGCGTGAGGCGGTTGAACCATTGCGTGGTGAGCTTCCACTTGTGGAACTCGGCCCACTTGAAGCGATCTGCTGCCGGAAGCGTGGCCCAATCACGGTCGGGCTGCATCAGCGACCAGGGCGGTGTGGCTTTCAGCGAAAGCGTCACATCGGATCCGCTGCGGGCGAAGAACGGCGCATCCACCGAATTGCGGGAGAGCTGGATGCTATAGGCGAGCACGTTGCTGGTGCCCTTCCCGAAATCGAACACCACCTGGCCGAAGTTGAAATTGTTGAGCCGGTAGTTCTGGTAGCTCACGTTCTGCCGCAGGATGAAGTAGTCATCGGGCACCGTGAGCCTTCGCCCCAAGCCGAGCGTAAGGCCAATGATATCGAGCGATTGGAGCTTGGGGTTGGCCTCCTTGCCGTCGGCTGTCCGCACGGTGCGGGCCTCACCATTGGTCTGCCGTGTGAGGTAGGCCGAGAAGCTCAAAGCGTTCGGCTTGCGGCCACCGAGCCAGGGCTCCACGAAACTGAGGCTGTAGCTCTGGAAGAAGCGGCCGTTGGTCTGGGCGCGCAGGTTCAAGGTCTGGCCATCGCCCGCCGGAAGCGGCTGGTAGGCCTTGGGGTCGAAAAGCTTGCGCAGGCTGAAGTTGGTGAAGGAGAGTCCAAGACTGAGCACCACGCGCTGCGCGCCATAGCCGCCGCTCAGTTCCAATCGGTCGCTCGGGCGTTCTTCCACGGTGTACTCCAGGTCCACAAGGCCGGTGCGCGGGTCGGGGATCGGGTTCACGCCGAGCTTTTCTTGATCGAAGTAGCCGAGCTGCGCGATCTCGCGCTGGGTGCGGATCACATCGCTGCGGTTGAAGAGCTGGCCGGGCTTGGTGCGGATCTCCCGGCGGATCACATGCTCATTGGTCTTCGTGTTGCCCTTGATGATCACGTTGCGGATCCGGTACTGGCGGCCTTCGCGTATGCGGATCTCCAGGTCGATGCTGTCGCCTTCGGTCACCAGCTCGATGGGCTCCGGGTAGAACGAGAGGTAACCATCATCCATGTACAAAGAGCTCACATCCAAGCCGGTCTGGTTCATGTACAGGCGGCTGTCGAGCACCTTCTTGCTGTACACATCGCCCTTGCGGATGTTGAGGATGCTGTCGAGCCGAGAGCTGCGGTATTTGGTGTTCCCCGTCCACATGATCTGTCGGAAGTGGAACTTCTGGCCCTCGTCCAGATCGACCTCCACGCGCACGCGCTTCGGGCCCACTCTGTACATGGTGTCGCGCACGATGGCCGCGTTGCGGTAGCCCTCGTTATTGTAGGTCTCGATCACGCGCTGCTTGTCGGCCTTGTAATCCTCGGCTATGAACTTGCTGCTGCCGAGGATGTTGTACCAGCGCTTGCGCTTGGTCTTCTTCAGCTTGCGGCGCAGCTTGGCGGTCTTGATGGCGTCGTTGCCCGTGATCGCCACATCCTGGATCTTCACGCGCGGGCCGGGATCCACATCGATGAAGACCACGACGCCATCAGAGAGGGCTCCCTTGAGCGTATCGGGCAACTGCGTGAAGCGCGCATCGGCGAAGAGGTAGCCCTTGTCAGAGAAATGCTTGCGGATGATCTGCCGAGCGCGCTGCTCGGTGGCCTCATTGAACTGCTGCCCGCGGGAGAGGCCCACCTCTTCATCGAGCTTGTCGGCCTTGGCCTTGGTGATGCCCCGGAACTTGTATCGGGAGAGACGGGGCTTCTCCTGCACGATGATGTGCAGGAAGATGGTGCGACCCCGCACTTCGGCGGCCTCGATGGCCACATCGCTGAAGAGCTTTTGCTCCCAGAGGTTCCGGATGGCGCGGCTGATGCGCTCGCCGGGCACTTCCACTTTATCACCCACCTGCAGGCCGGCGAAGAGCTTCACCGCGCTGGGGTCCACGGTGCGGGTGCCGCTCACGGTGATGCCGCCGATATCGTAGGTCTGCGGCAGCGTGTGGTCCATGGCCGAACGCTGTTCCTGCGCGGAGAGGCGCATGGCTCCGGATGCGAGCACGCAAACGAATGCAGCGAAGCGGAAGGTGGCCGATCGGATCCTCACGGGTGTGTCACTTGCTTGCTGGTGAGGCCGAAGCGGCGCTCACGGCCTTGATAGTCGAGAACGGCTTGGAAGAGATGCTCCTCCCGGAAGTCGGGCCAGAGCACCGGTGTGAACCAGAGCTCGGCGTAGGCGATCTGCCATAGGAGGAAGTTGCTGATGCGCTGCTCGCCGCTGGTGCGGATGAGCAGCTCGGGGTCGGGCATTCCCTTCGTCGTGAGGCGTTCGCCCACGGCTTTCTCATCGATGGCCTCGGGAATGATGCGCTCATCGATGGCGTCTCGAGCCATCAGGCGCGCCATCCGCACCAGCTCCCAGCGCGCGCTGTAGCTGAGCGCGAGCGTGAGCGTGATCCGCGTGTTGCCCGCCGTGCGCGCGATGGCCTGCTGCAAGGTCTCGCGGCAGGCATCGGGCAGGCTATCGATATCACCGATGGCGTGCAGGCGAACACTGTTCTCATGCAGCTCGTCGATCTCCTGCACCACGGTGCGCACCAGCAGGTCCATGAGCGCCTCGACCTCGTCGGAGGGACGATTCCAATTCTCCGTGCTGAAGGCATAGAGCGTGAGCCATTTCACGCCGATGGCGCTTGCCCCGCGCAGCGATTCGCGCACGCCTTGCACGCCGTTCATGTGGCCTATGATGCGCGCCTCGCCATGCTGCTCTGCCCATCGCCCATTGCCATCCATGATGATGGCCACATGCTGCGGCACGCGCGCTGGGTCGATGCGGGCCTTGAGGGCTTCGGTATGTGCTGCGTTCTCCAAAACGGGCGGCGAAGGTGCGAAGAAGGCGCTCAGCGCTTGCGCTTCATCCAATTGTACTGCTCCTCGCAGTCGCTGAAGCGGCTGAGGATGTAGGTGATGGTGAGGCCTGAGTACACGTACCAGTCGCGCGTATTGGGGTCGCCGCGCGTACGGCCGGTGTTGCTATAGCCCGGGTTGGCCTCCTCCAGGCCGCTGCGATCCGCCAAGGCTGCGGAGAGCGGACCGTTCTCGAAGGCGAGCAGGTCGTTGTCGTAATAGGTGCCGCTCACATCATCGATGTAATCGGTGTAGGTGCGGCGCATGCCCCATTCCAATTGGAAATCGATGCGCTTCACATTGAACTTCAATCCCGCGCCGAAGGGAATGGCCATGTGATCCACCGGATAGAGCTTGGGGCCTTGCGAGGTACCCTGCCCTTCGGTGCCCAACTGCTGCAGCTCGTACCAGCTATCCTGGAACTGCGCACTTGGACTTGCTCGGAAATACGCGAGGCCCCCGAACACGAAGGGCGTCCACTTCTTGCCGTCCTTGCCCCGCTTGCGGTAAGGGAAGTAGTTGATCTCGAGCAGCATGGCGGCCTCGAAGAGCGGCGCGCGGAAATGCAGGTTCCGGTTGAGCTGGATCGGGTCTTCGCTATTGCTGTCGTAGGCCTGCAAAGTGCCATAAATGCCTTGCAATCGCAGCGCATAGCGGTCGTTGAGGTTGTGACGGAACACGAGGCCGCCCGCCAGTTTGGTATCTACCGGATAGTGCTTGTAAGGATTCAGGTCGCCGATGTAATAGGTCGCTCCGATGGTGGCTCCTAGCTCATTCACTTGGGCGGCAACGCGCAGGCCTGAAGCCAACAACAGGAATACGATCGTGGCGCGGAGCATCGGTGGCTTGAACGGCGTGGCGGGGCTTGTGGTATAACCTCGGAAGCCGGGCGAAGGTATCCCGCCGCCCCAACTGACAAGAAAGCGCTGACGGGTAGGGTGTTAAGGTGCGTGAAGGGGGTTACGGTGCCGCTTCACCAGGAGTATGGACCTCGGCCTCGAGCGACTATCGCTCTTTACCCTTTACCGAGTGTTTCGCACGGCAACCTCTATCGATTGCAGCTATTATCAACCAGATGGCGCATGCCACTCGAGGAAGAATGAGCCTTCCTCAAAGATCCCACACCGTACTCCTGCGCCTCAAGGGCTGCTTGATGCGCTCCTTGTGCTGCAGCACGAAGGCCATCACCAGGTACACCACCAAGTGGGCGCCGGCGGTGATGAAACTGAGGTAGATGAAACTCAAGCGGACCTGCTCGGCCTTCACATTGAGCTTGCCCGCCCACCATTGGCAGACCCCGAAGGCCTGCTGCTCGAACCAGGAACGGATGGACGCGATCATGGCGGGTGCAGCGCACGGCTGCGCGATTCTAGAAGACGATCTTGGCGCGGCGGATGCGGGCGCGGTACTTCTTGCTGCCGCTCTTGTACTTGTAGATCTTCCAATCGGCGGTGAACTTCAGGAAGAGGTATGCATCGAGGTCCTTCTCGTCGCCACGTTGCTGGCCGCGAGCGGTCTGTCCAGGCATAAGACCCAAGCTGGGGTCCGCCAAGTAGCCTGCTACCTCATCCTCCGGGATGTTCACATCCTGAGCGTCGAGCGGGTCAGCGCCGTAGTAATACGATGTGCTGACGTCATCGACGTAATCCGTGAAGGTCTTGGTGTACTGCAGTTCCAAGCCTATGCTCCAATTCTTCGTGAATGCACGCCGGATACCGAAGCCGAGGGGGACGCACACCTGAATGTTCTTGTACTCCTCCGGACCGCCGGGCAATCCCTGCCCTTCGGTGCGCATGGGCTTCAGTCGAACCCAAGCGTTGTTGTACTGCGCGCGCGGGTCGAAGTAGAAGCCCCCAACGCCGCCGAAGAGGTAAAGGCCCACCCGGCTGCTCTTGGTGCCTTTCACGCCGCGCAGGTCGTAGATGTGGCCGAGCTCCTCACGGTAGAGGTGCAGCTCATAGACCAGCGATAGCTCGAACACATCGCTCTTGAAGCTGAGGTTGCGGTTCTGCCGGAAGGGTTCCGTGGTAAGGTTGTCGTTACCGGCCAGGATCCCATAGGTGAAGCGCATGCGCAGGGCCTGCTGCCGTGCGAGGTAATAGCGGTAGGCCAGGCTTGCGGCAGGCCGCGTCTGGCTGAACTCCAGGTCCCACACGAACGGGGATCCAATCTGATTGCGGCCTCCGAGCTCACCAAGGAAGTTCGAGATCCCGAAGCCGAACTCAATCTCGGTGCGGTGGGTTTTCCAATAGCTCGATTGCCGGAAATACTGCGCGCCGGCCTCGCCTGCCAGCAGGAAGGCGGCCGAAAGGAGCAAGATGTGGCGGGGTAGGAATCGCAGCATGCGGTTCTAGGCGGGCAGCCAAATATAGAGGGTGGGCTCATACGGCGGGTCGCCGCCTCAGGGTTCCGTCCCCAAGACCCGCGTAAATGGATACGGTTGCCTCTGGGCTAGTCATCAGTTCCCGTGAGGGCGTGAAGCACCACTCCTGCGCATACGCTCACGTTGAGCGAGTGCTTGCTGCCGCGCTGTGGGACCATCACGCAGGCGTCGGCCAAGGCCACGGCCGCATCGCTCACGCCGTGCAGCTCATTACCGAACACGAGAGCCAATGGACCTCGATGCGCATCCCGGAGCCGGCGGAGCGGCAAGGCCATGGCCGTGAGCTCAACGGCCACCACGCGGTATCCGGCTGCCTTCAGCCGTTCCAGGGCACTGGCTGCATCGGGTGAATGCTCCCACGGCACCGAGCGTGTGGCGCCCAAGGCGGTCTTCTCGATCTCCGGATGCGGGGGGCAAGGGGTGAAGCCGCAAAGCACCAAGCGCTCCGCCCCGAAGGCATCACAAGAACGGAAGATCGACCCCACGTTATGGCGGCTGCGCAGGTCGTCGAGCACCACGACCACCCGCTGATGAAGGGCGGATGCATAGGCCTCGGGCGCTACGCGACCCAGTTCGTCTGAACTCAGCTTTCGGTCTTCAACAGGCATGGCGGATGGGGCAGAAGGCTCCGGTTACCTTCGGGGCGCAATTTCGCGCAGCGCCTCCGAGCATGAGCCAGCCCGCCACCACGCCCTTGATGCGGCAGCACGCCGCCATCAAGGCCAAGCACCCCGATGCGCTGCTGCTCTTCCGGGTGGGCGATTTCTACGAAACCTTCGGATCGGATGCCATCACCGCCTCGCGCGTGCTGGGCATCACCCTTACAAGCCGCAACAATGGCGGCAGCCGGGAGGAGCTGGCTGGCTTCCCTTACCACCAGCTCGACAACTACCTGCACAAGCTGGTGCGCGCCGGGCTGCGCGTAGCAGTGTGCGATCAGCTCGAGGACCCTAAACTGGCCAAGACCATCGTGCAGCGCGGGGTCACGCAAGTGGCCACGCCCGGCGTATCCTTCAGCGATCAGGTCGTCGACCGTCGCGATAACCATTGGTTGGCCGCGCTCTGCGGTGGCGAAGGGGGCTATGGCGCCGCCTTCCTAGACGTCACCACCGGCGAGTTCCTGGTGGCGGAGGAAGGCGCCGAAGCCATGTCCAAGCTCCTCGACGGCCACGTGCCGCGTGAATTGCTTTACCCCAAAGGCCGCTCCGATGCCTTCATCGACACCCACGCGGGCCGTACTTATGGCTATGCGCTCGATGATTGGGCCTTCGCCGATGAATTCGCCCGCGAGCGTCTGCTCAGCCATTTCGGTACCGCTTCGCTGAAGGGCTTCGGCATCGAAGAGCTGCGCTTGGCGCAACGGGCAGCCGGTGCGGTGCTCCACTACCTCAGCGAGACACGCAACGACCGGCTCGCGCACATCGCGCGTGTAAGCCGCTTACGCCCAGGCGATCATGTGGGCCTAGACCGCTTCACCATCCGTAATCTGGAACTGGTAGCGCCAACAAGCGAAGGCGGACGCAGTCTTTTACAGAGCATGGACCGTTGCGAGACGCCCATGGGCAGCCGCCTGCTGAAGCGCTGGACCCTCTTCCCACTTATTGACCGTGCCGCGATCGCTGCTCGGCACAATGCGGTCGGCGCGCTGAAGGACGCCCCGGCAGCCTCGGAAATGCTCGGCACTGAACTGCGCGCAGTGGGCGACCTCGAGCGGCTCGTGGGCAAAGCCGCCGCCGCGCGCATCGCCCCGCGTGAACTGCTGCAATTGGCGCAGGCATTGGAGGCTTCGGAACGCGTGCGCATCGCGCTCAGCTCCCAGCCGGGCGCTTTATCTGAAGCAGCCGTCGACGTGACTCCACCGATGGAGCTGGCCAGCGAGCTGCGCGCAGGAATCGAACCGGAAACGCCTGCCACGCTGGCCAAAGGCGGCGTGATCAGCAGCGGCAACAGCATCGAGCTCGATGAGCTGCGGCACGTCACAACACACGCCAAGGAACTGCTGCTCGATGTGCAGCGCCGGGAGACCGAGCGCACCGGGATCAGCTCCTTGAAGGTGGGCTACAACAATGTGTTCGGCTATTACCTCGAAGTACGCCACACCCATAAGGACAAGGTGCCTTCGGAATGGGTGCGCAAGCAGACGCTCACCGGGGCTGAGCGCTACATCACTGACGAACTGAAGTCGCTGGAAGAGCGGATCCTTGGCGCCGAGGAGCGGATCCTCGCACTTGAACAGGAGCTCTATGCCGCGCTCGTGCAGCGCATCTCCGGCCATATCGGAGCCCTTCAGTCCACCGCGCATGCGCTAGCACGGCTCGATGTGCTGCGCGCCTTCGCCCTGAATGCCGCTGCGCTGCGCTATTGCCGGCCTGAAGTCAATGAGGGAAGGGCGATTGACATCCGCCAAGGCCGGCACCCCGTGATCGAGCAGTTGCTGCCCGCTGGCGAGACCTATGTGGCCAACGATGTGGTGCTCGACCCTGACGACCGGCAGATCACGGTGATCACCGGTCCCAACATGAGTGGCAAGAGCGCGTTGCTGCGGCAGACGGCGCTGATCGCGCTCATGGCGCAGATGGGCAGCTATGTGCCCGCGAGCGCCGCGCGCATCGGCTTGGTGGACCGCGTATTCACGCGCGTGGGCGCCAACGACAGCCTGAGCACCGGAGAGAGCACCTTCATGGTGGAGATGAACGAGAGCGCGAGCATCCTTAACAACCTCAGCGACCGGAGCCTGGTGCTGCTCGACGAGATCGGCCGAGGCACCAGCACATACGATGGCATCTCCATCGCTTGGGCCATCGCCGAATACCTGCATGAGCACCCCATGAGGCCGCGCACCCTCTTCGCCACGCATTACCACGAGCTCAATGCCATGGCCGACAGCTTCCCGCGCATCCGCAACGCCAGCGTGGCGGTGCGCGAGGTCGATGGGCGCGTGCTCTTCCTGCGGCGATTGGTGCCCGGCGGCAGCGACCGCAGCTTCGGGATCCATGTGGCGCAGATGGCCGGCATGCCCGCAGCGGTGGTGCAGCGCGCGAAGAAGGTGCTCGCCCATCTGGAGCGTGCGCATGCGGGCAACCTAGGCGAGGACGAACCGGCCGGCCAGCGTAGTTCTCCCAGCCTGCGCGGCCTTTCACACGAACCGCAGCTCAGCATCTTCCAGCTCGACGACCCCGCCTTGGAGGCGATCCGCGAACAGCTCAATGAGCTCGACATCGACACGCTCACCCCGGTTGAGGCGCTGCTGAAGCTCAATGAAATCAAGCGCATGGCTGGCGCCGGAAAAACGAAGCTGCGGAAAGCTTGATCGCATGACCCCAGGTGCCATCGACCAGCGCGCTAAGGCGTGGGCAAGGCGCTGGGGATGGCTGCTGATCGCTGCGGCGGCGCTGCTGGCCTATTGGCCGTTATCGAGCTTCCAGTGGGCACTGACGCACGGCGATACGCTCAACTGCTGGCTGCCCTGGCGATGGTTCATCGCCAGTTGCCTGCACGACGGGCAGTTCCCGTTATGGAATCCGCATCAGCAATTCGGTTACCCCATGCACGCTGACCTGCAAGGCCCCAGCTGGTACGTGGAGGCCATCGCGCTGGGCGGCACCGCCGGCCAAGGCATTCATGTGCTGCAGGCGCTCTTCCTGCTTTACGTGATGATCGGTGGATGCGGCATGATGCGCCTTATCCGGAACCTGCATGGCGATGCGCGAGCTGGATTGCTGGTCGGCATGGCGTACGCGCTGGGCGGCTTCTTCACTGGCCATCAGCAGCACTTTTATGCGGTGATCAGTGCGGCTTGGATGCCGTGGCTCTTCGACGCCTTCCTGCGATTGATGCAAGAACCCGGCTGGAGACCTGCTGCTCGCGTGTCGCTCTTCCAAGGCTTGCTGCTCACCGGCGGCAATCACACCTTCACCATCATCGGGGCCTATCTGCTCGCTGCCTTGTTCGCTCTGCAGGCGTGGCGCACTTGGCGAGCTGACGGTTCAAGGGCGCTTGGTCCGTTGCTCTTGTGGAGCATGGCTGCTGCGATCGGATCGGCCGTGGTGGGTGCAGGCGCACTTCACGCTTGGATCGATGCCGGTCCGCATCTGGCCCGCAGCGGTGCATTGGCTTATGAGATCGCCACACAGGGGTCGGTCACGTGGCCAGCGCTCACTTCATTGCTCTTCCCTTTTGCAGTCGGGACTGATCAGGTGCGCATCGGTGCCGATCCGAGCATGGCCAACCTTTACATGGGCCTGATCACGCTGGTGCTCGCGACGGCATCCTTGTTCCGCCATCGCACGGCAAACGAGAACCTTCTGCTGATCACCGGTTTGCTCTGCGCATGGATCGCCGTGGGTCCGGCGATG
Organism: Flavobacteriales bacterium; assembly: GCA_016705545.1. Lineage (GTDB taxonomy): Bacteria > Bacteroidota > Bacteroidia > Flavobacteriales_F > PHOS-HE28 > PHOS-HE28. The sequence goes on from JADIYA010000001.1 coordinate 414,813, forward strand.
CCTATTCACCGCTGGGCCTTCGAGCATGTCCCCGGCTTCGATCTGTTCCGCTTCCCCTCCTATTTCATGGTGTTCTCGTGGCTCGCTGCTATGATCCTGGCCGGCGGCACCATCACCGCGTTGCTCAATGGGCACCTCTCCCATCGGCACTTGGCCTGGCCGCTCGGCGCAGCGCTGCTCGCGGTGGCGATGCTATGCGGAAATGCCATTTCCGGCCTGGGTGCGGATGAACCCGGCATCAGCCTGTTCGAGCGGATGCGCGGCATGCACATGAGCAAGCGCTTGCTGCTCGGGGCTTGCGCGACACTGCCCGCAATGATCGCCGCCCTTGTGCTGGCGTGGCGGCGCAGGCTTGGCTTCGCCGCCTTGATCACGCTGGTCAGCATCGAAATGGCTTGGAACAGTTCCCTCGCGGTTTGGAATACCGCCGTGAGCGATATGCCGCCCCAATGGCTGCACCGCCGATTGAGCGCGTTGAGCGACGGGCCGGTGATCCCGGATGGCCGGCCGATGGATTCGGATGCGGATACGCGCAACAAGCTGATCTACCTGGGCCACGCCACGCAGGACTACCTCGGCGGCTTTTCGCGCGATGGCGTGAACAGCTTCTGGCTGCGCAACGCCATGGACCTCGAGGTCGTGCACACGGCGCTCTGGGACGCGATGGCGCGGCAGCCGGTGGCCTACTTGGCGGATTCGATCATCGCTTTCGATGCCTACCGCAAGGAAGCAGTCTCAGCGAATCGTGACAGCGGTTTAGTGGTGCTCATGCCCGGGCACACCACGACCATCGCCCAGCGGCGCACAGGCAATGACATGGCCTCCATGACCGCATTCGATCGCAACACATTCACCTTGGCATGCAGCACTGCCGGGCCAAGGTTGTTGATCCTGCAGCAGAGCTCTTACCCCGGCTGGGAGGTGGTTATTGATGGATCGCCGAGCGCCCTGCTGAATGTGAACATCGCCGCCATGGCGGTGGAAGTGCCCGCTGGTGAGCATACCGTGGTCTTCCGTTACGGCAAGCCACTCGTTCCATGGCTGCTCGCGCTCTCGCTTTCGGGCTTCTTCGTGCTGCTCTTCGCACTGAGCTGGGCCCACCGCCTGAGCCTTGCAGGCGCCGGAGCGCTGGCTGCCATGGTATGCTGGTCGCTCTTCGCGCATGCGCCCAAGAAAGAGCGTCTGCCCAGCGCGGTGGAGAACATGATGGTTAGCCCGCCGCAGGAAGCAAGGGTCGTTGTTAATGACGATGGCCATTGCCGTAAGGTCATAGCGCGATCGAAACGAGACGTAGCCTCGATACGGGCCAGCGAGATCACGGATGTTCCCGAGCTGAAGGAACTGCTGGCATCCTCATCCGCTTTGCACTGGATCGACGCCGGACTGAAAGCCGACCCCGCCGTGCGCGCTGCGCTGTTGGACCGATTCGAGGCGCATTTGCACAGTCAGGATGGGGGTGCTGCACACGTTGAATTGAAGCCCCGCGCCAGCGCCCCGCCATGGCAGCTGCTCCATGCCGAAGAAGACGAGCTCCGCGCGCTGACCAAGGATCAGCCCTTCGGCCCCGGCCACGAGTTCGAACTGGCCCCATTGAAGGAGCTCCGTCATGGAACCCTGGTGCTCGATGCCATGGCCGCCGTCCCCGGTGCCCGCGCGGTATTCGTGGTGGAGCGCAAGAATGGCGACCGCACCACGGCCTACATCGCCCAGCCCATGCGGGTGCCCGGTACGGTGCAAGGCGCTGTGCCCGTGTACGCTGCACTCCCCATGGACGAACTCTGGCGGGCTGATGAACGGCTCAAGGTGTACACCTGGTCGCATCAGGGCGATTCCATCAGCATCGGCGCCTTCCGCATCCGAATCGCAGACCGGCGCTTCGATCGCTGGTAGGCGCTTGCGGGCTCCGATCGCGCATCTATATTTGCCGCCCCATTGCGAGAGTAGCTCAGTTGGTAGAGCACGACCTTGCCAAGGTCGGGGTCGCGGGTTCGAGTCCCGTTTCTCGCTCAGAAGATGCCTCCCTCACGGGGGGCATCGCTCGTTTCTGGGTGCCCGGGGCGGGACTTGAACCCGCACAGCCCTTACGGACCAAGGGATTTTAAGTCCCTCGTGTCTACCATTTCACCACCCGGGCGGTAACCTTCACTTCACCAGGTACATCGCCTCCTTAACGGCGCGCACCACTTTAGTCACGCTCGGCAAGGATTCTTCAATGAGTCCCGGCGCGAAGGGCAGCGGCGTATCGGCCTGATTGATCCGCAGCACGGGCGCATCGAGGAAATCGAAGGCATCCTTCTGCACGCGGTAAGCGATCTCGCTGCTGATGCTGGCCACGGGCCAGTTCTCATCGATCACCACCAAGCGGTTCGTCTTGCGCACGCTGTTGATGATGGCGGCATGGTCCATCGGACGGATGGTGCGCAGGTCGATCACCTCCGCATCGATGCCTTCCTTCTTCAGTTCATCCGCAGCAGCGAGCGCCACCTTCATCATCTTCCCGAAGGAGACCACGGTGACGTCCTTGCCTTCGCGCGCGATGGCGGCCTTGCCGATCGGCAGCAGGTATTCGCCATCGGGCACCTCGCCCTTGTCGCCGTACATGCGCTCGCTCTCCATGAAGAGCACCGGGTCGTCGTCACGGATCGCGGCTTTCAAAAGGCCCTTGGCATCGTATGGATTGCTGGGCGTGATCACCTTAAGGCCGGGCACGTTGGCGTACATGGCCTCGAAGCTCTGGCTGTGGGTGGCGGCCAACTGGCCCGCGCTGCCGTTGCCGCCGCGGAACACGATGGGCACGTGGAATTGGCCGCCGCTCATCTGGAGCATCTTGGCCGCGTGGTTGATGATCTGATCGCTGGCGAGCACCGCGAAATTCCAGGTCATGAACTCCACGATGGGGCGCAGGCCATTCATGGCCGCGCCCACGCCGATGGCCGTGAAGCCCAGTTCGGCGATCGGGGTATCGATCACGCGCTTGGGCCCGAACTCCGCCAGCATGCCCTTGCTCACCTTGTAAGCGCCATCGTACTCGGCCACTTCCTCACCCAGGAGGAACACGGTCGGGTCGCGGCGCATCTCTTCGGACATCGCTTCATTAAGGGCCTCTCGGAATTGGATGGTGCGCATGTGCGGGCTGTTTCGGGGCAGCGAATGTAGCGGGCAGCGGTTGGCCTGTAATCGCAGAGGCCCCGTCCGCCTTACGGTGGACAGGGCCCCTGGATTGAGTGCGTTGGGTCAGCGCCGGATCATCAGCCTTTCGGTGCGGATCGCGCTGCCGGCAGCGATGCTCACCAGGTACATGCCGTTGGCCAGTTCGCCATTCAGCGCGATCGTGGCGTTCACCAGACCGTCCTGCACGCCGATCGTACGCTGGGCCACGCGCTTGCCGAAGCTGTCGTAGATGTCCACGTTGATGGACTCCACGCCCTGCTCCACATTGCGCAGGCTCACGAAGAGCAGATCGCCGTTGTTGGGGTTCGGGTACATGGTCACGCTCCGCTCGGACAGACCGGCGCTGCTGGTCGAGCTCTCTTGGGCTATGCCAGAGCTGCAAATCGTGGTGAGCTGGCACACATCGCCGTAGGGATCGCTGCTGTGGCACCAGCTGGCGCCGTTATCGAAGCTGGCGCGCACATCCACCTCGTAGGTCTTTCCGCAGGTGAGGCCAGCCGTGTTCACGAAGTACTGCCCCGTGGCGCTGGTCTTGACGATCGTAACATTCTCCGAAGAGATGCGGAAGCGGAACTGATAGCGGTTCACGTTCACCCAGTTGCAGTTGTTGTTCAAGCGGCGCACAGGCTTGGCATGCACGTACACGTTGTTGCCGATGGCGCGGCTCTGTCCGCAGCTCAGGTATTGGTTGCCGGGCAGGTCCATGAGCTTGGTGCGGGGGCATTGGGCTCCAGCGCTGTTGAGCATGAAGCGGCAGGCAGGTCCCCACGCATTGTACGTGCCGTTCACGCGGCCGCGCACTTTCACGTTGTAGAACTGTCCTTCTTGCAGCTGGTTTCCAGCCCAGCCATTGATGCGGAAGTGGCAGGCGCGGGTGGCGCTTACCGGCAGTCCGTTTGTGGTATTGTGGCTCTGGAAGCGCTTGAAGCTGTAGCCGCCATTGGGGTTGTACCACCACATCTGGTAGCCGCTGTTGGCGTTGCTCACGCCGTACTGCGCGCTTACTGCGGCATTGGCATCGGCCACCACGTACTCCGAGCCGCAGCTCGTGGAACGCCAGTCCATCTTGTCACAGCTGGTGCTGATCAAGCGGTCGGTGCCCACGGGCAGGCAGAAGCCCTCGTTGCCGAGGATGGCGCTGGTGGCGCCGCTGGTGAAGCCGCCCTGGCCGAACTCGTCAGTCAGGTTATCGATCAGGCGCACGCTGCTGTTGATCTTCAGCAGGTAGCCGCCGCCTACGATACCGTCCCCGCCGCCGTCGGATACCAAGAGGTAGAAGCAGCCGTCGGGCAGGCAGGTGGCTTCGGAGCCGTTACCGATCAAGGCGCCGCCGCCGCTCTGCACAAGGGTGTTGGTGCCTTGCTCGAGCAGTTGCCAATCCAGATCGTCAATGCCATCGGTCTGGTAAACGAAGTCGAGGTCGGTGGTGCAAGCCGCACCGATGCACGCGCACGAACCGTCGATGACGTCTAGCACGGTGCTCGCATTGGCGTCATCACAGCTATCGCCCGCCTTTCCGAAAAGCGTTGGGCAATCATCGGTGTTATCGGCCACATAGCCCGTGGGTGCGCCACCGGGGCAGCTTGTGATGAAGTCGTTCGGATCGCCGAAGTCGTCGCCATCACCATCCGCATAGAAGCGCGGCGGCAGGATGCAATCCGGACGGTCGTTCACTTCCTGGATGCGCTCATCAGCAGAAGCAGGTGTCTCGGCGATTGCGTATGGCGCCACATCGTGGAAGCTCTTCATGTATTCGGCGAAGGCGTCCTGCTCGCTGCCAGGGATGGCGAACGCAGCCACGCCTGGACCAGCATCGGCGAGGGTGTTCAGGTCAACGCGCGCGGTGCCGAGCGTGTTGAACGGGTAGCCATCACCTCCACCGGCGAGGAAGTTCAGCGTCACCACGCGGAAGGTGCGGGATGGATCGCCGAACACCGAACCGTTCTGCACCAACGTATCCAGCGTCACTCCGGCGCTATCGCGATCACAGCATTCAGGATGCGCGAACCGGCCGCAAGCGTTTCGTTGTAGCTGAAACGCACACCGCTGACCTGTGGGAAGCGACCTTGCGTCTGTCCCGGACCGCTCGCCGCAACACCATGCTCCAGTATGGTGCGCAGGTTGGCCGCGGTGAGCGTGAGGGTGCTGAGCAGGTTGTTGAAGCGAAGCGAGTTCTCGATGTCGAGTTGGCTGATGTCACCCTGTAGCTTGCCAGCCAGCGGGTTGGCCTGCGGCGGCTCCAGCGAAACGTTGCCACCCACGGCGTTCACATAACCGATCGCGCTGCGGATACCGCCGCCGTTCTTGATGCTGATCTGCACCGTGGGATCATAGCGGCGCGCGATGTAGCGGTTCGCATCGGCGCTCACGTTGCCGAGGTTGGTCTCCTCGGTTCGCACGAAGTTGCGGCGACCTTCGAGGAACACGCTGGTCTTGCCGAAGAGGTTGCCGTCCTTCGCGATGATCACGTTCTTCACGGCATCACAGAGGTTCTTCACCTCTTGGCCCTTGCTGCCGGGCGTGAAGGCATCTGCGTAATCACCCCACACCTCAACCACACCAACACTGTCGGCGGGGTAAGCGCCGCTGATCGCAGGATCAATGCTCGCGGGAACGATCTCGCCGTTCTCATCGAAATCCACGACCAGTCGGCCCACGTACTTGTATTCGCTCGTGGTGTTCACGATCGCGATGGGCTTGCCATCGAGACCGGCAGTGAGGAAGGGATAAGTCTCCGCGGCCACGTCACCCGTGCGCATGCGATCAGTAGCATCGGCCATGAGCGTGTGCGAACCACCGGCGATGATCACGTCCACACCGGTCAACAACGGGGCGAGGGCCTTCTCGAGCGTGAGTTGCTGCAAGTGGCACATGAGTACGATCTTATCAATGCCTTCAGCGAGGATCAACGAATCGATCACCGGTTGCAGGATGGCGGCCAGTGCTGGCATATCGTCCACCGAAGGACCGATCAGCGTAGTGGCACCGGGCGAGGAGATGCTCGCCAGGATCTGCGTGGTAGCGCCCACGATGCCGATCTCTTCGCCGTTCACCGTGATGATGGTGCTTGGGGCGAGCTTCTTGGTAGCGCTGATGGCCGCGGCCGTCATCGCCGGGTTGCTCTTGAAGAACGTGTTCTGCTCGCGGGTCGCGGTGAACAGGTTGCTCAGGTTCGCGTCGCCACTGAAGTTGAGGTTGCTGCTGAGGTAAGGAAATTGTGCGCCGAACCATCGGATGTTGGTTCCGCTGTTCACGCCAGCAATGATGTTGCGCAGTTCGCTCGTGCCCAGATCGAACTCGTGGTTGCCGAGCGTTGCGGCTTGCACGCCGATCAGGTTCAGGATGGTGATGTCCACCCGGCCGATGCCCGCGCGCAGGTCGTTGTTCGCGAACGGACCACCGTAGAGGTGCTCGTACGCGGCTTTCAACGGAGCCACCAGCGAGGGATCCTCTCCAGCGCTCATGAAAGGACCTGGCAGGAAGTTGTCACCGCTGCTCAGCGTGAGCGAGTTGGCGTAGGTGTGCTCCAAACTGTCCACGATGGCCGCGAATCGCGGTGCATCCTCTGTTGCCGGAACGGCACCTTCGAAGTCGGAAGCATGCAGGATCTGCAGTGTGAAGGGCGGAGGCGTGGTGATCACATCGGCGGTGAAGCTCACGTTGTCGAAGCGCCAGGTGCCGCCGGTGGCGATGCTGGCCACGTTGTTGGCCTGGCGGAACTCGCCTGTGTTGCTATAGTGCGCGGCCAGGATGCGGATACCGAAGTCGGGGTTGTCGTTCGCACCGGTGATGCCGGAGAAGTCGATCACACGACGGCCCCAGGAGTCGGAGACGTTGGTGCCTGCGGGATCGGAACCGTCGATGCGACCACCGTCCAGACCGCCCCGGTTGGCGCAGGCGCTGTTGTCGTAGTTGGTGCCATCGAGATCAAGGTTGACCCATGTGCTACCGTCCAGCGTGTACTGGATGCGGGCCGTGCGTGTGGCGGAGTTCGAGAGGCGGTGGTCGTAGGAGAAGATGATGTTCTCATGCCCCACAGTGGAGGTGCGGAACTCTACGCCAGACGATTCGTTCGTTGCTCCGGGGCTGGCCGTGCCCAAGGCCCATGCCGTGGTACCGGTCTGCTGCGCGCAACCCGTGGTGCTGCCGGTGGCGTGCCCGCACCGGTCATGCTGCCCACGATGGCGGAGGAACCTGTGCCGATATTGGGCGTGGGCGTGGTGGCAGCGCCTTGCAACGGCTCGTAGGTCCACACCGCCAGCACGCCTGGTACCGGGGCAGCGATGGTCGTACCATCCAAGCTGACCGTCTGACCCGTTGCACCGGTGCTCGCGATGGTCACGTTGCCGGTGTAGGTGCCTGCCGTGGTGCCGTCGAGGCGCACTTCGATGGTGGCGCTGACGGTGGCCCCGGTCAGGTTCAAGCTGGTGGCGTAGCTGCCGATGCCCTGCTCACGCAGTTCGAAGCCCGAAGGCGCGGTGAACACCAGGTCGGCGGTGAGGTCGCTGGCGGTGACGGCGAAGGTCTGCGCAGCGCTGGGCGTGCCCTCGGGCGTGCTGAAGCCGGTGAGGCTGGTGGGCACGGGCGTGGCGATCATCGCTGTGCTCATGCTCTGTTCGATACCTGCGAACGTGACGTTATCGAAGCGCCAGGTGCCGGCGGTGGCTAACGAACTCACGTTGTTGGCCTGGCGGAACTCGCCGGTGGCCGCATAGTGTGCGGCGAGCACACGCACCCCGAAGGTGGGGTTGTTGTTCGCACCGGCGATTGCCGAGAAGTCGATGGTGCGACGGCCCCACGAATCAGACACGTTGGTGCCAGCGGGATCCGATGCATCGACGCGGCCACCGTCCAGGCCGCCGCGGTTCGTGCAGGCTGTGCTGTAGTTGGAACCGTCCAGCGTCAGGTTCGTCCAGCTGGCACCATCGAGCGTGTACTGGATGCGCGCGGTGCGTGTGCCTGTGTTGGAGATGCGATGGTCGTAAGAGAAGGTGATGTCCGAATAGCCCACGGTGGATGTGCGGTACTCCACGCCGGAGGATTCGTTCGTCACTCCCGGATTGGCAGTACCAATGGCCCAGGCCGTGGTGCCGGTGGTCTGAGCGCAGCCCGTGAAGCTACCGGTGGCCGTGCTGGCTCCAGTCATGCTGCCCACCAAAGCGGAGGAGCCGCTTCCGATGTTGGGAGTGGGCGCTGTGGCCGCACCCTGCAGCGGCTCGTAGGTCCATACGGCGATGTCCTCGGGCGTGGGCGGCGGATCGATGCGGAAAGTGCTCACCGTTCCGCTGATCTCGTTGCCGACGATCAGGAAGGGCATGCCATCGGGGCTATCGGTGGCGCTCACGAACTTGATGTCCTCGGGACCGAGATCGAGAGCGGTGCCGGCGGCGGCATCACCGGCGAAGTTCCGGTTGTTCAGGTACTGGACGAAGACAGGCGCGCTGGGCACGCTCACGTCGTACACCATGATGCCGCCGATGCGCTCCAGCCCGATGAAGGCGTACGTGCTTCCATACACGTCGGCCACCACCACGGCTTCGGGCTCGGGACCTTTGTCGTCACTGCGGGTGTCGAAGGAGCCGTTCGCGCTATTGTTACTGTTGAAGTTGGTCGGGTAGGCTGCAGAGGTGATCTGCTCAAGCTGATCGCCACTGTCCCACACGATGGCACCGTTCGCATCGCGGATGGTGAAGGAGCGCGATCCGAAGACATGGATCTCCTCGAACTCAGGGTCCGCATCCAAGTTTCCGGAATAGGTCGTCGCGTTGAGGCGGCCGAGGTTGGCGTTCAACTTCAGTGTGGCGGCGTCGGGGAAAACCACGGGATCCAACACGTACGCCGCGTTGCCGATCCGGCGGGGCTCCACGAAGGTGCCCCACTCGCGGGCATCGCCTTCGTTGGCGTAGGCCACATAGGTCTGACCTGCGATGGTGAAGGCGTCGATGGCATCGGGCATGTAGAGGCCCTTCACCGGCCAGTTGGCGATGTTGATACCGGTAGGGCTATCGCTAGCATCGAGGCCATTGCCGGGCAGGCTATGGTCCTTCATGCCGAGTGCGGTGATCTGCTCGATGGTGTTCGTCGCAAGATCGATGCGCACCACGGCGTTGTTCTCCTGGCAGGCCACGAAAGCCTTCTGCGAATCGTCGCTCACGGTGATGTACTCGGGCTCCATGTCCTGGGCCACCGTGGCACCGGGACCGAAGATGCGCACACCGGGCAGCATCGCGGGCGTGTAGGCGGTGAAGTCGATGGAGGTGACGTTCGCACCGGTCACCGACGCGATCCCACCGGAGATGTCGATCACGCTGATCGTTCCTTCGGGATCGATGGTGTAGGTGTCGTTCGGTTCTCCTTCATTGGCCACGAGCACCTTCTGACCGTTGGGTGTCACGGACACGTGATCGGGCTGCGCGCCCACGGTCACCTGGCTGAGGAAGGTACCGTTCGCATCGAAGAACACCACCTTGCCGGGGTCGGTCTTCGGGCTGGCCTCCGCGGCCACGGCGATGCCACCGAGCACCACGCATAGGCTGTTCGCCACTGCCCCGTAGGTGGCCATGTCGATGGTGAAAGCAAGCGTCAATGAAGCCGGGTTGCTGGCGTTCAAGGCCACCACTTGGTTGAGCTGCGCGTTCACGAAGAAGATGCGGTCGCTCACCGGATCGAAGCTCACGATCTCGGCCGCACTGGTGTTGTAGCTGCCGGTCGCGTAGGTGCCGAGGTGGCTGATGGAGACCTGTGCCTGGGCGAGCGAAACGCTTGCCAGCAGGCCAATAGCGAGGAGCAACCAGTGCGCCGCATCACGCAAGCGGCTGGCATTGGTCGTTGAGGGAGGTATGGTGATCGTGGTGCGAGGTTGTTGTTCGGGTGCGCAAAGCAGCCTAGCGCATGTTCTCGCGTACGCATCAGAGATCCAAGGTTGATTGAATTAAAAATGAACGCAACGCGAAGTCCTTAACCATGGGTAACCATCGCAGTTGCACACCTCTTCAACAGCATCACAAAAGAGGCGGCCCGCGCTTTCGCGCGGGCCGCCTCTTTGGAACTCGTTGATGCTTATGGCTGGATCACCAGTCGCTCAGTGATGGCACGCTCACCGGCAGCGATGCTCACCATGTACACACCGGCGCTCAACTCACCATTGAGGTCGAGCGTGGTGTTCACGAAGCCGTCCTGCACGCCGATCGTGCGCTGGGCCACGCGCTTGCCGAAGCTGTCGTAGATGTCCACATTGATGGACTCGACACCCTCCTCCACGTTGCTCAGGCTCAGGAAGAGCTGGTCGCCGCGGTTCGGGTTCGGGTACATCTGCATGCGGGCCTCCTGCTCGCCAGTGGCGTTGCCGCTCTCTTCGACCAGGTTTCCGCCGCCATTGATCGTGAGGGTGCAGATTTCACCCCAGGGATCTACGCTGGGCTGGATGAAGTCGGTGCACCAGGTGGCACCGTTGTCGAAGCTGGCGCGCACGTCAACGAGGTAGGTGGTCCCTGGCACAAGAGGATTGACGCTCCAATTCAAAGGCAAATGATAGGAGCTGCTGGTGCGCACAGTGACCAGGCTTTCATCGGGCAGGCGGAAACGGAACTGGTAACGGTTCGCGTTCTGGGTTCCTACGCCACTTGCGCTGACGCGGCTCACCGGGCGGGCCGACACGATGTTACCTAGACCCCAATTGCGGCTCTGGTCGCAAGAGAGGTATTGGCTGCCGGGGACATCATTGAGCTTCGCAAGCGGGCATTGCGCACGCAACTCATTCATCGTGAAGTTGCACGCTGGGCCCCAGGTCGAATAGGTGCCATTCACGCGGGCGCGCACCTTCATGTTGTAGAGCACATTCTCCTGCAGCTGGTTGCCTATCCATCCGTTGATAACGAAATGGGCCGCACGGCTCGGGCTGGCGGGCAGGCTGTTGGTGGTGTTGTGGCTCTGGAAGCGCTTGAAGCTGTATCCGCCATTGGGGTTGTACCACCAGATCTGGTAGCCGCTGTTGGCGTTGTTGATGCCATACTGCGCGCTGACCAACGGATTTGTTTCGGCAGCTACTACCTCTCCGAAGCGCCAATCGAGCTTGTCGCAGCTGCTGAATTTGAAGCGGTCCGTGCCCAACGGTAAGCAGAAGCCCTCGTTGCCTTCAATACGGCTGGGCGAGACGGTCATGTTGCCCGTGTTGTCGATGATGCGCTGGCCAATCAACGTGCGAAGCACGTAACCACCTCAACAAGACCATCACCACCATTGTCGGTCACGACCAGCAGTAACAACCGTCAGGCAGGCAGATGTCGAGCGTGGCAGGTGCCGGAAGGCGGGTTCACCGTGCCGTTCGCGGCCAGGTTGTTGGTGCCTTTGCTCGCGAACCATAGGTCACGATGCTCACGGCATCGTTCACCACTTCGATCTCCAGCTCGTTGAAGTCGCAGCCGGGACCCACTGGGGTTCCCACGCACTGGCAAGCAGCGTTCAGCTGGTCATTGATGGTGTTCGCATTGTCGTCGTCGCAAGCGCTACCGATCTGTCCCGTAACCGTGGGGCAGTTGTCGTTCGCATCGCATACGCCGTCGCTGTCGGTGTCCTCGAAAGTACCGGAGCAATTGCAGTTGGCATCATACACATCATTGATGGTGCAAGCATTGTTGTCGTTGCAGGCCGTACCAGGCAGCGCGGCGCCACCGGGGGTGCCCTCGCAATCGATCAACAGGCCAGCGCACACGCAGTTCGCATCCCAGGTATCGTTACCGGTGAGCGGGTTGTTGTCGTTGCAGGCCGTGCCGGGCAGCGCAGTGCCGCCAGGAGTGCCTTGCAATCGATCAGGCCAACGCACACGCAGTTCGCATCCCAGGTGTCGTTGTCCGTGAGCGGGTTGTTGTCGTTGCAAGCCGTGCCAGGCTGGGCCGGTCCACCGGGGGTGCCTTCGCAATCGTTCGCGAGGACACCGGCGCACACGCAGTTAGCCGACCATACATCGTTGCTCGTGTTCGGGTTGAGGTCATTGCAAGCCGTGCCGGGCAGCGCAGTGCCGCCGGGGGTGCCTTCGCAGTCGATCACCAGGCCAGCGCACACGCAGTTCGCGCCCCAGGTATCGTTACCGGTGAGCGGGTCGTTGTCGTTGCAAGCCGTGCCGGGCAGCGCAGTGCCGCCGGGGGTGCCTTCGCAGTCGATCAACAGGCCAGCGCACACGCAGTTCGCATCCCAGGTATCGTTGCCCGTGAGCGGGTTGTTGTCATTGCAAGCCGTGCCAGGCTGGGCAGGTCCACCGGGGGTGCCTTCGCAATCGTTCGCGAGGACACCGGCGCACACGCAGTTAGCCGACCATACATCGTTGCTCGTGTTCGGGTTGAGGTCATTGCAAGCCGTGCCGGGCAGCGCAGTGCCGCCGGGGGTGCCTTCCGATCGTCCCAGACCAGCGCATACGCAGTTCGCTCCCCAGGTATCGTTGCCGGTGAGCGGGTCGTTGTCGTTGCAAGCCGTGCCGGGCAGCGCAGTGCCGCCGGGGGTGCCTTCGCAGTCGATCACCAGGCCAGCGCATACGCAGTTCGCTCCCCAGGTATCGTTGCCGGTGAGCGGGTCGTTGTCGTTGCAAGCCGTGCCGGGCAGCGCAGGCCGCCAGGTGCCCTCGCAGTCAATCACCAGACCAGCGCATGCAGTTCGGCTCCCCAGGTACGTTGCCGGTGAGCGGGTCGTTGTCGTTGCAGGCCGTGCCGGGCAGCGCAGTGCCGCCGGGGGTGCCCTCGCAGTCAATCACCAGACCAGCGCATACGCAGTTCGCTCCCCAGGTATCGTTGCCGGTGAGCGGGTCGTTGTCGTTGCAAGCCGTGCCGGGCAGCGCAGTGCCGCCGGGGGTGCCTTCGCAGTCGATCACCAGGCCAGCGCATACGCAGTTCGCTCCCCAGGTATCGTTGCCGGTGAGCGGGTCGTTGTCGTTGCAAGCTGTGCCGGGCAGCGCAGTGCCGCCGGGGTGCCTTCGCAGTCGATCACCAGGCCAGCGCACGCAGTTCGCTCCCAGGTATCGTTGCCGGTGAGCGGGTCGTTGTCGTTGCAGGCCGTGCCGGGGTAGGGCACGTACCGCCGGGGTGCCTTCGCAGTCAATCAGCAGGCCAGCGCACACGCAGTTCGCGTCCCAGGTATCGTTGCCGGTGAGCGGGTTGTTGTCGTTGCAGGCCGTTCCGGGTAGGGCAGTACCGCCAGGAGTGCCTTCGCAATCCAGGTTAGGCTGCGGGAAAATCAGCAAGGAGGACTGGATCTGTCCCACGTTCGGGCTGGTATGCACGTACTCTTCCGTGGCGGTGCTCGGCGAGGGCAGGATGAGCGCCACGTTCAGGTTGAACGAGAAGGTTCCATCCGTAGTGAACTGGCCGATGAAGGCGATGTTGGAGCCGGAGGGATCCACGCCGGTGATGCCACCGGTGTATCCGTAGAGCGCATTGCTATATCCGAATGAACCAGCCGGGGCGGGATCGCTCGTGAGCGCCTGGTAGTTGATGGTTCCCAGGAATACGAGCGGATCCATCGCGAAAGGAACCGGAATGTGGCCATCGGCGCCAGTGAAGCCGGGGTACACGCCGCAGGTGAACAAGTCGCCATTCGTATCGGCGGTGCGCTGCACCCCGAATTGCGAAGTGTGCGCGGTGGCGCCGCAGGGCGTCGTACCCGTGGAGCTGGTGGACGCCGTGTTGATGGTGATGAAGGAATCGAACAGGTTCCCTTCATCGAGGCGACGGGTCTGGCCCGGGCCTTCGGAACCCCAGTTGTCATCGTTCCAGAAGGTGGTGGTGGTATTCACCGAGAGCGGTGAGTTCGGCGTAGCGAACACCGAGGTAAGGCGGTAGTTCGGCGCCATGTCCACGTACACACGGTACGTCTTCATTCCAGCAACGAGCGGGAAGGAGCCGCCTCCGTGGTCATTGTTGTACGCATCGGCATCGGCCTGGGTCACCGTGTGGAACTCCTCCACGATGATGTTCTGCAGGCCTTGCGCCGTGGCAGCGGTGGCGCCCAGAAGGAGCGCCGCGCTACAGAGCAGGTTCTTGAGTTTCTGTTTCATGATGTTGGTTGTGTTGCCCGGTGAGCGCCGGAGCTGAGGCTCCGGCGCTCGTTGGGCCTTGGTTTGGCTTAGTAGCAGTTGGTGCCGAAGGCGCCGCTGAAGAGGGTGAAGTCGGAGCTGTTGATGGAGCCATCCTTGTTGAGGTCGCCCACGCAGCCGGCCACAGTGCTCAGGTCAGCCTTGATGGTCTGCACCAGGGTCCAGCCCTTGGTCCAGGGCTCAGCACCGGGCTCGAACGCGCCACGGTACTTCACAGCGGTGAAGAAGTCGTCGATGGGCGCGGTGATGGTGCTCTGCGCAGCGGCAGCGCCAGCAGCAGGCACGGGGTTCACCCGGTCGGTGACGGTGTTGCTGGTGAGCGGGCTGATCGCGAAGCTCGCGTCGATCAGGGTGTTGAAGCCGGTGGTGAGGTTGCCATCGGTGGCGAACTTGGTGTAGTCGGCCGCGCTGGCGTTCGCACCGTTCACGCGCACGCGCTTGTAGGAGCTGCTGGGATCAACGTCGGTCTGGTCGGCACGGGTCTGGAAGGTGCAGTTCTTCACCTCGAAGGTGCCGTTGTTCCAGTTGGTGTAGGCCACATCGCCGAGGCTGATGCCGCTGCGGAAGTTGGCGAAGATGCTGTTGTACACCTTGCCGAGGGTCTCACGGCGCGCCTCGATGGCTTCATCGCCGCTGCCGCCCACAGCCGTCCAACGACCTATGATGGTGGCGTTGTACAAGGTGGGATTGCTGCGCAGCCCGCTGAGGTTGCCCGGACCGTCGTCACCGTCGCACTCCAGTCCGTTATCGCCTTGGTTCAGTGAACCGCCGCTGTTGTCAGGACCTTGAACACCGTAGAAGAATTGCACGCGGCCGCGGTAGTCCTGATCCCAATCGAAGTAATCGTCATCGACGAAGGAGCCAACGGCGTACTTGATGTCCACGGTGCCGCCGAAGGGCTCCACCGCGTCATCGAGGTTGCAGGCGGCCTCGATGAATTCAATCTTGGTGTTGCGGCCGACGCTGCCCAAGGTGATGGAGTTCACCTCGTTGCCCACGCCGATGATCTGGCCGCCGTGACGCACGCTCACATAGCGCAGGATGCCGCTGTTGTCATCGTCGTTCTCCTGGCCCACGGGCATGCCGTAGTAGTTGCGGCTATCGCCGAGCAGCAGGCCCTCGATCAGGCCCACGCCGTCGGTGCCAGTGATGGAGGTGCTCGGGTTCGGGCCACCGTCCTTCAGGTCGGTGCTGCGCACGTTGTTGCGCGCGCGGCCCAACACGATCAAGCCGCCCCACTTGCCGCGGTTGGTCACGGCGTAGGTTCCGTCGAGCGGATCGGCAGCAGCGGTCAGGATGATCGGGCAGCTGGCCGAGCCATTGGCCCAGATCTGTCCGCCGCGTGACACGATCAACGTGTAGGCGTTGGTGCCAACGGGCGCCTGATTGGCCTTGATCACGGTACCGGGCTGGATATAAAGGTCCTGGAGATCATTCACGTACATCGTCTGGTCGAGGATGTACAGATTGTTGCAGGTCAGCGTGGTGGTGTTGTTGGTGAGGTTCCCGCCCGTGAGGAGCGTGGACATGTTCACCGTGGTGCGGCTGCTCACCGGAGGACATCCGCAGGCGGCGCCGATGCTCTGCGCGCTGCCCTGCGTGGCGATGCCCGCGATACTCGCGGCCATGGCCAGTTTGAAGAGACGTTTCATGGTTCTTGTTGGGGTTTTGGGGTGTTGAGGTTCTCGCTGAAGTGCCGTTTCTGTGGCGGGTCAAAAGTCCCCGGGCATCGGCGCTTGGGGGTTAGGTGCAGCGTATGCTTTGCTTACTGATCCATCAAGCCGCCATTAGCGGTCTTGGTGTTCTGGTTACGGCTGCTTAATGCTGAGCAGCGCACTGGCTCACATTCGAGACGAGCGCAAGCGACCGCCCCTTGCGCGGCGAAATCCAGTTGCTGCATTCGATGGATACCGCGTTGGAATGAACGCGCATGGCAACCGTTGCGAACGAGCAGAGCGCGCAGGCCCCGCGCTCAGAAGCGCGCCTCCCCTACAGGCTTCAAATGCAGTGCTGGATGCTGCCTCTCATCATCAGCCTTCGGCGTGTAGGCAAGCCATTTGACGATGCTTCCATCCGGTGCACGAAGGCCGGCATTGATCGCATAGCTCAATTCGCCGTCCGTGGTCAACTGAGCGATCAGCACCACATTCTCGTCGGTGGCCCCCTTCACATGGCCCAACACGCCGTAAGCGCCCACTTCAGTTTCGATCACATGGCCACTGAGATTCTCCAGGAAGCTGCGCGTGATGTGCAGGTACATCACCTCTGGCACGGTCGACGCAGGGACCAGACCGTCGCGCTTGCTCAACGAGTTGCTGTACGTCGTGATGCCTTCGCTCCTGTCGGCTTTCAGGATAGACCCATCCGGATCAAGATGCAGCGGCACAGCCTTGTGCACGGAGCTCGCGAATCCGAAGGTCAGCCACGAATCGATCGCCGCAGGATATTCGGCCAGCGCTTTCGCATCGACCTGATCCCCGCTGCCCGCGCCGTTCAGCGAATCGTTGAAGAAGCGCGTGCTGGTGCGGAAGAAGAGGTTGCGGTCCTTCTCGCCATAGACGCTCAGCAGCGCATAACCGGGTTCGAGGTCCAAGTAGATGCGGTAGGTCACGAGCGGAGAGGAACCGGGCGCAGCGCCGAGCATCTCGTGGTAGCGCTCCACGAGAACGCCTTCCAAGCCTTGCGCGGAAAGGCCAAGGCCAACAAGGAGGAACAAAGCGGAGAGCAGCCGATGCTTCATGGCAAAGGCTCAATGCTTCACCACGCGGTGCTGGGAGCGAGCGCCTCCTCGTTGGATCACGAGCATATAAGCACCGTTGGACACACGGGAGAGATCCAGGGTCAGCAAGCGATCGACAGATGCCGTGCCGCTCAGGACGCGCGCACCGGCCATGTCGCGCAGTTCCCATTGCAGCGATCCGCCAGCGCCCAGGAGCTCCACTTGCAGCTGACCTCTCGTTGGGTTCGGGCTCAGGCGGCGCTTGCAGCGGTGCTCTCCCTATACCGGTGAAGCCCTCGCAGATGCATCCGGGCTGCCACGTATCGTTCACGGTGGCGGCGTTGCCATCGTCGCAAGGAGTGCCGGGCAGCTCGTTGCCGCCGTAGGTGCCTGCGCAGTCCTGGCCCCAGCACACGCAGGAGGAGCTGTACACATCGTTGCTCGTATCGGCATTGCCATCATCGCAGGCGCTTCCCGGAACGGCCGGTCCGTTAGGCACGCCCAGGCAATCAACCGTGGAGTTCGCAGAGTTGAAGCAGAGCGTGGGCTGCGAGAAGATGTTCTGGCCTGCATAACCCTGCCCCAGCGTGTCGGATTCGAGCACCTCGCTGTAGAACTGCAGCAAGGTGTGGCAGTTGGGATCGCTGCACACCAACGAGTCGGGGATGCGCATCGCCAGGTTCAAGCAGAAACTGAGATCCCCATCGGTGGTGAACTGTCCGATAAGCACGCGATTGCTCTCCGTCGGTCCGCTCACTCCGCCGAGCACGGCCCACGCAACGTTCTCATCGCTGAAACTGTTGCTGCCGCCTGGCTCGAAGCAATCGGGAAGATTGCCCACTGAGTTGATGGTGCCAGGCGCCGTGCCAAGGTCGATCAGCCCATCCGCGCTGGTGAGCGGGATGCCAGCTGCAACCGCATCGTTCACCAAGAGTCCACTCTGGTTATTGGAACCGCCCACGACACTGCCATCAGCGTCCTCAGTTTTGAGGATGCCCCAATGCAGGGTGCTGGCTGCGCCGAAGCTGAGCCATGAATCAATGGCCACGGTGTTCTTGTTCAAGTGCTGTGCGGGGATGTCCCTGCCCCAGGCCTCGCCACGGTCGTCGTTGTTGAAGAAGCTCGTGGTGGTGCCGATCGTCAAAGGGTGGTTGGTGAAGCCACCCACGCTCACCAGCTTATAGCCGGGCAGCATGTCCACATAAACACGGTAGGTCTTGGCGCCTTCCACCAAGCCGGGGCCGCCATCGGTGTCGGCGGCATCATCGGCATCGGCCACGTAGTAGGTCTCCACGATTATGCCCTCGAGCCCGTTCGGGTTTGGCGGCGAGTAGTCCTGTGCAGCGGCCGCAATGGCCATGGAAATCGAAAGGGCGAGTGTCAGGATGCGGGACATGGCGTTTCGTTCAGGGCGGCGAAGTAACCCCGGCATCATTGGGGCATTCTTGTCCCCTCGTGGTCATTCCGTGTCCGTTCCGTTAAGTCGCCGTTACCGGATCACCGACGCATCGAGGCCTCGTGCTGGAAGAGATGGAAGCTGATCCGCTCCTTGTGCTTCAATGCCCAAGAAACGAATTCAGGCGTGGCGAACAAGGGGTCGGAGGGCATGATCAGGAAGAGCTTGCGCGGCTCCTCGGCCAGGAAGCGCTGGAGAAGGTCAATGGCCAGGGCCGCGGTGTGCGCGCCCTCATGCACGCGCCATCGCGCGTGGCCCCTGTTGCCGATGATGAAGAGCAGGTTAAAGCGCCCAGCCTCCCACAGCGGGCTCCCGATCAACGCGGGTTTGGTGCCGGGGGCGATCTTGCCCTGCTGCCTGGCCAACAACGGGGCCCGGCCCCACCAGCCCACGCGACCATCAGCTTCGCGGGCGAGCATGGCGATCACGGGATAATCACGCTTGAGCCATTCCCGCATGCGCATCGGATGCTTCGCGGCCATCACGCGCATGGGCTTATCCGGCGCAAATCCCCAGCGCTCGAGGTAGCTGCTCAGCGTGCGCTCCGGCAACAGCTGCCCGGTCTCCCTTGCAACTAGCCAGCGCACGCTCTCGCGGCTCCATAGGCGCTCGCTGCCGCCGATCATGTCCGGCGTGCCTGAGCGGATCAATGCATGTATGGCCGCCTCTTGCTCTGGATTGAGCTTGCGACGGTCCGGCTGCCGCTCACGTTTCCGGCTCACCGTAACGCCATCCGGTTGGAGCGCGAAGCGATTGAGCGATTTCATGAGGTCGGGCAGGGCCACGCCGTGCAGGGCGGCGGCCAGCGATGGCTCAGCACCATCGAGCACTTCGTGCATGGCCATGCGCAGCGCCCGATCGAGCAGCGTCTCATCGGCCATGCCGGCGCGGTATGGTCGATTTGACGGCAGCATCATACGCTCCATGCGCTCGCGCGCCTCCAAGGGGATGGGCTTCCATGGCATCGCATCAAAGCTTGAGCACGCGTGCTGCAGCACGTCCGGTTCCACCGTGAAGCACGATCATATAGGCGCCATCGGCCAGCCCGGAGAGGTCCGCATCCAGCGAGCCGTCCGGCAATACCTGTGCTGGCTGTCGGTGCAATGACCGCCCTGAAGCATCCATGACCTCGATCATGAGGGAAGCGCCCACGCGGTCCGCACCCGAGATGCGCACCTGCCCATGCGTAGGGTTAGGCGTCAGCAGCAGCTCTGCTGGCGAACGTTCTTCGATTCCAATCGTGGGGCAGACGAGGTAAGGGTCCAAGCCATTGCAGTCACTGATGCTGTAGCAGCAGAGCTGCGGCACGTTGAAATTGGCGGTGCTGCTGAAGTTGCAAGCCGAAGGATCGAGGCAGCCGAAGACAATGGCCGTAGCGCATGAACCATCGTCGCAACCGGCCGCAGGATCGTACTCCAGGAAGTCGGGATCCGTGCAGCCGCAATCCGGCGGGTACACGAGCAGGCCGCTCTGCTCCTCACCAAGCAGCAGCGTATCGCCGGGGGCCACGTACTTCTGTACGGTGCCATCCGGTTTCTCGATCTCCACATTCAGCCTGAACTCCAGCCCGCCTGTGGTGGTGAGCTGAGCGATGAGCACGAGGTTATCCGGTGTTGCTCCCTGCACGCCTGGGGTGGCGCATGCGATGCGCGTGTCAGTCGATACGAATTCGCCAGCGGTGGTCTCGTCGCGGAAAACCGCATCCAAGTCATCACCGGACACGAGGAAACTGGGCGGCACTGCAGGCTGACCGCCAAGCGGCACCAAGCCATCGCTGGTGGTGAGGGGGAGGCCCATCTCCGCCGTGCCATTCACCAGAAGACCGCCCGAGATCGCCGCGCTGCCACCATCGTTGTTCGTGCCTCCAACGCTGCTGCCGTCGGGATCATCGGCCTTGGGGATGCCAAGGCGCAATGTGCTGGCGCGGCCCAGGCTCATATAGGAGTCAAGCGCCACCGTGCCTTCGCCCAGCGCGGTGTTGTTGATCTGGTGGCCGAAGCTGCGGCCCCGGTCGGCGTGATTGAAGAAGGGTGCGGTGCTGGTGAGGGAGAGCGCGTGATTCGCATCGGCGTAAATGGCACGCAGGCCGCAGCCATCGCATAGGTCGAGGAAGATCCGGTAGGTCACCGAGCCATCCGGCACGCCACCGCCTATCACGTCCGTGGCGTCGTTGGCATCGCTCACATAGTAGGTCTCCACCAGCACGCCTTCCAAGGCCGGTTGCGCGCGCACCATGGTTACGCAAAGGAGGCAGAGGAGCAGCACGAGCGTTCCGCGCATGATTACTTGATGGTATAGGTGAGGCCTACGCTGTACTCAGTGCCCCAGGCATAGCTGTCGAAATCCACCGCATAGCCCTTCTCGAACTGGTAAGCGCGGCGGAAGGGTGAATTCAGCAGGTTGCGAACGCCCAGACGAAGGCCCCAGTGCTTGCCGAAGCTCTTGTTCAACGTGATGTCGACCATGTGCCGGGGCATCTCGTAGGCGCGGATGCCTGTGGGGTTCACCTCGCTGTTGCTGATGGCCAGCTTCGGCCCTTGCACGTTGTAGCTCACCGAGAGGCTGGCGCGCGCGCTGTCGCTGCTGAAGGTGAGCATGCTGTTCACCATGTAAGGCGCCTGACCGAACATGCTGGTGGTGTATTCCACCGGCTCGGCGAGCAACGTGGTGCGCAGCACGCTCTGCGATTGCATGAGCGTCACGTTGCCGCGCCATTCGATCCAGCGCAGGATGCCCACGCGGCCCTCCACCTCAACGCCCGTGACCGATGAACGGATGGCATTGCGCCAGGTGTAGCCTCCCGATGCGGTGAAGACCAGCTCGATGTGGTTCTTGAACTCCTTGTGGAAGGCGCTCACCGACACATTGTTCCGACTGCGGAAAAAGCGTTCGATGCGCAGGTCGTAATTGTCCGCCGTGGTCATCTGGAGCTTCGGGTTGCCATAAACCGGTGCGCCCAGGATGTAGTCGAAGAGCTGCACCACGCTGAACTCGCGGAAGCTGGGACGGGCGAGCGATTTGAAGTAGTTCAGGCGCAGGTTCATAGGCGCCTGGTCATCGTCCCTCAGCTTGTAGATGAGGTTGATGCTGGGGAGGAAATCCCATTGGTCGAGCGCACCGGGCCGCGCAGGCTGCGGGTCAGGATTGGCATCACCGCCGGCCGACACGTCACCGACCGTGCCGCGCGCCGGGTCCGATGGGTCCAGGCCCTGCTCGTAGTAGCGGCGGATGTCGGTGATCATATTGGTTTGCTCGCCGCGCAGTCCACCAACGGCGCGGAGCCTTTTCGTGAGTGCGTAATCGACCATGGCGAAGGCGCCGATGATGCGGTTCAATCCGATATCGTTGTCCTTGAAGGTGCCGAAGGGCCGGTAGAGCGAGGTGAAGCGGCCATCGCTGCGCATATCGAAACGGCCTGGGAGGTCCCATTGCGCGGGGCCAGGCGCGCCGAGCACGATGTAGAAGTCCTGCTCGTTGAGGCGCTCGTTCCGCAGATAAGAGCCGCCGACACGGAGCTTGCGCACCAGGCGCGTCTCATCGCTCAAGGGGACTTCGAGCGTGAGCCGTGCATCCAGGAGCGTCTCATTCAGGAAGCGGTAAGCGCGCGTCGGGGCGGTGAGCGCGGCCTCCACTTCGGTGATGGGCTCGCCCGGGGGCGGCTGGACATAGGTGAGTGCCTTGAAGTCGAGCAGGTCGCGGTTGCCGTCGGTGTACGAGATGTCCGCTTCCACCTTCGTGTTGATGGCGGGTATCAAGTGCCGCGAGCTCAACTGGTATACGAACATGCGGCGCTGCTCGTAATACTGATCCTCCGAAGCGTATTCATCCACGCCGATGCCCGGATTGCGGAAGCGCTGGTAGCGCGCATTGGCCTGGCCCAGCGCATTGGCCATGGCCAGGAACGAGATGCTGTTGTTGCGGTTGAGCTTCAAGGAAAGGCTGGCCAATGCGTTCCAACTGTGCGTGATCACGGAGATCGCCTGCGTGCCATTGCGCCCGAATTCATCGCCAGGGTTCTCATCATTGAAGGGCTCGCCGGTACGGATGTAGGTGGAGCCCGGATCGTATTCGGTCTCGCGGTTGTAGCGCAGGCCCACGAGGAAACCCAGAGTCTTCGGGTTCTTGCTCTTCTTGAACAAGGTGAGCTGATTCCCCAGCGAGAGATTCTGGCTGAAGTTGAACTGGCCTTGCACGGTGTCCACCCGCCAATTGGTGTTGTCCCATTTGCGGTTGAGCTCGCCCAGCCGCCCATTCAACGTGGGGGAGAAATACGCGAGGTTGTAGGTGCCGTTGTAATTGCTCACGGCTTCCGCGATGGCGCTCTCGTTGTAAAGCAGTGCGGGTGCCAGCAATCCCAGCTCCACCAGCGGCAAGTGCTGCAGCGTATTGCTGGTGCTCATGTTGGTGCTCTGGTAGCCCGGCGAATTAGCGGTGATGCCATAACCGCTCAGGTAGCCGCCCAGTCCTAGGAAGGTGAGCTGCTCGTAAAGGTTCGGTTCGATGAAGAGCGGGTAATCGCCGCCATCGTCGGGGATGCCCTCCGGTATGCCGCGCCCGCCATCGTCGCGCGCGAGCCAATCGGTCTTGCCCGGGCGGCCGCTCACAATGTCCTTCCCGGTGCTGTTGGGATTGTAGCCGACGGTGGTGCCCACGCTCACGCGCAGCTTCTCCGGATAATCGCTCGTGTTCAGGCTGATGAGGGCACCGGCCCAATCGCCGGGCAAGTCGGGCGTGGCGGTCTTGGTGATCACGATGTTGTCCATCAGCCCCGTGGGGAAGAGGTCGAGCCGCAGGTTGTTGGTGAGCGGATCGAGCGTGGGCAGGCGGCTGCCGTTCACGGTAGTCACGATATAGCGGTCCGCCAAGCCGCGCACGGTGACGAAAGCGCCCACGGTGCTCACGCCCGTAATGCGTTTCACCGCCTGTGTGGCATCGCCATCGCCGGTCTTCAGCATGGCATCGCGCGAGATGAAGTCCATGCTCGCGGCATTGTTGATCTTCATGCGGTCCAGATACGCATCGTTGGTGCGCACGGACTTCGCCTCGATCTCCACGCCTTCCAGCGCCACCGCGCTCTCACCCAGGATGATATTGAGCACCACCACTTCCCCGCCCTTCGGGTTCACGGTCACTTCCTTGTTCTCGTAGCCGATGTAGCGCACCATGAGCACTTGCGGGCCAGGTGTTTCAATCGCCAAGGAGTAGCGCCCATCGAGATCGGTGGTGGCGCCCTTGCTGGGATCGCTCTTCAGCACCACGGCGGCACCGATCAAGGTCTCACCGGCATTGTCCGTCACCTTGCCACGCACCGTTCCTTGGGCGATAGCGACAGTTGTGAGCAGTACGGCCGTGAGGAGTAGGAGAAGGCGTGTCATCCGGGCGGCGAAGGTGACGGCCCATTGCCGCGCGCATGTTCCCGCACCATTAGCAATGATCTAGCCTTGTATGTCCCCACGGTGAAGTGATCGCGCACGTCCATCGGCCCGACTGGTTACTTTCGCGGCCCGGCTGAACCACGCTCTGCGACCAGCTGTTCTCCGCTCCCATCCCCATGAAGATCCTCGTCCTGCTCAGCCAAGTGCCCGACACCACCGCGCGCATCGCCTTCACCAACGGCGATACGCAATACGATGGCAACGGCGTCACCTTCATCATGAACCCCTACGATGAATGGTACGCCCTGGTGCGCGCCCTGGAGCTGAAGGAAGCGAAGGGCAGCGGCAGCGTCACCACGGTGACCGTGGGCGGTGCCGATACCGAGGCCACCATCCGCAAGGGGCTGGCCATCGGCGCCGATGATGCAGTGCGGATCGACGCCCAGCCCACCGATGCGCTGCAGGTGGCCGAACTCATCGCTTCCTACGCCAAGGACAAGGGCTTCGACCTCGTGCTCGCCGGCAAGGAGACCATCGATCACAACGGTGGCGTGGTAGGCGCCATGGTGGCCGAGCTGCTCGATATGCCTTACGTGGCGCTCGCCAGCAAGCTTGATGTCAACGGCGATTCAGCCACGGTGGAGCGCGACGTGCCCGGCGGAGTGGAGGTGCTGGAAGTGCAACTGCCTCTCGCACTCAGCGCGGCGAAGGGCATGGCCGAACAGCGCATCCCCAACATGCGCGGCATCATGGCGGCACGCACCAAGCCGCTGAGCGTAGTGGCCGCAGCATCCACGACCAATGCGGCCAGCACCGTGAAGTTCGAGCTGCCGCCCGCCAAGGGAACCGTGAAGATGATTCCCGCGGAAGAAGCCGGTAAGCTGATCGAATTGCTGCACAGCGAAGCGAAGGTGATCTGAAGAAGGAAGCCGCAGAGGCGCAAAGGCACAGAGATCAATCCGTATTTACCTGTAGCGTCGACCCTCCGGGTCGACATACCACAATCAAGAACATGAGCACCATCGTATTCATCGACACCCGCGGAGAGAGGCTCCCGAAATCCGCGCAGGAAGCCGTGACCTGCGCCAGCCAGCTCGCGGGCGAGCCGGTGACCGCCGTGACCTTCGGCGAAGCACAAGGCCTTGAAGCGCTCGGCGCGAACGGCGCGAAGAAGGTGATCGTGGCGCGCAGCGTAAAGGCCGTTGACAGCCAGCAGCTCACCAAGCTCGTGTGCGATGTGGCCGCCGCTGAGGGCGCCACCACCATCGTTTGCGTGCACGATGCCACCGGGAAAACGGTTGCTCCGCGCGTGGCTGCGCGCTTGAAGGCCGGCCTCGTAGCGGGCGCTACCGGCATGCCCGAAGGCAATCGCTTCAAGCGCAACGTATTCAGCGGCAAGGCGCGCGCGCATGTGGAAGTAACGAGCCCCGTGAAGGTGATCAGCCTTTCGCCCAACAGCATCGCCATCGCCGCGGGAGGCGGCAGCGCAACAGTGGAGGAATTCACCGGCGACCTCGGCGCCGCGCGCATCGCGGTGAAGGAGGTGCGCAAGGCTGGCACGGGCATCCCCTTGCCCGAAGCGGAGATCGTGGTGAGCGCAGGCCGCGGCATGAAGGGACCCGAGCACTGGGCACCGGTGGAAGAGCTTGCGCAATTGCTCGGTGGCGCTACGGCATGCAGCCGACCCGTGGCCGACATGCACTGGCGGCCGCACCACGAGCACGTGGGCCAGACCGGCGTGGCCATACGCCCCAATTGCTACATCGCCATCGGCATCAGCGGCGCTATCCAGCACCTGGCCGGCGTGAACCAGAGCAAGGTGATCGCGGTCATCAACAAGGACCCGGAAGCGCCCTTCTTCAAAGCCGCCGATTATGGCATCTTGGGCGATGCCTTCGAAGTGCTGCCCAAGCTCATTGAGGCCGCGAAGAAGCTGAATGCGGAGCGTTAGGCCGGTTGAAGGTTGATTGAATTGCAGATTGAGGGTTGAAGGCCACCCAACCAGCAACCTCTACCAACCTGGTCCTACCCTCAACCGAAGCAACCACTACCTTCACGGCCCGCTGAGCAACGCATGGACAAGGTCGAACTGAAGTTCCTCCGCATCACGTACAGCCACACGCACGCGGGGGCCTATGCGCTCATCCTCGCGGAGACCTTCGGCGATCGCCGTCTTCCGATCATCATCGGCGGCGTAGAGGCCCAGGCCATCGCCATTCAGGTGGAGAACATCAAGCCGGCACGGCCCCTCACGCACGACCTCTTCAAGAACGTGGCGGACACCCTTGGCTTCAACCTGAAGGAGGTGATCATCAGCGACCTGGTCGAGGGCATCTTCCACGCCCAATTGGTGATCGAACAGGATGCCCGGGAGGTCACCATTGATGCTCGGAGCAGCGACGCGATAGCGCTGGCCCTGCGCTTCGACTGCCCCATCTTCACCTACGAGCCCATCCTCAGCGCCGCTGGCCTGAAGGTGGAAGAAGGCGAGGAAGAGCAGACCGAGGGAGAACCGAAGAAAGAGCGCAAGGGCCGCGAGAAGAAATCGCTGGCCTCAACCCCGATCGAAGAGTTGCGCGGCATGCTCGATGAAGCACTGGAGGACGAGGACTACGAGCGCGCCAGCAAACTGCGCGACGAGATCAAGAAGCGGGAGCAATTGGGGAATTAGCCCTTGTTGAAGGTTACGGGTTGTCCCGGCTCATATCCGGAATGAAAGGTTGTGGGTGGAATGCTGATCAACACTTGGTCCACGCATGACTTCATGCCGCAGGAAAACCCATCTTCGCTCCCACTCCGAACGCCATGCTGAAACCGCTTCGCTCGCTTTCGCTCCTCGCCTTAGCACTGCTGGCCGTGCCTGCGTTCGCTCAAGGATCACCAGCACCGCTCACCGGCGTGAGCGCTGTTGGCATCGTGCGCGGACTGGTGGGCATGCTGGCGATCATCGTCATCGCATGGGCCTTCAGCGCCAAGCGCAAGCAGGTCGATTGGAAGGTGGTGGGCATCGGGCTCGGATTCCAGCTGGTGATGGCCTTGCTGGTGCTCTATGTGCCGCCCGCGCAATGGCTCTTCGAATTCGTGGGCAAGGGCTTCGTGAAGGTGCTCGACTTCACCAAGGCCGGCAGCGAGTTCCTCTTCCGTGACCTGCTCAACGTGAAGAGCATGGGCTTCATCTTCGCCCTGCAGATCCTCCCCACCATCATCTTCTTCAGCGCGCTCACCAGCGTGCTCTTCTACCTGGGCGTGATCCAGAAAGTGGTGTACGGCCTGGCCTGGGCGCTCAATCGCACCATGCGCCTCAGCGGCGCCGAGAGCCTGAGCACGGCGGGCAACATCTTCCTCGGGCAGACCGAAGCACCACTGATGGTGAAGGCCTATCTCGACAAGATGAACCGCTCGGAGATCTTCCTGGTGATGACCGCCGGCATGGCGACCGTTGCGGGCGGCGTGCTCGCAGCTTACGTCGGTTTCCTCGGCGGCGACGACCCTGTGCAGCGGCTCTTCTTCGCCAAGCACTTGCTCACGGCCAGTGTGATGGCAGCGCCCGGCGCGGTGGTGGTGGCCAAGATCCTCTTTCCGCAGACCGAGGCCATCGACACCAAGATCGAAGTGGGCATGGACCGCGTGGGCACCAACCTGCTCGACGCCATGAGCAACGGCACCACCGAGGGCTTGAAGCTCGCCGCCAACGTGGGCGCCATGCTGCTGGTCTTCTTCGCCTTCATCGCCATGGCCAACTACGGCTTCTTCAAGCTCGGGGCGGTCACTGGGCTCAACAGCTGGGTGGCGGAAGTGAGCAACGGCAACTTCAAGCAGCTCTCCCTGGAGTTCCTTCTTGGTTACCTCTTCGCTCCGCTGATGTGGCTGATCGGCGTGGCCAGTGAGGACATCACGCTCACGGGCCGCCTGGTGGGCGAGAAGATCATCGCCAGCGAATTCGTGGGCTATGAGAGCCTCGCCACCTTGAAAGCCAACGGTGCCTTCGCCTACCAGCGCAGCATCGTCATGAGCACCTACATGCTCTGCGGCTTCGCCAACTTCGCCAGCATCGGCATCCAGATCGGCGGCATCGGTTCATTGGCGCCCTCGAAGCGGGCGTGGCTGAGTGAATTCGGGATGCGCGCATTGCTGGGCGGCACGCTGGCTTCGTTGCTGAGCGCTACGATCGTGGGGATGCTGGTGTAGGCGGCTACCGCATTCCCCGCATCTCCATGGTGTCTTGCGTTACGCGGGCTCAGGGCTCCGTCCATCCGCCCTGTTACATTCATCGCCGAAACCGAACACGCATGCCCCGCTTTCTCTGCTGTACACTGCTCTTCCTCGCCACCGCTCATGTATCGGCTCAAGCCACGCTCATCCAGCAGGGCAAGCCGTTCCCGAAGCCGCTCAAGGGCAGCAGCGGCGACATCTACACCGTGGTCGATGGCTTCTTCGCCGCTGATGCCAGGCACCTGCTCTATGTGGAGGAAGGGCTCACGCCGAAGGCCGTGCGGCTGGATGCCTTGCTTCAGCCCAGCGAAGAGCTCGTGCTCAAGGATGTGCTGCTCGACGGTGCGAAATGGACCGCCGTGATGCCGCTCATGACCGACAAGCGCATGCACGTGCTGCTGGTGAGCGCCAACAAGAAGGGCAGCGCCTTCGGCCTCGGAGAAGTGGATCATGGTGGAGCACTTTCGCTCGTGGGATTCCGCAAGCTGGCTGACTCCGACATTCCCTATGCGAACGATCCGGCGAACACCATGGCCGTGCGTCCGCTACCGAACCCGATCCTCTTCACGCGCGGATTGGCTTTCGCGCAGCGTGAGCGGCTGATCGAATCGCCGGACGGCCAGCACTACCTGCTCAATCACTACACGCACGGCGGCAAAGGCAACAAGCGCATGGCGATCGCCTGGATCGACAAGGACTTCACCGTGCTGTGGCAGGAAACCGTTGAATTGCCATACGAGGATTCGAAGAGCAGCATCCATCAGATGGCGGTGGGCAACGATGGCACCGTGCGGCTCCTCACATACCTCTTCAACTGCGAGAGCGAGGAGAGCATGGGCGATAAGAATTGCCACGAGCTGCACCTCACCACCATCGCGGAGAATGGCAAGGCCGTGAGCGACCTCACCATCGAGAAGGATTTCGTGAGCAGCGCACGCATGGCGATCCGCGAGAAAGGCGCCCTCAGCATCGCACTGCGCTACGGGGCGCTCACCGGTCAGCCGGGCGTGGTGGTCACCTTCGATCCAGCAGACCCGAAACTGAAGCCCACGCCGATCGCCACGCAACGACTGCCCAGCATCCGCAGAACGAGGCTGTTGGCCTTCGGCGACCCCACCGCCGATCCGCGCAAGCCCGTGGCGCGCACGGCGAAAGTGCCCGACGAGATCGTGGATCTTTTCGTAGCACCCGACGGAGGATTGCTGGTGGCGGAGACATTCCTCCAGAACGACTTCATGCTGCCCATGGGCGATGCGCTCGCCATGCGCCACCTGAGCGGGCCGGTGCGCGTGAGCCATGTCCAAGAGAACGACAGCATTGGCTGGCAACGCGCGGTCGATCGTGCCCTGATGACCACAGCGGGACAGGCCTACGAAAGCAGCGTTGTGGTGCCGATGGAAGGCAATCTGCTCCTGTTGCACGGGCACACCCCGCGCGGATACGACGCGATCCTGCGCGCAGGCAGCGAAGCGGCGGGCACCAAGGAGCAGCGTCCTGCTGAGCCGCACGTGCTGAAAGCCGTGATCATGAGCACGAAGGATGGCGCCGTGCAACGTGAAGGCACGGCACTGATGATGGAAGAAGGCTTCGTGCCATGCCCGATGGGGACCGTGCTGGAATGGGGCGGCACCAAGGCACTGGTGAAGAGCTACGACCGCGGCACACAATACCGGTTCTCGGTGATCGATCTCGGCAAGTTGGGGGAAGAGAAGTAGTCGGAGGTTGAGGGATCAGGGAAAGAGCGTCGCTGATGAATCCGGCCACCGCGTGCGGTAGCGAAGCGGGCTCGGTGCCTGTGAGGGAGAACTGACGCTGCCGAACGCCAACCTTCAACCCCCAACCTCTCCTCACCTAGATTCGCGCGCCTGCTTGCTGCGGGCATGTCATGCCTGAGCGCAAAGACGACGACTCCTTCACTGATCGCTGGCTCGCGTTGGGATCCGCTCTATTGGAGCGCGTGCGCCAATGGCTGGTGGAGAGCCGCGCGAAGGACTTCATCCTCCTTGCCCTCCCCTACCAGATCAGCGCCGTGCTCACCGCGCTCGTCGCGGTGGGCTACGCCTGGCTCTTCAAGTGGATGGGCGATCGCAACGCTGAATTGCTCCTGTTCGATCCGCGCTTGATCTTCGTCACCGCGCCATTGGGTTTCCTGCTCGCGTGGTGGCTCGTGTTCAGGTTCGCTCCTCTCGCTGGCGGCAGCGGCATACCGCAGCTGATGGCCGCCGTGGAAGTGGCCACCGACAAGAAGCGCGACCGCAGCGGGCGCTTCCTCAACGTGCGCATCATCCTGGTGAAGATCGCCAGCAGCCTCGCCATGGTGATCGGAGGCGGTGCCGTGGGACGCGAAGGGCCCACGCTGCAAGTCGCCGGCAGCATCTACCGCACCGTGCATCGCCTGTTACCGCCCTTCTGGCCGAAGGTGAGCCGACGCATCATGATGGTCACTGGAGGAGCCGCTGGATTGAGTGCGGCCTTCAACACGCCGCTGGGCGGGATCGTCTTCGCAGTGGAAGAGCTCACGAAGACGCACATGGCGCAATTCCGCACCGCCGTGCTCACTGCGGTGATCCTCAGCGGCATGACGGCCCAATGGCTGCTGGGCCCCTACCTCATGCTCGGCTACCCGAAGCTGGCGCCCGCCACCGTGAGCTTCATGTACAAGATCCTGCTGCTCTCGGCCATCGCGGGCATCACCGGCGCGGCCTTCTGCCGCATTGTGCTCGCCATCGACAAGTTCCGTCGCAGCCTGAAGGGATCCTTGGCGCATGCCGGCTTCGCGCTCGTGGCAGCCTTCGCCTTCGCCACCGTGGTGTACCTGCTCGGCAACGTGGCGATCGGCAGCGGCCACACGCTGTTGGAGGACCACCTCTTCGCCGATGATCCCGATGCCGGTTTCCAGAATGTGGCGGCGCGCGTGCTCGGCTCGCTCACCAGCGTGAGCGCGGGCGGCGCGGGCGGCATCTTCGCTCCTTCACTCGCCAGCGGCGCGGCCATCGGCGGCTGGCTCACCGATACGTTGGGCCTCGCCGACAACCGCGGTCAATTCAACCTGCTGGTGCTCGCGGGCATGACGGCCTTCCTCAGCGGCGTCACCCGTTCGCCCTTCACCAGCGCCATCCTCGTACTGGAGATGACCGACCGCCACAGCGCCATCTTCCAACTGATGTACGCCAGCGTGGTGGGCTACCTCATCGCCTACGTGGTGGACCGCAAGAGCTACTACGAGCGGATGAAGGATCGGCTGCTGAAGGCGATGCCGGAGTGGAAGCCAGAAGATGCGCAGGCTTCAACCTGAGGAAGTCAGCACTTATCGACACCCGTTAGCATCTGTCTCCTCGCCCGGCGCAGTATGCCGAATACCTTCGCGGCAATCCCATGCAGCAATACCTCGATCTCCTCAATCACATCCTCTCCAACGGCGCCCAGAAGCACGACCGCACCGGCACCGGCACGCTGAGCTGCTTCGGCTACCAGATGCGCTTCGACCTCAACGAAGGCTTCCCGCTGGTGACCACGAAGAAGCTTCATGTGAAGAGCATCATCCACGAGCTGCTGTGGTTCCTCGCGGGTGATACCAACATCAAGTATCTGCAGGAGAACGGCGTGAAAATCTGGGATGAGTGGGCCGATGCTCAAGGGAACCTTGGGCCAGTGTACGGCTACCAGTGGCGGAGCTGGCACGCACCCGATGGCCGCGTGATCGACCAGATCGCGAACGTGGTGGAGAGCATCAAGAAGAACCCGGACAGCCGCCGCCTGATCGTGAGCGCGTGGAACCCCGCCGATGTGGACCGTATGGCGCTGCCCCCCTGCCACGCGCTGTTCCAGTTCTATGTGGCTGATGGCAAGCTCAGCTGCCAGCTCTACCAACGCAGCGCCGATGTATTCCTCGGCGTGCCGTTCAACATCGCGAGCTACGCGCTGCTGACGCTGATGGTCGCGCAGGCGTCGGGCCTGAAGCCGGGCGACTTCGTGCACAGCTTCGGCGACGTGCACCTTTACAACAACCACCTCGAGCAGGCGAAGCTTCAATTGAGCCGCGAGCCGCGCGCGCTGCCGCAAATGGAGATTGATCCGAGCGTCACGGACCTCTTCGCATTCCGCTACGAGCACTTCACACTGAAGGATTACAATCCGCATCCGCACATCAAAGCAGAGGTCGCGGTATGATTGTCTCTGCCATCGCCGCCGTGGCGGAGAACGGCATCATCGGCCACCAGGGCGATCTGCCATGGAGCCTGCCCGACGACATGGCCTGGTTCCAGCGCAATACCAAGGGCCACCACGTGATCACCGGTCGCAAGAACTACGAGAGCATCCCCCCGAAGTACCGTCCGCTGAAGGGCCGCGTGAACCTGGTGGTGACGCGCAACGCCGGTTACGAGGCACCCGGCGCGGTGGTGGTGCCCAGCATCGAATCAGCCCTGGAGCTCGCACGAAACGCAGGTGAAACGGAGGCCTTCGTGATCGGCGGCGGCGAGATCTACCGCGAGGCCTTCGCCAAGGAACTGGTAGAACGGCTCTACCTCACGCGGGTGCATGCCCACATCCCCGGCGATACGCGCTTCCCGGAGATCGTCCCGGCCGAGTGGCGGGAGCTGAGCAGGCTGCGCCACAATGAAGATGAGCGTCATGCCCACGCCTTCAGCTTCATCATTTTCGAGCGGATCTGAACCCTTGGCGCAATGGATGCGTCAAAGGCCGCGTTGCAACCCAACTTAGCACAACCAAACGCCGGCGCCGGGCAACGGCGCACTACCATGAAGAACCGAAAGCTGATCCTTCTCATCCCCGCCTTCGCCATCGGCCTCCTCGCCTGCCGGAAGGATAAGACCGAGGCCCCTGACATGGACTATACCGCCGCCAGCGATAATGCCCGCGCGGACGATATCTTCAACGACATGCTCTCGATGGTGGACAAGGCTGTTGACGACAATGGCCTGCGCGATCTCTGCGACCCCACCGTCACCTTCGACACCACTTCAACGCCGCGCACCATCACCCTCGACCTCGGCGATGTGAATTGCACCGCCTCGAATGGCCGCCTGCGCCGCGGGCAGATCCTGGTGAGCTACACCGGCCGATACCGCGATGCGGGCACCGTGATCACCATCACACCGGTCAACTACTACGTGAACAACAACTTGGTGACCGGCACTAAGACCGTGACGAACATGGGACTGAATGCCAACGACCAGCCCTACTTCGCGATCGTGGTGAACGGCACCATCACCGCCGGCGACGGCAGTTGGGTGGCCACGCATCAGGCGCAGCGCGTGCGCACCTGGATCCAAGGTTCCGGTACGGCACAGCTAAGCGATGATGTGTACTTGATCACCGGCGGCGGCAACGGCGTGAATCGCAATGGCATTCCCTATGTCACGGAGATCACCTCGGCGCTGCGAATTGAACTGGGCTGCAACTGGTACGTGGTGAGCGGCACTGTGGTGGTCACGCCCACCGGCCGGCCCGCACGCACCATCGACTATGGCAATGGCGCCTGCGATGGCACCTTCACCGTGAGCGTGAACGGCCAGACCTACACGATCACCATCGGCTGATCCTAAAATCATCCTCACGCGAGGCCGCACCGGATCCCGGTGCGGCCTCGCTGTTTAATCGGGATCAGGCCCGGGGGGCGAGAACGCTTGCAGGTCCATTCAACCGCCCATCCCAGCCCTTGCCGCTCATCACCATTCGTCCCACAATGCCCGCGCATCGGGTCTAGTTTCGATGCCGCCATGACCTACTTCCGACGCGTGCCCATCCGCTACCGCACGGTGATCATCACCGCCGCAGTGCTGGCCACGCTGTTCCTGTTCCAAGCGTACATGCACCATTTCGTGTACAAGGACCTGAAGGACATGGGCGAGTTCCGCTGGTGGCGCGAGGCGCCGGTGCCCTACTTGAACTTCTTCTTCTGGGCGCTGCTCTGCCCCTTGGTGTACATCATCTTCCAGCGCTGGCCCTTCACCGCAAAGCCCGCATGGAAAGTGTTGCTCGCGCATGTGGGGCTCGGATTCCTGATCGCTGCCTTCCATGAAGTCGTCACCTCTTCGATCTACTACGGCATCCTGCAGTCACTCGGCGAGTTCGACTTCTCCGATCCCAAGTACCGCGACTGGGCGTACCACGCGCTGCTGCCTGCCATCTTCACGCGCACCATGGAGTACTGGGTGCTCATGGGCGTGCTGGTGGCGCTCGATAGTGCCCGTTTGAGGCGCGTGGAGCATGAGCAGCTCCTGCGCGTGAAGAACGAATTGCAGGCCACGCAATTGAGCGCGCTCAAGAAGCAGCTGCAGCCCCACTTCCTTTTCAACACGCTCAATACGGTGAGCGCCCTGATGGAAGAGCACATCGGCGACGCGCGCAAGGTGCTGAGCCGCCTGGGCCAGTTGCTGCGCATCACCTTGGATCAGAGCCGAGCGGATAATGTGGCGCTGGAACAGGAGATCGATTACGTGCGCAATTACCTCGACATCGAGAGCATCCGGTTCCGCGACCGGCTCCTGGTGCGCTACGATGTGCCGCCGGACCTGATGAAGGCACAGGTGCCGGGCCTGGTGCTGCAGCCCTTGGTGGAGAACGCCATCAAGCATGGAACCGATAGCGCGCATGAGCGTGTCGAGATCACCGTTCGCGCCCAACGGGTTGATGGACGGTTGGCGCTGATCGTGACGGACAACGGAAAGGGCTGTCGGGATGTCCATAAGGCGATGAGCAACGGCGGCATCGGATTGCGCAACGTGCGCGAGCGCATGCGCCTCCTCTATGGCGATGCCGGAAATCTCACGATCGCGTCGCCGGAGGGGATCGGATTCACCGCAACCGTCAACCTTCCGCTTGAACTGAACACGAACTGAACAGCACCATGAAGCACATCCGGACCCTGATCGCCGATGACGAGCCAGCAGCACGCGCGCGGCTTGTCCGCCTGCTGGCCCAAGACGCCGAAGTGGAACTGGTAGGCGAATGCCGCAACGGACACGAAGCGGTGGAAGCCGTGAACAAGCATCGGCCCGACCTCGTCTTCCTCGATGTGCAGATGCCCGGCCTGAACGGCCTTGATGCCGTGGACCGCATGCCCAACGACCGCATGCCCTTCGTGGTGTTCGTGACGGCGCACGACCGCTATGCGCTGAAGGCCTTCGATGTGAGCGCCGTGGATTACCTGCTGAAACCGTATGACGACGATCGCTTCTTCGCATCGCTGGAGAAGGCCAAGCGCCACATCGACATGAAGCTCAACCACCGCCTCACCGGCCGGCTGATGGACCTCGTGCGCGAGCACATGCACGCCAAGAGCGAGCACATCGAGGCCTTCACCATCCGCGACAAGGGGCGCGAGCACAAGGTCAATGTGAGCGACATCCTCTACTTGCAGGCCGAAGGCAACTACCTGCGTCTCCAGCTCAAGGACCGGCACCTCCTGCACCGCATGACGATGAACGCCGTGGAGACCGAGTTGGACCCTGTGCGCTTCCTCCGCATCCACCGCAGCTACATCGTGAACCGCGCCCATGTGCGGAATGCACGGTACAGCGGCAACAACGAATTCATCTTCAGCATGGCCAACAACGAGCGCATCGTGAGCGGCCGCAGCTACAAGGAACAGATCGCGCAGGCGCTGCAGGAACAGCACGCCTGAGGCCGTGTGTGACTTGACAGGTCGGCCCATTCCCCTATTTTCACGGCCCTTTTCGCCGTGGAGACCCTTCGCCGCCCTGCCCCAGCACCAGCCGTTGAGCAGGAAGCGGCTCCCTTGAAGCCGGAGCCCGGCCATGCGGCAGGCGGGCGTTTCTTCTCACGCTGGGCGGTGCCCATGCTGATGGCCGGGGTGGGCGTTGTAGCCGCCATCCATGCCCCGCAATCCATTGACCTGGGCGATGAGGGTTTCATGGCGCACAACGCGCAGCGCGTGATGCAGGGCGAATTGCCGCACCGCGATTTCTATTCGCTCCAAGGCCCGCTCTCCTCGTTCCTCGCAGCTGCCTGGAGCGCTGTCTTCGGGCTCTCGTTCCTGAAGCTTCGCCTGTTCGGGGTGGTCCTGCACGCGGCCATGGTGCTGCTCATCTACGCGATAGCGCGGCGCTTCGCGAGCCCCGCATGGGCATTGGCCGCAGGTGCGCTGGCCGTGATCGTCGGATTGCCGCACATGCACTTCGCGCCGCTCGCGGTGTGGCAGGGCATCGCCCTCAGCTTGGTGGCCATCGCGCTCGCGCTCCAGAGCATTCGTCGGCCCGATGGCAAGCTTGCCGTTGCTTCAGGGATTGTTGCAGGGCTGAGCGTGCTCGCGCGTCACGACCAAGGCGCCTACATGGTAATCGCCATACTCGTTCTCGCAGTGGCCTTGCGCGCAGCACCAGGCACCCGGCTCGCACCCGGACCGCGTTTCCGGCTGGGAGCTTGGATGCTCGGGGCATCCTTGATCGCGGTGCCGGCAGTGCTCTTCTTCTGGGCCAGCGGTGCGCTGCCCGCGATGTGGGAACAGCTCGTGCTCTTCCCGCTCACGCGCTATGGAGCAACCAGCGCGTTGCCGATGCCGAACCTGGATCAGGAAGGGCCCACCGGGAGCCTGTTGGCTTTCGTCGCCTTCCGCCTTGGTCCGTTGCTCACGTTGGTGGGCATGGCGCTGATCGCTATCCGCTGGCGACGCGCGGGCTATGGCGA
The DNA here is from genome assembly GCA_016705545.1 of Flavobacteriales bacterium. Lineage (GTDB taxonomy): Bacteria > Bacteroidota > Bacteroidia > Flavobacteriales_F > PHOS-HE28 > PHOS-HE28. The sequence continues at coordinate 451,496 of JADIYA010000001.1, forward strand.
AGGCGAGGCCATCGGGCTGTTCCTCACGAGTTGGGCCTTGCTCTTCCATATACAGGTGACGGTGCGCTCCGATCTCGCGCACCTCGTGCTCACCTTATCGCCCGTGCTGGTGCTGCTTGCGTGGTTGCCTGGATACGCTATGCGCGCATTGGGAATTGCTGAACAGCGCACCCTTTGGAAACACAGCATTTCCGCAGCTGGAACAATCGGTTTCGCATCGATGGTCATTATCGCTTGGCACATGCTGTTGCCGCCGACCGAGATGCATGCGCGACCAATCACCTCTGAACAAGCGGGTATTTTCGAGAAAGAGGCCGCCGGGATCGATGCCGTGCTGTCTTCGATCGCGCAGCATTCCGCACCCGGCGATGCCCTGCTCGCCCTGCCCTACCACCCCGCCTACTACGTGCTCGCCGACCGCCGCAATCCGACTCGCTGGGGCTACCATTGGCCCGGCGACCGCAGTGAAGCAGAACTCGAACAATTGATCGCGCAATGCGAGCAGGACATGCCCACCATGGTCGTGATTCATGATCGCGACAGCACCGCGACCTATCTAGGGCCCGTGGTGCAATGGGTCGAAACGCATTACAAGGCCATGCAGCCCGATGCCGATCCGGTGATCTACCTGCAGCGATAAGGCCTCCACGCTCCGTCACGCTTTGCACGGTGCGCACCCGTGCGGCCATGCTGCTCCAGGAGCGCGGCTAGCTTCATGCCGCACACCCCCTTGAACATGAAGACCTCCATTCAACAAGCCATCGTTTGCGGCCTGCTCGTCTGCGCTTACCCCTTCCGCATGCCGGCGCAATACTCGCAGTTGGACCTCCCGCGCGAAAGCCAGGCCGCGAACATCTCCCAGCGCATCGGCATCACCGACATCGCCGTGGCATACAGCCGACCAGCCGTGAAGGGACGCACCATCTGGGGCGAAGTGGTGCCGTTCGAAAAGGTTTGGCGCATGGGCGCGAATGAGAACTCCGTATTCACCTGCACGCACGAGGTGACAATTGAAGGTCAAGCCCTGCCCGCAGGCACTTATGGCTTGCACGCCATCCCGAATCAGGACAAGTGGACCATCATCTTCAGCAAGGACCACACGGCCTGGGGATCCTTCTTCTACAAGAAGGAGATGGACGCGCTCCGCATTGACGTGACGCCACGCCCGTGCGCCATGACCGAACTCGTGACCTTTGAGTTCACGGAGGCGACCAAGGATGGCGCGACGCTCTCACTCCGGTGGGAGAAACTCGAAGTGCCATTTCGCATCCGCGTTGACGTGAACTCCATTGTGCTCGATGGCATGAGCGCACAGCTCCGAGGGCTTGGCGCATTCGCGTGGGAAGTCTGGTACGAGGCCGCCCACTATTGCCACGAGGAGAAAATCGCGCCCGAGCGCGCCATGAAATGGGCGGATATGAGCATTGCCCGCCAGCCAAATTTCGAGAACCAGACGCTGAAGGCCACCATGCTCGACGAGCAAGGAAAGACAGCTGAAGCCGCAGCGCTCCGCAAGGCCATGATTGATGGGGCAACGAATGCACAGTTGAACACCTACGCCTACCAACTCGCGAATCAGGGCAACGTGGCGGAAGCAGTGAAGATGTTCGAGCTGAATGCCAAACGCCATCCAACGGACCCGAACGTGCATGACAGCCTCGGAGAGGGATACATGATGGCAGGAAGTAAGGAGGCTGCGATCAAATCATTCAAGAAGAGCCTGAGCATGAACCCGCCCGAAGGCGTGAAGGCAAACTCAATCAAGTGTTTGAAGAAGTTGGGCGTGGATACGAGTCCGTGGGAGGGAACGAAGAGTTAAGCCACGAGCTTGCTTCCGTTGGAGAGCAAGCTCGCGGCTCGCAGTAAGTGGCTCGCAGCCTCGCTCTACCTTCGGCACATGCACCTATCGTTTCTCAGCGCACGACTTACGCTCGTAGCGCTGCTCGGTCTTTCGCTCGCATCATTCGCCCAACGCCCCCCAGCCCAACCCCACGCCGCCGAGATCCTGCACCGCATGCAGAAGCTCAACGTGCTGGGCAGCGTGCTCTACATCGTGGCCCACCCCGATGACGAGAACACCAAGCTGATCGCCTGGCTGGCCAACGGCAAAAAGGTGCGCACCGGCAACCTCAGCCTCACGCGTGGCGACGGCGGACAGAACCTGATCGGCCCCGAGCTGGGCGATGCGCTCGGCATCATCCGCACGCAGGAGCTGATGGAGGCGCGGCGGATCGATGGCGGCGAGCAGTTCTTCACCCGCGCGGTGGACTTCGGCTACAGCAAGAACGCCGCCGAGAGCTTCGAGAAGTGGGGCAAGCAGGAAGTGCTGAGCGATGTGGTGCGCGTGATCCGCACGTTCCGGCCCGATGTGATCATCACCCGTTTCGCGCCTGACCGCAGCGCGGGCCACGGCCATCATGAGGCCAGCGCCATCCTCGCCGAGGAGGCCTTCGATCTGGCCGGTGATCCCAAGGCCTTTCCGGAGCAACTGGAACAAGGGCTTGAGGTGTGGCAGCCGCGCCGCCTCTTCTTCAACGGCAGCACCTGGTGGAAGAAGGACCTGGCCGACATCGCTAAGAGCGACCCCGACTGGTTCAGCGTGGACGTGGGCGGCTACGATCCGCTGCTGGGCCTGAGCTACACGGAGATCGCCGGACGCAGCCGCAGCATGCACAAGAGCCAAGGCTTTGGTGCGGCAGAAACGCGTGGGGAGATGCTGGAGTACCTCAAGTTGGTGAAGGGTGACCGGCCGAAGACGAAGGACATTTTTGAGGGGATCGATATGACGTGGGGGCGAGTGAAGGGAGGGGATGTGATCCGATCTCTAATTGGAGACCTCATCAATCGCTATTCAGTGGTTGAACCAGAGCAAAGCATCGAACGACTTGCTCAACTTGAAACCGAGTTGGATAAGATGTGCTCCTCATTCAGCGATTGTTGGTGGGCTCCGTTAAAGAGCAAGGTCGTTCGGGATCTTCTTAGAAACTGCGCAGGATTGATCGTTGAAGCAAACTCCACATCCTCATTTGTTGCCAGCCGAGATTCCATTCGAGCATCGTTCGCCAGCGTACAGAGATCCGCAGTCCCAAGTCTGACGCTTTCTATGTTCATGGCGATTGACCGGAGGGTCTCAAAGTCAATGAACCGCTTAGCCCAACATTCGCCTTAGCTCAGGACCTTTCCTTACGACCGATGGCTTGAACCTGATCAACCGCATTGGCTAGAAAAAGCCCATGGTACCCTCTACGACATTGACCGCAACGATCGAGTCGTTCCAACTAAACACTCAGCAAACCACTTCTACTATAGCCTCTACACCAGTGATAGTATTCGTATTGGGGGTGAGGTTGACCTAACACACAAATGGGTCGACCGCATAGCCGGTGAGCGCATCCGCCCGGTGTACGTCACGCCCGTGGCCTCTGTGATCCCGAAGACCGATGTGCTCATTGCGCGGGGCGGGCCACAGACCATCACCGTGGAAGTGGAGGCGCTCACCGACAGCCTCACCGGTCAACTGAACGTGACGCTGCTCGAGGGCTGGGCCACCACCAAGGACCTGAAGCTGGTGAACATCGCCAAGCGCAACGAGCGGCAGTCCTTCACCTACCAACTCATACCGGAGCAACAATCCGGAAGCGGGTGCCGTGAAATTCCAGTTCACCGGCCCGGAAGGGCAAAGCCAGACCGCACGCTGCACGAGATCGACTATCCGCACATCCTGCCGCAGGTGTACTACACGCCCGCCGAAGTGAAGCTGGTGCCGCTGGACGTGAAGACCACCGCCAAGCGCGTGGGCTACGTCAAAGGCGCAGGCGATGACGTGCCGCAAGCCCTCGAGCAGTTGGGTGTACGGTGGAGTTCATCGAACCTTCCACGGGCCAAGCTGGAGGAACTGCAAATTACGACGCGATCGTCACCGGCATCCGCGCCTACAACAACAACCAAGGGCATGAAGCGCTTCACCCGGTGCTGCTGCAATACGTGGAGAAAGGTGGCACCCTGGTGTGCAGTACACGACGCGCACCAGTGACATGGTGCTGCCGGATTCGCTCATCGGTCCGTATCCGTTCAAGCTTACGCGCGATCGGGTGACGGTGGAAGAAGCGCCGCCCACCTTCCTCGACCCCAAGCACCCGCTGCTGAACACACCGAACACCATCACCGCCGCCGACTTCGATGGCTGGGTGCAGGAACGCGGCCTCTACTTCGCCAGCGACTTCGGCACCAACTACACACCGCTCATCGCATGGAACGATCCCGGCGAAGAACCACTGAACGGCGCGCTGATCGTTACCGATCATGGCAAAGGACGGTTCATCTATACGGGGATCAGCTTCTTCCGGCAATTGCCGGCGGGGGTGCCGGGAGCGTATCGGCTTTTGGCGAACTTTATCGCGGGCGCTCTGCGACCGCGACGTTCAGTGTCGACCCGATGGGTCGACGCTCAGGCCCTTGCAGTCAGGTTCCATCCCTGATCATCCAATCTTCTGATCGATGCATTGGCTGGATTGGCTCATCCTTCTCGGCACGCTCGCCTTCATCGTGAGCTACGGTATCTGGAAGACACGGCACACGAGCACGTTGAACGGCTACCTGCGCGGCGGCGGCGATGACCGCTGGTGGGCGGTCGGGCTCAGCGTGATGGCCACGCAGGCCAGCGCGATCACCTTCCTCAGTACGCCGGGACAGGGCTACCTCGACGGCATGGGCTTCGTGCAGTTCTACTTCGGGCTGCCGCTGGCCATGGTGGTGATCGCCTTCGTGTTCATCCCGCTCTTCTACAAGTGGAACGTGTACACGGCGTACGAGTTCATCGGCAAGCGCTTCGACCATCGCACGCGTTTGCTCACGGCCATCCTCTTCCTCATCCAGCGCTGCCTGTCCACCGGATTCACGATCTACGCGCCGAGCATCGTACTGAGCAAGGTGCTGCACTGGCCCTTGGGTTGGACCTGCGCCTTCATCGGCGTACTGGTGATCCTGTACACCACCACGGGCGGTGCGAAAGCGGTGGGCGTTACGCACAAGCAGCAGATGGCGGTGATGTTCGCCGGGCTCTTCGTGGTCTTCGGCTTCATCCTGTACTACCTGCGCGAGTTCGGTCGGCTTCGTGGAAAGTCTGCAACTGGCGCACGCGCTCGGGAAGACCGACGTCATCGACACCAGCTTCGACCCGAGCAACAAGTACACGCTCTGGAGCGGCCTCATCGGCGGCTTCTTCCTGCAACTGGCCTACTTCGGCACCGACCAGAGCCAGGTGCAGCGCTACCTCAGCGGGCAGAACGTGCAGCAGGCCCAGCGGGCTATTGCTGAACGGGCTGCTGAAGATCCCCATGCAGTTCTTCATCCTGCTCATCGGGCGTGCTGGTGTTCGTGTTCTACCTGTTCAATCCGGCTCCCGTGCATTGGAACGCCGCGAACGTGGAGGAAATGCAGAACGCGTTCACCGCAACGACGCAAAGCACGCAACGGGAAACGCGGCGCTACTGAACTACAGGCACAACACGCCGCCAACGTCGCCACCATCGCCACCGAGGCCGAAAGCTGGGTGGCCGCCCACCGCGCCGGCCAGCCTACGGACAACCAACAACTGACAACGCTACTGGCCGAGGACGCCCGCCTGCGCGAGGCCTACCGCGCCGAGGTGAAGGCCGCGCAGCCCGCCGCCGAATCCAACGACAAGGACTACATCTTCATCACCTTCATCATGGACCACATGCCCTCAGCCTAGGGGGGCTGCTGCTGGCCATGATCTTCAGCGCGGGCATGAGCAGTACCAGCGCAGAGCTCAGCGCGCTGGCCACCACCAGCGTGGTGGACGTGGTGAAAAAGGAGCGCACGGACGGCGAGCAGGTGCGCGCCACGAAATGGGCCACAGTGCTCTTCGGGTTGCTGGCGCTGGCATTCGCGGCGCTGTTCTCGCTTTTCGAGAACCTCATCCAAGCGGTGAATATCATCGGCTCGTTATTCTACGGCAGCATCCTCGGTGTCTTCCTCGTGGCCTTCTTCCTAAGGCGCGTTGGTGGCACGGCGGTCTTTTTCGCCGCGCTGGTCACCGAATCGCTCACCTTGCTGCACTTTGCATTGGATAAGTACGACGTTCTCGCAACCGAGCATGGAGATCCGCTTGAACTTGCTTTCCTCTGGTACAATCTGCTGGCACCGGCGGTACTTGTTGCCTTAGCGCTCGCCATTCAGGCGATGCAGCGGCAGCGCTGAAATTCAGAAGCCTCCCTGCGGAGGCTTCCGATCTCTCTGCGAGCTGAGTCCTACTTCTTCGGCTTCTCACCAGCCTTCTGGGGCGTGGCCGTCATCGCCTTCGTCCACTCCTCGATGCGTTCTCGGTTCATCTTCACGTAGGCCGCATCCTTTTCGGCCTGAGCCAGCTCTATGCTCATGTTGGCGGCTTCGATGGCCTCCTTGTACTTGCCATTGGCGGCACGTGCAAGGCCCAAGGTGTAAGTGTTCCAATACTTCTTCTCCATGCTCACGCTCTTCTCGGCCCAGGTGAGCGCGTCCGGCAATCGCAGCTTTCGGTCTATGCAGAAGCGCGCGCTGCTGCTGTAGGCATTGAACTTCACATCGGCCTTCGAGAGCGCCTCCTCGATGTTCTTCAGGGCTTGCTCGGTGCAGTCCGCCACGATGGGAATCGGCAGCCAGGTGGCTTCCCAGGTGAGGTTCAGGATGGCATCGTCGCGTTGGCCCAGGGTGAAATCGAATGTGAGCGTCTCCACCAGGCCCGAGTTCTTCTTGGGCTGCAGCTTCGCCGTGAGCACATCCTCCTCGGGCTTCCGTTCATCGGCGCCCCAGAGCTCGGTATTGGTATTGAGGATCAGCACCCACATCTCCGGGCCGGGAACGGTGAAGAGCGAGTACTTGCCAGCCTTGACCGGCTGCCCGGCCATGACAACGGGCGAATCGACCTCGTTGGAGGTGCATTGTTCGCTCCGGTGCGCCACACTTCACCGAAAGGAACCAAGTCGCCGGAACCACCTTACGTCCTTTGGCGGAAGGCCGCGAATACGCCTCGTCATTGGTGAGACCGATGAGCTGGCTCCAAGCGGCAGGACTGGATTGCGGGAAGTTCTTGTGCGGCGGGGCAAGACAGGTGCGGCCAGCAGCGCAGCGTAAGGATACGTTTCGGGCTTCGTTGGCCGACGAAGATGGCTCCGCCACGGGCCACGGATTGTAAGGCAAGCGGTCGCTCAGGCCACCTTCAGGCTGCTCAGGCGCGAGCGATCGAACTTCTCGCGGGCGTAACTGAGGGTGACGCGCAGCTCAGCGGGACGGTCGGGTGAACCCGGCATCTCGTACATGGCATCGGTCATGATGGCTTCGCAGATGCTGCGCAATCCCCGTGCACCCAGTTTGTACTCAAAGGCGCGCTCCACGATGAAATCGAGCACCTTCTTGTCGAAGGTGAGCTTCACGCGGTCCATGTCGAAGAGCTTCACGTATTGCTTGATGATCGAGGTAGGTGAGCACCGGGAACCGACCGATGAGCTCGGGGATGAGCCCGTACGCGCGCAGGTCCGTGGGCTCACGTACTGCAGCAGGTTCTCGTCGCTGATGCGACCGTCGCGGCTGGCGCTGTAGCCCACGGCACTACTCTTCACCCGGCGGGCGATGATCTTGTCGATTCCGTCGAAAGCGCCCCCGCAGATGAAGAGGATGTTCTGCGTGTCCACCTGGATCAGCTTCTGCTCCGGGTGTTTGCGGCCGCCTTGCGGGGGCACGCTCACCGTGCTGCCCTCGAGCAGCTTCAATAGGGCCTGCTGAACGCCTTCGCCGCTCACGTCTCGGGTGATCGAGGGGGTATCGCTCTTGCGGCTGATCTTATCGATCTCATCGATGAAGACGATGCCGCGCTCAGCCTTGCTCACATCGAAATCGGCCGCCTGCAGGAGGCGGCTGAGGATGCTCTCCACATCCTCGCCCACATAGCCGGCCTCGGTGAGCACCGTGGCATCAGCGATGGCGAAGGGGACATTGAGCATACGGGCGATGGTCTTCGCGAGGAGCGTCTTTCCGCTGCCGGTTTCTCCGACCAGGATGATGTTGCTCTTCTCGATCTCCACATCATCGACGCTGGTGGTCGGTTTCTGGAGCAGGCGCTTGTAGTGGTTGTACACGGCCACGCTCAGCACTTTCTTCGCATCGTCCTGCCCGATGACGTACTCATCGAGGAAGCGCCGGATGTCCGATGGCCGCTGCAGGATGAGGCTGCCCTCCATCTCGGAGCGGCTGCGCTGGCTCAGTTCTTCCTGAATGATGTTCTGTGCCTGTGTGATGCAGCCATCGCAGATATGCCCGGTAATGCCGGCGATGAGGACGTTCGTGTCCTGCTTGTCGCGCCCGCAGAACGAGCACTTGATCTCTTTCTTGTCCATGGGAGGGGGTCGAAGGGCCTTCTACGCGGTGAACGGCCCGCCAAGATACACCGCGGCCCCACCGGAAATGGCGGGGCCGGTTTCAAGACAGATCCGGCGCACCAAGTAGGGGCGTCGAATTCGATGCCCCTACTTGGTGCGCACCAGCAATTCGTCGATCATGCCGTAGGCCTTGGCCTCCTCGGCCTTCATCCAGTAATCCCGATCGCCGTCCTTCTCCACCTTCTCGAAGGGCTGGCCGCTATGGCTGCTGATGATGTCATAGAGCTCCTTCTTGAGCTTCTTGATCTCGTTCACCGTGATCTCCATGTCCGTGGCTTGGCCTTCGGCGCCTCCCATGGGCTGGTGGATCATCACCCGTGCGTGCTTCAGGGCGCTGCGCTTGCCCTTGGTGCCGGCGCAGAGCAGCACGGCGCCCATGCTGGCGGCCATGCCGGTGCAGATGGTGGCCACATCGGGATTGATGTATTGCATGGTGTCATAGATGCCGAGGCCCGCGTAGACCCCGCCACCCGGGCTGTTCAGGTAGATCTGGATGTCCTTCTTGGCATCCACGCTCTCCAGGAAGAGAAGCTGCGCCTGGATGATGTTGGCCACCTGGTCATTGATGCCGGTGCCGAGGAAGATGATGCGGTCCATCATCAACCGGCTGAATACGTCCATCTGCGCTACGTTGAGCTGGCGCTCCTCGATGATGTAGGGGGTCATCGAGCTGGTGATGGCTGAGGAGGTGTAGCTGTGCAGCGTGTTGCTGGAGATGCCGCGGTGCTTCACGGCATACTTGAGGAATTCGTCTTTGGGGTACATCGTTCGGGTTTGTGGCGAAGGAAGCGCGTTGCGCGGGCTGCCTTAGGCGGTTTGGGCCAAGTTTATGAACTCATCGAGGCTGACCCGACGCTTCTTGGGCTCCAGGAGGGTGGTGAAGTGCACGGTGAGCTTCTGCTGGACGATGCTATCGCGCATCCGCTGCAGCTGCTCCCGATCGCCGAGCATGCGCGCGGCCATTTGCTGCAAGCGCTCGTCATCCGGTGCCGGCATGCCATATTGCATGAACTGGTCTGTGATATAGCGCTTGGCGAAGGCGTCCATCTCCTCGCCCTTGGCTTCCAGGCCGTACTTCTCGATCACGCGGTCCTCCACCAGCTTGCGCTTAAGGCCCTCGGCATAGCCGGGATAACCCTCTTCCACCTTTTCAGCAGTGGTGGGCTTCTCGCTGGTCTCCTTGATCCAGCGCTTGAGAAAGCCATCGGGCAGATCGATCCGGGCCTGCTCGTGCAGCGCTTTCAGCACGAGGCGGCGATAGATGCGCTCGCTGTCTCGCAGGAACATGGCCTCCATGCCCTCCTTCACCTTGGCACGGAACCCTGCTTCGTCGGCCACCGCGCCTTCGCCATAGATCCGGTCGAAGAGCTCCTGGTTCAACTCGGCGGGAAGCATGCGCTTGATCTCCGCGATCCGGAAGTTGAAGTTGCCCTCTAAATGATGCACCCGCTCGTGATCAACGCCCAGCATGCGGGCCAGGTCGTCATGGTCGCGGCTCACCTTGTGGGGATCCACCACCACTTCATCGCCCACAGCTTTGCCGGCGAGCGCGGCTTTCGTAGCGGCATCTTCCAGGAATTCAAGGCTGATGGTGGCGCGGTGCATGATGCCGCCTTCCTTGATCGTGCCATCGGCATTCAACTCGATCATGTCGCCTAGCAGCATATCCTTCTCGCTGCTCACGTCGGCGCTCTCCAATTTGCCGAAGCGGCGTTTCATGTCATCGACCTCCTTGCTCACGAGCTCCTCATTCACATCCACCACCGGCATCTCCACCTTCACCTTATCAAGCTCCACCTCGAAGTTGGGAGCCAGGCCCATCTCGTAGGCGAACTCGAACTCAGTAGGATTGTCCCAGTCGTTGCCTTCGTCGCCCTCATTCTTCGGAAGCGGCTGCCCCAGCACGCGCAATCCGTTGCTCTGGATGTAGTTCCTCAGATTCTCGTCGATCAAGCGCTCCACTTCATTCACCAGCAGCGCCTTGCCCACGCGCTTCTTGATCAGGCTCATGGGCACCTGACCCGGACGGAATCCGGGCAGCACAGCCTGCTTGCGTTGCTCCTTCAGGGCTTTCTCCACGCCGGGTGCGTAATCGTCTGGGCTGAGCTTCACCTTCAGGGTCGCGGTGAGCGTACCGGTGTCTTCTTTGAGGATGTTCATGGTCTGTTCAACATGGGCGGTGGTGCCGCAGATGGTTAAGGTGGTCCCGAATCTCCGCCGTCGCCCGCTTACGCTGGGTTGTGGCGGATCCTGTACGGACGGGGGGACTCGAACCCCCACACCTTGCGGTACCAGATCCTAAGTCTGGCGCGTCTACCAATTCCGCCACGTCCGTAAGCCTCGAAAATCGGAGCGCGAAAGTAGCCACTTGATGCTCCCGGGCTGAGCGTTCGCCCGCCCGGCTACATTCGTGGCCCCTGATGAGCCACCTGCGATTCGACCCCAAGGAACTGAGCATCGGCGCGCTGCACGGGCACCTGGTGGGCGCCATCGGCCCAAGGCCCATCGCGCTGGCCAGCACCATCGACGCGCAAGGGCGGCCTAATCTCAGTCCCTTCAGCTTCTTCAATGTCTTTGGCGCCAATCCGCCGCTGATGATTTTCTCACCCGCACGGCGCGGCAGGGACAACACCACCAAGCACAGCTATCACAACGTGAAAGCCGTGCCCGAAGCGGTGATCAACGTGGTCACTTACGCCATGGTGCAGCAGATCAGCGTGGCCAGCGGTGAATTCCCCGAGGGCGTGAACGAATTCGAGAAAAGCGGCCTCACTGCGATCGCAAGCGAGAAAGTGCGGCCCTTCCGCGTGAAGGAGAGCCCGGTGCATTTCGAGTGCCGCGTGCAACAGGTGATCGAGACGGGCACCGGCGGAGGGGCAGGCAACCTGGTGCTCTGCGAAGTGGTGATGATCCACGTCGATGAAAAGGTTCTCGATGCCGAGGGCCGCATCGATCAGCGCCGAATCGACCTTGTGGGCCGCATGGGCGGGCACTTCTATGCGCGCGCACACGGCGATGCGCTATTCGAGCTTGCGCAGCCCAACACCAATTACGGGGTGGGAGTGGATGCGTTGCCAGCCGAGGCGCGCCTCAGCACCGTACTCACCGGCAGCGAATTGGGCCAGCTGGGCGCCGCGATCAGCGTTCCCGATGAGACGGCGGTGAACGAGTACAAGCTCACCGAGTTGAGCGATACCTTCATCGCCCTTCAAGACAAGCCGCAGGAACTCATGCTCGCGCTCCATCGCCACGCCCAAGCGTTGCTCGCCCAAAGCCGGGTCGAAGAAGCGTGGAAGACACTGCTCTCGTTCAACTCCAGATAGGCGTGACGCCGCTCTGACATCACAGCAAAACCTAAATCAACCCTACCATGGCACAAGTCACCATTTCCGGAACCATCAAAGTCGTGGGCCAGACCCAGCAGGTCAGCGAGAAATTCAGCAAGCGCGAGCTCGTTGTCACCGAACAGGGCGGGCAGTATCCGCAGATGATCCCCATCGAGTTCAAGCAGGACAAGACCGGCTTGCTCGAGGGCTATAAGCCCGGCGACGAGGTGACCGTGACCTGCTTTGTGAACGGCCGTGAGTGGACCGGCAAGGACGGCGTGACCAAGTACTTCCTCAGCCTCGCTGGCAACCGAATCGAGCGCAGCGGCGCAGGTGCCGGAGCTTCAGGCAGCGGGGCTGCACAAGTGGCACCAGCGCCCACCATGGCCGACATGCCGCCCATCAGCGCGGATGGCGAGGACGATCTGCCGTTCTAGGAGGAACCCTTCTCCCCTTCCATTTCGGTCGCACCACCAGCGAGAGCAAGGCGATCAATGGCGCGTACACGGTGAATGCCAGAAGCGCCAGAAGCGTCGGTGCTGTTCCACTTGGCTTGCTGAAAGCGCGTTTCACATCCTGAACCATGCCGATGATCGGCGCGACCCAGAGCACCCAGGCCATGAGCAGCAGGACGAGTTGGTAGAAGCCGTGCTGCCCCATCGCGCCGATGAAGCTGAAGCGCGCCGTGCATAGCGCAAGGGCCCACGGCCACAGCAAGCCGATGGCACCGAGCAAGCTGAATGCGTCGATCGCACCGCGCATCTTGCCCGCCCAGCGAATACGTTGGGCGAAGAACCCGCGCCACGAGATTTCGGCATCGACGTTCACTAACGCATCAGCATGCATGAGCGCTCGCACCCGCTTGCCCTCCGCGCGCAATCGCCTCAGCAGGAACACATCGTCGCCGCTGGTGAAGCGATCGCCATGGTAACCGCCCACGGCCCTGAAAGCCTCACGCTTGAAAGCGAGGTTGGCTCCATATGCCAATGTCGCCGATCCACCGAGCGCAGCGCCGAGCGTAATGCCGAGCAACGCAGCCTGCTCTTCGCGCTGGAGCGCCCCAAGCCATCCCTCGCCTATGGTCCAGACCGGCAGGATGAGCAGATCCGCATCACTGCTGCTCAAGACCCTCACGATCGTGTTCATGCGCTCAGGCCCGAAACGCGCATCAGCATCGGTGAGCACGATGAACTCATGCTCCGCAGCGTCAATTCCCGTGGTGATCGCTGCCTTCTTACCAGAGCCGTGGCTGCAAAGCACCCGCAACTGAGGCCATGCGTACCGCATCCCTTCAGCGATGAGGGCGGTGCGGTCCGTACTGCCATCATCAACCACGATCACCTGCATCTGCTCCTTCGGGAAGGATTGCCGGTGCAAGTCCTGGAGCACCTGGACGATGCAGGCTTCTTCATTCCGCGCGGGCACGATCACCGTGACCGACGGCAGCGATCCCTCCCCTTCCAGTGAGGGATTGGGGCGCTCGTTGATCGCATTGCGCCACCGCCCGATGATGAGTGCCTGCAGCAGTGCGACGGCGAAGAGCGCGGATGCTAGCAGCAGACCCATGCTCAATCGCGCGCACTGCGGATGCGGGCCGCAAGCAGGATGATGCCGCCAGCGAGCGCAGGCAGCCCCAGGTTGATGAGCCACAAGGCCGTGCTGGCCAGGAAGACCGCATGGTCCTGTGAAGAATCAGGTGAGATGAGGGCGACTGCCACGGACCCGCGAACGCCGAGTTCCGTGAGCATCACCGTGGGGATGAGCGTGGCCACCAGGAATGTCGCCGGGATGGATGCGATCGCGTCGGTCCAACTGAGCCCACGGGCGAACACCGCGAGCAGCAAGGCGAACTGCACCGTGAACACAGCATACCGCAGCGCGCTGATCACGAGCACGCGCGTTAGCATTCCGGTGCTGAACCTCTCCAAAACGGCCGCATGCCTTTCCCAGCGCTTGATCACGGGCAGACGCGCCACAGTGGCGCGCAGCAGGTCGGGATTGAAGTAGAGGAGCACGGTGGCCCCAGCCACCAGCGCACATAGGCCTATCAACGCGGCCACGTCATTCGATACGCGGTCCGGATCCGCGAGCAGCACCATGGCGATCAAGCCCAATAGACCCAGCACCACGGTGACCACGAACTGCGCGATGCTCCCGACCGCAGTGGCGAAACTCGCTGCAATCCGATGCTCGGGCTCGAGGAAGAGCACGCGGCCAACGAATTCGCCAACCCGGTTCGGCGTGATCAGTCCGATGGGGGTGCCCGCGATCGTGGCGATGAATGCCCGCCACTTGGAAATCGGCTCAAGGTCGCGCACGAGCAAGCGCCACTTGCGCGATTCCAGGCCCCAATTCACGAACATGAGACCCAGCACCACAGCAATCAAGGTCCGGAATTCCCGGCCGGCAGAAACAGCACCAAGGGCCTCCATGCTGATCGGTGCATCGTTGCTCGATAAGCGCACGAACAGGAAGGCGCATGCCAGCAAGAACACGCCCCAACGGAGCAACAGGAGGGTGCGACGGCTCACGGTACCTTCGGCGCGTTGGTGGAGTAGACGGCGAAAAGTACCCCGGTGGCCCAAGAACGCATCATCCTCGGTATCGACCCTGGCACCACGGTGATGGGATTCGGCTTGTTGCTGGAGGAAGGCGGCAAGGCCCGCTTGCTAGATGCCGGTGCCATCCGCTTCACAACGGGCGATGATCACACGCTGAAATTGCGCGCGATCTTCAACGAGACACTGGCCATCATCGAGCGCCATCATCCCGACGAATTAGCGATTGAGGCGCAGTTCTTCGGCAAGAACGTGCAGAGCATGCTGAAGCTGGGGCGCGCGCAAGGAGTGGCCATCGCCGCGGCGCTGCACCGCGGGATCGCCGTGGTGGAATACGCACCGAAGCGCGTGAAGCAGAGCATCACCGGCAATGGCAATGCGAGCAAGGAGCAGGTAGCCGCCATGCTCCTCAGCATTCTGGGCCTGCACGAATTGCCATCGAGCACCGATGCCACCGACGCCGTGGCCGTGGCGGTGTGCCATCACTTCGCGAATACGCGCCCCGGACTTGGGCGGAGTGCCCGCGGCAGCAGCAAGGAGGGCTGGAGCTCCTTCGTGAAATCAATCCCGACCGCCTGCGTTAGGCCTTTCGGATGCGCTCCGCGAGCGCCGCCAGCTCCTCTTGGGAAAGCTTCAGCTTCGGTCGGGAGAAGTCCATATCGCTCATTCGGTCGAGCGGGATCAGGTGGACATGCGCATGCGGCACCTCGAGCCCGATGACGCAAACACCGATTCGGTCGCAAGGCACAGCACGTTGGATGCGCTTAGCCAATTCCTGCGCGAAGGGCATCATGCCAGCGAGCAGGTCTGGCGGTAGATCGAAGAAGCGGTCCACTTCCAGCTTTGGCACCACCAAGGCATGCCCTTCGCGGAGCGGCGCAATGTCGAGGAAGGCCAGGTAACGATCATCCTCGCCAACCCTATGACAAGGGATCTCTCCGTTGATGATGCGCGTGAAAAGGCTGGCCATCTCAGCGGCTGATCGCGATGATCTCGAACCGCGTGGTGCCTGCGGGCGTCACCACTTCGGCCACCTCGCCCATGGCCTTGCCCAACAAGCCCTTGCCGATCGGTGAGGTCACGCTGATCTTCCCGGTTCGCACGTCGGCTTCGCTCTCTGCAACAATGATGAACTCGCGCTGGCTTTGATTGTCCACATGGCGCACCATCACGCGCGAATGGATGTAAACCCGGCTGGTATCCACTTGGCTGGTATCGATGATGCGCGCGTTGGCCACCACCTCCTCCAATTTCGCGATGCGCGCTTCCAGCAGCCCCTGCTCCTCCTTGGCGGCATGGTACTCGGCGTTCTCGCTCAGGTCTCCTTTGTCACGGGCATCGGCGATCTGCTGGCTGATGTGCGGGCGATCAACAGTGCGCAGCTTGTTCAGCTCATCGGTGAGCTTCTTCAGGCCCTCTTCGGTGTAGTAGGCGGTGTTGCTCATGGCCTCGTTGTCTGATGGTGCAAAGAACGGAAGAGGACCCCGAGAGGTCCTCTTCCCTGGATTCGAACGGCGCTCAGATCGTGATCCGGATGCCCAGGCAATGGAACCCGCTGAAAGGGTTCGTGGTACGGTAGGCATAGTCGAGCGCCACAGCAGACTTCTTCTCTTCACCGAAGGGGAAGTCGACACTCAGGCCAGCGCTCGGCCCGGTGAACCAAGTAGCGCGCTCGTCGGCGTCATCCCTCTTCTCATAAGAGTATCCAGCACGCACATGCAGCATCTTGCGGAAGGCGTACTCAAGGCCCAACAGGCCTTGATCGTTGGTGAAGGAGTTTGACACGAAGGTGGCCGCCACCGAGAGGCGATGCACCTCGCTGATGTGCCAATCGTAGGCTGCGCCGATGTTCAGCAGCGAAGGAATCTCCTGCTTGGCGGAACGCTGCTGCAAGGTGAGCTGATCGCTGCCCGCGATCAACAGGCCCTGCACCGCCAGGCCATCGCCGGAGAAGCTCATCGCAGGACCCACGTTCTTGAGCGCGATTCCGAAATGGACGTTATCCTGCTCGCCAGTCACGTAATGGATGCCAGCATCAAAGCAGACCCCCGTGGCGCGCACGTTGGAGATGCTCTCCGACACCACGCGCAGCAGCAGGCCGCCGTAGATGCTATTCGAGAAGCTCTTTGCATACGCCACACCGATGTTCGACATGGCCGGCCGGAACCCGCCGCGACCGCCTTCCGGAATGTCATAGGTGGTCACCTCGAGTTCGCCGAAAGACAGAATCGTGGCTTGCAGGCCGATCACGCCGCTCGCGCCGAGCTTCTGGCCGAAGCCGACCGTGTTCAGTGAGAGGCCAGCACTGGGCAAGCGCATGTTGGCGAATCCGATCTCCGTCTTGCCTACCATGGCCAGGCCGGCCACGTTGCCGAACATGGCCTCCGTACCGCGCAGGCTGGCGCTGTTGGCCATGCTCCAGCCGCTCGACCGCGCGAACGGGTTCAGCAGCAATTGCGTGGCTCCGGCCGACCCTGCCCTGTCCGGATTGCCAGCGAACGCGCTGCCTGCGGACAACACTAGTGCAGCCACCGCCGCAAACGCTTGATGATTGAATCGCTTCATGTCCTCTTCTTCGTTGAGTGATTCGCTAGAAGTTCTGCAGGTCCAAGGGGCGCAGCACGCCGAACCACTTGAGCACCTTCTCGCCCACGTTGGGCACCTCGATGTGACAGATGTACACGCCGCCGGCGATGGGAATGGAATTGGAGTTCTTCAGGTCCCAATCCAGATAAGTGAGCGTGTTGTCCTTCCGGTACTTGCGTACCAAGGTGCCATTCACCGTGAAGATCGAGATCGTGCAGACTGGAGGGAGATTGATGAACTTCACCCGGTTGTCAAGGCGTGAGGTCTCATACCCGCTGAACGCATAGTACGGGTTGGGCACGATGTTGATCTTATCGAGGAACTCATCGGCCACGCTCGCCACGTTCGTCTGCACGGCGTATTCACCGGTGCCGAAAGCGTAGAGCGGCAATCCGTTATTGAGCGCGGGCGTGATGGGCGCGGGGCTGCCATTGTAATCCGTATAGGCCTGGTAAGGCTTACGCACGTTGAGGCGGATCCGCACATCGGTAGCCATGAACTCCGCTCCGGGGATGAGCATGGCGCTGCCCACCCACGCCACAGCACGCAAGGCGGTGGTGCGCGCTGCACCAGTGCTCGCCAATCCATCACGGATGCCTTGGCCATCGTCATAGGGGCCTATGCGCGTGGGTTGCCCGCTCTGACGCCGGTCGTTCTTGAAGACATAGATCCAGTGCCCGCCGCCGAAGAAGGGGTTGGGTATCTCGCCTTGAGGTGCCGGTAGCACGAACTGGTCGTTCGGGTTCCAGACCATGTCCCTGCCGATGGAACCACCCCAGAAGCTGTTCTCACCGAAAGCCATGTTCAACCGCTCACCGGTCTCCAGATCGATTGCATAGCCGGGGAACCAGCCCATGCCGTTGGCGTTGATGAACTCCGCCTCAGCCACGTTGCAGCCCGGGTCGCCGGGTTTCAGGCCATTCTTGTCAACGCTGGCTTGGCCGCGAGGGAAGAGCTTCTGAACGCCCCCGACGGACACCGTGCCTGTATCCTGCTCAAGCACTGGAACACGGCTCCACTTGCTCTTGTCCTTCGTGATCACCACCTGGACACTTGGAGTCTCGTTGATCTTGGCCAGTGTATTCGCCTGCTGACCATCAGGGGTTGCACCTGGCTGGAAGCGTGCGCCGCCCACCAAGGGCCACGGGGCCCATGTGCCGCTCAGGATCTTCTCGTAGGCCTGGGTCACGTTATCGTCTATGCCCGGGCGATCGGAGTAGGTGGGCGGGGTCACCACATCATCAATGAAGCTGCCGGAGCGTATCCAGTTGAACGCTGAGACGCCCTCGGCATCCGGCACCCCGGTGAACCACGCCTTCGAGGGATCATCAAAGGTGATGGCGCCTCCTATCGGTTCGGTGTAATTCCCATCGAAATATGCTTGACCAATGGCTACGGAGATTCCGAACTCAGGGAAGATCTGCTCGTAGTCGATATTGATCGCACGATGCGATGGGATCACCTGGCCGGTGGTCACGTTCTTCAGGTACCAATACGCGTCATCAAGGTCGCCAGGGGTAATGCTATCCTGAAACCAAACCTCGAAGCGAGCATCCGGCACTTTCAACGGATCCACGATGCGCACGTTGATCGGTGCAAGCCCGCGCTTATAAACCAATTCATCCTTGCGCCATGGGAAGCCGCTCATGATGGCGTTCTCGGTGGCTGGTTCGATGTCCAACTCGAGGTTGCCATTGCCTTGTCCTTCGAGGCGCGTCACCTGCGGGGCGTCGTCAAAACCGGAATTCTGTCCGGTTCCAAAGGCCTCGGGCCCGGGTTTGTGCGGAATGCCAACGTAGCTGCGGATGGAACCGAATGCTGCCTTCCGGCCCGCCACGTAGGGGAAAGCCTGGCCAGTGCCCTCCGCGAGGTCGTACTCCGCGTAGTTATTGTACCCGTAGGCGACGGCGATGTAGTAGTAACTCTTGAAGTTCACCAGGCGTGGGTCACCTTGTGCGAACTTGTCCGTTGTGACTCGGATGGCATGGCGCACTCCAGCGTCAGCCCCATTCACCATTTCGGTCGGCACCGCCAGTTGGATGGCAGGGTCGTAAGGGAAGTTCACGATCTGGCCAATGCCATCCTCAAGATCGCCTTGGTACACCAAGCGCGCGAGTTCCACATTATCCAAGTCGGATACGCTAGCGTCGGCGTTCTTCATCTGGTACACCTTGTACCCCTGGAAGCGGTAGTAACGGTCGTAAGGAGGGCCGCCACCGCCATCGTTGAGCGGAATGATGGGATCGAGTTCCTCATAGCCCAGGTTCTCGTTGTTGCTGCCCTCCGGATTGACCAGGTACAGGATCAACTCCCGATCCAGTTCGCGGATGCTCAGGTCCGGTGCATCAGGACCATCCAGGATCTTGAAGCAGTTATCGAAGAGGGCCTGTGCCTTATCATCAGCCACGCGCAAGGGTTCCAGGCTGTTGATGGCGCCGCCTACAGGAGAACGCGCATACACCACACCAACGGTGATGTTGTTGAACGCGCCAGGCTCGAGGGTGAAAGGACCAGCGCTCTGCACGAAGCGGCGATCCACGAACGTGCGGTCATCATCAGACCAGGAGCCCTGCGGAACGCAATTGGTGCCCCAACCCACCGGGTCGGTATCGCCGGGGAACATGTAAAAGGTGCGCACGCCATTGCCCGAGGCATCGAATCCGTTTCCGCCGTGCGTCATGGGCACGCCGTTCTTCCAAATGCTGCGGAGGTAGTTGTAGTAGTGTGCGGCCACGCTGGGGTCGGTCACGTTGGCATTGGGCGCTTCCCGGTTGAAGTACAGGAAGGCGCGCATGCCGAAGCGCTCGTTGTCGGGAATGCCGTCTCCGTATCCGATGCCGATGCCGCGATAGGGAATACCGTTCTGCGCCTGGGCCGTAAGGCAATCGAAATTCTCCAAGTAGCTGGCCGGTCCGGGATTGTCCACGCCGTCATTGTCCTGAAAAGGGCCTTCGAAGAAATCGACGCCGATTGCTGGCGGGGGTGGCGAAGGGCCGCCATAACCGATAGCGCCCAAGCAGCCTTCGTCCACATCGTCCCAGTTATAGATGTAGCCTAAGCCACGGCGCACATCGCAGCCGGTGAAATCGTCGTTGGAGCATCCGAGGTCGGCATCCACGAAGTGGCCGAAATAGGTGTTGGTGAGCGTTTGCGACGCCCAATTGATGACCGTGTAGTTGTAGAAGGTCATGTTGTTGATCTCGTTGTTCGAGCTGAAGGCGAAGGCCTGCGCTCGCACTTCGAGGCCGATCGGCTGGCCCTGGGTCTCGGTGTGTGCGTCGCCCTTGTCGTTGAACACCCACCAGATGTTGAAGTCGCCGAAGAGCGGAACAGGGTCCTCGCGGCGCTTGTTCTTGCAGTCCTCAACCGTCAGGTCGAAGCCGTAATCGGGATAATCGCCGTCGTAAGGATTGTACTGGCCATCCTCGTTGTAGTCGAGGAAAGGCGCGATGTAGAGATCCTGACCGGCTTCCACATCACCGATAGCAGGCCATTGCAGGAAAGAAGTGGGCACCGAATACCCGTTGGGGAACACCTCTGTCAGGTCGCACTCAGGGTCTTCGCTGCAACGGATCCATTGCAAGTGGGTCTCAGCCTCTGCACGCTGCGTAGTCCAGAACTTATCATAAGCCTGGCAGACATCAGGCGTCACGCTGGCATCGGTGCGGTTCAGCGGACCAGGCCAGAAGTCGTTACCGTTCGCCCGGTACAGAACCGCAGCCAAGCGCAACTGGCCGGCCGAGGAAAGGCCACCCATCCAAAGGCCGCCAGCATAGATGGCGTTCGCGCCGCTGAAGTCCTCCGTTTTGGGCACCTCGTAGCCAGAACGGGCGCTGCCGCCGCGACGGGTCCAGAGGTTGCCGCCGTTCTCGATCACCGCGCGCACATTGTTATAGGCGAGCTGCGTGACCTGTGTGGCGGGCGAGCACGCGCCGGCTTTCGGCGCGCCCTGTGACCTCACTTGCTGCGTCGACCCCGTGTTGCCTATGGGGCCGGCGGCCCATGCCAACAGGCAGAGGGGCGCAGCAAGGCTCAGAGCGAAGGTTCTGGTGGTTGCTCTTTGTAGGCCTTTCATGGTTGTGCGTGTTCAGATGACTAGAAGCTCAGGCGCAGGCCCAAGCGGATGGTACGTGGAGCGCCGAAGTTGCCAGGCGCGTTGTTCTTTACGGTGTACAGGTCGCGGTACGCATCGGGATCGGTCTGCGTCCGGTCGGTGAGCTGGGCCAGGTATCCGTCGTTGTCAGGAGAACCCGTGTAGCGGTACACGCCGGTGATGTTCTCCGTGTTGAACACGTTGGTGATCAGCAGGTACACGTTCAGGTCTGCGCTCTTGGCCTTGTCGCCGTCCTTGCCCTTGAAGGTGAGCGGGATGTCGCGGTCGATCTGCATGTCGGTGGTGAACTGCCACGGCAAGCGCGCGCCGTTGAGTGTGCCATCGAGGCGGTGGTTGCTGGCGCCGGTGGCCTCGCTCACAACCTGCGAGCTGCGGCTGTATGGCGTGCCGCTGCCAAGGATGGTCACCGCATTGGCGCCCATGCCTTGGAAGATGGGCTTGCCGAAGACCATCGGGCCGTTGTAGTCCTTGCCGCGGCCATAGCGGAAGTCGATGGTGGTCTGGAAGCGGTGGCGCTGATCGAAGTCGAGCGGTGAGATGGTGCGCAGGTTGGCCTGGCCGCTGTTGATCAGGTTGATGCCGGTGTTGGGGCCAGAGCCCGTGCCATCGGCGAATTGCAGTGTGTAGCTGGCGCGCATCCACACGTTACCGGTACGGCGCAGGTCGAAGGTCGTTGTGAAGCCCTTGACGGTGCCGAAATCGAAGTTGTCATAAGTCCGGTAATCACGCGGCCAGGCATTCAGCACGTTGCGCACCGTGATTTGATCGCGGAGCTCACGATAGAATGCGGCGATCTTCAGCGAAGAGGCCTTGCCCAGCACCTGCTGGAAGCCCAATTCATAGTCGATGGTCTTGGTAGGCTTCAGGTTCGGGTTGTTCAGCACCGGGTTGTCGTTCTCGATGTAGGCGTAGCTCACCAGGTCGCCGCGGCTCTGCCCGGCATTGGGACGTTGGGTAAGCACATCGTAGTGCGCGAAGAACACGGCCTCATCGCTGATCGGGAATGAGAAGGCCACGCGGGGCATCACGTTCACCACGGGCTTGTAGTCCGCGAATGCGGAGCGGCTCAAAGGCGAATCGCCGTCCAGGTCGCTACGGTCATCGCCGCCGATCAAATACGGCCGAATGCGGCCCCCTTGCTGGATCGAGTTCCCATCGCTGAGCTCGGTGCCGCTTGCGCTGTACCAGGTATCGCCATCGCGGTAGCCTTTCACCGTATTCGGGTCATCGTAGTCGTCCACGTACACCACGAAGTCCTCTCCGATGTTGCTCGGGCGACTCGCGAGCTGCTGCTGGAGTCCGGAAGAGGGCACAGCATCGCCGGCCTTGTAGGCATCACGCCAGAGGTACTTGTCCTTGAGCACGTTCTGGTTCGCATCGTAGCGATCCACCCGCACGCCCACATTGAAGATGATATCGTCGAAAGCGAACTTGTCCATCACGTAGCCGGCCATGTAGATCGGCTGGAAGGGCGCTTGGGCGCGGGTATTCACCCCGCGGTCATCCTTCTGCGTGAAGAAATCGTCGAAGCTGGGCTTGCGGGTGAGCTTGTTGCCGAGGTAATCGTAGCCCACATAGCTCACCAAGGTGCTGTTGCCGGCGTTGATCAGCTCATCCGGCTCGAACATGTCGAGGGTAAAGACGCTGGGGTCGAGGGCATCAATATCGATGTAGTCAAGCCCTGTGCGATCGAGGCCCAGCGCGCTTCGCAGGTTACCGCTGAAGAACTTGAAGGCATCAGCGCTGAAGAGGCGGTCGTAGTAATGGAAGGGGAAGGGGCTGTTCGGCAGCTGCACGATTGCGCTTGGTGGCAGCGAATCACCCACGAAGTTCTCGAGGTGGAAGTTGGCCAAGCCGCGCGCGCGTGTCCAAAGGCCCACTGGGGAGAGGTCGTAGCGGCGCTGGGTGAGCTGCTCATACTCGATGCCCACCATTACGGCGTGCTGACCGATATCGGCGCTGCCCACTGCGGTGAAACGCACCTGCTCATTGAGGCGCTTGCGGAACTCGGCGCCATTGGGGTCATCAATGAAGCCGGGGTTGTTCCACATCTGGTAAAGGCTCACAGGCCGGTTGCCGTTGAGCAATACACCCCGTCGTTGCACCTCGATGAGGTCCTGGTAATAGCCGACATAAGGGCCACCATCGATCTGCGCCCCGAAGAGCGCCGGAATGGGGAATTGCTCCCGCGGCAAGGCATTGAAGTAATAGTTGTCGAATGCGGCGAGGTAGGGATTCTGCGTGCCTGGAGAGAAGGTGACCAGGGTATCGCGCTCTCCTACCTGCACCCAACGGCTGCCGCGCAGCTCGAACTGAGGGGCGCGGTAAGTGGTGAAGCGGCCCACGTAGCCGTAGTCGAACAAGCGATCGCCGTGCACGAAGTCCTGCACATTGTTCTGGTAGCGGCTATAGTCGAATTGCAAGCTGTAGAACGCGTTCTTGATCGTGCTCTTCTTCTCTTCCTCGGAAGTGCGGTTGGTGAAGCGCTGCGTGTACTTAATGAAGGCCCTCCAGCTCAGCTCCTTGGTGCGCACATTGCGCTCGGGGTTGAGCAAAGAGTTGTTTCGGTTATAGGATTGCCGGTTGCTGTAATCGAGCGAGCCGCCCATTGTGAGCTGAACGTTCTGCGTGGTGGCGATATCGATCTTGCCGGAAGCCGTGTAGATCACCTCACCGGCATTCTGCCGCGTTGGGATCGACTCGATATCACTGGTGCGAAGGAATTCGGTGCGGTTCACCAACGCCACGTCGCCACCGGTGGAAAGCACCTGTCCGGGATTGGCCTCGATGCCATCGCGCACATCCCGGCGCACGCGCACGTCGCCGATATAGCTCGGGCCATTGTCCACCACATTGGTGTACTGGCCGCTGAGGAAGAAACCGATCAGGGGTTTGCTCCTGTTGCCCAAGCTGTCCTTACGGAACAGCAGTGGCCCGCTCACGCTCGCTTCCACTTGGTTGAAGGCGAACTTATCGAGACCGATGATATCCGTGATGTCCTTACCCACTTTGAAGCCTGAGGTAAGGTATTCCGCCCCGCCGAAGAATTGCCGGCTTGGACCACGCGTGGTGATATTGATCAGGCCACCGGTCACGTCGCCATAGTTGGCGGGTACGCCACCCGTGATCACCTGAACCTCTTCAATGGCGCCCTTGGGCAGGCCCGTGCCAGCGCCAGCGGGCACTTTCACCCCGTCGATGTAGTAGTAGGTGGCCTCTGTGCGCGCCCCACGGATGGAGATGCCGCCTCCGGTGCCCGCGTCACTGGCGCCCGCCACGGTGGTGGCGATGCTGGCCGCGCTACGTCCGGGCATCTTGGCGATGTCCTCGCGGGTAACGGTCCCTCCAGAGGCGCCACCGTCCTTATTGATCAGCGGCACGGTGTATTGCACCACCTCGAACTCCTTGAGCTCGATGCCGGCATTGAGCTGGATATTGAGGAAGGTGATGGTGTTGCTGTTCACGACGACGCCAGCGTTCTTGTAGGGCTGGTATCCCACATAGCTCACCACCACATCGTAGGTGCCGGGATCAATCGGCTTGATGAAGTAGTTGCCATCGAAGTCAGTGGCACCGCCCGTGACCTGTGACCCGCGGTTCTCCACCACGATGTTCACGAACGGCAGCGGTTCGCCGGTCTTCTTATCGGTGATCTTGCCCTTCAGGCTCCCTGCGCCCACTTGGGCGAGCGCTGGAGCAGCTGCGATGAAACAAAGGGCGATTGCGGTGGATAGCCTTCTCACCATCAACGGTCAGGTTTTACGTTCTTCAGGACTTTGCGACGAGAGGGCGCTAAACTATACGCTGCGTTCAAATAACCGCTGCTCCCGGTTAATTGCCGGTTGTCACCGATCGGGGAGCGGCGGTCGTTGCGCTTGGCTTCGGCGCCCCAGAGGTCGGGTGGCAGGGTCACGGAACCAATGTAGGGGCCACGCATGCAGCTGCGATATGAACCATCCGCCAACAACAGCGGGTTCTATACAGGTTCAGCTAGCGCTTCCTCCTGAACAAGCGCGCGGGCCAAGGATCCCGGTGCCTGCCCGGGCCATGACGGTCGGCCCTGCGGGCGTGCTTCTTCATGCGCTTCTGGGTGCCTTTGTCCTGTAGGCCCAAATGCCGCTTCCGATTCTCCTTGTCCTGCCTAGCCTTCTCCTTCTTTTCCTCTTTCGCTTTCTGGGCCAGGATCTTCTCCTGCTTGCGCTGGCTGATGCCTTCGTCCTGCGCCAAGACCGGAGTGGCTCCGGAAATCGTCAGGACGAGGATGATTGAGCGTAACAAGACGGGGCGCATCGCGCAAGTTTACGGCCGGTCGGTCGGGGCATGGGCTACTTTCGCGGTCGTCATGCGCCAAGCATCCGTACTCCCTTACCTGGTGCTCGCTGGCATGGGCATGCTAGCCATGGCATCATCCTGCCGGAAGCCCACCACAGGCGGGGTGCCGCCGGTCTCGGTCGATATCAGCATCAATGTGAACAATCCCGCTTATGCGGACCTCGCGGTGACCGGGGGCTGGCTCTACCTCAGCGGCGGTTCCCAAGGGCTCATCGTTTACCGGAGCGGCCCCTCAGATTTCGTAGCGCTCGACCGGCACTGCACCTATCAGACGGCGAACCTCTGCCGTGTGCATGTTGACAGCAGCCAAGTGATCGCGCGCGATACCACGTGCTGCGGCTCCGCTTTCCTGATCACCGACGGCAGCTTGGTACAAGGGCCGGCAGCGCTGAACCTGCAGCGCTACAGCACTTCCTTCAACGGCACGGTCCTGCGGATCTTCAACTGAAGGAGCTCAGAACCGGAAGCTGATGCCAGCACTGGGCAGCAGCGGGAGCTGGTTCACCCGCTCGAACCGCACGCGGTCGAAGTAGAAGATATTCTCACGATTGAGCGCATTGGTCACGCCAAGGTCCAACTCCAGGCTCTTGTGCTCATCGAAGCGCCAGGTCTTGGTGACACCTGCATCGACCCGCGCATAGGCCGGCAGGCGGCCGTCATTGAGCGGTCCGAAGACAATGGACAGATCAGCGTTGCTGGTGGCGTAATTGGTGTTGATGTCGCCATTGAAAGGCACCGCGCCATAGAAGCCCTGTGTACGGGTGAAGGGGAAGCCGCTGCCGTAGTTCCACCGCAGGTTCACCTTCCAGGCATCGAACTTCCCGAAGGCATAGCTCGCCACCAGATTCAGGTTATGGCGCCGGTCCCAAACGGGATTGTACACCTGCACGCCATCGTAGCGATCCACTACCGTATAGCTGTAAACGCCCCAGAGATAGAGCTGGCCCTTCTCGTACTTCAACTGGACGTCTGCGCCATAGGCACGACCGGTCTCCACAATGAAATCCTTCTTCAGCTCATCGGGTTTGTCGGCGAACTCGGGCGTATCGTTGAAATACTTGTTGCGGTTAATGTTGGTGACCTGGCGGAAATCCTTTAGGTAAACCTCGAAGTTGAGGGTGAGCTCGCGAGAGAGGTCGTGCTCGATGCCCGCCACATAATGGTTGGCGCGTTGCAAAGGGTCCTTCAACTCGCGTGAGCTGCCGTCGCGCTCATTCACCCGCGCGGGCAGGTTCTCTGGCGAGGACAGGAAACCATAGAACAGGTTCACCACATCGCGATCGTTGTTGGCGGCCACAAGGTTCTGGCTGTACCGACCGGCAGCGAACTTGAAGCGCCAATTGTCGCTGATGTTCCACTTGGCGCCGAACCGGGGCTCGATGTTGGCCACGGAGAGCGAGGCGTAATAGTGCAAGCGAAGTCCGGGATCGATGATCACTTTGCCCAGTTTCTTTCGATAGTTCACATAACCGGCGATCTCGCTGGTGTTCTCCTCTTGCACGAAGCTCCGGCCCAGTTCATTGAAGTAGCTGAAGTTCGTGCGGAAGCCGAGCATCTCCACGCCGTAGCGGGCCTCATCGTCTCCGAGGAAGTACTTGAAATTGAGCGCGCCATTGAAGCTGGTGATCTCGCTTGTCCGTGGTGCAAGCTCCGCTTCCTTCAATTCGATTCCGTAGCGGCTGAAGCAGAACACTCCATCGATGAGCACCGCGCTGCCTGCAGGCACCAGCACGAAGTTGGTCCCCGTGCCCCAGTTCTGCCAGGCCAGGTCGCTCACGCCCCGGTAGTTCACCCCGTCGGTGAAGTTGAAACCGAAGAGATTGAACTTGCTGCCATTGGCCCCATTGAAGGAGATCTTCCCATAGGCATCCGTGAAGCGGAAGGGCAGGCCCAAGGTGTCGTTCACGTTTTTGTAAAAGAGCTTGCTGCTCTGGTCCAAATAGCTGTGGCGCAGGTTGAAGAGGTAGCTGCTGGAGCCATCTCCGGGCTCCTTCTGCTTCTTGATCGGCCCTTCGAGCAGTGCTTTCGCCGCGAAGGTGCTGGCGCTCACCTTGCCGCTCATGCGCGTTCGGTTGCCATCGCGGGTGGTGATGTCCATCACGGAACTGATGCGCCCGCCGAACTCTGCGTTGAAGCCCGCAGTGTATATGTCGGCGTTTCGGATGATGTCGTTGTCGAATACGCTGAACAGGCCGATGCTATGGAATGGGTTGTAGAGCACCATGCCATCCATCATCACCTTGTTCATGATCGGCGAGCCGCCTCGCACATAGAGCTGGCCGCCCTGGTCGCCGGTGAAGATCACGCCTGGCACCACTTGCAGGTATTGCGCGAGGTCGGCCTCGCCGCCCACCGCAGGCATCCGCTCGATCTGCTTGGGCGTGAGCTTGGTCACGCTCATGCGCACCTGGGTCTGGGCCTCTTGTTTCTCGCCGCTGATCTCCACCACGCCGATCTGGATGGATGCCTTCACCATGAACAGCTTCTCGGTGGCGATCTGGTCGCGCGCCACTGTGACTGTCTTCTCCAAGTCCTCATACCCAAGGAAGGTGACGCGCAAGGTGTGCTGGCCCACGGGCACTTTCGATATGGAGAAGTACCCGTTCACATCGGTTGCAGCGCCCGTAGTAGTGCCTTTCAGCACCACATTGGTGAAGATGATGGGTTCGCCGGTGGCCTTGTCATACACGAACCCCCGGATGGTCCCGGTCTGCGCGAAAGAACCAAGGGCGAGGACCACGGAACCGAGGGCGATGGCTAGGCGCTGAAAGGAGATGGGCATGCAAGAAGGAGTAGGCCTTTGTTTCAAGGGGCGGCTAAAGTAGGCGGCGCCCCCGCAGAGCGGAGGCGCCGTTTGATGAGCGGTGCCCGCCGTTGGCTGGGCGCCACGGCTAGCGCTTGCTTGGCGGCCGGGCAGGCGCCCTGCTCGGTGCGGGCGATTTCTGCGGCGATTGGCGAGGCGGCCGGGAAGTGCGACTGGGTGCTTTGCGGTCCGGGTTCTTGGATGGCTGTGTGGCAGGTTTACGCTCGGGTCGAGTGCTGGGCTCCTTCATGCGCTCACGCTCAACCGGCTTGCCAATTTCCCTCGCGGGTGCAGGCTTATCAATTTCCCTTCCTGTGCGTGCGGGTTGGGTCACACTTCTCCGTCCGAGCGAAGGTGAAATGGTGCGCCGGTGCATGTAAACGTTGTGCGCGCGCTCAACACGGCAGACGTTCACCGGATGGTACCATCCCCAATAAGGGCGCGGGAAGCCCCACCATGCATTCCAGCCCCAAGGGCGCCAGGGCCTCCACCACGGCGGATAGTACCCGTAGTACCAAGGTGAATTCCAATCCCACCAAGCGGGGCCGTAGCACCATTGCACGCATGGCCAGCCCCAGACATCCACCCACACCGTGATCTGCGCTGGCGGCGCGAGCGGACCACCGCCTTTGCGGCCTCCTTCCTTCACTTGCTCCGATGGCTCAATGATGGTTCCTTCCGGGTAGAGCGCCTCATCTCCACGGATCTGCAGGGTCACGGCCCCTTCCTTTGCACGCTCCATTTGGATTGACGCTACGTCCTGAGCCTCGTCCTTCGCGATTTGAATGCGCAGGACCACGATGCGAGCGTCGCCTTCCGCCAGGGTGTGCACCTGCACATAGTCCACCTCGCCATTCGCGTCGAGGTCGAGGTTGCTCACCTTGTTAGCGTCCGTGTTCACGGCCTTCTCGAAGGCCTCCAGGTCCTTTGCGTTGCGGAAGTGGTCGAGCGCCCCTCGCAAGTCGAAAAGATCCCCGGCCATGCCGGTGCTATCAACCTGCTGAGGGCGTGCTGCGCCAGCGCTGAGTGAGAGCGTGAGCGATGCCAACAGAAATAGGCTCTTCATGGCTTTGGGTGTTTGCACGACGCGAGCAACGACTGTACCGCATTGTTGCGATTCGGGTCGCAGAACAAAGGAAGCACCGCGACCACGCGATCCGACAACGATGGCCGCGGCGGCGCACAGCAGCGTGTTGACAAGTGCGAAATAGGTGCTCTGTCCTTGGGAAGCCACGCGGATAGGTTTGCCCGGCACCTGACCGTGAAGAGCGGATTGCCATGCGGTTGGCGCATCGGATCTGATCCCGGACCGATGCGCACGGCTGATGGCGATCCACAGGACCGGCAACCCCGGAGGTCCTGAACATCCATCACTTCACCGTTGGCGCCCAACAAGCCCGGCCGGCACATGACGGATCAACGACCCCTTCCCATCGCGCACCAATCAATGCGCCTCGCCACGCTCCGAATCCTCCGCTCAATGCTTCTTGGCCTTGCTGGGCTGCTGCTCTGGCAGCAGGATGCGCAGGCTACCCACGCCATGGGCGGCGAGCTCACCTATGAATGTATCGGCACGGGCCAATACCGGGTGCGATTGAATTTCTATCGTGACTGCAATGGCGTGGCAGCACCCACCAATTGCAGCAACGGGCGTCAGTTCCGCCTGCGCAGCGCGAACTGCGGCAATATCACGCTTAATCCGTGCTTCAGCCTCGATGGAGTGGATGTAGTAACGCCCCTTTGCTTCGGAGCCGCGGATCGATGCTCGGACCCCAGCGCTCCTTATGGTATTGAGCGCTATCGCTTCAGTGCGGTGGTGAACCTGAGCGCATACGCGGCCTGCGGGAACGACTGGATCATAGACTGGGACCTGTGCTGCCGCAACAACGCGATCACCTCACTGAACAACCCGGGCAACCGCAATCTCTACCTGTACGCCAACCTGCGGCAGACGATAACCCCCTGCAACAATTCTCCGGCTTTCCTGAATACCCCGACGGCCTTCGGCTGCGTGGGCCAACCGGTGAGCTACAACCACGGCTTCAACGACGTGGATGGTGACTCCTTGGCCTTCGCAGTGGTGAATGCCCTGGGTTCCGGCGGAACGAACATCCCCTACAATGCCGGTTACAGCGCCACCCAACCGGTGGTGACCAGCGGCGGCGCCAATGCCGTTCAGATCAACCCGGTCACGGGCACCATAACGTTCACGCCGAGCATCCAGCAATTCGCGGTTGTGACCGTGCGCGTGCGCGAGTACCGCAATGGCGTGCTCATCGGCGAGCTTATCCGCGACGTGCAGTTCGCCATCATTGCGTGCAGCAATGCGCTGCCCCAGGTGAGCGGCGTGAACGGCACCAGCAGCTATGCCTATGAGACATGCGCGGGCGTGCCCTTCTGCTTCACGGTGAACAGCAGCGACGCCAATGCCGGGCAGACCGTGACCATGTCATGGAACAATGGCATTCCAGGCGCCACCTTCACCACAAGCGGCGGTCTTTTGCCGGTGGGCACTTTCTGTTGGACGCCAACAGCGACAGACATTGGACAGAACCTGTTCTCGGTGAATGTGCAAGACAACGCATGTCCGCTCGTGGGCACGAACCAATTCGGCTTCGCGGTCCAGGTCACGCCTCCTTTCACACCATCGAATGCAGGCCCGGACCAGAACGTCTGCGGCACGAGTGCCACGCTCGCCGGCCAACTGCCGTGGCCAGTGCAAGGCACATGGTCCGTGGTGAACGGCACGGGCAGCTTCGCCAATGCGAATAACCCCACCACCACGGTGAGCGGCTTATCCACTGGCGTGAACACGTTGCGCTGGACGGTGAATTACGGCACCTGCGGCACCACCAGCGACGATGTGGTGATCACGAGCTACAACCCTGCGCAAGCCGCCGCGAACGCCGGGCCCAATCAGAGCCTTTGCCTACCGAGCACCAGCACAGCGCTCACCGCCAACACGGCGGCCGCTCCGGCAACAGGCACATGGACCTTGGTGAGCGGCACAGGTGCATTCGCCAATGCCAATAGCCCCACCACCAACGTGAGCGGCCTGAGCGTGGGTGCCAACGTATTCCGCTGGACCATCAATAACGGCCCGTGCGGCGCGCCCACCAACAGCCAAGTGACCGTGTTCGTTTTCAGTAACGGGCAAACCCCTGCGAATGCCGGACCCGACCAGCAGTTGTGCGCACCCAACCTGAGCACCACGCTCACGGGCAATAGCTTGATCGCTCCGGCAACGGGCCAATGGACCGTGGTTGCGGGCACAGGCACCTTCGGCACTTCCGCCAACCCAACCACCACGGTAAGCGGTCTGAGCATCGGCGTGAACACTTTCCGCTGGACGATCAGCAACGGCCCCTGCGTGCCGCCGACAACGCAGGATGAAGTGAGCGTCGTGGTCTTCAATCCGGCCAGTCCGAATGCGAATGCCGGCCCGAACCAGCAAGTGTGCAGCAGCAGCGCCACGCTTGCCGCCAATGCCCCCTTAGCGCCCGCGACAGGGACCTGGACGGTGGTAAGCGGAACGGGAACCTTCGCCAATGCCGACAGCCCCACCACAAGCGTAAGCAACTTGAGCATCGGCGCCAATGTGTTCCAATGGGCGCTGAGCAATGGCCCATGCGCCAATGGCCTTACCACCTCACAGGTCATCATAACCCGTTTCGACCCCAACACGCCTGCCGCGAATGCAGGACCCGACCAGGACCTCTGCTCGGTGAGCGGCACCGGTACAGCCAGCACGACCATGGCAGCAAGCGCGGCCACTGCCCCGGCCACCGGCTCGTGGAGCATCGTGAGCGGCCCGGCAGGCGCAGCGATCACCACGGCCTCAAGTCCCACTACTACGGTCACGAACCTCACTGTCGGCACGCATACGTTGCGCTGGACCGTGAACAACGGTCCTTGCGTGCCGCCGACCTCCACGGATGATGTGGTGATCCGCGTGTTCGACAGCAACATGGCCTCGGCCGACGCTGGACCGGATCAGAACCTATGCGCACCAGTGGCCAGCGTGACGCTCGCGGGCATTGCTCCGACCGCACCGGCAACCGGTCAATGGTCAGTAGTGAGCGGTGCGGGAACCTTCGCGAACGAGAACCTGCCCAACACCACCGTAACGGGTATGGCGCTTGGCGTGAACATCTACCGTTGGACCACGAGCAATGGCCCATGCCCTGGAGCCTTGACCAGCGATGATGTGCAGATCACGCTCTTCGATCCGAGTGTAGCGGCTTCGACCGCCGGACCCGATCAAAGCCTATGCGGTGCGGCGAGCACCGTTATGGCCGGCAATGCCGTGGCCGCGCCGGCTGTTGGCAGCTGGAGCGTGGTCAGCGGCACAGCGACCATCAGCAACCCGAACAACGCCACAACTGCGATCACGGGCTTGGTTACCGGTAGCGTGACCTTGCGCTGGACAGTGAGCAACGGCCCTTGCGGAAGCACCAGTGACGATGTGGTGATCCTGAACTACGATCCCGCGAACCCTATCGCGAATGCCGG
Organism: Flavobacteriales bacterium; assembly: GCA_016705545.1. Classification (GTDB taxonomy): domain Bacteria; phylum Bacteroidota; class Bacteroidia; order Flavobacteriales_F; family PHOS-HE28; genus PHOS-HE28. The sequence continues at coordinate 484,162 of JADIYA010000001.1, forward strand.
TCCTGATCAGGAAATCTGCGTGCCCGTGGCGCCCAACGCGGTCTTCATGGCGGCGAGCGCGGTGACCTTCCCTTCGACAGGCTCCTGGACCGCAGTGAGCGGGCCGGGCGGCGCGGTCATCGCGAACAGCACCAGCCCAACGACCCAGATCAGCAACCTCGCTGTGGGCACCTACGTGTTCCGCTGGACGGTTGACAATGGCCCCTGCCCCACGGGCATCACCACTGATGATATTGTGGTGCGCGTATTCGACTTCGGCAACCCGGCCGCAGACGCAGGGCCCGACCAATCACTCTGCACCGTCGACGGCAACACCGCAATGGCGGGCAGCAGCTTGATCAGTCCGGCTACCGGACTCTGGTCGTTGGTCAGCGGTACCGGCATAATCACCGACCCCAGCAGCCCCACCACAACGGTGACCGGCCTGCAAGTGGGACAGAACATCTTTCAATGGACGGTGAGCAACGGCCCGTGCAGTGGCCTCACTACCGACCAGATGAGCATCTTCGTGTACGACCCCAACAATCTTAACGCAGCGGCGGGTCCTGATCAAGCCTTCTGCACACCGGTGACCAGCACCACAATGGCTGGAAGCGCGGTGATCTTCCCCGCACAAGGCACATGGACACAAAGCGCCGGGCCCGCGGCCACGATTGTCAGCCCTAATAGTCCCACAACGGGCATCACAGGTCTCCAAGTCGGCATCAGCCAGTTCACCTGGACGGTGAATAACGGCGTGTGCCCCAATGGTGTGACCAGCAGCACCATGACGATCACCTTGGCAGATGGTGATGCGCAAGCGGCCAATGCCGGACCTGACCAGAGCGTTTGCGGCACCGCGAGCAACGTGGTGATGGCGGCGAATGCACCTGTGGGCGTAGCTACCGCCAGCTGGAGCGTGGTAGCAGGCACAGCCAACTTCAGCAGCATCACGAGCCCAACAGCAACGGTCTCAGGGCTGAGCATCGGCCTGAATACGTTGCGCTGGAGCATCGACAACGGCGCTTGCGGCATCACAAGCGACCTGGTCGACATCTATGTGTACGACCCGAACAACCCTGTGGCGAATGCCGGGGCGGATCAGCAGCTCTGCACGCCCACTACGAGCACCACGCTGGTGGGCAGTTCACTCATCTTCCCCGCGGTCGGGGTCTGGACATTGGTGAGCGGCAGCGGCACCATTGCCAACCCCTCGGGTCCCACAACCGCCGTAAGCGGTTTGAGCATTGGCGCAAATGTGTTCCAGTGGCAAGTGAACAACGGTGCATGCCCGAGCCCGATCACAACGGATCAGGTCACCATCTTCCTCTACGACGACGACGCCCCTGCGGCGAATGCGGGTCCGGACATCGATGTATGCACGCCGACCAACAGCGTGAGCATGGCCGCTAACAGCCCCATTGGCGTGGCCGTTGGCACATGGACCTTGACTGGAGGCACTGGCGGCACGGTGACCAACCCGAACGACCCCAATACCACGATCACCAACCTGCCTGTTGGCACCCACACCTACGCGTGGACCATCGTGAACGGCACCTGCTCCACCACGAGCGACGAGATCGTGATCCGCGTGTTCAATGCGCTCAACCCCTTGGCCAACGCGGGCAACGACCAGCAACTCTGCCTTCCCGCCACCAGCACCACTTTGCAGGGCAGCAACGTGATCAGCCCTGCCACAGGAGTTTGGACGCTTGTTGCAGGCAGCGGTACGCCAACGAACCCCTCGGCACCCAACAGTTTCGTGGTGGGCCTGAGTGTCGGCCAGAACATCTTCCAATGGACGGTGAGCAACGGGCCTTGCACCAACCCGCTCACGACCGACCAGGTGAGCATCTTCGTGTACGATGATGAGCAGCCCGATGCTGATGCAGGTCCGGACATCGAGATCTGCACGCCGGAGAGCAGCGTGACCCTGGCGGGTAACCCGGCTGCCTTCCCTGCAGAAGGCTTTTGGTTCCAAGTGAGCGGATTCGGCAGCATCACCAATCCCAGCGATCCGGCCACCACCGTCACCGGCCTACCGGTCGGTGAGCATATCTTCCAATGGGAGATCTCCAATGGCCCCTGCGGAACCACAAGCGATCAGATGGCCGTGCGCGTGTACGACGCCAACAATCCGGTGGCCAACGCCGGCCCTGACCAGCAACTCTGCACGCCGCAGACCAGCACCGTAATGGCTGGCAGCAACCTGATCTTCCCGGCTACCGGTCAATGGACGCTGGTGAGCGGTCAGGGCGACATCGCGAATGCAGGCTCGCCAAGCACCGCCATCACCAACCTCGCCATCGGTGAGAATGTTTTCCAGTGGACCGTATTCAACGGCCCCTGCAACGCACCCACCACCGACCTGGTGAGCATTCTCGTATTCGATGATGGGAACGCAGATGCGGACGCAGGGCCCGATCAGGAGTTCTGCACCCCGACCAACAGCACCACACTCATCGGCAACACGCCCACCTTCCCGGCCACGGGAACATGGACCTTGGTGAGCGGTCAAGGCGACATCACCGATCCGAATTCGCCCATCACGACCGTCACGGATCTCGCCGTTGGCATCAACGTGTTCCGTTGGACCGTGAACAATGGGCCCTGCGCGAACGGCATCACGCAGGACGAGGTCACCATCTTCCTCTTCGACCTGAACAACCCGGCTGCGAACGCCGGTGCTGACCAGGACCTCTGCACGCCGCAGACCAGCACCAACCTGCAGGGCAATACGCCGACCGTGCCCGCCTTCGGAACCTGGACCTTGATCAACGGGCAAGGCATCATCGCTGACCCGAACGATCCCAACTCGCTGGTGACGAACCTGGCAGTGGGTGAGAACATCTTCCAGTGGACGATGAACAACGGGCCTTGCGAGACCAGCGGCAGCAGCGACCTGGTGAGCATCTTCGTGTACTTCGACGAGAACCCCGAAGCCAACGCTGGACCTGATCAAGAGCTCTGCACGCCCAATGTGACCAGCACCACGCTGCAGGGCAGCTCGGTCACCTTCCCGGCCGTGGGCACTTGGGTGCTGGTGAGCGGCACCGGCACCATCGCCCAGCCGAACAACCCGAGCACGGTTGTCTTCGACCTGGAAATCGGCGAGAGCATCTTCGAATGGATCGTGGACAATGGGCCTTGCGCCACGGGCATCACCACTGACCAGGTGGTTGTGCAAGTGTTCGATGAGAACACCCCGAGCGCGAACGCCGGTGCGGACCAGAACCTGTGCACCAGCGACGGCACCAGCGCGCAGCTCAATGCCAGCCCGGTCACCTTCCCGGCCATCGGCACCTGGACGCTGGTACAGGGCCAAGGGACCTTCACAGATGCGAACGATCCGAACACCACCATCACCAACCTCGGCGTAGGCGTGAATGTGTGCGAATGGACGGTGGACAATGGCGCCTGCCCCAACGGCCTCACCAGCGATCAGCTCATCATCACCCTGTACGATGAGAATAACCCGGACGCCGATGCAGGTCCTGACCAAGAGCTCTGCACCCCCACCGGCACCGCTACCAGCACCAACATGCAGGGCAGCGCGATCATCTTCCCAGCGGTCGGCACTTGGAGCGTAGTGAGCAGCACGGGCACCATCCTGAATCCGAACGATCCGGTGACTGCGGTGCTCGGCCTCGAAGTGGGTGAGCACATCTTCGAGTGGAGCGTGTTCAACGGCCCTTGCGACCCGAGCAACACCACCGACATCGTGGTGATCCGTGTGTACGACGAGAACAACCTCGATGCGGAGGCAGGCCCTGATCAGCAAGTGTGCACACCGCTCACCAGCGCCACCATGACCGGCAGCGCGATCATCTTCCCCGCAGTCGGCACCTGGACCTTGGTCAGCGGAAGCGGCGACATCGCCGATGCGAACGACCCGAGCACGGAGATCACCAACCTCGGCCTCGGCGTGAATGTGTTCCAATGGGAGGTCTACAACGGCAGCTGCACCAACAGCCTCACGAGCGATCAAGTGACCATCACGCTGTTCGATGCGCAGGCTCCGGCAGCCGATGCAGGACCTGACCAAGAACTCTGCTTCCCAGATGCTGAAGTTACGCTAGCGGGCAACGTGCCGGTAGGCGCGGCGGTGGGCAGCTGGACCATCGTTAGCGGCCCCGGCAACATCACGGATCCGGCATCGCCCATCACCACCGTCACCGCCCTTGCAGTGGGCGAAACGCGATTGCGCTGGACCATCACCAGCGGCGTGTGCGTGACCACTGAGGATGAGATGAGCGTCTTCGTCTTCGACCCCAACAACCCGTTGGCGAACGCAGGCCTGGATCAAGAGCTCTGCGTGCCGCAGGACAGCGTGTTCATGGCGGGCAGCTCGTTGATCTTCCCCGCGCAAGGCACCTGGAGCGTGCTGGCCGGCGCCGGAACACCGGTGAATCCGAACGACCCGCTCACCCTGATCGAACAAATCGCCATCGGCGTGAACACCTATCAATGGAGCGTCTATAACGGCCCGTGCGGAAGCAGTCTCGACGACGTGAGCATCGTGCTCTACGATGACACCACGGCCGCCGCGAATGCCGGTCCGGACATTGAGATCTGCCTGCCGCTCACAGCGATCGACAGCCTCTTGGGCGAACAGCCGCCCGCTCCTGCTGAAGGCACGTGGACCTTGATCGCCGGCACAGGCATCATCGCCGAGCCGAACAACCCGAACTCCGCGATCACCGGCCTCTCACAAGGCACCAACGTATTCGTGTGGACCTTGGAGTGGGACCCCTGCCCCAACAACGGCATCCTCACCGATACGGTGGAAGTGCGCGTGTACAACCCGAATGCACCGCTCGCCAATGCCGGACCTGACCAGCAATGGTGCTCGCCGATGGATGAAGTGACCATGGCCGGCAACGTACCCGAGATACCCGGCGTGGGCACTTGGACTCAAGTGCTGGGCGCCCCAGCCAACATCATTGCGCCCAACGATGCGAGCACGTCGATCAACGGATTGGGCGTGGGCAGCTACCAGTTCGTGTGGGAGATCTACAACGGCCAATGCGGTTTCGGGCCTCCGAGCCGCGACACACTGCAAGTGGAAATCTTCGATACTGATGCGCCCGACGCGCAGGCAGGCGCCGATCAGAGCTTCTGCACGCCCACCAATTCAACCACCCTTGCAGGCAACGCGCCGGTGCTGCCCGGCACGGGTTCGTGGAGCACATCGAGCGGCACGGCCATCATCGTCGATCCGAGCGATCCGAGCAGCAGCGTCTCGGGTCTCACGGTGGGTCAGCACGATTTCACCTGGACCATCGACAACGGTCCATGCGGCAGCAGCAGTGACCAAGTCAGCGTGTTCATCTACGACGCCGATCAGCCTGCAGCGAACGCAGGTCCGGATCAAGATCTCTGCACACCACAAACCAGCACCACGCTGGCCGGTAACAGCGTCACCTTCCCCGGCACGGGCCTCTGGACAGTGATCGCGGGCGCGGGCGTGTTCGCCGATGCCAGCAACCCCAACACCGGTGTGAGCGGACTCTCGATCGGCACCAACACCTTCCGCTGGACAATCATCAATGGCCCATGCGGCAACTCGGAGGATGAAGTGACCATCTTGGTCTACGATGGAAACCTGGCTGCCTCGAATGCCGGGCCGGATCAGGAGATCTGCACGCCCGCCAGCAGCGTAACCCTGCAAGGCAGCTCTGTGAGCGCACCTGCGGTGGGTACGTGGGTATTCGCCAGCGGCTCAGCCAACATCAGCAATTCCAACAGCCCGAATGCAACGCTGAGCGGCCTTACCGTGGGCACGTACGTGCTCCAATGGGTGGTTGACAACGGGCCATGCGGCACCACAACAGATAACGTGACGATCGAGGTGTTCGACGGCAGCGCAGCCAATGCAGCCGCAGGCCCAGATCAATCGTTCTGCTCGCCGGTCAACGGGCCGGTGACCATGCTCGCGAGCAGCGCCACCGCGCCTGCCACGGGCACCTGGACCCTGATCAGCGGACAAGGCAGCATCGCGCAAGCGAATGATCCCTTCACGGCCATCACCAACCTCGGCCTCGGCGCCAATGTGTTCCAATGGACCATTGACAATGGCCCATGCGGAAGCAGCAACGATCAGGTGACCCTGATGGTGTACGACCACACCGTGCCACCTGCCGATGCCGGACCCGACCAGGACTTCTGCCAGACCACGACCAGCACCACGCTGAACGCCACGCCGGCCACCAGCACCGCCACCGGCTCCTGGTCGCGCATAGCAGGCAGCGGCACCATCGCGCAGCCCACTGACCCAGCCACCACGGTCACCGGTTTGGCGCTCGGCAGCAACGTGTTCGTGTGGACCGTGAGCAACGGCGAATGCGGCACCACCACAGATACCATGACGGTGCTGGTCAAGGACTGCGAGACCATCGTGATCCCCGATGCCTTCTCGCCCAATGGCGACGGCACCAACGATGTGTTCGTGATCACCAACATCGAGTACTACCCTAGCAACAAATTCCTGGTGTTCAATCGCTGGGGCAACAAGGTGTACGAGGCCACCCCGTACAACAACCAGTGGGATGGAACGAGCCAATTCGGATCGGCCTTCAAAGAGGGCCTGCCCGAGGGCACCTACTACTACATCCTCGACCTGGGTACCGATAAGGAACCCTTCACCGGATACATCTACCTGCGCCGCTAATCCAGTACCACGGAAGCCTCCGCTCCAACCGAACTCCAGATGAAAATGAGAACCGCCAACCGATGGATGGGCAGCGTGCTGGGGATGCTCCTCGGCACCGCCCTGCTGGCGCAGCAGGACCCTCAGTTCACGCAGTACATGTTCAATATGCTCGCGCTGAACCCGGCATATGCGGGAAGCCATGACCGATTGAGCCTGAAGGCCCTCACGCGCCACCAATGGGTAGGCTTCGAGGGCGCGCCCACCACGCAGACGCTCACTGCGCATGGCCCGGTGTTCAACGAGAGCTTCGCGCTAGGCGGCACCATCATGCGCGATGCGCACGGTCCGGTGACGCAATACGGTTTCATGGTGGATGCGGCGTACCGCATGTTCCTGGGCAATAGCACGCTTGCCTTCGGCCTCAAAGGCGGCTTGAACCTCTTCCAGGGAAAATTCGCAGAGCTCAATCCGATGACGCCCGGCGATCAGGTCTTCCAGCAGAACGTGAACACCAAGCTCGATCCGCAATTCGGCTTCGGCCTCATGTGGTACAGCGATAGGCACTACATCGGGCTCAGCACGCCGAAGCTGTTACGCACCGAATTCTTCCAGACAGACTCGCTGGCCTTCGTAAGCCAGCCCGGCCAGCGCCCGCACTACTTCCTCTCCGGCGGATACGTGTTCGACCTTGGCCTTTACCACAAGTTCAAGCCCACCTTCCTCGTGAAAGCCGTGCAGGGAGCGCCCATGAGCTTCGACCTCAGCGCCAACTTCCTCTTCTTCGAGAAGTTCTGGCTCGGTGCCATGTACCGCCACACCGATGCCGTGGGCGCATTGGCGCAGTATCACATCACCAATGACCTTACGGTGGGCTACGCCTACGACTTCACCCTATCCCCGCTGCGCAATTACAGCGGCGGCAGTCATGAGATCATGCTGGGACTCAACCTCGGCAAGCCGCTCAAGGGCGTCCGTTCACCCCGTTACTTCTAATCATGAGCCAACGCATGCACCGCATTCGATCGCTGGCCGCGCTGGCCGCATTGCTCCTTGTTACCGTTGCGCCCGCGCAGAAGCTCCAGCAACGCATGGCCGATCGCTACACCGATGTGTTCGACTACAACAAGGTGATCGCCATCTATGAGGATCTCGACGCACGGGGCAAGAGCGAAGCCGGCACGCTGCGGCAGTTGGCCAACGCCTATTCCAAGATCGACAATGCAGCAGGGGCGGAAGGCGCATATCGCCGATTGATGATCGCGCCAGGTCGCACCATGGACGATGTCCGCGGTTTCGGTGATGCGCTCCGCGCCAATGGCAAGTACAATGAGGCGCTGGAGCAGTACCAGATCTACGCGAAGGAGCGGCCCGACGATGCCCGTGTGAATGGCTACCTGCGAACACCCGACCTCTTCTACCGCCTCAGGCGCGACAGCACCAGCGCCACCATCCGCAAAGTGCCCATCAACAGTCCTCAAGCCGACCTGGGGATGAGCGTCATGGGCGAGTTCCTGCTCTTCAGCAGCGCCCGGGGCGAAGGCACGGGCGGGGGCCGCGGCTACGCCTGGGACGAACAGCCTTTCCTGAACTTGTACAGCGCCGAACTCAAAGGCGAGACCGCTGAGAACCCCTTGGTGATGCGCCAGCACATCAACACCCGCTGGCACGATGGCACCGTGAGCTTTGACTCGTTGGCCAAGCGCGTGTACTTCACCCGCAATAACGTGTGGTACGGAACCGTGCAGAAGAGCAAGCGCGGTGAACTCAACCTGGGCATCTACTTCGCCGACATCGTGAAAGGCGAATTCGGCCAGGAAGAATGGGGCAACATCGTGCCCTTCGACCATAACGACCTTGAATTCAACTTGGGCCACCCGAGCGTAAGCCCCGATGGCCGCAACCTCTACTTCGCCAGCGATCGGCCCGGCGGCATGGGCGGAGTGGACATCTGGGTGTGCAAGAACCTCGGCAACCAATGGGGCGCGCCGGAGAACCTGGGGCCCAAGGTGAACACCCCGGGCGATGAGATGCACCCGCACATGGCCGGCAACGGCACGCTCTATTTCGCCAGCAACGGGCATCCGGGCCTTGGCGGATACGATCTGTTCTTCACGCGCATCGGCACCAGCGGACCGGGCAATGTGTTCAACCTGGGCTACCCCATGAGCACGCGCCACAACGACCATGGCTTGATCCTGATCAACGACAGCACGGGATTCTTCGTGAGCGACCGCACCGGTGGCCAGGGCAGCGACGACATATACGGCTGCACCATCCGTCCGCAGCAGATGCGCTTGGCCGGGCGCGTCATCGATAAGGCCACCAAGGAGCCGATCGAAACCGCGAGCATCACGGTGAAGGATGGCAAGGGCGAGACCGTGCGCAACGCGAATGTGCAGATGCTGCCCGGCGGAAGGTTCACCATCGATGCCGAGTACCGCGAGCGCTATCTGCTTGCCGCCAACGCCACCGGCTATAACCAGGCTGAGATGGCCGTGGCCACCAACGACGACCCGTTGGAGGAGATCGTGATCGAGATGGAGAAGTACGACTACCTCGCAGAGGGCACCGTCTTCGATGGCAACACCAACCTGCCACTGGCTGGCGCAACCGTGGTGCTCACCGACGCACAAGGGAAAGAGGTGGCGCGCCATACCACCGATGCCAGCGGCAACTACAGCTTCCCACTTCTCAAGGAGATGGACTACCGCCTGCAGGCCGAGAAGGAGAACTACTTCAAGCAGAGCGCGCGCATCAGCACACGGACCGCAACCAGCCCGATCATCCGCACGGACTTCCGACTCTTCCCGCTGGAAGTGAACCAAGTGGTGCGCCTCGACAACATTTTCTACGATTACAACAAGTGGAACATCCGCCCCGATGCAGCCGTGGAGCTGGACAAGCTGGTGCAGACCCTGCGGGACAATCCCACAGTGCGCATCGAGCTCAGCAGCCACACCGATTGCCGCGGCAAGGACGCCTACAACATGAGCTTATCTGAGAAACGCGCGAAGAGCGCCGTGGACTACCTCATCAGCCAAGGAATCGAGAAAGGGCGCCTGGTGAGCAAGGGCTACGGCGAGAGCAAGCCCAGCGAAACCTGCGTTTGCGAGAAGTGCAGCGAAGAACAGCACCAGAACAACCGACGCACCGAGTTCAAGGTGTTAAGCAAATAGCATCAACAGCTATGGTCCGGGGTTAGGGGACCAAAGGGGGACGGACGGGTCGAGGCGCAAGCCGAGGCCCGTTCGTCGTTTCCGTGGTTCCCCGCGCATCCAATTCCAATCGGCGCCCTTTTGGAGCGCCGTTCGCGTCTGTTCCATAATCGATCCGGCGACTTACTCCGCGAGCACCAGCACAGTGTTCTTCATCACCTCCACCACGCCGCCCTTCACCGGGAAGGTCTTCTCGCCTTCGGCGGTCTTCACCGTCACATCACCTGCCTTGAGCACGGTGATCAATGGCGCGTGATTGTTCAGGAAGCCCATGCCGCCATCAACGCCGGGCACGCCCACGTAGCTCGCCTCGCCCTTGAAAAGCTCCTTATCGGGGGTGATTATCTCTACTCTCATTTCAAGTGCCGGTTGGGGGGGTGAAGAGTGGAGGTTGAAGGTGCTTCCGTGTGCGAGGGCATCCAACCCTCAACCCTAGTCAACCTTCAACCAATTAGGCCTTTGCTGCTTCAGCCAACATCTTCTTACCGGCTGCGATCACGTCCTCGATATTGCCCTTCAGGTTAAAGGCGGTCTCAGGGTATTCGTCCATCTCGCCGTCGAGGATCATGTTGAAGCCCTTGATGGTCTCTTCGATGGGCACCATCACCCCTTTGAGGCCTGTGAACTGCTCGGCCACGAAGAAGGGCTGACTCAGGAAGCGCTGCACCTTGCGGGCACGGTATACGCTGAGCTTGTCTTCTTCGCTGAGCTCGTCCATGCCCAGGATCGCGATGATGTCCTGCAGCTCCTTGTAGCGCTGGAGGATGGCCTTCACCCGCTGGGCGCAGTCGTAGTGCTGGGCGCCTACAATGGCGGGCGTCAGGATCCGGCTGGTGGAATCCAAGGGGTCCACAGAAGGATAGATACCGAGCTCGGCGATCTTCCGGCTCAATACGGTGGTGGCATCCAAGTGCGCGAACGTGGTGGCCGGTGCAGGATCGGTCAAGTCATCAGCAGGCACATACACCGCTTGCACGCTGGTGATGGAGCCGCGCTTGGTGGAGGTGATGCGCTCTTGCATGGCGCCCATCTCGGTGGCCAGGGTGGGCTGGTATCCTACGGCGCTCGGCATACGACCAAGGAGCGCGCTCACCTCAGAGCCCGCCTGCGTGAAACGGAAGATGTTATCGACGAAGAAGAGGATGTCGCGGCCGCCGCTCTGCTCATCGCCATCGCGGAAGTACTCGGCGAGGGTAAGGCCGCTGAGGGCCACGCGGGCACGAGCTCCGGGAGGCTCATTCATCTGCCCGAAGATGAAGGTGGCCTGGCTGCTGCTGAGAGCGTCGTAATCGACCTTGCTCAGGTCCCAGCCGCCCTCTTCCATGCTGTGCTTGAAGCCTTCGCCGTATTTGATGATGCCGGCCTCGATCATCTCGCGAAGCAGGTCGTTGCCTTCGCGGGTGCGCTCACCAACCCCGGCGAACACGCTGTAACCGCTGTAGCCCTTGGCGATGTTGTTGATCAGCTCTTGGATCAGCACGGTCTTGCCCACGCCGGCGCCGCCGAACAATCCGATCTTCCCGCCTTTGGCGTAGGGTTCGATCAGGTCGATCACCTTGATGCCCGTGAAGAGCACTTCGGTGCTGGTGGTGAGGTCCTCGAATTTCGGAGCCTCACGGTGGATAGGATAGCTCTTGCCTGTGTTCACGGGCTTCATGCCGTCGATGGCATTACCCGTCACGTTGAATAGGCGCCCCTTGATGGCATCCCCAACAGGCATGGCGATGGGTTGGCCCATGCCTTCGACCTTGGTGCCGCGCGCAAGACCGTCCGTGGTGTCCATGCTCACGGCGCGCACCGTGTCTTCGCCGGTGAGTTGCTGGGTCTCGAGCACGAGGATGGAACCATCGGCGCGGGTGATATGTAGCGCGTCGTAGATATTGGGCAGGTCGTTACCGCTCTCGAAGCGTACGTCGACCACGGGTCCGATGACCTGGACGACCTTTCCGATGTGCTTGGCCATGAGGAAGTTGTGCTGTTCTGTGGGGGCTGCCCCCGTTTTGCGGGCGCAAAAGTAGGGCTTGCAGGCAGAAGGGCAAATGGGTGTTGCCAACAGGTGTTGAACTTCTGGTTGGAGGTTGGAGCCGATGCGCCGGCCATGGCTCGCGGTTGAGAATTGAATATTGCAGGCAACCCACCTGCCTCTGCCTCAGGTTGAGGGTTGGAGGTTGCTGCCGTGATTCAATACCAGCCTTTTCCGGAAGGGAAAAAGTTCACCCCCCCCAACCGGCCTTTCCACCAACCTCAATCTGCATCAGAATCAACCCATAACCTGCATCAACCGCGAACAAACCGACCTTCGCACCCGTCGCCTTCGCTTAGGCTGCGGCGAGAGAAACGTGCAGGTTCACACCGACATCAACGATTTCAAGGGCGTGAAGCGCCCGGTGCTCACGACGGGCACCTTCGATGGCGTGCATCGCGGGCACAAGGCCATCATCGAGCGGCTTATTGCGCGGGCGAAGAAGGAAGAGGGCGAGAGCGTGCTCTTCACTTTTCATCCGCACCCTCGCATGGTGCTCTTCCCTGGCGATAGCGACCTGAAACTCCTGAGCACGCAAGAGGAAAAGCGCGCCTTGCTCGCCGCAGCTGGCCTCGACCACTTGCTGGTGGTGCCCTTCAGTCGGCAATTCTCGCGCATGCACGCGCTCGACTATGTGCGCGACGTCCTGGTGGGCGCCATCGGCGCTCGCGCCGTCGTCATCGGCTACGACCACCGCTTCGGCCGCAACCGTGAAGGGGACCTTGTGCTCCTGCGGCAGCTCGGCGAGGCCTACGACATCGACGTGGAAGAGATCCCTGCACAGGAAGTGGACCACGTGAAAGTGAGCAGCACCAAGATCCGTCAGGCACTCCTGGCCGGAGAGGTCGGAGCCGCGAACGATCTGCTGGGTTACCCCTACCCGCTCGCTGGCGTGGTGGTGAAGGGCGATCAGCTCGGACGCACCATCGGTTATCCCACGGCCAACATCGGCGCAACGGATCCTTACAAGCTCGTCCCCGGCGATGGCGTTTACGCAGTTGAGGTGCACCTGAAGGATGGCGATCGCAAGGGCATGCTCTACATCGGCGAGCGGCCTACCGTGAGCGGTGGCCTGCAGCGCAACGTGGAGGTGAACATCTTCGGGTTGGACCGCGATCTCTACGGCGAGGCCATCATCGTGCGGTTCATCCACCGCATCCGGGGCGATCAGCGCTTCGAAAGCATGGAAGCCTTGAAGGACCAACTGCACATCGACAAGCGAATGGCCATGGCGCACTTGAACCTCACCGAAGCATGAGATCCGCCCTGCTCCTGCTGCTGCTCATCACCTCGCTCATTTCGCAGGGACAATTGCTCACGCAAGCCGCGCTCGACAGCACCCGGACCTATCGCAGCCTTGAACGTGCGCTGGCGGAACCCGAAAAGGTGTTCAAGCTCGACCTGAGCGGTAAGAAGCTCAAGGCCGTGCCTGAGGACCTGCGCAAGCTGCGTAACCTGAATTCCCTCGACCTGAGCGGCAACAAGCTGAAAGAGTTCCCGGAATGGATGGGCGAACTGCAGAGCATGCAGGAGTTCCGGGCCTCGCGCAACAAGCTCAGCGCCTTCCCGGAGTCCATCTGCAAATGGCGGGCTCTCAAGCGGCTCGACCTGAGCCGCAATGCGCTGCCCGGCGTGCCCAAGTGCATGGGCCAATTGCGGCAGCTCGTCTCACTCGACCTCTGGGACAACGACCTCGCGGACTTCCCGAAAGAGCTCGACAAGATGGAGGCGCTCCGCTTCCTCGATCTGCGCGGCATCCAATTCAGTGAAGAGGAAATGGAAGGCATCCGTGAGCTCTTCCCGCGCACCAAGATCGAATTCAGCCCCAGCTGCAATTGTGGAATGTAGCTCAGGTTGAGTGCAGGGTTGATGAGGTTGTGCGTTGAAGGTTGCGAAGGCGCTCAGAACCCACAACCATCCTTCTATCAACCTGCAACCCCCGACCATCGACGTGAACTGGAATTGGCTTGAAGCCCTGGCAGCCGCAGGCAACCTGGCCTATACGGTGCTGATGCTCTATGAGCGCCGCATCGGATGGGCCTTCGGATTCGTTGCGTCGGCGCTGGGGGTTGCGCTCTTCCTGCATTCACAGGTCTATGCGCAAGCGGCGCTGAGCGCGTACTACATGGCCATGGGCGCCTATGGCTGGTGGTCGTGGGGCCGACACAATGGCAAGGAGCTCTCCATCACGCGCAGACCCGCCGAGTTCCACGCCGCCATGATCGTGGGCGGCCTCTTGCTCGCCGGAGCAATCAACTTCCTCCTGCTGCTGATGCGCGACGCGCAATTCACGGTGCTCGATGGCTTCGCCACGGCCTTCAGCCTGCTGGCCACTTGGATGCTGGCACGCAAGATCCTCGAGAACTGGGCCTATTGGATTGCGGCCGATCTGGTGGCCATCGTCCTGTACGCGCTGCTAGGGCTGTGGTGGTACGCCGCCCTCTACGCCATTTACGTGGGGCTCTCCATTGCAGCGCTGATCCGCTGGGGCAAACAGCTCCGGGCCAAGGAGCGCGCAAGCGCTTGAGGCTTGTGGCTCACCAAGCGCTTCGCACCGCAACGATCGCGAAGGCGATGACCAACAGGAAAAGGCAATAGGCGAACGCGTGCGGCGGGGTTCGGCGTAGAAAAGTCTGCATGAGCGTATTGTTGGCCGCGAAGCAAGCCCCGTGATGTGCAGCGAATGCGAAGCCTGCATGAAGCGTTGGTAGCTGTGCCGAATCACACACTCGTCGATACTGTTTGCGCCGGCCCCGTCGGCGCCGTCAGGGAGAGGGCTAGGTACCAGCGCTGCACCCAGCGCCGCCATTACCTTTCGCGCCTCTTCCATGCGCCTCCTGAAGAACCACTGGGTAAGCGGCCTTCTCTTCGCTGCAGTCACCCTCGGCGCCATTGTCGGCGAGTGGCGCGGCCAGCATCAGCTCGTTTACGCCTGCAAGCCCCTGATGATGGTGGTGCTGGGCATCTGGTTCTACCTCAACAGCCGCCGCTACGGCGACCGCTTCACGCTGCTTATCCAGGTCGGACTCTTCTTCTCGCTGCTCGGTGATGCGGCCCTGATGTTCGATCACCTCGACCAGTTCTTCTTCCTCATCGGCCTTGGGGCCTTCTTGATCGCGCAGATCTGCTACGCGCTGGGCTTCGCGCAGAACGTGGCCGACGGGGGCAATAGCCCCGGCCTGCTCATCGGCATCTTCATCGCTGCAGTGGTACTGGCGTATGGCGCGATCTTCGGCATCGGCTTGCTGCAAAGCGTCGATGACGACGTGCAGGTTCCCGTGGGCATCTATGCGATCACCATCACTATCATGGGCGCAGGCGCCGCGCTTCGCTTCGGTCGAACATACCTGCCGAGCTTCCTCATGGTGATGGCTGGTGCTGCGCTCTTCATCGCCTCGGATAGCATCCTGGCCACGCATCGCTTCGTTCGCGTGATCGATCATGCGCCCTTCAGCGTGATGCTCACCTACGCGCTGGGCCAGTACCTGATCGCGCGCGGCTGCCTGCGGCATGTGCTCGACCCGGAGGAAGTGCGCCGCCGCGCCGCGCTCGATACCTGATCCATTCAACTGATCCGGCCCCAAGCCACCTGCTGCTTTCGCTCTGCGATGGCGCGTGCGATGGGCGCATGCTGAGGCGCGCTCAGCGCTGGATCGATGTCGAGCACGCGCTGGGCGGCCTGTCTCGCCTGCTGCAGCAGCTCCTGGTCCTCCACCAGGTCGGCGATCCGCAATTGCGGCAATCCGCTCTGCTGCGTGCCGAGCAGGTCGCCGGGTCCGCGCAGGCGCAGGTCGGTTTCCGCGATCTGGAAGCCATCGTTGGTGCGCACCATGGTGGAAAGGCGGGTTCTGGCATCGCTGGAGATTCTGTCGCCGGTCATGAGGATGCAGAAGCTCTGCTCTGCGCCGCGCCCCACGCGCCCGCGCAACTGGTGCAATTGGGAGAGGCCGAAGCGCTCTGCGTTCTCGATCACCATCACGCTGGCGTTGGGCACGTCCACGCCCACCTCGATCACCGTGGTGCTCACGAGTATGTTCGTCTCACCCTTCTTGAAGCGCGCCATCTCGTAGTCCTTGGTCCCCGGATCCATGCGGCCATGGATGATGCCCACCGCGTATCGCGGCAGAGGGAATCGGCGGCTCAGGCTCTCGAAGCCATCGGTCACGTCCTTCAGGTCGCTCTTCTCGCTCTCTTCGATCAGCGGGTAAACCACGTACACCTGACGGCCCTTCGCGAGTTCTTCTTCCAGGAATCCGAACACGGCATTGCGCGCGCTGTCGAAGCGGTGCACGGTGCGGATGGGCTTGCGACCGGGCGGCAGCTCATCGATGATGCTCGTATCAAGGTCTCCATAGAGCGTCATGGCCAGGGTGCGCGGGATGGGCGTCGCGGTCATCACCAGCACATGCGGCGGCACCTCGCTCTTGGCCCAGAGCCGCGCGCGCTGCGCCACACCGAAACGGTGCTGCTCATCAATCACCACGAGGCCAAGGCGATCGAACACCACACGGTCCTCGAGCAGCGCATGAGTCCCCACGATGATATGCACTTCACCGAGCCGGAGCGCTTGGAGGACGCTCTTGCGTTCGGCCTGCTTGGTGCTGCCGGTGAGCAGGCGCACCACCACGGGCATGCGCTGCAGCATGCGCGAGAGCGTGGCATGGTGCTGCTGCGCAAGGATCTCCGTAGGCGCCATCAGCGCGGCCTGGAATCCGTTGTCGAGCGCGATGAGCATGCTGAGCAGCCCCACGAGGGTCTTGCCGCTGCCCACATCGCCTTGCAGCAATCGGTTCATCTGCCGGCCGCTGCCCATGTCCTTGCGGATCTCCTTCACCACGCGCTTCTGCGCGCCGGTGAGCTCGAACGGCAGATGCTCCGCATAGAATGTCTTGAGCTTCTCGCCCACTTCCGCGAACACATTGCCGCGCACCTGCTGCTGCGTGAGCTGTTTGTTGCGCAGCAGCCCGAGCTGGATGAAGAAGAGCTCCTCGAACTTCAATCGGGTGCGGGCCAGATCGAGCCGTTGCGCATCCACGGGCGCATGCACCTGGCGATAGGCCTCTTCGCGCGTGATGCCGCCGAGCCATTGCACCTGCTCCGCGCCAAGCGTCTCGGGCAGCGAGCCGGCGATCTGCGGCAACAGGGCCTTCTGCAGCTTCCAGATGGCGCGGCTGGTGAGCCCTCTTGCGGCGAGCTTCTCCGTGGTGCGGTAAACCGGTTGCAGTGCGGCCTCGATGCCGCTGTCCCAAACCGAAGCAAGCTCAAGCTCCGGGTGCGCCATGTTCAGTTTCCCCTTGAAGGCACCGGGCTTGCCGAACACGACGTATTCCTCACCGTGCTTCAGCGATTGCTGCACCCACTTCAGGCCCTTGAACCAGACCAGCTCCATGCTGCCCGTGTCGTCGCTGAAGGTGGCCGTGATGCGCCGCGCCTGCTTCTCGCCGATCAGTTTCGGCGCAGTGAGGCGGCCGCGCAGTTGCGCTTGCTGATGCTCATCGGGAGCAGCGGCGATCTCGCGCACCGTGTGGAATCGGCTGCGATCGACGTAACGGAAGGGGAAATGCTGGAGCAGATCGCCGAAGGTGGCGATGCCCAACTCCTTGCGCAGCAGATCGCCGCGCTGGGGACCAACGCCCTTGAGGTATTCAATCGGACTATCGAGCATCGGCGACGGTGGAAAAGTACCGCCCTCCGCTTTCTTTGATGCGATGGCCGCGACCGCAACGAGCACGCACTCCATTTGGAATGAACGGCTGATGGCCGCTCTGCCCTGGCTCGTGCTCGGCTACCTCGCGCTCTTCGCGTGGCGCTTTGCCGATGAGCGTTTGTACGCCGATAGCGGATACTACCTGGCGCGCGTGGTCAACGAGGACGCATTCCGCATCGAGCATGGCCGATGGGTGCTGGCCTTTGCGCAAGCGCTGCCACTGATCGGCGCGAAACTGGGTGTTCCGATGAAGGGGCTGATCCTCCTGCACTCATTCAACAACATCATTTGGATGTGCGGCTGCATGCTGATCACATGGCGCGTACTGCGTGACCGCGATGCCACCGTGGCCATCGCCGCGCTGCACCTGGTGGGCCTCACGCATGGCTTGCTCTGCCCCATCTTCGAATTGTACTACGGAGCGGATCTGCTCGTGCTCTTCATCGCCGTGCATCGGAGCAAGGCATTGAATCCGCGCTGGCGCTCACTGGCTCTCTTGCTCCTCGCCGCGCTGGTGGCATCGTGCCATGCCATCGGGTTCATGCTCCTTACCGGGACCCTCATCCTGACTCGCGCATGGCAGCGCAAACGCGAGGCCATGCTCTTGTTCACGGTGGTCGCACTCGTGATAACGGCCCGCTTGCTCACCATCTCGGACTACGAGAAGGACAGCGCCGCATTCGTCTTCAAGGCCCGCGATCCCGCGGTTCTGGCGGCGGTCCTCTCTCCGGCTAATCTCAGCGGCTTGCTCCGCTATGCGGTTCGCCACTATCCGGACCTCCTCGTATTCGCATCGCTCGCGCTTGCGGGTCTTCTGATCCAGCGCAGGCGTGCCGATGCCTTGCTCTTCATCGGATTCATCCTTGCTATGCACGCGCTCATCAGCCTGAAGCTCCCGGCGTGGTACCACGACCGCTACCGCGAACAGGTGAACTTCGGAGTGGCTGCATGGGTTGTGCTGGTGCTCATTTTCCACACTGGGCGAGTTGATCGGACACGCAAATGGGTGACTATCATCCTCTTGCTTGCGGTGATATACCGGATCGCGACTGCAGAGCGCATCGCGCCGTACTATGCGGCGCGCACGGCTCATATCGAAGCGGCCATCGCCCGTGCACATGCCATGAATGTCAGCAAGGGCATCATCACTGCTGATGCCGATTTCGCCCCGGAGCATCATGGCATTCGCCTTTTCTGGTCGGTTCCCGTGGAGAGCCTGCTGCTCTCTGCGAAGCAGGGGTCCTCCGCAACGGTATCGTTGATCACCACGGAAGACATCGCGCTCGGCGGTCTTCAGGATCACTTGGGCGAGTTCATCTTCCGCCGGTGGGATCTGCTTCCGAGCAGCTGGCTCGATGCGCGATGGTTCGTGGCGCCTGAGGGCGAGTATTTGCCTATTCCTGAGAAGGGATCTGCACGATGAGCACCCTGCCGAGACCCTGCCGCTAGGACGCCCACTACCGTGCGAACGCGCCGCTGGTCTTGCGGGAACAGGTTTTCAGCCTACATTCGGCCCGCCCAACGGCCGGGGTGTTCTTTGGCGAGACCTCCACGGCACAGGCGAAAACGAACAAAAACCCAGTCAGTAGAACTCATGAACATTTACGTCGCCAACGTGCCTTACACTGTTAGGGACCAAGACCTCCGCGAGCTTTTCGAGCCTTTCGGAGAAGTGACCTCGGCCAAGATCATCATGGATCGCGCTACCAACCGGAGCCGTGGCTTCGGCTTCGTGGAGATGGCCGATGACAACGCTGGCCGCTCGGCCATCGAAGGCACCAATGGCAAGAATTTCCACGGCCGCGACCTGGTGGTGAACGAGGCTCGTCCTCGCACCGAAGGCGATCGCGGAGGCTTCGGCGGCAGCCGGGGCGGCGATCGCGGAGGCTACGGCGGTGGCGGTGGTGACCGCGGCGGATACGGCGGCGGCGGCGGACGCGGTGGCGATCGCGGCGGATACCGCGAGCGCAGCGACCGCGGCGGTTCGCGCGATGATTACTAGGCCTTAGCGCCATACCCAGAAGAACGAGGGGCCGTCTCATGCGAGGCGGCCCCTTCCTTTTTCTTGCTGGTACGTGAAAACATGTTGATCGATCAACCCCTTCAAGCCGCTGCGCATCCCAGACCGTTTCCTCCGCAGTCCATCTCGGTACTTTCGCCAGCCATGCCGGTCCGCACCCTCTTCATAATCCTCTTTTCATTCGTTTCCGCCTTCGCCTGCGCTCAACGCCCGAATAGCGGAATGGGCGGCGGCCCTGCCATCGGAAGGGTGTATGGACGCGTGATCGACGCCAGCACAGGCAAGGGTGCTGAGTACACCACGGTGGCGGTTCGCCCCGCTTCCAAAGACAGCATCATTGGCGGCGCGATCACGCGCAACAACGGCGAGTTCGAGGTGGACAAGCTCCCCGTCGGTCCGCCGCTGAAGGTCACCATCACCTTCATCGGCTATAAGCCCTTCGAAAAGCAGGTGCGGCTCACACGCGAACACAGCGAACTGGATCTGGGCAACATCAATCTGCAGCCCGACGCCTCAGTGCTCAACGAAATAGAGGTCACCGGTGAGCGCGCCACCATGACCATGCAGGTGGACCGCCGGGTATTCACCGTGGACAAGGACCTGAGCGCGCAAGGCGGAACCGGCGTTGATGTGATGAAGAATGTGCCCGGCCTCAGCGTTGATCTGGACGGGAATGTGCAGATGCGCGGCGCTTCGCCGCAGATCCTGGTGAACGGCAGGCCCACCTCCATGACCCTGGAGCAGATCCCCGCAGAGGACATTGAGAAGATCGAAGTGATCACCAATCCTTCCGTGGCCTTCGACGCGAACACTACGGGCGGCATCATCAACGTAGTACTGAAGAAGACCACGAAGCCCGGCTACAGCGGGCAGGTGCAAGCCGGGGCCGGCACCAATGGCCGCTATCAGGGCGGGCTCAACCTGAACATGAAGGAGGGCCGCTGGAACTTCGGCCTCGGCTATAACTACAACACGAGCACGAATCTCACCGACGGCACCACCGAACGCACCGAACGCAGCTCGGGCATCACCACCGGCTACTTCGACCAGATTGCCCGCAGCGAGCAAACGCGCACCATGCACGGCGGGCGCTTCAACGCCGATTGGCAAGTGACCAACCGGAACCTGCTGAGCCTCTCGCAGAACATCCGTTTCCATGAGCATAGCGGCATGGATCAGCTCGATGCTGTCCTGCGCGGCGCGGGCAACGAATTGCTCTCCACTGCCGAACAGCAGAACGGCAACGCGACCGAATCGATGAGCGCGACGACTACGCTCGCTTTCCGCCGGAAGGCGCCGAAAGAAGGGAGGGAATGGGGCGCCGACCTCACCTACAACACCTGGAGCCGCAGCAGCTTGGCGCAATTCGCGCAGTACGGCCGGGATGCGGCAGGCAACGACCTCCCAACGAGCCCGCGCGTACAGGACAACAACGGAGGCAGCCGTTACGACCAGTTCTCGCTGCAAGCCGATTGGACCGAACCGGTAGGTGAGCGGAACAAGCTCGAGCTCGGCATCAAATCGAGCTGGAAGGCCGACGATACCTATCTCCTCGCTTACGTGACCTCGCCCCAGGCCGGTGAGCTGGCGCTCGATACGAGCCTCACCAATGACTACGCGATCACCGACATCATCAACGCCGCCTATGTGAATTGGCAGCGCAAGCTCACCGACCGCTGGGGCCTCCAGGCCGGCTTCCGCTTCGAGCAGACCTGGTTCGAGACCGTGGTGCGCAACAAGGACATCACCTTCAGCTACCGCTACCCCAACGGCGCGGAGAACATCGCGAAGGCGCTATTCCCCGGAATCTACCTCTCCCGGAAATGGGACAAGAGCATGCGCGAGATTCAGGTGAACCTCTCACGCAAGATCAGCAGGCCCAATTTCTGGCAGATCATGCCTTTCGTGATGAACGCCGACAGCCGCAACGTGCGCATCGGCAATCCAGCACTGGCACCGGAGCTCAGCACCTTGGCCGAGCTGAACCATCTGCTGCCCTTCATGAAGGACAAGGGCACCTGGCTCACGAGCTTCTTCGCCCGCCACACGCAGGATGTGATCACCGGTTACGCCACGCCACTGCCCTCGGACACCACGCTCCTGCTCAACACCTTCGTGAACGGCAGCTATAGCATGAGCAGCGGATGGGAGAACATCATGAAAGTGGAGCCGATCAGCGGCCTGCAGCTCACGGCAAGCGGCACCCTGCAATACACCGACGTGGCCTTGCGCAGCACCGAAGGAGGCGCACGTAATGAAGGCTTCAACTGGAATGCGAAGGCGATGGTGGCCTGGCGCTTCATGAAGGATTGGAACGCACAGGTGAACGGCGAATACGAAGGCCCGAGGATCCAGCCTCAAGGGCGAAGCATCGCACAGTACGGGATCGACTTCAGCCTGAACCATGACGTGACGCGCAAGGTGAGCATGCTCCTGAGCGTGAACGACGTGTTCTTCACGCGCAAATGGGGCAACATCGTGGACACCCCTTCACTCTATCAGGAGAGCTTCCGCCGCCGTGAGATGCGCTTCGTGCGCCTCACATTGACCTGGAAGTTCGGGGAGCAGAACACCTCACTATTCCGTCGGCGGCAACAGCAGCGCCAAGAGCCCGGCACCACGGGCGGCGATATGGATATGTGAGCCGCGCAAGCCGGATACATTCGCTGCATGCGCACGGTCATGTTCTTCTCGGTTCTCCTGCTCATGGCCTGCAGCAGCTCGCGCAGCACCGTTCAAGAGCGGCGCTTCCAGCATCGCAGGCACTCGAACGGATGGCATATCGATCTGCATGCCCGGCGAACGCAGCCTAGGACACGCATCCGCGATTTGGAATCTCGCGGTGCGGATCTTTCGGTCTTTGCAGTCAAGGTTGAAGAACGGGCTCCGATCGCGGCCGCCGGGACACCGGCCGCCGCATTCATCGCAACACATGTTGAACAACGCGCCATCGAGGAGGCCGTCCGGCGAACGCCCTTGACCGACCCACCAACCGCGCATACGCCGATCGTACGGCAGGAAGAGGAGGAGAACATCATGCCCCGCAAGAGGTGGAATGCC
This sequence comes from Flavobacteriales bacterium, assembly GCA_016705545.1. Taxonomy (GTDB): domain Bacteria; phylum Bacteroidota; class Bacteroidia; order Flavobacteriales_F; family PHOS-HE28; genus PHOS-HE28. The sequence goes on from JADIYA010000001.1 coordinate 506,818, forward strand.
TTGGCCGTGCCCGCATTCGCCTCCGGCCTGGGCACCATCGCGCTCGGCTTCAGCACCAACCTCTGGCTGCTCATTGGCGCCATCGTGATCACCTTGATCCTCGCCGGCTGGAGCATCACCCGCATCCGCAGGCGCGAGCAGGCAGGCAAGGGCTTCGCCATGACCGCGCTGCTCATCGGCGTATTCGCTGCGCTGCTCACGATCATGAGCATTGTTCGCTACGGAACCGAGCTCTGATCCGCCTCATCGCGCATGGCTTGAAGCAGGTCGGTTGCCTGATCACGCAATCCATCTGGGCCTTGGCCCTTTGCGCGCATTGCTTTCAGCGAAGCAGCGCCTGCGCTCTTCGAGAGCTTGGCACCTTTGCTATCGGTGATGAGCGGGTGATGGAGGAACGCCACTTGTTGGAATGACTCAAGACCAAGCCGCTCCGCGAGGTAGAGCTGGCAAACCGTTGAAGGAAGCAGGTCGGCGCCGCGCACAATGTGCGTGATGCCGTGATCCACATCATCGATCAGTGAGGCAATCTGGTAAACGGGCCGTGCCCCAAGCTCGGCCCGCTGGCGCAGCACGGGATCGGGCATGAGCGCAGCAGGACGCAACCAGCGCTCGCGGCCGATGAGGTCCACAACGCGGACCTCCGCATCCTGTGGCAATCGGAGCCTCCACGCGGCATAATGGTCATCGAAGCGCAGCGACTTGCTCCGGCAGGCGCATCGGCCATTGCGCAGCTCAGTACGTGAACATGTGCAGGGATAGAGATCGCCCTGCTCTTTGAGCAGATCGACCTGTTCAAGGTAGCGACCGATGCGGCCATGCAGCGAGAAGCTGCGCTCGTGATCTGCCGCGTCACGTGGACCCTCTTGCCAGTCGATGCCGAGCCACCGGAGCGAATCGAACACATCCGCCACGAATGCGGACCGCATGCGTTCGGCGTCAATGTCGTCGATCCGCAGCCGGATGCTGGCACCGATGCTGTGCGCGATTTCATCCGTGATCAGGAAATTGATGGCGTTGCCAGGATGGAGGAAGCCGCTCGGCGTGGGTGCGATGCGCGTGCGAGGCATGCGGCAAACGTAGATGCCATGGCCCAGGATTGCGCTTGCCACGCGATGCCCGACCTTCGCGCCCCTTCGCCCCCGCTCTCCCCATGAACGTCCTCTCCGTCGAGAAGCTCGCCAAGCGCTACGGGCCTCGCCAACTTTTCGAGGATATCTCCTTCGGGTTGGAGAAAGGCCAGAAGACGGCGATCGTGGCGCGCAACGGCACGGGCAAGAGCACCTTGTTGAAGTGCATCGCCGGCGTGGAGAAGCCGGATAGCGGCATCATCACATTCAACCGGGGAATCCGCGTAGGCTACCTCGACCAGAGCGTGAGCATGACCGCCACCCACAGCCTGGTGGATGAGATGCTGGATCAGGACGACCCTGTGACGAACGCGGTGCGCGCCTATGAGCACGCCGTCGCCCGCCACCTGGAGGGCACAGCCATGCAGCACGCCATCGACAGCATGTCGGAGCTGAACGCCTGGGACTTCGAGGCCCATGTCCAGGTGCTGTTGCACCGCTTCGGCCTCAGGGACATGGAGCAGCCCGTGAACACGCTGAGCGGTGGGCAGCAGAAGCGCCTCGCCATGGCCAAGGTGCTCATCCATGCCCCGGATGTGCTGATCCTGGATGAGCCGACGAACCACTTGGATGTTCACATGATCGAGCAGTTGGAGGACGAGCTGAGCGCCCCCAACCTTACGCTACTGCTCGTGACGCACGACCGCTACTTCCTCGACAACGTCTGCGACGAGATCATCGAGATGGAGTTCGGGGAGTTCACACGCTTCAAGGGCAACTACAGTTACTACGTGGAGAAGAAGGCATTGCTCGATGAGGTGCGCGACGCCACGCAGCAACACTTGCGCGGGCTGATGCGCAGCGAGCTGGAGTGGGTGCGCAAGATGCCGCGAGCACGGGGCACTAAGAGCAAGAGCCGATTGGATGCTTTCGATCGGATCAAGGCCGATGCCACACGCGACTTCTCACGCGAGGAAGTGAAGATCGACGTGAAGACCGAACGCCTTGGTGGCAAGGTAATCGAAGTGCGCAACCTCACCAAGGGCTGGGGAGATCGCCAGAAGCCAGGGACCTACAAGCCCATCGTGACCGGCTTCTCGTATTCGCTCAAGCGCGGCGACCGCATCGGCATCGTCGGGCCGAACGGCATCGGAAAGAGCACATTCCTCGACCTGCTTACGATGAGGACACCGCCCGATGCGGGCACCGTGAGCATCGGCGATACGGTGATGCTCGGCACCTTCGGCCAGCAAGGGCTGCAGATCACTGACGATAAGCGCATCATCGATGTGGTGCGCGATATCGCGGAGATCATCCCCCTGAACAAAGGGAAGACGTTGACGGCATCGGGCCTTCTGGAGCGCTTCCTCTTCGACAAAGAGCAGCAATGGCAGTACATGAGCACGCTCAGTGGTGGCGAGAGGCGGCGCCTCTACCTGTGCACTGTGCTGATGAAGAATCCCAACGTGCTCATCCTCGACGAGCCCACCAACGACCTGGACATCCCCACACTGAACGCGCTAGAGGATTTCCTGTGCGATCTGGACGTTTGCCTGCTGACCGTGAGCCACGACCGTTTCTTCATGGATAAGCTCTGCACCAAGCTCCTCGTCTTCGAAGGCGATGGGAAGATCAAAGAGTGGGTGGGCAGCTACACCGAGTTGCGCGAGACCCAGAAGGCGCGAGCGGGAAAGTTGAAAGTGGAAAGTGCCGCGAAGGCAGACAAGACTGCTTCGGCTGCTGGCGCAATGGGCCAGCATGGCGGCCTCGCAGTGACCGAGTCAACGGAAGGGGTGAAGAAAAAGCTCACTTACGCCGAGAAGCTGGAGCTCGCACGCATCGACAAAGAGATGCCGAAGCTGGAAGCGCGGAAAGAGGAGCTGCTCACGATCATGGCCAAAGGCGGAACCGACCACCACCAGATGATGGAGCAGAGCATTGCGCTCGAGAAGGCAATCGCAGAGCTGGACCGAATGATGGATCGGTGGTTGATCCTATCCGAAAAGGCAGGTTGAATTTTGATTCGGAGCTGGTTGGGGGTTGTGCGGCACGACAACCTTCAACCCCCAATCTCGCTTGGACTAGAACTTCGCGCACGGCACCACGCGCCGCCTGCTCATGCTGCGCTTCCGCCCGCGCGAGGCCATCTCGTAACCTAAGGTGATCTCATGGGCACCGCCGCTCTGACCGGCCAAGCGGGAAACTGTGAGGTCGTAACTGTATCCGATGCGCAGATCGTTAATGATGACACCGCCTAGGAAAGCCAGGGCATCACGGTTGGCATACCCGGGTGCATAGGCCTTCAGCAACGGGATGCCCCGGTACCAGAGGCCCGCGTAGAACGGAGCCCGCTCGAAATAGCCGCCGATGTCGAGCTGATCATATTTCGCTTGAGCCCGGTAGTTGAAGGCGAGCACGAGGCTCTGCGGGTGCTCCTTGATGATAGGGGTGCGGAAAGTGGTTCGCCATCCGCCATGCAAGCTGAACTTGACGGGCATGCGCGATTCATTGCCGAGCAGCGACTGGTTCGGGCGGTTGAGATGATGGAAAGCGGTGCCCAGCCAATACTTCGGCGTGAAATAGAGCAGCCCTCCGCCAAAATCGGCGTAGTTGATGCTGGCGCCATTGAGGTACTCGTAAGTGCCCACGCTCCCGCCTCGCGCGAGCTGGTCACCGAAGACGAGCTTCGAGTAATCGACGGCATGGTTGGCCCAACCGATCTGCAGGGCGGGCCTTAGGAAGACCTTCCGCTTGAGCTCGATCTCATAGGCGTATTGTCCGGTGACACTGCTGTACCGCAAGGCCCCACTGCCTGCCCTATCGTGCGAGACCAGCAGGCCTACACCGCTATTCACGCCGGGCATGTAATGGTCGATCGCGAAGTTGCTGCTGACGAAAGCGCCCGGAAAGGCCGGCCATTGATCGCGCACCGCAAGGCCCATGCGCGTTTGCAGGCCGGTGCCTGCGAATGCCGGGCTCACGAATGTTGGAATCGCATAGAACTGTGAGAACTGCGCATCCTGGGCCGTCAGCGCGAACGCCGCAAGCAGCCCGGATACCGTTGCTCTCGTGCGCGGCCCATTCATGTTACTTCATCCGCTGCACCGAAGCGTCGCGCTCCAATTGGATGTCAAGCGCCATTTCACGGCCGTCGATGTCAGAAGGCTTGGCCGTGATCACCGCGCGGTGAATGGCGTAACCGGGTGCTTCCACGCTCAAGTTGTACTTCTGCCCAGGGTCCAGCACCATGATGTAGCGACCGGTGGCCTCGTTGGTATTGAACACACCCACCACCTCGTCACCCAATTCATCGGTAATCAGGATGCGCGCCTTCAATGGCTCATCACTTGCATCAGCGACTACGCCACGGGCGACCACGTAATTCAGCTGACTGCCTGGGAAAACGGCTTGGTAGATGTCCTGCATGCCCAAGCCGCCGGGACGTTCGCTGCTGAAATAGCCCGTGTATCCATCCTCGCTCAGACAGAAGTAGATGTCATCGTTCACGGTGTTCAGGGGATAGCCCATGTTCTCGGGAAGACCCCAACCGTTCATGTCAGGATCCGTGAGGGTGGCCTTGAAGATGTCATAGCCTCCCATGGTGCTGTGACCTTTGCTGCTGAAGAACAGTGTGATGCCATCGCTGTGCATGAAAGGAGCGTCCTCGTCGAAGGGGGTGTTGATCTGCGGTCCCAGGTTGAGCGGAAGGCTCCATTCGCCGTTGGGCAGGCGGCGGATGCGGTATAGGTCGCGGCCGCCGTATCCGCCCGGACGGTCACTGGTGAAATAGATCTCATCTCCGCCGGGCGCGATACTGGCGCTCGGCTCGTGGTGCTTGCTGTTGATCTGTGCCGTCATGAGCACCGGAGCCTGCCATTTGCCTGCGTGCAAGCGCGTTTCGAAAAGATCGCCCGCTACGAGGTCCTGGCTGGTGTGATAAACGATCATGCTGCTCCCATCGGGGGCAAGGCCCACAGTAGCGTCGTGCGTATTGGTATTGATCGGAGCGCCTACTTTAACGGCGTTGGTCCACACCTCATCGATGCGCTTCGCCACGTAGATGTCCTCCAGCCACTGACCTGTAGGATCCTTCAGGTTGCCCGTAGTGCCTTCGCGGCGGCTGGTGAAATAGAGCGTGTTGCCATTGGCTGTCACCAACGGGCAGTAGTCGTGTTGAGGAGAATTGATCAGGGTGCCCATATTGCGTATGTCGATCTCGATGGGCCGCTTCACCAGCTCCTTCGCGGTGGATGCCATGGCGATCAGGCGTTCCACTTCCGCATCCTTCACCATGCGGTAATTGAGCTGCTTGTACCGTTGCAAGAGATCGGCGACTTCATCGAATCGCTGTTGTCGATGGCGCTGCAAGGCCAGTTCATAATGCGCTTCGGTATGACCGCCGCGCACGGCACGCTCCAAATGCGGCACCGATTTATCCCGCTGGCCAGGCAGATTGGCCAGGCAAACACCATACTCGTAGTACACCTCTACGAAGGCAGTGTCGACGGGCAGCAACTTCTTGTACAAACGAGCAGCCTCTCCATAGTCCTCAGCCGCCAAGTGCGCCTTGGCCTGATCGAGCATCTGGTTGTGCGGCCGCTTGTAGCCCACTTGCGAGAAAGCGCCGGCGGCAATCAATACCGCGAAGAGCGTGGAGAGTTTGCGTTCCATGGTTCAGCGTAAAAGGGTGACATCACCCTTCAGCACGGCTTCCCGGCCATCGCTGAAGGTGGCGTTGCATTTCCAGACATAGACATCCTGCTTGGCGGGAGCGCCTTTGTACCAGCCGTCCCAGCCGCGCCGCACATCCTCGCTCACGAAGACCAGCTCGCCCCACCTGTTGAAGACCTCCAAGCGGTAGCGTTCCACACCTTCATACTTCGGGAAAAAGTGGTCATTGTCGTAGCCCATGGGGTCGTATTGCCCATCTGTAGGGCCGCTGCCAGGCGTAAACGCATTGGGGAACTCGATCTCGCCGCTCACTTCGCCGGTGGTTGCTCCGATCACCGTGAAGGTGTCAGGGCAATTCCACTGGTTGTTGGCGATCAGCATCACATCGAAGGTTCCTGCCTCTTGGTAGTAGTGCGTGGGATTGAAGGCGTTGCTCATCGTGCCATCACCGAAGTCCCACGAGAATTGATCGGCATTCGCACTCAGGTTGTACGTGAAGACCGGCTGCGTGGGCACAATCACTGCGGTGGGTTGCAGCACGAAGAAGGCATTGGCCCTCGGCCGGACGACGATGCTGTCCACTTTGGTCATGGTGTTCACCGCGCCGCCCACGCCGAATGCCGTAAGGGTCACGGAATACACCCCTGGTACGTTGTAGGTGTAGGTGGGGTTATCAGCCGCGCTGGTGCCGCCATCACCGAAGCTCCATTGATAGCTCTGTGCGAGCAGGCTGGTATTGGTGAACAGCACGGTGAGCGGCGCGCATCCTTCGCCCTGTCCCAGGAAGCTCGCCGTGGGCAGCGGCGGTGTAATTGTCACTGGTTGGGTGGCGGTATCGGAGCAGGCCGTGCCGCTTACGACTAAGGTGATGGTGAAGGTGCCCCAAGCGGTGTAGGTGTGGGTGCCGGGTTGCTGAAGGCCTGTTGTGCTGCCGTCACCGAAATCCCAGCTGTGCGTCCAACTGCCAGGGCTGCTGGTGTTGTTCAGTGTTACTGTGGCATTGGGGAACTGCTGCGTGAAGGGTGTGGCCATGAAGGCGGCCTGCGGCACGGGCGATACAATCACTGTTTGCTGCGCGACGCTGATGCAGCCATAGGGCGAAGTGGCGGTGAGCGTGATGGTGCGCACCTGGTCCACAGCAGTGGTATTCACATACGTATGCGTAGGGTTGCTGCCCATGAGCGTGTTGCCATCGCCCATGTCCCACAGGTAGCTGCTAGCGCCCGTACTGCTGTTCACTGGTTGCACGGTAAGTGGCGAGCATCCGGTGCCGATGACACTGAAAGCCGCCACAATAGCGGGATACACGTCAATCGCGGCGGTCGAAGTGTCGGTGCAGCCAAAGGTGTTCGTTGCAATCAGCTGCGGGCTGAAGGTGACCGTGACAGCGCTCGCATGCGCATAGTTGTGCGCTTGGTTGCCGGGCACGGTATCGAGCAAGCTGCCATCGCCGAAGCTCCATTGGGCAGCCACCGCGCCGATCGTGAGGTCCTGGAAGGGCACGTTCAGTGGCTGGCAGCCATTGAGCAAGCCGGGGATGAATTGCGCTATCGGCTGCGGATGCACCAGGATCGGTGTCGCGATGGTATCGCTGCAACCGAAAGAGGAGGTCGCGATCAGCTGTGCACTAAAGGTCGCATCATTCAGCCCCTGATTGAAGTAAGTGTGCTGCGGGGAAGCCGTAGCGCTGCCTTGCTGGTCCCCGAAGCTCCACAGGTAGCTGCTCGCACCGGTGCTTGTATTGATGAAGCTCACCGCGTGCGGCGCGCAGCCATCGCCCGGCGCAACGAAGTCTGCGGTCACTAAAGGATGCACCTGGATCTGCGCCGTGGACGTGCTCGTGCAGCCATGATCGCTGATGGCTGTGAGACTCAGTGGATAAGAGATTGTGCCGGGACCGGGGAAGTTGTACCACGTGTGCCCATGCACCGTGGACGATGTATCGCTTTGCTGGCCATCCCCATAATTCCAAGCGTAGCTGCTCGCGCCCGTGCTTGCGTTGGTGAGCTGAGCGGTGAATGGATGGCAGCCGATGAGTGGCGAGGCATTGAGCTGAGCGGTTGGATTCGGGAAAACCAGCACGCTCGCAGTCGCCGTGTCTGCGCATCCGAACGCATTCGCGCCTACGAGCGTGACGCCGAAAACCTGATCATTGGCTGTGCTATTGAAGTAGGTGTGCGTAGGCGAAGGACCTGTGCCCGTGCTGCCATCACCAAAGTCCCAGCTGTAGCTTACCGCGCCAGTAACGCTGGGGAAGGTGACTGTGAGCGGGCTGCAGCCGCTATCGGGTTGTGCCACGAACGAGAAGTCGGGCGCGGGATAAACCATAACCTGCTGTGTCACCATTGCCTGACAGCCAGCGGGCGAGAAGGCCGTGAGCGATACCGTGTGCATGCTCAAGAAGAACGTATTGTTCACATACGTGTGCGCGGGATTCACCGCCGAGCTCGTGCTGCCATCGCCGAAGTCCCACAGGTAGCTCGTAGCGCCGGTGCTGCTGTTCACGAATGCGACATCCATGGGTGCGCAGCCTGGCACCGCGTTGTGACTGAAGCCGGCCACCACACCCGGTGCTACAGTGATATCCACCGAGGCTGTGTCAGCGCAACCGAAGGGCGAGCTTGCGATCAGGGTTGTGGTGAAGACCGTGTCCGTCACACCCGTATTGATATAGGTGTGCGCCGCGTTCAGTGTGTTCGCCGTGGCGCCATCGCCGAAGAGCCAGAGGTATTGCGTGGCTCCGGTGCTCGCATTAGCGAAGCTCACGTCCATGGGTGAGCAGCCGAGCACGGGCACCGGCGTGAAGGAGGCATTCGGCCGGGCCTGCACGTTCACGGCCTGCGAGCCCGTGCTGCCGCAATAGGGCGTGGTCACGCTCAGCGTGATCGTGTAAGGGCCAGCAGCCGCGTATTGGTGCGTGGGACTCTGCAGCGCCGACACGGCACCATCGCCGAAGTCCCATGCCCAATTCGTGACCGGATTGCCGGGATCAGTGCCGATCACCGGCGTAAAGACTGACGTCTCGCCGAAGCAGAGGTTGGCCACTTGGATGCCCACGGTGGGCGGCGCATACACGTTCACGGTGCGTGAAAAGCTGTGCGTGCAGCCCAAAGCGTTGGTCACAGTGAGGTTGATGGTGTAGGTGCCCGACGCGCCGTAGAAGTGCGGCGGCGGGTTCGGTGCGTTACTCGTGGAGCCATCGCCGAAGTCCCAGCTATAACTCACCGCGCTTATCGACAGATCAGTGATGGTCACGGTAATCGAGTCGCAAGCAACATCCTGGTCGAGCGTGAAATCAGCCGTGGGGCGCGGCAGCACGACCACGGTCACCGATGCTGTATCGGCGCAGCCCGCTGTGGCTCCTTGGATGCTGGCGGCGTAAGAGACCGTATAAGTGCCCGCCGTGTTGTAGGTGTGCGCTTGGTCACCGGCACCGGTCCATTGGAAGCCGGCGCCCGCACCGAAATTCCACTGAAAGTAGTTGGCTCCGCCAGAAGTGGTCTGATCGAAGAAGGCCGTCTCATCCACGCAGATGGTATCGGGGTCAACCGTCAACGACACCGAAGGCGGCGGTACGATCGTGATCTGGATGAAGGCCGTGTCGATGCCGCAGTAGTTGCTGTCGAGCAGCATCACCTCGTAGGTGCCGATGCCCGGGTACTGGATCACGCGCGGGAACGTGGGCGGCCAAGGGGTCCAATCGATGATCGAATCCTGTCCTGTGCCCCAATAGTCCCCGAAGTTCCAGTACTCGTAGCGCTGGAAGATGTTCCCCTGATTGAGGCAGTTGCGGTTGGTGGTGTTAGCGAAGGTGACCGTACGGTCGGGCCAGCAGAGCAGCGTGGCGCTTGCGGCGATGCTTGCATCGTCGATATCCCAGATGCGGATCGGGTTGAAGGTGGCCAGCGAAGCACCACCTTGCAATGTGTTGCAGGTGTTCTCCGCCGTGAGCTGCACGGTGGTCTCGCAATCCACGGTGCCCTGCTGGTAGGTGTGCGTGATGGTCTGCCCGAGATTCGTATGGTCGAACGTGAGGATCGGTGACCCATCACCGAAGTCCCAGGTGAACACCGTGTTCGGCGAGACATTCGTGCTGCTGTTGATGAATTCCACCGGATGTGGTGCGCATACCTGCGTGAGGCCGCCCACCGGGATCTGGATGCTGGCACTGGAGCTCTGCTCCATGGTAAGGCTGCCTGTGATAACGCAACCCGTGGCGATCTCGGTGAACGTGATGGTGTAGGTGGCCACAGCGGCCGGGTACAGGTGCGTCACCGTCATGGGCGGCATCAGTGCAGCACCGTTCTGCACCGGGCCGCCATCGCCCCAGTTGATGCTATACGCACCTACTGTCTGCGGTGTGGCCACCACCAAGGTGAAGTTCGTGCCGCTGCAGCTGTACCACTCCGGATTGGCCGAGGGTGTCCCGTAGTAATCGTAGAGCTGCGGGCATTGCGCCGCCGCGAGGATCGAGGCCATCGATGCGATACCGGTAAGGCTGAGGCGGTGAATTGTACCCACGCGTGCGAATCTGTTCCGCCGCTATTACGCGTTCCTGAACGCCGCGGATACGCTAAAGACCGAAGCGAAGACGAACCGTGCGACGCACCCGGCCAATCATGCCCTAGCGCGAACCAAGGCGCTTGCCGGCCGTATGAGCGTGTTGCCGCATCGGCAGCATCATCCCCATGGAGCACTACGACCTCTGCGTCATCGGCGGCGGACCCGCTGGTTACGCCGCCGCCATGCGCGGCATCGACCTCGGGCAGCGCGTGCTCCTTGTGGAGCGCGACAGGATCGGCGGCACGGGCATTTACAACGGGGCCCTCACCTCCAAGACCATGTGGGAGATCGCGCAACGCGCCTCCAACGCCAACGCGCTCATGCGCACCCGCGGCCGCGAACCATTCCGCCTGGATTGGAGCGAGGTGATGAAAGCCGTGAACGAAGCCGCATTCGAGCGCAAGTACCTCTATGCTTGCCACATGCAGCTCCTGGCCTCGCATACGAGGGGTGGCCTATTCCAGCACGAGCGCGGCGAGGCCCATTTCCTGGACCCCAACGTGGTCAGGATCCAACGGCCCAATCATATCCTCGATGTGCGCGCCAGCCATGTCATCATCGCGACAGGCAGCAGGCCGCGCCACCTTCCCGGCATTGAGACCGACGAGCGCCGAATCCTCACCAGCGACGGCATTTTCAATCTCGAGGAATACCCGCAGAGCATCGTCATCGTCGGCGCCGGCGTGATCGGCTGCGAATTCGCCACGATCTTCTCCTTGCTGGGCAATACGCGCGTCCACCTCATCGACCGCGCAGAGCGGATCCTCCCCTTCGAGGATGCCGACGTGAGCGATGTGGTGGCCCAGAGCCTCGAGCGGCGCGGCGTCATCATCCATCGCCAGGCGAAACTCGAATGCATCACGGCCATTGATCCTGACCAGGAAGGCAACGAAGTGGAATACCGCCTTTCATACCCGGACGGCCGTGCGGAGACAGTGCGGGTTCACAAGGCCCTGCTCTCCGTAGGCAGGATCGCCAATACTGACCGGCTGGACCTGGCCGCCGCAGGCGTGCGCACCGATCCCAGGACAGGGATCATCGAGGTGCAGGGCACGCGCACCAGCGTTCATCACATCCACGCGGTTGGCGATGCCACCGGGACCAACATGCTCGTGAACCTGGGCGAAATGGAGGGGCGCCATGCCGCAGAATGCATCGCGGGCTGTGCGCCGGTGCATCTCACGTACGACAACATCAGCACCATCATGTTCCTGGAGCCCGAGGTCGCAGGAGTAGGATTGAATGAACAGGAATGCCGGAAGCGCGGCCTCGCCTATCGGATGGCGCGAGTCGATTATTCGTGCCTCGCTCGCGCCATCGCCATGCGGCGCACCAAGGGCTTCTTCAAGGTGATCGTCACCGACGATGCCGAGATGCGCATCCTGGGAATGCGCGCCGTGGGAGAGCACGCCAGCAGCGCCATCGAGGCCGTGAGCCTCATGATCAAGCTGGGCATCCCGGTGCACGAGCTGGCCAACTTGATCCATCCGCATCCGAGCATCACGGAAGGCGTGCAGGAGTGCGCGCGCCTGCTTCTAGGCCAGAGCCTCTTCAAACCCGAGGTCTTCGCTGACAAGCTGCGCTGTTACGCTTGGTCGCCGGAACAGGAGCGCGTGGCTGCTGCTTGATGCGCAGAGCGCAAAGCTCTCCCGCTCGAACCGTCATTGCGTGAGCAGTTGTTTCGACTCACCGCGAAAGGTCACGGCGGACCCGGATCGCCGAACTCCGGATTGTTCAGGAACTCCGGATCCGTGAGCATATTCAGGAAGGCTATCAGCTGATCCTTCTTCTCTTGCGTGAGCTGAAGCCCGCCCACCGTGTATTTCATGAACGGGCTGATGGTGGGCGAAGGATGGCCACCGCTGTTGTAGTGCTCAATCACCTCCTCCAAGGTGTTGAACCGGCCATCGTGCATGTACGGCGCGCTCACGGCCACGTTGCGAAGCGAAGGAGTCTTGAACAAGCCCATGTCTTGAGGCAGGCCTGTGATTCCGCCGAGGCCAAGATCCGTGAACAGGCTATCGAGGCCATTGTTGCGCAGCAGGCCGTCCGTGAAGCGTGCGCCGCCATGCGGGTGGCAGTGGAAGCAATCAGCGCCCCATTGCCCGCCCAGCCCATTCGCGGGGTCTCCGCCCTCCTGCTGCGTCAGCAGGATTCCGCCTTGCTCGAGCAGCGTCGGGAAGATCTCCCCGCGCTGGAATTGATCGAATCGCGAGTTGCCGCTGATCAAGGTCCGGAGGAATTGCGCGATGGCTTTCGCCGCCTTGTATTTATCGATGCTCGATGTTCCGAACGCGTCGTGGAAGAGCTCACGGTAAGCGGGATCTGCTTGCAGCTTGGCCACGGCATTGGGCCAGGTCTCGTGCATCTCGATCGGGTTCTCCACCGGCTGCAGGATCTGTTCTTCGAGCGTCATCGCACGCCCATCCCAGAAGAAGCGCGATTCCCAGCCCAGGTTCTGCAGCACCATGCTGTTGCGGTCGCCTTGCAATCCATCGATCCCGGTGCTGAACCGGTTGCCATTATCACTGAATGCGAAGGTCTGCGCATGGCAGCTGGCGCAACTCTGCGTGTTATTTCCGCTCAAGCGCTCCTCGTAGAACAGGAAGCGCCCAAGCTTCACCCCTTCTACGGTCATGGGGTTGTCCGATGGAATGGTCATCGGAGGGAAGTTGGCCGGAATCTGCAGCGTGTACGCAGTGGTCACATGGCCACCACCGCCATCGCCATTATCGTCCGGTTTCGGCTCTGGGCGACAGGCGGCCAAGGCAATCACGGAAAACAGGCTGATTCGGATGATGCTTCTCATGGCACTTGGTCAATGGGTCGCTCGTCGGTGAGGGCAAGCAGGAAAGCAATCAGGTCGGCCTTGTCCTGGGGGCTCAGTGCAAAGCTCTGCATTTCGGGATCGCGGTTCACATGGGGCTGCCCACCGCTGGCGAAGAAGTCGATCACTTCTTCCAAGGTGGCCATGCTGCCGTCGTGCATGTACGGAGCAGTCAAAGCGATGTTGCGCAAGGTGGGCGTCTTGAATTTGCCATGGTCGGAAGGGACCAGCGTGATGCGTTCGCGGCCAGGATCGGAATAGCTGAGGTATTGACCTACGTTGTGATAGCCGTGGTCGTTCAGGTCGAAACCGCTATGACAAGCCGTGCAATTGAGCGCATCGCTGCGGAAGAGCTCCAAGCCGTGCTGCTCGCTGGCACTCAATGCAGAAGCATCGCCGCTCGTGTACCGGTCATAGCGCGACCAGCCGCTCACCAAGGTGCGCTGGTAGGCCGCTAGCGCGCGTGTGAGCTCATAGGCTTCCATCGGCTTGCCATAGGCGCGCCTGCTCAGCGAAGCATAAGGCTCCAGATTGCGCAGGTCCGCAGCCGCACGCGTGATGCTGAAATCCATTTCCAGCGGGTCGTGGATCGGGGCGATGGCTTGCTGCTCGAGGGTGGGCACACCGCCATCACGGAAGTAACCGCTATGCCAGGCCAGATTGACCAAGGGCGGAGCGTTGCGCATGCCCGGTAGCCCATCCACGCCCATGCTCAGGGGCAGCGTATCGCTGAAGGCGCGCTCTGGGAAGTGGCACGAAGCGCATGAGACCATTCCTGTTCGCGACAACCGCTCGTCGAAGAAGAGCTCCTTACCCATGGCCACGCTCGCTTCGGTGAGCGGGTTGTCGTCGGAAGTGGGCATAGCTGGGAAACCGGCTGGCAATTGCATGGTGAAGGGCCGGTCCGGTTCCAGCAGCTCATCCGCGGCATGCCTGCACGAAGCCAGCAAGGCAACCGCACAGATGATCACCGCCCACCGCATCATTCAAGGATCAGGCTGCGCTTCACGTTGCGCGTGAGCTTCAGCGCCAGCGGGTAATTGGCGCCGTGCGATTGGTTCTCCGTCACCACATTGATCGTCTCTTCAGGGGTATGCAGGAAACCATCCACCTTCACGCGCAGCGTCACATCCGTGACCAGTCCATTCGTTGTGCTGAAAGGAAGCGCCGGGAAAAGATCAACCGTGGTGTAGCAGGTGTCCATGCCCGTATGCACCGAGAATGGCGAGAGCAGGGCGCCCGTGCTGAGTGGATCCGGATTGAAACGCCCATCGAAGAGCACGAACTTGTAGCCCGTGGCCCAGCTCCAGTACATGCCGGTGTTCACGCTCATGGGGTGATCGCTCCCGTACAGGGCAGCGTTGGTGTAGTTGAGATCGTGCGGCAAGCCGAGGCCCGCGCGAAGCCCAAGCCAGACCCCCTCGGAAACACTAAGGTCGAAGCTGCTTATGCCGTTGCCCACGTCGAGGAGCTTCACGGTACTGAGCAACTCCTCACCCGAAGCGCTCACCGCACGGATATCACTCAAGTAGAAGCGCAGCATCTCCGCTTGGAAGCGGATATCTCCTGGCGCACGGTACTCGGTGAAGGCTTGGAACGGTTGTCCATCCCACTCAGGAATCACGTGCACGCGCAACACGGCATTGGTGGGGGCCGACGGTGCGGGGGTCACCGGCTCGTCGGTTCGGCACCCAGCAATCAAAGCCGAGAGGGCAAGGAATATGACGGGCTGCTTCATGCGCATGGAACAATCGCGCGACCTTTTGGTTGCACAGCGTGCAAGTTAGCCCTGTGCGCAACCCAGCTTCAGTGACGGCCATCACTTTCAAATCAGCCGGACGTGGAAAGCTACTATGGCGCAGGTGCGGAGCTGATGACCCAGATCGCATCCGGGCCCTCGTCGGTGAAAAGGAGCGAATCGGAGCTAAGCACGGCGAGATCAGTCTTCCATCCGATGAAAGCCTCGCCCGAGCGTGCGGGCGATTGCGTGGCGCCAATGACATCGAACCGTGCACCTATCGGGTAACCACCACGCTTGAAATCGAAAAGGGCAAAGGAGGTAAGCGGTTGCGCTTGACCGATGATGCGCTTCGGCGCGGATGATTTCAGCGCCGAGCAGGCCCCATCGGCACGGAAAGCAACGGCCTCGGCTATTGGCAATGCCTGTCGCAACCGGATGGTCTGGGTCGCAACCAGGATTAACGGAATCGGCAGTACTAGCCACCCTACGGCTCCCGCCGGCAGCATCCGTTGCACAAGCAAGCCGATAGCCACAGTCAAGGGGACGATGAGGAATACGAACACCCGCTCGAAGGGCAACACACCATGAATGAACGGGAGTGCCAAGGCCAAAGCGACCACGGAAAAGCACATGACTGCGAGCTGCTTCCGCTCAATTCGCGTGAGTGCAGCGGCCAGGACGAGCACTGCCATTGCTGAGAGCAAGCCGAATCGAAATCCCACGAGGCCCTCGAATGCCAACTTCACGTGCGGCCAATATGATTCGGCCATGGCCGCGTAGCCAATCGGGCGCACCCACGGGTTCTCCGAGAACGCCGCTGTGCCACTCACGATCAGCGATGGTGCATACAGCGCTGCGATGCCTAACATAGCCCATGCAAAAGCGCGCAACACGCGCAAGCGTTCATGGCTGAATAGCATAAGCGATCCCGCGAGCGCACCATAGCCGTAGACGACCGATGGCATCACGATCACCCCAAGGATTGCTGCAAGGGTCAGCAGGTGAAGCGCACGAGGATCACGGGCCTTCAGCCAATGTGCTGCGGCACCGAATCCCGCTGTGAAGGCGAGCAGCACCATGGAATAGCCCCGGCCCAGATGATCGAAATAGAGCACGAGGGGCGAAGCCATCGCGAAGGCAATGGCGAGAAGTGCAGGAGCAAGGCCGCAGATCCGCCGCAAGAGCAGATACAGCGCCCCTTGTGCAAGACCTGCGGCCATGATTGAAGGGGCTCGCAAGGCAAGCAAGGGATCAACGGGCAGCAGACCGATGATGGAAGCGAGGAGCGAATGGCCGATGTGGTTATTCGGTGCCGCATACCAGGTGAGAGCCACCAGCGGGCCACGGTCGCCGAAGAGCAGCCAGTTGAGCGCTTCATCGAGCATGGGGGGATCAGCGACCGCGAAGGCGATGCGGATGGACGTGCAGACGAGCAATGCGAGCGCGAAGCTCCAGCGCTCCCACATCGGAATCGTGGCCCAAACCTGCGCCAATGCCGAACGACCGCATCGCCAAGCGCCGGAAACTCCATTGTACAGCGCTCTGGCCAGCAATGGCCATACGGCAACAATACCCACCAGTGCAGCCCATGAGGACGCAGCCCAGATCAGCCGCATGCGTGTGGGCAGGGGCAGCTTATCGGGATAATCGGGGATCGCACCGTAGCCGAAGCTCCGGTCAATCATTGCCTCGAATGCCGCCTCATCGATTGTCAGGAGCCAACCAATGAGCGTCGCTATCGCAACGACCACCAGGGCCGTGATGAACCGCAAGGCGCGGAGGTGCTTCTCCATGATGCGTGGAATGCACAAGGTAGCCGCGGCTTCAGAGCCCGGCTTCGGCCTTGAGCTTCTCGGTGCGCTCGGCCAGCTGCAACGCGTCGATGATGTCCTGCAGGTCGCCGTTGAGCACATGCGGCAGGTTGTGCACGGTGAGCTCGATGCGGTGATCGGTTACGCGGCTCTGCGGGAAGTTGTAGGTGCGGATCTTGGCGCTGCGGTCGCCGCTGCTCACCTGGCTCTTGCGGTGAGCGGCTACCGCAGCCTCCTGCTTCAGCACCTGCTCCTCGTAGAGCTTCGTGCGCAGCATCTGCATGGCCTTCATGCGGTTGCCCAATTGACTGCGCTCGGTCTGGCACATCACCACGGTGCCGGTGGGGATATGGGTGAGTCGCACCTTGGTCTCCACCTTGTTCACGTTCTGGCCACCGGCCCCACCGCTTCGCGCGGTCTCCATCTTCACGTCGCTCTCCTTCACATCCACATCGGATTCCTCCGCCTCGGGCAGCACATTCACCGTGGCTGCGCTGGTGTGTATGCGGCCCTGCGCCTCCGTGGCGGGCACGCGCTGCACACGGTGTACGCCGGCCTCGAACTTCAGCACGCCGTATGCGCCCTCACCGATCACGTTGAAGATGACCTCCTTGTAGCCGCCCACCGTGCCTTCGCTCACATCGGCCACTTCGATCTTCCAACCGCGGCCCTCAATGTAGCGGCTGTACATGCGGAACAGGTCTCCGGCGAAGAGGCTGGCCTCATCGCCGCCAGTGCCCGCGCGCACTTCCATGGTGCAGTTTCGCGCATCGTTCGGGTCCTTCGGCACCAGCATCATGCGCACCTCCTCCTCCATCGCTTCTATGCCCGCCCGGCTCTGGTCACGTTCGGAACGGGCCATTTCAAGCAGGTCAGGGTCCCTTTCGCTGCGCAGCATCTCCTCGGCGCCGCTCAGGTCATCGTGCAGCTTCTTGAATCGGAAAAAGGCCTGCTCGATGGGCTCCAGGTCGCGGTAGCTGCGATTGAGCTCGATGAACTTCTTCTGGTCGGCGATCACGGCGGGGTCCGCGAGCTGCTTGCCGATCTCGGTGCGACGGTCGTGCAGCGAAGAGAGCTTGGTGAGGAGATCACTCATGGGAATACATCCACGGACGGCACGGATGAATGCACGATGGGACGGTTAGGAGTATGTGAAACGGCCATGAGCGCCGGTGAGCACCACCTCCTTCGTCGGCGCGGCCTCCACCCTGCCGATAACCTTGGCTGCGATGCCGAATGACTTCGAGATGGCAATGATCTCCTCCGCGCGGGTGGGCGGCA
The DNA here is from genome assembly GCA_016705545.1 of Flavobacteriales bacterium. GTDB lineage: Bacteria > Bacteroidota > Bacteroidia > Flavobacteriales_F > PHOS-HE28 > PHOS-HE28. The sequence continues at coordinate 524,779 of JADIYA010000001.1, forward strand.
CGTAGAACTCCAGGCGGTGGCCCATGTTGAATACCTTATACATCTCTTGCCAATCAGTGCCGCTCATGCGCTGGATCGCGGCGAATAGCGGCGGCGTTGGGAACAGGTCGTCCTTGATGATCCGGAGGCCCTCTACGAAATGGAGCACCTTGGTCTGCGCACCGCCACTGCAATGCACCATGCCATGGATCTCCGGGCGCATGCCATCGAGCACCTGCTTCACCACCGGGGCGTAGGTGCGCGTGGGCGATAGCACAGCCTTGCCGAAATCGAGCGGCGTTCCTTCCAAAGGACCGGTGAGCCGCGCTTGACCACTGTAAACGAGTTCCGCAGGTGTTGCAGGGTCGAAGGTCTCCGGATACTTAGCGGCCAGCTCCTTCGCGAATACATCGTGCCGTGCGCTGGTGAGGCCATTGCTGCCCATGCCCGCATTGAAGAAACGCTCGTAGCTGGCTTGGCCATCGCTGGCCAATGCGACAATCACGTCACCGGCGTGTATCCGGGCATTGTCGATCACCTCATTGCGCTTCATCCGGCACACCACGGTGCTATCAACGATCACGGTGCGCACCAGATCGCCCACATCGGCGGTTTCACCTCCGGTGCTGTTGATGCCGATGCCCAGTGCACGCATATCCGCGAGGAAGCGCTCGGTGCCCTCGATCAATGCACTCACCACCTCGCCGGGAATCAGGCGCTTGTTGCGGCCGATGGTGCTACTGAGCAGGATCCCGTCCACCGCGCCAACGCAAAGCAGGTCGTCGAGATTCATCACCACGGCGTCCTGCGCGATACCATGCCAAACGCTGATGTCGCCGGTCTCCTTCCAATAAGCGTAGGCGAGCGATGATTTGGTGCCGGCGCCATCGGCGTGCATCACGACGCAATGCTCGGCGCTGCCGGTGAGCGCATCGGGCACCACTTTGCAGAAAGCGCGGGGAAAGAGGCCCTTATCCAGGGAGGCAATGGCCTGATGCACATCCTCCTTGCTGGAGGAGACACCGCGCTGCTCGTATCGGCTGGTCATCCGTTCAAAAGAAGAAGGGCATCCGCCGCTCTGGTGGATGCCCTTCCGTTGGTGCGGTCGCTAATTCTCCTTGGGCACGTAATCCGTGCGCAGCACCTTGAAGTCGGTGCGGCGGTTCTTCTGGTGCGCAGCATCCTTCTCCTCTGCGGTGGCCATCTTCTTGATCACATCCATCGCGATCACCGGCTCATCGGGACCCATGCCCACGGGGACCATACGATCCGAGGCAATGCCTTTCTCAATCAGGTAATTCACACAACTCTGTGCGCGCAGCTGCGAGAGCTCCTTGTTGCCGCCCTTGTACCTGCGGGTAGGACGCGCATCCGTGTGCGAACGAAGCTCGATGACGATGTTCGGGTTGTCCATCAACGTGCTGTACAAGGTCTCCAAGCTGTCCTTCGATTCGGGACGCAGGAAGAACTCATCCACATCGTAGAGGATCTGCGGCAGCGCGATGGGGCCCTTGATCGGCTCCAGGAAATACTCCTTTACGAAGGTGGTGCTCTCCTTCAGTCCTACTGTGGTGATCTGGTCCTTCACCACCAGATAACCTTCCTTCTCAGCCAGGATGCTGTAGCTCGTCTCTTCCTTGATGTAACGGTCCTTGCCGCTCTCAACGAAAGCGAAGCCGCCGTTCTCATCAGTGAGGGCGCTGAAGTTGCTGCCGTTGGTGCCCACCACGCTCACCTTGGCGTTCTGGATGGGCAGGCCGGTCTGCTTGTCGTACACGTTGCCTTGCAGGGCGAAGACGAGATCGGGCATGTAGAAGCGCCAGATGTCGTCCTGACCCTTGCCACCGGCCCGGCTACTGGTGAAGAATCCGCGGTCGTTCTCGCCATCGAACACGATCGCGAAATCATCGCCGGGGCTGTTCAGCGGCGACTTCAGGTTGTCGGGTGCGGTCCACAGGCCATTGGCGGTCTTCTCCGCAACGAACATGTCCATGCCGCCCATGCCGGGGTGGCCGTTGCTGCTGAAGTAGAGGTTGCCGTCGAAGCGGACGAAGGGGAAAAGCTCGTCTTTACCGGTATTGACATCCGCGCCGAGGTTGGCGGGTTGGCCGGTGGGCATGCCATCCTTGTTCAGCGCAACTTTGTACAGATCACGGCCGCCCTTATGCCCAGCGAAGGGGTAGTTGCTGGCGAAAACGAGGAACTCATCGTCGGGGCCGAGAGCGGGATGGCCGATGTTCAGCGAATCCTCCTTGCCAGCCTCGGTCTTCAGCTTCAGCATCACAGGGGCGCTGTAGTTGTTGCCCACCTTCTTGCTCATCCAGATGTCGCATCCCAGAACCTTCTTCTTCTCGCTGGGGCAGCGGGTGAAGTACATGATGGTCCGCTTGCTGTTGAAGATGGGGGCGCCTTCATTGCCCTCGCTGTTGATCTCGAGCGGGAGCTTCACTGGCTCGCTCCACTTGCCCAAGCGGTCGCGGGTGCTGGTGAAGAGATCGGTGAAGGCATCGCCGGTGATGTCGTCGGTTGAACTGCCAGTCGCCGCTGGGCGGCTGCTGGTGAAGACCACCGTTTCATTCTTCTTGTCGGCGAAGGCCGGGCTGAAATCCCATTGCGGGGTGTTCAGCAGCACTTCTGGATCCACGCTGTAGCGCGTAGGGCTGTCTTTCCACTTCTGGGCCTGCTGGCAAGCCGCAATCCCGGCGTCGGCACGGGGGTCGTTGCTCTTCTTCTCCTTGTACTTGTTGTAGTTGGCGATGGCGTCGGCGTATTTGCCTTGCTGCTTCTGCATTTCAGCCGCCCAGAAATAGGGGCTGGGGTCAGCGAGCTGCGCCTTGATGGCCTTCTCGTACCAGACCTGCGCCTGGGGAGCATCACCCAGCATGCGGTAGCTCTCGGCCACCATGAAAATCAACTCGGCCTTGGTGGCCGCTTTCTTCTCTACGGTGTACGCCTTCTTGTAGAGCTCGATGGCGTTGAAGTAGAAGCCCCTCTGATAGGCATCGTCCGCCTCTTTGGCCAAGCGGTTGCCCTGCGCGAAGGCCGAAGCCGTGGTGAGCAGGCACAGCACCAAGCTGGCCAGGATCTTCCTTGTTGTCATCAGCATGTGAAATGGTGGCTCCAATCGGGTCGCGGCGAAGATATACAAGTCGCCCAATGGGGAAAGGACATTGGAAAGCCGAGGATTGCTGCCCCCAACGCCCCCAGATTCCCTTGGTGCTCAGCGGGTGAAGAGCAGCTCACGCATCTTGGGCAGGGGCCACAATTCATCGTCCACGAGCAGTTCCAGCTTGTCGGCGTGGTAGCGGATGCGCTCGAGGAAGGGCTTCACCTGATCGCAGTAGGCAATGGCTTTGGCGCGCGGTTCTTCTAAGGCGTTGGCCTTCTTGCGGGCCTCGATCATCTCTTCCACCAAGGAGACCACCGCGCTCACATGGTCGCTCATCTCTTCAATCAGGCGGATCTGCGTAGCGGTGGCCTTCTTGGCCTTCTCGGAGCCCAGCACCTCGCGAAGTCCGCGCACATTCTCAATCAAGCGGTTCTGGTAGGCAATGGCCACAGGCACGACATGGTTCTGGGCCAGGTCGCCCACCACACGGCTCTCGATCTGGATCTTCAGAGTGTAGCTGTGCAGCTCGATCTCATGCCGTGCTTCGGTCTCAATGGGACTGAGAACGCCCAGCTCATCGAAGAGCTTCACGGTTTCCTTGCGGCTCCAGACATCCAGCGCGCGGGGGGTGTCCTTGATGTTGCTCAAGCCACGCTTCTCCGCCTCCTTCACCCATTCGTCGCCGTAGCCATTGCCCTCGAAGCGGATGGCCTTGCTGCGCACGATGAGGTCGCGGATCACGCGCAGGATGGCTTCATCCTTCTTCGTTCCCTTTTCGATCAATGCATCCACTTCCTTCCTGAAGGCCCGCAGCTGGGCGGCTACGATGGTATTGAGCACGGTCATCGGGCCAGCGCAATTGGCGCTGCTGCCCACCGCGCGGAACTCGAACTTGTTGCCCGTGAAGGCGAAGGGGCTTGTGCGGTTGCGGTCGGTGTTGTCGAGCATCACCGGCGGGATGCGGCCGATGTCGAGCTTGAGCTCCGTCTTGCGGTCAGGCGTCATGGCACCTTTGAGGTTCTTCTCCAGCCCATCGAGAAGGCCTCCGAGGTAGTCGCCGATGAAGGCGCTGATGATGGCCGGCGGGGCCTCGTTCGCTCCTAAGCGATGGTCGTTGCCTGCACTGGCGATGCTGGCGCGCAGCACATCGGCATTGGCATGAATGGCCGCGATTGTGTTGACGAAGAAGGTGAGGAAACGGATGTTCTCCTTCGGGGTCTTTGCGGGCTTCAGCAGGTTCACGCCCGTATTGGTGGCCAGGCTCCAGTTGTTGTGCTTGCCGCTGCCGTTCACGCCAGCGTAGGGCTTCTCATGCAGGAGCACCCGGAAATCGTGGCGCTGGGCCACCTTCTCCATCACGTCCATGAGCAGCACGTTGTGATCCACGGCGAGGTTTAGCTCCTCGAACACCGGCGCGCACTCGAACTGGTTCGGGGCAACCTCATTGTGCCGGGTCTTTACAGGGATGCCGAGCATGAGAGCCTCGGTCTCGAATTCGCGCATGAATGCACGGGCGCGGTCGGGGATGCTTCCGAAGTAGTGGTCTTCCAGTTGCTGGCCCTTGGCGGGTATGTGGCCGAAAAGGGCTCGGCCGGTCATCATGATGTCGGGCCGGGCGAAGAAGAGCGCCTTGTCGATGAGGAAGTACTCCTGCTCCCAGCCGAGGGTGCAGGTCACCTTGGCCACATCCTTGTCGAAGTACTGGGCCACCAGGGTCGCTGCTTCATCAATGGCACGGATGGCGCGGAGCAGCGGCATCTTGTAGTCGAGGGCCTCGCCGGTGTAGCTGATGAAGATGGTGGGGATGCACAGGGTGCGGCCGATCACGAAGGCGGGGCTGCCGGGATCCCAAGCCGTGTAGCCACGGGCCTCGAAGGTGTTGCGGATGCCTCCGCTGGGGAAACTGCTGGCATCTGGCTCCTGTTGCACCAGCATGCTGCCGTCGAAGCGCTCGATGCTGCGGCCGCCGCCGATAGGCTCGAAAAAGGCATCATGTTTCTCCGCGCTCAGGCCAGTGAGCGGCTGGAACCAATGGGTATAGTGCGTGGCGCCCTTCGTGGCGGCCCATTCCTTCATGCCGCTGGCCACCTGGTCCGCCAACTTCCGATCGATCCGGTTGCCGTGATGCATCGCCTGGCGCACCGCGTACCACGCATCTTCCGTGAGGAACATGCGCATGGCGTCCTCCCCGAAAACATTGGCGCCGAAGTACTCGCTGATCTTCTGTGAGGGGGGGTCCACGAAGCGGGGGGCACGATTCAGGACATCTTCAAGGGCCTTAATGCGAATCTGGGGGGTGGACATGGGAAAATGGTGATTTTCGGCCGCGAAGCTATTCCGGATTGGGGGGGGGCTCTAAAATATTCTAGAAATAATTCCAAACCCCTGTTCAAAATTAGGGGGGTTATGAGAAACAGCTGACAGCCGTCTTGGGAATGATTCAACCACGCGCAAGCACCAGCGCCAAATAGGCCAGGTAGGCCGCCACGAGGATGCCTCCTTGCCAACGTCCCATGCGCTGCCCGAATCGCATCAGCGGGTAGAGCACCAGCGCAGTGATGAGCATGGCGATCAAGTCGATGCGAAAGCTGTCATGACTGGCTGCGATCGGGTGCACGCTTGCGGTGACGCCTATGATGCCGAGCAGGTTGAAGACATTGCTCCCGACCAGATTGCCCAATGAGATGTCGGGTTGCTTCCGATAGGCGGCCACGAGGCTCGTGACCAGTTCGGGCACCGAGGTGCCGAAGGCGATCACGGTGACGCCGATGAGCTGCTCGCTCACGCCTCCGAGCCTGGCCAGGCCTACCCCGCCATCCACGAACCACTCCGAGCCTTTGGTGAGCGCTGCGATGCCCGCCACGAGCAACAGCACCGCCTTCCACCATGCCATGCGAGGGGGCTCGTGGGCGCGCGATAATGCCGATCTCCTGGATGACCAAACCATCCATCCTACATAGCAGATCATCGCCACCAGGAACATCAGGCCCTCCCAACGTGCAATCAGATTGTCGTTGAAGAGCCACCAGAACAGAAGGCTCACGGCCATCATCACGGGCCAGTGGATCCGCCGTGCATCGCGATCCACCTCAATGGGGAAAATGAGGACGGCCAAGCCCAGGATCAGACTGATGTTCACGATGTTGCTGCCTACCACGTTCCCGATGGCGATGGCCGGGGTGCCTTTCAACGCAGCCATCAAGCTTACCAGCAGCTCAGGCGCTGAGGTGCCCATGCTCACCACCGTGAGGCCGATGACCAAGGGCGAGATTCGGGCACGCAGCGCCAAGTCAACCGCGCCTCGCACCATGGCCTCAGCGCCGACAACCAGCACTGCCAAGCCAAGCAGGGTGACCAGGAGCTCGGTCATGCCGGTTCTTGTGGCTTCTCCTCCGGAGCAGGATCAGCTGGCTTGGCCATGGGCTCCTCGGCCAAGGCGTTGAATTGCCGCTGGTGCTCCAGGGAGGCACGCCGCACATCGCTCGCGCCCCGGTTGATCTCGCGCTGCACCTCGTTGCTGGCATCGCGCACTTGCCGCATGAAGCGGCCCATGCCGCGTGCGATGTCGGGAATGCCCTTGGCGCCGAAGAAGAGCAGCACGAAAAGAATCACCACCAGGAATTCGCCACCGCTGATGTCGAAGATGAGAGGCATAGGGGCGAAAAGTAGGAAGCCCCGCTTGTGCTGCGGGGCTTCCTCAAATACGAATCGCGGTCAAGCCTCGCGCGAAGGGTCCTTGCCCTTGAGCAGGTCTGTGACGATCGCCGTGGCGACGAAGACGGAACTGTATGTGCCCACGCCGATGCCCACGAGCAGTGCGAACACGAAGCCCTTGATCGCAGTGCCGCCGAAGACGAAGATCACCGCGAGCACCAGCAAGGTGGTGAGCGAGGTGTTCATGGTGCGGCCCAGCGTGGAGTTGATGGCCTTGTTGATCACCACCACATAAGGCTCTCGCTTGTGGTCGCGCAGGTACTCGCGCACGCGGTCGTACACCACCACGGTGTCGTTGATCGAATAGCCGATCACCGTGAGGATGGCTGCGATGAAGGCCTCGTCGATCTCCATGCTGAAGGGCATGATCTTGTAGAACAAGGAGTAGACTCCGAGCACGATTATGGCATCGTGCGCAAGGGAGAGCAGGCCGCCCATGCCGAACTGCCAATTCCTGAATCGGATGGCGATATAAAGGAAGATCAGCGCCAAAGCGATGAGCACTGAAGTAACCGCGCCCTTCTGGATATCATCGCTGATGGTGGGGTCCACCTTGCGGCTTTCACTGATCTCGTAGTTGCCGCCCACGGCATCAAGCCCTGCGCGCAGCCGCTCCTCCACCATGCGGTCGGCCACGGTATCGGCCTGAGCGATCAGGTAGTTCGTGGTGATCTTCAGCTGGCGATCGCTGCCATAGGTCTTCACGTTGGTGTTGCTCTTCACGCCATCATCGCCTTTGAGCGTTCCATCGAGCGAGGTCCGGAGAGCTTCAACGTTCACATCGCCCTTGAACTTCACCACGTAGGTGCGTCCACCGCTGAAATCGACGCCCCAGTTGAAGCCGTTCACCACCATGGAGCCAATGCTCGCCGCGATGAGCAGGCCGCTCACCGCATAGAACAGCTTGCGCTTGCCCATGAAGTCATAATTGGCGTTCACGAAGATGTTCTTGCTCCAACTGTTCCACACCGCGAAGGACTTTCCCTTCTCCAAGCGATAAGAGATGATCATGCGCGAGAGCAGCAGGGCGGTGAACATCGATGTGAGGATGCCCAAGCCGAGCGTGACCGCGAAGCCTTGCACCGGACCGCTTCCGAAGATCAACAGGATCACCGCGATGATGAGTGTGGTGACGTTGGAGTCGATGATGGCCGAGAGGGCTCCCTTGAAGCCCAGGTCCACAGCGCTCTTGAGCATCTTGCCGTGACGCAGTTCCTCGCGGATGCGCTCGTAGATGAGCACGTTGGCATCGACCGCCATGCCCATGGTGAGCACGATGCCCGCGATTCCGGGCAAGGTCAGCGCCGCCTGCAACGAAGCCAGCGCGCCGATGAGCACGAAGAGGTTCACGATCAGGGCCAGGTCGGCCACCCAGCCAGCTCGGGCATAGTAGAGGACCATGTACAGGAGCACGAGCAGCAAAGCGATTCCGAAGCTCATCAGGCCTGTGCTCACGTTCTCCTGACCAAGCGATGGGCCTACCACGGTCTCGTCGATGATGCGTGCCGGAGCGGGCAGTGCGCCGGCCTTCAGGATGTTCGCCAAATCACTGGCCTCCTGAATCTGCGCATTCAGCTCTCCAGCTCCCATGGAGATCGTGCTGGTGCCTCCGGCGATCTCGGAACGCACCTCCGGCGCACTGTACACGAGTCCATCGAGCACGATGCCGATGTACTTGCCCACGTTGTCGCCGGTCATCACTTTCCAGGTCTGAGCGCCTTCGGTGTTCATGTTCATGATCACCTCCACTTCACCCTTGAAGTCGAAGTCCTGGAAGGCATTCGTGATCACGCTGCCATCGAGTTTGGGCTTGCCATCCAAAGGCAGCTTGATCGCAAAGAGCTCAAGGAAAGGTCCGTTGGTTCCCTCCTGTTGCTTGGCGCCCCATACCAAGCGCGCATCGCGAGGCAGTGCATCGCGCACGGCGGACATGGAGAGGAAGCGCTTCACCTCGGAAGTGTCCTTCAGCAGCGCACGGCCCACGACTGGGCCAAGCGCGAACTGTCCGCGCTGGTTGCCGGCAGGCTCCAGCACGGAGCGCAGCGGAGAGCGCTTACGGGCCTCTTCATCGCTGATGGTCTCTTCTTCACCCTCCTCGGCGGCGGTATCCGCGGCAGCCGTGTCGGCATCGCCGAGGCTGTCATCGGCTGCGGTTTCCGGCTCGGCAATCGTGGAATCGGTCACGGCTGCAGTGCTGTCCGCGGTTGCTGAAGTACTGTCCGCAGCGGCCTTCAAGCTGTCCTGAGCTGCCAACTCGGGGTAGAGCTGCGCGGAAAGCGCCGCATCGGCACCGAATAGCAAGGGCCCGATATCGGTGTTGGCGTGCATCTCCCAGAATTCCAGGTTGGCCGTGCTCTGCAGCACACGGCGCACGCGCTCTTTGTCCTTCACGCCAGGCAGTTCAATGGCGATGCGGCCGCTGAAAGCCTGCTTCTGGATGCTGGGCTGGCTCACACCGAATTTGTCGATACGTGTGCGCAGGATCCGCTCGGTGTTGCTCAGCGCGGTCTCAGCTTCGCGGCGCAAGGCGCTGATGTATGAATCATCATCGCCCTCACGATCGAACATGCCTTGCCGATCGGGCGAGTAGAAGATGGCCGAGAGCGGTGGGCGGTTCTCGATCTTGCGGTACTCCTCGTCGAAAAGGGACACGAAATCCTTGTTGTCGCTGAGCTGGCGCTGACGTGCATTGTCCATGGACTGTTTGAATGCCGGATCATTGGTCTCCGCGCTCAGGTTCTCAATGAGTTCGGGAACGCTCACCTCGAGCGTTACGGCCATCCCGCCTCGCAGGTCGAGGCCCAAGTTGATCTCTTTCTCCTTGCACTCGCGGTAGGTATAGCCCAGCAAGGGGTACACTTTGTCCTCGGCATGCGTCCGGAGGAAGGCGTTCTCATAGTCGAGCTCCACTTGGCTTCGGTCACGGGCAGCGCCCTCTGGCGTGCCAAGCACCGAATCGGCCTTGGCGATAGCATCGGCCTTGGCCTGGCTCTCGAGGCCGGAGGTGAAGTAGGAGAACGAAAGCTGGTAAGCGCACGCAAGCGCCAAGAGGACCGTGAAGACCCAAAGCGCGCCTCTATTCTGCATGACTGGTAAGGGGGTTCGTAAAAGAGGCGGCAAATATAGCCGGACAAGTGATGCGGGAAAGGCCGTGTTTTCGCCTCTGCATCAAGCATTAAGACGCGAACGCCGGAAGGTGAAGAACATGATCGGGCCATGTCGCCGCCGCCCTTCACGCAACCGACCTTTGGGCCGAAGCGTCACACCTTCAACCGACCATGCTGCGATTCCTCCCCTGCTTCTTCCTTGCGTTAGCCGCTTCAAGCCTGCGCGCCCAATGGGACCTGCACTTCGACCCCGCCATCCCGGTCACACAACAAGGCGCCTTGCTCGACCTGGCCTGGGCCGGTGGCATCAACTATGCCCAGGTCAGTGAGATCGACCTTAACGGCGACGGGCTCAAGGACCTGCTCTTCCTGGACCACTCCTATTCCTTCCCCAGTGGGCACAAAGCGGTGATGCTCCTGCGCACCAGCAGCGCTGAAGGGACCAACTATTACCGCCCGGTCCGTGACTACGACAATGTGCCGCCATTGAACCAACTGCACGATTGGGCGCTGGCGCGCGACTACAACTGCGATGGCAAGGCCGACATCTGCTCCTACACACAAGCCGGTTTCGGCGTGTGGAAGAATACAGGCGACAGTAACGGATTGGCCTTCGAGCCTGTGAAGAACCTGGTGTATTCCGCGTACGTATCGCCGAGCGGTGCGCAAACCAATGCCAACCTCTTCATCTCTCAGGTCGATCTGCCGGGCCTGGAGGACATCGACGGCGATGGGGACATGGATGTGATCACCTTCAGCTTGTTGGGCACCTACGTCGAATACCACAAGAACCTGAGCATGGAGACCTACGGCACCTGCGACAGCCTGCGGTTCGAGCTGCGCAACAAGTGCTGGGGCTACTTCGCCGAGAACTTCAACAACAACTCGGTCACGCTCAACGTGCCCTGCCAGTTCAATGTGCCCAATCCAGAGTTGCGTCCTGACGGCACAACACCTGCTGATGACGACAACGACGACCGCGCGCATGCGGGCAGCACCATCACGCCCATCGACCTTAACGGGGATGGTGTAAAGGATCTTCTCCTGGGCGACATCTCGTTCACCAACCTCGTGGGGTTGATCAATGGCGGCAGCGTAGCGAATGCGCTCATGACCAGCGAGGACACGCTCTTCCCGAGCTACGACGTGAGCGTGGACATGCCCATTTTCCCAGCGGGCTTCTATGTGGATGTGGACCAGGATGGGCGCCGGGACCTGCTGGTGACGCCCAACGCAGGCTCCCTTTCGCACGACTTCCGCAGCGTATGGTACTACCGCAACACCGGCACCGATGCCGCACCTATCTTACAGTTCCAGCAGCAGAATCTCTTCCAGGACCGTATGATCGAACTCGGCTTGGGCGCTATCCCGGTGGCCTTCGATGAGAATGGCGATGGCCGGATGGACCTGATCGTGAGCAACCACGGCTACTACCAGACCGGCGGCAGCTATGTGGGCAAGGTGGCCCTTTTGCGCAATGTGGGCAGCGCCACCAGCCCGGCCTTTGATCTGGTCACTGACGATTGGCTCGGACTCTCGAACAGTGGCATCGGCTTGAGCATGCATCCGGCCTTCGGCGATGTGGATGGCGATGGCGACCTTGACCTCTACATCGGCGACCTTCAAGGACGGCTGCACTTCTACCGCAATACCGCCACGGGCCCGCAATCGCAGTTCACCTTGCAGCAGATTAACATGACTGACGCTGGGGGAAACGTGATCGATGTGGGCCAATTCGCTGCCCCCGTCTTCCACGACCTCGAAGAGGACGGACTGCTTGACATGGTCATCGGCGAGCGCAACGGCAACCTGAACTACTACCGTAACACGGGCACGGCTGCCAACCCTTCATGGACTTTGGCGACCGAGAACCTCGGGGCGGTGAGCACCATCGAGTGGATCAATGTCACGGGCCATTCGACGCCCCACTTCATCACCAACGAACAAGGCCAACGCGAACTGCTGCTCGGATCGGAGAGTGGCGCCATTTACCACTATGGCGACATCGATGGGAACCTCGATGGCAATTGGACTCGCCTCGATACCGCTTGGCGCGGCATGGATGACGGCGCACGCACGGTGCTCTGCCTGCACGACTTCACCGGCGATGGCCAGCAGGACCTGGTGGTGGGCAATTACCGCGGCGGCCTCAGTTTCTGGCGCAGCGATCAGCTCAGCACGATTGCCGGGGCATCCGGTGCCCTGCCGGGCTTCAGTCTTTATCCGAACCCCGCGAAGGCTCAAGTCGAGCTCACCACCGATGAGCTTGTGCCGGGAACCGCATGGGTGCTGCTCGACGCCCTTGGCCAAGAGCTGCGTCGCGGCCAGATGACCAATGGGAAGGCGAACATTACACTCACCGGGCTGGCAGAAGGCCTGTACATGGTAAGACTCGAAGGCCCGCGCAACAGCGCTGCGCAGCGGTTGGTGGTCCTTCATTGATGGAATGCCGGAGAATGCGAAAGGCGCCTCGCGGGCGCCTTTCGTTATTCGAAGCGCTTGCGCTCAGGCGGTGACGCTGTTCATCTTATCCAGCACGTCCATCACCTCCTTCACGGACTTGGCGCTGGCTTGGCAGAGTTCCATCTCTTCATTATTCAGCTTCAGTTCAATGATGCGCTCAATGCCGTTCCGGCCCAGAATCACGGGCGCGCCCATGTAGATGTCCTTGAGCCCGTACTCGCCCTGCAGCCAAACGCAGCAGGGGAACACGCGTTTCTGGTCACGAACGATGGCCTCCACCATCTGCGCAGCGGCGGTGCCAGGCGCATACCAAGCGGAGGTGCCCAGCAGGTTAACGATCTCGCCACCGCCCTTCTTGGTGCGGTCCACGATCGCATCGAGCTTGTCTTTTGCGATGAGCTCGGTGACAGGGATGCCGCCAACGGTGGTGTAGCGCGGCAACGGCACCATGGTATCACCATGCCCGCCCATGAGCACAGCTTGGATGTCCTTGGGACTCACGCCCAGCTCGGTTGCCAGGAATGCGCGGTAGCGTGCGGTATCGAGGATGCCCGCCATGCCGAAGACCTTGGTGCTAGGCAGCTTGCTATTAACGTAGGCACAGTAAGTCATCACGTCGAGCGGATTGCTCACGACGATGATGATCGCATTGGGCGAGTGCTTCACCACGTTCTCCGTCACGCTCTTCACGATGGCAGCGTTGGTGGCAATGAGGTCGTCGCGGCTCATGCCCGGCTTCCGGGGCAAACCGCTGGTAATCACCACCACATCACTTCCTGCGGTTTTGGCGTAATCGTTCGTGCTGCCCACCAGCCGTGAATCAAACAGGTTGATCGGGGCGGTCTGCCAAATATCCAAGGCCTTGCCTTCGGCGAAGCCTTCTTTGATATCGAGCAGCACCACTTCATTGGCGAGCTCCCAGCGTGCCACGGCATCGGCGCAGGTGGCGCCTACGTTGCCAGCTCCTACAACAGTGACTTTCATCCTGAACGTGCGGGGATTAGAGGGTTGTTTGCGCATTGCCAATCGAGCAGCGCGGGGGCGAATGTAGGCGCTCGTTGCAGCCGCGTTGATGGGCAATTATCAGCCGGTGTTGAAGACCCCGTTCACCTTCGCTGGAATCTGGCAGGCATCCTAGCGGGGCTACCCTCGTCTTTAGCCCGATGCCTATCTTGTCCGCTCCAAGCCAACCCACGAAGGCTCCGATCATGACGCCGGAACGCATCGCCCCGCGGCTCACGCTGAGTTGGGTGAATACCGAGAGCCAACAGGCTGCTTTCAGTGAGTTGGTGGATGGCTGCGTTGCCGGTGACCGCCGGGCGCAGCAGCGGGTCTATGAGCAGTTCTATGGCAAGATGATGGCGGTGTGCATGCGCTACACCAAGAACACCGACCAGGCCAAGGACATCCTTCAGGATGGTTTCATCAAGGTGTTCCGCAGTATGGAATCCTTCAACCGGGCGGGATCGTTCGAGGGTTGGATCCGGCGAATCATCGTGAACACGGCCATCGACCACTTCAGACGCAGCAAGCACAGCTACCTGCTCTTGGGCGAAGAGCGCAGCATCGAGGATTTCAAGGACCAGGACGAAGAGGATACGCTCGCTGACGATACCGGCGAAGAGCTTCCTGACCTGAAGCCGGCGGACGTGATCAACGCTATGCAGAAGCTGACCCCGGCCTACCGAACGGTGTTCAATCTGTATGTTTTCGAGGAGATGACCCACAAGGAGATTGCCGACGCGCTCGGGATCAATGTGGGCACGAGCAAGAGCAACCTGGCCAAGGCCAAGCACAATCTGAAGAAACTGCTGCGGCAGGAGAACAAGATCAATTGAGCGATGGAGATGAAGAACAAACCCGACGCCTTCGAGCAGGCCCTGCGGCAATCGCTGGATCACTACGAAGTGCCTTACAATTCGGCCGACTGGGCTCAGTTGGACCGGAGCCTGAGCAAGTCCGATGCGAAGCAAGGTCGCTGGTCGCTCGGCTTGCTGGCGCTGCTCTTCGGCGGCGTAGTGGCTCTCTCTGGCACCATGTACCAGCTGCTCGCTGATGGCGGAACTGAGCAATCAGTGGCCACCGCGCAGCACGATGACGAAGCAGTTCATGCTTCCTTCAGCCCTGATCAAGAGGAGGCCAACATACCTGCGCCTGCGGCTACCGAAGTAAACCCTATGGGTCAGGTGAACGAGCCCCAGCAGGAGCGGGCAGCCAATACCCGCAACGAAGTCCGCACGGAATCGCCAGCGCGCAGCGAACAAGCAGCGCTTCCGAATTCGAGCTCTGCAGCGAACCCGACACCCGTAAAACCCTCAGCACCAGCCAGCGATGAAGTGAGCATTCGGCCGAGCATCACACAAGGCTGTCCCGGCACCTCCGTGGAGTTCGAGGTGACCAACATGGCGGCGCCCGGAACGCGCATGCTTTGGAACTTCGGGGATGGCACCTTCGGCACAGACCCCGCGCCGAAGCATGCATACAATAAAGCTGGCCGCTATGAAGTGACGCTCTCCATGAGTTCTGCCACAGGAGGCACCATCTTCAACAAGCCAGTGTCGGATGTAATCGTCATCCATGAGCGTCCCGAAGCAGCTTTCAACCCGATGCCCCAGGAATACCTGGACCGGGTTCCCTCGGTTCATTTCGAGAATAAGAGCCTCAAGGGCAGTTCGTACTTGTGGGATTTCGGCGATGGCAGCACCAGCACGCTTCAAGTACCTACCCACGTCTACAAGAAGAAGGGCGATTACGCCGTGAGCCTGATTGTGACCAATGCCATCGGCTGCACCGACCGCACGGAGCGCATGGTGCGCATCAAAGAGGATTACAACCTGCTGGCGGCACCAGCCTTCTCGCCCAACGGCGACGGCGTGGAGGAGCACTTCATGCCCGAGGCGCTCAAGACTTTGGAGCGCCGGTTCCGGATGACCATACATGACCCCGCCACCGGGGCGTTGATGTACGAGACCTCGGACCTGAAACGGCCTTGGAATGGCCGCGTGAATGGCGTTGGCGCGCCCTGTGCCACGGGCGATTACGTGTGGATGGTCGAGATGAAGGATGGCGAAGCGCTCGGAGGAACCTATACCGGCACGGTGAGCCTGCTGCGCTAGGGTTCATATTTCAGGAAGCTCCTAGGCCCCGGCCCGCAAGGCCGGGGCCTATTTTTGGGGCCGGGCAACCTCAGCACCTTGCCGCGCATCAATCAGAGGGCTTTCCGCACCCATTTGCCAACGCACGTCATGAACCGCATCCAGCGACTCCTATACACCCTATTCCTACCGGTTGCAACCCTGCTCGTAGCCCACTCAGCGTGCGGCCAGCAATTCAGCATCACAGCTGGGAGCATCAGCACCTGCGCCGGTGTGCTTGAGGATAGCGGCGGCCCAGCGGCCTCATACGGGACCAACGAGAACTTCACCGTGGTGATTTGCCCGGATCAACCCGGCGACGGCATTTCCCTGACTTGGGCGGTATTCAATCTGGATCAAAGCGGAGCCAACAACACTTGGGATGCCATCAGCATCTGGGATGGCGATAATACCGGAGCCACCTTCTTGGGCAACTACTCTGGGGGCGCGCTTCTGGGCTTGGTCGTATCCGCCACCACCTTCAACCCCACCGGCTGCCTCACGGTTCGATTCAACTCGAACGGTACGGGGGTCGGTGATTTTGCGGCCAGCATCACCTGCTTCACCCCATGCGATCGCCCAGAAGCCGTGGCCACCATGAGCGAGCCCGGTCCTGCATTGGTCTGCCAAGGTGAGGTGATCGACTTCGATGGCTCGGCTTCATTCGCCGCCGCCGGATTCAACATCGTGAGCTACACCTGGGTCTTTGATGATGGCTCTACGGCCACGGGCCCAACAGCAAGCCACTCGTATTCCGTGCCCGGTGAGTACATCGTGCAGCTGAATCTCATCGATGACAACGACTGCGTGAACAGCAACGTGGTGGATCTGCAGATCCTGGTGAGCACCACCCCGAGCTTCATGGGAACCATGGAAAGCTTGGAGACGTGCTTGGGCGCCACGGTGGACCTGACCGGCATGGTCACGCCGATCACATGGACCGGCATACCGGAAGCCAACTTCGGCGATGGCGTTTACCTGCCTGACGACGTGGGAACGCCCTTCACCAGCGAAATCGAATTCGCGCAGTTCGATCCCGGCCAAATGCTCACCAATGCCAACGATCTGCAGAGCATCTGCGTGAGCATGGAGCACAGTTTCACAGGAGACTTGGTGCTTTCCGTGACCTGCCCCAACGGGCAAGTGATCATCTTGCACCAACAAGGCGGCGGCGGCACCTACATCGGCGGTGCCAATGATGGTGACAGCAACGCCAATCCAATACCCGGAACATGTTGGGAATATTGCTGGAGTCCGACCGCAACCCTTGGAACCTTTGCTCAGTGCGCAGCCTTCGGAGCTACGCCCAATGTGATGAATGGCGGCACGCCTCCGAACAACGCGCTCATCCCAGGCACCTATACCCCGGTTCAACCCTGGAGCAACCTGCAGAACTGCCCGCTCAACGGCACATGGACCTTCACCTCGCTTGACCTATGGGGCGCTGACAATGGCTTCCTGTGCAGTTGGGAACTCAACTTCAATCCTGCCATCATTCCTGATGTGACCCAGTTCACACCGGTGATCAACACGTCGGTTTCCGATTCCGTCTTCTGGAGCGGACCTTTCATCACGCTCAACCCCAACGATCCGCTCACGGCCACCGCCACACCGACAGGCGCTGGCACCTACAATTACACCCTCACGGCTATCGACAATTTCGGGTGCACCTACGACACCACCGTCACAGTGACCGTGGCACCTCAGATGGAGATCGATGCGGGGCCGGACATCATCCTCTGCAATGATCCCGAGCCCATGGCAGGCGCTGTTGTCGCCAACGGACCGCCCACCAATTGCGTGTGGCAACTGCAGCTGAACGAGACGTTCGGCGATACCTGGAATGGCGGAGCCACCTTGGCCGTGAACATCGACGGGGTGGTCACGAACTACTCCATCAGCACCGCTGGAACCCTTCAGCAGATCATCCCGCTGAACGTGAGTACCGGCCAGAGCATCACACTGACATACACCGCAGGGTCGATCTGGAACAATGAGAACTCCTTCATCCTCACCAACGACATGGGTACGCAGGTCTATGCCTCGGGACAGGGACCTTTGACAGGCGTATCGTACAGCGGGGTGATTGTTTGCGGAGGCGGGACCAGCCCGATTGTCTGGGAATGGACACCGACGGATGGCTTGGATGACCCGAGCGACCCCACCACGAATGTGTTCACCACACAAGCCACTTGGTATTACCTGACATCCTATCCCTTAGGGTCGCCCGCCTGTGCAGTGATGGACAGTGTGCTGGTGGCGCCTGATCCAAGCATTGATGCCGGCCAGAACAATGCGATCACCATCTGCGCGAACGAACTGGCGATCTTCATGAACGATTCACTGCTGGGCACGCCTGATGCCGGTGGAGAATGGACCAATTCAGTTGGCGCCATCGTCGATGACCAATTCGACCCCACGTGGGAGACGTCGGACCTCTTCACCTACACCGTGACCAGCGCAGCCGGTTGCCAGGCTACCGCCCAACTCGATATCACGGTGATTCCTGCTGACGACCCGGCCTGTTGCGGCATCGTGGTGATGGGACCCGGCGGATACTCCTGCGACCTTACCAACGGCCTTTCAGTTTCTCCTGGCAACACGGGAGTTGGCGTATGGAGCGGACCTGCTGGTGCGGTCTTCGCCGATGCCAACGCTACCCAGACCAGCGTGACCATGCAACCCGGCATGGGCGGCACGCACTGGTTCTATTGGATCGAGGACGATGGCGCGTTCTGCTACCTGATCGATAGCGTTCAGCTCACGTTCACGGACACCATCGTGATCGACTTCACCCCCACCGATGCCATCTGCTATACGTACTGCGATGGGACAGCGAGCGCGACCGTTTCGGGTGGCAATACCGGTGCGGCCGGGGACTTCGGCTTCGCTTGGAGCTCGGGCCAGGCGGGCGTAGGCGTGAATAGCGTCACCAGCCTTTGCGCAGGCACCTACTCGCTCACCGTCACCGACGACAATGGCTGCACGGGCACCAGCGAAGTGCTGATCGGAGAACCGCCGCAACTGGTGATAGACAGTGTCGTGGTGCGGCCCGTGACCTGCTCCGGCTACTGCGATGGAGAGGTGGAGGTGTACGACCCCCAGGCCGTGCTCTACAGCTTCGACGACGGTCAGAATTGGCAGCCCGAGCCGCTGCTCACTGGTGCCTGCGAACAGTACTACCCCATCCGGATACAGGATGCAGCCGGATGCTTGGCAGCTGGCTTTGGATTCGTGCAAGGGCCGCCTCCTGTAGTAGCGGACTTCGTCTGGAATCCGATTCCCGCCAATGTGGATGACCCGCGGATCTGGTTCGGAAATACCAGCACCGGAGCGGAGACCTACTGGTGGGACATCGCCGGACTGATGACGACCAACGACCCCTCGCCCTTCTTCGAATTCAACAACCGAGAGCCCGGGCAATACGAGGTGTGCATGGTGGCTTGGAACCAGAACCTCTGCGCCGATACCATCTGCCACACGGTGATCATCGACGACGTGCTCTTTGTGTACGTGCCGAACTCCTTCTCCCCCGACGGCGATGATATCAATGAGACCTGGGGCATGAGTACCAACATCGACGCAATCACGACCTTCGAGCTGAAGGTCTTCGACCGGTGGGGCCAGGTGGTGTTCCAAACCGACGACTACAAGAACTTCTGGAATGGCGCGGCCAACAACAACGGCAAGGCCCTGAAGACCGATGTGTACGCCTATCGCATCACCTACGAGATCAAGGACAGCGAAACCCGAAAGGAGCTCATGGGCCATGTGACGCTGATTAAATAACGCTGCACTGAGCAGGATTCCCGAGCGGCGCCCCGGATATCGGGGCGCCGCTCGCTTTCCAGTCCAAAGTCAGCCATCCAAGGCGCCAACGGAAGGGGGGTCTGCGTCACGTGGAGGTAATCCCGATCTTGCGGCTTCTTTCCACACACCTTTCGATGGCATCAATCCGACTCCTAGCCAGCCTACTGCTCATCCTTACCATGCCTGCACGCATGCTTGCGCAGGTCTTCACGGATGCGACCAGCTACGATGCGTGGAAGGCCTCCATCTCCAGCGAGCCAGCGCAGGGTACCGGACCAGTGGGTGAGGCACCTTCAAGCGACCGCAGTGCTTGCGATTGCTGGGTGGAGCCCGATGGCAGCTACACCACAGTGAACAACCAGACCCAATGGAACGCCAGCGGATTCCAGAATGCTGATGACGGCAGCTACGGTCCCATCAATCTCCCGTTCGCCTTCCAACTCTATGGCACCTTCTACAATCAGGTGTACATCAACATCAATGGCAATCTATCGTTCGGGCAATCTTATGGGATCTTCAGCTCCACTGGTTTCCCGGTGAACAACTACCCCATGGTAGCGCCCTTCTGGGCCGATGTAGACCTACGAGGACCGGGTGCTGGCAACAACATCGTGCGCTTCAAAGTGACCCCGACAGCGCTCTACGTGAATTGGATCAATGTGGGCTACTACAGCATGCAGGTGGACAAGCGGAACACCTTCCAGGTGATCATCACCAATACCACCGATCCAATCGTGCCGAACGGCGCCAACGTGAGCTTCTGCTACCAGGACATGCAATGGACCACCGGCGCCGCAAGCTGCATTGGCGGGAACACATGCGTTTACGGCGGGGTCACCTATGCCTGTGGTGGAGGTGCCGGAGTCGGGCCTGGCTTCTGCGGGGCTCCTGCAACGGTTGGCGCCAATCGCGGCAATGGCATCAATTACATGCAATTCGGCCGATTCAACCATCCAGGGAGCGATTACGATGGTCCTTTCGGTGGAAGTGATGGCGTTGACTGGTTAGATGGCAAGCATTTCCTGTTCAATACGATCCAGACAAGCGCCAACGTGCCGCCTGTTCTGGCAAGCACCTCGGCATGCGACAGCGTGATCGTGTGCGTGGGTGAGCCTACCACGCTCGAGGTTTCCTACTTGTCCCCGGAACCCGGCCAGGTCACCGTGCCCAGTGTCACTGCTCCAACGCTGAGCAATTTCACGATCCTCAACGCCACATCCGGAAACACCGGCACCATCACTGGCCAATTCACGGCCACCATCGCCGATGTGGGTTTCCACGTGATCACCTTCAGCGGGTCCGATAATGGCTCACCGGCCCTCACTTCCACGCTCGAGGTGAATGTGCATGTGTTGCCCGTTTCCGTTCTGGATACCGTGGACCTCGCCGTTTGCGACGATGGCCCACCCGTGGTCCTCTATGACCTGTTCAATGGCGGAGCGCAGCCTGGCGGCACGTGGACCGACCCCATCGGCTCGGCATTCCCAGGGACCTTCACACCTGGTTCCGATGGCGATGGATACTACGTCTACACCGAATCGAGTACCGTGACCGTGTGCCCTTCCATCGGCGTGGTTAACATACTCACCAACTACATGGACCATGTCCTCACCACAGCGCCCACGCTCTGCAACGGCAGCGCTGAAGGAAGCATCACGGTCAGCACGAGTGGCAATGCGGGACCATGGGACTATGCATGGACCGATGATGCAGGCAACACCATCGGGGCCAACAGCGGCGCAACGAGCACGTACACCGGTGCTGCTGGCAATTATACCGTGATCATCACCGAAGGGCTGAATGGTGCGGGCTGTAGCGATACGCTCACCGCTGAGATCGTGGAGCCCGATCCACTTCAGTGGGACGCGATTCCTCAGGACACCCTGATCTGCCTCACGGGCACGGGCCTGTTGAGTGCTTCGGCCTTCGGCGGCACCGGCACCATCAATTACCAATGGAGCCACGGCGCCGAGGGTCCTGGCCCGCACGGAGTGAGCCCTTCTGACACGACGGAATATGCGGTCATCGCCACCGATGCGAACGGTTGCATACTCGGGCCGGTCAATGCTACAATCGATGTGCGCCCAGCCTTCACGCTCGATCCGCTCATCGACGATACCACCTGTTTCAACATCCCGGTGCTCTATCGCGCCACGGGCTACAGCGGCGGCGATGGTGCCTACCAATTCGATTGGGGCAATGGCCCACAGGCACTCGACAGCCTGTGGACACTTCCACCTCTGAGCACGAACATATGTGTGACCCTCTCCGATGGCTGCGAGACTCCTTCCGTGACGCGATGCGCCTGGCTTGAAGTGCTGCATGTGCCCGTGACCGATCTAAGCGCAGACACCACCTTCGGCTGCGTGCCCTTCAACGTTCAATTCGCCTTACGCGACACCACAGGGGGCGCTTCCGTGCTCTGGCACTTCGGCGATGGCGTGCAGCTCGTCGATGACTCCCTGGTGACGCACAGTTATGAGGACGCTGGCAACTTCGACGTGTCGCTCATCATCACATGGCCCAACGGATGCGTCACCGATACCACGGCAAACGACATGATCCGCACGCTCACCGTGCCAACGGCCCTACTAAGCTGGACCCCGCACCCGCCCACGATCAACGACCCGCGCGTGCAATTCACCGACCAGAGCGTGCCCAACGTGGTGAGCTGGTGGTGGGACTTCGGTGAGTTCGGTTCCAGCGAGGAACAGGACCCCTTGGTGGAGTACCCCGACGAGGCGGGTGGCACCTATCCGGTAATGCTCGTAGTGGCGAATGAATTGGGCTGCACCGATACGATCCGTACGTGGGTGGATGTCCACGACGAATTCATGGTGTGGGTGCCCAACACCTTCACGCCGAACGGCGTGGAGCCCAACGAGACCTTCTGGATCAGCGGCAACGACCTATCGCCGAAGGATTTCGAGCTGCTCGTCTTCGATCGCTGGGGCCAGGTTGTGTACTCCACAACCGAACTGGACTTCCATTGGGACGGCACCAAGGATGGAAGCCCTCTGCCACAGGGTGTTTATCCCTTCCGGCTGAAGGTGCATGCGCTGAGCACCCCGAAGAAGCGCATCATCCACGGCCACGTGAACCTCTTGCGCTGAGCCCCCGAAAGGCAGATCACGCCTATTGAGCGTGAACAGGATGGGGTTCGTCCAATACTGGGCCCTTGCGTTCGACCGTATGCATCGCGCGGATACATTTCCAACGCTTGATGGCGGGCAACGGGCCATGGAGCAAGCTGGATGGCGCTTCAATACGATCGGATTCATCTGGATATACTGATCAGGCGCGCGCTCTTTTGTCTGGCGTGCTTGGGATCCGCGGCGATCAGCGCGCTCGCCCAGCCATTCCCTATCTTCAATGGAACGGCCAGCACCTGCGTGGGCGCATTCCTCGACAGCGGGGGTCAGGGAGCCAGCGGCTACTCGAACAACGAGAACTACACCTACACGCTTTGCCCTGATGCTCCGGGCGGCGCTATCTCGCTCAACTTCCTCACCTTCAATTTGAGCACCGCCGGCGCCGCACCGATTGACTTCATGACGATCTACGATGGCAACAGCACGGCTGCCCCCGTGCTCGCCAACTGGACCGGCAATGCAGGCCAGGGACAGGTCGTGAGCGCCTCAGCGGGCAATGCCAGCGGCTGCCTCACCATCGTGTTCCGGAGCAACAACACGGGAACTGGAGTCTTCGCCGCGAGCATCACATGCTACCAGCCCTGTGTGCGGCCCATTGCGGTGGCCACGCATGGACCAACGAATCCGATGCGCATCTGCCCCGGCGAGAGCATCACCTTCAACAGCACGGCCTCCTTCGCGGCACCGGGCAACAACATCGCGAGCCGCCGCTGGGATTTCGGGGATGGCACCATCTTGAACAATGCCCCGGCTATCGTGAACCACACCTATGCGCAGCCAGGCGGCTACACGGCGCAGCTCTACCTGCTCGACAACAACGGATGCGCGAGCACCAACCTCGTTGACCTCGACGTGCTGGTTGGCACGCCTCCTACATTCGGAGGAACCTCAGGGACACTTACCGGCTGCGTGGGTGAAACGCTTTGCCTGAACGGAGCGGTCACAGGCACCGCCTGGAACGAGATCCCCAATCCGAATGCGGGCGGCGGGGTCTTCTTGCCCGATAACGTGGGGGAGTGCTTCACGAGCACGGTCACCTTCACGCAATTCGCACCGGGGCAGACGTTCACCAACGCGAACAACCTGCAGTCGATCTGCATCGACATCGAGCACTCGTTCATCGGCGATCTGATCATCAGCCTGATAGCCCCTACAGGCGAGTCCGTGATCATGCACCAGCAAGGCGGTGGTGCCACCTACTTGGGCGTGCCGGTTGACAATGACCTGACACCGAATGCGCAGGGCACGTGCTTCACCTATTGCTGGAGCCCCACCGCGACGAATGGGACATGGGTCGATAATTCGGGCGGCACGCTTCCCGCCGGAACCTACGAGAGCCTGAATCCTTTCAGCGGATTGATAGGTGCCCAACTCAATGGCACTTGGACAATCCAGGTCTGCGACATGTGGGCCAGCGACAACGGGTTCCTATGCGACTGGGACATCACCTTCAATCCTTCGCTGTACGACGACCTGATCACGTTCACGCCCGTGTACGGCGCGCAATGCGATAGCAGCTACTGGACGGGGCCGAGCATAACGAGCACGAATGCGAACTGCAATCAGGTGTGCGTGACGCCTCCGGCTGCCGGGAACTTCAACTACGTGTATCACGTCACCGACAACTTCGGATGCGAATACGACACCACGCTCACCGTGAGCATCATACCCGCGCCGCAGGTGAACGCGGGTCCCGATGCCACCACGTGCAACACACCGGTACAGCTCAATGCCACG
Organism: Flavobacteriales bacterium; assembly: GCA_016705545.1. Lineage (GTDB taxonomy): Bacteria > Bacteroidota > Bacteroidia > Flavobacteriales_F > PHOS-HE28 > PHOS-HE28. The sequence continues at coordinate 548,984 of JADIYA010000001.1, forward strand.
GTCACCGGCGGCGGCTTCCCCACCAATTGCAACTACACGCTTACCCTCTACGATTCCTTCGGTGACGGTTGGACCGGTCTGTTCGGCTTAGGCTCGAATGGATCAAGCGTGACCGTGACGGTGAATGGCACGCCATACAGCTACTGGCTCAACAACGGCGCCCAGGCCAATGTGAACATCCCGGTGACGTCCGGCGCCACGGTGGTGGTGAGTTACGTGGCGGGTAATCTCTACAACGGTGAGCAATCGTTCACCCTCTTCAACAGTGGTGGCGGCGTGGTGTACGCGTCGCCGATGGGTCCGGGAACCGGGCAGCTCTGGAGCGGCGTGGCCAATTGCCCCGGCGGGAATTTCGTGTACAGCTGGTCGCCTGCAGCCGGACTGAGCAATCCGAATATCGCGAACCCAACAGCCACGGTCGGCGGCACCACGCAATACTGCGTCACCGTGTACCAGGTGGGCCACCCGCTCTGCACAAGTACCGATTGCATGACGATCACGGTGGACAACCAGGCCGATCCCGGCACCAGCGCGAACGTAGCCGTGTGCAGCAACGGCGCAGCTATCAACCTTTTCACATCGTTGGGCGGAACACCAACGGCTGGTGGCGCATGGACAATGCCCGGCGGTGGCGCGCATTCCAATACGTTCGTGCCGGGAGTCGACCCACCGGGCATCTACACCTACACGGTTGGCGGCGGTGGAGCGTGCGGCGCACCGGTGAGCAGCACCGTGAATGTGACCGTGTATCCGTTGCCTATTGCCGGCACGCCGACGAGCCTCGGCATTTGCAGCACCGACGCTGCACAGTCGATGTTCACCCTGCTCGGTGGAAGTGCGCAGCCCGGCGGCAACTGGAGCGGGCCTTCGCCTGTTGCAGGAGGTAACTACGACCCGGCGACGATGAACCCCGGTGTTTACACCTACACGGTGAATGGCACGGCGCCATGTCCGAACGCTGCTGCTACCGTTACTGTTTCGGAGAGCACGCCTCCCAACGCCGGACTGGACGCGAGCATTACGCTTTGTACGACCAGCGCGCCGGTAGTGATGGTAACGCTGTTAGGCGGGGGGGCAGATGGAACGGGTTCATGGACAGGTCCTGGGGGCGGCGCGATGAGTGGCGGCCTCGACCCAGCAGTTGATCCGTCTGGTGTTTACACCTACACGGTAACTGGCACGGCCCCATGCCCGAATGACATTGCCACACTAACCGTCGCGATTAACGAGGCACCGAACGCCGGTACGAACGGTGCGATCACGCTGTGTTCTTCGGATGCTGCGGTAAGTCTCTTCGCGCAGCTCGGTGGGACACCGGATGCCGGTGGAACATGGAGCGGGCCTTCTCCGGTCGTCGGCGGTATGATCGATCCCGCGACGATGAGCGCGGGTGTGTACACCTACACCGTGAGCGGCACGGCGCCTTGCCCCAACGAGCAAGCAACGGTGACGGTGACGATCAATACGCCGCCGGATCCCGGAACACCGGGCGCGATCACGCTCTGCTCGAGTGATGCACCCGCTTCGCTCTTCGCGCAACTCGGCGGAACACCCGATGTCGGTGGTGCATGGAGCGGGCCTTCTCCGGTCGTCGGCGGCATGATCGATCCCGCGACGATGAGCGCGGGCGTGTACACCTACACCGTGACCGGCACGTCGCCTTGTCCCAACGAGCAGGCAACGGTGACGGTGACGATCAATGCACCGCCGGATCCCGGAACCGATGGTGCGATCACGCTCTGCTCGAATGATGCACCCGCTTCGCTCTTCGCGCAGCTCGGTGGGACACCCGATGCCGGTGGTGCATGGAGCGGGCCTTCTCCGGTAGTCGGCGGCATGATCGATCCCGCGACCATGAGCGCGGGCGTGTACACCTACACCGTGACCGGCACTGCGCCTTGCCCCAACGAGCAAGCAACGGTGACGGTGATGATCAACGCCGCCGGATCCCGGAACACCGGGCGCGATCACGCTCTGCTCGAGTGATGCACCCGCTTCGCTCTTCGCGCAGCTCGGTGGAACACCCGATGCCGGTGGTGCATGGAGCGGGCCTTCGCCTGTCGTCGGCGGCATGATCGATCCCGCGACCATGAGCGCGGGTGTGTACACTTACACCGTGACCAGCACGGCGCCTTGCCCCAACGAGCAGGCAACGGTGACGGTGACGATCAATACGCCACCGGATCCAGGAACACCGGGCTCGATTACGCTCTGCTCGAGTGATGCTCCGGCTTCGCTCTTCGCGCAGCTCGGCGGAACACCCGATGCCGGTGGTGCATGGAGCGGGCCTTCTCCGGTAGTCGGCGGCATGATCGATCCCGCGACCATGAGCGCGGGTGTGTACACCTACACCGTGACCGGCACTGCGCCTTGCCCCAACGAGCAAGCAACGGTGACGGTGACGATCAATACGCCACCGGATCCAGGAACACCGGGCTCGATCACGTTTTGCTCGAGTGATGCTCCGGCTTCGCTCTTCGCGCAGCTCGGAGGGACACCCGATGCCGGTGGTGCATGGAGCGGGCCTTCTCCGGTCGTCGGCGGCATGGTCGATCCCGCGACCATGAGCGCGGGCGTGTACACCTACACCGTGACCGGCACTGCGCCTTGCCCCAACGAGCAAGCAACGGTGACGGTGACGATCAATACGCCGCCGGATCCAGGAACACCGGGCGCGATCACGCTCTGCTCGAGTGATGCTCCGGCTTCGCTCTTCGCGCAGCTCGGCGGAACACCGGATGTCGGTGGTGCATGGAGCGGGCCTTCTCCGGTAGTCGGCGGCATGATCGATCCCGCGACCATGAGCGCGGGTGTACACCTACACCGTGACCGGCACGGCGCCTTGCCCCAACGAGCAAGCAACGGTGACGGTGACCATCAATACGCCACCGGATCCAGGAACACCGGGCGCGATCACGCTCTGCTCGAGTGATGCTCCGGCTTCGCTCTTCGCGCAGCTCGGCGGAACACCCGATGCCGGTGGTGCATGGAGCGGTCCCTCTCCGGTCGTCGGCGGCATGGTCGATCCCGCGACCATGAGCGCGGGCGTGTACACCTACACCGTGACCGGAACTGCGCCTTGCCCCAACGAGCAAGCAACGGTGACGGTGACGATCAATACGCCGCCGGATCCCGGAACACCGGGCGCGATCACGCTCTGCTCGAGTGATGCACCCGCTTCGCTCTTCGCGCAGCTCGGTGGAACACCCGATGCCGGTGGTGCATGGAGCGGGCCTTCTCCGGTCGTCGGCGGCATGGTCGATCCCGCGACCATGAGCGCAGGCGTATACACCTACACTGTCACAGGCATTGCGCCTTGCCCCAACGAGCAAGCAACGGTGACGGTGACGATCAATGCGCCGCCGGATCCCGGAACACCGGGCGCGATCACGCTCTGCTCGAGTGATGCTCCGGCTTCGCTCTTCGCGCAGCTCGGAGGAACACCGGATGCTGGTGGAACATGGAGCGGGCCGAGTGCTGTGGTCGGCGGCATGATCGATCCCGCAACTATGAGCGCGGGCGTGTACACCTACACCGTGAGCGGCACGGCGCCTTGCCCCAACGAGCAAGCAACGGTGACGGTGACGATCAATACGCCGCCGGATCCCGGAACACCGGGCGCGATCACGCTCTGCTCGAGTGATGCACCCGCTTCGCTCTTCGCGCAGCTCGGTGGAACACCCGATGCCGGTGGTGCATGGAGCGGGCCTTCTCCGGTCGTCGGCGGCATGGTCGATCCCGCGACCATGAGCGCAGGCGTGTACACCTACACAGTCGCAGGCGCTTCGCCGTGCATCAGCGCGGCATCTACGGTGACGGTCACCATCAACGCCCCGCCCGATGCAGGTGGCGATGGCGGAATCACCGTGTGTGAGATCGATGCGGCCTTCGATTTGTTCGGATTATTGAATGGCGCACCTCAAGGTGGGGGCTCCTGGAGCTTCAATGCAGCTGCACACCCGAGCACGTTCACCCCAGGGATCGACGCAGCTGGCATGTACACCTATACGGTCAATGGCACAGCACCCTGTCCAGCAGACATCGCGCTCGTCACGGTCACGGTGAACACCATGCCTGATGCCGGCATCAATGGCGGCCTCACACTCTGCTCTTCGAGCGCGGCCACGGCATTGATTACAGGACTGAATGGCACGCCTGCCCCCGGTGGAAGCTGGACTGCGCCCGGAGGCGGAGCCTCTACCGGAATCTTCACACCCGGCGTGAATGCGGTCGGTGCGTACACCTACACGGTCAACGGAATCGCACCCTGCCCCTCGGTTTCTGCAACTGTTGATGTGAGCGTGGTGACGAATCCCAATGCAGGGACTCCCGGCAACGCAACGCTTTGTGCGACCGATGCGTCACTCCTGCTCTTCAATGAATTAGGAGGAACACCCGATGCCGGAGGTGCTTGGAGCGGACCGTCCGCAGTGGTCGGCGGATTGTACGATCCCACAACAATGAACCCGGGCGTGTACACCTACACGATCACGGTTCCGCCGCCGTGCGTGAACGCCAGCAGCACGGTGACCATCACCGAGGTCGCCCCGCCGAACGCGGGCACCGATGGGGCAATCACGCTCTGCATCAGCAGTCCGGCAGCTTCGTTGTTCGCAGCATTGGGCGGCGGCGCGCAGGCCGGTGGAACGTGGAGCGGTCCTTCACCGGTGGTGGGCGGTATGTTCAACCCGGCAACGATGACAGCTGGCGTGTACACCTACACGGTGAACGGAACGGCGCCTTGCCCGAATGATCAGTCGCAGGTAACGGTAACCGTTGTTGCTGCACCCGATGCTGGAACACCGGGCAGCACCACGCTCTGCGCCACAGATGCCGCGATCGACCTCTTCGCTGAATTAGGCGGCACGCCTGATCTCGGCGGTGCTTGGAGCGGACCCTCGGCTGTTGTAGGCGGATTGTACGACCCAGCCACGATGAACCCGGGCGTGTACACCTACACGATCACGGTTCCGCCATCGTGCGTGAACGCCAGCAGTACGGTGACCATCACCGAGGTCGCCCCGCCGAACGCGGGCACCGATGGGGCAATCACGCTCTGCATCAGCAGTCCGGCAGCTTCGTTGTTCGCAGCATTGGGCGGCGGCGCGCAGGCCGGGGGAACGTGGAGCGGTCCTTCACCGGTGGTGGGCGGAATGTTCAACCCGGCAACGATGACAGCTGGCGTGTACACCTACACGGTGAACGGAATGGCGCCTTGCCCGAATGATCAGTCGCAGGTAACGGTAACCGTTGTTGCTGCACCCGATGCTGGAACACCGGGCAGCACCACGCTCTGCGCCACAGATGCCGCGATCGACCTCTTCGCTGAATTAGGCGGCACGCCTGATCTCGGCGGTGCTTGGAGCGGACCCTCGGCTGTTGTCGGCGGATTGTACGATCCCACAACAATGAACCCGGGCGTGTACACCTACACGATCACGGTTCCGCCGCCGTGCGTGAACGCCAGCAGCACGGTGACCATCACCGAGGTCGCCCCGCCGAACGCGGGCACCGATGGGGCAATCACGCTCTGCATCAGCAGTCCGGCAGTTTCGTTGTTCGCAGCATTGGGCGGCGGCGCGCAGGCCGGTGGAACGTGGAGCGGTCCTTCGCCGGTGGTGGGCGGAATGTTCAACCCGGCAACGATGACAGCTGGCGTGTACACCTACACGGTGAACGGAACGGCGCCTTGCCCGAATGATCAATCGCAGGTGACAATGACAGTCGTAAGCGAACCCGATCCCGGCACAGCTGGCTCCATCACCCTCTGCTTCAGCGATGCGCCGATCGGCCTGTTCGCCCAACTTGGTGGCTCTCCTGATCCTGGTGGCGCATGGTCAGGACCCAGTGCTGTTGCCGGTGACGTCTTCGACCCCGGTACAATGACTGCTGGCGTTTACACCTACACGATCGCTGTTCCGCCGCCATGCGCGAGTGTCAGCAGCACGGTCGCTGTGAATGTTAACCAGCCTCCGGATGCAGGAATCGACGGCGCATTGACCCTGTGCATCACAAGCCCAGCCGTTGCATTGATCAACTCGCTTGGGGGCACGCCAGATGCGGGCGGCACATGGATCGGACCATCGCCTGTGATGGGCGGGATCTTCAACCCGGCAACGATGAGCGCTGGTGCGTACACCTACACGGTGAATGGCACAGCACCCTGCCCTGCTGATGCCGCCACAGCAACCGTGACCGTAGTGACCGAACCCGATCCCGGCGGCCCTGGCTTCCTCACCATCTGCGGAAACGGAGCGCCGGATGACCTCTTCAGCTATCTCGAGGGCTCGCCCGATCAAGGTGGCTTGTGGACCACCCCCGCAGGCACGACCTTCAATGGCCTCTTCGATCCTGCAGTGATGGCCAGCGGCGTATACACCTACACGATCACCGTTCCGCCTCCATGCGCCAGCGTGAGCAGCACGGTCACGGTGGATGTGGTCTCGCCGCCGGACGCTGGCCTTGACGGTGCCATCACCCTTTGCTTCAGCAATGCTCCTCAGGACCTGTTCGCCATCCTTGGCGGAACGCCAGAGCCGGGCGGCACTTGGACATCGAGCGGAGGCAACTCCAGCAGCGGGACCTTCGACCCTGCAAGCGATGCGTCCGGCGTGTTCACCTATACTGTGCAAGGCACCGCACCCTGCCCGGCTGATTTGGCCAGCGTAACGGTGGCCGTGACGCAGCTGCCCAATGCTGGAACGGATGACATCCTGAACCTTTGCGTGGTCGGCGATGCAGTGGACCTCTCCCCCCTGCTTGGCGCTGCCGATCCCGGTGGAACATGGACGGGCCCGAGCGGCGCATCCAGCGGGATCTTCACGCCGGGCACGAGCGCACAGGGCAATTACATCTATACCGTGAATGGTGTGGCGCCCTGCCCGTCGGCCTCAGCGGTGATCACCGTGAACGTGCTCTCGAACGCGGATGCAGGAATTGACGGTGCTTCCACGCTTTGTGGCGACAACGCACCGATCGACCTCTACAACTTGCTCAGTGGAAGCCCTGATGCAGGCGGATCATGGTTCGCACCGGATGGATCACCCACAGATGAGAGCTTCGATCCGACGACGCAAGCCCCAGGCAGCTACACCTACATCCTCTTCGTGCCGGCGCCTTGCGAGAATGACACCAGCGCTGTCGTCATGAGCATTGTTGCCCCGGTGGATGCTGGAAGCGATGGCAGCGCCACGCTCTGCTCCGATGATGCGCCTGTCGCGCTGTTCAACCTCCTGAACGGATCGCCGGATGCGGGAGGCGAATGGACCGCACCGAACGGCACGCCCAGCGAGAACAACTTCGACCCTGCGGCGGATGTGCCCGGCGGTTATGTGTACACCGTGCAAGCCACTGCGCCCTGCCTGGACCAAAGCGCCACGGTCACCATGGCGGTGAACCCCTTACCCGATGCCGGAACGAACGGCGCCATCACGCTCTGCCCGGAGGCCGCGGCCATCGAGCTCTTCTCGTTGCTGGGTGGAACCCCGATGGCCGGTGGCACTTGGACAGGTCCCGGAGGCCAGCCGAGCAATGGGATATTCGACCCCGCGACAAGCGCGCAGGGCGTGTACACCTACGCGGTCCTCGGCCTGTTGCCCTGCCCCAATGCCTCAGCGAGCTCAACGGCCACGGTATTCCTCATCGCGCCGCCCAACGCAGGGCCCGATGCAGTGAGCTGCACGCTCGAATACACGCTGAACGCCACGGGCAATTGGGCAAGCGGCTCGTGGAGCGGACCGGCAGGCATCGCCTTCAGCGATCCCGGTTCGCCGACGAGCACCGTGACCGCGATCGCCGGCGGCCCATACACGCTCACCTGGAGCGTGCTCTCCAATGATGGCTGTGCCACGCAGGATGAAGTGACGATCATCTTCACGGATGCGATCGTTCCTTTGATCGCCTTGACCGACGCCATCTGCAACGGCATTTGCGATGGAACGGCAAGCGTATCCGCAACGGGAGGGAACGGCGCATACGACTATGCATGGTCCGGCGGCATTGCGGGCAATTCTCCCAGTGCAACGGGCATCTGCGCAGGCGACTACACGGTGACCGTCCTCGACGAGAACGAGTGCTTCACCGTCGTTCCGTTCAGCATTGATGAACCGGCACCGCTGGTGATCGATACGGTCCTCGCCACCGACGAGACCTGCCCCGGCGCCTGCGACGGCAGCATCACCGTGGTCGATTCGGAAGGCGCGCTCTTCAGCCTGAACGGCGGCGCATTCGTCTCCGGCAATGTGTTCACCGGACTCTGCCCCGGGCAATACGTGGTGCTGATGCAGGATGCGAACGGCTGCTCGGCATCTGGCATGGCCACGATCACGCGCCCGGCGCCCGTTGTGGCCGACTTCGACTTCGCGCCGGAGACGCTTTTCGTAGGGTCATCAACAGCGGACTTCACGAACACCTCCACGCCGAATGCCGTGAGCTTCTCATGGGATTTCGGAGGCGTGGGAAGCAGCACGGCCACATCGCCAACATTCACCTTCCCGGGCGGATTGGGTGATACCTACATGGTCTGCCTCACCGCTTACGATGCCAACGGCTGCGCCGACACGCATTGCGAGCCGATCGACGTGCTCGATGCGCTCGTGGTCTGGGTGCCTAACGCTGTCACCCCGAATGGCGACGGTGAGAACGACACCTTCATGCCCGTCTTCAACCTGCCGCAGCTCGTGAAGGACTATGAGTTCATGATCTTCGATCGTTGGGGCCTGATGCTGAGCGAGAGCGAGCAGGTGCATCACCCTTGGGGCGGCGATTACCAGGGCGAAGTGGTGCAGGAGGATGTGTACGTGTGGAAAATGAAGTTCAAGAACCGGCTCACCAACGAGCTGATTGAGCGCGTGGGGCATGTGACGGTGCTGAAGTAGAAGCGGGGAGCTTCCGCATCCCACGGAATGCACGAAGGCCCCAGAGAAACTCTGGGGCCTTCGCTTGGATGGGATGGTCCGACTACACGTCCAGCTTCGCGTAGATCGCATTCTTCTCGATGAACTCGCGGCGGGGGGGCACTTCATCGCCCATGAGCATGCTGAAGACACGGTCGGCCTCGGCGCCGTTCTCGATGGTGATCTGGCGCAAGGTGCGGCGCGTGGGGTCCATGGTGGTCTCCCAGAGCTGCTCGGCGTTCATCTCACCCAAGCCCTTGTAGCGCTGCACGTGCACGCTGGCGTCCTTGTTGCCGCGCTTCATGGCTTCGATCACCGCATCGCGCTCGGCCTCGTTCCAGCAATACACCTGCTCCTTGCCCTTCTTCACCTGATAGAGCGGCGGCGTGGCGATGTAGAGGTGGCCGCCTTCGATCAGCGCCTGCATGTGACGGAAGAAGAAGGTCATGATCAGCGTCTGGATGTGGCTGCCATCCACATCGGCATCACACATGATCACGATCTTGTGATAGCGCAACTTGGTCATGTTGAGCGCCTTGCTGTCCTCTTCGGTGCCGATGTGCACACCGAGCGCGGTGTAGATGTTCCGGATCTCCTCGTTGTCGAGGATCTTGTGCTGCATGGCCTTCTCCACGTTGAGGATCTTGCCGCGCAGCGGCAGGATGGCCTGGAACTCGCGGTTACGGCCCTGCTTGGCGGTACCGCCCGCTGAATCGCCCTCCACCAGGAAGAGCTCGCTTGCGCTGGCATCCTTGCTCTGGCAATCGGCCAGCTTGCCGGGAAGCCCGCCGCCACTGAAGGCGCCCTTTCGCTGCACCAGCTCGCGCGCCTTGCGGGCTGCGTGGCGCGCGGTGGCGGCCAGGATCACCTTCTCCACGATCTGCTTGGCATCGCGCGGGTGCTCCTCGAGGTAGTTCTCGAGCATCTCGCTCACGGCGATGTCCACCGCACCCATCACCTCGTTGTTGCCGAGCTTGGTCTTGGTCTGTCCCTCGAACTGGGGCTCCTGCACTTTCACGCTGATCACGGCGGTGAGCCCTTCGCGGAAATCGTCGCCGCTGATCTCGAACTTGAGCTTCTGTGTAGCACCGCTGTTGTCGGCGTATTTCTTCAGCGTGCGGGTGAGGCCACGCCGGAATCCGGCCAGGTGCGTGCCGCCCTCGTGCGTGTTGATGTTGTTGACGTACGAGTGCAGGTTCTCGTTGTAGCTGTCGTTGTACACCATGGCGATCTCCACCGGAATGCCCTGCTTCTCGCCTTCCATGTAGATCACATCCTCGATCAGCGGCATGCGCGTGCCATCGAGGAACTTCACGAACTCCACCAGGCCCAGGTCGCTGTAATACTCCTCGCTCACGAAGCTGCCGTCGGCGCTGGTGCGGCGCTCATCCGTAAGGGAGAGCTTGATGCCCTTGTTGAGGTAGGCCAGTTCGCGAAGGCGCGCGGCCAGCGTATCGAAGTTGAACTCGCTTGCCTGGAAGATGCTCAGATCCGGCTGGAACGTGACGATGGTGCCCCGATAGTCGGTGGTGCCGATCTCGCGAACAGGGAACTGAGGCTTGCCCTCGCTGTACTCCTGCTCGTATTTCTTGCCGTCGCGGTGCACCTCGGCGCGCAACAAGGTGCTGAGCGCATTCACGCAGCTCACGCCCACGCCGTGCAGGCCGCCGGAGACCTTATAGCTGTCCTTGTCGAATTTGCCGCCGGCGTGCAGCACGGTCATGACCACCTCCAAGGCGCTGCGGCCCTCCTTGGCGTGCATGTCCACCGGGATTCCCCGGCCGTTGTCCTTCACGCGGATCCCGTTCTGCGGGGTGATGGTCACTTCCACGGTATCGCAGTGGCCAGCCAGCGCCTCGTCGATGCTGTTATCGACAACCTCGTACACGAGATGGTGGAGGCCCTTCACCCCCACATCGCCGATGTACATGGCCGGGCGCTTACGCACCGCTTCGAGGCCTTCCAATACCTGTATGCTGTCGGCCGAATAGCTCGCCGCCGCCTTCTTCTTCTCGCTCATTTCCAGGGTTGTCTCAGACATGGTTTCCAAGGTCAAATCGCCCTTTTTTCAAAGGCTCCCAAAGGTACCTTTTCACACCCGGTTAACAGGTCCGTTTTCCCAACACGGACGCGGATTCTGTTGATAATTAACGCTTGTTCGGAAGGGGGCGTTTACAGGGGGCTCGCAAGCCCCTGAAAACTGAACCTCAACTCCGAAGAAGACCACCTGCTCAGCCGATTCCTGAGCCCGTATCGGACGCTCAGAACGCGTACGTCGCCCCGAGCATGATCAGCCCGCGCTGCGTGGGGTGTCGGTACCAGCGCTCGTATTTGCTGGCGCTGAGGTTGCTGATGTCGAGGAACATGCTCAGGCGCTTGGTGTAGCGGTACTCGGCGCCGAGGTAGAGGTCGAGGAAGCCGTCAAGCTGGGTGCGGGTGCTCACGGCCACCACGCTGCTGTCGGTGCTGGCCTCGGGCGCGCGGTAGGCGGTGCGACGGCCCAAGAACATGGCCTCGGCCTTCAGCACGAGCTTGTCGCGAAGGTTGTGGCGCGCTGCGAAGGTGAGCTTGTAGGGCGGCAGGTTCCAAGGCTCGTCCTCCACGCGGGTGGCGTAGGTGTACACATCGATGCGCGCGCTCAGGCGCGTGTCCTTGGCGGTGCTGTAAGTGAGCTCGCCGCTGAAGTCCATGATCTCCACCTCGTCGTACACCACATCCATGCGGTCTCCGAAGGGCGTATTGGGCGTATTGATGTAGAGGGGCATATCCTCATGCGAGCTGAAGCTGGCGCGGACATCGAAGCCCAGGTTGTTGCCGAAGCTGCCGCGCAAGCCGCCATAGGCGTCGAAGAGCTTGCTGGTGTTGCGCTGGCGCGGAGCCGGGTTGAGCCAGGGGTTCTCACGTGTGAGGCTGCGGAAGCTGTTGCGCCGGCGCTCGCCGTCCAGGCCCACGTAGGGCACCAGGATGTTGTCGAAGAGCGCGTAATGCGCGTAGGCCTGCGGGAAGAAGTGGAAGGTGGTCTCGCCCAGCGCGTCGAGGTAGAGGCCCACGCCGGCGCGCACGAAGTACTTGCGGCCCACCGTGCGCACGCTGGGCAGGAGGCCGATGAGCGTGCCGCTCTGCCTGAACTCCGATGAGTCGGGGGAGACCCTTCCGCGGAAGGCGTTGTTATCGATGAGCAGCGTGGCGTGGTAGTACTCGGTCTTCTCCTGCTTGCCGGCTTCCACCGAAACGCGGATGTTGGTCTCGCGGCTTCCGCTGAAGTTGCTGTAGGTGTGCGCCTCGAGACCCACGTCGTGCGCGATGCGGCTGCTGTCCTCATAGAGGCTGCGCACGCGCGCCGCGAAGCCGATGTCGTTGTAGAACTGCTTCAGGCGGTCCTTGTCGCCATCGATCAGGCTGAGCGAATCCTCGAGCTTATCGTTGCTCGGATAGCCGTAGTAGCTGATGCGGCGCCGATCGTACATCAACCTGCCGCTGGCCTCGTTCTTCTGGATGATGTGGCGGTAGAAGGCATCGATGCTGTTGTTGCCGTAGCGGCTCGGACCCACATCGTCGAGGCCGCCGTTGCTGCTCATATGCTTCAGGTGGAAGCCGTAGCCGTTCTTCCGCGAACGGCCCTGGTTGAAATAGAGCTCGCCGATCGGCGTGTTGTATAAGCCATAACCGGCCTTCACGAAGCCCTTGTAGAGCCTCGCCTGCGCCTTCTCCACGTTGAGCTTAGCGGCGGCCAGGCTGTCTGCGCGCGGCGCGATATCGGCCTTTGCCGGAAGCAGGCTGTAGCTCACGGGCATCGTGGGCAGGATGGTGTCGATGCCCTCGGGCCGCAGGTCGATCTTCTGCGCATCGACGAGCGTGGGGTTGTAGATGCCTTGGATCACGTACTGGCCCTCGTTCTGCGCGCTTGCCCGAGGGGACAGGAACAGCGCGAACGGCAGCACGGCGGCGAGGAGGAGGAGGTTACGCTTCATGTTCTATTGGCCGTTGCCGCCGGGCTGGGGCAGGATGATCTCGTCCGATCCACCGGGCACGATCTGTTCTCGTGGCACCTGACTGGCATTGATGGCATCGAGGCGCTGGCGCGCCTGTGCCACCAGATCAGGCTCGCGGCAATTGTCATCACGCTCTGCAACGTGGCGCGCGCCTGGAAGAGGTCGTTGAGCTGCACGTACACATCGCCGAGCAGGATGAACGAGCGCGCCTTCCAATGGTCGTGACTGGAATAGCGCTGCGCCAGCTCGAATACTTCCGTTTCAGCCTTGCGGTACTGCGTCTGCAAGTGACGGATGTAGGCCATGTTGTACTTGGCTTCGGCGCCGCGCGCCGTAGTGCTTCCGGTGGCCACGGCCTTGAACTTCGTGTAGGCCGCATCAAGCTCACCCCGATCGGCCAGGTTGCGGGCGATGAGGATGTTGCCCTCGCTCTTCAGGTCGCTGTCCGCCTGGGTGTTCGCTACCACTTTCTCCGCAGCGGTCGCGGCTTCAGCGATGCGCCCCAATTCCCGCAAGCAGCGCATCTGACCCACCTGCGCAACCAAGGTGTTCTGCGGCGATGCAGCGATCGGCTCCAAGCGCTTGAAGTGATCGAGCGCGCCCTCGTACCGCTTGTCGCGGAAGAGGATATCGGCGGCCATGGCCGAGGCGCTCTCCATGAATTGCGCCCCATTGCGGCGGATCACTTCTTCCAGATCGGTGATCGCTTGATCGTATGCGCCTGCGCGGTAGTGGCAATCGCCGCGGTAGTAGAGCGCGTTGAGCACGTAGCCGCCGTTGGGATACTTGCTGATGTAATCGCCGAAGGCACCGATGGCCTGCGGGCACTTCTCCTCGAAGTAGAGCTTTTCTGCGCTCTGATAGTACTTCTCGTCGAACTCCAAGGTGCCGGGGTCCACCCACTTCAACGAGCGCACGTAGGTCTCGTACTCGCTCACGCGGCCCAGCTCGATGTAGATGTTCTCCAGTCCGGCGAGCGCGTCACGCGCGCCATCCATGGTGGGGTACTTCTCCACCACGGCCTTGAATCCGGCGATGGCCTCCTCCGTGCGTCCCTGGCGCTTTTGGATGAGCGCGCTCTGCAGCATGGCCTGCCGCACCAGCGGGCTGTTGGGGTGCTGGCTCACCACCTGCGAATAGCTCGTGAGCGCCTCACTGTCGCTGCCCTGCACGATGTAGGTCTCACCGAGCTGGAACTTGGCGTCGGCGGCGTAGCGTGAATTGGGCAATTCGGCCAGCAGGGCCTTCAGCGTGGCGATCTTCTCCGGATGCTTGCGCAACAGGCCTTGGCAAACGCCCTTCTGGTACATGGCGTAGTCCCGGTCGGAGGAGCCGGTGCGCATGGCATCGTCGTACCACTTCACCGCCTGTTCGTTGTCCTTCAGCACGAAGTAGCAGTCGCCGGTTCGGAGCATGGCGTCGGCGCGTTGCCTCGCTTCGCCCTTCCTGCTCAGCACGTAGCGGCGAAAGGCCACAGCAGCCTCGGCGTAGTCCTTCTGCTTCAGGTAGGCGTAACCCATGCCGTAGCCGGCTTGCTCATACAGGTCGGTGCTGTAAGAGCCGGGGGAGTTGCGCAGATCGTCGTACTTCTGAAGCGCTGCAGTGAGGTCGCCCTTCCCATAATGACTCTCGGCCATCCAGAAGTGGGCGCGCGCATTGGTCCCCTGGTTCACCGGGTATTTCAGCGCCCGCTCGAAGAAGAGCGCGGCATCGGCGTATTTGCGGCCTTCGTAGAGCTCCACGCCGCGGTTGTACGCGAGCTTCTGGTAAGCCTCTCGCAATCGGAGGTCCTTGTTCTGGATCTCATCCAATGAAGCGAGCGCATCCTCGTAGTTGCGCGTCTTCAGATACACGTTCAGCAGGAACTCGTAAGCCTCATCTCGACGCGGGGTGTTCGGGTACGCGCGCAGGTAGCTGCGCAACGCGGTGATGGCCTCATGGTAGGGATCGAAGCTGAGCTCGTAGGCGAGCTTGGCGTATTGGAAGAGGGCATCCTCGGTCACCTTCGCGTCGCCCTTCGATTCGCCCTCGCCCGGCTTGCCGATCTCATAGGTTTTCTTGAAGGCGTTGCGGGCGTAGTTCTTCTCGTTCAGCTTGAGGTAGCAATCGGCCATGTGGTAGCTGGCGAGCTGCGCGAGGCTGTCGTCGGCATTGGCCACGACGATCAGCTCAGCGAGCGCCTTCTGGCAATCGCCGGTCTTGTAGTAGGCATAGCCGAGGATGTAACGGTCGCTGCGGTCAACGCCCACGCGCTGGGCGCTCTTCTGAAGGTAGGGCAGCGCTTCGGCGTAGTTGCCGCGGCGGTAGTTGGCCTCGCCTGCCAGGCGGTTGATCTCCGCCTGCCGCTTGATGCCTTGCGGATCAGCGAGCAAGGGCTTCACGTACTCGGCCAGCTCATCGTACTTGCCCTGCACGAAGAGGATCTCGGCGATGTAAACGGGCACCAGCGGGGCGAAGTCCGCGTTGCGCTCGAGCTTGCGGAAGCCCTGCAGGGCGGTCTCGTGGTTGCCCCGCTCGTATTGGATGTGCGAGGTGTAATAGAGCGCAGGAGCGCCGAAGAGGCCGTCACTGTCCTTCACCTGCGCGAATTCGGCCAGGGCCTTCTCGCTGTTGCCGGTCTGGAAGAAGGCGTAGCCGCGCTTGAAATGGAACTCCTCAGCATCGCTGGTGCTCAAGGTCGAGGCGTTCACCTGGTCGCTCCAGGCGATCACATCCTTCCAATCCTTTTGGTTGAAGCTGTGGCGGAAGAGCTCGAGCTTGATCAGTGGCACATGCAGGTCCTCGGGGTGCTCGGTCATGAAGCGCTTGAGGCGGTACCCTGCATCGTCGTTGAAGAGACGCACGCTGCACAGGGCGACGTAGAACTCGGCTTCGGTGCGGCGCGGGTCGTGCAGGTCGCCGATACGGTCGGCCACGCGCTGGAACTCGTACTGGGCGGCGCCATACTTCTCCATGCCGAAGAGCTCGATCGCGTTGATCAGGTCGGCATCCTGATGGGTGTAATGGGCGGGCCGCTGGGCATGGACGAGCAGGCTAAGTGCGAGGGCGGCCAGCAGTGCGGTAAGGCGCGTGATCAGGGTCATCATCAAGCGTTCAAAGTTCACGGGGCGGCACGGGGCGCTTGGCGCTGCGCCGGTGGAGATTTCCACCCTCGCTTGTTGGTGCTTCGCAAGCGTCGGGCCGCCAGAGCCAACGCGCCATGGGGCGATCGTATTGGATGCGTGCGCACCTTTGTCCCCGATCATGTCAACCGCACCGCTCGTCCAGCTCAACAACGCACGCATCTTCCAGCGTGAGAACCTGGTGCTCAACAATGTCGACTTCGCCGTGTACAAGGGCGAGTTCCTGTACCTCATCGGCCGCACCGGTAGCGGCAAGAGCAGCCTCATGCGCGTGCTCTACGGCGACGTGCCGCTCACCGAGGGCGAGGGCTTCTGCTGCGGATTCGACCTGCGGAAACTGAAGCGCGCACAAGTGCCCTACCTCCGGCGGAAGATCGGCATCGTGTTCCAGGACTTCCAGCTGCTGAGCGACCGCACGGTGCAGGAGAACCTCTTCTTCGTGATGCGCGCCACCGGCTGGACCGACCGCAAGGCCATGGACGCCCGCGGGCAGGAGGTGCTGGAGAAAGTGGGCCTCGCGAACAAGGGCTACAAGATGCCGCACGAGCTCAGCGGCGGCGAGCAGCAACGTGTGAGCATCGCCCGCGCGCTGGTGAACGACCCCGAGCTGATCCTCGCCGACGAGCCCACCGGCAACCTCGACCCCGAGACGACCGGCGAGATCCTCGACCTGCTATTCGCCATCAGCACCCAAGGCCGCAGCGTGATCATGGCCACGCACGACTACACCCACATGAAGAAGCTGAACACGCGAGTGGTGCGGTGCGAGGAAGGGAAGCTCCTGGAGTTGGGGGCGGTGGGTGCGGTGTAGCGCGTTACCCCAGCAACCCAACGATCCGCTCCGCGTTCCTCCTGTTACTGAAGCGTTCCTCCAGCACTTGCGCACGCTCCTCCAAGGCCTGGCCATTCGCGGGCTTGCCCATACAGGCGAGTATGCTCTCGCCCATGCCCTTAGAGTCGTCGTGAACGTGGCAGAGCCCTTCGAGGCCCGTTCCTTCCACCATGGGCGAATTGCACACCACATGGCGGCCGGTGAAGAGGCAGAGCAGCAATTTCAACTTGATGCCCGTGGCTTGGAAGGTGGGCAGCACGTTCACTTGTGCGGTGCGCACGAGTTCATGGATCTCGGGCGTGGCGATGCCTTCGCGCAATTCAACATTCGTTGATCTCGCTACTGCTCGCTTCAATTCATTGCTGGCATCGCTGCCAGCAATGATGAGCTTCACCGGTAAATCATCGAAGACTTTCTGCACGAGGTACAGCGCCGCCTGATCGTTCTCGGCCACGCCCAAGGCGCCGTGGTAGAACGCGAAATCCCCGAGGCCATCGGGCACCTCCACCTTCTCGCTGGCGTGGAAGGCCGGCACATGCGCCACGTTGTGGAAGTGCGACCCGAAGTAGGCCTCGTCCTTGGGCGAGATCGCCAGCACGCGCGTGGCTTCGGCCAGCACCGGCTCGAAGCGCTGCAGCTTGTGCGCCTCGTTGATGAAGTAAGTGCGGCGGAATGTGTTCGATGCGGCCTTCGCCAGGGCGCCATAGTATTCGTGCTCCACGTTGTGCGCGCGCACGATGCGGGTGCGGCCTTGCAAGCGCGGATCGCCGAGGTGGTAGCAGCAGTGAAGGCCTTCGAAGAGGATGGGGTGATCATCCCTCAGCAGTTGCTCCATCAGTGCATCGCTCCGTCGGCTCACCACCACGTAGGGCAGCGCATTGAGCAATTGCAGTTTGCCTGTGTTCCGCGGGTAGTAGTGAACACTTGCGCAGAAGCGCTCCAATTCCTTCGCCTTCGATCGACCGTACTGGAAGCAATGCAGGTGCACCTTCACGCCAAGCTCGGCCAACGCCTTCGCCTTGAAGTACACGTCGATCACGCCACCATAGCTGGGCGGCGCAGGAACATCGAAGCTGACGATATGGAGGTGGCGCTCAGGCAACGCGGTGCAGGAAGGCCCTCAGCGCTTCCTTCTCGCGCTCGCCATCCAATTCAGTGGCGGCGAAAATAGCGTTAAGCCGCAGCTGCTTGCGGCGCTCGGCATCTGCGATCAGGGCCTTTACAGCAGCCGTGATCAATGCTGGCTCGCAGCGCGGAATCACCACACCCGCCTCGTACTTGCGCACGATGCCTGCTACCTCTGGCAGATTGGTCACAAGCGCCGGGATGTGCGCGCGGAAGTAGTCGAAGAGCTTGTTGGGTAGGCTGAAGCGGTAGTTGAGGTTGGTGTCCTTGTCGAGCGAGAGGCCGAGGTCGGCGTTGCGCGTGTACTGCATCATGCGCTCGTAGGGCATGCGCGGCAGCAGTCGTACGCGGTCCTGCAATGCATGCTCCTTCACCAACCGCTCCAGCACTGGCCAGGCATCGCCGCCGCCGATGATGAGCAACAGGGCTTCCGGCAATTCCTTCATGGCCAGCACGGCCTCCTCCCCGCCCCTGTCCACGTTGATGCCGCTGCCCTGCAGGACGAGGATGAAGCGATCCTCGGGCAGATCCAGATCGCTGCGGGACGGCAGCGGACCGAGCTCCTTGTGCATGGGGATGTTGCGCACCACTTCAACCGGCACCCCGTAGCGCTCGCGGTAAGCCTTGGCGATGCTGCCATTCACCGTGATCACGTGCTCCAGCTTCGGGAAACTCCAGCGCTCGATGGCCAGCCATACGCGCTTCGCGAATCGGCCCTGGATCTCGGGCACCTCTGTGAAGTACTCGTGGCTGTCGTACACCAGTGCGCGCTGGCCTTTCGCGAGGTAGCAGGCCAGCAAGGTGTCGAGGTCGTTGGCTACGAGCAGACCCGCACGCGTTGCGAGCAGCAAGAAGTAGAGCCTCAGGTTGTACTCGGCGTAGAACAGCGGCCCCTTGCGGAAGAGCAGCCGCATGCGCTTGGTGACGTACGGCCGCTGCAGCGGAAGGCTCTCGGGCAATTCGCGCCCCACCAGCAGCACCTCGTGGCCCAGCTCGCGCAGCACCACGCAGGTGCGGTGTACACGGTTGTCGGTGCTGAGGTCGTTGGTGACGCAGACGATGGCGCGCATGCTCGTTCTTCCGTGCGCTGTGTACAACCACCTTGCGCGGCGGTGAAAGTAACGGGGGCGTCTCCGGTAAACTTGCGCTCCGAATGCCCCTCCTCCGTCACGCCGACCTCCAGCCCTATAACACCTTCGGCATCGCCGCTAAGGCCGAAGCGTTTGCTCGCTTCACGACTGCGGATGAACTGCGGGGCTTACTCGCTGCCCCGGAGCTGAGCGTTATGCCCCGCCTCGTTCTTGGCGGCGGCAGCAACATCCTGTTCACCCGCGATTTCGATGGCCTCGTGCTGCTGAATGAAGTGCCGGGCATCGAGGTAGTGCGCGAGGACGCGGATCATGTTAACGTGAAGGCCGGGGCGGGCGTGGTGTGGCACGACCTGGTACTGCACGCGGTGGCGCAGGGCTGGGGCGGCATTGAGAACCTCAGCCTGATCCCCGGCAAAGTGGGCGCGGCGCCCATGCAGAATATCGGCGCGTATGGCGTGGAGCTGAAGGATGCGTTCGTTTCGTTGGAAGCCCTGCGCATCAGCGATGGCGCGATCATCACCTTCGGACTGAGTGAATGCGCCTTCGGCTACCGCGAGAGCTTTTTCAAGCGCGAGGGCAAGGATCGTTTCATCATTCTGAATGTCAGCTTGAAGCTCACGAAGCGCGATCACATCATCCGCACGGCTTATGGCGACATCCAAGGCGAGTTGGCGCGGATGGGCGTGACGCAACCCACTATCAAGGATGTGAGCGCCGCGGTGATCGCCATCCGCAGCAGCAAACTGCCCGATCCGAAGGTGCTGGGCAACGCGGGCAGCTTCTTCAAGAACCCGGTAGTGGAATCAACGATTGCCGAGCGCATCAAACTGGATCACCCGAACGCACCGGTCTATCCCGCAGGCGAAGGCCATAGCAAACTCGCGGCAGGCTGGCTCATTGAGCAATGCGGCTGGAAGGGCAAGCGCCTTGACCATTGCGGCGTGCATGAGAAGCAGGCACTGGTGCTGGTGAACCATGGCGGCGCCACCGGCTCTGAGATCTGGGACCTGAGCGATCAGGTGATGCGCAGCGTGCGCGAGCGCTTCGGCGTAGAACTGGAGCGGGAGGTGAATGTGGTTTAGGAGGTTGAGGGTTGTTGCTTCGCACGGCCTCGCAATGACGGCTTGATTCGAGTGGTTGTTGGTTGAGGGTTGAATGCCTGTCCCCGACCTTCGTCGCATGACCCATCGCGCGGTGCTCGTCGCTATCACGCTCATTATCGCCGCGTGCCATCACCCATCGAAGCAGGCTGGGCGAAGCGGCCCCACGCCCTTGCAGCTGGAGCTCCCCGGCTGGGCCATCGCCGACACCAGCCTCCGCCTCGACTTCCCCTACGACAATCCGCTCACCGTGGAGGGCGCGGCGCTGGGCCGACTGCTCTTCCATGAGAAAGCGTTGAGCGCCGATGGCTCGCTCTCCTGCGCCAGCTGCCACCTGCATCGCTTCGCCTTCGCCGATAGCGCGCGCTTCTCCCCGGGCATGAAGGGCATGCGCACCGCGCGCAACACGATGCCCTTGATGAACCTGGCCTGGGACCATTTCTTCTTCTGGGATGCCCGCGCGCTGAGCCTCGAACTGCAAGCCTTTGAGCCCGTGACCGCGCACCGCGAGATGGCCAGCCGATGGAGCGAGGTCTGCGCGCGCCTTGCGCAGGACAAGCGCTACCCGCCGCTCTTCGCCGCGGCCTTCGGCGATGATCGCATCGATAGCCTGCGCGTGGCCTTCGCCCTGGCGCAGTTCGAGCGCACCATGGTCTCGCTCGATTCGCGATTCGACCGCTACTTCTACCTGAAGCAACGGGATGCGCTAAGGCCTCAGGAGATCCGTGGCAAGGACCTGTTCTTCACCCGCGCGCATTGCGTCGATTGCCACGAGCCGCCGCTCTTCAAGGGGCACCATGTGCTGAACATCGGGCTCGATAGTGCGCACACGGATCTCGGCATGGGCGGCCGCACCGGCCTGCCTTGGCACGCGGGTCGCTTCAAGACAGCCTCGCTCCGGAACATCGCCGTGACCGCGCCTTACATGCACGATGGTCGATTCGCCACGCTGGAGGAGGTTGTCGATTTCTATGCGGATGATGTATTCACGGCATCACCCACGCTCGATGAGCACATGCTACCTTGGCGGAAAGGCGAGGTGCGGCTCTCCATGCAGGACCGTATGGACCTGGTGGCCTTCTTGCGCACGCTCACCGATTCGGCCTTCCTCGCCGACCCGCTATTCGGACCGCCCGAATGAGCCGCATGATCGGCGCGCTATCGATCTTCGCCACGCATGCGGCGCCATCTCCCCATCCTCGTCGCCCTGCTCGCCATCGTTGCGTGCCGGAAGGACCCCGCCGTGGAGCAGAGCGATGTCTTCACGGGGCCCACGCCCTTGGCGCTGGAACTGCCGCCCTGGGCGCTGAACCAGCCGCATCCGATGAACCTGCCCGCCGACAATCCGCTCACCGTTGAAGGTGTGGCGCTGGGCCGCAAACTCTTCTATGAGAAAGCGCTGTCCGACAACTACAGCCTTAGCTGTGGGAGCTGCCACCAGCAGGAGTTCGCTTTCAGTGATCCGCGCCGTTTCTCGCTCGGAACGGACGGATCCATAGGCCGACGGCAATCGATGCCTGTGCAGAACATGCTGTGGGACCATTTCTTCTTCTGGGATGGTCGCGCGGCATCGCTCGAAGAGCAGGCCTTCGGTCCTGTGGTGAATCATCTGGAGATGCGGAACAGTTGGCCCGTAGTGGAGGAGCGGCTCCGCCGATTGCCCGATTATCCCGAGCTCTTCGCACACGCCTTCGGATCATCGGATATCGACAGCACGCGCGTGGTGAAGGCCATCGCGCAATTCGAGCGCACCTTGCTCAGCTTCGATTCGCCCTTCGACCGCTACTCCTACAGCGGCGATGCCACGGCCATGACCGATGCCCAGGTGCGCGGCAAGGACCTCTTCTTCGGCGAAGCGCAGTGCGACCTCTGCCACATGGCGCCGCTCTTCCAGGACCACGACCTGCGCAACATCGGCATGGCGCCCGGACCGGATCAAGGATTGGCCGAGATCACCGGCCTGGTGAACGATCGCGGCCGCTTCAAGGTGAACAGCCTGCGCAACATCGCCGTCACCGCACCCTACATGCACGACGGGCGCTTCGCGACGCTGGAAGAAGTGATCGATTTCTACGCCGACAGCGTGAACATCAACGAGCCCAACCTCGACAACCACATGTGGCCCTGGACCGGCGGCCAGATCGACCTTGATGCCCAGGAGCGCGCCGACCTCAAGGCCTTCCTGGAGGCCCTCACCGATGAGCGCTTCCTGAACGATCCGGCGTTCAGTGATCCGGAGTGATCGCAGGCATCAGAAGCAGTCTTAAAATCCCCTTCGGGCATCGCCGGGCCTTTTTGCGCCCATACGTCGTTGCTCAACCCTTGCAGAACGTCCAGCTCTGCGCAGGTTTCGCGCCTCGTCTGGTCGCGAAAATCCTCCGGCTCGCATTCCGAAAGGAATTCTGAGAATGCTTCTAGGCATCTTCGCCCACCGCAATCCGAATCTCATGCTTGCACTCCGCGCACTTCTGGCGCCCTTGTTCGTTGGCGCTGCCCTGCTGCTTTCCGCCCAGCAGCAACCGCTCACCCTGAAAGATGCCGTGCTCAAAGCCGGCACCGAGCTCGCGCCGGAGCGCCTGCGCGGCCTGCAATGGATCGAAGGCGCGCAACGATACAGCTATGTGAAGGGCGAGCAGCTCATGCGCGGCGAC
The DNA here is from genome assembly GCA_016705545.1 of Flavobacteriales bacterium. GTDB lineage: Bacteria > Bacteroidota > Bacteroidia > Flavobacteriales_F > PHOS-HE28 > PHOS-HE28. The sequence goes on from JADIYA010000001.1 coordinate 571,791, forward strand.
ATCGGCAAGAGAATGGACCGTGTGCTGGTGGAATTGAGCGCGATCAATGCGCAGCTCCCGGATAGCGCGAAGCTGAAAGCATGGCTGCCGGTCTCGTGGAGCGACGCCAACCGTTTCACCTTCCTGCACAACCAGCGGCTCTACGCCTACGACCTCACGAAAGCCGAATTGCAAGCAGTGACCAGGATCGAATCCGGGGCCGGCCATGAGGAGATCGAGCCCGGCACGGGTGCCGTGGCCTTCGTGAAGGACGACAACATCATGGTGATGCGCGCCGGACAGGGCAAGAACAAGCCCACGCCGATCACGAGCGATGGCGGCAACGGCATCGTGAACGGGCAGAGCGTGCACCGGCAGGAATACGGCGTGGAAAAGGGCCTGTTCTGGGGGCCCAAGGGCGGAAAGCTCGCCTTCTACCGCATGGATGAATCGATGGTGACCACCTACATGCTTGAGGACATCGGCACCAAGCCCAGCACCTTCGAGCCCATCCGCTACCCGATGGCGGGGCAGGCCAGCCACCACGTCACGATCGGCGTGCATGACCTGGCCACTGGCGCTACGATCTTCCTGAAGAGCGGCGAGCCGCTGGACCAGTACCTCACCAACATCAGCTGGGAGCCCGATGAGAAGCACCTGCTTGTGGCGCACCTGGACCGTGCCACACAGATCCTGCGCATGGTACGCTACGATGCCGCCACCGGCGAGGCCAAGGGCACCGTGTTCACCGAGCGCGACGAGAAGTACGTGGAGCCGTTGCAGGCCGCGCATCACCTGAAGACGCGGCCCACGCAATTCATCTGGCGGAGCCGTCGCGATGGCTGGCAGCACCTCTATCTGTACGACGTGAGCAAGGGCCTCGTGCGCCAGCTCACCAAGGGCGCGTGGGAGGTGGACCGCATCGTGGGCCTCGACCCCAAGGAGTCTTTCGCGATCGTCGAGGGCACAGGCAGCATCGACCCGAAGAATCCCGCCGGTGCGCTGGAGGCGCACCTCTACCGCATCGACCTCGCCAACGGGCGCACCACCCGTCTCACGAGCGAGCCGGGCTCGCACCACGGCCAGATCAGCAGCGATGGCAAGTACGTGATCGACACCTGGAGCAGCCTCACGGTGCCCAACCGCAGCGTGATCCGGAATACGCGCAACGGAGCAATGATGAAGACGCTCGTGGATGCGAAAGACCCCTACGCCGGATACGCATCGGGCAAGGTCGAACTGCTCAGCATCGCAGGCGAGAACGGCGACATGCTCAACGCGCGCGTGATCAAGCCGAGCACCTTTCAATCGCGGCAGCGCTACCCGGTGCTCATCTACGTGTACAACGGACCGCATGTGCAACTGGTGAGCAACAGCTTCCTGGGCGGAGCATCGCCATGGATGCTGCACGCAGCCGAGCGCGGTTATGTGGTCTTCACCGTTGACGGGCATGGGACGCCGAATCGGGGCCGTGACTTTGAGCAAGTGGTGCACCGGCAGCTCGGCGTGGTGGAAGTGAAGGACCAGATGCGCGGTGTGGCTTGGCTGAAGCAGCAGCCCTGGGTGGATGGCGACCGCTTAGCCGTCCACGGATGGAGCTACGGCGGGCATATGACCACCGCCATGCTCACGCGGCACCCCGGCGTATTCAAAGCGGGCGTGGCCGGCGGGCCGGTGATCGATTGGAGCCTGTATGAAGTGATGTACGGCGAGCGCTACATGGATACACCCCAAGAGAACCCCGAGGGCTACTCCACCACAACGCTGAGCAACTACGCCAAGGACCTGAAGGATCCATTGCTGATCATCACCGGCGGCAAGGACGATACGGTGGTGCCCGAGCACAGCTACCAGTTCCTCAAAGCCTGTGTGGCCGCTGGCGTCCAAGTGGATTTCTTCAACTACCCGGGCCATGGCCATAACGTGCGCGGCAAGGACCGCCTGCACTTGATGGAGAAAGTGCTTGGCTTTATCGACGAACGGGTGATGCCGGGCGTCCGGTAAGTGCGATGCCAAGCATCGGGCTGAGGATGATCGGGGCCGGTTAGTTCCCCGGGTATCTTTCGCACCAAACCAAGAATCGCATGCGTCTTCTCGTCTCCTTCCTGCTCCTGCTCCCCTTCAGCGCTTCCGCCGCACTTTGGATCGTGCAATCCGGAGGCAGCACCATCGGCAGCACCGACCCCTACTACAGCCCGCAATTCCTCACCATCGATGTGGGCGATCAGGTGCGCTGGGAGAACCAGAGCGGCACGCACAATGTGAATGGCACCTTGGGCGATTTCCCGAGCAACCCGCAAGGCTTCACAAGCGGCAACACCGCAAGCGGGAATTGGACTTACACCTTCACCTTCACCATCCCAGGCGTGTACAACTACGAATGCGATGGGAATGGGCATGCTGCCACGCAGTTCGGCACCATCACGGTAATCGACCCAACGGGCGTTGCCGAGGTCGGCGTTGCTGCTGATGTGCGCCTGAGCCCGATGCCAGCGGCCGATCAGCTGATCGTTGATCTGGGTGGCGTCGATGCGCGATCGATCTCCGTGATCAGCCTCAGCGGTGAAGTGGTGATGGACCAGGGCATCGCGGCGGTCCGCGTGTTGACGCTGGATGTAAGCGCGCTGAAGCCCTCGAATTACTTCCTGCTGATCACGGATCGCGAAGGCCGCGTGGTGGCCAAGCCATTCGTCAAGGAGTGATCAGGGCAGTTTCACCAGGCGGAGCGCTGAGGACTCCTTTCCGCCGAAGAACGCGCGGGCGACATAGCCGCCTGCGGGCAAGGCGTGCATGGGCACGCGGAATCCGGAACGGCCTGCAGGCAGGTCGGCATCGTGCAGCAGCAGCAGCTCGCGTCCCAGCGCATCGTGCAGGGATACACGAGCACGCGCTGCAACGGGCAGCTCGATCCACAGACCTGCGGCATCGCTGGCCGGGTTCGGGTAGGCGTACATCGCGGCGACCGGCTCCGCATGATCCGTTACGGACATACCGTCCGTAACCGGGATAGCGAGCGCGGCGGTGCTGGCGATGCTCAGCTTGGCGAGCTTCTCGAAGTAGGGCACATCGAAGTACTGCACGCGGTCGTTGGGCGTGTGGTAGTATGGGTTGCCGTCGTTGGTGAACTCCTCGATCACGAGCACGGCGCCGTAACCCTCGTTCCAGAACGAAGCATGGTCGCTGTAGGTGGCGCCGGGGTTGGTGAGGATCAGGTCGAGACCGATGCCGTATTGCTGATGCACGCTGAAGACCGTGTCGGCGATGGCCAGCGAGTTGGCGATGGGCCGCGTGTGGATGCGCGCCTTGGCATCGGCGTTGCCATCGTAGGCGATGGCGTCCATGTTGATCACGGCCTTGATCAGCGCATCGTTGGACGCCATGGCACCGGCATAGAACGCGCTGCCCACCTTGCCTTGCTCCTCTTCGTCCCAGAGCGCGAATACGATGGGATGAACGAAGTCGACATCGCGCAGCACGCGTGCCGCTTCAAGCACCGCTGACACGCCGCTGCCATCGTCGTCGGCTGCCGGGGCGTTCACGATACCGGCCGGCATGGCATCGTAATGCGCGCAGATGATCACGATCTGCTCCGTGCTGCCGTTGCCGGGCTTGGTCACCAGGATGTTCCTTCCCGTGCTGTTGAAGGGCTGCTCCACGGGCGCATAGCCGAGCTGCACCAGCTTCTGCATCAACCAGGCCTGCGCGAGGTTGTTGCCTTCGTTGTTCTTGTGCCGGCTCAGCAAGGTGTGCTCCTGCCCATTGATCATCACAGGCATTTCGCCGCTGACCTCATTCACCCATAGCATCATGCTATCAATGCGCACCTCGTCGAGGATGCCTTGGATCACCGGGTTCTGAGCGCCCGCGAGCATTGGTGCGAACGCTGCGACAAGCAGCAGGCCTGAGGTCTTCATGGCGGCAAGGTAGAGGCGCTAGGGCCTCACCACGCGCTCCACGAGGCGCTTGCCGGTCACTTCGATCACCACCAGGTAGGTGCCTGGCATGTCGGGAAGGCGCACGGTGAAGCTCCGCTCGCCGTTGCGGCGCAAAAAGGCTAGGCGCGATCCCTTCATATCGAGCACCTCGATGCTGCGCACCTTCTCGCTGATGCCCTCGATCCGGAGCAGTCCATCGTGAACAGGATTGGGGAAGATGCGGATGCCCGCTTCGGCGAGGTTGTCGATCTCCAGGCTCGTATCCACGATCACCTCCTCCTTCACCAGTATCGGGCTGCCGTCCTCGGCCTCATACATGTCCCGGAAGGTGTCGATAGCGGGCGTGTTGAACTCGAACATCTCTTCCATCCAGCGCGGCGGCGCACTCTGGTACCACACGCGCGCCGTAACGGTGATCGCCCCTGAGTAACCGCCCATGGCGATCTGGTAATGCGTGATGTCCGTTCCGCTGCCCTCGGTGCCATTGGGATACTTGTTGAAGTCTAGGTCGGCCGGCGGCACGCCCGCGATCAGCGTGGTGTCGTAGCTGATGTGCGAGGTGGAGAAGCCGAGAGGCGTGAGGCGGTTGTCCTTCAAAGGCTCCTTCGCGCGTTCGAGCACAGTGGTCTTATCACCGTTCACATCGCCCATGACCATCTCGTAGATCTGCGCCTGGTCCTCACTGTTGATCACGTCATGGTGCGGCTCCCAATCGGCATCGTGCCCCACGACTTCGTACGTGCCGTCCCAATTGCCGCTGCGGAAGAGGGTATTGCCCGCATCGTCCTGCACATGCAGCTCGATGAACGCGCGGCGCGCGGGATAACCGCTGGGGAACTTGTGACCGGCGAGGTTGGTGAGCTTCACGTCGATGGAGGCCAGGTCGGCGGTGCGGTCGACCACGGTGGTCTCGATCAAAAGCGTCTGCTGTTGCAGCATTCGTTCGGTCCGGGCAATGGTGCTGTCGAAATGCACCTGGTTGGCGGTAAGCTCAAGTGCGGTGTTGTTATGCTTGAGCAGGTTCAGCATGAACACGTTGGCGCCGACAAGGTGGTGCTTGCCGAACGGCGTGCGCGGAGTGAGGAAATCGTAGAGAGCGGAGATTACCACGGCGTCGTCGATACGCGGCATGTGGCAGGCCTGGCAGCTGAGCCCGTTCTCGGGGTCCGCATCGGTGTTGAAGGAGGAGTTGAGCCACTCGTGGTAGGTGGCCTGTTCCACGAACTCATCGCCGGTGAGATTGCCGTCGAGATCGGCGGTCTCAGTGATGAGCGTATGGCAGCCAGCGCACGTGCCCGCATCGGTGATGTGCGCGCCGTAGAGCGGCTCGTAGCCAACGAAGCCGGCCATGGGCGATCCGAAAATGGGCTCCTCTTCAGGTCCACCGAAAGGGCCGTAGAGGATGCCGCTGGTCTCGAACTTCAGGTTGCCGCTGAACAGCAGGCCCAGACTATCCGGCTTCTGCATGTGGCAGGCCAGGCAGCTCACGCCATCAAGGGCGATGGGGTCCTGCACGAGCTCAGCGATGCTGAAGGGCCCTGCACCCATGAGGTGCTTGTCGTAGCGGCCCATCGGGGCGTGGCAACTGGTGCACTTGTCCTCCAATGCCGTCTGATGGCCCGGATTCACGCTCACCTCATGGCTCACCTTGGCGCGCCAGAAGGGATCACGGGCACTGTTGCCCATCATGGAGCTGCGCCACGCATCAATCGGGTTCACATCGTTGCCGTTGGCATCGCGGTTGGCGAACACGGGGCCGATGTTGTCAGGGCCATGGCAGCCGTAGCAATCGCCGCTGGCGCGGAAGAAGTTGTTGGCGCCGCTGGAGAGCCCTTGTCCGCCGCCGCGGAAAGCGTCGATCTCGGCCTGCGAGTGGTACGCCTTGGCTTCCGGGAGCCGGTCCTGGTTCCAAGCCACCAGCACGGACACGAGGCCCAGGATGACAGCGAAAGCGAAAGTGCGAGCGGAGAGCGTACGGATGCGTTTCATGCGTTGCGATGGGCGAGCAAGATAGACGGGCGCACCGCCCGCTTGCTGACGCGGCTCAGCGACTCACTTGAAACCCTGTCGGACCCCGCTTGGTTCGCTGCGGCTCAGCTGCCGCGTTGTCCGCCCCGACGCACGGTGGCGGCTTTGGGCGCGCCACTGCTCGCCGGCTTCACCTTGGCGGCCTTGTCGGCCTTCTTCTTCGCGGCCTTCTCGACGGTCTTCTTCTCCGGAGCGGCCTCTTTGTGCTCGGCCTCTTTCGCCGGCTCCTCCTCCTTCTTCTCGAACTCGCCGGCCTTCAGCAGCTGTCCGTACCAGGTGAAGAGCTTGCGTACATCGCTGGCGTAAATGCGCGAACGGTCGGCAGTGGGCAGGGCCTTGAGCAGCGCCTCCCAAAGCGTGTTGTCGTCGCTCTTCGAATCAACGGCGGCGCCTCCGCCGTTCACCTCGTGCAGTTTCGCGAGCACGTCCTTCAGCAGCACATCGTCGCCGGTGGTGAACATGCTGATCTCATCGAGGCTGCTCACCTTCACGCTCAAGGGCACCGGTGCACGCTTGCCATCGGCCAGCGATTCGGTGATGATGGCTTGGCGGCCTTGCGCCACGACACGGTGCAATCCGGGCTTGCCCGCTACGGTGATGATCTTGCTGAGGTCCATTGTGGGGACAAACTTAATTGCTGGCCAATTGGGGGTTGGGCCCACCGCTGAATTGGTCGGGATTGTTCAACCTTCATCAGGCCTTGGCCCGTGAGCTAGCCCAACACTCACCTCTCCACCCAAAGCGTATTACTTCGCCCCATGCGCGACTTCGGACTTGGCCTCAACGGCTTCTTCGGCGCCTTCCGCTTCACCCTGCGCAATGGCATGGGCTGGATGTTCCTGGTGCCGATCGTGCTGTGGGTGGCGCTCTTCTATGGGTTCTTCCATGCCATGGAAGGCATGGTGGAGGCCGCCAGCGCGCAACTGGCCGTGTGGCTGGAGCTGCCCGTGGCTCAGGCCAGCGCCGATGACTGGTGGGAGAGCTTGAAGGCCGCCGTGAACGGTGCGCGGGAGACGATCGTGCGCTGGATCCTCCGCCTGGCTATCGGCTACCTGCTCTTCGTTGCCAACAAGTACATCGTGCTGGTGCTGCTCTCGCCGTTGCTGGCCTATGCGAGCGAGCTGGCAGAAGAGAAGCTCACCGGCAGGCGATTCCCGTTCAGTTGGCGGCAGTTGATGAAGGATGCCCTGCGCGGCGCACTGGTGGCCATGCGCAACGGCGTGCTCGAGCTGGCGATCACCGTAGCCATCTGGGTCGCTTCATTCTTCCTGCCGCTCATCACCCCCATCAGCTTCATCCTGCTCTTCCTGGTGTCGTCGTACTTCTATGGCTTCAGCATGTTCGATTACGTGTTCGAGCGGAGGCGCATGCGCATTGGTGAGAGCACGCGGGCGGTGAACAGCCAACTAGGCGCCGTGCTGGCCAACGGCATGTGCTTCAGCCTGCTGATGAAGATCCCGCTCATCGGCTTGATGCTAGCGCCGGTGATGGCCAGCGTGGGCGCATCGATCACGGTGCTGGAACGGGAGAAGCAGGCACTGATGCGGAATCCGTCGGAAGGGTAAGGGTATCCGTCACGGCGTTGACCCCTGCGGCACTCGGCTCCAAGGACGGGTCTGCGAGCCACTGATGGATGGAGCGCTCATCCACGATCAGGTCCTCGATCACGGCTTCACCATTGAGCACGCGCACCAGTACGTAAGCCGGCAGCGGCTGTGACACCTGGCCATCGTTCCATTGCGGCTGCAAGAGCTCCTCGGTCTTCGCGCCGTCCCCTTCCTCCAGGTAGAAGCGGTCGAAAGGCAGGAACACGCGGTCGATGCGCTGCTCATTCGCCGAGTTGAATAGAACTGCGGATGAACGCGCCCTAGCAGGAGGTTGTCCACCAACGCAGTTATCCGCGCGAATCCTGCGGAGTCGATGCCCAGGATGGCATACGCCCCTTGCTCATCAGGCTGCAGCCCTGCGATGGGTCACCGGATCCGGCGCTTGCCAGGAACCGCGCTCTCCGCCTCGAAATCGAGACGCACGTACTCGCCCCGGAAGGGATCGCGCGGATCTATGGGCGCTGTCTTGAACTTGAACACCTCGCCTTGGCTGAGCACGCGCTCGCGGCCCGCAATCATCCACGCCGGTACGGCGAGCTGCGCGAGCGCGATGCCGAGGAAGAGGAGCGGCTTGCGGTTCATGCGCTATGCTTCTGCTTATCGCGCTGGCGCACCATGCGCAGGTTCATGTACAGGAAGCCGCCGCCGATGGCGATGAAGGCCAATCCGCGCAGCGCGAAGCTCATGTCCGTATCGAGGAAGCGCAGCAGCACGGTGAGGCCGATGATGGCCAGTCCGAGGTTCATGCGCTTGAGCGAATCGGCTGCGATGCCCGCGCGCACCGTGACCACGCCCATGGCGAGCAACGCGGCGTTCACGAGCAACGGCGCCAGCCAAGGTTGCAGCAGGCCAGCGCCATAACAGAGCGCGAAGAAGCCCATGGCCTCCGGGTAGGGCCAGCGTTCGAGCGGTCTGCGCCGCTTAAGCGACATCGCATACCCGACGATTCCGATGCACGCCAAGACTGCGATCACGGTCGCCTCGCTCGCATCCACCATGGACCAATCCCGATCCGCCGAGCGGAATCCCCAGGGCTCGCGATAGCTGAGCACGAAGAAATTGATGAGCACCGCCGCCCCGCCAACGAGCGCCCACGGCCAAGAGCGCAGCTCGCGGCCCGCGTGCAGCCATGGCACCAGCGTGAAGGCCGTGGCCACGCCCAACAGGCCGAACACATGCACGATGCTCCAATCGCGGTAGAACCATTGTGAGATCAAGCCCACGCTCAGTGCTGCGAACAGACTGAGCCACCAGAAGCCGATGCGCTCGCCGCTGATCCGTGCTTCGCGGAGGTACATGGGCACAGCAGCCAAGAGCAGCATTAGCGAGGACCAAGGCATGGCCATGCGACCAGGGCCATCCCAGTGATAAGCCGCCGCATGCCACGTGACCGTGGCGATGTAGCCGAGCGAGACGATTAACGAACCGGGCAGGTAGAGCAGCGGCAGGATCAGCAGCGCGCAGGTGAGCAGGTAGCCATCGAGCGACCCGTCGATGTGGTAGATCTGGCTGATGAGCGCTACGCACGCGAAGAGCGCGCAGGCGAGGAAGACGGCGCTGCCCTCACGCCATGCGCGGACATCGGGCTTGGCGCGCAGCGCATGCCAGACCAGCGCCTGCCCGATCAGCACCGGCACAACCGCGAGCACCGTGCGCACCGGCCGCGAGAAATCGTCCCAGTTGTGGGCCACGATGAGCATGATGCCAAGCCCCACGAGCAAGCTGCCCAGGATGGCGAACACGAGCAGCATTCGACTGGTGCCCTGTGCGGCATCGCTCGTATAACGCGCGCGGATGCGTTCGGCCTGCTCAGCGGCGATGAGCCCTTCGCTCACGAGCTGCGGTAGCGCATCGAGGAGCTTGGGCGCGGGCATGGGGTGAAGGTAGAATCGTGGGGGACACACGGAAGAAGTCTTCAATGATTCAACCAGATGCATCCGCGCGGTGCTAGGTACCGATGCCTCAAGAGCGCAGTGATTGCTGGTACAGTTAGGAAGGGTGATCAAGGCCCCGACCAATCGTGCCACCATGACCGAGCTGACCACCATGACCCATGCAGAAATCTGAATCCAAAGCAGTGCTCTGCTACATCCGCGCCTATCTTCCACCTCCCAAAGCCGAAACCCCATGCGCACCGCAGAACCGCAGAACCGCAGAACCGCAGAACCGCGCCTAAGCGCTTAGGCTGGTTAGCCGCCATGCTCCTTGGAACGACTGCGGCGGCACAGAGCCCTCCTGTATTCCCGCCCGTGCCCAACGACGATGTGCAGCAGAAGGGTTACGGCCTCTGGTCGAATCCCGGCTGGGTGATCGACACCGACGGCGAACTGCGCGAGGATGTGCTCTTCGTTTCGGAAGGCGGCTTCCCGCGCACCTTCATCCGCAAAGAGGCCAGCATGTCCTTCACGCATGCTGTGCTCGATACGGCCTTCGGTGGCACGGACACCTTGCGGCGCCTGGATATGACCGTGGTGGGTGCCGAAGCCCTTGTACCCCGATGCGCTCGGCTCATCAGAGAAAATCGAAGAGCGCCACTTCTACCTGCCGCATTGCGGACCAACGGGCGTCACGAACGTGGTGGGCTACAACCGGATCGTGTATCCCAATGTGTATCCGCTCATCGACCTCTGGGTCTTCAGCGGCACGCCTGGCCAGAAAGTGATGTTCGTGATGTGGCCGGGCGCTGACCCCAAGGACATTGAGCTGGAGTTCACGGGCCAGAACGACTTGGGCGTTGACCTCAACGGCTGGCTGCGGATCCTGCTCGCCGATGAATGGATCAGCTTGCCGCAGCCGGTGGCCTACCAGTTCGATTCGCTCAATACCATCCTGCCGCTGCTTTGGACCGTGGAGTACGAGCCGCAGGGAACACCGGCATCGTAACGCTGGAATACGATGCGTACGACCCAGCATTGCCGCTGGTGTTCTTGATCGGGCCGCCGCCATTGGGTGGGCAGCCGTATGAAGAGGTCGGTCTGTGCTGGAGCACATACATCGGTGGGAATGGGAACGACATCACCAACGATGTGGAAACGGATGCAGCCGGGAATGTCTTCATCACCGGTAACACCAAGTCGGACTTCTTGACCTTCCCTGCGGGTCCTGGTCTCACGTATTCCATATCGGGCAATGAGGTCGTGTTTGTTTCCAAATTCGATGCGGACTACCTCATCCAATGGAGCGCCTTCCTTGGTGGGGACGTGCTCAGTTGTTCATGGACCTATTCCAATGCCATTACCATCCGCGAAACCCCGAGCCAGCGCATCCTGATCGGTGGAATGACGAATGAACAGGACTTCTGGACGATTGACAATGACCCCGCTTACTTCAGTGACGACTACATCGGACTCTTCGGCATGGGATTCCTTGCCGAGTTTGATCCTGATGGGTTATTGATCTGGTCCACCTATTTCGGCCAGGATGCTGAGGTGAATGGAATGGACATAGTACCTGGGACGCATCATTTGGCTATTTGCGGAGAAATACAAGGTCTGCTTCCAGAGGTGCAATACGGCCCTCCGGTGAATTCGATGGATCTGCCCTGGTCTCTGGTCAGTAGCGATGCGTTCATAGCCCTCCTCGATGTCACCGACCAGCTATACATGCGCTCCTACTATGGCGGCGCCCTGGACGAGAAGGCCCTCGCAATCCGAGCAGACGGCCAGAAAATCGTCGTGGCTGGCCATACCCCGAATGCCGGATTGGCCGTTGAGAACCCTGGCGGAGTCGCCTACTGCGAGCCGCATCACGGTGGGTTCGACATCTACTGATCGAACTCAGCAACAGCGAGTTGTCCTTTGGTCCACCTATCTCGGTGGAAGCCTGAATGAGTATCTCGGCGGGATGGCTTGAGCATCGGGCCAGAACGCGATGTTTTCCTCACCGGAAGCACCACGAGCCCAGACCTCGAGATCGTGAACGGACCCGGTTGGTACGATGCGGTCTACGATGCGAACCCGATTCAACCAGAGAATGGCCTCATCGCCAGCTTCGATGGCGCAGATCGTTCACGCGAGTGGGTGACCTATTGGGGCAAGGAGACCCATGGGACATCCATCCTTCAGGAGCAAACGAACGACGACCTCATACGCATTGCCGGCATCAGCTATTTCGGATCCGTTCCTGTGACTTCTTCCGCGGGGGCGTACAATCAACCGGAACTGGAGGAGACCATCTATGGCAGCTACTTCGCGACGTTCAGCGACATGCATGCTATAGAGCATGTGACGCTCTTCGGTGGTGGATACAGCCCTCCCCAGACCGGAATTCGAGCTATGGCGCAATCCCCTGCGGGGACATTCGCTGTTGGCATACATGTCAAAGCCTTTTCGCCCTTCGGCTACTTTCCGTTGGACGATAATCAAGGGACCGCTTGGACAGATGTGCTGTACAACCACCTCGCTGGATCGGTTGGGTGGGGACGGCTTCCTCACGCTCTTTGCTCGGAGCTGGCCACGGGCATCCCGTGGGCCGCGCCAGCTAGTTCCACAGAATTGCGCGGGTCGTACCAGGATGGCCTTTTGACACTCTCAGGAGCCGATCTTGTGGGGCAAGGCTATGCCATCTGTGACGCGGTAGGCCGCATTTTGCATAGAAGTAATCGGCCACTCCAAGCGGATCGCACCTCGGTTCAACTGCCGATCGTCGCAGTCGGCCTATACACGCTCCGGTTAACCGACGGTCGTTTTGCGAAGTTCATCGTGCCATGAGGCACATCCGATTCTCCCTGGCATTCTTTGTCCTGGTGATTGGCTCATGCGACCGGGCCATTGCACAGGATTGGGCCAGCATGCACATGCCCGGTGATCATGCGGGCTGGGGCGACCTCTACATGGATGAGGTCACCGGAACCTTGTACACGACCGGTCTCCATCAATTGAACTTGAATGGGTCATACGGCGTGTTCGCGTACAACGGTGCGCAGTGGGATACGATCGGTCTTTTCGCGCAAGGCTTTCCCAAGGCCATTCTGCGTTACAACGACACCTTGTTGGTGGCAGGCGGGTTCTACAGCCCAACGGATGGCATGCCGGACCGCATCGCCTACCTCGATTCGAGCGGTTGGAATCCATACGGGGAATTCGATGGGGTCATCAATCGCTTACGGATCATTGACGGCGAACTCTATGCGGTGGGATCCTTCGAACTGGTTGATGGCCAGGCGTGCGATGGCATCGTCAAGCGCATGGGCGGCCATTGGGAACCCGTCGGTGATTTCGGCGACGTCCTCAATGCCGGCCTCTACGATGTGATCAAGTACAACGGAGACCTGGTGGCTTGCGGCAACATGGGGGTCGCTGGGCCTTCGGAGGATGATGTGTTCATCTACGAGAACGGGTCTTGGAGCGCACTTGGCGGTGGCCTGCTCGGCTCGGTGAGCCTTGCATACGCGATGGCCATCTACAACAATGAGCTAATCATGTGCGGACAATTTTACCTAGGAGCGGGCAATGCGGGGCATTGCATCATGCGCTGGAACGGCAGCATCTGGCAGCCTTTGGGCGTGGGCATAACCGACTCTTCGGATTCATACCAAGCCGCGCCAAGCACTTTCGCGTTGGCCGTGCAAGAAGGCAAGCTCTTCGTGGGTGGCGGGTTTTGGTTCGCAGGGCATGTGCCAGCGCAAGGTGTTGCCGTGTGGGATGGCGATGTGTGGTGCGGCTTGGGAGCGCCCTTGCCGGATGGCGTATTCGACTTGGAGTTCTACAATGACACCCTGGTGGCTCTGTGCGCAGGGAATACAGTGGATGGCCAGTACAACTCCGGAGTTGTGCGTTACCTGCACACCACTTACAACGATACCTGCAGCTTGAGCACAGGCATGGCCATCGCCGAGCGGCTGCTGAACCCTTTGCGGCTTATGCTGTGGATGGCCAGTTGCGTGTGCCGGGTTAAGGGATGGGCCTCCGTTTCTATTATCGCTCCCTCTGGCCAATCCGTGCGAGCAGGTCAAGTTCTCACAGGAGGCGGGCGATGCGCGCCTATCCCGATTGGCACGCTCGGCCCAGGCGTTTATCTCCTCCGCATCACCGGCTGTGGAGCAGTTCGCTTCACGGTTGGAGATTGATGGTTGGCACTGAACGCTGAACGGCGACCCGATGGGTCGCCGTTCAGCGTTCATGAGCTTGCTCCTTCGCCCTACTTCTTCACTGTGGCGCGCGCGGGTTTCACCGGCTCCACCGCTGGAGACAGTTCCGCCTTAGGCTCTTCCACGGGCTTGCGCTCCACAAGGGTCATCTCGTTCACCAAGTGGCCGGCGCCGGCGAGCTTGTCGATGCACCAGAGCACGTAACGGATATCGACACTGATGGTGCGCTGCAGCTCGGGCTCAAAGGCGATGTCGCCGCTCATGGCCTCCCAGTTGCCATCGAAGGCGATGCCGATGAGCTCGGCGTTGCCGTTGATCACGGGGCTGCCGCTGTTGCCGCCGGTGATGTCGTTGTTGCTGATGAAGCAGGTCACCAGCTCGCCGTTCTCATCGGCGTAGCGGCCGTAGTCCTTCTTCAGCAGCAGCTCCTTCTGGCGCGCGGGCACGATGAACTCATCGTTGGTGGGGTCCTCTTTCTCCAGGATGCCGCGCGCGGTGGTGGTGTGCTTGTAGAACGCGCCATCCATAGGCACGTAGCTGCCCACTTGCCCGTAGGTGAGCCGCATGGTGCTGTTGGCGTTCGGGTACCAGCTCTTGTTGGGCTCCATCTCGCGCATGGCGGCGACCATCAGGCGGTAACCCTTCTCGGTGTCGGCCTCGGTCGCGCCCATTGCTGGGCCGAGCACGTTGCGCCAGTGGTTCAGGCAGCTCTCGCTGGCTTGGAAACCGAGGTCCTTCTGGAGCGCCTTGAGCGAAGGCTTGGCGAGGAAGGCGTCGAGGCGGGCCTTATCGGCTAGGAAGCTGGTGGCGAACATGGCCTTGGACCAAGCAGCGGTATTGCCCTTGAACTTCTTTGTAATGGTGGCCATCACCTGCGGTTGCAGGTCCTGCTCCACATCATTGCGGATCAGGTTGAACATGGCCGCAGTGATCTTCTCGTCCGTGGGGGCGTTGTAGTCCTTCCAGTGATCGGCGGTCATGGCCTGCACCTGTGCCACAGCGGCGGCCACTTTCGCGGCATCCTTGGGGTCGGTTTCCAGTTGCGCTTTGAGCCCTTGCAGGCGGAATCCCAAGAGGATCATCTCACTGCCGAAGGCGGCTTCCTGCATGTAGGTGCTGGCCCTCTCGAACTTGGCGCGGTCGCTGTACCCGCGCTCGAGCAGGGAGATGATCTCACCGTACTTCGCCTTGCGCTTCGGGTCGGCGCTCACCCAGGCCATGAGCGCTTCCTCCTGCGCTTTCTTCTTGTCGAACACGCGCAGGCGCTTGAGTCCGCGCTGCTGACCGATGAAGTACTTCCAGTAGTTGCTCACCTGTGCGTACTTGCTGGCGTATTGGATGCGCACGGCGTCGCTGGCATCCATGTCCTGCTTCATGAGCTCGAGCTTCTGGCCGCGGATCTTCACGCGGCTGGGCTGCTCGATGTCGAGCGCGAGCTTCACGCCATGGCTGCTGAGGAAGCGGTCGGTGGTGCCGGGGTAGCCCATCACCATGGCAAAGTCGCCTTCCTTCACTCCGGCGATGCTGACGGGGAAGTGCCACTTGGGCTTGAACGGGATGTTGGCCTCGTTGAAATCGGCGGGCTCGCCATCGGGGCCGGTATAAACCCGGAACATGCTGAAATCGCCCGTATGGCGCGGCCACATCCAGTTGTCGGTATCGCCGCCGAACTTGCCGATGGCGCTGGGTGGCGCGCCCACCAGGCGCACGTCACGATAGGTCTTGTAAACGAAGAGGTAGAACTCATTGCCCTCGAACATGGCCTTGAAATCGGCGCTGAGCCCGTTCTCTTTGCCCACTGCTGCTTTCAGCTTGCCAGCAACGGCCTGGATCGCTTCGCCGCGCTGCTCTTCGGTCATCCCGTCGTTGAGCTCGGCCAGCACCTGGTCGGTGACATCGTCGATGCGCTGCAGGAAGCTCACGCTGAAGCCGGCGGGCAGCTCATCCTTGCGGCTCATGGCCCAGAAGCCGTCGGTGAGGTAATCGTGCTCCACGCTGCTGAGGCCTTGCACGGCATCGTAACCGCAGTGGTGGTTGGTGAGGAATAGGCCCTCAGCGCTCACCATTTCGCCGCTGCAGAATCCGCGGCCCAGGCGCACCACGGCATCCTTCACGCCGCTGCGGTTGATGTCATAGATGTCTTCTGCCGTGAGCTTGAAGCCGAGCTTCTGCATCTCGGCCTCGTTGATCTGCTTGAGCTTGGTGAGGAGCCACATGCCCTCGTGGGCGCTGGCGGCGATCGCCACCAGAGCGGCGACGAGGAGTGAAAGGAACTTCTTCATGAATGAGGGGTTGGTTCAACATCACCCGGCTGGTGCGTCCTGCCGAGGGGCGCCAAATGTAGCCGGAGGACCCGTGCGTGACGGACCGTTAAGGGACCAACGGCGCGGCCGGTGATAGGCGCTACGGTTCGGGCGTTACCGGTACCCAGGCCACCGGCAGGAGCAGGCTTTCGATTTCGGCCACCAGGGCCTTGAAAGCCTGGGGCTGGCCCACCCGGCCAAGCACCTTTTTGTCCCGGCCATCGGCGATGATCCGCAGCACCGTACTAGGCAGATCCGTCACCTCAGCATCGTACTTGGCCTGCAGACCGAAGAAACCCAATTCGTCGGCCCGGTTCAGCATGGTGATCATCGAATCGACCCCGATGCGCGCACTGTGCCGGCCCATTTTCTCCACGTTCCCCCGACCGTCGTACGTGGCATAGCCACTGCGGTACAGATCGATCCGGTAGGCCTTGCACTGCCCGAAGCACGGCGTTCGCTCCAGGCTGAGGAAGAGGGTGTCGGCCTTGCCAGCGCCGCCCAGCTGTGGCGCAGCGACCGCTGTCTCTTGATCGACGACCGGCTCTGCTGTAGCAACGGGCTGGTTGGTGCTGCAGGCCAGCGCCAAGGCGGCAATGGGGAGGGCGATCAGGTGTTTCATGGTGCTCACGTATCGAATGGCGTGCCTCGAACGCAGTTCAATCATCAGCACGATGAACATGCAGGCCCCATGGACCGATGCCGCTCATTTGCGCCGCTGCTGCTTCTGCATTTCATCCAGCCGCTGCTGCCACTTGCTCTTCTTCTTCGGGGTGCGCATGTTCAGCTCGAGCTGCGCGCGGATCTTGCTCTCATCAACGAACCAGCTCTTCAGCACGGTCATCTGCGCGATGCTGATCAGGTTGGCCAGCAGGTAGTAGTAGCTGAGGCCCGCGCTGAAGTTGTTCAGGAAGAACAGCATCATGATCGGGAAGAGGTAGATCATCATCTTCATGCCCGGCATGTTCTGCTGCGTGGGCATCTGCTTCTGGTTGATCACAGAATACACGATGGTGCTGGCGGCCATGAGCAGGGTGAAGAGGCTGATGTGGTTGCCATAGCTGTCGCTGAGCAAGGGGATGTGCTGGGTCCACTCGAAAATGCTGTCGTAGCTGCTGAGGTCGTCCGCCCAGAGGAATTTCTCCTGTCGAAGCTCGATGCTGGCGGGGAAGAAGCGGAACATGGCGTAGAGCACGGGCAGCTGGATGAGCATGGGCACGCAGCCGCTGGCGGGGTTCACGCCGGCCTTGCGGTAGAGCTCCATGGTGGCCTGCTGCTTCTTCAGCGCGTCGCCATCCTTGTGCTTCTCGTTGATGGCGTCCATCTCGGGCTTGAGCACGCGCATCTTGGCGCTGGCCACCAGGTTCTTGTAGGTGAGCGGCATCAGAAGCAGCTTGATGACGATGGTGAGCACCAGGATGATGATTCCGTAGTTCCATCCCCAGCCATCGAGCCAGTTGAAGATCGGGATCACCAGCCATTGGTTCATCCATCCGAAGATGCCCCAGCCCAAGTCGATGATCTTTTGGAAGTCGGCGATCTCCGTGCGGCGCAGGGTGCCGAAATGATTGGGGCCGAGGTACAGCCGCATATCCACCGATGGCTCGGCATCGCGCTCCTTCTCAAAGAGCAGCTTGGCGCTGTAGTGCTTGGTGTGCGTTTCGGCGAGGAGCGGGTTGATGGCGATCTGGCTGCCGTTGCTGCTGAAGCCGCCTTCACTGATCATGCCCACGGTGAAGAAGCCCTGCTTGAAAGCGACCCAGTTGGTGCGGCCCTCGAGCTTCTTCTGTTCGGCGGATGATTCACTCAGGTAGTTGCGGTCGTCGTTGAAGTACTTGTAATACACGCCGCACTTCTGCATCTCACTGGGCTGATGCTTCTCGTTGCTCAGTCCGGTGAGCTCCCAGTTGAAGAGCAGGCTCCGCGGGTCCACCTCGCCTTGCAGGCCAACGAATTCCAGATTCGTGTGCAGGAAGTAGGAGCTGCTGTCGAGGCGGTACGTGATCTCCAGGCGCTTGGCAGGATCGGATGTAGGCGCGGTGAGGCGCACGGCATCGTCGCCGAGCTTCTCGGACGTGAAGAACAGGTCGGCCGTGCTCAGGTCGGTGCCGCCGGTGAGGAACTTGAAGTAGAAGGCACCGGAATCGGGGTCGGCCAGGAGCAGCGGGGTCTGGCCGTAGGTCCGATACTCCTTCAAGAGCATCAGCGTGGGCCGCGCCCCGTGGGTGCTGAAGCTGACCTGAAGCCGCTCGTTGGCGATGGTGACCTCCTCGGCCTTGCCATCTGCCGCAGGGGCGAAGGGTCCGAAGCGCTTGGCCCTGTTCGCGGTCACGAGGCTGTCGGCCAAGGCCAAATCACTGGGTGACACGGTGGTATCGACCACGGCCGCCGAGGCGCCTTGCCGCATGGAATCGGCGATCAGCTTCTTGGCGGCCTCTTGCTCACGCTGATCGGCTTCCACGATTGCCAGGCTGTCGGCACGTCGCTGGAATGCCGCCCGCTCCTCCTCGCTTGGCATTGTCCACAGAGTATAGCCGAAGAGGATGGCAACGATGAGGATGATGCCGATGATCGAATTGCGGTCCATGCGGGAAGAAGCAGCTAGTGCGAAGGGCGGCGAAGATAGCCGGGGGGCGCGGAGCGGGATTGAAGGGCGGCGGATGCCCGGCGGAGCGATTCACGCCGAGGCTGGACGGCCTACAATCCCATCAACACCTCCCCCGGATCCTTCCCGCCGAAGACCATCTTGTCCGGATCCTCGATCATCTGCTTCACGGCCATCAGGTAGCTCACGCTCTCCTTGCCGTCGATGGTCCTGTGGTCGGGAGTATTGTGCGCTCACAGCGACGACGAATGGGTGCTCCTGGCCAAGAGCCGGGCTCGTCGATCGGATGCGGATGAAGACCGCCATCACCACCCCTAGAGCAGTGCCGGGTTAGTCGATTGAATACGGCCGAACATCCCCTACTTGCGCCATCCTGAGGATCCTCATGAACCAGTCCCTTGCAGTGACTTAGTCTTGCGGCGCCGTGTGTTGCGAATGCTCGCGAAACCTGCTGGCGTGCGCTTTCGGCGCAGACCATCCATCATGAGAGTCGTATGAAATCGATTGCCGATCGGGCAATGAAGGCCTTGGCCCCGCTGTTCACCACGCGGGCCGCCGGCCTTTATATCCTGCTTTTCGCGGCCGCCATCGCCGTGGGCACCTTTGTCGAGAACGACTTCGGCACCAGCTCGGCCCAGCATGTCATCTACAAGTCGTGGTGGTTCTCGCTGCTGCTCGCGCTGTTCTGCATCACCATCGCCGTGAATGTGGTCCGCTTCAAGATGGTGCGGCAGAAGAGGTGGGCGCTGCTCACCTTCCACCTGTCCATGATCGTGATCCTCATCGGTGCGGCAGTGACCCGCTACACCGGCTACGAGGGCGTCATGCACATCCGGGAGGGCGGCACGTCCAACTCCATCCTCTCCGCTGAGACCTACCTGCAATTCGAGGTGCGTAAGGGTGAGCGCACTTACCGCTTCGATGAGCCGGTGCTCTTCTCCACGCTCGGCAACAACCACTGGAAGGGCTCGTACCTGATCGGGAGCGATCTGATCGAAGTGGCAGTGAAGGAGTTCATCCCCAACCCCAAGGAGATGATGGAGGAGAGCCCGCTGGGCAGGCCCACGATCAAGGTGGTCTTCGCCGGCATGAGCGGACGCGAGGAGTACTTTGTGGGCGCTGGGGAGACGCGCCGGATCCGAAACGTGTTATTCAACTTCCAGGAGCCGCCGAAGGACGGTGCGGTGAACATCGCCTATCGCGAAGGCTCGCTCTTCATCAAGTACGACCGGCCGTTGGTGCAGACCGTGATGGCCACGCAGACCACCGACACGCTGCGGCCGCAGGAAGCCTACCATCCGCTGATGCTGCGCTCGATGTACAATGATGGCCTGAACGGCTTCGTCTTCGGCGATTTCAACGCGCAGGCTACCGTGCATCTGGTGTCCGATGGCCCCAAGGTGAGGAACGAGAGCATGACAGCGCTGCGCCTGGATGTGACCGTGAACGGTGCAGTGAACGAGGCACTGGTGTTCGGCCAGCGCGGGGCGCAGGGCAGACCGGCCATGGTGCGGGGCGAAAAGCTGAGCCTGGCCGTGACGTACGGCGCGAAGGAGATTGCCCTTCCTTTCTCGCTGAAGCTCCACGACTTCATCATGGAGCGTTACCCCGGCACGGACAGCCCCACGTCTTATGCCAGCGAGGTGCAATTGATCGATGAGCGGGAGAACCTCACGGAAGACCACCGCATCTTCATGAACAATGTGCTCGACCATGACGGGTACCGCTTCTTCCAGTCGAGCTACGATCAGGACGAACAGGGCACCTACCTCAGCGTGAACCACGATTTCTGGGGCACATGGGTCACCTACATCGGTTACATCCTTCTCACGCTGGGCCTGGTGTTCTCCATGTTCAGCAAGAAGAGTCGTTTCCAGAAGCTAGCTCAGAGCATCAGTGAAATGCGCCGAACGAATGCCACGGCCGCGATCCTTCTCGCACTGGCTTGTTCACCGGTCTCGCTCGCGGCGCAGAAGATCATCGAAGCTACAAGCAGCGCGCATGTGGTTGCTGCCGCGCACGCGGAACGCTTCAGCAGGATCATCGTGCAGGATCACAACGGCCGCATGAAGCCCATGCACACGCTTTCGCGCGAGGTGATGCGCAAGGTGTACCGCAAGGAGCGCATCAACGGACTGAACGCCGATCAGGTGATGCTTGGCATGCTGGTGACCAGCGCTGAATGGACCGATGTGCCCATGGTGAAGCTGGGCGACCACCCCGAGGTCCATCGCCTGCTCGGCGTGGCGGGCCCGTTCGCTGCCTACCGTGACTTCTTCG
Organism: Flavobacteriales bacterium; assembly: GCA_016705545.1. Taxonomy (GTDB): domain Bacteria; phylum Bacteroidota; class Bacteroidia; order Flavobacteriales_F; family PHOS-HE28; genus PHOS-HE28. Next base: position 592,616 of record JADIYA010000001.1, read on the forward strand.
ATGAGAAGGGATCCTACATCCTGCGCGACGAGATGCGTCGCGCGAACGCCTTGAAGCCGATCGATCGCGGCGTGTTCGAGAAGGACCTGCTGAAGGTGGACGAGCGCGTGAACATCATCCACATGATGCTCGGTGGCGATCTGCTGAGGATCATCCCCGTGCCCGGAGACCCCAACAACACATGGGCGGGCGTGAACACGGATGGCGGTGGGCACATCCACTCGAACGACCCAGTGGCCGAGCGCTTCTTCGCAGCCTACGTGCCCGCCCTGCGCGAGGCGATGCACAGCAACGACTACAGCCTGCCCGACAAACTACTGAACGAACTCAGCGGCTACCAAAAGGAGAAAGGCGCGGCCGTGATGCCTTCCGACACGGAAGTGCATGCCGAGATCTTCCTCAACGAACTGAACATCTTCAACCGACTTGCGCTCTACTACACGCTCCTTGGATTCGCCTTCCTCTTCATGCTCTTCTTCTCCGTCTTCAAGCCGGCGGTGGACCTGCGCAAGCCGCAGAAGGTGATGCTCGCTTTGCTGCTGCTCGGCTTCGTGCTCCACACCCTGGGTCTGGGCCTGCGCTGGTACGTTTCTGGACGTGCTCCTTGGAGCAATGGGTATGAATCCATGATCTACATCGCATGGACGACGGTGCTGGCGGGGATCCTCTTCAGCCGGAAGTCCTTTGGGGGGTCCGCCGCCACCATGGTGCTCGCGGCCACGGTGCTGCTCGTGGCCATGCTGAGCTATTTGGACCCGGAGATCACACCATTGGTTCCGGTGCTCCGCTCCTACTGGCTCACCATCCACGTTTCAATGGAAGCGGGCAGCTACGGTTTCCTCATGCTCGGCGCAGTGATTGGATTGATCAACCTGATACTGATGATCTTCATCTCCACCAACAATGAGCGGCGCATCCATCGCATCGTGAAGGAGATGACCTACCTGAGCGAGATGACCTTGATCGGCGGTCTCGCCATGATCAGCATCGGCACGTATCTGGGCGGCGTGTGGGCCAATGAATCGTGGGGGCGCTATTGGGGCTGGGACGCCAAAGAGACCTGGGCCCTGGTGACGATCCTGGTGTATGCCTTCATCCTGCACATGCGCCTGATCCCGAAGATGCAGGGCCTCTATGCCTATAGCGTCACCTCCCTTTTCGGACTCGCCACAGTGATCATGACCTACTATGGCGTGAATTACTACCTCTCCGGCCTGCACTCCTATGCCGCCGGCGATCCGGTACCCGTGCCTCAATGGGTATACATTGGTGTCGCGGTGCTCGTTGGCATAAGCGTACTGGCCTTCATCCGCAAGCGGAAGTACGCGCTGTTCAAGTAGCGTCCCTCGTTCAACCGACTCTCGCCACCGATCCATGCGTCGATTCATCGCCAACGTCCTGCTCCTCGCTCTGACCTTGACCGCATCGGCTCAGGCGCGGCCAGCATACCTGCTCTTCAATGCCAAAGGGAAGAAGGTCTCACACGAGACCTTGCTCCGCACCGCACGCGCAGGCGATATCGTCCTGTTCGGCGAGGAGCACGACAACCCCATCGCGCACTGGCTGCAGCTGCTGGTGGCGCGCGATCTCGTGACGCAGGGCCCCCTGATCATGGGCGGCGAAATGATCGAGGCCGATGACCAGGTAGACCTGGACCGCTACCTACGTGGGGAGATGGACCAGGCCGGCTTGGACACGTTGGCGCGCCTCTGGAAGAACCACCGCAGCGACTACGCGCCGTTGGTGGACCTGGCCAAGGAGAAACAGTTGCCCTTCGTGGCCTGCAACGTGCCTCGGCGCTACGCGCGAGCGGTGAGCAAGGGCGGATTCCAGGCGCTGGACACGGTGCCCGAAATCGAACGCGCTTGGATCGCCCCCCTGCCCATCGCCTTCGACCCCACGCTACCGGGCTACGTGAAGATGCTGACGTTGATGGGTGATCACGCCAGCCCGCAAATGGCCATGGCCCAAGCGCTGAAGGACGCCACCATGGCCCACTTCATCGCGCAGCATGCCCGGAAGGGAAGGCGCTTTTTGCATTTCAATGGCAGTTTCCACTCCGATTATCAGGAGGGCATCGGCTGGTATTTGGATCGCGCCCGACCCGAACTCAAGCGCGTCACCATCGCCACCGTGAGCCAGGAGCAGGTGAATCGACTGGACCGCGAGCATCTTGGCCGGGCCGACATCATCATCTGCGTGGATGCCGCCCTGCCGGGCACGCATTAATGGCGAACGAGCGACCTCGCGAACCGGGTGCATAGGTTGCCACTGCACCTGCAGCGCATAACCACACGGTCCCCGGTCACTGCACGAGGCGGCCGCCCTCCAGCAGGACAGCGTACCGATAACCCGCGCCAAAGTCCTTGTCCACGGCCACCGTGCCGATCATCGTCACGGTCTGCCCCTCCGCAACCGCTGCCTCGGTGGTGATCACGAGCTCGGGATCGCCCTTGCTCCCGTCCTTCACATGCACCCAGTTGCGGCCCATGATGTTCGGGTTCACCTTGGTGCAGGTGCCACTGACCTGGATCGTCTTGCCAGCGAACCGCTTCGCATCAGCAACGATGTCCGCGACCCTAGTGGAGCCTGGCACATCCACCTTGGGAAGAGGCGCACTGAAGGAGAGGTCTGATGCACTGGCCTCAGCGGAGCCCGTGGCTGTCATGGTGCTGCCGTGATCCGTTGGAACAAGCTGCGAGACCAGATAGAGCTTGTCGAAGGTGCGGTTGTACTCTTTGCTCTCGAAATCGGTCTTCAGCAGGCCACCCCGGTAGAAATAGTTCCGCCCCTGTGCGACTTCCTGCAGCGTGGTGGCGATCCAATACTCTTCGCTTCCCTCCCTCACACGCACATACACATACTTGGTAGTGGGCAGCGCCTCCAGCGCGAGCACGGTGTGCAGGTCCTTGCCGGCCGATGGGTCCACAGTTCCGGACGGGGCTGTTGCGCCACCTGAAAACACACCCGTGCCCTGTTGGTCGCCACCGCCATCCGCATCCTCCGGAATGGTCTTCGGACCAATGCTGCATCCCACGGTCAGCAGCATGGCGCCCAGCACAAGCGCATGCATCATCAGTTTCATCATCGTTTGCTCCGGCTATCGAATCGTTTGGAAAGGCTCAGATTCAGGCGGTAGTTGCGCTCCTGGAGAATCGTCGAGAGCTCGCCAAGAATCATAAAGGTGAATGTCTTTGCGAAGGTCAGCGTCAAATCGGCCCCGTAGTACCGCTGAGACACCTGCGCCGCCAACAGGGAACCTTCCGGACGGCTGGTGTACCGGTACTCGAGTACGCGGTAGTACAGGCTCATGGTCAGCCGGTCGGCGACCAACGACCGTGCATGGCGGAAGGAGAGCGCATCGCTGCTGAGGTAATTGGAGATGTTCCGATTGGCCTGCACCGACCATCGGCCCGCACCGGCCGGATCCCTGTTGAGGTTGACCGAGAGGCTGAAGTTGTCCGATGCATTGGCGCCATCGGCTTGGAACCGCCGGCTGTAAGTGCCGCCCAGGCCAAGTGCCTTCGTCGGCCGTACGTTCAGCCGGAAACGCAGTCCCTGCCGCGCCAGATCATCATCGAGCAGCATCTCCACTTCATTCCGAAAGGTCTCGAAGAACACCACCCTCCGACGGCTGTCGTATGAGGCGAAGAAATCCACCTTTCGACCGAAGCGGTAGCGGCCGGAAACGAACAGGTTCGTCAGCCGGGCCCCGCCCTGTGTGCTATAGAGATCAAGCTCCGCAGTGGAGAAGAGGTTCAGGTTCCCTTTGAACGTCGATGAGTGCTGCAGGTAGGCATATCGGCGATCCACGAGGCCATTATTGGTCTGCTGCATCAGCCCTACCGTGGAGCGGGAGATGATGGAGCGGCTATTCACCTGCGCTCCCAGGTAGCCGCCGTATTGAAGCAGGTCCGTGTTGAGCCCATAGGTGTAGATGTCAGGCCGGAAGCCCGCGATCACCCCGCCAAACAGGCCGCCGAAGCGCCGCTCGGCCTGTAAGCCGTCAATGGCACCGAGCGAGGATGCACTGTTGTTGATCTTCCTCCCCAACATGATCGTGGTGTTGCTATCGGGGGCGTAGCTCAACGCGAGGTTGTACACGCTGAGGAGCTCAGTTCGCTGCGGGCGCCATTCCAGGTCCGCCGGATAGAGCTTGCGATAGTTCACATAAGTCTCCGCTGAGAACTTCGAGTTGGCGATGTTGGCTGCGGTGAGCGAGAGGCGATACATCACCCGATGGTCGTTCTCGCGCGCTGACGGCATGTTGCTGTAGCTGGCTGCTGAGATCCGCCCGCGGATGCGCTCACGGCTCGTGCCCAGGCTGTCCCTGCCCGCTCCTGCGGAACGAGCCGCCTTGGAGCGTTCGGCCGGCCCCTTCGACGCTGCGGCCGTCCGCAACTTCCCGGCCTGGATGCGGTCCTGCTTCTCCGGCCGGCAATCGCCGATCACCGTGCAAACGCATGAGGTGGACGACATGCTGCTAACGAGCAGGCAGGGGGTTGCGACCCCGTTCTTCAGCAGGTCGAGGGTATCATTCACCGCGATGCCCTCCGTGCTGATGAACTTCACGTACACGTGCTGCGAGGTCAGGAATGTCACTTCACCCGAACGTGCGACCTGCGCCGCTACTGCAACCGGCAGCAGCATCAGGAACAAGGGGAATACCGGATTCCGCATCAGTGGGTGCCATCCGGATGGCAGCTATAGCAGGCATTGCTGTTGTACGAATAGCCTGACACCTCGTCGTGGTCGTTCGCGAGCTCCCCTTGGTTGTTGTGGCAGTTGGTGCAACTGAACACGCTGTAATCGTTGGGGTTGGTGTGGCAGGTGGCGCAGCTGCTCCACACATCGCTATGCGGACCACTGTTGATCGGGAAGTACTGGTTGTGGTTGAATGTGGAGGGCGCCCAGGAGCTTTCCGAATGGCACTCGGCGCAGTCCGTGGGGAACTGGGCGGAGGCGTGGTTCGGATTGGTGGTGGCGTTGTAATCGGCCATGTGGCAGGCGCTGCAGGCCGTGGGCGTGCCCGCGTAGCCGTTCGCATGGCATTGCACGCAGGCCGCACTCTGATGTGCGCCATGCAACGGGAAATCGGTGTTGTTGTGGTCGAAGGTGGCGTTGCCCCAAGCCGTTTCATCATGGCAGGCCGCGCAATCGGTGCTGAATCCTGCCGCGGTGTGGTTGGGCTGTGTCGTCGAGTTGTAATCGCTCAGGTGACAGGCGCTGCAGGCCGTGGGCGTACCTGCGAATCCGCCCGCGTGGCACTCCAGGCAGCTCGTGGTCAAATGCGCTCCGTGCAATGGGAAGTCAGTGTTGTTGTGATCGAAGGTGGCATTGCCCCAAGCGGTCTCATCGTGGCAGAGCGCGCAATCGGTGCTGAAGCCGGATGCGGCATGATTCGGCTCGGTGGAGGAGTTGTAGTCGGCCATGTGGCAGGCGCTGCACGCGGTGGGCGTGCCGGCAAATCCGTTCGCGTGGCACTGGAGGCAATCGACCGTGGTGTGCGACCCGTGCAAGGGAAAGTCCGTGATGTTGTGGTCGAAGGAGGCCGTCCAGCCCGGACCGGTGTTGTGGCAACTGGCGCAATCGATGGAGAAGCCCGCAGCCGTATGGTTCGGGTCGGTAGTGGCCGTGTAATCCGTCATGTGGCAGCTCGCGCACTCCGGCGAGGCATCGGAGAAATTGCCCGTGGCATGGCAGCGCGCGCAATCCTGGATGGCGTGCCCGCCGGTGAGCGGGAAGAAGTCGTGGCTGGCGAGGTCGGTGGACCAACCCGTTCCCATCGGGTCGTGGCACTCAAGGCAATCCGTCGAGAATCCCGCGCCGGCATGGTTGGGGTTCTGTGTCGCCATGTAATCGGCACGATGGCAATTGATGCAGTCGTTGCCCAGACGCGCGAAGGCGAGCGTGTTGTCCGACGCGTGGCAATCCACGCAACTCAGATTGCTATGGACGCCGATCAGCGGGAAGCCGTTCTCCTCATGCAGCTCAGGGATATGGTCCACCAGCCAGCTCTGAGGCGTATGGCAGCGCGCGCAATCGTTTCCCACGGTCATGGCATGCACATCGGCGTGGCACGAGACGCAATCCGACGCCACGGGGGTGTCGAACTTCAAGGAAGTGTGGCAGGATCGGCAATCGGCCTTGGCATGCATACCCTGCAGCGGGAGCGCCGTGGTGTCATGATTGAAGGCCAAGGGCTGGCGCATGGTGGTCCAGTTGTCCGGCACATGGCAGGCGGCGCAATCGATCTTGAATGCTGCTCCGTGAGGAGATTGAGCACTTACGGATGAGGCCATTATACCGGCACAGAAAAGCGCCAACGCCGCAAATGCGCCCCTGCCGGAGCCTGGTACTGATGCTCGCCTCATCGCAACGGTTGTCGGGTTTCCATGCAATCACAGATTTACGCAACGCTGATTCACATGCCTTGTCAGGCGCTTCGGAAAAGTCAATGTCATTCGTTTCGGCATGAAGAGCGCACCATCCATCCGTGCATGGCCCGGGTTCTATAGCCGAGCCTATTAAGAAAGGTAGATGCCTCACCGGACTCTGTGCAATGACAAAACGCACGGCAGGCATGAAAGAGCGACGAAACCCCATCCGGGTTCGACGCTTCCTGGCCTTCATTCATGCAGCTCATGGCGTTCTTAACAGGGTATATGCAGGCGGTCAACAGGACTCTGGCCCTGCTTTGGGCAGTCGATGGTCGCGTGTCAAGGCCCTTATGGATGCACGAAGTTGACTGCGATTGGAACGGTGCATCCGTGACATTTGGCACGATTGAATGCCCTGTTGGGCCTATTCCGCTCGCACGTTGACCTCCCGTTCGCGACGGAGCCGCATGGTGCCGGGCGTTCCGGTTCCAGCGCGCCGCAGCGCTTGTCGGCACCAGTGCTACTTGTGACAGTCTGCGCATGAGAACTTCTCAATCTTGAACGAAGGCACCCTGCCATCAGCAACCGTCTTGTGGCACTCGCGGCAATCCACTCTCGCATGCTCCCCCACCAAGGGGAAGGCGGTGAAATCGTGGTCGAAGCGGCTGGGGATCCAATTGTCAGCCACATGGCACCGGGTGCAGTCCGTGACGCCGTCCTTCTTGAAGTCGTCGCCATGCACATTCTCATGGCAGTCGGTGCAGGTGCTGCCGATGTTCCGGAAAGTCCATTTAGGTGGCTCCTTCAAGTGGCACGCGAAGCAGGGCGTTGCCAAGTGCGCGCCCTCTAACGGGAAGGCTGTTTTTCCGTGCTGCTCCAAGGTATAGATGCTCACCTCGAAGCCATCGGTGAGGCTGTGGCACTCGACGCAGTCCGGCGAGACCCCATTCTTGGCGAACTCACCCTTGTGGTAGTCTTCGTGGCAGCGCGTGCAGGCGTCGAACGCGACTGGATCCGTGTACGGCCCCTTATGGCACTTCTTGCAGTCCACGCCTACATGCTTCCCCTGCAACGGGAAGTCGGTCGCCCTGTGATCGAACCGGTCCATGGTGCGAAGGGCCTTGAAGCCCTTCTCCTGGTGGCATTGCGCGCACTCGGCGCCGAACTTTCCTTCGTGCGGGTCCTTGTGGCAGGCGGCGCAGTCGTTCTCCTTCACGCCCAATCGGTCCTGGAACACCGCCAGCGGATCACTAGTCCTCTTGTGGCATTCGAAGCAGTCCGTGGCGGCGTGCTTGCCGATCAGCCTGAAGTGGGTCGCATTATGGTCGAACCGGGCCTTCCCGACAAAGGTCTTGAAGGACTCGTCCGTGTGGCATTGCGCGCACGCGTTCGCGAAGTGCGCCTTGTGCGGGTCGCTGTGGCACGCTTTGCAATCGGCATGGGGCAGGTCGGCGAATTGCTGGAACTCCTTGCCGTTACGGGTGGTAACCTTGTGGCACTCCTTGCAATCGATCTGCGCATGTCCGCCACGCAAGGGGAAGTCGGTCTTCGAATGGTCGAACTTCCGCACCGGCTTCCAAGCCGCCATGTCGTGGCAGCTGCGGCAATCCTTTGACATGCTACCCTGGTGGAAGTCCGCATGGCAAGAGAGGCATGCCTGGTCGAGCCCCAAGAAGGTCTTAGGCCGCGCGCGGATCACGGGGTCCTTGATCTTTTCGGGCGCATGGCACTTGCGGCAATCCAGCGGCTTGTGCGCGCCCTCCAGCGGATAGCCCGCGAGCGTGTGATCGAATGCCTTCTCATTGAAGCGCACCATCTGGAACTTTCGCCCGTGGTGCTCACTGTGGCAGGTGAAGCAATCCTTGCCCTTCACCTCGCGGCTCACGTGGTAGCCCCGATTCCTGGTGATCAAAGTTTGCAGCTCCTTGTGGCAAGCAAGGCACTTCGCATTGGTCACCTTATTACCCAGGTCGTGGCACTGCGTGCAGTTGCTCATGCCCTCCAGCTTCGCATGGGCGGTGGTGAGGTCGCCGGGCGATAATTGAGCAAAGCCGATCGCGGCCGTGAGCGACAGCCAAAGGATGAGATATGTGCGTAACGTGCTCACTTATGCTTCTTGACGATGTGGCCGAAGCGCTTGGTGATCTCGATGCCTGCCTTCTGCAGGAAACCGGTCGGAAGCTCCCCTCCTGCGAAAACGAAGACCAGGTCGTTCTCCATCTGCCGCACCTCGTCGCCGACCTTGCACAAGACGTGGTCGGGGGCGATGGACACCAGGTTCGCCTTGTAGACCGCTTGGAGCGCACCCGAATCGATGGCGGCGGTGATCGCATCCTTGTTCTTCGGCTTGCAGCCGGCGAAGTTCTCGTTGCGGTTGACGAGCGTTACCTCGTTATCGGCCATGAGGAGCATGGCGGATTCGACCCCGGCATCGCCGCCGCCCACCACCACCACCTTCTTGCCCTTAATGTTCTCCGGCTCCAGTAAGCGATAAGCAACCTTGGAGGCCTCCTCCCCCGGAATGCCGAGTTTCCGTGGACTGCCCCTGCGTCCAATGGCCAATAGGACGTTGCTGGCGACGTAGTCCTTGCCGGCGTTGGTGGAAACCTTGAACGTGCCATCCTTCTGGGGCACGATGCTCTCCACCTTCACCCGCTCGGTGATCTCGATGCCGTGCTTGGAGATCACCGACTGCCAAAGCTGAAGCAGCTCGTCTTTGGTGGTGTCGTACAGTTTTACCTGCCCATGGAGCGGCAGGTCAACCGGCGCGGTCATCACCAGTTTCGCGCGCGGGAAGGTGTACACCGTGCCCCCGAGTGAATCCTGTTCAAGCGTTGCGCTGGTGAGCCCTTGCTTCTTCGCCTCCAAGGTGGCGGCGATGCCCGCCGGGCCCGCCCCCACGATCACCACATCGAGCACGCCTTCGGTTGCCGGCTTCCGGTGTCGCGCAATGTTCGCCATGGCCTGCTGGCCTTGTTCCACGCTGTTCCGGATCAAACCCATGCCTCCCAGCTCGCCTGCGATGTAGATTCCCTTGATGTTGGTCTGGAACTCCTGGTCCACGTGTGGCAGGTCGACACCGCGTTTCTCGGTTCCGATGCGAAGCGAGATGGCCTCCACTGGGCACGCATGGAAGCAGGCACCGTGGCCCACGCAATTGGAGGCATGAATCACCGTGGCCTTGCCGTTCACGATGCCGAGGATGTCCTTCTCCGGGCATTCCGCCACGCAAGCCGCGCTGCCGATGCAGGTGTTGAGGTCGATGTACGGATGCAGGGATACGGGCTCGAAGGTGCCCAAGGTCTTGGCTACTTCGACCTTCTTCTCCACGATCGCCGACTTCTTGCTCAGGCCGCGCATGTAGAAGAAGATCACCAGGCCGCATAGCAGGATCGCCGTGCCATAGATCGCTATCTGTTCGATGAGCACTTCCATCAGAAGATCCAACGGTATCCGAAAGCCAGCGTCACGGCCACGTGGATGAGGAGGATGATGAGCATGATGAGGGCGAACGGCAGGTGCGCAACATGCCAGTACTTGAACAACCGCTGCATGGTCTGAAGGCGTGCGATCCGATGGCTGATCGCGAACTCGTCCTTCACCGTGCGAATCACCCACTGGCGCTCCTCCTTCGGCACGTTCCGCTGGCGGAGGATCGAGCGGATGGTGGCCAGCACCCTGTGCTCCTCGGCGAAGCGGGCAATGAAAGACTTCGAAGAGGCGTCCGCTCCCTCCTGCGGTCCGGTGATCAGCGCGATGAGCGACTCATCCAGGTGCGCTCGCCCCTTCAAGGTCTCCACCAGCTCTGCGCGCAGGCCCTTCACCTCGTTCAGGCTTAGTTCGCGGCCCTCGAGGGTGCGCGGTATCTGGATGTAGATGAAGCGCCCGATGACGCCGCTGGCCACTACCGCCACCATGCTCCAGAAGGCCACCGAGACCAAACCGCCGAACTTGAAGGCGGTGTGGAAGAGGATCAGGATCGGCCCCAGCGTACATAGGAAGATGTGGAACTCCAACAGGTACTTCAGCCGGAGCTGCTTGGCCATGAAGTTGTACCTCTTACGGGCGATGTAGATCACCACACCGAAGAGTATCAAGAACGTGCCCAGTATGCCGATGCCATGACCATAGGCACCACTCGGCTTGAACCAGTTGTGCTGCGCATGGTAGAAACGCTCTTCTTCGGGAAGCTGGTAATACGAGTAGCCGGTGTATGACAGATATGCGGTCACAAGCACGACCACCGCGACCATGGTGCCGATGAAGATGAAATGAGTGGTTCGCGTCATCAGGCTGGCATTGGTGTGTTCAGGTCTCCAAGGGCCGTGGGACGGCTATCACTGAACGTACTGTCCCTGGTGTCGGAATCTGAAAATGACCCATTTCGTCCAACAAGGTGGTAACCATCGATGGCCCGGACTTTCCCATTAAGGCGGGCTGGGAAAAAAGGGCGCTGAGTCGGCGGGGGCTCGTGTCGAACAGCTGCGTTCATCGGCCTGGTGACCACAGCGGGCGGGCCGAACGTGCAACAAGGGATCGCTTGTTTGGAATATGTCCAAATTGAACGCCCGTGGGCATGGAACGCCCCGTGAAGAGAATGATGCCTGATCATGGGGCCATGATGAACACGTTCTTGGTCGTTGAGCTTCCGTCAATGAACTCCGTTCTCAGCTGGTAGATACCCGTGGCGATCGAGCCCGGATCGACCGGCCAGGTCCCGCAGCCACGACCACTCGCATCCATCAACCACTGTCGCACCACCTCCTTCACGGTGCAGGGAGTAACCGCCACCAACGATGAATGGGTGCTGGTGCCATCGAAGTCGGTTTGCCGAAGGCGATAGTAGCGGACGGCTGCCACCGGTTCCGTATCACGGTACTCATAGTGCGTCATGTATTGCGAGTTGCCAGCACCGGTGAGCTCTCCAATGGGTGCCCAGATGCTCGCATCAAGACTGCGCTCAACAGTGAACAGGTCGTTGTTCCGTTCCGTGGCCGTGTTCCAACGTACCAGCACTCCATCGCTCGCGCAGGTTGCAGTGAAGTCGATCAGTTCGATCGGCAACACGGGCGTGCATGAGATCGTGGCGGTTCCGAAGAAATCGAGCGTGACGTTCGCGGTCACATAGCTCCAGTTGCTCATGCATATGATGAACTGCTGGCCGGCGATCACCGGCAGCTCCGGGGCGTAATTGCCTGGATCGCCACCGGGCGGAAGGGTATTGGCCAGGCCTGCACCACCCCAAGGGACGGCATCCCACACGCAGCGCACGGGCGGCAGTGTATTATTCGCAATAGCGGAACAGGTCGCAGGCCCGGAATAGGCCCACATGGCCCAGTCATAGTAGCCCACCTGCTGCCCGCCCGCTCCGAAACTGAAGCCCAGGCTACCGCTCGCACCTATCGTGAAGAGCATCCAACTACTGTTGAGTTCACCGGCATACAAGCAACCGTAGTCCGTGCCGCCCCAAGGCGGCGGCGGAATGCCGCCTCCGAAGGCTGGATTGCTGATTGAGCCCGGCCCCGGTATCTCGTCGATGCTCCCGAAACCGCTGGGTGTGATCGGGAAGGTGAACGGGTCGCAAACGCACATCACGTTCGGGCAATCGCCGCTTGGGTCACCGCTGTTCAATACAGTGCTGCAGCTGCCGCCAGGGTCAGGACCCGGTCCGCCCCCGCCGTTCCACGAACAGGTGGTGCCACCGATGGAAATGAGCGCTGAATCCAGGCTTCCGGTGCTCAGTGTGCCAGAGTATAGCACAGCGCCACCGAAGTACTTCAATGTATAGGTGGCTCCGTTCCATCCATTGGCCGCAGCGTCCATCATGTACAGCACATAGCAGCCCTCGCCCAAGCAAAGCGTGTCGTTGTACCCTGCACCACCGCCCTGCAGCAACGTGCCATTCCAGGTGAAGTCCCACGAAACTTGGGCCGGCGCGCTTCCATTGGTGACGATGAACTGCAAGGTGGTGGTTCCTGGTGGGCATCCCCCGCCGTTGGCAGGATCGCACGGCTGGGCATCGCCAAGCACGAAGGTGTCGGTGCCGTGAGGGCCGTTGGGCAAGTTGGTGTCCCAATCGAAGTCGCCCGTCCAATCCTCGATGAACCAATCGATATCGTCCCAGCCATCGCTGCTGCTGTCGTACATCAACAAAGTGTAGCAGCCATCGGGCAGGCAGATATCCTCGTCCCAAGGAGCGTTACCGCTCGCCCATGTCACACCCATGGCATCAATGAGCTCCCAAGTGACATCCGGAGCACCGACGCCATCGGTCACCGTGATTGTGTACCACGTGCATTGAGCATTCACGGTGAGCGTGACGCTCAACAAGGCCAACAACAGGAAGACTTTGCGGGCCATGGCCCCAAGAATCCTCATGAAAAAAGATTGAACGGTTGACGAACGCTCAAGAAACCACTGCTGAATAGGGCTTCTTGTCCGCGCCGCAGGTTTACCTGCTCACGCGTGGATCAACCAATCGACTTGGGGGGATGGAAAACCGTTCGCCCGGGCCACTCGCCAACCTCCAAGACCTGGCCCGCAGCCGAAACGATGCGGTGAATCGCCAAGGGAAACGTTACAACTGGGTTGGCTGTGGGAAGGAACAGATGCATGGCCATCGAAGAACCGTGGAAAGGCAAGTCTCCGTGCCTGTTCGAATCTCGGCGCGCGTGCTCAATATCCGTGAAGTGAAGCAGGAGGAATTCTCCCCAGCCCATGGCTCCCCCGCTCTCGATCAGATGCTCCGCGTAGTGGTGCTGTAGCGAAGGCACGCGCGCAATCTCCGCAAGTCCTCCCGGAGCCCACGTGCTCAATAGCATATGAACCATAAGTACAGCGCCTGCGAATTGCTTCATTCCAGCTTCAAAGGTAAAGTGCGCCCCGTGGCAGTTCCATGACATTAATCTGGAAAGGCCCTTCCCATCGACGGAATTGCATAAGACTGAGCTCGAACCCTCCATCCCAGAGAGGTGGTCCACTTGAAAGCGATTGGGACCCAGGATGATCCCAAGCATTGAAGCGGTGAACCTGGCAGACCAAGCACACTTCTTTCTATTGGAACCAGTTCAGCAGGATGCATGGCTTGCAATGCCATGCTCGTTCGGAAGCCCTTCGGTCAGGAGTGCGATTCAATCGTCGTCCTTTTCACGGCCTTGGGTGGCTCGCGCACCTTTCCCATCAGGCCCGGATCGTCCATCCCTCCGGATATCGTCTTCATCGCCACTACGATGACAGCGTACGCAATCGGTGATGTTGGTGAAGCCTTCTTCCCGATGCTCACTCAGAATGTTCCTGAGAGTGTGCTCATGGCAACCATAGCACGTATAAGTGCTGTAGTCCTTGGTCCGGTGGCAGGTGGCGCATTTCGCATTGTGATCGCCATCAAGGCGGAAGTACCTCGAATGGTCGAAGGTGGATGGCGACCAGGCATTCGTCTCATGGCAGCTCGCGCAATTGTCCTTAGCACCCCGGTGGAAGGCATCGGCGGGTGGTTGGTGACAAGCGGCGCATTGGCTCTTCTCTGCTGAAGACAACACCGTATGGTCGAAGGTCGCAGGTTTCCATGCTCTTGTGGAATGGCAACTGGCGCAATTGCCCTTTATGCGCTCATGCAGGGCATCGGCTGGGCGTTGATGACAGCTCGCGCAATCTTCCTTGCTCGCGGCAGAGAGCAAAGCGTGGTCGAACTCGCGTGCGGGCTTCCACGCCTGTGTATAGTGGCAGGCCGCGCATTTATTGGGCAGGGGGTTGTGCAGCGCGTCCGTTGGCTTCGCGTGGCAACGATTGCAATCCTCAACGATGGCAGTGGGAACCAACCCATGCTCGAAGCCGCCCATGGTCAGGTCCGCGTTCCGCCCCGTGTGCTCGCTATGGCACGCAACGCACTCTAAAATTCCGAGCGCCTCATGAAAGAGCGTCGGCTGCGCGTCGAGCAGCGTATCCCTACCGATGTCCGCGACAGCGTGACAGGCGATGCATTTGGAGTTCGGCAAGCCCGCGAATGGCTGGTGGCAGGAGAAGCAATCGTTGCCGGTCCTCTGGTGGCCTTCCGATAGTTCCCCGGGTTCGAGCATGCTGTGCGGGAAGAGCCACACGAGCCCGATGAACACACCGACCAAGGCAAGGAAAATCAGCTTCTTCATTTGCCGAACATCAGGACGGTGAGGATGTGCAGCAAGGTGAAGAAGCCCAGCGTGTAGGCGATGGGCAAGTGGATCACGCGCCATTGCTTCATGGCGTTCACCGTCACCGCATCGAAGAAGAGCGCTTTGTTGACCTCAGCGGAGGCGGATCCGCTCTCAATCAAGGCGAGCCGCCGTTCCTCCAACGAAGCGCCCGCGCTCTTCAACAGGTATTTGCCCACGAGTCCGCTCGCCACACTGATCAACAGCATGTAGGTGGCCAGCCATGGAAGGCGGGCGTTGAAATGGATGCCGGCATGCACGAGGATCATCACCGAGCCGGCCCACGCGAGGTACTCATGCACGGCGAGGAAGGTCCGCGGTGAGCCCGAGGAGATGATCCTCCGCTTGCGCAGAGAATACACGAAGGACAACACGATGAGGGCTGTCCCCACCGGCCCCAAATAGCGTCCGACATTGTCCAACCCCATGGCGTGCAGCCCGCGATCGAGCAGGATGGCTGCCGCGACCATCACCATGTACATCGCGGCGAACGGCAGGACATGCTTGATGAACAACGGCAGCTTCACCCCTTTGGCTCTGAGCTATTCGCGCAAGCAAGGCAGTGCTATCCGAACAGGAGGCAACAATCGTCAGTCAGGGCCAATAACGGCTCGGCAACCCGTACTCACTCAGAATCCTTCCGACCTTGTGCGCATGTCCGCACCATCGACCCGCCGCCGCGTCGAGAGCCTCCGCACCGAAGTGGACGCGGCATTCCTGTATGACCGTATCGCGGCGCACGAGGACGACCCCCAGGTGGCGAAGCTCTTCCGCGAGATCGCCGCCATCGAGCGTGGCCATGCCGAGCATGCCTTCGGGCAATTGAGAACGGATGGGACCTTGAAGACGATGCCTGACCCCTCCTGGCGCGCACGCATTCTGGACCGCATCGGCAAGCGAATGGGATATGGTCATGTAATCGCGCAGCTAATGGACGTGGAGAAGGGGCTTGCATCGGCGAACGAGTCGTTGAAAAGCAAGGCTGGCATGCCGTTGAGCGGCGGGGAGCGCAACCATGTGCTCATCCTGCAGTCGCTAATGGCCAACAAGCGCGGCATGGGCGGCGAGCAACTCGGCCGATTGGAAGGCAAGCACAAGACCGTGGGCGGGAATGCATTGCGCGCAGCAGTGCTCGGCGCGAACGATGGATTGGTGAGCAACATGAGCCTGGTGATGGGCGTGGCGGGCGCCACCGATGGAGATCAAGGCGTGCTACTTGCCGGATTGGCCGGATTGCTTGCGGGCGCCCTGAGCATGGCGCTGGGCGAATGGATCAGTGTGAAGAGCTCGCAGGAGCTCTACGAGCGGCAGATGGCGCTGGAGATGACGGAACTGGAGATGAACCCTGAAGGCGAGCGCAAGGAGCTGGTGCTGATCTTCATGGCGAAGGGCATCTCAGAAGCGGAAGCCGAGCGGCTCGCCACCGAGGCGATGACGAACAAGGACAAGGCGCACGCGCTCCTGGTGAAGGAGGAACTGGGCATCAATGCAGAGGAGCTGAAAGGTTCGGCATGGGAAGCCGCCTTCACCTCCTTCATCCTGTTTGCCGTTGGCGCCATCATTCCCGTGATCCCGTTCTTCTTCACCGGCGGCATGCACGCGATCCTGATCAGCGTGGGACTTAGCGCTGCCGGGCTCTTCATCATCGGCAGCGCCATCACGCTCTTCACGGGCCGTGGCGTGTGGTTCTCCGGCATGAGACAGGTGCTCTTTGGCCTGGCGGCAGCGGCCGTCACCTTCGGGATTGGCAAACTGATCGGGGTGAATGTGGCGGGGTGAACAGGCTAGTAGACTCTTCTACAATCCCAACAACACCTCCCCCGGATCCTTCCCGCCGAAGACCATCTTGTCCGGATCCTCGATCATCTGCTTCACGGCCATGAGGAAGCTCACGCTCTCCTTGCCGTCGATGATGCGGTGATCGTAGCTGAGCGCCACGTACATGATGGGACGGATGACGACCTGCCCATGCACGGCCACGGGACGCTCCACGATATTGTGCATGCCCAGGATGGCGCTCTGCGGCGGGTTGAGGATGGGCGTGCTGAGCATGCTGCCGAATACGCCGCCGTTGGTGATGGTGAAGGTGCCGCCGGTCATCTCCTCGAGGCTGAGCTTGCCATCGCGAGCCTTCACGGCCAACGCCTTGATGCCCGCTTCGATCTCGGCGAGCGAGAGTTTCTCCGCGTTGCGCAGCACGGGTACCATCAATCCTTTCGGTGAGCTCACCGCGATGCCGATGTCAGCGTAGTCGTGCGTCACCAGCTCATCGCCATCAATCTGGCCATTCACCGCTGGGAACAAGCGCAGGGCCTCTGTCACAGCCTTGGTGAAGAAGCTCATGAAGCCGAGGTTCACGCCGTGCGCCTCCTTGAACTTGTCTTTGTACTTGTCCCTCAGGGCCATCACCGCGCTCATATCCACCTCGTTGAAGGTGGTGAGCATGGCGGTCTGGTTCTTCACGGCCACCAAGCGCTCGGCCACCTTCTTGCGCAGGGTGGTCATCTTCTGGCGGTTCTGGTTGCGCGATCCGCCCCAGCCGTTCAGCGCGATGGCATCGGCTTTCACGCCGCCGGCCACGTATGCCGCCACATCGCTCTTGGTGATCCGGCCATTGGGACCGCTGCCCTTCACCTTTTCGATGCTCACGCCCTTCTCATCGAGCATCGCCTTCGCGACGGGGGTCGCATGGGCTGATGAAACAAGAGCGGGAGCAGGGGCAGGCGTAACGCTTGGTACGGACTTCTTTACCTCCTGCGCTTGCGCTTGCGCCTGTTCCTTGGACTTGGGTTCAGGCTTCACGCTTGTATCGATCGTCACCACCACATCGCCCACTTTCACTTCGGCGTCCGCAGCGGCGAGCAGCTTCACCTTGCCTGCCTCCTCGGCAATGACCTCCAGGGTGGCCTTGTCGCTGTCGATCTCGCCCAGCACCTGGTCCTTGTTCACCACATCGCCATCCTTCACGTTCCAGCGCGCGATGCGCACTTCGCTGATGCTCTCTCCTGGACTGGGGACTTTGATCTCGACGATGGCCATGGGGGCGGTGGTCAGTTGTTGGTTGTCAGTTTCAGGCCTTGGCTTTGGCGGGCGCGGTTTTCTTCGGCTTGGCTGCGATCGGCGCGAACGCCTTCTCGATGATCTCGGCCTGCTGTTTCGCGCTGCGCTTGCTGCTGCCGGTGGCTGGGGCTCCGCTGGCAGGACGGGCAATCACTTCCCACTTCGCTTCGGGGAACTGCATGGCGATGTGGCTCCATGCGCCCATGTTCTTCGGCTCCTCTTGCACCCACAGGAAGCGCTCGGCCTTCGCATACTTCTTCATCACCGAGCGCATCTGTTCCGCGGGCAACGGATGCAACTGCTCGATGCGCACAAGCGCGGTACCGGTGATGCCCTTCTCCTCGCGGTGGGCGGCGAGCTCGTAGTGGATCTTACCCTGCGTGAAGATCACCGTGCGCACCTGCTTGGCATCGACAGAGGAATCGTCGATCAGCTCTTGGAAGTTGCCCTTCGCCAGATCCTCCAGCCTGCTCACGCACTTCGGGTGGCGCAGCAGGCTCTTGGGGCTGAATACCACCAATGGCTTGCGGAAGTCCCACTTCAACTGGCGGCGCAGGACATGGAAGAAGTTGGCGGGCGTGGTGCAGTTCACCACCACCATGTTCTCATCAGCGCAGTTCTGGAGGAAGCGCTCCATGCGTGCACTGCTGTGCTCGGCGCCCTGACCTTCGTAGCCGTGCGGCAGGAGGAGCACCACGCCATTCTGGGTGCCCCACTTCTCTTCCGCGCAGCAGAGGTACTGATCCAGCACGATCTGCGCGCCGTTCACGAAATCACCGAATTGCGCCTCCCAAATGGTGAGCGTATCGGGCATGGCCAGCGCATAACCGAACTCGAAGCCAAGCACCGCGTACTCGCTCAGCAGTGAATTGTAGATCTGCAGCAGCGCTTGACCCTCGCGGATGTGCTTCAGGTGAATGAACTCCTCCTCGCTGTCCTCCACCTTCACCACGGCGTGGCGGTGACTGAAGGTGCCGCGCTCCACATCCTGGCCCGTCATGCGCACGGGGTGGCCTTCGAGCAGCAGCGATCCGTAGGCGAGCAGCTCGCCCATGCTCCAATCGATCACGCCGGCCTCCATCATCTTCTTGCGGTCGCCAAGGATCTTCTCCAGTTTGCTGAAGAACTTCTTTCCGTCGGGGTGGAGCGCGCTGAGCTTCTCACCGATGAGCCGGAGCGCCTCCATCGGTACGCCGGTCTCGGGCGAGCGCAGGAAATCCTTCGCATCGGCGCGCTTGAATCCCTTCCAGCGCTCCTCGAGGAAGTTGGTGATCTTGCCCACGCGCACCTGCTTCGCTTCGTCGAGGCGCGCATTCAGCATGCCGGTGAAGGAGGCCTCCATCTCGGCAGCGAGCTCTTCTGCTTCGTTGACGCCGCTGCTCTTGAGCTTATCGATGTAGATCTTCCGCGGATCGGGGTGCTCCTGGATCTTCTTGTAGAGCAGCGGCTGCGTGAACTTGGGCTCATCGCCCTCGTTATGGCCGTGCTTGCGGTAGCAGAGGATGTCCACCCAGATATCGGTGCCGTACTTCTGGCGGTAGTCCATCGCCAGCTTCATGGTATAGGCCACAGCCTCGGCATCGTCGCCGTTCACGTGGAACACCGGGCACTGCGTCACCTTGGCCACGTCGGTGCAATAGGTGCTGGTGCGCGCGTCGATGTAGTTGGTGGTGAAGCCCACCTGGTTGTTCACCACGATGTGGATGGTGCCGCCCACCTCGTAGGCCTTGAGGCCCGCCATCTGCACCACTTCGTACACCACACCCTGCCCGGCCACCGCTGCATCGCCATGGATGATGATCGGTGCGGTGATGCCTTTGGCGAAGTTGTCGTCGTGCTCGATGATGGCGCGCGAGATGCCTTGCATGATGGGGCCCACTGTTTCCAGGTGGCTGGGGTTGGGCGCCAACGTGACCCGCACTTCCTTGCCTGCATTGGTCTTCAGCACGCTGCTGTAGCCCATGTGGTATTTCACGTCGCCCTCCACGAGCTCATCATCATAATCCTTGCCCTCGAACTCGGAGAAGATCTGGTCGTAGCTCTTGCGCAGGGTATTGGCCAGCACATTAAGGCGCCCTCGATGGGCCATGCCGATCACGTACTCGGTGATGCCCAGCTCGGCGCCGTGCTCGATCACGGTGTCGAGCGCAGGGATCAAGGCCTCGGCACCCTCAATGCTGAATCGCTTCTGACCGATGAACTTCTTGCCGAGGAAGCGCTCGAACACGACGGCCTCATTGAGCTTCTCGAGGATCTCCTTCTTCTGCTCGATAGTGAAGTCGGGCGTGTTGCGGACGCCCTCCATGCGCTGCTGCAGCCACCGCACCTTATCCGGATTCCGGATGAACTTGAACTCGGCGCCCACGCTCTGGCAATAGGTCTGCTTGAGCAGGTCGATGATGTCGCGGAGCCTCGCCGGGCCGATGCCCACTTCGTTCCCGGCGCTGAACACGGTGTCGAGATCGGCGGACGACAGCCCGAAGTGCTCGATATCGAGCGTGGGCGAATACGTACGGCGGTCGCGGACCGGATTGGTCTTGGTGAATAGGTGGCCCCGCTGCCGATAAGCGTTGATGAGCTCGATGACGCGGAACTCCTTCTCGAAGCGGTCATTGCCGCCGGGAGCCGGTGCTGCCGGAGCCCCTCCTTCGATGCTTCCGCCCTCCAAGGCGCGGGCGAACTCGAATCCTTCGAAGAAGCGGGCCCAGCCGGTCTCGATGCTGGCGGGGTCATTCAGGTAATTCTGGTAGAGGTCGTCGAGCCAGGCGCTATCGACGTTGCTCAGGTAGGAAAGCTTGTCCATGGAGGCGGCGCAAAGGTATTCCTGCGGTTGGGGGTTGAAGGTTGTGAGGGTTGGGGGTTGTGAACGACCGAATCCACATGTGAAGCCCCCTCGCCACGGCTCAGAAACGGCCCGCGAAGCGCAGGCGGGTCAATACCTTCTGAAGCGCACGCAGCACGCATTCGCCGGCCAATGCATGAAGTCCCCCGCTTTCCAACGCGCGCTGCAAGTGCCTCTCAGGGATATCGACGCGGTACATGGCCGTTTGCAATGCGTTCCCGCTACCCCGCTCCAATTCCAAGAGTCGCGCAAGCACGCCGGCGCGCAGGTCCTCGAAGGCCCCCTCCCCCGATCCAGGCTCCGGCAAATCCGCCTCCGCGAGCGCGAGGTCCTTGCGGAGCTGCTGAACGGTCGATGAAAGCACTTCTGCGCGATCGAGCCAGCGGCGCAGGCCATCCTGCTCGCCTTTCGACAGCGATGTGTTGGCCTCCTCGCTCATGCCGCCAAAGGTCAGTTCCGCATGGCACTACTTTCGCCCGGCGAAGAAAAAACCGAACACATGCTCCTCCGCTCACTCCTCGTCACGCTCACCGCCGCTCCGCTCATCGCACTCGCGCAATACGGCGCATTCGCCGCTTCGGCCGTGAAGGCCGCGAAAGCGCTTCCGCTGGTGGTGGTGCTCGATGCTGGCGATTCGCCGTACAACCGCTCCGTGATGAACGCCGTGAAGGCCGAGTGGAAATTCAATGCCTCCGTGGACTTCATCACCGTGGCCGACCTCGGCATGCAACCCATCAGCGCCGACAAGATCTACCTGATGAAGACGCGGCGCACGGACCCCGTGAAGTTCGAAGGCAGCTTCATGGCGGTGGTGAAAGGATGGAAGCAGAAGAAGGGCGATGCACTGCAACAGACCGACAATTGCTTCACCACCATCGGAGCCGAGCAGGAGCTGGCCTCGATCCTCATTGACCCCAAGGCCATTGCCGATGGAAAGGCCGCAGCGATGGTCACCGTTTATGTGAAGCACTTGCAGGACTACCTCAAGCAG
Organism: Flavobacteriales bacterium; assembly: GCA_016705545.1. Lineage (GTDB taxonomy): Bacteria > Bacteroidota > Bacteroidia > Flavobacteriales_F > PHOS-HE28 > PHOS-HE28. The sequence goes on from JADIYA010000001.1 coordinate 614,075, forward strand.
GTGGAGAGCGGCAAGGTCATCGACATGGCCACCGCTGATCGCCTGTATGCGAGCCGCACCCGACTGGTGCGCGAAACGGAACTGGTCTTCAGCAAGGACCACTTGGACAAGAGCCTGCCGGGCGCCGATGCCATCAAGGCGGTCTACACCTCGCCCTTTCAGGTCGGAGATGCGATCGCCGCCGTTGAGGCCCAGGACCGCACCAAGACCGTCAGTGATGCGGTGATCACCATCGGCGACCACAAGAACAAGCATTGCTTCAAGCGCGTGTTCAATGCCGGTACCGGCGAGCTCATGTACCTGAGCGACGATGCGGCCATCTTCGGCAAGAAGGAAGGCTTCATCGAGGAGGACCTGAAGGCGCTGGAACGGGCGCGATAGGTCGTCCACCTGGTTTAGTCTATAGGCCGAGCGCTTACCTGAATGGGCCTGGGCTTGGTGGTGTGCCCTGCGTTTCTACATTGTCGATCCTTAAAACCTGGGCACATGCGCATCCTTACCCTTTCCCTTCTTCTTTGGGCCTTGCCGGCCCTGGCCGAGCACCTGCCCGGCGGCAACATCTCCGTGCGCTGCGTGAGCGGCAACCAGCACGAGGTCACCCTGAAGCTCTGGCGTGAATGCACGGGCGTGCCGATGATCTCGCAGTCGATCAACTTCGTGAGTTCCTGCGGAGTGACCTTTGCGCTCGAGGACATCCCGCTGATCTCCGTGGCCAATGTCTCACCGATCTGCGAAGGCCAAGCCGACCAGACCACCTGCGATGGCGGCACGCTCATCGGCATCGAAGAGTACACCTACCGCACCAACGTATTCCTCAGCCCGTGCAATTTCTGGCGCATCTACTGGAGCACCTGCTGCCGCTTCCCTGCGCTCAACCTGCAGGGCTCACAGGGCATCTACATCGAAGCGCTGGTGAACAACCAGGGCGGCAATTGCATCGAGTACCCGACCTTCAGCGATGATGTTCCGCCGCTGGTTTGCGTGAACCAGCCAGTGAGCTACGACCCGGGCGTAGTCTTCGCGCAAGGCCAGGACCTGCGTTTCCGCCTGATCGAAGCGCGCCGCTTGCTGAACGCCGATCCCCAGAACCTCGACATCCAATCCGTGGGCTACCAATCGCCCTTCACGGGGCCTGAACCATACACAGGCCTCGTCATCGACAGCCTCACCGGTCAGATCACCTTCACTCCGTTGGGCCAGGGCTACATCGTGTGCGTGGTGGCCATCGAGGTGCGCGATGCGGATGGCATATGGCGCGGCACCATCATGCGTGACTTCCCCTTTATCGCACAGGTGTGCGACAACAACGTGCCCGATGCGGCCAGCGGCGTGATCGAAGGCATCAACGGCGCGGTGGCGGCCACCGGTATCTACACCCTCGATGGATGCGGAGCTGGTTGCTTCACGGTGGCCATCACCGATGCCGATGCCGGGCAGACGGTGAGTTTGGAAAGCAACTTCGCCATTCCGGGCGGGAGCATCGAGCTAACACCGGGCAACCCCGCCTCCGCCTCCGTTTGCCTGGACGGATCAGCACCTGAGGGCAACTACCTCTTCACCATCACCGCGACGGATGATGCCTGCCCAGTGATCGGCACCCAAGTGTTCACCTACAGCATCTCTGTGCTGGCCAACGCGGGTGCGGGTGAGGATGCCAGCGTTCCGCTCTGCCCGGGTGAGACGATTGACCTGAGCGACTTCTTGACAGGCGAGGACGGCGGCATCTGGAGCGAAGGTCCGATCGTGAGCGCTATAGGCGCATACACCTACACAGTTCAGGGCGTATGCGGGGAGGACAGCGCTGTGATCGATGTGGTCGCCGGCACGGCGCCGGATGCTGGCAGTGATGCAGTCATTGCAATCTGCGTCAACAGCTCCGTCGATCTCGCCGAATATGTGAACGGCAGTGGTGGCGGTGTATGGAGCGATGGGCCGGAAGTGAACCAGCCTGGCGACTACACCTACACCGTGAGCAACGGATGCGGCAGCGATGTGGCGGTCTTCACAGTGAATCTGATCCCCGTGCCTTATGCGGGCGAACCCAACACCATCCTATCGTGCCCCCAGCAAGATGCCTTCAACCTTCTCGATTCGCTATTGGGCACGCCGGATCCGGATGGGTCTTGGGTCTTTGAAGACCAACCCGTAAGCGGAACCTTCGACCCCACCTTGAATTCCGAAGGGGACTACTGCTACATCGTGTCCCACCCGCAGTGCGGTGCGGATACCGCCTGCGTCAGGGTGAATTTCGTGGATGCGAGCGACCCCTATTGCCTCACGCTCGGCGTTACCGAAGCAGCAACGGGCCCGACCCTGCATCCGAACCCGAGCCAAGGCACGCTTGTCATTGGTGTCGAGCTGCCTTCGCGCGCTGAGGTGATTGACGCCTTGGGTCGCTTGGCCTGGAGCTCGCAGCTCAGGACCGGTGTCAACACCATTGACCTTCCGGCCTCGCTGGTCAACGGGAGCTACGCCATGCGCATCACGCGGCCGGATGGTCACATGACCGTGGCCCGATTCGAGCTCATCCGCTGATCCGATCGAACGAATTGTCAACGGGCGCCGATCCTTCGGCGCCCGTTGTTGTTTAGCGGCCATGCCAATCGTTCTCATCACCGGAGGAAGCGGCCTTATCGGGCGGAAGCTCACTCAGGCATTGTCCACCCAAGGCCACGAGGTGCGCTGGCTGAGCAGAAACGCTGGAACCCGCGGTGGTGTCCGCGCATTCGCGTGGGACGTGAAGCAGGGCCGCATCGACCCGGAAGCGCTGCATGGGGTCGATCGCATCGTTCACCTGGCCGGGGCGGGCATCGCCGACAAGCGCTGGACAAAGGCGCGCATCGTCGAGCTGATTGCGAGCCGAGCTGATTCCGCCAGGCACCTGTTGCGCGCTGCGCAAGAGAACGGATGCGCGCCCGAGTGCTTCGTAAGCGCATCGGGCTCGGGCTACTATGGCGCGGTCACGCGCGATGCGCCCTTCACCGAGAGCGATCCGCCGGGCACCGATACCATCGCGCGCATCACCGTGGAATGGGAGCGTGCCGTGGATGAATGGGGCTCGCTCTGCCGGGTGGTGAAGCTGCGTACGCCTGTGGTGCTGGCCCGTGAAGGCGGCGCATGGCCAAAGCTCGCTGCTCCTGCGCGCTGGGGGCTGGCCGCGCCGCTCGGCAGCGGGAAGCAATGGATGCCCTGGATCCACATCGACGACCTAGTGCGCGCCTACCTGCACGCATTAGATGAGAAGCACATGCACGGCGCGTACAACGTGCTGGGCGGCAATGCCACGAACGCTGACTTCATGCGCAGCGTGGCGCGTGCGGTGGGCAGGCCCTTCTGGCTCCCTCGGGTTCCGGGCTTCCTGTTGAAGGCGGCCTTGGGCGAAATGGCCGTCCTGTTGCTCGAGGGATCTCCGATGCGTGCTGAGCGCGCGCAAGAGGCAGGCGTTACATCCAAGATCACGTTGCTGGATGATGCCTTGCGCAAGCTGGCGTGAGGCCCTAGCTCTTCCTCCCCATCAAGCCCATGGCGAGCTTCCGCAGGGGAGCCTTTCGTTCGTCAGCCACGGCCACGCTATCGAGCGCATCCATGGCCTCTTGTTCCGTCGCGCGGATCAGGGCATCGGATTCCTCACGCACGCCAAGGGCGATGAGCGCTTCCACCATGGCGCCCACATCGCGTGCGATGCTCAATTGGCCGAGAGCCGTGGTGAGCGCGCCGCCGCCATGCGCGCGCTCCAGCTCCAGTCCGCGGATCAGCAGCCAGGTCTTCTTGCCCGCACGCAGGTCGCCGCCGCGCTGCTTGCCAGTGACCCCCGGGTCACCGAATGCATCGATGTGATCATCGCGCAACTGGAAGGCCAGGCCGAGCTGCTCGCCGAAGCGACCGATCATACGCTGCTGTTGCTCGCTGGAGCCCGCCTTGATGCTGCCGATCTCCAACGCGCCCGCCAGCAGCACGGCCGTCTTCCGGCGGATCATGCCCATGTACTGTTCGGCGGTCACGGAGCTCGCCTTCTCAAACGCCATGTCGAGCTCCTGGCCTTCGCACACCTGCAGCGCGCATGAATTGAATGCCGCAAGTGCTCGCGCGTCGGCACCCATGCACTGGTAGGCCTTCACGAGCATGGCATCGCCACTGAGGATGGCCATGTTCGCGCCCCAGCGCACATGCACGGTGGGCTGCCCGCGCCGGATGGGCGATGCATCCATGATGTCATCGTGCATCAGGGTGAAGTTGTGGAAGAGCTCGATTCCGAGGGCGGCATCGAGGGCGGCATCCGGGTCGCCGCCGAAGAGCTCGCAGGCCATGAGCGTGGCCACGGGCCGCACGCGTTTCGCAGGCAGGTGCAGCAGGTAATCCATGGGCGCATAGAGAGCGCCCTTCGGCAAGGCGCCGCACCATTGCGCGATGCGCGCCTCAACGGCCGCGCGGTGCTCCTCGATGGTACGCATGATCAGCGCTTCAGCAACGAGAGCAGATACTGCCCGTAGCCGCTCTTCGTGAGCGGACGCGCGAGCGCCTCCAATTGTTCGTCGGTGATCCATCCCTTCTTCCAGGCCACCTCCTCGATGCAGCCGATGCGCAACCCCTGCCGCTCCTCGATCACCTGCACGAATTGCCCGGCCTGCATCAGCGAGGCGAAGGTTCCCGTGTCGAGCCAAGCCGTGCCGCGATCGAGGAGCTCCACGCGCAGCTTGCCGCGCCGCAGGTACTCCTTGTTCACGTCGGTGATCTCGTACTCGCCGCGCGCGCTGGGCTTCAGGTCCCGGGCGATGTCGAGCACGCTGTTGTCGTAGAAATAGAGGCCCGGCACGGCGTAGTTGCTCTTGGGCTTCGCCGGCTTCTCTTCGATGCTGAGCACCTTGCCATCGGTGTCGAAGTCCACCACGCCATAGCGTTCGGGGTCGCTCACATGGTAGGCGAACACCAATCCGCCGTCGGGCGTGGTGTGGCGGCTGAGCATGCGGCCCAAGCCGCCGCCATAGAAGATGTTATCACCGAGGATGAGCGCCACGGGGTCGCTTCCCACGTGCTCGCGCCCGATCACGAAGGCCTGCGCCAATCCGTTCGGGACGGCCTGCTCGGCATATGTGAACACGCATCCCATCGCAGAGCCATCGCCCAGGAGCTTGCGGAAGTGGGGCAGGTCGTGCGGCGTGCTGATCAACAGGATCTCGCGTATCCCCGCGGCCATGAGCGTGCTCAGCGGATAGTAGATCATCGGCTTGTCGTAGACCGGCATGAGCTGCTTGCTCACCGCGAGCGTGAGGGGATGCAGGCGTGTGCCGGAGCCTCCGGCGAGGATGATTCCTTTCATGTCAATTCAATGCTTCGGTGTCTGTGGCGCTCGATCGGGGGCGCTTCCCTTCCCCTTCAATCTGCAACTCGGCCACCTCGATGTCCGAATCCTCATCGAGGATGTCGAGCAGCGGTTCGCTGAGGCTGCGCGCTGCTATGGTCTGCTCAAAGCTCAATAGCAGCGATGGAAGGATGATGAGGTTGGTGAGCATGGCCACCAGCAAAGTGAAGGAGATGAGAAGTCCGAGCGCCTGCGTGCCCCCGAACTCGGAGAAGCTGAAGAGCAGGAAGCCGCAGAAGAGCACGATGCTGGTGTACATCATGCTCACCCCGGCCTCGCGCAGCGCGCTGAGCACAGCCTGCCGGATGGTCCCGGAGCCGTGCTTGATCTCCATGCGGTATCGCGAGAGGTAATGGATCGCGTCATCCACCGCAATGCCGAAGGCCACGCTGAATACGAGAATAGTGCTGGGCTTGATGGGGATGTCCATGAACCCCATGAGGCCTGCTGTGGCAACCAGTGGCACAAGGTTGGGCACGAGCGAGATGAGCACCATGCGCGCCGACCCGAGCAACAAGGCCATGAGGCCCGCGATCAGCGCCACGGCCATCACCAGCGAAACCGCCAGGTTCTTCACCATGTACTTGCTCCCCTCCAGGAACACCACGCTGGTGCCCGTGATCACGGCATCGAACTTATCCGGCGGGAAGAGCGAATCGACCTGCACACGCATGCGCGCCAGCAGGGGATCCATGCGCAGGGTCCCGATGTCAGCCACCTGCACGGTGACGCGCGTTGATTGACGATCGGCATCGATGAATCCGCGCGCGACGCCATCCTGCTCGGAGGCCGGCTCCAGGTACGGCAGGATGAAGGTCTTCTCCGATCCGCCCAACAGCGCATAACGCTCCGGATCACCTCCGTAGAACGATTGCTTGATGAACTTGACCGCATCAGCGACGGAGAGCGAGCGTGACAGCTCCGGATAGGTGGCGAGCGAATCCTGCAGGCGCGCCAGACGCTTGAGGTTCGCCTCCTTCAGCACCTGGCCTTTCTTCCGTGTATCCACCATCACTTCCAAGGGCATCACGCCGCCGAAGCGCTGCTCCAGGAAACGCAGGTCCTCCATGATGGCGTGGTCTTGCGGCAAGTCATCCACCACGCGCGTATCGCTGCGCAGCCGCGAGACGCCCACAAGGCCCACCACCACCACCAAGACCGTGATCGCATACACCAATGGCCGATGGTGCAGCACGATGCGTTCCAGTCCAGAGGTCGCTTTATCCACCCAGCGACGATCGAGATGGGCCAGGTGCCGGTCCTTGGGCTCGCCTTGAAGGCTGAACAGAATGGGTACCAGCAGCAGGCTCAGCACGAAGACGGCCATGATGTTGAGCGAGGCCACGAGTCCGAACTGGCGCAGTGTATCACTGTAGGTGATCACGAAAGACCCGAATCCGACCGCCGTTGTGGCATTGGTCATGAAGGAGGCCCGGCCCACACGGTACACCACCCGGCCCAGCGCCTTCACCCGGTTCCGGTGCGCAGCGTACTCCTGGTGGTACTTGTTGATGAGGAAGATGCAATTGGGGATGCCGATCACCACGATCAGCGGCGGCATGATGGCCATGACGAGCGTGATCGGATAGCCCAGCAAACCGATGGTGCCGAGTGCCCAGACCACGGCCACCGCTACCACGGTGAGGCAGGTGAGCATGACGCGCCAGCTCCGGAAGAAGAGCAAGAGCAGCACGGCCACCACCAGCAGCATGAGGCCGGTGAAGAGGCGCAGCTCCGACTTGGTGAGGCCGGTGACCACCGTGCGGATGTATGGCAGCCCGCTGCGGCGCACCTTGAAGCTGCTCGCCTCGAACTCGCGCACGCGCGCATCGATCAGCTCCACCATATCGCCCCGCTGCTCGCTGTTGAATCGCTCAGGGTTCACGAACACCATCATGAGGCTGGCGCCGGTACTGTCGTTGTAAAGCAGATCGCGGTAGAAGGGCAATGTGCGCACCAACTGGCGGATGCTGTCGGTCTCCGTTTGCGTACGGGGCGGATCCGGCACCATGGCGCGGAGGCGGAAGCGCTTAAGGCTGTCGTCGCGCAGCAGGTTGAAGAGGTGGGCCTCGGAGAAGACCGAGTCCACGCCGGGCTGATTCTTGAGGTCGGTGCCCAATTGCCACCAGGCGCGGTAATGCCCCAATTCGGTCAGGCGCGGGTCCTCCACCGCCAGCACGATCACATTGCCATCCTCGCTGAAACGGCTCAGCAGGCGCTCGTACTGCACATACGCGCTATCATCCTTTGGGAGCAGGCCACCGTAACGGTAGCTCATGCGCACACGGCTCATGCCCCAGCCCATGAAGAGCGTGATCAGGCCCAGCACCACGAGGATGCCGTTGCGATTCCGCAGGATTCGACTGCTAAGCCAGGCCCACATGGGTGATCGCGCCAGCCAATTCTGGCGCCCGGCAAAGGAACGCTTTCCGACCTAGGCCGCAGAGCTACCTTGCTCGCATGTTCGCGCGAGCCAAGGATGCGCTGGAATGGGGGCGCTGCGCGACTCCGCGGCGCTTGCGGAATGCCGCCGCGCTTTGGGCCAGCTATCAGCGCGCCAAGCGAACGAAAGCGCCCCGGATCGGCGCTCTGCCCTTCAGCGTCAGCTTCGAGCCCACCACGGCCTGCAACCTGCGCTGCCCCGAATGCCCGAGCGGACTGCGTTCCTTCACCCGGCCCACGGGCAACCTGAAGCAGGATCTCTTCACGCGCGTCATCGACGAGCTCGCGCCCGACCTCTGGGCCCTCACTTTCTACTTCCAAGGCGAGCCGTACATCAATCCCAGCTTCCTGGACATGGTGCGCTACGCGCATGGGAAAGGACTCTACACCGCCACCAGCACCAACGCGCACTTCCTGGATGATGCGAAAGCCGAGGCCACCGTGCGCAGCGGCCTCTCGCGGCTCATCATCTCGCTCGACGGTACCACGCAAGAGACCTATGCGCAATACCGGCGCGAAGGCGAATTGGACAAGGTGATCGCCGGCACGCGCAACATCATCGCTTGGAAGCGACGACTGAAGAGTCGCACGCCGCACGTGGTATTCCAATTCCTCGTGGTGAAGCCCAACGAGCACCAGATCCCCGAAGCGCGCAAGCTGGCCCAGGAACTCGGCGTGGATGAGCTCTGGCTGAAGACCGCGCAGATCTACGCCCCCAAGGACGACCATCCGCTGATCCCCTTGCAGGACAAGTACGCGCGCTATCGCCGGAACGCTTCAGGTGTGTGGGAGGTGAAGAACAAGCTGGAGGACAACTGCTGGAAGATGTGGCACAGTTGCGTGATCACCTGGGATGGCCGCGTGGTGCCCTGCTGCTTCGACAAGGACGCGCACCATGTGCTCGGCGACCTTCGCACGCAGAGCTTCCGCGAGTTGTGGCAGAGCGATGCCTACAACGATTTCCGGCGCTCACTGCTGCACTCGCGCAGCAGCATCGAGATGTGCAGGAATTGCAGTGAGGGGAGCCCGGTTTGGGCTTAGACCTTCATGATATCCTTCTCCTTCGCAGCCAGCAGATCCTCGGCTTTCTTGCCCCAAGTGGCCGTGAGCTTCTCCACCTGGCTCTCCAGGTCCTTCGCGTTGTCCTCCGGCAGGCCCTCCTTCTTGGCGGCCTTGATGGCCTCCATGGCTTTCTGACGGCTGCTGCGGATGCCCACCTTGGCGTGCTCCATCTCTGCATGCGCACTCTTCACCAACGCCTTGCGCCGCTCTTCGGTGAGCATGGGCACGTGGATGATCACGCTCTCGCCGTTGTTGCTGGGATTGAAGCCGAGGTTGGCGCCGATGATGGCCTTCTCGATCGCATCGATCATCTTCTTCTCCCAGGGTTTCACGAACAGGGTGCGGGCATCACCGGTGTTCACCGATGCCACTTGCGAGAGCGGCACCATCTGGCCGTAATAATCAACGCGCACGGTCTCGAGCATGCCCGGGTTGGCGGCACCTGCGCGGATCTTGGTGAGTTCGAGCTCAAGGTGGTCAACAGCCTTGCGCATGTGGTCCTCACAGGTGTTCAGGGTGGCGGCGCTGTCGATCATGGTGGAATGGATTGGCTCTTACGGGGCGGTAAAAATAGCGGCGCGCTCCGGGCGCGGAAATGCTTCAGAACTCCACCAGAGTGCCCACGCGCTCGCCAGCGATCAGTCGGCCGAGATTGCCGGGCTTGTTCATGTCGAAGACGATGATCGGCAGGTTGTTCTCCTTGCAAAGCGTGAAGGCCGTCATGTCCATCACGTTCAATCCCTTGTCATACACCTCGGCAAAGGAGATGCGCTCGTACTTCGTCGCGTTCTTGTCCTTCTCCGGATCGGCGGTGTAGATGCCGTCCACGCGGGTGCCTTTGAGGATCACGTTCGCCTCGATCTCGATGGCGCGCAAGCTGGCGGCCGTGTCGGTGGTGAAATAGGGGTTACCGGTGCCAGCGCCGAAGATGACCACGCGGCCCTTCTCCAGGTGCCGCACGGCGCGGCGGCGAATGAAGGGCTCGGCGATCTGCTCCATCTTGATGGCCGTCATCAAGCGGGTCTTGTGGCCTTTGGCCTCGAGGGCGCTCTGCAAGGCCAGGCTGTTGATCACGGTGGCGAGCATGCCCATGTGATCGCCCTGCACGCGGTCGATGCTGCCTTCGGCTTGCATGCCGCGGTAGATGTTGCCGCCGCCGATGACCACGGCGACCTCGACGCCCTGCTTGGCGATACCGATGATCTCATCGGCGTATTGGCCGATGCGCTGAGGGTCGATGCCGTAGTCCAGTTCGCCCATGAGGCTCTCGCCGGAGAGCTTCAATAGGATTCGCTTGTAGGGGGTGGCCATGTTGAGCGGGCCAAAGAAAAGAAAAGAGGGAGGCGCGGGCCTCCCTCTTTCATCAGTTGCTGTGAACGCTCAGATCGTGAGCGAGTGCCGCTTGAAGCCCGTGATAGAAAGCTCCTTGTCGGCGTTCTTCACGTACTGCTCCACGTTGAGCTTGTTGTCCTTGATGAACTCTTGCGCGAGCAGGGTGCTCTCCTTGAAGAACTTGTTCAGTCGGCCAAGGGCGATCTTCTCGGCCATGTCGACTGGCTTGCCTTCCTGGATCGCGAGGTCCTTGCCGATCTCGATCTCCTTGTCGATCACGCTCTGCGGGGTGCTGGCCTTGTCGAGGGCGATAGGCGCCATGGCGGCCACCTGCATGGCCACATCCTTGGCCACGCCGTCGAAGCCTGCCTTGCTCAGGCCCACGAGGCTTGCCACCTTGTTACCGGGGTGGTTGTAAGCGAACACGAAGCCCGCGCTCAGCGCATGACAAGCGCTCACATCGATCTTTTCGCCGATCACACCCGTCTGCTCAATGAGCTTCTCAGCGATGGAAAGGCCGTTGCTGTCATAGGCGGCGGCTTTCAGCGCATCAATGCTGTCGAGGCCCTTCTCCAAGGCGATGTCGGCGATGCGCCCGGCCATGGCGGCGAAGTCAGCGTTCTTGGCCACGAAATCAGTTTCGCAATTGGTGCAGACCAGCACGCCGCGGGTGCCGTCGGCGCTGGTCTTCGCGATCACGAGGCCCTCGGAGGCATCGCGATCCGCGCGCTTGGCAGCCACTTTCTGGCCCTTCTTGCGCAGGATGTCAATGGCCGCATCGAAGTCGCCATTAGCCTCGGTGAGAGCCTGTTTGCAATCCATCATGCCGGCGCCGGTGATCTGGCGCAGCTTGTTCACGTCGGTGGCGGTAATAGCCATGGTGTTCATTTTGGAGGAATTGGTCAGAGCGGGAAATCCGCGCCCGTACGGTTCAAGATGCCTCAGGCGGTAGCGTCGGTGCCGGATTCTGCGGCAGGAGCAGCTTCTTCAGCGGCAGCAGCTACCGGCGCGGCTTCCGTGCCCTCAACGGCGCCGGACGCCTCACCTTCTTCCTCAGCGCCTTCGTCCACTGCGGTCTTATCGTTCTTGCGTTCCTCGAGGCCTTCGTTGATGGCCTGGATCATCACGTCAGTGATGAGCTCGATGCTCTTGGTGGCATCGTCGTTGGCCGGGATCGGGAAGTCCACCAGCGTAGGGTCGCTGTTGGTGTCCACGATGGCGAAGGTGGGGATGCTCAGCTTGCGGGCCTCGGCCACGGCGATGTGCTCCTTCACGATGTCGACGATGAAGAGGGCGCTGGGCAGGCGGGTAAGGTCAACCACCGAGCCAAGGTTCTTCTCCATCTTCTCGCGCTGGCGCATCACCTGCAGGCGCTCTCGCTTGCTCATGTTCTCGAAGGTGCCATCGGTCTTCATGCGGTCGATGGTGGCCATTTTCTTGATCGTGCGCCGGATGGTGGCGAAGTTGGTGAGCATGCCGCCGCTCCAACGCTCTGTGACGAAGGGCATGCCCGTGGGCTTCACCTTGTCCGCAACGATGTCCTTCGCCTGCTTCTTGGTGGCGACGAACAGGATCTTCTTGCCGCCGCGCGCGATGCTCTTCATCGCGTTCGCCGCTTCTTCCAGCTTCGCCGAGGTCTTGTTCAGGTCGATGATGTGGATGCCCTTCTTCTCCCCGAAGATGTACGGGGCCATGTTGGGGTTCCACTTCCGGCGCAGGTGGCCGAAATGCGCGCCGGCCTCCAGCAGGCGCTCGAATTCTACACGTGCCATGTCCTTGTCTTACTGTTTGGGTTCACTTTCCTTTTTCCCGTTGTGCAGGCATTCGGATGGTAGCCGGTGTTACCCGAGTCCTCCCGAATTGGATGCTGAATCCCGTGACCGGGACCAACAAGCGCAGGGACCTTAACGCTTGCTGAATTGGAAGCGCTTGCGCGCCTTCTTGCGACCGAATTTCTTGCGCTCCACCTCGCGGGGGTCGCGCGTCATGAGGTCGAGCGCCTTGAGCTTGGGTTTGTGCTCGGCATCGATCTTCACCAATGCGCGGGCGATGCCCAAGCGCAGGGCCTCCACCTGGCCGGTGATGCCGCCGCCATCGATGGTGGCTGTCACATCATACTTGCCAACCGTTTCGGTGAGGGCGAAGGGCTGCTGCACTTTGTATTGCTGCAGCAGGATGGGGAAATACTGCTTGCTGTCGCGGCCATTCACCGTGATGGTGCCCTTGCCTTCGGCGAGGATCACGCGGGCGATGCTGGTCTTGCGGCGACCGAGGCTGTTGGTGGTTGCCATCTTACTTGATCGTGTTCAGGTCGAAAGTGCGGGGCTTCTGGGCGTCGTGCTTGTGAGCGGTGCCCACCACGACATGCAGGTTGCTGAAAAGGCGGCGGCCCAAGCGGTTCTTGGGGAGCATGCCGCGCACGGCGTTCTCCAGCAGGGCCTCGGGCTTGCGGACTTTCAGGTCCTTGGCCTTCTCGATGGTCTGTCCACCGGGATAGAGGCTGTAGCGCTGGTATTCCTTGTCGGCCATCTTGGTGCCGGTGAGGCGCACCTTGTCGGCGTTGATCACGATCACCTGATCGCCGCAGTTCACATGCGGGGTGAAGGTGGTCTTGTGCTTGCCCCGGACCAGCATGGCCACTTTGCTGGCCAAGCGTCCAAGTACTTCGTTCTCAGCATCTACCAGCAGCCATTCTTGCTGCACGGTGGCCTCGTTGGCCATGCTGGTGGTGTGGGTCGTGGATGCCACGTGGTTGCGGATTGAAAGGGTACTTCCCTGAAAACGGGCTGCGAATATAGCGGCTTGGCGGATATGCAAGCACAATGAATACCCCGGGGGCTGAACCAGCAGAGCCCGAAATGCAACAGCCACCCAGAATAGGGCGGCCGTTGTGTTCAATGGTCCAAGGCCCCTATCAGAGCACCAAGGTGACCCCGGCGTTCAGGTAGGCGATCCCGTAGCCCAGTTCCCCGTACACGCCGAATTTCGGCGTGAAGAGGTAGCGGCAGCCGGCGAAGACACCGCTCCTGAGGTAACTTGAAGTAGCGGAGTATCCATCATCCCAGGTAGTCGTTACGCCGTTAACGGTTCTGGTAGACTTGTTACGATAGGTCCCAATGTTATAACCGGCGAATACACCTGCGTACAGATCGAGCCTGTCGTTGCCATGCCAGTCATTCCAATGCCAGGTGCCGCGGGCGCCAACCAAGGTGTTCGACCAGCGTCGATCGTAGTTGTAGGTGTAACCGATGGAGGTGTAGTTGTACTCGTACTTCACCGTTTGATTGGCGATCATGCCTCCAATGGCGAGCACGCCGGGGCCGAGCTGGGTGATCCCGCGATCGTAGGAAAGCACAAAGGCCGGTGAGACCCTGTAGTTGCCGACGCCCGTGATGTAGGAGTACCGGCCGCCACCGAGGCCAAGGCCCAGATTGATTCCATTGCTGCCCACATCGAACGATTGTGCGGATGCGACAGCACCGGAGAGCAGGAGCGCGACTGAGGCGCCGATCGAAAAGTTTGAAAAGCGCATGTTCAAGGGTTTTGCATTTCGTTAACGAAGACCGCGCCAAAGTTCGAACGCAACGGGATCAGGTCCTGCCATGCGCTCTTCATCGAATCAACAATGATCCGTTAGGCAATCACGCCGAGCTCCCTGCCCACCTTCGCGAACGCCGCAAGCGCCCGGTCGATGTGCGCATCGGTGTGCGCCGCGCTCAACTGCACGCGGATCCGTGCGGTATCCTTGGGCACAACCGGGAAGAAGAAGCCGATCACATAGATGCCCTCCTCCAGCAGCTTGTCGGCCATGATCTGGCTGAGCTTGGCATCGCCGAGCATCACGGGCACGATGGCCGCTCCCGCGCCGCGCGTCTTGAAGCCGAGCTTCTCAATGCCGCTGCGGAAACGGTCCACATTCTTCTCCAGCCGATCGCGCAGTTCGGTGGATGCGCTGAGCAGGTCGATCACCTTGATGGATGCCCCCACGATGGATGGCGCCAGTGAATTGCTGAAGAGGTAGGGCCGTGAACGCTGCCGCAGCATCTCGATGATCTCCTTCCTGCCGGTGGTGTAGCCGCCCATGGCACCGCCGAGGGCCTTGCCCAGCGTACCGGTGATGATGTCCACGCGGCCCATCACACCGCAATGCTCCACGCTGCCGCGGCCTGTTTTGCCGATGAAGCCTGCGGCATGGCACTCGTCCACCATCACCAGTGCTTCGTACCGGTCCGCGAGGTCGCAAACGCCTTTGAGGTCGGCCACGATGCCATCCATGCTGAAGACGCCGTCGGTGACGATGATGATGTGGCGGGCGCCATCGGCCCGGGCCTGCTTGAGCTGCTGCTCCAGGTCGGCCATGTCGTTGTTGGCGTATCGGTAGCGCTTCGCCTTGCACAGCCGAACGCCGTCGATGATGCTGGCGTGGTTGAGCGCATCGCTGATGATGGCGTCGTCCTCGCCGAGCAGCGGTTCGAACACGCCGCCATTCGCATCGAAGCAGGCCGCGTACAGGATGGTATCCTCGGTGCCGTGGAAGGTGGCCAGCTTGGCTTCCAGTTCCTTGTGGATGTCCTGCGTGCCGCAGATGAAGCGCACGCTGCTCATGCCGTAGCCGTGGGCGTCGAGGGTGGCATGCGCAGCCGCGATCACCTCTGGATGCGAGGAAAGCCCGAGGTAGTTGTTGGCGCAGAAGTTCAGCACCGTCCGGCCGTTCACGGTGATCTCAGCGCCTTGCTCGCTGGTGATGATGCGCTCGCGCTTGAAGAGGCCCGCCTGCTCGATGGCCGCCAATTCCTTCTGAAGATGCTCCTGCAGCTTGCCGTACATGCTCGTGTCGTGTTGGCGGCGAAAGTAACCGGGCGCTGAGCGCGGAGCAGGAATGGCATGCGGGCCGCACCTTTGCCGCATGGAAATCCGACTCGATGGGCAACATGCCCTGGTGATGGGCGCTTCACAAGGAATCGGAAGGGCAACGGCACGGGTGTTGGCCGGGCTGGGCGCTAGCATCACCGCCGTGGCCCGCGACAAGGCCCGATTGGATGCCCTGCTGCACGAACTTCCTGCAACACGCTCCCCGCATCGCGCCATCGCCGTGGATGTGAGCGATACGGACACCCTCGCCTCGCTGATCGCAGCGCGCGCGGCCGAATCACCGATTGATATCGTCGTGAATAACAGCGGCGGACCCGCTCCTGGACCTGCGCACGAGGCGGACGCCGCTGCTTTCGAGGCCGCCTTCCGCCAACACCTGATCGCCTACCAGACCGTTGCTCGCGCCTTGGTGCCCGGCATGAAGCAGCGCGGGCACGGCCGCATCATCAACATCATCAGCACCAGCGTGAAGCAGCCGTTGCATAACCTGGGCGTGAGCAACACCATTCGCGCAGCGGTGGCCAATTGGGCCAAGACGTTGGCCAATGAGCTCGGGCCCTTCGGCATCACGGTGAACAACGTCCTGCCCGGGGCCACGGAGACCGACCGCCTCACGGCCATCATCCGAAACAAGGCCTCCAAGCAGGGCATCAGCGAGGAGCACGCTTCCGAGGAAATGCGCGCCGAGATACCGCTCCGTCGTTTCGCTCGGCCCGAGGAGGTCGCGTTCGCGGTGGCCTTCCTGGCCGGTCCTTCGGGAGCATGCGTCAATGGCATCAACCTGCCGGTGGATGGCGGGCGCACGGCTTGCCTCTGACCCCTTGTGCTGAATGCACGAAGGGCGCTCCGTGATGGAGCGCCCTTCGACAAAAGGAATCCGTATCCGATTACTCGATTACCAAGCGCTGCTCGGTGCGCTGGCCGTTCACGGTCAAGCGCACGGTGTAAGCACCAGGTGCAAGGTTCTCAACATTCAACTGCTGGGTTGTGTTGGTGGTGAGGGTACCACGCTGAGCCAAGGCCAGCCGACCGCTCACGTCGAAGAGCTCGATGCTGCCCATGCCCGTCGCACCGGCATAGCTCAAGCTCACGCTGTTGGCGGCCGGGTTCGGGTAGAGCACCCACTCCTGACCAGCAGCCAATTCGGGCACGCTGATGCTGATTCCGCCACCTTCCACCACACAAACAGCCACTACGAATGGGTCGGCTGCAGGCGTGTAGTAGTGGTAAACACGGAAGAAATAGGTGTTGCCCACGGTAAGGCCGGTGAGCTCCAAGGATTCGGTTTCAGCGCTCAGGGTGGCGTCTGCGCAGCCGATGGATGTTCCGCCGCATGCGTCGAAGGCCTCCACCACGGCATCGTAAACCACGTTATCAGCACCTGGTCCAGCGGCACCGGTAGCACCAATGGTCATCGTCGTCTGCGTCGCTACGAAGGAGAACCAGATATCATCATTGGCATTGCCGGTAAACCCGTTGCAAACCACACCAGGCAGAGACTGGGTTGCGCCCACGCCCGAATAGTTCAGCGGGCCGCAGAACGCGAGAGGGGTCACTACGGTGGCTCCAGCGCAATCATCATTGGCAGGGGGATCCGGGAGCGTCACGGCGTACACGCAGGTGGTGAAGTCGAAATTGGTGGGTGCGCCACCGTAGGCCCAGTAATAGACGCGGTAGTAATAGGTGGTGCCAATTACGGTCGTGGCCTGCGCGGTCTCCGTGGTACCAGCAGGAAGCGTGGCATCCACGCATCCAACGGCCGTGAGGCTGCCGCAAGTGCCGGTGAACAGCTCGAACACGGGATCGATGCCGGTGGTGTCCGGATCGGTAGTCCCTGCACCGCCGGTCACGGAAATCGCCGTGGTCGTCGATGTCGCTACGAAGGAGAACCACACGTCGTTGGCCACAGAAGAGGTAAAGCCGCTGCATTGCGACGCGGGCTGCGACTCCGTAGCACCGGCCAGCGTGCCGGACACGGCCACGCAATCGCCATTCACCGGCACCGTGATGGCACCAGCGCATTCATCGTTGGCGGGACCGCCACCGCGCAGGCCAATGGCCCAATCCGCGGAGCGCGGGGTTGATTTCAACTGCACCAGTTCCGGCGATGCGCCGCTGGGGTGCTTGGTGCTCTGCGCCGTGGCGCTGGCGGTGCTCAGGAGTGCAGCAGCCGCGAAAATGTACAAGTGCTTCATGCGTTGGGTTGTTGGTTCAGTCGCTTGCGTGCTTTGCCCGCGACGGGCCGAAGATAGCCGCAACCCTCAATGCACCCGGCGCCACGCCTTGCACGGTTTGCAACAGGCTCCCGTGGAAGCGGATCAGAGGCGCGAAACGCGGAACGGCAGCTGGAAGACCACCGGCACCGGCAGGCCGTTCTGCGTGGCCGGATTCATGGGCGGCAATCCACGGATCACCCGCTCGATCTCCGCAGCCACCGCTGGGCTAGGCTTCGGCACGCAAAGCACGTTCGCGATACGGCCCTCCGCGTCGATCACGATGGAGACGGTGGTGCGCTCCTCGCGCCGCATCGCCTCCGGCACAACGAAATACCGCTTCAGGTGCAGGTCGATCATCCGCTCTGTGCACTCATCAACTTCCTCCCGTCGTGCGTCGAGGCATTTACGGAAGTAGGGGCGCTGCTCCACGCGGTCCCACGGTGTCGGCGTGGCCTCCACCTTCTCTTCACCGTAAGGAACCGGCACGATCCCTGAGTCATCTATCACGGGTCCGGGATCGGTTGGCCCAGTACCGTCGGGCGCCTCCTTGCCTTCGATGATCTCCGGCAATTCGCCAACG
Organism: Flavobacteriales bacterium; assembly: GCA_016705545.1. Lineage (GTDB taxonomy): Bacteria > Bacteroidota > Bacteroidia > Flavobacteriales_F > PHOS-HE28 > PHOS-HE28. The sequence goes on from JADIYA010000001.1 coordinate 631,938, forward strand.
ACAGGCGGTCCGTTGCGCTTCATGCGCGATTTGGGCTTGGTGGCCTCCGCGTTATCCTGCTTCTGCTTCATCCATAGAATGGTCGGTTGGTCCGGTGTAACAGGCTCGGGAGGCAGATCGCATACGGCCGCTTCCGGCCCGCTCGCGGTCGTATTCCATTCAAAGGCTACCAGGACGAAGGCCAAAGCGACGCTCAGTCCGATGCTGAACCGTCCGCCGAAGCCGTAGGCAGCAGTACTGTTCACTTGCTGGTTGGTGCGCATGACAAGGGTGTTTCCCCCATCAACCGCAGACGCGCGCGGATCATTGCGCGTCAGGCGCCACCAAGCGGAATCCTTTGCCGTGTATATTGATGATCTCGGTGGCGGGGTCCTCTTTCAGGTACTTGCGCAGCTTTGCGATGTACACATCCATGCTGCGGCCATTGAAATAACTGTCGTTGCCCCAGACTTGGTTCAGGGCCACGGTGCGCTCGAGCACCTGGTTGCGGTTCACGCACAGGAGCCGTAACAACTCGTTCTCCTTGGTGGTGAGGCGGCGTTCCCCGGCGGGTGTTCGCAGCACCTGCTTGCGGTGGTCGAGCTCCGACTGGCTGAAGCGGTACAGGGCGGGCTCTTCGGGAACCGGCTCCGCGCCCTTGGTGCGGCGCAGCACAGCGCTGATGCGGAGCAGGAGCTCCTCCATGCCGAAGGGCTTGGTGATGTAATCATCGGCACCGCTCTGGAAGCCGGCGAGGGTATCCTGCTTCATGCTCTTGGCGGTGAGGAAGATGATGGGCACATCGGGATCCTTGGCACGGATCTCCTTCGCCAGTGTGAATCCATCCTTCAAGGGCATCATCACATCAAGCAGGATCAGGTCGTACCTGCCTTTTCCGAAAGCCATGGCGCCCTGCTGTCCATCCGTTCGCAAATCGGCTTCATAGCCGCGTGCCTGCAGATAGCTGCTGAGCAAGCTGCCCAGGTTGGGATCATCCTCAACAACGAGGAGGCGTGCGAGACTGGTCATGTGTGAAAGGGTAGGTAAATGCTGAAGGTGCTTCCTTGTCCAACTGCGCTCTCGACCCGGATGCGGCCTTTGTGGCGGTCGATCACGCTCTTCACATAACTCAGCCCGAGTCCGAAGCCTTTGGCGTTGTGCAGGTTCCCCGTGGGCACCCGGTAGAGGCGGTCGAAGATCTTGCGCTGCTCGCTGGCCGGTATGCCGATGCCGTTGTCGGATACGCTCACGGTGATTCCCTCGTCATCGCTGCGCGTTGCGATGCGCACGCGTGGCTCTTTCTCGCAGTACTTCACCGCGTTGTCGATGAGGTTGTAGAGCAGGTTGGTCATGTGGATGCGGTCGGCCTTCACGCGATGCAGCTCCGCAGCAAGGTCGGTCTCGATACGGCCATCTCGACGGCTCACCTGCATGGCGCTGCTGCGGACCACTTCGCCAATCACCGCGTGAAGGTCGAGGTCAACGAGCTTCATCACCATCCTTCCGCTATCCTCAACAGCGCTCTGCAGAACATTCTCGACCAGGGCGCCCAGCCGCTTGTTCTCGTCCCGGATCATGGCGGTGTAGGCGCGCACCTGCTCGTCGGTGCGCGGGATCGATGGATCGGCGAGCGCTTCACAGGCCAGGCCTATGGTGCTGATAGGGGTCTTGAGCTCATGCGTGAGGTTGTTCACCAGATCCTTCCGGATATCATTGAGCCGCTTCTGCCTTAGCACGGTGCGGATGGTGAAGATGAACGCAGTGGCGATGATGGCTGCGAACAGCGTTGAAACGAGCAGCATGGGCCATGCGCCTTTGAGCAACGTGGAGCGCGACAATGCGGCATCGAGATGCAGGTAGTGCTCGGCGCCCGTGAGGTCATGCCGGAACAAACGCGCACGGAATGGAGGCTGATTCAATACGGCGCTCGCACTGTCGGGCATGGCCAAGCCTGGAACGGCCTTCCCCTTCACCGTGAATACGGCCCAGCGCGCGCCGCCCTCCACACCAAGGCCTTCGAGCTCCTGTTTCAGCATGCTGTCCAGGGCCACGGGATCTACGCGCCTCTGGATGTCGCGTGCCGGTTCACTCGCCATGATCCCGCGCACCAGGTCAGAGATCATGGCCTCATACTGTGCATCATCATCCATCGTCGCAGGATCAAGCATCAGGTCCTCCTCGCCTGCGGCCGAGAGCAAGCCTTCCTGGATGCTGCCTGCACTTTGATCCCTGAGCGCTGCGACGCGCAGCGAGTCAAGCCGGGCCAGGATGCGTCGTCCTTTGCGATGGCCCTTGAGCTCACGCATGCGCTCGATGCCCTCGAGGCGGTCACTCACGCGCTGCAGCGCATGCACCACATTCTGCTCGAATTGCTCTTCGCGCAAGCGGATGGTCTCGCGCATCCAAGCGGCTTGAATCACCAGCAGGCCAGCCAGTGCCACCACGATCGCTACGAGCATCACGGTGATGCTGCGCTTCTCCATGCGAGCGAAACTAGTGCGCCCGCCTGTGATGCAGGTGGTTAACGGTCTTTAACTTTCATTGACGCGGCCTTCACAAGCGCCCTTAGCCGTGCCGGTACTTTTGTGTCGTCAGCGAACGCGCGGCACGCTCTCAGGAGCGACAACATACTGATCGAGCTGTCTAGGAGGTTTGGTTTTGGTTCTCTGAACAGCGCAACAAGGGGTCGGAGGGCTCTCACGCAAGTGGGGGCCTTTCGATTTTCTGGTCAATGGGGCTGCGCCGCTGACTCCTTCGATTTGCGGATGGCCGATCGCAGTACATGCAACAGCACCATGATGGCGATCAACAATCCGCCGAACTCGCGCGTTTCCTCGATGTAGGACGTCTCCGCTTTCATGGCGCCAACGATGCTCGGCATGCCATCGGTCACCCACCCGATCACGCCGGGTAGCAGGGCGAGCATCCAGATGCCGAGTGCTGCTGTAACCACGATGGTGGCCCATTTGAAGTAGCCGCCGAAAGCAGCCAATGCGCATAGCGTGGCCACGCTTGCATACGCCATCATCCAAGGCAAGGGGTCCGGGTCGTTGTATTGGAGCCCAGTAAAGACGAAGAACAGGACTGCGAGCGTGCCGTTAAGGATCTTCATGTTGCTTAGAATTCGATGCGGTAACTGAGATTGGGGATGAGGCCGAGCTGATAGCGCGTGATGGTCTCACCCTTGCGGAAATCAAAGGCCTTGTACGCTTCGTTGCGCGTGTTGGCCACGTTCTGCACATCAATCGCCCAGAGCCCGGTGCGTCCGTCGCGATCCCGCTTCAGGTAAACGCGAAGGTCGATGCGAAACACGTCGTGCAACCGGGCCGAAAAAGGTTCTCCGGTGATAAAGGCCCAATGGCTCGTCCGCCACTGCGCCTCGAACGGGGTGTAACGCAGACCGCCCACCCCTAACGCCCGCAGGCCGACTCCCCACGAGCGCACGCGATCTTCCTTCGATCTGCTCCACTCCTTGCCGGCCATGGCATTGGCTGTCCAGCCAGCGTCCCAACGCGCGCGCCGCTCTACCCCATCGGCAACGGTGGTGCTGCGGAACACGCTGCCATTCATCAGCCAATAGAACCCCTTGCTCATGGCCTGCTTCACGGAGAGCTCCACACCCAGGTTGCGGGTCTCCGCGGAGGCTTCCATGGGCAGGTATTGCGGCTCGTCCCACGCATTGGTGAGCGGCTCTTGGAGTCCGGTGATATTCAATCCCGACCACGGCACTGGTACGCGGGTGATGCGCTGGCCGTAGGCCTCTGCGCGCACGGATGTGTAGTAATCGACCCGATGCTCGTATCCAACGGTGAGGTCTTCGCTGCGCTGGAATCCGAGCGCACGGTTGTCCGGCACACCCATCGCGGTGGAGGCCGATGAAAGATCCGAGAGGTTGATCACCGCGTGCTGAGGCAATTGTCCGCGCACACCTGCACTGAGGAGCACGGCGCCTTTTCCTCGTAAGGTCTTGAGCAGATCGATGCGCGGCTCCAGCAAGCCGCTCAAATTGTAGGTGTAGTGGCTGTATCCCATGCCGACCGTTGCCACGATGTTGCCGGGTAGTGTTGCGCGGACCTGTGCGAAGGGCCGGAGCAGCCAACCCTGAGCGGTATCGGCCAGCACATTCACCAGCATGCGCTCCATCGCGCTGCCTCCCACGGTGTAATGCAGCCACTTGCCCCATGGTCCTTCGATTGCGGCAACAAGGCTCAGCTTCCGCTCATAGAGGCTCGCGAAGTCGCGCCATGGCGCCATGGCGCCCGTGTCCTTCTCATACTCGGAGCGTTCCTGATAAGCCCCGCTCCACAAGGCTGTTGCGTGCATCAAGGAACGCTTGCCCAGTTGCAGCTTCAAGGTGGCACCCACAGCGCCCATGCTGCTGGCATAGTTGATGTCGCGCGAGTCCTTGTCGAATTCCCATTGCGCGGTGTCCGCCTTCGCTTTGAATGTGTTGCTGCTGACGCCGCCCAGTCCGAATACCCGCCACTCGCCGCGCTCACCGATGCGCGAACCGGCATGGAAGGAAATATCCTGGAAACTGATGGCCTCGTCACCGATATCGACACCCATGGCGCTCAACAGCCCCAAGGTGCTGTAGCGGTAGTTCACCAGATGGAAATCCTTCCCGCGCTTCGTGATCGGGCCTTCAGCGCTCACATCAATACCAATCAGGCCCGCCTGCACGGTCCACTCACGTTCTTGCGCATTGCCTTGCCTGAGCGAAAGATCGGTGATGCCCCCGAGCGCATTGCCGTGGCTTGCGGGCATCGATCCGGTGCGGAGGCTTGAAGGCCCGAGCATCTGCGCGCTCAGGATGCTCACACCTCCTCCGGTGAGGGTGGGCAAATCGCTCGCGGTGCCCGCATTGCCCAGATGATTCGGGCACACCATCTCAGCGCCTTCAAGGAGCCAGGTGTTCGCCAGCGGGCCGTTGCCGCGCACCATCAGGTGATTGGCCTGATCGTTCGGCGCGGCAACGCTCGGCGTAGCGGTCAGCAATCGCGCGGGGTCTTGGAACATGGCCGGGTAGCGCAGGCCCTGCTCCACCGTGAACAAGCGCACGCCTGAGTGGGCGATCTGCCAACGATCAACGACTCCGACCACAACCGGCTGCAATTCGATCCGCGCTGGGCTGAGCGCGAACTCCAGCACCGACTCTTTACCGCTGCGCACCCAGACCTCGTGCACCGACGCCGCTTCATAGCCCACTATGCTGGCCTTCACGGACCACAAGCCCACGGCCACTTGCGAAATAATGAATCGTCCAAGGCTATCAGTGGCCGCGCCGACCTGCGGTTGCGTGCGCTCAACCAACACCGCGGCATTGGGGAGCGTGGCTCCGGTTGCGGCATCGCGTACCGTTCCCCTAACCACGCCGAACGGTTCTTGCGCGACAGCACAGAACGATGCGGAGATGGCCGCACAGAAGTAGAGGATTCGCTGCACGGCGCAATCTTAGGCCCTGAGCCCATGGCCGAGGACGCGGCGCTTGCCGGAAAGCCCACGCTCGGGTGTGCATGACCCGAGGATCCGTGCTTGCCAGACTACCTTCGGCCACGCATGGAGCGTATCCTCAACCTTATCGGCGGCGAGCTGCGCCAAGCCACCGGCGGCGCATGGCTCGACAACCACGACCCGGCCACCGCCGCGGTTTACGCGTTGATCCCGGATAGCGATGAGCATGATGTGCGCATTGCGACCGAGGCCGCGCAAGCTGCTCTTCCGGCTTGGCGTTCGCTCGGTCGCGAAGGGCGCAGCAACGCCATGCTCAAACTGGCGGAACTGATCGAGCGCGACCTCGAGCGCTTCGCCTTGGCCGAGAGCCGCGACAACGGCAAACCCGTTCACCTGGCGCGTAAAGTGGATATCCCACGCGCTGTCTCTAACCTCCGCTTCTTCGCAACGGCCATCCTCCACTTCGGCACGGAAGCGCATGTGATGGATGATGTGGCGGTGAACTACACCGAGCGCCAGCCCATCGGCGTGGTCGGATGCATCAGCCCATGGAACCTCCCGCTCTACCTGTTCACCTGGAAGATCGCGCCCGCGCTGGCCGCTGGGAACACCGTGGTAGCGAAGCCGAGCGAGGTGACGCCCATGACCGCTTTCCTCCTGAGCCGATTGTGCGGCGAAGCGGGCATCCCTCCTGGCGTGCTCAACATCGTGCATGGCCTTGGGCCGAAGGTGGGCGCCGCCATCACCGCGCACCCGTCGATCACCGCGATCTCCTTCACTGGCGGCACGCGAACCGGCGCTGAGATCGCTCGTGTCGCAGCGCCCCTGTTCAAGAAGCTCAGCCTCGAGCTCGGCGGAAAGAACCCTGTGCTGGTCTTCGCCGATTGCGATTTCGATGACATGCTGAGCACCACCGTGCGCAGCAGCTTCACCAACCAGGGACAGATCTGCCTATGCGGCAGCCGCATCCTCATCGAGCGCAGCATCTACGACCGCTTCAAGGAAGCCTTTGTGAAGCGCGTGAAGGCCTTGCGCGTGGGTGACCCGGCCGATCCAGGAAGCGACCTCGGCGCAGTGGTCTCGGAGGCGCACATGCAGAAGGTGCTGGGGCATATCGCGCAGGCGCGTGCCGAAGGCGGCACCGTGCTCTGCGGCGGCGAGCGCGTGCGGCTGGAAGGGCGCTTGAAGGATGGCTGGTACATCGCGCCCACGGTGATCGAGGGCTTGGGGCCAGCGTGCGCCACCAACCAGGAAGAGATCTTCGGGCCGGTGGTCTCCTTACAGCCCTTCGAGAATGAAACACATGCTCTGCAGCTCGCGAACGATTCGAGCTATGGACTCGCAGGCGTGGTCTGGACGAGCGACGTGAAGCGCGCGCATCGTGTTGCACGCGCCCTGCGCACCGGCATCGTTTGGGTGAACTGCTGGATGGTGCGCGACCTGCGCACGCCATTCGGCGGCATGAAGCAGAGCGGCGTGGGCCGCGAAGGCGGAGAAGAGGCGCTGCGCTTCTTCACCGAGGCGAAGAACATCTGCATCAGGCTTTGAGCGGTTGCTCCAAGCGCTCCCGGCGGTGCTTCATGCCATTGGTGAAGAACCATCCGAAGCGCGCATCGAACCAGGTCGCGAAGCGCCCGAAGGCGCGTGAGATCCGTGTCAACAAGGAAAGCATGGCCGCAGGTTTCCTCCATCAACCCGAACTGCATGCCGATCCGTGCGCGCGGGTTGTGAAGGATTGCCAAGCGGCGGTTCCGGCGCGAGCAACGGCAACCGGGTGGGCGCAACACAGGCCGTCAGAGCTGTATCGAGATCGAAGCCTCCGCACCAAGCAGGTCAATGGCCAATCGCGACCTCTGTATACGCGCCAGTTCAATGATGCCGAGGTCCGGTGCCGCGCCTGATTCGGCGGTCACGGCTGATCGATAGAGCCGATCCAATTCGAATCGCGAGAGCCGGACGATGGATGCAGTTCTTGCCGACAATTCCATCATGACCGGCATTGGCGCGGTCCAGATCACGCGCATCGCAGGCCTTCCCTGCTCAATGCCGAAGCAGAAGAGCGCCGTTTCAATCAACCCATGCTCCTGCAACCAGGAAGCCGAAGCCAAGAAGGCCTGTGCCGCGCGCCGGGATGCCACGCCATCAGGAATCTCACGCTCAATGATCCGCAGGAGCGTTTCCTGTGCAGCTGCGTTCCCGTCGAAACGCATGGCAACCAGCAGCCCCATGGCGATCGCCTGCTGATGGAGCCCGAGGTCACGGTCGATGGCCTGCGACTCTTCATCGGTACGAGCTCCTGGTTGGGCTAGGGCTGCATGCAGCACGAACAGGGAGCGATGGGCATCGATGGGCACGATGCGATGCCCGAGCGCCTGCCCCGAGCGTCGCGCCATTTCGATCAGGCCCAGTCCGGCGCCGCCGCGCGCCGTGGTCCCACCGGTGCTCAACCGCGCCAGGAAAAGCGCGCGCAACTGATCCGAGGTGGCGCCTCGTAATCGGCGCAGCGCTGAATCGAGGTCGCCCGCCTCTTCCGCGCTCAATGGATTCACGGCTGCCACCTCATCGCACGCGGCGCGCGCGCGCACAGCGAACGAGCATTCGCGGGAACCGGAACCGGCCATGGCGCGATGCCGCGTGATGTTCTGATAGGCCTCCACTATCACGAAGGCCAATCGTTGCCGCTGCGTGCGCTGCCTGCCCGATACCGCCGCCGCCGCCTCTCCCAGGACAATCAGCTGGGCGGTATGGCCCTCGTCGAAGGAACCCGCATAAACGAAGGCGAACCGGTCGCCGACTAGCATACGGTACAGGCTGTGCGCAGCTTCGGCATCCATGCGGGCGAGGGCAAGATAGATGCACGGAACGAGCAGGTACTTTCGCCGCCACGACCATGACCCGCACCGATCGAAGGCTCGCTGAGAAAGCCCGGCTCCATGTGCGCCAGTGGTTCGCCCGGCGCATGCCAAAGAACCTGCGCTTCCACAACCTGGACCACACCCTTTCCGTGACACGCACGGCGTTGGCCCTTGGCCGAGCCACCGGCTTGGACGCGGAGCAGCTTGAACTGCTTGAGGTCGCCGCGCTCTTCCACGATACGGGCTATGCGCTCGGCTACGACGAGCATGAGAAGCGCGGTGCCGACCTGGCTGAGGCGTTCATGCGCAAGCACCGCGAGCCCGAGAACCGCATCCGCGCACTGCGGTCTCTGATCCTCAGCACGCGCATGGGCCAACGGCCGCGCACGCCCTCCCAAGCCGTCTTGCGCGATGCCGACTCAGCAAAGGCCGGCCAAGCCGATTTCAGCGCCCGCGGCGAGCTGCTGAGGCAAGAGCGGGAATTGGTGCTGCGCGAGCGGATCGGTGCCACGGCATGGCTGAAGGAGAACCTGGCTTACCTGGATCGGCACATTTTCCATACCCCACAAGCCAACCGTCGGTACGGACCGCAGAAACGCATAAACCTCGCCCAGCTGCGGAAGCGCGTCGCGGTCTCCAAGGCGAAGGACATGGCCATCGCGCCGCACCTCCTCATCGATCGCGACCTCAGCTGGCTCTCCTTCAACGATCGCGTGATGCAAGAGGCCGAGGACCCGCGCAACCCGTTGCTGGAGCGCGTGAAATTCCTGGCCATCTTCTCCAGCAATCTCGATGAGTTCTACCGGGTGCGCGTAGCGGCCCTGCATGCCCTGGCACGGCTAGGCAAGGCCACGCGAAAGGCCCTGGAGGTGCCACCGGAGAAACGGATAACGCGGATCAATGCGAAGGCGCTCGCGCAGCAGCAGCGGTTCGGCCGTCTCTGGCGTGGCACGCTGATCCCGTTGCTGGAACGGAAAGGCATCGTGCTGCGCGATGAAAAGCGCTTGACGATCGCCCAACGCAGCTTCGTGGAGGCGCATGCGTCGCGGACCATCCTGCCCAAGCTGTTCACAGCCGCCGTCCGCGAGGGCAACGCGCCGTTCATCGAGGACCGCAAGCTCTACTTCGTGTGCCGGGTGAAGCACGAAGGCAAGCAACGGGGCAAGCAGCGCCTGATGCTGGTGAACATCCCCAGCGATGAACTGGGCCGCTTCATCACACTGCCGGCCAAGCGCGGAAGAACGGAGCTGATGCTGCTCGACGACGCGGTGTGCATCTGCCTGCCCCAGCTCTTCAGAGGCCTTGAAGTGCTGGAGTGCCATGCGATCAAGCTCTCCCGCGACGCCGAGCTCTACCTCGATGAGGAATTCGCCGGCACAGTGAAGGAGAAGGTGCGCAAGAGCCTGCGCAAGCGGCTCACTGGCGTGCCCGCCCGCCTGCTCTATGATGCGCGCATGCCGAAACGCACCGTGCATGCTTTGCGCTCACTGCTCCACTTGGAGAAGGCGGACATGGTCCAAGGCGGGCGCTACCACCACTTCAGCGATCTCTTCTCGCTGCCGGTGAAGGGGCGCAATGACCTCCGGGACAAGCCCTGGCCACCGCTCCAGCACCCATCACTTCGAGCTGGCAATGCGTTCACGGCGGCTGATCGAGGGGATATGCTGCTGCACTTCCCCTACCATGATTTCAAGCAGGTCACGACCTGGCTGCAGCGAGCCGCGCGCGATCCCGCTGTAAAGAGGATCCGCATCACGCTCTACCGCGTGGCCACGGAAAGCACCATTTGCGAGGCGCTGCTCGAGGCCTTGCGCAGAGGTAAGGAGGTGCATGCGGTGGTGGAGGTTCAGGCACGCTTCGATGAAGGGCACAACCTGAAGTGGGGCGAGCGGCTCGAGCAGGCCGGCGCTACCGTGCATTATGGTTTCGAAGGACTTAAAGTGCATTGCAAGCTGTGCCTGATCGACCGCATGAAGAACGGACGGATCAAACGGTACGCGTACCTCGGCACCGGCAATTTCAATGAGCGCACCGCGCGCATCTATTCCGACACGGCCCTGATCACCGCCAACCCGGCGATCACCGAAGAGGTGGCGCAAGTTTTCCGGCACCTGGCCGATCGGCGCACCGTGCTGCGCACGCAGCATCTGCTCGTGGCCCCGAACGCCCTGCGCGATGCCATGGAGGCGCTCGTGGACAAGGAGATGGCCAATGCAGCGCTAGGCAAGCCCGCAGGCATCACGTTGAAGCTGAACAGCCTCGAGGATCGTGCCCTGATCAGCAAGCTCTATGATGCCTCACAGGCCGGCGTGCCCGTGCGCCTTATCATCCGCGGCATCTGCTGCTTGGTGCCCGGCGCGCCGGGATTGAGTGAACGCATCGAGGCCATCAGCATCGTCGACCGCTACCTTGAGCATGCGCGCGCCTATGTATTCGAGAATGCCGGCAACCCGCGCGTGTACCTCAGCAGCGCCGACTGGATGGAGCGAAACCTCGATCGCCGGGTGGAAGTGGCCTTCCCGCTGCTGGATGGAGCACTGCGCGACGAAGTGATCCGCCTGCTCGGATTGCAATGGGCCGACGCCACCAAGGCCCGGGTGATCGATGCTGGACAGACGAATCCGCACCGGCGCGCGCAACGCGGCAAGCCGCGAGGACATGCACAAAGCGACACCTATGCTCAACTGCGCGCTGCCGCGAGGAAAAGGAACCGGTGATCCGCGTGGCGAAAGGGGGGAGAAGGACTACCCTACCTACCATTGATGCACGCCCTTGCAGGTCACATCAATCCAAAACCGCCTCCTCCCACCCTTTCAAGGTCTTCCACGCTGCGGCATGAAGCCTGATCGGCTCATGCGCTGGGGCGGCGAAGATGGAGCCCGCGATCAGCGATTCGTCACGGTCGGCCAGTCGGAATTTTCAACACAGGCCGCCCGGTATCATTCGGCACGAGTCGCAAATGGGCTCAGATTCGCTGCATTCGCTTAAACTTGCAGCCCCGTTCGAGCGGGTGCTGAAATCCTGGGGAATTAGCTCAGCTGGCTAGAGCGCTTGCATGGCATGCAAGAGGTCACCGGTTCGACTCCGGTATTCTCCACTGAAGGGCGGTCCACAAGGACCGCCCTTCGTATTCAATGCGCCTGCAGAGCACTATTCGGGACCGTCTCTGCGAACGCTTGGGCCTGCACATCGGGCATCAGGTCGATATCCGCGCAGAGATACCGGCTGGCGGTGGCAGCATCAACGACAGCTACCGGCTCGAAACGGATGCGGGCCGCTTTTTCGTGAAGATGAACGCTGCGGACCGCTTCCCAAGCCTCTTCGAAGCCGAGGCCGATGGCTTGCGCCGCTTGCATGAAGCAGAGGCCTTGCGGGTGCCGGACGTGATCGACCATGGTGAAATCGATGGCCACGGCTATCTGCTATTGGAGTGGATTGAATCAGGCTTAAAGGAACACGGCTTCTGGGAGGAGCTGGGCCGGGGGCTGGCAAGGCTGCACAGGCATTCGCAAGCGCAATTCGGATTGGACCGCGACAACTACATCGGCTCCTTGAAGCAAGCGAATGCGCCGGCAGCGGATTGGCCTTCATTCTTCATTCGCCAGCGATTGGAGCCGCAGCTGAAGTTGGCCCGCGACCACCAACGCCTGGGAGACGGCGCAGCCTTCCGCTTTGAGCGGTTATTCATGCAGATTGACCGTCTATTCCCAACAGAACCGCCGGCTCTGCTGCATGGCGACTTGTGGAGCGGCAACATCCTCTGCGATGCCAGGAGCCAGCCCGTACTGCTCGACCCGGCCGTGCACTATGGCCACCGCGAGATGGATCTTGCGATGACCAGGCTCTTCGGCGGTTTCGAGGATCCGTTCTACGCCGCATACCATGCGGAATGGCCGCTGGCCGAAGGATGGGAGGAACGCGTGGACCTCTGCAACCTGTATCCGCTGATGGTGCACGTGAACTTGTTCGGCGGCGCATACACCGCGCAGGTTGAGTCCATCCTTAAGCGAATCGCTTGAGCGCGGTCCGAAGAACCGCGATCCCTTGAACTTGCATCTTTAACGCATCCCTTCGCGCGGAACGCACCCAGGACATGGCTCAACCATCGCACCGCATCATCGTCATCGGCGGCGGTGCTGCGGGCTTCATGGCCGCCATCAGCTCGAAGACGCACCATCCCGGTGCCGAGGTGCTGCTGCTGGAAAAGAGCACGAAGTGGTTGTCCAAAGTGCGCATCAGCGGTGGAGGCCGATGCAACGTGACGCACGCGTGCCCGGAGCCGCGCAAACTGGCGCGCCATTATCCGCGCGGTGAAGCCTTCCTGCGCAAGGTGCTCACCGCATGGGGACAACCGCAGGCCGTCGCGTGGTTCGCGGCCCACGGAGTGCTGCTGAAGACCGAAGCCGATGGCCGCATGTTCCCGGTGACGGACGATTCGAGCACGGTGATCGACGCGCTGCAATCGGCAGCGACGAGCTTGGGGGTGCAGGCCCGCTTGAATTGCCGGGTGCAACGCCTGGGGCGAATCGATGATGGCTGGACCGTGATCACGGACCATGAGCACCTCACCGCCCAGCGCGATCGTGGCCACGGGCGGATCGCCCAGGGATGAAGGACTCGCGTGGCTGCATACGCTCGGACACGAGCTGGTGCCTGCAGTGCCTTCGCTCTTCACCTTCAATTTGCCAGAGGACCCGATCCGTGAGCTGATGGGCGTGGTGGCGCCCGACGTGCGCCTGAGAATCGCTGGCACCAAGCTCGAAAGCACCGGACCGCTGCTCATCACGCATTGGGGCTTGAGCGGACCAGCGGTGCTCCGGCTCAGTGCCTTCGGAGCGCGCGATTTGCATGCGCTCGGATACCACTACACAGTGCAAGTCGATTGGCTCGGCGAAATGAACGAGCATGAGGCGCGCGATCGGATGCATGAAGAATCCGCCGCGCATCCTAAACGCCAGCTCATCAACTCCGATGCCTTCGCTTTGCCTGCTCGGCTTTGGTCCTTCCTGCTGCACCGCGCAGGAGTGCCGGGTGAGAAACCCATCGGAGAGCTAGGCCGGAAATCGCTGGACCGTCTCCTCGACGTGCTCACCAACGATCACTACACAGCATCGGGCAAGACCACCTTCAAAGAGGAATTCGTCACGGCCGGCGGCATTGCCTTGCACCAAGTCGATCCCCTAACGCTGGAGAGCCGTGTGGCGCCCGGCCTGCACTTCGCAGGCGAGGTGCTCGACATCGATGGCATCACCGGCGGCTTCAACTTCCAAGCAGCATGGAGCACGGGCTGGTTGGCGGGGAAGGCGGCGACGCTGATCTGATCGCTGTCTCTCTCACCCAGATCACTGACCGTGATGCGCAACCCGGTTTCATCCCCCGGATTATTCGTTCATCCTCCTGCTTTCCATCCGGCACCATTGGGTAATATGGAACCTCTGACTGCTGGCTCGCCGGCAACACAGCAAGCAGAACCCAACATCTGGCGCATGTAGATCCTGTTCACTATTGAATCGGAGGAGAAGATCGTCCTGGGCTTGGATGGTCATCCTGAAATCCTGGTCTGCACCCCACGTGGCGATTCCCTGCTGATCGAATGCAGCCATGTGAAGGCACACATGGTGCGTCAGCGTTGATCCGTTACCGCAATGGACATGAAGGCATCCAGTTGGGTGCCTTATCGTTCTCGACCGCCTACCATGCCATTCACGCCACTTTCCTGCCGACTTGCGGCTCCCGATTCATGGCCAGGTTGCTTTGACCCCTAAACAACCCTCACGCCATGCAAATCCGGACCGGATCCGGCGAACTACCATGTGCTCAGCTTCTCTCCCATCAGCACCTCCTCCACACGCGCCATCACCTCCGGCATCAGCAGGTCCTGCGCCTCCAAGGCCTTCAGGTTCTCCTCGAGCTGCGCCACCTTGCTGGCACCGAGCATCACGGTGCTCACGCGAGGGTTCTTCAGGCACCAAGCGATGGCGAAGACAGGCAATGACAGGCCGAGTGCGTCAGCCACGTCTTTCAATTCTTTCACCTTCTTCACACGCAGTTCAGTGAGTTCTCGCTCCCGCAGCCAATCGAGTCCTTCCGCCGTGAGACGGGTGCCGTGCTGCGCGCTGGTGCCGTGCTTGCCGCTGAGCACGCCGCTGGCCAACGGGCTCCAGATTGTGGTGCCCAGCCCGACGGTATCGTAAAGCGGCGCGAATTCCTTCTCCACCTTCTCGCGATGGAATAGGTTGTACTGCGGTTGTTCCATCACGGGGCCGATCAGATGGTGCTTATCAGCGAAGGCGTGCGCCTCCTTGATCTGCTCCGCGCTCCATTCGCTGGTGCCCCAGTACATCACCTTGCCCTGCATGATCAACGAATGCATGGTCCACACGGTCTCCTCGATCGGCGTGTTCGGGTCCGGGCGGTGGCAGAAGTAGAGGTCGAGGTAATCCACCTGAAGGCGCTTGAGCGCATCGTGGCAGGCCTCCACCACGTGCTTACGGTGCAGGCCGAGCTGCGTGGGGAGCTTGCCGCCTGCGCCGAAGAAGACCTTGCTGCTCACGATCCACGTGTCGCGCGGCCATTCCATGTTCTTCAGGATGCGGCCCATCACACGCTCGCTCTCGCCGCGCGAATAGATCTCCGCATTGTCAAAGAAGTTGATGCCGTTGTCGTAGGCGATCTTCATCAGCTCGGCGGCGGTATCGTCGGTGATGAGCTTGCCGAAGGTGAGCCAGGAGCCGAGGGATAGCTCGGATACCTGGAGGCCGGAACGGCCGAGGCGGCGGTAGCGCATTTGTTCTTGAGGTTGAAGGTTGTGCCAACGCACAAACCTCGAACGACAGTTGAGGATTGGACGAATAGCAATCGCGGCGAAGATGCATCCATCCAGGTTTTCCACAGCCGTGGATAACTCAATGCTCGGTTCGCGAACACTTCACCTTGTGCGAATGTCCTCTTCACAGGAGCACAATCACTTCGTCGCCGAAATGGGAATCAATCGCCGCCATGCGTGCAGCAGGTGCCACCGAGCAGGTGGGCCTTGCGGCCATGACCACGCGCACGCCCGGGAGGGCTCGCACCGGCCCAGCCAGCCGGTGAGGTGAACGCCGCATCCGCCGGCGGCGGAACGCGAGAAGAGGCTCCGGGGACGGGGCCTCTTCGCTTTTCACTGCTTGATGAAGCGCAACGGCTTCCCAACCGGGTAGCCTCGCCGGATCGGTTGCACTGAATAGGCACCATTGGACAGCGACGAAACATCCGCATCATTGCCGCTGCTCCTCAGAACCTCGCGGCCCTGCGCATCGAGTAAGCGAAGGCCATCGACACCTGCCCCTCCGTTCACGCGGATCGACTCAGTTGCCGGGTTCGGAGTTACACTCAGCGTAAACGGAGAAAGGGGCTCAAGCAAGCCATTCGCGACGTTCGCCACCGCCCAGTAGTTGCGGATGAAATTGTTATCCGAGTTGCTCTCGTTGCGGAAACCGACCCGTGTGTAGCCCGTTCCGGCCACGGTGGTGTAGAAGTAGTAGTAGAAATCCATGGTGCTGTTGGCGGGCAATTCAACAAGCGCGGTGTCCACGTCTGGAAGGTAGCACACATCGGCACAGAGCGAGGTCTGCCATCCCACGGGCAGGTTCATCTGCAGCTTCACGATGCGCACCAAGCAATCCTCGTTAGTGGAATTGGTGAGCGCGGCGTGGCCGGTAATCGTAGTGCCGGCGTCGCCCCAGATGGTATCGTTGCTCACGCTCTGCACGGTGAAACTCCCTCCGAAGCTCTGCGCGCAGTCGGTGGGCAGGCCCAGCATCGAATCGATGTCGCAATAGATGTCATCGTCATTCCTATGCAGCCAATCGTGGTGGCGGAAGATGCCGCCGTCAGTGCCGATCAAATAGGCGTTGTTCGGTTGCGGGCCGTAGTAGTCCCACCAATTGTTGCAGGGGCCGTCGAGGTAGATGGGCGCATCGATCTGCATGCTGTCGAGCAGCTCTTGCAGCACGGCCTTGCGCTCACCGTAGGTCTCGGGCTGCTCGTACAGGATGCCGGCATTGATGTTCTCCTGACCCGTATTCACCGCGCCGAAATAGGGACTGATGTCGAGGTAGGGATGCGCTTCAGGCGTGTACACGACGATGGTGGTGATCTGGCTGCCATAAGTGGCCACCACATCATTGATCACCGGCACCTTGTTGCGGAACACCGGGCAGGTATAACTGCTGCTGATCACGAGCACCGGCTTGCCTTGAAGCAAGGCGCTCTCCAAGTTGAAGGCATTACCGTCGACGTCAAACAAGGTGAAATCGGCGGCTTGCTCTCCATCAGGCCTGCCGCAACTCGTGATTGGCGGCGTTTGGAAAGGCAGCGGGCAGATGGGGTCGCTATCAGCGGGCAGGGCGCCAATGCCGATGGAGGGCAATAGGGCGGGCTGCGCCATGACCGCCGCGCAAAGGCCAAAGGCCATATTGGAAAAGAAAAGGAATCGCATGCTTCGCATTGATGCACGAAGATGCGGAAGGTTTGGTCGGGGGCTCACCGGTGACCCTGATCGGTCACCCGCCCATCATCCATGGTGATGATGCGGTCCGTCTTCCGGGCGAAGTCCTCATCGTGCGTCACCACCAGCAGGCTCTGCCCTTGGCCGGCCAAGGCTTGGAAGATGCCGAAGACGATGTCGCTGTTGCGGCTGTCCAGATTGCCGGTGGGCTCGTCGCACATGAGAATGAGCGGTTCATTGATGAGCGCGCGCGCGATGGCCACGCGTTGCTTCTCACCGCCGCTCACCTGATTGGCGAGCTTGTTTGCCTGGTGCGCCACACCCATGGTGGCCAAGTGCGCCATGGCCCGCTCCTCCACTTCGCGTTCGTCGAGCACGCCGCGCTTAAGGCCAGGCAGCATCACGTTGCGCAGCACGCTGAACTCGGGAATGAGGTAGTGGAACTGGAACACGAAGCCGATCTTCTCGTTGCGCAGGCGGCTCAGGTGGTCGTGCGGAGCGCCGGTGATGCGCTCCCCGTCGAGGAGCAGTTCGCCCTCATAGTCCGTGTCCATGGTGCTGAGGATGTACAGCAAAGTGCTCTTGCCGCAGCCGCTCTTGCCCATCACGCTCGCGAATTCGCCGCGCATCACGCGCAGATCAACACCCTTGAGCACTTGCGTCTCCACCGGGTCGTGGAACGACTTGGTGATGGCACGGGCCTCGATGATGGGATCGCCGTTGCTCATCTCATTTGCCCCGGATGATCTCCACTGGGTCCACTCGACTGGCCTTGCGCGCTGGGAAGAGCCCGGCGATGAAGGTGGTGACGAGCGCGAAGGCGACGCCGATGAGGTAGTACTTCAGGTTGTGGTCCACCGGGTAGGTGGTCATGGTGGGCAGCGCATCGAAGTGGAAGGGGATCCGGTCGATGCCCACGGCCAAGAGCCCGCCCAGCAGCAATCCCCCAGCTGCCCCGAATGCGCCGATGATCATGCTGAGGTTGATGAAGATCACGCGCACATCGCCGCCGCTGAAGCCCGTGGCCTTGAGGATGGCGATGCTGTCGAGCTTCTCGTAGATCATCATGTTTAGGATGTTGTAGATGCCGAAGCCCGCCACGAGCAGGAGCACCACGCTCACTACGTAGCTGATAAGGCTCCTCACGCTGCTGCCGGTCTCGAACTGCGCGTTAGCGGTCTGGATGTCGAGCGCTTCCACATCGAAGCGGCGCGCGTATTCCTTCGCCATTGCCGGCGCCATCGCCAAGTCTTTCAGGCGCACCTGGATGTCGGTGATCCAGCTGCGCGGTTTGGCCAGCAGGTTCTGCGCGGTGGCCAGCGTGACGAAGCAGGTGACGTTATCGAAGTCGGCCATGCCGCTCTGGTAGAAGCCGATCACCTTCAGCGTGAAGCGGTCGCCGGCGATCGTGGAAACCTGCACCGCATCGCCCAGGCCAACGAGCATCTTGTCAGCAAGCCCCTTGCCCAGCACCACGCCGTTGGCGCTTGCGGCCAGGTCGGTAACCGTGCAGCCAATGAGGTACTCGCTGAAATGGAGCAGGCGATCCTCTTCCAGGGCATCGATGCCGTTCACGGCGCCATTCACCTCGATGGTGCCGGCATTGAAGAAGACCTGCGCGTTCACTTTGGGCGCGATGCCGTCCACGCGCGGATCCTTCCGCAGAGCGTCGATGATGCCCAACGCGTTGCGCACGGCCAGTTGATCGCTCTTGGGCTTGATCCGGTTGATGAACGGGTGCGCGAGATCATCGCCGGCCGTGCGCTGGATCAAGCGTTGGAGCTCCAAGGGCTGCTGCTCTGCCGGCTGTATCTCATTGTAGATGCGGATGTGCGGCGTGCGATTGAGGATGAGCCCATCGAGCAGGCCGTTGAGACCGTTCATGAAGCCGCTCAGCGCGATGTACATTCCGATGCTCATGGCAACGCCTACCGCCGCCACCACGCTCTGGCGCATGCGTGCACGCAACAGGGTGGCGGAGATGCTCAGGAGCAGGCGGTTCATCTCGCCTATGGATGAAGGATCACCGTGGTGCTGTCGATGCCGGAGAGGACCTCCACGCGCTGGAGGTCGCGAAGGCCCAAGTGCACTTCGCGGCGCTCGTCCTGCCCCACCAGCACGTAACGATCATCTACAAGGTAAGCAGCCGGGATCGTGAGCGCGCGCTCCTTCCGGGCGAGGACGATGTTCGCTTCCACGGTGAGGTTCGGGTAGAGCACCGGCGGCGATTGCTTGAAGACGGCCTCCACGGTGAAGGTGCGCGAGCGTTCGTTCATCAGGGGATCCACACGCGATACCGTGCCCTCGAGAACCCGACCCTTGTAGCTATCCATGGTGATCAGCACCTCCTGCCCTTGATGCACCCGGACAATGTCGTACTCGTCCACCTGAAGATCCATCAAGAATGCATCGGCGCGGCCCACCGTGGCCAAAGCCCGCTGCGGGTTGGCCAGCTCGCCGCGCTCGATGAGCACGTCGTACACGCGGCCATCGATGAGGCTGCGCACCGTGTGGTCGCCCTCGGCGGCACGGCGCAAGGCCAGCTCGTTCTCGGCCAGGCGAAGCTCGTTGCGCAGGCGCGTGCGCGTCTCGATGTAGGCCTTTTGCGCGGTGAGCCATGCATTGCGCGAAGAGGAATAAGCCAGCTCGCGGCTATCGAGTTCAGCGCGGCTGCCAATCTGCTTTTCCCAAAGGGCCTTCTGCCGGGCGAATTGCAGGCTATCGTTGGCGAGCCGGGTGCGGGCCTGCTCCACAGCTAGGCGCAACTGCTCAAGCACCGGCGATGCCACGCTGGCGTTCTGCCGCAGCAGCTCCAAGGCGAGCTCCGCGCGCTGCGTCCCTAAGCTGGTGGCACGGTCGTCAATGGTAAAAAGGGCATCGCCGGCTCGCACGCTATCGCCGGCCTGCACATGGACCTCGGCCACGATGCCGCTCACCGCCGGGAAGGCCTGATACTGGTCGCGCGACTTGATGATGCCGCTGGCATAGACCGCCTCAGTGATGGGGCCGGACAAAGGCGTAGTGGTCTCGCGATCGGGGCCGCAACCCACCAAAGCACCCAGGACAATCACGAACATGACCTTCTGCATGCCGCTAAGGTCGGAGTCTTCCCGGTTGCCGCCATGACGCTCGTTACTCATCCGCGTCGAGGATAGGGACATCCTTACGTTCTTTGCCGCGTGAACACCGTGCCCATGAGCAATCAGCAGGTCCGCAACCTCATCATCGTCGCGCTCATCCTGGCCGCCGCTGCCAGCCGAATGCTGCCGCACCCATACAATTTCGCACCTATGAGCGCCATGGCCCTCTTCGGAGCAGCTCACTTCGGGCGCAAGGCCTGGGCCATCGGCATACCGCTGCTGGCCACTTGGCTCAGCGACCTCTTCCTGAACAATGTCGTTTACAATCACTACCAAGAGGGCTTCGTGTGGCTCTACGATGGCTGGTACTGGCCCTACGGCACCTTCGGGCTCATCGCACTGTTGGGGATGATCAGTTTGCGGAGAATCACCGTGCCGCGCATCATCGGCAGCAGCCTCGGCGCATCGGCCATATTCTTCCTGATTACCAACCTTGCATGCTGGCCGGGCAATGCGGCCTATGCCCAGGACCTCGGCGGCCTCATGGCCTGCTATGCTGCTGGCATTCCTTTCCTTGGCGGCACCGTGCTCGGCGACCTCGCTTACAGCGGTTTGCTATTCGGCAGCTTCGCGCTGCTGCGGCAACAGGTACCCGCCTTACGTGCGGTGAAAGCGTAGGGTGCTCCTTCGCACCTTTGGGGCATGAGCTCCATCTCCAGCAATAAGGCCCCCGAGCCTGTCGGCCATTACCCGCATGCCCGTCGGGTCGGTGATCTGCTTTTCCTGAGCGGCGTGGGTCCGCGTGAGCGCGGCACGAAGCAGATCCCCGGTGTGGAGCTGAACGCCGATGGCACCGTCAATTCCTACGATATCGAGACGCAGGTGCGCAGCGTGTTCCAGAACGTGAAGTGGATCCTCGAGGATGCCGGCAGCAGCTGGGAGAAGATCGTGGATGTGACGGTCTACCTCACCAACATGAAGGACGACTTCCCCACCTACAACCGGCTGTGGAAGGAATACTTCGAGAAGGACCCTCCATGCCGAACCACGTTGGAGATCAGCTGCCTTCCGACGCCGATCGCCATTGAACTGAAGGTGATTGCAACGGTGTGAAGATGGGACGCCGCGGAGCGAGCGATGGTACGTGGATCATCGGGACGCTGTGTGCCGTGCTATCCGCTTGTGCTGGGATACAGGAACGACATGCGGACAAACCCGTTGCGATCGTCGGCGTAACGATCATCGAAGTGGAGTCGGGCGATCTGCTCGCGCCCATGACGGTGATCATCCGCTCGGATACCATCGCCGACATCGGTCGGACCGACCAGCAGCCCGTCCCTGACGATGCTCTGCGCATTGAAGGCAAAGGCCGCTTCCTGGTCCCTGGGCTGTGGGACATGCATACCCATGCGCATCGACGAGGGAGATCCGCCTGGCATTACCCGGCCTACATCGCGCACGGGGTCACAGGCATTCGTGACATGGGCACCGACCTTGACTCTGCGACCGCTCACCGCGCTTCTTGGCGATCTGATGCCATCGCACCGACGGTTTGGTGGGGTTCGCCGCCCATTGACGGTGCGGAGCCGGTACTGCCCTTCGGTGTGCCCGTGACCAATGCCGATGAAGCGCGCACGATCGCTCGGCGCTTCGACAACCAGGGCTTCCGCTTCCTCAAGGTCTATGACCTCATCGACCCCGCGAGCTACCACGCGCTTTGTGAAGAAGCCCGTCGCCTGGGCCTGCCTGTTGAAGGACATGTTCCTTTGAACCTATCGCCAACGGAAGTCGCCGAAGCCGGTCAACGCACCATCGAACATTTGACCTTGGTGCTGGAGGCTTGCATTCCCGGTACGCTGGCCTGGGTGGCTGCGGACACCACGGGTGATAGCATGGGTCTATTGTCCGATGGTCGGCTGGCCGCGTCGCTTGCTGAGTACGACTCGGCAACGGCCCAAGTGCTATTCGCCAAGCTCGCCGAAGCGCATATCTGGCAAGTGCCCACCCTGGTGCAGATGCGTGGCGCGTTCTTCATCCGAGACAGTGTGTTCGTCAATGACCCACGCATATCTACCCTGCCCGCGGACATACGTGCGGAATGGGATACGTACCGCAATGAAACGCCCGATACCGTGCTGAAGGCGGGCTGTCTGGTCTTTGAGCGGCAACTCGCCATGGTGGGGGTGATGCACCGCGCCGGTGTTCCCTTCCTGGCTGGTACCGACGCGAGCGCTGAACCCTGGGTGTTCCCGGGGACGAGCCTGCACGATGAGCTCGCTTTGCTCGTGGAAGCCGGCTTCAGTCCGCTTGATGCAATACGCACTGCCACATTGAACCCAGCACGGTACCGCGGTGAAGGTGGAAAGCTGATCGCCCCAGGAAGCGTTGCCGATCTTGTTTTGCTTGATGGTGACCCGACACAGGACATCGCCCGAATACGGCAGATCGATGGGGTCGTGTTGCGAGGCCGCTATCTCGACCGTGATGCGCTTGACCAACTTGTAGCACGATGATCCAGACGCGGTCCATCGTCAGGTGCGCACAGTACATGCTCATGTGCGTACTGCC
This sequence comes from Flavobacteriales bacterium, assembly GCA_016705545.1. Lineage (GTDB taxonomy): Bacteria > Bacteroidota > Bacteroidia > Flavobacteriales_F > PHOS-HE28 > PHOS-HE28. The sequence continues at coordinate 654,362 of JADIYA010000001.1, forward strand.
CTTGCTCGCGTGCACCACGAACCGCATCAACGGACCCGGTGCGCACAACAAGGTGCAGGTCCTTCGCACCGGCGTACTCCACCTGCACGCTACCCACACCTCCGCTTATTGCGGCGGTGCCGACCCCGGACCGGAAGGCATGCCGCGACCGGAACCGTGGTATGGCCCCATGTTCCTGCGGCCCGCCGAGCCGGACAGCACCGGCACCATGGCGCCGAACGACCTGTCCGTATCGATCACGGATACCATCCGCACCGACCACACAGGTCATGGTTACCGCACCCTGCCTGTAGGCAGCTACCTGCTGCTCGACGCAGACCGCGTGAACGACAAGCGCTACCAACAGCTGCTGAACGACCACGCGAAGCCGGTCCTGTACACCGACCCTATCGACAAGGCCTGCCTTGACCGTTGGCTGCACGGCCCCTTCGGTGTGGTGCGCATCAACGGTGGCGACACGGTGCATGTGGAGCTTCCCTTGCTCGAGCAATGCCCTTGGTACAACACACCGTGCGTGAACTACCACGGGCCGTTGCCGCCTTGATCGCCCTCAGTGATCCAACGTGCCGTCGCCAGCCATACTAGCTCGCCCGGCCGCTGATCCGTTGAACACTGTGCGGTCACGTATCGTGGTGCGGCCTGATCGCCATGGCCGAACGATCGTTGCGCAAGTCCCAAGTAGCACCGGACAGTCCAAGCAGGTCCGTTCAGCCCTGAACTAGCGCTCCACCATGACTCGCGCTGACCTCGGTGTCGCACCAGGGATCTTGATGACCACTTGGTAAAGCCCGTCCGCCAGTTCGGGCGAAAGTGCCATGGTGTGCGATGCGCTGTATGCAGCGATACGCTCCGCTCGGATGGTCCTTCCGGTTGCATCGATAAGCTCCACGACAGCGGAACCTCCCGCAAACGGCGTGTCGAACGCGATGGTCACCTGGTCATTCGCCGGATTCGGGTACGCGCGCAGCGCATCGTCGCCGTCGCGCTCCGCAATGGCCGTATTGTCATCGGGACCAAGCCTGCCATCACTTGCGATCCGCGCGGTGTAGATCGCATCGTCCTCCCAATTGAACCAGACGGCGATCGCGCCACCGCTACCATCGGGGACGATACCGTATGCGCTTCCGCCATTCGGGCCCTTGGAGGGTATCGCGAAGATGGTGGTGTCGCTCCAGAGGTTGGTGCCCGTGTTGGTGATGCGCCCAGCGCGGAAGCCGGGTGTACCACCAAGCTGGTCCTGGCCGGAGAACATGGTGACGATGTGCGTGCCACCACCAAGGGCGATCGCGCGCGGGAAACCGATGAGGTTGCCGTTCATCTGCATGGCCAGCACGCCGTTCGCCGTGAGCAACGCATTGCCTTGTGCATCGAAGCGCTGCATGAAGACCTGCCTGCCATTGCCCGCGCTCGTGCGGTTGTCCGACCAGAACACCGTGCTCTCATCCGCTGTTTGCACCACGAAGGGATTCTCTTGCACATCCGGATGGATGCACACGTCGATAGGGGCACCGCTGTTCTGCAATACGCCCGTCGTGTCGTAGATGGACATGCGTAGGTCGTAGCCATAACCCCAGATCGAATTAACCCTTGATGTGGGAGCGACCGCAGTGGTCCATTCGTAGCTGAGCCCCATGCTGTTTGCGCTTACCTGCAGCAAAGCTGGCCAGAGCTGTGCGCCCATGCTGTCAACGCGCATAGCGTACAAGGGTGCACCGGACCCATTGCCCCAGCGCTCCTCGAGCATCAAGCCCCCGTTCAGGTCATGCCGGAACGTCCACGGGCCCGTGACGATGGAGTTGTTCATGGTTGTCACTTCCACGCCTTGCACGGGCATCAGGTTCGTACCGTCGTTGAGCACGCGCGCGATATGCACGTAGTCCGCAGCACCGATCGGATTGGTGCCCCAGCCAATGAAGATGCCGTTGAGCACCTGTGCCATGCGCGGATACCAATGGCCATTCGCAGTCCCGGTTCCTGGCAGCATGCCTGGTTGTGCCAGCAGAGTGGGTTGCGCCCACACAGGTTGGCCATCCACGTCGAAGGCCATTGCGTACAGTGTGTCCGCCGTGAATTGGCCCAAGCCGCTTGAGTAGGCGATCATGAAGTTGTTGTTGCTCATACGCGCAGCACCGTACGTATTGATGCTTCTGCCTGGCACTTCGCGAAGCAGGCGGCCGTTCGATTCCCAGAGGAGATCACCTTGCGCGGTGATGCGTTGGCCGAAGATCGCGTAGCGGTCCGCAGCGAGCCGGTTATCCGTCCACAAGGTGATGTAGCCGCCTTGTCCGTCGGAGACGATACCGAGGTTCTTCTGCGAGCTGGCATCATTGCAGATCGGAAGCGGGTTGGCCGGATTGATGGGCCACTGTGCCTGTGCCTTGAAGGCGGTGGCGAGCACCAGCAGGAAGGCGAGGCCGATGGTGAGGCAGCACCAGATCAGTGCATTGAGCAGGCGCTCGGTGTGACGGTTGCGCAGCATGATCGAAGCGTTGAGGTGTCGCATGGCAGGGTTGTTTCGCCGCCGAAAGTCAGCGAGCCATGCATCCGGCACAAGGCATTCCTACCCGGCGGTCGTTCGGTCTATCCAGTGGTCGATCAGGAGGCGAGCAGGGCCTTGAGGTCGGCCTGGCGCCTGCGGCTCACCTCCAGCCGGGTGCCGTCCTTCAGCACGGCATGTCCGGCTTCCAGATGGCCGATGGACGCGCGTTGCACGAGATCGCCGCGATTGATGCGCACGAACCCGAACGGTTCCAGCATGTGCTCCAAGTCCAGAAGTGTACGCGTGAGCAAGTAGCGGCGGTCCACTCCAAGATGAACCCAGGTATAGTTCCGCTCCGCCTCGCAACGGATGATCTCCGAAGGCGGCACGAAGTAGGTGCGGTCGCCGTGCGGTATGGTGAGCTTGAACGAAGCCGGGCTCGGCTGCGCGATGTTCGCGATGAACTGATCCTGCACTTCAGCTTGCGGACGCGCTGATCGTTGCTGCTCGCGATAGCGATCCATGGCCGCAGCGAGTTCCTCGGGCAGGACGGGCTTGGGCAGGTAGTCGAGTGCACTGAATCTGATCGCCTGTATGGCGTACTGCTGGTGACTTGTGGTGAAGATCACGGTGAAGTTCCAACGGTTCAGCTTGCGCAGGAGGTCGAACCCCGAGCCACCGGGCATCTCCACGTCGAGGAACACGAGATCGGGTTTTAGCGCGGCGATGGCACGTTCCGCTTCGCTGATGCTGTTCGCCTCGCCCACCACCTCCACATCGGCATGGGCTTCGGCCAGCAACGTACGCAGGTAGCGGCGCGCGTCGTCGTGGTCGTCCACCAACAGGCTGCGGATCATGCGCGCAATATCGTTAATGCGGTCAAAGCACGAGTTCCAGCACCACCTCCGTGCCCGCGGGGCGTCCTGCATCATCGCGCCGGTCATGGATCACAATGCTGCCCTTCTGCTGCATTCGGTGGGTGAGCAGCAGCAAGCGCTCTTGCGTTAGCTCGGTAGCGTAAGACCGATCGCCTTCGGCACGCCCTGCCGCAGATTGCCTGCCCACGCCGTTGTCCTCTATTGTGCAGCGCAGGCCATCCTTCGTTGCTGTGAAACGCACCTGCACTTCGCGCTCGCCCTGCTTGTTCGCCTGACCATGCCAGATCGCGTTCTCGACGAAGGGCTGAACGAGCAGTGCGGGCAGCAGCGTTTCATCGTTAAGGAGTTCGCCATCCGCCTCCACCTGATAGCGCAGATCCGGCAGCCGCAAGGCTTCCAGTTGGAGGTATTGCCGCAGAAAGTCGAGTTCCGCCTCCAAGGTGATGCGGTCCATCACCGATTGCTCCAGCACCGCACGCATCAGCTTCGACAAGCCCTGCAAGTAGGTGAGCGCCTCCTGCTCGCGGCCTTCCTTCACCAGGGCGATGGCGCTGTTCTGGCAATTGTGGATGAAGTGCGGGTTGAGCTGCGCGCGCAGCACTTTCAATTCCAGCAGATCGTTCATCCGTTGAACGCGATCGCGCTGATCCTGCAGCTCATCATTGATCCGCTGCATGTCGCGCGCGTGCTGGCCGCGCATCAGGTAGTTGCGGTATAGCAGGGCGAGCAATCCGGCGAGCAGCGTGACGAGCGCTGCAGCGGCGATCCACCGCGCGCGGAGCCGCTCTTCGTTCAGGCGCCGCTCCTCGTTCTCGGCGCGCAGCAGGGCATTCTCCTTCTCCGTGCGCTCGGTCTCGAAGCGCTTCTCCAAGGCAAGGATCTCCTCGTTGGCGGTGCGTGCGTAGTACGCGTGCAGCACCTCTTCCAGCTGGAGCATGGTCGCGTACGCGGCAGCGTGCTCCCCGAGCGCCGCCTGACTCTCAGCGGTGAAGCCCAGGTTCTCCAAGGTGGTGCTGATGTCCTTTTCCGTGAGTTGGTTCAAGCGCTCGCTCTCGGAGAAGTGCGCCACCGCCTCCCGGTGCCTTCCCGCCCGGTGGTAGATGTATGCCAACGTATTCAGCGCCTTGGCATACTTGCCTTCATCCAGGGTCTTCAAGCGGCCAACGGTCTCCTGCATCAGGGCGATGGCCGCGGAATGCTCGCCGCGCTCGCTCAGCAGTTTCGCCAGGTTGCTCTCCGTGATGGAGCGCTGGCGCACGTCGTCCGGTGCCAGTCCAGCAAGGGTCCTCCGGTAATAGCGCTCCGCGCTGTCCGCCATGCCGAGCATCACGAAGTTGTCTGCGATGCCGCCGAGGAACTTGATCCGCAGGTCCTTATCGCCGCTGGCCAGCGCGAGCCGTTCGCCTTCGCGCTCCATGCCCAGGGCATCCGCATATCGATTGGCCGCGAAGAGCAACTCAGCGAGCAGGCGCGTGGCCCGCATCATTGTCAGCGTATCGGCCGATGCGCACGATAGGTTCAGGGCTTGCTGGGCATGGCGGGTGGCCTCGCTCTCTGCTTGGCTGAACAGGTGGGCTGTCGCCAATTCCAAATGGACCTTGGCCAATGACGTGGTCGCTTCGGGAGGGATCTCTTCCAGGAGCTGATTCCCTTCGGTGATGGCGGCTTCGTGCTGTTTCTCCTTCACCAAGGCCTTCAGCTTTTCCAAGCGCACCGAGTCCTGGCCCATGGATGCCAAGGCAAGGACCCCGCAGATCAGCAGCGATAGAATCCTTCCGCGCATCATCGGTGGGAAGCTAGGATGCTGCAGGGAATCGGCAGATCACTTCCGCATCGGCATCACCTTCCCATACGTGAGCGAGCGCCACGCCCACTCGAATGGGCCGTACTGGAAACGGGCCAGCCACCAATGGCTCCAGAGCACTTGCAGGATGAATACGCCAAGGGCGATGGATTCGAATACGACCGCGCTCACATGGGTGCCCCAACCCAGCCCGATGCCGTAGAAGAGCCACAGCGCAATGATCGTCTGCATCAGGTAGTTGGTGAGTGCCATGCGGCCCATTGGAGCCATCAGCCTGAGTCGCGATCTCCATGGATCACTGCGCCACAACAGCGCGAAGCCGCTCGCGAAGGCCATGGCCAACGGCACCACGCTGAAGGCATAGCTGGCAGCACGTATCAACGACGATGGCTCTGGAGGATGACCGACCTGGCTTTCCGCCCACCACATCAGCACTGAACTGGGGAGGCCGATGAGCAACCCAACAACGCAGACCCGCTTCAACCGGTTTGCATGCTGTTCCACATCCGCGAAGAGCTTGCGCCTCGACACCCACAATCCGAGCAGGAATAGCCCGAGCACTTTCGGCGGACGGTTGCTCTCCACCAGATGGACGAAGCGGAAGAGCCAGCCGCGCTCATTCGCGTGAATGAATTCGGACCAGCCGCCTTCTGGCAACGCCAAGAATGCGTCGAAGACCGAGTTGCCGTAGAGCGCATCCTGTGCTTCCATCGCTTGCAGCAAGGGTGCGATCGGATCGAAGCGCGCATTGGTCAGGATAACTGCGGCATCGATGACAATAGGAGAAAGGATGAGCGCAGCCGCAGTGATCAGCAAGGCGCGATCACCGGATCTTCGGAACAGCGGCAACAACAAGCCGAGCACAGCATAGAGGAAGAGGATGTCGCCCGCCCACAGGTAGCGCAGATGGAGCCAGCCGATGATGAGCAGAATGAACATGCGGCGATAGAAGCGCCACAGCCCATCATCCCCTTTCGCGAGGAAGAAACCGAACCCGATGCCGAAGAGCATGGAGAAGATCGAATAGAACTTGCCGTCGATGAGGATGGTATGGAAAGCCTCGAGTGGTCCGTCAAGGAAGGCGCCCGGCAATGCCGCCTTCACTTCGGGCGACATGAACATCCAGACCGATAGCACGGCGTAGTTGCTCCACACCACGCCAAATAGCGCGAAGCCGCGGAGGGCGTCAAGTAACTGCGCTCGTTCAGCAGCAGGGGCACTCATAGCTTTCGGGATTATCATCTTAGACCGAAAAAGAGCATCAGCAGGATCACCCCGATCACATCCATCCACACCCCGGCCTTCACCATCTGCCGCATGGGGATCCGGCCTGTGCCGAAGACGATGGTCTGCATGGGAGATGCGATGGGCAGCATAAAGCCCAGGCTCGCGGCCAGCGCCGATGGCCAGAGGATGCTCTGTGGATCCATGCCCCAGCGATCGGCCATGGCGGCGAGGATCGGAAGCGTGAGACTCGCGGTAGCGGTATTGCTGCCCAGCTCGCTGAGCAGGCAAACGATCAGCGCGGTGCTTCCGATCAACAGCGTCATAGGCAAAGAACCGAGGCCCGCCATCGCTTCGCCGATGATGCCGCTGAGGCCGCTCTTGTCCACCCCCGCTGCCAGCGCGAAACCACCGCCGATGAGCAGCAGCACGCCCCAGGGCACGCGCTGCTCGGCGAAGCTCCAGCTCATGAGCGACCGTCCTTCTTCGTGCGTGGCGTAGGCATCGTGCGGTTGCCGCATGCGCTTGCTCGCCGGGAGAAGGAAGAGCAGCACCGCGCCCATCACCGCCACGGCCGCATCGCTCACCTCCTTCAAGGCTTCGGCACGATCGCGCCAGCCTGTGAAGAGCTCCGTTTCGCCCTGCTTGATCGAATCGCCTGACATCCACAGCAGCGCTACCAGCGCGAACACGCCCCCAGCCAGCCATTCATCGCGCGAGGCGCGGCCCAGCGCTTTCAACCGCAGTTGCACAGCATCAGCGCCGCCGAGCGAATCGCCCTTCAACTTGAAGACGATGCGCGTTAGGAGCAGCCATGCAATCGCGAGGAAGACCGCAGCCAGCGGCAGCCCGGTGGCCATCCATTGCCCGAAGCCGATGGCATCCTGGCCAGGATAGAGCTGCTTCCACAGCGCGATGAAGACGAGGTTGGGCGGTGTGCCCACAGGTGTGGCCATGCCGCCAACCGTTGCTCCGTACGCAACACCCAATAGCAAGGGCACGGTCAATCGCTTGCGCGCATCAGCGTGCGCGTCCTCATCGTCGATCAGGCTCAGGGCGATGGGCAGCATCACCAGTGTTGCGGCGGTGCTGTTGATCCACATGCTGAGGAGCGCGACCGCGACCATAACGCCCAGGACCAGCCGCTCCGAGCTGCTGCCCACACGCACCATGATGCCCAATGCGATGCGCCGGTGCAGTCCGCAGCGCTCAATGCCCAGCGCGATGATGAAGCCGCCGAGGAAGAGGAAGATGATCTCCTTGCCGTAGTGCGCGGCGGTGGCAGGCACATCATCAATGCCCAGCAACGGGAACAGCAGCAGCGGCAGGATGGAGGTGACCGGGATGGGCACGGCCTCGGTTATCCACCAGAGGGCCATCCACGCCACCAAGCCTGCCATCAGCGCAGGCGGCTGGCCATGGTGCCGCAACAGCACGAAGACCAGCAACGCGGCCATCGGGCCGGCAAAGGTGAATAGCCAACGCTTCATGCGCGGGGTGAAGGTCTTGCTTGTGCGCTAATGATGCGGCATGATGCACTTCGGTTCCCTTTCGTACAATGCCATCCTCGGCATGCGCGACAGCGAATCCCGACGCCTCAACAAGACTCGCTGGCCGCTTCGCCGACCATGCCATCGCCGATGCGCCGTACAAGCGCGCGGTACTGGCCTGGTGCATCAGACTCGATTGAAACCACGCATTCTGAAAGATCCGGATGGGCCACCCGGTCAGAAATGACCCCCCTCCCCATTTCACTCAAGGCAAAGTCGTGCTGCAACTTGCACCGCACATCGGATCGACATGATCGCCGCGCTCACCCTTCAATCGTACAGATGGCTTGCCGGGCTGATACTGGCCGCGCTCGCCTTTCTCTGCGCCTGGCTCAATGCCCGCTCCGCATCAGCCTCGGCGCGGAGCGAAGGCAAGAGGCTGCAGGCCCTGCTGGATGCCACTGGCAAGACGGCGCGGCAGGAAATGCGTGAGGCTGCCAAGGACCTGCACGAGAGCGTGGGCCAGCTGCTCAGTGCAGCACAGCTCAGCTTGCGCGGTGCGCTCGCTGCCTCACCCGATGATCGGCTGCAGGCCACCACCGAGGTGATCGACCGGGCGATCGCTGAACTGCGCACCACCATCGTTGCGCTGCGAACCGGCTTGGGCAGCGACCTGCCGCTTTCCGAGCAGCTTGCGCTCGATGCGGACCGCCTTCGCCGCGTGTCCCGCATCCGTGCCACGCTGAAGGAGCTGGGGCTCCCGCCCACGCTGAGCGAGGACGAACGCGTCATTCTCTACAACAGCTGCCAGCAGCTCATCAGCCAGGCCCTGCAGCGCGCTCGCACCGCGCAGCTCGACATCACGGTTGATGCGCAAGGCCCGCTCTTGTTGCGCGTTGAATCCGATGGCCAGAGCGCTGAGGCTGATGCACTGCGCGAAACGGAGGCGCTCGGCGTGGTGAGCCGCCGGTGCCGCTTGATCGGATACACCGCCCGCCAAGACAGCAACGGCACAGCGTGGATCCTAATACCGGAGGAGGCATGAAGCACCGCATCGCCTTGGTGGATGATCACCACTTGGTCCGAGCCGGCCTGGCGGCCACCGTGAACGCGCTCGGCGATTACCAGGTGACCCTGGAAGCTGGGCATGGCGCTGAGATGATCGAGAGACTGGGGCTTACCCAAGCGCCGCCGCAACTGGCCATCATCGACCTGAACATGCCGGTGATGGATGGCTGGGACACCATTGCCTGGCTCAACAAGCACCGTCCGGAGATCCTATCAATGGCACTCACCTTCGAAGCCACCGAGGATTCCATACTACGGGCAGTGCGCGCCGGAGCCCGGGGCTATCTGCTCAAGAATGCCAAGCCCGAGGTGCTGCGCCTTGCACTTGACAGCATCCGCCTGACAGGCTATTACCACAACGACGACCTGAACGAAGTGCTCAAGGGCAACCCGGACCGCCTGACGCCTCGCGAGCGCGAGCGCTCCGAATTGCTCGAACGCATCACCGATCGGGAAATGCATTTGCTGCGCCTCGTGTGCGACGAGCAGGAATTCACCTACGACCAGATCGCCGAGATCATGGGCCTGCACCGGCGCACCGTGGACTACTACCGAATCCAACTCTTCAATAAGTTCGGCGTGAGGAGCAAGACCGGGCTCGTGCTCTTCGCGTTGCGCTGGAACCTGCTCGATTGAATGAACGCAAACCGATTGCTCTGATGACCCCGCGCATCCCGATCGCCCTGGTCGATGACCACACGCTCTTCCGAAACGCACTGGCTGACCTGATCGCGCTGATCGGCGGCTATGATGTAGTGGTGCAGGCCGAGAATGGACAGGAATACGTGCAAGCCGCTGCCAACGGCGCTCGTGTGGCCGTGGCCATCGTTGACCTGCACATGCCTGTGATGGACGGCTATGCCACCATCGCCTGGATCCGCGAGCACCAGCCGCAGACGCGCGCCCTCGCCCTCACCTTCGACAAGGACGACGCCACGCTGGCCAAGGCCCTGTGCGCCGGGGCCTGCGGTTTCCTGCCGAAGAACGTGGGCCGCGGGCTCTTCAGCGAAGCGCTGCACCAAGTGGCCACCCTGGGCCATTACATCAACGAGGACCTCGTGGAGCAACGGCATGCCCGTGACCCCTAGCGCCCACGAAGCGGCCCGCTTGCGCGTAGTGGCGAACCTGAGCCCGCGCGAGATCGAGTTCATCCGCGCGGTGTGCCACGAATCGGAGCCCACCTACGAGCAAGTGGCTAAGCAGATGGGCGTGGCCCAGAACACGGTGAATGGCTACCGCGAGAACATCTTCCACAAGTTCGGGATCAAGAGCAAGGCCGGGCTGGTGATCTTCGCTTACAAGTGGGGCCTGCTCGCGAAGGGGGGTTAGAAATGACCCCCCCTGTTTTCGGATAGCGCCGCTCCCGCTTTGACCTTCGTTCGTCGACCTGCTGCCAAGCGATCGCCGGCTACCGGTGCCCCGATAACAGTGCATGGTGGAAAGGCTCAGGCTTGTCCACGGTCAACACCGGAGACAAGCGCCTTTCTTGCCCGCATGAAACGGTGGGTGCAACTCGGGCTGTTGGTGCTGGCGGGGGCGCTGGTCTTTGTCTTCTTCAGTGTTGATCTGGGGCCTCGCGTTGAGTACGTGGAGGAGCAGCCCGTGGAGGACACCGTGGTGGTGCCTCTTCCGCCGCCTTCGGCGTACGGCATCATCATGGACAGCCTTGTGCTGCGCGAAGGCACCGTGAAGAGCGGCGCGAGCTTCGGCGGATTGCTGGGCGCGGAGGGCGTATCCGCATCGGTGATAGAGACACTGGTATCGAAGGCAGAGGGACTCTTCGATGCGCGCAAGCTCCGATCTGGGCATCCATACGCGTTCATTGCGCCCGATCGCGAAGGCGCAACGCCGCACTATTTCATCTACGAGGCCGATCCGATTCAGTACTTCGTCTTCCACTTGCTGCCCGGCAACGAGTACGTGACCATCGGCGAGCGCGCGGTAACGGTCACCCAGCATGCCATTGCCGCCACGGTGACCGGCGCGCTCTACAACGACCTGGCGAAAGCCGGCGCCGACCCCATGCTCGCCGTGCTGCTCAGTGAGGTGTTCGCGTGGACGGTCGATTTCTACCGCATCCAGAAAGGCGATGTGTTCAGCGTGGCCTATGCTGAGCGCAGCGTGGAGGGCAAGCGCGTGGGTGCGCCGCAGATCCTGGCCGCGCGCTACATCAGCGGCGATAAGGTGAAGGCCGCTTTCCGTTTCGGCGAGGGCAAGGAGGCCACCTACTTCGATGATGAAGGCAACAGCCTGCGTAAGGCTTTCCTGAAAGCGCCGTTGAAATTCAGCCGGATCTCATCGGGCTTCAGCGGCAAGCGGCTGCATCCGGTGCAGAAGGTGATGAAGGCGCATCTCGGCACGGATTACGCAGCACCTTATGGAACGCCGATCCTTGCCGTGGGTGATGGCGTAGTGGAGCAGGCGGGCCGCACCGGGGGCAACGGCAACTTCGTGAAGATCAGGCACAACGGAGTGTACAGCACGCAGTACCTGCACATGCGCAAGGTCCTCGTGAAGCAGGGCCAGCGCGTGCAACAGGGCGATGTGATCGGGGAGGTGGGCAGCACCGGCCTAGCCACGGGTCCGCATGTGTGCTTCCGCTTCTGGAAGAACGGAGCGCAGGTGGATCACCGCAAAGAGGAGTTCCCCAGCGCGGAACCCATTGCGCAAGAGCTGCGGCCCGCCTTCGATGCGGCCCGCGATAGCCTGAGCGCGCAGCTTGATGAGGCCGAGCTCGCATTGGCTGCAGGAAGGATGGTGAACTTCTAAGCGCCCGCCAATCCGCGGATCGAGCGGGATGCATGCGTGCCGCCGGGCGTGCCGATGCAGTTGATCATGGCCTTCGCCAGCACATCGTGGGGCATGGGTTTGTACTTATCCGGCAGCAGCGCTGCGATCGCGCTCATCACGGCGATGCCGATGCGCTCGCCCAATCGCTTCTCGCTGCGCGGACTCAGGAGATCGAGGGCTGGAAGATGTGCAGCTCCGGGAAGCCCATCGCCTTCAGGCCTTCTTCCATCTCCCCTTTCACCCGGTTGTAGAACACGCACGATTTCGCATCGGCGCCGATAGCACTCACCACCGCGAAGCACCGCACGCCCTGTTGCTTGGCCCAGCGCGCAAGTCCTAGCACAAGGTCTTTGTCCACGTGGATGAACTTGGCCTTGTCGCCGCCCACCTTGCGGATGGTGGTGCCTAGGCAGCAGATCACGGCAGCCACAGGCTGGGGCCTCAACGCTGTCAACAAATCGCCTTCGACTGGGAGCCAGGTCTCGAGTTTCGGGTCATTTCTGTCATGGGGCCGCCGAAGCAGCGCGATCACCCGGTCAATGCATTCGGCGTGCATTGCCGATTCCAGCACGGCCCGGCCCACCAAGCCACTTCCGCCAGCCACGAGGATATTCATTGGCCGAAGTGACGAATGAATTTGGTTTGCCATGTAAACTTATCTATGTTTGGACCCGAATCAACACAACCATGGAAGACCAACTCACACCCGAACAGAGCTTGAAGGTCATCGAAGGCATGATCAGCCAGGCCAAACGCAGCTTCAGCCGCCTCAGCTTCTACTTCCTGCTTTGGGGCATCCTGCTCACCGTGGCCATGCTGGCCACCTACCTGCTCATCGACCTCGACCCTGCGGTGCGGCATGGCATGCCTTGGGGCGTGGCGGGAATCGGCGGCGGCATCATCAGTTCGATTCATGGCGCCCGGCAAGGGCGGCAGGAGCCCGTGAGCAACCCCATGGACGGGGTCATTGGCTGGCTGTGGTCCTCGTTTGTAATCACCATGATCATCACCATTGTGGTGAGCGTGATGGCCAATCGGGACCCCGGGGCGATGATCACCTTGCTCACAGGCATCCCCACTTTCATGACGGGCCAGATCCTGCGCTTCCGGCCATTGATCCTTGGCGGCCTGCTCTTCTGGGTAGCAGGCATCGCCATGCACTTCACGGATCAGGCGGGTTTGCTCACCGCGCTCTATTGCGGGGCGATGCTGCTGGGCTACATCATCCCCGGAATCCTGCTCAAACGCCAAGAAGATGGCCTTCGCGCCGCTTGATCCCGTGCTGCACAACCAGCTCCGGCTGGCGGTGATGAGCCTGTTGGTCTCGGTGGAGAGCGCTGATTTCAACTTCATCCTGGAGAAGACCGGTGCCACGCGCGGCAATCTGAGCGTGCAGATCAGCAAGCTGAAAGAGGCGGGCTACATCGAGGTCACCAAGAGCTTCAAGGACAACTATCCGAACACGGCGTGCAGGGTATCCTCGGCCGGAATTGCCGCGTTCGAGGCCTATGTTGCCGCGATCAAGGGCTACCTGGGGAAATGATGGCCGAAGGGGCTTGACAGGCTCCGTCGATCACCAGTGCTGGACCGTCGAAAAGCCTGAACCGCTGCGAGCAAGGCCCGTTCACAGGGCCAGACCGCAACGAACCACCATGCAGACCAAGCACCGCACCCTCCTTCAAGCAGCCGTGCTGCTGATCCTCCTGGTATGCGTCGCCGCCAGCAATGGCAGCGCCGCCGAACAGGAGAAGGCCACCGCCGAAGTGGCCGTTCAAGAGTGAACCACGTTCCATACACCATAGGCACCGAGGCCGCGCCCCGTAAGGCGCGGCCTCGGCGCGTTCAGTACTTGCGCTTCTTCAAGAAGAGGTATCCGCCCTTTGTGGCGCCCCAGACCTGCTTGCCCGCATCGTCGTAGCCGCGGTCCCAGCTCATCATGCGGTCGCTGCGGATGGTCACTTCACTCGTGGCATAGGCGGCACCGCTGCGCGAGTTGGGACAATCGCGGCCGTTCGTGCTCCCCTGATAGATGCTCTTGTAACGATGCAAGGTGATGGTGCAGCCCTCCATCACATCGATGGAATCCGCGTGCAGCTGAGCGAGGAGGTTGAAGTCCCTATAGGCGCCGAAGTAGCGCTCACCATTGCGAATGGTGTGGATCTCACTTCGGAAGGTGCTGTCATTCACCTCGGTGAGCCGATAGACGCGCTGGCGATAAGGCTTGGCCTTGCTCTCGGCTGCAGCCTGCTCCATATAGAACCAAGCGCCATCCTTGCGCTTCGCCCAGATGCGCACCATCTCCAATTCGATGTTGAGGTAGCTCGTATCGGTCGCGGCCTGATCAGCGCTGGAGTAGGAGCCCTCCATGGTCATGGCGAGTTGCTCGAGCGCACGCGTGCGTTGTGCGGCGGCACTGCCAGCTGCAATGAATAGTGCGAGGACAAGGGCGTTGCGCATGGTCGGATTCCTTGTTCGCTAGTTCTCCGTCTGGTCCACCCACATCCCGTTCTCCTTGATCAGCGCGATCAATTCATCCACGGCTTGCGCGCTGGGCACGTTGCGCTTCACCACCTCCTTCTCGCGATAGAGCGTGATCACGCCGATTCCGGTGCCCACGTAACCGAAGTCAGCATCGGCCATCTCACCGGGGCCATTCACGATGCAGCCCATGATGCCGATTTTCACTCCTTTCAAGTGACTGGTGCGCGCGCGAATCTTCGCCGTGGTCTCTTGCAGGTCGAAGAGCGTGCGGCCGCAGCTGGGGCAACTGATGTACTCGGTCTTGCTGGTGCGCGTGCGCGTGGCTTGCAGGATACCGAAAGCGGTGCGGCAGACGAGGTCTTCGCGTCCGCCTTTCTCATCGGCGATGAAGATGCCGTCGCCCAAGCCGTCAATCAGCAGCGGACCGATGTCCGTGCTGCTCTCAAGCACGAGCGCGTCATTGGTGATGTCGCCGTAGGCGCGACCAATGATCACCGGTACCGGGCACTCCCTCGCCATCAACTCGAAGAAGAGCCGCCGTTGTTCGGCCATGCCATGCGCATTGTAAGTGTCGATCAGTAGCACGGCGGTGGCGTCGCCTTTCAGCTTCGTGATGAAGGCATCGTCCAGTTCAGGCAAGGTCGCATACACCAGGTTGAACTGCGCATGCTGCTCCACGCCATCGGTGTAGTCCTTCTTGCTGATGAAGGGATAGTGCCGCTCTTTGTGCTTCTCCTTCAGCCATGTGCCGTGCTCCTGCACGACGCCGAGCGTTCCGGGTATCTCGAACCCGATCGTGTTCTTGCCGATGAAGGCGAAGTCGCAGGCTTGGTCGGTGATGTTCCACTTGTCCAGCGGCACGCTGTACCGATAGCCCCAAGCGAAGAGCGTGGCCGGCGTGATGGCTGCGCGGTTGCTCAAATCAGCCATCACCACGGGCACGTGCCGCGCGCCGATGTTGAGGACTTCGCGAGAAGTGCGGCGCGCATGCGCGAAGGGGTCCAGTGGCGATTGCTCTATGGCTGGTATCGCGTCGTGACCTGCTCGCCTCGCGTAGCGTTCCACCAGCCCGCGCGCAACGGGGATCTCCGCTTCAGGTTCTTCGGTGAGGCTCACGCGCACGGTGTCGCCGATGCCATCCTCCAGCAACGCGCCGATTCCCGCTGCGCTTTTCACGCGCCCGTCCTCGCCATCGCCGGCTTCGGTCACACCCAAGTGCAGCGGATAGTCCCAGCCCTCGGCCATCATACGGTGAACGAGCAGGCGATAGGCCTGCACCATCACCTGCACATTGCTGGCCTTCATGCTCAGCACGATGTCATGGTAGCCCTCGTCGCGGCAGATGCGCAGGAACTCGAAGGCGCTCTCGACCATGCCCTGTGGCGTATCGCCATAACGGTTAAGGATACGGTCGCTAAGGCTGCCGTGGTTGGTTCCGATGCGCATCGCCGTGCCGTGCTCCTTGCAGATGCGCACCAATGGCGTGAAGCGCTCACGGATGCGCTCGAGCTCGGCGGCGTATTCCGCATCGGTGTACTCGCGCACATCGAACCTCTTCTTGTCCACGTAATTACCGGGGTTCACGCGCACCTTCTCCACGATGCGCGCTGCTACTTCAGCGGCGTTGGGCGTGAAATGGATATCGGCCACCAGCGGGGTCGCGAAGCCCGCTGCACGCAATTGCTTCTTGATCTCGGCCAGGTTCTCCGCGTCCTTCTTGCTCGGTGCGGTGATGCGCACCAGTTCGCAACCGGCTTCGATCATCCGGATGCTCTGTGCCACGGTCGCGGCCGTGTCCATCGTGTCCGTGGTGGTCATGCTCTGCACCCTGATCGGGTGCGAGCCACCGATACCGATTTCGCCGATTCGCACGGCGCGTGTCTTCCAGCGCTCGTAGCGCGTTAGGCTTGGGCAATACTGCCAGGGGGCGATGAGCATGGTCTCGGGCATAACGGGCATGAGCGACGCGCGAAGGTACCGGGCAACACCGGAGGGAGGTGCGCGGTTCAGCCGTGGCTGAGCGGATCCGGCTCCACCACCTCCTTGGCCGTCATGCGCCGGTGGTACCAGCCATTCAGCACCAAGCAAGCGAGGATGAGCGCGATGCCGAGGTAGGAGCCCGTGCGCAGCTTCTCCTCCGCGCCCCAGATCAGCAGTGCGATCAGGATCGTGTACACCGGCTCCAGATTCACCGTGAGCATCACCGTGAATGCAGAGAGCTTCCGCATAACGAGGATGCCCGTGACGAAGGGCAAGGAAGTGCAGACGAGTCCGAGCAAAAGGTGATAGACAATGTCGCTGGTGGGCAGCTCCCAGAGCGGTGGCGGCAATCCGCCTTGATCGGCCAACGCTCCATCGAGCCCAGCGATCCCGAGACCTTGAACGAATGGGATGGCGAGGAGGATGAGGAACATGAAGGCCGCCACGCTCGCGATCTCGTAGAAGCTGATGCGCACCGGATCGTCCTTGTGCACAAGCACCGCGTTGATGATGTTGAACCAGGCGCTGAGCAGCGCGCTGAGCACGCCTACGACGATGCCCCAGCGGTGATCGGTCTCCAATCCGAAGATCAGCAGCAGTGCCGCGATCACGATCAGGCCGAGCACCACTTCATACCCGCGCACCTTGCGCTTGAACCAGATCGGCTCCATCAGCGCCGTGAACACCGTGCTCGTGCTCAAGCAGGCGGCTGCGATGCTGGCCGTGCTGATCTTGATGGCCCCGTAGAAGGTGATCCAGTGCCCGGTGATGATGAGACCGGTGAGCAGATAGATGCCCAACTTCGGGGTACGCCAGGAGAGCGAGCGCTTCATGATCACCGCCGCCACTGCAAGCCCGAGCGCTGCGATGATGGTGCGCGTGTACACCAGGTGCAATGTGCCCTGTTGGATCAGCTTGCCGAGGATGCCCGTGAAGCCCCAGAGGAAGACCGTGAGGTGCAGGATCCAAAGGGCCTGTGTGCGGCTGCGCATCGAGCGCGTTAAGGTAGAGGCGCCGCTCCTCAGCGGATGGAATCGAGCTTCTCGCGCATGGCCTTCACGAGCTGCTCCTGCTTGACGAGCTCGCCACGCTTGCGCTCCTGAGCTTCGAGGTTCTTCTTCACCTCCCAGGCCAGTTCTTCAGCTTTCTTCTTCTGATCGGCTTCCTCCGCGATGGCCTTCGCATGCCTCGCTTGCGACTTGCTCTGCTCCTTGAGCAGCGCGGCCAGGGCCTTCTCCCCTTCCGCGTCCGGCTCGTCGGCGTTCTCCTTGCGCTGAACGCCCACCTTGCGCGCCAGCTCTTCATGCTCCCGGACCAGGCGTTCCTGCTCCTGCACGGCCTCTGCGGCGCGCTGCTTCGCTTTCTCGATGCTGGATTCCATGCGCTCTTTGTCGCGCTGCAGATTGCTCAATTCCTGGTTCAGCCGCGCCATTCCCTTCTCGGCGATGGTGAGTTCCTGCTGTGCGAGCTGCCGCCGAAGCATGGTGCTCTGCTGCTGCACATAGGCCTTGGCTCCCTCAAAGGCCCTGGCATCGCTGCTCGGCCCCAGCCAGCCTTCTTTGGTGAGGAAGGCCACATGCGCCACGGTGAACGGCGCTCCCTTGCGCTGCTCGGCCTTCACCAGCACGCGCACGGTATCGCCGGTGATCTGCGGAAGAAGCGCGGCGGCGCCGATCACCTCCTTCTTGTTGCTCACCTCGCGGCTCACGCGCTTCAGCTCATCCTTCCACCACGACTCCACGTACTTCACATCGGTGCCCTCGAACTGGAAGCTGAGCGTGGGGTGCACGCCATTGCTGAAGGGGAAGGAAGAGACGCTGGCAGAGGATTGCGCATTGAGCCATGCAGAGAAGAGGACGGAAGCAGCGCAGAGCGAGAGATGTTTCATGCCGATCGATCAGTCAATGGACGTGCCGCAGCGGTTCCGTCACTCCTCATCCACCTTCGACACGCCGCCGCTCACGGCGAACTTCATCACATCAGCGGGATTCGCATCCAACGGTCGCACATTGGTGCGCGGCACTATGAAGACGTTGCCGCTCCACGCGAAGGAGTGCGGCATGTACACGGCCACCTTCTCCGGGCCGATCCCTAAATGCTCGAGGTCCTCTTGCGTGATGAAGCCGAGCCGCTCCGCTTCCAAAGCGCCGAGTTTCACCAGAACCGGCCGATCGAATTTGCGCTTGCTGCCCACAAGAGCCTCCATCATGTCCTTGAGCGCGCCATACATGGTCTTGATCACAGGCACCTTCTGCAGCACCTCGTCGCCGATCTCTGCCAGTGGCTGGAAGAAGATCGTGCTGCCCAGCCAGCCCACGATCGTGATGATGGCCAATAGCGTGAGGATTCCCAGGCCTGGGATCTCGATGGGGATGATCCCATCAAGGAAGGCGAGCACGCGCCAAACCGCCCATACGATCACCGTGATGGGCACCAGCAGCAGGAGGCCCCGGAAGAAATAGCCGAGCACTACTCGGCTGCTGCGGCGGGCGCTGAAGGACATGGGGCGAAGGTATTCAGCTCAAGTAGGCAGCAGGCAATGAGCAGTAGGGAATTGGGCTAACCGGCACTGAACTGCTTACTGCCTACTTGAGCCCCTCCCGAACCTTCTTCGGCAAACTCGCAAGCACGAGCTCATAGCTGTGATCGATCAGCTCCAGCAGCAGTTGGCGCGGCACGGAGCCCATCACGTCCACCGTGTTCCAGTGCTGCTTGTTCATGTGGTAGCCCGGCACGATGCCCTCGTAGCGCTCACGCAATTCGATGGCGCGTTCCGGATCGCACTTCAGGTTGATGGTGCCCGGCTCATCCAACGGCGCGAGCATGAAGATCTTGCCCGCCACGCGGAACACGAGGACATCGGGGCCGAAGGGCATATCCCAGCTCACGCCGGGCTTCTTCTCACCATACGCCTGAAGGTCGGCGGCGGTCATGGCAGCACCGCGTACAGCACCGGACGGCTCGGCGCGGCATCGTTGATCAGGTGCGGCAATTGAAGCTCGAGCAAGTAGTCGCCATCGGGCACTTCACTCGGCACATGGATCATCTCGGTGATCGTGCGCTCCAGGTCGATGGTGGCCGGGAAATCCCAGAAGGCGTGGTGCGCAGCCAGCACACCGCCATCCTCTTCGCGGTCCACGCTGGGAAGGTCCAGCAACAAGTGCTTCACGCCGATGCTGCGCAGCCAAGCGCACGCCGTGCTCTGCAGGTAGCACGGGTTGCTGCCGCTCCATTGACGCGCGCCAGCCGCTTCGTCGTTGGGCAGCGTGCGCAGCACCAGCGCTTCGGGCGGGCGCTCATTCACTGAATGGCGCAGCTGCTCCAGGGTGATCACGCGGTCCTCGCGCTGATCGGGCGCCCGGCGCGTCTCGGGCCGCACGCTCACCACTTGCGCGAAGAAGAAGTAGCGCTTCAGCAGGTTGCCCACCGGGTGGGTCTCCGGACTGATGTGCCCCACGCTTTCGGTGTGCGTGCCGTGCCCATGCGGATTGAAGGACAGGTTGCGGAAATTCACCGGCGCGCCGTCCTTCACGGCATAGATCTTCTCCACGCCTGCCTCATCGCGTGAGCGCACCGGCTCGATCAGCATCGGACCCACGTACCAGGCCCGCGGCCCATTCTCGCTGAGCGGCAGCGAGAGGTCCTGCGGCTTCGACAGGTCCACCTTGATGGTGCGGCCGCGGTGGGTGATCTCAGCGATCATCGTCGGTAACGAAAAGGTCGCTCGCGATGCGGTCCGCGAAGTGCCTGCCCGCTCTGGTCAAAACTAACCGCCCATCGCCATGTATCAGATGGCCTGTCGAGGACCATCGCTCAACGGCCCTGCGTTGATGACCTATCACATCCAATTCCAGACGGGCCAGCTCAACGCCCTTGCTGGTGCGCAAGCCGGTGAGCAGCTGCTCGTTGGTGCGCTGCGCGGGCGTGAGCGACTCCTCGTCCCAGTACCGTGCGCTTCCAACCACACCCTGCACGTAGAGCGCGTTGTTCGCCACATTCCAGCGACGCTTGCTGCCGTCGAATGAATGCGCCGAAGGACCGATGCCGAGGTAGGGCACGCCCTCCCAATAGCTGCTGTTGTGCCGCGAATGGTGGCCGGACAGGCCGAAGTTGCTGATCTCGTAGTGCTCCAAGCCTGCGGCCTCCATACGCTCCATCAGCCGATCGAACTGCGCGCTCTGGTCCGCATCGCCCGGCATGCTCACGATCGACTTCTTCACTTGGTGCGCGAGCGCCGTCTTCGGTTCCACCGTAAGGCAATAGGCGCTCAGGTGCGGCATGCCATGATCGAGGGCAATGGTGAGCTGTTCTTCCCATTCCGCCAAGGTCATTTGCGGCAAGCCGTAGATCAGATCGATGGTCCAAGAGGCGAATCCTGCTTTCGCGATGAGCGCGATGCTCTTCAATGCTTGCTCGGCATTGTGCGCGCGGCCCATCCACGTCAATCGGTCGGCGCGGAAGCTCTGCGTGCCGAGGCTCAGGCGCGTGATGCCCATCGACTTCCATTGCTCCAAACGCTCAGCAGTGATGTCATCCGGGTTCGCCTCCAGGGTCACTTCCCGCATCACGTTGCACACGGAAGAGATCGCGAGAGAGTTGAATGAACGAAGCGATGCGCGAAGGCTCCAATAAGCTGGGCGTGCCTCCACCGAAGTAGATGGTGCTCACGGGCGCATCGCCGATCTCTTTAGAGCGAAGAAGGAGCTCCTTCACCATGGCGTCGAGCAATGCTTCGCGGCCCTTCGCCGAGGTGCTGAAGTGGAAATCGCAGTACGTGCACGCACGCTTCGGCAGAATGGGATATGGAGGTAGATGCCGGCCATGAGAGGCGCAGTAGGCAGGGGCAGGTGCAAGGAGCCTACTTCGGCTTGCAATAGCGTTCAGGGTGTAGGATCATGTCGCCGAGCATGCGACCTATCGCATCGGAGAGAGCG
This sequence comes from Flavobacteriales bacterium, assembly GCA_016705545.1. Taxonomy (GTDB): domain Bacteria; phylum Bacteroidota; class Bacteroidia; order Flavobacteriales_F; family PHOS-HE28; genus PHOS-HE28. Next base: position 675,490 of record JADIYA010000001.1, read on the forward strand.
CGGATCGGTTTGATGTCTTCAGCGGTGACATACTCGCACGCTACCGCATGCGCCAGCCACACCTGCGTCTCCGTGTTCTCGCCGTCGGCATCGGTCATGCGCAGAACGAAGTGCGCAGGATAACGTCGCTTGCGATAACCTTCAGCATACAGGCCTGAAACCGCGCGTGAAGCACGGCGAACCTGGTCGGTCAGTGAGTATTTCTCCTCCTTCGGGAATCGCTTGCTCAGCTGGAACAACATCGTTGCCATTCGAAAGGCCTTCTTGTACACGGACATATCCTCGTAGCCAGCCATGGGTTCAGGGTTTTCCGAAATCTACCGAACCTCATTCACCGAAGAAGTCTTGCCTTAAGTGCTCACTCCCGCCTCTGCTCCAACTCCTGTCTCTTGCCCTTGCCTCCTGCCCCTGCCTCCTGCTCTTGCCCCTGCCTCCTGCTCCTACCCCTTCAAGCTTATCCTGAACGTCGTCCCCTTCCCTGGCGCGCTCTTCTTCACGAAGATCCTTCCGCCGTGGTATTGCTCGATGATCCGCTTGGTGAGCGAGAGGCCAAGGCCCCAGCCGCGCTTCTTGGTGGTGAAGCCGGGCTGGAACACGGTCTTGTGCTGTGATGGCGGGATGCCCTTGCCGGTATCGGTCACATCCACATGCACATGGTCGCCCTCGGGGATGATCTCGATGGTGATGGACCCTTCGCCTTCCATGGCATCGATGGCGTTGCGGATCAGGTTCTCCAGCACCCAGCTGAACAGCGGCCGGTTCAGCGGCACTTGCAGCTCGGCGTCGGCGGGCGTGCTCACCTCGATGCGCGCGCGGGCAGGCAATCGCGGACGCAGATAGAGCACGGTGGCGCGCAGCGTGTGGTAAAGCTTCTCTGGCGCGAGGTCGGTGCTGATCCGATCTGGAGAAGCGCTCGGTAATCACCTCCAGACGGTCCACATCCTTGCGCATCTCGGTGATGGCTGCGGGATCCGGCCTTGGTCCTTGAGCAGTTCGATCCAGGCCATGAGCGAGCTGAGCGGCGTGCCCAATTGGTGCGCCGTCTCCTTGGCCATGCCCACCCACACCTGGTTCTGCTCGGCGTTGCGGAACACGCTGAAGAGCGCGTAGGCCACCAGCAGGAAGAGGGCGAGGATGGCGAGCTGCACGTAGGGGAAGTAGCGCAGCTGCGGATCACGACCGTCTCCTCGTAGAAGATGAAGTTGCGGCCCTTGCCCGGAAGGTCGATGGCGATGGGTGCATTCGCCTGCGCCATGGCTGCGGTGCGCGCGAGCATGGCAGCGGTATCAGCGAGCAGCTCTTCTTCGATGTTAGCGGTCTCCAGGATGCGGGTGCGCGTGCTGTCGGTGTAGATCAACGGCACGCTGGCGGTGCTCATCACCGTCTCGGAGATGAAGGAGCGGATGATCCCCTCCATCACCTCTTGCAGCTCTGTGAAGACCTTGCTGTCGCTGTAGTAGAGGAACTGCTTCTGGTTGCCGTGAACGGCGATCTCGATGGCGGGGTGCATCGTGGCCATGCTGTCCACCTCAGCGCGCAAGCGCTCCGGATGGTTCACGATGGTGCTGTCGAGGTTGCGGTGGAATTTCACCTCGCGATTCGCATCCACGATCACCACGGGCACGGTGGTGTTGTCCTGCACCACGCGCAGGTAAAAGGAGAAGTCCGTGTCATCTGCACGGCCCAGGCGCTGCATGGCGTCGGCGAAGAGCTGCACCTTCTTGCGCTCCTCTTCGCGCAATCGCTCGAACAAGCGCTCCGGTGTAGTTCACCAGCTCGGCGCGGTTCTGCACGGCTTCGGCCCAGAGCTTCACTTTCCGCCGTTCCTCGGCGCGGATGTCATCGACGATGCGGTTGCTGTACCACAGCGATGCGCCCACCAGCAGCATGGCCACGGCGGCCAGCACCAGTTTCCAGCGCTGCTTGCGGGAGTAGAGGTCCACGGCGTGAAGGTCGGCAAAGGGCGTGGGCTGAGAAGTATCTCGGTCCGCCAAGAGAGGAAGTCGTGTGCATCGAAGGGAAGGATTTCCACCTTTTTGTCGGCAAAAAGGTCTCTAGGCTTGCGTGCTGGTAAATAGCCAACAACTGAAGGAAGCCGAGCAGGGCATGAGGTGAACCGACGAAAAGGTCAGGATGAGGTCCTGCGCTCCTATTGGGACCTCATGCCCCTCGGTGTCCAAGACTCGAATAGAAATTGAGGCTCGCGGCCTGTTAGAGTTCTGAAGCGAGGACACCTGCTCAGCCCCTTCAGCGGACAACAAACCTAAACCCACCATGAGAACAATCGGGATTGATGTGAGCAAGGCGACCCTTGATGTGGCCTTGCGCGATGAGCAGGGCATCGCCCTGGAGAAGCAAGTGAAGAACTCCCCGGCAGCACTGCGCGCCCTGCTGCGGGGCTGGGTCAAGCGTGGGCTGTGCCAGAAGAGCACACTGGTGTGCCTTGAGCCCACCGGCCACTACAGCCTCGGGGTGATCAAGACCTTGCTGGACATGGGTCAGCCCACCTGGATGGCGCACCCCAACGATATCCGCCTGAGCATCGGCATGCAGCGCGGCAAGAGCGACAAGGTGGATGCACGGCGCATCGCCGAGTACGCCCACCGCTATTCAGACAAGGCGCGCTTGATCACGCCTGCCTACCTGGGCTTCGCCGAATTGAGGAGCCTGTTGGCCTTGCGCCAGCGGATGATCACGCAGCGTTCTGGACATCGCGTGCAGTTGAAGGACAACGCCCTCTACCAAGGCAAGTCGATCAAGACCTTGGTGAAGGATGAACTGGAGCGCCAAGTGAAATCCTTGGAGCGGTCGTTGAAGAAACTCGAGGCGGCCATCGCGGCCTTGATCGCTGCTGATGAGGTGGTGCAGCGCAAGAAGGCGCTGGCACAGACCGTCTCGGGCATCGGTCCCGTGCTGGCCAGCGAGCTCGTCGCGCACACCGAAGGCTTCACGCGCTTCACAACACCACGCCAGATGGTGTGCTACGTGGGTTGCGCGCCCTTCGAGCGAACATCGGGCAGCAGCGTGCGCGGGCGCACAGCTACCTCACCCTGCGCCAACAAGCGCTTGAAGAGCCTGCTGCGACTGGCGGCCCTCGCCGCGGTTCGCACCCAGGAGACCTTCGCGATTACTACAAACGGAAAATCGAGCAGGGCAAACGCCCCGTAGTCGCGCTGAACAACGTGGCTGGGAAGATCATCCACCACCTCTGGGCGGTGCTCGCTTCCGGAAAACCTTACCAATCCCACTTGCAAGTGTCATAGAAATAGGAGCCAAAAAGCCGCCACGGCTAAGTCGCAGCCCAACTCGCACGGGCACGCGCACGGGCTCCCCGAGTTGGGCGCGACCGCGCAAGCCGTGGACGCCCACCGCACGCCGTACCTGAGCGCACGGTGCTATCCCGAATGCAGGTCAATCATCAACAACTCCTTCTGCTCCGGGATGACCTCGGAGCCACTCCTCATCGAAGTTGGTCTGATTCGATTAAAATAGAGACACTACATGCGGGCTACTCCTCCACCGTCACCTTCCCTCCCTCGTCCTTTTCCTTCTTCTCGTCCTTGAAGAGGCGGTCGATGCCCTTGGGCGGCTTCTCCTGCACCAGTTCTTGGCGCACGGGTGATGCGGCGCTATCGGCCTCAATGACGATGCGGCCTTGTGTGCTCTCCGTCTGCTTCTGCGCCAATGCGCTTTCCGGTTTCTTGCCCAGGATATCCTCGCGCAGGATGGCGCGCAGCTCCTGCTTCTCCTGCTGGAATTGCGCGCGGCGCTTGGTGGCGGCCATGGCGCCGTCGTTCTCGAAGATGGGCTGCTTAGCCGTGCCGCGCATGCGCAGGAATACGCGCATGCCGGTGCCGTCGTCGGCGATGGGGCCGAAGTCGTCCTTCGCGGGCTTGCCGAGGCGGAAAAGGTCGCTGAGGCGGAAGTTGAGGCGATGGTCGATGCGGTCGTCGAACCAGTGCGTGCCGGCCATCTCGATGTCGAGCGCATTGCTGCGCACCTCCATCAACGGCACATGCACGGCGCCATCGCGGATCTCGATGCGGTTCTCCAGTTTCGCGAAGCGCACGTCGGCCAGGCGCTTGCGCAGCTCATCGGTGTCCACGAAGGGCGCCACAAGCTTTTTCTTGCGCAGGTGGTCGGCCACGGCGAGCAGCTGCGCCTGCTCTTTGTTCGCACCGTTGTCCACCGCGATATCGATGGTGCAATCGATGCGGTCGCCGTCCAGCTTCATGCCGGGCGATAGCGGCGCGCGGAAGGCGATGCTGGCCAGCGCGGTGCCGCTGAGATGCCGGTGGCCGATGAAGTCCTGCCCGAAATCCTGGAACTCGCGGAAGAAGGCCTTCAGGTCGATGCCCTTCACCTGCGCGTCGATGGCGAGCGGGTAGGAATGCCGGATCCTCACCGCCGCGCATCCAGCTCCAGGCTGCCGAGCACGGCGCCCTCGGCGGTGCTGAAGGTGATGGGCGATGCGCAGCACGCGGTCCTTCAGGCGGATGGTGCCGTTGATGCCGTGGCGCGAAGTCCTCGAAGACCAGTTCATCCACTTGCGCGCGCAAATCGAGCTCGATGGTGGCGGGCAGCACCACGGCGTAATCGCTGGTGCTGGCCTTGGGCGAATCGCTCTGCAGCAACGCCGCCAGATCGAGCCGCTCGCTGCGGCCCTTGGCCTCGATCACCAGCCGCTCGTTCTCGAAGAGCACGAAGGGCAGCAGGTTGCGCAAGGTGCCACTCAACTCGATGGGACTGCCTTGCACCACGGCCTTCAGGCCACGCACGGTGGCATCACTCCCATTCAAGCCCAGCTCCGCGTTGAGGTGCTCCACCTTATGGCGTACGCCCTTCACCTTCAGGGTGGCATCGCTGAGCTTCACATGACCGCTCACCTTCACGGCGCGCAGGTCGCTGGGGCGCAGGTCGGCCATGTCGCGCAGCATGCCGTTCACCTTGATGTCGGCGTCGAAACGGCCCACGGCCTGCTCCATGGTGTCCACGCCGGCGAATCGGAGCAGGTCGGCCAAGGGCATGTCGCAGCGGATGTCGGCCTTCACCGGCGCGTTCTTCAAGCCGCCGGAATTCCATTCGGCTCGAAGTGTCCCGCTCCCGCTCTTCGCGCGCAGGTCGTTCACCTTCAGCTTGCGCACGCTGCCATCGGGCGCCACTTCCAGCGAGAGCTCGCCGAAGATGTCGGTGAGCGCCGTGCCGCTCTTGCGCTCTTTCATCCGCCCTTGGCGCACCTGCGCGCCGATGGACAGCGGTGGGCCATCGCCTTCCAACGAGCCCGCGTACTTCACCGCCAGGTCCACTTCACCATCCACGCTGAATCGCATGAGCTCATCGCGCAAGCCTCCGGGCAGTTGCGCCACTGTGCGACCCAGATCGAGGCCGAGGCCATTGGCCCGCAAGTCGATTTCCTTACCCTTCGCCGTGGGCAGCACCGCCAGCGTGACCTGCAAGGGCACCTTGCCCAGTGCACATCGCCCTCGGTGATGCGGAAGGCGCCGTCGCCAAAACTCATCTGCAAGGCTAGGTGCGCATCGCGCTCATCGATCGATTGCTTGCCGCTGCGCATGATGCCTAGCAGGCGCACATCGCCATTGAGCCGCACCTCGCTGGTGGTGCCGAATCGGCCACCCAGCTCCAATGCCTGGCTCTGCGCGAGCACCTCGAGGCCATTGCGCGCATCACGGAAACGCAGCGCAAGTCCATCGAAGCTCACCGCGCGCAGGTCGATGGGCGACGACTCTGGCCAGCCGAGGTATCGGTGCGCCAGATGAGGTAGTTCTCCGCGCCGTTGGCATCGAGGCCGGGATAGAGCTTCACCTGCTTGCCATGAATCTGCGCGACGGTGTAGTCGCCGGCGAAGAGGTCCCAGAGGTTGAACTCGAGGTAGGGGTCCTGCGCGGCGAGCAGGGTGTCTGCGGGCTGGCCATCGGTACGCAGCTCATCCACCTGCACGTGTTGCATGCGGATGCTGGCCTTGGGGAAGCGCTTGATGAGGGTGAGCTCGATGTCGGCCACCTTCACGGGCACCAGCAGGCGCTCGTTGAGGGCGCCGATGAGCTTGGCCTTCACCTCTTCCTCGTACACCGTGGCCATAACCACCAGCGCGGTGATGCCCACCACCAGCCCCACGGCCAAGGTAAGCGCAACGCGACGGAGCAGGCGGATCATCGGGAAAGTGCGCAAGCTACCGGCGCACCTTAGGCCTTAACGGCAATAGGCGTGCTGTTCGTTCACACCACGTTGTGAGGCGAGGTTGCCTTATTTTCTCTTCGTCAGGAACAACACCTCCTTCTCCGTTAAGTGCCGCCACTTGCTGCGGGGCAGGTTCTTCTTGGTGAGTCCGGCGAAGACCACGCGGTCGAGCTTCAGCACCTCGTAGCCCAGCGCTTCGAACATGCGGCGAACGATGCGGTTGCGGCCCATGTGCAGTTTCAGGCCCACTTCACGTTTGCTCACGCCATCCACGTAACTGGCTTCGTCCGCCGCGGCTGGTCCATCATCCAAGGGCACGCCTTTTACGAGTTGCTGCAGGTGCGCAAGCGTCACGTTCTTGTCGAGTGTCACGTGGTAGATCTTCTCCGCGCCGTGACTGGGATGCGTGAGCTTCTTGGCCAGGTCGCCATCGTTGGTGAGCAGCAAAAGCCCGGTGGTGTGTCGGTCCAGTCGGCCCACAGGGTAGATGCGCTCGTCGCAGGCGTGCTCCACCAGCGCCATCACGGTGCGGCGGTCGCGCGGGTCGTCGGTGGTGGTGATGAAGTCCTTGGGCTTGTTCAGCAGCACGTAGCGCTTGGTCTCCCGGCTGAGACGCTGACCGCCGTACACGACTTTGTCGCCGGGGCCCACTTTGGCGCCCATTTCCGTGACCACCACCCCATTCACGCTCACCACGCCGGCCCTGATGAGGTCGTCGGCATCGCGGCGGCTGGCCACGCCGCTCATGCTCAGGTAGCGGTTCAGGCGGATGCGGCCATCATCCTCGCCGCGCGGCTCGGGCCTCGGTTTGCCACGGTAGCCGCCAAAGCCCCGCTTGGGGCCGCTCTTGTCCGCCCAAGGCTTCTTGTAGGGCGAACGGCGTTCTCCGCCTTCGGTGCTGGGCGCACGGGAGCCGCGATCGCCACCGGCTGCATAACGCGGCGCACCGGAGCTCCGGTTGCCTTCAGGCGGTCTGCGTTCCGCGCTTCCGCCTTCGCGCACGGCTTTCGGCGGTCGTTTGCCATAACGCTTGGAGTGCGGCGCGCCCTCGGCCCGCTCCTCCGGCTTGTGCCGTCCGGGCCTTGCCTTTGAGGGTTTGCCTGAAGCGGGTTTGCGGGCACCCCCTTTCCCGGGTTCTGGCGCGCTGCGCTGCTGCCCTCGGCCCTGAGGTCGGTTAGAACGGTTTGTCATGTACGGTGGGATAGAATGCGTCGGGGATGTGGTGGATGTACGGCTTGCCTGAAGGATGCAGGATCACGCTCACGATGTCGAAACGGGCCGCAAGGTCGGTGCCCGAGGCCTGTATGTATGCATTGGCGGCCTTGATCAGCTTGCCGCGCTTGCCCTTCTTCACGGCCTCTTCCGGTTCGCCATGCTGCACCGAGCTGCGGGTCTTCACCTCCACGAACACCAGGTAGCGGCCGTGCTTGGCCACGATATCGAGCTCCAGCTTGCCGTGCTTCCAATTGCGCTCGATCACCTCGAATCCGCTGTCTTCCAAGAAGCGGCAAGCCAATTGCTCCCCCTCGGCACCGATGCGATTGTGCTCAGCCATTGTGGAAAGATGGGGCCGTAACCATGCACCAAAGGCCCCGTTGAAGGCCCTAAAATTGGCGAACCCTAGCCTGGGACCCACCTCCATCGACCACGGCCGAGCCACTCTTCAGCCGGAAAACCGACCCACCATGCGACTGCTTCGACCCGTTCTTGCCACCGCCTGCTTCGCCTTTCTTGGCCATGCAGCGCTGCACGCCCAAGGATTCGAAGGCGTGATCGAGTTCACCAAGACCACTGGCCCGGTGGTGACCACCTACCGCTATTTCGTGAAGGGCGACCACGTGCGGATCGAAGAGGTGAGCTCACGCGGCGAGGTGCAGGGCATCCTGCTTGCCGACACGCGCGACAAGACCGTGACTGCGCTCAGCCCCGAACGCAAGCTCTACATCGATGTGCCCAACACCCGCCTGCCCAAGGATGTGGAGGTGCAGGTGCAGAAGACCAGCGACATGAAGGAGATCGCCGGCTACAAATGCGAGAAGTGGATCGCCAAGAGCGTGAAGGAGGACCGCCAGATCACCTATTGGGTGGCCGCCGATGAGTTCAATTTCTTCCGCCCGTTGCTGGAAACACTGAACCGCAAGGACGAGACCGCCATCTTCTTCCTGGAGATCAAGGATGCCAATGGCGTGTTCCCCCTGTTGGGCATTGAGCAGAAGCTGGATGGCGCGGAGGTGAGCCGACTTGAGGTGAGCAAAGTGGCCAAGGGCGCACAGAAGGCCAGCCTCTTCGAGATCCCTGCTGGCTACAATAAGTTCGAGCGGAATTAAGCTCTTCCTTCGGAGCGCTGTCATTTCGCATTGCGCGTTCCGCCTTGCTCATTGCGCCTTTCCCTTCCTCCGAAGGTCCTGCGTCGTTTCTTCACGATTCAACCCACAGGACCATGAGCCAAGGAACATCCCGACGGTACGATCTCGAGGAACGACTGATCGATTTTGCCGTGATGGTAATCGACCTTTAAGAGAGCCTGCCTTCTACGAAGGCTGCCAACCACTTAGGGGGGCAGCTGCTTCGGTCCGGAACCTCGCCGGCGCTCAACTACGGCGAGGCCCAGTCGGCAGAATCGAAGAAGGACTTCATCCACAAGATCCGCGTCGTGCTGTAGGAGCTGCGTGAGTCTCACGTGTGCATGCGGATCATCGAGCGCAAAGGCATGCACCAGGACACAGCGCTCGTTGAACGAGCGAAGGCCGAATGCCAGGAATTGGTGCGCATCTTCATCAAGAGCGTGATGACGGCCACACGGGTCTCCGAATGAGCAAGGATGAATGCGCGATGAGCAATGAGCAGGTGAAGTCATGCAACAACTGCATCACGAGACTGCTTCTGAGCCCCCCGAAGCTCAGCGTGGGGCCCGGCGCGGCGAACCTCAGAAGCTCAAAGTCGCGCCTGTCGCGGTGACGCTGAGCTTCGCTGTTTGGCCCATCACCAGTGCGCGGTTATCGGCGATGTGTCCGGCGGGGAAGCCGTAGCAAACCGGATAAGGCGCTTCGCCCACGGCATCGGCAACGATCTGCTCCGCGGTTTTGCCGAAGGGATCCAGCGGATCCTTATCGCGCATGTCCGTCATGCCGCCCACGATGAGGCCAGCGAGATTGTTGAACCAACCGCCCAGTTTCAGGTTCGTCACCATACGGTCCACGTGGTAGAGCAGCTCATCGAGGTCCTCGAGGAAGAGGATCTTGCCTGCGGGGTCGATGTCGAAAGGCGTTCCGCGCAGCGCATAGAGCAAGGAGAGGTTGCCGCCCACGAGCACGCCCTCCCCTTCGCCCTGGCGGGCCACTGAGGCCGTGGCCGCAGGATGGCTCATGCTGATGCCGAGCTGCTCGCCGAAGAGCGCGCGCCGAAGCGACTCACGCGCATCATTGCTCTTCGAGCCGATATTGAAGGGCATCTGCGCGTGCAACGAGGGAAGGCCAAGGCCATGCAGGGTGTTGTGCAGCACGGTGACATCGCTGAAGCCCACCAGCCATTTCGGATTATTCGTGAAGACCTCTGGCTCGATGTGATCCAATAGATGCACGGTGCCATAACCGCCGCGCGCGCACCACACGGCTTTCACCTTCGGATCCTCCAGCGCGGCTTGCAGATCGGCAGCGCGCTGCCGCGCGGTGCCCGCTTGCTGGTAATGTTTCTTGCCGATGCACGAACCGAGCTTCACGTTGAGCCCCCAGCTCTTGGCGAGCTCGATGCCCTCGATGAGCTCATCGCGCATGATGGCGCGGGCGGTAGGCACGATGGCGATGGTGTCGCCGGGGCGGAGCGGTGCAGGGGCAGGCATGGGGCATGGGAAAAAGGGGCACGAAGGTGCGCAGCGGCCTCAACTCGTACAACGCCCAGCCGGTACTTTCGCGGGCCGTTTGAACCGACCGCCCCCGCAGCCCTTGAAATCCCCCGCCCGCCACACCGTTACCGCCGCCCTGCCCTACGCCAATGGGCCGCTGCACATCGGCCACATCGCCGGAGCCTACCTGCCCGCCGACATCTACGTGCGCAACCTGCGGCAGCGCGGCAAGGAGGTGCTCTTCATCTGCGGAAGTGATGAGCACGGCGCGGCCATCACCATGCGCGCCATGAAGGAGGGCACCACGCCCCGCGCCATCGTTGACAAGTACCACGCGATCATGGGCCGGGCCTTCCAGGACTTCGGCATCGGCTTCGACATCTACCACCGCACCAGCAGCGAGCTGCACAAGGAGACCTCACAGGGCTTCTTCCTGAAACTGCTGGAGAATGGCGCCTTCAGCGTGAAGGAAGAGCAACAGTACTTCGATGAGGAGGCCAGGCAATTCCTCGCTGACCGCTACATCATGGGCAGCTGCCCCAAGTGCGGCAACCCCGATGCCTACGGCGATCAATGCGAGAAGTGCGGCAGCGCGCTGAGCCCCAAGGACCTGATCGATCCGCGCAGCACGCTCAGCGGTGCCAAGCCCGTGCTGAAGCCCACGCTGCACTGGTACCTGAAGATGGACGAGGCCCAGCAATGGGTGGAGCAGTGGATGAACACGGGCGTGCTCGACGGCACGCAGCACCACGACCCCAAGGAGTGGAAGGCGAGCGTGCTGGGCCAGTGCAACAGCTGGCTGAAGGACGGCCTGCGTCCCCGCGCCATGACGCGCGACCTGGATTGGGGCGTGCCCGTGCCGCTGCCCGGCGCCGAAGGCAAGGTGCTCTACGTGTGGCTCGATGCGCCCATCGGATATATCAGCGCCACCAAGCAATGGGCGAAGGACCACCACGCGGATTGGGAGAAGTGGTGGAAGGGCGACGACACACGCCTCGTCCACTTCATCGGCAAGGACAACATCGTCTTCCACGCCATCATCTTCCCGATCCTGCTGAAGCTGCACGGCGGCTACGTGCTGCCGCAGAACGTGCCCGCCAACGAGTTCCTCAACCTCGAAGGCCAGAAGATCAGCACGAGCCGCAACTGGGCCGTATGGCTGCACGAGTACATCGAGCGCTGGCCCAACCGGCAGGATGAATTGCGCTATTGTCTGGCGAGCATCATCCCGGAGCAGAAGGACAGCGAGTTCACGTGGAAGGACTTCCAGGACAAGAACAACAACGAGCTGGTGAGCATCATCGGCAACTTCGTGCAGCGCGTGATGGTGCTCTGCCACAAGTTCTACGATGGCCATGCGCCAGAACCCGGCACCGCGAAGTCCGACGACCTCGCGCTGTGGGGCGCCGTTCACGGCAGCGCCGAAGAGATGGTGCGCGCCATCGACGCCTTCCGCCTACGCGATGCGCTGCAAGCCGCCATGAACGTGGCGCGCGCCGGCAACAAGTACCTCAGCGACCACGAGCCATGGAAGCTGGAGAAGACCGACCCCGAGCGCACGCGCGCAATCCTCGGCAACAGCCTGAATGTGGCGGCCGTGCTGAGCACCGTGCTGGAGCCCTTCCTGCCCTTCACCGCCGAGCGGCTGCGCCGCATGCTGCGCATCGATGCGCTGCCCTGGGATGCCGCGCTCCGCAGCGACCGCATCGCGCCCGGCCATGCACTAGGAGCAGCCGAGCACCTCTTCAAGCCCATTACCGACGCGGAAATCCAGCCAGAGATCGACCGCCTGCACGCGAACGCACCCATGGACTTGAGCAGTGCGGGCCGGGAATTCCCGGCCCCGACGATTGCTCAGCCAACCAAATCAGCGATCGCGTTCGACGACTTCGCCAAGCTCGACTTGCGCGTGGGCACCATCACCGCTGCGGAGCGCGTGCCCAAGGCCGACAAGCTGCTGAAGCTCACCATCGACATTGGTGAAGCAACGCCGCGAACCGTCGTGAGCGGCATCGCACAGCACTATGCGCCGGAGCAACTCGCCGGGCAACAAGTGGTATTGGTGGCCAATCTGGAGCCGCGCAAGATGCGCGGGGTGGAGAGCCAGGGCATGGTGCTCATGGCCGAGGATGCCAATGGCAAGCTGGTGTTCGTGCAGCCAAAGGAGGTTGCTGGCCCCGGCGCTGAAGTGCGCTAGATCCTGGTGCTGAGCATCCCGCTACTTTCGGCCGGTGCGCGCACTGGTGTTCCTGATTGACGTGCTGGTCGCCAGACGGACCTGCGGGCGCCTGGTCGGGCGCGATGCGCAGCACCTCCTCATCAACGAGCTCTGCGGCGAGCAATCACGGCGGCTACGGTTGAAGCCGACGGCCGCACACCCGATTGGATCGAGCTGCACAACAGCACCACGAAACCGATCGACCTGCTCGGCTGGCGCATTGCGATCAACGGCAAGCAGCATGTGATCGATGCACCGCTGCGCGTTCCGGCCAAGGGCCATGTGCTATTGCTGTGCGATGGCAGAACCGAGCGCGGCCCGCAGCATCTCGGCTTCACATTGGAGAAGCAAGGTGGCGCCATCCTCCTGATCGCTCCCGATGGCTTGAGCATCGCCGACCTCTTCACCTATCCCGCGCTGCGGGCCAACACCAGCATGGGCCGTTCGCCCGACGGCCCGACAACCTGGAGCCTCTTCGCGCAACCCACGCCGGGAGCAGCGAATGAGACAAGCGGTATCGCGCGGGGCTTCAGCAAGGCGCCGCAACTCGAGCTGGATGCCACCGGCCGCTTGACCGCAACAGCGGAAGGCGAAGTGCGATTCACCACCGATGGCAGTGATCCACGAGGCGCCGATGCCATGCGATTCGTTGAGCCTGTTGTCGTTGAGCCCGGCCATGTTGTGCGCGCCATCGCTGTGCACGAGGAGCTCTTGATCGGTGATGAAGCGATGCTCCTCGTTCCCGCGAACGGACATGCTGGCGAAGGCTTCTCGCTCGCACTCGATCCGCAAGACCTATGGGGCGATAGCACGGGCATCTACAATCCCGGCGCGGCGCAGAACCACACGCGACGCGGCATCTTCTGGGAGCGTGATGCGGTGGTGCGCATTGACAGCAGTGCGCTCTCCGTTGGCACTCGCCTCTTCGGCAGCGGCTCACGCGGCCTGGGCAAGCGTTCCTTCAAGCTCTACGCGCGCGATCGGTACGACAGTCCAGCGGATGGATTCGCCTTCAGCGATGGCACGCGCGTGCATGAGGGCGTGCTGCGCGCCGATGCCTCGCCGAATGCCTTTTTGCGCAATGCCGTCATGGAGAAAGTCGTGCATCGCTTCGGTTTGCATTTGCTGGTGCAGCCCTCCGTGGCGAAGCCGCTCTACCTCAACGGCGCCTATTGGGGCCTCTATCGTTGGATGCCCGGCAAGGACGAAGAATGGCTGAAGCAGCGCAGCAACGCTGAAGCCCTTGATATGCTCGAAGGGCCCGCCTCCACCGAACGCAGCGGCAAGGGCGACCACTTCCTGAACGCGCGCGAGCTGCTCGTGCGCGGCGCACCCATCGACAGCATCGATGCCGTGATCGACACGCGAAGCCTCATCGACCTCGCGTGCATCGACCTCTGGACGGGACGGGCCGACCATGAACTGAACGTGCGCTGCTATCGGCCGCGTGAGCGCGATGGCCGCTGGCGCTGGGTGCTCTTCGACATGGACCTCTGGGCGCCGCCGAACGAGAATAGCGTGCAACGGATGTCGCTCGCCGTGCTGCCCGAAACGCCCTTCGTGCCGCAGCTGCTCGCGCACCCGGAACTGCAGCAGCGATTGCTCGCGCGCATGACCGCGTTGCAGGCAACGGCATTCGAGCAGATCCCCGCCATCGCCGACAGCCTGTATCATACGCACGCTGCTGAGCTCGCTGACGATTTCAAGCGCTGGGACCTGCAGCTCGACATGCCCACGCCGGAAGCATCGCTCGCCGAGCTGAAGAGCTTCGCAACACAACGGGGTGCGCATCTCTTCGCGCACCTGGCCAAAAGCACCGGGCGGCGCCTGCACGAAACGGTGATCGAAGCGCCTCGCGCGGATCAGGGCGTTCTTCTGATCGATGGCCTAGCGCTGCCGCCCGGCAAGCACAGCGTGCGCTGCTTCGAGGGCGTGCTCATGCACATCGAATTGCGCGCGGTAGAAGGACAAGAGTTCGCGGGTTGGAAGGGCGCGGATCTCGCCACGGCTTCTGGGACCATTGACCTGTGGAAGGCGAAGAGCCTGCGGCCGGTGCTCAGGAGTGTGGTGCCGTGATCAGGCGGGAGCGTACAGCAGCGCAAACCGCAGCATATTCACTGCACCAAGAGTTTCTGCTGCGCCACCCGCCTTCCGTTGGCGAGCAACTCAGCGATGTAGCACCCGCTGGGCAGCGTGCCCACCTGCACGGTGTGGTAATGCCCCCCGATGCGTTGCCGCAGCACGGCCTTGCCCAAACCATCACGAAGCAGCAACTCCGTTCCCGGCGAGAAAGCATCCAGCTCCAAGGTGAGCTGCGTGCTTGTTGGGTTCGGATAGAGCCGCATGCCCGGCAGGGGTTGCGCGGTGGGCCGCACACCCAACCCGATCTCGCCGCCAAACAAGCGCGTTACCATGCGCTGCAGGGTATCGTTGGTGGTGCCATCGCTGTAGCCGTGGTAGGCGCCCCAGAGGTAGTAGCTGCCATCGGGGGCTTGGGTGAAGCCAGCAACCGACCCATATACGAGCCCGAAGTGCGTGTAATCGCCGGTTGCTGCTCCATCGAAGTAACTGACGAGGTTTCCCAGTGTGTCAATCATGCAGATGCCCTTCCGTGGCTGCTGCTCCACTTCATTGAACCGTCCTCCCAGCACAATCAGCCCCGGCGCGATCGGATAGATGCAGAGCACCTTGGCATCTAGGCTCGTCGGGTTCAGCGACACCATATCAATGGCATTGTTGAAGGTGGGATCGAGGTTGCCATCGGGCATGACCCTAATGACCTGTAATGTGTCATTATCCCCGCTCATGCGGAATGTGCCGCCGATGTAGGCGCGTCCATCGGGCAATATCTCCAACGCCTGGATGTATCCCCACTCGATGTTGGAGTTGAAGGAGTCGTCCAGGCTGCCATCGGCGTGGATGCGGAAGACCTTGTCCACGGGCTGCCCCTCGTAGGTGGTGCCCCAGGTATGCACGAGAAACCTGCCGCCGAGGTCGCCGGCGGTCCCCTCGGGATATTCCTTGATCGCCCAGTTGATCCCATTTCCGCTGCGCGGGGTGCGCGTGGTATCGAGGTAGCCGGTGCTGGTGAACCAGATCAGGTTGTAGGCGCCTTGCCAGCCCAGGTGCGCGGCGTCTATGGTGTGCAGGCCGGTCATCAGCACGCGGCCGTCGGGGTACACGTGGTAGTCGCCGCCTTGGAGTGAGCTGAAGTAGGGGTCGTCGTTCTGCAGGATGAAATCCGGATCGAGCTGACCGTCGAAGAGGAACCTCCTTACCCCGGGCCCGTTTCCGGAATAGTACCCGTTCTGCCAAGGCGTGATCTTGCCGCCCATGGGCAGGAAGCCTTGGTTGAATGTGAGGTCCCGCTCGCCGTTGGGCAACAGGCGCGCGCCGCTTCGGGGATTTGGCAGATCGGGGAACTCCAGGTTCCCGCTGATCACCAGCCTCCCATCTTCAAGCGACCAAACCGAGAATGCATTCTGCGCTGGCAGATCAACGCGGAAGGTGGTGTCCACGCTGAGCGGCAGCTGCGCCCAGGAGGCAATCCACAAGGCCGCCGAAGCAGGACAGGCGATGATCCAGCGCAAGATGTTCATTGCACGATGAGCCTGTCGGTCTTCAGCGATGCGCTATTGGCGATCAGGCGCACCGCATAACTGCCGCGTGCCCACGCTTCGGTATTCATTACGTGCTGGCCGAATGCTCCCTGCAGCCCGATGTCTTCGATCACACGGCCGGCCACATCGGTAACAAGCAGTCGAGCGTTCTTCGCCTCGTTGGGAATCTGGTAGTTCACCGCCACCCACGATTCGGTGGGATTGGGCTGCAGGTGCAGTACCGGAAGTACAGCAATTGGCTTGGGCGCTGATCGCGCGCGTGCCGATTTCGGCGCAGCGCCGGCATCGCCCGTGTACGGGCTGCGGCAAATGCCGTAGTTGTAGCACAACAGGTTGCTGGCCCAGTTGGTGGGCCGGTCGTGCGGCACGTTGATGAAGGCTTCCAACTGCGCGATCTCGCCCGCATTCAACTGGGCCGTGCTGCGACCATCGTTGTGCACGCTCTCAAGGAAGTCGATGAGCGTGAGCATACGGAAACGCTCGCTCTCCTGCTTGTCCCTCAGGTCATGCTCCTCGGGTAGGGCCTCTATCACGGCACGGGCAGCTGCGAAGTCGCCTTCGCCAGAATCACTCACTCTGCGTTCAACCATGAATTCGGTGTAGTACTCCCAGAAAAGCTGGTTGTAAGCCGTTGGAACAGAATGGCACGGCGCAACAATCGTAAGCGTGATCGCGTCGGTTACTGCATGGGCAAAGCGGACAAGCATGGCAATGCGGGTTAATGCATTCGAAGTTAGCGGTGCGAGCGCAGAACTTCATGGTGGCTCGAAGCATTGCCACCTCAAGCCACTGCATGCGCTTGTGCTCGATGGGGAGGCTGTTCAGGCGGCAATCTGCCGGAAATGACGGACAAAGTACTGGGTCGCGGACCCAATCACGCCAGCACCCCCTTCAGCAACCCCTCGAACAAACTCCTTCCATCCGTATTCCCCAGCCGCTCGTCGCACGCCCGCTCCGGGTGCGGCATCATGCCGAATACGTTGCGGCCCTTGTTGCACACGCCAGCGATATTGTCCTTGCTGCCGTTGGGGTTGGCCTCCTCCGTCGCCTTACCCTGCTCGTCGCAGTAGCGGAAGAGGATGCGGTCGCTTTCCTTCAAGGCCTTCAGCGTATCGGCATCGGCGTGGTAGCGGCCTTCGCCATGCGCGATGGGGATCTTCAATGCCTTGTCCGGCACCGCGTTCGTGAGCGCGGTATCGCCTGTGCCGCGACGGATGAAGACGTTCTTCGAGATGAACTGCTGTCCGGCATTGTGCAGCAAGGCGCCGGGAACGAGGCCCGCTTCGCAGAGCACTTGGAAACCGTTGCAGACACCGAAGACCAAACCGCCCTTCTTCGCATGCGCCGCCACTTCCTGCATGATGGGGGAGAAACGCGCGATGGCGCCGCTCCGCAGGTAGTCGCCGTAGCTGAAGCCGCCTGGAAGCACCACCATGTCCACGCCCTTGAGGTCGTGCTCCTTGTGCCAAAGGCGCTCCACGGGCTGCTGGAAGTGCGTCTCCAGCACGTGGATCATGTCTTCATCGCAATTGCTGCCGGGGAAGGTGACGACGCCGAATTTCATGCAGAACGCGCCGAAGACTGGATGCCGAAGACGCGGGGCCGAAGGTAGAAGGCTAGCCGTTGCTCGAGGTTTTCCGCCACCAGCGTGGCAGCACCACCGCGCCCATGAACAGGTAGAGGTAGTAGCTGAGCAGTCGCCAGAGAATGACGATGGCGCCGATGTATCCCACAGCAGGCAATAGGTCGCGGAAAAAGCCGGCGAAAGCGATCTCGGCCACGCCACTGCCACCCGGAGTGGGGCTGATGAGCAGGATCACCCACATGATGAGCTGTCGCGCATAGAGCAGCAAATGGTCATCAACGGCGAAGAAGGCCGCCGCGATGAGGTTGATGACCAGGAAACGGCTGGCCCAAGAGAAGCACGTGGCGGCAAAGGCCTTCGCCCAGAACCGCTTAGGCTTGCCCTTGAGCTCGGTGCTCGTGATCGCGATGTCGTCGCCCACTTTCACCACCTGCGGCCGCCACCGGCGCAAGAAGGGCAGCTTGAAGACAGTGAGCAGCGTGAGCTTGAAGGCGCGCGGGCGGAAGAACACGCTGTAGAAGATGATGGCCACGAGCAGCACGATGAAGCCGTAACCGACCCAGAAGATGGTCTGCACAGGCAGGCCCCAGAAGGCGTTGTTGAGCTCCTCGGGAAAAAGATGCTTCATGCCCACGGCGAAGAAGACGATGGGCACCATGATCACGTAGAAGAGTTCGTCCATGAGCGCCGTGACCAGCACGATGGCCGTGGCGCGGCCCAGCGCGATGCCCTCACGCCCGATGATGAACATGGCGATGCCCGAGCCACCCACCACCGATGGCGTGAGCGCGGATGCGAATTCCCAGAGAAAGGTGACATTGAAGCTCTGCCGCCAGGAGAGATGGCCGTCGCTGAGCACGCGAATGCGGTAGATGTAACCGAGGTCGCGGAATGCCGTGGCAATCACCGCCAGCAGGATCCAGCAGGTGCTGTGCCAGGTCCAGTTGATGCTGCGCAGGGTCTCACGGGCGCTCATGCGCTTGTACTCACCGTGTGCCGAGGGCATGAATTCCGCGGCATCAGCCAGGTCCGGCAGGTGATTGCCGTTCGCATCCACCCAAGCATGATCGCCGAGTCCGGCGCCTACATGCTCAAATCGTTCCTTGGCCAAGTCGCGCCAGAGCAACCAGCCCGCAGCCAACATGCCGATCGCCACGGGGATCAGCACGCGCCGCAAGCGGAATGTGCTGCGGAAATCCTGCTCACCGGAATTCTTCCCCGTTGCTTCCATGCGCCCCGCGTGGTGGTCGGGCTAAAGGTATCCCTCCGCACTTTCGCGCACCACCGATGCACCGCCGCTCGCTCGCGCACCTTGCCCTCTTCGCCGTGAACGCCATCTACGGAATCAACTACGTGGTGGCCAAAGGGCTCATGCCGGAGGTGATCGGCGCCAGCGGCTTCATCCTGCTGCGCGTGATCGGGGCCGCGCTGCTCTTCTGGTTGTTGCGCGCACTGCGGCCGGAGCGCGTTGACTGGTCCGATGCCGGACGCTTGTTCTTGTGCGCGGTCTTCGGCGTCGCGCTCAACCAGCTCATGTTCTTCCATGGCCTCATGCGCACCTCGCCGATCAACGCGAGCATCATCATGGTGGCCACGCCCATCCTGGTGCTCGTGCTTTCAGGCGTGCTCATCGGCGAGCGCATCACGCGGACGAAGCTGCTCGGCGTGCTGCTCGGCGCATCGGGCGCGCTCCTGCTCATCGGGCTGAAACCGAAAGGAGGCGCAACGGGCGCCACCATGCTCGGCGACGCCTTCATCCTCATCAACGCCATCAGTTACGGCCTTTACCTGGTGCTGGTGAAGCCGCTCATGCGCAAGTACACGGCGGTCACGGTGATGGCGTGGTGCTTTTTGATCGGGCTGGTGATCGTGCTTCCCTTCGGTCTGGGTGAATTCGCGGATGTGACCTGGTCATCGCTCAGCGCGCCCGTGATCCTGGCCATGGCCTTCGTGGTGGTCATGGTCACCTTCGTGGCCTACCTGCTGAACACCTGGGCGCTGGGCGTGGTGAGCCCGAGCGTGGTGGGCATCTACGTGTACATGCAGCCGGTGCTCGCGGCTGTGATCACCTGGCTGTTCATGCGCTTCGGGGCGGATCGCATCGGCATTCCGGGTTCATACGACGCCTCCATCGGCTGGCAACAGGGCTTATGCGCAGCGCTGATCTTCACGGGCGTGCATCTGGTGAGCCGTGCCGATCGGGTGAAGTAGCTATTCATTGTCGGCTCTGTTCCTACATGTCTGAAAGGAAGGTGCGCCCCCCTTCACTTTCATAACTTCCCTGACTTCTATTTACTCCTTCACCCAACGCCCAGTGGCACGCAAGCGGCCATCCAAGTCGGTGGCGCGATACACGAAAACACCCGGTGGCAGTTCTTGTGCATCGAAGCGCGCTTGGCCCTGCCTGATGGGCGCACTTCCCACCGCACGGCCCAAGGCATCCAGAACGAACACGTTGCCGTTGCGAGACACACCATTGAGCATCAACGAGAATCCATCCGTGCCGGGGTTGGGCATGATGGTCTGCGTACCGCCGTGGAGATCCTCCGGTACACCTAACGTGTAGTCGCACGTTTCTTGTTGCAGGACGCTGTAAGCGATCTCGTTGTCCTCGTAGCAGCGCAATTCGCGAACCACAGAGTTGGACCAGCCGCCGAAAAAGCTATAGGGATGCACATAGATGCTCTTGAACCCGATCCGCTCGATCACCGTGTCACTCGCCAACCAAGGCAGTGGCGGGGCTAAGCTCACTACCGAGTAGCGCAGGGGAATGCCATCGACAATCTTCAGTCCCGTCCCGGTGACCGTTAATTCAAAGGCATCGAGATAGCACACCAAGAGCCATTGCCCGCCCACCGGTAAGCCCAGGTCGTACAGCAAGAACCAATCGCTGCCATCCCAGAAGCTCACCTGATCCGCATTGGCCTTGGTGATCACGAAGCCGAGGTCTGATTGGAAGGTCCCGCCGTTCTGCCAATCATACCCACTGGCTGTCGCGTGCTTCAGCTTCGCCGTTTCTCCTTGTATCACGGTATCGCCGATGCACTCGGTGCGTACCACGCCAACAAGAGGCGCGCTGACAGCGGCATAGTTGTGATGCCACACGGCGCCAGGCGGGCACCAGACTTGTGCGTTTGCAATCGCTGCGTGAATGACGATAAGCAGCAAAGTGAAATGTCTGAAGTGGTTGCTTCTCATGGCTCATGCATTTGACCAGCGCCTCAAAGGTGTTCCATCCAGGTGAAGTAACCGAGGAACTCTTGCTGGGTGTTGGAAGGATTCCGGGGGATTCGCGAATGGGCCATTGCTCACCCATGCTGCCTTTCTTTGCATGCCTCAACCGAACGCATGCTCCTATCCATGACCGGCTTCGGCCGCGCCGAAGGCGTGGTGAAGGACCGCAAGGTCACCGTCGAGATCCGCGCATTGAATAGCAAGCAGCTCGACCTCTTGCTGAAGCTTCCGAGCATCTACCGCGATCGCGAGCAGGAGTTGCGGCAAGCGCTGGGCGAAGAGCTCGTCCGGGGCAAGGTGGATGTGTTCGTGAGCGCCGAATCGCTGCACGCCACCAAACACACCAGCTTCGACCGCGAGCTGATCAAGGCCTACTATGCTGAGTTGAAGGCCATCCGCGATGAGGCCGCTCCGGAAGTCAGCACCGACCTCTTCGCGCAAGTGCTGCGACTGCCCGATGTGAGCACCACCACCAGCGATCGCGCCGATGATGCCGAATGGACTGGTGTGCGCGCTTTGGTGACCGATGCGCTTCGCGCCTTCAAAGCCTTCCGCGCCAACGAAGGCGCCAAGCTCGAAACAGAGCTGAAGCAGCGCGCGCACGGCATCGTCTCACTGCTGGAGCAAGTGGCCACCCTCGATGCCGGTCGCCAGGACCGCACCCGTGAGCGCCTCCGTGCCAAGCTCGCCGACCTGAAAGCCGAGGTGGACGAATCGCGCTTCGAGCAGGAGCTGATCTACTACCTGGAGAAACTCGACATCACCGAGGAGAAGGTGCGCCTGAGCGCGCATTGCGGGCACTTCGCGGAGACCCTTGCGCTGAAGGAGCCCCAAGGGCGCAAGCTCGGCTTCATCACTCAGGAGATGGGACGCGAGATCAACACCATCGGCTCCAAGGCCAATGATGCCGCCATCGCACGGCTGGTGGTGCAGATGAAAGATGAATTGGAGAAGGTGAAGGAGCAATTGCTCAACGTGCTTTGATGAAGGGCAAAGCCATCATCGTATCAGCCCCATCGGGCGCAGGGAAAACGACCATTGTGCGGCACCTGATGGATCGCGGGTTAGGGCTCGCTTTCAGCGTGAGCGCCACCACGCGGCCCATGCGCTCCAGCGAGCGCGACGGCCACGATTATTGGTTCCTCTCGGAAGAGGAATTCAAGCGCCGCATCACAGCAGGCGACTTCGTGGAATGGGAAGAGGTGTACCCCGGCCGCTTCTATGGCACCTTGCGCGAAGAGGTGCTGCGGATCCAAGGCGAAGGGAGGTATCCGGTTTTCGATGTGGATGTGGAGGGCGGGCTCAACCTGAAGAAGGAATTCGGCGACGATGCGCTCGCGCTGTTCATCGCACCGCCATCGCTGCAAGCCTTGGAGCAGCGCTTGAATGCGCGTGGCACCGAAACGCCGGAGAGCCTCGCGAAACGCGTGGGCAAAGCCGCGCACGAACTCACCTACGCGCCGCGCTTCGACCGCACGGTGGTGAACGACGACCTGAATGGCGCTTGCGCTGAGGCCGAGGCGCTCGTGCGTCAATTCCTGGCGGCATGAGGATCGGCCTGCTCTTCGGCACCTTCGACCCGCCGCACAGCGCGCATGTGAACGTGGCTGAGCACATGCTACGCACGCAGGGGCTCCATGAGGTCTGGCTGGTAGTCACCCCGCTCAACCCCTTCAAGCAGCACCAGGCCATCAGCCCGAATCATCATCGCGTGGCCATGGCGCAGCTCGCCATCGAGGGGCGCGCGGGCCTCGCGGTGAGCGATTTCGAGTTGGGCCTGCCCACGCCGAGCTACACGGTGGATACCCTGCAGGCCATGCATGAGCGGTGGCCCGAGCATCGCTTCGTGCTGATTGTCGGGAGCGACAACCTCGCGAGCCTGAACCGCTGGAAGAACCCTGAGGGAATCCTCGCGCACCACGACCTGCTCGTGTACCCGCGGCCGGGCGCCGATCTGCACCAATCGATGTCCGCGTTCCAAGGGCATCCGCGGATCACGGCGTTGCACGATGCGCCGGTGATGGACACGTCATCGACCCGGTTGCGCGAGGAGCTTGCTACCGGCTTTATCCCGGCTGACGCACTCGCGCCATCGGTACTCGAATACATCCGCAAGCACCGGCTGTATCAGAGCTGAGCTGCCGGGGCAGGCTGCTGCGCCGCATTCAGCAAGTGATCGCGCAGCACGCGTGCGGCGCGCTCGAAGCCCAGCTCATTCACCACATGCAGGTCGCAGAGGTGGCGGTAGGGCAGCAGGAACTCGCGATAGGCCGGCAGCACATGGTGCTCCCATTGATAACGCACATCGTCTTCGCCATAGCCGCGCTCTCGGGCATCGCGCTTGAGGCGGCGCTCCAGCTGGCTGGCCTCGCTGGCATCGATGAACACGCGCAGGTCGAAGAGGTCGCGTACCTGCTGGTGATGCAGCACGAACAAGCCTTCCACGAGGATGACTGGCGCAGGCTTGAGCTCGATCAGCCGTGGTTCCTTGCCTTCGGTATTGAAGGTGTATTCCTTTCGCAGGATAGGCACCCCGGAAACCAGCGACCGGAGGTCGCGCGCGAGACCATTAAGGTCAACCGCCGTTGGCAGGTCGAAATTGATGCGGCCATTGGGGTCGATGGCCTGTTGCTCCTTCGGATGGTAGTAGTCGTCCTGCGAAACGGTGCAGCTCATGCCGGTCGGGAGGGCTTCGCGCAGCGCGCGCACCAGGCTGGTCTTGCCTGATCCGCTCCCTCCGGCAATACCCACGAGGTAGGCTGCGCGCTGCATCTGCTTTGTCCCATTCTCAGGGACGCCGAAAGTAGGAGTCGCCCTTGGGTCAGCACACTTTGGCACGGCGGTTGGCAGTTATCCATCAGGAACCAACGCCTCCAAGAACATGAACCGCTACATGAAGTTGAAGAACGCCGCGAAAGCCCTTCTGCTCGCTGGCGATGTTGACCGCTACCTGCAAGCCCTCCGCCTGATGCACGGCTTGCGCGCCATGAGCCCCACGGGAATGGCCTGATGAACCGTACGCGATTGGGGCCCGCGCTGCCATGGCCCCCGGTTTTGGTGAAGGTGCGGCGGTGCCCGGGAGGGCGCCGCCGCTGCCGTTTCGGGGTGGTGCGATCCTTTTCCCGGCATCGCCGTAGAAGGCCCCATGACGAAGAAGGATAAGATCGCCTTCATCAAGAGCAGCAAGCGGAAAACGCACGTGTACAATGACCTGAACCGCTACTCGGACCAACAGCTCGACGACGTCATCCGGGAGATCGTGCAGGGGCTGATCCGCGAGAGCGAGATCATCGCCAACGCATACATCAACGGATACCGTTAAGGAGCCGCGTCCAACACTTGCTGCCGAAGGCGACGCGCCTTAAGGCTCCGAGGCCCCCGCCGCAAGGCAGGGGCCTCGCAGCTTCCCGCCCGCTCCTATCTTCGGCACATGCCTCACCACGTAAAGCGCTGGCGCCTGAAGCCAGCCCCGGAGGCGGCTGCCGTGCGCGAACTCACCTATGAGCGCTGCCCGGAGAGCGCCGCCTCCCTGCTCGCGCAACGCGGAATCGCCGACAAGCGCATGGCCGCGCACTTCTTCCGCCCTTCGCTCGCCGACCTCCACGATCCCTTCCTCATGGCCGGCATGCTACGGGCCGTGGAGCGCATTGAACAGGCACTCGCGGAGAATGAGCGCATCATGGTCTATGGCGATTACGATGTGGATGGCACCACCGCTGTCGCCCTCGTTTACGGCTTCCTCGCGCGCTTCACCGGCAACCTCAGCTTTTACATCCCCGACCGGTATTCCGAAGGCTATGGCATCTCGTTCCAAGGCATCGACAAGGCGGAGGGGGAAGGCGTTCGCCTGATCATCGCCCTCGATTGCGGTATCAAGGCCAACGACAAAGTAGCCTACGCCTCGGAGCGCGGCATCGATTTCATCATCTGCGATCACCACCTGCCCGGCGCTGAATTGCCGAAGTCTGTGGCCGTGCTCGACCCCAAACGGGCCGATTGCCCCTACCCCTTCAAGGAACTGAGCGGCTGCGGTATCGGCTTCAAGCTGATGCAGGGCTTCGCGCAGCGCAACGGCATCCCATTCGAGGACCTCGAGTCATCGCTCGACCTGGTTGCCATCAGCACCGCATGCGACATCGTGCCCGTAACCGGAGAGAATCGCATCCTCTCTCATTTCGGGCTGAAGCAGATCAACGATCAGCCACGACATGGCGTGCGCGCGATCATGGGCATGGCGGGCGTGAAAAAGCGCTTGGGCGTGGGCGACCTGGTCTTCGCCATCGGGCCGCGCATAAACGCTGCCGGGCGCATCGAGCACGGTCGGCAAGCCGTAGAGCTGCTGCTCGCGCACGACGAGAAGCACGCGGCATCCGCAGCGGCACTGGTCGATGGCAACAACAGCCACCGGCAGGAACTGGACCGCAGCATCACCGAGGAAGCCCTGGCCTGCTTCGACGACGATGCCTGGCTGCGCGAAGCATGGAGCACGGTGGTGTTCAGCAAGAATTGGCACAAGGGGGTCGTGGGCATCGTGGCCTCACGCTTGGTGGAGCGGCATTACCGTCCGACGGTGGTGCTCACCGAAAGCAACGGCAAGGCCGTGGGCAGCGCCCGCAGCGTGCGCGGATTCGATGTGTATGAGGCCGTAAGCGCATGCAGCGACCTGCTGGAGCAGTTCGGCGGGCACATGTACGCCGCCGGACTCACCATGCCACTGGAGAACGTGCAGGCCTTCCGCGAGCGCTTCGAGGCCGCCGTGCGCACCATGATCCAACCGGAGCAGCGCGTTCCCGAAGAGGAC
The DNA here is from genome assembly GCA_016705545.1 of Flavobacteriales bacterium. Classification (GTDB taxonomy): domain Bacteria; phylum Bacteroidota; class Bacteroidia; order Flavobacteriales_F; family PHOS-HE28; genus PHOS-HE28. The sequence goes on from JADIYA010000001.1 coordinate 700,987, forward strand.
GTGGACCTCGAGCTGCGCCTCGATGCAATCGACGATGGTCTGCTCCGGGTAGTGCGCCACATGGCGCCGTATGGCCCCGGAAACATGCGGCCCGTATTCCTTGGCCGCGGCGTTGTGGACACGGGCAGCGCACGCCTCGTGGGCGAGCATCATCTGAAGATGCGCCTTGCCCATTCTGATGACCTCCGCCGCTCCTTCGATGCCATCGCGTTCAAGCAGGCGCACTGGCTCGATCTCGTGAAGAGCGGACAGCCATTCAGCGTGCTCTACGCCATCGAAGATCACGAGTGGCAAGGACGCGTGAGCACGCAGCTCAACATCAAGGACATCAAGCCGGGCACCGAAGGGCTGCTCGTGGGAGAGCGAATGATGGAGGAATTGAACCGTTGACCACCGCACTCATCGAAGCACGCATGAAGAAGCTTTCCTTGCTTTCGTTAACGGCCCTTGCCGTGCAGCTCGCTATCCCACAGCAGGCAAGCGCGCAGACGCCCACTTGGAGCGACGATGTAGCCTGCATCGTTTACTCGCATTGCTCCACCTGCCATCACGAAGGCGGGCCCGGCCACTTCAACCTGATGAGCTACGCCGATGGCTATTGGTGGCGCAACGAGATGCGGGCGGCCACACAGGCGCGGTTCATGCCGCCTTGGCCGCCTGACCCGGGGTATCGCTCCATGGCCCATGAACGCATCCTCACGCAGCAGGAAATCGACATCATCGCGGCTTGGGTCGATGGCGGGGCACCCGAGGGCAATTCACAGAATACCCCGCCGCCACCCGTGTTCGAGAGCGAATGGGTGATCGACGCCCCGGATATCACGGCGATCATGGACGACTACGTGATTCCATCCTCCACCAGCGACAATTACCGATGCTTCGTTCTGCCGATCAGCAATCCCGCTGATAGCTGGATCACCGGATTGGAAGTGGTGCCCGGCAACACGGCCATGGTCCATCATGTGCTCGTATTCCAGGACAATTCAGGGCAGGCTCAGCAGCTGGATGCGCAGGACCCGGCGCCGGGCTATGCTGGATTCGGCGGCATCGGCGTGAATGGCGCTGACCTCATCGGGGCATGGGTGCCGGGGTCGACGCCCTACTTCACGCCCCCTGGAATGGGCATCAAGCTCTTGGCGAATGCCGACCTCGTGATCCAGGTCCATTATCCTGCGACCAGCGACACTGAGCTCGACAGCACCCGTGTGAATATCCGTCTTGGCACGGGCCCCTTCATGCGCGACCTGGCCATCGATCCCATCCTGAACCATGCGAGCAACATGACCGATGGGCCCTTGATCATCCCCGCGAATCAAGTGCGCACCTTCCATCAGCAATACACTGTGCCGCTGAACGCCACCATCACGTCCATTGCGCCGCATGCGCACCTGATCTGCACCAGCATGAAGGCCTGGGCCGTGAAGCCGGGCAACATCGTGGTGCCGCTAATCGACATCCCCAACTGGGACTTCGCCTGGCAAGGCAGTTATTCCTTCCGGAATCCGATCTACCTGCCCACGGGCACCGTGCTGCACAGCGAAGCCGTTTACGACAATACCACCACGAATCCGAACAACCCGAACTCGCCGCCCGCGTTGGTGACCGTGGGAGAGGCCACCACCGACGAGATGATGCTCTATTACTTCACATGGACCCCGGGCCTGCCCAGCGACGAGAACATCGTGATCGACAACAATCCTCACCTCGCCCATCATCAGGATTGCGCGGTTGACTTCACCATTGGCGTAGAAGATGTCGCTGCGCGGAACACGCTCTCGGCTTATCCGCTTCCGGCGAAGGACCGTCTCGTCATCTCGCTCCCGTTCGAGCGCGGAAAGGTTGCTCTGATCGATTCGCAGGGCCGCACCGTTCATCTCTCATCTGTCACAGGGCCTCAGCATACGCTCGATGCCTCAAGGCTCGCACGCGGGTGGTATGTGCTGGAAGCATGGCCCGCAACAGCCCTGCCGCAACGCATCAAGGTAGTGCTTGAATGATCTCGGGCAACGACGATGAGTATTTCATGCGCCAAGCGCTGAAAGAGGCAGAACAGGCCTTCAAGCAGGATGAGGTGCCCATCGGCGCTGTGATCGTTGGCGGCGGACGCATCCTAGCCCGCACGCATAACCTCACCGAGAAGCTGAACGACGTGACCGCGCACGCGGAGATGCAGGCCATCACATCCGCTGCGGAGGCCATCGGCGGCAAGTACCTCGATGATTGCGCCATGTACGTCACCGTGGAGCCCTGCCCCATGTGCGCAGCTGCTTTGCGCTGGGCACAAGTGGGGCGCATCGTGTTCGGCGCATTCGATGAGAAGAGCGGCTACAGGCGCATAGGCGGCGTGCTGCTGCATCCGAAGACGCAGGTCACGGGCGGCGTGCTGGAGCCCCAGTGCGCGGACCTGATGAAGGCCTTCTTCAGGAGGAAGCGCTCGCTCTGATCGTCATCAAGGAAGCTGCTGCAAACGTGTATTGGTGGGTAAGCTGCCGCCAATATTCACCAGAATGGGGTCGCGGTCGTTGCCATCACCTGTGTAACGGATCACGCCGTCGAGATTCACATCCTCTTGCAAGTAGCCCGGGGCGCTCACGTTGGTAGGGACGCTGCCACCAATGGCCACCAAGAGCGGGTCTCGGTCGTTGCCATCACCGGTATAACGCAAGGTTCCATCTCGCACGGCATCGCCGCTCCAGAGCATGGACTTGCCATCGCGCGGTTTCTGCGCCTCAGTGCCGAAGGTGGCTGTTGCGGGGTTGGTGAAATCGATGCCCGTTGGCGCGGTGGAAAGCGCGAGGGGCGCCGAGGTCATGACGCCGAGGTGGTTCCGGTGCCGCGTGGCCACATGGTAGTTGCCACCACTGGCCCTGAAGGTCACGTTTCCGTTCAGGTCGGTATCCACCACGTCGCCATCGCGCTGGAGCAGCGCAGCGCGCGTGGCCACGATAGTCCCCGGGCTAACAGCATCGCGCAGCTCGAGCAGCACCCAATCCACGATGGCGTCGTCGCCTGTGGTGGTGAGCACTGCTGGAGCGATGGATTCACCGCCACCAAAGACCTGCGTGAAACCGCCACTTGTGTAAGGCTCGGTCGTGGGCACAAGGCCTCCGACGCGTAAGCCATCACTCATGAGGTCCGTGGCATCGTCGTATGGGCCATCGAGCATCAGCTTGAGCGCTACGCGCACGCCATTGCGCTCAATCACCACATCATCGAGGTAGAGCCAGTTGCCATAATTATTGATGGCCACGAAGCGCACGAGCACTTGTCCGCCATCGTATGCGGTGAGATCGTGGTCATGCTGCTGCCATTGCGTGCAAGTGGTCGGGGTCCAGGACGAGGTGACATAAGGATTGGTCTGCAGCGCCGCGCCGAAGGCTTCGAAGACCGTTGTCCACGAGAGGCCGCAATCGCCGCTCACCTGCACGCGCATGCCATCGGGATAGCTGCTGCTGTAGCCCGAGTAGGCGTGCTTGTACTTCAGCCGTGTGCCTGCAGAGCCGCTCAAGTCGATGCGCGGTGTGACCAAGCGGTCCTCCTGCCCGGGGGTGCTCACCGAGTAATTATCGATGGCCCACGTGCGCGTGCCCACGCAAGAAGCTTGTCCAGATACCTCCTTGGTGACCCATGTGTTGCCATTGTCCGGGTTCTGCAGGGCCCACCCGGTGGGCACCGGCGAGGTGGTTTCGATGTTCTCCGCATAGGTGGAGGGAAGCGTGGTGGGTGTGCTCACCGTGATCGCGCTGGCCGCCTGATCGTTGGCGGTGTACTGATCGCCAGACAAGTTTGTGCGCGCCGTGAGCGTGTGCGGCCCGGTGCCCGGAATCGTTACCGGCTGCGGGAAGGTGAAGTTGGCTGAAGCTCCTGCCGCGAGGGTGCCGACATAGGTGGCGATCACTTCAGTTCCGCCATCGAGCTGGTAGCGCAGCTCGAAGTCGGTCTGCGGCTGCTGACCGAAGTTGCGCACGGTGACGGTGACGGGCATGTTCGTGGTTGCGCAATCGTACAGGTCGCCCCGCGGTGAGAGCACTTCGGAGATGCCCAAGTTGCTGGGCAGAGGGGTGTCGAAGGCCTCGACCTGATCGCTGCGGCTGGTGGAGAGCCCCTGACTGGCGCTGGCGCCCAGGCCACGGCGCGCGAACGCTGCCCAGATCGCCGCTTGGTTCGCGCCACCGTAGAGCGCTTGGTCGGCAGCGAGGATGGCGTCGCGACCATTCACGAAGCCAGGATTGCAAGGAGTGAGCTTCAGACCCTCGATGACCAGGCGCATGGCGATGTTGTTGCCGCCATCACCGTTGTAGATGTCCGGGTCGAAGCCGTGCACGCCGATCAGCTCCCAGGTCATCTCCCAAAGCATGGTGCACCACACGAAGCCGATGCCGTGGGGCTGGCTCAGGCCGCTGTTCGTGCTGGCGTAGGTGTAATTGTTCGAGGCGAAGCTGGTGGTGTAGCGCGCCGGGCGGATGCCGACGCCGGTTGTAGCCTGACCGAGCACATAAGTGCCTACGCCGCGACCAGTGGTCGGCGTATCGGTCGCCTTCATGGTCATCACGATGCCGAAGTAGTCGCTCCAGCCCTCGCCCATCTGCTCCGCATTGCCGAGGCAGCTGGTGTTCGATGGGCCGCCTACCAAGCGGTTGCTGATGCCGTGCCCGTATTCGTGCGCGATGATGCCGTTGTCGAGGTCGCTGTCGCGGTTGGGTGTGGTGCTGGTCCAGCGGTACATCTGCATGCGGGGGTTGCTGCCATCCGGCGGCGTACCGAAGTTGGCGTTGTTGGTGCCGCTGCCATCCTGCGCATCAGCATCCACGGGGTCGCTCCCTGCCCCGCCGCGTCCGTAGTTGTTCTCTTGGAAGTTGCCTGCGGGATCCGTGAAGCCGTACTGGTACCACACATCGTGCATGAGGTTGTTCCAGTAGAAGAGGTTGGTGGTGGCCGCCGGCAGGTAAGTGCTTGGAGCGCCGGTGAGGTCGAGCGGAAAATCGAAGTCCAGGCCTGCCCCTCCGCTGGGTCGGGTGCCACCCGTGTTGTTCGCGTCGGCATCCTCTTGGGCGAAGCAGTTGTTGCCCCGGGTATCCGTGTACTCAGCTCCTGCTGCGCCATTCGTATCGTGCCAGCCATAGGGAGAAGCGATCCCGCCATCGAGCCACGGCGCGTTGCTGAGTATGCGCGGGCCATGGCTAGGGCTCTCCGTGGGCCAATCGAACACGTTGTAGTCGTTGGGCGCGGCAGGGGCGGGTGCTGCATCGGGCGCATGTTCGTCGCAGCCGTAATGGGTCTCATCGTCCCAATTGCAGCTCGCGACCCAATCGTTCCGGTCGAGCTCTTCACCGGTGAGCGCGTCGATCCGCACGTTCCACCAGTGCGAGCCGTCGGGCGTGTAGTGATTCACGTTCCAAGCCAGCCGAAGTGCCTCACCCACGGGTTGATAAACCAGATGAGCCATCACCGGTACATGTCCGTATGCGTCGCCATTGAAGACTACCCGGCGCCCTTCATCTTCAATGCTCACCACCGCAGGAACAGGCTTCCCAGGCATGGTCCGCAAGAGCACCGTGCTCACCGCCGCTTCAGCGCTGAAAACGGGCTCAGTCGCGTTCACACGCTTCTCCAACGCCGTGAAGGCGCCTACGTTCAGGCGGAGCAGCTCGCCATTGGCCAATTGATGCACGGCGATGTCGCCGTTCCAAACCTCGATGCCCTGCCAGCGCTGGCGGAAGAAGGTGTGGGTGATTCCCGCATCGGTGTAATGGTCCTTGACCAAGAGGCCAGTGAGATCTGACGCATGAAAGCCTTGCCGCAGCAATTCATCCATCACCTTGGATGTTGGAGCACTGGGGCGCTGAGCGCTGACAAGGGCTGAGGTAAGGGCGACGCAGAAAGTCAGGATTGAGCGCATGGGCTTGAATAAGGGCGCGGAAGGTACCGGGTGCGCTGGTGACGAAGCAATGCGAGGAACGGATGAATCAAGGAATCCTGTCCGTTTGAGAGCCACGCGCACGCGCTTTGCGCCGCGATTCACAGGACGGGAAGGCTATCCTTCGGCGTACTTTCGCAGCGACACTCCAACCGCGCGAAACCAAGTTGGATAGAGGCACAGAGCCGGTCCTCTCTTCCTGCTGCAACCCACAACCTTAGTTGAACATGTACCCCCCCGAACTCACCGCCCCGATGTCCATGGACCTGGTGTCCGCTGGATTCGAAGAACTGAAGACCCCCGAGCAAGTGGACAAGGCCCTCGCGCAGCCAGGCACCGTGCTTTGCGTGGTGAATAGCGTTTGCGGCTGCGCCGCCGGTGCCGCTCGCCCTGGGGTGAAGCACAGCCTTCGCGGCAGCAAGCGACCCGATAAGCTGGTGACCGTTTTCGCCGGCGTGGATGGCGATGCGGTGATCCAGGCCCGCAAGCATTTCCTGCCTTACCCGCCCAGCAGCCCGGCCATGGCCCTGTTCAAGGACGGCAAGCTCGTTCACTTCCTGGAGCGCCATCATATCGAGGGTCGCACCGCCGAGATGATCGCGGAGAACCTCGGCATGGCCTACGAGGAATTCTGCTAGGATTGGCAGACCAGGAAATGAAAGGCCCCGGCCAGATGGCCGGGGCCTTTCATTTCCTATTGAGCGTTGCTTACACCACGCCCTGATCCAGCATCGCATCGGCCACTTTCACGAAGCCGGCGATGTTCGCGCCCTTCACGTAGTTCACGCCCTTGCCTTCGGCACCATACTTCACGCATGCAGCGTGGATGTTCTTCATGATGCTGTGAAGGCGCTGGTCCACCTCTTCGGCGGTCCAGCTCAAGCGCAGGCTGTTCTGGCTCATCTCCAAGCCGCTCGTCGCAACACCGCCGGCGTTGCTGGCTTTGCCGGGAGCGAAGGCCACCTTGGCTGCTTCGAACACCGCGATGGCTTCCGGCGTGCTGGGCATGTTGGCGCCCTCGGCCACGTACTTCACGCCCTTCTTCACCAGGTCCTTGGCGTTCTTGCCGTCCAGTTCGTTCTGCGTGGCGCAGGGCAGAGCCACATCGCATTTGGCCACCACGTCCCACACGCGAGCGCCTTTCTTATAGGTGCTACCCTTGAACTTCTTGGCGTATTCCTCGATACGGCCGCGCTTCACGTTCTTCAGTTCCATGATGAAGGCGAGCTTCTCCTTGGTGATGCCGGCGGGATCGAATATGCTGCCGTCGCTGTCGGAGCAGCTCACCACCTTGGCGCCGAGCTGCGTGGCTTTCTCAATGGCGTACTGGGCCACGTTGCCGCTGCCGCTCACCGCCACCGTTTTGCCCTTGAAGCTGGTCTTGTTGTGCTTCATCATCTCCTCCGCGAAATACACGCAGCCGTAGCCCGTCGCCTCCGGGCGCATGAGCGAACCGCCCCAGGTGCGGCCCTTGCCGGTGAACACACCGGTGAACTCGTTGCGCAGGCGCTTGTCCTGGCCGAACATGAAACCGATCTCGCGGCCGCCCACGCCGATGTCGCCCGCAGGCACGTCGGTGAACTGGCCCACGTGGCGCCACAGCTCCGTCATGAAGCTCTGGCAGAAGCGCATCACTTCCAGGTCGCTCTTGCCTTTGGGGTCGAAGTCCGACCCCCCCTTGCCACCACCCATCGGGAGCGTTGTGAGGCTATTCTTGAAAGTCTGTTCGAAGCCCAGGAACTTCAGGATGCTGAGGTTCACGCTGGGGTGGAAACGCAAGCCGCCCTTGTAAGGTCCGATGGCACTGTTGAACTCGATGCGGAAGCCGCGGTTCACCTGGGTGTTGCCCTTGTCATCGACCCATGGCACGCGGAAGATGATGGTGCGCTCGGGCTCCACCATGCGCTCCAGGAGCATCTTGCCCTTGTACTTGGGGTTCGCCTCGATGAAGGGGATCACCATTTCGGCCACTTCGTGCACGGCCTGAAGGAATTCGGGCTCGCTGCCGTTGCGCTTCTTCACTTCGGCCATGAAGGCATCAACGGCCTTGTTCGACTTTGCCATCGGGATGTTTTGTTGGTGCTTTTGATTAAGCGGCGGCAAATGTAGGTGGGGAATTGCAGGAGGAATGCAGGTTGAGGGTTGTTGCCCCTCCAACCCACAACCCCTCAGCCTCAATTCACCTCATACACCTTCCCAGGCAAGCTGCGAACTGCCCCGCTGAACTCCATGTTCAGCAGCAGGCCGGCCACCTTGCCTTGCGGCCACTTGCTCTGCACGCAGAGGTCGTCGATGCTGATCCTGCCCTTGGCTTTGATGAGGTCCATCAGCGTTTGCTCATCGGGCATCAGCTCTGCGAAGAGCGCGGCTTGCACGGGCGCCTTCTTCTTCTTCGGGAGCCATTCCATCAGGGTGATCACATCCTTGGCGCTGTTCACCAAGGCTGCTTTGTTCTGCTGAATGAGCTTATTGCAGCCCTCGCTGCGCGGGTCGGTTGGTCGTCCGGGGAAGGCGAAGACCTCCCGGTCGTAGCTGCCGGCGATGTCGGTGGTGATGAGCGAGCCGCCCTTGGGACCGCTCTCCACAACGATGGTGCAATCGCTGAGGCCCGCGATCACGCGGTTGCGTGCAGGGAAATTGCCGGGTGCGAAGGGCGAGCCGCTGGGCAATTCGCTCACGAGCGCGCCATGCTTCACCATCTCTTTCGCGGTGGCGGCATGGTCACCGGGGTAGAGCTTGTCCAAGCCGTGCGCAACGCAGCCGATGGTGGGCAGGTCATTCTTCAGTGCATGCCGGTGCGCCACGATGTCGATGCCGTAGGCGAGGCCGCTCACGATGGTGGCATTCACTTCCTTCAACCCATGCACGAGCTCCACGCAGAGCTGCTTGCCCTGCTCGGTTGGCGTGCGCGTGCCCACGATGCTCACCATGCGCGCTACGTCGAGATCGGCGTTGCCTTTCACGAAGAGGATCACCGGTGCATCCTCGCATTGTTTCAGGCGCTTGGGGTATTCCGCATCGAGGTAGAAGAGCATGCGGAGCTTGTGCTTGCGCACATATTCCCACTCCTTCTCCGCCGCAGGCAGCACTTTCTTATCGGTGATGCTGGCGATGAGCTTCGGTCCGATGCCGGGCACCTTCTCCAAGGTGTTCTTCAGCCTCTTGTCCGTGAAGATGGGATCCACCCCGCCGCAATAGGCCACGAGATTGCGCGCGTTCACCGGGCCGATGCCCTTGAGCATGCTGAGCGCGATACGGTGGATGAGTTCCTGATCGGTCATGGATTCGGTTCGTAACGCCGACAACGTGGTTCATCAGCTATCGGGTTGCGCATTCAAGCCTTCTTCTACATTCGCCCGACCGCCGTGGTTCCTGTCGATCGCGGCGGCCCCAAGATCGCTTTACGCATGATGCGAAAAACACTCGCTGCGCTCGCGCTCGCTGCTTCCATGCCCTCCATGGCCCAGGACGCCACGCTCACCGGCAAGGTCACCGATGCCTCCAGCGGCGAGGCCTTGATCGGCGTGAACGTGACCTACGCCCCCGGCAAAGGCGTGGCCACCGATGTGAACGGCGTTTACCTCTTGCAGGTCCCGGCCGGGGCGGCACGCATCGCCTTCAGCTTTGTGGGCTACACCACACGCACCGAGGCCATCACGCTGGTTGCCGGCGAACGGCGGGACCTTAACATCAAGCTCGCCCTCGGCAATGCGCAGCTCGAGACAGTGGTGATCAGCGGCGGCCGTTACGAGCAGCGTATCGGCGAGGTCACCCAATCGCTGAGCGTGCTGCGGCCCGATATCATATTGAACAAGAACGTGGTGAGCCTGGAGCAGGCGCTGGATCAAGTGCCCGGCGTGGTGATCGTGGATGAAGAGCCGCAGATCCGCGCGGGCAGCGGCTTCAGCTATGGCGCTGGCAGCCGCGTGATGGTGCTGGTGGACGATATCCCGATCCTCAGCGGCGACATCGGCCGGCCCAACTGGTCCTTCCTGCCGATTGAGAACCTGGAGCAGGTGGAAGTGATCAAGGGGGCATCGTCGGTGCTCTATGGCAGCGCAGCGCTAAGCGGCGTGATCAATGTGCGCACGGCCTATCCTCGAGCCGAGCCACGCACGCGCGCCACTCTCTTCAGCGGCGTGTACGACACCCCGGGGCACGCGCCCGCTAAATGGTGGGACCAGAACAATCCGGGCATGAGCGGCGCCAGCTTCTACCACAGCCAGCAGTTCGGTCAGCTCGATGTGGTCTTCGGGGGGAATGGCGTAACGGACCAAGGCTATGTGGGACCCGAGCCGCTGCCTGCGGACACCATCGCCGCCGACCCCTACCGCATCGGCCCCGGCGGCTACGATCACCGCGCTCGCATCAATGCCAACCTGCGCTGGCGCAGCAAGAGCAAGCCGGGACTCACCTTCGGCGTGAACGGCAATGCGCAGAAGGGCAAGAGCACCAGCGTCTTCATCTGGAACGATACGGACCGCGGGCTCTTCCGCCCCTTCCCCGGCACGGTCACGCGCACCAAGGCCACGCAGTATTACATCGACCCCTTCGTGACCTACACGGGCGAGGGCGGCACGCGCCACAGCCTTCGCACCCGCCATCACCGGCAGATCTTCGACAACGACAATGGCCAGAGCAACAGCAACGCCACCTGGCATGCCGAGTACCAGGTGCAGCAGAAGTTGGACCTCTTGGGTGAGACCAACATCACCGGCGGCCTGCTGCTGCGCGATGTGATCAGCACCGCCGAGCTCTATCGCGGCAATGCCGATGGCAACGACCGCAATATGGCGCGCAACCTTGCAGGCTACCTGCAGATCGACAAGAAGCTCTTCAAGGAGAAGCTCGCGATCAGCGGCGGCGTGCGCTACGAGCAGTTCATCGTGAACGACGCAGACGCCGCGCAGCCCGTGTTCCGCGCCGGCGCCACTTATCAGGCCATGCGCGCCACCTTCATCCGCGCCAGCTACGGGCAGGGCTTCCGCTTCCCCACCATCGGCGAGCGCTTCATCAGCACGAACGTTGGGCGCCTGGTGATCTTCCCGAACCCCGAGCTGCGGCCGGAGCGCTCGTGGAACGTGGAAGCCGGCCTGAAGCAAGGGTTCAAGATCGGCGGCTTCATGGGCTATGTGGATGCCGTATGGTTCCAGCAGGACTACGAGGACTATGTGGAATTCACCTTCGGGCAATGGAAGCCGTTCACGCTCGGGAATGCCGTGGATGAGTTCTTCGGACTCGGTTTCAAGAGCGTCAATACCGGCCGGGCGCGCGTAACTGGCTACGAACTGGAGCTGGCGGGGAAAGGGAAGATCAGAGCCGTCGAGGTCACCGCTCTGCTGGGCTGGACTTCAACCAATCCGATCAGCACCACGCCCGATGATGTGTACGCCATCCCCCCAGACAACCCCATCCGGATCATCCCTGCCTCCACCTACACCAACACCAGCTACAATCCGGAAGGGAACATCCTCAAGTTCCGCATCCAACAAACCCTCCGCAGCGACATCCAGCTGCAGTACCGCAAGGTGTTCACGGGCTTCAGCGTGCGTTACAACAGCCATGTGCGCAATATCGACAAGGCCTTCGTTGACCTGGACACCGGCCCGCCCCAGCCGGACGAGCTCCCCACCGGCATCACCGGCTGGATGGAGCGCAACCGCACGGGCAACTGGATCGTGGATGTGCGCGCGGGCCTGGAACTCACCAAGCAGCTGCGCGCCACGGTGGTGGTGAACAACCTCAGCAACGAGGTGTACTCGCTTCGGCCCTTGAGCATCGAAGCGCCGCGCACTGTGCAGGTGCAGTTGAGCGCGACCCTGTAAAGCACCAAATCACGCATGCGCATCCTCGGCGTGATCCCCGCCCGCTACGCCAGCACGCGCCTGCCCGGCAAGCCGCTGGTCGATATCGGCGGCACCAGCATGGTGATGCGCGTTGTGGAGCAGGCCCGGCGCTCCTCTTCCTTGAAACGTGTGATCGTAGCCACCGATGATGCGCGGGTGCTCGAGCATGTGTCGGCGCAGGGCGGTGAATGCGTGATGACTTCACCGGACCACCCGAGCGGCACCGACCGCTGCTATGAAGCGCTCACCAACGCGGGTCGGGATCGCTACGATGCTGTGGTGAACATCCAGGGCGATGAGCCCTTCATCGTCCCCCAGCAGATCGATGAGCTGTGCCTGGCGCTGCGCAAGGCCCCGGGCGGGATCGCCACGCTCGCGCAAATGGTCACCGATGACCGCGACCTCGATGCCCCCGGCGAAGTGCTGATCACGACCGATGTGAACTTGGACGCACTCTACTTCAGCAGGGCCGCGATCCCCTTCCTTCGAGACACCGGTTCCGGACCCCGGCATGCACGCTTCCGCTTCCTGAAGCATGTGGGGCTATATGGATTCAGCGCCGACGTGCTCGAGCAATTGGTGAAGCTCGCGCCGTCCTCCTTGGAAAAGGCCGAGGCCTTGGAGCAATTGCGCTGGTTGGAGAACGGGTACCGGGTTCGCATCGGCCTCACGCAGCATCCTTCGTTCTGCGTGGATACGCCTGCCGATCTGGAGGAAGCACGCCATAGGGCGGCATCGCTCTAGATTTGGCCTCTCTTCCCATGGGCCTCGAGCGTGACCTGCACGACCTCCTCTTCTGCCACGATTGCGTGATTGTGCCGCAATGGGGCGGCTTCCTCACGCACTACCGCCCTGCCCGCCTCGATGAGGCGCGCAAGCTCATCCATCCGCCTTCAAAGGATCTGAGCTTCAATCGGCACCTGGTGCGCAATGATGGGCTGCTGGCCGACCGCTTGGCCAAGCGCGAGGGCCTCGCCTTCGACAAGGCCACTGCGCGCATTGACGCCGAAGTGGCGGAGTGGCGGCTAGCGCTTGACCGCAGCGGCCGTTTGGAGCTCCCCAGCGTCGGCATCTTCTACCGCGACGCCGAGCACAACCTGCAGTTCGACCCCGACCGGCGCACCAACTACCTCCGCGATGCCTATGGGCTGCGGCCATTGGCCGCTGTGGCCGTAGAGCCGGTGCGCACAAGGCCCGCGGTGCTGCCAATCGCGAAGCCGCAACCCACGACTGTGGAGATCGAGCATCGCAAACGGCCCTACTTGGCTTGGGCTGCTGCGAGTGCAGGCATCCTGCTGATCGGCGCATCGGCAATCTGGGTGGTGCGAAATGGGCCCTATGAACAGGCGCAGTGGAGTGGCTGGGCGCCTTGGAAGAACGGCCCTGAGCCTGCGTACACCGCACCGGCGCAAGCCGGTTTCGCACCGGTAGAAGCGTTCGCGCCCTTCACGCTTGATGCCGCTGACACGGGCGTGCACGAAGTGGTCCTCGATGAGGAAACGGATGTGCGCATGATGGTGGATTGGAGGCGGCCTGTTGCCGCCGTGGCCGCAGCCGATACCACGCACGTGGCCGTTAAGCCCACGACCATTGATGAAACAGCATTGCGCTATCATGTTGTCGGAGGCTGCTTCGCCCAGCCAGAAAACGCCGATAAGCTCTTGGGCGAACTTCTCTCCAAGGGTTTCCCGGCTCGCCGCCTGCGCCAACGCGGCCAATTGCATCCCGTAGCCATTGGCAGTTACGCTTCCCGCGACGAGGCAATGGCCATGCTCAATGCGGTGCGCACCAACGAGGGCCGTGCGGCCTGGCTGCTGGTCCGCTGATCAGCGCTGCACGCCGCCTCCCATCGCTTTAGCTTCGCACCCCCCTGAGCCTCGGATGATCATGCACGCCATTGAACTGCCATCCTGCACAGTGACTTTTATCGATGCAGAGATCGTGCATACGCACTTCAAGGATGACCACCTGGTGAGCGTGGACGATGTGCAGGCCATGTTCGCCGCGATCGCCGCCGAGCGCAAAGGGCGCAAGGCGCTGCTGATGGTGTCCGTGGGCCAGAACACCACCATGAGCAATGAGGCGCGTGGGTATGCTGCCCAATCCGCCGAGTCGAACGAGCACATCGCCGCCGACGCGATCATCGTGCGCGACTTCGGCCACCAGCTCGCTGCCAACGTATTCGTGCGCCACCACAAGCCCGGCCGCCCCATCCAGATGTTCCCTGACCGTGATAGCGCACTGGCCTGGCTCGAGACGCAGCGGTACCTGATTGCCTGAACCCATGCTGAAGCGCCGTTCCCTGCTCGCCCTGCTCCTGGTCTCCGTCACTCCGCTCTTCGCGCAAGTGCTGCCCGCAGCGGCCGAGCGGACCATTCGCGCAACGAAGGCCGAGGTGCTGAGCCTCGCCGTCGCGCCCAAAGGCGATCGCATCCTTGTCGGCCAGAACAAGGGCGCCGAGCTGATCGATCTGGAGAGCGGCAAGAAGCTGCTCACGCTCCCGTACAATGAGGACGGAAGCATGGCGGCCTACTACTGCGCCTTCAATGAGAACGGCGAGTACGCGGTGCTCATAGGGCATAGCGGCAAGCGCGTGGTGTACAGCATGAAGGACGGCAAGCCGCAGCCCTCATTGCAGCAGCATCGGTGGGTGCCCGACCCCCGCGCCGTGAAAGCCATGGGCCTCGACATGGGCAATTCCACCTTCGACCGGTTCTACCAGCAGAGTGAGCTTAGGGATGGCGGTCAAATGTTCCGCGCCGGAAAGAACGGCGCTGTGGACGTGATCGATGCCGAGGGCAAGACCGTGCAAACACTGAATTTCCCGGAGAACAAGGACCAGCACCACCGCACGCCGCTCCTGCGGTGGCAGGAGTGGCTGCTGGTGGGCACGGACGATGGCCGTGTGCTCTTCTACAAGCTTCCCTGAACGGGCGGGTCCGGCTTCTTCCCTTCCGGTGCTCCTGTGCCGCGCGCCTTCATAACAGCGTAGCCGATCACCACGCCCAGCACCAACAACCCCAGCGCGCCCCAGGTCCAGCCGAGCCGATCGCGGAACACCATGGTGGCCAGCAACGCCACCAACAAGGCCCAACCACCTTGTCCGAACAGCCACAGTACTGGTCCTGACCAGTTGAGTGATGCGCTCTGCAAGCGCGTTTGCACGCGGTGAATCACCAGCTGGTACACCACCAGCAGCGCCACCAGGCCGAGCTTCAGGTGCATGAAGGGCGATTTCAGCAACGCTGGCATCTGCACCAACTGCCAGATGCCGAAGAGCACAAGCAGGATCAAGGCGGGCCACGCGAGGCCGTATAGGACCCGGCGCTCCATGCGGATGAAGCGGTCGTGAAGGAATCCGCGCTCCGGCTCCCAGAGCTTCAATGCGGCACGGTGCGCATTGAACAAGCGTGCGAGATGGAAAGCCGCGGCGAACCACGCGATCAGCGCAAGCAGGTGCAACAGCTTGAGCAAGGGCAGCAGGATGGGGGCTTGTTCGGGCATGAGCGAAAAGTACGCGTACCCGGGCGCCTACCTTCGCGCGCCATCGCCAAAGCGCACGACAGCAAAGGCGAGCATCGCACATGAACCGCGCCTCACGCCCCATCAGCGACAGCTACTCCGAGACCACCCACGTGGTGCTGCCTAACGACACCAACACGCTCGGGAACCTCTTCGGAGGGCGGCTGCTGCAATGGCTCGACATCAGCTGCGCCATCAGCGCGCACCGCCATTGCAAGCGCACCGTGGTCACCGTGGCCGTGAACCACGTGGGCTTCGACCGGCCCATCAAGCTCGGCGACTTCGTCACCATCCGCAGCCACGTGAGCCGTGCCTTCGGCAGCAGCATGGAAGTGTGGAGCGATGTTTCCGTAGAGGACCAAGTGACCGGAGAGAAGATCCCGTGCAACAGCGCCATCTACACCTTCGTGGCGGTGGATCACGCGGGGAGGCCCATGCAGGTGCCTGAGGCCGAGCCCACCAACGATGAGGAGCGCCGCCGTTACGATGGCGCGCTTCGGCGCAGGCAATTGCGGCTCATCCTCAGCAACAAGATGAAGCCCGAGGAGGCCACGGAGCTGAAGAAGCTCTTCAGTTGATTACAGCCCTTCGTCCAAACTGAGCCCATCGAATAGCTCGCCCGTTGCGGTATCGTGCCCGCGCAATCCGAGTTGCCGAAGCAAGGCTCCGATGCACGCCGCGCTCTGCTCGCCGCCGTGCACATGCGCCACCATATAGCGCACCTGCGTGGCGTCCTCCATGTGCAGCTGGAAGCTGACGTCGATGTCATCGCCCTTGGCGAAGAGCCAATCGCTGTCCACTTGGTCGATGAAGGGAATGGCCTCGCGGATACGGGCGATCAGCTCGTCGCGATTGCCAATGGGCTTCGGGCGGAATGCATCCGGCACATCATTGATCGACGGCACATCGGGGAAGTCCTGGATGAAGATGTCCCAGCTCATGCGTTGACGAGTTCAGCGATGCGCCGAAGGTCCTGTTTCTCCATGCAATGGAAGTGACCCTTGGGGCATTGGTCGTGGCCGATCTTGCTGCACGGGCGGCAGGACAGGTCCGGTACCTCGCTCATCATGGCGCGTTCCGGCTGCTCCGGCTGATAAGGCCCCATGCCGAATAGCGGCACCGTATTACCCCATACGCTCACCACCGGCTTGCTGAATGCGCAGGCGATGTGCATGGCACCGCTGTCGTGCGCGATCACGCTTTTCGCCGTCTTGATCAACGAGGCGCTGCCGAGGATGTCGAAGCGGCCTGTAGCATCGAACACTCGTCCACCGATGGCATCACCGATCATGCGCGCCACCGCCTGGTCTTCCTTTCCACCAACGAGCACGATGGGTCCATCAATCAGGCGTGCGAGCTCGATGAGCTTGTGCTGCGGCAGCCGCTTGGTGGCGTGCGCCGCACCGATCGCGAACGCCGTGTATCCGGATTGATGCGATGGGGGCAGCGATGCGAGGGGCACCTCGCGTTCAGCGGGAATGAAAAGCTCCAAGCCCTTGCCGTCGTTCTTCACGCCTAGGTGCGCCACGGTGCTGAGGTAGCGGTCAACGATGTGAATCCTGGGCATGCGGTCGATGCGCAGGTTCACCAACAACCACTTCTCGATGTTGAGCTTGGGGAAGCTGTGAGCGCGCACGCCGAGCGCGCGCTTGATCCGTGCCGTGCGGAGGTTATGGTGCAGGTCGATCACGGCACCGAAGCGCTCGGCCTTCAGGCGTGAGATCAAGTCGCCGATGTCGTCGCCCAGCTCATGCACCTTGCTCACATGCGGATTGAAGCGCACCAGATCGGCGAAGCCGGCCTTGGTGGCAACGTGGATCTCCGCATCCTTCAGCTGCTCCTTGACGCAGCGCAGCACCGGGCTGGTGAGCACGATGTCGCCAATGGAGGAGAACCGCAGGATCAGGAGCTTCATCGGGTGCGAAGTTGGGGGTTCAGGGTTGTGCCAACGCACTGGCCCCTGCCGCAGGTTCAGGGCTGATGACGGTTGCAGGTTGGCCGCGACCTTTGTGCCCAACTCGTCAATCAAGGAATTCAATCCCTAACCTGCTTTCCATCAAACCGTCATCCCGGCCTTGAGCCAGGACAACCCACAACCTGCGCTTGGAACTGATCGACACCCACGCCCATCTCTACAGCACCAAGTTCGATGCGGACCGCGAGGCCATGCTCCAGCGCGCGGCCGAGGCCGGTGTCTCGAGGCTCTTCCTGCCGAATGTGGACCACGAGAGCATCGCCGGCATGGATGCGCTCGTGGCCGCGCACCCCGATCGCTGTTTCGCCATGATGGGACTGCACCCGTGCCATGTGGGTGAGGACAATGCCGCCGCGATGGAAGAGGTGGAGCGCTTGCTGCGCACCGGTCGCTATTGCGCGGTGGGTGAGATCGGCATCGACCTGTACTGGGATAAGACCTTCCTCGCGCATCAGCAGGAGGTGTTCCGTCAGCAGGTGCGCTGGGCGAAGGAGCTGCGCTTGCCGATCGCCATCCATTGCCGCGAGAGCTTCAATGAAGTGATCACCATCGTCGAAGAAGAGAATGACGATTCGCTCACCGGTGTGTTCCATTGCTTCACTGGAAGTGAGGGACAGGCGCAGCGCGTAATCGCACTGAAAGGCTTCTACCTTGGCATCGGCGGCGTGGTCACCTACCCCAAGGGCGGCCTATTCGAGACCATGCGCGAAGTGGGCGTTGCGCATTGCGTGCTGGAGACTGATGCGCCCTATCTGGCTCCTGTGCCACACCGTGGCAAGCGCAACGAGCCCGGCTACCTCACGCACATCGCTGCCAAACTCGCAGAGGCCACGGGCCGCTCGTTGGACGAGATCGCCGCGATCACCACGCGCAATGCGGAGCAGTTGTTTTGTGAACCTCGGAAGGACCCGGATGGGCACGGATAACCTCAAGCCAATCTTCTGCATTAGGCAACGCGCAGCGCTGCGTTACGGACGCATTCATCCGTGTGTCTCGGTGTTCGGGTCAGTGCGAGGCTTCGCGAAGCACCATTGTACAATCCCTTCCTTCCCATGAGCGCATCCGTCCTCCTGATCTACACCGGCGGCACCATCGGCATGCTCGCCGATCCACGCACCGGGGCAATGCGCCCCATGGACCTCGCTCACCTGGAGGAGCAGGTGCCCGAATTAGAGCGGGTGGGTGTTCGGTTGGGCGCAACGGCCTTCGAGCAGCCCATCGACAGCAGCGACATGCGGCCGGCGGACTGGGTGCGAATCGCGCGGATCATCGGCGACCGCTACCACGAATTCGATGGCTTCGTGGTGCTGCACGGCAGCGACACCATGGCGTATACGGCAAGCGCGCTGAGCTTCCTGCTGGAGGGCCTCACGAAACCCGTGATCCTCACCGGATCCCAATTGCCCATCGGCACCATCCGCACCGACGCCAAGGAGAACCTCATCACCGCCATCGAGGTGGCGGCCGCCATGGATGAACAGGGTCGCGCGATGGTGCCCGAAGTGGCCGTGTATTTCGAGTACCGCTTGATGCGCGGCAACCGAACGGTGAAGGTGCACGCCGAGCGCTTCGAGGCCTTCCGCTCCCCGAATTGGCCAGCACTGGCCGAGGCCGGTGTTCACCTGCGCTATGACCGCTCCGCGATCCTGCCGAACCGCAGCGGGCCGCTCAAGGTGCACGAGCGAGTTGATGCCCGCGTGGGGGTGATCCGACTCTTCCCGGGAATCACGGCCGAATGGGTGCGGCATGCGCTAGGAACGCCCGGCCTGAGCGCGGTGCTGCTCACCACCTTCGGAAGCGGCAATGGCCCCACCGATCCGGATTTCATCGGAGCCCTGCGCAGTGCGCGTGAGCGGGGCATCCACCTGCTCAACGTGACCCAATGCGTGGGCGGCCGCGTGGACCAAGGCCGATATGTGACCAGCCGTGCGTTCGTGGACCTGGGCGTTATACCATGCGCCGACATGACCGTGGAGGCTGCGCTCGCCAAAACAATGTTCCTGCTCGCTGCGGATCCGCCTGCGGGTGCATTCGCCCAACGAATGGCAGCACCGATCGCGGGTGAATTGACGTTGGGGTAACGTGACCGGACTTCCGCTCGCTGCCTCGCCTCAGCCGCTGCTTGTAACCCCTTTGGCGCGTAGGGCCAATTGTTACCTTGGCCGCCCTTCGGAAGGCCGTGGAACCGCCTTCCCGAATACAACTGGAGAGATGGCCGAGTGGTTGAAGGCGCGCGCCTGGAAAGTGCGTTTACCTGAAAGGGTAACGGGGGTTCGAATCCCTCTCTCTCCGCCATTGCAAGGCGAGCGGCGAAGCCGCGCGGCTGAATGCGATGGCAGCGAACCGAGCTTGCTCGGACGAGCGGACAGCGCATTCAGCCAGAGGCCCGAAGGGCCGACGCATGCAATGAAGCCCTCCCCAACGGGAAAGGCCGACGAAGGAGGCCAATCCTTCTATTTGCCGGGCGCTCAACCTTCAACCATCAACCGGCCAAGATTCGTGCGCTGGCCCAACCCCTCAACCGGTTCGGCGCTTCGATCCAACCCGCATCTTTGACCCGCACTCAACGGAACCAACCGACAACAACCCCCTCACGCAACCCTTCACACATGGTACGCAAGTTCTTGTCCCTCTGCATGGCTGCCTTCTTCGGCATCACCTTGCTCAGCACCCCGGTCATGGCGCAGGATTCCGCCCCTGCTGCGGCATCCACTGAAGTAGCCGCCGATGCCGCTTCACCAGGTGGCCACCAAATGTTCAAGCAACGCTTCATCGAGGGCGATCCCATCTGGATGGCGCCGGTGCTCGTGTGCTTGATCCTCGGCTTGGCCATGGTGATTGAGCGCATCATCTACCTCAACATGGCCAGCACCAATACGGATAAGCTCTTGGGCTCCGTAGAGGAGGCGCTCAAGAGCGGTGGCATCGATGCTGCGCAGGAGGTTTGCCGCAACACCCGCGGGCCCGTTGCCGGCATCTTCTACCAAGGCCTCGACCGCGCGCACGAGGGCGTTGACATCGCCGAGAAGAGCATCGTGGCTTATGGTGGCGTGGAAGTGGGCCGCCTCGAGCGCGGCCTTCCGTGGATCGCGCTCTTCATCGCATTGGCACCCATGCTCGGCTTCCTGGGCACGGTGATCGGGATGATCTTCGCGTTCGATCAGATCGCGATTGCCAACAACATCAGCCCGGCCATCGTAGCGGGAGGCATCAAGGTGGCGCTGCTCACCACGGTGTTCGGCCTCATCGTCGCCATCATCCTGCAGATCTTCTACAACTACCTGCAGAGCAAGATCGACAGCATCAGCGGCCAGATGGAAGAGGCTTCCATCGGATTGGTGGACATGCTGGTGAAGCACAACATGAGCAAGCACTAGCCATGAAGCATACCGCAACGAACAGCATCGGCCGCATCGCGCAATGGGCGCTCATGGGGCTCGGCGTGCTCTTCACCATCATGATCTTCACCGGCAGCGACCTCGGCATAGATGGCGGCCTGTGGGTCACCTACATCGCGATGGCCGTCGCCACGGTCGCGGCCGTCGGTTTCTCCGTCACCGGCCTCACACGCAAGTCGCTGATCGGCATCGGCGCTTTCGTTGGGCTCTTGCTGGTCGCCTACCTGATCTCCGATGGCTCTGACGCCGGGAAGTACAACATCACCGAAGGTGCATCCAAGTGGATCGGCGCCGGTTTGATCACCATGTACGTGGCCCTCATCGGTGCCATCGGCGCCATCGTGTACGGCGAGGTCACCCGCATGCTCAAGTGAACGCGCCATGCTGAAGAAACGAGCCAAGTCAGGTCCAGGCGAGATCAATGCCGGCTCGATGGCCGACATCGCCTTCCTGCTGCTGATCTTCTTCCTGGTGACCACCACCATGGATACCGATGTGGGCATCCTGCGATTGCTGCCGCCGGTGGTGGAAACCCCGCCGGATCCGGATGTCATCAATAAGCGCAACGTATACGAGGTCCTGGTGAACGATGCCGACCAGCTCCTGGTCGAGGGCGAACCGATGGACATCAAGGAACTGCGCGCCGGGGCCAAGGAGTTCATGACCAACCCGGCCAACCTGGAGAATCTGCCCGCCAAGACCAAGGTGAGCGCGGCATTCTGCAGGGAGCAACTTAACCTGAACAAGGGCTGGATGGCCGCCGCCACGGATACCTCGAAGGCCCGCTTCGAGGATGGTGTGAAGAAATGGGAAGGCAAGCTCAAGGCCATTGAGCTGCTCGGCGAATACAGCGAGCTTCCCAACGACGCGCTCATCTCGCTGCAGACCGGATCCAAGACCAGCTACAACATGTACGTGCAGGTCCAGAACGAACTGGAATCGGGGATCCGCGAACTGCGCGACGAGCTGAGCAAGGAGAAGTTCGGTCGCAAGTTCACCGAGCTCGATGAGAAGGTGGACGAGGACCAGGATCGGATCAAGGCCATCCGGCTGGTGTACCCGCAGCGCATCTCGGAAGCCGAACCGGTTGACCTCACCAAGAAGAACTGATCGCCATGTCGCGCTTCAAGGAAAAGAAAGGATCCACACCGGCCATCAGCACGGCCTCATTGCCCGACATCATCTTCATGCTCCTCTTCTTCTTCATGGTGACCACCGTGATGCGCGAAGTGGACCTGAAGGTGAAGGTGGTGCTGCCCGAGGCCAACGAAGTGGCCAAGCTCGAGGACAAAGCCTTGGTCGATTACCTCTACATCGGCCCTCCCGCTGACAAGGCGCGGGGCACCGAGCCGCTGCTGCAGCTCAACGACGACTTCGCGACCCTCAGTGAGATCGATGCCTTCGTGGTGGCCGGGAACGAGCGGCGCGATGAAGTGCTCCGCGGCAAGATCACCCGCTCATTGAAAGTGGACAAGGACACCTACATGAAGTTCGTCACCGACGTGAAGCAGGAACTGCGCAAGAGCAACGCGCTGAAGATCAACTACAGCACCTCGCGCGGCCGCTGAGCCAAGCAATTGTACAGGAACGGCCGCCTTAGCGCGGCCGTTCTGCATTCATGGTCTCTTGAATCGGCACAGAGGATTCACATCCCGCCGCCCCAACGCACCCACAGGGCCGCGCAGAGCATGGCTCCCAACCCAAGCTCGGCTAACCACCTGCGCTTGGGGTTCAGGAAGAGGTAAGCGGCAATCCCCCCTATAGGCGAAGCGGCGAGCACGGCCGGGAAGCTCCCCTTCAGCCAGGAGAGAAGGCCCATCAACACCGCCAAGGAGAGCGCCAATGCCATGAATGCCGACCGCAGGTTCCTGCCGCGCATCACGCTCTGCGCCTGACTGCGGTAGAAGGCCGCAAGCGCCAGCAGCAAGATGGGCATTGCAATTACGAGGAAGGCCTTCCGCGAAAGCCCTTGCCAGAGCACGGCAGGGGCCATGTCGTCAGGCATCACGGTGAGCAGGGGACGCCATGGCGTTCGGCCCGCGAGATGAAGCGCCATCCATGCGATGTAGAATACCAGCACTACGCTGATCACCGGCAGCACATACTCACGCCACGCAAAAGGCCTGATGAGCGAGGTGCTGATCCACAGCACCACGAGAAGCACCGCATAGGGCAGGTAGCAGAGCGCGGCAAGCCCGATGAGCAGCGCGGCATCGAAGAGCGCCGCGAGCGCCGCTCCAGTATTGCTGATGGACCAGGCCCTGCGCAAGGCGAAGAGCACGAAAGGGAGACCGAGCAGCGCCGGATCATAGCAGCCTGGGCCGCATAGCCCCGCCAACAGCACCGGGAAGGTGAGCGCAACAAGGTGGTTGCGGCGATCCATCAGCTCGAGCGCATTCACCAGGATCGCTAGTTCCACGGTGGCCAGCGCCACGAGCACCATGCCCGCGAGCGCGTTGGCCCACGCCGAGCCGCCAACCAAATGCTGCATCAACGAGGCGACCGGCATCAAAGAAGCGTTCTGCACCGGTGCGTGCCAGCAAGCAGGCACGAACAGCGCCGCCACCACCAACGGCACGGAGACCAGAACGGCGGGCTGGTTGCTGCGGAAGAAGGCGGCGAGCATGGGGGGCGAGGGGCGAAGGTCGGGATGGCCGGCCAAGGGTGCTCCGAGGACAGGTCATCACTGGAATATCCCCCCTCCTATCTTCGCCCCGCTTCACGCCTACCGCCATGCAAGACATCGCCTTCGCCCTCGGCCATTTCATGGAATGGACCTTCAAGATCCTGGAGAAGATGGGCTGGATGCCCGTCACGCTCACGAGCATCACGCTTTTCGTGGGCATGCTTTACTGGCTCAACCTGCAGGGCAAGTACAACCGCAAGGCGAAGGCGAACGGCACCATGGCCTGAGCGGCACGGGACCTTGGCCCTAGTGCTTCACCGCTGCGGTCGCACGCTGCGAGGGCTCCTTCACCAAGTCCTTGCCGATGTCGTCCCGGCGGTAGCGCCCCTCAAAGCTGATGGTGTCCGCTGCGCGGTACGCCGAGGCGATCGCACTCTCCAGGTCCTTCCCGATGCCGGTGACGCTGAGCACGCGGCCACCATCGGTCACGAGAGTGTCGTTCTTGTTGCGCGTTCCTGCATGGAACACGTAGGCGTCGCGAACCAGATCAGCGCCTATGATGGACTTGCCTTTCGCGTATTCGCCGGGATACCCTTCTGAGGCGAGCACGATGGTGACGGCGGTGCGGTCGTCCACATCCACATGGCGCTCACTCAGCGTTCCCGTGGCGATGCCCTCGAAGAGGTCGAGCAGATCGCTCTTAAGTCGCGGCAGGATCGCTTGTGTCTCCGGATCGCCCAGCCGCACGTTGTACTCGATCACATAGGGATCGCCGTTCACATTCATCAGGCCCATGAAGAGGAAGCCCTGGTAGGGGATGCCGTCCTTCTTCATGCCGCGCACGGTGGGCGCCGCCACGCGGTCGTGCACCTTCTGCATGAAATCCTTATCGGCGAAGGTCACGGGCGATACCGCACCCATGCCGCCCGTATTGGGGCCGCTGTCGCCGTTGCCGATGCGCTTGTAGTCCTTAGCGGCGGGCAGCATCTTGAACGCATCGCCATCGGTGATCAGGAAGGCGCTGCACTCCACGCCCTTCAGGTGCTGCTCGATCACCACGCGCTCACCGGCCTCGCCGAAGCGGCCCGATTGGAGCATATCGCGCAGCGCCTTGACCGCTTCCTTCTTGTCGTTGGTGATGATCACCCCTTTGCCGGCTGCAAGGCCATCAGCCTTCACCACGTAGGGCGAGTTCACGCGGTCGAGGTGCTCGATGGCATCGGACAATTGGCCTTTCACGAAAGTGCGGTGAGCTGCCGTGGGGATGTTGTGGCGGAACATGAACTCCTTCGCGAAATCCTTGCTCCCTTCGAGACGCGCGCCTTCGGCCTTGGGACCGATGACGGTAACGTCGGCGAGCTTCGGGTCCTCCGCGATCCGGTCGTGCAGGCCATCCACCAGCGGGCCTTCTGGCCCCACCACAACGATGCGGATCTTCTTCTCTAGGATGAAGCTGCGCAGGGCCTTGTGATCGGCGGGATCGATCTCTGCGGATCGGCCATGGCGCAAGGTCCCGGGATTGCCTGGGGCCACGAAGAGCGAATCGAGCAAGGAGCTCTGCGCGATCTTCCAGGCCAGAGCATGCTCGCGTCCGCCACTGCCGATCAAGAGAACATTCATCAGGATGCGATTTGCTGCAAAGGAAGGTTCGGCCGGTCCGCTGGAGAGCGAGGAGTTATCAACCTGTGTTGAGGTCGAGGACCGGCCACAACTCCTGCAACCCCTCAACCTCTCAAGCCCTCAACCGGTCATTGCGACCGCGAGGAACGAAGCGGGAAGCAACAACCTGCCTTAGTGCTTATGCGCCATGCGCTTGATGCTGCACCCGATGTTCCGCGTGGAAGCGGGGTCGGCAGGCTTGCCCTCGGCCACTTTGGCGATGGCATTGTAGGCCCAGCGCTCGGTGACTTGGGCAGCATTGGCCACGTTGTCGTCGATGGCGCCCTTATAGGCGAGTTTCATGTCCTTGTCGAACAGGAACACATGCGGCGTGGTGCGCGCGCCGAAGGCGTCGGCCACCGCGTGCCCTTCATCGAGCAGGTACGCGCCGATGTACTTCTTCTCCTTGTAGCGTGCCTGCATGTCGGCGAACGAATCGCCATCGCCGCGCTTGGCCTCGTTGCTGTTGATCAGCACCACGGGCACGCCGAAGCGGGCGCCAACGGCCATCAATTCCGGGTATCGGCCTTCCCAGCCTTCGCTGCCCTCGGAGCCGATCACGAACGGACAGGTGTTGCACGAGAAGATCACCAAGGTGCCGTTGCGGCCAGCGAGATCCTTCAACGAGGCCATTTGGCCATCCACGTTCTTCATCTTCACCTCGGTGGCGGGCATGGCATCGCCGATGTTGAGGTTGGGCAGCTCGTGCGCGGCGATGGCGACGGTGCCAAGAGCGATCAGGGAGATGGTCTTCAGGAGCATGGTGCGTGATGTTGTGAGGCGCGAAGGTATCGGCGCGAGGGGCCTGCGCCGACAGGGCCGGTGCGCTGCTGGAACGTAATGTGCTTTTCATCCTGCCCAAGCCTCCCCCGCGGCGGGGCCGCGCGGCGGAGGGGGGGCGGGGAGGGGGGGGCGGGGGGGGGGGGGGCCCGGGGCGGGGGGGCGGGGGCGGGGCGGGGGGGCCCGGGCGCGGGGGCGGGGGCGCCCGGCGGGGGGGCGGGGAGGGGAGGGCGGGGGCCCCGGCCGGGGGGCGCGGGGCCACCGCGAGGGGCGGGGGGGGGGGCCGGGGGGGGGGGGGCGGCGCGGGGGGGCCGGGGGGGGGGCGCGGGCGGGCCGGGCCGGGCCCGCGGGGGGGGGGCGGCGGGGGCGGCGGCCGGGGAACGGGGCGCGGGCCCAGCGGGGGGCGGGCCGGGCCCGGGCCCCGGCCAGGCCCGGGGGGGCGGGCCCGCGCCCGCCGAGGGGACGCGCCCGGGGCGGAGGAGGCGGGACGAAGGAGGCCCCCGGGCCCGGAGGCGGGGGCCGCGGCGCGGGGCCCGCGGGCGGGCCGCGCCGGGGCGGGGGCGGACCCCGCCGAGAGGGGGCCGGGGGCCCCGGGCGGGGGGAGGGGGCCCCCCCCCCCCCCGCCCCCCCCCCCGTATTTTCGCCCCGACATGTTGAAGCAAGGATTATATCAGAAGCTCTCCCAGAAGCTCAGCCCGCAGCAGATCCAGCTGATGAAGATGCTGCAACTGCCCACGGTGGAAATGGAGGAGCGCATCCGCCAGGAGCTGGAGGAGAACCCCGCGCTGGAGAGCGGCGAGGACGAGACCGATGAGGAGGCGCCTTCGGAGGAGCAGGCCATCGCAGAGAGCACCGAGCTCGATACCGAGCAGAACGAGGAGAACGAGCGCGACGATTTCGACCTGAGCGAGTACTTCCCGGACGACGATACGCCGGACTACAAGCTGAGCGTACGCAACACCGGGCCCGACGAGGAGGACCGCGAGATCCCCCTGGCTGGCGGCACCACCTTCCAGGACAACCTGCGGCAGCAGCTCGGCCTGCGCGACTGCGATGAGCGCACTGCATTGCTCGCGGAGCATCTGATCGGCAACCTCGATGAGGATGGCTACCTGCGCCGCGACCTGCACGCCATCGTCAACGACCTGGCCTTCACCCAGAACCTGATGGCCAATGTGGCCGAGCTCGATAAGGCCCTGGCCGAGGTGCATGCGCTCGACCCCGCAGGCACGGGCGCGCGTGATCTGCGCGAGTGCCTGCTGCTGCAGGTGCACCGGATGCCGCACAGCCTCGAGCAGCGCATCGCCGAAGAGATCCTCGGCAAGCATTTCGACGCCTTCGCCAAGAAGCACTACGAGAAGATCATCGAGCGCCTCGAGATCGATGAGGATGCGCTCAAGGGAGCCATCGAGCTCATCACCCGCCTCAACCCCAAGCCGGGCAACACGCAGCGCGAGAACGCCACGCCCAGCCAGGAGATCATCCCCGATTTCCATGTATTGGCCATCGATGGCCAGCTCGAGCTGACCCTCAACGGCCGCAACGCCCCCGAGCTGCGCGTGAGCCGCGCCTATCGGGACATGATGCAGGAGTACGCGCGCAACAAGAAGGACAAAGCGGCGAAGGAGGCGATCATGTTCATCAAGCAGAAGCTCGATGGCGCCAAGTGGTTCATCGATGCGATCAAGCAACGGCAGCACACCCTGATGGTGACCATGGAGGCCATCATGGAGCACCAGCGCGAATTCTTCCTCACCGGCGACGAGACCAAATTGAAGCCGATGATCCTGAAGGACATCGCCGAGAAGGTGGGGATGGACATCAGCACCATCAGCCGCGTGGCCAACAGCAAATACGTGCAGACGAACTACGGCACCATCCTGCTCAAGTTCTTCTTCAGCGAGAGCCTCACCAACCAGGAGGGCGAAGAAGTGAGCACGCGCGAAGTGAAGAAGATCCTGAAGGACGCCATCGAAGCCGAGGACAAGCACAAGCCCCTCACCGACGACGAGCTCACGGCGCTGCTCATCAGCAAGGGCTACAACATCGCCCGGCGCACCGTGGCCAAGTACCGCGAGCAGCTCAGCCTGCCCGTGGCGCGGCTGCGGAAGGAGCTTTAGCGCGAACGGCGTCCGGACCGAATCATCATCACCGCACAGGAGACGCCCGCGTGATACCGCTCGCCCGCCTCCTCTCCTACGCCCTGCATCCGCTGCTGATGCCCGTGCTCACGCTCTGGGTCGCGTTGGAGCTTGACCCGCATCTGGGCTATTTCCTGCCCGATGAGTCGCGATGGAAGCTGCTGGCGATCGTGGCGCTGATGACCATCGTGTTCCCGCTCACCAGCACGTTGCTGCTTCGCAGCGCCGGCGTTGTGCGTAGCCTGCAGATGCACGCGCGCCAGGAACGCATCGCGCCGTTCGTGATGACCCTGCTCTACTATGTCATGGCCGGCTACCTGCTCACCCGCGCCCCGGTGCATCCGCTCACGCTCACGCTCATCGCGGGTGCGGCGCTGGCGCTGCTGCTGGCCACGCTGATCACCCTGCGCTGGAAGATCAGCGCGCACATGGTGGGGATCAGCGGCTGCATCGGTGCCGTGGCCGCGCTCGATGCCCTGCACGGTCTCGGTGCCTTCGTGCCCTTGTGCGCGCTGCTGTTGCTGGCCGGCGCGCTGGGCACGGCACGGCTGCTCACCAGCGATCACACCCCAGGACAGGTCTATGCGGGCGCAGCCGTAGGATTCGGCAGCGTGTTCGCCGCTGTGCTCTGGATGCCGGCTTGGCCGTTCTGATTGCGCGACCCATCTTCGTGGGCGCACATGCGATCGCTCCTCCTTTCTTTCATCGTCGCATCGCTGCACTGCTCAGCGCAAGAGTCCGTGACTTCTTATTGGAGCGGCGCCCTCAGCCCAACCAGCATCCACATTCGCGCGCGGCTTAGCGGGCCTACGGACAGCGTGCGCGTGCTGGCCTGCGCACCGCCCTGCACGGAGGAGATTGCCAGTCCTTACACCGTTGCCGACCCCAGTGCCGACCAGGTGGCTGCGATTGAGCTCACCGGTCTTCAGGCGGGCACACCCTATACCTATCGTTTCGAGGTGAACGGCGTGCAGGATGCTTCAGGGACCGCAGCCGGGAGCTTCACCACGCCGGCCTTCGGAACAGTATCCTTCTCCTTCGTCACCGGCTCTTGCAACGGAAGCAGCAGCCATCCCGTGTGGCAGGCCATGCTGGACAAGGACCCGCTCTTCTTCCTCAGCACCGGCGACCTGCATTACCGCGACCCCAACAGCCTGAACATCGACATCCACCGCGCGCCGTACCGGGAAGACGTGCTCTCCTTCTCGCCGATGAAGGAGTTCTTGCGCGCCACGCCCATCGCTTATGTATGGGACGACCATGACTTCTGCGGCAACGGCTCCGATGCCAGCTTCATCGGCAAGGCCAATGCTGCGCGCGCCTACCGCGAATACGTGCCGCATTATCCGCTGCATCATCCGATCGGCGTTCATCAATCGTTCACCATCGGCCGCGTGCATTTCATCCTCAGCGATCTGCGCAGCACCAAGACCGGAGAAGAGATGATGAGCGGCGCCCAGCTCTCGTGGCTGCTCAGCGAGATGCTCTACGCGCGCGACAATGGCCTGGTGGCCGCGTGGGTCACTTCGCTCACATGGAACAGCGTGGGCTATCCGGAGAACTGGGCCTGCCAACCCGCCGAGCGCACCGCGCTGAACGATGTGCTCTTCGCCCTAGGCGTGAAGGACCTCTTCATCATCGCGGGCGATGCGCACATGCTTGCGATCGACGATGGCGCCAATGCCGACTTCAGCACCGCCCAGGACCTGCGCTACCACTATCCCATCTTCCAAGCTGCGGCCTTGGCGCGATGGGGCTCGTACAAGGGCGGCCAGTTCAACCAGGGCGGCGTGTTCCCGAACCCGAGCGCCGCGCATGGGCAGTTCGGCGAGGTGGTGGTGGAAGACAACGGATTCGAGGTCTGCATCACCTTCAATGGCTGGCAGACCGATGGCGTGGGCGCGGAATGCGGACTGGTGAACAGCTACACCTTCTGCCGCACGCCGGGGCAGATCCTGGTGGGGTCGCCGCAGCCCTCGAGCGGAGACTTCTTCAGCTGGTACGCTGGGGAGGAAGGGCTCATGGTTCGCGTGCCGGATCGCGCAACAGCAGTGGAAACAGAGGTACGGGATGCCACGGGCCGGCTTGTTCTGAGCGAGCGGCGAGCAGCCGACCACGGTACCATGCACCAGCCCCTGCCGCTACTGAGCGCGGGTCTTTACACCGCCAGCATCCGCTGCGGCAGCGAACGCTCCGTGCTTCGCTTCGTGGCCGTTCCGAAACGTTGATTGAAACGCACCAGCAACGCGCGAACACCATCATGCATAACGACCGACGCGCCTTCATCCGCGACACCACCCTCGCGATCCTCGGTTTCGGCCTCATGCCGCGCGGCGTGAAAGCCTTTTACCAGCCCGGCGACCAGAAGGTGCGCTTGGGCTTCATCGGCGTAGGCCTTCGCGGACAGACGCACCTGGCCGAGCTCGCCTTGCGCGATGACGTGGAGATCATCGCCATGCACGATCCGGATGCCAACATGGTAGCCATGGCTCAGCAGCTGCTCGCCAAGGCCAACCGGCCCAAAGCCATGGCCTACGTGAACGGTAACGAGGGCTACTTGGAACTGCTGCGGCGCAAGGACATCGACGCGGTGATCATCAGCAGTCCGTGGGAGTGGCACGTGCAGCAAGGCATCGCGGCGCTGGAAACGGGCAAGATCGTGGGCATGGAAGTGTGCGGCGCCATGAGCGTTGATGATTGCTGGGCGATCGTGCGCACGAGCGAGAAGACCGGGGTGCCGGTGATGATGCTCGAGAACGTGTGTTACCGCCGTGATGTGATGGCCGTGATGAACATGGTGCGCCAAGGCATGTTCGGCGAGCTGGTGCATGCCCAAGGCGGCTACCAGCATGACTTGCGGCATGTGCTCTTCAACAGTGGCGCTCCCAACGGCTACGGCGATGGTGTGGAGTTCGGCGCGAAGGGGTGGAGCGAAGCCAAGTGGCGTACCCAGCACTACGTGGATCGCAACGGCGAGCTCTATCCCACCCACGGGCTAGGACCTGTCGCCGTGATGATGGACATCAACCGCGGCAACCGGCTCACGCGCCTGAGCAGCATCGCCAGCAAGGCGCGCGGCGCACACAAGCACATAATGGAGCACCCGAAGGGCGGAGCAGCACATCCGAATGCTTCCGTGGAATTCAAATGCGGCGATGTGGTGAGCACGCAGATCCAGTGCGCCAACGGCGAGACCATCCTGCTCACGCACGACACCACACTGCAACGCCCCTACAACCTCGGGTTCCGCGTGCAAGGCACCGAAGGACTCTGGCAGGACACCGGCTGGGGTGATGCCGAGCAGGGCATGGTGTACTTCGAGAAGCGCGCCGGGAAAGAGAAGCGGCATCGGTGGGACAACAGCAAGGCCTGGATCGAGCAGTATGACCACCCGCTCTGGAAACGTTACGCATCGCAGGCCGAAGGAGCTGGCCACGGCGGGATGGACTTCTTCGTGGACCATGCCTTCATCGAGTGCATCAAGCGCAAACAGCCCTTCCCGCTCGATGTGTATGACATGGCGACCTGGTATGCGATCACCCCGTTGAGCGAGAAGAGCATCGCCGAGGGCGGGCAGGTTCAGGACATACCGGACTTCACCGTGGGGAAGTGGAAGGAGCGCAAACCCAATTTTGGTTTCAGCGATGATCACTGAATGCGCTTCGGGCTCCGGGCCATGGGCCACCGGCTGCGGCACCACTTCGCCCCAACGCACTGCGCAACCCGTGGCTAGGAGCCTGTGGCCCGTGGCCGTGTTGATTTTCGCGGCATTTCACCCGCTCACTCTTCTCGCCCAAGCCCCCTACGTCCCACCCTCCGATACCCTCGTCCAGAAGAAGCTCGCCGCCTGGAAGGACCTCAGGTTCGGACTGCTCATGCACTGGGGGCCGTACAGCCAATGGGGCGTGGTGGAGAGCTGGAGCATTTGTCCGGAGGATGAGGACTGGTGCCGCCGACGGCCCGAGCATGGCGCTACTTACAATGAATACGTGAAGAACTACGAAGCGCTGCAAGGCACGTTCAATCCAACGCTGTTTGATCCCGACAAGTGGGCGCGTGCTGCGAAGGATGCCGGGATGAAGTACATGGTCTTCACCACCAAGCACCACGATGGCTTCTGCATGTTCGACACGCGGACCACGGACTATCGGCTGACCTCGCCGAACACGCCTTTCCACGATGATGCGCGCGCGAACGTGACCAAGCACATCTTCGATGCCTTCCGCGCCGAAGGTTTGTGGACCGGCGCCTACTTCAGCAAGCCCGACTGGCACAGCCCCGACTACTGGTGGCCCTACTTCCCGCCGAAGGACCGCAGCGTGAACTACCTGCCCACGAAGCATCCCGAGCGCTGGCAGAAATTCAAAGACTACTCGTACACGCAGATCGAAGAGCTGATGACCGGCTACGGCCCCGTGGATATCCTCTGGCTGGACGGTGGCTGGGTGCGGCCATTAAACAGCATCGACACCAGCGTTAGCTGGCAGAAGGCGATCACCATCGAGCAGGACATCGACATGCCGCGCATCGCTGCGATGGCACGGAAACATCAACCCGGCCTGCTCGTGGTGGACCGTACCGTGGGCGGCGAATACGAGAACTACGTGACGCCCGAAGGCCACGTGCCCGCCGCGGACCTCGGCGTACCGTGGGAGACCTGCATGCCCATGGGCACCAGTTGGAGCTGGGTTCCGAACGAGAAGTACAAAAGCACCGACGAGATCATCCGAACGCTGGTGAGCGTGGTGTCGCGCGGGGGAAGCCTGCTGCTGAACGTGGCGCCCGGGCCTGATGGCCAATTAGACTCAACGGCGTATGTGCGCTTGAAGGAAGTGGGCGAATGGCTCAAGGTGAACGGGGAGGCGGTGTATGGGACGAGGGCATCCTCCGTCGGCGGCTTGTCCGGCATAATTGGAAGAACATTTGCTTGGCGTTCTGGAGAGCGGAAGACGTCCTACGTCTTCCTCGATCCACAACTGGTCGGAGCCGGAACTTTCACGATCCCGTTCTCAAGCTCGGTCTACGGCGAAAAGGTAAGTTGCCTAGGACACGGTAAGGTTGGCTTCGTTCGGAGTAAAGAGGGCCTGACCCTCCGGTTGCCCAGATCGGTGAGGAGCTCAATTGGGCAACCCGTTGTCATGAAGGTCACGTTCGTAAGCAGCGAATTCTAGCACTTCTGCCGCAAGGAGCTCATGCATGAAGCGATCACCTCCCGGCGGTATTCGCGACTGTGCGTAAGCCTCGCATTCGCACTCCTATCAATCGCCTCCATCGCCCAAGACACCTCTCCCTTCTCTTTCCGCATGGTCTTCTATGGCCCTGCAACTGACAGCGCCTATGCCGCCGAGCACCGCATCCGCCAGGTGATCAAGACCCGCGATAGCGAAGACCCCGACTGGGGCCTCTGGGTCCACACCATGCACCGCTTCGTGCCGCCTGTGCAATTCGAGCAGCACCCGGAATACTTCGCGGAACGCAACGGTGTGCGTGTTCCTGATCAGTTGTGCCTAAGCAACCCCGAGGTACTCCGCATCACCGTGGACAGCCTGCGGGCGATGATGGCCCGCAAGCCTGCCGCGTGGTATTGGAGCGTGAGCCAGATGGACAACTTCAACCACTGCCAGTGCGCGCTATGCCACCGCACCGACAGCATCGAAGGCGCACCCAGCGGCACCATCCTGCGCTTCGCCAACGCCGTGGCCGATAGCTTCCCGGACAAGGTGATCAGCACCCTGGCCTACCAGTACAGCCGCACCGCTCCGAAGCTCACCATCCCACAGCCGAACGTGAACATCATGCTTTGTAGCATCGAGGAGGATCGCA
Organism: Flavobacteriales bacterium; assembly: GCA_016705545.1. Lineage (GTDB taxonomy): Bacteria > Bacteroidota > Bacteroidia > Flavobacteriales_F > PHOS-HE28 > PHOS-HE28. The sequence goes on from JADIYA010000001.1 coordinate 734,674, forward strand.
GCAGGCCGATTGCTTCGCGTGATCGGCCCGGCTCGTTCACATCGGACCTGCGTGCATGGTCGAGTCTCACGCACAACATCATCGTGTGGGACTATGTGATCAACTTCTCACACCTGGTGATGCCCTTCCCCAACTGGAAGGTGCTCGCGCCCAACCTGCAGCTCTTCCGCGACAACGGCGTGCCGATGGTCTTCGAACAAGGACTCTCATCACCCGGTGGTGAAATGCCGGAGTTCCGCACTTACCTGCTCGCCAAGCTGCTTTGGAACCCCGACCTCAACGTGGACTCGCTGCGCTGGCGTTTCATGGATCATTTCTACGGCGATGCGGGCGTTTACATCGACAAGTACACGCATCTACTGGAAGAGGAGCTGGACAAGAGCGGCAAGTCGCTCACGCTTTACGAGCACCCGCAGGCGCATAAGGACGGCTACCTCAGTCCGGCGAACATCGCGAAGTACAAGATGCTCTTCAACAGCGCCGAGGCGGCCGTGATGGAGGAAGACACGATCTACCAATGGCGTGTTGAGGATGCGCGGCTGGGAATCATGTACGCCGAGCTGGAAGTGGCGCGAGCGATGCCGCATGCCACGAATGGCCTCTTCGAGAAGGACAGCACAGGAAAGTGGCACGCCAAACATTACTACGAGGAGTTGCTAGAGACCTTCGTATCCCGGGCAAAGAAGCACGGCCATCTGCTGCTGCACGAGACGCGGAACACGCCGGACGAGTACTTCACGGAATTCAGCGCGCACCTGAAGCACGGCGCTGTGAACCACTTGGCCGTTGGCAAGAAGATCAGTTTCGAGACACCGCCAGACGCCCGCTACCCGGGTGGCGGGCCCGATGCGCTGATCGATGGCTTCCGTGCCAGCACCAACTACCAGTATGGTTGGCAGGGCTGGTACGGCAAGGACATGGTGGCGACCATCGATCTGGGCGAAGCGCGATTCGTCCAGTCGGTCAAGGCCGGATTCCTGCACGATCAACAGAGTTGGATATTCCTCCCAACTACAGTTAGCATCGAGTACTCTGTTGATGGATCGACTTTCATGACGTGGGGTACAATTGAATTCACCGATGCAGGCAAGAAGGTCACGCTTGGGACCAGGAACGCCGAACTGGAGCCTTGGGACCTCCCGCAAAGCGCCCGCTACATCCGCCTCACCGCCAAGAACCTGGGAGACCTGCCCGCGTGGCACGGAAGCAAGGGCCAGTGCTGGCTATTCTGTGATGAGATCGTGGTGCGATAATCAGTACCCCCCCTCGCCCCGATACAGTTTCACCTTTCCATCCAGCTTCACCTTCAGCACCGTCATCCACTCATCGCTCACGCCTTCGGGGATGTCGATGAAGACCAGCCCCGGCACCTTGCTCCAGCTGATCTTGCCCACGACGCGGTGCTTCAATGTGGTGCCGCGCCCGACAACTTCAGCAGAGTGGATCTTGTTCACCAGCCCCTTGATCTCCACACTGCCGCTCATGCCGTTGGCGAGGAATAGGTAGAGCGTGGTGCTGTCCGCAGAGAGCGTTGTAGGGCCGAAGAAGTGGCCGTTGGGCAGCCCGGCGCGTGCGCCATAGATCGCTTCGGCGTGTTTGCTCGTCCACCGGCCGAGATCTCCCAACCGCGAGACTTGTCCCGGCGTGAAGGTGCCGTCCTCCTTCGGCCCGATGCCCAGCAGCAGGTTGCCGCCGTGGCCGATCACATCAGCGAAGATGTGGATGAGGTCGTGCGTGCTCTTGTAGTTGGTGTCGTATGGCTGCCATCCCCATTGCTCGCCGAGGGTCATGCACAACTCCCATGCGGGGGCCTTCGGCGTTTCGATCGGGATGTTCTGCTCGGGCGTGGCGTAATCGCCAAAGCCCTGCAAGCGGCCGTTGATGATCGCCTTCGGATTCCTTTCCAGAATCATAGCACGCACCTTGGCCGCCTCCCATTCCTCGGCGCTGTGCTCCCAATCGCCATCGAACCACCAGAGGTCGGGGTTCAGTTGCGTGGCGATCTCGTTGATCTGCAACTGGAAGTAATTCTGGAACTGCTTCCACCGCGCGGGATCATCCTTGATTGCATAGCGCGTGCTGTCCTTGGTGAATGCGGGGTAGTTGTAGTCCGTCCAATCAATGAGTGAGTAATAGGCACCGCACCCCAGCTCGCGTTCGCGTAGCGCGGCGAACAACGGTGCGACCACATCCTTGCCGCAATTGAATACGTTCTCCACGGAGAGGTGTCCAGGAGCACTCCATGCCCAGTCGCCACCTCCAACGTACGCCCGGGTGGCATACATCGCCACGCCATCATGGTGCTTGGTGGTGATCACGGCGTACTTCGCGCCGCTTCGCTGGATCAGTTCGGCCCATGCGGCTGGATCGTACTTGCTTGCGGTGAAGCCCTGAAGCTGCTTCATGTAATCCGCGTAGCCGACCTTCTTGTTGTAGAAGGCCCAGCTCTCGTCGGTGCCGTTCACACTATAGATGCCCCAGTGGATGAAGATGCCAAGCTTGGCGTCCTGGAACCACTTCAGCTCGTGGCGGGCGGCTTCGGGCTCCTGCGAAACAGCAGATACGCCCAGCGCGCAGGCAATCGCGATTGAAGAGGCTCGCAGGCTCATGGCTCAGGCGACGAGGTGCCGGATCCGGTCATTCAACGGCCGTTGCAAAGCCATGTAGCGCTTGAGCAAGTGCACCTGGTTGAGCGCTCGATCGAGGTTGTGTCCTTCGCGATCGATCCGGTAATAGAGGTCGCCCTGCAGGTGGTCTGTGAGGAAGCGGATGCCCTGCTCGTAGATCAGCATCTGGCCGCACCAGTGCACCAATGAGCGCTCGCTCAGGCTCATGAGCGGGGCCATCTCGGAGAAGTAGCCCTCCACCAAACTCACGAAGACCTCTTCATTCACTTCGGTATGGCCAGGGTCAGGATCATCTTCCGCCGCAGGGGAGATAAAGGTGCGGATCATGTCGCCGAGGTCGAAGAGCGTCTTGCCGGGCATGAGCGTATCCAGGTCCACCACGCACACCGCTTGGCCCGTGTCCTTGTCGAAGAGCACGTTGTTCACCTTGGTGTCGTTGTGCGTGATGCGCGTGCGCACCTCGGGGTCCATCATGGTCACTTTGAATTCATCGACGATGGAGGCATTCCCGATGAAATGGTTGATGGCATCGCGGGCACTCTCCTTGCGCGCGGCAGGCGCATGCCGGACGGCCTGCTGGAAAAGGGCGTAGCGCGCTGCCAAGTCGTGGAAATCGGGGATGATGGTCTTGAAGGCACCTACGTACACGCCTTCGAGGTTCCGCGTGAGCAGGCCGAATTGCTGCGCGGCGCTATAGGCCTGCTGCGGCGAAACGGCGCCCTCATGGCTCACTGTGTTGGGGAAGTACGGGAACACGCGCCAGGCGCCCAGATCGGGACTGATGAAGAGGTCGCGATCGTCGGTGGTGCGCAGCCCTCGCATGAAGCGGTACTCCGGATGGTGATTGCGCAGGTGCTCGGCTGCCAGGTAGTTGTTGTAGGCGATGAGCTGCGGTTGCTTGAACACGGTGGTATTCACCTGTTGCAATATCCAATGGTCATCGCCATGGCGGTTACGCAGCAGAAAGGTCTGATTGATGAGGCCATTGCCGAAGGGCGCGCAGTCGTGGCCATTCAGCTCGATGCCGAAGGCGGCGCAGATGGTGCCGAGAACAGAAGCGCGGGTCTCGCTCATGGCTGCTGGGCCAGGGTTCGCCGCACAAGGTCGGCATCGGCGGCGAACGTGAGGCCATGCCAGGCATCGGGCGTGCGCAGCACACGGAAGGCATGGCCAGCGGCCAAGGCGTGCCGCACAGCGTCCGGCAAGCCCATCTCTGCTGCTGGTACAGGCGCTCTTCCACGGTTCATCTCCAAGAGAAGGGTCCCGAATTGCTCACGGAACACCCAGAGGTTCATGCTCACGTGCACATCCGATTTCCTCGTGCGCCCGCTCTCATCTCGGATCTCGCCATCGGCATCGCGCCGGAGCCCGATCACTTCTTCGATGCCGACCAACCGATCGTCTTCGTTCGAGCAAGCCGCGCGATTCACCGGCCCGCTCGGGGAAAGCGTACGGCCCAGGTCGAAGGCTACCAATGCATGCTCCTCCGCGAGGCCATCGCGCGCATGCTCCATGGCGATGCGCAGCGACTCCCTCCCATACAAGTCATCTCCGTTAGCCACTATGCAAGTGCCGACAGCGTGCTCCATGCCCACCAAGGCCGCATGACCAGTTCCCAAAGGCTCGGGCTGCACCACGATTTTCACGAGCCGGTTGCTCCGGTAGCGCTCCCGGGCCATGTCCGCATGGCTGGGCCGTACCACGATCCGCGCCCCTTCGCAGCCGAAGGCGAATGCATCGCGCAGCGTTATGTCGAGCACCGCTTCGCCCTTGGGTCCTACCGGCTCCCACTGCTTGGGCCTGCCGAAGCGCGTGCTGCTGCCGGCGGCGAGGATCACGAGTGAGGCGGTGCGCATGCGTCGAGCGGCTGATGAACCGTGCAAAGGTCCGGCGATCGCCATCTTCACGGCCCCTTTCGAAAGCGCATGCGCCGCCTCACCCCTTCGTTGATCGTCGTGCTGGCGGTTGTTGCGCTGAACACGGCCATCAGCGTGCGCGGGCTCTGGCCCGGTACCGCGGCGGGCCTTGCGGATGCCGTGGTGCGCAGCGATGTGAAAGGGTACTACGGCTACCTGCAAGCACTCTTCATCCGCAAGGACCTCGGCCATGAAAAAGCCGTGTGGGAGTACGTGCGTTACACGCCCACCGGCACGCTGAACAAGTACTACTGCGGCACGGCAGTGATGATGGCGCCGTGGTTCCTCATCGGCCACGACTTGGCGCTGAGCGACCCGAAAGCACCGCGCGATGGCTTGAGCGAGTACGAGATGAAGGCGCTGAGCATCGGGGCCTGGTGCTATTTGCTCATTGGGCTGCTGGCCCTGCGTGCCCTGCTCAGGCGAATGGAGTTCACGGAAAGCACGTTGACCTGGGTGCTCATCGCCATCGGCTTCGGCACACAGCTCATGCAGTACAGCGCGCTGCAGCCGGGATGGTCGCATGTATATTCGTTCTGTGCGGTGAGCTTATTCCTGCTTGCCGTGCGTCACCTGGGAACCGATGGGGGCCCTTGGCGGATGATAGCTGTGGCTTCGCTCCTCGGCCTCATTGTCATCATCCGCCCAGTGAACGGCTTGGTGTTGCTCGCACTGCCCGTAGTGCTCGGCGGCGCATGGCGCGATACGGTGAAGCGCGCAATACAGCATCCGATGATCCTCGTGATCGCCGTCATCGCCTGCGGAGCGGTGGTCTTCATCCAGCCCTTGCTCTGGCATGCGCAAACCGGCAACTGGTATGCTTACGGCTACACCGGCGAAGGCTTCCATTGGGACCGGCCCGAAGTGCTGAAGGTGCTCTTCGGCTTCCGTCGCGGCCTATTTCTGTGGACACCTGTGCTTCTGTTCGCCCTCTTCGGTACGGCTTGGCTGCTGCTGAAGGACCGCGCTCGTGGCATCGGCATGCTGCTCTATTGGGCAACGAACCTCTATGTGATCAGCGCCTGGTGGATCTGGTACTACGGCAGCGGCTTCGGCAGCCGCGTATTCGTTGATCACTATGCGGTGCTCGCCATACCGATGGCCTTCCTGATGCAGGCAGCAACCAAGCGCTGGCTGCGCGCTGCCCGTGCTTTCATCGTGCTCTGCTGCGCGCTGCTGCTCTTCCAGATGTGGCAATACAGTGCGGGCATCCTGCATCCGGAGAGCATGGACCGTACAAAGTACGCGTACACCTTCCTGCGCTGGGACGATACCTATCGGCACGCGCTCGGCGGCAACTCACAAGGCCCTCCGTTCAACCCGAAAAGCATGAGCGTAGTGCTCGAGGAGAGCTGCGACTTCGAGCATGCCTGCACGCATTGGGGCGGTGGCGCCATCCGCAGCCGGAGCGATGCCTTCAGTGGAGGGAACGCCGCTGTGCTCGACGGCAGCGATGAGTACGGCTTGCAGTTCGAGGCAGGCACCGATGTGCTCCCGACAGGCCGAGCGCTCTACCTTGAAGTGGGACTTCAGCGGCGCGAAGAGCAGAGCCGCGACGCCCACTACCTGCTCGGCGTCACCGATGTGCGGAAAGCAGATGGCTCCATGGCCTACTACGAGCCGTTCCCGTTCAATCCCATGCCCGCGAGGCCAGGCACCTGGGAGCAGATCGAGTATCGCATCCCGGTGCCGCCGCTGGAAAAGGGCGACCGCCTCAAGTTCTATCTCTGGGACAAGGACCGCCGATCGCGCGTGCTGATCGACGACGTGTTCATGCGCGTGAACGCGGTCAATCCGTACTGAAGGCGCGCTGCGCCGAACGATGCCCGCCTTCGCACTTCGGCGGGCGCTGTGGGCCTGGCAGGATTTGAACCTGCGACCAAGGGATTATGAGTCCCCTGCTCTGACCGCTGAGCTACAGGCCCGGTCATGCACCACGCGACCTTGAAAAACGGGCGCTGCGATGGCGGGCGGCAAATGTACCGGTGCGCTTCTTTGCCGTGTGAGCCGCGTGAACCGCCCAACAGGCGCTACCCAGGATCCTGCACCGCACAAGAAGCGAAGGCGCCTGAGCTGGCGTAAAGTGGGCGCCGTGCTGCTCATCCCGGCGACGCTCATAGTTCTGCTGGTGCGCGCTGGCGGAAAGGAGCCGGCGCCGCCAGCACCGGTTGCAACAGCCCCGCGCGCAGCCATGAGCTGCTCCGAATACCCTTACAAGAACCACAGCCCCAAGCTGAACGCGAAGCTGCCGGCCTACAAGCAATCGTCAGCAAAAGCAGGCATCAAGCCCTTGAAGGACGACGACGCCCTGAGAAAGGCCCTCGCCGCAGGATCGATCAACTTGGTTCGCATCGAGAGCGACGCGCGCATCTGGGTGGCGCCCATGGATCATGGCTCGCCCTACCTCACGGCCAATGCCGCCGCCGCACTTCACGCCATCGCCAAGGACTTCAAGGCCCGCATCGCCGTCACGGACCTTGCTGATACGCGCATCCGGGTGACCAGCTTGCTGCGCACCAAGGACGACCAGCGCAAGCTCGGGCGCGGAAACGTGAACGCCACGCGCGACGAGCTGGCCCCGCACACCCACGGCACCAGCATGGACCTCTCCTATATGAAGTTCGTGGACCAGCAGGGCGGCATGCTCGATCTGCAAGCGTGCCAGCAGGTGTACCTGGCCGAGACGCTCGCCGAAGTGATTGCCGAGCACGGTGCGCGCGACAAGCGGATCCACGCCACCAAGGAGAAGCAGCAGGCCTGCTATCACATCAGCGTGTGCCGGTGAGCCTCGACACCCTCATCCTCGACCTCGGCGGCGTGCTCATCGATGTGGATTATCGCGCCACCTCGCGCCATTTCGAATCCATCGGCATCACAGGCTTCGACGCCCTCTATACCAAGGCGAAGCAGAGTGACCTATTCGACCGCTTCGAGACCGGCGAACTGGCCCCGAGCGGCTTCCGCGACGAGGTGCGGGCCTTGCTGAGCACAGACCTGTCCGATGCCGACATCGATGCCGGCTGGAACGCCATGCTCGGCACCATCCCGCCGGAACGAATCGACTTGGTGAACGAGCTGAAGCAACGTTACCAGTTGCTGTTGCTCAGCAACACCAACGCTATCCATGTGCCCGCCTTCGAGGCCATCATCGCACGCGACCTGGGCATCGGTGATTTCCGCTCGCTCTTCCATGGCGCCTACTATAGCTGCGAGTTGGGCATGCGCAAGCCCAACGCCGACATCTTCCAGCATGTGGTGGCGAAGAACGGCGCTGATCCCGCACACACGCTCTTCATCGACGACAGCATCCAGCATGTGGAAGGCGCGCGCCGTGCCGGGCTCCATGCCGAGCACCTCGAACTGGAGAAAGAGGAGGTGATCGGGATGCTGCGGAGGCTAGGACTGTGAAGGCGGCTCACGCCTTCCGGCGCGGCTTCTTCACCTTCGGCATCGGCAACGCCTCCGCCACACGCAACAGCAGCTCAGGCAGCTTGCGGTCGCTGGTGATCATCTCTTCGGGCACGAGATAGTAGTCCTTGCTTCCCGGGTACGCCGGTGCGCGCTCACATTGATCCTCGAGTGATGCGCTCTCGGGCAGGATCTTCACGAAGAGCTGATCATCGCAGATGAAGGCTACAGGTTTGCCATCAGCATAGAGCGCGAACTCGCCGAACATCGACTTCACGCTGAATCGGCCAGGATGGCCTACCTGAGCGAGGATGAAGTCTGCGGTCTGCTTCCGGGTGGCCATGTCTCACCTGATCTCCTGGCACAGCTCCAACAGCACGCCGCCCGCGCTCTTCGGGTGGAGGAAACACACGAGCTTGTTGTCGGCGCCGCGCTTGGGTTCTTCGTTCAACAAGGTGAAGCCCTCGGCCTTCAAGCGCGACATCTCCGCCCGGATGTCGGCCACCTCGAAGGCGATGTGGTGGATGCCCTCGCCGCGCTTCTCAATGGCCTTCGCGATGGGCCCATCGGGCCGTGTGCTCTCCAACAGCTCGATCTTGTTCAGCCCCGCCTTGAAGAACGATGTGATCACGCCCTCGCTCTCCACTTCCTCGCGCTTGTAGGGCGCTTCGCCGAGCAATTTGGTGTAGAGCGCCTCGGCGGCGCTCAGGTCCTTCACGGCGATGCCGATGTGCTCGATACGGATGAGGTGCTCCATGCCACAAGGATAGAAAAGCGAAGCCCTCCATGATGGAGGGCTCCATGGTAAGGTGCAATCGACTCAGCGTTTCAGGAAGCTCTCACCGAGCTTGTTGTCGTAGTTCAGGTAGTAGAGGTCCTTCTTCAGGCCGGTGATGTCGATGCGCGAGGCATAGCCGCGCTTCACGATGTTGCCGTACTGGTCATAGATCTCATACAGCGTGTTGGCGGTGAAGACGATTTCCTCCTTTGGCTTGGCGGGGCTCCAGGTCACGGGCTGCACGCTGGGGTCAGTGAATTTCACGGCCTCGCTGTAGCGCGATTTGCGGGTGAGGTCCACCTGGCGCACCCGGAAGGTGTTCTCCCCGCTATGCGGCGTTACCTTGAATGAGTAGCTGTTCTCTCCGGGCTTGCCAACGCCGGGCACCTCTCCCACCTTCACCCATTTGTTCCAGCGCTTCTGCTCCACGATGAAGGGCAGCTCGCCGGTCTCGTTGGAAGTGGTGAAGGTGTAGGTGCCATCGCTGGCAATGCTCTGCTTCACAATGTCGAACGTGCTCTTCGGCTTCAGCACTTCGGGGTTGAGCACCACCGGCGTGCAGCCGTCCTTGTGGCGGATCTTCACAACGATGGCATCGCCGAGCTTCAGGCCGAAATTCTTCAGATCGAGCTCGAAGGCGCTTGAGTTGATCTCATCGGTGGCGATCTGGTCATTCACCGTGACCTCGAACACGCAGAAGCCCACACCCGCTTCGGAGAAGGGATTCTGGATGTAAAGGTTCTTGCCTTGGTAGTTGCCTTCAACGACGATGGTGCCCGCGAAGGCCGGGGCAGCTAGCAAGGAAGCCAGAAGAGCGTAGTGAAAGCGCATGGTAGGGTGGTGCTTCGGCTGGCGAAGATAGGCGCGGAACCGTATCGTAATCGTCGAGCGGGCCGTGTCTACGGAACCGGCCCTCGGAGGTTCCATTGGCCTGAGCCTCAATGGGCAAAGGCCTTCACCCCTGCCTCGATCCGGAGGCCGAGGTGGTTCTCGATGGGCGGAATGGGGCAGGAATAATTGCCTCCATACGCGCAATACGGGTTGTAAGCCTTGTTGAAATCCAACTCAACCACCTTGCCCAAAGGCCCGCGCAGATCGATGTACCGGCCACCGCCATAGGTCTCCTCGCCATTCGTGAGGTCGGTGAAGGGCACGAATAGGTAATTGGCATAACCGGGCTTCTTGCTGAGGTCGATGTTACGGTACACCGTGAGGCGCTCCTTCTTCCCGGCCATGGTGAATCGGAGCTGGCCTACAGCCTGGTACTGCGGCAGTCGGTCGGTCGTGGTCTTCATGCCAAAGGCTGTTCCGGTCCTCGCCTTGAAACGCGCCTGCACGCGGTATCCCGCATCGGGCGCGAATCGCACCAATTCGGTGAAATGCTCACGATCGGCAGGGAGCAAGGGCGAATGCTCGGCATCGGCATAGTCGGCGTTGATGCGCGACCAAAAGGCGGAGAGGCTATCGAGCCATGGCTGATCATTCACCTGCGCCGTGATCAACGTGCCGCTAAGTGCAGCCACCAGCAGGACTAGCGCGCGCATCAAACGGGTTGCTGGGTGCGCACAGCGGCAACCATCCGTGACACATCGGCCTCGCTGAACCGGCTGCGGTCATCGTCCTGTACCACGAAGGATCGACCGTCCACCTGAATCACTCGGTAGAAGTGGACGAATACGATGTCCTCATCGGGGAAGGTGGATCGCCAGATCAAGCGGTCGGGCTGCTCCTCGATGATGGCACTGGTGCGGAGCTGGTCCCGTTCCAGATCGGCTTTCAGCCGGGCAATGTCCCCAGATTCCTCGGTGACCAGGATGCTGAAGCGCTCGCCAGCGTGGAGCTCCAATTGGCCCATGTCCTCATTCCATCGAACGGTCGGGCTGTCAACGCCCAGCGTGGCCGCATCACCGAGCTCAACGGTAAGAGGGAAGCCATGGCCGGCAAGATCGACAGCCAAGCTCGGCGCGACCTGCTCTATTGTAGATGCTTGATCAGCGGATTGCTGACCGCAGGCGATCAGCAGGCATGAGAGGAATAGGGAAAGGGTCGCGCGCATGGGGCGAAAATAACCGGGACATCAGGCCACCGCGCCGCGACGTGCAGTGCGCGGGCGCCTTGCAAGGGCCAGAATCGCCACCATGAGCAGCGCTGCGCTTAATGCGCCTCCGCTGGCCCATGCCAGGCGCGATTCGCTCCAAGGGGCGTCAACGCCGAGGACCACCTGAAGCTCCTGCCGCATCCATTGGCCATTGGCATCGCGTGCCTTCACATGCAGCACATAATCACCCGAAGGCAACCGATCCAAGCGGATGAATGGCTCTCGCTGGTAGGTCCAGCCGCCGCTCAGGCCTTCGATGCGCCACGCGTATGCGATGCGCTCGGGCCGGTCGTAGGAGAGCAGCGAGAAGCCGATGCGAATGCTCCGTTGCTCCCGGCCGAGCTCAACGGCGCGACCATCCGTGAAGACCTCATTCACATCCACGAAGCCGGCTTGGGCCGCATCATACCGCTGCAGGCTGGTCAGCACCAGCGGGAATCGGGCCTCGCCATCGGGTCGCCGGAATTCTTCGGGGCGGAATGCGGTGATGCCATTGAGGCCTCCGAAAAAGAGCCGGCCATCGGGGGCCATTGCGTGCGCCAACCGGTTGAATTCGTCGTTGGTCAGCCCATCGTCCACCGTGAACACGGTCGATTGCCGTGAACGCTTGTCGAAGCGCACGATTCCTCCATCGGTAGGGAGCCAGAGCTGCTCAAGCCCATCCTCGTACGCGGCATACACCATGTTATTGGGAAAGCCGTTGCGCATGGCATATTGCTGATGCTCTCCTGATCGTGGATCGAAGCGCACCAAGCCCATTCCCCGGGTGGAAAGCCAGAGCACGCCGTCCTTGTCCGTGTATGCATGATGGAGATCGTCACAAGGAACTCGCTCCTTCCCCTCGGCTCCGCTCCAGAATCGTTGCAGCACCCGGCCATCGGCGCGGAGACGGTAGATGCCCTTCGACCCCACCGCTTCAATGCGGCCATCTTCGATCCGCCTGAGTTGAAGGACATGCGCCTGCTCCAGTTCCGGGTACCGCTCATCGCTGAGCTTGCGCGCGGTACGGGAGGCTGCATCAAGCTGCCAGAGCCCTTTCAGGCCGCCGAGCAGCACCAGTCCTTCGTCCACGTGCAGGATGCTCCAGATGTTGTCGTCTACCTCGCACCGTTGCAGCGCTTCTCCGGGCCGGTTCCATTCCACGGCGCCACGGCTGCCGCGCCACACTGTGCCATCGGTACCTACGTGCAGGCCGAATAGGAAGGGCGAACCGGGCAGGGCTTCCTTGGCCCCGGTGGCGGGATCGATCATGAATGCCCCGTGCCATTCAGAAGCCATGTACAAGCGCCCATCATGCGCGGCCATGCCGCGACAGAGCACGCCCATGCCGCCCTCGGCGCGTCCATCATGGAGCAGGCGCATGAAACGATCTCCGCGGATATCGATGCGGAACAAGCCGAACTCGGTGGCCAACCACGGATTGCCTGACCTATCGACCCAGCATGCCTTCACGCGCTGCTTCAGTTCCGGATACGGCACTGTCATATCGAATAGCGTCGCACCATCCCCGTCAAGGATGCGCGTATCGGCCACGTGCATGTCGCGCATTGGGAGCGGCGTGAAATTCAATGGCCGGTAAACCGGATCATTCCCCTTGTTGGGCGCGATGGTCAAGGGCATGCCGGCCACCGTGATCTCGGAGTAGGTGTCGAAGTAGCGCATGGTGCCATCGGCCGCGTCGCTCCGGAACAAGGCACCCACGCTCGTGCGGCCAGTGACCAGAGGCTCGATGCTGGCGCTCTCGGGCAATTCGAAAGCCGTTTGCACCGTGCCGTCGACGCCTACGCGCACGATCCGCTTCGATCGGCCTTGCATCAGATGGCCGATCACGTTGCCGACACGATCGTACCCCAAGGGGTCGAAGCGATCGCCTTCCAATCGATGCACCTTGAACTCGGCGCCATTGAACCGGATGCATTGCGCGGGCGATGCCGTTCCCAGCACGATCACCTCATCGTCGCGCTGCGGGGCGATGCGCTTAACGGTTGCGAGATCGAATGGGAGGTCTGCGTGGCACGAAGACATCGGCTGCAATCGGCCGCTGACCGGGTCGAGTATGTCAATGGCAATGACATCCTCGCGTGCATCCGTTGCGATGGCCCAGATCCGGCCTTGGGCATCTCGGCGCAGCTGGTCCGCACGGCCTTGCGAGAGACCATCGCCCACGCTCCAATTCCGGAAAACGTGGCCGTCGAAACGGTCGACACCACTCACCGTGCCGGCATAGAGGAAGCCCACGCGGTCCTGCACCAGCGAGAGCACATGCCGGTTGCTGAGGCCATGCTCAGGGCCGTAACGGCTCACTACGAAGCGCGGATCCTGCGCTGCGTGCAGCAACGTGCTGAAAAAGGCCAATAGGAGCGTGGGACGCCGAAGCATTGCGGCGCTTCTACGGCGGTGCTGCCTTGCGGTTTCGCGCTATTCGCCCACTTTCAGCCGCAGCCCTTCACTGTGGCTGCTGAACTCGGGCGCGTACATGCACATCGCTGTGGTGATGCCGTTGCTGAACTCGCCTGCATGCGTCACCTTCAGCTCGTACTCGAATACATAGGTGCCCGGCGCCACGCGATCGAAGAAGAAGTGCATGGCTGCGTCGCGGATGCTACGGTAGTAGGCAAGGCCGCCTTTCCATTCGTAGCCGCTGAGCGCATCAACAGGTTCGAGGCCAGCGGCGCGCAGGTCCTTCAAGTGGATGTAGTCGAGCCAGCGGTCGGTGCGCAGCTCCACGCGCACGGTTAGGCGGTCGCCGGGCTTCAGCGCGCGGCCCTTATCCAGCTCGATCAAGCGCGCGCCCGCATCGGTCTGCTCCTTCAGCATCACTTGCCTAAGCAAGCTGAAGGGGGATTCATGCGCCTTCACCTTGTCCATCAGCTCGAAGTACTGCCAGTGCATCGCGCCCCATTGCACGCCGTCGCTCGTGGTGGTCACGGTCACGCGGCCCATCGCGGCCTTCACGTCCTCGCCCCTCCAGCTGCGCTCGAAGTAGCCCGTGCCGGCTTCGCTCTTCGCGGGCTTCACCTCTTCATTGCCCACCATGATCTCGGGCGGCGACTTCGGCTCCAGCCAATCATCGCCGGTGAGCAGCAGCGCATAGCAGGCATCGGCCGTGGCCTTGGTGGTCTTCCAGTCGGTGGTCTGCTTGAGTTTCAGCAGGTATTGGCGCAGCGCGTTCACTTTCTGCCTGTCGCGCGCAACGAGCTCAAAGGCCTCGATCATCAGCGCGTGCATCTCGGTGGGGAATTCGTTCCAGCGGTAGCCCGCGCGGAAGTCCTTCCAGTGCATACCCAGCTCCTCGCTTATGGTGGCGCGCTGCGCGAGCGACGTGGTGATCAGCTGCGAGTCCTCTTCATCCACCATGCGGTGCAGGATGATCGCGATCATCGCTTGCTCCTGCAAACCGTAGCGCAGCCAGTTACGGTGCGCGCGCTCCAGCATGAACTCCGCCGCGCTGCCCTTCTTGCGTTCCAGCGCATGCTGCGGGAAACAACTGCGCGCGTAGAGGTAGTGGATGTCTTCCGCCGAAGGATCTGGTAAACTGTCGGCTTTGGTGTCTCGCAGACGGCGCTTGTGCTCGCGCTCCACTTCCTGGTCGAGCCAGTCGATGGCGCGTTTGATCATGCGGCGTGCATCGGTGTCGGGGTCCAGTTCCAGCGCGTCGAGCTGCTGCAAGTGCCCGAATCCCGCGACGATGTGCTGCGTGATGTAGCGCGAGGGCAACATGCCGCTCCACCAGCCCCAACCGCCTTGCGGCAACTGCATCTCGCCGAGCTTCTTCAGCGAAGCGGCATTCTCGTTCGCCATGCGGTGCAGGTCGAAGAAGAGCGCGATGCGGCGCTTGCGCTCACCTTCATCCTTGGCGTTGAGCAGCCAGGGCGTCTCTTCGAGGACGATGCCCTTGAGTTCCGGGTTCTTCTCGAGGTTGCTCAAGAACGCTTGTTCATTGCCTGCCGCGTCCTTTCTCCACGCCTCGAACACCTTCTTCACTTGCGGACGCTGCTTCACGATGTGCGTAGCGAGGTGATTGGCGTAGTACCGACTAAAGGTCTGCTCCGCGCATTCGTGCGGGAACTCCATGAGGTAGGGCAGCGCCTGCACGGCGTACCATGCAGGGTTTGGCGTGTATTCCAATTTCAAACTCTGATGCCGCAATGTCGACGACTGCGCATTCATAAGATTCTTCAGCTCGAAAGTCTTCGTGCCAGCCTTCGTCACGGCGATGGGCAGGCTCTCGGTAACGAGCACACGATCGGTGAGGATGGGCAGCGGACGCTCTTCGCCATCGCTGAGTGATCCCGCTGTTGCAGTGATGCGCACGGCAACCGCATCCAATTTCTCCGGAACCGCTATGCTCCACGAAACCACGGCGCTGCTACCCGACGCAGCGGTGAATGCGCGCTCGGGCTTCTTGAGGTCGAAGAGCTCATTCACGGGCTTGTTCGTGATCGGGTCGAAGAGCTCGAGGCGCGCGTTGCCGTTGAGCGTGCCGCCTTCAATCACATTCACCTTGGCGGTGAGCGTGATACGGTCGCCTTGGCGCAGGAAGCGCGGCAGGTTGGGCACCACCATCAAGGGCTTCTGCGTAATGGTGCTGCGCGTGAACTGTGCGGTCTTCAGGTCCGTGGTGTGCGCCAAGCCCATGAAGTTCCAGCGCGTGAGTGCATCGGGCATGGTGAAGCGCAGCACCACGTTTCCATCGCGGTCGGTGAGCAGGTCGGGGATGAAGAAGGCGGTCTCGCGGAAATCGGTGCGGAGGGGGGAAGGAGCGGAGGCGAGCCGAGCGCCTTCCATCTCATCCTCATTGATCACATCTTCCAGTTCTGCCCCGGCCTTTTCGGTGACTGTCATCGCGAAAGCGCGATCCATTCCGGAATTACCATCATCGCCATTGGCAACAACTCCGGGAACGACTTGAAGGTACGTCGCGAGATCCGCTTCTCCACGAACAGCCGGCAAGCGTTCAATCGCATCCACTGATAACCCTCGACCACGGAACCGAAAGCCGTCATTCCAGAAATCAGAATAGAGTGTAGGATAGTTCCGCGTGCTGTCCGCTACACCACTGTACGTCCTCGCCATCGGCCTCGAACCCGCCACACCAAATGGTCGCGCGCTTCCCCAACCCATCCGCTCCTGATTCGAGCCCCACACGCTCATCCACCACTCCGGCATCGCGAAGTGATCGAGCGAGGCATCATACATCGATGCCAGCGCCTGCGCGGCCACTTGTTCCTTCTTCGGACCGGTGATCTTCAGGCGCCACTCCTCCTTCGCGCCGGGCAGCAGCTTGTCTCGGAAGCTCATCCATTCCACCCTGAGTTGCTTGTTGGTCCACGGCACTTCGATGCGCCGCGACTCAACGTGCTGGCGACCACGCTCCACGCACACGAAATGCACGGTGAAGCCGCCGCGATCATCCTCCATCACAGGGAGCTCCACGCGTTGCTGGCCACGCTTCAATTGGAACGGCCGTGTGACGGCGATGCGCCCTTCGCGCTCCACTTCCATGAGCACACGGCATTCGGGCAGCGATGAACTCAGCAGAAGCACGGCCTTCTCGCCCGGTTCGCACCGCTCCTTCAGCACTTGCACATGGAAGGCTTCGTTCTCGAAGCCCGTGTTCTGGATCTCGGGATCGAAAAGCGTGAAGACCTTGCTCACCTTCACCAGTTGACCTGATGGGTCGAGCGCTTCCATCTCGATCCGGTAGAGGCCCACTTCCCAGTCTCGGATACCGCGCAGTGCTGTAAGCTTGCCCAGCGCCTTGATTGAATCGCCACGCATCACTTCCGCGCCACGCGCCCAAGTCTCAGTGTCGCGCTCGTTGTCGTACTGGTCGTGCGGGAAGCGACGAGCGAAATCCTCCTTCGCCATCACGAAACGGTCAGGACGGTCCCAGACGCGCTCACGCTTCAAACTGCCAGCGGGCATCGTGAGCCTGGAGACGCGCAGGTTGAATGGTGTGGGCTGCTCCTGCCCGTTGAGATTCACCACACGGATGAGCGCGCTGTCGGCGGTGCTGCGGTCGATGGCGCTGTTGATGCCCAGCTCCAGGTCGATGCTGCGGTAGCCCACTACGAGCGATGTGCTGGCGTCGTGCGTTTCGCCTGTGATATCGGTGACGGATGCGTTCACCACATAATTGAAGCTCGGATCAGCACCGCGCGGGAATGCACGATCGGCCTCGGCGGCGAACTTCACCGTGAACTTGCCTTGCGCATCGCAGGTGGCCTCGCCGCTGGCGATCTCGGTGCTTCGGCCCCATGGCAATCCGCCCCATCGCCAGCCGCACCACCATGGCATCATGGCGTCGCGCGAGACAGAGTATTTCATCGTAGCGCCATCCAATGGCGCGCCAGCGAAGCTCATCGCCACGCCGGTGACCGCGGCCTCTTCGCCGAGCTTGGGCGCAGCGCTCACCGGATCGAAGACGACCTCGAAGGTGGGCCGCTTGTACTCTTCCACGCGAATGCCCTTCTCGCCATCATCGGCCTCTAGCGTCCAGTAGCCCGTGAGCCTTCCCAGTGGAATCGTGAAGCGCCCATGGAATGCTCCGAATCGATCGGTGGTCACGGTCAGGGTGTCCACCTCCTCGCCATTGGCATCGTTCAGCCAAACCTCGGTCTCGTAGTTGGGCAGCACCTCGGTGCGCTTGCCGCGTTTCACGGTGACGATGCCCTTGAAGCGGATCTCCTGCCCCGGCCGATAGATGGCGCGGTCGGTGAAGAGGAAGGTCCGGATGCTGTCCGGATCACCGTAATGTCGATCGTAGGAATAATGATTGCTGCTCGCGACCCGATCACCCCCGATGCTCGCGATGAAGGTGAGCGTGCCGCGCTGCTCACCAAGCGTGAACTGCACCGCTCCAGCTTCACTGGTCAAGGCGCTGCCCACTTGCCTGGTGGTTCGCTGTCCGCCATCCCATCCGGTGAGCATGGCTTTCACTTCCGCACCCGCGACTGGCTTGCCGGTATCCCGGTTCAACACCAGGACATCGTGCGTGCTGCCCTCGCCGCGATGCACGAGCGACAATTCGGTCACCTTCACCTCGCACCAGCTGATCTCGTCCTTGGCGAGTTGGAACGAGGCGCCATTGGAGATGATGATCGCATATCGCCCCAGCGGCAGGGCATCGATGGCGATCTCCGCCGCATGCTCGTTGAAGTCACCATCGTCGGGCAGCTCGGTGCTCCACTCCTGGACAGGATTCTGCTTCAGCAGCCAGCTGTTGCGATCGGGTTCGTATCGGCCATCATTCTCATCGCGCTCGGGATCGCTCACGATGCGCAGCCAAGCCTTGGTGCTGTTGAGGTACTTCACCGATGCGAGGAAGTCCTTGCCTGGCGGCACCGCTTGCTCCGATAAGATGTTCAACGCTGGCTGCTGCACGCGAGAGAGCTGCGCTGCCGCATTGCGCGCGCCGAACGTATTCGGCCACTTAGCGATCGCGGCCTTGCACAACTCAATCGCAGTGCGCCGCTCCCATTTCCAATCGTCGCCGCGCAAGCGATCATACTTGATGGCCTGCTCTTCGTGCCACCGCGCGATGGCCAACATCACCTCGGCTTCGCAGGCATCCTCGGGCAAGCGAGTGCGCAGCAATTCGAGCGCGCCCAGGTAAAGGCTGTCCTTCTCTGGCAGCACGCTGCGCTCACGCACGTAGGCAAGGCGCTGCATGGCGACGTCCACGTACGCATCGAGCTTGTCGGCGTTGATGTGCGCGCGCTCCAGCCGCTGATAGACGCGCAGCGCCTGGAGCTCCCATGCCGTGCTGTCGCGATGCTTGATGGGCAGGAAGATGAAGGGCTCGAAGAGGCTGAAGTGCGCGGTGTCGTCGAGGGTGAACCGCCACGCCGGTTCTGCCAAACGCGTCTCGGTATTGCTGAAGATGCGCAGTGCCCGGTGAGCGAGCACATCGTAGATCGCGGGCCGCAGGTAATAGGCTGCGGTGTCGCCGGTGAGCAGTTCGCGCAACTCGCCCACGGGGATGCGGCGCAGCGTGTCGAAGGGCTCAATGGAAGCGCGCGCCTCACGGATCACGCGCTCCATGAAACGGCCCTGCGTCCACGTCTCCGGGTCGGCAGCATCGAACGAGCCATCGAGCTCGGTGCGCTCCATGATCCGCCAGCGCTCATTCTGGTAGCGCTGCCACCAGCGGTCCATGAGGGTGGTGCGCAGCAATTGTGACAAGGGCATGCCCGCCTCCGCCGCGCGGCGATCCATCGGATTGATGATGCTGTCCTGATCGATGCCCGTGAGTTCTTGAAAACCCGCGCGGCGCATCCACGCCTTGAACTCGGCGCGCCAATCGTTCGCGGCCCTTGCTTCATTGAGCAGCGCATCGGTGCGCTCCAGCGCGGTGGCGTATTGCCCGATGCCCGCGAGTGAATCGATCACGGCCCAACGTGGATCAGGAACGAACCCCGAAGCGATGGGCTTCTTGCTTCGGCACCCACCGGCCAAGGTGAGCAGCAGGAGCGGCAACAGCACATGGGAATTGCGGAGGGTGTGATGGCGCATGGGAGGTGAGAACGGCGCAAAGCTCAGGTTCGTGCGGGGAACACGACACCTGCGACCTTAAGATGCCTCAGCCGCTGCGATCGCACATGCCTTCAGGCGAAGCGCTGCACGTCCACTTCCGGATCCAGCGGCTTGCCGTTGAGCAAGTGGTCGGCCAAGTGGGCCGCGCACCACGGGGCTAGCAGTCCTCCGCGCGCACCGAATCCGGAGAGCACCGCTTCATGCGGGCCTGTGCGGCCCATTATCGGCCGCCTGTCCTTGCTCGCAGGGCGCACGCCGGCCCAGTGATCCAGCACTTCGATCGGCCCGCTCCACAAGCGGTGAAGGCGGTCGAGCAGATGGCGCTTCCCTTCGTCCGTGGGGCCGCTCCACACATCATCCCACGCGAACGTGGACCCAACGCGATAGACATCGTCACCCATGGGCACGATGAATGCGCCGCGATGCACCATGCAATTCATACCCAGGCCGGGCAGCCGCACAGTGAGTCCTTCGCCGCGCACGGGTACCAGTCCGGGCACGGTGTTGAACGGCCCACCGCAATGCACCAGCAACGGAGCGCTGCGCCCGAGGACCTCAATGCCATCGGCCTTGCGGATGATGTCCGATTCAAGGATGATCCGTTCCTCCAAGGCACCGCTGGCAATCAAGCGTTCACGGTGGTCGGCCATCATGGCCTGCAGATTCAACCATGCGCAGCGCAGCACGACACCATAGCCGTATGGCTGGGGCAGCTTCTCCAGGCTCGCATCGCTCACGGGCGCGCTCGACAGCATGTGCTTGTGCTCCGCATCGCGCATGCGCAATTGCCAGATGGCCGCTTCCTGCGCCGTTGGGAATATCTCCACGAAGGGCAGGGGCTTCCAGTAGTCCGCCTCTTGATCGAGCTCTAGCTCCCGGTAATACGCTCCCGCGACGGCCAGCATCTCCGATGCGCGCCAACTCGGCAAGGTGCGGCGGAGCACAATGGGATTCACTACGCCTGCTGCCACATGCGATGCGCTGCCAACTTGCCTTGCATCGAAGACCATGACGCTCAAGCCACGCGATGCGAGGGTCTCGCTGAGCACTGTGCCAGCGAGGCCTTGGCCGATGATAAGCGCATCGTGGGTGAAAGGCATGCGCGAAGGTCGCGCAAGACGAGCGCGCTACGCCGCCATCAGCCTCCGCATCCTCTCAATCAGCTCCTCTTGGTCATAGGGCTTCTGCACCAGGTCGTTGGCGCCAACGCCGCGCACGGTGGCGTGAAGGTGCGGCAGCTCGTACGCCGTGAGCACGAGGATGGGCGCGGAAATGCCTTGCGCGCGCAGCTGCTCAACAAGGCTGAGCCCATCGGCGCCGGGCAAGCCGAGGTCGATGAGGATGAGGTCCGCAGGATGCTCAGCGATGCGCTCAAGAAGCTGGCTGCCATCGCGCAGGGCGGTCACCTCCCAACCTGCCAGCTGCAAGCGTTTCTCCAGCAGCTTGCGCACCAGGGCATCGTCCTCGATCAGCAACACATGCGGCATGGCCGCTCATACGGCATCGAGGTGCGTGATGTTCATGAGACCCTGGATAGCCTCCTTCGTCGGCTTCCGGGGTGATGCTCAGCGAGGGGCTAGTTGAAAATGGCCTTGAACAGGTCGTTGCCGTTGGCGAAGAGGATCAGGCCCAGCAGCAGCACCATGCCGATCATCTGCGCCACTTCGAGCACGCGCTGGTGGGGCGGCCGGCCGGTGGCCATCTCATAGAGCAGGAAGACCACGTGCCCGCCATCGAGCGCGGGGATGGGCAGGATGTTCATGAAGGCCAGGATGATGCTGAGGAAGGCGGTCATGCTCCAGAAGACCTGCCAATCCCACGTGGGGCTGAAGAGCCCGCCGATGGCGCCGAAGCCGCCGATCTGCTCTGCGCCCGATTTGCTGAAGAGGAACTTGAGCGAGCTCACATAGCCGCCAAGCGTCTCGATACCGCTGCTGATGCCTGCCGGGATGGACCGCACGAATGAGAAATCCTCGTGCACGGTGTTGAACGCATGGCCGAGCGCCACGAGCGAGTCGTAGCTCATGGGATATGCTTTGATCTCTCCCTTCGCGCTCACATGCACAACGGCAAGGTCTTGTCGGCCATCGCGCTCGTATCCGATTACAGCGTAGTCATCTTTCCGCTTGATGAGCTCTTTGCGGAAATCCCGGTCGAAAGGGGTCGGCACACCTTCTATTGAAAGCATGCGGTCCCCTTCGCGCAAGGCGCTGCGCGAAGCGCCACCACCAGGTATGATGGAATCGATGAAGAAGGGGACGCGCACCCACATCAGCGCCTTCTCGCCGCTGTCCACGGCCATTTGGCTGAAGCCCGTTGGCAGCGTGATACGCACTTCCTCGCCATTGCGGTCGATCACCAGATCGCGGGCGTCGTCGAGCATGATGGCTGCTTGTGCTTCGCCGATGGACTTCGGTGCCTTGCCATTCACGCTGATGATGCGATCGCCATCGCGCATGCCCTGCGCCTCGAGGGTCTTGCTCACATGCACGCCGTAGATCGCGTTCTCGTTCGGCAGGTAATCGCGGCCCCACACCCAGAGGATGCCGATGTAGATGAGCATGCCCAGCAGCAGGTTCACGGTGACACCGCCCACCATGATGATGAGGCGCTGCCATGCGGGCTTGCTGCGGAACTCCCACGGCTCGGCGGGCTTGGCCATCTGCGCCTTGTCCATGCTCTCGTCCACCATGCCGCTGATCTTCACGTAGCCGCCGAAGGGGATCCAGCCGATGCCGAACTCAGTGTCGCCGATCTTCTTCTTCACCAGCGAGAACCACGGATCGAAGAAGAGGTAGAATTTCTCCACGCGGGTCTTGAACCAGCGCGCGGGCAGGTAGTGGCCCAGCTCATGCAGCGTGACGAGGATGCTAAGGCTGAGGATGAGCTGTGCTCCTTTGATCAGGATCTCCATGCGGAAGGGACTCGCTCACGCGCCAGTCGCCGGGCTTCGGCGTCGCTGGCCATGAGGTCGGCAAGTTGCGGATCGGGGGTGAATGGTATGCGGGAGAGGCAATGCTCCACGAGATGGCTCATCTCCAGGAAGCCGATGGCGTCCTTGAGGAAGAGCTCCACGGCCACTTCGTTAGCGGCATTGAGCACGCAAGGCGCGTTTCCGCCACGGTCCATGGCTTCGAGCGCGAGCGCGAGGTTGCGGAAGGTAGCGAGGTCGGGCTGCTCGAACGTCAGAGCGGGATACGCGGTGAAATCGAAGCGCGGCCAATCAGTTGGAAGCCTCTGCGGATACGAGAGCGCATACTGGATGGGCAGCTTCATGTCGGGCAGGCCCAGCTGGGCCTTCATGCTGCCATCGCGGAACTGCACCAGGCTGTGGATGATGCTCTGCGGGTGTACGATGATCTCGATCTGCTCGCGCTTCAGGTTGAACAGCCACTTGGCCTCGATGGCCTCCAGCCCCTTGTTCATCAGGCTGGCGCTGTCGATGGTGATCTTGGCGCCCATGTCCCAATTGGGGTGCTTGAGCGCCTGTGCCTTGGTCACGGCGGCAAGCTCTTCGCGGCTCTTGCCACGGAACGGACCGCCGCTCGCGGTGAGCACGATCTTCTCGATGGGGTTCTCCCACTCGCCAGCGAGGCATTGGAAGATGGCGCTGTGCTCGCTGTCCACCGGATAGATGTTCACCGCCTTCTCACGCGCGGCCTTGGTGACTAGCGCTCCCGCCACCACGAGCGTCTCCTTGTTCGCGAGGGCGATATGCTTGCCCGCGTTGATCGCAGCGAGCGTGGGCTTCAATCCGGCGTAGCCGACCAAGGCGGTGAGCACGATGTCGATGCCTTCCATGGTCACGGCCTGCTCCAACGCATCGGCTCCCGCAAATGCCTTGATGCCGTGCGGGAAGAGCGCATCCTTCACGCGGGGCAATTGCGCGGCATCGCCAATCACCACGGTGTTAGGCTTGAATTCCAGCGCCTGCTCAATCAGCAGGTCCACCCGGTTGCCGCAGGTGAGCAGCTCCACCTCGAAATGGGCCGACTGCTCGCGCACCACCTGCAGCGCTTGCGTGCCGATGGAGCCAGTGGAGCCGAGGATGGCGATTCGTTTCATGTGCCCGGGGGCTCAGGTGCGCATGTGCCCATGAGCGCCGACCGGGGCGCGAAGATCGGTGTTGATGCAAAGGAGCCGAAAGCAGCTAGCTGGCCTTGCGCTGCGCTTCGTTGATCGTATTGATCAGAGAGGCCGGTTCGCAGAGCACGGCCTTATCGCCCTGCAAAGCAATGGGCGCCTTGAGCAGCCCCGGGTTGTGCGTGAGCACCTGCAGCCAGCCCTCACCATCGAGGTCTCGGCCGCGCAAATGTTCCTGATAATATGGATGAGCGCGGTTGAGCAGGTCCTTGGGCCGCAGGTTCAATTGCTTCAGCACCTGGCGCACGAAGGTGGTGCTCAGGCTCACTTCGCTCACATCCTGCTTGTTCACCTTCGGTGCGAGCGTGTACGCATAGGCGAGCGCCTTGCGTCCTTCGGAGGTGCCGCTATCGTACACAAGCGTCAGTTCCTTGGCGTTAAGGGTAGTGCTCATGGCCGTGGTGGGTTTGGTGCAGGGTGAAGATAGGCGGGGAACGCCAGATTCGGTGCTGTGTTGCGCAATCACGTAACGCAGGCCTCACGAGGATCGACCAAGGCCGATGCAGCATCGACGGCTCAACTCGCCGCCCTGCGCAAGCGATCATTGATGGCGCGGCCCAAGCCCTCTTCGGGGAAACGCTCAGCGAGTATCACATCGCAATCACTGCTGTCCAGTTCGCGCAGCACCGAGAAGAGCGTGCGCGCGGCCTCATTCAGGTCGCCGCTGGGAGAAAGCCGAATGCAGCGATGAACGGGGTATTCCATTTGGAATGCGATCACGCCAATACGCTTCCCCTGAAGCTGCGGGAGGAGCTCGCAGACCTCGCCTACTTGCACTGGCTTGCGCGGGGCGTAGTGGCTCTCGAGCATGCCGGGCGCGGCGGGCAGCACCTGCTTCACGGCAAGCGACACGGAGCCGATCACCGCTTCGATGGCTTCAAGCGCGGTGCCCCCAGGCCGGTACAATATCCAGCGGTCGTGCTCCCATCCCACGATCGTCGATTCGACGCCCACCGCGCACGGGCCACCGTCGAGGATGTAAGGGATGCGGTCGCCGAGCTGATCGGCCACGTGCTGCGCGGAGGTGGGGCTCACGTAGCCGAAGGGATTCGCGCTGGGCGCCGCGAGCGGGAATTCGATCGCGCACAGCAATTCGAGGGTGAGCGGATGCGCGGGCATGCGCACGCCTACGGTATCGAGGCCGCTGGTGACGATGCCGGGCACCTCCATGCGCTTGGGCAGCACCAAGGTGAGCGGGCCGGGCCAGAAGGCCTCCATCAGCGCCTCCGCACCGGGCGGAAGTTCGCGCGCCACCCGATGCACGCTATCGCGTTCGCCGACATGCACGATCAGCGATCGAAGGCCGGGCGCTGCTTCGCGACGAAGACCTTGAGCACGGCCGCATCGCTGAAGGCGTTGGCCGCAAGCCCATAAACGGTCTCGGTGGGTATGCCGACGATCTCGCCTCCGCGCAAGAGGCTTGCGGCGATGCTCAAGTCTTTTCCCACACGAGCGCGCATGGGTCAAAGGTGAATGATCGGACCTTTGGCCACCACATGCCTCGCTACCTCCTGCTCCTGCTCAAGCTCCTCGTTGTCGGATTGGTGGCAGGCTCGCTCTTCCGCATCACACTGCTGTTGCTGCATCGCGATCAATGGCACGATGCAGCCCAAGTCGATGTGCTCATCGCGCTGTTCAGCCGCGGCCTGCTCTTCGACCTGTACGCCTGCTCCTGGATCCTTGCCTTGCCCGCATTGCTGCTCGGGGTGGCTCATGCGTTGGGCGGAAAGCAACCCTGGGCCTGGAGGTTTGCGCACTGGGCGTTCACCATGCCCTTCCTTTTGCTGCTCTTCCTCGCCAGCGCCGACATCCCCTACTTCGACTATACCAACATGCGGATCACCGATGCTGCGCTGATCACCTTGCATGATCCCGCTCAGGCATTCCTGGAGCTCGTGACCACCCCTGCTTACCTCGGCACCTTGCTGCTCTTCGCAGCGTTGGCATGGGCCGTGGGGCGCGGCGTGGGGCGCCTCTTCCGATCGCATCAGGCTGCATCCATGTCGCCAGCTCCGATCCGCTGGGTGCTGCTGCCCCTTCCGCTCGCATTGCTCTTCCTCGGAATGCGCGGCTCCGCCGATTTCGATGAGCATCCGCTGATCGCACAGGATGCCTTTTTCAGCGACACGCCCTTCCTCAATCAGCTCGGCACCAATGCGGCCTTCAGCTTCATCGAGAGCCTTGGGCAGGATCACGTGCAGTTATTGCCAGCCGAAGAAGCCGTCGTGAACGTTCGGCGCTATCTGGGGATCGGCGCGCAGCGCTTCGCATCGCCGATCGCACGCGATGTGCGCTTCGATGAGCCGCTGCTGCGCCGCAACGTGGTGCTCATCCTGGTGGAGAGCCTCAGCGCCCAGCGCTTGCACCGTTACGGGCATCCGAAATGGCTCATGCCCTCCTTGGAGCAACTCATGGATTCCTCGGTGGTGATGGACCGATTCTATTCCAGCGGCATGCATACCGCGAACGGCATCTTCAGCAGCCATTATGGCCTGCCTCCGATCGGCGCGCAGCACCCCATGATGCATCCGAGCATGACGGCCCAGCGCTTCCACGGCCTGCCGGGCACCTTGCGCGACAATGGTTACCGCACCTGCTTCATCAGCCCGGGCGATCCGCGATTCGACAACATGAACGGATTCCTTCCCGCGAATGGCTTCGAGGAGCTGGTCTCGAGGGACGACTTCCCGGAGTCCGACACCCGCAACAGCTGGGGCGTATCCGATCATGCGCTCTACCGCATGGCGCTGCGTCGAGCCGATCGCTACGCACGCGAAGGCGGGGATCGATTCCTGCTCAGCCTCCTCACCGTGAGCAGCCATAAATGGAACAAGGCGCCGAGCGACATCCCGGGCTTCGCGCCGACGAGCGCCGATGACGAAGAGGCGATCTACGAGTACGCCGACCGCGCCCTCGCGGAGTTCCTCGCCGAAGCAAGGACACGGCCCTGGTTCGACAGCACGCTATTCGTGATCCTGGGCGATCACGGACAGGCCTTCGACCCGCTTTACGAGGTGCCGCTGGCCTACCACCATGTGCCAATGCTCATCCATGCGCCGGGTTGGGTTGAACCGCGAACGCTTGATGGCTTCGGCACACAGGTCGACCTGCCCGCCACGATCCTCGGAGCGCTGCGCATCCCGCACATCGACAACACGCTCGGCAAGGACCTGATGCACGGCGGGCACGCAGCGGCCTACTTCTGCTCGGACCATCGGATCTGCGCCATCAACGATTCGGGCTATCGCATCCGTGATCGCGAAGTGGTGCGTTTGTACGATCACGTGGCGCGCAGCACAAGCGACATGGCTGCCGCGCGCGCCGCATTGTGCGATTCGCTCGGGCGCTATGCCGAGAGCATGGTGCAAGTGGCGCAAGCCCTTGTTGAGCAAAAGCTCGCCGGAACTGATGGATTGCGACCGGGCGATCATGCAGCGCGATAACTTCCGCCGATCAAAACCGAACGCATGCAACGACGAGACTTCCTACGCAGCGCCTGCCAGGCGTGCGCGGCCATGGCACTGATCCCTGTGGCCGCCACACTGGAGGGCTGTGCATCCACAGCGAAAGCGCTGACCGTGACGGATGGTGTGCTGAATGTCCCGCTCGATGCGCTGGGCAATGGCAACAGCACCGTGGTGCGGGCGAACGGCCTTGCGAACAAGCTCATGATCTCGAAGCGCTCCGATGGCAGCTACACCGCGCTGGAGCTGAACTGCCCCCACAAAGGCGGCCCGATCAAAGAGAAGGAAGGACAGCTCGTATGCGGCTGGCACGGCAGCGCTTTCGACCTGGAAGGCAAATTGCTCAAGGGGCCGAGCAAGAGCGGTCTGAAGACCTATCCGGTTGATGCGGACGGGAGCATGCTTCGGGTGAGGTTGGCTTGATCAACGCAGCCCTTCCACGTACTTCCGATCATTCGCTAATCGCGGCACTTTGCTCTGCGCATCGTTCATGCCGCGCGCCTTCATCCAGGCTGCGAACGCGCCGTGCGGCAAAGCGCGGATCACCAGCGGGCGAAGCACCTTGCCGGTGATGAGATCGCGGTAGTAGGGATTGCGTTTCTGCAAGGCCGAATCAATCGCCAACGCGAACCGATCGCTGTCAGGAGGCGGTGCCGCGAATTCAATGAACCACTCGTGATGCGGGAGCCCTTCCGCCGGTGAAAGCTCCGGCGCCACGGTGAACTCGGCGACTTCGCACGGCACTTGCTCCATGGCATCCTTCAACGCGCCTTCGACCTCTTCGGCGATCACGTGCTCGCCGAATGCGCTGGTGAAGTGCTTCGTCCGGCCGGTAACGACGATGCGCGGCGGCGAGAGCGAAACGAAGCGCACGGTGTCGCCGATCTCATAGCCCCAGAGCCCGGCGTTGGTGTGCAGCACGAGCGCGTAGTTGACGCCAAGCTCGACCTGCGCGATGGACAAGCGCTTCGGCGAGGGTTTTCCCAATTCGCTCGTGGGGATGAACTCGTAGTAGATGCCATTGTCCAGCACGAGCAGCAGGCCTTCTTCGTTGTTCTTGTCCTGGTACGCGATGAAGCCCTCGCTGGCGGGGAAGAGTTCAACGCTTGGCACGCTGCCGCCGATGAGCGATTCCATGCGTGCGCGGTACGGCGCGTAGTTGACGCCGCCATACACGAAGAGCGAGAAATTCGGGAACGCCTCGCGCACATTCTTCTTCTCGGTGCGAGCCAGCAAGCGCTCGAAATACATCTGCACCCAGGCCGGTATGCCGCTGATCAAGCGCATGTCGGCCTTCATCGTCTCCGTCACGATCGCCTCCACCTTCGTCTCCCAGTCGGCGATGCTGTTCGTCGTGAATGATGGCAACCGGTTCTTCAGCAGGTAGCTCGGGACATGATTGGCCACGATGCCGCTGAGCCTGCCCGTGGGGATCGCACGGCTCTTGTCCAGCACCGGGCTGCCTTGCAGGAAGATCATCTTCCCATCCACGAAATCGGCACGGCCGCTATGCGCGATGTAGGCGAGCAAGGCGCGCCGAGCACTGCCGATGTGGTTGGGCAGGCTCTCGCGCGTGATGGGGATGTACTTCGCCCCGCTGGTGGTGCCGCTGGTCTTGCACAGGTAGAGCGGCTGCCCGGGCCAGAGCACATCGTGCTCTCCGAAGAGGATCCGGTCGATGTACGGCCTGAAGCCTTCATAGTCGCGCAGCGGGATGGCCTGCGCCAAGGAAGCATGATGGCGCACCTGGTGCAGGCGGTGCTCAAGTCCGAAAGCCGTATCACCTGCGAAGCGAACGAGCTCGTTCAGGACGGCTTGCTGCGTGACCACCGGGTCCAGCGCGCGGCGCATCACGGCTTGGGTGACCTTGCGCGCGTAAGGCTTCGCGATGCTCGACTTGAGACTCATGGCAGACAATGATCACTGTTCGGCACTGGCCCGAGCACTGCGCGCCGGGAGAAGCATGGGACCGGTGCGAAGCAACCCCCAACCGGCGCAACCTGCAACCTCAAACTCACTTCCACTACTGAAACATCATGTAGGCTGCCGGGTCCACCGCATCGCCATTGTGCCAAAGCTCGAAGTGCAGATGGGGCCCGGAGCTGTTCTCGCCGGTATCGCCCACGATGGCGATCGCCTCCCCCGGCTTCACACGATCACCGGCCTTCTTGAGCAGGACGCGGTTGTGCTTGTACACGCTCACCAGCCCGTTGGTGTGCTGCACGGCCAGCACGTGCCCCGCATCGGTGGTCCAGCTCGATAATGCCACGGTGCCCGATAGGCAGCTCTTCACCGCAGCATCGGGCGCGGTAACGATATCGATTCCGAAATGGCCCTTGGCCCGGTCGAACGCACTGGTGACGATGCCCTCGACGGGTGGCACGAAAAGCACGCTGGCCAGCTCCCGGCGCTCGCTGGCACCTCGGCCCTCAACCAGGCTGTATTGCTCTTCGCGCTGGATGCGTGCGCGCAACGCGCTATCGGGAGAGCCTGGAATCAATCCGGCCGGGTCCTGGCGCACCAAGGCCGGCCGCTGAAGGGTTGTGCTGTCAAGCACCTGCTCGCCGGTGAGCACAGCCTGCAGGTTCTGGATGAAGGCCCGCTGCTCAGTCAGGGCCACTTGCAACGAATCAGCGCGCTCTGCGGAGTGGATCGCCTGCACACGGGTCTCCTCGTCGCTGTATCCAGGGATGAAGCGTTTCAACGGGGTGAAGACGATCAGAATCGACACCAGAGCACCATAGAGCAGGAAAGCCAGCACCGTGAACACCAACACGCTCAGCAGGTTGAGTCGCGCACTGAGGCGCTCGGCAAAGGTCCGATCGTCGATGAGCACCAGCCGGTACTTGCTGCGCAAGCGCGCCAAGAGCCCACGGCTGGGCTTCCTGTTGGGCCTGTTCTCCGGAGCAGCCATTCGGCGAAGTTCGCCCACGCGGCGTTGGGGGCCATGAAATAACTTCGGCCGCTCGCAGTTATCCACGCCGGATGCGCACCTCCCTACGCTTAGCGACCCTCACCTTGCTCCTGTTGGCCATCGGCTTGCTTGCCGGCTGCAAGCAGGACAAGGACAGTTTCGTGAACCGTACGTACCACCGGCTCACTGCGCGCGACAACGGCTGGTTCAATGCCAATGAGAAGCTGAAGGAGACGGTTATGGGCATTGAGGACGCCCATGTCGACGACTTCGACAAGGTGCTCCCGCTGTTCATCTACGGCAGCGAGCAACAGGCCAAGAGCGCCACCCCGGACCTGGAGAAGTGCATCGACAAGTGCTCGCTGGTGATTGAGCGGCACAGCATGGATATCAAGGGGAAGGAGAAGAACACGTGGATCGACGACGCGTGGTTCGTGATCGCCCGCAGCCAGTTCTACAAGCGCAACCACTCCGAAGCCGAGCGTGGCTTCGCGCATATCACCCGGCAATACAAGGGCTTCAACCGCGAGTACGATGCGAAGATCTGGCTGGCGCGCACGGCCATCGAGCTCGAGCAATTCGGGAAGGCCCAGAGCGCCTTGGATCATGTGGGCAGCGCGAAGAAGCGGCCCAAGCACCTCGACGAAGGGTTGCTAGCGGCCGTGCACGCCGAGCTGGAACTCAAGCGCGGAAAGGTCGATGATGCCATCATGCACCTCGAGCGAGCGATTCCGATCGCGCGCACCAAACGTGAGCGCGTGCGATGGGCCTTCGTGCTGGCGCAGCTCTACCAGCTCAAAGGACAGGAGAAGAAGGCCATCGATCAGTTCGCGGCGGTGGCCAAGATGGGCCCTCCCTATGAGATGGCCTTCCACGCGCAGATCTTCCAAGCGCTCGCCTACAACAAGGGCGACAGCAAGGCCTTGCGCAAGATGCTCAAGGGCATGCTGCGCGACGATAAGCACATCGACCACTTCGACATGATCCACTACGCCTTGGCGGAACTGGACCTTAAGGAGCGCAAGAAGGAAGATGCGCTGGCGCACCTGCGCACCAGCGTAAAGGTGAGCACCAACGACAGCAAACAGAAAGCGAAGAGCTTCCTGAAGCTCGCCGATGTGCATTTTGATGATCGCCTGTACCGACCGGCGCAGCAGTACTACGACAGCACCAAGGCCCTGCTGAACCCGGAGCATGTGCGCTTCGATGAGGTGGAAACACGGGCGCGGGTGCTCGGTGACCTGGTGGAGCAGCTCGAGATCATTGCCCACGAAGACAGCCTGCAAGCCCTCATGGGCCTCGATCCTGAAGAGCTTCAGAAGAAGATCCGCAGCATCATCCGGCAGCGCGAGGATGCCGAAGAGGAACAGCGCCGCAAGGAAGAGGAGGCCCGGTCGGCTCCGGATGCCACCGCCGAGCGGCCCGTTGCCCCCCCCCCGGGTGGTCGCGGGAACTGGTACTTCTACGACCCGCAGCAGGTCGGCAGGGGCATGGCCAACTTCAAGAAGAAGTGGGGCAACCGGAAGCTCGAGGACGATTGGCGCCGGCAGGACCGCAGCGGCAGCGCTCTGGCGCAATCCGAGGAGGAAGAGGAAGAAGAGGGGCCGGATGGGAAAGAGGGCAAAGAGGCCGAGTGGAAAGATCCCGAATCATACCTGCGCGACATCCCCAAGGATGAAGCGGCCGTGGCAGCCTCCAATGGCCGCATCTGCGGGGCCTTGTACGCCAGCGGCATGATCTACAAGGAGCAGCTCAAGGACATCGACAATGCCATCGAGAGCTTCGAGGTGCTCAACAACCGCTTCGAGGAATGCCAATACACCCCAGAAAGCCACTATCAGCTCTACCGCATTTACCTGAAGAAGGAAAGCGAAGGCTGGGTGGACCTCATGGGCGGCAGCGGCTCGAAGACCTATGCGGACATCATACTGGAGCGATGGCCCGACTCTGAATTCGCCCGGCTGGTGCGCGATCCCAATCTTCTGCAAGCCGATGCTGAGCGACGGGCGGCGGAAGAGGTGGCCTACCGCGATGTATATCGCATGTTCCGGGATCGCGCCTATTACCCCACCATCACGGCTTGCGACCGCGTGATCCTCGAAGAGCCGAACAACCACTTCCGTCCGAAGTACCACTTCCTGAAGGCCATGGCCATCGGTGGCACACGCAATGTGCCGGAGTACCGAACCGCGCTTACCACCGTGAAGGACGGATTCCCAGGCACGGAGGAGGCCACGCGCGCCGAAGAGCTGCTCGCCAGCTTGGATGGCGCAAGCGGAGGGGCGCCCAAGCCTAAGGCACCCACCGGCCCAGCCTACTCTCCCGACGACGGGCCACAGACCTATGTGGTCGTGGTTCCTTCGTCAGGCGCCGATATGGATGTCATGCGCGCCGCGGTCTCGGATTTCAACGCAGCCTATTTCGGCCATACCCCCTTGCAGGTCTCCGGGAGCATCCTCGATGCCGAAAGGCGATTGGTGCTCATAGCCCCGCTTCCGAATAAGGCCAAAGCCATTGAATACCACAACCTCTTCTACGGCAATGAGGATATGCTGCAAGGACTCGCCGACCAAGGCTATCCGGTCTTCGCCATCAGTCAGGCCAATTATGCAACTTTCTTCAAGGACAAGGACGTGGACGGTTATCAAGCCTTCTTCCTTCAGAACTACCTTGACGGTCAGTAGGATAAGCGGAGGCTTCGGCTATATTTGCCCGCGACGGTACGTTTCACCCAACGCCCATTCGCCATGTTCGGCAGCGACAAAACCGCCTCAGCACCCATGAGCAAGCCCAACGAACCTGTAAGCCCTGGCAAGATCAACAGCATCATGGAGGGCACCTCCATTGTGGGCGAGGTGAACAGCGATAGCAACATCCGCATCGATGGGAAGGTGAAAGGCACCGTGAATGCCCGCGGCCGTGTGATCATTGGGCAAACCGGCGTGATTGAGGGCGAGGTGATTTGCCAGAGCAGCGACATTGAGGGCACCTTGGTGGGTAAGATCAATTGCCAGGACCTGCTGAGCCTCAAGGCCACCGCCAAGCTCCAGGGCGACATCAATACGAAGAAGCTGGCCATTGAGCCGGGCGCCGTTTTCACCGGCAATTGCAGCATGGCCGGTGGTGTGGTGAAGGAAATGGACCCTGTTCGCTTGCAGAGCGCACCCCGGCCCGAGCAGGCGCAGGCGGGCCGCTGATCCTCTTTTCTGACCTGATTGCCGACACCCGAATGGGTGCCGCCCCATGGCCCCACAGCGCTGGTCCTTCCTCATTCCCATCGGACTCTTCACCGCAGCCATGGCCGTGCTGCTCTGGATCGCGCTCTATGGACTTCGGGTCCCGTTCGAGCCGCTGCACGCCATCATGCTTGCGTGGTTCGCCTTGATCACCGCATCGCTCCACCTCTGGCAGGAGCACGCCATGGCCACTGACCCCAAAGGCTTTGTCCGCCGCTTCATGGGCGGACTCATGCTCAAGATGCTCCTATCGCTCGGTGTGCTCGTGGTGCTCTTGCTGCGCGCCCCGAAAGAGACCCTGATGATCTCGGGCATCGCCTTCGCAGTGCTCTATCTGGCCTTCCTCGCCTTCAGCACGGTGCGGCTCAGCGGCCTGTCGCGCAAGCTGCCGAAGGCATGAGTGCCGAAGATGACCTGAAGAAGGCGCGCAAGGGCTACGACAATTACATGCGCTACACCGGCCTCGGATTCACGATGCTGGGCATCGTGCTGGCCTTCACCTTCGGCGGCTGGTGGCTCGATCGGCAACTCCATTGGCCCTTCCCGGTCTTCACCTTGGTGCTGAGCCTCGCGGGCATTGCCGGGGCCATGATGTACCTGTTCAAGGAGACAAGGAGCCGGTGATTGCAGATCATCGCTTTCCTGAATGAAGCGGTTGCCTACATTCGCGGCCGCAAAGAGAGGGCACCGTCCCGCATCCATGTCGATGAAAGCCTTGCTGCGCCTGAGTTTCCTGTTGATGGCAGCCCTGCTGATGGGTCCTCTTTCCGCGCAGCATGAAGGGCATGAGCACCCCGAAGCGGGCACTGTACAGGCCGATCAAGCGGTTCATGACCACGCCGATCATGCACATGCCGACTCCGCTATGGCCGCGACCACCACGGTCCACGAGGCAGAGGCCGCGCACCATGAAGAGAAGAAAGGCTTCGACGCCGGCACGCTCATCATGAGCCACATCGGCGATGAGCATGGCTGGCACCTCTGGGGCCACACCAGCTTGCCGCTGCCCATCATCCTATACAACAGCGAGCGCGGCCTGAGCGTGTTCAGCAGCAGCCGTTTCGACCACGGCCATAAGACCTACGGCGGCTACCTGCTGCACGATGGACACATAGCCGCCACCGATTCGCCCGATGGCTCCGACGCGCATCACGCGACCATCAACGAGGAGCTCACGAAGGCCACTTGGGACATCAGCATCACCAAGAACGTGATGAGCCTCTTCGTGAGCGTGACGCTCCTGCTCATCATTTTCCTCAGCGTGGCCAAAGCCTACACCCGCCGCGCGGGTCAGGCGCCCACCGGCCTGCAGAACCTCATTGAGCCCATCATCCTCTTCGTGCGCGACGATGTGGCCAAGAGCGCCATCGGCCACAAGTACGAGCGCTTCCTGCCCTACCTGCTCACGGCCTTCTTCTTCATCTTCCTGAACAACCTGCTCGGACTGGTCCCCTTCTTCCCCGGCGGCGCCAACCTCACCGGCAACATCGCCGTGACGATCGTGCTGGCCCTGATCACCTTCATCATCGTCACGGTGAACGGCAACAAGCACTACTGGCATCACATCCTGGCCATGCCAGGCGTGCCCGGCTGGGTGCTCGCCATCCTCACTCCGGTAGAGATCCTGGGCATGTTCCTGAAGCCATTCGTGCTCATGATACGACTCTTCGCCAACATCACGGCGGGCCACATCATCGCGCTCAGCTTCTTCAGCCTGATCTTCGTTTTCGGCGAGACCAGTGCGGGCGCCGGCTACGGCGTGGCCATCGGCTCCTGGGCCTTCACGGTGTTCATGATGTGCCTCGAACTGCTCGTGGCCTTCATCCAAGCCTATGTCTTCACCTTCCTCAGCGCCATGTACATCGGTGCTGCCGTTGAGGAGCCGCACCATCACTAGAACCTTCACAAACAACCACGTTCCCATGTTCCTCTCTGTTCTCCTCGACCTCGGCACCGGTTACGGTATCGCTGCTCTCGGCGCTGGTCTCGCTGCCCTTGGTGCCGGTGTTGGCATCGGCCGCATCGGCGGTGACGCCGTGCAAGCCATGGCCCGCCAGCCCGAGTCGATCAACGACCTGCGCGCCAACATGATCCTCACCGCCGCTCTTGTTGAAGGTGCTGCCTTCTTCGCGATGGTGGTGGGCCTGCTGGTGGTGCTGAAGACCGCTTAATCAGCGGCCTTCCGTTGTTCAGTCATTCACCCCACTGATCCCGCACGCCCATGCTGCTCGCGAGCCTCGTAGAGCCCTCCATCGGCCTCATCTTCTGGATGACGCTGACCTTCCTGACCGTGCTCTTCATCCTGGCCAAGTTCGCCTGGAAGCCCATCCTCAATGGGTTGAAGGAGCGTGAGGCCAGCATCGCCGATGCGTTGAATGAAGCGAAACGCGCTCGCGAGGAGATGGCCGCCTTGGGCGCGAAGAACGAGGAGCTCATGCGCGCTGCTCGCGAAGAGCGCGAGGTGCTGCTGAAGGAGGCACGCGACATCCGCGACAAGGAGATCGCCGAAGCGAAAGGAAAGGCGAAAGCCGAGGCTGAAGCGCTTCTGTCACGCGCCCGTGCCGATATCCAGAACGAGAAGAAGGCCGCCATCGTGGAGATGAAGAACCAGCTCGCCGAGCTCAGCATCCAGGTGGCCGAAGTGATCCTCAAGGAGAAGCTCGCCGATCGCGCCGCGCAGCAATCCCTGGTGGACAAGGTGATGACCGAAGCCGAGCTGCGCAAGTCATGAAGAACCCCGCACCGGTCGCATATCGTTACGCCCGTTCGCTGATGGACATGGCCCGGGAGAAGGGTCAGCTTGATGCGATGCAGGGCGATATGCGCCTTTTGGCGAGCACTTGCGCCGAGAATCGCGAGCTGGTGGTGATCCTGAAAAGCCCGGTTGTGAAGTCCGATGCGAAGGACCGGATCCTCAAGGGCATCTTCGGCGATAAGGTGGGCCCGATCACCAGGTCTTACATGGGCATCCTGGTGCGCAAAGGCCGCGAATCGCTGTTGCCTGATGTGGCCGCCGCATTCAACGAGCTCTTCAAGGTGGACCAGAACATCGTGACCGCTGTGGTCACCAGCGCTGTTGCGCTGAATGCAGATACCCGCGCCCAGGTGATCGCACTGGCGATGAAGCAGCACCCTGGCAAGACGATCGATCTGAAGGAGAAGGTCGATCCCGCCCTGATCGGAGGCGTGAGCATCCGCATCGGCGATGAGCAGTACGACGGCACCGTGAGCCGCCGCCTCGCCGATCTGCGCCGCGAATTCTCCAAGAACCCGTACATCCCCGCGATCTAAAGCAATAAGGCCATGGCCGAAGTGAAACCCGCCGAAGTATCGGCGATCCTCAAACAAGAACTCGCCGGTTTCCGCAGCGAGGCCGAACTCGAAGAGGTCGGAACGGTGCTCCAGGTCGGTGACGGCATCGCCCGCATCTACGGACTGCGCGGCGTGCAGAGCGGTGAGCTCATCGAGTTCCCCAGCGGATTGCGCGGCATCGTGCTGAACCTCGAGGAGGACAACGTGGGCGCCGTGCTCCTGGGCCCCAGCGTGGGCATCAAGGAAGGCGACACCGTGAAGCGCACCAAGCGCATCGCAAGCATCAGCACCGGCGAAGGCATGGTGGGCCGCGTGGTGAACACCTTGGGCGAGCCGATCGATGGCAAGGGTCCCATCGCAGGCGAGCTCTTCGAGATGCCCATCGAGCGCCGGGCACCGGGCGTGATCTACCGCGAGCCCGTGAAGGAGCCGCTGCAGACCGGCATCAAGGCCATTGACGCCATGATCCCCATTGGCCGCGGCCAGCGCGAATTGATCATCGGCGACCGTCAGACCGGCAAGAGCACGGTGGCGATCGACACCATCATCAACCAACGGGAATTCTACGAGGCCGGCAAACCAGTGTACTGCATCTACGTGGCTATCGGCCAGAAGGGCAGCACCGTGGCAGGAACCGTGAAGACACTCGAAGAGAACGGCGCCATGGCCTACACCACCGTGGTGGCCGCCAACGCCAGCGACCCCGCGCCGATGCAGTTCTACGCCCCCTTCACCGGTGCGGCCATCGGTGAGTACTTCCGCGATACCGGCCGTCCCGCGCTGATCGTGTACGATGATCTCTCGAAGCAGGCCGTGGCCTACCGCGAGGTATCACTGCTGCTGCGCCGTCCGCCCGGCCGTGAGGCTTACCCCGGCGACGTGTTCTACCTGCACAGCCGCTTGCTGGAGCGCGCCGCAAAGGTGATCGCCGACGACAAGGTGGCTTCCGAGATGAACGACCTGCCCGCTTCGCTGAAGGGCAAAGTGAAAGGCGGCGGCTCACTCACCGCGCTGCCCATCATTGAAACGCAGGCCGGGGACGTTTCGGCTTACATCCCCACCAACGTGATCTCGATCACCGATGGCCAGATATTCTTGGAGAGCACCCTCTTCCTGAGCGGTGTGCGCCCAGCGATCAACGTGGGCATCAGCGTGAGCCGCGTGGGCGGCAACGCGCAGATCAAGAGCATGAAGAAGGTGGCCGGTACCCTGAAGCTCGACCAGGCACAGTACCGCGAGCTGGAGGCCTTCTCGAAGTTCGGCTCCGACCTCGATGCCGCCACCAAGGCCGTGCTCGACAAGGGCGCGCGCAACGTGGAGATCCTGAAGCAGGGCCAGAACAGCCCCATGCGGGTGGAGGAGCAGATCGCCATCATCTACCTCGGCACCAAGGGCCTGCTGAGCAGGATCCCCGTCAAGAACGTGAAGCAGTTCGAGGCCGAGTTCATCACCATGCTGCGCAACAAGCACAGCGATGTGCTGGCCGCGCTGAAGAAGGGCGATTACAACGATCAGATCACCGGCACGCTGGAAGCCGTTGCCAAGGACCTGGTGAAGAGCCTCGACAACTAAGAGCTGAATACCATGCAGCATCGATCCTCCGGGTCGACCTGCAACCCTGAACCACCAGCACCGCACCATGCCCAGCCTGAAGGAAGTACGCAACCGGATCGTCTCGGTGAACAGCACCAAGCAGATCACCGCCGCCATGAAGATGGTGAGCGCGGCCAAGCTGCGTCGCGCGCAGGATGCGATCGTGCGCATGCGCCCCTATGCCGAGAAGCTGCAGACCATCCTGGGCAATGTGAGCGCGAGCCTCGACAGCAGCGAAGGCAAGTACAGCGCGCAGCGCGAGGTGAAGAAGGTGCTGCTCGTGCCCATCGTGAGCAATCGCGGCTTGGCCGGAGCCTTCAATACGCAGGTGTTCCGCCTGGTGCGCACGGCCCTGAACAGCGCACAAGCCAATGGCCAGCAAGCGCATGTGCTCCCTATCGGCAAGAAGGCCATGGACCTCTACCGCCGCAGCGGCCTGCTCGACGCGGCATTACCCTCGGACCTGGCCTCGCTCTTCGATGGCCTCAGCTTCGACAAGGCAGCACCGGTGGCTGAATTGCTCATGAAGCAGTTCGCTGACGGGAGCTACGATCGCGTGGTGCTCTTCTACAACAAGTTCAAGAACGCGGCGGTGCAGATCACCACGGAGGAGCAGTTCCTCCCGATTCTGCCCGCTGAGAAGAAGGCCAACGGCGGAGCCAAGTCCGATCATATCATGGAGCCGGACCGCGCCACCATCGTGGAGGAGATCATCCCCAAGAGCCTGAAGATCCAGCTCTACAAGGCGCTGCTCGACAGCCATGCTGCCGAGCACGGCGCCCGCATGACCGCCATGCACAAGGCCACCGACAACGCCGACTCGCTGCTGAAAGGCCTGAAGCTCTCCTACAACAAGGCGCGCCAGGCCAGCATCACGAACGAGATCCTCGAGATCGTGGGCGGTGCGGAGGCGCTGAAGGGGTAAGCGGAGCTCCAGCTTCCTGTGTTCCATTCCGGATAACTGATCGGCCCATATCGGGCTCAGGTCATCTTCACGCTTATCGATTAGGTTTGTTCTGCCACCTCTCATCGCAGCGGCGGCACTGGTCAATCCATCAATCGTGATAAACACACCATGAAGCACACGCTACTCAGTCGGAGCCTTGCCCATTTGCTGGTGCTGACCCTGTTGTCCGTGAGTGGCTTTCAGGCGCGCGCCCAAGTCCTGGAGATCAACACCGGCGCACCGAACACGCCTTTGTACGCCGTGGGCCCCATCTACTTGTCGTCCACGCTCTTCTACCGATACAGCCGCTTCGCGTACCTCTACACGCAAGCGGAACTGGCAGCAGCGGGCATCATCCCCGGCACTATTATCCTGAGCACCGGCTGGATGAAGAGCACAGCCAGCACAGCAGCAGGACCCGCCGTCTTCAACATCTACATGAAGAACTCGAGCGTGGCCGCGTACGCGAACGCTACGGAAATCTGGGCCAACCTGAACGCCGGCTCAGTGCTGGTGTACACCAATGCCACGCAGTCGATCCCTGCTACGGCCGAACCGGACTACATCGACTTCACGCTCAACCCTCCCTTTACTTACACCGGCGGCTCCTTGGAAATCCTCACGGAATGGGACATCTCAGCGGCACCCGCACCCATCGCCACAGGCGCGTTCGAATGGGTGAATACGACCGTGGTGGACCGCATTTACGCCAGCGGCAATACCAGCTTTCAGGCCTCGCTGTCCAGCACCTTCAACAACGTCAGCATGGATGATCGGCGCCCGATGATCCAGCTCACAGTGGAAGTGCCCACGGGGACCCAAGAAGCCATGGATGCCCCAATGGGCCTGTGGCCGAACCCTGCCGATGGCATCCTCAACATCAGCAACGCCAGCGGTGCGCCCTTGGAGCGCGTCGAGATCATCGATGCACGCGGTGGAATGGCCCTGTCGGAGAGCCCGAACAGCGTTGCCACGAATCTTCAACTCGATGTGAGCAAACTGGCAGCAGGCCCATATCTGGTCAGCATCAATACCAGTGCTGGACGCGTGGTGAAGCGCGTCACGCTGAAATAGACTGGAGCACCGTGCTCATCGCGCCATCCGCATCCCTTGCCGGGATCAGAACGCGCTGCTCGTCAATCGCCGCTCACGGCCCGCATGCGTGCCGTAATAGATGATCGAGAACTCAAAGGCCCCGTTGCTGCGGGAATACGAGCGCAGCGGCGATGTGTTCACGTCGTAGCTGAAGCGGTAGGCGCTGTTCTTGTGCTTCAGCCCCACGTGCGCCACGATGGCATCCCTGACGCGGTAAGACGCCCCGCAGATCGCGCTGTAAACAGAGCCGCCGATGGCGAACTCGCCCATCATGCCCGCATGGATCTGCTGGTCGTTGCCTTGGCGCATGTACAGGCCTTGCGGGATCAGGATCAGCCCCTCTGAGAGCTTCACGCGCACGCCACCGTTGGCCGAATAACGGATCGGCATCTTGCTCTTGGCCGTGCGGTAGATCGATTCGTCGGGCATGGTCACGTGGAAGAGCGCCGCGTTCACGAAAGGGTTGATGCTCCTGCGCGGATTGGTCGAGCGATAAGCCAGGCCAACGGAGACATCGGGCATCAGTCGCGCGCCGCGCTGGGTGATCTCGCCGGATGGAAGGTCGGAATTGAAGTAACCGTTGCTGTACTGCGAGTCCCAGAGCAGATTCTGGTCATTCACCTTCTTGTACAGCAGACCGAGATGAACGCCTGTCGAAAGAGTGTGGTGCGCCTTGGGATCCGATACGTTATAGGCTCCTGAGAGCCCGAACTGGAAGTTGTTCATGATCCCCGCCATGTTGTAGTTGCTCAACGACATCCCCACGCCGAAGCGCCTCTGGAAGGAGAGGTCGTACCCGAAGGCCGTGGTGAGGAAGTTGCTCGCCAGGCTGTTCCACTGGCTGCGCACGTTGCACGCCATGCGGAACTCCGCGTTCTCGTACATGCCCGTCAGCGCCGGGTTCAGCATCACCGGCGCCGCATCATACTGCGACAGCTGGCCATCCTGGGCGCGTAGAAGGCCAACGCCGCAAAGCGCGAGGGTCGACAATAGGTTCTTGCTCGTTCTCATGGTTGCTCAGGATTGCGCTATCGGATCAAGGTGACTTTGCCGGAACGGTCGTGCTCCAGGCCATCGACCGAGGTGGCGACCACGGTGTACACGTATACGCCGTTGATCTCCGGTTTGCCGTTGTAGGTCCCGTCCCAGCCGAAGGCGGGGTCAGTGGTCTCGAAGATCAATTCACCCCAGCCGTTGTAGATCCTCAGTTCAATGGTGAGGAATGGCCCGCCGCGCACATAGAACACGTCGTTCACGCCATCACCGTTCGGGCTGAAGGCATTCGGGAGTTTTGGCGGAAGGACGTCCTTCTCCTCGATGACGATGAGCAAGGAATCCTGGTCCGTGCAGCCCGCCGCGTTGGTCACCGTTTGCACGATGACGTACTGCCCAGCCTGCGCATACTCATGCGCAGGCTCTGCGATGATCGCGCCGGATCCATCCCCGAAGCTGTAGTGCCAATTGGTGGCGCCAACGGAGCTATCCGCGAACGCGATCGGCGTGTCCGTGAAGAGATCACCACTGATGCTGAAGCCCGCAATCGGTGCATCCAGGATATCGAAGACCTGCGTGGCAGTGTGGCTGCAGCCATTCTGCGCGAACACGGTCAGCGTTGCGCTGTATTGGGCGGCCGTGGCGAACGAGGTGCTGGTCTGCGGACCCGTTGCCGTAGCCCCATTGCCGAAGGTCCAGGTCCAGCCGATGATGGGCGAACCCGTGGTCGTGCTGGTGCTGGTGAATACGGTCTGCGATCCCACGCACGCGTTGCTGACGCTGAACGATGCTTGCAAGGGATTCACGAACGAGAGGAAGGTCGTGTCGCTCGCCGCGGCGCAGAAACCGTTGCCGGTGGTGGTCAGGATCATCCGAATGGTGCCGTTCTGCTCGTCCGTCGGTCCGGGCTGGTAGCTGGCATTCGCTGCCGTGTTGCTGGGCACGAACACGCCGGAACCGTTCGAGGTCCACAGTACACCGCCAGCACCGGTGAAGGAACCGCTGAGGTTGATCGCGCTGCTCGCATCACACACATTGATGTCGGCGCCAGCATTCACCGAGGGCGGTGCCTGCAGGTTCACCACCATCGTATCGGTATGCGCGGGGCAACCCATGTTCCCAGTGGTGGACAGCACGAACTGGAGCTGCGGGAACACCAGGTCGGTCTGGCTGGGCACATAGGTGGCGGACAGCGCCGTTGGGCTTGGGAGGAATGTTCCCGTTCCCGCGGTACTCCACACCCCGCCGCTTACACCGGTCACTGATCCGGCCATCTGCCAGAAGTTCCCGTCGGCGCAGAGGCTGATGTCGCTCCCAGCATTCGCGATGCGCGTCGGGCCGATGTCGATGAAGAGCGAATCGCTATGATTGCCACAGGTGCCGGTTCCGAAGCCAGTGAGAATCAAGTACACCCCTCCCGAGATGCTGTCATTGGCAGTTGGCGCGTACACCGCGCTGACCACATCGGCCGCTGGATTGAAACTACCCGTGCCCGTGGTGAACCACTGCACGCTACCCGCATTCTGTTCCACCCCATTGAGTTGAACATCCTCCAAGCCGTTGCAGAGCAGCACATCCGCCCCGGCGTTCACCACCGGTGGCACATGGTAGCTCACCACCAGCGTATCGCGGCCTGCGGCGCAGCCTTGGTTGTTGGTGGTGCTCAGGATCAATGACACGTTGCCGATCACGAAGTCCGCCCCACCAGGCACGTAGGTGGCATCCAACGCTGTGGCACTGGGCATGAAGGAGCCCGTGCCCGTGGTGCTCCACTGGCCTGTGTTAGTGCCGGCGACGGCGCCGTTCAGCACGATGTTCGGATCGGTGCTGCACGCGATCATATCGGCGCCAGCTGAAGCGGCCAGGCCACCTCCGAAGCTGATCACCAGGGCATCCGACACCGCACTGCACGGTGCAACACCGGTCGTGGTGACGGTGAGCGACACCGTGCCGGCCGTGCTATCTGCTGCGCTCGGATAGTAGAGCGTGGCCAAGGCATTCGCATCGAGGAAGGAGCCACTGCCCGAAGTGCTCCAGGATCCGCCCGGCGCGTTCGCTGCATTGGCCACCACTTGCACCGGAGCGGCGCTGCAGGCCACGATGTCGTTGCCCGCATTGATGCTCGGCAAGGCTTGCACGCTCAAGGAGATCGCATCACTGGCCACGGCGCAAGTGCCGTTGGTGATGGTCGTGAGGGTGAGCTGCACACCCCCATTGGCGATGTCATTCGCACTCAGGGTGTATGTGCAGTTCGGGTCTGTGCTGTTGCTGAAGAAACCCGAGCCATTGCTGGTCCACACGCTGCCTTGGGCGCCGCCGCTGAAGTTGCCGGCGAGCTGCGCGATCGGCGCATTGGCACAGAGGTTTTGATCTGCACCCGCATAAGCGAAGCTGCTGTTGCCGAAGGTGAGCACCATCTGGTCCTGCACCGGCGGACAGGTGCCCGTGTTGGTGCTGACGAACGTGAGCACCACGCTGCCGTTCGCCATGTCGGCTGCAGTGAAGTGGTACTGCGCATTGAGCACATCGGCGCTCGGCAAGAAGGAGCCAGTGCCCGTGGCAGACCATGTGCCCGATGGCGACCCGTTGATGATCTGGCCTTGCAGCTGTGCGTACGTGCTGGTGACGCATACGCTCTGGTCGGGACCCGCATTGGCCGCAAGACCATTGGTGAGGTAGATTGTCATCTGATCGCTCACCGCGTTGCAGGTGCCGTTGTTCAATGAACTCAGCGTGAAAGTGATCTGGCCATCGGCCACGTCAGCCGGACTGGCGGTGTACGTGGTGTTCAACGCACCAGCGCTGGCAATGGTCCCGGTGCCATTGGTGCTCCACTGGCCCATGTTGGTGATGCCGCTGATTGCACCGCTCAAGTCGAATTGCGTCACTTGGTTGCAGTAGGTCTGGTCCGGACCAGCATTCACGTAAGGCGCTGGAGTGAGCGTCAGCTGCATCGCATCAGTGGCGCTGTTGCAGCTGTTCAGTGCGCTCAGCGTGAGGGTCAGGTTGCCGATGGCCGTGTCGAGCGCACTTGGGATATAGGTGGGCGTGAGCACCTCGTTGTTCGGGAAGAATGAGCCCGTGCCGGAGCTGGTCCACTGGATCTGGGTGGCATCGCCCACAAGCGATCCGTTCAGCGCCACCGTGGCATTGTTGGCGCAGTAACTCAGGTCGGCGCCTGCGTTCACCGTGCCGAAAGGCAGGATGCCGATATGCACAGTATCCGACGCTGCAGGGCACACGCCCGTGTTGGTTGCCGTGAGCACGAGGTCCACACCAGCGGCCAGCGAATCCAATGTGCTCGCATTATAGATGTTGGCGAGCGCCGTGCTCGCATTCTGGAAGCTGCCCGTGCCGAGCGTGCTCCAAACACCGGTAGTGGAAGCGCCGTTGACCGTGCCGTTCACCAGGATGCTCAAATCGCTCACGCACGTCACTTGGTCCGTTCCGGCATCCACCACCGATACAGGCGTGATGGTGAGCACCACCTGATCCATGGCATTGTCGCAGCTATTCACGCTCCACGTGAAGGTGACCGTGCCATTCGCGGCATCGCTCGGTGCAATGG
Organism: Flavobacteriales bacterium; assembly: GCA_016705545.1. Classification (GTDB taxonomy): domain Bacteria; phylum Bacteroidota; class Bacteroidia; order Flavobacteriales_F; family PHOS-HE28; genus PHOS-HE28. Next base: position 779,303 of record JADIYA010000001.1, read on the forward strand.
TGTAGACCGCGTTCGCCGCATCCGCGCTCGGCGAGAAGCTGCCCGCACCTGTGGAGGTCCAAGTGCCTTGCGTGGCATTGCCGGTTATCGTACCGCTCAGGTTGATGGTGCTTTGTGAGGCGCAGATGGTCTGGTCAGCACCTGCGTTCGCGATCGCGTTCGGCAGGATGGTGAGTGTGAGCATGTCGCTTACGCTCGCGCAAAGACCGTTGTTAGTGGAGGTTAGCGTGAGGTCCACGCTGCCGTTCAGCGAATCAAGGCTGCTGGCGATGTAGGTCGCGTTCAGCACGTTCTGACTGGGCGAGAAGATCCCCGTGCCCGAAGTGCTCCACTGGCCCGTGCTCGCGCCCCCGCTGACAGTGCCATTCAACGGTACCTGCAAGGCGTTCGAGCAAGCCGTGATGTCCGCACCAGCATTCACCACAGGCGCAGGAGTCACAGTGATCGTCAACTGATCACTCACCGCGAGGCAGTTGCCATTGCCCGTGCTGGCCAAAGTGAGCGAGACGCTTCCTTGCTGCAACTCAAAAGGTGTCAACGCGTACTGCGCGCTCAGTGTGTTGGCGTCCGGCGCAAACGAGCCCAGACCACCGCTCCATGTGCCACCCGTTGCCACGGTCATCGAACCGTTGAGGTCCACCACGGGGTTGTTTTCACAGACATTGAGATCTGCTCCAGCATTCGCAACAGGTGCAGGCGTGAAGGTGATGAGCACCTGGTCGTTCACTGCGAAGCAGTTCCCGTTGCCCATGCTCGTCAATGTCAGCGCCACGCTGCCCGAAGCCACTTCCGCAGCAGTGGGCGTGTACACCGGTGCGAACACGTTGCTCGCTGGCGAATACGTGCCATTGCCACCGGACCATGCGCCGCCATTGGCGTTGATCACGTTGCCGTTCAATTGCGCAGCGGAATTGTTGGCGCAAATCGCCAGATCCGCACCGGCGTCCACCACTGGCGAACCAGTGAAGGTGACCACCATCTGATCGCTTATGGCGCTGCAGATCGTGGTGCCCGTGCTGGTGAGCGTGAAGTTGATGGAGCCCGCTGCGATCTCGGCCGCGGTCGGGATGTACTCCGTGGCTGTGGCTGTAGCACCCGACACATAGTTGCCCATGCCGCCGCTCCAGACCGCGCCCGGGGCGTTGCCAACGAAGCCATTCAGTTGCAGGCTCGGGTTGTTCGCGCAGATCGCCTGGTCAGGGCCGGCGTTCACCACCGGCACCGGATCAATGATGATCACCATCGCATCCTGCACAGCGATGCAGTTGCCGTTGCCGGCGGTCGTGAGCGTCAAGGACACTTGGCCGGCAGCGATCTCGTTCAGGCTCGGCGCATACGTCGCGCTCAGTGCGGCGCTGCTCGGCGTGAAAGCGCCGTTGCCCCCGCTCCACACACCACCGCCGGCCACCGTCACCGCTCCATCCAACTGGACTTGCGGCGCGTTGGCGCAGACGTGCGCATCGGCACCGGCATTCGAGGTTGGTGCAGGCGTGAAGAAAATCTGAACCGAATCATGCACGGCGCTGCATCCGCCATTTCCGGTGGAGGTGAGGAACAACGAAAGATTGCCTGCGTTGATCTCGGCCGTGCTCGGCGCGTAAACCCCGCTCAATGCGTTCGCGCCCGGCGCGAAAGTGCCGGCACCGCCGCTCCAGATGCCGCCGGTGGCGCCGGTAACGCTGCCTGCGAGCTGCACAGCAGCGTTGTTGGCGCAGAGTGTTTGAGGATTGCCTGCTTCCACAGTTGGTGCCGGCGTGTAGGTGATGGTCACCTCGCTCGGGACCGCCGTGCAGAAGCCATTTCCCGTGCTGGTCAAAGTCACCGTTGCGCTTCCATTGGCGATCTCAGCCGCCGTTGGGGTGTAGCTCGCGTTCAGCGTGCTCGCATTCGGGCTGAATGAACCCGCGCCGCTCCATGTGCCGCCAGCAGCATTCAGCACCGATCCGTTCAGTTGCACGACGGCATTGTTCGCGCAAGCCTGCAGCGCAGCACCTGCACTCACGACCGGCGCAGGAGCGATGTTGATCACCACTTGATCGCTCACCGCGTTGCAAGAGCCATTGCCCACCGTGGTGAGCGTGAGCGTGGCGCTGCCCGCTGCGATCTCCGCTGCGCTCGGCGTGTAGGTCGCATTCAGGGTGCCGTTGTTCGGGCTGAAGCCGCCCGTTCCACCGGTCCAGAGACCGCCGGCTGCCACAGTGACCGCACCATTCAGTTGCACGGTTGCATTGTTCGCGCAGCTGAACAGATCAGCACCAGCGTTGGCCGTTGGCGCGGGTGTGAAGAAGTAGGTCACTTGGCTGCTCACCGCATTGCATCCATTGTTGCCGGTGGTGGTCAGAACCAAGGTCACGTTGCCAGCAGCGAGCTCGCCTACCGATGGCGTGTACAGCGCATTGAGCGCATTGGCATTCGGGTTGAAGGTGCCCTGTGCACCGGACCATGCTCCGCCATTGGCCACGGTCACGCTGCCATTCAGGGGGATGTTCGCGTTGTTCGCGCAGAACACGCTGCCTGCACCGGCATTCGCTGTTGGCGCCGCTGTGAAGGTGATCAGCACCTGATCCGATACCGCGACGCAATTGCCATTGCCGATCGTGGTCAACGTGAGATTGAGGGTGCCTGCCGCTACCTCCGCAGGCGTTGGCGTGTAAACCGCATTCAGCGATGCGATGCTCGGCGCGAATGTGCCCGCGCCGCCGCTCCATTGTCCGCCACCGGCTCCGCTGACGCTACCGCCAAGCTGCACTTGCGGATTGTTGCTGCACACGAAGAGGTCGGTGCCCGCATTGGCCACCGGTGCGCCAATGATGTTGATCACCATCTGGTCGCTCACTGCATTGCACAGCCCGTTGCCGGTGCTGGTCAAGGTCAGCGTAGCGGTGCCCAAAGCTGCTTCAGCCGGGCTCGGCACATAGGTCGCGTTCAGCGTATTCGCATTCGGGGTGAAGGTTCCGCCACCGCCGCTCCACACGCCGCCCGTGGCGATCGTCACCGATCCGTTCAACACAACAGTGGGATCATTGGAGCAGACGGTGCGGTCAAGGCCGGCGTTCACCACGGGGCTTTGCGTGAAAACGATGAAGACCTGGTCGGTGACCTGCGCGCAGGTGCCGTTGCCGGTGCTCGTCAGATTCAATGTGACCGAGCCGTTGTTCAATTCCGTGGTGCTCGGCGTGTACACTGCGTTCAGCGCCGTGATGCTGGGTGAGAAACCACCCGTGCCACCGCTCCAGATGCCGCCGCCCGCATTGGTCACGGAAGCGGCAAATTGCACCGAGGCATTGTTGGAGCACACCGTGGCATCAGCCCCAGCGTTCACCACGGGTGTTGGAGCAATGGTGATGAGCACTTGATCGCTCACTGCATTGCACAGGCCGTTCCCGGTGCTGGTCAAGGTGAGCGTGACTGTTCCTGCGGCAATCTCACCCAAGCTCGGCGCGTAGGTCGCATTCAGGTTATTGCTGCTCGGGTTGAAGGTGCCTGCGCCGCCGCTCCAGACACCGCCTGTTGCGTTGTTCACCACACCGGCCAATTGCGCGGTTGATTGATTGCCGCACACCATGACGTTCGCTCCAGCGCTCACGACAGGGGCTGGCGTGATGGTGATCACCAACTGATCGCTCACCGGATTGCTATTGCCGTTGCCGACTGTCGTGAGCGTAAGCGTCACCGTGCCTGCGGCGATCTCGGCCGCACTGGGCACGTAGGTCGCATTCAGCGCAGCGCTGTTGGGCGCGAAGGTGCCCGTGCCGCCGCTCCAGATGCCGCCCGTGGCGATCGTCACCATGCCGTTCAGCACCACGCTGGCGTTGTTCGCGCAAATGGTCTGATCAGCGCCCGCATTCGCCGTGGGCGCCGCGCCGAAGGTGATCGTCATCTGGTCGCTCGATGGCGCGCATGCTCCGTTGCCCGTGGTGGTCATGGTCAGTGTGACGCTGCCTGCGGCGATCTCTGCGGCAGTGGGCGTGTACACCGCATTCACCGAGGTGTTGTTCGGATCGTAAGTGCCCGCGCCGCCGCTCCACACGATGCTGTTGGCCACGCTGAAGGAACCGGACAAGGTGGTGTTCGCGTTGTTCGAGCTGACCGTTTGGTCAGGGCCTGCATTCGCAACGGGCGCATTCGTGAAGTTGAGCGTGACCTGGTCAGATACTTGGGCGCAATTGCCATTGCCCGTGGTCGTCACGGTGAGCGTCACGCTGCCATTGGCGATTTCGATCGGCGAAGGCATGTAGGTGATGTTCTGCGCCGTGCTGCCCGGAGCGTAGAGGCCTGAACCACCGGACCACTGCACGCCCGTGGCTACGGTGACCGTGGCATTCAGCACCGCGTTCGCATTGTTCCCGCAGAGCGATTGATCCGCGCCCGCGTTGACCGTTGGCGCAGGCGTGATCGTGTAGGTGACCTGGCTGCTCACAGGATTGCACAACCCATTCCCGGCGGAGGTGAGTGTGAGCGTCACGCCTCCACTGGCGATTTCCGCTGCGGTCGGCGTGTAGGTGGCGTTCAGGGTAATGCTGTTCGGGGAGAACACACCGGCCCCACCCGACCATACACCGCCCACGGCGCCGGTAACGCTGCCGTTCAGGATGATCACCGGAGCGTTCGCGCACACCGTTCCGTTCGCACCAGCATTCACGATGGGCGCCGGCGTGTAGGTGATGATGCGCGTGGAGGTCGCTGGAGCGCAATTGCCATTACCCGTAGTGGTGAGCGTGAGCAGCACTTGGCCTGCAGCGATGTCCGCTGCACCGGGCGTGTACGTAGCATTAAGCGTACTCGCATTCGGCGAGAAGGTGCCCGTGCCGCCGCTCCAAGTCCCGCCCGTCGCGGTCACTACGGTGCCATTCAGCGCAACCGCAGCACTGTTCGAGCACACCGTCACGTTTGGACCTGCATTCGCGGTGGGCGCATCCGTGAAGGTGATCACCATCTGGTCGGTGGCCGCATTGCAGAGACCGTTGCCCGTAGTGGTCAAGGTCAAGGTCAGCGTGCCCGCTGCGATCTCGGCCGCCGTCGGCGTGTAGATCGCGCTCATGTTCGTGGTGCTGGGATCGAAGGTGCCATTGCCGCCGCTCCAAACGCCGCCCGTGGCGATGGAGAAGGCGCCGGACAAGCCCGTCGAGGGATTGTTCGCGCAGAGCACACGGTCAGCACCCGCGTTCGCGGTGGGTGCAGGCGTGATGGTGTAGGTCACTTGATCGCTCACGGGCGAGCAGTTGCCGTTGCCCACCGTGGTGAGCGTGAGCGTCACTGTGCCAGCTGCGCGTTCGGCGGCGCTTGGGGTGTAGATGGCGTTCAGCGTGCTGTTGTTCGGGCTGAAGGTGCCCGTGCCGCCGCTCCAGATGGCGCCGGTGGCAACGGTGATGCTGCCGTTCAGGTTGATGGCGGCGTTGTTCGCGCACACCGTTCCATTGGGACCAGCATTCAGCGTGGGCGCAGGCGTGAAGGTGATCACGCGGCTGCTTGAAACAGCTATGCAATTGCCGTTGCCCGTGCTGGTGAGCGTGAGCATCAACGTGCCCGAGGCGATCTCAGCAGGGGTGGGCGTATAGATCGCATTGAGCGTGGTGTTGTTCGGCGTGAAGCTCCCTAGGCCGCCGCTCCAGATGCCGCCGGTCGCAACAGTCACTATGCCGTTCAGGGGGATGGCGGCATTGTTCGCGCAGAATGAAGCAGGGGGTCCCGCATTCACCATGGGCGAAGGCGTGAATGTGAGGAGCACGACATCGCTCACCGCGCTGCAAAGGCCGTTGCCGGTGGTGGTCAGGGTGAGCGTCACATTGCCGTTCGCGATCTCCGCCGTTGTGGGCGTGTATGTCGCGTTCATGTTAGCGGGGCTTGGGCTGAAGGTGCCCGCGCCGCCGCTCCAGATCGCACCGGATGCAACCGCGTAGCTGCCGCTCAATGTGGCTACCGGGTTGTTCGAGCACAGCGTCTGATTCGGGCCCGCGCTCACCGTGGGCGCCGGCGTAATGCTGAAGGTGACATCGCTGCTCACCGCGTTGCAGTTGCCATTGCCAGTGCTGGTCAACGTGAGCGTCACCGTGCCTGCGGCGATCTGCGCCGCCGTGGGCGTGTAGGTCGCGTTCAGCGCGGTGGTGTTCGGACTGAAGGTCCCGCCGCCGCTCCAAACACCACCGGTCGCGCCAACAACGCTGCCGTTCAGGCTGATCAGCGGAGCATTCGCGCAGACGCTCCCGTTCGTGCCGGCATTCACGGTCGGCGCAGGCGTGAAGGAGATCACCTTGTTCGCGGACACCGCATTGCAGTTGCCATTGCCCGTGCTGGTCAGCGTGAGGGTGACGATGCCGTTGGCGATCTCCGCCGGGGTCGGCGCGTAGGTCGCGTTCAATGCGGTGTTGTTCGGCGTGAAGGACCCGTTGCCACCGCTCCAGACACCGCCCGTTGCGCCCCCCACCGTTCCATTCAAGGACACGACGGGGTTGTTCGCGCAGATCGATGCATCCGCACCTGCGTTCACGGTCGGCGCAGGCGTGAAGGTGAGGAGCACATCGTCACTCACCGCGCTGCACAGGCCGTTGCCCGTGGTGGTGAGCATGAGCGTCACGTTGCCGTTCGCGATCTCTGCTGCGCTCGGCGTGTACACAGCGCCCAGGTTCGTGTTGCTCGGATTGAAGGTTCCATTGCCTCCGCTCCATATGCCACCGGTGGCCATGGTCACGCTGCCATTCAGCGCAGCCGCAGGATTATTGGAGCAGAGCGTGAGGTTGCTGCCCGCGTTGACCGTGGGTGCAGGCGTGATGCTGATCGTGATATTGCTGCTCACCGCATTGCAATTGCCGTTGCCGGCAGAGGTCAGCATGAGCGTCACGGTGCCCGCAGCGATCTGCGCCGCCGTGGGCATGTAGGTCGCGTTGAGCGTGGTGTTGTTCGGTGTGAAGGTGCCTGCGCCGCCGCTCCAGATCGCACCCGTGGCGCCACTCACGCTGCCGTTCAAACTGATCAGCGGCGCGTTCGCGCACACCGTTCCATTGCTGCCCGCGCTCACGATAGGAGCCGGCGTGAAGGTGATGCTGCGGCTGCTCGATACCGCGTTGCAGGTGCCGTTGCCCGTGGTGGTGAGCGTGAGCGTCAAGGTTCCCGCAGCGAGTTCCGCTGGTGTGGGCGTATAGGTGGCGTTGAGCGTGGTGTTGTTCGGCGTGAAGGATCCCGCGCCGCCGCTCCAGACCCCTCCAGTGGCCACGGTCACGGCGCCATTCAGGCTCACCGTGGGGTTGTTCACGCACAGCGAAACATCAGCACCCGCGTTCGACGAGGGCGATGGCGTGAAGCTCAGGGTGACGTTGCTGCTCACCGCGTTGCACAAGCCATTGCCCGTGGTGGTGAGTGTCAAGGTCACGCTGCCGCTCGCGACCTCCGCCGCCGTGGGCGTGTAGGTCGCGCTCATGTTGGTGCTGCTCGGGAAGAAGCTGCCCGACCCGCCGCTCCAGCTCGCGCCCGTGGCCACGGTGAAGCCGCCGCTGAGGGTGGCAACCGGATTGTTCGAGCAAAGCGTCTGCGCAGGGCCGGCGTTCGCGGTTGGCGCCGGTGAGATCGTCCAGGTCACTTGGCTGCTCACCGGATTGCACAGGCCGTTGCCGGTGGAGGTCAGCGTCAAGGTCACGCTTCCCGCAGCACGTTCAGCGGCGCTGGGCGTGTACACCGCGTTCAAGGCGGTGTTGCTCGGACTGTAAGAGCCCGTGCCGCCACTCCATGCGCCGCCCGTTGCACCGGAAACGGAACCGCTCAGTGTGATCGAGCTGTTGTTCGCACAGACGGTTCCGCCGAAGCCGGCATTCACAACAGGAGCAGGCGTGAAGGTGATCACTCGGTCGCTGTTAGCGGGATTGCAGGTGCCATTGCCCGTGGTGGTGAGCGTGAGGGTGAGCGTGCCGTTGGCGAGCTCTGCCGCCGTAGGCGTGTAGGTCGCGTTCAGCGCGGTGTTGTTCGGGCTAAATGTGCCCAGGCCGCCGCTCCAAACACCGCCGGTGGCGAGGGTCACGCCACCATTCAAGGCTACGCTGGCATTGTTCGCGCAGAGCGTGAGCGGCGAACCGGCATTGGCCGTGGGCGCAGGCGTGAAGCTGATCGTCATGTCATCCGATACCGGCACGCACGTGCCGACGCCGGTGGTGGTGAGCGTGAGGGTCACGCTGCCATTGGCGATCTCTGCTGCGGTCGGCGTATACACCGCGTTCACGCTGGTTGCGCCCGGTGAGAAACTGCCTGCGCCTCCGCTCCAGATGGCACCGGTGGCCACCGTGTAGCTGCCGTTGAGGGCCGTGCTGGCATTGTTGCCGCAGCGCGTTTGATCCGCACCGGCGTTCACTGTCGGTGCCGGCGTGATCGTGTAGGTCACGTTCGCGCTCACCGGCGAGCAGTTGCCATTGCCCACCGTGGTGAGCGTCAACGTCAGCGTGCCTGCAGCGCGTTCAGCGGCGCTGGGCGTGTACGTGGCGTTCAGGGTGCTGTTGTTCGGACTGAAGCTGCCTGTTCCACCGCTCCAGATCCCACCAGTGGCACCGGTCACGTTGCCGTTCAGATTGATGGCGGCGTTGTTCGCGCACACCGTTCCATTCGCGCCGGCATTCACCGTCGGCGCTGCAGTGAAGGTGATCACGCGGTTGTCGGAAACAGCCGTGCAGTTGCCGTTGCCCGTGCTCGTCAAAGTCAAGGTCAAGGTGCCTGCGGCGATCTCCGTAGCAGTCGGCGTGTAGGTCGCGTTCAGGGTGGTGTTGTTCGGCGTGAAACTGCCTAGACCACCGCTCCACGCACCGCCGGTTGCGCCAGTGACACTGCCGTTCAAAGGGATGTTGGCGTTGTTCGCGCAGAAGGAGGCCGGAGCGCCCGCATTCACCACTGGCGCTGCTGTGAAGTTCAAGGTCACGTTGCTGCTCACCGCGTTGCAGGAGCCGTTTCCCGTGGTGGTGAGCGTGAGCGTCACGTTGCCGTTCGCGATCTCCGCCGCTGTGGGCGTGTAGGTCGCGTTCATGTTGGTGGTGCTGGGGCTGAAACCGCCATTGCCGCCGGTCCACACGCCGCCGGTCGCTACAGTGAAGCTGCCGTTCAGCGTGGCTACAGGGTTATTCGCGCAGAGCGTCTGCGTGGCTCCTGCATTCGCTGTCGGTGCTGGCGTGATAGTCCACAGCACTTGATCGCTCACTGCATTGCACAGGCCGTTCCCGGTGCTGGTGAGCGTGAGCGTCACGCTCCCCGAGGCACGTTCAGCAGCGGTGGGCGTGTAGGTCGCGTTCAGTGTGGTGATGTTCGGCGAGTAGGTGCCTGCGCCACCGCTCCAAACGCCGCCGGTTGCGCCGGTCACGGAACCCGCGAGGGTAATCATGCTGTTGTTCGCGCACACCGTTCCGTTCGGACCGGCATTCACCACCGGTGCAGGCGTGAAGGTGATCACGCGGTTGCTGCTCACCGCGCTGCAGGTGCCATTGCCCGTGCTCGTGAGCGTCAAGGTCAAGGTGCCTGCGGCGATCTCGCCCGCGGTGGGCGTGTAGGTCGCATTGAGCGTGGCGTTGTCCGGGTTGTAGATGCCCGCCCCTCCGCTCCATGCACCACCGGTCGCACCGGTCACGCTGCCGCTCAAGGCCACTTGCGCATTGTTCGCGCAGACCGATACCGGGAGACCCGCATTCACGACCGGGGCAGGCGTGAAGCTGATGGTCATCTGATCATCCACCGCAACGCAACCTCCGTTGCCCGTTGTAGTGAGCGTGAGTGTCACATTACCATTCGCGATCTCGGTCGCCGTGGGCGTGTAGATCGCGTTCATGTTGGTCGTGCTGGGATCGAAGGTGCCCCCGCCACCGCTCCATGCACCGCCTGTGGCCACGGTGAAGCTGCCATTCAAGGTCACCGCAGCGTTGTTCGCGCAAACCACGCGGTCAATACCGGCATTCACCGTTGGTGCTTGCGTGATGGTGTAGGTGACCAGCGCGCTCTCGGCGGTGCAGGTGCCATTGCCCACCGTCGTCAGCGTGAGCGTCACCGTGCCTGCGGTGCGCTCAGCCAGGCTCGGCGTGTACACCGCGTTCATGGCGGTGTTGTTCGGGCTGTAAGTGCCCGTGCCGCCGCTCCAAACGGCACCCGTAGCGCCGGTGAACGAACCCGCGAGTGTGATCGCGCTGTTGTTCGCGCAAACAGTTCCGTTGGGACCGGCATTCACAGTAGGCGCTGGCGTGAAGGTGATCACGCGATCGCTCGATGCGGGCAGGCAGTTGCCATTGCCCGTGCTGGTGAGCGTGAGCGTCAGGGTGCCTGCGGCGACCTCAGCCGCCGAAGGCGTGTAGGTGGCGTTGAGCGTGGTGTTGTTCGGCGTGAAAGTGCCGGTGCCGCCGCTCCAGATGCCGCCCGTGGCGTTGGTCACCGATCCGTTCAGCGACACTTGCGCGTTGTTGGCGCACACCGATACCGGTGCACCGGCATTCACCACCGGTGCCGGCGTGAAGCTGATGGTGACGTTGCTGCTCACCGCGTTGCAGGTGCCGTTGCCCGTGGTAGTGAGCGTGAGCGTCACGCTTCCGTTCGCGATCTCGGCGGCGGTGGGCGTGTATTGCGCCGACATGTTGGTGGTGCTGGGGTCGAAGGATCCGTTGCCGCCGCTCCAGATGCCGCCGGTGGCCACAGTGAACGAGCCATTCAGTTGCGCCACCGCGTTGTTCGCGCATCGCGTAATCGCAGGTCCCGCATTCACGGTAGGCGCAGGCGTGAAGGTCACGCGCATGCTATCCGTCACCGCCTGGCAAACGCCATTGCCCGTGGAGGCCAAACGGATCCACACCTGGCCCGCGAGCAGGTCTGCTGCCGAGGGCGTGTAGGTAGCGCCCAGGTTGCTGTTGCTGGGCAGGAAGCTCCCGCTGCCGGCCGTGGTCCATACACCACCAACGGCGTTCAGTACGCTGCCAGCCAGCTGCACCGTGGTGTTGTTCCTGCAGACCGACTGATCAGGCCCCGCATTAGGGATCGGCAGCGGCGAGAAGGTCACCACCATCGCATCGCTCGCCGGCGTGCAAGGACCGGTAGAGGTCAGGGTCAGGGTCACGCTGCCGATCGCCAGATCAGCGATGCTTGGCTCGTAGGTCGCGTTGAGGTCCGTGGCGCTCGGCGAGAAGGCTCCGCTTCCGGTGGTGGTCCAGATCCCGGTGGTGCTTCCACCGGAAACTGTTCCGCCAAGCGTCACATTATCGCCCGCGCAGCGCGTCTGATCGGCCCCAGCGCTCACAAGGATCTGCCCCGCGAACTCGGAGAAGAAGCCGTAGCGGCAGCCCGATGAGGCGCCCCCGTTGATGATCGCGAGTGAGAATACATCGGAGGTGTTGGTCACGATGAAGGCCTGGTTCACCGGTACCTGCGTGGTGTTGTATTGGATCCGAGCGGCCATCCATTGGCCACCCGTTCCGGGCACCGCTTGGAACGCAGAACCCGGTATGGTCGCCGTACCGGGTCCCGTCACTACGAAATCGTTCTGAGATCCATTCCGTACCAGCAGATTCAAGAAGAATGACTCCGAGGTCGATCGCGTGAAGCTGAGCTGCGTGCTGCCCGCGCAATTGAGCGGAGGCAGGATCGCCATACCCTGCTCGCAGCCGAAACCGGTGACGTGGATGGCGTAAAGCGGCTTCGAGCCCGTGACCAATGTGGCGTTATTGGCCGCACCCGCCAGGTAGTCCATATCATGGCGGTAGTACTGCCCCGCGAAGAGCGTGGCCACCGGCGCTGGGCTACCATCGATGAAGACCTGCGTGTTGTTCTCAACAGCCATCACGAAGAGCGACTCGTCGCCGTTGTTGTTCAGTGCGCCCTTCACCGCCACGTACTCCGTGCCGAGGATGTTCACCGGCACGATCTGGTCGAGCATCAAGTCGTAACAGCCGCCTGAGGGGTTGTGGTTCGAGTCGTCCTTGATGGAGACCGCAATCGGCTTGTCCGAAAGCACGACAGCACCCGAGGGGTGCGTCATGGGGTCGGTGTGCGTGGCTGGTGTTGTATTCGCTGTTGAATAGGTCTGGCCTGCATTAAGCGTCACCGTCCACGGCGTCAAAGCCGGATGGCCATCCACCGCCACCGGCGAATAGATCAGCACGGTGGTGTTGTTCTCGGTCGCAACGATGTCGAAGGAGGCGAAGGCCAGATCGGCGTTGTTCGGAACGAAGCTGTGGTTGTAGAAGGGAGCGTGCTTGTGCAGTGGGATGTAGAACTCGGTGCCCAAGCCATTGGCGCCCTTCAGCGCCATGATATCCGGGTTGTTCGTATTGCTCGATTCGTAGTAGCAGGTGATGTTGGCCGTGGATTGGATCCTCAGGCCCGTGTTGCGGATACTGTTCGTGGGGCGCGTCTCCAACTGGGCCTTCAACGTCGTCATGTTGTGGCGCACAGCCGAATTGGCGGGCACATTTAGCACGATGGGGCTGCCTCCATTGAAGGCCGGGTTGGCAGGCTGCGAAACCGTTACGGTCGCGGCCGCATTGCCCGTGGTCACGTTCAGGAAGATCGGCTCATCCCCAGGCATGTTGTGCCGAAGGGTGACATCGGGCGGAGCCATCCAGAACTCGGTCCCCGTCTGTGCTTGGATGAGCCCGGTAAGGAGCAGTCCAAGCACCAAGAGCAGTGCCTGTTTCATTCGATAAGGTCAGCCCGTGAGTGGCGGGCCGGGGCCGTTCTACGCAGACCTGTCATTGGGGTTCGTTCGTCGACGAACCGCGCCCGCCAGTCGGCAGCTTCTGACCCATGCGATGCCTTGGGCCCGGTCACGGTCGAGGACGAATGGCCATCCCTACCCCCGTACTTTGGCGCATCCCTCCACGCCAGCGCTCCATGTCCCGTCCACTGCTCCTGTTGCTGCTGGGCGCTCTTTTCGCCACCCTCGCGGTGCTGGTCGATGAGCCTGACCCGGAAGCGCGACTAAGCGCGGCAGCCGCGCGATTGGAACAGCGCATCGAGGCGGCCCAACAGGAGTTAAACGCACTCGTTGAGGAAGAAGCCCGCCTCGTGTCCTCATGGGGCCCCCAAGCTTGGATGGATAGGCAAGCGGAGGTGCTGGAACGGGAACTAGATCGGACAGGCACCCTGCTCTATGTGGAGGTGGACGACAGCCTCCTGGCTTGGTCGGGTGATCTGATAGGCTACGAGGATCCGGGTCAAGGGGTGAACCTGCGCGCGTCCGTGCGCATCGGCAGCATGATGGTCCATGCCACGCGGCCGGTCTGGAGTGCACCGCTCGTGCAGAACCGCTACCTCCGTGAGGGCTTCCATGAATCATTGCGCCCAACCGAAGGCCTGATGGCCGTGCCCCCAGCTCGGCCGGGAGTTGATATCCGGGCCGGCGCCGCTACTGCACTGCTTCGCGTGGCTTGGCGCGATGGCGCCATGGAGCTCGGCGCCTGGCTCTGGTGGCGCGCCGCGCTCATCGCGTGTGCATCCATGCTCTTGATCGCAGCCTTGTGGAAAGCCTGTGAACAGCTCCTGAACCGACAACGGATATTGGCCGTGGCCTTGTTCATCGCCGGACTGATCCTGATGCGCTGGCTCTCGCTCGCCTTCGGCCATTCCGCGCCGTTCGACCGCTGGCCGCTCTTCGACCCGGCCGTATACGCCACCGGTTGGTGGTTCCCCTCGCTCGGGGACTTGGCGATCAATGCCGTCCTGTTGGCGCTCGGCTCCCTCTTCGCCCTGCGGGCAGCACGGCATCAGAGGCCGAGCTCCAAGCCAACGACCGCGTTCGTGGCGCTCATCATCCCGATGTTTCATGCGGCCGCCATCACGTGGCTCACCATCGGGCTGGTGGGTAGCAGCACCATCGACCTGGACCTGTACCACCTCCAAGGCCTTGGTGCATTTGGCGTGGTGGCGTTGGTGGTCGTGGCCTTGCTGATGGCCGGCTGGTGCTTGACAGTATTAGCCGCGATGAAGCTGCTGGCACCGCGCACCGTTCGCCGTTATGTGGCCCCGGCCTTGCTGGCTGCGGGCACCTCGGTGCTGGCACATCACCTTTTGGGTGTTCGTGATACCGTGCTCTTCCTGTGGCCGCTGGTCGGGTTGGCGGTCTTCCTTTCCGGTCGGGCGCGTGCTTTCGGATTCCTGCACGGCGTGCTCTTGCTGGCGGTTCTCGCGGGCACTAGCACGCACATCATCGCCAAGCACATGAGCGAACGTGAGCGCAACGAGCGCTCGGTGCTTGCCGAGCGTCTTGCCATGCGCGAGGACCCCGTGCTTGAGCAGCTGTTCCGTGATAGTGCGCCCGCCATCCGTCGCGACATGGATCTCTATCGCTTGTTCGCCAGTGGCAGTTATTGCGACCCCACCGACCTGCAGAAGCTCGTGAAGCAGCCGCACTTCAGCGGGTATTGGGAGCGCTATGACCTTCGACTATTCGGCTATGACCCGCAAGGTGAGCTCCGATGTGCCACCGACCTCGATGCGCCGCTCGGCTTCACGGTTGATTCGGCGGCCTTCCCGGCAGGCGTCAGCGATATGCCCGACCTCTTCGTTGACGAACGCATCGGTGGTGAGCTTTACTACCATGCGCGCATCGCCATCATGCCCAATGACAGTGCGCCGCCCGCGCAGCTCGTGGTGGAGCTGAAGCCGCGCTCGCTCTCGCAAGGCGCCGGTTTCCCCGACCTCCTGCTCGCGGGCACGGATGAGCTCGCGCGACGCACCGAACGTTACTCGCAGGCGCGGTACGTCAATGGCCTGCTCATGGATCGCCGCGGACCCGTATCGCACCCGCAGCGCTGGAACCGCGCCTTGGACGATGAGTTGTGGTATGTCGAGAGCGGTCAGGATTTCCTGGCGAAGTCCGTAGGCGGCAACGTGGTGATGGTGCTCGGCCTGCCCCACAGGACCTTCTTGGATCGCATCACCACCTTCAGCTACATGTTCACGTTGTTCGGGCTCTTGATGCTGATCGCGCTCGGCACACACGCAGCGCTCACCGGCACCATGCCCGACCTCGGCATCGGCACCAAGGTGCGCGCGGCACTGGTGCTCTTCGCCATCACGGGCCTCGTGTTCTTCGGGATCGGGTCACAGCGCCTGCTAACGCGCCAGTTCGAAGAGCGCGAGGCCAACGCCTCCCTTGACAAGGCACGCGCCGTGAGCCAGGAACTCCGCCGTCGGATCGGCGATGAGCGCATCGATAGCGAAGCGTACACCGGCTACCTGAACTACCTGCTCAGCCAACTCGGCAACGCCTACTTCACCGACCTCACGCTGTATGCGCCCGATGGCCGCTGGCTGGCATCGACGCGGCCGCAGATGCTCTCGCAAGGGCTGCTTGGCCCGCGCATGGACCACAGCGCTTATGCGCGCCTAGCCATCCGGCAGCAGAGTGCCTTCGTTCACCAGGAGCGCGTTGGCACGGCCGGTTTCCGAACGGCCTATCTGCCGGTGCTCGACAGCAAGGGCAATGGGCAGGCCTTCCTCGCGCTGCCCAGCTTCGCCGACCAAGCGCAGCAATCGGAGGAGCGCGCGCAGCTGCTCGTAGCGGTGGTGAACCTCTTCGTGCTGCTCTTCGCGCTGAGCGTGCTGCTCGCGGTCTTCATCAGCAACTGGACCACACGCCCGCTCGATGTGCTCAAGCGCGCACTGGCCCGCGTTGCCCTGCGCGGCAACAATCAGCCCATCCATTACCGGGGCAACGATGAGGTGGGCGAACTCGTAGCCGTGTACAACCAGAAGGTGGAAGAACTGCGTGAGAGCGCCGAGCGCTTGGCGCGCAGCGAACGGGAAAGCGCGTGGCGCGAAATGGCACGCCAGGTGGCGCATGAGGTGAAGAATCCG
The DNA here is from genome assembly GCA_016705545.1 of Flavobacteriales bacterium. GTDB lineage: Bacteria > Bacteroidota > Bacteroidia > Flavobacteriales_F > PHOS-HE28 > PHOS-HE28. Next base: position 795,101 of record JADIYA010000001.1, read on the forward strand.
CTCACGCCGATGAAGCTCGGCATCCAGCACTTCCAATACACCTTCGACCCGAAGGCCACGGATGCGAAGGAGCGCCTCGACCGCTTCGCGAAGAGCATGGTGGAACAGATCGATACGCTCAACGGCGTGGCCTCGGCCTTCTCGCAGTTCGCGCAGATGCCCGCCGCATCGCCCACCGAGCTCGACCTGTGCGAAGTGGTGCGTGCCGCCGTGGACGTCTTCCATGCATCGCCGGGCATCACCATCACGCATCAAGAAGAAGGCCCGTTGCCCGTGCTGGCCGATCGCGAGCACATGCTGCGCGTGCTGAACAACCTGATCAAGAATGCCGTGCAAGCAATGCCCGAGGACCATGATGGCCGCATAGATGTGATCGCACGGCGCGAAGGCGCGAGGGCGCGGATCGAAGTGCGCGACAACGGCGCTGGCATCCCTGCGGAAGCGCGTGACCGCATCTTCACGCCAAGCTTCACCACCAAGAGCAGCGGCATGGGCCTTGGCCTCGCGATGGTGAAGCGCATGGTGGAGCAGGCGGGCGGCCGTGTGTGGTTCGAGAGCGAAGAGGGCAAGGGCACGCGGTTCTTCGTGGAGCTGCCGTTGCGCCGTTAGGCCGATACATTTGAGCCGATGCCATACACGAACCTCCTGGTGACCGATGCCGACGGCATCCGCACCATCACCATCAACCGTCCCGACCAGCTCAACGCGCTCAACCGCGCCACCATCGACGAGCTGGATCGCGCGCTCACCGAGGCCGATGCCGACAAGAGCGTGCGCGTGCTCATCATCACCGGCAGTGGAGCGAAAGCGTTCGTTGCCGGTGCCGACATCAAGGAGTTCGCGCATTTCAGCATTGAAGAAGGTCGTGCGTTGAGCGCCGATGGCCAGAAGAAACTCTTCAATCACGTCGAGAACATGAGCAAGCCGGTGATCGCCGCCGTGAATGGCTTCGCCCTCGGCGGCGGATTAGAGCTGGCGATGAGCTGCCACTTCCGCGTGGCCAGCGACAACGCCAAGTTGGGCCTGCCCGAAGTGGGCTTGGGCGTGATTCCCGGTTACGGCGGAACACAGCGCCTCGCAAGGCTCGTGGGCAAGGGCAAAGCCATGGAGATGATCTTCCTCGGCGGGGCGGGCATGATCAAGGCCGAAGAGGCCCTGCAATGGGGGGTGGTGAACCACGTTGTTCCCCAGGATCAGCTCATGACCAAGTGCAACGAACTCGCTTCGGCCATCGCGAAGAACAGCCCAACCGCATTGGGCGCCGCCATCCGCGCGGTGAATGCAGGTTATGAGCCGGGGGTGAACGGCATGCAACGTGAGATCGAGGAGTTCGGCAAATGCTTTGGCACGGCGGACTTCAAGGAGGGAACGAGCGCGTTCATGGAGAAGCGGAAGGCGAATTTCACAGGCGCGTAATCGCAGGCATGTCGGCTTCATCTCCGCAATCGCTCCTTAGACCGAATTGGATTGGACTGGCGTTCACCTTTGTGGTATTGGTTGCGTTTCTCCTGCTTTTCATAAGCCCTTTCTTCTCGTTGGTTGGCTTCCTCAACCTGCCTGCTGAAGACGAACTTCTGCTGCTGTTGTTCTCTCCACTTGTTGCCTTTGCCGTCTACTTTCTCTACCTCTTATTGTTCCGAACTATTGTTTTGGTCCGGGTAGATAGCGAAGCCGGCCTTTCCTTCAAGACCCTCCTAGGCCTTACGCAGACAGTGCCACAGGACCAGCTTCATGGATTCAGTGCCATGTCCAGTGGTGGTGGCATTGTGGTTTACGCTTCTGGTGGCCAACATTTTCAACTTCTCGAACTGTGCACACGATCGGTGGATTCGATGAAATTGCGATTCGAAGATTGGAGAGTTCCGTTCCTTGGCCTTGAGTGGGTATGGTGGCCATTTCATAAATCTCGATACCGCTACGACCCCAAGTGAGCGCCCTCCGCAAACTCGCCGGTCAAACAGCCATCTATGGGCTGAGCAGCATCGTTGCGCGTTTCCTCAATTTCCTGCTCACGCCGCTATACACGAGCAAGGCGGTCTTCGCGCCGGAAGACTACGGCGTGATCACTTACTTCCTCGGCTGGGCCGCCTTCCTAAACATCGTCCTCAGCTTCGGCATGGAGACGACCTTTTTCCGCTACGCCACGCGGAAGGACATTGATCAACCTCGCGCCTACGGAACGGCTTTCCACATCGTCGCATTCATATCGCTTGTCTTCACGGCTGTGGTCGCGCTCCTTGCAACGCCCATCGCCAATGGGATGGGCTACGGCGCCTACGCGAGCGTCGTGCTGATGCTCGGCATCACCCTTGGCCTCGATGCCATCACTGCGATCCCCATGGCGCGCTTGCGACAGGAGAACCGTCCGTGGCGCTTCGTCTTCATCAACGCGATGAACGTGGGCGTGAACATCGCCCTCAGTCTCTTCTTCCTCGCCTACTGCATGCCGAAGTACAATGCGGGCGAAAGCAACGCACTGATCGATGCGGTGTATGATCCATCGTTCGGTGTGGGCTATGTCTTCCTCGCCTTCCTTGTCGCAAGCATCGTGAAGATGCTCCTGTTGCTTCCGCAATGGCCATCGATCTCCTTGCGCGATCCCGCGTTGGTTAGGCCGATGCTCGTCTTCGCAGCCCCGCTTGTCCTTGCGGGCCTTGCTGGCATGGTGAACGAGATGGGCAGTCGTGTGCTGCTGAAGTACCTGCTTCCCGCCGAGACCGCCGATGCACAGCTCGGCATCTTCGGCGCGTGCTACAAATTGGCGGTGCTCATCACGCTCTTCATTCAGGCCTTCCGTTTTGCGGCGGAACCCTTCTTCTTCAGCAAGGCGGCCGACCCCAAGGCCAAGGAGACGTTTGCACGCATCAACAACCTGTTCGTTGCCTTCTGCATGAGCGCCTTCCTAGTTGTGATGCTCTTCCTCGATCTCTTCAAGTGGTTCATCCCGAACCCCGCGTATTGGGAAGGTCTTCGCATCGTGCCCATCATCATGCTGGCGAACGTCTTCCTCGGCATCTACTACAACCAGAGCGTGTGGTACAAGGTCACCGATCGAACGCGCGTGGCCGGGACCATTGCGCTCGTTGGTGCCGCGCTCACGCTCATTGGCAACCTAGCACTGGTGCCTTGGCTCGGCTACATGGGAAGCGCCTGGGCTACGCTCATCTGCTACGCCACCATGACCGCGATCAGCTACGTGTGGGGGCAGAAGCACTGGCCTGTGCCCTACAATGTGGGGCGCGTGCTACTATACATGGCGGGGGCGGTGGTACTGTGGTGGGGGTGCGAAAAGCTTCAACTTTCAGGCTCGCTCAACTACGCGGTTCGCGCCGTCGCCTTGTTGGCTTTTGTGGGCATTGTATGGAAGATCGAACGGCCTGCGATCCGACCTTTGGCGACATGACTGCGACCACTTCGGAAGGACTTGCCATCCGCATCATCAACAAAGGCAAGCACCCCCTCCCTTCTTACGCCACCACTCACAGCGCTGGCATGGACCTCCGCGCCAATCTCGACGCCCCTGTTGTGCTCGCTCCCGGCCAGCGCGCGCTCATCCCTACTGGCCTTTATTTGGAACTCCCCGCAGGCACCGAGGCCCAGGTGCGTCCCCGTAGCGGGCTGGCCTTCAAGCACGGGGTCACGGTCCTCAATGCGCCGGGTACCATCGACGCTGATTACCGGGGCGAGGTGGGAGTGCTGCTCATCAACCACGGTCAGGAACCCTTCGAAGTGAAGGATGGGGAACGCGTTGCCCAATTGGTGGTGTCGCGCTACCTCCGGGTCACTTTGGAGGAAAGTGCGGACCTTCGCGCCACAGAACGCGGAGCGGGCGGCTTCGGGCATACCGGCACCCGCTGAGAAGAGAACCGAATGAAGATCATCGTCCCTATGGCGGGCATGGGCAAGCGGATGCGTCCGCACACCCACACCACCGCCAAACCCCTGCTGCCCATCGCGGGCAAGCCCATCGTGCAGCGCCTCGTGGAGGATCTGGCCGCCGTGGCCGGTGAAGCCGTGGAAGAGGTCGCCTTCGTAGTGCATCCCTCCTTCGGCGTGAAGGTCGAAGAAGAGCTCATGGCCATCGCCACGGCCATCGGCGCCAAAGGCAGCATCCATTACCAGGAGGTGGCGCTCGGAACGGCGCATGCCATCCTCTGTGCGGAGAAAGCGCTCAGCGGCCGCGTGATCGTGGCCTTCGCCGATACGCTCTTCCGCGCGCAGCTCAAGCTCGACAAGGACTGCGATGGCGTGATCTGGGTGAACAAGGTCGAGGACCCCAGGCCATTCGGCGTGGTGAAGCTCGATGGCGAAGGCATCATCACCGAGTTCGTGGAGAAGCCGCAGGCCTTCGTGAGTGACCTGGCCATCATCGGCATCTACTATTTCGCCGATGGCGAGCGCCTCCGCAACGAGATGCAGTGGCTCATCGACAACGATGTGAAGGACAAGGGCGAGTACCAGCTCACAAACGCCATGGAGAACATGAAGCGCAAGGGCGCGCGCTTCAAGGCCGGCAGCGTGGATGTGTGGATGGACTGCGGCAACAAGAACGCCATGGTGGACACCAACACCAAGGTGCTCGGCTTCCTAAAGGATTCGCCCGGGCTGGTGAGCCCCAAGTCGAAGCTCAACGGCAGCCTGGTGATCTCGCCCTGCTTCATCGGCGAGAACGTGACGCTTGTGAACAGCATCATCGGGCCGAACGTTTCCCTGGAGCCCGGCGCGCTTGTTGAGAACAGCGTGGTGCGCAATTCGATCCTGCGCGGCGATTCGCGTGTACTGGACGCCGTGATCGACAACAGCATGATCGGGCAGCGCGCGCAAGTGACCGGCAAGGCCATGGACCTCAGCCTGAGCGACGATAGCACCGTGGGCTGAGCACCTCCGCATGAAGCAGCACCGACACATCTTCCTCGCAGCCGTAACCGCGGTCTTGATAGCCGCGTGCGGCGGAGCCAAGCCCATTGCCAGCGCAGAGCCCGGCCCCGATGGCGGGAGCGGCGGTGCGAGCGACAAGCGCGCGCAGGTGATGCGCCTGTACATGGAGGCCACACAGGCCCGCATGCGCGGGGAACTGCCCAAAGCGCTGATGCTATATCAGCAATGCGTGAAGAGCGACCCGCAGAACGCCGCCGCCATGTTCGAGCTGGCCAAGCTCTACCACCAAGGCCAGAACTACGATCAAGCCGTTGACTACGCCAAGCAGGCCATTGCTGCGGACAAGAGGAACATCTGGTACCGATTCCTCCTCGCCGACCTCTATCGCCAGGGGAACAAGCCCGATGACGCCATAGGTGTGTACAAGGGCATCCTGGAGCAATGGCCGGAGCGCTACGAAGTGTACCTCGACCTAGCGGCCGCGTACGCCTACGCGAGCAAGCCCGCCGAGGCGGCCAAAGCATACGGTGATGTCGAGAAGCGCTTCGGGCTGGGCGAGGACCTGGTGCATCACGCCTTCAATACCTATATGGCCTTAAGCCAGTGGGACGATGCGGAGAAGCTCCTGGGGCGCGCCATTGCTGCGAACCCGACCAGCGCCGAGTACAACGGCATGCTCGCCGAGGTCTATGGCGAGCAGGGCAAGCCCGAGCTGGCGTTGGAGCAGTACCGCAAGGCGCTCGGGCTCGATCCTGCGAACAGCATGCTGCGGATCTCGCTTGCCGAGCACTACTACGCGATCGGCAAGTTCGACGAGGCCTATGGCGAGCTGGGCGAGGCCTTCGCGGACCCCGAGGTCGATATCGACGCCAAGATGCAGGTGCTCATCGGTTTCTTCGAGATGACCGAGAGCGAAGGCGAGAAGCCCGAGGACCGGCCCGACCTGATCCGACGCAGCTATGGCCTGATTGAAGCATTGGAAAAGGCGCACCCGGAAAGCGGCAAGCCGCACACCATCCACGGCGATTTCCTGCTGCGCGACGGCAAGGCCGCAGAGGCACGGGAACAGTTCCGCAAGGCGCTGGCCCTGGAGCAGGGCCGCTACCCCATCCATGCGCAACTGCTGCAGCTCGACCTGCAACTGGGCGACCACGAATCGCTGGTGAAGGATGCGAGCCTCACCATCGAGCTCTTCCCGACCTCACCGGAAGCCTACCTCTTCAAAGGCATCGGCCATTCACAGCTCGGCCAACACGAAGCCGCCATCGTGGCGCTGGTCACGGGCCGCGACCTGGTAGTGGACAATCCCCCGCTCACCGCGCAGTTCTGGAGCAGTCTCGGCGAGGCCTACAACGCATCGAAGCAGTTCGCCAAGAGCGACCAGGCCTACGACAAGGCCCTGGCCCTGCTGCCCGACGACCCCACCGCGCTGAACAACTACGCCTATTACCTCAGCCTGCGCGACGATCAGCTGGAGAAGGCCGAGCGCATGAGCAAGCGCAGCAACGAGCTCGCGCCCGGCCAGCCCAGCTATCAGGACACCTACGCCTGGGTGCTCTTCAAACTGAAGCGCTATGCTGATGCCCGCATCTGGATGGAGAAGGCGCTGGCCGGATCGCCGAATCCCGATGGTGAGCTGCACGAGCATTACGCCGACATCCTCTTCGAGCTGGGCGAGAAGGCCCTCGCGCTGGAGCATTGGAATCTGGCGAAGTCGCGCGGCGGCGCCAGCGAGGCCATCGACCGAAAGATCACGGAAGGGCGACGCGTGGAATGAGGCGCCATGCACTCGCACTCCTGCTGCCCGCGATGGTTGCATCGGCGTGCGGGAGTCGGCGCACCGTCTCCGTTGACCGAGAGCTTCCGCAGCGTTCCGCCGAGAAGGTGCTCGAGCGCGCCATGGCCATGCAAACGATGCCTTCCAGGTATTACTCGGCGAAGGCGGACGTTGAGCTCTCGATGCCCGATGAGCAGCGCAGCTTCAAAGCGCACCTGCGCAGCGTGAAGGACAGTGCCGTATGGGCGAGCGTGGTGCCGCTGCTGGGCATTGAGGCGGCGCGCGTGCTGCTCACCCCCGACAGCCTGAAGATCATGGACCGCATCAACGATCAGTATTTCGTGGGTGACACCGGCGCAACACGGAAACGCTTCGGGCTGGTGCCTGAGCTGGCCTTGCTGCAACGAGCGCTCAACGGCGAGGCCATCGCATTGGACTCCGCAGAGCGCTACCGCGTTGACCGCGAGGACGGCCTTTACGTGCTCACGAGCCGCGAGAAGCGCCGCTTCATCCGAGCGGCAGAGGACATCAGCCCCAGCGACACGCTCACACGCGACCGAGACATGCGTGAGCGCCGGCTGGAGCGCACGCTGCGCAAAGCGGAAGAGAAAGAGGCCATCGTGCACCGCTATCACTTCGAGCCGGACAGCTTCCGCGTGGCGCGCGTGCAAGTGGTGAACCTGATGAACGATAAGACCGCCGATCTGCGTTATGAAGAGCGCGGCGGACCGGAGGCCCAGCACCTTCCCACGCGCATCCGAATCACCCTCAGCGAGCCGGGACGCGTGGTGAGCGCCTTGCTCATCATCACCCGCATCGACCTCGAAGGGCCCGTTCAAATGAGTTTCCGCATCCCCGAGAAGTATGAGCCGATGCCCTGAACGGATCCTGCGCGCATGCGCCATGCTGCCGCTCCTGCTCGCAGTGGCCCTCGCTTGGGGCCAATCGAAGAAAGAGCTGGAGAAGCGGCGCGATGCGCTGGACAAGCAGATCCGCACCACCACCGCATTGATCGAGCAGGCGCGCAAGGAGCAGCGCGTCACGCAAGAGCAATTGGCGCTGCTCGAGAGCCAGATCGCCGCACGCGCCCAATTGATCCGCGCCATGGATAACGAGGTGCGCGCAGCCGATGACCGCATCCGTCAGGACGAGGAGTCAATCGCCGATCTCAAGGCCGACCTGACCGCGCTGAAACAGGGCTACGCCCGCATGATCGCTGCCGCCTACCGCAACCGCAGCGCCTACGACCGCCTCAGTTACCTCTTCGCCAGCAGCAGTTTCCAGCAAGCCTTCCGCCGAAGCCGGTACATCAACCAGCTGGCTGCGCAGCGCCGGAGGCAGGCCGCGCTGATCACGGAAACGCAGGCGGCTATGGATGCGCGCGTAGCCGCACTGAAACAGCAACGGCAGGAAAAAGCCGTGCTCTTGAGTGAACAAGTGCAGGAGAAACGCAGGCTCGACACCGACCGTGCCGGCCAGCAGAACGCGCTGACGAGCTTGCGGAAAGAGGAGGGACGGCTTCGCGAGACCCAGAAGAAACAGGAGAAACAGCGCCGTGATCTGGAAGCGGCCATCCGCAAGGCCATTGAAGCGGCCATGAAGCCGAAAGCCAGCGCCACTTCCTCAAGCGGCAAGCCCGCCAAGCTCGATGTGACCCTGACGCCGGAAGCAAGAGAGCTCAACAACGATTTCGAGAAGAACAAAGGCAAGCTCCCCTGGCCCGTTGAGAAAGGCGTGATCACCGGCCGCTACGGCAAACAGCCGCACCCGGTGCTCAAGGGCATCGTCATCGACAACAACGGCATCGACATCACCACCGAGAAGGGGGCGAGCGTGCGAGCGGTGTTCCGGGGCGAGGTCACCAGCGTGATCGTGCTGCAAGGCGCTGGCAAAGCCGTGATCGTGAGCCATGGCGCCTACCGTACGGTTTATAGCAACCTCGCCAGCGTGAGTGTGGCAAAAGGCCAGAAGTTGGACACCAAGCAGGCCATCGGCACGGTGCTCACCGGCGACGACGGCGCCGTGGCCCATATCGAGGTCTGGAAGATCACCGCCGATGGGCTGGTGAACGTGGACCCCGCGCTTTGGCTCTACCGCGATTAGGCGGGCCGATCGGTTACTTTTGGCCCGCCAACAATCACGCACACCATGAACCTGCTCCCGCTTTCCATCCTGCTCGGCATGATCGGCCCTTGGCAGGTTGTCCTCATCGTGGTGGCGCTGCTCCTGCTCTTCGGAGGGAAGAAGATCCCCGAGCTCATGCGCGGCCTAGGCCAGGGCATGAAGGAGTTCAAGAACGCCAAGGACGGCGTGGAGGACAAGAAGGACGACGCGAAGTAGACCGCTGGCGTGAGCATCCCGAAGACCTTCTCCGAGGCCCGCACCGCCATTGCCCAAGGCGCCACGGTAACGCAGCTTGTTGAGCGCTCCCTGGTGGAAGCTGAGCGCTGCAAGGACCTGAACGCCTTCCTCGATCTCTTCCCGGAGAGCGCGTTGGCCAAGGCCGCCGATGTGGATGCCAAATTGCTGGCTGGCACTGCTGGTCCGCTCGCCGGCCTGCTCGTGAGCATCAAGGACAACCTTTGCTACAAGGGCCATAAGGTGAGCGCTGCTTCGCGCATCCTCGAAGGCTTCACGTCATTGTACAGCGCAACCGTTGTTGAGCGACTGCTCGCTGCCGATGCGGTGATCATCGGCCGCACCAACTGCGACGAGTTCGCCATGGGCAGCAGCAACGAGAACAGCGCCTTCGGCAACGTGAAGAACCCCGTGGACCCCGCGAAAGTGCCCGGCGGCAGCAGCGGCGGTGCGGCTGCGAGCGTGGCTGCGGGCATCGTTCATGCCGCATTGGGAAGCGATACCGGAGGCAGCATCCGACAGCCCGCTTCGTTCACGGGCACGGTCGGCTTCAAGCCCACCTATGGCCGTGTGAGCCGCTACGGCCTGATCGCCTTCGCCAGCAGCTTCGACCAGATCGGTCCCTTCGCGCACTCGGTGGAGGATGCCGCCGCGCTCTATAGCGTCATTGCAGGAAGCGATCCGCACGACAGTACCACGAGCAGCAAGCCGAACGAGCCCATCACCCTCAGCAATCCCGGAAAGCTGCGCATCGGCTACTTCCGCGAAGGCCTTGAACGCCCAGGCATGGATCCCGAGGTGGTAGCGCATTTGCAGCAACAAATCGACCGCTTGAAGCGTGAAGGCCACACGGTGGAGGCCGTGGAGGTGCCGCTGCTCGATCACCAGGTGCCCACCTATTACATCCTGGCCACGGCCGAGGCCAGCAGCAACCTCGCGCGATTCGATGGCATCCACTTCGGGCATCGCAGCAAGCAGGCGCAGGGCGTGGAAGAGACCTATCGACTGAGCCGCACGGAAGGCTTCGGACCGGAGGTGAAGCGGCGCATCCTCTTGGGGACCTTCGTGCTGAGCTCGGGCTACTACGACGCGTACTACGCAAAGGCCCAACGCGTTCGACGGATCCTGCGCGACCGCACGTTGGAAGCCTTCGACCGCTTCGACCTGCTGCTCGGCCCGACCTGCCCGAGCACGGCCTTCGCGCCCGGCGAGATCACCGATCCCGTGGCCATGTACCTGCAGGACATCTTCACTGTGCAAGCCAACCTTGCAGGCACACCGGCCATCAGCCTGCCCACCGGTACGCACAGCAACGGCCTGCCGTTCGGCGTGCAGCTCATGGCCAGCCCCTTCGATGAGGCGCGATTGCTGGCATCGGCGAAGGCACTCTTCGGTTCGTAGCGTCCACACGCTGTTGTGAACGAACCGCTCACATACCAAGACGTGCCTTCCTGCGTATTACGGGTACCTTCGGCACCATGCCATTGCTCCGTCGAATCACCGTAGCCGCCCTGCTGCTTCCCGTCTGCTGCCTGGCGCAGCGCGAGGCGCCGCTCGCCTTGCCCGCCGATGATCCGGTGATGGCGCGATTGGATGACCTGGCCAACCTGCATTGGGTCAAGCACTCACCTTTCACCATCGACACGGCGCACCACAATGTGCATGGTTTCGCGCCCGATCAGGTCCCGACTTGGAGCGAGGACATCATGCAGCAGCGCGTTGCAGTGCTCGACCTCAACTCACCCTTCAGCCTGGTATATAATCGCGTGGTGCAGTCGTACATCGACCTGTACATGGTGCGCAAGCGCGAGATGAGCTCACGCATGCTGGGCCTCGCCGAACTCTACTTCCCCACCTTCGAGGAATACCTGGATCGTCACGGGATTCCGCTTGAGATGAAGTACCTGGCCGTGGTGGAAAGCGCGCTGAACCCGAGCGCCCGTTCGCGTGCCGGCGCAGTGGGCCTTTGGCAATTCATGCTGCCTACCGGCAAGATCTATGGCTTGAAGGCCGACAGCTACATCGACGAGCGCCACGATGTGTACAAGAGCACCGAAGCCGCCTGCCGCTACCTGAAGTACCTGTACCGCATCTATGGCGATTGGGAATTGGCCCTGGCGGCATACAACTGCGGCCCTGGCAACGTGAACAAGGCCATCCGGCGCGCAGGCGGCGTGAAGGATTACTGGAAGATCTACGACTACCTGCCACGTGAGACGCGCGGCTACGTGCCCGCCTTCATCGCGGTGAACTACCTCTTCGCGCACCATGCCGAGCACAATATCTATCCCATCGCGCCCACTTACTGCGCTTATGAGGTGGACACCGTGCAAGTGTGCCATCCGCTCGACCTGGCCGCTATCGCCGTGCTCACCGGCGGCACCGTGCAGGAGCTGCGTGACCTGAATCCCACCTTCAAGCTCGGCATCGTACCCGATGTGGACCAGCCCGTGAGCGTGTACCTGCCGAAAGATGCCGTGCCCGTTTACATCAACAACGAAGAACTGCTGCGCTACAGCTACTACGCTGCGAATCCAGGAACCCAGCCCATCGCACCGTCAGCCTCTGCGCCAACGGTGACTGAACGCGTTGCCGACAAGCACCACACCGTGCGCAAGGGTGAATCGCTCGGCGGCATCGCGAAACGCTATGGCGTGAGCGTGGCGCAATTGCGCAAGCTCAATGGCCTCCGTAGCGACATGATACGCCCCGGTCAGAAGCTCGTGGTGCGCAAGGGTGCACCAAGCAGCGAGCGAACCGCACAGGCCGCTCCCGGCTCCGACGCCAGCGGCTACTACGTGGTGCAAGCGGGCGACACGCTGTGGAGCATCGCGCAACGGCACCCAGGCGTCAGCGTCGATGACCTGCGCAGCCTGAATGGCGGACTGCCCGAAGGCCTGAAGCCCGGCGCACGCATCCGCGTGCGTGCACCGCAAGGATGAGCATGAAGCGTACAACGGCCTGCATGGCCATCGCGCTGCTAGCCAGCTGTGATGACGCGCGCAAGCGCTTGCCCGATAGCGCCGGCGGACCCGAGGAGATTCTTGTGGTGATGCCGAAAGGCCATTGGGAGGGTGAACCCGGCGCGCTGGTGCGCTCGGTCCTGGAGCAGCCCATGCAGGGCATGCCGCAGCGCGAGGCGCTATTCAGGGTGGCTCAGTGCCGCCCGGAGGATTTCGCCAGCCTGCTGCAAGCGCACCACAGCGTGCTCTACGCCGCCTTCGGCGAGGACAGCTCCAGTGTGCTCATGCTGCGCGACCAGCATGCACGCGGCCAGCTCGTGGCGCGCATTGGCGCAGGAAAGCCTGAAGCCTGGAACGCTCTCTTCAGCGCCAATGCCGATGCAGTGGTCCTTGCGTTCGAGGAGCACCATCGCGCACGCACAGGCGCTCGGTTGAAACACGAACGCGACGCTGCGCTCGCCAGCAGTTTGCGCGCATCACTCGGCATCGAGCTCGATGTGCCGGGAGGTTACCGCGTGGTGAAGCAGGATTCCGCGATCACCTGGCTTCAACGCGACCGCATCATAGCCGGAGGAGGACTCGAGCATAACGTGATCGAAGGCGTGCTCATCCATAGTCACCCTTATGTGAGCGACAGCACCTGGAACGTGCCCTATCTGGTTGATCTGCGTGATGCGGCCACCAAGCAGCGCATCGATGGCCCCGACCCGGGGTCGTACATGGTGGTGCGCCGCGCGTTCGAGGAAATGGACCTGATGCCCGGCGGCCGAGCAGTGCAACTCGACGGGCGCTTCGCTTACCTGATGCATGGCCTCTACGGGATGCATGGTGCGAAAATGGGCGGACCCTTCGTGAGCTTGAGCACACTCGATCCGAGTGGGAAGCGCATCATCACCGTCGAAGGATTCGCGTACGCGCCGCAATTCGACAAGCGGCCGTATGTGCGCGAGCTCGAAGCGCTGATCTTCTCCCTGCGCTTCAGCGGATCAGCTTCCGGTGACGGCGCGCAATAGGGCATCGCTACCATCCGTTTTTCCACAGGTTGGCACGCGCTGTTGATAATTGGATCAGCGCTCCGCCTTCGCACTCTCCTACTTTTCCGCTGTCGCTATTGCCATGGAAGTCGCCAACCTCCGAAAGTTCGCCCACCAGCACTGCCGCTTCAAGCTGCGCGGAGGCAAGGAGGTCTTCGGCGTGGTGTGGGAGGTGGAGACCAGTGAGAGCGCTGGCGCCGACGGCACCAAGCGCCTCTTCTTCGCCAGCGTTCGCGACTACGAGCGCCTCACGCAAGGCTCCCCCGCGCAGGTCATCCCCATTGCCCCGGCCGACATCGTCTCAGCCGAGAGCATCGCGAGCTGAGAGCGCGCATGCGCAATGTCCTCTTCCTGCTTCTGCTCGCCGCGTGCGGAGCGCCGAGGCAGGAAGCGCCCAACCGCTGGAGCGACAAACGACTTTGGCAAGTGCTGGATGCGCAGGAGCACCGCGACACCGGTAAGCTCTGTGCGCTGCTGAAGCATGCCGACCCCGTAGTGCGCGAAGCAGCGGCCCTGGCATTCGCCAGCGTGCAGGACAGTGCAAGCACGTCCTGCCTGTTGACCGCATTGAGCGATGATGCGGTCTCGGTGCGCGCTACCGCCGCGTTCGCCTTGGGCTTCGTGGCCGATAGCATTGCGACTGCGCATATGGCCGAGAACGCGATGGGTGAACGCGACCCGACCGTGCAGCGCGCATTGCTCAGCGCCTCGTTCATCGCCATGCAGCGAAATGGCATGCTGAGGGAGCCGAACGCGATCATGCACTACCTCGATCGTGCAACGGGACACGAACAAGTGCGCGCGGCTGATGCCTTGCGACGGTTGCCGGACAGCATGCTTCAAGCCATCGCTCCGGAATGTTTGGCTCTTCTCGGAGGGGATACCCCTTTGGAGTTGGAGGCGATGCTGGTCCGCGGTCTCAGCCGAGTGCATAGTGAGGATGCTCTTGGCCTGCTCCGCTTCTCTACAGATGCGGATAAGCCCGCTGTGATCGTTGCGAGTGCGCTTCGCGCTCTCGGGAGCCTCGGCAACACCGTTGATGACAGCATTTTCTTCAAATGGTCCGGCACTGGGTGCATTGGTCAGGTTGCTTTGGAAGTCTTACGTGGCCGTGAAGCACTTGACGCCCATGCATGCCTGAGCAGAGCGTTAGAAGAAGAGGACACGCTCACCTGCATCACCCTGCTTGGATTGGCCATGCAGCATGGTGAACATGAAGTGGTGGATAGCGCACGTCGTACGCTGCGCGCCATTTCTGTGTCCGTGTCGAACCCATACCGCCATGCGGAAGTGACAAGCAACTTGGCGGTTGCTTGGGACCCGGGTTACCATGCAGAGCTCTTATCCGTGATGCAGAGCGATTCCCCAGCGGTCGTGCGACTAGCCGCTTTCCAAGGACTCATCGGCATCACACGAGCGATCATGATGCGGTCACGTTACACTTCGGTCCAGGACCAATACCGTGAGCTTGGCAAGGTGATCCATGCAGCCCTCTACACGAAGGACCCCGGGTTGATCTGCGCCGCCGCGGAGCTCCTTCAAGTGGAAGAACCGGAGGTGATCGGGCTCCTATTGCCCATGGAAATGGAGCAGGCCGCCCTGGCTCCGCTGCACCCTATTCGAGACTTGGAAGCGCGCCTGCTGTTGGGGAATGTTGTCGCCAAGCGCGATGGACTTTCGCCCCCTGCGCACCAGCGACCTCCCTTCAACCATGCAATCGACCCTGTGAAGCTCCGTGCGCTGAAGCAAGGCCAGCGCTACCGCATCGTCACCAACAAGGGCGACATCATCATCGCTACGGATGTGAACGAGTGCCCCGGCAGCAGCCTCGCCTTCGATTCGCTGGTGAGCGCTGGCTATTACAATGGCAAGGCTTTTCACCGCATGGTGCCCAACTTCGTGGTGCAGGGCGGCTGCCCGCGCGGCGATGGCTACGGTGGCATGCCGTGGACCTTGCGCACCGAGATCGGTCGCACGCCCTTCACCGCGGGCTCCGTCGGGCTTGCATCAGCAGGCCCTGATACCGAGAGCTGCCAGTTCTTCATCACGCACAGTGCGGCGCCGCACCTCGATGGCCGCTACACGCGCTTCGGTGAAGTGGTGAGCGGGATGGACGTGGTGTGGCAACTGCAGGTGGGCGATGCGATGATGCGCGTGGAGCGCATGCCCTAGTCGCGGTTCTCCGGCCGCATCTGCGGGAACAAGAGCACCTCCTGAATCGCGGGATTGTTCGTCAGCAACATCACCAGTCGGTCCAAGCCGATGCCAACGCCGCTGGTGGGCGGCATGCCGTACTCCAGCGCACGCAGGAAATCCTGATCGATGAACATCGCTTCATCGTCCCCGCGTTCCTGCAATTTCAACTGCTCCTCGAAACGCTCGCGTTGATCAATCGGATCATTGAGCTCGCTGTATGCGTTCGCCAGTTCGAAGCCGTTCACGAAAAGCTCGAAGCGCTCCGTAAGCCTGGGATCGTCGCGGTGCTTCTTGCAGAGCGGACTCATCTCCAGCGGGAAGTCGCACACGAACGTGGGTTGGATCAGTTCAGGCTGCACCAATGCACTGAACAGCTCATCGATCAACTTGCCCTTGCCCATGGCAGGCTCCACATGGATGCGATGCGCGGCGCACAATGAGCGGAGCGCGGCCTCGTCCATCTCAAGCACATCCTTGCCCGTCTTCTCCTGAATGGAACCGCACATGGTGATGCGCTTGAAGGGGGCGGTGAACTGGATCGTGTTATCGCCGAAGGTGGCAGAAGCCGTTCCGTTCGCAGCGGTGCACACACGCTCCAGCATCCGCTCCATGAACTCCATCATCCAGCGGTAGTCCTTGTACGCCACGTAGAGTTCCATGATGGTGAACTCCGGGTTGTGCGTGCGGTCCATGCCCTCGTTGCGGAAGTTGCGGCTGAACTCGAACACGCCCTCGAAGCCACCCACGATGAGGCGTTTGAGGTAGAGTTCGTTCGCGATCCGCAGATAGAGCGGGATATCCAGCGCGTTGTGGTGCGTAGCGAAAGGCCGCGCCGCCGCGCCACCCGGAATAGGTTGCAATACGGGCGTGTCCACTTCATGGTAGCCCGCTTCCGTCATGAAAGCCCGCATCGCACTCACGATCCGCGAGCGCTTCAGAAAGGTCTCCTTCACGCCCGGGTTCACATTGAGGTCCACGTAGCGCATACGGTAGCGCATCTCGGGATCCGTGAACGCGTCGTGAACGACTCCGGCGTCGTCGGTCTTCACAACAGGCAAGGGACGCAGTGATTTGCCCAGCACCGTGAGCTGTTTCACGTGCACGGTGATCTCGCCAGTGCGTGTCTTGAAGACGTGGCCCTGCACACCGATGAAATCACCCAGGTGGAGCAAGTGCTTCCACACCTCGTCGTACATCGTCTTATCCTCCCCAGGGGCCACTTCATCCCGGGCCACATAGATCTGCTGGTCGCCGGTGTGGTCGCGCAATACAGCGAAGCTGGCCTTGCCCATGACGCGCACGCTCATGATCCGGCCCGCGATGCTCACCTGGGCGGGCTCGCCTTCCTCCTGGAACAAGCCCTTCACTTCCTGCGCGTTGCTGTTCACCTTGAACTCCGCTGCGGGAAAGGGGTCGATGCCTAGGGCGCGGAGCTTCTGGAGCGCCTCGCGACGCACGATCTCTTGATCGGAAAGGGTTTGGGACATGGTCGTTCTGAAAGCGCCGCGAAGGTATCCGGACTCGCTGCCCGCCGGGGCCGGGGAAAGTGGGAGCGGCCTGAGCGTTGGAGCGGTCTAATTTCGACCCGCATTCAACAGCACATGCAGCACCTCATCGACGCCTTCCCCAAGCAACTGAAGGAAGCCCTGGAAATCGGCCGTAAGGCCCAGTTGAAAGCCCCGGGCGGGCCTTACGGCAATGTCGTGGTCACGGGCCTCGGCGGAAGCGGCATCGGCGGGCGCATCGCGGCGCAACTGGTGCACAAGGAGGCCAAGTGCCCCATCGAGGTCTATAACAACTACTACCTGCCGGGCTATGTGAACCACAAGAGCCTGGTGATCGCGTGCAGCTACAGCGGCAACACCGAGGAGACCCTCGCGGCCATGGAGCAGGCACTGAACAAGGGCGCCCGCGTGTGCGTGGTGACCAGCGGCGGCACCATGCTCGAGATGGCGAAGGCGAAAGGCCTCGACCACATCGTGATCCCGGGCGGCAATCCGCCGCGCACCATGCTGGCGTACTCGCTGGTGCAGCAGTTCTACGTGCTGCACCACTTCGGCATCATCGGCGATGGCTTCGAGGGCGCGATCAAGACCGCTGCGAACATGCTGGAGCAGGAGAAGGAGGACATCAAGAAGGCCGCGCACGAACTCACCGAGAAGCTGGTGGGGAAGCGCCTGGTGATCTATAGCGAGGCAAGCACCGAGGCCGTGAGCATCCGTTTCAGGCAGCAGGTTAACGAGAACAGTAAGGAGCTCTGCTGGCACCACGCCATCCCGGAGATGAACCACAACGAGCTGGTGGGCTGGGCCGGCGGCAAGGACGATATCGCGGTGGTGATCTTCCGCCACAAGGAGGACCACGAGCGCAGCCAGATCCGCATGGAGATCAACAAAGAGGTCTTCCGGAAGTACACCCCGCATATCCACGACGTATGGAGCCGGGGCGATACCGCGTTCGCGCGACAGCTATTCCTGATCAACCTGGGCGATTGGGTGAGCTTGTTCTGGGCCCAGAAGAAGGGCGTGGACCCCAGCGAGATCGCGGTGATCAACATGCTGAAGGGGAAGCTGGCGGAGGTGAAATAGTGGCAGCGGCAAGTTGCCGAACGGCACGTGCGGGCAGCCCACTTGCCGATTGCCGCATAAAGGGCGCGCCGCTTCATTCAGCACCTTTGCCGCGTGAGAAAAGTCCTCTTCAGCGACCTCGGCCTTGTCGACTACGCCACCGCGTGGGACTTACAGACGCGCCTCTTCAAGGAGACCATCGATAAGAAGATCACCAACCGCTCGAAGCCCGACAACGAACAACTGACAACGGAGGACCACCTCCTCTTCTGCGAACATCCACATGTCTACACATTGGGCAAGAGTGGCAAGCAGAGCCATCTGCTGCTGAACGAGCAGGGGCTGCGCGAAAAAGGCGTTCAGTTCTTCCCGATTGACCGCGGCGGCGACATCACCTACCACGGCCCAGGGCAGATCGTGGGCTATCCCATCTTCGACCTCGACCATCACTTCACCGACATCCACCGCTACCTGCGGACGCTGGAAGAGGCCGTCATCGGCACGCTGGAGGCCTACGGAATCAAGGCCGGACGCATCGATGGGCTCACCGGCGTGTGGCTGGATTGGAACGAACCGCAGAAGGCACGGAAAATCTGCGCCTTCGGCATCCGTGCCAGCCGGTGGGTCACCATGCACGGCTTCGCCTTCAACGTGAACACGGACCTCTCCTATTTTCAGAACATAGTGCCTTGTGGCATCGCAGACAAGGGCGTGACCAGTATGGCCAATGAGCTGGGCGGCGAAGTGGACATTGAAGCCGTAAAGAAGAGATTGCGATTGGAGATCGCGGACCTGTTTGATGCGGAACTGGTCGGTTAAGACCTACCGGTGCATCCAGCGCTGCGCCTGGCGCGTTCCGTTCGCGCAAGCAGCCACGACTACATAAATCCCCGGCGCAACGCCTCGAAGATCAACAATCGCCGATGGCCCGCCGGTGGGCGATGACAGCAAATGCTGACCGGTTGCGGTCAGCACATCGAGTCGCCCTGCGCACACATGCGCGAATCGTACGGAGATGGTTCCGGCCACCGGCCCAGGCAGGAGTGCGAAGCCCTGAACGGTGCGCGCGGGCTCGGCGATTGCTGTCGGCTCGGCCAAAGGTGTGCTCCACAGGCCCCGGCCGAAGGTGGCCGCGAAGAGGGTCCCGCTGGTGTAGTGTATCTCCAGATCGTTCACCTGCACACGCGGCATTCCCGTGTCGTAGGGCTCCCAATCGGCCATCCCGGCATCCCGGTGGAATACTCCGGCATCGGTGCCGATGTACAGGGCATCGTTGCTGCCGGCCTCGAAGACACCGCAGTTCACCGGCACATTCGGCAATGAGCCGGATACGTTACTCCACGAAAGGCCGCCATCCTCGGAGCGATGCACCTTGTTGCCGGAGTCGTATCCGCTGATGGTAGCCCAGATGAGCAAGGGGTCATTGCCGCTCACGAAGATGCTGGACAAGGCAGGACCGGGTTCACCGGTGATCGTACTGACGGGAATAGTTTCCCAATCCGCGCCGCCATTGAATGTCCGATGCAGCGTGTCGTAGGTGGCGGCGTAGATCACCTGATTGTTCGACGGCGCGATCACCAATGAGCGCAGCTGCGCAGCCGAATTGAAACTGGAAGCCTGCACCCAACTATCGCCCTGGTCCGATGACCGCCACACTTCGTTGAACCCGATCAACAAGGTCTCATGGTCCGTCGGATCCATGGCCAAGGGCGTTACCCAAGCACCGGGGCCGAAACCGTTCTGCTGCACGAAAGAGGTAAAGCCAGGGATATTGTCAGCAACGAGCGTACGATTGGCCCAGTTGTCCGTGGTGCGGTAGAGCAGGCCCGTAAGCGCACAGGAGTACTGCACATCAGAGTCCACCGGGTCAATGATGCACTCCATGTGGTCCCCCGGGATGTGGTCCGTCCAGGTAGTGCCGGTCATTTGCTTGAGCCCATTGTCCTGAAGCCCGCATAGCGCCCTGTCCGGCTCGCTCGCCGAAAGGCCCACCTTGTACATCTGGCTGATGCCCATGCCGCTGCTGCGGTCGTACCAGGTGATGCCTTGGTCGTTGGTGACGTGCAATCCGCCATCGCTGCAGGTGAACACCACTTGCGGAAACTGCGGGTGGAACTGGATGCAATGCTTGTCGGAGTGCAGGAAGGGCGTGCCGTTGGGATTCTGCTGGGCATTGGTCGTCCACATGCTGTTCAGCTGCCAGCTCGCTCCGGCATCGCCCGTGCGCCACAGATTGATGCCGCCGATCCATCGGCGGGCGGGGTCCAAGGGATCAATCGCAGCTGCCAGGTCGAAGATGCCCTGGCCTCCACAGCTCGATGCATCGTATGACCGGTGGAGCATGTTATTCGAGCAGCTGCCGTCAATGGCCTGGCCGAAGCTCGCGCCGCTGTTGCTCGAATAGTACAAGCCTTCCAGCCCGCCGAGTCCTTGCGTATCCGCGCAAACGGCCATCACGGCTGTCGGTGCGGCCGGCGTCACAGCCAGCGCGATCCTGCTCGCGCCAGTGAATGCGGTGGCCTGCGACCATGTGATGCCCCCATCTGCGGAACGGTGGATCTGCGCATTGCCTGTTGCGCTCAGGGTGCTGGCATAAACCACCTGCGGATCGCCGGGCTTGAACTCCATGTCGATGAACCAGCCCGATGCGGCGTTCACCCAGTTGGCTCCACCATCCGTTGTGCGCCAGATGCCATCGGAAGCGGCGGCCAACAGCACTTGCGGGTCGGTTGGGCTGATGAGCAGGCGGCCGATGAGCTTTTGTGCCACCACATCCATGCTGAGGCCGGTGACGGACCAAGTGGAGCCTCCGTCAATGCTCTTCCAAACACCGATGCTCTTCGTGCTGGAAGGGACCACCAATGCTGTTTCGGCATCTCCTGTTGCGATATACAGGATTTCCGGATCGGATGGATGCACCGCGATATCGCTCACCCCGAGCACGGGCATGTCGCTGTTGATGGTGCTCCAGTTCATGCCGCCATCGGAGGTCTTCCAAAGCCCCCCGCCCGGTGTGCCCGCCCAGAAGGTGGCTGCTTCCGAGGGATGAAAGGCCATGCAGTTCACGCGCCCTAAGCCGCCGAAGCCTTGGAACACGAAGCCAGTTGGGCCTTCTTCGGTCCAGTTCGCGGCCGACTTCGCGCCAGCATGACTGCGCGCTGGAGCCTCGGCGAGGTACTCGGTCCATGCCCGATGCACGGCATTCATCGGAGGGAAGCCGCCCTCGCGATCCACGCGCGGCTCCCAATAGGCCTCCCATCGCTTGTACTTGTTGAAGCCTGTACCGCGTCCAACGGGCCGGGTGCTGTACAATTCCAGGAACCGCGCACGGATCTCCGTGAAGGAAGGGCCCTCCGCCTGCATCCCGCTCGGCTGCGCGATGCAAAGACCTGGAACAAACAGGATGGCAATCAACAGGTGCCTGCGCATGCTCCCGAAGGTAAAGCGCAGCAGCCGGTACATGCGCAGGGCTACTTTCGCCGGACCCTTGCATCATGCGCTTCCTGAAGAAACTCCTGCTCTGGTCCATCCTCATCATTGGCGGCCTCATCGCGCTGGCCTATGCCACGGGCAATGGCCACATCCCGCGCGGGGTGCGCTACACCTACCTCATCGGCCGCACCAGCCCGGAGATCGACGACCGCGACTTCTTCCCCTACGCCACCATACCAGCCACCAATCCGCAGCCTTGGCCGCAGGGTGCGCGCTACGGGCAATTGAAACTGAGCGCTGAGCAGGAGAAGGAGATCACCGATCTGCACAGCGTTGGTTTCGCCGTGTGGCAGAACGACAGCCTGATCTTCGAGCAGTACTGGAACGGCTGGGATGCGGACAGCGTGAGCAACAGCTTCAGCGTGGCGAAGAGCTACATCAGCGTGCTCACCGGCATCGCCATGGGCGAAGGGCGCATCAAGAGCGTGTTCCAGCCGGTGAGCGAGTTCCTGCCTGAGTTCGCCGATAGCTGCCGCGCCAGGATCAACCTGCACCACGTGCTCACCATGAGCACAGGCCTCGATTGGAGCGAGAGCGGCGCGGACCCCTTCAGCGACAACGCCAAAGGCTATTACGGCACCAATGTGCGCGAGCTCGCGCTCAGTCAGCCCTGCCGCGATGAGCCAGGCAAGGAACTCGACTACATCAGCGGCGCCACGCAGATCATGGCCGAAGTGCTCGAAGCCGTGTATGGTAGGCCGCTCGATGAATTGGTACGCGAGAAAGTCTGGGGACCACTCGGCTGTGAGCACGATGCCTATTGGGGCAAGGACCGCGAGGATGGCGACTTCAAGGCCTTCTGCTGCCTCTATGCCACCGCGCGCGACTTCGGCCGCATCGGGCAGCTCTACCTCGACAGCGGCATGTGGCGCGGCAAGCCGGTGATTCCTCGCGAGTATTGGGAGGCGAGCATCACGCCCGCGCGCCTCATGGATAAAGGCTCGCCCAATGCGCGCTACGGGTACTTCTGGTGGCTGGCCGAGCTGGGCGGAATGCCCATCCATTACTGCCGCGGATTCCACGGAGAGTACGTAGTGGTGATCCCGCATGAACGGCTGGTGCTGGTGCGCACCGGCATGAAGCGCGAAGAGGTGAATGCCACCGGCCATCCCTCCGATGTGTTCAAGTGGATCGCCATCGCGCGGGAGCTGGCCTCGCCGGGGAAACAACCCCAACCTCCCAGGTGAGAAAGGACATCGTGCCACCCAAAGTCGAAGGCGTGGCCATGGCTGTGGTGCGCGAAGCTGATGAGGAGGGCGCCAATGCTTGGTACGTGTACCTGATCAACCGACGTGAGGTGACGCTCGAGAACGTGCTCATCAGCTCGCGCGGCTACGGCGAGATCGAAGGCGAGGAGCGCAAGACCAGTGAGATGCGCCACCACCTGGAGAAACTCGGCCCCAAGAGCTGGGCGCGGATCGAGCGGATCGTGGAAGAGGTCTTTGCTTTGAGCAACCAGTACTGGCTCAGCTTCTACATCGGTCGCCAGCTGCACGACAAGAAGTACATCTTCCTCGCCGGCAGCATCGACGAGGCCAACTTCACGAACCTGCCGCTGATGGGGGTAAGGGGAGTGATGATCGAGTAGGCATGGTTGCAGGTTGAACCCCTGCAGGTTGGGGGCTGCAGGTTGGCCGAATCAGCGATCTTCACCAACCCTCAACCTGCTCAATCTTCAACACTCAACCGGTACAAGCAATGCGCGACCTCACCAAACTCCTCTTCCTCGATATCGAGACCGTGCCGCAGACCTACCGCTGGACCGACCTTGATCCGCGCAGCGCGCAGCTCTTCGCCGACAAGACCCGCTACGAGCAGGAGCGCGATGGCAAGTCCGCTGAGCAGGTCTGGGGCGAGAAAGGCGGCATCCTTGCGGAGTTCGGCAGGATCATCTGCATCGGCGCAGGCAGCCTGCACAAGGAGGCCGATGACTGGCACCTGCGCGTGACCTCCTACCATGGCGACAACGAATACGACCTTCTCACGCGATTCGCCGAGCTGCTTGACCGCCATTACCGCACTGACGACCATTGGCTTTGCGCGCACAACGGCAAGGAGTTCGATTTCCCCTGGATCGCACGGCGCTGCATCATCAATCGCATCCAAGTGCCGCGCATCCTCGACATCGGCGGACTCAAGCCGTGGGAGGTGGGCCATGTGGATACCATGAACCTCTGGAGCTTCGGCGACCGCAAGGCGTACACTTCATTGGCGCTGCTTGCCCACATCCTCGGCATCCCCACGCCGAAGGACGATATCACCGGCGCCGATGTGGCCCGCGTGTACTACGAGGACAAGGACCTGGAACGCATCGCTGCGTACTGCAAGAAGGATGTGGTGGCCACGGCACAACTCTACTTGCGGCTCACGGGCCGGGAACTCATCGCGGAGGAGCGGATCAAAATGGTGTGAGCGGGGCTCAGCGCTTGCTCCTGCTCACGGTAATGCCTGCGGATCCGCCAGAGTTGACTCGGCACGCGGACCCCATCGATCCACTTCACCTTGGAGCCGCCTTGCTCTTGCCAACTGCGCACCGGCACCTCGGCGATCTCATCATGCGCTTGAGCACGCCCAACGAGGTTCACCACGCGCCAGATCAGCTCAACATCGAATAGCCAACGCGTCAGGAAGGGTTCAAGGAAGAGCGCTTGCACGCGATCCATGCGCACCAGCTTGGCGCCGCATTGCGTGTCGTAGACCGGCAGCTTAAGCATCTCGCTCACCAAGGTGGCGAAGAGCCGGCCGATGTAGTGTCGCTTCGCCGAGCGGAGGATGCGAGTGGTGCCCATGAGGTTCACGCGGCTGCCCATGATCAGTGACGGCCGCGCGCCCCTCACTCCCTCCAGCAGATGCGCGGCTTCCTCCAAGGGCGTGGCGAGGTCGGCATCGAAATAACCTGCATACCCCGCTTCCGGGAACACCTCGGTCGCGAAGCGCATGCCTTGGCGCACCGCCTCGCCCTTGCCACCGTTGCAATCAAGCGCGTGCACCTTTATCCGCCCCGGATTCGCCTGTGCCAGGCCCTCCAGCACCGCACGCGTGCCATCCGCGCTGCCATCATCCACCAGCACAAGCGACATCCAAGTGTGGGCGCTCACCGTGTCGCTGATGCGCTGCACGGGCAGGCGATCCGCCTCGTTGTAGCACGGGATCACAAGCACGATCCGTTCACCGCTGGCATCCATCATTCGGGGGCGAAGATGGCCCATGATCACCCGGGGATTCCTGCCATCGGCGGCACCGGTATCTTGGCCGCATGCGCCGCATCCCCGTGAACCGCCCATTGGCCGAATGGGAGCGCACGCTGCAGTGGGGGCTTTTCCTGGTGATCCTGCTCATCAACTGGCACAGCGCATGGCTCGAGCACCGGCACGACCCCTATGAGTTCCTCCGCCACGGCACCGATTCCTTGGGTTACTACCAGTGGCTCCCCTGCACCATCATTGAGTGGGATTGGACCCGCATGTACTGGACCTACATGCAGGAAAGCGGGCCGTGGATCAGCCTCTTCACCATTGGCGTGGCCGTGCTGGAACTGCCCTTCTTCCTGCTCGGGCACTGGGGCGCCTGGGCATTCGGCTACGACCTGAATGGGTTCTCGTCGCCCTATGGCGTGGCCATTATGCTAGGCACCTCGTTCTACACCGCCACCGGATGCGTGCTGGCCTTCAAGCTGGCCCGGCGATTCAGCGGGACAGCGCCGGCGCTCCTGGCCGTGCTGCTGCTTTATGCCGGAACGAACCTCTTCTACTATTCCGTGCAGCAGCCGATGATGTCGCACCTGCACTCCTTCTTCCTGATCACGCTTTACGTCTGGTGCGCCTTGCGCGTGCTGGACGGGCCGCGACCAGTGCATGTGGCAGCGCTTGTGCTCAGCGGGGCCTTGCTCGTGCTCATCCGCCAGCTCAACATCTTCACCTTGCTCTTTCCCCTGCTCGTGGGCGGCTGGCCGTCCGTGCGCGTGTTCTTCCGGAACCTGGTGGTGCACAAGGCCGCATTCATCATCGCCCTTGTTCTGGCGCTGACGCCATGGGTGCTGCAGATGATCTACTGGCATTGGGTCACCGGAGAGGCGATTACCTTCACTTACGGCAAGAAGGATGAGCATTTCGACTTCGGGAAGATGGTGCCCGGCATGGTGCTCTTCAGTCCGCGCAATGGATGGCTGGTCTATACCCCACTCATGATCCCGGTGCTGATCATGCTGGTGCGCCGTGCGTGGCAAGGCATGGCGCCCGCCCGGACTGTGCTGCTGCTCGTGTGCCTTACTTGGTTGCTGTACAGTGCATGGTGGTGCTGGTGGCTGGGCGGCAGCTTCGGGCACCGCGGCTTCGTTGATCTGTATGGCCTGCTGGCCATCCCGCTCGCGTGGCTGCTGCATGCCGTGCTCCAACGCTCCATCCGATGGCGGCTGTCGGCGGCGGTCGCGCTGGTGGCGGTCATTCAATTCAACCTTGGCCTCACGGAGCTCTACGAGCCGCATTGGTCGGACTTCGGCTGGGATTGGAAGCAGTACTTCGCCAAGGTGAGCGAGGTGGTTGAGGGGAAGCCCAAGTGATCTCGTACTGCGATGTCCGACCAACGCGACGTTAAGCGACCCGCACTCCGCTCATGGGCTTGGTGGCTGGTGCTCACTGCAGCCATGCTGGTGATGATCGCCATGCACGTCGGCAGCGCGCTGAGCAGCCCCAATGCGGTGCTGCTCTCTGCCGATGGTGATGGCCTGAAGAACATGTTCACCTATGCCTGGCACGCCGAGCATGGTAATTCCCTGCTTCATTTCAGTGGCTCGGGGTACCCTTACGGCGACCACATCTTCTACACCGATGGGCATCCGCCTTTGGCGTGGCTGATCCAGCACATGCCTTGGTTGAAGCCGTGGAAAGTGGGCCTGCTGAATACGCTGCTGCTGCTTGCTCCACTGGGATGCGCCTGGGCGCTCTTCGCCATTGGCCGGCGTTGGGGCATGGCTTCATGGGCCGCGGCTACGGCTGCATTCTGCATCAGCATGCTGCAGCCTCAGATCTATCGCTTGGGCGGCCACTTCGCGCTGGCGCATTGCTGGATGTTCCCGGCCATCTGGTACGCGCTGCTGCGGGCTGGCGATGAGCCGAAGCGCTGGGCCTGGGCCTTTAGCACCGGCGCGCTGGTGCTGCTCGCCATGCTGGTGCATCCCTACCTGGGCATGATGAGCGCGCTCTTCGTGGCTGCGCTCATCGGCATGCGCGCATTGGTGAAGTGGGAACCACTGAAGCAGGCACGCACCTACATCGAGGCCGGTGTGATGGCCGTGCTGCCGGTGGTCCTTTTCCTTGCCTTGGCCAATGCCAGCGACCGCGTTGCCGACCGGCCCGAAACACCGCCGGGCGCCGAGGCCTATGCCACGCGCTGGCAGAGCCTGCTGATCTCCACGCAGCCACCCATGAGCCAGTGGGTGCATCCGCTTGAACCCGAGGGCGGCCTCTCGTGGGAGTCCCTTTGCTATGTGGGCATCGCTACGCCCGTGCTCTTGCTGGCCGCTATCGTGGCGCTCCTCGTGAGCATGAAGAAGTGGGGGCGCACGGCACTGATCCCAGATGAGCCCGCGACCCATCTGCTCGCTGCCATCATCGTCCTGCTCTTCGCCATGAATGTCTGGGGCAAGTTGCTCGGGGATGCGTTGCCCATGCTGAAGCAATTCCGATCAACGGGCCGGTTCGCGTGGGCCTTCTATTTCGTGTGCCTGCTCTTCTGCGCCGCTCGCCTGTGGCACTGGCTCGCTGCATCGCACCGGCGCAAGCGTGTTTTGGGCGCTGCCGTGTTCGCCGTGCTGATGGCCACCTATGCCGTGGAGGGCTGGCCAGTGATGGCCTCCATGTCCGGTTCGATCGGCGGCGCACCCAACTTGTTCGATGCACGGATGCCCGTTGAGCAGATCGACCCGCTGGCGAAAGCCGTGCGTGAGAGCGGCGCGGCGGCGATCATCCCGTTGCCATTCCCGCACGGCGGTTCGGAACGCTACGCGAAGAGTGCTCCAGAAAGCCTGCATGCCCTGGCCTACAATGTTGCGTACCGCTCAGGCACGCCTTTGATGGCAGGCAATCTCATCCGCACCTCGTATGAGCACGCGCGGCAACTCCTGGCGCTGCGCGCGCCGAGGGCCTTCATGAAGCGCGTGGCCGAGGCCGTGCCGCTAACAGCGACGCTGGCCCTGTTGCGGAGCACCGATGGCCTGGAGCCCGAAGAGGACTCGCTTTGGCGCAAGGGAACACCTGTGCTTGCCAACGCCTCGGGCGAGGTGCGCGTGATCAGCGCTTCGGACTTGTTCGCCTGGGATGGCCCATCGCTGCGCAATCGATTCAAGGAGAAGCGTGAGTCGATGGTCCGGCAGGACAGCCTATGGCTGGAATCGGAGGCGGATTCAACACCAGCTATCGACCATGTGGCCGGCCCCTTCAAGGGATACGTGAGCGAGTTCATCCGGTTGTTGGACATCGACGCCGCGCAGCTCGACACCGCCACGACCTACGAACTGAGCGCCGTGGTGCGGGCCATCGATGGTGATGCCGTGAACTCCTGGCTGATCATCGAGCACGGCGAGCCCGATGGCAAGGTCGATTGGGAGGGCTTCCGCGATGTGCGGTCGATGCCCATGCAATTGCACGACCGCACCATCGCCGCGATGCCTTTCCGCCCCAAACGGGCGAGCGGGCGCTACCGCGTGATGCTGGGCGGCCCCGAGGAGAACCGATCTCGCGCGGTGGTGGAGCAGGTGATCTTCCGGCCGCTCTCCATCCAGGTCTGGCGCTCCGATGCCGGCAGGCTGCACTACAACAACATTCCCTTGGACAGCGCAGCGTACTCCGCGCCGCCGGTCAACCGAAAAGAGCGATGAGGTCATTGGTGCATCGGCATTGGACCACCGCCTATATGGTGGCGTGCGCCGTGGTGATCATCGCCGTTTGCGGCCACCGCGCTGCAACCACCTCCTTCACCCACGACGAGGCCATCAGCTTCCTCCGCTACCCGCAGCTCTCCGTCAGCAACCTGCTCAATCACTCGGAGGCATACACCAACAACCATTTGCTGAACAGCCTGGGCATGAAGGGCAGCATGGCGCTGTTCGGAACGAGCGACCTATCGCTTCGCCTGCCGAACCTGCTCGCGCTCCTGCTCTACTTGGTGTACACCGCCCTGCTCATCCGACGCTGTCATCCACTGGTGGTCTTGGCCGGCTTCCCGCTGCTGTTCACCAATGTGTACTTCATGGAGATGTTCACGTTGGCGCGCGGCTACGGCCTCTCCTATGGTTTCCTGGCCATGGCCATCTACCACGCCAGCCGGGCCATTGGCGCAAAGGGCAATGGGCACCTCGCGCTCTTCCACCTGGCCAGCGTACTGGCCACGCTGAGCAACTTCACGCTGCTCACCGGCTACCTCGCGGTGTTCGGTGCCTACCTGATCGGCACGGCGGCGGTTGCGCGCGCGGAGCGTAAGGGGTGGGAAGCGCTGCGTCCGCTCGCGCAAACGAACAGCCTCCTGCTCGTCGCCGCATTCATCGTCCTCTGCACGCCTATCCGCCGTGTGCGAGAGGCCAATACGCTCAATTTCGGCGGAAAGGCGAGCTTCTATTCAGATACCGTGAGCACCCTCATCGATGGCATGGTGCCCGGTGTGAGCCTGCAAGGCGAACGCATGGTCATCGCTTGGGTGATCGTCACCGCGGTGGTGGCCTTCGCAATCGCCATCGCGCTGGTTCGCTTATGGAAACAGGGCGCCGTTCCATTCCTGGCCGCGCATGCTGGCTTGGTCGTCTCCTCGTTCACCGTGGTCATCATCGGCATAGGCGCCTATGCCCAGCACCTCGTCTTTGGCGTGGACCACCTTCATGCGCGCTTCGCACTCTTCATGCTCGTCCCGCTGCTGCTCTGCTTCATCTTGCTGATGGGGTACTGGGCCGAACGCCGGCCCCTTGCGCCCATCGTGATCACTGCCGCCGCTTGCCTATGGGCGGTGCCGCGCTTCGCGCAGCACTTCGGGACTTACCGCAGCTGGGAATGGGGCTACGACTCGCAGACCAAGGAGGGCGTTGATGCCTTGATGGCGGACCGCGAGCAGGTGTGGCGGCGCGATGGCTTCGTGCAATTGGGCATCCGCTGGATGCACGAGCCCACGATGAATTATTACCGCATCACGCGCAAGCTCGATTGGCTCTGCGAACTTGACCGCGAAGGCCTACGGCCGGACGACGACTATCGCTACGTGATGGACACCGTTGCCGTGGCGTCGATCGGATTCGATACCGTGGCGGTGTTCCCGCATGCGCGCACGCTCCTGCTGCGGCGAGCGCCCGATGCGCAGATGGATTCGATCAGTGACCAAGAACCCCGAACCGAAGACATTCACCCGCATGAGCCTGTTCCAGAAGCCCAACCGGAATGATGCGCTGCTGATCGCGGCGGCGGCGCTCCTCGTGCGGCTGTTCATGCTGCCATGGGCGCAGACGGTGCAGGCCGATGCGGTGAGCCGCATCCACATCGCCTTGGAATGGCTGCGCGACCCGCACTGGATCACGCACGGCTACTGGGGGCCGCTGCACCATTACCTCAATGCGCTCTTCATGCTCATCTTCCCCGGCAAGGCGCTGGGGCCGCAGGTGCTCAACATCCTCGCCGCGTCGCTCACGGCGATCCCGCTCTACGGCTTCACGCTTACCGTCTTCGGCTCGAGGCGCGGCGCCGTGTTCGCAGCATTGATCTTTGTGTTCAGCCCCATCGCCCTGTGGACCAGCTTGCAGGCGCTATCGGAGGTCAGCTACGGCCTCTTCCTTGCTTCGGCGCTCTTCGCGCTTTCGATCAACCAAGACCAGCCGCGCGCATGGCGCAGCGCTGCCATTGCCGGCTTGCTCATGACCTTTGCGGCCGCGACGCGCTACGAGGCTTGGGTGCTCATCGCGGCGCTCTCCTTGGTGGCCCTGCTGCTGCATGGCTGGCGCGTCGCGCTGGTGTTCTGGGCCTGCGCCATGCTCTTCCCATCGGTGTGGATGATCGGCAACCAACTCGAATTCGGCGATGCGCTCTACAGCGTGAACCAGAACGATGAATGGAACATGGGCAAGGAGGGCATCAACGACGACGTGAACAAGGCTATGCGGATCCAGCGCGTCGTGTTCTTTCCGCTCTCATTCACGCTGAACAGCTCGCCGTTATGCGCGCTGCTGCTCGGTATCGGGCTTGTCGTTGCGGCGATCAAGCGCCGGCTCACCAAGTCGCAATGGATCTGGCTCATCCCGTTCGTGATCATGGCCATCATCTTCCAGAAGAAGGCGTGGGAGGGCTCGCTCATGCTTCACCACCGCTTCGTGGTCACATGGCTGATCCTGTTGCTGCCTTTTGTGGCGCTCGTCTTCACCGGACTCCGCTGGAAAGCGATCCAACGCGTGCTCATGCCCCTGGGCTTCATCGCCACGCTTCCATGCGCCTACCTCTTCGGTAAGCTCGACTTCGCGAAGATGCTGGGCGATCGGTCGTTGAGCCGGGCCATGGATGGATTGGTCCTTGGCCACTATCGTGAGATGCAGGTGGTGCCCCGCCTTTACGGGAACGAAGCAGAGGGCCTGCTCACCGTGATCAATGCGCAGACACGTGCCGGCGATGGATTGATCCTTGACTTCCACGGCTGGGACGAGAGCTACTACATCCTGCTCCACGCATTGCCGAACACGATGGTGGTGGGCGGCGCGAAGCACGAAGGCTTCAAGCCCGAAGAAGCGCATGAGCTGCTCGCCACGCACCGGCAAGGCGTCATGGTATTCAGCCGCACGGGCATGCTGCAGCACAAGGTTGATTGGCGCGGCGAGGTGATGCGCCTGCACGGCACGGAGGTCCTGCTCGCGGTTTCCGCACCGGTCACCTTGCGTGGCACGCGTTTGTTCCAGTACCGCGTCATCGCGCCCGACGACTCGCTGGCCCTGGCTTCCGCCGATGCGCCCCTGCGCACTGTGCTACCGGCAGAGAAGGATCTCGAGTACTACGACCAGCTCATCCGCGGCGATGAATCGTGGTTCGCCTCGGTGCGCCGGCAAGCATTCTGGAAACGGGAGACGCTGGATGAGGCGCTTCGCCGCAATGCTGAGTACATGATCTGGATGGATCAGCAGCAGGCCCGATAAGGCTCACAACCCGTACTTCACGATGCACCAGATGGCGCGGAAGCCGTCCTTCCAGCCGATCTTCTTGCCCTCGGCATAGGTGCGGCCGTAGTAGCTGATGCCCACCTCGTAGATGCGGATGCCTTTCACGCGCGCGAGCTTGGCGGTCACTTCGGGCTCGAAGCCGAAGCGCTGCTCGCGCAGGTCGAGGCCCTTGGCGACGTCGCTGCGAATGAGCTTGTAGCAGGTCTCCATATCCGTCAGGTTCAGATTGTTGAACGCGTTGGACAAGGAGGTGAGGAACTTGTTGCCGATGCTGTGCCAGAAGAAGAGGATGCGGTGCGGATGGTGGCCCATGAACCGCGAGCCGAAGACCACGTCGGCGAAGCCCTCCACTACAGGGCGCAACAGGTCATTGTACTCGCGGGGATCGTACTCCAGGTCGGCGTCCTGCACCAAGAGGTACTCACCAGTGGCCTCCTTGATCCCGCGGTGGATGGCCGCGCCCTTGCCCATGTTGCGCGGCTGCTCGATGAAGCGGATGCCCATGCCGGGATTCGCCTCCATGTAGCGGCGCACGGCATCGGGCGTACCGTCCTTCGATCCATCGTTCACGATGATCACCTCCTTGGCGATGCCATGGTTCAGCACCGCATCGCGCACCTTGTCGAGGATCAGGTGGATGGTGCGCTCCTCGTTGTAGGCCGGGATGATGATGGAAAGGGTGCGGACGATCATGCAGGAGGAGGCCCATGCGGCCATCTGCACAGGGGTCGCGAAAATAGAACAGCGCCTAGCACGGGAAGCGGCCGAAAAAGGCCTCCCAGAGGTTTCGTCCGTATGGAAGCCAGCCCCAATACTCGCCCAGATTGCAACCATCATACTCCAGCATGGCCCGGTAATTCACAAAGCACACCAGAGTCAGTGAGGCTGCCAACGACCAGAACGCGGGCTGCATACGCGCATACAGCTTTTGCAATAGCGACCAGATCAGCAGGCCCGCAAATGGCGTGTACTGCACGAATGGCCGCATCCCATAGCTGCAGCCGAAATCCCACGAATGCCAGGCAGCGAAAGAGTATAGGATGATTGCGAAAGCCGCGAGAATCAGAATCGCAACACGGCGGTTGTCCAGCCAAAGTGCCCAGAATCCGAACGGGAGCAAGAAGAGCGCAGGTGCATGCGGCAGCAAGCCGTTCCTCGGGGCCATGAGCACTTCTTTGATATAAGGAGACGCCCAATTGGTGAATCCTTCGTCACCGTAGCTGTAAACAATCCACTGGCCATGCGCGAACTTCCAGTAGATGAGTTGCGGCGCAGCCACCAGCAATCCCGCGAAAAGGCCGGACAAATAGAAGCCCGGGCGTTGCACTTCGCCGGGTCGCTCAATGCCCAACAGCCCAACTAGCGCCAGAGCCGCCACCAGATCAGTCGGCCTTGCGGCCACTACCATCGCACAAGCGAACAGGAAAAGCCAGCGGCTGCCTTTCCGCATGGCCCTGCCATAATCCGCATAGACCGCGTAAATGGCAACGCACACGAGGAAGAAGGAATACACATGCGAAAAGGCCGGTGCTCGAAAGGCATAGTAGAAGGTGTTCGTGCCGAAGGCGACCGCTGCGACGAACAGCACGGCAACCCAAGGAGTTGCCGGAAAGCGTCGCACGAATGCTTGAGCAAGCAGCATGAGCCCCAGGGACCAGTAGATGATGGCGCCCGCTTCGATGGCTTGGTGATGGGTCCGGCTCCAGCCATCACTGACCCCCCAGCCCTCTATGGCCTCTGCGATCAGATAGAACGGGAGCATGAGGATGGCCGGAGCACAGGTGTACTTGGTGATGATGCGATCATGCACACGGTTCATCGTGAATCCGTATCCAGCCACCACCTGCAAGCTGTCGCTCACGTTGGCTGCGCGCATTCCATGGTGAAAGGTGCCCGGGAGGTAGATGTAATAACCGGATGCATCCCCGCGCATGTCGTGCCTCCAATCATCCAAGGGGATCTTGGTGTTGAAGTCTATGGAACCCCAGATGAAGAAGGCCGTGAACGCCGCGAATGCAAACCAGCCCCATCGTTTAGAGAGCGGTTCGCGTAACGCAGCGATCCGGTCCGATGCTCTCATCACTGTTACACGGTCATCTCCGCAATCTCCCCTTCCACCACCAGCCGCCCTTCCGTTTTCGCCTTGATCTCCTCAACGCTTACGCCGGGCGCGCGCTCCAGGAGCTTGAATCCATCGGGTGTGATGTCGAACACGCCGAGGTCGGTGACCACTTTCTTCACGCAGCCCACGCCCGTGAGCGGGAGGCTGCATTTCTTCAGGAGCTTGCTCTCGCCGGCCTTGTTGGCGTGCATCATGCACACGATGATGTTGTCCGCGCTGGCCACCAGGTCCATGGCGCCGCCCATGCCCTTCACCATCTTTCCGGGGATCTTCCAGTTGGCGATGTCGCCGCTGTCGCTCACCTCCATGGCGCCGAGCACCGTGAGCTGCACGTGCTGCCCGCGGATCATGGCGAAGCTGGTGGCGCTGTCGAAGATGCTGCTGCCGCCGAGAAGCGTCACGGTCTGCTTGCCGGCATTGATCAGGTCGGCATCCTCCTCGCCCTCGTAAGGGAATGGCCCCATGCCCAGGATACCATTCTCGCTCTGCAGCACCACGTTGATCCCTTCGGGGATGTAGTTGGCCACCAGCGTGGGGATGCCGATGCCGAGGTTCACGTAGTAGCCATCGCGCAGCTCGCGCGCGATGCGCTTGGCCATCTGTTCCTTGGTGAGCGCCATGATGATTATCGGGGTCGTAAGCGCGGGGCGCTTTCTGTTGGTCCCAAATGTAGAGGCGCTCGTTAACCCGCGTATGGCGAGGGCCCGCGGCGCGGGGCCCCCCGCGCGCCCGGGCCCCCCCGCCGCCGCCCCCCCCCCCCCCCCCGCCCCCCCCGCCCCGCCCCCCCCCCCCCCCCCCCCCCCCCCCCTCTCCTCCGTCGCCCAGTGTTCGAATCGCCGTTCCGGACCGCGCGCCGGCGGGCGGGGGGCCCGGGGGGGGCGGGGGGGGGGGGGGGGGGGGGGGGGGGGGCGGGGCCGGGGGGGGGGGGGGGGCGGCCGGGCGCGGGGGGGGGGGTGCGCTCGTCACTCCTCCATGGCTAGCACCCGCAAACGCGCATGCTCGATGGTGAAGCCCTTGCGCTGCGGCTCCCAGAAGAAGATCTCGGCACGTGCGGCATCCGCGCATTCCGGGATGAGAAGCGACGTGCGCCATGGCTCGCCACCCCACTGCGCACGGCGCGTGGCCAACAGGATATGATCGGCGTGAATCGCCGTGCCCGCCGCGTCGAAGACGGCCACGCAGGCACGGAGGTCGAGCGGCTGTGGCCCGCGCAGGGTTCCATGCAGCACCACGACCGCATCGGACGTGCGCAATCGTTCCACTGGTATCGCAAGGCCTCTGGAACGATCCAATCCCACGGACTGGAGTTCGACGACCGTGTCGGCGTACGTGCTCCCCCCTCCATGCTTCGCGGCGCAGGTAGAGCATCACCCCGTTCCTGGCACTGTCGGCCATGAAGTAGCGCGCGTCTTCATTGAAAGGAACACCCTTCAGGGCGAAGCGCGCATCGGCGGGGGTGTTCGGCCAAAGCGTCGCCGTACCGTCGCGCTCTTTTCCATGCAACCGATTCTCCAGCCCGAACGGCAATAGGGCCAGCCGATGCATGCCGACCACGGCTGGTCGCCCGAGCTCATCCTCCAGGGAATCGATGCGCGCGATGAATCGCTCCGGAATGGACTGCTCCGGCCATAGCACGGTATGACCGACGCTGATGGTGAGCATCGTGCGCAATGGGAGCACGAGCAAGGGCAGCGCAACCAGCCAAGCGAGTGCATGAATCCTGCGTAACGCATCGGCCGAGAATGCCACGAAAAGAATGGACAGCAGAAGCACATGCAGGGCCGTGCGGTCCTCGGCGTAATTCAATCCCACGGCCCGGGCCAGGAGCCAACGCAGCATGAATTCGCCCAAGAGCAACGCGCCGATCAGAAACGGTGCGCGCTGGAACCTGAATCGCCGATGCGCGAGCAGAAGCGCAAGAGCGAGCAACAGGAATACGCTGGCGATGGCCGTGATCCATCCAGAACCATCAATCCCCAGCGCGTACTTGAGCATGGAGCCGATGGTGACCTCCCCAAAGCCTGCGGTGCTTCCTTGATACAGCAAGCCGAGTGAAGACATGTATCGCGCCAGCGCCGCGAACAGCGCCAAGGGCAGCAGGCCGAGCCCGCACCACGCAATCAGTTGACTGCGGCTTTTCCAGGCTCCCGCAAGCAACAGGAGCAGAAGCACCGAAGCCACGGGCAGCAGGGCCATCATGAAGCCCAGCGCGGCATCGAGCGCGATAAGGCTCCTCACGAGGTGCTTCGTTGCGCTGTGCTCCGCGAAGCGAATGGCCTGATCGATTGCGGTGACCAGCAAGGCGAGCGCTGGCCCATAACCACGAAAGAGCGAGAAAAAGTCGAGCAGGAACGGACAGGTGAGCAAGGCGGCCCACAACAGCCAGCGGATGAGCGGCCGCTCGATCTGCGCACCCAATCGCCATGCGCACCAAGCGAACAACAAGTAGCTCAGCACGCTGGCCCAGCGCAGCGCAAGCGGGTGCAAACCGAACAAGCGATAGCCGAGATGCCCGCAAAGGCTGTTGAGGTAATGGTTGTTCGCATCCCACATGGAGGCGAAGGGCAGGATCGTGCCGGGCTGCGCGTAGGCGATGAAGGAGGTGGCCTCGTCGTGGACGAAGGGCACCAGCGTGCCGCGCAGCAGCACATAGGCGAACATCAGGGCCGTGAGCCCGATGTAGAGACCGCGCTCGCGCATGGAAGCAGAAACGCTCTTCACGGCTGGTGCATGCGATGGGCCTTCACCTGCACACGGTCGGCGCTGAAGGCGTGCCGCTGCGGATTCCAGAAGTAGCAAACCAGACGCGCTGCGCCTTGGTGAGCAGGCACGCGCCGGATCTCGCGCCACGCATCGCCTTGCCAATGCGCGCGGATGCGTTGCGCATCCACCACATCATAGTGCAGGCTTGCTCCATCGGCGTCCTTCAGTTCAACAACCAAGCGCAGGTCCATGGGCATGGCTTCGCTCCGGAGCACGGCATCGATTTCGATGAGGCATCCTTCAGCAAGCCATGCGGCATCCTCTGCAACGAGCAGTTCGGAAAACTCCGCATCCGTGGGTTGAATGCGGATCACCGTGTCCATCGCGATGTTGGTGGCCAGGGGCGAATCGCGTTGCATGAGCGCGAGCTTGCCGTGCGGGGCCTCGGCGACCACGCTGAACCCTTGCGGCACCTCGAAATAGCTGCGGTCGATGAGCATCAGGTCGCAGGTGGGCTGCGGGAAACCAATCACATCGAGCATGGGCAAGGAGCCGTTTCGGCGCATGCTGCCATAAGCCCACACCGCCGCGTGCTGATGGTAGCCGCTGATCAACAAGGGCCGAGCGCTATGCGCCTTTCGCTCGGTCACCGCATTGAAGACCTCGGCGGGAATGGCCTGCTCGGGCCAATACGCTGTTCGATCGAGATTCAGCTCGAATACAGTTCGAATCGGCAACGCGAAAAGGAAGAGCGCGGACCATTTCAACCAAGGCCGTTCTTGCGCCAACGCAGCAATGGAGAAGCCGAAGAGCATTAGAAGCAGCGGAACCAGATGCATGGCCGTTCGGTCCTGCGGGTACAGCACGCCGAAGGCTTGGGCAAGGATGAAGCGCCCCAGCAATTCACCTAGGATGAGCAGGAGCAATGCGCCGATCACTAGGCGATGCCGCCCAACGCGCAAGGCCCATGCGCCCAAGGGTATGGGCATGAGCATGAGCATTGCTCCAACCAAAGGATGACCAACGCCCAGCACCCAATTGGCCAATGAGGCCATGGTGCCGGCCAGCAGGCCGTCATCAGTACCGAAATACAGCAGTCCGCGCGCAGATAGCTCGAAAGAGTAATGGGCCGCGAGGAGCAAGGGCAGGAAGCCGAAGAGCAGCAAGGCTGCCCAACTGGTTGCGTCGCGCCGTTGATTCCGAAGCAGCACAGCGGCGCTCCCGGCAACCAGCATGCACCAAAGCATGATCAGCGAGAGGGATGCCGCGCAGGCGAGCAGCATGGCGATGAGCGAAAGGACCAGGTCCATTCGGCGCGCCTCCGTTGCGAGGCGAACGGCGTGGAACAGTGCCATGAGCAGGAAGGCGAGCGATGGCCCATAGCCGCGGAAGAGCGCGAAGAATTCGAGCACGAAGGGCGTGAGCAGCAGTGCCATGAAGAGCGCAATGCGGAACACCGCTTGATCCAACAGCCGCGTGAATCGAAGCGCATACCAGCCCCACAACAAGAAGCAGAGCGCCGAGAAACCGCGCAGCGCGAGCGGCTCCGATCCGAAGAGCAAGTAGCTGCCGCGCGCCACGGCGGTGGTCAGCAAGTGATTGCCGGCATCCCAATGCGCGAGGTAGGGCAGGTAGTTGCCCGTGAGCACATAGGTCTGAAAGGTGGCGGCCTCGTCGTGGGTAAGCGGGACAAGGGCCGCCCGTGCGCAGATATACAGGAACGCCAGTGCGACCAACAGACCTAGACCGGTGCGTGCGCTGCTCATGCGAGCCTTAAGTTCCAGAGAGGGGGTCAGCCTGTGCAGTGACATAGATCCGGATCCGCAAATCAGTCATCCGGACTGGCATCGATGTCGTGTTCCAGAAGAAGCACCGCATTCCTTCGACCACTTCAGCGGCGGGCAGCCGACGCATGACATCAAAGGGTTCGCCGGCCCATTGCAACCTCAACTTGCGTAAGTCGGTCCCGTCCTCGTATGCAGCACCATCTGTGTAATCGTCATGAACGACGAAATGCAATTCCCCATGGTCATGATCCCGGTAGAGGTTCCCTGTGATTCGCACATATAGCGCGCGCTTGCCGAAGCGCCCGGGGCTCCGCTCAAGGATGTTCCGGAAACCCTCGCCCAATTCGAGTGGAGCGATCAAGGTTGAATCGAAAGCAAGGCTGAGGCTCAGCGGCGTATCGCGCTCGAGCAGATGGACCCAACCGGCAGCACTGCTATCGACCGCATGATACCCGTCCAATGCCGCGTGAAGCTCCGTATCGCGCACGATGCGGAAATCCTGTCCAGGATAGTCGAATCGCTGGTCTTCTGATTCTTGTATGAAGGCGGCATCGCGGAACTGCGCGAAGGAGACCCCGCTTCGCAGATTACTACCAACAGCCGCAACGATAGGCCGACCCAGTTCGAGTTGGCGCTGCGCAAGCCGATTGAGGAACCGTCTCGGAACGGCAGGCTCTCCATTGTTCATGGCCACCTCTGTATTCAGGCCGGAGAGCGTGATGATGGGCAATACTAAGAACGACGCTGCCGAAGCCTTCGCCGATGCCGCGCACACTCCCAGTTCATCAATAGCGAAGGAGGCAAGCAGCAGGAACAAGATGAGCATCTGGAAAGCGGCGCGATCCTGCGGATAATTGACGCCGAGGATCTTCTGCAGCGCTATTCGGATGATGCACTCGGTCCCAAGCAATGCACCAACGACAACCAGCGCGCGTGATTCCGGCTGCTTACGATAAAGCGCATTCAACGCAACCAACCAACCACCGATGGCGCTAACGGCGCAAACGATCGGGAGCTTCGAGGCGCTCCATCCAACGATTGCTTGGCACAAGCTATTCACGCTCACGGCGAGAAGGCCAGTGCCACCGCCGTGGTAGAGCAGTCCTTGATCCTTCAATGCCATCGAAACGAGGGCCAGTAGGATGAAGACCGCGAATGAAGCCAAGGCAGCAGCCGCGACCAAAATGCGTTGCACAGTCCTCGCAGGAACAACCCCGCCGAGCATGCTTAGAATCGCCGTCCCAGCCACCATGACCAAGCAAAGCGGCAGCATGGACAGATTGGCGAGCGCGGCCATGGTTGATGCCGCGATGAGCCAAACCGCATTGATCGGCTTCCGGCTCTCGATCAACTTCACGCATTGGAGCACGGCCAGCACGAAGAAAGCCACGGCGAGTCCATAGCCCCTGAAAAGGGCGAAATACTCATGCAGGAATGGGCATGTGAGCAGGGCGAGGAAGCAGCACCAGCGCACCGTTCCCGACCGCAGGTATGTCGTGATGCGAATGAGCGAACCGGCATAAAGTGCGAAGGCGAGCAAGCTGCCGAAGCGCAGTGCAATGGGTTCAGCGCCGAAAAGTGAGTATCCGAGCCAGCCCAAGAAGCTGCTCAGGTGGTGGTTGCCAGCATCGAGATGCGAATCCAGCGGAAGGAAACGACCGGTGGCCACGTACCACCAGAATGAGTTGGCTTCATCCTGGATCAGCGGCAGATGGATGGCGCGCACAGCGAGGTACGCGCCGAACAGCGCCGCGGCCAGGGCCATCGCGACTCCATCCTTCCGGCTGATGCGTTCGCCGGACATCATGCCTAGCGTTTGCGCACCGTGCGCTGCTCGATGCGCTTCTCGTAGCCGCTGCCTTGGAAGATGCGCTGCACGAAGATGCCCGGCGTATGGACCTCATCCGGATCGAGGTCGCCGGGCTCCACGAGCTGCTCCACTTCGGCCACGGTGACCTTGCCCGCCATGGCCATCATGGGGTTGAAATTGCGCGCCGTGCGCTTGTACACGAGGTTGCCGAAACGATCGCCCTTCCAGGCCTTCACCAATGCGAAATCGGCGCGGAGCCAGCTCTCGAGCACGTGCATCTTGCCATTGAACTCACGGGCCTCCTTGCCTTCGCCCACCTCGGTGCCATAGCCCGCTGGTGTGAAGAACGCGGGTATGCCTGCGCCGCCCGCGCGGCAGCGCTCGGCAAGCGTGCCTTGGGGGATCAGCTCCACCTCCAGTTCACCGCTGAGCATTTGGCGCTCGAACTCATCGTTCTCGCCCACATAGCTGCTGATCATCTTCTTGATCTGCCGTGTGTTCAGCAGCAGTCCCAGGCCGAAGTCATCGACGCCCGCGTTGTTGCTGATGCAGGTGAGCCCCTTGGTGCCCTTGCGCACCATGGCCGCGATCAGGTTCTCCGGGATGCCGCAGAGCCCGAAGCCGCCCACCATGAGCGTCATGTTGTCCTTCAGGCCATCGAGTGCCTCATCAGGCCCGGCCACCAACTTGTTCATGCGCGAATGATTGAGCGCCGAAGATAGACGGGCACTCATCGCGGCGAATGCTACTTCAGGTCCTCCTCGGTGATCACCGCATCGCCCAAGTAGCGGCCCTGCTTGTAGATCTTGATGCGCTCCAGGATGCCATTGCGGTCGTACTCATAGCGTTTGCCGTCCCAGAGGCGACCATCCTTGAACTCGCCCTGCTGCGAGAGGCGGAGCTGCTTATCGTAGAGCGTGTTGTAGCCGTTCTCGCGGAAGACCATGGCGTTTGTGCGCTCCGTGGGCGCTGGAGCCGGGGCGGGCTCCGCTTTCGGATCCACTTTCACCTCATCGGCCTTGGGCACGGGCTTGATCCACTTGCTGTTGGCGGCATCGATCACGCCATCGTTGAACTGCGCGCTTTGCGTCAACTGGCCCTTTTCATCGTACCGCTTCAGCGCGCCATCCTCCTTGCCTTCTTCGACATTCACCGCCACGGCGAGCTGGCCGTTCTCGTGGTAGTACTTCTGCTCGCCATCGCGCATGCCATAAGGATTGAAGACGAAGTCCTGCGCGAGCTTGCCGTTGGGGTGGTAGCGCTGGAACTTGCCGGTGTTGCGGTCAAGGTCCCAGGTACCCAGCTCTTCAACCTTGCCCGTGGGGTAATAGGTCTTGTACTCACCCTTGGGACGGCCCATCTGGTAGGTGATCTCGCTCATCACGTTGCCGTTCGGCCAATAGCGCTTCCACGTGCCCACGCGCTTGCTATTGGTATAGCGGCCCTCTTCGATGAGCTGGCCATCCTCGTACTCGGGCTTCTCGGCTTTCGGAGCGAGCACTTTCCAATAGCCCTGCTTGCGGCCCATCTCATCCACCGCATTCAGGGTGTCCTGCGCCAGAGCGGCAGCGCGACCGGCGATGAGCAGAAGGATCAGCAGGGTAAGTTGTCGGAACATGGCGTGTTGGGCTTCGCGAGGCGCGAAACGGTTCAGGCCAAATGAAGGTTGCACCGAACTAGAGGTTGACTTTTGCAGGTTGAGCGGATTGAGGGTTGGGCGCGTTCAAAGTGCACCCCCCTCAGCCCACCAGCAACCGCTTCAGATTGACCATCATCTCATCCACCATCCCGGCCAGGTCATACTGCGGCTTCCAGCCC
Source organism: Flavobacteriales bacterium (assembly GCA_016705545.1). Taxonomy (GTDB): domain Bacteria; phylum Bacteroidota; class Bacteroidia; order Flavobacteriales_F; family PHOS-HE28; genus PHOS-HE28. The sequence goes on from JADIYA010000001.1 coordinate 836,780, forward strand.
CAGTCGGAGCGCGCGGCGCTATCGTCGATGCTGCGCGGCCAACTATCGGCAATGGCCTGGCGGTGGTCAGGGGCGTAGTCGATGGTGAAGCCAGGGATATGGCGGCGCACCTCGGTGGCGATCTCCTCCGGATTGAAGCTGAAGCCGGCGAGGTTGTAGCTGGTGCGTTCCTTCACGCGCTCAGCAGGCGCTTCCATCAGGTCGATGGTGGCGCGGATCGCATCGGGCATGTACATCATGGGAAGGGTGGTCTTCGGCCCGAGGAAACTCGTGTACTTGCCCTGCTTGATCGCCTCGTGGAAGATGTGCACGGCATAATCGGTGGTGCCGCCGCCCGGCGCGCTCTTCCAGCCGATGAGGCCGGGGTAACGGATGCTGCGCACATCCACGCCGTAGCGCTTGTGGTAGTACTGGCACCAGCCCTCGCCAGCGAGTTTGCTGATGCCATAGACGGTTGTGGGCTCCGCGATGGTGTGCTGCGGTGTCTTGTCATTCGGCGTGGTGGGGCCGAAAACGGCGATGCTGCTGGGCCAATACACGCGCTTCAACCTGCCCTCACGCGCAAGCTCCAGCACGATGAAGAGGCTCTCCATGTTCAGCTTCCACGCGAAGGCGGGATCCTTCTCCGCCGTGGCGCTCAGCAAGGCGGCGAGCAGGTACACCTCCGTGATCCCCTGCTTCTCGATGATGCGCTCGATGCCCCTGCGGTCCATGGCGTCCACCATGGCGAAGGGGCCAGCCTGCTCCACCTGCGGTTGCTTGATATCGCTGGCCACCACGTTATCGTTGCCGAAACGGGCGCGCAGGCCTTCCACGAGCTCAGTGCCAATCTGGCCCGATGAGCCGATGACGAGGATCTTCTTGGTCATGATTTGAGCGCCGGGGCCGACAGGGCGATGGCGGGCGGGCGAAGCTATTTCGCTGACGGTAACAGCCCGATTGACCGCCGTACTTTCGCCACATGGACACCCACCGCCTCCGCAACCTGCATCGGCCCGATGTCCTTCGTGCGCGGCTGGAGCGTGAGAGCGCGTCACGCACCACGCTTTCATTCTATCGTTACGTGCGTTTGAAGGATGTCGAAGCCCTTCGCCACGAGCTCTACTCCGAGTGGGAATCACTGGGCGTCCTCGGGCGCATCTACCTCTCGCAGGAAGGCATCAACGCGCAGGTAAGCTTACCAACGGAAAACCTGGAAGCCTTCCGGACAAACCTCGATAGGCGCGACCCGTTCTGCGATGTCCCGTGGAAGATCGCCGTGGAGGATGATGGCAAGAGTTTCCTCAAGCTGGCCATCAAGGTCAAGAAGAAGATCGTGGCCGACGGCTTGGCCGATGATGCCTTCGATGTGACGAACGTGGGCGCCCACCTTGACGCGAAGACCTTCAACCAGAAGGTGGAGGAAGGCGCATTGGTGATCGACATGCGCAACAATTACGAGAGCGCGATCGGCTTTTTCGAGGGAGCCTACTTGCCTAAGGCCGATACGTTCCGCGGGGCCATCGAGGAGGTGACGGAGGTGATGAGGGAGAAGAAGAACGCCGAAGTGCTTCTCTATTGCACCGGGGGCATCCGATGCGAAAAAGCCAGCGCCTACCTGAAACACGAGGGCTTCACGAACGTGGGCCAGTTGCACGGCGGCATCATCGACTACGCGCGGCAGATCAAGGCGTTAGGGCTTCCGAGCAAGTACAAGGGCCAGAACTTCGTCTTCGATGAGCGGCTCGCGGAACGCATCACGGACGACGTTGTGAGCGCCTGCATGCAATGCGGCACGCCCAGCGATCGCATTACCAACTGCCACGAGGCCACCTGCAACATGCTGTTGGTGCAGTGCGAAGCGTGTGCGCAGAAGTACGCCGACTGTTGCTCACCGAGCTGCCGCGAGATCCACCTGCTACCCTTCGACCTGCAACGCGCCTGGCGCAAGGGCCGCAGTACACGCAGCACGAAGACCAAGGCAATCAACGATACCGAAGGATTACGGAAGCGCATCCGTGAAGAAGAGGAACTGCTCGCGCTGAATGGATCGCTGCATCCGGAATTGAGCGATGTCACTTTCAAGGTCATTCCGGCTTCCTAACGTCGCATCCATGAACTCAGGCGATTGGTCAATAGCGAATGGTGAATGGGGAGATCGCCTCCCCTCCATTCATCATTGATCATTCGCCATTCACTCGCATTCGCACATGCCCATCTACCACACCCTCGGCAAGATCCCGCACAAGCGCCACACCGTCTTCAAGAACGGCAAGGACCGCTTCTTCTACGAGCAGCTCTTCGGCACCATCGGCTTCGATGGCATGAGCACCCTGAGCTACCACGCGCACCGCCCCACCATGGTGAAGGAGCTGCGCAAGCCGAAGGATGTCACCCCGAAGATCGCCATCGAGAAGAACATGCGCTCGTTGCGCCTGCACGGTTTCAAGACGAAACCGGAGAAGGACCACCTTGCCGCGCGCAAGACCATGCTGGTGAACAGCGACTGCGCCATCGTGCTCGCCGCACCGCAGGCGAAAAGCGTGGACTACTTTTACAAGAACGCCGACTGCGATGAGATGATCTTCATCCACAAGGGCAGCGGCACCCTGCGCACCTTCCTGGGCAACATCGACTTCAAGTACGGCGACTACCTGATGATCCCCCGCGGGATGATCTACACGATGGAGTTCAAGGACGCGGATAACCGCCTGTTCATCGTGGAGAGCCACCGCCCGATGTACACGCCCAAGCGCTACCGCAATTGGTTCGGTCAGCTGTTGGAGCACAGCCCCTTCTGCGAGCGCGACATCCGCCGCCCGAAGAAGCTGGAGACGCACGACGAGAAGGGAAGCTTCGTGATCAAGGTCAAGAAGCAGAACATGCTTCACGAGATGGTGTACGCCTCACACCCCTTCGATGTGGTGGGCTGGGACGGGTATAACTATCCCTACGCCTTCAGCATCCACGACTTCGAACCCATCACCGGCCGCGTGCACCAACCGCCTCCCGTGCACCAGACCTTCGAAACGGATGCCTTCGTGGTGTGCAGTTTCGTGCCACGCCTGTACGACTACCACCCGCAGGCCATCCCCGCGCCATACAACCACAGCAACATCGACAGCGACGAGGTGCTCTACTACGTGGACGGCGACTTCATGAGCCGCAACGACATCGGCCCGGGCCACATCAGTTTGCACCCCGCCGGCATCCCGCACGGCCCGCACCCCGGCGCCATGGAGCGCAGCATCGGCAAAAAAGTGACCGACGAGCTGGCCGTGATGGTGGATACCTTCAAGCCGCTCATGGTCACGGAGGAGTGCTTGAAGATCGATGATGGCAAGTATTACAAGAGCTGGCTTGAGTGAGCCCCAAACCTGAAAACCGAACCGCTATGGCAACCGGATTGAAAGACGTCGACTACGGCCTGGAGAAAATCATGGCCGATGCACAGGATTTCCTCCCCCTGCTGGGTACGGACTATGTGGAACTCTACGTGGGCAATGCCAAGCAGAGCGCGCACTACTACAAGAGCGCCTGGGGCTTCCAGAGCCTGGCCTACGCGGGCCTGGAAACGGGCGTGAAGGACCGCACGAGCTATGTGCTGGTGCAGGACAAGATCCGGCTGGTGCTGACCACGCCGATGACGCCCGAGAGCCCGATCAACGAGCACATCCGCAAGCACGGCGACGGCGTGAAGGTGATCGCCCTGTGGGTGCCTGACGCAAAGAAGGCCTGGGAGGAGACGACCAAGCGCGGCGCGAAGAGCTTCATGGAGCCGGTGCGCGAGGAGGATGAGCATGGCTATGTGGTCCGCAGCGGCATCCACACCTACGGCGAGACGGTGCACATCTTCGTGGAGCGCGACAACTACAAGGGCGCGTTCATGCCCGGGTTCAAGCCGTGGAAGAGCCACTACAACCCGCCACCCACCGGCCTGAAGTTCATCGACCACATGGTGGGCAACGTGGGCTGGGGCGAGATGAACACCTGGGTGGATTTCTATGCCCGCGTGATGGGCTTCGCGCAGCTGGTAAGCTTCGACGACAAGGACATCAGCACTGAGTACACCGCGCTGATGAGCAAGGTGATGAGCAACGGCAACGGCCGCATCAAGTTCCCGATCAACGAACCGGCCGAGGGCAAGAAGAAGAGCCAGATCGAGGAGTACATCGACTTCTACAACGGTGCCGGCGTGCAGCACATCGCGGTGGCCACCAACAACATCATCGAAACGGTGGGCGCGCTGAAGGACCGCGGCGTGGAATTCCTCTATGTGCCGCCCAGCTACTACGACACCGTGATGGACCGCGTGGGCGAGATCGACGAGGACCTGGCGGTGCTGAAGCAGCACGGCGTGCTGGTGGACCGCGACGACGAGGGCTACCTCTTGCAGCTCTTCACCAAGCCGGTGCTGGACCGCCCCACGATGTTCTTCGAGATCATCCAGCGCAAGGGCGCCAAGAGCTTCGGCAAGGGCAACTTCAAGGCGCTGTTCGAGGCGATCGAGCGGGAGCAGGAGAACAGGGGGACCTTGTAAGGGATACTGATATCACGCGAAGAGAAGGGCGCCCACTGGGCGCCCTTTCATTCTTTGGAGGAGTGGTTCACACCCGATGAACTGCACCTTGGTCGCGGTCGTGCGCGCCAGCCCCGTTCGCCTGATCGCTCCTCGCGCAAAAGGACCGGCCTTGTGCGCTAGCAACTGCGAGCGCGATCCAACGTCTATCTTGAACACGACATTGAATGCTCATGGTGACCGATCGACGCCGTCGAGTGACCTTGCTGGTCGTTCCGTTTCTACTCGGATCGCTACAAGCCCAGACTCCGAATCTGCTGTTCGATGGGGTTGACGATCAGGTGACTTTGCCCAACGGCGTGCTGAATGACCTCGGTACGGGGCCCTTCACCGTGGAAACCTGGGTGCGCGGCACAGAGGCCGACCAGGTCACCCACCCGCGGATCCTTTCCAACAGGGACCAGATCGACAACGGCTTCATGCTCGGCTTCCACGGCATTTGGGGTGGCTCGGCCTACAAGATGCTCTGCCTGCAGCTCGATGGGCTCAACTACATCCTGATCAACAATGGCACCTACAACGGCAGTATCCTCGACGGGACCTGCCATCATGTCGCCGTATCCAAAGGCCTGGATAGTCTGCGCTTCTATGTCGATGGTGCACACATCGGTTCCAAGGTCCTGCAAGGGAACCCGAGCGCGGCCACGAGCGCATTGAGCATGCTGGTCGGCAACGACGGGCCGGACCCGCAGCCGTTCCAAGGCAACATCTCACAGGTCAGGCTGTGGGACTTCGTGCGTACCCAAGCCGAGATCCAGGCCGACCTGAACTACAGTATTCCGGGTTCAACACCCGGTCTGCTGGGGTATTGGGAATTGAACGAGGGCGTCGGGCAGACGATCACGGACGAGACGAACACCTCGAACGGCTCGTTGGGATCGGTCGGAACTGCCGATGTCTCGGACCCGACGTGGATCAACGACGGCTGCGAGCTTGACCCCCTCCATGCCAGCCTGGAGCAGTGGAATGCACCCTCGGTGCTGCAGGTGCACCCGAACCCCGCACAGGGCCAGGTCCAGGTCGAACTGCCTGAATATCGCGCCCCTGCTGAGCTCGTCATTATGGACCTCACCAGCCGAACTGTGCTCTTCGCTCGGCTCTCCGGTCAACAACGGACAACGCTGGACGTTTCACACCTGAATGAAAGCGTGTACCTGCTTCACCTGCGGGATGGGAAGACCCGAAGGGCCTTGCGATTCGTCAAGGATCCATGAGCGATCCACAGCGCGCTGTTCCCATTTGCACCATGGTGATGCAGGGTATGGCCCGCAACTCAAAACGAAGCCTCCGAAAGGCCACCACACGAATTCCTTCGTGATCGATCGCTTATCCGAACTCACCCAGGTCGAAGACAACATCCGGTCCGCGGTACTTCGAGGCGCTGTTCGTGGCGATGGCGGGAGCAGGAGAACAGGGGGACGCTTTGATCCGGTACATATTCCAAAGGGAAGGGCGCCTGTTGGCGCCCTTCTTCATTCATTTCACCGGCTCTGGTGCGTCAACGTACTTATTGTGCTTGCCGGCCAGCTTCCCGAAGAACAGAGTGATCGGGAAGATCACCTTCTTCACGAAGCCTGGGATCTCCGTCATGTCGAACTCGCTCGCATAGCGGCCGCTGAGCCAAGCGCCGTCGAATTCCTTCGGCCGCTTGCCGCCGTTCTCCTTCGTGCTCCTGTAGATCTCCGTGAGGAAGTACTCCACGTTATGCGCTGGCTTGATCCAGCCCTTGCATTGAAGCGGCTCGTTGCCCGCCGCCCAGAACTTGTGCGCCACGCCAGCCTTGAACGTCACCGTTTCACCAGGACCATGCTCTGTTGGTTCCTGTCCTTGCACCTGAACGCCGATGCGGCCGCTCAGCACGGTCAAGCTCTCGGCCTGCTTGAAGTGAACGTGCATGGGCGGGCCTGAGCCCGGCTGCACGAGGTTCTCCACTTCGAGCCATTCGCCCTCGCTGTCCTTCACCAAGCGCACGAAGGTGAGTTGCTCGCCGTGGCCGTTCTCGATGGTGTGGGGGTAGGTGTAGCGCATGTGCTTAGATTTGGACACTGTCCAAATATATGGCGAAGCGGAGGATCACTGTCAAGGGTGAGGACAAGCGCGAGCGGATCCTGGCCAAGGCGCTCCAATTGTTCAACAAGCACGGCGTGGAACATGTGGCGGTGCGCGACATCGCGCGGGCGCTGGGCATGCGGCCGGGACACATCACCTACTACTTCCCCGACAAGGAGTCACTGGTCATTGAACTCAGCCGCAGCCTGCATGCGCTCAACGACGCCGTGGTGCCCGATGGGACCGTGCGGTCATTGGACGAGTTCTTCGATCGCCTCCAGCAAGTGCTGCGCAACCACATCGCCTACCGGAGCTTATTGCTCAGCATGGCGCGCTTGCTCTCACAGCTGCCACGGGTAAAAGCACAGTACCGCACCACACAGGAGAAGCGCCTGGACGATTTGCGCGCCTCCTTTCGTTCAATGGTCGCAGCCGGGGAGCTGCGCGAACTGACCGACGAGGAGGAGGACCATCTCATCTCCTGCTGCAGCTTGGTCGCACGCGGATGGATCCCGGAAACACTGGCATCCGGACACGACTTGGACGAGCGCATTCCGCATTACATCGACATGGTGCGCAGGATCATTGCTCCATACACCGCGTAGCGAGGTATCCAGGTCCGGGGCGCTTGTCATTCGGCCTCCTTCGCCCGTTTCTCCAGCGCGCTCACGCGATCAACGAGCTTCTCCAGGTTCCGGAAGTGGATGTAGCTCTTGCGGTACTTCTGCACCTCGAAGGCCGGTGAGCCCATGTACGCCTCGCCCGCCTTGGTGTCTTTGCTGATGCCGCTCTGCGCCGCGATGATGGTTCCGTCGGCGATCTTCAAGTGACCGATGATGCCCACCTGCCCGCTGAACATGCAGTTCTTGCCGATCTTGGTGGAACCCGCCACCACCCCCCCTGCCGCGTAGTACGTGTTCGCGCCGACCTCCACGTTGTGGGCGATGTGTATGAGGTTGTCGAACTTGACTCCTCTGCGCAGGATGGTGGAGCCCAGCGTGGCGCGGTCGATCGCGCAGTTGGCGCCGATCTCCACATCGTCCTCGATCACCACATTGCCGATCTGCGGGATCTGGCGCCGCCACCCGGACCTGTTGCGAAGCGGAATCCATCGCTCCCGATCACGGTGCCGCTATGGATGATGCATCGCGCGCCCACCACGCAGTCGGAGTAGATCGTCACGTTGGCGAACACCGTGGTGTTGTCGCCGATCACCACGTTGTCGCCGATGTAGGCATGCGGGTAGACCTTCACATTGTTGCCCAGCTTCGCATTGGCGCCGATGTAAGCCAGTGGGCCGATATAGCAGTCGTTGCCATACGCGGCACCCTCTTCGATCGCGGCCTTCGGCGAAACGCCCTTCTTGTCGAGCTTGATGGTGTTGTACAGCTCCAACACCTTGGCAAAGGCGCCTTGCGCATCGGCCACGCGCACCAAAGTCGTCTTCACAGGACCCACGAGCTCAAAGGCCGCGCCGATGATCACCACGCTCGCGGTGGTCTCATACACGTATTGCGTGTAGGCCGGATTGGCGAGGAAGGACAGCGAGCCCGCACCGCCCTCTTCAATCTTAGAGAGCTTGCTCACCGTGGCGTTCGGGTCGCCCTCAACGGTGCCTTGGAGGAGTTGCGCGATCTGGGCTGCGGTGAATTGCATGATGCGAGGATGTGGCAGGCAAGATAACGGCACGGTTCCGGGCCGCTTCCATTGCGACCTTCGCAGCGTCATGCCCGAGCTCGACGTCCGCGAGAAAGTGAAGCTGCTGCCCCACCAGCCGGGGGTGTACCAGTTCTTCGACTTCAGCGGGCGCATCATCTACATCGGCAAGGCCAAGGACCTGCGCAATCGCGTCAGCAGCTACTTCAACAAGCAGAAGTTCGAGACTGGCAAGACCGCCAAGCTGGTGGCTAACATCACCGATGTGAACATCATCGTGGTGGCCACCGAGTTCGATGCGCTGCTGCTCGAGAACTCCTTGATCAAGCAGCATCAGCCACGGTACAACGTGATGCTGAAGGACGACAAGAGCTACCCGTGGATCCGCATCCGTAACGAGCGATTCCCGCGCGTGGAGGGCATGCGCAACCCGGAGGACGACGGCAGCGAGTACTACGGCCCCTATGCCAGCAGCCGCGTGATGCACACCGTGGTGGAACTGGTGAACCGCATGTACAAGCTGCGCAGCTGCAACTACGAGCTGAGCGAGCGCAACGTGGAGCGTGGCAAGTACAAGCGCTGCCTGGAGTTCCACTTGGGCAACTGCAAGGCGCCCTGCGAGGGACTGCAGTCAGTGGAGGAGTATGATGCGCACATTAAGCAGATCCGCCAGATCGTGCGCGGCCGCACGCGCGGCGTGGCCAACTTGCTGAAGGAGCAGATGGCAGCACAGGCTGAGGCGCTTGAGTTCGAGAAGGCGGAGCTCACCAAGCAGCGCATCGAGCAGCTCGAGCGGTACCAGGCGCGCAACACCATCGTGCATGCCGACATCGGCGATGTGGATGTCTTCGCGCTGGCCAGCGATGCTGGCGGCACCTGCGTGAACTACCTGCGCGTGATCGACGGCGCCGTGGTGCACGGCCTCACCGTGGAGCTGAAGCCGAAGCTCGAGGAAACCGAGGCTGAGCTGCTGCAACTGGCCATCGCCGAGTTGCGCGAACGCTTCAAGAGCACCGCGCCGGAGGCCATCGTTCCGCTTGATCCCGGCATCGAGGTGCCCGGCCTCGCCTTCACCATCCCGCAGCGCGGCGACAAGAAGGCCCTGTTGGAGCTCAGCGAGCGCAACGCGAAGTACTTCCTGCTCGACAAGCGCAAGCAGGAGAAGCTCGTGGACCCTGAAGCGGCCACCAACCGCATCCTGGAGCAACTGAAGCAGGACCTCCGCCTGGCCGAACTGCCGCGCCACATCGAGTGCTTCGACAACAGCAACACGCAGGGCACCGACCCCGTGAGCGCCTGCGTGGTCTTCAAGGATGCCAAGCCCAGCAAGAAGGACTACCGCCATTTCAACATCCGCACTGTCGAGGGGCCGGATGATTTCGCGAGCATGGAAGAAGCCGTGGAGCGTCGGTACACCCGCTTGATCAGCGAGGGCGAGCCGCTTCCGCAACTGGTGGTGATCGATGGCGGCAAAGGCCAATTGCACGCGGCCATGAATGTGTTCGACCGTCTGGGCCTGCGCGGCAAGGTGGCCCTCGTGGGCATCGCGAAGCGCCTGGAAGAACTCTACTTCCCCGAAGACCCCGTACCGCTGCACATCGACAAGCGCAGCTCCTCGCTGAAGGTGATCCAGCACCTGCGCAACGAGGCGCATCGCTTCGGCATCACGCACCACCGTGGCCGGCGCAGCAAGCGCATCGTGCGCACCGGCCTGGAAGCGATCGAGGGCATCGGCCCCGGCACCGCGCAGAAGCTGCTCACGCGGTTCGGCAGCATCGCTGGCATCCGGGAAGCGCTGCCCGAGGATGTGGCGGCCGCGGTGGGTGTGAAGAAAGCGGAGGTGGTGCTGAAGGGGCTTGCACAAGCGAACTGAGATGCGCGCACCGCTCCTCCTCTTCGCCACCCTGCTCATTGCCCCAGCGTTCCCGCAGTCCGATGCGCCGCTCGACTCCATTGCTTGGGACCGCATGGCCTCATGGATGAAGCCCAACGGGCGAAACAAGCGGCATAATTTCCAGTTCCACTTCCGGTATGGCGAGCACTACCGCTTCGACGGAGCGCTGGGGTGCGTGAGCAAGCGCGATAAGGCCAGTCCGGCAGGGCACCGCTACAAAACGGCCAGTGTGGCCAAGACCTTCGTGGCGGTGCTCGTGCTACAGCTTGTGGAGGAAGGCCGGATCGCGTTGGATAGCGCGGTGGTGCACTACCTGCCGGATGAGCTGGTTCGTCCGCTGGTGCGTGTGAAGGGCAAGGACCTCGGACACACCATCACGGTGCGGCAACTGCTAGCGCATACGAGCGGCCTCAGCGACTACATCTTCGACGATTGGCGCTTCCTCCTACGCACCCAACTGAATCCGAGCAGGGCCCGCACCCCGCAGGAGCACCTGCGCATCACGGTGAAGCACGGCATGGCCAAACGCAAGACCTCACTGCCGGGAAGCGCATTCCACTATTCGGACACGGGCTACCTGCTGCTGGCGCTATTGGTGGAGGAAGTCGGCGCAGCATCGCTGAACGCGCAATTGCAGCAGCGCATCTGTTCTCCCCTCGGCTTGCACGACACCTGGACCGACAGCTGGGACAGCAGCTACACGCGCCAAATGCACCAGTACCACGGTCGTCGCGATGTGACCGCCGTGCTGCACCCTTCTGTGGAGTTCGGCGGCGGCGGCCTCATCACCAGCACGGCGGACCTCGCGCGCTTCATCCACGGACTGGCCAAGGGCGAACTATTCCGCGAGCGCAGCACCTTGGGCCTGATGCTCAAGCGCCATTCACCCGCTTATGGTCTTGGCATCGCTGTGATCCGTTTCGACGCCAAGCCCTCCGGCATCGCAGGCCTCGACTCGCTCACCATGATTGGCCACAGCGGCTTCTTCGGCGTGAACATGTACCACATCCCCGAGCTGGATGTCACGTGGGTGAGCAGCATCGGGCAGGTGAAGGGCTTCGAGAAGGAAAGGCGCGCACTGCCATGGTGGCCCTTGCTGAAGGAGTGCATCAGGCTCTACGGCGTGAAGCCGCGCGAGTGATGGCAGCTACCTTGGTCACATGAGCCCTTGCGCGAATTGCGGAGTCCCGCACGACGGTCTCTTCTGCGCACAATGCGGGGAGAAGCGGCGCAAGCCGGGCATCCGCCTGGGCGAGGTGCTGAGCGACTTCCTCGGCGGGCTCTTCAATGTCGATGCGCCCATTCTCTTCACGCTCCGCACCTTCTTCAAGGGCCCAGCGGTGCTCACGCACGCATTCCTCGCCGGCAAAGCGCGTGGCCTTCACGCCGCCCGTTCGCTTCTTCCTGTTCGGGGTGGCTTATTACTACATCATGCGGTGGTTGCTCAATTGGGACCCCGTGGACAGCGCAGTGACATCTTCCGGTGGCGACCCATCAGCACCGACCGGCGCCATGCGCGTGAACCATTGGATGAGCCAGAATGTGAACCTGCTCCTCCCGCTGCTGCTGCTGATCCTCGCGTCCTTCGATCGCTTGCTGTTCCCTCGCACCCCGCTGCGATGGGTGGAGCGACTGGTGCATTACCTCTTCGCCGCAGGAACCTATTTGATCATCTCCTCCACGACATTGCCGCTGGCCAAGCTGTGGCCGGTTTTCCAAATGTTCAACTTCATCGTCATCTTCGGAGTGATCATCTACGCCACGCTCTCCGTGCATCGGCGCAGCGTTTGGAATGTGGCCAAGGCGATGGTGATGACGCCCGTGGCCTTCGTGGCCTACATCGCACTCTGCTCAGTGCTCGTGGCTATGCTGCTCGGCGTGCCCTTGACTGATCTGGTGGTGAAGCGATAGCATGGCAAGGGCCACTGTCCTTCTCCCCTTCCGCAACGCATCGGCATCGCTCGACGCCGCCATCGCCAGCATCGCGCAGCAGACCCATTTCAATTGGAATATGCTGCTGATCGACAATGCGAGCACGGATGAAAGCCCGGGGATCGCGAAGCGATGGGTCGACCGTGACGCGCGCATTACCCTCTTGCATGAGTCCCGCATCGGCATCGCGCATGCGCTCAACACCGGATTGAATCATGCCGAAGGCGCATACATCGCGCGCATGGATGCCGACGACCTCAGCCATCCGGAACGCTTGGCGAAACAAGTGGCCTGGCTCGAGGCGCATCCCGAAGTCGGTGTTTTGGGAACGCGGACGGCTTTCAGCAGCACGGTGGAAGAGAGCCGAGGCATGCGATCCTTCGTGCTGTGGCAGGACGCGATCATCACTCCGCACGAGCACTATGTGAAGCGCTTCGTGGACGCCCCGCTCGCGCATCCCACAGTGATGTTCCGGCGGGCACTTGTGGAGCTCCATGGCGGCTATGATACCGGCCCATTGCCCGAGGATCACGAACTGTGGTTGCGCTGGATGGATGCAGGCGTGCGCTTCGCGAAGCTGCCTGAAGAGCTGCTCACCTGGAACGACCATGCCCACCGACTCAGCCGCACGCATGCGAACTACAGCGTGGATGCCTTCTTCCGCAACAAAGTGAAGTGGCTGGCGAAATGGATGAAGCGCTCGGTGAACGGCCGCCCGGTGATCATCGCCGGCACCAGCGGCTTGTGCCGCGATCGCGCCGAAAAGCTCGAGGCCGAGGGCGTCGTGATCCATGCCTTCACCGACGTGATGCCACGCGCTGTGCCGGGCCGGGCCTTCATTCCCCACGACCGCCTTCCGCCTGCGGGCGAGGCTTTCATCGTTTCCTTCATCAGCCAGCGCGGCACCGGTGACCGCATCGCGGAGTTCCTCGTATCGCGCGGCCTTGCCGAGGGTGAGGACTTCATCCTGGCCGCCTAGGGCTGGGTGACATTGGTTACCCAGCCAGCGAGGGCGGATCCACATCTTCGCTCCCTAACCTGCGATAGCATGCGATTCACTGCGCCCCTCTTGCTCCTTCTCACAAGCACGGCAGCCTTCTGTCAGGACCTCGGCACGCGGAACATCGTGTTGCAGGAAATCACCATCCCGAACATGCCCGGCCTGCAGGCTTTCGCTTGGGGCCAGCACGAGGGCGAATGGCTGCTGATCGGCGGAAGAACGGATGGCCTGCATCAGCGCCAGCCCTTCGCTGCCTTCCTTGCTGCCGACAACAATACCATGGCCTATGTGGTAAACCCGCAGGCGCAGCAGGTGTGGAGCGCCTCGCTCGCCACCTTGCCCACTGCCGTTTACATGCAGCTCCAGAGCACGAACATGGAGTTCCAGCAGGTAGGTGACATGCTGTACATCATCGGCGGATACGGCTACTCCACCGTCGCTGCGGACCATATCACGCATCCTCGCCTTACGGCAGTAAACGTCCCCGATTTGATCACGGCAATCAAGACCGGACAGCCGGTCGCGGCGCACGTTCGTTCAGTCGTGGACAACCGCATGGAGGTGACCGGCGGCTACCTCGGATTGCTTGGGGACACCTACATGCTGGTGGGCGGTCAGCGATTCGTTGGTCGGTACAATCCGCAGGGGCCCGACTTCGGACCGGGCTTCATCCAGCAATACACCAACGCCATCCGCCGCTTCCGCATCACCGACGATGGGACCAGCCTAGGCATCGCCGATTACGAACAGGTCGTGGACACCGTGAACCTCCATCGCCGCGATTACAACCTGGTGGCACAGGTGTTCCCCGATGGGAGCTGGGGCTATACGGCCTTCAGCGGCGTGTTCCAGTACGGCGCAAACATCCCTTGGCTGAACACCGTGGACATCGACGCCAGCGGCTACACCGTGGTGCCGGGGTTCGAGCAATTGCTGAATCAGTACCATGGTGCGCACCTCGCCGCGTACAGCGCTTCAGCCAACCGGATGAGCTCCGTCTTCTTCGGTGGCATCGGGCGCTACTACTTCGATGCCAACGACCAGCTGATCGACGATGCTGCGGTGCCCTTCGTGAACACCATCAGCCGCGTTCAGCGCGAAGCCAATGGAAGCATGGAGGAGGCGGCCATAGGCGAGATGCCGGCCTTGATGGGAGCCAGTGCAGAGTTCATCAGGGTGCCCGAGGTTCCTGAGGTATTTGATGGCGTGATCGCACTGGATGATCTGCAAGGCGACACGGTGTTGGCTGGCCACATCGTAGGCGGCATACAGAGCAGCGCGCGCAACATCTTCTTCGTGAACAACGGCACGCAGAGCGATGCCACCACGCGTGTGTTCCGTGTACTGCTGGTGCAGGACAATGCAACAGGCATCGCCGAAGGCGCCCTGATCGCCAAGCCCGTGCTCGCCATCAGCAGCAACGGGGCCGATGAGCTGTTGATCACGCTCGACCTTCCCTCGACCGGCTTCGCGCAGCTCGACCTGATCGATAGCAGCGGAAGGCTGGTGCGCAGCCTGCTCGGCGCGCGCATGCCCGCAGGGCCCCAGCGCCTGCGAGCCGATGTGCGTGACCTAGCGCCCGGCGGTTATGTTGTTCGCTTGCGCACCGGTGACCTGACCGAGGCCCTGCGCTTCGTGCGGTAACCCGTCTAGCCCTCCAGCACGCGCTCTCCTCTCTTCGGCTTCAGCGCATCGCGGACCACACTCAAGTGCGCCTCATCGCATTCGAGCGTAGCCGTGACGCGCACAGGCAGCATCGTGGTCCAGTGCCGGTGCCCGGAGATCGAGTTGCGCGCGCAGAACTCATCGACATGATGCAGGAAGTGCTCTGCGGTCTGCAGAGCATCGGGTCCGAAGAAGTCCCAGTGGAAGCGCAGGAGGCCCATGTCGGCGTAGCAGCTATTTTGCGCAAAGGTGGACACCCTTCTCTTCTTCTTCTCGGCCGCGCTGGCCAGCTTCATTGGATCACTGCAAGCCGGCGTGGTGAACACTGCGGTGCTGGCGCACACGGTGAAGTGGGGTCGCGTGGCCGGGAGGCGCATGGCCGTAGGCGGGAGCATCCCGGAGTTCATCTATGCAGGCGTGGCCTTTCTGGGCGCAGGCTGGCTCGTTGAAGCGCTAGGCATCGGGGCAACTGGCATCACCCTGGTGGTCTCGACCATCCTCTTGCTGCTCGGGGTGTATTTCGTCTTCGTCTACAAGCCCAAGGTCGCGGCCCCGGGTGAGGATAAGCTCGCAGGCGACCTGCGCCGCGGCCTGGTGCTGGGCATGGCCAATCCGCAGTTGCTGCTGTTCTGGTGCGGGGTGAAGCTGATGCTCGTCTCCTTCGGGATGCGCGGAGAATCCACCGCCGACCTCTTCGCCTTTGCGGCGGGCGCATTCGTTGGGGCCATCATCCTGCTCATGATACTGGTACGATTGGGCGTGAAGGCGCAAGAGCGGATGTCGCCGAATGGTCTGCAGCGGCTATTCCGGAGCATTGGACTGGTGCTTTTGGTCAGCGGTCTTTATGGGCTTTTACGGGCCCAGGGCTGGGTGCCGTGACGGATTCCTAACGGCGGCTGGCGAATCGCTCGGATCGCTCATGGCCCAACAATGCCCTGGCTGTTTCCATCGGGCGGGGAAGAACATCCCCAAACTGCGCTCGGATTGCCCGCGGTGCGTGTGCTCACCGATCGTCAGCGCCTTTGGTCTTGGCCCCAAGCGCCATGGCATGATGGCTGTTAACCACGAGCAAACCCCATTGCCATGAACAACCTCCTCAATATCATCATCGCGGTGCTCATCATCGGCTGGCTGGTCGGCTACATTGGCTTTGGCGCCATGGTCGGCAACCTCATCCACATCCTCATCGTGCTTGCGCTCATCGGCATCGTTTACCGATTGTTCAGTGGGCGCAGGAGCGGCATATAAGTCCCGAAAGGGGCCTTCCCAGGAACAGCGTTGGCAGCGTTGGACGATAGGCTCGATCGTCGGTGTCGCCATCGCGGTGCTTCTTTATGGATTGGCCGGTCTTGCCGCCGAGCGCTACGTGCGCGAACAGCTTCGGGCTGGAGCAACTGCGTTGTGCTCTGAGGTCGACCGAAACCGTGCTCCTGAAATCGTAGTGAACCTGTTCCGCCAGAGCGTGAGCATCACTGGCCTCACGCTCGTTCCGATGACTGGCTGCCCGTCCTCCTCGCTAAAAATCCATGGGCGACTCGATTCGGCGCAATTCACCGGATTGTCGTTGCTCGGGCTGTTGTTCCGGGATCGTGTGGAGATGGATCACCTGCGGCTTTGCTTATCCGGTGCGATCGCCGCGCTCGCGCATGACAGCCTGCGCGTAGCAACGGATGGCCCGATGGGCAGGAATCCGGATGTGTGGTCCGTTGCGATCGGCTCGTTCTCGGTGGTCATGCACTCCTCATCGGTGATCAATCAGGCCGGTGATACCATCATCTGCCACGATCCAGGCGTGAGTATGAGTGGAAAAGACCTGCGATTCATCATCGGGCAGGAAGACGCCCATGCCTCATTCGGCGTCCAGGGCCTTCTCCTGTCAACAGACAGCCTTGTTGGCCGCATGGCCAGCGGCTACGCTTGGTCCGTCCGGAATTTCCGCATAGACCAGGCACTCGGCACGCTGCATCTGCTGCGCACGCGCATCGGGCCTTCGCTCGGCGTTGAAGCATTCAGCGCGACTCTGCCCAGCGAAACAGATGTGATCGAAGCGCGCTTGGATACGATGCTCTTTGATGGCTTCGACCTGGTCAAGGCATTCACGCAGAAGGTCTATTCCTTTCGCCAGATGCAGCTGACGTCGGGCTCCGTTCTCGTGCTGCGGGATAAGGTCGCTGCGGATGGCAAAGACCATGAGAAACCTTTGCTCAGCCACTTGATCCGGTCGTTCCCGCTCGGGAGCGGCGCTGACTCCATCATCGTGCACGGCCTTGATGTCGAGTATCGCGAACGCGTCGACGTTCAGCGCGGATATGCCGTGATCCCCTTCACCGAGATCGAGGCGGTGATCACCGGCGCCAGGCACACCGCGAACGATACGAGCGGTCTGATAGTCCGAGCCGGTGCGGTGGCCTTCGGTGCCGCATCAATCTCGTTCCTTCTGCGTGCCAGGATCGCCGATACCACCGACCGCTTCGTGATTGAGGCGTCCATCGGCCCCATGCCCTTCAGCGCGCTCAATTCGGCCACCGGTCCCCTTGTGGACATACGCGCCACTGAAGGGCGGATTGACACCGTGACCTACCGTATGATTGCCGATGACCACTTGGCCTCCGGTGCGGTGCGCATGCGCCATCGCGGATTGCAATTGGCGAGCGGCGGGAGGAAGAGCCAGCAAGCAGGCTACCGGATTGAAAGCGCTATTCTGAACGCATTGGTGCGAAGCACCTCACACAACAAGATTGATGATGCTCGTGATGGGCGCTTCACGTTCGAGCGTCGGCGGGACCGCGCGATCTTCATCTACCTGTGGTCGGGCCTGCGCGAAGGCGTGAAGGCGGAGCTGCTGCCTGGCGCACTGGCCAATTGAAGACCCAATCACTTAGGGCAAGGGGGCTGCGTCGGGATCCACGGAGCCCGAATTCGTGAAGAGATCAGCCCGTGCCCACCACGGTCGCGTGCTTCAATGGAATCACGCCCGCGCCATGGTCGCGTGCTTGCACGTGCGTGAAGTGAGCTCCGTAGATCATGATCACTGTGGAGTAGTACACCCATACGAGGATGATCACCACCGCCCCTGCTGCGCCGTATGTGTCGCCAACACCGGCGTAGGCGATGTAGAGCCCGATCAGGAATTTGCCCAGAGAGAAGAGCAAGGCGGTAAGCACGGCTCCGCCCCAGACATCGCGCCACCGGATGCGCGCATCGGGAAGGAGCTTGAAGATCATGGCGAAGGTCATCGCGATGATGCCGAAGGAAACAAGGACGTTCACCACGGCGACAAGTACTGCCGCGCTATCCGAGAACCAGATTGTCAACCGAACCCCGAATGCGGCCAGGGCCGCATCGAGCACGAGCGACACGAGCATGAGGAACCCGAAGCTCGCCACGAGCGCGAGGGAAACCAAGCGTGTGCCCAGGTACTTGCCGATGGCCCGGCCTGGTTTCGCCTTCACGTGCCAAACGCTGTTCAGGGTCCTTTGCATGCTGGCGAAGACCGATCCCGCACTGACCACCAGCGCCACGATGCCCAGGACCTTCGAGAGGAACCGCGTCCCGGTCACTTGCGCATTCACGAGCATCTCATTGAGCGAGTTGGCCGTCGCCGGCCCGATCAATCGGCTCGCTTGCGTGAGCAGCGCCGTGCGCACTGACGCTTCGTCAAAGGCGGTTGCCGCCACCATGACGGTGATGATCATGACCGCTGGCAACGAGAATATGGTGTAGTACGCAATGGCCGCCGCATGGTCCAAGGGCTCGCTATCCACGAATTCCCTGCCCGCGTTGAGCGCCGTGGAGCCGAGGCGTTCCGCCGCTTCGCCAGCCCGCTTATGAAGCGGGGGCAATCTTCGACGGTTGATAGGGGCCATGAAAAGGTTGAGGGGACGCGGTGCATGCCACGGCGCCCTCACAAGGCGAAGGGCGTTCCGGAATGCGCATCTGCAACGGGGGGCGTTCATGCGCCCATCTGTTCCTTTGAAATACCCTCCCAGCGTTGGTTCCGCAGTGCACCTGAGGTTCCTCCCGCTGAACATGGAAACAGAATGCGCTGGCCGCTATGGGGAAAGGCTTTCCCAACGCGCTTCCAGCACCTGTGGTCACATCTCATCGGACCGCGCAGCCTGCGCGAATCGGTTGATGGAACCGTCGCTTATGGCACGGGGTTCCCCGTGAGTCATCCCCTTCGTGATCCAACCTCTCGTCTGTTATCCGCTCGTGTGCTCGATCCTGGTCGTGCTCGCATTCCCTGTGGCCGCGCAACCGAAACGGGCTGCGCTCCCCGCGATGGATACCAGCCTGGTGCGCGACTACTCCGATAGGCCGGCCGTGCGGCTGTACCTGAGCAGCAAATTCAACAGTATGGTGGTGCGCGCCAACGAGGCGTTCACAGATCTCCGCTACCGTCCTAATGGCAACTTCAACATGGGTGTCGGGGCCAGCTATCGGCGCCTCACGCTGAACATCGGCTTCCCGATACCATTCATCAACAATGATGATGAGGCGAAAGGCCGAACGCGATTCCTGGATGCCCAAGCCACCTTGCACACCCAGCGTCAAGCCACCAACCTCTTCCTTCAGGTATTCAAGGGCTATCGCATCACCTCGCATGAGCCAGCGCGCATCAGGTGGGATCAGACGACCAGCTTTCCCTATCGCCCGGATCTCGTGCAATTCAACATCGGGCTCAGCTCGTTGCGCATCGTGAACCATGCGCGCTTCAGCTATCGCGCCACCTTCAACCAGGATGCTTGGCAGCAGCGATCGCAGGGCACCTTGCTCTATGGCGGCTACTTAACCTGCTTCGTGGTGAAGGCCGATTCGTCCTTGGTGCCAAGCCTGCTGTTGAGCGAATTCCGCAACAGCGCCACGCTCACCAAGGGCGTGTTCCTGGATGCAGGACCGATGGGCGGCTATGCGCACACCTTCGTTTACCGCCGTGGATGGTTCTTCACCATCAGTGGTGCGCTGGGTGCCGGATTGAGCGTGCAGCGACTCGTGCTTCCGGCGACAAAAGGCACCAGCACACGCGTGGACCTCGGGCCGGGGTGGCATGCCCAATTCCGAGCGGGTGTTGGATACAACAGTCGTTACCGATATGCAGGTCTCCTCTTCAACCAGGAGCACATCGGCTATGTGCTCCGCACGCAGAACACCTTCGCCTGGGATGTGGGCAACTTCCGATTGATGGTGGTGCAGCGCTTGAAACACCGTCCGAAAAGGGTGGACCGGGGGTTGCGCTGGATGAAGAGGAACTCGGCGCTGCCAGTGCCCTGAACGCACTGTGTTCGGCTCAATCGCGATTGGATGCTCCCGCCTCGGACTCTTCTGCTTCGCGTTGTGCTTTGCGCTCGCGGATCCGGGTTCTCATGCTCCCAATGGCCGAGGCCAAGGTGGACAGCAGGCCGGGGCCCTTCTCCTCCTGGTCGCCGATCAATTTGCCCAAGAGCATGCTGATGCCCGAATAGAGCAAGCGCTTGCCGAGCCCTCCCTGCATGGAGGCGAAGGCCACGCCAATACTTGAGACCGTTGATCCCGAGAGATGACCCCCGAGCAGTTCTTGCAAGCGACGATAGGGCTTCCAGCTGCGTAGCGCATCGCCCATCGCATCGCGCAGCAAGAGTCCGCGCGTGGCCGGCTCCTTCAGCACAGACCAGCTCTCCTTCAGTTTCTGGGCATACGCGTCCCGTTCTTCACGCGCGCTGAGCTTCGCCGCACGGAACTGCTCCAACGTGGCGTACCTAGTTGTCATCGTTCAGCTCATTGATGCGGTCGAGGACGAAGCGATCACGCGCGCCATTCCTCCACCATAGGAGGAATGCGGCCATGAAAAGGACATAAATGCCCGCTACGATCACGAATCCTAGCGAACGGGAGGCGAGCAGGTCTCCCAAGTAGAACGCCAATGCCAGGTTCAGGAAGACCAGCGCAATCGCAAGCATGCCGAAGACCACGGCCTGCTCCAGAACCTTGCTCATCAGGGTACTGGCCTTTTCGGTGGCGTGCAGCGTCAAGTAATGCTTCTGGGCATTCAAGTACCCTTTCACGTCGAGCACGAAACCATCCATGAAGACGCTGAAGTCCGTTCTGCTGCCTTCATCAGTGCCGGACGCAGCGGCTGCTTGGCCGTTGTGGTTCTCTGTAGCGCTCATGGTATCCCGTTTGGCAGCACAAGGCAATCAGTCGGCCACATTGCCCTGCGCTCGTGCATCACATCGGCCGCTAGCCGCAAACGTGCCCATTGCCATGCGCTAACCAATTCCTCGCTCAATAGAGCATTGCCCTTGATGGGGTGGATCCTCCCCGTCTCGAGCATGTTCTTCCCGATATGCCCACACGCGCATGCACCCAAGTGACCCCGCGGTATCGTGCTACCCGATCCGCCGCGCAGCAATCCTAAGTCTCAACAACTCGCCAAGTGGAAGAAACGAGAGCCAACTCCAACAACGACTTGAGCATGGCGTGCGTTCGCAAGGTTGTGGCCTGATCCGCCAGTTCATCATGTTGGTTATCCGGTATCGCCACGAAGGTTCCCACGACCATGGCAGTGGTTCTGAACCGTTTACCCATAAGGTGAACGGGGCAGCGCAATACCTCATAGTGATTCCGTCCGCTGATTGAGCAAAGCACCCCTCCCGACCACAACGAGATCTAGTTAACAGGTCCTCATGCCGCAGTGGCTTTCACTGGACAGGTCGCGAAGCCAAGTGTGGAAATCCCGCCCCGGACCACCGGCTGAGGGGGAGCGATCTGTACGCTCGTTGGTCATCACAGCCGCTCCTGATCGCGCTGGGAACATTGCTGCTCTAGGGATTCATCGGGCATGCCGATTCCCGGCACGGCATCAGACAACAGAAAGGCAACACTAACCCTAATACACCCCGCACCATGTCGACCAAAAGCACCATCGCCATTGCCCTTACCGCCCTCGCAGCAGGCGCGGCCATCGGTCTTCTCGTGGCCCCTGCATCAGGCGCCGAGACCCGCAAGAAGCTCGCGAAGAAGGGAAAGGACCTCAAGGACCGCCTCGCCGAGATGCTCGAAGAGGGCAGTGAGCTCATCGACAAGCTGAAAGATGATGCGAGCGACCTCACCAGCAAAGCGAAGGATGCCACCGTAGCTGCGAAGGACCGCGCGAAGGACGCTGCGAACGAAATGGCCTCCGCTTCGCGCAGCGCTGCTAACGGCGGCTACAAGGGCTGACCCGTCGCGCCAGTCCACGCTCAAACCCCGGCACCTGGTGAAACAGGATGCCGGGGTTTCTGCATGTGCCCAACATTGAACCCTCTCCTGCCTTCATTCTCATGATGCGGTGGGTATTGGAGCCGCTTGCGGCAATGCGAGCGGCTCCAGCATCGTGCCAAGGCCGCTCCGCCGGGTCGAACCGCGAATACGTGCTGCGCGCCGTGGAGTCGCTTGCACGAATGGGAAAGGATCTCCACTTATGCTGCCCGCGCATTCACTATGCGAATCGCAATGAAGACCGCATGCAAACCGTCCCTTGCGGCTTCTCGCGCAGTCGTTGCGCTCGGACATTAAGCGGCATGTCGTTGGGTGGCTGGGCAGGAACGGCGCTCGCTCGCCGTTGACCATTCTCTTCACCAACAAACCCTTCATCGAATATGCGACCCATCCCAGTGACCGCTGCAATCGCCCTCGGAATCGTGCTCATGCTCCCAGCCTGCAACTCATCACGCGCAGTCAAGGGAGGAGCTGTTGGCGCTGGCGTCGGAGCCGGTGCAGGAGCCATCATCGGGAACCAGTTCGGTGACAGGGGCACCGCGATCGGTGCCATCATCGGTGCTGCAGTGGGCGGCACCACGGGGGCGCTAATCGGCCGGCACATGGATAAGCAGGCCGAGGAATTGCGCGCAGACCTCGAAGGCGCCACCATCACCCGCGTTGGAGAAGGCATCCGGATCACCTTCGACAGCGGCCTGCTGTTCGCGGTGAACGAGAGCTCGTTGAGCGGAACAGCCCAAGGCAACCTGATGAAGCTGGCCACTACCTTAAATAAATACGACGATACCGAAGTGCTCGTTGAGGGGCACACAGATGCCGACGGAGCGGACGAAATGAATCAGGCGCTCTCCATGCGGAGAGCGCGGCAAGTGAGCACCTTCCTCGTCGGCGAAGGCGTGCTTTCCACGCGCCTAAGCACCGCTGGCTATGGAGAGGCACAGCCCGTAAGCGACAATGCAAACGCCGAGGGCAAAGCAGCCAATCGCCGGGTGGAGATCGCCATCTACGCCAACAAGCGCATGAAGAGGGCTGCCGAACGCGGGCAGCTCTAAGGGATGAACGGCTCACCTGCGAACACCTGACTCAATTTCCCAGGACCAGCAATTCAATGTTCCTGGCCCTGAAGTTCCAAGGGTCCTGCAAGACCGCAAGGGCACCGACATGCCCGCTGCACGCACGATCCTGGTGGTCATCCTTGCGACGAGCACCGCTGTCGTGCTCTTCCTTTCCCTCCGCTTCGTTATTCTCGATATGGGCAGCAAGGACAATGCAGCGCCACGGCAAGAGCGCACTCGATAGTGGCCCGCGATCGCAGGTGGCGCTTCGGCTGCGCAATGGGCATTGTTGCCAAGAAACCTGCCCGGAATCCGCTAGTGCCGGGCGGCTCGAAGCTTCTCCAGCGCCTTCAACCGGAAGATCGCGCGCCGCGCTTCGGAGTCTTCGTCAGCCAGCACCAGCCCGAACGGCTCCAAGCCGGGCACCCGATCGAAGATCACTTTGAGCATCGCAGTGAGCGGGACGGCTAGGAACATGCCCGGTATGCCCCACAGCGCTCCGCCGATCATCACGACGATGATGGAGACGAGCGCGTTCAGTTCCACACGCGAGGCCACCACCTTGGGAACGATGAAGTTATTGTCCAGGAACTGGATGAATACGTAGAGCGCCAGAACCCAAAGCGCCGCGCTAGGCCCCAAGGTGGCCAAGGCGATGACCATGGGCAATGTGGTCGCGATGATCATGCCGATGTAGGGGATGAGATTCAGCAACGCACCGATCACCGCGAGGAGCAGCGCGTACTCAACCCCGATGATCATGAGGCCCGCCCAATTCAACGCGGTCACGATGCCCGCTTCGAACAACAGGCCCACCAAGTACCGCTGCACCACCCCTTTTGCCTGGGCGAGCACATCGCTGAGCACCTCTTGGTTCTTCAGCGGGAATAGCGCGGTGATGAAGGCGATGAGCAGCCGCTTGTACAAGAGCAGCAGGAAGGTGAATACCGGTAAGAGGAAGAAGAAGCCGAACAATGACCCCACCGTGGTCAATGTCTTCCCGACGAATGAACCCCCTTGTGCCATGCCTTGGTCCTTCATCTTCTCCACTGCATCGTTCACTTCTCCACGCTTCATGTTAAAGGCCTGCTGCGCCCATTTCCCAGCGTCAGCACCCATCTCGATCAGCCTCTGTTTCAGTTCGGGCAGTGTCTCAGCGAAGTGCGCCGCCTGGCTTACGATGAAATAGCCCAGGCCCACCAAGGCAAGCATGGCCACCATAACCACGATGCCGATGGCCACGACGCGATTAATCCCCCTGGCGAGGAGGTTCACCAATGGGTTGAGCAGCATGGCCAGGAGCAGCGCGAAGAGCAAGGGCACCACGATGGACTGCGTGATGGAAAGGGCGTAGAAGAACGCCACAAGACCCAACATGATCATGCTGAGCTTGTGGTACTGCGGCTGTATGACTTGCCGCTGGCCGTTGGCAGCCTTGTCCGGCATTGTGCTTGGCTGGGTGGCGTTCTAGAGCAGGATAACGAGCAGGATGATGATGAGCAGGAGGCCTGCGGTGGAGATGTAGACCACAGTGCCTCCGCGGTTGAGCTCCTTCATCTCGCCTCTCAATCCCTTCCACTCGGAGCGGAGCGCCTCACGCTGGCTGGGGTCAAGGGACGAACGGTCCGTGGTCATCAAAACCTCCAAGCGCTCCTTGATCTCCAGCACGCGCGCTTGCTCCGCCAAGGGTAACTGCGCGAAGCGCTCCTGGTTGATGCGCACTTCCCGCTCAGATGCTCTTGGTGCCGCAGCGCCATCAGTGGAGGTGAAGGCCAGCGCCAATGCGAAGATGATCCCGATGTGCCGTGCGCTGCTCATTCCGTGTTGGTTGTTGTAGATCGGGGCGTTGATCACTTCTTCAGCCCGAAGCGCACACCGGTGCATACATAGATGTTGTTCACCTTGGGGTTCGTGTTGACGCCATCGCCCTTGAACACGTTCGTCATGGCCACGTCGTATCCGCCTTCGAGGAAGAGGAACTTGTACTCCACCCCGAAACCGGCTCCGAGGTACCACTGCGTAGAGCGCGTGGTCACATTGAGCGAGTTGTTGTCCGAATCGGCATTGATGGCAACCAGCGCGGTAGGGCCACCCATGACATAGGCGTTGAACCCGTTCTCTTCATTCGGCGCAAGCAATCGCGCGCCAAGCAGCACGGGAATGCGCAGCGCGCGGCTGGTGTACTTGTACTCGCTGGCCGTTCCATTAAAGCTGCCATCCGGGCCAATGCCCTGCACCGTGTATCGCAGGTTGCGCACTTGGAGGTGCAGGCCCGGCTTCACGAAGAGGCGCTCGCCAATGAGCACGTCCACCCCGAATTGGTAACCGGCGCGACCCGCCCATTTCTCGGATCCCGATTCACGGATGTTGCTGCCGGAGTATCCGCCGCCAAGGCGAAGCTCCTGGGCTTGCAGTGTGGCGGCTGCGCCGTTGAAGAGAAGAAGGGCCAGCGCTAGCTTGAAGTGAGGTTTCATGATTCGTGGTTGAAGGCAAGGATGTGTCCTTGCCAATGCCCTCAGGTCAACAAGCAATCCACGTTCATGCGCTACGGGTCATTGTCGCTTCTGCAGGTGCTCAACACTCGCAGGAAATCGCCTGCCGGTGCAGCGCTGGTGCATGTCTGCCTTTGTCGTTCATAAACGATCATGGGGCCAACCGATGCATGTTTCTTGAGCCATTGGCGGGACATGCGCTCCACGCATTGCGGAGAAAGCGCCCCAATCGCGCACCGATCACCTCAAGCGACGATGCACGAAGGATAGCAGCACGCCAATTACGAAGAGGACAAAGAAGAGGAGGGAAAGGAACTGGGTGATGACGGCTCCTTTGGTGGTCATCCCGATATAACCGACCGCGGCCGTGATGATCGAAAGGGCCAGGAAGATCGCAGTCGAGCGAAGCATGCGCGAGGCAGCACCAGCGCCATGCCGAGGATTAGTGCGTGCGCTTGTCGCGATTGCTAGGCTATTGCGGTCGCGGCCTGTCAGTATCGACAGGGCGCTAGTCGCATTCCCGAAACGGGCAAGTTCGCGCAAGGCGCTCAACGCTAATTGGAAAGAACCGCCACATAGGCCGCTACTCCTCCTTCTTGCCGAAAATCCGTTTCAGCATGCCCGGCTTGGCCGAATCCCCATCGAGCGGTGAGGAGATGTTGATCTCACGGTCAATCGCAGGATCCAATGCCCGTACAAACGCGTTGCGCAGCAGATGCATCACTGCTGGCCAAGTGCGCACATCGGGTCCGTCGAGCTCCCCCTCCAGCATCACCTTGGTGGCTACCTGGTCCTTGCTGGGGTTAGTGAGGATCGCTCCTGCTGTTCCCACCAGGCCTTTCCCAGAGCTGGCGCAGCAGGTTGTCCTTCCGATCTTCCTTCCCCAAGACATCAAGGTCTTTGATGATCGGCTTTACATAACCCTTGAATGCGCCGTCGCGCGTGGCGATCTCGGTGTACAAGGAGAGCGTCCCTTTGTTCACATCGAAGTCGGCATAGGCCTGGAAGAAGTCGTTCACCGCGGGAAGCTGCATGCCCACCACGCTGAGGTTCATGTCGAAGAGGCTCTGCTGGCTCAGCGGGTCCAGGGCCATGTTGAACTTCATATTCCCACCATAGAGGAGGGCCGTTGATTCGATGGTTGCAGGGAGGAGATCCTCCGTATCCACTACGGAGGATAGATTCATGGCCAAGGCCTCCAATTCGGTGAGGGCAAGGTGCAGTGGCGGCTTCGAGCCATGGTCCGCATATTCCAAGCTGCCATTGTGCAGCGTGAGCCGGTTGATGCGCAACGGCATGAAGTCCTTCAACAGATTGCCCAAGCTGGCGGTGTCCTTTTGAATCTCGCCTGGCTCGGTTCTGTTCCGGGTGAAGCGCAGCCGGGGCTTCTCGATCACGAGTTCGCCAACAAGGCCGCCCTCGAGCAAGGCCGCCCACTCCACGCTCAGGTCAACGGTCGCCGCACTGATGAACTTCGTTCGTTCTTGGGTGGCCGTGTCCACTTTGTCCAGATAGAACGCCTCGATGCTGTACGCACCCCGATAGATGGCAAGGTCCAGGTCGGTGATGTGCCCGTAGTAGCCCGGAATGTTCGCCAGGCGCTGGTTAGCGAAGTGCAGCAGCACATAAGGCATGGCGACGCGCGCCGCAACCAACGCGCCCAGCACCATGAGCCATGTCCTTGCGCGTCGGAAGGACCTGCTGCGTAATGGCTTGGCGGGAACGACCCCGGGACCTGGTGATGAGTTCAAATGGACTTGTGGCGCGAGTGAGATGCTGTGGCTCTGGAAGGGAACATCGAGCCGCGAGCCATTTCGGCCCGTGACGGTGCAAATGAGGGGTGTTGATGGATTTCCGTGGGGATTCCATTCCCCGCCGATTGGGCAATTGAATCCCCACGCCTCATAAGTGCCGAGGCGCCAGGTCGGCTTCCAGTGGCGGTGAACCTGCTCCGTAGGCAGCGAGGCATGCTTTTCGGGCCATGGCAATGGTGCCCGAGCAACATCCTCCGCATTGCCCAAGGATGCCGTTTGGGTCGAGTCAGCGTAGCTTGCCTGAGTCACGTACCATGGAACACCCTCGTAGCCTGAAGACCGTACTGCTGGTGGACGATGAACAGGAAATCTGCGAGCTCTTGAGCAACATGCTGCGGAGGACCGGTACGGAATGCCGATTCGCGCATAGCGTGGCGGAAGGCCGGGCCGCACTCCAAAGCGGGAATTTCGACGCCGTATTCCTTGACATCCGCTTGCCAGACGGCCTGGGCTACGAACTCATCCCGGCCATTCGCTCAACACAACCCGGTGCCCGTGTTATCGCCATCAGCGCATTGGACCATGAAGGGCTGCGGGCCACCGCTGAAGGCGCAGACCTTTTCGTGCCCAAGCCCTTCAACCGTTCCATCATCATGTCGTCCATCAATGCCCTGGGCTTCCGGGCCTGAGGCAATTCACTGCAACATGGCCACTCAGCGCATACTCGTCGTGGACGATGATCCCGATATCCGTACGCTCCTTTCGCGCTACCTGACCAGGCAAGACTACGCGGTTTCCATCGCCGGTCGCGGCTCCGTAGCCAAGGAGCTGCTCGGGGAGCATTCCTTCGACCTCGTCCTATGTGACCACCGCTTGCCGGATACGGATGGCTTGCAAATGCTGCAGCACATCCGCAGCACTTCGCCGGGCACTCAGGTCATCATCATCACGGCCTATTCCGATGTGCGCTTAGCCGTGGAGCTCATGCGCCGCGGAGCGTTCGATTACATCGCCAAGCCCCTTTACCCAGAGGAGCTATTGATGCGCGTACAGGACGCGCTTGCGAGCAATGCACCAGGAGGACCCGCCGGGAAAACCGTTCTGCAGCGCGCTCCAGCAGACCTCATTTACGTGGATGGCACGGGCCCTTCTTCACTGAACATCGCCAAGCACATCGCGCTGGTGGCACCAACCGACATGTCGGTGCTGATCACCGGTGAGACTGGAACGGGGAAGGAGTATGTAGCTAAGAGGATCCACCAGCAGAGCCCGCGCGCCGCCAAACCATTCATAGCAGTGGATTGCGGCGCCTTGCCCAAAGAGCTTGCCGGCAGCGAGCTTTTCGGCCATGTGAAGGGTGCCTTCACCGGTGCCGTGAGCGACCGCCCCGGCAGTTTCGAGCAAGCGCATGGCGGCACCTTGTTCCTGGACGAGATCGGCAACCTCACGTACGAGAACCAGGTGAAGCTCTTGCGCGTGCTGCAGGAACGCATCCTCAAGCGCATCGGCGGAACCAAGGACATCGCAGTGGATGTGCGCATCCTTGTGGCGACCAACGAAGACCTGCGCAATGCAGTAGCTGAGGGCCGGTTCCGTGAGGACCTTCTCCACCGCGTTCAGGAATTCACGATCCACCTCCTGCCCTTGCGCGAGCGGCGTGAGGACATCGAGCGGTTCGCCATGCACTTCATGGGGCAGGCGAATGCGCGGCTGGGCCGCAACACCACGGGCTTCGAGGCCGCAGCGCTGGAGCGCTTGAAGCAGCATGCCTGGAGCGGGAACCTCCGCGAGCTCGGCAACGTGGTGAAGCGCGCGGTGCTCTTGAGCACCGGCCCGCTCATCCACTTGGATTGCCTGCCCGCCATGCTGCTCTCCGGAAGCACAGCCTCTTCCAGCACCCAGGATGGATCATCGGGCAAGCCACCTGCCGATGAGGGCTTGCGCGGCGTGGCGCATCAGGCCGAGCGCGACGCGATACTCGCTGCGCTGGAACGGAACGGGTACAACAAGACGCGCACCGCCGAGCAGCTCAACATCGACCGCAAGACACTCTACAACAAGCTGCGCTCATACGGGCTGGAGGTCTGATCAGACCCACACCGACATGCCTAACCCAGCGGCATCCGAGGAGCGCCATGAGCGCCGGACGATCATCGTCCTGTATGCCGGAACGCTCGTGCTGCTGGGCATCCTGCTATATGCCACGTACACGAACATGGAGCAGAACGATGCCGCCGCGCGTTCCATCCGCACATACAACCAAGGGATGCTCGAGCTATCCCAATTGCTGAACGACCTGCAGGACCAAGAGAACGGCGTACGCGGATACCTGCTCACAAAGGACACTTCATTCCTGAATCCGCGCGCGTTGCTCATCCCTCCCATATCGGTCCGGCTGCGCGTGGCGGACAGTCTCCTCACCGACCCGGCTTGGCGGATCCAGTTGCAAGTGCTCCGGGTCAAGTGCAACGATGCGCAAGTGCAATTGGCCGCCATGATCGCCGATAGCGCGTCCGGCCTGCCGTCAACCGAATCCGCCAGTGCAGGGCTCCGCAGCAGCAGGATCTCCATGGCCGAGGTGCGCGATGTGCATGCGCGCATCATGGATCAGTTGCGCAAGAACCGCGACGTCCAGTTCACCGCCGAGAAGAACACCCCGGTAAGCACGCCGATCATGCTCGTGCTCTATTCGGCATTGGCGCTCGCGGCCACGGCTTTGTTGTTCTGGCGGTTGTCGCGGGCCTTGCGCAATACGGAATGGACGAAGCTGCGTCTGCAGGTCAATCTGGCTAAACTGGACGCGGAGGTGCTGCACCGGGCCTCGGTGCAAGGCATGCTTCAGAAGGTGCTCGACACCTCACCCAATGGGATCATGGTCTTCCGTTCTGTGAAGGACGAGAAGGGAACAGTCGTCGATTTCGAGTTCCTCTCGGCCAACAGGCAAGCCAACATCATCGCCGAGCGCGACGATCTGGTCGGGAAACGATTGCTGGCCGAATTGCCCGAGCATTTCACCGCTGGCCTGTTCGACGCCTTCGTTCGCGTGGTGGAAAGCGGCGTCCCTTTCCGGAAAGACCTGCACTACCAAGGCGCGGGCATGGACCTTTGGTTCTCGACCCATGCCGTGCGCTTCGAGGATGGCTTCCTGGTCACCTTCGCAGACATCACGAACCACAAGCACGCGCAAGAGATGCAGGCCGAGGCGGATCGCATCGCGCTGACAGGGCAGATCACCCGCACGGTGGCCCATGAGGTGCGCAATCCGCTCACCAACATCCACCTTGCCGTGGAGCAGCTGCACGAAGAGGTGGTGGATCGCGATGGACAGGTGCTGGCCTTCTTCCTCATCATCGACCGTAACCTCAAACGGATCGGCACGCTCATCAATGAGATGCTCGAATCGACCCAACAGCGCGAGCTCCGGCTGGCACCGTGCCCGGTGCGGGTCATCGTGGCCGAAACGATGAAGCAAGTAGCCGATCGCTTGGCATTGAAAGACATCGCGTGCGAGGTGTCCGTGGCCGCCGATCTGCCCGACCTTCTCGTGGATTGCGAGCTTATCAAACTGGCGCTCACCAATATCGCGGTGAACGCGGTTGAAGCCATGGAGCCCGCGAAAGGCCGGTTGCGCATCACCGCCACACGCATCGCCGATGATGTCCTGCTGGAAATCGCGGACAATGGGAAAGGCATTGAACCGGAGAACCTGGTCCGGCTCTTTGAGCCCTTCTATTCAGGCAGGAGCGGAGGGCTCGGCCTTGGGCTCACCACGGCTCGTAGCATCCTGAACGACCACAAGGTGAAGCTCGAGGTGCGCAGCAATGTGCGCGAAGGCACATCCTTCTTCCTTCGATTCCCGCAGGAGGTCTTCGCTGAAGCCTCTTTGTAGCGCAAGCCCGTCAATCAACGGCTTCCGCTGTGGGAAGCGCGCCACGCAGGTGTGGAACATGTTCCACGATCCGTCACCGCGCATCAAGGACTCGAAAAACGCTGGAAACCCTGTCCGGCTGGGCGTTGCCCGTACCCCGGCACCGATTCGGGGCTGCCTGGCACCGGATCCGCCAGCGGAAGCTCGCCGCGCATCCCGTTCGGCATGGATAAACCAACACCACGACTCCATGAGCACACCAACCAGCCCCCGGCGCATCGCGAAGCAGGCGCGCCCGATAACCCTGGCACTCGCTGCCGCATTCCTGATCTCCGCTTGCGAGAGCGGCCCTACAGAAGGCGAACTGGCCGCACGCGCCGAGACCGAGAATCTGAAGAGCCAGCTCCTGAGCCGCGATTCCATCATCGGCGAGATGGCGGTGTCCTTCGATGAGATCGAGAAGAGCATCGCGATGATGGATCATCGCGAGATCATCCTGGGAGAGATCACGACCGGGGAATTGGACCATGACAAGCGCAAGAAGGTCATCAAGGACCTTCAGCTCATGAACGGCCTGATGCAGGAGAACCGCGACCGCATCGCGGAGCTGACGAAACGACTGGACAAAAGCAAGATCGAGGCAAGCGGCCTACGCAAGAAACTGAAGGAGCTGGATGCCATGCTCGCCTCCCGCGACTCTTCGATCTCGATCATGAAGGACGGACTGCTCGCTAAGGACTTCCGAATCGAACAGGTGAGCCAGCAGCTCACCGCCATGGAACTGGAGGTGGCCAAGCGCGAAGCCTTCATTGAACAGCAGACCAACGAGATGAACGCCGCATGGTATGTGGTTGGCACGAGCAAGGAGCTCGAAGAGCGCGGCGTGATCACCAAGACTGGGGGCTTCATCGGCATCGGGAAGACCGCACAGATGAATGGCGATGTGACCAATAACGAATTCATCGAGGTGGATGCGCGGAGTACCGCCCGTGTGCCGCTGGGCGTGAAGAAGGCGCGCTTGGTCACTGAACACCCGAAGGACAGTTACCGCATCGTTGAGGAGGGAAATGAGCTTGCGTACTTGGAGATCAAGGACCCTAAGATGTTCTGGAAATTGAGCCGGTACATGGTGGCGGAGGTGAAGTGACCATATCCGCCATGAACAGGAACAGCGCCCGGAGGGATCCAGGCGCTGTTCCGTTGAATCAATGTTCGCCTACGCACTCCCCCTCTCGAGTTTCCTGAGGTAAACCAGGGCTCGAATGGGCGGGAGGTGCACGAGAAACGTTCAACACGAGGCCGGGGCGGGCACTTCGGGAGCCTTGAGGCTGGCCTGTTGGACGGCCGTGTATACGGGCTACTGCACGCGTGAGGCTGGGCGCCTTGAGCCTTGGCGACGACTATCTGAAATGCACGACGCAGCGTTGGAGTACCGCGAGGATCGAAACAGGCTCATGACCCGCCTGTTGCAGCTGCTCGCTCAATGGCCCGATCAGCCGCACATGCCGCAATAGCTCACGCCAGCAGCGCCAGATGCTCCACGACGGATCGTAGACGCTGCCCGGCTCACTGCTCACGCCATTGAGCTCGACCACCGTGAAGCGGCCTGCACTCAGCGCATTCTCATCCTCCGCGCGCACATCCACACGGCCATAGAAGATGCCCCTCGCATCGGTCAAGAGCGCATCGAGCGCAGCATTAAGTTCCGGCGTGGCCAGATGGCTTGCGTCCTGGAAGATGGTTCCTCTGCAATGATTGCCGATGGGCTCCGCGATCACCCGCTCACCCTTAACCGGCACGCGCAACAAAGCTTTGGAATCCACCTCAGCCAGCCTCGACAATTGCCTCGCGCCACGACGCGTGCGCGCCAGCAGGTCACGGACGGTGCTGGAGCCATCGCCTACGACTTCGAGAAAACGCTTGCCGCAGATTGACAGCAGGCGGACGCGTCGCGTGGCAGGATCAACGATGAACATCAGCGCGAATTCCGCAGGGCCCGGAGCCATGGCCTGCAAGAGCAGGTCCTTGCCTTTGCCCACCAATGCGCGCAGCAGGTTCTCTTCGTCGTGGACGACCGTGACACCTTCACCGCGCTCACCCACATCAGGCTTCACGATCAATGGAAAAGCGATGCCCGACGCGCGCCAAGCATCCAGCACATCGCCAGGCGGGGTTCCTGCTGCGATGAGGCAGGTTGTCGGATAGCTTCCCTTCGGCAACTGCGCGTAAATGTCCTGCTTGCGCTCGCCGAAGAAGCCTCCCATATCAATGCCCGGATTGACGTTCGTGAAGAACGCTGCGCGCCTCTGCCGCAAGGTTTGGTAGAGATAGAACGGAAGGACGGGGAGGTAGAAGACCCACCACGGCCAGTACTCGTGATTGAGCTGCTCGGCGAGGCGTCGCCACATGATCACATGGCCGCTGTTGCCTGGGCTTGATGATTGCGCGTGGAGGCCGCAACGCCCAGGTGCTCCGGGAACTGCACATGCGGCAGCTCTTGCTCGAGCGCGATGCGAACCATGGCAAGGTGATGCACGCTGTGATCGGCCAGGTAGGCGAGTTCGCGTCCCAGTGTGGTGCGCTGTTCAGTGAGCGCTTCATCCCCGGGGAGCAAGCTGGCCATGATCAGCTCACGATCGCTGATCGCATCGGCCAGCAAGCCATTGCATCGCAATGCGCACGCACGCGCGGCGATCACGCTCTGCTCAATCACCGGGTCGCGGCGGCGCCGATCGTAGCTGAAGCGGTGCTCCTCCTCCCGCGCCAGAAGGCAGGTGTAGAACTCGAGGATGTGGCGAAAGTGACCGCCGATGCTGCTGCCGAAGAGGATGGCGCGGGGCGCTGCAAGGTCGTCGTCGGACAGCTGGTGGAGCAGGGCGTCGATGCGCTCAAGGAGCTCCTGGTTGTAGGCAAGGATCAATCGCATGGGTCA
This sequence comes from Flavobacteriales bacterium, assembly GCA_016705545.1. Classification (GTDB taxonomy): domain Bacteria; phylum Bacteroidota; class Bacteroidia; order Flavobacteriales_F; family PHOS-HE28; genus PHOS-HE28. Next base: position 870,871 of record JADIYA010000001.1, read on the forward strand.
GGCGCCAGCGGGTTTCGATCTGCCCAAGAACCGGCGCACGAAGATCAGGCCGCGCTCGCGATCCCGCAGCAGTACCCATGAGCTGGCCACGGCCACGGTAACGGCCAGCGCGAACAGCGTACCGCCATCGCCCATGACCTCGATGCCGAGGATGGTGAGGTGGCTCAGAATGGCCCCGGCCATGGTGCCCAGCGCCAACAGGGCGCCCATCCACGCCGTGGGGCGCATGATCAGCAGGGCGGCGGCGATGAGCTCGATCACGCCCGATCCGATGCGACCCACCGGCTCGGCACCCAGCTTCTCGAAGATCCAAACGGATTCGGCAGCGGCTGTGAATTTGAAATAGAGCGTCTGCAGCAGGATGACGGCTGCGATGACGTCGGGGAGTCGGCGGAGATGCTGCATGGTGCGGTTCAGGGTTTATGCTTGTGTGCGGTCCAGTTGCGGTCGGCCTTCGCGCGCAATCGCAGCTCATCTTCGTTCCAACTCGTGCGCGTGTTGTTGAAGAAAGCGTTGTAGAAAAGGTAGAGCTTGCCCTCGTTCACCTTGAAGGTCTCGGGGTCCACTTCCACCTTCTTCCCGCTATCGCCCATGGCAAAGGCGCACCACCCGCCGTATTGCGGCAGATAACGATCCGGCTCACGTTGGAAGAGGTCGCGGTGGGCGGTGCTGCTGAAGAGGAAGGTGGCGCCCTTGTGGGTCAGCGCAATCTGCGGGCTGCCTAGCAAGGCCTTGTGCTGCGTGAAGTAGGCCACGGGATCATAGCCTTCGACCCAGAGGCCCTTCTCGTTCACATTGAAGAAGGGGAGCAGGTCTTGGGCGCGCAGCGCGGCCGGATAGGACAATAGTGCGAGGAAGACCAAGGGCAGGGCACGCATCGGATTCGGTTTCGGCTGATGGTCACTTCGGCCGATGAATCCTGACAGCGCTTAGGCCAGCCGCTCGCTCAGCAGCCGCATCTCCATCATGGGCGCCATCTTCTCGTAGAGCATGCGGTATGTCGCTTCGGTGATCGGCATGTCCACCTTCAGCTTCTCGTTGATGGCGTGCACGCACTTCACGGCGTAATAGCCTTCGGCCACCATGTTCATCTCCAGCTGGGCAGCACGCACGCTGTAGCCCTTGCCCAGCATGTTGCCGAACTCACGGTTTCGACTGAATGTACTGTAGGCCGTCACCAGCAGGTCGCCGAGATAGGCGGGCTCGTTGATGTCGCGTGCGATGGGATGCGCGGCTTTCACGAAGCGGTCGATCTCCTGGATGGCACGGCTCACGAGCACCGCGCGGAAGTTGTCGCCATAGCCCAGGCCCACGCTGATGCCGACGCACACGGCGATCACGTTCTTGAGGATGGCCGCGTACTCGGTGCCGTAGATGTCGTCGCTGAGCGTGGTCTTCATGAAGCGCCCGTTGAGCGCATCGCCCATGGCCTTCGCCCTGGCCATTTCCTGGCAGGCGATGGTGAGGTAGCTCAATCGCTCCATGGCTACTTCCTCAGCATGGCACGGACCGCAGATCACGCCGAAGTCGTGCTCCGCGACCCCCCAGTGCTGGAATAGGTATTCACCTACGATCTGGTTGGTCTCCGGCACGATGCCCTTCACCGCACTGAAGATCATCCTTCCCTTCAGCTCAGTTGGATCGAGCTGATCCATGGTGGCCTTGAGGAAGGCGCTCGGCACGGCGATCACGATCACATCGGCGTCCTTCACGACCGTATGGATGTCGGCGCTCATGGCCAGGCGCGACACATCGAACTGCGCAGCGCTGATGTAATCCGGATTGTGCCCGTACTTGGTGATGTGCGCGATGGTCTCCGCGCGGCGCACCCACCAGCCAACACGCTCTGCATTGCCGCTGAGCAGCTTCACCAGGGCTGTGCCCCAGCTGCCGGCGCCGATTACGGCGATGCGTTGAGCTGCCATCAGAAGGTCACATCGGTTTCAACCTCCTTGCCGGCGCGAAGCACCTTCACCTTGGCTGTGTCGCCCTTGTTGAACTGCGCAAGGGCTTTCATGTAGCCCATCATGTCGGCCACGTCGATCGCGCCGAGCTTCACCACCACATCGCCCACCTTCAGGCCGGCATTCGCAGCGGGCTTGCCTTCGGTGATGCCATCGATGCGCATGCCTTTGCCATCGTAGAGGTAGTCAGGCACCACGCCCAGGGTGACCTTGAAGCGCGGAGTGTCCTCGGTGCTCACGTCCTCGGTCTTGGTGAAGGCCAGCTTGCCGTCGTCGTTCAGCGTGGCGATGAGCGATTCGATATGGCGCGCCACGCGCAGCATTCCCTCATAGTTGATCTTCTCCTCGTCGTCGGTGGGCTTGTGGTAATCAGCGTGCGTTCCGGTGAAGAAGTGGATGGCGGGCACGCCCTGCAAGTAGAAGCTGGTGTGGTCGCTCGGTCCGATGCCGCTGGTGGTGGTCTTCACGTTAAGATTGCCGACCAGATTGCGATTCACCTCAGCCCAAGCGGGCGAGGTGCCCACGCCATTGATGCCGATGGCACCCGCGCTGTCGAGGCGGCCCACCATGTCGAGGTTGATCATGTAGTTGAGCTCGGCGACCGGCACGGTCGGGTTCTTCGTCCAGTAGTTCGATCCGTAGAGCCCCTTCTCTTCACCGCTGAAGGCGATGAAGAGATAATCGTTCGAACGGGTGTGGTCGTATTCGGCGAGGTCTCGAGCCAGCTGGAGCATCACCGCGATGCCGCTGGCGTTGTCATCGGCGCCGTTGTGGATGGCGCGTTCGCCGCGGTGGAGCGAGCCTTCATCGCCCCAGCCCAAGTGGTCCAGGGCGCGCCGATCACCACCACGTTGGGCGCGCCGTTGTCGATCATGCCCACCACGTTGTAGGCTGTCCGCTCCTCGCGCACGATGTCCACATGGATGGCGCATGGGTTGTTGTCGATCACGAGCTGCTCGTGCAGGTCTCCCTTGAGGAAGATCACCGGGATGCCGATGGGCTTCACCTTGGCGCTGAGCCTGCCTTCTGGCGAAGGCGCCGTGGGGTCGTCGTTGTAGAAGAGCACGGCTGCTGCACCGCGTTCGGCAGCGCGCTGGGCCCGCGCCTGCAGGTCGTGGTGCGCGAGGTACTTGCTGTGCGGATGGATACCATCGGGGGAGCTCACGCTGAAGGCTACCACCCGCTCTTTCATCTCAAGGGTATCGGGATAGTCCGAATAGTTGAGCTCCGGGGCCACGATTCCGTATCCGAGCTTCAGGACCTTGCCGCGGGCCCCCATTGATCCAGTGAAGCCCAAGGGGAACCACTGCTCATCGAGCTTCGGTTTCTTGCGGCCCAGTTGCAAGGTGCAGTTGGCGCCGCGCTGCGGCTCAGCGGCGAATTTGAAGGCCTGCACGTATCCGGCATTATCGCCGTATGGCATCAGGCCCGCGTTGCCGAATTTGGCCTTGATGTAATCCACTGCAAGCTGCTCTCCCTTGGTGCCGGCCTCGCGGCCTTCGAGCAGGTCGCTGGCGAGGTACTGCACATCGAAGCGCATCTGATCGAGCGCTTCAGTATCAGACAACAGTTGCCCGAAGGCTTGGGCCGAGAAGGCCAAGAGGATCGAAAGGAGCAGGTTTCGCATCGGCGGCCGAAGTTACCGTCGATACCTTCGACGGCATTTCCCGCGTTCTTCACGGAAATGCAAGGACACATGAAGAGCCTGCTCATCGCCATCGCCGGCATCCTGTCTTTCTTCTACCTGCTTAACCCAACGCTCGGCGTGTTCGAGTTCATTCCGGACAACATCCCGCTCTTGGGCAACGTGGACGATGCCACCGCCGCCATGGTGCTATTGGGCGCGCTGCGTTACTTCGGCTGGGACCTCACGAGCCTGTTCGTACGCCACCGCGCCATCGACTTCGGCGCCAAGGCCGATTAGCCGGCATATCCCGCCTGCTGCAAGAAGAAGGCATAGATCAGCGCCACCTCTTTCAGCATCTCGAAGCGGCCTGATGCGCCGCCGTGACCGGCCTCCATGTTGGTGAAGAGCAGGATAGGCGCATCGGACTGCTGGTGCTCGCGCAGGCGCTGCACCCATTTGGCCGGCTCCCAGTATTGCACCTGGCTGTCGTGGAAGCCGGTGGTGACCAGCAGTGCCGGATAGCTCGCACCCTTCACATTGTCATACGGCGAGTACGAGAGCATGCGTTCGTATGCCCCCTTCTCTTTGGGGTCGCCCCATTCATCGAATTCGCCTGTGGTGAGCGGGATGCTCTCGTCGAGCATGGTGGTCACCACATCCACGAATGGCACTTCAGCGCAGGCCGCCTTCCAGCGGTCGGGCCGCATGTTCACCACGGCCCCAACGAGCAGTCCGCCTGCGCTGCCGCCCAGGCAGAAGATGCGCTTGGGGTCAGCGTATTTCATCTTCTCAAGGTGATCCGCGCAGTCGATGAAGTCGGTGAAGGTGTTCACCTTGTGCTCCATCTTCCCGTTGTCGTACCAATCGCGGCCCATCTCCTCGCCCCCGCGGATGTGCGCGATGGCATAGACGAAGCCGCGATCGAGCAGGCTGAGGCGCGCGCTGCTGAAGGTGGGGTCGATGCTGTTGCCATAGCTGCCGTAACCGTAAAGGAGCAGGGGCGCTGTTCCATCGATGGGCGTGCCCTTGCGGTACACGATGCTAACCGGCACTTGAACGCCGTCGCGCGCAGGGGCCCAGAGGCGCTCGCTCGCGTAATCACTGCTCTTGAATGCGCCGATCACCTCCTGCTGCTTGAGCAGCTCCGACGTATTGGCATCCAGGTCGTGCTCGAACACGCTGTTCGGCGTCGTGAGCGATGTGTAGCCGTAGCGGAGCTTGCTCGAATCCCATTCCGGGTTGGTTCCGGTGTAGGCTACGTAGGCGGGGTCGTGGAATCCGATCTCGTGCTCGCGGCCATCGGTCAAGCGGCGCACGCGCAGATGCGTGAGGCCTTCGCGGCGCTCGCTGAACACGAGGTGGTCGCGGAAGATCTCCACGTCCTCCAGCAGCACGTCATCGCGATGGGCAAGCACCTCCTTCCACTTACGCTTGTCCTGCGTATCGGACTCCGCGCATTCCATCAGGCGGAAGTTGAGCGCATTCCAATTGGTGACGATGTACCATTTACCCGGTTTGGCGGCTGTAGGCGGCACATGCATCACGCTGTGCTCATGCTCTTCTTCGCGTTGCAGGAACACCCGGAAGCCGCCCATCGGCTCGTCAACGGGCAAGTAGCGATGCTCACTGCTGAGGGTGCTCTCGCTCACGATCATCACGAAGCGGTCGCTGCGGCTGCGGTACACATCGCAGCTGAATCCAGGATCCATCTCCTCGAACACGACCTGATCCGCCTCGGTCGCCGTGCCCAGCACATGGCGGTAGATCCTGTAGCTGCGGAGCGTGTTGTCCTTCCGGGTGTAGAACACGGTGCGCTCATCGGCAAAAGCACAGCTGCCTGCGGTGGCCGGAATCACATCGGGCAGGTCGGTGCCGGATGCGATGTCGCGGAAGCGGATGTCGTAGAGCCTGCGCCCCACGCGGTCCGTGCTGTAGGCCACGATGCCGTTGCCGGGACTGATCTCGAAATCGCCCAAGTCGAAAAAAGCGCTGCCTTCGGCCAGCTTTGTCTCATCGAGCAGCACCTGCCACGCCGCATCGCCGTCTTCGGGCCAACGGTCGCTCACTGCCTGAGCGCGCAGGTGCAGGCCGTATTCCTTGCCCGCATCGAACCGTTGACGGTACCAGAAGCCGTGCTCGCGGTACGGCACGCTCATGTCCGTTTCCTTGATGCGTGCCTTCATCTCCGCGAAGAGCGACTCGCGCAACGGCTTCACGGGAGCGAGCATCGCTTCCGTGTAGGCGTTCTCGGCGTTGAGATGGTCAATCACCGCGCGCGTGACCGAATCCGGTTCGGCTGCGTTGCGCTGCTCCTCGGTGAGGCGCATCCAGTGATACTCGTCTACGCGTGCATGGCCATGCGCGGTGATGGTGTGCGGGCGCTTCGCCGCAACAGGGGGCGCAAGGGAGGTCTCGATCATCGGTTCAGGTGCGTTGGAGCAGGCCGCCGCTGCAAGCGCAAAAGCCAGGGGGAACGGTGGGCGGCTCGCCATGAGGGGTTGCTGCGGAGGCCGAATGTACCCGCTAGCCGAGCACGGCATGCAGTACCGCCGGCGAACGCATGGCGCCCATGGCCTCCAAGTGCAACCGGTAATAGAGCAGGAGGTGGTCGAGCAGTTCATTGCGCTGCTCGGAGGTGGCCACGATGGCCGGCGCGGCGTTGAACTCCGATCGAATCAGTTCAGATAGCGCAGTGCTCAAGGGCGGGGCCAGCAAGTGGCCGTGCCGGATTCCCGCAGGTACAAAGCGCCCCTCTTGCAAATCGAAGTGGTCAAGGCCTGCTTCCGGCAGCTCTGGCTTAAAGCCCAGTGGGCCCGAGAGACGCATGAGCGCTTGGTGCGGAAGCCATCGGAGATCGTCCTGTGAATCGATGGCCTCAATGATCTCTTCCACGGCTTCATGCAGCTCCTCATCGGCGCTCTCGGCTCGCAGCACCCGGTAGAACAGCTCTTGCACGAAGAGCGCCACCGCGCCGCGAATGGGATTGAACGGGATGCGCAGGAAGGGCCGGTTCACGCGCACGGAGCGCGCAGGGTGCAGTTCGCGGTCAGGCCGCTCGTCCCCTATTATTTCGATGCGGCTCAAAGGCTGCAGTGCGGCCTGTTGTCCTTTGGCGCCCACGCGCACCAGATAGGAGCGGGCGCCGGCATGACGGGTCCACGCCTTCAACACCACGCTCCGGTCGCCGTGCGCGATGGCGCGCAGCACGATGGCTTCAGCGGTGATGAGCATGCGCGCGGACTGGGATCAGCGCGCCACCAGCACTTTGGTGTTGCACTTGAAGCTTCCCTCCGGATCGCTGGCGAAGATCAGGTACACGCCGGTGGCCACGCGATTGCCGCTCATGTCGCTCGCGTTCCAGATGGCCTGACCGCCGAGCGAGGTGGTCTTGAATACGATGTTGCCGCTGGCGTCGGTGATGCGCACCTCACTATCGCGCGCAAGGCCGGTGATGGCCACCGGGCCAGCATAGCCATCCGGGACGGGATTCGGGAAGACCTTCGCGCAGGTGGCGCTCTCCGCCGGATCGATGGCATCGCTGCGGTAGCTCACGATGCCGCGATCCGTAGCGATGAACACCTCACCAGAGGCCCCATCGAGGGCGACCGCATTGATGGTGTTGCTCAGCAATGGACTGTTCTCAGCGGTGAAGTGCGCGATCTGTTCGCGCCCATCGGCGCTAATCAGGAACACGCCGCCGGTCTGCGTGCCCACCCATTTGCGGTTGGCGCCATCAACGGTGATGGCGCTGATGAACTCGGTTTCCAGGAGGATCTGCACATTGCCATCCTGTTCGATCAGGATCTGCTGCGCATCGGTAGGACTGCTGGTGAATAGGTCGCCCGGGTTGTAGAACACGGCCAAGCCCTTGTTGGTGCCCACCCAGATCTGGCCCTCGAGGTCCTCAGCGATGGAGAGCACATCGATGGAGGGCAACCCGCCAGCGCCCTCGGCGGTGGTGATCAGCTTGTACTGATCGTCACCGGGCTCGGCCAGCGTGCCGTTGTCGTTGAAAACGAGCAGCCCGGTTGCCCGCGGCCGGATGAGCCACTTGTAGCCGTTGCTCGCTGCAATGATGTCACCCAAAAGCCCATTGCCTCCCAACAAGGCTCCGGGGCTGTAGCTGTACCATTGACCACTGCGCGTGCGCACACTGATGGGTGCCGCCGCGTGCGCATTCGAGGCCCACAGGTTTCCTTGCGCGTCGAAGTCGAGGCCAGCCACATTCACTTTGCCGCCACCGTCGTTGGTGGCCAGTCCAAGGCTGCTGTTGTTCTGATTGTAGAGCGTAACGGCTTCACGGTCCCGGAACTCCACGATTCCATCCTCCCAGCTGCCCACATAGGCAAGCGCTGGGTCAATCGGGTCCACTGCCACAGCGACCGGATCGTTCAGGGATTGCCCGAACTCATTCCCACCTGTTTGGAATATCGCGCTGTTGTTGCGGTCCGTGGTGCGCCATTGCTCCTCGCCGAAGTGGTGCACGCCATCCTTCAGAAAGGCATTGCCCCAATTGCCCGTTACGGACCCCGTGGCCACATAAACGCGCCCACCTCCAGCTGCCATCCGGTATGCATTGGCCGTGAGCGGGCCATTGGGCCTCACGGGCACGCCTTCGTTCAAACCTGCTATCCGCACCAGCCCTTGGTCGCGGTCCGCGATCCACACCGTGCCATCGAGCGCCTGGATCATGCGCGCAGGCGTGCAATATTGCCCGCCTGCTCCGTACGAAAAGGTGGCATTCTCCACCTCCAGCGCTGCGTTGAACTGCACGAGGTCATAGTCGCGCGCAAAGAGCAGGAACTGGCCGTTCTCCGATACGCGGGTCTCCACATTGAAGGTGCCGCGGCCGGGACCGAATTGCTCCCACGTGTTATCTGCGCGCAGGATCAGCAAGGTGTCGTTGTTGCTGTTCGGCTTGTCGTAGTTCACGAACAGCCTTCCTTGATAGGACACCGCTTGATTGAAAGGCCCGTTCGCCATGAGGCTGCCCATGTCGGCGCGGCGGCGCCAATTCGTGAAGGCCGCAAGGTTAGCGGCGCTCCGCGAGGCTACGAATAGGCCTGATGTGGTAGCCGCATAGATCGAATCATTGTGCAGGGCGATCTGCCGCACGCGCACCTGCGCGCCTTCGGGTCCGATGAGCCAGGTCTCCTTCACCTCCCGGCGCGCGAGGTCCACCACCACGATGCCGAAACCGCACGAGAGGTAGGCCGTGGTGCCCTCCACGAGGATCCGGTAGATTGCCTTGTCGCCCAACACAGAGCTGCGGCGGATGTCGCTCATGTTGAAGCTGCGGTCGCCCTGCACCAGGTCGAGGTTGCCGTTGCCATAATGCACCAGCAGCATGCCCAGCGGCTCGCACCAGGCCAGCCCACGGATGTCCACATCATTGAGCAGGTTCACCTTGCTCAGTCGACGGGTCTCGCCGGTTGATGGGCCATAATGGAACACGGCATTGGCGGTAGCGCAATACACGCCCCCGTCGCCCTCCACCACATCGATCATGCGCTGCCACGGCAGATGCTCTCGCCAGGCACCGATCGGTATCTGAGCTTGAGCGACGATGGCAACGAGGAGGAAAATGCTGGTGCAGAGTCGTGACATGGTAATCCGTGTGCTTGCCCACAACGCAGGTTGGGGGCGATCGGTATGGGCCAAGGTAGAACCTCTCAGCGCGAAGCCCCGCCGCAAGGCAGGGCTTCTTGGAGGTCACGAGCGGAGTCGAACCGCTGTAGCAGCTTTTGCAGAGCTGTGCCTAGCCACTCGGCCACGTGACCCTGAACGGCGGGCGAAGATAGGAGGGGAATGCAGGTTGGGCATGTTGAGCGGATGCCTGTTGTCCTCGAATAGACCGGAAAGATCGAACCCGGCTCAGGCCTCCGCCACGTACGCCGCTTCTGCCACATCGCCATTCATCGGCGGCCGCTCCTTGACCACGCGCACCACGAAGCGCGCCGACGCCCATTCCCTTTTCAGCGATTCTGCGATACGTCGCGCCACGTGCTCGATCAATCGGCTGCGCTCTGCCATCTGTTCCAGAACAATGGCTGTCACTCGGCCATAATCCACGGTGTCAGCAAGTTCGTCCGACTGCTCTCCACCGCTGAAATCCCCTTGCGCCGATACGTCCACACGGTAGTGCCCGCCGATGCGCTCCTCTTCCGGCAAGCAACCATGGAAGGCAAAGACCCGAATGCCATTCACCTCGATCAGGCCCATGAACGGCATAGGTCAAGGCCAGCGTTCAACCGGACGATCACCTCCTCTCGACCCAGCAGCGCGCTGACATCGAACATGCCTGGCCCTTGCATCCGACCCGCCACGAAGAGCCGGTACAACGGCATCACTTGCCCGACCTTCAGGCCGGTGTCTGACAGGACACGGTTGAACGCCACCTCGAATGCGGGAGCCTTGCCCTCAGTGAGCGCGCCGAGCGCGGTGATGTACGCTTCCAGTGCCGGCGCGGCTTCGGGCTTCCATCGCTTCCGCAGTTCCTCGATCGCCGCATCGTTGCCTTTCAACGGCGATCCCTCAACAAAGAGATAAGCGCCCTCAAGCATGTCGTCCACGAACGTGGCCCGCTCCTTCAGCAGCGCGACGGCGGCGGTTGCGCGCTCCTCGCTCGCTACTATTTCGCGTTGCTTCAGCTTCGATTGCAGCTGGGCGCCCAATTCCGCATCGGGGCGCATGCGCAAGTATTGCTGGTTGAACCACTTGGTCTTCTCTGGATCGAATCGGGCGCCGCCTTTGTGGACGCGGGCCAGATCGAAGTGTGCGATCATCTGCTTGCGATCCATGATCTCCACATCGCCGCCGGGATTCCAGCCGAGCAGCGCGAGCATGTTGATGAAGGCGTCCGGGAAGTAGCCCTTCTCGCGGTAGCCGCTGCTCTTCTCGCCGCTCACGGGGTCTGTCCAGTCGAGCGAGAACACCGGGAAGCCGAGTCGGTCACCGTCGCGCTTGCTCAGTTTCCCATTGCCATCGGGCCTCAGGATCAACGGCAGGTGCGCGAACGCGGGGCGCTCCCATCCGAAGGCTTCATAGATGAGCACATGCAACGGCGCACTGGGCAGCCATTCCTCGCCACGGATCACATGCGTGATGCGCATCAGGTGGTCATCGACGATGTTAGCCAAATGGTAGGTGGGCATGCCGTCGCTCTTGAAGAGCACCTTGTCGTCGATATTGCTGCTGTGCACCACCACCCATCCACGGATGAGGTCCTCGAAACGCACTTCTTCGTGGCGGGGCACCTTCAGGCGCACCACGAACTGATCGCCGCGCGCCAGTCGCTCCTTAACCTCGTCAGCGCTCAGCGTCAGTGAGTTCTTCATGTGCTCCCGCGTCACGGCATTATAAGCTGGCGCGGCCACTCCAGCTGCTTGCAGCCGCCCGCGCATCGCATCCAGCTCTTCTGGCGTGTCGAAGGCGTAGTAGGCTTTGTCCTTCGCAATCAGTTCATCTGCGTATGCCTTATAAAGCGCCTTGCGCTCGCTCTGGCGATAGGGATCATCGGGGCCGCCCGACCAGGGGCTCTCATCGGGCACCAGGCCGCACCACTCCAGGCTCTCCTTGATGTACTCCTCAGCGCCGGGCACATATCGGCCCTGATCGGTGTCCTCGATGCGTAGAAGGAATTGGCCGCCATGCTTCTTAGCGAAGAGGTAATTGTAGAGCGCTGTGCGAACGCCCCCCATGTGCAGGGGGCCGGTTGGGCTGGGCGCGAAGCGGACTCGAACGGACATGTTCAGCAGGTATCAGTACTCGCCAACGGGCAAGGGCGCGCGAAAGTAGCCGGGGCGCCCGCTAGGGCTGAATGACCAAGCGCTGCTCGTGCCGCTTCCCGCTCGAAACGATCCGGAGCGCGTAGGTGCCCGGAGCCACACCGTGCAGGCTTACGCTGGCACCGCCCATGCCGACGAATAGCGATTGCGAGTGGACGAGCCGACCGCTCATGTCATGGACCTCAAGGTGCGCGCTACCAGAGCCAATCCCGCTGATCCAGAACAGGCCCGGGGTAGGGTTCGGGGCGATGGTCAAGCCCGCGCTACTGGCATCGGTCAATCCGTTGCAGACCTCAACCATATAGTTCGCGCCTTGCACATCAAGGCTCGCGCAAACAATGCCACCACCTTGAATCAGCAGGTCATTCACATTAAAGCCCGTGGTCACACCGAACTCAATGGTGCTCAGGTCGAGCGTGGCGGGGTCGTACACCAGCGTGTGGGTCGTGTAGCTGCCCTCGGCATTCACCGTGAAGCTCGGATCTGCTCCGGCATCGATGATCACCAGGCCCGTTCCTTCGGTGAGCACATAAACCACCTCGAAACCATCGGGCACGTTGGCATCGCCATTCGGCACAGCGATCAGTTCGGCTTCATCCTGTTCCAAGCACACTGGTCCGCCACCGCTCAGGGTGCCGGCATCAGCTTCACAGGGGTCGGCGCAGGCTTCAACCACGTACGCTGCGCCCGCCACATCGAGGCTCGCGCAGATAACGCCGCCGCCTTGGATCAACAGGCCATTCACATCAACTCCTGTTGTGACGCCGAACTCGATGATGCCTAGGTCGAGCGTGGCCGGGTCGTAAACCAGAGTGTGGATGGTGTGCAGTCCCGTGGCTGTTGCATTGAAGACGGGGAGAGGTCCAGCATCGATGATGGTGAGGTCCACGCCCTGCGTGAGCACATAGATGATCTCATAGCCATCAGGGACTACTGCATCGCCACCGGGAATGCCGATCAGTTCCACGCTTCCGCCCGGCTCCAAGCAGGGGATGAAATCGACGCCGCCGAGCGTGCCTGCGAAGGCTGTGCAGCAGTACGATTCACCGACGAGGAACAAAGGGGAATCTGAGGTGATTGTAGCGCAAGCACCCTGCTGGTCGATTTCGGCCTGAAGATTTCCGAGCGTCAGCGGGCCGCCGAACACAAGGAACCCAAGGTCCAATGTGGCGGGGTCGTACACAAGGCAGTCGATTGTGTACAGCATCTCGGTTGTCACCACTGCCATGGGTTGCGCCATGGTGTCCTCAATGAATTCGGTCAATCCGCTCGCGAGTATGTACAACACCTCGAATCCGGGCGGCACCACGGCATCGCCATTGGGCGTTGCGGTTAGAACAGTGCCATTCGTGTCAAGGCAAAACTGCCCGCCACCGGAGAGCGTTCCGGAGAAGGCCGTGCATCCACCCGAGCAATCTTCAACAACGAAATCGATGCTGAGGCTGTCGGTTGCGGCGGCTATCGCAGTGCCGTCTTGTGCGCTTACCGCGTACTTCACAGAATGCGTGCCCACGCCGGCAAGGGCCGGATCGAACACGCCGCCGGTTACGCCCGGTCCTGAGAACGCGCCCCCCTGCGTGCCCGTCGCAACAAGGTCGAAGGCGGCTCCATCGAGGCAAAGGGCTTGAGCCGGAGCGTTGAAAGAGGGGTCCGGCAGAATAGTGATCAACGTTGGGAAACCCACGTCGTTGCCGTTCTGCGCAATGGGACCGAAGCCTCCGCAATTGAGCGATAACGGCCAGGCATTCACGTTCACGACCAAATCAACTGACGCCTCGAAGACACCTGCTTCTGTGGGTACGCCGGCGAGTGCGCCACAGCCATTCGCGGGGGGCGTGTATGACGCCTGGTTCGTGGTGCCCGTGAGCCCGCTAGGCAATTGCGTGAACGCCACGCTGGTGATCTGCGTGATGCGTATGGAAACACCGGTGAGTGTCGGATCGAAGAGCGTCGCTGGCGTGCATTCGCTGGTGACATGGAACGAAATGGCATCGCTATATGGCTCACCCACGCGGCCATCGATGAAGGTGGCCGAGCACAAGCCACCCCAAGCCGGCAGTTGGCTCAGGCAATCGACCGGAGCGCATTGGCTGAATGCGTTTGAAGCAAGTGCACTGGCGAAAATCGCAGCGTATCGAAGACTCATGCGGAAGGGTGTTGGGTCGTGCGCTGGCATTGGCCAGGCATGACAAGTATAGGGCGGCCCCGAAAAGCGCCTCCGTCAGACTTGCACCCCTTTCAAGAGGAGCCGCTTCCACGCGGTGTGCTTGCGCAAATACGCCTTGATCGCCGGTGCAGTAGGGATGAGCTTCAGCCGGTTCTCCTCCACCCACATCAATGTCTTTTCCATGACCACGTCGCCTACGCCAAGTTCAGCCACCTGCCGCGGAACATCCAGGGTGCCGAGGAAGATGCGGTCGCCGTCACGGTCATATTCCATGCGCGCACGGTGCTCGCCCACGCGCAGTACGAATTGCCGTGAATCTGGCTCGTCGATCAATGGCTGGGCCATCAGGTCGATCGCATCCGTGGTTGCCTTGCGCGTCATGGGTGGTTGGGAGCGCGAAATTAGCATCCACAGCGGTGCGGCGAAGCGCCGCGCTCAACTCGCACCGGCGCAGGGACCGATTCAGGCCCATCCCGGCTACCTTGGCCCTATGAAAAGAGCGCTATTCGGTTTTATCGCGAGTTGCGTTGCGGCAGGCGCTATGGCTCAATGCGGTCCCTGTGCCATCGGCGACACCTGTACCGTTGACCCGCCGTTCCCCACGGTTTGCCCCTCCGTGACCCCTGTGGGCACCGTTGGCGTGCCTTACGACTTGGATGTCACGTTCTGGATACCCCCCTCCTTCCCGGAGCCTACGACGCAGCTGAACGTAGTGCTGCAGCAGGTCACATTGATCAGCATGGAGAATGTGCCGCTCGGCCTCACCTATGAGGCCAATAGCCCAACACTCACCTATTTCCCGCAAACCGACCCCTTCGGTTGCGTGCGCGTATGCGGCATCCCAATGGTAGCCGGGAACGACACCATCCGGCTCACGGCCATTGCCCAAGGCACCGCCGGCGGTATCGCCATCAATCAGAATTACACCTTGGGCATCCCGATCCAGGTTCTGCCCGCCACCCAGGACACCCTGCCCGATTTCACGTTCGCGCCTGATTCGCTCTGCGCACCTATGACGGTGTCATTCACCGAAGCGCTTGGCGCAGCCGGCATGACCACGACCTTCAGTTGGGACTTCGGCAATGGCAGCACATTCTCCGGCAACGCTCCGCCAGACCAGAACTATCCCGATGGCGGTGATTTTCCGGCCACCCTTCAACGATCCTTTTCCGTGCCCATGTTGACGCAGCTGGCCATTAGCAGCGTCTCAAACGCATGGTGCGGTGATTTGGATGAGCCGAACCTTCCTATCGTTGGCTGTGTAGGCCAGCCCGACCTGTACTTCACTTTACAGGACGCGCGTCTTGCGCTCTGGCGTTCGTCCCTCGTGGACAATGTGCAGAGCACCACGTGGAACAACCTCACCATTCCCCTCGGGTTCCCGCCTTTCACCTTGCGCGTATATGACAAAGACGAGATCAGTGCCGACGACCTGCTGGGCACCTTCGCCATCACCAGCGCGACGGGCAGCGCTTCTTTCACCCAAAGCGGCACGGCCGGGTCGCGGCAAGTGCAGGTCCAAACGGTGCTCACCACATCATTCACCGACACGGTGCATGTATTCGGCGTGCCCGTAACGACGCTCACATTAGACCTTGATGCGGGCACTCTATGCGCCGAGGACCAATCCCTCGCTTCCTACGCGTGGTCGCTGAATGGCGAAGTAGTCGCTAATGAGCAAGGACCGTGCGTGCCCGCTTCCAACGGTCTTTGGCAAGTGACCGGCACAAGCCCCGAGGGATGCATCAGCACATCCTCCTTGCTGGTCTCTGGTGTTGGAATTATCGAACAAGAATCGCCATCGGCCCTTCTCCTCGCGCCAAACCCGTGCAGTGGCCCGGTGCGCCTGGTGCCATCAGGGCATCTCAATGGAAATGCGCTGGTCCGCGTATTGGATCTGCACGGGCGTGTTGTGCTTTCGACCCAGAGCCAAATGAGCGCTCAACAAGGGCTGGTTATTGATGTTTCCTCGCTTCGATCGGGCATGTATGCCGTTCATGTTGAATGCGGGGGGGCGCGAAGCCATGGAAGCTTGGTCGTCGCACCGCACTGAACAGCCAAGTGGCCGACCTCAAGGCCTTCTCGAAAATGCCGCCGCGCGTCTCCGTTCTGATGACCTTGTACAACAAGGCCACGTACGTGGAGGAGGCCGTGAAGAGCGTGCTCGCCAGCAGCTACTCCGACTTCGAGTTGCTGGTGTTGGACGATGCCAGCACAGACCACGGCGCCGATCTGGTCCGTGCCATCAGCGATCCGCGCATTCGTTTAGTGGAGAGCGCAACTAACCTCGGTCGCGCACGCAACGCGAACCGCGGCTTTGCCGAATCGAAAGGCGAGTACGTGGCCATCCTCGATGCGGACGATACGATGCATGCGGATCGGCTGGCCAAGCAGGTGGCTTACATGGATGCGCATCCTCACCTTAGTGCTTGCGGCACCGCGGCGCAACTGATTGGCGAACGCGATCGCGTAGTGGCCTGGCCGACCCGAGATGAAGAGGCGCGGGGCCTGATGCTGTTCGAAGATCCCTTGCTCTATGGTTCGGCTATGTTCCGCCGGAGCATAATCGTGACGCATGGCCTTCAATGCCCGGAGGATTGGCGAGGTCCGGGCATGGATTACCTTTTTCTGCTCCGGGTCGCGGCAGTAGCGGAAGTGGCGAATCTTCCTGAGGCGCTCACCAATTATCGCATCGGGGCGAACAACTACCGTCACGGGCGAAACGGACTGGCCGATGCGGAGCGGATTGCCACGGAGGCTTTGCGGTTCTTCGGTTTGAAGGCCAATCCGCACGAGTTGCGATCGCACCTGGTGCTGTTGCGGAGGCTCGGTCCTCCGGAGACCGTCGCCGAAGTTCGGTCGTTGAATGCGTGGGTGGCACGGCTCCTTGCCTTCAATCGTGAAGCGCTGGCTTTCCCGACTGCCGTATTCGAATCCCGCTTGCGTGCCGAACTCGATCACATCTTCTGCCTTCTCGCCGACCGTGACCCTCGACTTGCCCGCAAGCATGCGCGTCTTTCCGGCGGATGGAACCTGGGCCGATTGCGCTATTACCTGGCGACATGCTGGCGCGCCTGAGTGAAGGCGCGGGTCTGTTTCATTCCACTACCTTGCCTTCGCAACAACCCGCTCATGCTTCACATTGCCCCCTTGCGCTCCCTGCTGCCTTTCGCACTCCTCTTCGCGCTTGCTTCGGCCAAGGCCCAATGCCCGGGCTGCGCACCCGACCTGAGCTGCACCATCTCTCCAGCCTTCCCGACGCTTTGTCCAGAGACCGCGCCTGACGCGACCGTCGGTGTATTCTACGAACAGGATTTCACATTCTGGATGCCCGCCAACTTCACTGACCCGGGCTCCGGTTTCGATGTGACCCTCCTCCAACTGACGGTCACCGGCGTCTCTGGCCTTCCTTTCGGATTGAGCTTCACAACGAACTCGCCCGATGGCGTGTATTACCCGCAGGACAATGAGTTCGGCTGCGCGCGCATCTGCGGCACACCATTCGGCGCCGGTGAATTCCCCATTACAGTGAGCGTTGTGGCCCAGGTCACCGCCAGCGGCATCACCCTCGATGTGCCGACTTCCTTCCCGATCACACTCACCGTCCTGTCGGGGTCGGGCGGTAATACGAGCTTCAGCTTCGCGCCCACCTCCGGTTGCGGCTCGGTCACGGCGAACTTCCAAGCACTGATCGATGGCAGTCCCTCTCCCACCGCTTATGCCTGGGACTTCGGCAATGGCAGTACCAGCACGTTGGCTCAACCGCCCGCTCAGACCTTTTCTCCGGACGGCACTTATCAAGTAACCCTGCAAACCACGATCGGCGGCTACGTGCTGCAAACCGTGACCCTCACGGGCGTGAACGGCAACTGGTGCGGCGATGTCGAAGAACCGGATCTGCCGATCATCGGCTGTAGCGGCACACCCGACCCCTATTTCGTGCTCACCAACGCCGGCGGCGGTGCCTATACCTCAAGCGCATTCACCGATGTATCCACCGGGCAGTGGACCAATCTCGGGTTGTTGCTCGATAACCCTCCATACTCCATCTCCTTTTACGACGAGGACGTGATCAGTGGCGATGATCTCTTGGGCACTTACAACATTCCGCTCTCCAGTGAAGGAACGTACTTCCTCAATGTGGCCGGTGGCACTACGGGCAGCATGGAAATCACCAATGAACCACAGCAGGTGTTCAATGACACGGCTGCGATCGTGGTGTATCCGCTGCCCAGTGTCGTGCTTGTTGAGAATGGAACCACGAGCGAGTTGTGCGCCACAGACCTGACACTCACGTCCTTCACTTGGCTCCTTGATGGCCAAGTGGTGGCCAATGAGACCGGCCCGTGCTTACTTCCCAGCGGACCCGGCGTTTGGCAGGTAGTCGGCTTCAATGGCTTCGGCTGCTCCGACACGAGCAATGCGATTGTGGTGTGCCCTGTGTTCAGCATCGCGCAGAACGGCAACGTCCTCTTCGTGCCCAGTGGCTATGTGAGCTATGCCTGGACATTCAACGGCGCCTCCATCGGGGAAAACACCGCATTCGTGTTCCTGCAGGGCGATGGTTCGTACGGGGTTACCGTGGATGCCGGCAATGGTTGCATCATCACGCTGTCCTTCTTGTGGGATACGACGAACATGCCGGATGCCGAAGCAGAAGCCGTACGCATGGAGGTGTTCCCTGTGCCGAGCGATGGGCTTTTCAATGTGGTGGCCGATGGTCTCCGATCGCCATGGGTGAGCATTGAGGTGCTCGATCTTTCGGGCAGGCTCCTGCACACCGACCGGGCACAAGTCGTGCAGGGCCGGCTGCAAGCTGCGCTCGCGCTCCGCTTGGCTGCTGGCACCTACAGCATCCGCATCGTCGATGGCGACCGGATACTGGCCCGGCGCGCGGTGGCCCGGTGATTATCATGCGCTCAGAAACGGGGCGAACCCCCATGTCGCGGGCGTAGCTTTGCTCCGCAACAAGGTTCGCCACTGGGCGTTTCCCGTGCACCGATGCAAAGCGACTACCAACTGCTCATCGCCAAGCTCGATGCCTTCATCCGGAAGTACTACAAGGACCGGCTGATTCGCGGCGCGCTATACGCCACCGGGCTCTTGGCAAGCCTCTTCCTAGCAACGGCCCTGCTTGAACACCTGGGCCATTTCGGCACTTCACTCCGCACCTTGCTGTTCTGGGGCTTCGTGCTAAGCATGGGCTTGGTGCTGGGTCGATTCGTGGTGCAGCCTTTGGTGATGCTCATGCGGCTCGGGCCCATCATCTCGCATGAAGAGGCCGCTCGAATCATCGGCTCGCACTTCAACGACGTGCGCGACAAGCTGCTGAACACCCTTCAGCTCCATGACCTAGCCGCCGCCCTGCCGAATCGTCGCGAGCTCATCGAGGCCGCCATCGCGCAGCGCAGCCGCGAATTGGGGCCCGTGAGCTTCGTACGCGCAATCGACCTCCGGCGCAACCGCCGGTACTTACGCTATGCGGCTCCCCCGCTTGCCCTGCTGCTCTTGCTGCTGTTTGCCGCACCGAGCATCATTACCGGGCCCGCGCACCGAATACTCCGCCACGGAAGCGAGTTCCTCCCAGAGGCACCCTTCCGGTTCGTCCTGCTCAATGATTCACTGACGGTAGCCGAAGACAAGGATTTCGAATTGCTGTTAGGCATGGAGGGGGACCCGCTTCCAAGCCGGGTTGAAGTCGAAGCCAACGGCGCTGCCATCCCTATGATCCAGCAATCTGCGGGGCGATTCTCCTATCGTTTCCGCGCAGTGCGTAGCCGTATCGTGTTCAGCTTCCTGGCAGATGGGTTCAAGAGCCGGGAATACACCTTGACACCAGAGCCGGCTCCTCTGGTCATCGGTCTTAGCGCAAGCCTTCAGTACCCCGCTTACCTCGGCCTCTCGAACGCCGAGGAACGCCTAGCCGGGGACATGACCGTACCCGCCGGCACGCGTATCACTTGGCTTGCCACCGCACAAAGCGCCGATGCGCTGCACATGGAATTCGATGACACCACGCTCGTCTCTGCACCCCTGCCGACCGAGTCGGGCCAAGCCCTTTTCAGCATGACACGGCGAATGATGCAAAGCCGCTCATTCGTATTGCGGCCCCTGCTCGATGCACGTCACGGCACTGAACCCATGAGGCATAGGATTGAGGTGGTGCCGGACCTCTATCCGACTATCACCGTGCAGTCCACTCAGGATTCGTCGGCCTTGCGGCGATTGTACTTCAGCGGCGAAGCTGGCGACGACCACGGCCTAAGGAAACTGCTCTTCCATTATCGTTTCGTCACAGGTGGCGATAGTGTTCCTGCGGAGAACCGACAGGGCAGCATTGCAATCGCCATCGACTCGCGCAGTGTGCGGCAGGCCTACTTCCATACCTGGGACCTGTATGACCTGAGCCTTTTGCCCGGCGATCGCATCGAACATTGGTTCGAAGTATGGGATAATGACGGCGTGAATGGCAGCAAGAGCACCCGAACACCAGTGCAGACCTTTGCTGCACCAACTCTTAACGAGCTTTCCGATCGCCAAGAAGCCCGAAGCGAGGAGAGCAAGGAGCGGTTGCGCGAGAGCATCAGCGAGGCGCAGGACCTTCAGCAGGAACTGGACAAGCTGCGGCGCGACCTCTTGGAGAAGAAAGAGGCGGATTGGCAGGACAAGAATCGGCTGCAGCAGGTCGTTGAGCGTCAGAAGCTCCTTGAGCAGCGCATCGAGAAATCGGTGGAGCAGATGCGCCAGAGCCAGCGGGAAAGCCGTGAATTCAGTCCGCTTGACGAGCGGCTTCTGGAGAAGCAGGAGCGCATCCAGGAGCTTTTCGAGAATGTGCTCAGCGAAGAAATGAAAGAGCTCTACCGTAAGGTGGATGAGCTCATGCAGAAGCTGGACAAGGACCAGCTTCAAGAGCAGTTGCGTGAGATGAAGCTGGGCCAAGAAGATATCGAGAAGGAGCTCGACAGGGCCTTGGAGCTGTTCAAGCGCATGGAGGTGGAGCAACAGGCCGAGGACATCACCAAGCGACTACAGGAACTTGCCGAGAAACAAGAGAAACTCAGCGAAGAGACCAAGGAGGAGAAACGCCCCGATGACGAACTGAAGCGTGAGCAAGAATCGTTGAACCATGAATTCAAGGAGCTGCGCAAGGACATGGACCAGCTCTCTGAGAAGAACAAGGACCTCGAGCAGCCGATGAACCTGCCCGATACCGAAGCACTTGAACAAGAAATCCAGGATCAGCAGCAGCGCAGCTCCGAGGACCTGGATCGAAAGCAGAAACAGAAGGCCTCCAGCGGACAGAAGGGCGCGGCAGAGAAGATGGAACAGCTTGCGCACCAGATGGAGAGCGCCATGCAGGGGGGCGCACAAGAACAGCAAGAGGAGGACATGGACGCTCTAAGGCAGCTGCTCGAGAACATCCTCCACCTGAGCTTCGGCCAAGAAGGACTCATGGCTGATTTGACGGCGACCAATATCCGTGACCCTCGTTGGGTGGGGCATGGCCGCATGCAGCGCAAGCTTCGGGACGACGCCAAGGTCATCGAGGATTCACTCTTCGCTCTAAGCAAGCGCGTGCCCCAGATCCAAAGCACGGTGAACAAGGAGATGAATGCGGTGAACGACAACATGGATGAGGCTCGACGGCTGATTGGTGAAGCTCGCGCCAACGAGCGATTCAAGCCGAGCGCGGCCGACAAGCAGCAACGCGCCATGACTTCCCTGAATAACCTGGCCCTATTGCTTGATGAGGCGCTCCAGCAAATGATGCAACAGATGAATGCTCAGAGCAAGCCGGGGAGTGGTAGCTGCGACAAGCCGGGGAAGAATCCAAGCGGGCAAAGCGGCAAGAAGCCAAGCCTGTCCAAAGCACGGGCTCAACAACAAGCCATGCAGAAGCAGCTCGAAGAAATGCGGAAGGCCATGGAGCAGGGCAAGAAGCCCGGCGACCAGCGCGGTAAAGGAAGCCCCGGCTTACCGGGCATGAGCCAACAACTCGCGAATCTCGCCGCTCAGCAAGCAGCCATACGCAAGGAAATGCAGCGCATCGCCCAAGACCTCAATAAGGACGGCAGCGGGACTGGAAACGAGCTGAACAAGCTGGCTCAACAGATGGAGCAGCAAGAAAAGGACATCGTGAATAAGAGCATCACGCCCGAGACGATGCGGCGCCAACAGGATCTCCTCGTACGCCTCCTTGAGCACGAGAAGGCCGAGCGAGAAAGAGAGCTCGACCAGAAGCGGACGAGCAATGAAGGTCGCGATGCACCGCCTCCGGATCCTGCGCGTGCATTCGAGCACCAGCTGCTTAAGGCTCGTGAGGCCGAACTGCTGAGAACAGTCCCTCCGGGGCTCAAGCCATATTACCGGGATCGCGTGAATGCCTATTTCGGTACCTTTGACCGACCCTGAACCGCATGCCCGCACTCACCGAAGCTCTGGCCTTCACCGAGCGCATCGAATTTCCCGCTAAGGCAGAGAATATCGCCGTGGCGGAAAGGCTCATTGACGAGGCCTGCTCCCGCTACAATGTGCATGAGAGCCTTTATGGCAACATACTCATTGCGCTAACCGAAGCCGTGAACAATGCCATTCACCACGGCAATGGATTAGACCCTTCCAAGATTGTCTCCCTCGGTTATGAGGCCCGAGAGAACCAGTTGGTCTTCGTCGTCTCAGACCAAGGCCCTGGTTTCGACCACCTGAACCTTCCGGATCCGACCGATCCTCAGAATCTCGAGAGGCCACATGGTCGAGGCGTCTTTCTGATGCGAGCGCTGGCTGATGAGGTCGAGTTTTCAGACAATGGCGCTACTGCTGCGCTTGCGTTCAGCCTCATCCCGCGGAAGGAGTAGCCCCGTAATGGGCCACGTTGAGTTCCTGGCGCGCGGCGTTCCCAATATTTTCCGGGAACGCGCCCGGCTGCGCGATTGGCTGTTGCGCGTAGCCCATGAGCACGGCCAGGACATCCTGGAGCTGTCCTACGTGCTCTTATCCGACGAAGCCCTGATAGAATATAACCGTCGCTTCTTGGGCCACGACGACTATACTGATGTAATCACTTTCGACTTGAGCAAAGGGGTTGGAATTAGCGGCGAGGTGCTCATGAGCCTGCCGCGCATCCGTGAGAACGCCCAGGTGTACCGCGTTCCGCAACAACGCGAACTGAGACGCGTGATGGTACATGGCCTGCTTCATCTCCTTGGACATTCGGACAAGAAGCCCTCGGAACGTAAAGCCATGTCCGCGTCAGAAGACGCCTGCTTACGGCTGTACTAGAATCCTGCGTTCAGCGCTTCGCCTTTCGCTCCTCCACAATAGCGCTGGCATTCTTGCGCACCATCTCAGCTTTCGCCGTGACCTCGGTCCACTGAGAAGCGGCGCTTGGGTCATTAACCGTAGTCAGCATGCCCTCTACTTGCAAGAGCACTTGCTCCATGCGAGCTTTCAATGCGGTTTGCTCTGCGGTTGCCTTCGTTGCGTCCGGGCCAATCTCTCTCCCCAAATGAGCGAGCTCACGGCTTAGGGTGCCGTAAGCTTCTTTAAGCCCCGCGCTAATGCTCGCGACCTCTGCGGTTGAGTTGGGCTGCTTTGAGTCAAGTGGCGCTTGCTGCTGAGCTTGAGCTCCAATTGCAAGAAATGCGAGCGCGACGGTGGCAAGGAGATTCTTCATGGATTCTGGGTTGGGGCGTGAAGTTCTAGTTTTTCGACGGTTGAACCACCATTAGACGCGCGAATCTTGAATAATGGTTGCCTCGGTTGCCAATAGAGCCACTTGCTCCGCCTTTCTTTGCCTATTGGGCCGGTCTAAGCGCTTCCGTTAATGAACCTCGATTATGATTTGATTGTCGTGGGTGGTGGCCATGCCGGCTGCGAAGCCGCCGCTGCTGCTGCAAACCTAGGGTCGCACGTACTTCTCATTACGATGAATATGGGGGTTATCGGCCAAATGAGCTGCAATCCAGCCATGGGCGGAATCGCTAAGGGACAGATAGTCAGGGAGATAGATGCAATTGGTGGCTATAGCGGAATCATTAGCGACAAGAGCGCAGTACAATTCCGGATGCTCAACCGCAGTAAGGGTCCGGCCATGTGGAGCCCTCGGACTCAAAACGATCGCGTACGATTCGCCTGGGAGTGGAGGAAGACGCTAGAGAGCTTGCCAAACATTCATATTCTTCAGGACACGGTGCTCCGTCTGCTAACCACGGACACCGATGCGCTTCGGATTGAGGGTGTGGTCACAGGATTGGGGTCCGCAATCCGTGCCCGTGCGGTTGTGCTTACTAGTGGCACTTTCATGAATGCGGTAATGCACATCGGCGACAAACAGCTGGGTGGAGGGCGTGCAGGCGAGACAGCCAGCCATGGTATTACAGAACAGCTTCGTGGATTGGGCTTCAGATCTGGCAGGATGAAGACCGGCACACCTCCGCGGGTTGATGGTCGCAGCGTGGATTATGGACAACTAGAGGAACAACACGGTGACAATGAGCCGACCAAATTCAGCTATTCGCCTACAACTAAACCCCTATCGCAACAGCTGAGCTGCTGGATGACCTATACCAACCCAGAGGTGCATGATATCCTGCGTACGGGATTCGATCGGAGCCCAATGTTCAATGGCAGAATAAGCGGCATTGGCCCCAGATATTGCCCGAGCATAGAGGATAAAATTGATCGATTCGCAGATAGAGATCGCCATCAAATATTTCTTGAGCCAGAGGGCTGGGATACTGTTGAGACATACGTCAATGGCTTCAGTACAAGTTTGCCACAAGAGGTGCAGGTTGAAGCCCTGCGTAAGGTCCCGGGCTTCGCGAATGCTCGTTTCTTCCGCCCTGGCTATGCGGTGGAGTACGACTATTTCCCCCCTACTCAATTGAATCTCACGTTGGAAACGAGGCTTGTAAAGGGCCTTTATTTCGCGGGACAGATCAATGGAACTACAGGCTACGAAGAGGCTGCGTGCCAAGGCTTGATGGCCGGCATCAATGCGCATCTTATGCTGAAAGACTCTGGACCGTTTATCCTTAATCGTGATGAAGCCTATATCGGCGTTCTTATTGACGACTTGGTCACCAAGGGCACCGATGAACCCTATCGCATGTTCACCAGCCGTGCGGAGTTCCGAATTCTTCTGAGGCAGGATAACGCAGATCTCCGACTTACGCCCCGGTCACATGCCATTGGCTTGGCAGACGATTCGCGCATGAGGCGCGTAGAAAGAAAGTTGCTTGGAGTCGATGTGCTTACCACAGCATTGCGTCGAGAAAGTGCCGTTCCGGAATTGGCAAATGAGATGCTTGTTCCACGTGGAACAACGCCGCTTAGGCAGAAAACGAAACTCTACGATTTGTTGCTTCGACCTCAGGTGCGATTTGCAGACCTTGCACACCTCGTACCCGAGCTCTCTACTATTCTGGAGGGCCTTGAAGACTTGGATTCAGAGATTGTTGAGCAACTAGAGATTGAGGCGAAATATGAGGGATATCTGAACCGAGAGCGTGACGTCGCCCAGAAGATTGGGCGGCTTCAGCATCTGCAATTAGAGCCAGACACCGACTACTCTCTCTTTACCTCGCTATCCTCAGAAGCTCGCCAGAAACTGAATCAGGTCAAGCCCAGCACCATTGCTCAGGCATCCAGGATAAGCGGCGTCTCCCCTGCAGATTTGAATGTGTTATTAGTCTATCTAGGTCGATAACCATCACCCTGTTCCACGTGGAACCCCTTACTTCCATACCCGTAGATTCTTGTCCAATTTGTGGACATCGAGAGTATTTCCCTATGCATAACGTGCAAGACTATCATCTTACAAAACAGAAATTCCGCCTTGTTGATTGCGCGTCATGCGGGTTTCGATTTACGAGCCCAAGACCGCGAGACACCGACCTATCCGCATATTACGAGTCCAAAGATTATATTTCACATAACGCATCAGGCCGAACCCTCATCACATGGGTCTATCGTGCCTTACGTACTGTTGCGCTGCGTTCAAAAGCTTCAATTCTTCGTAAGTACTCCACCAATGGCCACATATTGGACGTTGGTTGCGGGACGGGGGAATTCTTAGCACACTTGAACCGACTCAACTACAGCGCAACAGGTGTAGAACCCGGCCCTCGTGCGCGAGAAGCCGCTATTCAGGTGCACGGTCTACAGGTCTTCTCAGCCTTGGAGGACATTCCTGACACACTCAAGTTCCAAGCCGTTACGCTCTGGCACGTTCTCGAGCATGTTTCAAGTCTTGTGCGGTCCATCCATCAATACCATGGCCTCCTAGAGAAAGGAGGACACCTGCTGATAGCCGTACCAAACCGATTATCCTGGGACGCTCAGCATTATGGGTCGGCTTGGGCCGCCTGGGATGTACCTAGACATCTATGGCATTTTCGAGAATCCGATGTCGTCGCTCTACTATCCCGTCATGGGTTCAGGGTGGTCGCATCCCGGCGAATGTGGTTTGACGCGTACTACATATCCTTGTTAAGTGAACGATATCTGGGGCGCCCCTCCTTGATAGCTTGGACACTTGCGCTGCTGTTCGGGACGGTTTCCAACATCACCTCCATCTTTACCGGCCGACCCACCTCGAGTTCCTTATTTGTTGCTGAAAAGCTCGACCCCTGAGACCCTTCGCATACTCAGGAATAAAGCGCCTCCGCAGCCATAGCGTTACCAGCATTCCTACAGCTTTGCCGGTGCGTTACCGGCGCATACCCATCACGCCTGTATGTGATTGATTATTAGCGACTTAATCCGAACCCGTACCATATATCGCCTTTCAAAGCAAGATTGCAGACTGGACCCCGATTCGACTTCTATTTTCGCGGCCCAATCCAAGCGAGTCATGAACACAACTGAACAGCTAACGGACCGCATCGACAGTGTGCTCTACGAACTCGGCTTATCCAAAGAAAACAGCGGAGTAACCACGGGCCTGAACTGGTTGAACGGAGACGGGGGGACAATCCCAAGCCACAGCCCCGTTAGTGGTGCGCTCATCGGAACAGTCAGAAGCGCGAGTCGGTCTGAGTATGAGCATGTAATCACGACTGCCCAACAAGGCTTTTCGGAATGGCGCTCTTGGCCCGCACCTAAGCGCGGGGAAATCGTTCGACAACTTGGTGATGCGCTCCGCCAGAACAAATCCGCCTTGGGCCGGTTGGTCAGTCACGAAATGGGAAAGAGCTATCAAGAAGGCTTGGGCGAAGTGCAGGAAATGATTGACATCTGCGACTTCGCCGTTGGCCTCAGCCGCCAGTTGCATGGACTTACCATGCATAGTGAACGCCCCCTGCACCGCATGTATGAGCAATGGCATCCCTATGGACTTGTTGGGGTTGTCACCGCCTTCAACTTCCCTGTTGCGGTATGGAGCTGGAACGCGGCACTAGCCTGGATTTGTGGGGATGTGGTTATCTGGAAACCCAGTGAGAAGACCCCGCTATGCAGCCTTGCATGCCAGCACATCACGTCACGGGTATTCAAGCGCAATGGCGTACCCGAAGGTGTCAGCTGTATCCTGAACGGCGGCCGTGAGGTTGGTGAGTGGATCAGTCACGATCCGCGAATTCCCTTGGTAAGTGCAACCGGGAGCACGCGCATGGGCAGGGCGGTCGGTGCGGCTGTAGGGGAGCGCCTTGGCAGGTCACTGCTTGAATTGGGTGGGAATAACGCAGTCATCATCAGCGATAAGGCCGATTTGGAAATGGCGCTAGTCGGTAGCGTTTTCGGGGCCGTGGGAACTGCTGGTCAGCGCTGCACCAGCACGCGTCGATTAATCGTGCATGATAGTGTCTATGAGACATTCAAACGGAAACTCATCGCAGCTTACCAGCAATTGCGCATCGGCGACCCCCTGGACGAGCGCAACCATATCGGTCCTCTAATCGACAACGCCGCAGTTGATGCTTACCTGAATGCGCTAAGTGCCGCCAGAGAGCAGGGGGCCCGCTTCGCGATTGAAGGGGAGGTCCTCCGCGGGACCGGATACGAGAGTGGCTGCTACGTTCGACCAGCAATAGTGGAGGCGACGGAAGGGATGGCAATCGTGCAAGAGGAAACCTTCGCGCCCATCTTGTACTTGCTCCGGTACAGCGGCGACATCAATGAGGCGATACGCATCCAAAACAACGTCAAACAGGGGCTCAGCAGCGCTATCATGACCCTTGATATGCGCGAGGCGGAGCGCTTCTTGAGCGTAACCGGAAGCGATTGCGGCATCGCCAACGTGAATATCGGCACTAGTGGCGCCGAAATCGGTGGCGCGTTTGGCGGGGAAAAAGAGACTGGTGGCGGACGAGAGAGCGGCAGTGACGCTTGGAAGGTCTACATGCGCCGCCAGACCAACACCATCAACTATGGAACTACTTTGCCCTTGGCCCAGGGCATTCTGTTCGACATTTGAGCCCGGTTCTTGGCTCTCGCACACACCATGTCGCTTATACATTCGCTTCTCCTGGGATTCCGCCCCCATATTTCCGTTGCGACGCTCCTGTTGCTTTCGTGCTCTCCAGTGGAGCGTCCGCTTCGTGCTGGCCCATGGACTGTCGAGTTAGATTTGAGTTCGGCGACACTTCCGTTCAATCTGGATTTTCGGAACGACTCACTCGGTCGTGATTTTGTGGTCTTACGCAATGGAGTCGAGGAAATCATTGCAAGTGATGTTGTGGTCACTCGCGATTCCATCCGCATTCGCATGCCGCTATTCGACTCCGAGTTTCACGGAGCACACACTTCAGATAGCCTTATTAAGGGCGCTTGGTTCAATTATCTGAAGGGCGATGATTACCGTGTTCCATTCATCGCTCGATTTGGAGACAGGTCCCGATTCCCGAGGCAGTCCGCTGATGCCGCCTTGCGCTTCTCTGGTAGTTGGCGTGTGGTATTCAGCCCGGGAACGCCGGGCGCCTACAACTCGATCGGTGAATTCCAGGCAGAGACAGATGGCTCTTTAACAGGAACCTTCATGACAGAGACCGGGGACTACCGCTACCTGGCGGGGGCCGCGCACGGCGATTCGCTTCAGTTATCCTGCTTCGATGGTTCGCACGCTTTCCTGTTCGCCGCACGCGCGCAGGGCGATTCATTATTCGGAAATTTCTGGAGCGGCATCCATTGGCAAGAGCCTTGGGTGGCGGTGCGCAATGACTCCTACCGATTGCGAGACCCCGACTCGCTTTCCTTCCTCCGCGAGGGTTATGACCGTGTTGATTTTCGGTTTCCCGACACCGATGGAATAGAGCGCTCCCCCTCAGACACGGGCTTCATTGGTAGGCCATTGCTCGTTCATATCATGGGCAGCTGGTGCCCAAATTGCATGGATGAAACCGTGCTTTTGCGCGAGATGCACGACAAATACGCCAAGGAGGGCCTTCGAATAATGGCAGTAGCATTCGAGAAACACTCTGACCCTTCGCGCGCAATCGCGGGCTTACGACGATTCAAAAGCGCTTTGCGCGTGCCATATCCGATCCTTTACGCCGGCAATGCTTCAAAGGAGGAGGCCACGTCCAAGCTGCCATTCCTTCAACGATTGATCAGCTATCCGACATGTATTTTCATCGATCGGCATGGGCGCGTTCTGCGCATCCGTACTGGCTTCTACGGCCCTGGTACGGGTCGTCATTATGCGGAGTACAAACGCGGACTAGATGAATATATCAAGCACCTTGTCAGCGAGAAGTAGCCGGAGGTCACTATCACCTGATGGGCTTGTCGGTGCGAATCCGCTCGTTCCTATTTGCCAGCAACCAGGCCGTGTGGAACACCAATCGGGCACGAGATTCCAATAAATCGAAGCGGATCTTCTCAACGTCATCGCCCGGCTGGTGGTAGTCCTCGTGCACGCCACTGAAAAAAAAGATGCTCGGGACGCCCTTCCTGGCGAAGTTGTAGTGGTCGCTCCGGTAATAGAACCGGTTCGGGTCATCCTCCGCATTGAATGTATAATCGAGCACGATTCTGGTATGGGCGGAATTCGCCGCTTCGTTCACAGCATGCAGGTCCGAGCTCAGCCGATCACTGCCGATGATATAGACATACGGGGGTGAAGCGGAATGCGCCGAATCGACCCGGCCAATCATGTCAATGTTCAGGTTCGATACGGTTTGCTCCAGCGGGAACACAGGGTTGTCGCTGTAATACCGAGACCCCAAGAGACCCTTCTCCTCGCCACTTACCGGCATCACGAGGATGCTCCGCCTAGGACCGCGCCCTACGGACTTGGCGGCCGTGAAGGCCTGGGCGATCTCCAACAACGCAACAGTACCACTCCCATCATCGTCGGCACCGTTATATACCACGCCGTTTTCCACTCCAATGTGGTCATAGTGGGCGGTGACCACTACGACCTCCTCTCTCAAGTCCGATCCTTCGATGTACGCCAGTACATTCTCCGCTTGGATGCGCTTCTCCCGGGAAGTAACCTCAATGCTGATTCCAGCCTTGACCCTTCTTGCCTTGGGCTTTAGTAACAAGCGCGTTCCGCGCCGCCCAGCCAACTTAGACAACCCGTTGGCCGTGAGGTAGAATACCTGCGTGGCTCCGTTCCGGGCTTGGGCCCCATCTTCTGGCGATGGAAGGCGCATGCTTGTCCCGTCAGCGTGCACAAGGCCATCCATTTGCTGCTTCGCCTCCTCTTGCAAAATGATGAACACAGCCTTGTAACCGGCGCTCTTCGCTCTCTCCAGGGGCTCGCTCAGCCCTCTGAATCCAGACGGCCCAAGCTCCAGGTTGCGCGCATCGATAACGACGCCCGCACGGGCCACCAATATGGAATCCAAGGGTTTAGTCGCCTTCAGGGGGATTAGCCAATCAAGCACCAAGCCCTCCGTCATGTGCTCCGAGAAATAGAGTATCTCTTGCGGCCACCTTAACTCATGATTCCTTGATCGAACCGCAATAGACCCTTTACGCGACTCTATCAGCTCGTACGCCTGAAAGTAGCCACCATCCACCCCGGCTCGCGAAAGCGGAGGAACGCCTATATCCTTGAACCTGTCCCGGAGGTACTCGGCAGCCATCTTCTGACCCTTCTTGCCCGTATCCCTACCCATGAAACTGTCACTTGCGAGCACTTCCAAGTGACGTTTCAAATCAACCCTGTCAATGAGCCGTGCGAACCGGGAAGCGACCGTATCTGGTTGCGCGCACAGCGCCGGTGCACAAAGCCATGCGGCAACAATTGCCTGGATCCTGAAGCGTTTCATCTGGCTAGCACCCGTCTATTTTCTCAACACGCCGCCGATGACGTCCACCTTCAAATTCTGCCACCATAAAGGCATCTAGGATGGCCAGTGCCTGGGCGGTGTTGACGAATCGAGCGGGAAGCGCCAGGATGTTCGCGTCATTATGTGTTCTGCCGAGCGCAGCCACCTCCGGCGTCCAAGCGAGGGCACACCGAACGTTCTTATGCCGGTTCGCAGCCATGCTAACCCCATTGCCACTACCACAGATGAGGACTCCTAAAAGGACCTCTCCAGATTCCACAGCACGCGCCACAGCGTGCGCCGGGTCGGGATAATCCATGCTCTCGGGACCATTGGTTCCAAGGTCGATGCAATGCCACCCGATTTCATTCAAGCGGTCTTTCACGTGCTCCTTCAGCTCAAAGCCGGCGTGGTCGCTGCCAATGGCAATGGTCTTTTCCACGAGGCGAATATACCCGCCCTTAGCAGCTCCTGTGATTTTTCAACGCCAAGCCTGTTCACATCATTAGCCTTGTGTTCATATCTGCTGTTAACCAACCTCTATCAACACGTTCCGCGAGAGAGATGCTGTGATCTTGCCCTTCATGTGCAAAATGCAATGCTTCATCAACCACTCATGAACATGGACCCTGTCCGTTCATCGCCTCTTGTTATCCACATCGATACTGATCCACAGAAAACCAGGATTGTTCATTGCATGGTTCCATCGCCTATGGTGCATGCCCGATTACCCTTCCCTGATCAACGGGCATTCTTGATCATCGGTGGATTACTTTTGATAACCCGAAAGCGCCAGCTTTTGGAAACCTGAATTTCAACCGATCCAACAGACCATACTACATCATCAATAATTCTTAGAAGAGGTATGAAATACAATACCCTGATAGCTTTCGTTTCTTCTTTGTTCGTGGTGCTCCATGGGCAAGGACAGGATAGCTTGGCGCGGTATTATCACCCCAATGGTCAGATAAGCAGCGAAGGCCTTGTGGTGGATGGCAATCCAGAGGGTTGGTGGCGGAACTTCTATGCTAATGGGGTATTGCGGTCCGAAGGAGGCCGAGTCAAGGGCAAGCTGGATAGTGCGTGGCGATTTTATGATGATAAGGGCCGCTTGGAAACGGAGATCATGTACAAGGACGACCGCAAGCACGGGGCCATGCGGCAGTTCGACACGCTTGGCCTGGTGACAAGCACCGTCCCATACCTGAATGACCTTCGCGAAGGATTTGCCGTTTATTACTACCCGGACGGGACCAAGCAAAAGGAGGTGCCCTACCAATCGGGTCGTGAAGAGGGCCGGGGTCAGGAATATGCCCCTGATGGGCGCATCATAGCCATTCTTCACTACGGCGCCGGCATGCTCCGGCGCCGTGAGGAAATCAACAGCATCGACAGGGCGGGGCTCCGGCAGGGCCCATGGAAGGAGTTCCATGCGAATGGTCGCGTACGGTGGGAAGGGTCCTTCTTGGATGACAAGCGACATGGCATTTTCAAGGAGTACGATGCACAGGGCAATCTGAAGGAACTGAACAAATACGACGCAGGCGTTGTGGACACCGGCGCGGCGGACAGGCTAACTGTGGATATCAAGCGCACATTCCATCCGAATGGAAAGGTCGCCTCGTTGGGCAGCTATTCGAGATCGGGTAAGCGCGAGGGGCTCTTCAAGGAATTCGATATGAAGGGCGGTATCTCAGGAGCGAGGATATTCAGCGGCGACCAGTTAGTGAGTGAGGGAATGGTCAACGACTCAGGCATGCTCGAAGGAGCGTGGGTTGAATATTTCAGCACTGGCGAGAAGCGCGCAGAGGGCAGTTACAAGGAAGGGAAAAAGGATGGTGAGTGGTCATTCTATCACCGAAGCGGCAAAGTGGAGCAGCGCGGCAAGTATGCCGCTGGGCTGGCACAAGGCCAATGGACCTGGTTCTATGAAAGCGGCAGAACCCACAGGCAGGAGAATTACAGGCGCGGAAAAGAGGAAGGTGCATCCGTGGAATTCGACGAGGAGGGCAGGGTGCTAACCCAAGGAGAGTACATCGATGGCAGGCGCGAAGGCAAGTGGTTCTATGAGGTGGGTGACCACAAGGAAGAAGGCGGATACAAGGATGGGCTGAAGGAAGGACCATGGAACTACACCTACGGCGATGGAAAGCGCTATTTCTCGGGTTCCTTCCAGAACGGCGAACCGGATGGCAAGCATCGTTGGTACTGGCCGAATGGCAGGCTGCGGATGGAGGGACGATATTCCGGGGGGCTGGCCCAGGGCGAGTTCACCCACTACGATGATCAGGGAAATATCATCACCGTGGTGCGTTACCGTGATGGAGCCGAGATCAGGATTGATGGTGAACGCGTGCCTCCGCCTTATGGGCCCGGAGACCTGCAGCCGTGATTGAACGACGATGCGCCAGAAGGGAAGAGGGGCTCAGGCCGAAGCCGACGAGTACAGTGAGCTTAAGCGGCGGTACAACGACCTGCTCAATGGCAACCTCGCAGGCATCTTCCGCACCACGCTCGACGGACGGTTCATTGAATGCAACGATGCCATGGCCCATGTGCTCGGGTATGCAGACCGGAATGAGTTGATGGCTCAGAAGGCTGGGGCGCTCTATTTCGACGCTCAGGACCGCGTGCGCTACTTGAATGAGCTCCAGAAGAATGGAAGGCTGGTCAACTACGAGATCCGTTTGCGGCACAAGACCGGCGCGGAGGTGCACGTGCTGGAGAACGTCTACCTCGTGCATTCTGAGCATAGCGAGACCACCGTGCTCGGAATGTTCATGGACATCACCCCGATCAAGCAGGCTCAAGAAGCCCAGCGCGCTGCATCAATCAGCCATCGGAATCTTGTCGAGCGCATGCACGATGGCTTGTTGCTGGTGCGCGATGGTGTGGTCCGATACGCCAACCCGGCGTCCGTCAAGCTCTTAGGGAAAGACCCGGTCGGCGGGGCGCCATCGGCGATGTTCCATCCGGGCGACCGGCCCAGCGTCGATGAAGCCGTTCGATCAGCGGTGCTGGGGCGCGAGACAGAGGCCTTGGTGCGATTGGAGCGATTCGAGATGCAGCAATTGCTCATCGTGGCCATGGGCACGGTGCTCGATGGCGAGCCCGCCGTGCAGGTTACGATTCACGATCAAGCGTCCCGCGAGCGCGCAATTCGCGAGCGTGTGCAGCTACAGATCGCCCAAGAGGTGAATTCGGTGCTGCGCGAAGAGATTGAGATGCACCGCCGCACGCAAGAGGAGCTCAGGCACTCGCGGCGATTCGCGCGAAGCCTCATCGATAGTTCCTTGGACATGATCATGGCGGCTGATAGTGAGGGCCGAGTGACGGAATACAACCCTGCTGCCAGCATCCGCTTCGGATACGAGGCCAACGAGGTGCTAGGGAAGGATACGAGGATGCTCTACGCCGACCCGGCCGAGTATGAACGCGTGCAGCAGGAGCTCGACCGGTACGGCGCCTTTACAGGCGAGGTGCGCAACAAGGATAAGCACGGCCGCTCCTTTATCTCATTCCTGGCCGCTTCAAGGCTCTTCGATGAAGAAGGCAAACAGCTCGGGGCCATGGGCGTATCGCGCGATATCACGCGGATGAAGCAGGACCAAGAAGCACTGCGCGCGAGCGAGGAACGCTACCGGGATCTCTTCGAGAATGCGACGGACCTCATTCAGAGCGCCGGGCCCGATGGCCGTTTCGATTACGTGAACAACGCATGG
This sequence comes from Flavobacteriales bacterium, assembly GCA_016705545.1. Classification (GTDB taxonomy): domain Bacteria; phylum Bacteroidota; class Bacteroidia; order Flavobacteriales_F; family PHOS-HE28; genus PHOS-HE28. Next base: position 905,354 of record JADIYA010000001.1, read on the forward strand.
CGGGACGCACTTGGGTACTCGGAGGATGAGCTGCGAACGATGACCATGTGGGACATCATCCACCCGGACCACCAGGTTGAGTGCAAGGGGCTTTTCGCCCGGGTGATGGCTGGCGAGGACGTCGGCACCATCAGGACCACATTCCGCGCTCGTGATGGCCGCGCCATTGTGGTAGAGGGCACGAGCAACCTGCGCACGGTGGATGGCCGCCCTGTGGCCACCAGGAGCATCTTCCGGGACATCACCAAGGAATTGGCGGCCCGACAGGAAATCGAAGGCCACCAGGCCAAACTGCGTGCGCTCTTCGAGAGCAGCGAGCACATGTTCTGGTCCGTGGATAGCGGATTGCGGCTCACCTCGTTCAATAAGGGCTACGCTGACATGATTGAGCGGCTCTATGGCGTGAAGCCCGAAGTGAACAAGGACTCCGATAGGCCCCGCAAGACGTTTGCCAGCGCCGACTACCACGATTTCTGGGCGGCCCAATACAATGAAGCATTCGCTGGCAAGGCGCTTCGGTTCGACACGGATCGCACGGACCTGAAGGGCGGACGCGTGTGCAACGAGGTTTTCCTCAGCCCGGTCTTCGGCCCCGATGGAAAGGTGAGTGAGGTTTTTGGCATAGGTCACGAAATCACGGAGCAGAAGCTTGCCGAGGATCTGGTGCGCGAGCAAGCAGCGCGCCTCAAGGCCATTTTCGAGAGCTCAGCCAACATGATGATCTGGACGCTGAGCCGGGATTTCCGCCTCACCTCGTTCAATGGGCACTTCGAGCGCAGCATAGCGGAAATCCATGGCATCCGGTTCAGCCAAGGCGACGACTTTGTAGAGCGGATGGCTCCGCGCGTGAAGCCGGGTGCGACCAAGCAGTTGATCGCACGATACGCTGCTGCCCTGCGCGGCATTCCGCAACAGTTCGAGGTGGAGCTGGTGGACCTCCGTGGCGACTCGGCTTGGGTCGAGAATTTCCTCAACCCCATCGTGGTCGACGGGGCCGTCACGGAAATCTCATGCCTGGCTTACGGCATCACCGACCGCAAGGAGGCGCAGCGCGCGCTGGAGCTCAGCCTGGCAGAGAAAGAGGTGCTGCTCAAAGAGGTTCACCACCGCGTGAAGAATAATCTGCAGGTGATCAGCAGCATCACCAAGCTGCAGGGTGAGCGCGAAGGCTTGGACCCGAAGGTGCGCGAGATGCTCCATCACAGCCGGGACCGCGTGCGGAGCATGGCCCTGATCCACGAGCGCCTCTACCAGAACAAGCAGTTCAGCAGCATCGACCTGGCCGACTACATCGATGGCCTGTCCCGCAACCTCCTGCTCAGTTACAGCACCTCGGGCCGCGTCTCGCTCGATCTCGACCTGGAGCCGGCGCACCTTAGCATCGATCAAGCCATGCCCTGTGGCCTCATCCTCAACGAGATCATCAGTAATGCGCTCAAGCACGCTTTCTCCGATGGCCGTCAAGGCACCATCCGCATTGTGCTGCGCATGGAGGGCGAGCTGGTCAGGATCGAAGCAAGTGACAATGGCGACGGACTGCCCGAAGGATTCGAGGATGAACACGATGGCGGCCTCGGCCTGGAGCTGGTCCAATTGCTCACTGCTCAGATCGATGGCCGCATGGAGCGCAGCAGCAAAGGCGGGGTGAGCTATTTACTTACTTTTGAACGGGTCAACCCGAAAGCACATGGCGCAGACGAACGTACTGGTCGTTGAGGACGAGAGCATCGTGAGCAAGGACATTCAGCACAGCCTCAAGAAGCTGGGCTACCATGTGGTGGGAGCGGCCAGCACCGGTGAACAGGCGGTTGCCCTGGCCAAGGAGCACGTGCCCGACATCATCCTTATGGACATCATGCTCAAGGGCGAGATGAGCGGGATTGATGCGGCTGAAGCCATTCGCAAGGAGGCCAATATCCCGGTGATCTTCCTTACCGCTTATGCCGATGAGAGCACCCTCGCCAAGGCCAAGGTCACACAGCCCTACGGCTACATCATCAAGCCCTTCAAGGAGATCGACATCCACACGTCGATCGAGATGGCTCTATACAAGCACAAGAAGGAGACCGAGGTGCTCAAGGAGCGCGACATGCTCTACGCCTTGGTGGAGAACAAGGACAGCAACAAGGACATCCTCTTCGTGAAGAGCAATAGCCGCCTGGTGAAGCTCAACACCAAGGATATCTACTTTGTGGAGGCGCTGAAGGATTACGTGGTGATCAACCTGCTGAACACGCGCTACACCGTGCACAGCACCATGAAGGACATCGAGGCCAAATTGCCGGAGAGTGAATTCCTGCGCGTCCACCGCAGCTTCATCGTTCGGGTCGATAAGATCACGGCCATCGAGCAGCCGAACCTGATCCTGGAGAACGACAAGAAGGTGATCCCGATCGGCGGCAGCTACAAGGACGACCTGGCCAAGCGCCTGAACCTGGTGTAGTCCTCTTATTTCCGTTTCCCGCGACCCATGCTGCGCCGTTGGCGCTCGCGCGATTGTGCGGCAGCCTTGCCTTTCCGGGCATGCTCCTGCTGTTCTGCAGGCAAGGCCTCGTCCCATCGCCCCTCAGGCTTCCGCACGAACTTCCCGCTCGTGGTCACCGGTCCGCGCTCTTCGTGCAGCGCCAGCTCCACCGTGCGCTTGTCCATGTCAACGGCCTTGATGGCCACCATGAGCTCATCGCCCAGCCGGAACTTGCGGCCGGTCCGGTGGCCCGCAACCGTGTAGCGCTCCCGATCGAAACGGAACACATCGCCGGGCAGCTCGCGCAAGGGGATCATGCCCTCGCACTTGTTCTCGCGCAGCTCCACATAGATGCCCCAATTGGTGAGGCCGCTGATGATGCCCTCGAACGATTGCCCGATGCGCGCCAGCAGGTACTCGGCCTGCTTGTACTTGATGCTCGCGCGCTCCGCATCAGAGGCCTGCTTCTCCATGCGCGAGCTATGGGTGCAGCTCAACTCGAGCGCTTCGCGGTCCAGGGGCTTGCCGCCGGCGAGATAGTGGGCCATGGCCCGGTGAACCAGAAGATCCGGGTAGCGGCGGATAGGGGAGGTGAAGTGGGTGTAATGCTCGAAGGCCAGCCCGTAGTGGCCGATGTTCTCCGTGCTGTAGATGGCCTTCGCCATGCTCCGTATCGCTACCTGCTTGATGATGTTCTCCTCCTCCTTTCCGTGCACGTCGTGCAGGAGCCGATTGATCGCGTGTGGCAGGTCCTCGCCCTTGCCCACGGTGAGTGAATGGCCGAAGCTCTTAGCCAGCGCGCGCAGCTGATCCACTTTCTCCGGGTCGGGCAGGTCGTGCACGCGATAGACGAAAGGCCGCGTCATCCCGGCGGAGGCCGGGGCGCCATTCTTCTGCTTGTTCACCCACGCGGCCACGCGCTTGTTCGCAAGCAGCATGAACTCCTCGATGAGCCAATTCGCCGGGCCCATCACTTTCTCATACACGCCCAACGGTCGCCCTTTCTCATCGAGCTTGAACTTCACCTCGTTGCCGCCGATCTCCAGCGCGCCGTTCTCGATACGCTCTTTGCGCATCACTTGCGCCAATCGGTGCAGTGTGAGCACTTCGTTCTTGAAGTCGCCCTCTCCACCGTCGATGATGGCTTGTGCCTCAGCATAGGCGAAACGCCGCTGCGAGCGCATCACCGTACGGCCGAACCACTCGCCCTTGATGCGCGCTTGCTCATCCATCTCGAAGATGGCGCTGAAGCTGAGCTTGTCGGTGTTTGGGTTGAGCGAGCAGAGATCGTTGCTGAGGCTCTCCGGCAGCATGGGCACCACGCGATCAACGAGATAAACGCTGGTGGCGCGGTTGGCGGCCTCCATGTCGATCACGCTGCGCGGGGTCACATAATGGCTCACATCGGCGATGTGAATGCCCACTTCCCAATGCCCGTTCTCCAGGCGGCGCACGCTCAGCGCATCATCCAGGTCCTTGGCATCATCGGGGTCGATGGTGAGCGTGGGAATGGTACGCACATCCCGGCGCCTGGCGATTTCTTCCGGCGTTACGCCGTTGCCGATCTTCTCGCTTGCGAGCTGCACGCTCTCCGGGAACTCGAGCGGCAGTCCGAATTCCGCGAGGATGGCATGCATCTCTACGTGGTGCTCGCCCGCGCGACCCAGCACGCGGGTCACCCTTCCCCGCGGCATGTCGCGGCTGTCCTTCCATTCGCCCAATGCGATGATGGCCTTGTCGCCCTCCTGCGCGTTGAGGCTCTCGTGCGGCGGGATGAAGAAGGGCCGCTGCACGCGTTGATCATCGGCCACCAGCATGAGGCGCCCCTGCTGCTTGTGTATGGTGCCCACGAATTCGGTGCGGCGGCGCTCTATTATGCTAAGCACCTTGCCTTCTGCGCGCGTGCCGCGGCTGCTCATCACCTTCACCAGCACGCGGTCGCCGTGCAGCGCCACGCCCACATTCTTGTTGTGAACGAAGATGTCTTCTTCTCCTCCCTCTACCCGAACGTAGCCGGCCCCGCTGGCGATGATGTCGATGCGGCCCTCTACGCTGTCCTTGCCCCCTTGCGCGGTGTAGCGTCCCTTCTTGCCGCTCTCGATTCGCCCCTCGTCCAAGAGCGCTTCAATAGCATCGAAGAGCAGGTAGCGCTGGCCTTTGTCCTTGAAGCCCAGCTGCAGGGCGAGCTGCTGGCTGGTGACGCCCGCGTGGCCCGAACGGCGAATGGCGGCTAGGACGTCTTGTGAAAGCTTGGCGGGTGAGGGGCCGTCGCTACGGCTGGTACGCTTAGGCATGGTCGCGGGGTCCAGCGGATGCAATAGGACCGGACGGGGGCCGAAGGTATCGGCGACCCCATTTCTACTCACAACCCACACCTGTTGATAACCCGCTGAGGATCGCTACATTCGCGGCCCATTTCGGGAATCAGGGCCATGCTCGAGAGCGCCAAGATCTTCAGCGGTACCGCCACCAAGTACCTGAGCGAGCAGATTGCTGCGGCCAGCGGCGAGCGTTTGGGCGAGGTGAGCGTGGCGCGCTTCAGCGATGGCGAATTCCAGCCCAGCTTCGAGGAAACGGTGCGCGGCGAGCTGGTCTTCATTGTGCAGAGCACCTTCCCGCCCAGCGACAACCTCTTCGAGCTGCTGCTCATGGTCGATGCCGCCAAGCGCGCCAGCGCCAAGCGCATCGTGGCTGTGATGCCCTACTTCGGCTTTGCCCGGCAGGACCGCAAGGACAAGCCCCGCGTCTCGGTGGGCGCCAAGCTGGTGGCCAACATGCTCACCGCCGCCGGGGTGGACCGCATCATGACCATGGACCTGCATGCCGACCAGATCCAAGGCTTCTTCGAGGTGCCGGTCGATCACCTCTTCGCCAGCACCATTTTCCTCCCGCACATCAAGGCCATGGCCTTGCCGGACCTGGTGATGGCTGCGCCGGATACCGGCGGCACCAAGCGCGCCAACGCCTACAGCAAGCACTTGGGCTGCGACATGGCCATCTGCTACAAGCAGCGCAAGGTGGCCAATCAGATTGAGCGCATGACGGTGATCGGCGATGTGAAGGGCAAGAACGTGGTGCTCGTGGACGACATGATCGATACCGCTGGCACCCTCACCAAGGCTGCCGATATGATGATGGACCTCGGCGCCACCAGCGTGCGCGCCGTTTGTACCCATCCGGTGCTCAGCGGCGAGGCCTGCGAGCGCATCGAGAGGAGCGCCCTCGCCGAGCTCATCGTCACCGATACCATCCCCATTTCTGCCGAGAAGTTAGCACAGACCAGCAAGATCAAGGTCCTGAGCGTCTCGCAACTCTTTGCTGATGTGATCCGCCGCGTGCGGAGCCACGAGAGCATCAGCAGCCACTTCATCATTGCGTAACACCGTCACCCCATGAACAGAATCACCCTCAGCGGCAATGTCCGCCAACAAGTCGGCACTAAGAATGCCGCCCAGCTGCGCCGCGTGAAGCGCGTGCCTTGCGTGCTCTACGGAGGCGCGGGCACGGTCCACTTCAGCGTGGACGAGGCCGCATTGCGCAAAGTGGTCTTCACCCCGGAGGTCACCGGCATCGAACTCGAACTCGATGGCGCGAAGACCTTGGCCATGGTGCATCAGAAACAGTTCCACCCGATCAGCGACCGCGTCATCCATGTTGATTTCATGGAGATGAAAGAGGATCGGGAAGCCAAGGTGCAGCTCTCCATCCGCCTGAAGGGCCAGCCCATTGGCGTGCGCAATGGCGGCAAACTCAGCCAGGTCATGCGCAAAGTGACGGTGAAGGGCCTTCCCAATGCCATCCCCGCGCACTTAGAGGTGGATGTGGCCGGACTCGACATCAACCAAAGCGTGCATGTCGGAGATCTGAAGCTCAACGGCCTGATCCCGCTGCACGATGCCGAAGAGGTGGTGGTGTCGGTGAAGGTGCCGAAGAAGGTGGAAGAGGCCGCTCCGGCCGCTGGCGCCGCCCCGGCTGCTGGTGCCGCTGCTCCCGCTCCGGCCGCGAAAGCTGGCGATGCGAAGCCCGCCGCCGACGCGAAGCCCGCCGCGAAGAAGTAGTCCTCGACTCCGCTCGGGCAATCAATTCCAAGAACGGGCCCCTGACCTTGTCGGGGGCTCGTTTCATTTGCAGCGCGCATGAAGCACCTCATCGTCGGATTGGGCAACCCGGGACCCGACTACACCGGAACGCGCCACAACATCGGCTTCCAAGTGCTCGACCATGTGGCCGAGGCGGCCGGCGTACGTTTCGCACCCGATCGCTATGGTGATCGGGCAGAGCTGCGCCACAAGGGGCGCACGTTCCTCCTGATCAAGCCCAGCACCTTCATGAACCTCAGCGGCAAGGCGGTCCGGTACTGGATGGACCAAGAAGGCATCACGGCCGACCGCGTGCTGGTGATCACGGACGACCTCGCGCTCCCCTATGGCGTCATCCGCATCCGCGCGAAAGGAGGCGCCGGAGGGCACAACGGACTCACCAGCATCATCGAGCTCATCGGCACCGAGGAGTTCCCGCGTTTGCGCTTCGGCATCGGCAGCGACTTCCCCAAAGGGCGCCAGAGCGACTATGTGCTCAGCCCCTGGAACGAAGAAGAGCGAAAGACCATTGCGGAGCGGATCGAGCTTGCCTCCAAGGCCGTGCTGCAATTCGGGCTGCTCGGCGTGGCCGGCACCATGAACAACTTCAACAAGCGCTGAGGGCCCCGATAGCCTCTAGTTTCGCTGCACTCAATCACCGGACATGGCCAAGCTCTTCGCCGCGATCAGCGGCACCCAAGGCGAACTCGTATTGGAGCGCCGATCGCCCGATGCGCCCTGGAGCCTTGTGGGCACACCGGCGGACCTGGTGCGAATCGGACCCGCGCAATTCAGCGTGGTGATCGATGGCCGCAGCCATCGGGCCCTTGTGCTGAAGGAGGATCGGGAGAACCGAACGGTGCGCCTGCGCATCGGCGGACGCACCTGCACAGTTAAGCTCGAGGAAGAACAGGACCGCCTGATGCAGACGCTAGGCCTCGACAAGGTCGCGCGAAAGGCCGGCGACCTGAAGGCGCCGATGCCCGGACTCGTGATCAACATCCTGGTGAAGCCGGGTGACCAAGTGAAGAAGAATGACCCCGTGCTCGTGCTGGAAGCCATGAAGATGGAGAACCTGATCAAGGCTCCCGGCGATGGCATGGTGAAGGCGATCGCCGTTGAGAAGGGCAAGCCGGTGGAAAAAGGGCAACTGCTCGTGCAGTTCGCTTGAGCGGACCGCACGCGCGTGCATGTACCTTGGCCGCAATGGACCGCAAGCACTTCCTCGCCCGCTCCTTGCAAGCAATAGCCGGGGCCGCCATCGCGGGGCCCACCTTGCTTCAAGCCAGCTCCTGTTCCATTCCGCGCGAAGCGGCAGGCGGCTCCGCGCCGCCAGCACCGGCGCCGAATGATCCGCTTTTCACCCAAGTGAAGCTCCCTTACGCCTTCGCTGCGCTCGAGCCGCACATCGATGCGTTCACCATGGAGATCCACTACACGAAGCACCACGCAGCCTACGTGAAGAATGTGAACGAGGCGATCATCTCCGAGGGCATCGTTTCAGCGGATGAGGCGGCCCTCTTCGCAACGGCATCGAAGCTCAGCCCCAAAGCCCGCAACAACGGCGGCGGCGCATGGAATCACAATTTCTTTTGGCAGGTGATGGCGCCCGGTCATAGCGGTGCTCCCACGGGCAAAGCGCAGGATGCGATCAATGGCTCATTCGGCTCATTCGAGAAATTCAAGGACGCCTTCACCGACGTAGCCATGAAGCGTTTCGGAAGTGGCTGGGCCTGGCTGGTTGCGCACAACGGTAAGCTCGCCATCGGAAGCACGCCCAATCAGGACAACCCGCTCATGGATGTCAGCGATTTGAAGGGGAGTCCGCTGCTGGCGCTTGATGTTTGGGAGCATGCCTATTACCTGAAGTACCAGAACAAGCGCAACGAATACGTGGCTGCTTGGTGGAATGTGGTGAACTGGGATGCCGTGGCCGCAAGGCTTGGATGAGTTACGCCGCCCTGATCGGGAATCTCTTCTTGAACCAGCGGTTGCATGGGTCCTCTATCGTGTAGAAGAGCAGCCGGGCGATCATCTGCAGCACGAGCAAGGTGACGATCAGGCTCGGCGAATGGCGATCGATGAGCTGGAAGATGAGGCCCATGTGTATGAGGTAGAAGGCGTAGGACGCGCGGCCCATCACCTGAAACGGCCTGCTTTCAAGCATCCGGCGGACCCAAGAGCGCTCACCCATCAGTCCTGCGAAGAGAACCGCGATGCCCAGAGGAAGGCAAACGCTCAAGAGCACAACGCCAACGGGATCAGCGTAGTCCGCGCGGAGGGCTGCTGAAATGCAGACCAAACCGCAGCAGAGCACAGCGCCAATCAGCGTAGCCTTTCGGGGCAGCGCATCCCATGCGGGTTCGCGCATGGCCCAAGCCAGGGCCATGCCCGCGAGGAACTCAACGCAACGCCCCGGAAAGGTGATGCCGAAGAAGAATGTGCGTGAGCCCAGGAAGCCATAGGGAGCCTGTCCATTGAGCGCTTCAACCAGGACCATCCCCGTTGCGATGAATAACACTGGAACCACCAGCAGCGCTAACGGATTTCGACGCACGCACCACAAGAGGGGCAGGGCAAGGCAATAGAAGGTCATCTCTGCGGTGAGCGACCAGCCTTGTACGATGCCGGTATTCCACAAATCAGCGAACCAGCCGCGCAGCAGCGTGGCGTTCGCTAGGAACAGGGCGAGAGGGAACACACCATCGCTTTCCCGTGCCCACCATGGGTACACGAAGACCACCGCCGTGATCAAGAGATAGAGCGGCATGATCCGGCCAGCCCTGCGAAGGAGAAAAGCGGGCAGGTCGCCCAGGCCCACCGACCAATACCGGTTTGTGATGAGAAACCCGCTGAGCACGAAGAAAAGCGTGACGCCGACGTGGCACTGGCCAAAGACGGCCAAGAGCAACGGGTGCTGAAGAGCGGGTACGCCCGGGCCGTAGTGATGAAGAAAGACGAGCAGCGCAGCGACGGCGCGAATGCCGGTGAGCGCGGGGAAGTTGCGTGGCTGATGCACGCCCGAAGATCGGGGTCAGTGGGCTCCTGTTACTGTTCCGGTATCAGCCTTCCACGAGCTCAATGTCGAAGTCGACGAGCTCCACGAATTGCTGGATGCGCGCATCGATGTCCTCGCGCGTGACCTCTACCAAGCGCTCGATGCCGAACTTCTCGCAAGTGAAGCTGGCCAGTGCGCTGCCCACGATGATCGCGCGCTTGAGGTTGTCGAAGCTGTGGTCCTGCGTGCGAGCGAGGTAGCCGATGAAGCCGCCTGCGAAGGTGTCTCCAGCACCCGTGGGGTCAACCACATCTTCTAATGGAAGCGCTGGCGCGAAGAAGACACGGCCCTGGCCGAAGAGCAGGGCGCCGTGTTCACCTTTCTTCACCACCAGGTGCTTCGGGCCCATGGCCAGAATCTTCGTGGCGGCCTTCACCAGGCTATGCTCTCCGCTCAGCTGCCGCGCCTCGGCATCGTTGATGGTGAGGATATCCACACGAGAGATCACTTCCATCAGCTTCGGCATGGCGCTGTCCATCCAGAAATTCATGGTGTCCATCACCACCAGCGCCGGACGCTCTTCCATTTGGTCGAGCACCTTGGCTTGCACGCCGGGATCCAGGTTTCCCAGCATCACGTATGGCGCCTTGCGGTAGGCCTCGGGTAGCTCCGGATCCAGGTCGAGCAGCACATTCAATCGCGTCTCCAACGTGTCGCGCGTGTTCATGTCGTAGTGGTACCGACCCGCCCAGAAAAAGCTCTCCTTGCCCTTGAGCACCTCCAGCCCCGAGAGGTCAACGCCGCGATCACGGAGCTGTGCCATCACAGACTCCGGGAAATCGTCGCCCACCACGCTCACCAGGCCCATCTTCTCCAAGAAAACCGAGGCCGCCAGGCTGATGTAGGTGGCCGCTCCGCCAACGGTTTTCTCGGCCACGCCGAAAGGGGTCTCGATGCGGTCGAATGCGACGGTGCCAACGGTGATGAGCTGCATGGGTGTCAGGTTGAAAAGAAGGAAGGCCGCTCATTGCGGCCTTCTCTTGCTCCCCGGGCTGGACTTGAACCAGCGACCCCATGATTAACAGTCATGTGCTCTAACCAGCTGAGCTACCAGGGAAGGTCCCTTTTTCAAGGGAGCGCAAATGTAGAAAGCAAGGGCGTCCAGGCAAGGAAATAGGGCAATCCATCGTTGGGCGCCGGTTCAGCCCCCGATTGCGTCATTTGCGTGACCAAACCGACACCGGATGCGCAACGCAACCCTGCTCCTTATCGTTTTTCTCGCCCTACAAGGAAGGGCTCAGAACATATGCGACGGCCTCAATGCCGCCTTCACGTGGGCCTCGGCCTCCACAACGGGCAATCCGGTGCAGTTCAGCAACGGCACTGTGGGCACGGGTCAGGGCACCACATGGCAGTGGAGCTTTGGTGACGGAACAACGAGCAATGACGCCCAGCCGCTGCACGAATTCCCGGGCCCCGGCACCTATGAGGTGTGCCTCACGGCCATCACGATCTTCATTCTCCCCAGCGGTGAATCAATCACTTGTGTGGATGAGTACTGCGCGCCGGTGGTGATCAACGGCGGCGGAGACCCGTGCGATGGTTTTGAGGCGGGCTTCACTTGGGCCACCACGGCATCGGGCACAGGGGTGATCTTCAGCAATGGCACGACGGGCACGGGCTTCCAGACCACTTGGCAATGGATCTTCGGCGATGGCACCACAAGCAATGAAGCGCAGCCCGATCATGCCTACGCGGAGCCCGGGACGTACACGGTGTGCTTGGTGGCTACTACTGTCTTTGAGACATCATCTGGCCTGATCACGTGCGTGGATGAGTACTGCGCGCCAGTGTTGATCAACGGCGGCGGAGACCCGTGCGATGGTTTTGAGGCGGGCTTCACCTGGACCACGACGGCCTCGGGCACAGGGGTGATCTTCAGTAACGGCACCTCGGGCACGGGCTTCCAGACCACCTGGCAATGGATCTTCGGCGATGGGACCACGAGTAGCAATGCACAACCCGACCATGCCTACGCGGAGCCCGGCACGTACACGGTGTGCCTGGTGGCTACTACTGTCTTTGAGACATCATCTGGCCTGATCACGTGCGTGGATGAGTACTGCGCGCCGGTGTTGATCAACGGCGGCGGAGATCCGTGCGATGGTTTTGAGGCGGGCTTCACCTGGACCACGACGGCATCGGGCACAGGGGTGATCTTCAGTAACGGCACCTCGGGCACGGGCTTCCAGACCACCTGGCAATGGATCTTCGGTGATGGCACCACAAGCAATGAAGCGCAGCCCGACCATGCCTACGCGGAGCCCGGCACGTACACGGTGTGCCTGGTGGCTACTACTGTCTTTGAGACATCATCTGGCCTGATCACGTGCGTGGATGAGTATTGCGCGCCAGTTTTGATCAACGGCGGCGGAGATCCGTGCGATGGTTTTGAGGCGGGCTTCACCTGGACCACGACAGCCTCGGGCACAGGGGTGATCTTCAGTAACAGCACCACGGGCACGGGCTTCCAGACCACCTGGCAATGGATCTTCGGTGATGGCACCACAAGCAATGAAGCGCAGCCCGACCATGCCTACGCGGAGCCCGGTACGTACGGGGTGTGTCTGGTGGCCACCACCATTTTCGAAACGTCCGCTGGGCTGCTCACGTGCGTGGATGAGCATTGCGACGAGGTCGTGATCGGCCAAGGTCCTGAAGAATGCGATCCATTATTCGCGTTGGAGATCGACTCCGAGGGGTCAGGCGCGGGCTTCATCCTCACGGCCAGCACGAACATCCCGAGCAACGGCATCACATGGACATTCGACAATGGGCTGGTCCTCTACGGCCCCTCGATCCAGGTTGGTCTGGGCTCCTTGTTGAACATCGAGCTCTGCATCACCGCATGGTATCAGCCAGCCAATTCCACCGACACCTGCTGGACCGAGGTGTGCGGGCTGTTGAGCGAACTCGGATTTTCAGTGAGTGTTGATGAAACCGCGGTCGGGGGATTCAGGGCATGGCCGAACCCTGCGGTCGATGCAGTGTATATCGATGGTCTCGGCACGGGCCCCGTGCGCGTGAGCATTCATGGTGCCGATGGTCGCGTGGAGCGCGAGCTGACGGTGGTGGGGAGCCCGGGGCGCGTGGATTTGAGTGGACTGACCGCAGGAATGAAATGGGTGACGCTCAACTCGACGGACCGCACCGAGCGCTTCAAGCTTGTGAAGGAGTAACGCTCAGCGCAGATCGATGCGCAGGCCGAAGAGGTTCTGCCACGCCCCGCCGGCCTGAGCGGGCAGGTTCGGAAGTGAGCGCAACATGATCGCGGGCCGCATCTCGGCATAGAGGTGAAGCGCGCTCCAGAAGGGGCTAGTCTTGCCCAAGCGCAGATCAATTCCGAAGAGCCCATGGAGCCCGGCATAGGCGGTGGCGGGCGTGCGGAACCGCTCACTGCCGAGCAACTCATATTCATAGTCGGAACCTCCTGCGGGCCGCTCTGTGCTGCGTGTGATCGAGTGCGTGACCTCGGCATATCCGGACGCCGCCGCTCCGAGCTGAAGCCCCACGCCCACGGACCACGAGAAACGGGAGCCCGTGATGCGGTGCGCGATGAAGCTGGCCTCCACTCCGATGCGTGATCGCGAGTGGGATGCGGAGTACGACTCGGACCAACTGCTGTCGAGCACGAATAGCTCGCCCGTGCCCATGGAGATAAGGGTGTCGTAGGCCGCAGAACTCGAGCGCGCCCAATAGCCCTCCGCCCAATCTCCGCCGCCGTACAATACGCCCACGCGGAGCCGATTGTCATAGCGGGACTCGCCTGCACGATTCCGGAAGAGCGATAAACCTATGCTGGCGCTTACAACCCCCAAAGGGTTGAATAGGCCTTGGCCACGGGAGAAATCGCGTTGAAACCCGCCACTGTTTGCCCAACGCCCGCCCTGTGGAAGATCATCGAGCAACAGGCTTGAGCCGGGCAGCATTCGACGCCAATCATCGTCGCTCAGCAGGGCACCGCCTTCGAGCTGGAACCCGAAGCTCAATGAGGCCTCGGTGATCAACGGCGAGGGCGCGGGCTGTGCGATTGAAGCAAGCGGCCCAAAGGCCAGGGGGAAGAACAAACGGCGCATAGGCATGGTCGATTCAATCGTTGAGCGGTTGTTCGCGAACTGAATGACGACGATGGGCTTTTCATTATCCGGCGGCTTGCGCAATGCGCCGAAGAAGCCGCTGTTCCACAAGCAGCTCAGCAATCTGCACCGCGTTCGTTGCGGCTCCTTTGCGCAAGTTGTCGGCAACCACCCACATGTTCAAGGTATTCGGCTGGCTCTCGTCGCGGCGGACGCGGCCCACGAGTACCTCATCGCGGCCATTGGCCAGCAGCGGCATCGGGTATTCGTCCTTTGCGGGGTCATCGAGCAGCAGGATGCCCGGTGCTTCGCGCAAGAGTTGCCGCAGAGCGTTCAAGTCGAAATCGTGCGCGAACTCCACGTTCACGGATTCGCTGTGACCGCCAGTAACCGGCACGCGAACGGCGGTGCATGTCACGCGAATCGCAGGGTCGAGGATCTTATGGGTCTCATGCACCACTTTCATCTCCTCTTTTGTGTAGCCATTGTCCGTGAACGCGTCACAGCGCGGGATCACGTTTCGATCGATGGGGAAGGGGTACACTTTATCAGCGGAGATGCCCGCGCGCTCGTCCTCCATCTGCTTCACGGCTTTCTGCCCGGTGCCCGTGACGCTCTGGTAGGTGGAGACCACGACGCGCTTGGCGATGTATGCGCGATGCAACGGCGCAAGAGCCAGCACCAATTGGATGGTGCTGCAGTTCGGGTTGGCGATGATCCGGTCTTGCGGTGTTAGCAGATGCCCATTGATCTCCGGCACGATCAGCTTCTTGTCCGGCATCATCCGCCATGCGCTGCTGTTGTCGATCACCGTGCATCCCGCCTCCGCGAACCGCGGCGCCCACTCGAGCGATGTGCTTCCACCGGCGGAGAACAATGCGATGTCAGGTCGGCGGGCAATAGCCTCTTCCATGCCGATAACAGGCACCTCCTTTCCGCGGAAGCGGATCAAAGCGCCCACGCTCTTCGCACTGGCCACCGGCAGCAGTTCAGCCAATGGGAACGCGCGCTCTTCGAGCACCTTGAGCATCACTCCGCCAACCAATCCGGTGGCGCCGACCACGGCTACTTTCATGATGTTCCCTGAACGTCTCAGGGCGGTCGAAAGTACTAGCTTTCACGCCCTGCGAATCCCATGTCACGTGCGCATCTCCGCCTCCGTATCGTCTTGATTGCGACCTCCGTCATGTCCACCGCCACGGCCCAGGTGAGCGATGACTTCTCCGATGGCAACTTCAACATCGGGACGGTTTGGAACGGAAGCGACGCGCTCTTCGCCGTGGTGGATGATGGCGGGAACCAGCGATTGCGAAGCGCCAGCCCGGGCGCTGCGAACTATTGGCTGAGCACCCCTAGCACGCTCACCGATGATGCGGTTTGGGAGCTCTTCTTCGACCTGCGTTTCGCCACCAGCGGCGCGAATTTCGTGGACGTGCATCTGATGAGCAGTGCGGCGGACCTCGCTAGTGGCGTGAACGGCTACTTCGTCAGGATCGGCGGCACTGCCGATCGGCTGGAACTCTTCCGCAGCGACGCTGGAGCGGCAGCCTCGCTGGCAGTGCAAAGCCCCGATGGCGTGGTGAACGGCAGCAGCAGCAATCCGTTCCGGCTGAAGGTGACGCGCAACGTCGGAGGGCTCTTCACGCTCCAGTATGATGATGGCAATACCGGCAGCTACACCACGGCGGGCAGCGTCACCGATGCCACGTACATCACAGCCACGCACTTCGGCATCCGCATCGAGCAGAGCACGGCCGCGAGCGCCGTGAACAATCACTTCTTCGACGACATCAGCGCTGCGCCTATCCCGGTGGACAACACGCCGCCGGAATTGCTCTCCGCCACAATCGTATCCGCCACCGAGATCGACCTCACCTTCGGCGAAGCGCTGGAGCAGGTCATGGTAGAAGAGGAGAACAACTACAGCATCATCCCATTCAACAGTGCGGCTTCGGTTGTGCTCGATGGAGCTGATCCCACGTTGGTCCATCTCACGCTGGCGATCGCCATGCAGAACGGCAACACCTACACGATCACTGTGAACGGCGTGGAGGACCTCGCGGGGAACGCGTGCGCGAACGAAGCAACGGATGTGACCTATCTCATACCGGAGGTCGCGCTGCCAGGCGAAGTGATCATCAACGAGATCATGGCCGACCCCTCACCGGTGGTCGGCCTGCCCGATGCGGAGTTCGTGGAGATCCACAACACCACTGCGGACAAGACCTTCGACCTCGCAGGATGGACATTCTCCGATGGAGGCACAACCGGCACATTGCCGGGGATCATCCTTCCGCCGGGCGGATTCGCGATCCTCACGGACGATGCGAACGCGGTGCTGTTCGCGGGCTTCGGCACAGTGGCGTCTCTCACCACCTTCCCCAGCATCAACAACGATGGCGACCCGCTCTCGCTATCGAATGATGCAGTGACGGTGATCGATGCGGTCGCCTTCGAACTCGAGTGGTACAACGACGATGCGAAGGACGACGGCGGCTGGACCCTGGAGCGCAAGGACCCCACCGCGCCGTGCAGTAGCGCCGGCAACTGGACGGCGAGCAACGACCTTCAGGGCGGCACGCCCGGCGCGCAGAACAGCGTGTTCGCGATCGTGCCCGACAACACCCCGCCCACGCTCTTGAATGTGCTCGTGAGCAGCGCCACATCGGTGGTGCTCGTGTTCAACGAAGCCATGGATGCCGCCAGCCTTGGCAGCGGCACCTACGTATTCGATCCCGGGCTCAGCATCGTGCAAGTGCTGGTGGTGAACAGCAGCACGGTGGAATTGGTGCTGAGCACGCCCTTGGTCGTTGGCTCGCTCTACACCGTGACCGTGACCAACGTGAATGATTGCCCTGGCAATGCGATCACGGGCGGCAACACGGCCAGCTTCGCGCTGCCCGAGCCGGTGGAGCCCGGCGATGTGGTGATCAATGAAGTGCTCTACGACCCCATCGGCACGGGCAGCGATTTCGTTGAGCTGTACAACCGCTCGAGCAAGACCTTGAGCCTCGCGGGCTGGAAGCTGGGCAACGTGAGCGACGGCGCTGTGGATGATGTGCTCACGATCACCGGTGCCTCCTTCCTGCTGCTGCCCGGCGCCTACGCGCTGATCTGCGAGAGCACGGCGAACATCGTCTCGAATTATCCGCAAAGCCGCACGGAGCGCTTCGTGGAGACCGACCTACCTAGCTACAACAACGGCGAGGGCGGCGTGGTGCTTCAAGCGCCCGATGGCACGCAGCTCGACCGCTTCGATTACACCGACGACCTGCACTTCGCGCTGGTGAACGAGACCGAAGGCTATAGCCTGGAGCGCGTTGATCCGGATCGTCCATCGGACGATCCAACGAATTGGCATACGGCCAGTGATGTGGCGGGCAAGGCCACCCCGGGCTCCATGAACTCTCAATTCAGCGAAGCGCCCAGCGCCAGCGGCGAGATGACGATCGAGCCGGCCATCTTCAGTCCTGATCAGGACGGCTATCAGGACCTGCTCACGATCACGTATCGATTCGAGCAGCCGGGCTTCATAGGCAGCATCGTCATTTACGATATCGCAGGCCGTGAAGTGCGGCGATTGATGGAGAACCAGCTCCTCGGAGCAGTAGGTGCCATCAGTTGGGATGGTATCCTCGATGGCGGCAGCAAGGGCCGCATGGGTCCTTACATCGTGGTGCTTGAAGCCTACGATTTGGCAGGTCATGTGGAGACCTACAGAAAGACCGTAACGCTGGCGCACAGGCTGGATTGATGCGCTTCGCGCCTTTTCTAACACGGAAGGCACCGATCCTTACGGATGAATGCCTTCAGCTGACGGGCCCCCTCCGTGTTCGTCCATGTGAATCCGTGGTTCTCACGCGTTATTCGGGCGCCGCCCGGTGCACCGCCCCTTTTGTTCAAAGCGCCTGAGCCCCCTCATCTGTTCGCATTCTCTGCGTCTCCGCGCCTCAGCGGCCCTTTTCATGACGCAACTTCGCAGCCGATTCCGCCTGTAGCGGGACAAGAACGCATGACCGACCAACTGACCAAGAGCCAGGAGCTCATTGCCCGTCGCAAGGCCGCGGTGCCGAACGGCGTGGGCATGTTCAACTACGCTACAGCTGCCAAGGCCTACGGCGCCATCATCATCGATGAGGACGGACGCGAACTCATCGACTTCGCTGGCGGCATCGGCGTGGTGAACGCGGGCCACTGCCCGCCGCCGGTGGTGAAAGCCATTCAGGAGCAGGCCGAGAAGTTCCTGCACGTGAGCTTCAACGTGGCCAGTTATGAGCCTTACGTTGCTCTGTGCGAGAAGCTGAACGCGCTGCTGCCGCATGGTGGTCCCACGAAGACGCTGCTTGTGAGCACCGGCGCTGAAGCGGTGGAGAACGCTATCAAGATAGCGCGGCAAGCAACGAAGCGCCAAGGCGTGCTCTGCTTCACCGATGCCTTCCATGGCCGTACGATGATGGCGATGACGCTCACCAGCAAGGTGGGCTACAAGCCGGACTGCGGGCCCTTCGCACCGGAGGTCTACCGCACGCAATACCCCAACTACTTCCGCTACGGCGCAGGAAGGAGCGAAGCCGAATTCGCAAAAGCTGAATTGCACCGCTTGGAGGAACTCTCGCACAACCTCGTCGACCCGAAGCAGCTCGCCTGCGTGATCATCGAGCTGGTGCAGGGCGAAGGCGGCTTCAACGTGGCGCCGAAAGCCTACGTGGAGGGCCTGCGCAACTGGTGCGATCAGCACGGCATCCTCTTGATCTTCGACGAGATCCAAGCGGGCTTCGGCCGCACGGGCGCATGGAGCGCTTATTCGCACTTCGGCATCACGCCCGACCTGAGCACCTGGGCCAAGAGCCTGGGCAGCGGCATGCCCATCGCGGCGGTCATGGGCAAGGCAGCGATCATGGACAAGGCCGGCCCCAGCAGCATCGGCGGCACCTACATCGGCAACCCGGTGAGCTGCGCGGCGGCACTGGCCACGCTCAAGTACATGGAGGAGATCGATATCAACGCGAAGGGCAGGCATGTGGGGGGCGTGATCCGCAAGCGCTTCGAGCAGATGAAGGCGAAGCATGCGTGCATCGGCGATGTGCGCGGCCTCGGCGCCATGATGGCCATGGAATTCGTGAAGAACGGCGACCCGCTTCAGCCGGATGCCGACACGTGCACCGCGCTCATGAACGCCTGCGCCAAGCGCGACCTGGTTGTGATCTCCGCTGGAACCGACAAGAACATCATCCGCGTCCTTAGCCCGCTGGTGATCAGCGATGAGCTGTTGAACAAGGGGCTCGACATCATGGAGGAGGAACTCGAGAAGATCTGCGCATGAAACCCTTCTCCATCGCCGGCATCCAGATGCGCGTGGGCTCTGCCCACAGCAACGTGGAGGCCATGAAGACCAAGCTCGATCTGCTCATGGCCATCTATCCGTGGGTGGACATGGTGCTGTTCAGCGAGCTGTGCGCCTATGGCCCGCACATCATTCATGCGCAGCCCGTGCCCGGCGAGTTCGAGCAGGAGATGTGCGCCATGGCCGCCAAACACGGCATCTGGCTCCTGCCGGGAAGCATCTTCGAGCGCACGAAGAACGCAGCAGGGGAAACGGTCATCTACAATACCGCTAGCGTGATCGACCCCGAAGGCAGCGTGGTTGCACGCTACCGCAAGATGTTCCCATTCTACCCGTACGAGGTGGGCGTCACCGGCGGCGATGAGTTCTGCGTGTTCGACATCCCCGAGGTGGGCCGCTTCGGCGTGAGCATCTGCTACGACATGTGGTTCCCAGAGACCACGCGCACCCTGGCCGTGATGGGCGCTGAGGTGATCCTGCACCCCACGCTCACCGGCACCATCGACCGCGAGATCGAGCTGAGCATCGCGCGCTCCAGCGCAGCCATCAACCAATGCTACTTCTTCGACATCAATGGCCTTGATGCGGGCGGCAGCGGGCGCAGCATCGTTTGCGGGCCAGAGGGCCGCATCGTGTACCAGGCCGATGTGAACGAGGAGTTCATCCCGATTGAAATCAATCTGGAGAAGGTGCGGCGCAGTCGGGAACTGGGCGTTCTGCGCCTAGGCCAGCCGCTGAAGAGCTTCCGCGACCGCCCTGTGGAGTTCGGTATCTATGCGCCCGGCGTGAAGCACCCGCACCTGGAAGGCCTCGGGCCATTGATCAAGCCAACGCGCGTGCAAGAGCTCACAGAGCTCGAAGTGAAGGATGAGACGCGCGCGCACGAATTGCCGAAACACATCATCAGCACATACCGGCCACCGAGCGATCCAAGCGCCATTTGAGCAACCCACGGGCTGCCACGCAATCCCCGATCTCGAACCAGCAATCCGCACCCTACTCCCATGGGCAGCACTTCAGGCAGGCACCACATCAAGCTCAAGGACTTCGTCAATTGGTTCGAGATACCCGTGTACGACATCCAGCGTGCTGCGCGGTTCTATGGCACCATCTACAGCATGGAGATGGAGGTGGCGGCGAACGGCGAGTTCGCCATGGCGTACTTCCCTACCGACAAGGGGATCGGTGGAGCGCTCATCGCGGGCCCTGGGTGCTTGCCCAGCGACACAGGAACGCTCATCTACCTCAATGCCGGCAACGACATGGATGCCATCCTTGGTCGCATCGACCTGGCGGGCGGACGTGTGATCATGCCCAAGTCGCTCATCAGCGAATCGGCAGGCTCCTTCGCGCTCTTCATCGATAGCGAGGGCAATCGCGTCGCGCTGCATGAGAAGCCCATTGAAGCCAGCCCGAAGCATCCGACGGATCGAAAGCCTCCTGCGGTGAAAAAGGCGGCTAAGAAGACGGCGACCTCCAAGGCGAAGCGCCCTTAGCGAGCACCTCTCAGATCAGGTCCCCATGAAAATGGAACGAGCGGATCGCTAGCTTGCATGGCACACGCCAGCACAGCCCGATGACCGCCGCGCGAATCGTACTTCCGTTTGTTCTTGCTTGTGTTGCTATTGCGCAGGGCAAGGCACAAACCGGCTGGTCCGTGCTGGACATCACCGCTTCCGGACGTTACGATGACGCCTACTTCATTAACGCCGATACCGGCTGGGCGGCTGGTGGCCCGAACGGGTGGATCCGCAAGACGGTGAATGGCGGGCAGAGCTGGACGCTCCAATTCACATCACCCCACTACCTGCGCAGCATCGAGTTCCTGAATGCCGACACGGGTTTCGCGGGCTCATTGAACGGAAGGCTATACCGCACCGCCGACGGTGGAAGCACCTGGGACAATATCGCGGGAAGCATGGCTCCGCCGCCGTTTGGGATCTGCGGACTCGCAGCCATCGGAGGCACAACGATACATGCTTGTGGCCTATGGGCCGCACCGGCCTATGTGTATTCATCGACCGACGCCGGTGGCACATGGACGTACACGGACATGAGCGGATTGGCCACACGGCTGGTCGATATCCACTTCACGCATCCGGATACCGGATTCGCGACGGGCACGGCGGATCCCGCAGTCAACGGCGGCGTGATCCTGCGCACCACCGACGGCGGGGCCTCTTGGAGCGTGGTGCATCAAACCAACACGCTCACGGATATCGTCTGGAAGATTCAGCGCCTTACCGCAGAGCTCTGGTATGCCAGCATTTACAGTGAGCCCACCAACGACGACACCCGCATGCTGCGCAGCAATGATGCAGGCATCACATGGGAGCAGGTGCTCGTTAGCGACGATTACACGTATGTGGAGGCGATCGGCTTCATTGATCCGCTGCGCGGATGGACCGGTGGGGATGATCGGCTATGGGAGACCACCGATGGGGGAGAGACATGGACGGAGATTGCCCTTGGCGACAGCTACAACCGGTTCTTCAAGGTGAACGATAGCACAGCTTACCTCACGGGTCAGAAGGTGTACAAGTATCAGGGTGATCTCACAACGCAGGTACCGGCCGAGGCTGCAATTCCACCGCCGCACTCCTTGCGCGTTACGCCGAACCCTTCCGGCGGGCGGATCCAAGTGGAAGTCGTGCTCGACCGCAGCACCATCGCTGATCTGCGCATCGTGAATTCCGGCGGGAGCACGGTTCGGCAGCTGCTAAGGAGCAACGATGCGGCTCCGGGGCCGCACCGATTCATCGTGGACCTATCCTGGGAAGGAATCGGAACCTACCTGGTGGTGCTGAAGACCAACGAGGGCATGCGCTGGGAAAAGGCAGTGATAAGCCAGTAGCCTTTAGGCCGCACTCAGTTTCAGCATGTTCGCCATGCCCTGCTCCGCGATGGGCATGCTTGCCACGTTCACCACCAGATCGCCTTTCTGCACGAATCTCCCGCTGCGCAGGATGTGCTTGATGTCGGCGATGGTGTGATCGGTGCTCACGGTCTTGTCGTAGTACTGCGCGCGCACGCCCCACACCAAATTGAGCTGATTAAGGATCCGGCGGTTGCTGGTGAAGGCGTATACGTTGGCCTTGGGCCGCATGCTGCTGATCTTGTAGGCGGTGTAGCCGCTGTGGGTCATGGTCACGATGGCCTTGATGTCGATGGCGGCGGCCATGCGCACTGCAGCCATGCAGATGGTGTCGGTGACCATGCGGTCCTTCAGCTCCAGGTCCGGTTGCTCGACGTTGAACATGGCATCGCTGCTCTCCATCTCGAGCAGGATGCGGTTCATGGCGCGCACCACCTCTACGGGGTACTTGCCCACGCTGGTCTCAGCGCTGAGCATCACGGCATCTGCGTGGTCGAGCACAGCGTTGGCCACATCATTCACTTCGGCGCGCGTGGGCGTGAAGCTGGTGATCATGCTCTCCATCATCTGCGTGGCCACGATCACCGGACGATGCTGGAGCAGGCAGCGCTTGATGATGTCCTTCTGCACCAGCGGCACCTTCTCCATCGGGATTTCCACGCCGAGGTCGCCGCGGGCCACCATGAGCGCATCGGCTTCACGGATGATCTCGTCGATCTCCTGAGGGCCTCGGGCTTCTCGATCTTGGCGATCACGCGTGCATGCTTCTCGCGTTGCTGGATCACGCCCTTCAGCTCGATGATGTCGCGAGCGCTGCGCACAAAGCTCAAGCCCACCCAATCAACATCGTTCTCCGGCGCGAAGTCAAGGTCGGCGCGGTCCTTCGGTGTAAGGCAGGGCAAGCTCACGCGCGTGTTGGGCAGGTTGATGCCTTTGTTCGCGCTGAGCATCCCGCCGTGCAGCACCCGGGTACTCACCTCGGTGCGGCCATCCGTGCCCACCACCTCCAAGCGCAGCTTGCCATCGTCAAGCAGCACGAGCTCTCCGGGCTTCACGTCTTGCGGGAATTGCTTGTAGCTGGTGCTCACCAAGCCGGGCTTGCCCAGAAGTTCGTCGGTAGTGATGGTGAGCAGGTCCCCATCCTTCAGTTGAATAGGGCCGTTCTCCATGGCTCCTACGCGCAGTTTTGGGCCTTGCAGGTCGGCGAGGATGGCGGTGGTGCGGCCGAGCTCCGCGTTGAGCGAGCGGATGGTCGCGATCAACTCGGTGTAGAAGTCATAGCTGCCATGACTGAAGTTGAGCCGGCACACATCCATGCCGCTCAGCATCATGTCGCGCAGCACTTCGCGCGACGCACTGGCTGGGCCAAGCGTGGCCACGATCTTGGTCTTTGGTTCGTTCATCGGTCTATTCCCGCAAGCATGCAGGGCGGGGTCAAAGCAACAACTTGTTGCCGTTGCGCAATTCGTTGATGTCGATAGGGTATGCAAGCAGCACGAATTCGGTGGATCGGGCCGCAGAATCAGGTCCGTTTCCCGCTCGGCGGTCTCTTGGTCGATGACGAGAGTAGTCGGCTTGCTTCTGGTCTGCGATGAGCCTTCTCTTGCCGCACAGGTTTGCATATCAGCGACCAACTGGTCATTCCTTCGCCACCAGCCTGCTGGAACACGGGATAATGCAGGTCCTTGCCACCGGGCATGCTCCACGATGTCTGTCCGCCGGCGTTCGACCCTAGGCCCAAGGCCAGGTTAAGCGCCCAGCAAAGGCGATAGTCCGGCACGTGGCAGCTGATGCCGATGCACCGACACCTTTGGGACGGTATCCTCTTCCTCGTCAACCAGCTTGTGCTTGGCCATGGCAAGGCCAAAGGTACCTGCACGCGTCAGGGCTGCTCACTGCGGCGCTCCCGGGGCCCTTCTCGTCGTGCGGGTGAATCGTCCGCATCGGGCTCTCGGGGCTTCGCGCGCCGTGACCGCATGCTGCGGAAGGCGCTCTGCGCGGCATCCTGCTCGGCGGTCTTCTTGCTGTTGCCCTTGCCGGTTCCCTTCAGTTCACCGCCGATGCGCACCTCTGCCAAATAATGCCGCCCTCGTCACCCGCCGCCCTCGCGAACGATGAACTCGTCTTTCCGGCGCTTCTGCCCCACTCCAGCAGGCGGCTCTTGCCGTCACGGTCTTCCTTCTCGATCTCGTTCAGGTCGAAATGCTGCGTGATGAGCCCACTACCACCTTGCGTGTCCGCTCGAATCCCTTATCGAGGAAGATTGCGCCGTCGAGGCTTCCAGCGCGTTGCCCGGCACGCTCGATTCGCGAGCGCGCGCAACCGTGGTCTCAATCACGCGTTCGATCCGATCCGCTTGGCCAACGCGTTGAGCTGCGTGCGGCTAACGAGCTTGCTCCGCATGCGTGTCAGGAAGCCCTCACCCTGGTCGGGATACCGATTGAAGAGCAGATTGCCGATGATGGCATCGAGTACGGCATCGCCGAGGAACTCGAGCCGTTCGTTGTCGGGCAGATCGGGCCGGTCGTCGGGCACAGCGCTCACATGGCGCAGAGCGGTGCGGTACAGCGCGAGGTCGCCGGGGGGTGATGCCCAAGGTCTGACGGCACCACACCCGCACCCGACGCTCTTCGGGGCTGCGTGCGCGGCTGAATAGGCGTGCGATCGCGCTAGCTGTGCTTGCGGAAGATCACCGAGGTGTTGTGCCCTCCGAAACCGAAGGTGTTGCTCAAGGCGGCATTCACCGTTCGGCGCTGGGCCGTGTTGAAGGTGAAGTTCAGCGCCGGGTCGATCTCGGGATCGTCCGTGAAGTGGTTGATCGTGGGCGGCACGATGCCCGTGTGGATGGCCATGATGGTGGCTACGCCCTCGATGGCTCCGGCGCCGCCGAGCAAGTGCCCGGTCATGCTCTTGGTGGCGCTGATGTTCAGCGTGTAGCTGTGCTCACCGAAGAGCCGTTGGATGGCTTTCACCTCTTGCGGGTCGCCGCTGGGCGTGCTGGTGCCGTGCGTATTCACATAGTCAATCTCCGATGGCTGCATGCCGGCGTCCTTCAATGCGGCTTTCATGCACAGCTCCGCGCCAAGGCCTTCGGGGTGAGGCGCGGTGATATGGTAGGCATCGCTGCTCATGCCGCCGCCCACCACCTCGCAGTAGATCCTGGCGCCGCGCGCAAGGGCGTGCTCAAGGTCCTCGAGCACGATGCCGGCCCCGCCTTCGCCGAGCACGAAGCCGTCGCGGTCCTTATCGTATGGACGCGAAGCGGTGGCGGGGTCATCGTTCCGCGTGCTCATGGCATGCAGGGCATTGAAGCCGCCCACTCCCGCCTCATAGATCGCCGCTTCACTGCCGCCGGTGACGCAGGCCACGCAGGTGCCCAAGCGGATATAGTTGTAGGCGTCGATCATCGAGTTGTTGCTCGATGCGCAGGCGCTCACCGTCACGTAGCTCGGGCCGCGCAACGTATGGCGCATGCTGATCAGCCCTGCCGCGCTATCCGCGATCATCTTCGGGATGAAGAACGGATTGAAGCGCGGGGTGCCATCGCCACGGCCGAAGGCGATGCATTCGTCCTGGAAGGTCTTCAGGCCGCCGATGCCGCTGCCCCAGATCACGCCCACCCGGTCACGGTCAACCCCGCTCTCCAACACACCACTATCCTTGAGGGCCTCATCGGAGCACACCAGCGCATACTGCGCGAAGGGGTCCATCTTCCGGGCTTCCTTGCGATCATGAAATCCTCCGGGTTGAAGCCCTTGACCTCTCGCAGGCGAAACGCGTCTTGAACTTGCTGGCGTCGAACTTGGTGATGGGCGCGGCTCCGCTGCGGCCGCTCACCAAGCCCTCCCAGTAGTCCTTGAGGTGTTCCCCGATGGGTGTGAGTGCGCCCAGCCCGGTGATGACCACACGTCTGAGCTGCATCCGCTATGCGGCTTACTTGGCGTTCTTCTCCACGTACTCCACGGCCTGACCCACGGTCTGGATCTTCTCGGCCTGGTCGTCGGGGATGGCGATGTTGAACTCCTTTTCGAACTCCATGATGAGCTCGACGGTATCGAGGCTGTCAGCACCCAGATCGTTCGTGAAGCTGGCTTCCAGAGTGACCTCGTTCTGATCGACCCCGAGCTTATCCACGATGATTGCGATTACCCTCGACTTGATATCCGACATGTCGGTGCGGTTTTTTTGTGAGGCCCCAAAGGAAAGACATTTTCAATACGGGCAACGTTGGCTCACCGGCACCTACTTATGCAGCACCAACACCTCGATCCAAGGTTTCCTGACCAAACGCGGCACCTGGCATCCTTCGGCAGGGAATCCCTTGGGAATCAGGAGGAAGGGCCGCTCATTATCGGGGCGGCCCATCACATGGGTCAAAAAAGTTCATGGGGCTTGGCGTGTGGGTGAGCGTGGCCAGCCCGGCGTGGTGGGCGGCGGCAATAGCATCCCGGTGGCAATGCCAACGCTCTCGTTCACATAGTAGTTCTGGTGCTTGCGGCCACTGGCTCCGGTCTCGTAGGCGCGCTTGAATACCACCACCAGCCAGGGTGCGATCTCGAGGAACGGCTTGTCGGCATCGGTACCGAAGGGCTTGAGGTCGTTGAGCCATTCCTCGCTCATGCGACCTCCATAGTTGATGCGCTCCTCCTCCTCGGCGGCCTCGCGGATGCGCCGTTTGAGTTCCAGGTCGCCAACAGCCACGAAGGTCCACGGCTGCTTATGCGCGCCGCTGGGTGCGGTGCTGGCCGCGCGCACTACCTCTTGGATCAGCTCCAGCGGCACCGGTTCCGCGCTGAAGTGGCGCACGGTTCGGCGGCGGTCCAGCTCACCATGGAAGGCGCGCGCGCGCTGGAGCATCACTTCAGTAGCGCGGCGGGTGAACGCCAATGGGAGGAAGGCTTGTGGATCGGCCATGGCCGAAGGTCGCACCTTCGCGGCATGAAGCGCATCGCCGTGCTGGCCTCGGGCTCCGGCACCAACGCCCAACGGCTCATGGAGCACTTCGCGCAGCACCCCGCTCGCGCAGTGGTGCTGGTAGGCAGTGATCAGCCACGCGCGGGCGTGCTCCAGCGCGCCTGGGACCTGCATGTGCCCAGCTACCTCTTTGCCGGCAAGAACCTGCGGGATGGCTCTGTGCTGCGCGAGCTGCAAAGGGCAGCGCATCGACCTTGTCGTGCTCGCGGGTTTCATGCGCTTGATACCTGCTGAAATGGTGCATGCCTTTCCTGGGCGCATCGTGAACATCCACCCATCGCTGCTGCCTATGTATGGCGGCAAGGGCATGTTCGGCGAGCATGTGCATCGCGCGGTGATTGCTGCCGGCGAGACCGAGAGCGGCATCACCATCCATCTGGTGAACGATCGCTACGATGAAGGGCGCATCCTCTTTCAGGCGAAGTGCCCCGTGCTGCCATCGGATACGCCCGGATCATTGGCCGCATCGCGTGCATGCGCTGGAACATGCGCATTATCCGCATGCCGTTGAATCACTCCTTACCGCATGAACCATGTTTGACCTCGCCCAGATCGGCAAAGCCTTCCTGATCCTCTTCGCCGTGATCGACATCGTGGGCGGTATCCCGCTGATTCTGCAAGTGCGCCAGAAGGCGGGCAAGATCTACCCCGCGCGCGCCACGCTCGTGAGCTTGGGCATCATGGTCACCTTCCTCTATCTCGGCGAGACCATCCTCAATGTGGTCGGCATCGATGTGCGCCTTCGCGGTAGCGGGGTCCTTCGTCCTCTTCTTCGTTGCTTTGGAAATGACCCTGGGTGTGCGCCTCTTCAAGGAGGACCTGAGCGCGCCGGGCCTCACGCCCGCCGATGACGACCACAAGGTGTTCAGCATCGTGCCGCTCGCCTTTCCGGTGATCGCCGGTGCGGGCACCATCACCACCGTGCTCTCGCTCCGGGCCGAATTCGATCGCCCCAACATCCTGGCGGCCATTATCCTCAACATGATTCCTGTAGTACTGGTGCTGCTGCTCACCAACCGGATTGAGCGCCTGCTGGGTCGCGTGGGCCTCATCGTCATCAAGAAGGCCTTCGGCATCATCCTGCTCGCCATCGCCGTGAAGCTCTTCGCAGGCAACATCACCTACCTGTTCCCCAAGGCACGAGCGTGACCTTGTACTCCGATGGCGCCGCCAGCGGCAATCCCGGTCCCGGTGGCTTGGCGTTGTGCTCGGGAGAGTGGCAAGCACCGAAAGGAGCTGCGGGGAGGTTACCGCACGACCACCAACAACTGCATGGAGTTGCTGGCGGTGATCGCCGGATTGGAAGAGCTCAAACGCCCCGGCACCGAAGTGGTGGTGGTGAGTGATAGCAAGTACGTAGTTGATGCCGTGGAGAAAGGCTGGGTGTTCGATTGGGAGCGCAAGGGCTTCGCGAAAAAGAAGAATCCCGACCTCTGGAAGCGCTTCCCTCAGAGCTTACCGGCAGCATAAAGTCCGCTTTCATTGGGTGCGCGGGCACAACGGCCATCCGCAGAATGAGCTTGCGATCGCCTGGCGGTTGCAGCTCGCGAGCAGCCGGAAGCCTGTTGGCCGTGGATGAGGCCTATGAGCAAGGGGATCCAGAGCTCTTCGGGGCGTGAGCATGCGCACGAACACTTCGCCTGAGTCCGTGGTTAGTTTCGCGCCGTCGTTCGCTAAGCGTGCGGCTCCAAAACCGACACACCATGCTCAGTAAGAAGATCGAATCGGCGCTCAATGGCCAAGTAGCCATTGAGGCCTCCAGCAATAAGCCCCTCGCGATGGCATCTTGGGCCGAGAATCAAGGCTTGCAAGGAACCGCGGCGTTCCTTTACCGGCACAGCGATGAAGAGCGCCTGCATATGCTCAAGCTCATCAAGTTCATCAACGAGCGCGGCGGATGCGCCGTTGTGCCAGCGCTGAAGCAGCCCAGCACCAAGTACAAGGGCATCACCGATGTGTTCCAAGCGCTGCTCGACCACGAGACCATCGTGACCAACGAGATCGACGGCGTGGTGATCTGCTTGAAGGAAAAGGACCACACCACGCACAACTTCATGCAGTGGTACGTGGGTGAGCAGATCGAGGAAGAGGCGCTTGCGCGCACGCTCATCGACAAGCTGAACCTGATCGGCAACGACAAAGGCGGACTCTACCTGTTCGACCGGGACCTTGAAGGCATGCAAAGGCGCCGAGGGCGGGAATGCGAAAGGCGGCAAGAAGCAGTGATTGATCAGCAATCAACGAGGGCGCCGGGAGGCGCCTTCGTCATTCACGGCCAGGGCCAGTCGCCACCGATGCGCAGGGGCTGCTCGAGTCCAGAATCGATCAGGCGCTGCTTCAGTTGCGCTTGGTTGAAATGAGGAGGCAGCGAAGGCGCAGCGGCTAGCATGTAAGCCAGCGCGCCCGTACGTTGTTCACCATGGCTTGCGGATCAACCAGGTGGATATCGTCGCAACTGCTGTGGTAGCAACCGTAAACATGCTTGCCGAGGTCGCTGAGCGGGTAAATCACCGGGACGCCGGCCATGAGGAAGGGCTGGTGGTCGCTGTGCAGCCACACTTCTTCGCTCAGGGCGCCCGGCGAATGCGGCCGTGTCCACGGTTCGTATGCTATCGCACGCGCTGCGCAACAATCCGGCCCAGCCATCGGGCCCGCCCACGCCGAAACCCTGCGGATTCCCGCTCATATCGAGGTTGATCATGCACTTCACCCGCGCCAATTCGCCGGTCTCACGATAATGCTCGACCAGCACCCGTGACCCCAGCAGCCCTTGCTCCTCCCCCATGAAGAGCACGAAGCGGATGGTGCGCTCCGGCCTGTTCGGCACGGCATTCTACGGCGCGAGATCGAGGATCGAGAACGAGCCGAGGCCATTGTCCGTGGCTCCGGTGGCAAGGTCCCAACTATCGAGATGCCCTCCGATCACGATCACCTCCTGCGGCATCCGCGACCGGGAATCTCCGCAATCACGTTGTTCGCCTCCACCATCGCGCTCTGGTTGCTCATGCCGAGCCTGGCCGTGAGGGCCTGACCGGTCGCCAAGCGATTGCGCAGCAGGAGCCATCCTCGGTGGCAATGCACGCTGCGGGAACCGGGATCAACGCGCCATCGATCGAGGCGGTTCCCGTGAGCAGTAGGCATGCCCTTCAGCCTGATTCACGAAGATGAGCGCAGCCGCCCCGCGGTCCATGGCCAGCTTCGCCTTCTCGCTGCGGTGCAGATTGCGCGCCTTCGGTGGCCGCCACTAGCCCGATGTTCACCAGCGCGGCGGCCCTTTTGAGCTGTCTCGCCCAACCGGTCGAGGTCTGCCGGAGCCCATTGCCCGCATCGAGCAATGGCGCATCCACCAGCAGCGCTCAATGGCGTGTTGGCCAGCGCAACGGCTTGCAGATGCAAGAACCCCTCACCATCGCCTACGGTGAGCTGCACGGTGCCGCGCGACCATGCCTGCGCCCTGAATGGGAAGCGCATCACCTGCGGCAGGCCGCTCACGCGGAAAAGGCTATCGGCCGCAGCTTCAGCCATGGCCCCCTGTGCGCTGCCCGTGAGCCGGTGGCCGATGCGCTCACTGCTCCAGCGCAGCCAGCGGTAGCCCATGGCATCGGTTTGCGCGGTGCGATTGAATGCCTTCAGCAGCGGGATTTGCGCGCGGACGTCAACAGCAAGGTGTTGACAGACCGCTAGCAGCAGCAGTGAGGCAAGGGAAGGCAGCGGATACTTTGCAACGGGGCGGGGATGATCGGCATGGTTTCAGACAAGCGCGCGACCAAATCTATGCGAAGGGGCATCCTTGTCCACTCCGCTGCAGCGGCTGCTCGTGCTGGCGTTGCTGCTGGTGCGGAGCTGCTCAGCAGCCGCGCGACGCGGAGAAGGACACCACCTCGATCCGCAGGCCAACTACCTGTACAATATCGCCAAGCTGGTGGAGTGGAAGGACGAGGGGATGAGGCAGGGCAACTTCATCATCGGCGTGCTCTGCGGGGCCAACCTTTATCAGGAGCCGATCAAGCAGTACAGCACACGAACCATTGGCAAGCAGCCCATAGAGGTGCGAAAACTGCCCGCGCTCGACAGACGTGGAGCGTTGCCACATCCTCCTGGGGGGCAAGAGCGAACTAGCGTTGTTGCCGGAGCATCTACAAGCGAAACCAGGGAAAGCCTACCACGATCGTCACCGAGTACGCGGGCGCCCCTGAAGACGGAGCCATTGCGAACTTCGTGAAGGTGGACAACCTGCTGAAGTACGAATTGAGCATGGCCACGCCCGGCAGCATGGCTTGGTGGTCGGCCTCACCTGAAGAACCTCGCGCACCGCGTGCAGGAATGACCATGAACGCACGGGCAAGCCTCTTAGTGCTCTTCGCCATAGTGGCGATTGGCGGTGCGTGCGCAAGACCCGCTCGTTGAGCTGCGCAAGTATCAGGCTGGTGATTCCAGGCGCGCAGGTGCTGGTTGATGCAGCAGTGACATCGCCCCAGCACGCGGCCAATGCCGAAGCCTGGCTCTTTGCGCGGGTTCGTTTGCAAGGACCTGTACAAGGCCAAAGCCGGCACCCGTGATGGTGACGCAGCACGCGATTCGGCGCCGATCAGCTTGCACCGCACCTGACCATCGATAAGGACAGCACCTATCGCGACAATGCGGTGCAGGCCTACGATTTCTGTCGCGCTCCTGCTTCAATGAAGCCGCCAAGGCCCTTGGCGAAGGTCAGGACACCCGTGCCGTGGAGCTCTTCGACACCTATAGGGAAAGCGTGACCAAGCTGAAACCGACCGCCGACCTCCGCACGCGTGAAGCCGAGTTCTCCAACGCCCTGGGCACCTCTACACAAGGCGCTTCAACGAGGACCGCACGCGTACGGAATGGTTCGAGAAAGCCATTGAGACATACCGGGGCGTGCTCCGATAGACCCGGAGAACTATGGCGCCAACTACAACCTGGCTACCCTCTTCTATAACATGGGGTCTATCGGATTCGCGCACTGCAGGCAGAGGCAGACCTGATCACCATGCAGCAGGTGCAGGAGGTTGCGCGCGAATACTTCCAGCCAGCATTGCCCTTCATGCTGGAAGGCGCACGACATGAACCTGGCGCCGCGAAACGCTGCTTGGCCTCGAAGGCATCTACTATAGCCTGCAGGACGAGATGAACTCCGAGCGTTTCCGTGAACTGTATGAGGCGCTGCCCCCGCAAGAAGACCGCTAGCGCGCCCATGGCCATGCGCATCACCATTGGACGGAAGGCTAGGGGTAGGTCGGCCTGTTCATCTTCTTCGCACTGCTGGTAGTGCTGCTCCCCAACCGCACACTGGAGCGCAGCCGCGAGATCATACGGAGATCAATGAGGTGTACTCGCCATCGGTCGATGCCCTGGTGGGCCTGCGCAACCTCACCGTGAGCTCTCATATGCTCATTAACCTGGGCCTGATCGAGAGCCGCGCCGACGCTCCTGAAAAGACCACGCTGGTTGAAACCACAACGCAGCGCATTCCTGCTGCACTCGACCGCGTGGACACGCCTGGCGGGACGATGGGGCCATGACGAGGTGGCCATCATGACCCAGGTGCACACAGAGCTCAGCGCAATGATGGCCCTGCACGATAGCATCAAGCGGATGCTCCCTTCGCTAGAGAGCTACAACGATCCATTCATTCACATGGACCGCACCAGCCTAGCCGAAGAGAACGGCCCGATCGATCAGCAGACGGCGAAGGTGCTGGCCGAGCTGGACCGGCTCTTGGACATGCTCGAGCGCAAGCGCCGTGAACTGGCCTCCGGCATGATCAGAGCTTCGACTCGCTGAAGTTCTTCGTGCTTTACATGGGCATGGCGCTGGTGGTGGTGGGCGTGGTGGGTCGCTTTCCTCATCATCCGAGGAATCGTGACACCGGTGCAGCGGCTGCGCTCAATACTGCTCAGCTTGGGCCGCGGGGTCTTCCCCCGTACCCGCGTGCGCATCACCAACGATGAGGTGGGCGACATGAGCCGGGCACTGGGCTCCCTGATTGATGGCCTCCGGAGGACCACGGACTTCTCCCACGCCGTGGCCGCTGGCGACTTCAGCGCGGATTATCAGCCGCTCAGCGAGGAGGAGGACATGCTGGGCCACGCCCTGCTGAAGATGCGCGACGAACTTGGTCAACGGGAGCGGTTCCTGGAAATGAAAGTGGCTGAGCGCACCGAAGAAGTGGTGCGGCAGAAGGAAGAAGTGGAACGGCAGAGCCGGAAGGTGGTAGAGCTCTACAAGAACGTCACCGACAGCATTCGGTACGCCAAGCGCCTGCAGGATTCGATCCTGCCACCGGAACGCCGTATCCGGGAATTGCTCCCTGAAGCATTCGTGTATTACCGCCCCAAGGACATCGTGAGCGGCGATTTCTATTGGATCGAGCGTGTTGGCGAACGGATACTCTTCGCCGCTGTGGATTGCACCGGGCACGGTGTGCCCGGGGCATTCATGAGCCTCATCGGCCACAACGGCCTTAATCAAGCTGCCAAGGAGAGGGGCTTGGCTCGGCCTGCCGACGTACTGCGGGAACTGAACCGTACCGCCTTCGAGGCCTTGCACAAAGACCGGGAGCAGCACCTGATCCGCGACGGGATGGACCTCGCGTTATGCAGCTACGATCCAGCATCCCGCGTGCTCGACTATTCCGGAGCCAACAACCCGCTTTACGTAGTACGGGAGGGAGAGACCATGGCCTATGCACCTAACAAAGTCGCCATTGGCAACTTCGAGCCGCAGGGCCAGGAGTTCATGCAGCATACCGTTGAGCTCAAGCCCGGTGACATGGTGTATGTATTCTCCGATGGCTACGCCGACCAATTCGGCGGGCCAGGGGCAAGAAAATTCCTGTATCGGCGCTTCCGCGAGCTATTGGTGGAGGTCAGCGCCCATTCGCCCGACCGTCAGCGCCGCATGCTTCATGACGCCTTCAATGCTTGGCGCGGAGCCCATGAGCAGGTCGACGACATACTGGTCATCGGCATGCGCGCCTAGGACGCAGAGCCTTACTGGAAGCTCCAGCCGCCGGCGCCCGTATTGGTCTCGCGCGGGTTCATGCACATCACCGGGATCTGCGCCTCATTGGTGATGACCTCCTGCTCGTAGGGAACGCCGAGCACGCCGAAAATGTTCCCCTGTGACAGGTTCATGATCGTGATCAGGTCAGCATCCACCGCCACAGCATGCTTCACAACGGCCTTCACGAAATCGTCGCTATCCTGGTCAGCGATCACCGCGTCGTGCGCGATGCCTCGCTCATCAAGGTATTGCTTGGCGAACCGGATGTGGTTCTGTAGCTGCTTGTGCAGGAACTCGTCATCCTCCTTCGGCACAACCAGATGTACCTTGCTCTGGAATGTCTTGGCCATATCGGCTACCACCGTGAGCTTCTGCCGTGTCTCCTTGTGCAGATCCAGAGGCACCACGATGCTGTCATAGCCGCCCTCCTTGATTCCGCGTTCCTGCACAACGATGAACGGCACCTGGCTGCTGGTGATTACGCGCAGCGCCCGGCTGCCCGTGATGAACTGCATGCCGCGCATGCCGTGCGTGCCCATCACGATAAGGCCTGCGCCGATCTCAGCCGCCGCATCGCCGATGTCGTCGAAGATGGAACCAACGCGCACGAGCTTATGCACGCGACGCCGCCTCCATGGCCTGGGCCCGCTGCTGTTCCAATTCAGCTTACGCCGGGTCTCCTCCGTTCTCATCCTGATTGGCCACCACATGGAAACGCAGGTATACTTCAGCGCCGGTGTGCTTGGCCAGTCGCATGGCATGGCTGATGGCATTGTCGGCCACCTTGGGGAAATCGGTGGGCACCAGGATTCTTCTTAGCCGCTCCGCTCATGGTTCAATGGTTGCGATGGGGCTGTTCCTTAAGGCCTGGCTCTCGTCAGGCGGCGCGAATGTAGAACGCAGCCGTTGTGGCGGGATGCCGCAGCGCGATGCAAACGCCAAAGCAAACGGGGGCAAACAACGATGAACGCCTGCAAATGGATTTCACACGATTCGGGCAAACCCGCACGGTTCGCTTTGCCCCAAGGACGGTCACGAAGGCTGGCCAGCAACAACCCAAACCCAATACCCCAAAATGACGACGATGAAGAACAAAGTGCAGCTCGTAAGGCGCATCGGAAAGGACCTGAACTGAAGACCGTTGGCAGCGGCCCCGCCCGCTGCTGCGGATGAGCGTGCCACCAACGAGCGTTTTCAAAGCGGCCGACGGCGAGTGGAAGGATGATACCCAATGGCACCCGTAGTAGCCTGGGGCAAACAGGCTGAGCGCATGGCCCAGTCTGCGCAAGGGGCAGCGGCATCGTGCTCGAGGGTCGTCCGATGCACCGCAGCTATGAGGCCAACGACGGCAGCAAGCGCATGAGCACCGGAGGTGGTCCTTCCGATTACCAGCTGCTCAGCGCCCAAGGCCGAGCCGGTCATAGCCGAAGCAGACGAACAGTGATTAGGGTTGCTTAACGAGCCGCTGCCAATGCACGGCCAAGCTCGCCCTTCCAGCAAGAGCGTGCAGCTTCCGGGGGGTGAGATGGGCCATTGGCAGCGTGCTCGGTGCGGCTGACGGCGCCAGTGGTCTGCTGAGCACAGTTCGCCCGGCGCCATCGAGCAGCACCAAGGTTCGCCGCTCAGGGCTCGAGCAACAGTGAGCGCATCAGTGAAGGGCGAGGCCAGGCCAATCGTGCATTGGCCCGGTCGAGTTCAGCAATCGGAGACTTCCGGCATAATGAAGACTTCGCGGCAAATCGTGCTTCACGCAGGTATCGCTCAGCAGTGGCCCCCACGCCCTCAGGGTGCCGCAAGCGAATAGCTCTGCAAGGGCACGTAGGCGTGCACCACACGGCCCGACGGCACCGCCCCATCGCCGAAGTCCCAATCGTAACGAGCGTTCATGCCGGTTACGTGAGAGGTGTCCACAACGCCAACCAGGTTCTCATATTGGAGCACCGCGAAGCCTTGGCTAACCACCTCGGAGCAGGGCAGGCCGGTTGGGCCAAGTGGAACCATTGGCAAAGGGTGGCGGTGCAATACGAAGGCGCCGCACCACTACGGTGAGGCAGACCTCGAAGGGGCCATTGCCTTGGAGGGGTATGAACAGGCGATGGCGAGGTAGCGATGCTGGAGCCATCGCCGAAGCTCCAGAAGGTGCTTTCCACGGACCCCGCCGGGAACTGTGAGGTCTTGGAAGGTGATGGTGCCGGCGCTGGCCGCAGCGATACCGAAGTTGACGGTGAGGCTGGCGCACTCTGCTAGAGCTTGCGGTGCAATCAACTTGCATACGGTGGTGATGCACGGTTGTGAAGCCAACTGGTCGAAGGCCCGCACAGTGTAGCATATGGGGTAGGGCTGTGGGGGAAGTAGGCGATTGGGGCGCTGGTGTAATCCGTTGACCAAGAGCCTGAATCATAGTTGTAGTAATCCCATTGCGCTCCGCTCACCGATGTGCTGCCCGTGGTCACCGCCGGGGTGAATTGGCATTGGTAGCCGTCAGGTAGGCCGTTGAGAATCAACATGCATGCTGGTATCGCAGGTTTGAAGCGTGCCGCCGCCCTTTGCGAGCGAATAGCCGCTGAGCACTTTGCCCCAGAGAAGCAATAGGCCATGCGAGGTCCGATCAGAATGAGGCGAGGTGTTACGGAAGAAGGGCGTGAGGTCAGAAGCGGTGTTGAATCATAAGGCGCAGCCCGAAGCGTTCAGGACGGGCATGTGCGTCCGAAGCGCCTCCGAAAGTGGTCGTACGCGACCGAGGCGAATGGCGTGGCGATGATGCGTGAGCGGGCAATTAACATAAAGCCGAAATCGATTCCGGCGATTGCCGCCTGAAGGGTAACGAAGCTCCGCAACTCGGCCGGCGAAAGTCGTCGCCATGCACACATGCGGTCAGAGGGGTCCACGGCCAAGCTGGCCGGAGATCGATGGAAGTACTCGCCGACAAGGCCTGCACGAGGCCCGAAGCGCCACCGCCTGGCTGCCAGCTGCCACGCTGCCTCCAACGGAATGCGATGCGCACGCGGCGGTCGGCTCCTTCAGCTTGGGCCTCGCGAACCACATCGGTGCTGACCGTGTCCACGGAAGAAGCGAAGACCTGGGTGTTCAAACGTGATGACCTGGGTCACGGTCTCTGTTTGTCGCTCGGTGCGCTGATCAAGGCTGCGGTAGGTCTGGTCAGTCGGTCGGCCTCCACGCCAAGCCCGATGCTCAATCCGAAGGCCATGCCCGGCCCGCCAATGCGCCGAATGCCAGACCCCTTGCCATCGCCCATTGCCCTGCAAGGCGCGTTGCAGGTTCGCATGGTCGCTTTGCCATTGATAGCGCGAGGCCTGTGCGCTCGACGTGATGGCTACCCACCATATCCCACTGGAGCGTACCGTAGGCTTGCTGCCGAGCCCCATGGGCTCTCTCTGACAGAGGATTCGGGAGTGCATGAATAAGCCGAAGGCGGTTGATTTCATCTGTAACCCGACCACGAGGAGCTTCTTTCGGCGCATCACTCGAAGGCCTCTTCGATGCGCGCAGGGGCGTCAGAAGATCCATTTTCACCCAGGTGGAGTTGCCGTTCGACGATTCCAGCGCAACGCTTCCAAACAACGCTGGTGAACCCGATGGATTGCGGCGACTTCCAATCGGTGCCGATGGCGGCTCTTGTGTTTTCCGCAATGGATTTGCTACGGCTGTTGCTGGCGCCACGGTTCCTAAGGAGCCTGCGCTTCCCAACTGCTCAGCCGGTTCCTCGCGCGCCCGCGCCAGGTGCTGGCAAAGCGCCCTCCACGGGTGCCGGGCCTATGTGCTTTCGACGATTCCAGCAGGGGCATCCGGTCCTGAGCCCGACCGCACGACCCAGACCACGTTGGCTGTGAATCCGGTCAACAGGATCAAAGCACCAACGAGCGCCTCCCTCCAAATCACCGTCCGCCGACGTTTGGCCCGCACATGGGACAAGATGGTCGCCCCCACCTCAGGTGGCGGGATCGCTGAGGGCGCCTTGCGAGGCTCTTTCGGAAGAGCTCGTCAATGGGATGCGTTCCCGACATGTACAGGGGTGGTTGAGGCGGTGATCATCGATTGAAGCATGCGCCGCGCCTTTGCCAATTGGCTCCGCGAAGTGCTTTCACCGCAACCCAGCATGCTGGGCGATCTCCCGGCATGGTCGAAACCTTCAATGGCAAATAGGTTGAATACCATGCGGTGCCCTCAGGCAGCGTGGAGACCATGGCCAAGAGTTCTTCGGTCCCAAGGCGGTCCATGGCGTCAGCGGGCACGGGGCTCTCGGGCAGTTTTTCCAAGCCCGAAGCGTTCTTGCTGGAAGCTCTTGCGACGGTAGCAATTGATTGCGGTATGCACCATGATTCTGCGGATCCAGCCCTCCAAGGCCCTCCATGCGGAAGTCCTTCAGCTTCTCGAACACGCGGATGAATCCTTCTTGCATCAGGTCCACGGGCCTCTAATTCGTGGCGGGCATACCGCAGGCACACCGCATACATGCGGCGCGCGTACCGGGCGTAAAGGGCTTCCTGGCAGCGGGGTTCG
The DNA here is from genome assembly GCA_016705545.1 of Flavobacteriales bacterium. Taxonomy (GTDB): domain Bacteria; phylum Bacteroidota; class Bacteroidia; order Flavobacteriales_F; family PHOS-HE28; genus PHOS-HE28. The sequence goes on from JADIYA010000001.1 coordinate 943,768, forward strand.
CCATCCAAGCAGCCCTTTACCAGCTCGCGTTCGGTCAATTCACGCAACGAAGGGCCTTTCTAGGGCCAAGACACTCATCGCAGGCGCGACGCTGCCTTGGCGTTAGGGCATGGGAAGATAGGCGCGAACGCGTGAATGCGCCGCCCCCAAGCAAACGACAACAAACGGCTGTAACCACTTACAACCGGGTACTGGCCGAATGCCCGGTGCTGCTTGGGAAAAAGTTTGCAGCGTCGGTCGGCATCAGCACCGGTCGGCGGAAACCGAAAGTCAAACACACAAAAACCCAAGTACCATGAACACGCTGAAGAACAAAGTCCACCTCGTAGGGAACCTCGGCTTTGACCCCGAAGTGCGCGAGATCGCAAAAGGCCGCAAGGTGGCCCGGCTGTCAGTAGCCACGCACGACAGCTACAAGAACGCCAGCGGTGAGCGTGTCACCGACACCCAGTGGCACACCGTGGTGGCCTGGGGCCAGACCGCCGAGATGGCCGAGCGCCTATTGCGCAAAGGTTCACCCGTGATGCTCGAAGGGCGCTTGGTGCACCGCAGCTACGAAGCCAAGGACGGCAGCAAGCGCTACATCACCGAGGTGGTGATGAGTAACTTCCAACTGCTGCCGAACAAGCGCGAGGAAGCCGCTGCGGCCTGAGCCGAAAGAAGCAATCGAATAAAGAAGGGCGACCCACAACGGTCGCCCTTCTTCATTCTTGGACAACGGATGCCGGTCAATACACGGTCAACGGCAAGACTTAAATTCCTGCAACCTATTCCGATTCCAGTTCCGCCTCCACCTCTTCCGTGATGTCCATGTTGTGGTACACGGCATTCACATCGTCGTCCTCATTGAGCAGGTCAACGAGCTTGAGCACGGCCCGAGCCGTGGTGATATCGGCCGGCATGGTGGAAAGGGGGAAGCGCTTCAGTTCGGCACTTTTCACTTCAACGCCGAGTTGCTCGAGCTTCTGCTGCATGGTGCCGAAGGAGGCGAAGGGCGCGTAGATGATGAACCCTTCCTCATCGCGCAGCACATCGTCGGCGCCCCCATCAATGAGCTCCATCTCGAACTCATCGGGGTCACGGCCTTTGAGGGCGGCGGCCTCCAGCACGAACTCGGCCTTACGCTCGAACACGTGCGAGAGGGATCCGGACGTGCCCAGTGTGCCTCCGCACTTGGAGAAGAAGCTCCGCACATTGGCCACGGTGCGCGTGGGGTTGTTGGTGGCCACGTCCACGAACACGGCAACGCCACCTGGCGCGTAGCCTTCGTAGGTCATTTCTGTGAAGTCCGCCTCGCTGCCGCCAGCCGCCTTCTTGATCGCGCGGTCGATGTTGTCCTTGGGCATGTTCATGCCCCGTGCGTTCTGGATGGCGACCTTGAGGCGGCTGTTCGCTTCGGGGCTCGGCCCGCCGGCCTTCACGGCCATGGCGATTTCCTTGCCGATGCGGGTGAAGAGCTTGCTGAGCTTGGCGTTGCGCGCGAAGATCTTGTGCTTGCGTTTCTCGAAGATGCGTCCCATGAGGCGTGGCCGATTGCGGAGCGCGAATGTAGGAGTGGGCCGCGAGCTGCGCCCTCTGCACAGAGGACTGGCTCACGGCCCTGGGCCCAACCCCTCGTAGCGCTTGCGCACTAGTTGAACCCGACCAACTGCAGGCCCACCACCCAAGGGGTGAGCTCCGGCCCTTTGCCCTCTTGGAAGAGCGGCGTGAGCGACCATTCTGCGAACAGCGTGAACTTGCCGAAGCCGATGCGAGCGGCCGCTGCCAATCGATAGGGCAGCAGGTTGAAGTCGCCCTTGTCGCGGTCCAGCACGGTCTTGCCCTCCACTTGGTAGCGCTGCTTGTACATGGTGTCGAAATACCAGCTGCCCACCACGCCGACCGCAAGATTGACGTTGTTCCGGCGCGAGTAGCGGTAACGCTTCGCGAGGGCGCCGGTAGTGTCGGCGCGGGCGGCTTCGAGGTCGGAAGCGCTGGGCATTGGCGCGCGCTTGGTGTTGAACTCGAGCATCAGCGGCATGCGGAAACCCATCATGCGCAGCTTGTTCTTGTCGATATCGGGGCTTTCCACCGGCACCCCGAAAACACTATCTCCCTGCTGCGCCAGGAGCACGTTTTCCTTCAGGCGATAGTTCACGAACTCCCAGCCCAGTCCGGTAAGCAGGCCAACATGGTGCGTACCGAATTCGATCTTCTGCTCCATGAAGTTGATGCTCAGGAAGCGCGAGCGCCCGTGATCGATCTGCATGAAATCAGCGCTGGCATCGAGGTCGGCATCGCCATCGGCACCGGTGAGGAAGTTCACGCCGGCGTCGACCCCGGCCCAATTGGTGAACTGGTTGCGGCGCTCGCGGCGTTTGTCGCGCAGCACTTCGTCAAGGCTGTCCTGCTTGCTCACCCATGGCTTGGGCTCGGACTTCACCGTGATGCGCTTGTACTTGGTGTCGAAGGTGAAGGTGCCCTTGGTCACGGTTGAATCGCCCTCCTTCATGTGCACCTCGAGCCCATCATCGCTGCGGAGCTGCACTTCGAGGGCCTGCATGCGGTCGGGAGACACGGCAGTATCATTCTGTGCGTTGGCGATAGGGGGCAACAGCAGAATGGAGTAGATCAGTAGGGCGGTTTTCATGGGTTCGTCTTCTTGGTCGTATGACGAGCTCATGCAGTTGGAGTTACAGCGTGTTGCAAATGCGAACGGCCCCGCTCCCGCGAGGCCGTTACGCTCCAAACTGTCGGCTTTCGATCAGCCTTGGCGCTCGGGATGAAAGTCGATCACCATGTGCGTGGTTCTCCAGATGCCCTCGGGATTGCTGCCGATGTCGATGCGACCCAGTTTGCGCAGCACGTAGGCGCGAAGGCGCTCGTTGGAGCTGTTGCAGCTGAGGACTTGCACTTTCCCTTCAGCATCGATGTTGAAGCTCACGAAGACCTTGCCGGTCATATCCCCCTGTTCCAGCCAAGGATAGGTCATGTGGCGGTTGAGGGCGCGATCGAGCGAGCGCTCGAGCACGGTGGCGTTGACGGTGGCTGGCGCATTGCCAGGGATCGGCTCAGCGGCTCGGGCATAGCCCAAGGTGAGCACGGATGCGACGACGAGCAGGTGGCGAGCGATTCGGGTTCTCATGGCAGTGGTGGTGTTGCGTTGATTGCGCATAGGACGGGGCTGTGCCGGGCCACGTTACAGATGTACGCTTGCTGGATGATGAGCGGTGCGCTCGCGCTGATGAGCGGTTGGCGCGATGCTCAGCGGCGCGCGCTGAGGGCCAGATGCCGGCCCAGGCGCAGGTCGAAGCCATTGCGGCGCCCTTGCGCATCACGATTCACGGCGAGGCCCGCACGATTGCCGGCAACAGTGCGCAAGGCGAAGTCAACGGCGGCCTCCGCATCCTTGGCGTCCAAGGGCCTGGCGGGCTCAGCTTCCAAGGCCAGCACGCGTTCGCGCACGGCACCTTTAAGTGCTTGCCCGATCGTGGGCGCGGAAACCTCCATGTTGGGCTGTCCGGTCGCACGGGCCTGCGCAATCGCCAAGGGTTCCACGGACTGCGGATTGGGTTCCTGTTCAGGTGTTCCTTCATGCGGCATGTACGCCATGGGTGCCTCCTCCGGCTCGGGGGCTGGTGGCAACGGCTCAGCGGATTCTGGAATCAACGGTGATTCGTTGAACTGTCGCTCCTCCGGCTTGTATTGCGCTGGTGCGCTCAACTTGTTGGGCCGCGCAATTGAATCAGAGACCGAAGGCTGTTCGCGCTCATCGGATTGTCCGCCTCCGGATAATGGTTGCTGAGCCACTGACGGAACGGTGGTTCCGCGTTGAGCGAAGTCGGGATTCGCGTTGCGCTCGCCGCGCAACCACCACCAGCCAAGTCCGAGCAGCAGAGCAATGGATGCAGCAGCCGCTAAGCGCCACGCTTGCCCACCAGCCCCGATGGCAATCACCTTCGCCGAGTGCTTGAGTTCGGGTTTCCCGTTGAACACGATGGACTCAGGCGCAATGCGGGTCGCTTTCATAAAGGCCCATGCATTCCGAGCCTGCTCGTGTTCCGCCAACAGCTCCTCGAGGGCGCGCTCTTGTTCTGTGTTCAGGTCGCCTTCGAGCCGGGCTACGAGGAAGTCGTCCAGATTACCTAATGCAGGCAGGCCTGAAGGCGGCAAGGCGCGATGAAGCGATCCGCGGCTGTCGAGGGCGATTGGTTCAGGGTTGACCCTGGCATGCGCGTATTGGCGATCCACGCGTTGCGCCCTAGGACGAGTGCGGAGGAACTCCGCCAAGGCCCGCCCTTGCTCCGGGCTCAGATCACCTTCATGCCGAGCGATGAGGTGGTCGTGCAGGGTCGCCTCGGTGACGAAGCCCGTTGGGGGCAGCGCCCGCTTCAGCGCTTCGCGGTCAGCATCGGGGAGCGGGGCAGAATCGGTGTCGACCTTGGGCAATGCGTCACCTGCGGGCCTGAGTTGCGGGTGTGCGATCAGGAAGGCTTCGAGCTCACGCTCCTGCTCGGCCGTCAACTGCCCTTCCAGCTGATCGAGCAGCCAGGCCTCGTAGTTGTGGGGTCCGATGCGTTCGCTCATAACACCAGGTCGAGTTGGCCGATGTGTTCTTTCAGCGCAGTGCGGCCACGGTAGATGTACACTTTCACCTGCGGCAGATTCAATCCGGTGAGCTCCGCGATCTCCTCGTAGGTGTACCCTTCGAGGTCGCGCAGCAGCACTACGCTGCGCTGGATCGGCGGGAGCGTTGCCAGCGCGGCATCGAGCACGGCTTTCAGGTCTGGCTGGGCCATACTCGTGTGCTGAAGGTCCTCGTGGTGCTCCTCCATGCGACGCACACGACCACCCTTGCGGGTCTCGTCCACGATGGCGTGGTGGGCGGTCGTGAAGAGATAGCTCTTCGCCTTGGCCCCATCGACCTGATCCACCTTGGCCCAAAGCCGAGCGAAGCTCTCCTGCACCACATCCTTCGCTTGGTCAGCATCACGCAGATGCTTCAGGGCGAACCGGTACAAGCCATCGGCATGCGCGTCCACGGCGGCGTTGAATTCAGTGATGGTCATCGGGGAGGGAGCCGGTGCCTGCGGGTGTGACGCGCGAGGGCGGATGAAGTTACAGGCAGCCTTGGCGCATCACCGCCACCCTGTTGAAAGCCATGCTGGAACCGTGCTCCGGCAGCGCATCACAGGGTTGACATTTGCCGCGATGTCCGAGTTGATCCACGGAGGGCGGCGCACGCGCGGGATTGTTCCCGAGCAGAGCGCTGATCTGCCCTTGGTGAGCATCGTGACAGTCGTATTCAACGGAGCGGCCACACTGGAGCGCACCATCCAGAGCGTGCTGGCGCAATCGTACCCGAACATCGAGTACATCATCGTCGATGGCGGCAGCACCGATGGCACGCTGGAGCTCATCCGGCGCTATGAGGATCAACTGGCCTATTGGGCGAGCGCGCGCGACAAGGGGATCTACGATGCCATGAACAAAGGCGTGGCGCTCTGTACGGGCGAATGGGTGGGGCTGATCAACGCAGATGACTGGTACGCGCCGCATAGCGTGGAGCGCGCGATGGGCGCGGTGCGCGGCAAGAGCGGCATCAACATCGTTCACGGCGACATCTGGCTGGAGTACCCCAATGGGCACAGCAAGGTGAAGAAGGCGCGCCTGAACGGATTCCTGCTGAAGTACTGGGAGATGGTGCTCAACCATCCTTCATTCTTCGTTCGCCGCAGCTACTACGCAGGTCATCCGTTCGACATCACCATCAAGGTGAGCGGCGACCACAAATGGACGCTTGATGCGTGGATGGAATCGCCGCCGCAGTTCCTCTACCTCGCCGAGCCGCTGGCGCACTTCACGGCGGGCGGCGCCAGCATGCGCTTGCCCTTGCGGAAGATGCTGCGCGAAGGGCGCTTGGTGGGCCGTGCCATCGGCTTGGGGCCCTTCGGCGTAGCGCTGAGCCAGCTGGTGAGGCTCGCGCTCTATGTGCCGCAAGGGCTCAAGCTGCTCTTTAATCAGCACGTATCACCTTTGACGGGCAAGCAGCAGTGATGGCGAGCGCGTGGAACATCTTCCAGGACTGGGCGGCCGGCACCGGCAATCCCAAGAGCCGGCTCGTGATGCTGCTGTACCGTATCGCGCACTTGCTGCGCCAGAGCCCCGTGACCTTCATCCTCTTCCTGCCCTATTTCATCGGGTACCGGATCATGGTGGAGTGGTTCCTGTGCATCGAGCTGCCGTGGAAGACGCGTGTGGGGCCGGGCTTCCGCATCGAGCACGGCCAGGCCCTTGTCATAAACGACGGCGCCGTGTTCGGCGCCAACTGCACGGTGCGCAACAGCTGCACTATTGGCAACAAGCAACTGAAGGATGGCAGTTACAGCCGCGCCCCGCGCTTCGGCGACCGTGTGGACATCGGTGCGAACGCCGTGATCATCGGGCCCATCACGATCGGAGATGATGTGGCCATCGGAGCGGGCGCCGTGGTGGTGAAGGACGTGCCGCCGAACTGCGCGGCTATTGGGAACCCCGCGCGCAACGTTCCGAGGGGCTAAGTCAATCCAGCTTCAGCACCGCGAGGAACGCCTGCTGGGGAACTTCTACCGTGCCGATCTGCTTCATCTTCTTCTTGCCCTCCTTCTGCTTCTCGAGCAGCTTGCGTTTTCGGCTGATGTCGCCGCCGTAGCACTTCGCGGTCACATCCTTTCGCAGCGCTTTCACGGTTTCGCGGGCCACGATCTTGGCACCGATGGCCGCTTGGATGGGGATATCGAACTGCTGGCGGGGCAGGAGCTCCTTCAGCTTGCTGCACATCTTCTTGCCCAGTTCGTGCGCGTGGTCGCGGTGGATGAGCGCGCTGAGGGCATCAACGCGTTCGCCGTTGAGGAGGATGTCGAGCTTGATCAGGTCGCTTTCCTTCAGGCCCACCGGGTGATAATCGAAGCTGGCGTAGCCGCGAGAAATGCTCTTGAGCTTATCGTAGAAATCGAAGACCACCTCACCCAGCGGCAGCTCAAAGCTGAGCTCCACGCGATCGGTGGTGAGGTAGTTCTGCCCGGTGAGGATGCCACGCTTCTCGATGCAGAGCGTCATGATCGCGCCGGTGTACTCGGCCTTGGTGATCACCTGCGCCTTGATGTAGGGCTCCTCGATCTTCTCGATGTGCATCACCTCGGGCAATTCACTCGGATTGTGGATCTCGAATACTTCTCCGTTGGTCTTGGTGATCACGTAACCCACGTTGGGCACGGTGGTAATCACGCTCATGTTGAACTCGCGCTGCAGTCGTTCCTGGATGATCTCCATGTGCAGCAGGCCTAGAAAGCCGCAGCGGAAGCCGAAACCGAGCGCCGCGCTGCTCTCGGGCGTCCAGGTCAGGCTGGCGTCGTTGAGCTGGAGCTTCTCCATGGCATCACGCATCTCCTCATAGTCGTCGGTATCCACGGGGAAGATGCCCGCCCACACCATGGGCTTCACTTCCTCGAACCCGTGGATGGCCTCGGCGCAGGGCCGATCACGGTGCGTGATGGTGTCGCCCACCTTCACTTCGCTGGCGGTCTTGATGCCGCTGATGATGTAGCCCACATCGCCCGCCCTCACATCGGGGCGGGGCTGGATCTCCATTTTCAAGCAGCCCACTTCATCGGCGCCGTATTCGACCCCGGTGTTGAAGAATTTCACCTGATCGCCCTTGCGAATGGTGCCATTTTTCACGCGGAAGTAGGCGATGATGCCGCGGAAAGGATTGAAGACGCTGTCGAAGATGAGCGCCTGCAGCGGGGCGTTCGGGTCGCCTTTCGGAGCAGGGATGCGATGCACGATCTCCTCCAGCACCTTATCCACGCCGAGGCCCGTCTTGCCGCTGGCGGCCATGATCTCCTCGCGCCTGCAGCCCAGAAGGTCCACGATCTGGTCCTTCACCTCTTCGGGGTTCGCGCTCGCGAGGTCCATCTTGTTGAGGATGGGGATGATCTCCAGGTCGTGCTCCAGCGCGAGGTAGAGGTTGCTGATGGTCTGCGCCTGGATGCCTTGGGTGGCGTCCACGATGAGCAGCGCGCCTTCGCAGGCGGCGATGCTACGGCTCACCTCGTAGCTGAAATCCACATGGCCGGGGGTGTCGATCAGGTTCAGGATGTACTTCTGCCCATTGAGGGTGTAGTCCATCTGGATCGCCTTGCTCTTGATGGTGATCCCACGCTCGCGCTCCAGGTCCATATCGTCAAGGGCCTGCGCCTGCATATCGCGATCGGCGATGGTGCCGGTCATCTGCAAGAGGCGATCGGCCAGGGTGCTCTTACCGTGGTCGATGTGGGCGATGATGCAGAAGTTGCGGATGTGTTCCATGAATCCGGTCGGGGAGGGCGTTGTTAGGGCGCGCGAATGTATCCCAATGGCTTGCGCTCTGGGGGGAAGGCGCTACCTTAGGTGGCTCGAAGCCGACGACAGGCAACCATTGCACGTCCAGGCCATCCTTATAGAGGCCGCTCACACCCCTTCACGCATGCGCCATCTTACGCTCCTCCGAACCGTAGCTCTTTCAACTCTGGCCTTCTCCCTCAGCGCGCTGGCTCAGAATGGCAACGACGCTCATCCGAGCTTGATTCTAGTGGGGGCCGATCGCCCGGTGCTTGCCGCAGGTCCCGTGGCTGGCGTAGAGAGCAATGCTCAGGTGGATGATCTTGGGGCGCTTCCCGCGCTGCCCATGAAGCCCATCGGCCTTTTAGCGGCAACTGCCTTCACGCCCGATGGCGATGGCCTGAATGACAAGTACTTCCCCTATTTGATGGGTATGGAGCTGGGGCTCAGTCGGTTTCAGGTTTTCGACCGGTGGGGTCGCCAGCTCTATAGCACCACTTCGGGCGAAGGCTGGGATGGCACCTTCGGCACAGCTGGGGCAGCTATGCCCTTGGGGGTGTATGTCTGGCATCTGGAGGCTTGGCCTTCAGGTTCGCTAGACAAGGTGGAGCTCTCAGGCTCGGTGACCCTGATCCGCTAGAAGCGGACTGCCTTGCGAGCCTAGTAGTTTAGAGGGCCGCGCTCAGGCAACTTCCGTTGCCAGACCCGCATCATAGAACACGGACCGCCATGACGGATGAACAACTCGTTTCCGGGTGCATCAATGGCGACCCGATTGCGCAGAAGGCCCTCTATAAGGCCTATGCCCGGAAAATGATGAGCATTTGCATGCGTTACGCCGGCAACCGTGAACAGGCCCAGGACATGCTCCAGGACGGCTTCGTGAAGGTGTTCCAGAAGATGGATCACTTCAGGGGCGACGGCCCTTTGGGCGGTTGGATCGCACGGACCATGGTGAATACCGCTTTGGACCATATCCGGCGCAACAAGCCGTACGACCACAGTGTGGACCTCACCGAGGCCGAACACCTGCACCAAGCTGATGAACAGGTGCTCACCAGCATGAGCACTGATGAACTGATGGACCTGATTCAAGCCCTTCCGCCCGGCTACCGCACCGTGTTCAACCTCTTCGCGATAGAAGGCTTCCCGCACAAAGAAATCGCTGAACAACTCGGGATCTCGGAGAACACGAGCAAATCGCAATTCATGAAGGCGCGGGCCTACCTGCGCAAGCTGCTGCCCAAAGAGGTGGGCGCACCCTATGCCAACGACCATGAAGAATAGCCTGAACGACCTGTTCCGTGAGCGATTCCAAGGCCATGAGGCCCCGGTGGATCCTGGCACGTGGGCCGTGATCGAGGCCAAGCTGCTTACCGCCGCACCTGCTTCGGACCCTGTGAATGACCTGTTCCGCGAACGGTTCCAGAATCACGAATCAGTTGTTGACCCAAGCGCTTGGGGCAACATCAGCAACCAGCTCGGGCATCCGGTGGCTGGCGGTGGATGGACAGGCGCTTATGGCTGGATGGCTGCCGGTGTAGCTGGCATGGTTGCCGTTGGTGCCTTGGTATTCGCCCTCAACAGCAATCCGGTAGAGGTCGTTGAGGCTGCTCTTGAACCTCGCCCCGAGAACCTGCTGGAGCCTGTCGTGGTAACGGAGCCAGAGCATGTGCCCCGCTCCGAATCTCTGGACCAACGGAGCGCCTCGATGCCAGAAAGACGCACCGTGGTTCAGCCCGTGAAAGCACAGCCCTCGGATTCACCGGTTGAGCCGGCAGAATCGGACGTGGCTTCCACGCCGATTGCAGAAGAGGTGGTCGTAGTAGATCAGATCATCGAGGACCTCACCGTTCGGACCATGCTCGAAGTGCTCGGCAGCGAACCAGTGACAACGCCGCAGGCAGCCCAACCGGAGAAGGCAGAAGGCAACAATACCGGAATTGAGATGCCACCCATGGAAACGACGGCCCCGAAGGCGGAGGAGCCCATCAAGCTTTTCATGCCGAACACCTTCACGCCCAACGGCGATGGCATAAACGACACCTACCGCATCCTGCCCCGGCAGGGCTTCAGCAGTGTGCTGGTGCGCGTGTATAGCATGAAGAACAACCAGCTCGTGTTCAGTTCGGCCAGCGTCGATGATGAGTGGCAGGGCTTGAATTGCGACGATGGCATGTACCTCGTGGCGGTGGAGGCCATTACGCTCGGAGGCCATGTGGTGGCCGATGGCAAAGTGGTGTGGCTGAACCGCGGCAGCACCAATTGAGAATCAGCCGGATGCGCTGCGTAAGTTTGCCGGCCTTTCGCAGAATGGCGATTATGCGATACCCGACTGCATGATGGCGCACAGCCGACTCCTTGCCTTGGCAGCTTTCCTGATTTGCGCAAGTGCGCATTCCCAGGCCCCAATGATCATGGGCGCAGCAGACTACCATGCCGCCAAGCTTGCAGGTACGTTGGCCCCGGGCGCCATGCCGAGCACCCCTGCTCCAGAAAGCGATCTGGTACCGCCAGGAGCTGGCGAAGAGCGTGGTGGCGGCCCCGACGATTGCAATTGCTGGATTGAGCCGGACGCCAGTTACACCTTGGCCATGGCTCCGAATGACGATGGCTCCACCGGCAACTTGCCGCTTCCCTTCACCTTCAACCTGTACGGTGACACGTACACTTCCTGCTTCATCAACAACAACGGCAACATCTCATTCCTGCAAGCATTCGGCACATTCAGCGCTACAGCCTTCCCTAACGCGAACAATCGGATGGTGGCACCCTTCTGGGCCGATGTGGATACCCGAGGGAATGGCGGACAGGTCTGGTACAAGATCACACCCACTGCCATGTACGTGAACTGGGTGGGCGTGGGCTACTTCAACCAACAGACCGATAAGCGGAATTGGTTCCAGGTGATCATCACCGATGGCAATGATCCAGTGGTCGGCATTGGGAAGAACGTGAGCTTCTGCTATAAGGACATGCAGTGGACCACCGGCAGCGCATCGCAGGGCGTCGGCGGTTTCGGCGGCATTCCAGCAACCGTTGGCGCGAACCGCGGCAATGGCACCGACTTCATCCAGTTCGGCCGATTCGATCACGCGGGTAGTGATTACGACGGACCGTTCGGCATTCCGGATGGCATCAGCTGGCTAGACTTCAAGAATTTCGTCTACACCACGGTCACCAGCACGCAGAACATCCCGCCCATCGCCGCGGGCCTGTACCTCTGCGATACTCTGCGCGCCTGCGTGGGTCAGACCGCAGACCTGGAACTCACCTTTCTCTCACCAGAGAACAATCAGACCACGGTGGCCACCTCCAGCGCGCCCACCATCAGCTCATGGACAGAGATCGCCAACACCAGCGGAATCGTGGCCTCTGTCACCGGGCAGTTCACGCCCACTGCCGGTGAGATCGGCTTTCACACGGTCACCTTCACCGGCACCGACGATGGCACACCGAATCTCAGTTCCATCATCAACATCGTGATCGAAGTGACGCCAGCGCCCTCAAGCCCACCAGCTATTGTTGGGCCCGCGGCCATCTGCGCAGGGCAGAGCACCACGCTCACGGCTACAGGCCCCTTCTCGAACTTTGTTTGGAGCAATGGTCAGAGCGGCCCTTCGATAACCGTGAATCAGCCCGGCACCTTCACCGTGACGGGCGGCACCGGGCTTTGCCAACTCACCTCCCCGCCCTTCACGGTCTCCATCGTGAACGCGCCTGAGCTCTCCATCTCGGGCCCTGACCTCTATTGTGGTGAGCCGCTCCCCGACCTCACGGCCTCCTTCGGCTATGACAGCCTCTTATGGAGCACCGGCGAGACCGACCAGACCGTTTTCGTTGCGGGAGGAACCTACACCGTAACGGGCTACTACCAAGGCTGCGTGAATGTATCCGCACCCTTCACTGTGGTGGAGCAGGACCCGGGACCGCCCACGATCAGCGGTGCGCTGCAATACTGCGAAGGCGCCAACACCACGCTGAGCGTGAATGGCTCGCTCTATGACTTGATCCAATGGAGCACCGGATCCTTCGACGAGTCGATCACGGTCACGGCTGGTTCATACAGCATCACCGCGCAGTTCCTCAATTGCATCTATGAATCGCAGGTCACTGTGCAGGAGATCGTGCTGCCTCCGGTTTCGATCACCGGTCCGGCGCAGCTCTGTGAAGGAAGCATCGTGAACATCAGCGCGACACCAGGCTTCGAGACATACACTTGGAACAACAATGCGGTGGGCCAATCCATCAGCGTGCAAGCAGGAACCTACTTCGTGGCAGCCAGCATCGGGCCCTGTACCACGTTCTCCAACACCTTCACCGTGACGCAGGTGCCAAACCCCGCGCCGGTGATCACAGGGCCGAACTTCAGTTGCGGCGGCACTCCCGTGCTGCTCGCCACCATCCAGCCTTACCAGAGCTACAACTGGAGCACCGGCAGCACGGCGAGCACCACGCAGAGCGGCAGCGGTTCGGTGACCGTTACCGTGACTGATGCCAACGGATGCTCAGGCACATCGGCGCCTTATGGCGTGACTGTGGTGAATGACCCCGTTGCTGATTTCGGCACCGACCCGGATTCACCGCAGCCCACGGGCACCACCGTGCAGTTCACCGACCTGAGCAACGGACAAGGAAGCGCCATCGTGGATTGGCAGTGGACCTTCGACCCCACGGGCAACGGCAGCGATGAGCAGTCGCCGGCTTGGACCTATGGCGATCCTGGCCAGTACTGGGTAACGCTCATTGTGATCAACGCCTTCGGGTGCACCGATACCATTACGCAGCGCTACGACATCTTCCCGCCCGACATCACCATCCCCAACGTGATTTCGCCCAATGGCGACCGCCAGAACGATTTCTTCGTGATCGACAACATCGAGTTCTGGGTGAATGACCTCACGGTGTTCAATCGCTGGGGTCAGAAGGTTTACGAAGCCACCAATTACCGTAACACGTGGAAGGCCGATGACCTGCCCGATGGCACCTACTACTATGTGCTCAAGCTCCAGGACAAATCGGAATACACTGGCCATGTGACCGTACTACGATGATCAACACCCCCCGCCGAATGATGTTGCGAAGCTGGATCGCAGTTGGCTTGACCACTGCGGCTCTGACTGCCAATGCGCAGGAGTATTACATGAACCAGCCGACTGTGAATGCCTGCCAAGGGGCATTCCTGGATAGCAATGGCAACGGCGGCCCTTACGGTGACAATGAGAATTTCACCTCGGTGATCTGCCCCGATGGAACAGGGCCCGCCATCTCGCTGCAATGGGTGATCTTCAATCTGAGCTCGGCTGGGGTGTCGCCGAATGATCAGATGAGCATCTATGATGGGGACAACACAAGCGCTCCTCTGATCGGCACGTGGGTGGCGGGCGACAATCCCGGAATCATCTCGGCGAGCTTCGCCAACCCGACGGGCTGTCTCACGGTGGTCTTTACCAGCAACGGCACCGGCACGGGCGATTTCGCAGCCAACATCACCTGCTTCCAACCCTGTGAGCCACCTACGGCCGTGGCCACCTTCGGCAGCGCCATCCCATTGCTGGCGTGCCAGGGCGAGGAAATCACATTCAATGCCAGCGCATCGACAGCAGCGAGCGGCTTCAACATTGAACAGTACATCTGGGAATTCGCCGACGGCACGGTTGACAGCACCAGCGGAGAAGTGGTTACGCACGCATTCACGGATCCCGCCGAATACGTTGTGCAGGTCACGGTGGTCGACGACAACGACTGCGCCAGCGTAAACGTGGTTGATCTGCAGGTTCTCGTCAGCACCACGCCGCTCTTCACGGGAACAACGGGCGACACCACAATCTGCCAAGGCGATTCGTTGCCATTGGTCTCAGACCCCACCGCTGTAACCTGGTCCGCTTTGCCGGAAAGCAACTTGGGCGGCGGCTTATTCCTCCCCGACCTGCAGGGCGTCCCGTTCAACACCTCTATCACGTTCACCAATTTCGATCCAGGCCAAACGCTTACCGACCCGACCGACCTGCTGAGCGTGTGCGCCACCATGGAGCACAGCTACATGGGCGACCTTGTGATCCAGATTTCTTGTCCGAACGGCCAGACCACTGTGTTCCACCAGCAAGGCGGCGGCGGCACCTACATCGGTGTGCCAGTTGACGACGAGTCGGAAACGCCAGGGACCTGCTGGGAGTATTGCTGGAGCCCCACCGCCACCAATGGCACCTGGATCGAGAATGCAGGTGCGACCATTCCGGCAGGCACCTACGAGAGCGTGCAACCCTTCAGCAACCTGATCGGCTGCCCCTTAATGGCCAATGGACCTTTACCATTACTGACCTCTTCGCAATCGATAACGGTTACATCTGCGATTGGTCGATCACATTCGATCCGGACCTCTTCCCCAGCCTCACAGTATACACGCCAGTGCTCGGGCAAACAGCCGACTCTGCTGCATGGACGGGCCAGAACCTGATCAGCAACCCGAACGACCCATATAGCGCAACGATGGTGGGTGTCACGCCCGGCACCTTCGAATACAATTTCTCGGTCACGGACAACTTCGGCTGCACTTACGACACCACCATCACCGTGACCGTGACGCCATCCCCGCAAGCTCCCATCATCATTGGTGGCAATCCTGTTGTGTGCAGCGGCGGCTTGGCGCAGCTTTCCGCTCCGGCGGGCTTCGACACCTACGTCTGGCAACCCGGCAACCTCTTCGGTTCCAATGTGCAGGTGGGCGCCGGAACCTACACCGTGACAGTTGCCTACGGCAATTGCCCGCTCACTTCGGATCCGCTCACCGTAACGGAAGCCCCTGCACCTTCTCCTGTGATCACTGGCCCACCGTTCAGTTGCGGAGGAGCGAACGCAACGCTCTCCACCACGGAGCCCTACGACACCTACGCCTGGAGCAACCAAGCCACCACGCCCACCATCAACGTAGGCACCGGCACCTACACGGTGACCGTTACCACCGCGCAGGGGTGCTCCGGAGTCTCAGCGCCGTATCAAGTGCTCGTGGCCAACAATCCGGTAGCGGAGTTCGGCACCAACCCGCAGTCGCCGCAGCCCATGGGCACTACGGTCGACTTCACGGACTTCTCCACCATCGCAGGTGGCACCATCACCTCTTGGTCTTGGGACTTCGATGACCAAGGCGCCGGCAGCTCGGTCCCGAATCCCTCGTGGACATTCGAGAACCCTGGTCAATACGCCGTCACCCTCACCGTGACCACGGCCGATGGCTGCTCGCACTCGGTCACGAACGTCTATGTGATCTTCCCACCGGACATCACCATCCCCAACGTGATCACCCCCAACGGCGATCGCGCCAACGATTACTTCGTGATCGACAATATCGAGTATTGGGGGAACGAGCTGGTGATCTACGGCCGATGGGGCAACAAGGTGTACTCCGCCACCAATTACAAGAACACTTGGAAAGGCGACGATGTACCTGACGGCACCTATTTCTATGTGCTCACCCTGAGCGATAAGTCCGAGCACACCGGGCACATCACCGTACTGCGCTGAGCGGTCGAGGCTTTGATCAAGCGAGGGCCCTTCCACCGCGAAGGGCCTTCCTACTTTAGCCGCCCTTTGAAAACGCCCATCGGATGAAGGTCATCGACCACTTGCGCAAGGCCGACCGCACCCTCTTCAGCTTTGAGATCCTCCCACCGCTGAAGGGGAAGGACATTCGTTCCATATACGAGGGCATCGACCCACTGATCGAATTCGGCCCGAGCTTCATCAACGTGACCTACCACCGCGAGGAGGTGATCTACAAAGAGAAAGGCAATGGACTAACCCAACGCGTGCGCCTGCGGAAGCGGCCGGGCACGGTGGGTATTTGCGCCATGCTCAAAGCCAAGTATGGCATCGACACGGTGCCGCACCTGATCTGCGGTGGCTTCAGCCAGGAAGAGACCGAGGACGCGCTGATCGAGCTGAACTTCCTGGGCATTGACAACGTGTTGGCGTTGCGCGGCGATGCCATCAAGAACGAGGCGCACTTCACGCCGGAACGCGATGGCCATGCGCATGCCGTGGACCTGATCCGGCAGATCAACGGGCTCAACCGCGGCAAGTACCTGCACGAGGAGGAGCAAGAGGCCGCCCCCACTGACCTGTGCGTGGGCGCAGCTTGCTACCCGGAGAAGCATCCGGAAGCGCTCAATCTCAACGTCGATGTCGCGTATCTGAAGCAGAAGGTGGATGCGGGTGCCGAGTACCTGGTGACGCAGATGTTCTTCGACAACGCGAAGTATTTCCACTTCGTCGATCTCTGCCGTGAAGCAGGGATCATGGTGCCCATCATCCCAGGCCTCAAACCGCTTACCACGCTCAAGCACATCGCCTTCCTGCCGAAGACCTTCCGCGTGGACCTGCCTGATGCCTTCGCGAACGAATTGGTGAAATGCCGGAGCGACCTTGAGGTGAAGCGCCTCGGCATCGAATGGTGCATCGCGCAAGCGAAGGAGCTTCGGGAGCGCAACGCGCCATGCCTGCATTTCTACACCATGGGCAGGAGCGAGGCGGTGCGCGCCGTTGTTGCGGCCGTGCTGTAGGGGCCGCGCCTCCTTACCTTGGCGCTATGCGCGCGCCTGCATTCTTCATTGCCGCATCGGCACCCTTGCTTATCGCATCGCAGATCTGCTATGACCCCTTGGCCGTCGAGCGTATCGCCGCCGATGAGGCATGCTGCCATGCGGGCCTTGCGCATCGCCAGGAACGAGGCGAGCCTTCCCGCGGGTACGACATGCTTCATCACCGCCTCGACCTGGTGATTGATCCTTCGGTGCGCGCCATCTCCGGTATTGTTACCCACCGGATCGCAGCGCTGTCGGAATTGGAGTCCGTTGAGCTCGACCTTAGCAATGCCCTCATCGTCTCCGCAGCCATGGTTGATGGCGCTGCCGTTGGTTATATGCATACGGACGACAAACTCACCTTGCTGCTGTTCGACCCTATTTCTGAAGGGGAGATTGCCGATGTCTCAGTCGCCTACGCCGGTGAACCGCCGCAGAACGGATTCGGATCGTTCGCGCAGGCTGAGCATGATGGCGCGCCCATTATCTGGACCCTGAGCGAACCCTATGGCGCGAAGGATTGGTGGCCATGCAAGCAGGACCTTAACGATAAGGCCGATTCGCTGGACCTGATCGTGACCACCACCACTGGCAACCGCGTGGCAAGCAACGGGCTGCTGATCGAAGAAGCCGATCTGGGCAATGGGGCGGTGCGCTTCCATTGGCGCCATAGGCACCCGATTGCGTATTACCTCATCGCGCTTGCGGTCACCAATTACAGCGTGTTCAGCAACACGGTGCCACTGGCCGATGGCGATGTGGAGGTGCTCAACTACTGCTACCCTGAGAACCTCGGCGCGTGGCAGGGCGCTAGCAATGACATCGTTGCGCAGCTGCAGCTGTACAGCGAGCTCTTCGGGGCATACCCATTCGCCGATGAGAAATACGGGCATGCGCAGTTCGGCTGGGGCGGCGGCATGGAGCACCAGACCATGAGCTTCATGGGCGGACTGTGGTATGAGCTCATCGCGCACGAAGCAGCGCATCAGTGGTTCGGCGACCTGGTCACCTGCGGCAGTTGGCAGGACCTCTGGCTGAATGAAGGCTTCGCCACCTACCTGCAGATGCTCTGCTATGAGCGCCTCGCGCCGCAGTATTGGAAGCCGCAGATCCGCGCGCGCATGAATCAGGTGACCTCACAGCCCGGCGGCAGCGTGCTCGTCACCGACACGCTGAATATCGCGCGGCTCTTCGATGCGCGCCTCACTTATGCGAAGGGCGCGCTGCTGCTGCACATGCTGCGGTGGGTGTGCGGCGACGAGGCCTTCTTCCAAGGTGTTCGCGACTACCTCAATGACCCCCTGGTGCGCAATAGGAGCGCGGTGACCGAGCAGCTCGTGGCGCACTTGGAGGCGGCCAGCGGCGTCAGCCTCGCGGAGTTCATGGAGGATTGGTTCAGCGGCCAGGGATTTCCCACGTATCAAGTGGTTTGGGCGCAGGCGGCCAATGGCCGGGTGCATGTCGGAATCGACCAAACGACCTCGCACGCGAGTGTTGGCTTCTTCGAGATGCCGGTGGCCCTGCGCTTCGCCGGCGATGGCCAGGAAGAGCTGGTCCGGCTCGACCATGTGAGCAGTGGGCAACGCTTCGAGTTCGACCTTCCTTTCCAAGCCGATTCCGTTCACTTTGACCCTGACCTCTGGATCGTGAGCGGGCAGAACCTCGTACTCAAGTTGCCAGTGGCCGTGTTCGATGACCGCGAGCGTTCATTGATCTACCCGAACCCGGCCACCGATGATGCGTGGCTGCATGTTGGCGGGCGCATGAGCGGTGAAGTGCGCCTGGAGGTGATAGATGCCTTGGGCCGGATGGTTATTGAGGCCAACCCAGTGGTGGAAGACTTACGTGTTCCGGTGCTAAGTGGGCCCTTGTCGCCCGGCCACTATACCGTGCGTGTCGTCAGCAGCGATGGAGCCCGCATCGAGCTGCCGTTCATCAAAGGTTAGGTGGCGTGTCCGCGGAATTCACGGCCGATGAAGGCGCCTCATCTGGTGTGTTCGGAGCCGGGTCCTCAGAAGGCGCGTGCTTCATGCGGCGTTGCGCGATGATGAAGAGGAAGATGCCCATGGTGATGGCCGCATCGGCGATGTTGAAGACCGGCTGGAAGAACTCGAAGTAGGATCCACCGACGCGCGGCAACCATAGGGGGAGCTGCCCGCGCCAGATGGGGAAGTGGAACATGTCCACCACCGCGCCATGGAACAATCCTGCATAGCCGCCGGCGGCCGGCAGGAATTCAGCGACCTCGTGCGGGGTGCTGGCGCTGAAGAGCAGCCCGTAGAAGGTGCTGTCGATGATGTTACCAAGGGCGCCAGCGAACACAAGCGAGACGGCGATCACCTGGATCATGGAAGCCTGCTGAGCCACCATGCGGCGCAGTGCGAAGCCGATGCCGAACACGGCAGCAATGCGGAGCAGCGTCAGCGCCAACTTGCCATACTCCCCTCCGAGCTTCATGCCGAAGGCCATGCCCTCGTTCTCGATGAAATGCAGGTAATACCAGCTATCGAGGTGCTCCGGTATGTGCTGCCCGATGGTGAAGGTGAGCTTCACCCACACCTTCAGGGCCTGATCGGCCAGCAGCACGAGCAGGATGATGGCGGCAGCGCGCTTCAAGGCCTTGAGCGGAATAGCGGCCCCAAGACTTAGTTGCCCATCTGCTGCTTGGCCTCGATGCTCAGTGTGGCATGAGGCACCAAGCGCAGGCGCTCCTTGCTGATCAACCGGCCGGTGACACGGCAGATGCCGTATGTCTTGTTGCGAATGCGCAGCAAGGCGTCCTCGAGGTGCTTAATGAACTTCTCTTGGCGTGCGGCGAGCTGTGCTGTCTCTTCACGGCTCAGTGTCTCGCTACCATCCTCTATCATCTTGAATGACGGGCTGGTATCGTCGGTGCCGTTGTTGTCCGTGTTGGCCAAGGTCTGCTTCAGCAGGTCGTAGTCCTTACGGGCCTCGTCGAGCTTCTTCATGATGATC
Organism: Flavobacteriales bacterium; assembly: GCA_016705545.1. Lineage (GTDB taxonomy): Bacteria > Bacteroidota > Bacteroidia > Flavobacteriales_F > PHOS-HE28 > PHOS-HE28. Next base: position 963,663 of record JADIYA010000001.1, read on the forward strand.
TCGCGGAACTCGTCCAGCTCATCGTCATTGTAGCGGGCCTTATCGGCGCTTTCCAAGGTGCTTACGTGCTTCTTCACGACCGGCGCGGATACCGGGCGCATGGGTGCTGATACTTGCGTCACCAGCGGTGCAGCCGGCGCCTTGGGCTCCTTCGCTTCCTTCTTCGCTTCCTTCTTCACAGGCTTTGGGGCGGCCACCGGGGCCGGCTTGGTTACAGGTTTGGCAGCTGCCGGCGCGGCCTTCACCGGAGCGGCAGGCTTCGGGGCTGGGGCAGCCTTGGCTGGTGCTTTGGCAACGGGCTTCGCGACCGGCTTCACGGGTGCCTTGGATACGGGCTTAGGTGCAGGCTTGGCCACGGCCTTCTTGGCCACGGGCTTCGCAACCGGTTTGCCCGCGGGTTTCTTCGCAACGGGTTTGCCTGCCGTGGCAGGCTTGGCCGCCTTCACGGGTTTCGCCTTGGGCTTCGCAGCAGGCTTGCTGGCCTTGCCGGGCTTTTTGGCAGCAGGCTTCGCAGCTTTCTTGGCTACGGGTTTGGCCGGCTTCTTCGCGATCTTCTTGGCCATGGCGGCGGGGGGTTCGTTAAAAGATCCGCAAATATAGCCGGGTACCCCTCTCAATTGGCCGATTGGACAAGGCTTAGCGCGCATCGGAGGCGGTCGTCGATCTCCACCTCGTGGATGCCCGCGCCCTCTGCTGGTAATGCGGGCACAAGCACTTGGTCTTCAGGTGTTACGGCCAACGTCTCGGAGAGTATGTAGGCGGCATGGTTGCGGACAGCCCGCGCCACGCGCTCGTCTCCTCCGGCATGAATGTGTAATAGCACGCGATCGGTCACTTCAAAGCCGCTCTCTTTACGTAGGCCCTGTATCCTGCTTACCAGTTCACGGGCGATGCCCTCTTGGATGAGTTCATCGGTAAGTGTGATGTCGAGCGCCACAGTGAGCGCGCCATCACTGGCCACGCTCAGGCCCGGGACATTCTCCGCAGTGATCTCCACGTCGTCGCGGAGCACTTCGACCTCTTGTCCTTCAATCGTCAGCTTCATGGAGCCCTTCGCTTCCAGCTCCGTGATCTGTGATTGGTCGAAGGCTATGATCGCAGCGGCTACGCTCTTCATGTGCCTCCCCATGCGCGCGCCCAGCTTCGGGAAGATGGGCTTGATCTTCTTGGTGAGCTTGCTCTCGCTGGCATCAAGGATCACGAGTTCCTTCACGTTCACCTCGTTGAGCAACAGATCGCGAATCGCATCGAGGCGCGTGCGCGTCACGTTGTCCGTGACAGGAACGAGCACCTTCTGCAAGGGTTGACGCACGCGATGGCCTTCCTTCTTGCGGACGCTGAGCACCAGCGAGGTGAGCTTCTGCGCGAGCGCGGTGCGCTGCTCCAGCTCCAGGTCGATGGCGCGCTCGTCGTGCTTCGGCCAATCGCTCAAGTGAACACTCGTTCCCTTCAGGTCGCGGTACAGACGGTCGCTGAAGAACGGCGCAATGGGCGCGCTGAGCATGGCGATCACTTGCAGGCAACGGTGCAGGGTGCTGAATGCAGCGTTCTTGTCGGAGCCGAGCTCGCCCTTCCAGAAGCGGCGGCGGTTGAGGCGCACGTACCAGTTGCTCAGATCCTCCACCACGAAGTCCTGAATGGCGCGTGCCGCGATAGTGGGTTCGTAGTCGGCGTAGTTCGCATCGGCGAGCTTCATCACGCTGTTCAAGCGCGAGAGGATCCAGCGGTCGCTTTCGGTCAGCGTCGCCTCGCCTGCGCCGTCGAACCCATCGATGTTCGCGTACAGCGCGAAGAAGTTGTAGGTGTTGAAGAGCGCGCGGAAGAACTTGCGCTGCACCTCGGTGATGCCCTCGGCATCGAACTTCAAGTTGTCCCAAGGCGATGCGTTGCTGATCATGTACCAGCGCACCGCATCGGCGCCGTACTGGTCGAGCGTCTTGAACGGATCGACGGCATTGCCCAGTCGCTTGCTCATCTTCTGGCCAATCTTGTCGAGCACCAAGCCGTTGCTCACCACGGTCTGGTAAGCAACGGTGTCCTGCGTGAGCGTGGCGATTGCGTGCAGCGTATAGAACCAGCCGCGCGTCTGGTCCACGCCTTCGGCGATGAAGGCGGCGGGGAACTTCTCTTTGAAGGTGGCTTCGTTCTCGAACGGATAATGCCACTGTGCGTAGGGCATCGCGCCGCTGTCGAACCACACGTCGATCAGGTCGGCCTCGCGCTTCATCGGCTTGCCACCGGGGCTTACGAGCACGATGTTGTCCGCGTACGGACGGTGCAGGTCGACGCGGTCGTAGTTCGCATCGCTCATGTCCGCCGGGTCGAACGAGGCATACGGATCCTCCTTAATAACACCCGCCTTCACAGCACGCGCGATCTCCTCCTTCAACTGTTTCAACGAGCCGATGCAGAGTTCCTCCTCGCCATCATCGGTGCGCCAGATCGGCAGCGGAATGCCCCAGTAGCGGGAACGCGACAAGTTCCAGTCCTGCAGGTTCTCCAGCCAGTTGCCAAAGCGGCCGGTGCCCGTGCTCTCGGGCTTCCAGTTGATGGTCTTGTTCAGCGTGATCAGCCGGTCCTTCTTCGCGGTGACGCGCACGAACCAGCTATCGAGCGGATAGTAAAGGATGGGCTTGTCGGTGCGCCAGCAGTGCGGGTAGTTGTGCTCGTACTTCTCCACCTTGAAGGCGCGGCCTTTGGTCTTCAGCCGGATGGCGATACGCTCATCGACGCTGAGGTATTTGTCGCGCCCCTGCTTCTTCGCCTCGGCCTCTTGCTGCTCCTTGCTGAGGTAATCGGCCTTCACGTACTCGCCAGCGAAGTCGGTCACCTCAGGCTTGAAGCGGCCTTGCAGGTCCACCAAGGTGAGCGTGCCGATGTTGTGCTGCCGGGCCACCCGCATGTCGTCCGCGCCGAAGCTGGGCGCGGTATGCACCACGCCCGTACCATCTTCGGTGGTCACGAAATCGCCACCGATCACTTTGAAGGCCTCGCCTTGGTCGGGCTGCGCATAGGGCAATAGCTGTTCGTAGCGGATGCCTTCGAGCTGGTGGCCGTAGAACTCGCCATCGATCGCCCAAGGGATGTTCTTCCCGTCCTGCTTGTAATCGTCGAACGGAGCGTCCTTGCTTTTTTCGTTGAAGTAGGCGCTCAACCGTGCCTTTGCAAGCACCATGGTCTGTGGTTCATGCGTATACGGGTTGAAGGTCTTCACGCGCACATAGTCCAGCTTCGGCCCAACGGTGAGCGCGGTGTTGCTGGGCAGGGTCCAGGGCGTGGTCGTCCAAGCGAGGATGAACACATCGCCGAATGCGTCCTTGAATAGCCACTCGCTGTTCGCATCGCGCGTCACCTTGAACTGCGCCACCACGCTGGTATCCTTCACCGGCTTGTAGGTGCCGGGCTGGTTCAGTTCGTGTGAAGACAAGCCTGTGCCGGCTGCTGGCGAATAGGGCTGGATCGTGTAGCCCTTGTAAAGCAGGTCCTCATCGTAAAGCTTTTTCAGCAGGTGCCAAACGCTCTCGATGTACTTCGTGTGGTAGGTGACATAGGGCTTATCGAGATCCAGCCAGAAGCCGATGCGCCGCGTTAGGTCGTTCCACACATCGGTGTAGCGCATCACCGCCTTCTTGCAGGCCGCGTTGTACTCCTCGATGCTGATCTTCTTACCTATATCCTCCTTGGTGATGCCCAGTTCTTTCTCCACACCGAGCTCGATGGGCAGGCCGTGCGTGTCCCAACCGGCTTTGCGGTCCACGCGGTGGCCCTTCTGCGTCTGGTAGCGGCAGAAGATGTCCTTGATGGCGCGCGCCATCACGTGGTGGATGCCGGGCAATCCGTTGGCGCTGGGCGGACCCTCATAGAACACGAAGGGCGGCGCGTCCTTGCGTAGTTCGAGGCTTTGGCCGAAGGTGTCCTCGGCCTCCCATTGCTTCAGCACCTCTTCGGCGACCTCGGGCAGGTTGAGCTCGTCGTATTGCGGGAAACGCTTGTCCATCGCGGATTTCAAAGGGCCGCGAAGATAGCCGGGCGGCTTCTATACAGCGCTCACATCGTCCCCTTCATCATCTTGTTCCAATACAGCCAGGGCAGGCCGTATTTCTTCAGCACCCACATGCTCCAAAGCGGCTTGCTGGTGTCGAAGACCTTGCTCAGCAGAGGGTCGCTGTCGCGGACGTTGTCGTACTTGAATTCGGCTAGGAGCATCTTTCCATAGCCTGTCACGAGCGGACAGCTGCTATACCCCTCGTAGCGCTCGCTAGCCAGGGCGCCGTCCTTGATTCGCTGCAGGATATTGGCCACTACCACAGGCGCCTGTTTACGGATGGCCGCACCGGTCTTGGCTGTGGGCAGCGCAGCGGCATCGCCCAGCCCGAAAATGTTCGGATAGCGCTTGTGCTGCAAGGTGTTGATGTCCACATCCAGCCAGCCTTTATTCGGCCCCTCGGCGCAGGCGAGCGGTGAGTTCTTCACGAAATCGGGCGCGCTTTGCGGGGGCGCCAGATGCAGCATGTCATAGGGCATTACGATGGTGCCCTCTCCCTCGACCTTCTCATTCAGCCCATGATCCTCGGTGATCACGCATTGGTTGTCGCCGGGCTTGCTCCAGGCAAAGTGGATCGCCTTCTTCGCCGGGTCGATGCGTACCGGCTTGTAGAAGGTCTTGAGGATGATGTTCTTCTTGCGCACCACATCCTCCAGCGCGAAGCGGAAGGGCTCTACACCGAAGATGACCGAGCCAGGCGTTGCGAAGACGAGCCGGGTCTTGTCGCGCACGCCGCTCTTGCGGAAGAACTCATCGGCGAGGTACGCGGCTTTCTGGGGCGCACCCCCGCATTTGATGGGCGTGGCCGGCTGCGTGAACACAGCATTGCCTCCCTTGAAGGCTTTCAGCACGCGCAAGGTCTTTTCCGGGTCGACGTAGTTGCTGCAAACGCTATCGGTCTGCAGCGCCTCGCGCAATCCGGGCAAGGCATCGATGTCGAGCTTGATGCCCGGGCAGACGATCAGATGCCCGTAGGTGAACCGCTTGCCGGAAGCGGAGATCACCGCGCTTTCCTCCGGCTCGAAGCTGGCGGCTGCTTCTTGGATCCATGTAACGCCCTCGGGAATCTGGTCTCGCTCATCGCGCCGCGTCTCTTTCATGCTGAAAGTGCCCGCGCCGACCAGCGTCCATGCCGGTTGGTACCAGTGGTCCTTGGCGGGGTCGAGGATGGCGAGGCTGAGCTTCTTGTCCTTGCGACGCAGCTGCGCAGCCGTCATGATGCCGCCGGTGCCGCCGCCGATGATGAGGATGTCGTGATGATTGCTCATTCCTTCCGGGATTGACATCCCGAAGGTCAAGCCGCGATTCGCTGGTGGGCGTGATGATCGTCACGTTTGTTGCAGGACCGAGGCCCATCCGGCCAGCAGCATGCGGCATCCGCGCAGCTCCGATTGATAGGTGTCCTCGGTTCGCGCGGCCTTTGCGAGCAATGCCCGCTTCATGTGCGCGAGGTCTGTGCGGGGCCAGCGTTGGTATTCGCCGAGCAGCAATAACGGCAACGCCCACGCGTCCATGGCGAGCGCGATGCCACGCTTCTGTAAGTCCTCGTGCTTCAAACCGAAGGCGAGGCACGCGATGCCCTTGGCGTGGGAGAGCAACTGCTGGCGGGTCTTCGATTCTGCCCTTGCTGCCAACTGCTGTGCGGCGCTCACGAGGGCTGCCGTGTCAATCATGGGCGCGGGTTCCTCAGCGGCACGCAATACGAGCCCATCAGCTACGAGCTCCTTCAGTGTGCGCACGTCCGGTTGGTAGCCCCGGGACTTTTGCATGCGGGCGAACTCGCGGGCGGCTGTTCGCTCGTGGTGAACATCCCAAGGCCGGAATCCCAAGCGGTAGTAGAACCAGTAAGCGCCGCTCTTCAAGCCATCGGCATTGCCATGGCCCAGCTGATAGTTCTCCGCCTCGAACACGCAGATGCCGTAACGCTGTCTATAGAGCCGAAGGAGCTGCGCGAAGAACCAGGCGCTCTCACCGCCGCGCAGGGCCGGGAATACATTGATGCCCACCTTGCTGCGGCCGGGGAAGATCCACGCGCCGCCGTAGCCGAGCGGCACGCCGTTCTTGAAGGCCATGAAGCCCACGTAGCTCTCGAGTGCTAAGCGGTGCGACGGATCCAAGTGGAATAGCGCGATCACCAATCCGCGGCCCATGTCGAAGCACTGCACCTCTTGTGCATACGTGATGGGGTCCGTTTCGCGCTGCATAAGACAGAGGATCGCGCGCGCATCATCGATGAGGCGGCGCCGCTTGCCGGTGGTCAGCGGCAAGGAAGGGCCTACGGGCTGGTCCATCACGGCGGAGAGGTCAACGCTGCGCTCCAGGCCCTTCGCATGGAGATGGGTTGCGTGCTTCAGCCCGCGCAAAGTGTTCAATGAGGGGAGGGAGCCGCCCTTCACGCGCACATGCACCTGCAGCCTGGCGAAGAGCGCTTCGCGCAGTTCGTCCGATGCAGGTTGGGCGTCGATCAGCTCCACCAGGTCGCGCAGTTGTCGGCGTGGATCCATGCCGAACAGCATGGCGACTAATGCTGAGGAGCTGTCATCGTGCAGGTCAAGGGCCTCGCGCTCGGATTCAGCGAGCAATGGCCGAAGGAGTTCGCGCGCCTCATCTGTTTCCGCATCAACGCTGAAGAGCCCGACTTCATCTGGCCAGCGCGAAAGGAGCCACCGCACGAGCGTCAGGGAATACATGCCCACGGTGTCGCAGCCATGCAGGCCAGAATCGCGCAGCGCAGCGCGCAATCGCGTATCGGAATCGCGCAGCGCGCCGATCATCATCTCCTTGCCTCGCTTGGCGATTCTTTGCTGCTCCGCGCTCAACGGATAGGCTTCGATGAAAAGCAACAGATCGTGCAGCTCGCGAAGAGCTGCCATTGACTTCGGCATGCGCTCGATCGCTGCGGCGAGGCGCTCATCCGCATTGGGCGAGCGGGCCATGATGCTCCGTCGCAGCTCCAGCACTTGGTCTCGGCTCAGGGGCCTTGCCTTGCTCATGTTTCGGGCGCCTTACACCGCGCTGCTCGTTTCGCTTCGCACGAACATCCATCCGCAGGCCAGCAGGAGCAGCGCCTCGGCGAAGAGGATGTTCACCGGAAGCACCGACCAGCCTCCCGCCACAAGCACACCGGCGATGGCGAGCTGCAGATTAACCATCAACGGCCTCGCCCGCCATGCATGAAGCACGAGCAGAACCGGACCGATCCAGTGCACGACCTGATAATCGAAGCGCGGGGTTGGCAGCAACATCATCAAGATCGTCCACGCCATGAACCCGAGCAGCAGCAGGTGCGCGCGCGGCAAACCGAGGACGCGCTTTCGCAAGACGGCCCCCGCAGCACCAAGCACCAGTGCATATGCGGCCCAAGGAAGAATGCTGGGCAGTTCGATGCTAGCTACCGCGATCAGCACGGCTGCCACTGAGCCGTTCTCGAATTCCATCGCGTGGTGCTCGCGCAGGTTACTGAGCCCTTCGATCACGGCAGGATAGGTGAACGCACCGGGGTCTGAAGTGGGCGGCGCACCTACGCCTGGCATGGCGCTCCACGCGCGCATGGCCTCGAGGTACTCGCCCCATGCCGCGAAGCCATTGGGGATGATGGCGAATAGCCCTGCGCTTGCCATGAGCGTGATTGCCCCGCCCGCGATCAACCGGGCATTCGTGCGCAAGGCGAGGGGCACTAGCAGGAATGCATACGTCGGCTTGAACAGGATAAGCGCTGCGGCGAGCGCGCCAGCAAGCAGGTGGCGCTCCTTCGACAGGCTCCAGAACAAGGCGGCGATGAGCGCTGCAAATCCGATGTACACCTGGCCGCGCTCCACATGCAATCGCCAGGAGGTGGATGCGAGCACGGCCACGAGCACAAGGCCGGTGATCAGTTCCGTGCGCCAATCCCCATTGCCAAGCGCCCGGTAAGCCATGCCCACGGCCAGCAGAAGCAGCCCGTATTGCATCGCGAGCCAGGGCAATCGCAACGAGCCGAAGGAGAGCATGCCCAAGGGCGCCATGGCCAGCGCTTGAAAAGGGGTTCCTGTGTAACGCGTCATCGTGGCGCCTGGTGGCACCATGGGGTCGGCGAAGCGCTCTTCCTCTCCCGGCTTCCACGGATTGAAATACATCGATCGCCCGGCAATCAGGCTGCGCGCGCCCACCACTTTGTCGCGCAGGTCCACGCCGCCGTACTTGCTCGTGAGTGAGAAGTCGATGGCCATGCTGAAGAGGATCAGCATGCCAATCGCAACGCGAAGGAGAAGTCGCTCGCTCATGTTGTAAGGCGACGCCCTCGCCCAGCCAAAGATGCGCGGCTTCCTGATCGGGACGAAACGGTTCGTATGGGTCGGACGGTTATTTTCACCGCGCAAACCCCTCCACCATGAAGCGAACATTACAAATCATCCCAACGCTGCTTCTCGCGGCAAACGTTAGTGGCCAGCAAGTGATCATCAGTCAGGATTTCGAAGCCTTCGACCCCGGTGATCCACTTGCGCAGACCGCTGGCCTTCCTTGGACCACCTGGAGCAACGCCCCCGGCGGCACTGAAGACACGCCATGCTCGAATGCTCAAGCCTATGGCGGCAACATGAGCGCAGCTTTCACCAGCACCGCCGCCACTGGAGGGCCAACAGATGTGATCCTTCAACTCGGCAACCGCACCAGCGGCCAATACCTTTTAGGTTGGTGGATGTACATCCCCGCGGGCAAGGGCGGCTACTACAACCTGCAGAAGAGCATCACGGCCGGTCAGGCCTGGTCCATCGATGTGATTTTCCGTGCGAGCGGGTCCATCGAACTCTCCACGAATGCCATTGCCGGAGCCACCACCACCTATCCTCAGGATGAGTGGTTCCTGGTCGGCATGGCCATCGATCTGGGCTCTATGGCCGGTACGGTGACCATCAACGGCAATGTGGCGGCAACCTGGGTAACCACCACGGCTGTTGGCACTGGCGGGGTGGGCCTCAATCAGATCGGCGCTGTCAACTTCTTTGCGTACTCCGGCGGTGACCAGAGCGAGTACTACATCGACGACGTGAGCTTCGTCGATGTCACGGGAGTGGGTGTTCCCGAGTTGAGCGCCGTTGATGCCTCAACCTTCCCCAACCCCACCGAAGGTGCATTCGTGGTGGACGCCATCGGCCTTACGAGTGCCGCCAGCTTGAGCGTGGCTGACCTCACCGGCCGTCAAGTCGTGGCTCCGGCGGCGCTATTGCGCCGCGGCTCTGTTTCCCGAGCCGAGGTTGATCTCAGTGGCTCTCCGAGCGGATTGTACATCGTGCGCATCCAAGATGCTGAGCGCGAGATCGTGCGCCGTGTGATGAAGCACTAGGCACACTGCTCAAGTCAAAGCCCGGCGCTCACATCAACGCCGGGCTTTGCTGTTCCTGGCAACGCGTCAGATTCCCGACGCGATTTCGTTCACCGGCTTGCGGCTGCGCGGCGTTCGCTCTCGCGTGAGGTAGGGCTCGGGCAGAGACTCCGCTGCTCCCAATCGGCCCAGCACCAGCAGGCCGATGATGGCTTCTTTTTCCTTGTCGACCCCGAGCAGATCGATCGCGGAGTCGTGATCGAATCCGCCCAGGATATGGCCATGGAGGCCCATGCTTGTGGCCTGCAGCAGCAAATTGCCCACGGCTAGGCCCGCATCGAACTGCCAGGTGGCATTAGGGGCGCCGTTGCGCTCATGATGCGTTCTCGCACTGATGGCAATGATGGCAGCGGCATTCGGCGCCCATGGCTGGTTACCTGCCGAGAAGGTGGCGCGCAAAGACTCGAAGGATGCACTGCCTCGGTGTGCGAATCGGAATCGCCAGGGCTGCTCGTTCATGCTGCTCGGCGCCCAGCTCGCGGCCTCGAAGAGCGTGTGCAGCTCTTTGTCGGTGAGCGCTTCCCTCGAGAATGCGCGCGGACTGAAGCGCTGCTTGATGAGCGGGTGCACGTCGTGCTCGGTGCGCGCTTCCTTCAGATCAAGGGTCGGGTTCATGGACTGTGATATGGTGTTCATTGCAACCGTTTCAGGCGGAGCAGGCATAGCTGCTACAGCCGCATCGGCACATCCTGCAGAAGGATCTCCGCGCCCTCGGGACCCACTTCGATGTTGAGGTTATCGGCATCCCACACGCCCAGCGCATCGCGCTTGCCGAGTGCCTGGCCGTTGATCGTTGCGCTGCCTTCGATCACGAAGGCGTACACGCCGTTCCCATCGCGCTTCACATCGTAGGTAGTCTTCTTGCCCGCATCGAATTTGCCGATGCTGAACCACGCGTCCTGGTGGATCCACACGCCGGCATCATCCGGGTTGGGCGAGAGCACTTGTTGCCACTTGTTCTCGCGGTCCTTCGGATCGAGCGTCATCTGCTGATAGCGCGGAGTCACCTGCCGGTCACGCGGGAAGAGCCAGATCTGGAGCGTGTTTGCGTCGCGATCGTCGTGCGGGTTGAATTCGCTGTGCAGGATGCCCGTGCCAGCGCTCATCACCTGCACATCGCCGGCGTTGATGATGCTGGTGTTGCCCATGCTGTCCTTGTGCTGTAGCGCGCCTTTCAGGGGGATCGTGATGATCTCCATGTTGTCGTGCGGGTGCGTGCCGAAGCCCTTGCCCGCAGCGATGATGTCGTCGTTCATCACGCGGAGCACGCCGAAGTGCATGCGGGTGGGGTCGTACCAATTGGCGAAGCTGAAGCTGAAATTGGCCTTCAGCCAGCCATGATCGGCGGTGCCGCGCTCGCTGGCGCGGTGCAATACCATGTTGCCCATGCGTTCAGGGGGTGTTGGTGGGAGATGGTCGAAGCCGACCGGATCTGTGGCGCTTACGGTCCCGGAGGCGTCATCAAGCTTCGCCACGGCCGCGCCGCCAACGAGCATTCCGGTGCCAAGCAGGCTTTTGCGGAGGAAGTTCTTGCGGTCCATGGTCGGGCTATTGGTTCGGCGAAGGAACGTCGGAACACAAGGTTCGTTCACTCGCGGGGCAAATATAGTTACCATGGAAAATAAAATCACGGATAATCTGGCTCGATGACCTTCGTTCGCTCCTGGTCGACAGCGAACCTCCTCGAACCTTCGCCCTTCTACCTTTGTTCACCGTCTGTTAATAGCCACGAATGCCAGACAGCCCTACTTACCCCCTGCTCGAGCGCATCCAATTCCCCGCCGACCTGCGCGCGCTTCCCGAGGACCAGCTTCAGCAGGTGTGCACCGAGCTGCGCGACTTCATCATCGACGTGGTGAGCGTAAAGGGCGGCCACTTCGGAGCCAGCCTGGGAGTCGTGGAACTCACCGTGGCGCTGCACTATGTGTTCAACACGCCCTACGACCAGCTGGTGTGGGACGTGGGGCATCAGGCCTACGGGCACAAGATCCTCACCGGCCGGCGCGAGGTCTTCCACACCAATCGGATCTACAAAGGCCTCAGCGGATTCCCCAAGCGCAGTGAGAGCGAGTACGACACCTTCGGCGTGGGACATAGCTCGACGAGTCTCGGCGGAGCGCTTGGCATGGCGGTGGCCAGCAAGCTGAAGGGCGAGAAGGACCGTCAAATGGTGGCCGTTATCGGCGATGGCGCCATGACCGCAGGACAGGCCTTCGAGGCGCTGAATCACGCAGGCGGCGCGGGTACCGATATGCTGGTGGTGCTCAACGACAACTGCATGAGCATCGACCCGAACGTCGGTGCGCTGAAGGAGTATCTCACCGATATCACCACCAGCCACACCTACAACAAGGTGAAGGACGAGGTGTGGAAGGCGCTTGGTAAATTAAGCAAGTTCGGTCCGAATGCGCAGGCCATCGTGCAGAAGGTGGAAGGCGCTGTGAAGAGCGCTTTGCTGAAGCAGAGCAACCTTTTCGAGAGCCTGCAGTTCCGCTACTTCGGCCCAGTGGACGGCCACGATGTGGACCACCTGGTGAAAGTGCTGAAGGACTTGCGCGACATACCCGGTCCGAAGATCCTGCACACCATCACCAAGAAAGGCAAGGGCTACGCACCGGCCGAGGCGGGCAGTCCCACGGTGTGGCACGCGCCCGGCCTCTTCAACAAAGAGACCGGCGAGATCATCAAGGTGGTGCCCAAGAGCCCGCAGCCCCCCAAGTACCAGGACGTGTTCGGGCATACTATCGTGGAGCTGGCCGAGAAGAACCCGAAGATCGTGGGGGTGACGCCAGCCATGCCCAGCGGATGTTCGCTGAACATCATGATGAAGGCCATGCCCGACCGCGCCTTCGACGTGGGCATTGCGGAGCAGCACGCCGTGACTTTCAGCGCGGGCATGGCCACGCAGGGCATGGTGCCCTTCTGCAACATCTACAGCTCCTTCATGCAGCGCGCCTATGACCAGGTGGTGCACGATGTGGCGCTGCAGAACTTGAATGTGGTGTTCTGCCTGGATCGCGGCGGCCTCGCCGGTGCCGATGGCCCCACCCACCACGGCAACTTCGACTTCGCTTACTTCCGCTGCATCCCCAACATGGTGGTGAGCGCCCCGATGAACGAGGAGGAGCTGCGCGACCTGATGTATACCGCCCAGCTACAGGACCAGGGCCCCTTCAGCATCCGCTACCCGCGCGGCGAAGGCGTGATGACCGAGTGGAAGACGCCCTTCAAGGTCATCAAGGTGGGCACCGGCCGCAAGGTTCGCTCGGGCGCCGACATCGCCGTGCTCTCCATCGGCCACATCGGCAACTACGCCGCCAGGGGCATCGATCGCTTGGAGGCCGAGGGCTACAGCGTGGCGCATTACGACATGCGCTTCGTGAAGCCGATCGACGAGCTGCTGCTGCACGAGGTGTTCAGCAAGTTCAAACACGTAGTCACCATCGAGGACCACGCGCTGCATGGCGGCATGGGCAGCGCCGTGCTCGAGTTCATGGGCGACCACGGCTACAGCGCGCAGGTGAAGCGCCTGGCAATCCCCGACAAGTTCATCGAGCACGGCACGCAGCCGGAGTTGTACCGGGAGTGCGGCATCGATGATATCGCCGTTGTTGAGGCGGTGAAGGAGATGCTGGGGGAGAAGCGAAGCGCCAAGAGCATCAAGGCATCCGCTTGATCGCCTCTCCTGCATCGAACCAACGATCGTTCCCGTTCCGATGCAGCGTATCGCCCGTCATGGTGCGCAGGAATTCCCCGACCGCATCCGGTCCTTCCGGTGAAATGCGGACTCGCGAGGCATCCCGGCCTGCGAGCTCCAGCGCTTCGCGGTAGCCGTGCCGGAAGATGAAGGCGCCCTTGTGGTCGCTCGGAAGCCTCCACACAAGCAGTCGTCCGTCTGGTGGCGGCTCCGGTGTCTCTTCGATGATGCGCTCGATGATCCCCGACGCGATGCGCCAATTCTCCTGTCCACGCTTCAACATGAACAAGCACGTCGCCGATAGGAGTACGATGACGCTTCGACGGAGCAGGACGTTCCGGATGCGCTCAATCAACAGCGCGACCAGCATGCAAAGAAAAATCGAGGGCAAGTAGAGGAACCGATCGCTCTCGCTGGTGCGCGTGCTCACGCCGCCTATAATGGCGATGATGGAGGCAACTCCGAAGAGCAGGATGAGCAAGTGCGCTATTCGTCGGGCCTGCGGCTCGGCTCTGCTGGCGCGCCAGAATCCGATGGCAACAATGGCAAGGGAAACGATGAGCAAGGCGAAACGAACGGTCTGCACCGGCGGCTCTTCGTGCGGCGGCAGAAAGGAGCGCCCGAGCACCTTCGCGACCATGCCGAGGTAGTTGCTCAGCGGCTTTGTGAAGAACTCCGCCCCGTACTCGTTCGCGACACGATTGATCACCAAGGCGCGCACCAGCAGATGCACCGCCACGGCGATAGCAGATGCCCCGATCGCCTTGTGCCAGAAGCGCTTGTCGGCGGGTCCAAGAATGAGGAACCAAGCCGCAAGCATCATTGGGAGCAGCAGCGCGCTCTCGTAGCACAGCGCGCCCAAGGAGCCAAAGAAGAATACGCCATTCACCTTGGGCCATTGCCCTGCATCACTTGCGGCGGCATTCAATGCGAGCAGAACAAAGAGCGTGGCCATGGCCGTGCTCCGCCCAATGATCCACATCTGCGGCTCCAGGTGGAAGGGATAGAGCACGAAGAGCGCGCTGGCCAATGCCGCAGCTTCCATGCGCATGAGCTTCTTCGCGAGCAAAGCCACGAGCCATCCATTCACTCCCAGCAGCAGCACATTCACGAATCGAAAGGCCCATGGATCGGGGCCATGAAGGCGGTATTGCAGCCAGAGCGTCCAGTCGGGCAACGGGCGGAAGAAGGTGCCGGGGCTGAGATCCTGGCGCGCGCCCAGCTTGTGGACCACGGAGAAATCGTCGCTGAAGAACGAGAAGGGCAGCGCGCTCCAATGAAGGACCAAGGTGACCAGGAGAAGCAGCGGCAGCCACCAGCCGAACGGGATGCTCTTGACCAGGCGCTCCATGCGACCAATGTAGCCGCGCTATGTTCGTGGCGATGCCGCGCCGCCACCTGCTCCTTCTGCTCGTTGCCTTTGGTGTGAGCCTGGCTGTGCGCTGGCCCCTGCTCAATCGGCCGCTCAGCGGTCATCACGAACTCTGCACAGCGCTGGTGCTCATCGCGCTTCACAACTGGCAGCACGATGGTTTCCTCGCGCACCATGGCGCGCCAGCGATCACCGTCACAGGGCCTGCCGACCTGATCCCTCGCGGATACACCGACGCACCAGCGTTGAACGATGGCGTGCTCTACTACCTCTCGCACCCGCCGCTTGCTTTCGACCTGCCGCATGCGCTCTTCACGGTTACTGGCGCTGCACCGAGCGCGCTCTGCCTGCAGCTCTTCAACCTGGTCTTCCACCTCACTACAGCCATTGGCCTCTACTTGATCGTGCGCGTGGTGCAGCGCAAGGGCCCGGCACCGCTTTTCGCCGCGCTGCTCTACCTCTTCATGCCCGCGCCGCTCTGGTTCCATGGCAATGCCTACATGAGCGACATGTTCGTCCAGAACGCTTGGGTGTGGCATGTGCTGGTTGCGCTTCGCGCGCTGAAGAGCGCTCAAGGCCTTTCATGGACTATGGCGACATGGTGCGGGACCACGTTGTTCCTCACTGCGCTCATCAGCTGGCCGGGCGTGTGGGCGGGCATCGCATTGGTGATGCTCGCGCTCTGGCAATGGCGCAAGCTCCATGATCCTGCGCGGCTTCGGCTGGTGGCTGCGGCCATTGCAGGGGTCGGCTTGGCGCTGGCGTTCACCGCGTGGCGCTGGCTGCAAGTGGTGGATGTGCACGCTCTGCTCGCCTACTTCACGGGTCGCTATGCCGAGCGCAGCGGCACCGGCATCCATGGTGCCAAGGACATTCTCGCGGCGATTGCGCTGAACTACCGCATCAATTGGCTTCCGCTTGCGCTGCCCTTGATCGTCTTCGCATGGAAGATGCGTGGGATCCGTTCCTCGATGCATGGCCTGATGCTCTTCACGCTGCTCACCGCCCTGCCATCGCTGCTGGAGCACGCATTCCTTCTGGACTATACGCGGCACGATTTCACCGCGCTCAAGGCCGGCCTGCTGCTCTGCGGGCTCGGTGGACTGGGGCTTTCAGCGTTGCATGCACGATGGTCATGGGCCGCCCTCGCCGCCTCATGCGTTGCAGGAGTGCTCTACTTCTGCCGCACCAATCCGCCATTGCAGGTCGATGATGCGCGCTTCACCTGGCAGATGGAACAAGGCAGGTCCATCGCGAACGAAGCGCGCACAGATGAGATGGTCTTCACCTTGGGCTTCACGCCCGAGCCGCAAGTGCAGTGGTACGCGAAGCGCACGCTTTTCCGGGTGGATGATGCTGAGCGCGCTCGCGAGCTACTTGATGCTTCGGGCAATCGCAAGTGCATTGTCTTCCGCGAGACAACGCAGGGGATGATTCACGAGCGGATCACCGCCGAGTGATCACCTCGGGTCGAAGACCTCCACTTGCAGGTCATCAACTCGGTGCGTGCCGCCTTGTTGATTCCAGATGTACGCCTTCACGTGGTCATCGGAGGAGCGCACCTCGGGAGTGAGGTAATCGAAAGAGCACACGGCCCAAGCGTTCTTCGGCGCATTGGACAGGTCCCAGCCCAATGCCTTGTACTTGTACGATCCGGCTTCGTGATTGAATTCGCACACGATGAGCGGTGACGACGTGGTGCTGTCCGTCACCCACAGCCTTGCGCTCACACGCAGCCACGCGTGGTCCTTGCCGGTGAGTGAGCGGAACGCGATGTCCGGCCCTGGCGAGAAGGGCGCTCCGTCCGTGAGGGTGAACACGCTGTCCGGCTGGTCGTCGAAGGTGTTGCGGTAGGCGATGTGATGGGTGTAGCGGGACTCATCAATCAATTGCTCCTCACCAGTGATGGAGCGCTGCACGAGCAAGAGCTCTTCGGCGTTCGACGGGATACTGGTCCGGCCGAAGATGGCCGCATAGTAGGCGCCGGTCATACGGTCCTTCGAGATGATGTTGGCGCTCCATTGCCAGGTCTGGAAGAGGTTAAGCGCCACGAGGAAACCGAGAATGGCGATTACCGGTTTCAGCCAAATGCTTGACGAGAGCCTGTTCATCAGGAAGCCCAAAGGCAGCGCGAGCAAGGCGTACATGGGCATCATGCTCCGGGCGCTGAAGCTGCCGCCTGCGTACCACCAGCAAGTCCAGCTGCTGGTGATGTAGAGGTTGAGGGCGAAGAATACCGCAATGGGCAAGAACAGATTCCGTGCGCGTTGCCACACCACGAGCAGTCCGCCCACCATGATCATCGCCATTGGCGTGTACAGGAACCAGCCCTTGCGGAAGCTGAAGAGGTAGTCCCAGGTGTACGGCGTGGCGAAATCGAACCCTTCTCCTGGATTGATGTACGAGTAGAAGAGCCATTGGCCGGTGACGCTCTTCCAATAGAGCAGTTGCGGCGCGGCCATCACCACGAAGGCGATAGCTGCGAGCACGGCATGCAACACATGCGCGCGCACCAAGCGCCACTTCGCCGCAAGGCCATCGCTGTTCGCCCACAGCAGCGGCAGCAGCACGCACACGCCTTCGTTGGGGCGCACCAAGGTGATCCAGCCAGCCGTTGCACCAAGAGCGATGGCCGCTTGCCACGTGGGCTTCTCGTGCCAGCGTATGGTGGCCAGCAAGAGGCCCGCGTACAGCGTGAACAGGAAGGGGTGTGTGAGCAAGGTGCCATCAAGCGCAGCGAGATGCAGGAAGTTGGTTCCGAGCACCACGAGCACGAGCAGCACCGCCGTCCAGCCATCGCTGAAGAAGCGCAGCAGCACAGAACGGAAGAGGAATAGGCCCAGCATCACCCAGAGCAGCACGCCGAAAGTGACGGCCACGGAGTAGGGTGGAGAGAAGCCATCGGCCGGGAATCCCATTGGCTCGGCCAACGCATGCGCGATGAGGAACCAAGGAGCGCATGCGAGCGCCATGCCCGAGCTGTATTTGATCACGCGGGCGCCGTCGGGGCCATCGACCAGCTGGTAGAGCGTGGTGCTTGGGTCGTAGGTGGCCATCACATCATCGAGCCAAGCGTGATTCTTTAATGCTGGGTCATCGTGTATGACGATCGCGGGCAGGTAGAGGTAGTAGCCGAAGACATCCCACGTGAGCGTCTGCGTGGGCGGCTGCACCCAGCGGAGGGCGAAGAGCAGCGCACAGAGCAACCAAGCAGTCAGGAGCGAGCGGCGGCGCAGCATGTGCTTCATCCCGAAGCATCGGGAGCGCCAAGGTAGCCGGAGGCCAATTCGCCCTACGGCTTCTTGATCTCGAAGTCCTCCAGGAACTTCGTCGTGAACTCCCCCTTCCGGAACTTCTCGCTCTGCATGAGCTGCAGGTGGAAGGGAATGGTGGTGCTCACGCCCTCGATAACGTACTCGCTCAGCGCACGCTCCATCTTGGTGATGGCTTCTTCACGGGTCTGCGCGCTCACGATCAGCTTGCCGATCATGCTATCGTAGTTCGGAGGGATGGTATAGCCTGCGTAGGCATGGGTATCCACGCGCACGCCGTGACCACCGGGGCTGTGGTAGCTGGTGATCTTGCCGGGCGTGGGGCGGAAGTTGTTGAAGGGGTCCTCCGCGTTGATGCGGCACTGGATGCTGTGGCGCGTGGGCTCGTAGTTGAGGCCGCTGATGGGGATGCCGGCGGCGATCTTGATCTGCTCGCGGATCAGGTCGTAGTCGATCACCTCTTCGGTGATGGTGTGCTCCACCTGGATCCGCGTGTTCATCTCCATGAAGTAGAAGTTGCGGTCCTTGTCCACGAGGAACTCCACGGTGCCCACGCCTTCATAGTTCACGCTTGCGGCTGCCTTGATGGCGGCGGCGCCCATCTTCTTGCGCAGCTCCTTGGTCATGAAGGGCGAAGGGGTCTCCTCCACGAGCTTCTGGTGGCGGCGCTGGATGCTGCAGTCGCGCTCGCTCATGTGGCAGAAGGTGCCATATTGGTCGCCGGCGATCTGGATCTCGATGTGGCGCGGCTCCAGGATGTACTTCTCCATGTACATGCCCGGGTTGCCGAATGCAGCGCCCGCCTCCTGGCTCGCCTTCTCGAATGCTTCTTGGAACTCTTCTTCCTTCCACACCAGGCGCATGCCTTTGCCGCCTCCGCCGGCTGTTGCTTTCAGGATCACGGGGTAGCCGATCTTCTTCGCTTCCTTCTTGGCTACGGCGATGTCCGTAACGAGGCCTTCCGTGCCAGGAACAACGGGCACCCCGGCCGCGATCATCGTGGCCTTGGCGGTAGCCTTGTCGCCCATGGCCTCGATCTGCTCGGGCGTGGCACCGATGAACTTGATGCCGTGTTGTTGGCAGAGCTTGCTGAACTTGGCGTTCTCGCTCAGGAAGCCGTAGCCCGGATGGATCGCGTCCGCATTGGTGATCTCCGCCGCGGCGATGATTCGCACCATGTTCAGGTAGCTGTCCTTGCTGGGCGGTGGCCCGATGCACACGGCCTCGTCGGCGAAGCGCACGTGCAGGCTCTCCTTGTCGGCAGTGGAATAGACCGCCACCGTCTTGATGCCCATTTCGCGGCAGGTGCGGATCACGCGCAGGGCGATCTCGCCGCGGTTGGCTATGAGGATCTTCTTGAACATCAGCGGGGATTTTTGCCGCAGAGGCGCAGAGGCGCGGGGAATACGAAATGGAAGAGGGTGAACAACGGGAGCCTGGAGGTGGAGGTCATGCGAATCGGCATCGGGCTATACTCTGCGTCTCAGCACCTCTGCGGCGATCATGCCGGATCCACAAGGAACAACGGCTGATCGTACTCCACCGGCTTGGCATCATCAACCAGCACCTTCACGATCTTGCCCGCCACATCGCTCTCGATCTCGTTGAAGAGCTTCATGGCCTCGATGATGCAGATGGTCTTGCCGGGCTTCACCTCGTCGCCCACATTCACGAACACGGGCTTTCCAGGACCAGCGCTGCGGTAGAAGGTGCCGATCATGGGCGCCTTGATGGTGACGTATTTGGAATCGGCGGCCGGGGCGGCGGCAGGGGGCGCAGTGGCAGGCGCGGGCGCAGCAGCAGGTAGCGGAGCAGGTGCTGCCACCGGTGCTTGTGGTGCATAGGCTGGCGATTGGGCGGCGATCACCTGCACTTCTTTCTTGCCTGCGGGGGTCTTGATGGTGATCTTGAAATCCTTCTGTTCGATCTCCACCTCGCTCACGCCGCTCTTGGCAACGAACTTGATCAGGTCCTGGATCTGTGTAAGGTTCATCGGTTCGCTCATTTTCCTCGGCGTGAACGGCCAAGGTAGGTTTGTCGATGGTTCAGCTGTTATAAGCCCACTTCAGCCACACGGCCCCCCAGGTGAATCCGCCCCCGAAGGCGCTGAGGATGATGTTATCGCCCTTCTTCAAGCGAGGCTCCCACTCCCAAAGGCAGAGGGGCAAAGTGCCGCTGGTGGTGTTGCCGTACTTCTCGATGTTCACCATCACCTTGCTGTCGTCGAGGCCCATGCGGTGGGCGGTGGCGTCGATGATGCGCTTGTTGGCCTGGTGCGGAACTAGCCAAGCCACATCCTTGGCCTTCAAGCCGTTCTTCTCCATGATCTCCGCGCTCACATCCGCCATGTTGGTCACGGCGAATTTGAACACAGCCTTGCCTTCCTGGTACACGTAGTGCTCTTTGCGCTCTACGGTGCGCTCGCTGGTCTGGTGCCAACTGCCACCGGCCTTCTGATGCAGGTATTGGCAGCCGCTGCCATCGCTGCGCAGGATGCTGTCGAGGATGCCGGTGCCATCTGCGGTCGGCTCAAGGAGCACGGCGCCGCACCCGTCGCCGAAGATGATGCAGGTGGCGCGGTCCTCATAGTCGATGATGCTCGACATCTTGTCGCCGCCGACCACGACCACCTTCTTGTGCCTGCCGCTCTCCACGAATTGCGCACCGGTGGTGAGGGCGTATAGGAATCCGCTGCAGGCAGCCATCAGGTCGAAGCCCCAGGCGTTCTTCGCGCCGATGGCGTCGCACACGATGTTGGCCGTGGCGGGGAACACGCGGTCGGGCGTCACCGTGGCCACGATCATCAGGTCGATCTCCTCCGGGCCGATGCCGCGCTTCCTCAGCAGGCCATTCACCGCTTCGATGGCCATCACGCTCAGCCCTTGCTCTTTGCCGGTGAGGATGCGCCGCTCTTTGATGCCGGTGCGCTCGGTGATCCACGCATCGTTGGTGTCCACCATGGTCTCCAGCACCTGGTTGCTCAGGCGGTATTCCGGCAGGTAGCCGTTTACGGCGGTGATGGCAGCGGTGACCTTCATGTTCACGAGAGTGCTTCGCGGATGCGGTCGTTGAGCTTGCTCTCCACCACCTCGCGGGTGAAGAGGATCATATTCTTGATCGTGACATCATTGCTGATGCCGTGGCCGATGATCACGTTGCCGTTCACGCCAAGCACAGGCAACCCGCCGTAGTTCTCGTAGTTGAAGCGGTCGAAGAAGGGTTCGTGCACGCCGCGCTGCTCCAGCAGGTCGTGGAAGGCCTCCACGGCTTTGAGCACCACATTGCCGGTGAAGCCATCGGTCACGTACACATCGGCCTTGCCGTTGAAGAGGTCGCGCCCTTCCACATTGCCGATGAAATTGTACTGCTTCTGTTCACGCATCAGCTCGAAGGTGGCCTGTCGCAATAAGTCGCCCTTCTTCTCCTCCTCCCCGATGTTGAGCAGGCCCACTTTCGGGTCCGAGATATGGTACACGTGCTGGGCGAGCATGGAGCCGAGCAATCCGAATTGCGCGAGTACATCCGCCTTGCAATCGGCGTTCGCGCCGACGTCCACGAGGATGCCGTAGCGGCCGTTCTCCTTGGGCACCACGCTGGGGATGCACGGCCGGATCACGCCCGGTATCGGCTTCACGCTGAAGATGCTGCCCACCAGCATCGCACCGGTATTGCCCGTGCTGGCGAAGGCGTCGATCTTCCCTTCCTTCAGCAGATGGAAGCCGATGCTGATGCTGCTCTTGGGTTTGGCTTGCAGCGCCTTGGTGGCGTTGTCGCTGAAGGTGATATCGTCCTGGCTGCCAACGATGTCGAAGGCCGCATGATCCGCTCCCTCGGCTCGCAGGCCTTCAGCGATGGCCTCCGCATTGCCGATGAGCACCAGTCGCGTATCGGCAGGTAGCTCCTTGGCCGCCATCACGGCAGCACGAACAGGAACGACCGGTCCGTGGTCGCTGCCCATGATGTCCACGCCGATCCTCATGCGGAGGCTGGAGCAGTGTTCACCGGATTATTCACTGGCGCTCTTGTCCACCACCACGCGGCCGCGGTAGAAGAGCTTGTCGCCCTCCTTGTGCGCGCGATGGCGCAGGTGGGTGGCGCCCGTCTCGCTGTCCACGCTCAGGGTGGGGGCGGCCGCCTTGTAGGTGCTGCGGCGGCTGGCGGTGCGGGTCTTACTGAATCGGCGTTTCGGATTTGGCATGACGACGGGAGTTGTGGCCTAAGGCCGCTGTTGCTTGAGTTGGTTGAGGGCGTCCCAGCGCGGATCGGGGACGGGTTCGTGCTCCACGCGCAATTTGCCCAAGGCCGCATCCACTTCAGGATCGCATTGCCCGGGCGCATGCACATGCCGGGCCGGCAAGGCCAGCCGCAGGCATTCGTAGATGTAGTGCGTGAGGTTGATGCTGTGCGCCTTTGGATCGAGCACTACCAGTTCCTCGTCGTCCTGGTCGGGATCGCCATGGAGCTGGAAGATCTGCCGTTGCTTGCCCTCCACGGGCAGGTCCAACGCAGCGGCGCAATGATCGCACGTGGTGTTCACCGTGCCCGACACATGCAGGTTGGCTACTAGGAGCACCGCGCTCTTGTCTAAGGTGAGGTCCACGCGCACCTGGCCGCCATGGAACTCTTCTTCATGCGCAGCATCGAAGAAGTCCTGGCCAAGCACCCAGTCGAACTGGTGCTGGCCATCCTTCAATCCGGTGAAGACGATGGTGTGATCCGCGAGAGCTTCCACAGGCTGTTGAAAACAGGTCGGCAAATGTAGGCGGCAGACCCATGCGGCCAAGAGAGCCGTTGGCCCAACGGCAACTAGGTGCCAATATCATTCGGCGGGTTGCCGGGCACCAAGTGGGACGCCTGTTAGATCACCTACCCCTCCTTCCGATCCTTCTCCTTCTTCTGCGGCTGCAAGGGATTGGCCATGATGGCCTTGTAGCGCTCCCGGTTCGAGCGGATATCGGCCGCCATCCATACGGCCGCGCGGAAGCTGCCTTCATCGGCCATGCCCTTGCCGGCGATGTCGAGGCCGGTGCCGTGGTCGGGGCTGGTGCGCACGATGGGCAGGCCTGCGGTCACGTTCACCCCGTGGCCGAAGCTCAGAGCCTTGAAAGGGGCCAGGCCTTGGTCGTGGTACATGGCCAGTACGCCGTCGAAGTGGGTGTAGCCGCCGCTGCCGAAGAAGCCGTCGGCGGCGTAAGGCCCCATGGCCTTGATGCCTTCTTCATTCAATCGGCGCACGGCCGGTGCGATGCGCTCCTTGTCCTCGCTGCCCAAGGCGCCGCCATCACCCGCGTGCGGGTTGAGGCCCAGCACGGCGATGCGCGGCTCCAGCACGCCCATATCGCGCAGCAGGCTCTGGTGCAGCAGCCGGGCCTTGGCGATGATCCGCTCCGCCGTGATGGCTGCTGCCACATCCTTCAACGGGATGTGACCGGTGACGCAGCCCACGCGCAGGCCCTCGCCCACCAGGATCATGAGCACTTCGCCATCGCCGCCGGCCATCTGCTGCAGGTATTCGGTGTGGCCTGGGTAGGCGAAGCCAGCCTGTTGCATGCTGTTCTTGTCGATCGGCGCGGTCACCAGCACATCGGTCTTGCCGCTGGCCAGGTCCTGCACGGCGGCTTCGAGGCTCTTGATGGCGAAGGCCGCCAAGGGGCCCGAAGGCTTACCGGGCTCGATGTCGAGTTCTTCCTCCCACAGGTTCACGAGGTTCAGCTTCTTCGGCAAGGCATCGCGGGCGTCGTTCACGCGGTGGAACTGGACTTCATCGAGCTTCAGCAGCTTGCGCCAATGGCTCACGGCCTTGGCCGATGCGTAGAGCACCGGCGTGGCATCGGCCAGCATGCGGGGATCCTCGAAGCACTTGAGCACCACTTCGATGCCGATGCCATTGAGGTCGCCGCACGAGATGCCGATGCGGACAGGATTGCGTGTTTCGTTCATGTGCTCGAAGAGGCGCGCAAGATCGCGCCTCTAGCGTGCGGCCGCGCGCTGTTTGAGGAATTCATAGAGCAGCCGCACCCCTACCCCGGTGCCGCCGCGCGTGCGATAGCTATCGCGCTTGGTGATGAAGGCAGGGCCGGCGATATCGATGTGGATGAAGGGCCTGGTAGTGAAACGGGCGAGGAACTTGCCGGCGGTCTGTGCCCCGGCCAGGTCGCTTCCGAGGTTCTTGATGTCGGCCACCTCACTCTTGATCTCGTCGCCGTATTCGTCCCAGAAGGGCAATTGCGCCACGCGTTCGTAGGTGGCGTGGCCCGCTGCTTCAAGCTTCCTGAACTCGGCTTCAGGAGCAGTGCCCATCACGGCGCTGCCGTAGTGGCCGATGGCGCGCATGGCGGCTCCGGTGAGAGTGGCGAGGGTCATGACCAGTTCGCCGTTGTATTGCTCGGCATAGCTCAGCGCATCGGCCAGGATCATGCGGCCCTCTGCATCGGTGTTGAGCACTTCCACGGTGAGCCCGTTGTGCATGCGCACTACATCGCCGGGCGCATAAGCATTGCCGCCGGGACGGTTGTCGGTAGCAGGAATGAGGCCGATGATGTGCAATGGAAGCTCGCGCTTCGCGGCCACACTGATGGCGCAGGCCACAGCAGCGGCACCGGCCATATCGCACTTCATCTGGTCCATGCTGTTGGGCGTGGGCTTCAGGCTGAGGCCGCCGGTGTCGTACACCACGCCCTTGCCCACCAGCACGACCGGCTTCTTATTCACGGGGCCTTTCGGCTTCCACTCCAGGATGCTGAAGGTGGGCTCGTCGATGCTGCCCTTGTTCACGGCAATGAGGCCGCCCATTCCCAGAGCCGCGATCTGCTCCTTGCCCAGTATTTGGGCCTTGAAGCCTGCGTTGCGGCTCAGGGTGCGGATCTCGGCGGCGAGCTGCTTGGCGTTGAGGAAGCTCACGGGCTCGTTCACCAGGTCTCGCGCGATGCAGACCGCATCACAGAGGTCAGCGAGTTCCTCGGCTTGGTCGGCGCTCACTTCCTTCGCCACAATTCCGAGCTTCTCCAGGGTCGGGGCCCCGTTCGCGTCAGTCTTGTACTTGCGGAAGGCATAGCTGCCCAGTGCGGCGCCCTCGGCAAGGGCCAACGTCAGTGCGGCATCATCCTGAAGGCTAATCACCTGCGCATCCTTGCGTTTGGCGGCGTTCAACCGTGCAGCCATGGCATCACCGGCACGGCGGGCTTGTTCCAAGCGCTTGCCGGTATCCGGCACGGTGGCTAGATGCGCCAACACCATGCGGCCGCTCACATCAGCCACGCCGAGGGCAGGGTCTGCTTTGAGCTGCTCGATCAGGTATTGGCGGTCGGCGCGCTCCAGGTCGAGAGCACGCAGCTGCGCGAGGTCGTCGAGGATCACGAGGCTGTCGCGCGAGGCAGCGGCGCGCGGGGCCTTGGCCAGTTCGATCATGGGCCGAAGATACCTGCCGCCCCCGGGCTGGTAAGGCGCGGGGCCACGGGGAAAGGCGCAGGAATCGTCGTGAACGGGAACGGGCGCCCTTGCCGATGGCCCATCTTTGCCTACCGATGCGATTGCTCCGCGCATTCTTCATTTTAGCATTGGCGCTGACGGCCCTTGCCGTGCAGGCTACGCACAACCGCGCGGGCGAGATCATCGTGTGCCATGTGAGCGGACTCACTTATGAGGCCACCATCATCACGCACACCAAGGTCTCTGCCCCGGCCGATCGCCCGCAGCTCACCATTCATTGGGGCGATGGCGACAGCACCGTGCTGGATCGCGAACTCCCCTATCAAGAGGTCGGCGATGTGCGCCGAAACGTCTACACCGGCACGCACACTTATGGCGGCCCCGGCGTGTTCACGCTCTACTTCTTTGATGAGAACCGGAATGCCGGGGTGCTGAACATCCCCAACTCGGTGAACCAGCCCTTCGCGGTGATCACGGAACTCACGATTAGCCCGTTAGGCGGGAACAATTGCTCGCCGCGATTCCTGAACTCACCGATACAGGATGCTTGCACATGCATGCCGTGGATCCACAATTCAGCCGCTTACGACCCCGACGGCGACAGCCTCAGCTATGAGCCAGTGGCCTGCTTGGGAATCGGCGTGCTGCCCATCAATGGATACCTGTTCCCGAGCCAGATGGCCGGATGCAATGGCAACGCTTACAGCATTGACCCGGTAACCGGCACGATACGCTGGTTGAATCCTGGGACACAAGGCGAGTACAACATCGCGTTCCGGGTGCACGAATGGCGGCGTGTGGGCAACGCCCTGCTCCATATGGGCTTCGTGATGCGGGACATGCAGGTGACCGTTGTTGCCTGCTCCAACCAACCGCCTGTCATCACTCAAGTACAGGACACCTGTGTCACAGCCGGTACTTTTCTCGCATTCAATGTGCAAGCCAGCGACACCGATCAGGGCCAGCTTGTCACGCTCACGGCATTGGGCCAACCCTTCGTTCTGCCCAGTTCGCCGGCCACCTTTGTGAGCCCTACGCCTGGCCAGTCGGTCTCGGGCATCTTCTCGTGGGGAACCAACTGCAGCCATGTGCGGCCGCAGCCCTATCAAGTGGTGTTCGAAGCGCGAGACAATGGGCAGCCCGTGGAGCTCTACGACTATCGCACCATGAATATCACCGTAGTGTCGCCGCCGCCCACCGATCCCAGCGCTACGCCCAGCGGCAGCAGCATGCTGTTGAACTGGACGCCGACGGTATGCACCAACGCATCGGGCTATAAGATCTACCGGCGGCTCGGCGCGTACGGCTTCGTCCCGGACAATTGCGAGACCGGTGTGCCGGCCTACACCGGATACACGCTCATCGGCAGCGTTACCGGCTCCAGCACCAGCACCTTCACTGATAACGGCCCCATCACCGTGGGCAACACTTACTGTTACATGGTGGTGGCCACCTTCGCGAATGGTACTGAGAGCTATGCCAGCGTCGAGTTCTGCGCAACCCTCACGCGACAGGTGCCCGTGATCACGCATGTGAGCGTGGGCGAGACCAGCACCACCACCGGCATCGACACGGTGCGCTGGAGCAACGCTTACGATCTGGACACGCTGCTGCGCCCCGGCCCTTATCAATTCCAGCTCTATCGCGGCACGGGCTTCACCAATGCCACCACCCTCATTCATACCAGCGGGCTGCACCCCTTCCTCGCGCATCCCGATACGGAGTTCATCGACCTCGGATTGAACACGCAGGACCTTGCGCACGTGTACCGTGTGGATTTCTTCGGCAGTGGCGGCAGCGATTTCATCGGCAGCAGCAGCGTGGCCTCGTCCGTCTTCATCAGCGCGGAGCCGAACGATGAGCAGCTCACGATCTCCTGGGCGCTCAACACGCCGTGGATCAATTCACTCTACGAGGTGTACCGTGACATCGCGGGATCGTGGACGCTCGTTGGCAGCAGCGCTACCAATAGCTTCACTGAGACCGGCCTCAGCAACGGAACCGAATACTGCTACCTCGTGCGCAGCACCGGCGCGTACAGCAATCCTGGGATCCCGGCGCCGCTGCTCAACTTCAGCCAGGAGCTCTGCGCCGCACCGCGCGACCGAACGCCGCCGTGCCCACCTGCCGTTCAGCTCGACAACGATTGCGAGACCCCGCTGAACACGCTTACCTGGAACAACCCCAACCTGAGCTGCGCCGACGACACCTACCAGTACCGGGTGTACTTCGCGGAGACCCCGACTTCGGAGTACGCGCTCATCGGCGTGATCGTGGGCGCGGAGAACACCAGCTTCACGCATGTGAATGGGACCAGCGTCTCGGGCTGCTACCAGGTAACGGCCATCGACACCGTGGGCAACGAGAGCGCATTCATCTCACCGGTGTGCGGCGACAACTGCCCGCTCTACACGCTGCCCAACATCTTCACGCCGAACGGAGACCGCATCAATGACCTGTTCGTGCCTTTCCCTTATCGTGGCGTGAAGGCGATTGATCTGCAGGTGTACAACCGCTGGGGGCAAACGGTCTTCAGCACCGAGGACCCCGATATCCTTTGGAACGGCACGCTGAACAACAATGGCGAGGCCTGCCCCGATGGCGTGTACTTCTACACGTGCGTCGTCACCTTCGCGCGGCTCATGGGCGATGAGGCCTTGGTGCTCAAGGGCTATGTCCACATCAGTGGCGGCAAGGATTCGCCGAAGCTCAACTGATGTTCACCGGGATCGTCGAAGAGGTCGGAGCCATTGCCGCCGTGCGTGATGAAGGCAGCAATCGGGTGCTCACCGTGAGCGCGCGCATGGCACCTGAGCTGAAGGTCGATCAGAGCGTTTCGCACAACGGGGTTTGCCTCACCGTGACCAAGGTCTTGGGCGAGGCCTACGAAGTGGCGGCCGTGCAAGAGACCCTTGAGCGCACCAACCTCGGCGCACTGCGCGTGGACGATGCCGTGAACCTGGAGCGCAGCCTGCGCCTCGGCGACCGCCTCGACGGCCATCTGGTGCAAGGCCATGTGGATGATGTCGTCCGCTGCATCGATGTCCGTGATGAAAACGGCAGCTGGACCTTCGTATTCGCGCTGCCGCCCTCCAAGCACTTGCTCGTTCCCAAGGGCAGCATCTGCTTGAACGGCATCAGCCTAACCATCGCAAGGCTCGATGCTTCGGCCTTCGCCGTGGCCATCATCCCCTACACGTTCGCGCACACCACCTTCCGATCGCTGCGCCCCGGCGAAGCCGTGAACGTTGAGTACGATGTGCTGGGGAAGTATGTGGCGCGGATGATGGAGCGGCGGTGAGGCTATGAATGGGCCGCGCCCTTCCGCATCACGCCCAATCGCGGATCAGCGCCCGGTGAAGCGGATCTGGTAGCGCGTGCCTTCTGTTCCGCCCTCCACCGTCATGCGCCCGTTGAGCTGGTCCACGAGTCCCTCGATCAAAGTGGCACCTAGCGTATCGCCATCGGGCTGCAGTTTTTCCAAGGGGATGCCTGTGCCATCATCGGCGTAGAGCAGGTCGAAGGTCCCGCTGTCCGGCGGGGCGCCCTCGGCGCGGTGAAGGGCGAGCGTGACGCGGCCTTTGGAGCGGCCGGTGAACGCGTGCTTGAGCGAGTTGGTGATGAGCTCGTTGAGCAGCAGGCCGAGCGGCACCATGGTGCTGAGCCCGAGGCTGAGACCCTGGTCGATGTCGGTGCTGCGCGTGATGCGCTCCTGCACATCGTTCACGCGCACCAGCTCATCGAAGAGCTCCTCGATGTAGAGCGCCACTTCGACCATGGCGAGCTCATCGCCCTTGTAGAGTTTCTCGTGGATCAGAGCCATGCTGGTCACGCGGCTCTGGCTCTGGTCGAAGGCGGCCTGCAGCCGCTCATCGCTGAAGGAGGCCGCTTGAAGCCGTAGCAGGCTGGCGATCACCTGCAGGTTGTTCTTCACGCGGTGGTGCATCTCCTTGATGAGCACGCTGATCCGCTGGTTAGCCTCCTCGAGCTTCTCCTTCTCCGATTTAAGCGCGCGCGCCTGCTCGTCGTCGCGAAGGCGGGCGGCCTTCAGATTCTCTTTCATGCGCGCGAGGGCGAGGCCCAATTGGTCCTGCGTCCCGCGCACGTTCACCGGGGCATCGTAATCGCCGCGACCGATGGCCTCCGCGCTGCGGGCCAGCGAGCGCTGGTTATCGACCATGCCATTGAAGGCCACCGCCATCTCGCCGATCTCATCGCCGCTGGTGGCAAGCACCTTCACGTTCACATCGCCAACAGCCATGGAGCGCGCGGCGCGCCCGACCTCATCCACGGTGCGGCTCACGCCGCGGGTAATCAGGAAGCCCATGATGAACACTGCGGAAACCACGGCGATGAGGGCGGCCAGCACGGCGAAAAGCCGCAGCTCGGCATCGCGGCTGTTGGCTGCGGAGCTGCTGGTGATCAAGGAAAGGGAGCGGGCCTCCACCGCGCGCAGCTTCTCCACCACATCAAGGGAGAGCTCCCACCATTCGCGCGGAGCGATTTCCAGGTCGGGCGACCTCCGCTGCTTCACAGTGCCGATCGAGGATCGCATGAAGTTCACATCCTCCCCTTGGAATTCCTCCTGATAGGCCTTCAGCACTTCGGCCGGCGCATCACGCTCGAACAGCAGCATGTTGGTCTCGTAAGCGCTCACCTGCTCGGCAAGCTCAGAGACCTCGCCCGCTTCAATGGGGCGCGTGGCGTAGCCGATGGTGAGTTTGTCCCTGAGCACGCTCATGGCTTCTTTGGCGCTGAGCAGTCGCAGGTGGGCATAGAGCATGTCCTTGATGCTGGGGTCGAGCTGGAGCCGGCCCGAACGTCCGAGCTCATCGAGGAGGGCCTGGTCCATGGCGCGGTAGGCGCGGCTCACGCTGCTGGGGTCGATACGGCGTTCGCGCACGCGTTGCCGAAGGATATTCAGCCCGTCGAAGGGGCGCTTGGCGAGGACCGCCGCACTGATTGGATTGCCGGGCAGCTCCAGGGTGACCAGCGCGCCATCGGTCCGCGCCTGCTGCAGTTCCAGCTTCTGCGGCAGCACGTTCATGCCAGCCAGATAGCCCACCGAGATAGCCCGCTCACGCTGCAGCTCGTGCACCACATTGGCATAGAGCCCGATCAGCCGCGTCTGCTGGTCGATGTACTCCATGACGTCGAGGCGCTTGAGGCTGCCATCGATCTGCTTGCCGATCAGGAGCACCATGCCCAGCACGGGAAGTCCCAAGGTCACCATGAACTTGGTGCGTACCGGCAGGTCGGCGAAGCGGAGCTTCATGCGGGCAAAGTAGCAAGGCCCGGGGCTGGGCGCCACACAACAGCCCGGCCTGACGGAGGCAGGTACATTCGCCCCGCCGCCAGCACAGTGCGGAATGAGCGATGAAAGAGCAGTTCGACCGACTCGACCGATTTGCAGCAAAGGCCCTTGAGGGCGGCGGCCCAGAGCGCATCGATGCGCAGCACAAGAAGGGCAAGCTCACCGCGAGGGAGCGCATCGGCCTGCTGCTCGATGAGGGCAGCTTCCAGGAAATCGGCCAGCTGGTGACTCACCGCAGCAGCAACTTCGGGCTGGAGAAGCAGAAGTTCCTGGGTGATGGCGTGATCACCGGTTACGGCAGCATCGGCGGCCGCTTGGTGTATGTGTTCTCGCAGGATTTCACCGTGCTGGGCGGATCGCTCGCTGAGGCACATGCGCAGAAGATCTGCCGCATCATGGACCTGGCCATGCAGAACGGGGCACCCGTGATCGGCCTGAACGACAGCGGCGGCGCACGCATCCAGGAAGGTGTCGTGAGCCTCGGCGGCTACGCGGACATCTTCTATCGCAACGTGCGATCCAGCGGCGTGATCCCGCAGATCAGCGCCATCCTTGGCCCCTGCGCGGGCGGTGCGGTGTACAGCCCTGCGCTCACCGATTTCGTGCTCATGGCCGAAGGCACCAGCTACATGTTCGTTACCGGCCCCAACGTGGTGAAGACCGTGACGCATGAGGAAGTGAGCAGCGAGGACCTGGGCGGCGCCAGCACCCATGCCACCAAGAGCGGCGTGGCGCACTTCACGGCGGCGAACGAGATCGAGGCTATCCGGCAACTGCGTCAGTTGATCGGCTACATCCCCAGCAACTGTGAAGAGGAGCCGCCTGCGTTACCGTACGCGCCGGGCGATGAATCGCGGCCTGAGCTGGATACCATCATCCCCGAGAACCCGAACCAGCCCTACGACATCCGGCAGGTGATGAACGCGGTGATCGATCCCGACAGCAGCATGGAGGTGCATGCTGAGTACGCGCGCAACATGGTCATCGGCTTCGCGCGCGTGGCGGGCCGCACCGTGGGCTGCGTGGCCAACCAGCCCGCCGTGCTCGCCGGGGTGCTCGACATCGATGCCAGCACCAAGGCCGCGCGCTTCGTGCGTTTCTGCGATGCCTTCAACATCCCGCTGATCACCTTCGTGGATGTGCCCGGCTTCCTGCCCGGCACCGATCAGGAGTGGCGCGGCATCATCAGCCACGGCGCCAAGCTGCTCTATGCCTTCAGCGAAGCAACCGTGCCGCGCATCACCATCATCACGCGCAAGGCATATGGCGGCGCGTACGATGTGATGAACAGCAAGCACATCGGCTGCGATATGAACTTCGCCTGGCCCAGCGCCGAGATCGCTGTGATGGGCGCGAAGGGCGCCGCCGAGATCATCTTCAAGGGCGAGATCGCCAAGGCCGCCGACAAGGACGCCAAGTGGAAGGAGAAGGAGGCCGAGTACAAGGAGCAGTTCGCCAACCCCTACGAAGCGGCAGCGCGCGGTTATGTCGATGAGGTGATCCGCCCTTCGCAAACGCGGATCAAGGTGATCGCCGCGCTGGATATGCTGCGCAACAAGGTGGACAAGCTGCCGCGGAAAAAGCACGGGAACATCCCATTGTGAGCAACGCGCGCTCGGGCTGTTGATTTCTTCGGTCCGCCCGGTCTCCGCCGATCATTCAGGGGCTGCACCTTCGTGTCGATCAACCCGCCATCCTCCATGAGCGCCCGTTCCATCGCGATTGCCAGCCTTGCCTCCGTTCTCGTGATCTCCGCCTGCAAGAAGGAAGAAGACGGCACCTCCACCGACAGCCCCGGCGGCGGATCCGGCAACAACACCGCCAGCACCACGCCTGCCTTCGCTGATGCCGATGGCGTGCTTGCGGCCACCCGTGCCTACGTGGTGATCAGCACGCCCCTTGGCCCTCAGGAGATCATCGCGGGCCTGGCAGCAGGCGCCTTCAGCAACGACCAGTTCGTTACCCGCGTGAATGTCGGTGCCGTTTCGTGCAACGGCGAGCTGCTCGGGCCGCAAGCCGGCAATGCCTACGCGTACATCCCGCCGGCCACCAGCCCAACGGGCATTGATCTCACCGCCTCGAATGAAGTGACCTGGGTCGTCGGCGGCGGAAGCGGCTTCTCCTCCTTCACACGCACGATCATGGGCCCGTATCCGGCCACGGGTGGGATCAATAACGGCAGCACTGTGGTGCGCGCATCGGGGCATACCCTGTCCGTGGATGCCGTTGTCAGCGCCGACTCCGTGCTCTTCGCGATCGGTCCCGTCGCACGCACGCTTGCAGGCAATGCCACGGCGTGCACCTTCAGCGCCGCCGAACTCAGCAGCCTGGCCGCGGGATCAGCGCTGGCGCAGGTGGTGGCCTACGCCTCTGCGAGCGAGGAGATCGGCGGCAAGCAGATCTATTTCGTGAAGCAATCGTTGCGCTCGCAGTCGGTGTCGGTGCAGTGAGTTTGGCGCAACGCTTGGCGCAGCGGTGATCCGCGTATCGCCATCGGGGCCATACCGCAGCGCAGGGTCCTCCGGGAACTCGCAGCTTTGCCACCATGCGCAAGCTGCTCGCCTTAGTGGCGCTCCTCACGGCGCCGATGCTTCCGGGTCAAACGCCGGTGCTCGATAGCCTGCTGCGTGTGCTGCCTGAGCAGCGCGGCGCCCAGCGATGCCGCACGCTCAGTGAGGTGCAGTGGGAGTTGGGCTTCCGCGATGCGCAGCGCGCACTGGCCTTTGGTGCCGAGGAGTTGCGGCTGGCGGAGAGCCTGAAGGACAGCGCACTCATCGCGCAAGCGCTGAATGACATGGCAATCACCGAGTACCGGCTCGGACGGCATCGGCATGCCATTGACTTGAACAAGCAGGCTCTGCGCATCCGCACCGCCCTGCACGATTCGGTCGGTATGGCTGCGAGCCATAGCAAGGTCGGCGTGGCCTACACGGACCTCATGGAGTTCGATTCGGCTTTGGCGCACAACTATTCGGCGGCGCGCATCTATGCAGGGCTCGGCGATGTGCTCCGATCAGCGCAAGTGCGCGGCAACATCGGGCACCTGTATCAACAGATGTCGGACCTGCCAGCGGCTGAGCGCATCACGCGTGAGACGGTGGCCATCCTGCGTGGACAGCAGAACGACTATGCCTTGGCCGCCGCCATCGGCCAGCTATGTCAAGTGCTGCAGCACATGAACCGGCCCGATGAAGCGCTCGCCGCTGGACAGGAGGCCATGGCACTGTATGAAAAGGTGGGGTCGAAAATGGACGTGGCCAACCTCAACAACGAACTGGGGCAGGTCAGCCGGCATCGCGGCGACAACGACGCGGGCTTGGCCTATTACAAAAGAGCGCTGGAACTCGGCGAGGAGTCGGGCGATCTGAATGGCGTGGCCACCTACGCGCTCAATGTCGCCAAGGCACTTGTCGATCTGGGCAGGCCCAAGGAGGCGCTGCCCCTGTTCGCCCGCAGCGTGGCCTTGTGCCGTGCAGAAGGCTATGATGACCAGCGCATGTCGGCGCTGGCGGGCTGGGTCGCGGCCCTGGAGCGCACCGGCGACCTGGGCGGCGCATTGGCGCTGCAAAAGGAGCTCACTGACTTGCGCGACAGCGTGTACAGCACGCAGCGGCTGTCGGCGCTCACCGACATGCAGGTGCGATATGAGACCGAACGCACGGAGAAGGAGCTTGCGGAAGAGCGCCAGCGCGGGCTGGAGCAGGAGAATCGGATCGTGCGGCAGCGCTTGCTCATCGCGATTTCCACCGGGAGCGCCCTGCTGGTGCTGCTGGGGGCATGGCTCGTGGTATCGCGGCAGCGCGCGCGCCTGAAAGCCGAGCGCGACGCGGCCATCATCGCCGAGCGCGAGCAGGGGCTGAAGGCGCTGGTGGAATCGACCGATGCCGAGCGCAAGCGTATCGCCTCGGAGCTGCACGATGGTGTCGGGCAATTGCTCACGGGCCTGCGCATGCGCATGGAGGCGGGGGCGTCCGGCGCGCCGGACTGGGACGAACTCAAGGTGCTTGCTATCGACGCGGGCAACGAAGTGCGCGGCATCGCCCACCGCATGATGCCCCGCGCGCTCGGGGAGCTGGGCCTGGCGCCCGCCATCGGCGATATGCTGGAGAAGACCTTGAAGCTGCCTGGAATGCGCCATGCCTACGAGCACTTCGGCTTGGAGGGCCGATTGCCGCCCGAGCTCGAGACCGGGGTGTACCGCATCGCTCAGGAATTGGTGACCAATGCAGCCAAGCACGCGAAGGCCCAGCTCGTGAACGTGCAGCTGATGCGCAACAAGGGCTGGCTCATCCTGATCGTGGAAGATGATGGCGTCGGCTTCGATGCTCAGCGCAGAAGCGCAGGAATCGGATTGCAGGGCCTGCGCGACCGTGCGCGCGTGCTGCGCGGAACCCTGGCCATCGCATCCAAGCCCGGAGCCGGAACCGTGGCCACCTTGCGCATCCCCCTGTCCAACGGCTATCCCGAATGACACGAATGAGCACCGCCATCCGCATCCTCCTCTGCGACGACCACCGCATCATCACCGAAGGCCTGCGCGACCTGCTCGCGCCCGCTGCCGATGCGGAATGCGTAGGCACCGCGCATTCAGGCATCGAGGCATTGGGCATGCTCGATCACTTGAATGCCGACGTGCTGCTCACCGACCTAGACATGCCGGAGATGGATGGCTTCCAGTTGACTGAACGGGCCAAGGCCAAGCACCCTGCGCTGAAAGTGGTGGTGCTCTCCATGCACGACGAACCGGCCTTGGTGAAGCGTGCAATGGAGCTCGGTGCCGATGGCTATCTGGTGAAGACCGCAGGACGCGAAGAAGTGCTGCTGGCCGTGCGCGAGGCGATGGCCGGCCGTAAGCACTTCGGCAGCGGCGTCATGGAAGGATTCCTGCGGCAGGGCGTTGAGTTGAAGAAGGGCAGCGAGCTGCTCAAGGACCTCAGCGAGCGCGAGGTGGAAGTGCTCGCCGCGTTGGCCGAGGGCTTGGGCAACAAGGAGATCGGCGAGCGGCTCTTCATCAGTCCGCGCACGGTCGATACGCACCGCACCAACCTCATGCGCAAGCTCGACGTGCACAATGTGGCTGGCCTCGTGCGGCTGGCGATCAAGGCTGGGCTGGTGAGCTGAGCACCTTCAAGTGAAGAGCCCGGGTTACGGCCCGGGCTCCTCATCTGCGCCATCGGCTTACGGGCCAACAGCGGCTGATGCGTTGCTTATTCCTTGAAGCCGACCATGATGGCCACGCAGCCCAGGTGGGTCATCTCGGTCTTGCGCTCGGGCACCCATACCACCACGCGCATCTGGGTGGTGCTGGCCGCCTTGAAATCGAAAGCGGGCTTCGGGTCATCGGCCATGCTCTCGAACACGATCTTGTTGTTCTGGTCCACGAGCTTCCAGTTCACCTCGCCGAGGATCTGGTGCACGCATACCATCACGCGGTACTCCTGCCCGCTGTAGAAGGTGAGGGCCACTTCGGCCTCATCGCCGGGTGCGAGCTGCGCACCGTTGAACGTCTCGTTGAATTTGTAGGGTGCGAGGCCGGGCACGCACTTGTTCTTCGCGAACGATTTGCATTGGGCCTGGGCCGTGGTTCCCGCCAGCATCATGCCTGCGACCAGCAGCGAAGCGAATGTGATCCGGAGCATGGCGGCGATCAGTTGATGTAGGAGTTGCGGATGGTGGCGGCCTTCTCGGTGATGGCCTTGAGCTGCGAATCGGTGAGCGTGGCGGCTTCGCCCTCAGCGCCGATCACGGTGACTCCGTTCTCTTGCGTGGCGGTGACGCCGCCGCCGCCGGCCTGCACCTCGGTGTACAGTTCTGCAAGGGCCTTCACGTCGGCGCGAACGCCTTTCAAGGTCTCGTCCTCGCCGTAGGTCTCGAGCAGCGAGACGAGGTCGGTGAGCGAGAGCTTCTGCTCCGCGATGCGCTGCTTGAGCTCGGCGCTGGGATTGGTGCGGGCCACCTGCGTGGCGATGTAGAGCCCCTCGACCCAGCCGCCAGCGATCATCAGCGCGCTGATGTTCTCGCGGTCGTTCACCTTCAGGTAGCGGTCCATGTCCCAGTACGTCTCGCTGATGATGTCGAGCATCTTCTCACGGTCGTTCTGGTGCTGCTCCATCAGCCCCATCACGCTGTCGTTGAAGGCGCTGGTGACCCCGAGCTTGTCGGCCAGCCGCCGTGCGCAGCTGGTGTAGAAGATGCTCTCCTGCGTGTGGTTGAAAACGCTGGCGTAGCTGAGGTCGGCGCCGTACACGCCCAGGTTGAGCGCCTGCTTGCTGGCAGCGGTGTAGGTATCGACGTTCTTCACGTCGTTGAGGATCTTGCCGTTGTAGCTGGCCCCGGCCTTCTTCAGCAGCGCAGCCGTCTCCATGGGTGAGGGGATGCTGTAGAAGATCTTCTTGGTGCGGCTCTGGCGCTCGCTCTGCGCGAGGCTGTCGGCGTTGGGGGCTTGCAGGGTGTCCTTGGGCTGCTCGCCGCCGCCGCAAGCGGCTAGCAAGAGCACGAGGGCCGGCAGCAGGAGCTTGCGCGGATGAAGCATGTGGGGCATGGGCTGGGTGCGGGAGAGATCCGCTTCAAATGTCCCGTTGTTCCTGCGGGCGATCAGTGAGCCTCCAGCCAGTTTTTCCCCACGCCCATGTCAACAACGAGGGGAACGGCCAATTCCATCGCGCCTTCCATGCGCTCGCGCACGAGGGCCTTCAATGCATCCGCTTCCTCGGTGTGCGCATCGAAGACGAGTTCGTCATGCACCTGTAAGAGCAACTTGCTCTTCATGCGGCGCTGCTTCAGCTCGCGGTGGATGCTGACCATGGCCACCTTGATGATGTCCGCAGCGCTGCCCTGCATGGGCGCGTTGATGGCGATGCGCTCGGCCTGCGCGCGCACGGTGTTGTTGCCGCTGGT
The DNA here is from genome assembly GCA_016705545.1 of Flavobacteriales bacterium. Lineage (GTDB taxonomy): Bacteria > Bacteroidota > Bacteroidia > Flavobacteriales_F > PHOS-HE28 > PHOS-HE28. Next base: position 1,001,050 of record JADIYA010000001.1, read on the forward strand.
GATGTCCGGCAGGTAGCGGCGGCGGCCCATCAGGGTCTTGATGTAGCCGTTGGTGCGGCAATAGCCGATCATCTCGTCCATGTAGTTGCGCACGCCGGGGAATTGCGCGAAGTAGTCGTCGATGATCTGCTTGGCCTCTGCGCGCGGGATGCCCAGGTTCTGGCTGAGGCCGAAGGCGCCCTGCCCGTAGGCGATGCCGAAGTTCACGGCCTTGGCGCGGCTGCGCTGCTCGCGCGTCACCTCGTTGATGTCAACGCTGAAGACCTTGGCTGCGGTGGCCGCATGGATGTCGAGCCCGTGGCGGAAGGCTTCCTGCATGTTGTGATCGCCGCTCATGTGCGCGATGATGCGCAGCTCGATCTGCGAGTAGTCGGCGCTGAGCAGCTGGTAGTCCGCGTTGCGCGGCACGAAGGCTTTACGGATCTCGCGGCCCTTCTCGGTGCGGATGGGGATGTTCTGCAGATTGGGGTCGTTACTGGCCAGGCGGCCCGTGGCGGCAACGGTTTGCAAGTAGCTGGTGTGTACGCGGTGCGTTGCTGGATCCGCGGCTTCGGGCAGTGTGTCCACGTAGGTGCCCTTCAGCTTGCGGAGGCTGCGGTAGTCGAGGATGAGCGGGATCACCGGGTGCGCATTGCTCAGCCCCTGAAGGATGTCCTCGCTGGTCTGGTACTGGCCGGTCTTGGCGGTCTTCTTAATTGAATCGCCGCCGAGCTTGAGCGTCTCGAAGAGCACATCGCCGAGCTGTTTGGGACTGTCGATGTTGAATTGCACGCCGCTGCTCGCGTGGATGGCCTCCTGCAAGCGGATCAGCTCGGTGCCCAGTTCCTCACTGAATTGCTTCAGCGCAGGGATGTCGATGCGGATGCCCTCGGTCTCCATGCCGGCGAGCACGTGCACCAGCGGCATCTCCACGTCGTTGAAGAGCGAGGTCACTTCATCTTTCTCCAACAACGGCGAGAAAAGCTCCGCGAGCTGCCAGGTGATGTCGGCATCTTCGACGGCGTATTCCTTAACCGCATTGAGGTCCGCATCGCGCATGCTCTTCTGCACTTTGCCGCGCCCTTTCTCGCCGATGAGCGCTTCGATCGGCACGGGCCGGTAACTGAGGTAGGCCTCGGCCAGATAATCCATGCCATGCTTCTGCTGGTCGGGCTTCAGCAGGTAGTGCGCCACCATGGTATCGAAGAGCGGGCCCTTCACTTCCACGGCGTACTTAGCCAGCACGCGGATGTCGTACTTGGCATTCTGTGCCACCTTGCCGATGGCTTCATTCTCCAGCACGGGCTTGAAGATGTCCACGATGCGCTGGGCCTCGGCGCGGTCCTCCGGCACGGGTACGTAATAACCCTCGTGCGCCTTCCAACTGAAGGCAAGGCCAACGAGTTCGGCGGTGCGTTCGTCGGTTCCGGTGGTCTCGGTGTCGAAGCAGAAGCGTGGCTGTTTCTTCAGCTGCGCTGCAAGCATGTACATCTTCTCATCGGTGTCCTCAAGCAGGTAGCGGTGCGGCACGGTGTCGATGTTGCCGAACTCCTTGAGTTCAACGTTGCCCTCTTCATCCACGTCAGTACCGAACAGATCCACCTGGCCGGATGGCGCACGCGCAGCAACGACCTTCTCTCCTTTCGTTTCCGGAGCAACAGCGCCTGGCCCATCCACGCCGAGCACTTTGCTCGTGAGGTTCTTGAATTCCAGCTCACTGAAAACCTGTAGCACTTTCGCTGCGTCCGGCGGGTCGAGGTGCAGCGCACCATGATCCAATTCCACTGGTGCATTGACGTTGATTGTTGCCAGCATTTTGCTCATGCGCCCCTGCTCCGCGAAGGCGATCACGTTCTCTTTCTGCTTGCCCTTGAGCTGATCCACGCCCTCGATCACGCCTTCCAATGATCCGAATTGCTGCACCAGCTTCATGGCGGTCTTCTCGCCGATGCCGGGGATGCCGGGGATGTTGTCCACCGCATCGCCCATGAGGCCGAGGATATCCTTCACCTGCTCTGGGCTTGTGAGCCCGCCCCAGCGATCGCATATCTCCTTGGGCCCAAGCTTCTCCGGTGGATCCCCGCCACGCCCCGGCTTGTACATGATGATCCTGTCCGTGACCAATTGCCCGAAGTCCTTGTCGGGCGTAACCATGAAGGTGGTGTAGCCTTCTTGCTCGGCCTTCTTCGCCAAGGTGCCGATTACATCATCGGCCTCGTAGCCATCGCTCTCGAGGATGGGGATGTTCAGCGCTTCGATGATCCGCCGGATGTAGGAGAGGTTGCTGCGGATGTCATCGGGCATCTCCTCGCGGTTGGCCTTGTAGTCGAGGAGCGTTTCGTGGCGCTCGGTGGGTGCGGCGGTGTCGAAGACCACGGCGATGTGGGTGGGCTTCTCGCGCTTGATCAGGTCGAGCAGGGTGGTGGTGAAGCCGAAGGCGGCGCTGGTGTTGAAGCCCTTGCTGTTCACGCGCGGCGCGCGGATGAAGCTGAAATAGGCGCGGTAGATGAGCGCGAAGGCGTCCAAAAGGAAGAGGCGCTTGTCCTCGGCTGCCGGGTTGTTCTGGGTCGGTTCGGACATGGGGGCAAGGTAGTTTCGGTGGGAAGGCTCGGATGGCATGAGCAACGGCAGTCCGCGCCGGGCCGTCAACCTCCTAGATTCGGCGCCTCGCCGCCATGACCCGCCGTTCGTTCCTGATGCTCTTGGCCATTGTGGCCATTGTGCTGGCCTGCCGCCATGAGCCTGCGGAAATGGCCGCACCGGTGCCGCCTGTCGATTCCGTGGCCAGTGTCAGCGTGGACCTGGACCAGGTGCCTTATCCCACGCTCTCGCAATACCGCTTCTTCACCGGGGCCATGGCCGCGCACCAGCCCAATGGCGGTGTGCTTCCTTACGATGTGATCACGCCGCTCTTCAGCGATTACGCGCACAAGTTCCGATTCGTGTGGATGCCCCCGGGAACTAGCGCGAGCCACGTGAGCGACCATGTCCCGCTCGACTTCCCGAACGGCACCGCGCTCATCAAGAGCTTCTACTTCGACAACGTACAACCGGCCAACGTCAGGCGAATCCTCGAGACACGCGTGATGATCAAGCGCGATGGACAGTGGCTCTTCGCCGATTATGTTTGGAACGACGAGCAGACCGAAGCCGTCCTTGACCTGAACGGCCGCTTCGTGCCCCTCACCTGGCGCGATGATCAAGGAACCGACCATGTTCAGCAATATCGCATTCCGGCGTGGGCCGAGTGCTTCACCTGTCACAAGCAGAACGACGTGGCCATGCCCATCGGCCCCAAGCTGCGCAACCTTGCACGCACGGTGGAATATGCCAGTGGCACCGCCGACCAGATCGGGAAGTGGGTGGATGCCGGGTACCTGCAGCCGGGGTTCCCAGTCCCGCAGCCCGTGGCCCGCTGGGACGATCCCGGCACTTCGCTCAATGACCGAGTGCGTGCCTATGTGGACATGAACTGCGCGCATTGCCACTCCGAGGGCAAGCATTGCGACTACCGGCCCATGCGCTTCGCTTGGCAGGAAACCGCCAACCCGGTGAACCTCGGTGTTTGCGTGGAACCCGAGGACCCGCTTCCCGGCGAGCCCCAGCTCACCTACATCGTGGCGCCCTCGAACACCTACAGGAGCATGCTCCTCCACCGCATCTCGAGCACCGATGAAGCCGTCAGGATGCCATTACTTGGGCGCACTGTGGTGCATGCCGAAGCGGTGGAACTCGCCACGGAATGGATAAACTCGCTGCCCGGACCCTGCAACTGAACCAGAAACAAACCAAAGGAAGCATGAACCAACGTTACCTTTTTGCGCTAGCCGCCGTCCTTTCCATCGCGCGCGCACAAGCGCAAAGCACGTGCGCGAGTCCGCTGCCTGCATTGGCAGGCATGACTTACACGGTCGATACCATGATCGGCACGGATGTGCCCTTGCCGGTCTGCAGCTCTGGCGGAACCGGGGCCACCCGCAGCGAATGGTTCCTGTACACCGCCACGGATTATGTGACCGTGACCCTTAGCAGCGACCTGACCCAGAACGGCAACACCGACACCCGCGTGCAGATCTACAGCGGCGAATGCGGCAGCCTTACGTGCGTAGGCGGCGATGATGACAGCGGCACGGGATTGCTCACGGTGGCCATCTTCAACGCGTACGCCGGCCAGAGCTACCTGATCGCTTGGGATAACCGCTACTCCAGTTCGGGCTTCGACTTCACGGTGAGCGAGCAGCCTTGGGACCCCACCGCTATCAGCTTCACCAACCAGGCCGTCAGCACGAGCGGGAATGCCTATGCCGCCGTTGACATGAACAACGACGGCTACGACGACATCGTGTCGGTGACAGCCACGAACATTCGTGTCCACTACCAGCAACCCGATGGCACCTTCAACATGGTGGACTACGTGACCACCTCAGCGGACTACACCGCGAGCTGGAGCATGGCCGCCGGTGACATCGATGGCAATGGCTTCCTGGACCTGCTCTACGGTGGCGGCAGCGGGGTCACCTTCATGGTGGCCAATGCTGATGGCACCGGCTTCACGGAAGTGAGCGGCCCGCAGTACGTGTTCTCGCAGCGCAGCAACTTCGTGGATATCAACAACGATGGCAACCTTGACGCCTTCGTGTGCCACGATGTGCAGCCCAACGTGTACTACATCAACGATGGAACCGGGCAGCTCTCCTACATCCAAGGCGGTTTGGGCAACACGCCCGATGGAGGCAACTACGGCAGCATCTGGATCGATTACAACAACGACCATAAGATCGACCTCTTCATCGCCAAGTGCCGTGGCAGCAACCAGTCTCCAGCGAGCGTCGATCAGATGCACCAGAACAACGGCGACGGCACCTACACCGATGTGGCCGCACCGCTCGGGCTTGCCGATTTCCACCTGAGCTGGAGCAGCGCGTGGGCCGATTTCGACCTCGATGGCGACATGGACGTGCTCATCGGCTCAAGCTCTATGGCTCAGGGCGGGCATAAGCTCATGCGCAATGATGGCGCAACATTCACCAACATGACCGTCGGCTCCGGCTTCGACGTGTTCGGCGGCACCAGCATTGAATGGGTGGCGCACGACTTCAACAACGATGGCCGGGTCGATGTTTTGGGCGCCAGCAACACCATCCACTTCAATAACGGCGATTGGACCTTCACGCCAATCGTGGTCACCGCCAGCAGCGGTCCGATAGCTGACCTGAACAACGACGGATTCCTTGATGTGCTCAACGGCGGCACGATTCGCCTGAATACCGGCAATGGCAACAACTGGCTCCGCGTGAACCTGCATGGCACCTTGAGCAATGTGAACGGAATCGGGGCCCGGGTGGCGATCACCAGCACGTTGGGCACCCAGATCCGTGACATCAAGAGCGGTGATGGCTTCCGGTACATGAGTTTCCTCGGCGCGCATTTCGGACTTGGAGACGACGAATTGGTGGAACAGGTGACCGTTTACTGGCCCAGCGGCACCGTGGATGTGATCACCGATGTTGCTGTGAACGAGGTGCTCGACGTGACAGAGAGTCTCAGCACCGCAACTGCCGAGCTGCCTGCCACTGCCTACACCGTTAGCCCGAATCCAGCCTCGGACCGCATCACTATTGCTGGTGAGCTTTCGGGTGCCACGGCGATCTTGCTGGATGGTGCTGGCCGGGTAGTTCTGCGTGCGAACGCGGCTGACGGCGCTATTGATGTAAGCCGCTTGGCCACGGGCTCGTATGTGTTGAACCTGGTCACGGCTGGCGGCACTTGGAAAGAGCGGATTACCAAGCTCTGACCACAAAGGGACGTACCCGGCTGCCCCGTTCCGATATCCGGTTCGGGGCAGCCTTTTTCAGGGGATTGCGTCTAATCGGCTGAGGCCCACTATATTTACTCGTTCTCGGCCCATGGCCATGCAGTCTTTAGTGCACGCATATCATCGTTGCACGGCGCATTTTGCGGTGTTGCTGGCATTGATTCCGATGCTCAATGCAACGCAAATGCGTGCTGACCATTTCTCTGGTGCGAGCATCAGCTATCAGTGTTTGGGCGGAAACCAATACCGCATCAGCCTCGACCTGTTCCTGGATTGCGCAGGTGTGGCCATCACACCGCATTCTTTGAATTTCAGCAACGATTGCGGCGTCAGCTTCACTATCTCCGGACTCACGCCAGTATCGGTCACCGAGGTTTCGCAGCTCTGCCCTTCGCAAACAGCGAACAGCACGTGCAATGGCGGTACGCAGCCTAGCTTCCGGAAGTACCGGTTCCAGACTACCCTCTTCCTTTCGCCTTGCAACTCTTGGACAATCAACTGGTACACCTGCTGCCGGAACGATACCGAGAACGTGATGTTCACGCCCGGCATGTATGTGTCCGCATCGTTGAACAATACAGGCGGCCTGTGCGACAATTCGCCCGTATTCATTGACGTGGGCATCCCGTATGTGTGCGTGAACCAGCCGGTGGCGTACAACCTCGGGGCTAGTGACCCCGATGGGAACCTGCTGAGCTACAGCCTTATTTCTGCTCGCTTCGGCATGCCTGCTCCCACCAATGTGACCTACGATCCAGGCTATTCGTCGTCAGCGCCAATTCCCGGCATCGTCCTGAACCCGGTCACTGGCCAGCTCAGCTTCTTCCCAACGATCACTGGCTATTTCGTCGTGGTTGTCCAAGTGAAATCATTCACCAGCGGTGGCCAGCTCATCGGTACAGTAATGCGCGATCTGATGTTCGCTGTGGTGGCCTGCGACGGCACCCCACCGACGACGATCGGACTATCAAGTGGCACCAACGGCGTGTCGTTCGGTCCAGGAACATTCGTTGCTTGTTCCGGAAATAGTTTCTGCGTTTCCATGCAATTCAGCGACCCGAATCCGGGCCAATCCATCACGGTGACCTCCAATGCAGCCGCGGTACTGCCGGGAGCCACATTCACCACCACCGGCACGAATCCAGTAACAGCTACGGTGTGCTGGACCGCCACGGCCGGGGCTTTCCCGATAGGCATCGCTTTCCAAGCCACCGACAACGCATGTCCCGTGGCCAACACATCCTCATTCGCTATTACCGCACTTGACTGCGCCTATTTGCCGGTGGAAATGCTTGATTTCACAGCCACGCCTGAACAGGAAGGGGTTGCTTTGCGGTGGCGCACCGGATCGGAACAGGGCACGCGCTCGTTCGTGGTTGAGCGAGGCCCGGAGCCAAGCCGTTTGGATCAGATCGGAAGCGTGCAAGCCGACGGGAACTCAGTCTCAGAGCGCGCTTATGCCTTCATGGATCGCGAGCCCCTCAACGGACTCGCATATTACCGTTTGCGCATATCCGATTGGGATGGCAGCGAAGAGCTTGGACCAATGGTCCCGGTTTGGGCACGCGGAACCGGCAATGCCTATGCAGTGGCCATGGCCGACGGCTGGTCGGTTTCGGGCGCTGTGCCGGGCGCGCAATGGCGCTTGCTGAGCATGAATGGCGCGTTGCGGTCCGAGGGCAGGGCCGATGACAACGGGACCTTCATGATCAGCATGCACGCATTCGCACCGGCATTGCTGGTCGTCGAGTCGGACGCTGGACGCGTGCGGCTGAAGCTGCCGGCGCTGGCTGGACTGGAGCCCGGGGCGCGGATCACGGCGCTTCCCTGAGCTGGTCAGCGCTCCTTCCACACGACCTCGAGCACGGTACGGCCCACAGCATCCAGCGTGGCCGGGTCGATCACGTCCATGTCATCGTCGTGCGTGTGCCAGCTTGGGTGGAAGGCATTGGTGCTTTCGTGGAACTCGATGATATCGATGGTGGGGATGCGAAGGCGCTCATTGATGGGCAGATGATCATCGGTGCCCACGAAGAACTTGGTCTCTTGCACGAACCGGTCGCTGTGGCCGATGGCGTCGGCCGTGCGCCACACCTTGGCCACGATGGCGGGCGCGTACTTCATGCTGAGGGCCTCTCGGTAGAAGCGCGCGTCCTTGGCCCCGCACATGTCTAGCAGGATGCCGAAGCGCGCCGAATAGCCCGCCACATGCGGGTTCTTGGCGAAGTGCTGCGAGCCCAGCGCCCAGGTGTCGATGCTCTTCTCATCGATTCCCATGGCACCGCTTGGCTGGCCGTAATCCTCCACGTCCGTGAAGAGCATATCGATGCCGGGGCCGTGCTCCTTGGCGCTGAGATGGCGCGCAAGCTCGAGCAGGATCCCCACGCCACTGCCACCATCATTGGCGCCGAGTATGGGCTCGTGCGGGCGCTCCTCGTCCTTATCGGCGAAGGGCCGCGTGTCATAGTGCGCGAGCAGCAGGATGCGTTCCTTCGCCAGCGGGTTGAAGGAGGCGATGATGTTGCGCAACGGGAGCTCCTTGCCATTGAAGGCCTTCACGGTGCCTTTCTGTTCGGTCACCTCGGAACCATAGCCTTTGAGCTTGGCCACCATCCAATCGGCGCAGGCCGCATGCTGTGGCGATCCTGGCACGCGCGGGCCGAAGCTCACCTGTTTGGCAACGAATGCATATGCGCTATCGGGATCGAAGAGGGGCGTGGGCGGAAGCGCGGGCAGCGTGGCATCGCTGCCCTGCGACCGCATTGGCTGGTCGGTGCCGCAGCGAATCATCGGGAGCGCAAGCATCGCCGCCAAGCCAACAAGAAGTGCAGCGGCTCCGAGCTTTCCTTTCTTTCTCATCTGCGTTCCCAGGTTGTGCCATCCTTGTTGTCCTTGAGCACCACGCCGATAGCCGCCAAACGGTCGCGGATGGCATCACCAGTGGCGAAGTCCTTCCGGCCTTTTGCTTCGGCGCGCAAACGGATGAATTCGCTCACGAGCGCATCGAGTGCGCTGTCGTCTGATGCGCCAGCGGGTGCTTCTTCCCGCAAGCCGAGCACCTCGCGCACCATGCTGCGCAGCAGCGCGCTCAGCCTTTCAATCGACATTGCTGTGAGCTTCAGCTTGCCGTCGTTCACCGAATTGATCACGCGCGCGGCCTCGAATAGCTCGGCGATCATCACCGGCGTGTTCAGGTCATCGTTCATGGCCGCATAGCAGCGCTGCTCGATTGCGGCGATGTCCGCCTCATCAGCATCAGAAGGCTTCAGCTTCGGCAGCAGCGCCATCGCCTTCGTCAATCTTTCCAGGCCTTTCTCGGAGGCCTGCATGGCCGCGTTGCTGAAGTCGAGCGTGCTGGCGTAATGGCATTGCAGCATGAAGAAGCGCACCGTCATGGCGCTGTAGCCCTTCTCCAACAGCTTGTGGTTGCCGGTGAGCAATTCCTCCGGTGTGAAGCCGTTGCCCTCGCTCTTGGCCATCTTCCGGCCATTCACGGTGAGCATGTTGCCGTGCATCCAATAGCGCACCGGTGCATGGCCATCTGCCGCCACGCTCTGCGCAATCTCGCATTCATGGTGCGGGAACTTCAGGTCCATGCCGCCGCCATGGATGTCGAAGGTCAGTCCAAGGTATTTGGTGCTCATGGCCGAGCACTCCAGATGCCAGCCGGGAAAGCCCTCGCCCCAAGGGCTCGGCCACTTCATCAGGTGCTGCGGCTCGGCCTTCTTCCAGATGGCGAAGTCGAGCGGGCTGCGCTTCTCGTCCATGCCCTCGGTGTCGCGCGTGTTGGCCAGCAGCTCGTCGATCTTCCGTCCGCTGAGCTCGCCGTACGCATGTTTTTCCGCGAAGCGCGGCACATTGAAGTACACGCTCCCGCCGGCCTCATAACCGTATCCACTGGCGATGATGCGCTTCACCATCTCGATCTGCTCGATCAAATGGCCGGTGGCGGTGGGCTCGATGCTCGGCGGCAGGATGTTGAACAGCCGCATCACGTCGTGGAAGCCGTTGGTGTACTTCTGCACGATCTCCATCGGCTCCAACTGCTCCAGGCGCGCGCGCTTGGCGATCTTGTCCTCGCCGTGGTCCACATCATCGACCAGGTGGCCTACATCGGTGATGTTGCGCACGTAGCGCACCTTGAAGCCGATGTGCGTTAGCCAGCGGTAGAGCACGTCGAAGGTGAGGAAACTGCGCACGTTGCCCAGGTGCACATCGCTGTAAACCGTCGGTCCGCACACATACAGGCCTACATGCGGAGGCCGCAGCGGGATGAATTCCTCCTTGCGGCGGGTGAGCGTATTGGTGATGAAGAGCGGGCCGGTGGTCATGGCGTATCAGGCGGCCGAAGGTAGAAGGGAGGGTGTGGCTGCTGAATGCGAGAGCAGTGTTCAATCCCAGATCGGCTTCCCGCTTGTGCCGCCCTTCGCTTTGCGGCAATCGATCTCCACGCCCAGTTCGCCTTCGGGCCGCTCGAAATCACCGGTGCTGATCTCAATGGTGGGGTCGGCGTACACCTTGTTCATGAAGTAACCGTAGATGGGCAAAGCCATGTTCGCACCCTGGCCCTTGTCGGTGGTGCTGAATCGCACGCTGCGGTCCTCGGCGCCGGTCCACACGCCGGTGACCAGGTCAGGGGTGATGCCGATGAACCAGCCATCGCTGTTGTTCTGCGTGGTGCCGGTCTTTCCCGCCGTAGGGAATTTGATGTTGGCGTACTTCTGCCGTGTGCCCCAGCTGGTGCGCAGGCGCATGGCGGTGCCCACCACTTTGCCCGTGCTGGGGTTGTAGGCGCCATCAACTACGCCCTTGAGCATCTTGAGCATGATGTAGGCCGTGCGTTCATCGAGGGCCTCGTAGGTCTTGGGCACCACGTCGAGGATGGTGTTGCCGTTCTTGTCCTCGATGCGGGTGAAGAGGATGGGTTCGATGTACACGCCCTTGTTGGCGAAGGAGCTGAATGCGCCGGTGATCTCCGATAGCTTCAGGTCCGCCACGCCGAGGCAAAGCGATGGCACGGGATCCAGCGGGCTCTTCACGCCCATGTGCCGCGCGAGCACGGTGACGCTCTCGGGGCCGTACTGTTTCATGAGCCAGGCGGTGACCGTGTTCATGGAGTTGGCCAGCGCAAACTCCACGGTGACCATGCCGCCGTAAACCGCATCACTGTTCTCGGGGCACCAGTCCGGCTGCCCCTCTGGCATGTCGAAGCATACGCGTTGGTTGGGCAGTTCTCGGCAGGGCTCCATTCCCTCGCGGATGGCAGTTGCGTAAACGAATGGCTTGAAAGTGCTGCCCACCTGGCGGCGCGCCTTGTCCACGTGGTCGAATTGGAAGTGCTTGAAATCAGCCCCCCCCACCCACGCTTTCACGAAGCCCGTGCGCGGGTCCATGCTCAGCAGGCCGCTGCGCAGGTAGCTCTTGTAGTAACGGATCGAATCCATCGGGCTCATGAGCGTGTCGATCTCGCCTTTCCAGCCGAACACGCGCATCTTCACTGGTGTGTCGAAGACCTTGGGGATGTCCTCTTCCTTCACGATGGGCCACCAGGCATCGCAGCCGCGGTTGCTGCCCTCGCCTTTCTCGGAACTACAATGGAAGTGCAGCGCGCCCTCGTGCATCTCCTTGACGATGAAGCGCGCCGGTCGCTCGCAGCTGCCGCACTGCTTTCCGGTGATCACCTTGTAGCGTGCGCTGCGCTTCATGGCGGTGTTCAGGATGGTCTTGATCTCGTCGGCGCTCACGCGCGAGTCGAAGGGTTTGTTCTTCTTGCGCGCGATGTCCTTGAAGAAATCGGCCTGCAGCTCGGTGCCCAAATGCTCGCGCACGCCCCATTCGGCGTAGGCCTGCATTCGGCGGTCGATGGTGGTGTACACCTTGAGTCCGTCGGTGTACAGGTCGTAAGCCTTGCCGTCGGGGCGCGGGTAGCGCAGCTTGCCACTGTCGTCCTTGCTGTCGAGCAGCGCCTGCAGCCGCTCGCGCAGCGTTTCGCGGAAGTAGGGCGCGGGCCCTTCGGTGTGGCTCACGCTCTGGAAGTCGAGATTTAGAGGCAGGGCCTTGAGCGAGTCGTATTCGGCCCGGGTGAGGTAGCCGTTGCGGCGCATCTGGTCGAACACCACCATGCGCCGGTGCAGTACGGTATCCACGCGGTAGTCCTTGCGAGGATTGAAGAGTGCGGGGTTCTTGCACATGCCCACGAGCATGGCGGCCTGTTCGATTCGAAGCGAATCGGGTGTGGTGTTGAAATAGACCCGCGCCGCGCTGTGTATGCCCACCGCCTGGTTCACCCAATCGAAGCGGTTGAGGTACATGGCGATGATCTCGTCTTTCGTGTACATGCGCTCGAGCCGGGCGCTGATGATCCACTCCTGGAACTTTTGGAACACGCGCTTCACCACGTTGCCGCTGCGGTCGTGGAAGAGCATCTTGGCCAGCTGCTGCGTGAGTGTGCTGGCGCCGCCGCGCTTGCCCAGGAATACCGCCGCGCGCAGGGTGCCGCGCAGGTCCACGCCGCCGTGCTCGCGGAAGCGCTCGTCCTCAGTGGCGATCAGTGCATTCACCACGTTGGGGCTGATGCGGTCATAGTCCACCGGGATCCGGTTCTCCTTGTAATACTGGCCCATCTGCGTTCCGTCGCTGAAGAGCACGGCGGTGGCCAGGTTGCTGCGCGGGTTCTCCAGGTCCTCTACGCTGGGCAGATCGCTCAGCGCGGCGGCGCCGAGCATGGCGTAGATGCCCAGCACGGGCGAGAGCACCAGGCCCCACCAGAAAAGCCTGCGGTGCTTTGTGCTCTTGCCTGATTTCGCTGCGGAGGAGGACTTGGCCATGGGAGCGGGCGAAATTATCCGGCTTAACCGCGGTGCATATCGGCCTTAACGCGTGTTACCACCGTTGCCGTGTGCGCAGGCCCTTATGGTTCTCCGCGCTCGATGCTCACGCCCACGTCGATGATGCCCGGCAGCGGCTCATCGCGCATGGCCTGCTCGATGGTGATGGTGTAACGGCCTGGCTTGGGGAAACGATTGCCCATGCGGTAGAGCACCTTGGCATCGCGCGTCCGGCTGGCGAAGATGAAGCCGGCGCCTTTGCCGAGCCAGCGGCCCATGGGGTCGGCCAGCAGGCATTCCACGGTGTCGCGCTTGCTGCGCCCGCCGGGACCTTCGAGGTCAAGGAAGAGATAGAGGTTGCTGTAGGCGTAGTCGCCGGTGTGGCGCACATCGATGAAGACGTTATGGCCGCTGAGCGTGTCGGTGATGTCGAAAGCGAAGGAGGGCTTCAATGCACTGCTCCAAGCACCGTCGGGGATAGGGGTGTCTGCTTGGAAGACGACATTGTCCGCGCAGCCGCTGAGCAGCAGGGCGCATGTGGTGATCCACGCGAAGGATTTCACGCCGCCGGCGGGGTTGGTGGGGCGCCGCCACCTTGCTGACGATCGCCACGGCCCCTGCCGCGGCCGCGGCGGCGCCGCTCACTGCTGCCCGCGCCCTGTCCTTCGGGCCGAGGTCCGCCTTGAACTTGCTGCGGCTTCGGGCCTTGCTGCGGACGCGCCTCTTGCCTCGGCCGAGGGCCTCCTTGGGCTTGCTGCGGTCGAGGGCCTTGGTCGTTCCTGCGGCGCTCGCCTCCACGACCCTTTTCGCGGGACCGCCTGCCACCGCCCTTCATCTTGGTGTCGAAGCGCGTGAGCTCGTCCTGGCCCACCACGTTCTCGTAGTCGGGCTGCTTCACGGCCTCGACCGGCTCATCGGCCATGTTCAGGTCCACTTCGGGCTCGATGCCTTCTTTGTTCTGCGCGAGTATGCCGCGCACCACATCGATCGGGAAGCCCGCCATCACGAAGCCTTCGCCGGGCTTCTTGAAGCCGTACCACATCTTGCCGCTGAAGATGTCGGTCTTGATGTGCGCGCCCGTGCCTTGCTGGGTCTTGAGCTTGGCGTTCTGCGAGGGATAGCTCTTGATCGCCTCAATGTACATATCGAGCTCGTAATTGAGGCAGCACTTGAGCTTGCCGCATTGGCCGGCGAGCTTCTGCGGGTTCAGCGCCAGTTGCTGGTAGCGCGCGGCGCTGGTGGTGACGCTGCGGAAATCGGTGAGCCAGGTGCTGCAGCAGAGTTCACGGCCGCAGCTGCCGATGCCGCCCACGCGCCCGGTCTCTTGCCTTGCGCCGACCTGCTTCATCTCCAGGCGCACCTTGAAGCGGTCGGCCATGGTGCGCACGATGCCGCGGAAATCGATGCGCTCTTCGGCGGTGTAGTAGATGGTGGCCTTGGTGCCGTCACCCTGGTACTCCACATCGGTCACCTTCATGTCGAGCCGCGCCTCGCGCACCATCTGCCGCGCAGTGAGCATGGTCTCCTCCTCGAGCTTGCGGGCCTCGTGCCATCGGTCAATGTCCTCTTGCGTGCTCTTGCGCAGCACTTTGCGCAGCTCGTAGGTCTCCACCATCACATTGCGGCGGGCCATCTGCGCGCGCACCAATTCACCGGTGAGGCTTACCATGCCCACATCGAAGCCCGGCGCGGCGTCCACGGTGACCAGGTCGCCTGGCACGAGCTGCAGGCCGCTGGTGTTGCGGTAAAAGGCCTTATGCGTGTTCTTGAAGCGCACCTCCACGCCATCGAAGGCCGTTTGTCCGTGCGGCAGCGGCACGCCTGTGAGCCAGTCGAACACGCCCAGCTTGTTGCACCCGCTGGTGCTGCAATAGCCGTTGCTCTTGCACCCGGCCGGTTTGCCATCGGCGCCTGTCCCGCAATTCCCGCATGCCATGGGGGCGAAGATAGAGGGGTGCCGAAGGTTGGGGGGGGGCGGATTGGGTGGGGCCGGGCGGGCGCGGCCCGGGGGCCCGCTCAACCTCCAACCCTCAACCCTTCAGCATGGTCATCATCCGGTAGCTCACATCCATGAAGAGCACCTTGGGGTTGGCGTTGCGCTCGATGTGCGTGTGGGCGGTCTCGAGCTCTCGGCGGATGCCCTCGGCATTGCGCTCGTTGAGCAGCGTGCTGAAGCGCCCCACGAACTCGAGCTCCTGGCCGGTCACGCGCACCAGCGGAGCCGCTTTCATCCACTGCAGCGCGCATTGGCGCATGATGAAAAGGCCGTAGCGCATCAAGGCCTTCTGCCATTCGCGACCTGCTTTGGCGAAGCCCTCGCCCAATTCGGCGGCGTTGGCCACTTCGCGCTTATAGCAGGCGCGCAGCCAATCGCGGAAGAAGACGAAGTGCTCGGCCTCGCCCTTCTCGGCCATGTCAACCGCCTCCAGCAGGTCGCCCTCGCTGCGGTTGCCGATAGCCAGGGCCTCATCGGCGATGAGCTCGGGGAAGCGCTCGCGCAAGGCATCGGCGATCTCGGTCGGCTCCAGCGCGTTGATCTTCACCAACTGCGCGCGGCTCAGGATGGTGGCCATGAGCTGCTCGGGCTCGGTGGATACCAGCAGGAAGAGCGTATTGGGCTCGGGTTCTTCCAGCACCTTCAGCAACTTGTTGGCGGCCTGGTGGTCCACTAGTTCGGGCAGCCAGACCAGGATCACCTTGTGGCCACCGCGAAAGCTCCTCAGTGCGAGCTTCTGCTGGATCTCAGCCGCGATCTCCACGCCCATGCGCAACTGCTTGTTCTCGCTGTCGAGCCGATCGCGCCATCGATCAATGTCGATGTAAGGCTCGGCCTGCAGGGCTTCGCGCCAGTTCGCGGTGAAGTAGTCGCAGGTGTGCGGCTTCTTATCGAGGAAGGCGATCGGGAAGAAGAGGTGCAGGTCCGGATGAGCGAGCTTGGCCATCTGTTGGCACGAAGGACAGGCGCCGCAGGCATCGGCCAGCCCGCGTTGCTCGCACAACAGGTATTGCGCATAGGCTAGGGCAAGAGGCAGGTTGCCGCTCCCGCGCGGCCCAACGAAGAGCTGCGCATGCGGTACACGGCCCTCGCGGATGTTGCCGATCAGCTTCGCCTTCAATGCGGCGTGGCCGATGACCTTGGAAAAGAGCATGGGGCGAAGTTGCTGCATAGTTGTCCAATCCCGGACTTCCAGCAGGCATCCGCCCGCTTACGATATTCGCGGCCATGATCACAATGGATTCCTTTTCCTTCAGCGGCAAGAAAGCCTTGGTGCGCGTGGACCTCAACGTTCCGCAGGATGCCAACGGCAAGGTCACCGACGACACGCGCGCGCGGGCCATCATCCCCACGGTGAAGAAGATCATCGGCGACGGCGGCAGCGCGATCCTCATGAGCCATCTCGGCCGCCCGAAGGGCAAGGTGAATCCGGCAATGAGCCTGAAGCCCATCGCGGACCACTTGAGCAGCCTGCTCGGCCAGCCCGTGCTCATTGCAACGGACTGCGTGGGGCCCGATGCCAGGGCGAAGTCCGCTGCGCTGAAGCCCGGGGAAGTGCTGGTGCTCGAGAACCTGCGCTTCCATCCGGAGGAGGAAGCGGGTGATGAGGCCTTCAGCAAGAGCCTGAGCGAGCTGGGCGATGTTTACGTGAACGACGCCTTCGGCACGGCCCACCGCGCGCATGCCAGCACCACCATCGTAGCGAAGTTCTTCCCGCAGGCCAAGCTCTTCGGCTACCTCATGCAAGCCGAGATCGACAGCGTGGGCAAGGTGCTCGGATCGCCCCAAAGACCCATGACCGCCATCGTGGGCGGCAGCAAGGTGAGCAGCAAGATCGATGTGCTGCGGAACCTGATCGGCAGTTGCGATGAGCTGATCATCGGTGGCGGCATGGCCAACACCTTCGTGAAGGCCATGGGCGGTAGCACGGGCGCCAGCCTAGTGGAAGAGGACCTGCTCGGGACCGCGCGCAGCATCGTCAAGGAAGCGGAAGCAAAGGGCGTGAAGCTGCACATCCCCGCCGATGCCGTGGTGGCCGATGCCTTTGCCGCCACGGCGAACATCGATCAGTGTGACTCGGATGCGGTCCCCGTCGGCTGGATGGCGCTCGACATCGGTCCGAAGAGCATTGAAACGTTCCGCGCATCCATCCTGCGCAGCAAGACGCTCCTTTGGAACGGCCCCATGGGCGTGTTCGAGATGGAACCCTTCCAACAAGGCACCATCGCTATTGCGCAAGCGGTTGCCGAAGCCACTAGCCATGGCGCGTTCTCCCTCGTGGGCGGCGGCGACAGCGTGGCGGCGGTGAACCAATTCGGCCTTGCCGACAGGATCAGCTACGTGAGCACCGGCGGCGGCGCCATGCTGGAGTACCTCGAAGGGAAAGCGCTGCCGGGAATCAAGGCCGTCCTCGGCTAACGCTCGACACCGCGCTCCACTTCTTCCTTCAACTCCTCCATCCACTTGGTCTCCTTGAGCTTCGGGATCACGAAGGGCGCGAGGATCATCAGCGGGGCATGCAGTCGAGACTGTTCGCGCACCTCTGCAGGAGGGAACGCACCGCCGCTGAACCCGTGCAGCAGATTCAACGCGATGCTGAGCGTGAATGTCGAGCGCAGCACTCCGAAGGCAATGCCCGCTAGCTTGTTCGGGATGCTCAGAGAGGCCAGGTCGATGGCTTTGGTAAGCAGATGGCCGAGCAGCACCACCAGCGCCAGCACCAGGCCGAACGTGATCAGAAAGGCGGTAGCCGCGCCCTTCAGTTCCAGGTCCAGCGCCTCGATCACGCGGTCGCTCAGGTGGATGCCCGCCCAGATGCCGAGCACCAGGCCAACAAGCGAGGCCAGTTCGATGATGAAGCCGCGCCGAAAGCCTTTCCAGGCCGAAGCGCCCAGAAGGATTAGGATGAGGATGTCGAGCCAGTCCATGAGGGCGTGAAGATGCTGCCCTCAGACCTTTGCTCGTACGCGCAGCATCTTCGTCGCCCCATGGACCTCACCTTCGAGAAACGCTGGCGCGATTTGGTGGCCTCCCTCTCCAAGCGGTTCGATGCGGGCACGCTTGACCTCAACGCCATCATCTTCCTCATCGGCGTGCAGGAGCTGGGGCAGCATGCGCGCGAGTTCAAGAAGGACGAGAAGGTGGCCTTGATGCATATCGGCATCTGCGTGCTGCTGCTGCCCTATGGGTATTACCGCGAACTGGGGCGCGATGCCGATGGCTGGCCCCATTTCGACCGCGTGCAGGAATTGCCTGCGCTCGGTGCCGAAGAACAGGAACGATTGATGAAGGAGGCCGTGCTGGCCTATTTCGAGAAGGGCTAGGCCTTACTCGACAGGGAGCAGCGTGATGACCTCCCGGTTGTCCTGCTCCTCTTCAATCTTGATGATGCCCTCACCCACGAGGGTATCCCACGTGCAGATGATGTCGAGCACCGCGAAGCCGCTCTGGCCCTTCTTGTAGAACTCCGTATAATCGAATACCACCAGGCCACCGCCATCCGTGGTCCCTTCCTTATCGAGGCGAGTGGGGTCGCCTAGCGGATAGGCAGGGTCGGCATAGAGTTTCACCAGCGCATCGGGAACCACCGTGCCGTCCTCAAGTTGCACCGTGATCAAAGCCTTGGTGGGCTTCTGCTTGTTGCACGCGGGCAGCGCGATCACGAAGAGGGCCAGCGCCATCGCGCCGGTAAGTGCGCGGAAGGGGTTGAACTTGGTCATTGGTCTACTTTTGAGCGCTTCGAGAAGCGGATGTCAAATGTAAGGCGATGGCCCCGACAGTGGCGGCAAGCAATCCTGGCCGTTTCATGCGCATGGGCCTGCCTTGGGACGCATGCCCAAGCCCCGGCGGTGCCTGTGCGGCCCTTGGTGGAGGTGCGCACCACCATGGGCAACATGATCGTGGCCCTGTATAACGAGACCCCGATGCACCGGGACAACTTCCTCAAACTGGCCCGCGCCGGGGCCTACGACAGCCTACTCGTCCACCGGGTGATCACAGGATTCATGGCCCAGAGCGGCGACCCCGACAGCAAGCGCGCCACGCCCAGCGCTCAGCTCGGGCAAGGCGGCCCTGGATACACCCTTCCGGCCGAGATTGACGGTCGTTTCATCCACAAGCACGGAGCCTTGGCGGCGGCCCGCTTGCCCGACGATGTGAACCCGGAGCGGCGCAGCAGCGGGAGCCAATTCTACCTGGTGCAAGGGCGCACCCAGAACCCCGAAGACCTGGACCGCGCCATGCAGCGCAACGCCCGATACGGCACACCGGTGAGCTACTCGGCTGAGCAGCGGAGCATGTATGCCACGCAGGGCGGCGCACCGCATCTCGATGGCGCCTACACCGTCTTTGGTGAAGTGGTCGAGGGCCTCGAGGTGCTCGATGCCATCTGCAACGCGCTCTGCGATGGACAGGACCGACCATTGAAGGACATCCGCATCTTCGTGCGCCTATTGCCATGAGCCTGCTCGACCGCATCGCCTCGCTCGAAGAGGAACTGGCCAAAGCCGAAGCCCGCACTGCTGACGAGGCGGAGCGTTTCCGCGTGGCCATGCTGGGCCGCAACGGCGCCGTTACTGAGCTTTTCGAAGCCTTCAAGCAAGTGGCCGGGGATGAGAAGCGCGCCCTCGGCCAGCGCATGAACCAGCTGAAGCAGAAGGCGCAGGCGCGCTGGGAGGAGCTGAAGGCCGGCGTGAATGGGAAAGAGGAAATGACCGCTTCGGTCATTGACAGCTCTTCACCGGCGCTCATCGAGCCTACGGGCTCGCTGCATCCCATCACCCTCATCCGACAGCGGATCATCGATGTGTTCGCGCGCATCGGCTTTACCGTGAGCCAGGGTCCTGAGGTGGAGGACGACCATCACAACTTCACCGCGCTCAACTTCCCGCCCGACCACCCAGCGCGCGACATGCAGGATACCTTCTTCGTTGAGGGTCCTGGCGGTTTCGCCTTGCGCACCCACACCAGCAGCGTGCAGGTGCGCGTGATGGAAGGCCAGAAGCCCCCGATCCGAACGATCTCGCCCGGACGCGTCTATCGCAATGAGGCCATCAGCGCGCGCGCGCATTGCATGTTCCATCAGGTCGAAGCGCTTTATGTGGATGAAGGCGTGAGCTTCGCGGAACTGAAAGGCACGCTCGACTACTTCGCCAAGAGCCTCTTCGGCCCCGAGGTGAGCATCCGTTTGCGTCCGAGTTATTTCCCATTCACCGAACCGAGCGCCGAGGTGGACATGAGCTGCACGATCTGCGGCGGCCCCGGCTGCAACGTGTGCAAGCACAGCGGATGGGTGGAGATCATGGGCTGCGGCATGGTGGATCCCGCCGTGCTCGCGAATTGCGGCATCGACCCTGAGGTGTATTCCGGCTTCGCATTGGGCATGGGCGTGGAGCGCATCGCGCAGCTCATCTACCGCGTGCCCGATCTTCGGCTCTACTGGGAGAACGATGTGCGCTTCCTCGATCAGTTCACTTCTGCGCACCTGCGCTCCTGATACGCGCTGCTGATGCATGCTGATGTGTGCATCTTAGGCGGTGGCCCTGGCGGCTGTTCCGCTGCGCTGCAACTCGCGAAGCAGGGAATCGGAGCCGTACTTGTCGAGAAGGCCCGCTTCCCTCGTGACAAGGTGTGCGGCGATGCGCTCAGCGGCAAAGTGATGCGCGTCCTTGAGCGGCTCGATGCCGAACTGGCCATCAGCGTGAAGCGCGATGCCCGTGCCTTGCCCAGCTGGGGCGTCATCTTCGTGGCGCCCAGCGGACGAGCGTTGCGCGTGCCTTTCTCACGTCATACCGGAGAGGGCGAAGCTCCAGGCGCGATCATGCCGCGCCTCGACTTCGACGACTTGCTTTTCCAGCGCGTGAAGCGAGCGGAAGGCATCACACTTGTCGAAGGCTCCACTGCAAGGACCTTCGAGCGCAACGATGGCGGCTGGTCCATCGGCCTCGAGCAGGATGGCCGACACCTGGAACTCGGAACGCGGATCATCATCGATGCCAGCGGGGCGAATTCGCTTTTCGCCCGCCATGTCGCGGGCTTACCGATGGAACCGCGACATCATGCGGCTGGCGTTCGCGCCTACTTCAATGGTGTGAAAGGGTTGGATCGCGAAGGATTCATTGAGCTGCTCTTCCTCAAGGACCTCCTGCCCGGCTACCTCTGGGTATTCCCATTGCCAGGAGGCAGAGCGAACGTGGGCCTCGGCCTCCGGAGCGATGTGGTGCGGCACCGGAAGGCAGACCTGAAGAAGCTGCTGCTCGAACTGATCTCGTCGCATCCGCAGCTGAAGGACCGCTTCGCGTCGGCTTCGATCGAAGGCGCGGTGCATGGCATGGGACTGCCATTGGCGAGCAAGCGCCGCCGCATCAGCGGTGATGGCTACCTGCTCGTGGGCGACGCTGCGCACTTGATCGATCCCTTCACCGGCGAGGGCATCAGCCATGCGATGATCAGCGGTGCGCACGCGGCCGATGTGGCGACTGAGGCCTTGGCTGCTTCCGATGCCAGCGCGGCCGGTCTCCGCGCCTACGACCAGCGCGTTTGGAAACGGCTCGGCAAGGAACTCGCGATCAGCACCCGCTTGCAGCAGCTGGCGCATAAGGCCTGGCTCTTCGATTTCGTGGTGGACCGCGCGAACAGGAACCCTGCGCTCGCCGACACCATCAGCAGCATGTTCACGGACATGGACCTGCGCGAGCGCCTGAAGCGGCCCGGTTTCTACATGGATCTGCTGCTGGGGCGTGCGTCAAGGAGCGCTTGATCAGCGCACCCGCTTCGCTGCCACGAACCAGTCCCAAGGGAAGGGCGCTTTCATCCAGCGTGGCGGGGCATCGAACTCCGTGCTCCACGGGTACTCGATCTTCTCGATGTCGAGCACCTGGAAGCCGCGATCGTTGAGCAGCGCTTCGAGTTCCTCCCGGAGGTAGTGCTTGGTGGGCACGTTGTCGATGCTCACCAAGCCATGCTCGAGGCCATGGCTGTTTAGCGCTGCGGCCTTCTGCGCCGCTTGCGGATCCATGCCATCGCGCAGGTTCCATTGCAAGTGGCGGTAAGCGGTGAGCAAGGCTGAATTGAGCGAAGGCACCACCAGCAGCAAGTGGCCGCCCTTCTTCACGCCCCGGCAGGTCCGATCGATGAGGCCTTCACGGATCTCGAGCGCGGCGTTGAGCCAGGTATTGATGCAAAGCACCACATCGGTGGCGGGGTAGCTGTTCTTGTCCGCGCTCACATCGGCATGCACGTAAGCGATGTTGGAGCGGCCCGCATTGGCCTTGGCCGCCACCTCCAGGCATTGGCTGCTCACATCCACGGCGTACACGCGCGCGTAGTGGTCTGCAAGCAATGCTAGCGTGCGGCCCACCCCGCAGCCCAGGTCGGTGGCTTCGGCGCCCGGAGAGGCGAGGTTCTCCACCCATCCGCGGATGATGCCCTTGGCATCGTTCGCAGGCACATTGAAGATCTCCTGCTCGAAGGTCCCGGCCACCTTGTCCCAATCGCGCTCGTTCATGCGGTTGCGTTTTGTGCCGCAGCGATAGCGCCAAGGAGGGAGCCGATCGGACGTTGATGCAATGCTGCGGCGGTTGGTGTTGCGGGCAAGGTACCCGGGCATGCCCGGCGCCCATGGCGCGGCATCGCGCAGGTATCAACGATCGCGGGTTGAAGGAGGCCTTCAGGTTGACCGAAACCCGCAACAGCGTTGGCCATTCGCGCGATGCCGCCCCCCGCCTATCTTTCCCGCAATCAGCAGTCTGATGGATCCCGGCACCGCAACAGAGAGATCGCTGCGCCAGCATTACAATGCGGCGCGCTTGCGGTCCCATACCTGGGATCAGCTGAAGCTCGCGGCCATGGACCTCGACGATGGCCGTTGCGCGCCGGAGGAAGTGGCCGCGATCCTGAAGGACCTGTTCACCATCGAACTATACTGGGCCTATCCCGGCCGCAGCATGGTGCGCCAGCTCGAGCAGATGCTCCGTAGCAAGGATCATCATGGCCTGCACCTCGCGGTGAATCATGTGGTGCGAACGCTCAGCAGCGGGGCATTCCGCAGTGATCCCGCCGCCCTGCTCGATCCGGAATCAGGCCGTGATGCGCTGCTTGCGGAAGAGGATGGGAAGCCCCGACCGAACTACTTCGAGGTGCTCTTCGTGGATGAGCTTGACGAGGACGAGGAGTCCGCCCTTAAGCATAAGCTGCTCCAATGCCGCGATAAGGCTGATCCCTTCGTATACGATGCGGTGGTGGTGCGAACGGTGCAGGATGCGCTCATCGCGCTGCTCTTCAATCACAACATCCAAGTGGTGGTGGCGCGCTTCGGTGTTCCTTACGGGAGCACGAACCACAAAGGGCTCCTCAGCACTTTTACGCGCGCCATAGATGCCTTGGATCCTGGAGAGATCGGCCGTGCGCACATGGGGCCATACCTCGGCCGCATCTGCCGCTGGTTCCGCCCTGAGGTGGACCGCTATTACGTGACCGATACACCAGTGGACGGACTGGAGGATACCACGCTCGCCACCTTCCGCCGCATCTTCTATCGCACCGAGGACCTCACCGAGCTGCATCTCACCATGCTGCGCGGCATCCAGGAGAAGTACGATGCCCCCTTCTTCTCAGCCCTGAAGGAATACAGCCGCCGGCCCATGGGGGTGTTCCACGCCATGCCGATCAGCCGTGGGAACAGCGTCTTCAAGAGCCGGTGGATCCAGGACTTCGGCGAGTTCTACGGTCGCAATCTCTTCCTCGCTGAGACCAGCGCCACCACGGGAGGCCTCGATTCGCTCCTGCAACCCACCGGTCCGCTGAAGAAGGCGCAGGAGCTGGCGGCCCGCGCCTTCGGCTCGCAGCGTACCTTCTTCGCCACCAACGGCACCAGCACTACCAATAAGATCGTGGTACAGGCGCTGGTGGAGCCCGGCGACATCGTGCTCATCGACCGCGACTGCCACAAGAGCCACCACTACGGCATGGTGCTCAGCGGCGCTTACCCGGTGTACCTGCACAGCTATCCGCTGAAGAAATACAGCATGTACGGCGCGGTGCCGCTCCATCATATCCGTGAGCAGCTCTTCAAGCTGAAGCGCGGAGGCCGATTGGACAAGGTGAAGATGCTGCTGCTCACCAACTGCACCTTCGATGGCGTGGTATACAACGTGGAGCGCGTCATGGAGGAAGTGCTCGCCATCAAGCCCGACATCGTCTTCCTCTGGGATGAGGCTTGGTGGGCCTTCGCCCGATTCAGTTACGTGCTGCGCCAGCGCACCGCCATGCACATTGCGCAGAAGCTGGCCCGGAAGTACCGCACGCCGGAGTACCGCGCAGAGTACGAAGCGCACCTCGCGTCGCTCGGTGAGGGAGAATCGCCGCGGCTGCCCGACCCCGACAAGGTCCGCATACGGGTGTACGCCACGCAGAGCACGCACAAGACGCTCACCTCGCTGCGGCAGGGCAGCATGATCCACATCTGGGACGAGGATTTCGTGAAGAAGAGCGAGGCGTCTTTCCACGAGGCCTATATGACCCACACCAGCACCAGCGCCAACTACCAGATCCTCGCGAGCATGGATGCGGGGCGCCGGCAAGTGGAGTTCGAAGGCTACGAGCTGGTGGAGAAGGCCATCGAGCTGGGACTGCTGCTGCGCCGCACGGTGCGCGAACATCCGAAGCTGAAGCGCTGGTTCGACATCATCACCATCGGCGAGCTCATCCCCGGAGAGTTCAGGCAGAGCGGGCTCGACAGCTACTATCGGCGCGATCAGGGCTGGAGCGAGATCGAGAAGGCATGGGCCGAGGATGAGTTCGCGGTGGATCCCACCAAGATCAACCTGTACACCGGCCACACCGGCATCGATGGCGACACCTTCAAGAACCAGTTCTTGATGGACAAGCACCAGATCCAGATCAACAAGACATCACGGAACTCGGTGCTATTCATGACCAACATCGGCACCACGCGCGGCTCGTTGGCCTATCTCACCAAGGTGCTGCTCCAGATCGCGGAGGAGTTGGAGCTGCGCAACGCAGGCTTTGAGCACGACGACAAGAGGGCGCATATTGCGCGGATCCGCGCGCTCACCGAGGAGATCCCGCCCTTGCCGGACTTCAGCATCTTCCACCGCAGCTTCCAAGGGCAGCCCGGCGTGCCCGGCGGCGATCTGCGCAGCGCTTACTTCCTCTCCTACAAGGAGGAGCGCTGCGAGCACGTGAAGCTCGAGGAATGCAAGCGCTTGATGCACGAAGGGCGCGAGCTGGTCTCGGCCAGCTTCGTGATTCCCTACCCGCCGGGCTTCCCCGTGCTGATGCCGGGCCAGATGATCAACCAGGAGATCATCGACTTTCTCATTGCCATTGACGTGAAGGAGATCCACGGCTACCGCCCCGAACTCGGCCTGCGCGTATTCACCGATGCCGCATTAGGCAGGCAGAAGACGACAACGGCGATGGGGGGCATGCGAGCGTCGATCCCAGCCGTTGCCAAGGACAGCAAGGACGCGAGACGAACGAAGCGTTAAGCGGCTCAACGAGCCGCACGCGCATCGTGCGTGCTTTAATTGCAGTTGATTGATCCGTCGGCCTGCTCACTGCAGCACCACACGGCTCTTGCGCTCCAGGTCCGTACGGCTCTGGAACCGCAGCGTGTAATAATCGGCGCTGTTGGCTGCGAGTTGCATGTCCGAGGCTGCACGACCATATTCAAGGCCGGTCTCATCGAATGCAACGGCGGTGATGCGTCCATTGAATTCGCGGCTGGCCACCACGTACACCACGAGCACGTTATCTGTACCGGCGCTGTCAGGCTCCACCATCGTCTTGCCGATGGAAAGGCCTTGATCAAGAAGGCGCTCACTCAGCTTCACATCCAGATTCCAGGTCTTCTCAACTCCGGAGGCGAGGCCTTCAACCACTTCGGTCGCCGCAACGCCAGCGATCTCGCCACCCTTGTTCAGCGCGCCTTTGGTGCCCTCGGCAACACGGCCGCATCCGGCCAACGCACCGATCAGGATGAATGAAGCCACTCTCATCGCACGATGAATCGGATGGTGCGCTGCTCGCTGCCGAAGCGCGCGCGCAGGAAGTAGGCGCCCGCTTGGAGCCCGGCGATCGGCAGGTCGATGCGATGGTCGCCGGCTGAACGGTTGCCTCCGGCGATGCTGAGCGCCACGCGGCCGGTCATGTCGATCACCTCGAGCGTGAGCGCAGAGGCCGAGCGCATGCTGAGGACCGCGGTGGCTGCGCCATCGGCAGGATTGGGCAGAACCTGAAGATCAGCGCCGCTGGTCAATTCCTCGACGCTGACAGGCTGTCCATTGATGTTGATGTCGTCCAGGTAGATGTTGTTGCCGCCGTTGCTCTCGAATTCGAACTTGAACCGGAAGTTGGGCACATGGCTCGTGCTGCTGATGGTGTTGACCTCTGCGAATCCCCATTGCGAAGGACCGTTGGGCACGAAGCTGCTGGTCGTGTTCGGCGCGGTCGGCAAGGAATTGCTTCCACGGAGGATCTTGCGCAAGGTCCAGGTCTGTCCGCAGTTGCTGCTCGTCCAGAAGCGGAGCACATCGTCGTTCGCTGCGGCACGCTTGGCGTAGGCGTAGCGGTAGCTCACGGTGATCTGGGTGGCTCCGCTCATGTCATAAGTGCGTGAGACCAGCTCATCCGCACGACCATCCATCGAAGCGGCATTCACGATGCGCGCGCTCTTTGAGCCGGTGTATGCGGCTGCCGTGGTCACGGTCCAGGTGTTGTCGCCATGCACGTTCTCGATGAACCATTCAGGGGCGTTGAAGGCGCTGAGCGATTCGAAGCCTTCCTGCACCGGAGGCTGGTCGCCCGGCTGATTCAGCACCGTGATGTAGGCCGTCTGCGTGCTGGTCTGCGAAGTGCTGCCGTCGCTGGCGGTGAGCGCCACCGTGTAGGTGCCAGGCGTGTTATAGGTAACGCTAGGATTGGCATCTGTTGACGTGGCCGGGGTGCCGCCCGTGAAGCTCCAGTTGCGCGTGCTCACGGCATTGAAGCTCTCATCGGTGAAGCTCACGGTGCCGCCAGGGCACACCACGCGGGTGTCGCTGCTGAAGGCCGCTGCGCAGAGCGCTTCGGGCAGATTCACGCCGGTGGCAGTGAGGTTGCTCGCGGTGATGAGCTGGTTGCGCTGCGCGGTGGTGCTGTTGAGCGCGGCGATCATGCGCGTCTTCTGGCCGTTGGTGAACATCTTGGAGCAATAGCTGTACTCCATGAAGTTCTCCACGTTGTCGAGCGAGCTGCAACTGGTGCCGCTCAGCACGCAGGTGGTCCAACCGATCGTGTTGGGCGTGTCGCTCACGCCATCGTCAGTGTTGCAGTTGCTGGCCACGGCGGGGGTGTTACTGCCTCCCCAGGTGTGCTCCAGGTTGATCCAATGGCCCACCTCGTGCGTGAGTGCGCGCGAGCGGCTCACGCTGCCCGTGCCGATGCTGCCCACATAGGTGTGCTGCATCACGATGCCATCCGCGGCAGCGAAAACCGCGGCGCCGCCCGGGGTGAGCGTGTAGCCAGCGGCGCCATCGGCGCTTGCAGCCACCCACACGTTGAGGTATTTGTTGCGCGGCCACTGGATCAGGTTCTTCATGCTCTGGTCGCCGGCGTTGGTAAGGGCGCTCACCGTGCGCGTGATGCCCTTGGTGCAATTGCCGTTCGGATCCTTCCGCGCCAACTTGAACTCGATGTCGATGTTGGCGACCAGCGGAAGGAACTGGCTCACCACGTTGTCCCAATCGGGATTCTGCTTGTTGAAATCCTCATTGAGGATGCGCATGGCGTCAAAGACCTGGGCATCACTGATGTTCTCGGCGCCGAACAGGTGGATGATATGGAAGACCACCGGAATGGTGTAGGTGCTGCGGGCACCCTCACTGAAACCTTCTGTCCAAGCATCCAAGGCGGCCTCTTCCATGGCAATCGCGGCCACCAAGGCCGGATCGTTGCCGTGAAGCTGCTGCATGATGCCGGTATCGTTGGTGCGGCATGTGAATGCGGCCTGCTGCTGGGCCAATGCGCCCCAAGTAAGCGTGGCGCAGGCCAAGAGTGTCGCGATCCTGTTCATCAGTCGAAATGTTGGGGGGATGACGTGCGAATCTAATCGAAGGCTGCTCGTGGCTTCCGGCTTCGTTGCGCTATTAGTCAATGATCAGCCGCACCACCGAGGGGGCACCATCCACTTCAGCGCGAATCATGTATGTGCCCGGAGCCAGGCCATGCATGGGGATCGGGTGCAGCACTTCGCCGCTCCGAGTGCCCAGGTCCATATGGAGCATTTGGCGGCCCGTGGCATCGGTGATCTGCAGGCGCACTTGGGCCGCATGGGGAAGTTCGATGCGTACGCGTGCCTGCCCTTGAGCGGGGTTCGGCAGCACCTGCAGACTTCCGCCTGCAACGAACTCCTCAACGCCCACCGCCATGCCATTGAGGTTGATGTCGTCGATGTACAGGTTGTTGCCGCCGTCGCTCTCGAATACGAACTTGAAGCGGAAGTTGGCGATGTGGCTGGTGGCACTGATGTTCGTGACCGAGGTAAGCCCCCACTGCTCGGGGCCATTAGGAACGAAACTGCTGGTGGTGGCGGGCGCCGTGGGAAGCGTGGTGCTTCCGCGCATGATTCGTCGCAAAAGCCAGTTCTCTCCGCAATCGTTGCTGATGTGCAGGCTCAAGATGTCGTCAGTACTGGTGTTGCGGCGAGCGTACGCCCAACGGAATGAGATGGACACGGCCTCGGCTTCGCTCAGGTCGAATGTGCGTGAGAGGAGCTCGTCCGTGTTGCCGGCCATGCCCGATGTGTTCAGCACGCGGACGCTCTTGGCGCCGGTGTATGCGGCCGTGCTGGTTACTTGGAAGGTATTGTCGTTGTTCCCGTTCAATGTGAACCACTCCGGGCCATTGAGGGTGGAGAGCGACTCGAAGCCTTCGGTCATTGGCGCTTCCTCCCCGGGATTGGCGAGTACGGTGATGTACGCGTTCGCCGTGGTCGTCAGGTTGGCCGTTCCGTCCGATACCGTCAGGCTCACTGGATAAATCCCGGGCTCGGAGTAGGTGACAATGGCCTGCGCTTCTTCCGCTGTGGCCGGCGTTCCGCCCGGGAAATCCCATTGCTAATTAGTGACCCCGTGGAAGCTGAGATCGGTGAAGGTGATCGGAGCGCCGGCGCACACCAAGCGGGCGCTGCTTCCGAAGGCGGCTTGGCAAAGCGTCGGTGCATCATTCGCTCCGGTAGCGATGAGGTTGGCTGCGGTGTGCAATTGGTTGCGCTGCGCGGTGCCGCTGTTTAGTGCGGCGATCATCCGTGTCTTCTGGCCTTCGGTGAACATCTTGCAGCAATAGCTGTACTCCATGTAGTTCTCCACATTGTCCAGCGATCCGCAGCTGGTGCCGTTGATCGCGCAGTAGGTCCATCCGATGGTGTTCGGTGTGTCGGCCACGCCATCGTCTCCGTCGCAGTTGGTGTCTAACGCGGGCGTGTTGCTGTTGCCCCAAGTGTGCGCCAGGTTGATCCAGTGCCCTACCTCGTGCGTGAGCGCCCGGCTGCGGCCCACGCTGCCCGTGCCGATGGCGCCGGTGTAATCGTGCAGGATCACGATGCCATCCCACGTGGGTTGGTTGTTCACCGAGCTCGGGCGATAGGTGTAGCCGGCAGCACCATCGGCGCTGGCCGAAACCCAGATGTTGAGGTACTTGTTGCGCGGCCACTGGATCAGGTTCTTCATGGTCTGCGTGCCGTCGTTGGTGAGGGCGCTCAGCGTGCGCGTGATGCCATTGGTGCAATTGCCTTGGGGATCGCGCTTGGCCAGCTTGAATTCAACGCCCACATCAGCCACCAGCGGGAGGAAATCGGGCCGCACGTTCGGCCAATCGGGATTGAGCCTGTTGAAGTCCTCGTTCAGGATGCGCACGGCATCGATGACCTGCGCATCGCTGATGTTCTCAGGTCCGTTGTTGTGAATGATGTGGAAGACCACAGGGATGGTGTACACCACGCGCTCGGCACCGCTGTTCTCGGCAGCCCACTGCGCCGTGAAGGCCTCGAGTTCGGCTTCGGCCTGCGCAATTCGCTGGCGCTCGCCCATGGGATCGGGGTGGCCGGCCAGGGCCTTGTCCAAGTCATTGGCACCGCAAGGATGCACTGGCGATTGCGCAGTGGATTGGGCGAAGCTGAATAATGCAGCGATCAGCGAGAGTGAAAGTTGGCGCATGCGCGAGGGGTGGGTGCTAAGGGGTGCCAAAATACCCGTCCCAGCCTCACCCGTCTGTCACAGCCAGGCAATGCCATTGCGGCACGATGGATCCCAAACAGTCAAGGCCATCGCTCAAGAGCAATGTGGTTCCGACCAATTCAGCTATCGATTCCCCGAACGCGACCTTGTCCCCGACGAGGAAGTCAGGGCATCACAAAGCGCACAGCCTCGCTCCGATTCCCGCCACTCACCCGGAGCATATAGCCACCTGCGGCCCGATCCTGAACGGGCAGGGCGATCCGGTGGCTGCCAGCGCCCAAAGACATCGGTCCTAGCTGCGAAACAACACGCCCCAAGGGGTCCAACACATCGAATCGAAGCCTGTCTGGACGTTCCAGGTTGAGCATCGCATCAGCGGTTCCGGCTGAAGCATCAAGGAGGATGCGCAATCCGGATTGCCCATTGGACACTTCATCGATTCCGACCAGTCCGCCCTGCACGTTGATGTCGTCGAGGTAAAGGTCGTTTCCACCATTGCTCAAGAACACGAATCGCAAGCGGAAGCTGCTGGTGCACAGGTTCGGGCCGATATTGGAGAATTGGGCGTAGCGCCACTGCTCGGGATTTGTTGGCGTGAACGCGCCAGGCACGACCCCGGCGGTGAGCAAACTGGTGTTGCCGCGCATGATCTTGCGCAGCAGCCAAGTGTCGCCGCAGTTCGCGCTCACGTACACGTACAGCTCATCATCATCGGCAACGTATCGCTTGGCGTAGGCATAGCGGAAGCTCACGATGCCGCCGGGCGCACCGCTCAGGTCGAAGGTGTTCGAGATCAGTTCATCGGTGCGGCCTGCGCTGAAGATGGTATTGGGCAGACGTGCGCTGCGCGTGCCGGAGTATGCCGCGGCCGTGGTGAGTAAGAATCCACCATCACCGCTCGGGTCAATCACCTCCCAGGTTTCATTCGGCAGGTCCGACGCGGATTCGAAGTCTTCGTTCCATGGCACGGGCTGACCCGGGCTCGGGAGCACGCGGATGTAGGCTGTTTCAGTTTGCGTGAGGCTGTTGCCGTTGGCGTCGGTGACCGTGAGCGTGACCTCGTACTCACCGGTTGTCGGGTAGGTCACGGCCGGCGCCGCCTCGGTGCTTGTTGCCGGCTCGCCGCCCGGGAAGCTCCATGCGCGCTGCACGATGCCATTGAAGCTCTGATCGGAGAAGTTCACGCTCCCGCCCGAGCAAATTGAGCGACGGTTCGACGTGAAGCGCGCTTCGCACACCGTGCCGGATCCATCGACGCCTGTTAGCGCCAGGTTTGCCGGCTGCCAAAGGTTCTCGCGCTGCGCGATCGGCGAGGTGAGTGCCGCGATCATCCGGTCGGCCTGGCCGTTGCTGAACATGCGCGCGCAATACGCGTACTCCATGTAGTTCTGCACATTGTCCAACGTGCTGCCGCAACTGGCTCCGCTGAGCACGCAGCTGGTCCAGCCGCGGGTGAGCGGGGTGTCGTCCACATCATCGTCCATGAAGCAATTCGCCTCATCCCCTGGCTCGTTGCTATCGCCCCAGCAATGCTTCAGATTGAGCCAGTGGCCCACTTCGTGGCTGAGCGCCCGCGAGCGGAACGCGGAGGAGGTCCCGATGCTGCCCACGTAATCATACCGCACCACGATGCCATCGGCCTCGGGCCAGCCATCGAGCCAGATGGGGTAATAGGTGTAGCCTGCCGCTCCGTTGGCGTAGCGGCACACCCAGATGTTCAGGTAGCGGTCTCGCGGCCATTGGATCAGCTGGGTCATATCAAAGTCTCCCAGATTGGTCTGCGTGCTCTGTGTACGGGTGATGCCGTTGGTGCAATTGCCTTCAGGGTCACGTTGAGCCAGGCGGAACTGAATGCCAACGTCGGCAACGATGTCAATGAACTGCGGGTGCGTCGAGGTCCAATCGGGGTTCAGTTTGTTGTAGTCCTCGTTAAGGATGCGAACAGCGTCCTGCACCTGGGCATCGCTGATGTTCTCTGTCCCGTTATTGTGGATCACGTGGAAGACCACCGGGATCACATAGTCTTCGCCTCCGCCGCGTGCGAAAGCGCCGGTCCGCGCATCGAGCGCGGCCTTGGCTTGTGCGGCGCGAAGAGCGGCGTGGGGATCAGCTGCCAGGTGACGGCTCAGCTCTGCGGGGTTGTTGGCCAGGCAACGGAAGCCCTCATCCTGGGCATTCGCGGTGAAGGCCATGGCCAAGGCAGGCAGGAGGAATGGATAGCGCATGCGTGAAGGGCGCCGAATGTAGGCTCAACGGCTCACCCCAAGCCCAAGGCATGGCTCACCTCAAGCGCGCTGCCCTTGGAAGTCTGAACTCCTCGGGTCGCGCTCAGGGCAACTGCTCGTTCCTCGTGTTGGTGGGCACCGCTCCACCGATGTTCACCAGGATGGGATCGCGGTCGTTGCTCGCGCCGGTGTAGCGCACCACGCCGTCGAGATTCACGTCCTCCGGATGATAGCCGGTGGCTGTTGCAGTGGGGACCGACCCGCCGATGCGGACCAGGATCGGGTCTCGGTCGTTGCTGGCGTTGGTATAGCGCAAGACGCCATCACCGCTCACATCGCCGGCCCAGAGCATGGAAATGCCGCCCACGAGCGTGCGCGCATCGGTGCCATAGGTAACGGTGGCCGGATTCGTGAGGTCGATGCTGACCACGCCAGTGCCGTACTGCTGCGCCACGTTGGTCATGGCAGCCAAGTGGTTGCGGTGCCACGTCGCCATTTTGTATTGCCCGCGCGGCGCGTTGGGGAACCACAAGGGCTCCTCGCCATTGGGCATCACCACCTTGCCGTTGGCCAGTACCAGTGCCGCGCGCTCATCCACAACGGTGCTATGATTGGCGCCATCGCGCAGCTGCACCATGACCCAATCAACGGGTGCGTCGCTGCCTGTCCGGTCGAACAATGCCTGGCTCATGGTGGCGCCCATGCCGTAGGGATCGCTCATGGGCAACAGGCCTGCGGTCTTCAGGCTGGTGCGCATCGCGGTGCCGGTCCATGCGCCTTCGAGTACGAGGTTAAGAGCGAGCTCGCTGTCGCCATCGGTGAAGTCGTAGGTGCCGTCCATGTCGCGGTCAACGCCATGCCGGATCTTGGTGGTGGGGTGCACGAGCGTCCAGGTGAGCGGAGCGCCACCGACCTGCGCGGCCGCGACCAGCGCGGTGTGCGTGACAGCGGCAGCGCCATTCTGATCGGGCTGGTAGTTGTTGCTGCCCATGTAATAGAAACCGCGCGGAACACCGCCCCAGATGCCCTTCACCACCATGGCGTACTCGGTGGCGCGCGTGTCGGCCAGGTCCTTCAGCACGTTCAATGTGGTGGTGGAACCGATGGCCCCGTTGATGGTGTGGCGCATGCCCACGGCCGGGAGCACATCATTCACGGCGGAGGTGGAGAAGGGGAAATTGGTGGTATTGAAGCATTGTGAGCAATTGGTTGCGTTGATGCCACCCGACCAGCTCAGGATCTCCGGCTCATAATCGCCCATGTAGTTGCCTGTTCCTGCTCCGTTGTACCAAGTCTCCATCACCCCTTCGGAGAGCAAGCCGAATCCGCTCGTGCACTCCGTGGTGTTGTAGAAGAAGCCGGTCTTGCGATAGCTGCTGCGCAGATCGCCCGCCATGTTCCGGTTCATGGTGAAGCCTTGTGTGTTTGAGGTGCTTCCTCCTGCGCCAGGAGCATTCCCGGCCACCTGTCCATTTCCGGCCAGATCTCCACGGCCGGTCTGCGCGTTGTGGCAGGGCACGCAGTTCACGTTCACCGCCACGAAAAGATTCACGGCCGGGGGCACGGATTGGAAGGTGACGCCCGTTCCACGGATGCGGCCGGGGTTGATTCGGGACGTGGACGAGACGGATTCGGGCTTGTAAGTGCGATAAGGATTCGGCACGTACCAGCACGCTGCGAGGAAATCGCTGAATTCCTGCATGCTCACCACATCCAGCGGAGCATCCGCCCCTTGCAGGTTCTGGAAGGCTCCGGCGAAATCCGCGAAGCCATCCTTGTCGCCGCGCCAATGCAGGTTGCCACGCCCACGGCCGATGATGTCGATGAGGAATTGCGTGGTCTTCACGCCCTTCAACGGATGGAAGCTCTTGCCATCCACGAGCGCCATATCGCCTGATGGGTCGCCGAGGTCCCAGCCCAACCGGTCCCAACGCGCATCCACATGGCAGCTGCCGCAGCTGATGTGACCATGCCCGCTGCCGGTGTGCGTGTTGTACAGATGCTTGCGCCCGGTCTTGATCACAAGTGGCGTGGGGTCGAAGAAGGCCGTGCGGCTCACTTCCTTGTCGGTGGAGAGGTCGATCGTGGAGATGCTTCCGCCGAACTTGTTGATGACGTACGCGCGTTGGCGCGCCTCATCGATCACGATGCCTGTTGGTCCCTCGCCCACGGGGATGGGGTCAGGAACCGTGCGCCCACCCGTGGCATTGATCGTGATCACGTTGTTGGAGCCCATCCCGGTGACGTAGGCTTTGGTCCCATCCGTGCGCCAGGCGATTCCGCGTGGATCGCCAAGCGCCTGCTTGCGCACCGCTGGGGGAGAGGTGTGCGTGCTGTAATTGATCTGCGGATTCATGTCCGCGATGGTCACGGCGCCCGAGGGCGGCGCGAAGCGCGATACGTTCACCTGGAAGGAACTTCCCATTCAGGTTCGGTTCGAAACGGATCTCATTGGTGGCATCGGTGCCCACCACGAACACTTCGCCGGTGCCAGGCCGCACGCTCATGGCCATCAGGATGTTGCCAAGTGTGCTCTTGTAGGTGACCGCATTGGTGCTGGTGGCTGATCATGGCCACATCACGGTCCGGCATATCCCAACCCGCTTGCGCGCACGCCCGCCCCGCCGGACACGATGTTCGTCCAGTCATGATTGTTGTCGTCCATCCATTGACCGGCCGCGTTCTTCCTGACGATCATCGTGTTGGTCTCCGTAGAAGGCGGATTGCTGAGGTTCAGCGGCGGGTTGAAACCCGCGCCGGCATTGGGAACAGGTACCACGCCTCCATAAGGTCCCGTGGGTCGTGTCACATCGTTGGGGATCAAGGTGCATCCGCCCTGCGTGGAGCAGATGCCGATTTTACCCGGCACGTGCTCCGTGGAGAAGAAGTTATTGCCACTGATGGCCGTGGTGCGGTTGCCGCTCTCGAAGAATGCGCAATAGACCGTGTTCCCATCGGCGCTGACGGCCAGCGCACGCGGCTGCTCCCCTTTCAGCAGGATCTCGACCGGGGCAGTGGCGAGGTTGGCCGGGTCGAACACTTGGATGCTCTCCCGCTCGGCACAGCTCACGTACGCCTTCTGCGGGGTGCCTGCGAACACAAGGTCGGCAGGCTCATTCTCCGTCGCCACGCTTCGTATGGTGGCCTTCAGGGTGAGGTCCACGATGCTGATCTCGTCACTGACCTGGCAGACCACCCAGGCCTCATTATTGGTGCGGGCTCGCACGGTCACTGGATCGAGGCCAACGGGGATGCTAGCGAAATGCATCAGGCCCGTCGCGCTCAGTGTGAAGACCTCCAAGCTGTTGTTCGCCGTGTTCACCGCGAGCAGTTTGGTGCCATCGGGCGTCATGGCGATCGGGCTCACATGGGCCGACTCGAAATTGGTGAAGCTGTTCACCGGAACGCCGTTGCCAATCGCCTTAGATGTGCCATCATCCTCCGGCCCATGCTCGAATGCGGAGAGCCCACCGATCAACCCGAGACTGGCGAGAGCGATGATCGACTTGCGGTTGGCGGAGAAGAAACGCATGGCGAGGAGGTTTTCAGGACGCCGCCGATGGCACCCTTGGTTTCAAGGACGGCCAAGCTAGTGAACCCGGCTGTACGGCGCAAACCGCCCGGATGGAGTGCCTTGCAGACTCAGAACACCAGCAATCGCGGCTCGCTCATCTCCTCCATCGCGTACTTCACGCCTTCGCGCCCAAGGCCGCTGTCCTTGATGCCGCCGTAAGGCATGCTGTCGATGCGGAAGCCGGGCACGTTGCCGATGATGATGCCGCCCACCTCCAGCGCGTCATGCGCCTGCTTCAAGTGCACCACTGAATCGGTGAAGACGCCCGCTTGCAATCCGTAGGTGGAGTCATTCACGGCAGCAATGGCCGCACTGAAGTCGGCGACCTCCTCGATCACCGCCACTGGCCCGAAGACCTCCGCGCAGCCCACCTTCATCGCTTTGCTCGTGTTCGTGAGCAGGGTCGGCGCGTACACGTTGCGCGAAGCATCGAAGGCCTTGCCCCCGGCGAGCAATTGTGCGCCGCTCTTCACCGCTTCATCCACCCAGCTTCCAATCCGCTCGAAGTGCCCCTTGTCGATGATGGGGCCCACCGTCACGCTGGCATCGCCAGGGTCGCCAGCCTTCAGTGCGGCGTATTCCTTCACCAGCAGTTCGCGGAACTGGTCGAACACGCCCTTCACGACATAGATGCGCTGTGTGCTGATGCAGGTCTGTCCGGCATATGCGTTCGCGCCGATGGCCACGGTCTTCGCGGCGGCGGCGAGGTCAACGCCATCGTCGATGATCACCGCTGCGTTTCCGCCGAGTTCCAGCGCGAGCTTCTTCTTGCCGCAGATGTTCTTCAGATGCCAGCCCACCTTGTCGCTGCCGGTGAAGCTGAGCATGGCCACGCGCTCGTCCTTCACGAGCTTCTCGGCAACGGGCACGCCGCACATCATGACATGGAAGGCGTCCATCGGCCAGCCGATCTCTTCCATGAACTTGCCAAGAACGAGCGAGCACAGAGGAGCTTGAGGCGAAGGCTTGAGCACCACCGGGCAGCCCACGGCCATGGCGGGCGCCACCTTGTGCATCACCAGGTTCAGCGGGAAGTTGAAGGGCGTGATAGCCGCGATGACACCAATGGGGAAGCGCTTGGTGAAGGCCGTCTTGCCCGTGCCTGCACCGAAATCCATGGGCGTGACCTCGCCGCCGAAGCGCAGCGACTCAGCAGCGGCTGTGCGCACCGTGGTGATACTGCGCGCTACCTCGATTCGAGCCGCACCGATGGGCTTGCCGGCTTCTTTCACCATCAACTGCGCGATCTCTTCCTCGTGCTTCGCAATCAATGCTGCGAGCGCTTCGAGCTTCGCGCTGCGCTCCCCGGCGCTCATCTTCTTCAGCACGTCACGGCTCGCGTACGCAGCGGCGATCGCTTCTTCCATCTGCGCCTCGGTGGCATTG
The DNA here is from genome assembly GCA_016705545.1 of Flavobacteriales bacterium. GTDB lineage: Bacteria > Bacteroidota > Bacteroidia > Flavobacteriales_F > PHOS-HE28 > PHOS-HE28. The sequence goes on from JADIYA010000001.1 coordinate 1,038,085, forward strand.
GGCAGCTTCGCCAGTTCGAAGCCGTGGTACTTGTCAACGACGGTGTTGCAGGTGCCATCGCCCTCGAAGGACCAAGAGCCGGAGATGAGGTTGGCGGGGGTGAAGAGGGAGGACGATAGCGTTGAGTTCATTGCGCAAAGTTGTTCACCACAGAGGACACAGAGAATATGAAATGGAGCATTGAGCCCACCTCCGTGCACTCTGTGCCTTGGTTCTGATTGGTGTTCACTTCGCCAAGTACCGCCCCACCGGTTTCAGAAGCACCACCTGAACCTCCTGCTCCTCGAACTTCCTGAATGAAGCTTCCACCTGCTTATCCGGCCAAATGATCTGCACGCGGCCCTTGTCCAGGTCGTAGGCGGCGGTGTAGAGCGTGCCGAAGCCACGCAGGTATTGCTGGCTGTACAGGGGCGGTTTCAGGAATTGCTTGATGAGCGCCGCGCGCGTCTGTTTCGGATTCGCACAGCAATGCTCCAGGAAATGCTTGCGCTCGATGGTGTGCGTGAAGGCCGCGTACTCATCCCACTCCACTTGGTGCTGATGGTTGCAGGCCACAGCCTGGTAGATCACCTGCGCCGGACGGTCATGGTTCATGTACACCGTGGCGTACTTGCCGCTCTTGTCCACCACCGTCACGTTATAGCCCATGTGGACGGGTATGCGCTTGAGCACTTCGCAGGCTTCATCGGTGGTGCTGCACGTTTCCAGCACATAGCGGATCACCAGCGGGATGCCGAAGCCCGTGCCCCACACTTTCCTTCCACCGAAGGCGAGCGAGAGCGCAAGGCCGTCCGCGTTCATGCCATCGAGCAGTCCCCAGGCGCTGTCTTGGATTCCGATCACCGGCTTCACGTACTCGGTGTAACGCAGGCGCCCATCGAAGTAGCGCGGGTCGAAGTCGTAGTTGCGGATGAGCGTGGGCGCGCCCTTGGTCCACGCCACTTGCGAGCAGCCGGCCATGTACGGCGGCGGGCACCACATGGTGAGGAAGCGGCTGGCCACATCGTCGTTCTTCGCCAGGCGGCAGAGCGTGTTGTACACCGGGATCAGTTCCGGCATGTGCAGCTCCAGCACGCTGCGGCAGGTCACCAGATCGGCGCGCTTCTCCAGGCCTTCGCTCTCGTACCAGATCTTGAACAGCGGCCACGCGCGGTCGAAGAAGGTCTGCCAGCGCTCGCTAGGCCAGGGTTCTTTGACGAGTTTCAGGTGGACGTACATGCGCGTTCAGCCTCACATCATCTTGAACCCCCCGATCTCCAGCAAGTGCTCATGCCCGTTGGTGCCGTGCGCACCCGGCGCCACGCTCTTGAACTGCGCACGGATCGCTGCCAGCCACTTCTTCGAGCGTTCAGTCAATTGGAAGTCGTCGGTCATCATGCGGCCGCGCATAACGAGGATGCCCATGTCGGCGCCTTCGTAGAACCAGTCGCCGGGACGCGTGATGCGGAGGAAGAAGGCCTCGTTGTCCTTCTCCACGTAGCGGCGGTGCGTGTCCATGCGCCAGAAGTAGATGCTGCCGTCCTCGCGCATGCGCCAGATGCCGCTGCGGGGCGCTTCGGTCACGCGCTGCACATCATCGGTGGTGTACTTGATCACCATCTGGCCCCAGGTGTCGATGTTCTCCGGCTTGGCCCAGCGGCGGTTCAGCGTGTTCACGTTCAGCTCGTAGGGCACGTCCATCCATTCCAGCGTGTGGAAGAGATGCAGTGGCGCATCACTCAGCGCGAAGACCGCATGGTTGGTGATGGAGCTCGCACCGGTGACGCGCGGGTTCAATTCACCGAGATAGATCTCTCCGTTGTCCTGATCGATGAGGAAGTCGAGCTCGAAGTAGCCCTTGTAGCCTTCCTTCAACAACTGGTCGCCGAATTTGCGCGCATACCGACGGGCCTTCGCACGGAGCTGCGGTGTAAAGGTGTCCGCGTAGATCTCGTTGCCGCACCAGCCGCCTTTGTAGGGCGTGAGCTCCTTGAAGCCCACGAGTTCCGTCATCAGCGGTGCCACGATGGTGCCGTGACGCGTGACGCATGCTTCCATGGCCGCGCCCCGACAATTGATGCGCTTCATGATCTTGCACTCCTTCTCCGCTTCGATCTCCTTCGCGTACTTATCGTAGTCCGACTGGGTCTTGATGAAAAAGGTGGTGTGGCCGCTGTCGCCGTAAGGCGTTTGCACGACGAGGTCGATGCCGAGCTTGCCTTTCTGCGCTACCGCCAGCAGGTGCTCATAGTGCTTCACCGGACTGAGCACGTACGGCACGCAGGGCACGCCGGCCTTCTCGGCCACGCGGTTGGTGTTCACCTTGTTGTCCAGCCAGCTGCGCAGCTTGGCGGGAGGGAAGATCACCTCGAGTCCGGCCTTCTTCGCCAGCGCTTCCGTCTTCTCATCGAACATGAGGAAGAGCGCCTTGCCCGCGCTCTTGCTGCTCATCCGCCTGCTCTCGATGTAGTCGCGCACCTCGCTGTGGGTAAGCAGGTAGTTGTTGATGTCCTCGATGCTCTGGAACTCCTCATGCGGCTCCTCGGTCTTCGGGCTCATCAGGTTGGGATGCAGCCCATCGAAGCAATCGATGTAGGTGATGAACTTGAAGCCCTTGATCCATTCGTCGGCGCCCAGCAGGTTGAAGTTGGTGGCGCTGATGAAGTAGATGGGCACCTCGTTGCGGTGGAAGAAGCGGCGGATGTCGCTGATGCCCTTGAGGAGGTTGGCGGGCGGCGACGGCTTCGTTCCGCGTGCGCTTCGGCCTTGACGGGCTTTGGTCGTACGCTTGGTTGCTTCTTGGCTTGCGACCCAACCTGTGAATGATCGTTTGGTGACGGCTCCAGCCCTGGAGGCGGGCTTGGCCTTGGAACTCTTCTTTGCCATGCGTGTGCTTTGTTGCGCTCGTGGTCCGGGTAAAGGTGGGAGTTGCCGGGCAATTCTAATCTACCCGACGGCTTGGAGCGATCATGCATTGCATCATGATAAGACCTTCATTCCAAGCCCTTCGCCGCAGCGATCACCAACGCATAGCGCGCCGCCTTGCCAATGAGCATGAGGAGAGCCGTTGGCAGAGGCCTCGATCGTCCTAGCCCAAGGGCAATGGCGATCGGGTCGCCGATCACCGGCAGCCAGCAGAGCAGCGCCGCCCAGGCACCATAGCGCACCGTTCGTTGCTGCCAGAGCAAGGCTTTGGCGGAATCAACGCGCAGCCACTGGGCGATGCGATCGAGGTCGCCTAAGCGCCCGAGCCCGTAGCTGCTCATGCCCCCCAGCGTATTGCCCGCACTTGCCACGACCAACAAACTGATGCTGTTCCAAGGTCCGGCCAGCATGGCCAGCAGCACCAATTCGGAGCTGAAGGGGAGCACCGTGGCCGCCAGGAAGCTGGCCAGGAACAACCCCGCCAACCCCGCCGTTGCCCATTCCGGACCAAGCTCGAAGCCCATGCGGCGCAAGGTATCCGCGGGCCTTCGGCATAACCTTTGGCCCGGCGACAGCACACCATCACCTCTCTACATGAGAACATTGCTCCCTACGCTGCTCGCGGTCCTGCTTGGATCGGCGCAACACTTGGCGGCGCAGCGCAACCAGCAGCGCTGGGGCGATCGGCCTGAATCTCGTTGGAATAATCGCCCCGCCACGATCGCCGGCGGCCTTGGAGATCGGCATCCCCATCGGCGAATTCGATGCGGCATGGGGCAGGCAGATGGCCGGGCTAAGCACCAACTTCACCGTGCCCATGCGGCGCCTGCCCTTCAGCTACGGCTTCGATTTCGGCTGGCAGCGCATGGGGGCGCGCTCACAGGAGGTAACCGTTGATGTAGAGGACCTCGGCCCCACCACCGGCGAGATGAAGGTGCGCAGCAGCATCTATGGCTACCATGGCCTGTTACGCCTGCAGCCCTTGCAGGGCAAGGTGAGCCCATATGCGGAGTTCATGACCGGCATGCGGCATTTCGTGACGCAATCGGAGATCAAGGCGCGCGGGGTCGACGACCCCGTGAGCGAAGAGCGCCTGGCCAGCGAGTTCATCGGCAGCATCGGCTGGGCGGCGGGAATCAACTATGCGCCCACGCGCAACTTCTTCGCAGAGCTGCGGCTGGAGCGGCTCAACGGCGGCCGGGTCGGGTATGTGGACCCCCGCTCCATCGAGGTGGATCAGGCCGGCAATGTGGACTACAGCACGTTGAGCAGCGGCACGCGCGTGGTGAACCTGACCTTCGGGGTGGGGCTTCGCTTCTGATCACGGCATCAACCGTTGTTGGTAACCTCCGGATAACCGTCGCTCTGGGCTTCCGTCGAGGGCTTCGCAGCCGCTGTAAACTTGCGGCCTATACGGGGCCTAGACCCTCGGAATCTCCCATTGGACGGGCAAAAACGCATCCAGAGCGCGCTCATCTCGGTCTTCCACAAGGATGGGCTCGAACCCATCGTCCGTGAGCTGGATCGGCTGGGCGTGCACCTCTACAGCACCGGCGGCACGCAGACCTTCATCGAAGGCCTGGGCCTGAAGGTGACACCGGTTGAAGAGATCACCACCTACCCGAGCATCCTAGGCGGACGGGTGAAGACGCTGCATCCGAAGGTCTTCGGCGGCATCCTCGGCCGTCGCGATCTGGACAGCGACGTAGCGCAATTGGAGGAGTACGCCATACCGCCCATCGATTTGGTGATCGTGGACCTCTATCCCTTCGAAGCCACGGTGACGGCGGGCGGAACGGAGAGCGAGATCATCGAGAAGATCGACATCGGCGGCATCAGCCTGATCCGCGCCGGCGCCAAGAACCACGCCGATGTAGTGATCGTGCCGAGCATGCAGCACTACGCGGAATTGCTGCGTCTGCTGAAGGATCAGGAGGGAAGCACAACGCTCGCGCAGCGCAGGGCTTTCGCGGCTGCGGCCTTCGGCGTGAGCAGCCACTACGACGGTGCCATCTACAACTGGTTCAGCGGCGGCAATGGGGACCTACGACTGAGCGCCGGGCCGACCACCGTGCTGCGGTATGGCGAGAACCCGCACCAGAAGGGCGCTTTCCATGGTGACCTGGCAGGGATGTTCGAGCAACTGAACGGCAAGGAGCTCAGCTACAACAACCTGCTCGACCTCGATGCGGCAGTGGACCTGATCCAGGACCTCGATACGATCGAAGGCGTGCCCTTCGCCATCCTGAAGCACAACAACGCGTGCGGCGCCGCCGTTCGTGCCACGGTGAAGGAAGCATGGGATGCAGCGCTCGCGGGCGATCCGGTCAGTGCCTTCGGGGGCGTGCTCATCACCACGGCGCGCATCGACAAGGCCACAGCGGAAGCCATCGACTCCATCTTCTTCGAGATCATCACCGCGCCGGGCTACGACGACGATGCGCTTGCGGTGCTGATGAAGAAGAAGAACCGCATGATCCTGAAGCGCAGGACTGCTGCGCTGCCGAAGACGAAGGTGCGCGCAGCGCTGAATGGCGTTCTCACCGAAGACGCCGACACCGTAGTGCCCTCCGCCGCCAGCATGAAGACGGCCACCGTCAAAGCGCCGAGCGCGCAGGAGGTGAGCGACCTGGTCTTCGCTACCATGCTGGTGAAGCACACCAAGAGCAACGCCATCGTGCTCGCGAAAGGGAATCAGTTGATTGCCAGCGGCACCGGCCAGACCAGTCGCGTCGATGCGCTGGAGCAGGCCATCGCCAAGGCCGGCAGATTCAACTTCGATCTCCATGGCGCCGTGATGGCCAGCGATGCCTTCTTCCCATTCCCCGACTGCGTGGAGATCGCGCACAAGGCGGGCATCACCGCGGTCGTCCATCCAGGCGGCAGCATCCGGGACCAGGACAGCATCGATTACTGCAACGCAAACGGCCTCGCGATGTGCATCACCGGCACCCGCCACTTCAAACATTGACCCTCCCCACCGCATGAGCTGGTTAAACCTCTTCACCCAGGAGATCGCCATCGACCTAGGCACCGCCAACACGCTCATCATCAGCAACGACAAAGTGGTGGTCGATGAGCCCAGCATCGTGGCCATCGACCGCACGACCAGCAAGGTGATCGCCGTGGGCCGCCAGGCACAGCAGATGCACGGCAAGACCCACGAGAACATCAAGACCATCCGTCCGCTGCGCGATGGCGTGATCGCCGACTTCAAGGCCGCCGAAGAGATGATCAAGGGCATGATCCGCATGATCAACCCCGGCCGCCGACTCTTCACGCCCAACCTGCGCATGGTGATCTGCATCCCCAGCGGCATCACCGAGGTGGAGAAGCGCGCTGTGAAGGACAGCAGCGAGCACGCTGGGGCCAAGGAGGTGTACATGATCCATGAGCCCATGGCAGCGGCCATCGGCATCGGCATCGATGTGGAGGAACCCATGGGCAACATGATCATCGACATCGGCGGCGGAACCAGCGAGATCGCCGTGATCGCACTCGGCGGCATCGTGTGCGACAAGAACATCCGGGTGGCCGGCGACGAGTTCACCCAGGACATCGAAGAATACATGCGCCGCCAGCACAACATCCTGGTGGGCGAGCGCACCGCCGAGACCATCAAGATCGAAGTCGGCGCCGCGCTTACCGAGCTGGATAATCCCCCGCCCGATTACGCCGTGCGCGGCCGCGACCTCATGACGGGCATCCCCAAGGAGATCACCGTCACCTATAGCGAGATCGCGCAGGCGCTCGACAAGAGCATCAGCAAGATCGAAGAGGCCATCCTCAGCGCCTTGGAGGCCACGCCGCCCGAATTGAGCGCCGACATCTACAAGACCGGCATCTACCTAGCCGGCGGCGGCGCATTGCTGCGCGGGCTCGACAAGCGCATCAGCATCAAGACCAAATTGCCGGTGCACGTGGCGGATGACCCCCTTCGCGCCGTGGCACGCGGCACCGGCATCGCGCTGAAGAACATCGACCGATTCCAATTCCTGATGCGGGAATGACGGTAGGGGCGTGACACGTCGCGCCCATGCCGACATAGGCCGGCGCGGGCGGGCGGACATGCAAAAGCACCATGCGCGACCTCTTCCGATTCCTCCTCCGCGGACGCGATACCTTGTTGTTCATCGCCCTGATGATCCTCGCCATGGGCCTGCTCTATTCCGGGAGCATGCATCATCGGGCGGTGGCCATCAACAGCAGCAACGCCTTGGCAGGAACCCTCTTCGACTGGCAGCGCCAGGTCACCGAGTACACCAGCCTGCGTGCCGTGAACGAGCGCCTGGTCGCTGAGAACACGCAATGGCGCAACCGCTTCGGCCTGGCGGACAGCGCGAAGGCGATCGGTGCCCCCGCCGGCGCGGATAGCCTCACGGAGCGGCTCTACCGATTCGCATCGGCCAAGGTGGTGAGCGCCACCTATCACAAGCAGCGCAACTACATCACCCTCGACAAGGGGACATCGAACGGCGTGCTGCCCGGCATGGGCGTGATCGGCCCCGATGGCATCGTGGGTGTGGTGCACGATGCCAGCGAGCGGTTCGCATCGGTGATCAGCGTGCTCAACCCCTTGGTGAAGACCAGCGTGAAGCTCAAGCGATCGGGCAACTTCGGGCTCTTGTATTGGGATACGAATGACCCCGCCACGGCATCGATGGTCGATATCCCCAAGCACGTGCGCGTGGCCGTTGGCGATACCGTGGTGACCATGGGCGGCGATGGCGTGTTCCCCACCGATGTGCCCGTGGGCGCGGTGGCCGAGGTCAGCAGTCCACCGGGAAGGCCGGATCAAGCCGTGATCGTGCGGCTCTTCGAGGACCTGAGCCGCAGCGGCTACGTGTACGTGGTGCACGACATCCACCGTGCCGAGCGCGATTCACTCATCCAACGCCAGGACGAGCCATGATCCAGGGCATCGCCGCGAACCTTGGCCGCTTCGTGCTGCTGCTCCTGCTGCAGGTGCTGCTGCTTGATCAGGTGGACCTGGCCCATGGCTGGATGGTGCCCTACCTCTACGTGCTCTTCCTCATCATGCTGCCCTTCGAATTGCCGGCATGGGCAGGCTTGCTCATCGGCGCGGCCACCGGCCTGGTCATGGACATCTTCGCCAGCACGCCCGGCATGCACATGAGCGCCTCCGTGGTGCTCATGTTCGTGCGCAAGCACCTGCTGCGGCTCATGGCTCCCCGCGACGGCTATGAGTTCGGCATGCACCCCACGGTGCCCAGCATGGGCCTCGCGTGGTTCGCCACCAACGCGGGCGTGCTCATCGCCGTGCATCACCTGTGGCTCTTCTTCGTGGAGCTGCACCGCTTCGACGCCTTCTTCGGCACCCTGCTGCGCGCAGTGCTCAGCGCGGCATTCACCTTGGGCCTCTGCCTGCTGGCGCAGCTGCTCACCTCGCGCACCGCCGAACGCAAGCGCGCATGAACTTCGAGGGGCGCAAATACGTGCTCATCGCAGGGGTGATCGCAATCGCCTTCATCTTCCTGCTCCGCCTCTTCTGGATCCAAGTGGTCGATGACAGATGGAAGGCCAGCGCAGCGAGCATGGCCGAGCGCAAGATCACCGACTACCCCGCGCGCGGCTTCATCTACGACCGCAACGGGAAGCTTCTCGTGGCCAACACGCCGGTGTACGACCTGATGATGGTGCCGCGTGAGGTGAAAGCCTTCGACACCGCGGCCTTCGCAGCGCTGATCAGCGTGCCGCTGCCCGACCTCAAGCAGCGGATCGCCGAGGCGCGCACGTATTCGCTGTACAAGCCGAGCGTGATCGAGAAGCAGATCACCGCGCAGCAGTTCGCGGCCATCAGCGTGCACCTGCACAGCTACCCCGGCTTCTACGGCCAGAGCCGCACCCTGCGCACTTACCCACCGCGCGTGGGCGGGCACATGCTCGGCTACCTCAGCGAGGTGAGCCCCGCCAAGGTCGCAGCCGACCCCTACTACAAGCCCGGCGACGTGATCGGCGTGGGAGGGCTGGAGCAGTACTACGAAGTGGAGCTGCGCGGCCGGCGCGGTGTGCGCTACGTGCTCGTCGATGTCCACAACAACATCAAAGGCAGCTTCAAAGAAGGGCGCTACGACACGCTCGCCATCGAGGGCAAGGACCTCTACACCGGGATCGATGCCGATATGCAGCGGCTGGGGGAGCAGCTCATGCAGCACAAGAAGGGCAGCATCGTGGCGCTCGACCCGAAGACCGGCGAGGTGCTCTGCCTGGTGAGCAGCCCGGCCTACGACCCGGAGCTGCTCGTGGGCCGCGTGCGCAACGCCAACTACGCCGCCTTGCAGCGCGATTCCATCAAGCCGCTCTTCGATCGCGCCCTGCAGGCGCAATACCCGCCGGGCAGCATCTTCAAGATCGTGCAATCGCTCATCGCGCTCGATGAGGGCGTGATCTCCGTGAACAGCAGCTTCCCGTGCAACAAGAACCTGGTGGGCTGCCACAACCATCCCACGGCCGCTAACATCGAGCAGGCCATCCAGTTCTCTTGCAACCCCTACTACTACGCCGTCTTCGACCGCATCGTAGAGCGCAAGCTCGACAAGAAGAGCCGCTTCCGCGATGCCGCCCTGGGCCTGGCCGAGTGGGAGCGCCGCATGCACAGCTTCGGACTTGGCGACAAGCCGCGCCTCGACCTCCCTTCGCTCAAGGGCGGCAACATCCCCGGCCCCGCCTACTACGACCGCAAGTACGGCAAGGAGCGCTGGGCCTTCAGCACCATCTACAGCGCGAGCATCGGTCAGGGCGAAGTGCTCACCGTGCCCATCCAGATGGCCAACCTCGCCGCCATATTCGCCAACAAGGGCTGGTACTACGATCCGCACGTGGTGCGCGCGGTAGGCGAGGCCGACAGCCTGCAGGCCAAGTACCGCGAGAAGCACGTGGTCGAAGCCGCGCCGCACTGGTTCGACCATATCCAGGAAGGCATGCGGCGCGTGGTGAATGAGCCCGGCGGCACGGCGAAGAACGCACGGCTCAAGGACATCACCGTGTGCGGCAAGACCGGCACCGCCGAGAATCCCCACGGGCAGGACCATGCGGTCTTCATCTGCTTCGCGCCCATGGAGGATCCGCAGATCGCCGATGGCGGTGTACGTGGAGAACAGCGGCTTCGGCGGCACCTGGGCGGCACCGATCGCGAGCCTATTGATCGAGCAGTACCTCACCGATACCATCACGCGGCCCGAGGTGATGCAACGCATGCTCGACGCGGACCTCATCGCCCAGGAGAAGTTCTTCCGCAAGAAGCCCAAGAAGCCACGCCGCCGATGAGCGCCCGGGAGAACGTCGCCGCCAACCTCGATCGGCCCCTTTTGGGGATGTACCTCGCCCTGCTCTTCATGGGCTGGGCCAACATCTACAGCGCCGCCTACGACCCCGACCACGCCAGCATCTTCGATCAGAGCAAGGAATACGGCAAGCAAGCCGTGTGGATGGGCATCAGCCTCACCCTCGGCGCGGCCATCCTGCTCGTGCGCGGCCACATCTTCCGCGATTGGGCCAATGGCATCTACGCCTTCGTGCTGCTCCTCGCCCTGGTGCTCGTCATCGGCAAAGAGGTCAACGGCGCCAAGGCCTGGTTCGGCGTGGGCAGCTTCGGCATCCAGCCGGCCGAGTTCGCCAAGTACGCCACAGCGCTCGCCCTCACGCGCTACCTCAGCGGCCTCAAGGCCCTCATCGACCTGCGCTCGCGCGTCATCAGCGCCTCATCATCCTCGCGCCTGTGATGCTCATCATGCTGCAGCCCGATACCGGCACCGCCCTCGTCTCCGGCGCCTTCATCCTCGTGCTCTACCGCGAAGGCCTTTCCGGCAACGTGCTGCTGCTCGCCATCCTCGCGGCCTTCCTCTCCATCCTCTCACTCATCCTCAAAGAGAGCAGCTTCGACTTGCCCTTCACCGATCGCGTGCTCACCGGCCCGCAATTCTCTGGGGCTTATCGCTGGTGATCGCCCCCTTTGCGGGCATGGGTGGCTCATGGCGCAACATGGTCTTGAAGCGGCTGCGAAAGCGCATGTACACCTACATCGTCATCGGCGTCCTGGCCTCAGCCGCCTTCATCGGCAGCGTCGATTACGCCTTCGAGAAGGTGCTGGCCCAGCACCAGCGCGACCGCATCCTCGTCATGCTCGGCCAGATGGAGGACCCCCAGGGCCTCGGCTACAACGTCAAGCAGAGCCAGACCGCCATCGGCAGCGGCGGCTTCAGCGGCAAGGGCTACCTCGAGGGCACCCTCACCAAATTCAAGTACGTGCCCATGCAGAGCACGGACTTCATCTCTTCTGCACCGTGGGCGAGGAGTGGGGCTTCCTCGGCACCGCCACCGTCGTCATCCTGCTCACCGTCCTCATCCTGCGCATCATCCAGATCAGCGATCGCCAGCGCTCCCGCTTCACCCGCATCTACGCCTACTGCGTCGCCAGCATCTTCTTCCTCCACCTCATGATCAACGTGGGCATGACCATCGGCCTCGCGCCCGTCATCGGCATCCCGCTGCCCTTCTTCAGCTACGGCGGCAGCACGGTCGCCTTCACCATCCTGGTCGCACCTTGGTGCGGCTCGATGCGGAGCGGCTGAGCCAGTTGAGGTAATGCAACAACTGCCTTGATCGCGCGTTCGGCAGCCATGCCATTCCGCTTGTCGAGTTCTTCAGCGGCGATGGCCCTTTCGCTGGTGGGCTCGGGCCAATGGAGCCTTGGCGGTGGCGCAGCGCTGCACGCGGAGCGCATCGAGCGAGCGGTGTACTTCGGCCCCATCGCCCGTGCAGAGTTCCGGATCAGCGAGCGCTGGAGCACGCGTGCCTCCGGTTTCTGGGCGGTGCCGAAGAGGAGCGAGGTGGATTGGACCAGTAACGACCGAGGTTCTCTTGCCTCCGGAATCCCTCCGCATACACGATTCGAGAGCAGTCTCCTGCGCACCATTTCCGCAGTTGATTTTGGCTGCGCAATGCGGCTGGGAAAGGTCCAGAGGAACTTGCGCAAGGGGTATGCGATTGTAGGCATGGGAGCTTCAATCCAGCGCATGCACACGCGCAGCCGTGGTCAGCGCACGGACCTCACCAC
>JADIYA010000002.1 GCA_016705545.1 Flavobacteriales bacterium
ACGCCCACGCGGGAGCCGATTGTCACAGCGGGACCCGCCCGCACGATTCCGGAAGAGCGATAAACTCATGCGAGCTTACAACCCCAAAGGGATGAATAGGTGAACACGGAGAAACTGCGTTGAAACCCGCCACTGTCTTGCCCAATCGCCCGCCGCCCTCGGCAGATCATCACGAACATACCGGGTTTCCGGCAGCATCCGACGCTAACCATCGTCGCTCAGAGGCACCGCCTTCGAGCGGAACCCGAAGCTCAAGAGGGCTTTCGGAGAACAACGGCGAGGGCGCGGCTGAAAGATTGAGCAAGCGGCCCAAAGGTCAGGGGAAGAACAAACGGCGCAAAGATGGTGATCCGAACGTTGGCGAAGCGGTTCGCGAACCGAACGACGACGATGGGCTTTTCGCCAACCGGCGGCCGCGTGACGCCGAAGAAGCCGCCGTTCAAGCAGCTCAGCAATCTGCACCGCGTTCGTTACGGCCTCCTTTGCGCAAGTTGTCGGCAACCACCCATCACGTTCAAGGCATTCGGCTGGCCTTCGTCGGCGGCGGACGCGGCCCACGAGTACCTTATCGCGGCCATTGGCCAGCAGCGGCATCGGGTATTCGTCCTTGCGGGGGGTCATCGAGCAGCAGGATGCCCGGTGTCGCGCAAGAGTTGCCGCAGAGCGTTCAAGTCGAATCAAGAACCCACGTCACGGATTCGCTGTGACCGCCGCCAGTAATAGGCACGCGAACGGCGGTGTACTTGGCCAGGCGAATCGAGGGTCGAGATCTGACGGGTCTCATGCACCACTTTCAATCTCCTCTTTGGTAGCTTATTGTCCGTGAACGCGTCACAGCGCGGGATCACGTTTCGATCGATGGGGAAGGGGCACACTTTATCAGCGGAGATGCCGCGCGCTCGTCCTCAACGCCTGCTTGCTGGCTTTCGCCCGGTGCCCGCAACGCTCTGGGCAGGTGGAGACCACGACGCGCTTGGCGATGGGTTATGGATGCAACGACGTAAAGAGCCAGCACCACCTGATGGTGCTGCAGTTCGGGTTGGCGTATTTATCCGGTTGAGGTGTTAGCAGACGCCCATCGACTCCGGCACACCAGCTCTTGTCCGGCATCATCCGGGCCATGCGCTGCCGTTGACAATCACCGTGCATCCCGCCTCCGCGAAACGCGGCGCCCATTCGAGCGATGTGCTTCCACCGGCGGAGAACAACGCGATGTCAGGTCGGCGGCAACGGCTCTTCCATGCCGGATTACCGGCACCTCTTTCCGCGGAGGCGGGATCAAAGCGCCTACGCTCTTCGCACTGGCCACCGGCAGAGCCCAGCCAATGGGAACGCGCGCTCTTCGAGCACCTTTGAGCATCACTCCGCCAACCAATCCGGTGGCGCTGACCACGGCTACTTTCATGATGTTCCCGAACGTCCCAGGGCGGGTCGAAAGTACTATGCCGCCCCGCGAATCCCAGCGTCACGTGCGCATCTCCGCCTGTATCGTCCTGATTGCGACCTCCGTCATGTCCACCGCCGCGGCCCAGGTGAGCGATGACTTTCCGATGGCAACTTCAACATCGGGACGGTTTGGGAACGGAAGCGACGCGCTCTTCGCCGGTGATGATGGCGGGAACCAGCGATTGCGAAGCGCCAGCCCGGGCGCTGCGAACTATTGGCTGAGCACCCCAGCACGCTCACCGATGATGCGGTTTGGGAGCTTCTTCGACCTGCGTTTCGCCACCAGCGGCGCGAATTGCACCCGTGGACGTGCATCTGATGAGCAGTGCGGCGGACCTCGCTAGTGGCGTGAACGGCTATCTTGGGGTTGCGATCGGCGTACCGCCGCATCGGCTGGAACTCTTCCGCAGCGACGCTGGAGCGGCAGCCTCGCTGGCAGTGCAAAGCCCCGATGGCGTGGTGAACGGCAGCAGCAGCAAATCCGTTCCGGCTGATGCTGTGACGCGCAACGCCGGAGGGCTCTTCACGCTCCAGTATGATGATCGGCAATACCGGCAGCTTACACCACGGCGGGCAGCGTCACCGATGCCACGCACCGCGGTCACAGCCACGCACTTCGGCATCCGCATCGAGCAGAGCACCGCCGCGAGCGCCGTGAACAATCACTTCTTCGACGACATCACCGCTGCGCCTATCCCGGTGGACACTCGACGCCGGAACTCGTTTCCGCCACAATCGTATCCGCCACCGAGATCGACCTCACCTTCGGCGAAGGTTGGAGCAGGCCACGGCAGAAGAGGAGAACAACTACTGCATCATCCCATTCAACAGTGCGGCTGCGGTTGTGCTCGATGGAGTGGATCCCGCGTTGGTCCATCTCACGCTGGCGATCGCTATGCAGAACGGCAACACCTATTCGATCACCGTGAACGGCGTGGAGGACCTCGCGGGAAACGCTGTGCGCGAACGAAGCAACGGATGTGACCTATTCATACCGGAGGTCGCTGCCAGGCGAAGCGCGCAACAACGACATCATGGCGGACCTTCACCGGTGGTCGGCCTGCCCGATGCGGAGTTCGTGGAGATCCACAACACCACTGCGGACAAGACCTTCGACCTCGCAGGATGGACATACTCCGATGGAGGACAACCGGCACATTGCCTGATCATCCTTCCGCCGGGCGGATTCGCGATCCTCACGGACGATGCGGCTAACGCGGTGCGCGTTCGCGGCTTCGGCACAGTGGCGCCGCTCACCAGCCTTCCCAGCATCAACAACGATGGCGACCCGCCTGCCATCGAATGATGCAGTGACGGGCGACCATGCGACGCCTTCGAACTCGAGTGGTACAACGACGATGCGAAGGACGACGGCGGCTGGACCTTGGAGCGCAAGGACCCCACCGCCCGTGCAGTAGCGCCGGCAACTGGACGGCGAGCAACGACCTTCAGGGCGGCACGCCCGGCGCGCAGAACAGCGTGTTCGGGCGATCGTGCCCGACAACACCCCGCCCACGCTCTTGAATGTGCTCGTGAGCAGCGCCACATCGGTGGGTGCTCTTCAACGAAGCCATGGATGCCGCCAGCCTTGGCAGCGGCAGCTACGTATTCGATCCCGGGCCCAGCATCGTGCAAGTGCTGGTGGTGAACAGCAGCACGGTGGAATTGGTGCTGAGCACGCCCTTGGTCGTTGGGGCGCTCTACACCGTGACCGTGACCAACGTGAATGATTGCCCGGGGAATGCGATCACGGGCAGCTTAACACGGCCAGCTTCGCGCTGCCCGAGCCGGTGGAGCCCGGCGATGTGGGCGATCAATGAAGTGCTCTACGACCCCATCGGCACGGGCAGCGATTTCGTTGAGCTACAACCGCGCGAGCAAGACCTTGAGCCTCGCGGGCTGGAAGCTGGGCAACGTGAGCGACGGCGCTGTGGATGATGTGCTCACGATCACCGGTGCCTCCTTCCTGCTGCTGCCCGGCGCCTACGCTGATCGCGAGAGCACGGCGAACATCGTCTCGAATTATCCGCAGAGCCGCACGGAGCGCTTCATGGAGACCGACCTGCCGAGCTACAACAACGGCGAGGGCGGCGTGGTGCTTCAAGCGCCCGATGGCACGCAGCTAGACCGCTTCGATTACAACGATGATCTGCACTTCGCGCTGGTGAACGAGACCGAAGGTATAGCCTAGCACGGTGAATCCGGATCGTCCATCGGACGATCCAACGAATTGGCATACGGCCAGTGATGTGGCGGGCAAGGCCACCCGGGTACCTGAACTCCAATTCAGCGGGAAGCGCCCAGCGCCAGCGGCGAGATGACGATCGAGCCGGCCATCTTCAGTCCCGGATCAAGGACGGCTATCAGGACCTGCTCACCATGGCGTATCGATTCGAGCAGCCGGGCTTCAGCATCGTCATTTACGATATCGCAGGCCGTGAAGTGCGGCGATTGATGGAGAAACCAGCTCCTCGGAGCAGTAGGTGCCATCAGTTGGGATGGCATCCTGGATGGCGGCAGCAAAGGGCCGCATGGGTCCTTACATCGTGGTGCTTGAAGCCTACGACCTGGCAGGCTATGTGGAGACCTACAGAAAGACCGTAACGCTGGCGCACAGGCTGGATTCGATGCGCTTCGCGCCTTTTCCAACACGGAAGTCCTTCTCGCCCCCCCCTTTTGTTCAGCGCCTGAGCTCCTCAGCTGTTGGCATTCTCCGCGTCTCCGCGCCTCAGCGGCCCTTTCATGACGCAACTTCGCGCCGATTCCGCCTGTAGCGGGACAAGAACGCATGACGGACCAACTGACCAAGAGCCAGGAGCTCATCGCCCGCCGCAAGGCCGCCGTACCGAACGGGGTGGGCATGTTCAATTACGCCACCGCTGCGAAAGCCGACGGCGCCACCATCATCGATGAGGACCAGCGCGAGCTGATCGACTTCGCGGGTGGTATCGGCGTGGTGAACGCCGGGCACTGCCCACCGCCTGTTGTGAAAGCGATACAGGAACAGGCCGCCAAGTTCCTGCACGTGAGTTTCAACGTGGCGAGCTACGAGCCGTACATCGCGCTGTGCGAAAAGCTCAACACGCTGCTTCCGCACGGCGGGCCAACGAAGACCTTGCTCGTGAGCACCGGTGCCGAAGCCGTGGAGAACGCGATCAAGATCGCGCGCCAAGCAACAAAGCGCCAAGGCGTGCTCTGCTTCACCGATGCCTTCCATGGCCGCACCATGATGGCCATGACGCTCACCAGCAAGGTGGGCTACAAACCGGACTGCGGACCCTTCGCACCGGAAGTGTACCGCACGCAGTTCCCGAATTTCTACCGCTACAGTGCTGGCCGCAGCGAAGCGGACTTCGTGAAAGCCGAACTGAACCGCCTCGAAGAACTCTCGCACAATACTGTCGCGCCGGAGAACCTGGCCGCCATCATCATCGAAACGGTGCAGGGCGAAGGCGGCTTCAACGTGGCGCCCGAAGCCTACCTGAAAGGCCTACGCGCCTTCTGCGACAAGCACGGCATCCTGCTGATCTTCGACGAGATCCAAAGCGGCTTCGGCCGCACGGGCGCATGGAGCGCTTACGAGCACTTCGGCGTGGTGCCGGACATCAGCACCTGGGCCAAGAGCCTGGGCAGCGGCATGCCCATCGCCGCGGTGATGGGCAAGGCGGAGATCATGGACAAGGCCGGCCCCAGCAGCATCGGCGGCACCTACATCGGCAACCCGGTGAGCTGTGCGGCGGCACTGGCCACGCTGAAGTACATGGAGGAGATCGACATCAACGCGAAGGGCAGGCATGTGGGCAGCGTGATCCGCAAGCGCTTCGAGAAGATGAAGGCGAAGCACAAGTGCATCGGCGATGTGCGCGGCCTCGGCGCCATGATGGCCATCGAGTTCGTGAAGAACGGCGACCCGCTTGCAACCCGATGCCGACACCTGCACCGCGCTGATGAACGCCTGCGCCAAGCGCGACCTCGTGGTGATCAACGCCGGTACCGAGAAGAACATCATCCGCGTGTTGAGCCCGCTCGTGATCAGCGATGAACTGCTGAACAAAGGGCTGGACATCATGGAGGAAGAACTGGACAAGATCTGCGCATGAAGCCCTTCTCCATCGCCGGCATCCAGATGCGCACCTCCACCGCCTTCCCGAACGTGGAAGCGATGAAGACCAAGTTTGACCTCCTCATGACCATCTATCCGTGGGTGGACATGGTGATGTTCAGCGAACTGTGCGCCTACGGGCCGCATATCACGCATGCGCAAGCCGTACCCGGCGAGTTCGAGCAGGAGATGTGCGCCATGGCCGCCAAGCACGGTATCTGGCTATTGCCCGGCAGCATCTTCGAACTGAAGGACGACAAGATCTACAACACGGCCACCGTCATCGACCCGGAAGGAAGCGTGGTGACGCGCTACCGCAAGATGTTCCCCTTCTATCCCTACGAAGTGGGTGTTACCGGTGGCAACGAGTTCTGCGTGTTCGACATGCCCGATGTGGGCCGTTTCGGCGTGAGCATCTGCTACGACATGTGGATCCCCGAGACCACGCGCACCCTGGCCGTGATGGGCGCCGAGGTGATCCTGCACCCCACGCTCACCGGCACCATCGATCGCGAGATCGAGCTGAGCATCGCACGGGCAAGCGCCGCGATCAACCAGTGCTACTTCTTCGACATCAACGGCCTCGATGCCGGCGGCAGCGGGCGCAGCATCGTTTGCGGGCCGGAAGGCCGATAGTGTACCAGGCCGATGTGAACGAGGAGTTCATCCCATCGAGATCAACCTGGAAAAGGTGCGCCGCAGCCAGGAGCTGGGCGTGCTGCGCCTGGGCCAGCCGATGAAGAGCTTCCGCGACCGCCCCGTGGAGTTCGGTATCTACACGCCGGGCCTGAAACATCCGCACCTGGAAGGCCTCGGGCCGTTGATCCAAACCACGCGCGTGCAGGAGCTGACGGAGCTGCAAGTCAAGGATGAGACGCGCACGAACTGCCCAAACACATCATCTACTTCGTTCCGGCCGCCAGCGACCCGATTCGAACCAGCAACGCCCCATGGGAAGCACCTCAGGCAGGCACCACACCAAGCTCAAGAACTTCATCAGCTGGTTCGAGATCCCGGCGTACGACATCCACCGCGCCAGCGCGGTTCTATGGCACCATCTACAGCATGGAGATGGAGGCGGCGCGAACGGCGAATTCGCCATGGCCTACTTCCCTGCCGACAAGGGATCGGCGGCGCGCTCATCCAGGGCCCCGGTGCTTCCCCAGCGACACAGGAACGCTCATCTACCTCAATGCCGGCAACGACATGGATGCCATCCTGGGCCGCATCGACCTGGCCGGCGGCCGCGTGATCATGCCGAAGGCGATCATCAGCGAATCGGCAGGCTCCTTCGCGCTCTTCATCGACAGCGAGGGCAACCGCGTGGCGCTGCATGAGAAGCCTGCGGAAGGGAATCTGAAGGCGAAGGAGCGGAAGACGGTCGCGGCGAAAAGCGTGACCAAGAAGGCCGTGGCCAAGAAGGGCAAGGGCAAGTAGCGCGGGTGCACGATTCGTTTGACCAGGGCGTTGCGTTCAGTCCCTGTTTCACCACTCGATTAACACGCCCGTCGACACGAAGCATGTACAGGCCATTTGGTGCCTCGCCGAGGTCGAGGGTGAATGTTCGGTTCGTGCGCCCCATGTTTGCGATCACAGGAACCAAGCGGCCTTGCGCGTCGATGACTTCGACTGCGTTTGCGGCGGCGCTTGAAAACTCGCCAGTGATGGTAACAGTGCCCTTCGTAGGGTTAGGATAGATCGACAGTGAAGGCCGAGGGTCGGTTGCCGCTACCGCCGTGCTTACATCGCATAGTGCAGCGACCTCCGATGCGCTCAGCGCGCAATCATAGACCTTTACATCGTCGATACGGCCAATGAAATGCTCCGTGTTCAAGGGTCTGCTCGACGTCCCGATATAGGTATTGATGCTGCCGGGGCACATGTTGCCGAACCAGTAGCCTGGATCCAGGTCACCATAGGTTGCCACCTCAAGGCCGTTGATGAACAATTTGGTCTCAGTGTCATCCGCGGTCATTGCCACGCATGTCCAGACGCCTGCTTGTATCTCCACTGTCGAGGTTCGGAAAAAGAGGTCTCCTCCACCGGCACATTCTCGGAAGTCCGTGCCTTTGTACAGCTTGCTGGAATCGGGTTGCGCATTGATGTTCACGACAAGTTCGAGCGCACTCCCGTTAACGGTCGTATCCCTTCGAGAAAAGATCGGATTGTACTGCGTCAGCACATCCGGATTGATCCAGGCAGTGATCGTCCCGTTCAGCCCGGCCCAAGTACCAGCCAGCTTAATGAAATCGTCCGTGCCATCAAAGTGATAGGAGCCACCACCATCATGTCCGATAGCATCAGTGGCTCCGAACACGGTTCCATCATTACCATTGCCGGTGGCATCGAGGGCGTTGCCATCGAAGGGGTAGCTGGCGATGAGGCATCCGCTCGGACCCCTCCTTGGTAAATCTGCTGAATCTCGCCCGTGGTCAATGCCCTGTCCCAAAGTCCGATATCGTCAATCTCCCCATGAAAGTACTGACCCGCCGAACCGCTCCACCCCACAAGGAATTCGGAGTTCAGGAAGTATGGGGTTAGCATGTAGCTGCTGCTCTGAAGTACGCCATCGACATACAGATGGGTGGTACCGCCATTACGCCAATGAACAAGATGGTGCCATTGCCCAGATGCATATGCTGCATCGCTCCAAGCTGCGCCGTATTGACCACTACCAACCAAGGCACTATCCTCGTAGGCCGCAAGGATGCCATTGCCGGGAAGCCTTCTCTTGAGATAGTATCCAGCATGGCCCGCAAGTGGTCCAGAACTGCCGACGTATCCAACTATGCCTTGATCGTCGGTAAGGGTCGTTCCGGGTTGAATCCAAACCGAAAGTGTGCGGTCATCGATGATTTCGAAGTCCACATCGTTGCCACTGTTCATATAGTTGTTCGTGCCATTGAACGAATAGGCGGCAGCGGGAACACCGTTCCGATCATCAGCCAAGGACGCCCCGAACACAGTGAGATCATGACCGTTGCCGCTTTCATCATTGGCGTTGCCATTGAATGGGTGCCAGGCAATCAAACCAGTGGTCGGCACGTAGTTGGGAACTTGCGCAGTCATGGAATGTCCGAGGGCAAAAAGAGCAAGGGTAGAGAAGAGGCGCATGGTGGAATCGATTTGAATTGACAATATAGAGATTGTCTTCTAACGGCAAGCTCACCTTCGCACTGTTGTCCATGATGCTTGCCCTTTAAGGCTCAGCAAAATCGATGTTCAGCACCCAATGGAGCCGCTCGATCGGCGGCAGCCTGACGGATCAGGCCATGATGAGCTTGGCGCGCTCGGATTGTTAGCTTGCATCGAACGCAACCCACCCTCCCATGTCCGCCTCGCGAATCCTGCTCTTGTGCTTGTTCTATTGCGTTTCGCTTGCAGAGGGCAAGGCGCAAACCGGGTGGTCGGTGCTGGACATACCGGCTTCTGGGCGGTATGACGACGCCTACTTCATTAACGCCGATACCGGCTGGGCGGCTGGTGGCCCGAACGGGTGGATCCGCAAGACGGTGAATGGCGGGCAGAGCTGGACGCTCCACCACATCACCCCACTACCTGCGCAGCATCGAGTTCCTGAATGCCGACACTGGGTTTCGCGGGCTCATTGAGCGGGAAGGCTATACCGCACCACCGACGGTGGAAGCACCTGGGACAATATCGCCGGAAGCATGGCGCCGCCGCCGTTTGGGATCTGCGGACTCGCAGCCGCAGGAGGCACAACGATCCACGCGTGTGGCCTTTGGGTAGCACGGCCATGTGTATTCATCGACCGACGCCGGTGGCACATGGACGTACACGGACATGAGCGGATTGGCCACACGGCTGGTCGATATCCACTTCACGCATCCGGATACCGGATTCGCGACGGGCACGGCGGATCCCGCAGTCAACGGCGGCGTGATCCTGCGCACCACCGACGGCGGGGCCTCCGGAGCGTGGTGCATCAAACCAACACGCTCACGGATATCGTCTGGAAGATTCAGCGCCTTACCGCAGAGCTCTGGTATGCCAGCATTTACAGTGAGCCCACCAACGACGACACCCGCATGCTGCGCAGCGCCGATGCAGGCATCACGGGAGCAAGTGCTCGTTAGCGACGATTACACGTATGTGGAGGCAATCGGCTTCATTGATCCGTTGCGCGGATGGACCGGTGGGGGCGATCGAAGGCGGGAGACGCACCGATGGGGGAGAGACATGGACGGAGCATTGCCCTTGGCGACAGCTACAACCGGTTCTTCAAGGTGAACGATAGCACAAAGCACTCTCACGGGTCAGAAGGTGTACAAGTATCAGGGTGATCTCACAACGCAGGTACCGGCCGAGGCTGCAATTCCACCGCCGCACTCCTTGCGCGTTACGCCGAACCCTTCCGGCGGGCGGATCCAAGTGGAAGTCGTGCTCGACCGCAGCACCATCGCTGATCTGCGCATCGTGAATTCCGGCGGGAGCACGGTTCGACAGCTATTAAGGAGCAACGAAGCGGATTCCGGGCCGCATCGATTCAGCGCCGACCTGACCAGGGAAGGGGCCGGGACCTATCTCGTGGTGCTGAAGACCAACGAGGGCATGCGCTGGGAAAAGGCAGTGATAAGCCAGTAGCCTTTAGGCCGCACTCAGTTTCAGCATGTTCGCCATGCCCTGCTCGGCGATGGGCATGCTTGCACGTTCACCACCAGATCGCCTTCCTGCACGAATCTCCCGGAGCGCAGGATGTGCTTGATGTCGGCGATGGTGTGGTCGGTGCTGACAAGTCTTGTCGTAGTACTGGGCGCGCACGCCCCACACCAAATTAAAGGCTGATTAGGGATCCGGCGGTTGCTGGGTGAAGGCGCATACACATTGGCCTTGGGCCGCATGCTGCTGATCTTGTAGGCGGTGTAGCCGCTGTGGGTCATGGTCACGATGGCCTTGATGGTCGATGGCGGCGGCCATGCGCACGGCTGGCATGCAGATGGTGTCGGTGACCATTGAGGGCCTCGGGCTTCTCGATCTTGGCGATCACGCGTGCATGCTTCTCGCGTTGCTGGATCACGCCCTTCAGCTCGATGATGTCGCGAGCGCTGCGAACAAAGCTCAGGCCCACCCAGTCAACATCGTTCTCCAGCGCGAAGTCAAGGTCGGCGCGGTCCTTCGGTGTAAGGCAGGGCAAGCTCACGCGCGTGTTGGGCAGGTTGATGCCTTTGTTGCGCTGAGCATCCCGCCGTGCAGCACCCGGGTCACTCACCTCGGTGCGGCTATCCGTGCCCACCACCTCCAAGCGCAGCTTGCCATCGTCAAGCAGCACGAGCTCTCCGGGCTTCACGTCTTGCGGGAATTGCTTGTAGCTGGTGCTCACCAGGCCGGGCTTGCCCAGAAGTTCGTCGGTAGTGATGGTGAGCAGGTCCCCATCCTTCAGCTGAATAGGGCCGTTCTCCATGGCTCCAACGCGCAGTTTTGGGCCTTGCAGGTCGGCGAGGATGGCGGTGGTGCGGCCGAGCTCCGCGTTGAGCAAGCGGATGGTCGCGATCAACTCGGTGTAGAAGTCATAGCTGCCATGACTGAAGTTGAGCCGGCACACATCCATGCCGCTCAGCATCATGTCGCGCAGCACTTCGCGCGACGCACTGGCTGGGCCAAGCGTGGCCACGATCTTGGTCTTTGGTTCGTTCATCGGTCTATTCCCGCAAGCATGCAGGAGCGGGGGTCAAAGCAACAACTTGTTGCCGTTGCGCAATTCGTTGATGTCGATAGGGTATGCAAGCAGCACGAATTCGGTGGATCGGAGCCGCAGAATCAGGTCCGTTTCCCGCTCGGCGGTCTCTTGGTCGATGACGAGGAAGTAGTCGGCTTGCTTCTGGTCTGCGATGAGCCTTCTCTTGCCGCACAGGTTGCATATCAGCGACCAAGTGGTCATTCCTTCGGCACCAACCTGCTGGAACACGGGATAATGCAGGTCCTTGCCACGGGCATGCTCCACGATGTCTGTTCGCCGCCGTTCGAGACCTAGGCCCAAGGCCAGGTTAAGCGCCCAGCAAAGGCGATAGTCCGGCACGTGGCAGCTGATGCCGATCACCGACACCTTTGGGACGGTATCCTCTTCCTCGTCAACCAGCTTGTGCTTGGCCATGGCAAGGCCAAAGGTACCTGCACGCGTCAGGGCTGCTCACTGCGGCGCTCCCGGGGCCCTTCTCGTCGTGCGGGTGAATCGTCCGCATCGGCTCTCGGGGCTTCGCGCGCCGTGACCGCATGCTGCGGAAGGCGCTCTGCGCGGCATCCTGCTCGGCGGTCTTCTTGCTGTTGCCCTTGCCGGTTCCCTTCAGTTCACCGCCGATGCGCACCTCTGCCAAATAATGCCGCCCTCGTCCACCACCGCCCTCGCGAACGATGAACTCGATCTTTTTCCGGCGCTTCTGCCCCCACTCCAGCAGGCGGCTCTTGCCGTCACGGTCTTCCTTCTCGATCTCGTTCAGATCGAAATGCTGCGTGATGAGGCCCACTACCACCTTGCGTGTCCGCTCGAATCCCTTATCGAGGAAGATTGCGCCGATCAAGGCTTCCAGCGCGTTGCCCGGCACGCTCGATTCATGAGCGCGCGCAACCGTGGTCTCAATCACGCGTTCGATCCCGATGCGCTTGGCCAACGCGTTGAGCTGCGTGCGGCTAACGAGCTTGCTCCGCATGCGTGTCAGGAAGCCCTCACCCTGGTCGGGATACCGATTGAAGAGCAGATTGCCGATGATGGCATCGAGTACGGCATCGCCGAGGAACTCGAGCCGTTCGTTGTCGGGCAGATCGGGCCGGTCGTCGGGCACAGCGCTCACATGGCGCAGAGCGGTGCGGTACAGCGCGAGGTCGCCGGGGGTGATGCCCAAGGTCTGACGGCACCACAACCGCACCCGACGCTCTTCGGGGCTGCGTGCGCGGCTGAATAGGCGTGCGATCACGCTAGCTGTGCTTGCGGAAGATCACCGAGGTGTTGTGCCCTCCGAAACCGAAGGTGTTGCTCAAGGCGGCATTCACCGTTCGGCGCTGGGCCGTGTTGAAGGTGAAGTTCAGCGCCGGGTCGATCTCGGGATCGTCCGTGAAGTGGTTGATAAGTGGGCGGCACGATGCCCGTTTACGCCCTCGATGGCTCCGGCGCCGCCGAGCAAGTGCCCGGTCATGCTCTTGGTGGCGCTGATGTTCAGCGTGTAGCTGTGCTCACCGAAGAGCCGTTGGATGGCTTTCACCTCTTGCGGGTCGCCGATGGGCGTGCTGGTGCCGTGCGTATTCACATAGTCAATCTCCGATGGCTGCATGCCGGCGTCCTTCAATGCGGCTTTCATGCACAGTTCTGCGCCAAGGCCTTCGGGGTGAGGCGCGGTGATATGGTAGGCATCGCTGCTCATGCCGCCGCCCACCACCTCGCAGTAGATCCTGGCGCTGCGCGCAAGGGCGTGCTCAAGGTCCTCGAGCACGATGCCGGCCCCGCCTTCGCCGAGCACGAAGCCGTCGCGGTCCTTATCGTATGGACGCGAAGCGGTGGCGGGATCGTCGTTCCGCGTGCTCATGGCGTGCAGGGCATTGAAGCCGCCCACTCCCGCCTCATAGATCGCCGCTTCACTGCCGCCGGTGACGCAGGCCACGCAGGTGCCCAAGCGGATATAGTTGTAGGCGTCGATCATCGAGTTGTTGCTCGATGCGCAGGCGCTCACCGTCACGTAGCTCGGGCCGCGCAACGTATGGCGCATGCTGATCCAGCCCTGCCGCGCTATCCGCGATCATCTTCCGGGATGAAGAACGGATTGAAGCGCGGGGTGCCATCGCCACGGCCGAAGGCGATGCATTCATCCTGGAAGGTCTTCAGCCCACCGATGCCGCTGCCCCAAATCACGCCCACGCGGTCTCGGTCAACGCCGCTCTCGAGCAGTCCGCTGTCCTTGAGAGCCTCATCGGAGCACACCAGCGCATACTGCGCGAAGGGGTCCATCTTCCGGGCTTCCTTGCGATCAAGGAAATCCTCCGGGTTGAAGCCCTTGACCTCGCAGGCGAAACGCGTCTTGAACTTGCTGGCGTCGAACTTGGTGATGGGCGCGGCTCCGCTGCGGCCGCTCACCAAGCCCTCCCAGTAGTCCTTGAGGGTGTTCCCGATGGGTGTGAGCGCGCCCAGACCAGTGACGACCACACGCCTGAGCTGCATGCGGCAGGATTACTTCGCGTTCTTCTCCACGTACTCCACGGCCTGACCCACGGTCTGGATCTTCTCGGCCTGGTCGTCGGGGATGGCGATGTTGAACTCCTTTTCGAACTCCATGATGAGCTCGACGGTATCGAGGCTGTCAGCACCCAGATCGTTCGTGAAGCTGGCTTCCAGAGTGACCTCGTTCTGATCGACCCCGAGCTTATCCACGATGATCGCGATTACCCTCGACTTGATATCCGACATGTCGGTGCGGTTTTTTTGTGAGGCCTCAAAGGAAAGACATTTTCAATACGGGCAACGTTGGCTCACCGGCACCTACTTATGCACCACCAACACTTGATCCAAGGGTTTCCTGACCAAGCGCGGCACCTGGCATCCTTCGGCCGGGAATCCCATGGGAATCAGGAGGAAGGGCCGCTCATTATCGGGGCGGCCCAGCACATGGGTCAAGAAGTTCATGGGGCTTGGCGTGTGGGTGAGCGTGGCCAGCCCGGCGTGGTGGGCAGCGGCCAATAGCATCCCGGTGGCAATGCCAACGCTCTCGTTCACATAGTAGTTCTGGTGCTTGCGGCCACTGGCTTCGGTCTCGTAGGCGCGCTTG
This sequence comes from Flavobacteriales bacterium, assembly GCA_016705545.1. GTDB lineage: Bacteria > Bacteroidota > Bacteroidia > Flavobacteriales_F > PHOS-HE28 > PHOS-HE28. The sequence goes on from JADIYA010000002.1 coordinate 14,317, forward strand.
AATACCACCACCAGCCAGGGTGCGATCTCGAGGAACGGCTTGTCGGCATCGGTACCGAAGGGCTTGAGGTCGTTGAGCCATTCCTCGCTCATGCGACCTCCATAGTTGATGCGCTCCTCCTCCTCGGCGGCCTCGCGGATGCGCCGTTTGAGTTCCAGGTCGCCAACAGCCACGAAGGTCCACGGCTGCTTATGCGCGCCGCTGGGTGCGGTGCTGGCCGCGCGCACTACCTCTTGGATCAGCTCCAGCGGCACCGGTTCCGCGCTGAAGTGGCGCACGGTTCGGCGGCGGTCCAGCTCACCATGGAAGGCGCGCGCGCGCTGGAGCATCACTTCAGTAGCGCGGCGGGTGAACGCCAATGGGAGGAAGGCTTGTGAATCGGCCATGGCCCGAAGGTCGCACCTTCGCGGCATGAAGCGCATCGCCGTGCTGGCCTCGGGCTCCGGCACCAACGCCCAACGGCTCATGGAGCACTTCGCGCAGCACCCGCTCGCGCAGGTGGTGCTGGTAGGCAGTGATCAGCCACGCGCGGGCGTGCTCCAGCGCGCCTGGGACCTGCATGTGCCCAGCTACCTCTTTGCCGGCAAGAACCTGCGGGATGGCTCTGTGCTGCGCGAGCTGCAAGGGCAGCGCATCGACCTTGTCGTGCTCGCGGGTTTCATGCGCTTGATACCTGCTGAAATGGTGCATGCCTTTCCTGGGCGCATCGTGAACATCCACCCATCGCTGTTGCCTATGTATGGCGGCAAGGGCATGTTCGGCGAGCATGTGCATCGCGCGGTGATTGCTGCCGGCGAGACCGAGAGCGGCATCACCATCCATCTGGTGAACGATCGCTACGATGAAGGGCGCATCCTCTTTCAGGCGAAGTGCCCCGTGCTGCCATCGGATACGCCCGGATCATTGGCCGATCGCGTGCATGCGCTGGAACATGCGCATTATCCGCATGCCGTTGAATCACTCCTTACCGCATGAACCATGTTTGACCTCGCCCAGATCGGCAAAGCCTTCCTGATCCTCTTCGCCGTGATCGACATCGTGGGCGGTATCCCGCTGATTCTGCAAGTGCGCCAGAAGGCGGGCAAGATCTACCCCGCGCGCGCCACGCTCGTGAGCTTGGGCATCATGGTCACCTTCCTCTATCTCGGCGAGACCATCCTCAACGTGGTCGGCATCGATGTGCGCAGCTTCGCGGTAGCGGGGTCCTTCGTCCTCTTCTTCGTTGCTTTGGAAATGACCCTGGGTGTGCGCCTCTTCAAGGAGGACCTGAGCGCGCCGGGCCTCACGCCCGCCGATGACGACCACAAGGTGTTCAGCATCGTGCCGCTCGCCTTCCCGGTGATCGCCGGTGCGGGCACCATCACCACCATCCTCTCCCTGCGCGCCGAGTTCGACCGGCCCAACATCCTGGTGGCCATTATCCTCAACATGATTCCTGTAGTACTGGTGCTGCTGCTCACCAACCGGATTGAGCGCCTGCTGGGTCGCGTGGGCCTCATCGTCATCAAGAAGGCCTTCGGCATCATCCTGCTCGCCATCGCCGTGAAGCTCTTCGCAGGCAACATCACCTACCTGTTCCCCAAGGCATGAGCGTGACCTTGTACTCCGATGGCGCCGCCAGCGGCAATCCCGGTCCCGGTGGCTATGGCGTTGTGCTCGAGAGTGGCAAGCACCGAAAGGAGCTGTGGGGAGGCTACCGCATGACCACCAACAACCGCATGGAGTTGCTGGCGGTGATCGCCGGATTGGAAGAGCTCAAGCGCCCCGGCACCGAAGTGGTGGTGGTGAGTGATAGCAAGTACGTAGTTGATGCCGTGGAGAAAGGCTGGGTGTTCGATTGGGAGCGCAAGGGCTTCGCGAAAAAGAAGAATCCCGACCTCTGGAAGCGCTTCCTCAAGGCTTACCGGCAGCATAAAGTCCGCTTTCATTGGGTGCGCGGGCACAACGGCCATCCGCAGAATGAGCTTTGCGATCGCCTGGCGGTTGCAGCTCGCGAGCAGCCGGGAAGCCTGTTGGCCGTGGATGAGGCCTATGAGCAAGGGGATCCAGAGCTCTTCGGGGCGTGAGCATGCGCACGAACACTTCGCCCGAGTCCGTGGTTAGTTTCGCGCCGTCGTTCGCTAAGCGTGCGGCTCCAATACCGACACACCATGCTCAGTAAGAAGATCGAATCGGCGCTCAATGGCCAAGTAGCCATTGAGGCCTCCAGCAGCCAAGCCTACCTCGCGATGGCATCTTGGGCCGAGAATCAAGGCTTGCAAGGAACCGCGGCGTTCCTTTACCGGCACAGCGATGAAGAGCGCCTGCATATGCTCAAGCTCATCAAGTTCATCAACGAGCGCGGCGGATGCGCCGTTGTGCCAGCGCTGAAGCAGCCCAGCACCAAGTACAAGGGCATCACCGATGTGTTCCAAGCGCTGCTCGACCACGAGACCATCGTGACCAACGAGATCAACGGCGTGGTGGATACCTGCTTGAAGGAAAAGGACTACACCACGCACAACTTCATGCAGTGGTACGTTGGCGAACAGATCGAGGAGGAGGCGCTTGCGCGCACGCTCATCGACAAGCTGAACCTGATCGGCAACGACAAAGGCGGACTCTACCTGTTCGACCGGGACCTTGAAGGCATGCAAGGCGCCGAGGGCGGGAATGCGAAAGGCGGCAAGAAGCAGTGATTGATCAGCAATCAACGAGGGCGCCGGGAGGCGCCTTCGTCATTCACGGCCAGGGCCAGTCGCCACCGATGCGCAGGGGCTGCTCGAGTCCAGAATCGATCAGGCGCTGCTTCAGTTGCGCTTGGTTGAAATGAGGAGGCAGCGAAGGCGCAGCGGCTAGCATGTAAGCCAGCGCGCCCACGAAGCGCACGTTGTTCACCATGGCTTGCGGATCAACCAGGTGGATATCGTCGCAACTGCTGTGGTAGCAACCGTAAACATGCTTGCCGAGGTCGCTGAGCGGGTAAATCACCGGGACGCCGGCCATGAGGAAGGGCTGGTGGTCGCTGTGCAGCCACACTTCTTCGCTCAGGCGCCCGGCGAATGCGGCCGTGTCCACGGTTCGTATGCTATCGCACGCGCTGCGCAACAATCCGGCCCAGCCATCGGGCCCGCCCACGCCGAAACCTTGCGGATTCCCGCTCATATCTAGGTTGATCATGCACTTCACCCGCGCCAATTCGCCGGTCTCACGATAATGCTCGACCAGCGCCCGTGACCCCAGCAGCCCTTGCTCCTCGCCCATGAAGAGCACGAAGCGGATGGTGCGCTCCGGCCTGTTCGGCATGGCATTCATGGCGCGCGCGAGATCGAGGATCGAGAACGAGCCGAGGCCATTGTCCGTGGCTCCGGTGGCAAGGTCCCAACTATCGAGATGCCCTCCGATCATGATCACCTCCTGCGGCATCCGCGACCCGGGAATCTCCGCAATCACGTTGTTCGCCTCCACCATCGCGCTCTGGTTGCTCATGCCGAGCCTGGCCGTGAGGGCCTGACCAGTCGCCAAGCGATTGCGCAGCAGGGAGCCATCCTCGGTGGCAATGCACGCTGCAGGAACCGGGATCAACGCGCCATCGATCGAGGCGGTTCCCGTGAGCAGTACACGCCCTTCAGCCTGATTCACGAAGATGAGCGCAGCCGCCCCGCGGTCCATGGCCAGCTTCGCCTTCTCGCTGCGGTGCAGATTGCGCGCGCCTTCGGTGGCCGCCACTAGCCCGATGTTCACCAGCGCGGCGGCCCCTTTGAGCTGCTCGCCCAACCGGTCGAGGTCTGCAGGGAGCCCATTGCCCGCATCGAGCAATGGCGCATCCACCGCAGCGCTCAATGGCGTGTTGGCCAGCGCAACGGCTTGCAGATGCAAGAACCCCTCACCATCGCCTACGGTGAGCTGCACGGTGCCGCGCGACCATGCCTGCGCCCTGAATGGGAAGCGCATCACCTGCGGCAGGCCGCTCACGCGGAAAAGGCTATCGGCCGCAGCTTCAGCCATGGCCCCCTGTGCGCTGCCCGTGAGCCGGTGGCCGATGCGCTCACTGCTCCAGCGCAGCCAGCGGTAGCCCATGGCATCGGTTTGCGCGGTGCGATTGAATGCCTTCAGCAGCGGGATTTGCGCGCGGACGTCAACAGCAAGGTGTTGACAGACCGCTAGCAGCAGCAGTGAGGCAAGGGGAAGGCAGCGGATACTTTGCAACGGGGCGGGGATGATCGGCATGGTTTCAGACAAGCGCGCGACCAAATCTATGCGAAGGGCATCCTTGTCCACTCCGCTGCAGCGGCTGCTCATGCTGGCGTTGCCGCTGGTGTGCGGAGCTGCTCAGCAGCCGCGCGACGCGGAGAAGGACACCACCTCGATCCTGCAGGCCAACTACCTGTACAATATCGCCAAGCTGGTGGAGTGGAAGGACGAGGGCATGAGGCAGGGCAACTTCATCATCGGCGTGCTCGGCGGGGCCAACCTTTATCAGGAGCTGATCAAGCAGTACAGCACACGAACCATTGGCAAGCAGCCCATTGAGGTGCGAAAACTGCCGCGCTCGACAGACGTGGAGCGTTGCCACATCCTCTTCGTGGGCAAGAGCGAACTAGCGTTGTTGCCGGAGATCTACAAGCGAAACCAGGGAAAGCCTACCATGATCGTCACCGAGTACGCGGGCGCCCTTGAAGACGGAGCCATTGCGAACTTCGTGAAGGTGGACAACCTGCTGAAGTACGAATTGAGCATGGCCAATGCCCGGCAGCATGGCTTGGTGGTCGGCCTCACCCTGAAGAACCTCGCGCACCGCGTGCAGGAATGACCATGAACGCACGGGCAACCCTCTTAGTGCTCTTCGCCATAGTGGCGATTGCGGTGCGTGCGCAAGACCCGCTCGTTGAAGCACTGCGCAAGTATCAGGCTGGTGATCTCCAAGGCGCGCAGGTGCTGGTTGATGCAGCAGTGACATCGCCCCAGCACGCGGCCAATGCCGAAGCCTGGCTCTTGCGCGGGTTCGTTTACAAGGACCTGTACAAGGCCAAAGCCGGCACCCGTGATGGTGACGCAGCACGCGATTCGGCGCTGATCAGCTTGCACCGCACCCTGATCATCGATAAGGACAGCACCTATCGCGACAATGCGGTGCAGGCCTACGATTTCCTGTCGCGCTCCTGCTTCAATGAAGCCGCCAAGGCCCTTGGCGAAGGTCAGGACACCCGTGCCGTGGAGCTCTTCGATACCTATAGGGAAAGCGTGATCAAGCTGAAACCGACCGCCGACCTCCGCACGCGTGAAGCCGAGTTCTCCAACGCCCTGGGAACCCTCTACACAAGGCGCTTCAATGAGGACCGCACGCGTACGGAATGGTTCGAGAAAGCCATTGAGACATACCGGGGCGTGCTCCGGATAGACCCGGAGAACTATGGCGCCAACTACAACCTGGCTACCCTCTTCTATAACATGGGGGTCTATCGGATTCGCGCACTGCAGGCAGAGGCAGACCTGATCACCATGCAGCAGGTGCAGGAGGTTGCGCGCGAATACTTCCAGCTAGCATTGCCCTTCATGCTGAAGGCGCACGACATGAATCCTGGGCGCCGCGAAACGCTGCTTGGCCTCGAAGGCATCTACTACAGCCTGCAGGACGAGATGAACTCCGAGCGTTTCCGTGAACTGTATGAGGCGCTGCCCCCGCAAGAAGACCGCTAGCGCGCCACATGGCCATGCGCATCACCATTGGACGGAAGATAGGAGTGGGCTTCGGCCTGTTCATCTTCTTCGCACTGCTGGTAGTGCTGCTCACCAATCGCACACTGGAGCGCAGCCGCGAGATCAATACGGAGATCAATGAGGTGTACTCGCCATCGGTCGATGCCCTGGTGGGCCTGCGTAACCTCACCGTGAGCTCTCATATGCTCATTAAGCATTGGGCGCTGATCGAGAGCCGCGCCGACGCTCCTGAAAAGACCACGCTGGTTGAAACCACAACGCAGCGCATTCCTGCTGCACTCGACCGCGTGGACACGCTCATGGGACGATGGGGCCATGACGAGGTGGCCATCATGACCCAGGTGCACACAGAGCTCAGCGCAATGATGGCCCTGCACGATAGCATCAAGCGGATGCTCCCTTCGCTAGAGAGCTACAACGATCCATTCATTCACATGGACCGCACCAGCCTAGCCGAAGAGAACGGCCCGTCGATCAGCAGACGGCGAAGGTGCTGGCCGAGCTGGACCGGCTCTTGGACATGCTCGAGCGCAAGCGCCGTGAACTGGCCTCCGGCATGATCAAGAGCTTCGACTCGCTGAAGTTCTTCGTGCTTTACATGGGCATGGCGCTGGTGGTGGTGGGCGTGGTGGTCGCTTTCCTCATCATCCGAGGAATCGTGACACCGGTGCAGCGGCTGCGCTCAATACTGCTCAGCTTGGGCCGCGGGGTCTTCCCCCGTACCCGCGTGCGCATCACCAACGATGAGGTGGGCGACATGAGCCGGGCACTGGGCTCCCTGATTGATGGCCTCCGGAGGACCACGGACTTCTCCCACGCCGTGGCCGCTGGCGACTTCAGCGCGGATTATCAGCCGCTCAGCGAGGAGGACATGCTGGGCCACGCCCTGCTGAAGATGCGCGACGAACTTGGTCAACGGGAGCGGTTCCTGGAAATGAAAGTGGCTGAGCGCACCGAAGAAGTGGTGCGGCAGAAGGAAGAAGTGGAACGGCAGAGCCGGAAGGTGGTAGAGCTCTACAAGAACGTCACCGACAGCATTCCGGTACGCCAAGCGCCTGCAGGATTCGATCCTGCCACCGGAACGCCGTATCCGGGAATTGCTCCCTGAAGCATTCGTGTATTACCGCCCCAAGGAAACAAAGTCGCCATTGGCAACTTCGAGCCGCAGGGCCAGGAGTTCATGCAGCATACCGTTGAGCTCAAGCCCGGTGACATGGTGTATGTATTCTCCGATGGCTACGCCGACCAATTCGGCGGGCCCAAGGGCAAGAAATTCCTGTATCGGCGCTTCCGCGAGCTATTGGTGGAGGTCAGCGCCCATTCGCCCGACCGTCAGCGCCGCATGCTTCATGACGCCTTCAATGCTTGGCGCGGAGCCCATGAGCAGGTCGACGACATACTGGTCATCGGCATGCGCGTTTAGGACGCAGAGCCTTACTGGAAGCTCCAGCCGCCGGCGCCCGTATTGGTCTCGCGCGGGTTCATGCACATCACCGGGATCTGCGCCTCATTGGTGATGACCTCCTGCTCGTAGGGAACGCCGAGCACGCCGAAAATGTTCCCTTGCGACAGGTTCATGATCGTGATCAGGTCAGCATCCACCGCCACCGCATGCTTCACCACGGCCTTCACGAAATCGTCGCTGTCCTGATCCGCGATCACCGCATCATGAGCGATGCCTCGCTCTTCGAGGTACTGTTTCGCGAAGCGGATGTGGTTCTGGAGCTGCTTGTGCAGGAATTCGTCATCCTCCTTCGGCACTACCAGATGCACTTTGCTCTGGAATGTCTTGGCCATATCGGCTACCACCGTGAGTTTTTGTCTGGTCTCCTTATGCAGGTCGAGGGGCACCACGATGCTGTCATAGCCGCCCTCCTTGATTCCGCGTTCCTGCACAACGATGAACGGCACCTGGCTGCTGGTGATTACGCGCAGCGCCCGGCTGCCCGTGATGAATTGCATGCCGCGCATGCCGTGCGTGCCCATCACGATAAGGCCTGCGCCGATCTCAGCCGCCGCATCGCCGATGTCGTCGAAGATCGAACCAACACGCACGAGCTTATGCACGGTGACGCCAGCCTCCATGGCCTGAGCCCGCTGCTGTTCCAATTCCAGCTTACGCCGGGTCTCCTCCACTTCATCCTGCTTGGCCACCACATGGAGCAGGTATACCTCAGCGCCGGTATGCTTGGCCAGTCGCATGGCATGGCTGATGGCATTGTCTGCCACCTTGGTGAAATCGGTGGGCACCAGGATCTTCTTAGCGGCTCCGCTCATGGTTCAATGGATTGCGATGGGGCTGTTCTTTAAGGCCTGGCTCTTGTCAGGCAGGCGCGAATGTAGAACGCAGCCGTTGTGTGACCGCTTCTTGCACACGATGCAAGCCGCCAAGCAAACGGGGGCAAACAACGATGAACGCCTGCAAATGCATTTCACACGATTCGGGTAACCCCGCACGGTTCGCTTTGCTGCCACAAGGACGGTCACGAAGGCTGGCCAGCAACAACCCAACACCCAATACCAAAATGACGACGATGAAGAACAAAGTGCAGCTCGTAGGCCGCATCGGTAAAGACCCCGAACTGAAGACCGTTGGCAGCGGCCTCGCCATGCTGCGGATGAGCATTGCCACCAACGAGCGTTTCAAAGCGGCCGACGGCGAGTGGAAGGATGATACCCAATGGCATCCCGTAGTAGCCTGGGGCAAACAGGCTGAGCGCTTGGCTTCCAGTCTGCGCAAGGGCAGCGGCATCGTGCTCGAGGGTCGTCTGATGCACCGCAGCTATGAGGCCAAGGACGGCAGCAAGCGCATGAGCACGGAGGTGGTGCTTTCCGATTACCAGCTCTTAGCGCCCAAAGCCGAGCCGGTCATGGCCGAAGCAGACGAACAGTGATCAGGGTTGCTTAACGAGCCGCTGCCAAGCACGGCCAAGCTCGCCTTCCAGCAAGAGCATGTAGCTTCCGGGGGTGAGATGGGCCATTGGCAGCGTGCTCGGTGCGGCCGATGGCGCCAGTGGTCTGCTGAGAACAGTTCGCCCCGCGCCATCGAGCAGCACCAAGGTTCGCCGCTCAGGGCTCGGAGCAATAGTGAGCGCATCGGCGAAGGGTGTAGGCCAGGCCAATCGTGCATTGTCCCGGTCGAGTTCAGCAATCGAGACTTCTGGCATAATGAAGACTTCGCGGCAAATCGTGCTCACGCAGGTATCACTCAGCAGTGGCCCCCACGCTCTCAGTGTGCCGCAAAGAGAATAGCTCTGCAAGGGCACGTAGGCGTGCGCCACAATACGGCCTGTGGCCACCGCCCCATCGCCGAAGTCCCAATCGTAACGAGCGTTCATGCCGGTTACGTGAGAGGTGTCCACAACGCCAACCAGGTTCTCATACTGGAGCACCGCGAAGCCTTGGCTAACCACCTCGGAGCAGGGCAGGCCGGTTGGGCCTAAGTAGAGCCATTGGCAAAGGGTGGCGGTGCAATACGAAGGCGCCGCACCCACTATGGTGAGGCAGACCTCGAAGGGGCCATTGCCTTGGAAGGTATGAACAGGCGATGGCGAGGAAGCGATGCTGGAGCCATCGCCGAAGCTCCAGAAGGTGCTTTGCACGACCCCCGCCGGAAACTGTGTGAGGTCTTGGAAGGTGATAGTGCCGGCGCTGGCCGCAGCGATACCGAAGTTGACGGTGAGGCCGGCGCACTCTGCAAAGGCTTGCGGTGCAATTAACTTGCATACGGTGGTGATGCACGGCTGTGAAGCCAACTGGTCGAAGGCCTGCACAGTGTAGCATATGGGGTAGGGCTGTGGGGTGAAGTAGGCGATTGTGGGGGCGCTGGTGTAATCCGTTGACCAGGAGCCTGAATCATAGTTGTAGTAATCCCATTGCGCTCCCGTCACCGATGTGCTGCCCGTGGTCACCGCCGGGGTGAATTGGCATTGGTAGCCGTCCAGGTAGGCCGTTGAGAAATCAACGTGCATGCTGGTATCACAGGTTTGAAGCGTGCCGCCGCCCTTTGCGAGCGAATAGCCGCTGAGCACTTGCCCCAGAGAAGCAATAGGCCATGCGAGTCCGATCACGAATGAGGCGAGGGTGTTACGGAAGAAGGGCATGAGGTCAGAAGCGGTGTTGAATCATAAGGCGCAGCCCGAAGCGTTCAGGACGGGCATGTGCGTCCGAAGCGCCTCCGAAAGTGGTCAATGCGATCGAGGTGAATGGCGTAGCGATGATGCGTGAGCGGGCAGTCAATACAAAGCCGAAATCGATTCCGGCAATTGCCGAAAGGCTCCAAGGGTAACGAGCTCGCAACTCGGCCGGCGAAAGTCGTCGTGCATGCACCATGCGGTCAGAGGGGTCCACGGCCAAGCTGGCCGAGGATCGAATGGAAGCATGCTCGCCGACAAGGCCTGCACGAGGCCCGAAGCGCCACCGCCTGGCTGCCAGCTGCCATGCCGCCTCCAACGGAATGCGCACGCGCACGCGTCGGTCGGCTCCTTCAGCTTGGGCCTCGCGAACCACATCGGTGCTGACCGTGTCCACGGAAGAAGCGAAGACCTGGGTGTTCAACGTGATGACCTGGGTCACGGTCTCTGTTTGTCGCTCGGTGCGCTGATCAAGGCTGCGGTAGGTCTGGTCCAGTCGGTCGGCCTCCACGCCAAGCCCGATGCTCAATCCCGAATGCCATGCCCGGCCCGCCAATGCGCCGAATGCCAGACCCTCTTGCCATCGCCCATTGCCCTGCAAGGCGCGTTGCAGGTTCGCATGGTCGCTTTGCCATTGATAGCGCGAGGCCTGTGCGCTCGACGTGATGGCTATCCACCATATCCCACTGGAGCGTACCGTGAGCTTAGCAGCCGAGCCCCATGGCTTCTCTGACAGAGGATTCGGGAGTGCATGAATAGGCCGAAGGCGGCTGATTTCATCTGTAACCCGAACGAGAGGAGCTTCTTTCGGCGCATCACCCGGAAGGCCGTCTTCGACGTGCACGGTGGGCGTCAGAAGATCCATTTCCACCCAGGTGGAGTTGCCGTTCGACGATTCCAGCGCAACGCTTCCAAACAACGCTGGTGAACTCGATGATTGCGGCGACTTCCAATCGGGTGCCGATGGCGGCTCTTGTGTTTTCCGCAATGGATTTGCTACGGCTGTTGCTGGCGCCATGGTTCCTAAGGAGCCTGCGCTTCCCAACTGCTCAGCCGGTTCCTGCGCGCTCGCGCTAGGTGCTGGCAAAGCGCCCTCCACGGGTGCCGGGCCTATGTGCTTCTCGACGATTCCAGCAGGGGCATCCGGTCCTGAGCCCGACCGCACGACCCAGACCACGTTGGCTGTGAATCCGATCAACAGGATCAAAGCAACCAACGAGCGCCTCCTCCAAATCACCGTCCGCCGACGTTTGGCCCGCACATGGGACAAGATGGTCGCCCCCACCTCATGTGGCGGGTCCGCTGAGGCGCCTTGCAGGCTCTTTCGGAAGAGCTCGTCAATGGGATGCGTTCCCGACATGTACAGGGGTGGTTGAGGCAGTGATCATCGATTGAAGCATGCGCCGCGCCTTTGCCAATTGGCTCCGCGAAGTGCTTTCACCGCATCCTAGCATGCTGGCGATCTCGGCATGGTCGAAACCTTCAATGGCAAATAGGTTGAATACCATGCGGTAGCCCTCAGGCAGCGTGGAGACCATGGCCAAGAGTTCTTCGGTCCCAAGGCGGTCCATGGCGTCAGCGGGTACGGGGCTCTCGGGCAGTTTTTCCAAGCCGAAGCGTTCTTGCTGGAAGCTCTTGCGACGGTAGCAATTGATTGCGGTATGCACCATGATTCTGCGGATCCAGCCCTCCAACGAGCCCTCCATGCGGAAGTCCTTCAGCTTCTCGAACACGCGGATGAATCCTTCCTGCATCAGGTCCTGGGCCTCTAATTCGTGGCGGGCATACCGCAGGCACACCGCATACATGCGGCGCGCGTACCGGGCGTAAAGGGCTTCTTGGCAGCGGGGTTCGCCATCCAAGCAGCCCTTTACCAGCTCGCGTTCGGTCAATTCACGCAACGAAGGGCCTTTCTAGGGCCAAGACACTCATCGCAGGCGCGACGCTGCCTTGGCGTTAGGGCATGGGAAGATAGGCGCGAACGCGGGCAACTACATACCAGTTGGGACCGGCAGCCCAGCGCAATACGCGCGGCCATGAAAGTCGCTAAGGGATTAGGACTGCGCGCCCTGCTTGGCGTCCCACTCCTTTCGCTCGGCATCAAGCCTTTCGAGATAGGCCATCCCCTTGAAATCGTAAAGAAGTCCTGCTGCGAACTCCCTACCGAAAGGGACATCCATCGTAACGGCACCACCAGCGCTGTAAACGCCGTCTTTCAGCTCCATGGTGAAGGCGTGGTTCAACTCAAAGAAAGCGCCCCCAAACGCTTCATAGAGCACATGCAGTCCTATCGTTACGGGTCGCTTGGCCCTAACCATGTCCATGATGTGAGGCGGAACCGGATAGAAGGCCACATCCCTAGCCTTCTCGTGAAAACCACCATAGAATTTCTTGCCCGGACGAATGAACTCTTCAAAGCCTCCCGGTATGTATGGCGTCGGGTTATCGTTGAACGTGACCTTGAAGGCCCGCACGGTAGCGGCAGTGCGGCCGATGTTCCTAAAAACGGCAACGTAGGTGGCCCCGCTAGGGTGCATGTCAAAACGCACAAAATTCATCCGGCCTCTCTCAGCAGCTACATAAGCATCCACACTGCGCTTGGTTTCTGCATTCGCTTCGCGCGTCAGTACGATTCCCGCGTTGCCCTGCCTAACCTGAACGCTGATGTAGTAGAACAGGATGACGTTGCAAAGCAGGATGAAACTGCCCACGACGGCCTCGGGGTTCCCAAGGAAAGAACATACCCACCCGTCGGCCTCTATGCAGTTCTTGTCGTGCTTGTAGTGGCATGGGCAGTAATTGAAATAATAGAAGCATGCAAACGAAACGGCGAGCGCCGCGCCAAGGAAGATGGCGCCTCGACCTAGGGCGCGATAGGCTTTGTCGGAGATCTTCACGTTGACCAACATAGCGAAAAACTCAGTAAATTCAAGGGTTCCATGACCAAACGCTTCGAGACCCTCCTTCAATTCACCGACCATTTCAGCACCGAACAGGTGTGCCGCGATCACCTCGCCGTCATGCGCTGGGGACCGGACGCCGTGCCGTGCTGCCCGTTCTGCGGGGTCGTGGAATCCCATCGCATCGAAGGCGGCAAGCGCTTCAAATGCAAGGACAAGGCTTGCCGCAAGAAGTTCAGCGTCACCGTGGGCACCGTCATGGAGAACACCAAGCTCCCGCTGCGCTTGTGGTTCGCGGCGATTTGGATGGCGACCAATTCATCCAAGGGCGTCTCGTCCCTTCAACTTCACCGCAACCTCGGCGTCACGCAAAAGACCGCGTGGTTCCTCCTGTCGCGCATCCGCGAGGCGTTCATGGTAGTGGCGCCCGCCATGCTCAGGGGCACCGTGGAGGCCGATGAAACCGTGGTCGGTGGTTCGGAGGCGAACAAGCACAAGGACAAGCGCACACCGGGAGCGACAGGCAGGGCCGATAAAGCCGTGGTGCTGGGGATCCTCGAACGCGATGGCAAGGTCGTGGTGAAGCCCATCGCCGACAGTAAGAGCGCGACGATCCATCCCATCATACGCAATCACGTTGTGATTGAGAGCACGCTGAACACCGATGAGTGGAGCGCCTACAAGGGGCTGCGCGGCTACACGCATCGCACCGTGAATCACAGCGCTGGCGAGTACGTGGACGGCGATGCCCACACCAACGGGATCGAGAACTTCTGGAGCATCATGCACCGGGGGATCAACGGCATCTACCACCAAGTGTCACCTAAGCACTTGCACCGCTATTGCGATGAGTACGCCTTCCGGTTCAATAACCGCTTGCTCTGCCAGCAAGAAGTTCAATGTCGCCATCCTTCAGTCCGATGGGAAGCGCTTGACGTATCGCCGCCTCATTAGCGAAGATCGGAGCTTAGCAACCTGAAACCATGACGCCAGGCACAAATGCAGCTAATCAGACATTTTCGGGGGGCTATCGTCCTTGCGCTTTGTGCGCTTATCCTCTTCGACCTTCCGACCAAGCCACAGCAGCTTGCCGACCCCTGTCACGGCAAGCATCGCCACGACAGCCGACGCATAAACATAGGAAGCGGTGAGTTCGCCCCACATGAGCACCGGTCCATGCCCTTCTGTGATTCGGTGCGCCCCTCTCTCGAATCCAACCGCGTAAGCCCCTAGGAGCGCCCCGCCAGCAACTGAAGCCCCTCTTATCCAAACCGCCAATTCCGTGAATACCTTGTAATGCCTGAAGGCGAAGAATGACAGAGCGCCGATAACGGTGGCAGCAACTCCGAACATCCACTTAAAATCCATGCCCCTAACCTAGCCGATCCAATCCTAACAGCCCTACCTTCGCATCATGCCCCGCAAGGAGAAGCCCCTGAAGATCCATGCCACCTTCGACCAGGCGTTGAGGGCATCCTTCAGGCTCCACGGAAACCAGCAAAGCAGCGCCAAAGGGCGCACCCAAGAAGGAATAGGACCGGGCACCAGCGGGGTTGTTGCATAGTGGCCGTCAGCATGAAGCGCGGCAGCGGTGCGACGCAACGAGCGCATCGCCGGAGCCAAGGCCGAAGGGCCGGGCCACCACGCTCGCGAAAAACGCGGGAAAGCACGTTCAGGGAGGGTTTATCGAAGCCGGTCCCAACTGGTATGTAGTTGCCCGAACGCGTGAAAGCGCCGCCCCCAAGCAAACGACAACAAACGGCTGTAACCACTTACAACCGGGTACTGGCCGAATGCCCGGTGCTGCTTGGGAAAAAGTTTGCAGCGTCGGTCGGCATCAGCACCGGTCGGCGGAAACCGAAAGTCAAACACACAAAACCCCATTCCATGAACACGCTGAAGAACAAAGTCCACCTCGTAGGGAACCTCGGCTTGAGCCCCGAAGTGCGCGAGATCGCAAAGGCCGCGAAGGTGGCCCGGCTGTCAGCCACGCACGACAGCTACAAGAACGCCAGCGGTGAGCGTGTCACCGACTCCCAATGGCACACCGTGGTGGCCTGGGGGCCAGACCGCCGAGATGGCCGAGCGCCTGTGCGCAAAGGTTCACCCGTGATGCTCGAAAGGGGCTCGGTGCACCGCAGCTACGAAGCCAGGACGGCAGCAAGCGCTACATCACCGGTGGTGATGGTAACTTCCAACTGCTGCCGAACAAGCGCGGGAAGCCGCTGCGGCCTGAGCCGAAGAACAATCGAATAAAGAAGGGCGACCCACAACAGTCGCCCTCTTGAATCTTGGACAACGGATGCCGGTCAATACTACACGGTCAACGGCAAGACTTAAATTCCTGCAACCTATTCGATTCCAGTTCCTCCCACCTCTTCCGTGATGTCCATGTTGCGGTACACAGACATTCACATCGTCGTCCTCATTGAGCAGGTCCAACGAGCTTGAGCACGGCCCGAGCCGTGGTGATATCGACCGGCATGGTGGAGAGAAGCGCTTCAGTTCGGCACTTTTCACTTCAACGCCGAGTTGCTCGAGCTTCTGCTGCATGGTGCCGGGGAGGCGAAGGAACGCGTAGATGATGAACCCTTCCTCATCGCGGCACATCGTCAGCGCCCCCATCAATGAGCTCCATCTCGAACTCATCAGGGTCACGGCCTTTGGGGCGGCGGC
>JADIYA010000003.1 GCA_016705545.1 Flavobacteriales bacterium
GACTGAAAATAAGTGGTGCAGACAAGTACTCAAGCTGGACGAAGGCGAGGAATCTGGTCTGGACCCCTGCCGATGTTCTGGCCTACGCTCGGTTGATTGAGGAAGGGCTGGCTTACCTGGCCAAGAAACAAATTGATATGAACATCGCCCAACGCAAAGCCCAGGAGCACGGCCACGCCCACGGAGCCCGCGCACGTGCTCTGGTCCTTGCTGCACGAGAGCTCGCCACTAGTTGCCGGTCTTGAAGGCGCGGACATCGACCCTGCTCTTCGCGCGACTGGGCCGAGATGCGCATGGATGAAGCGGCACGCGCGAAGGGTGAAGCGGGGCTGCCCGAACCCAATGGGCGCGTGGAGCAGACCATCACGGAGGCCGGTCGCTACGCGGCGCGCTTCCCGGAGCATGAGGTGGGCCGCGCGGCCGCGCAACTCGCCGCTCTCGTGAAGCCCGGGCTGGCCTTCAGCAAGGAGGACCTCCTCTCCTTCCCGCTCAGCGAGAAACTCGTGCTTGAGATCTTCGGCGAGGCGGATGATGCGCCGCAGGCGAACGGCAAACAAGCCGCGCCTACTGCCAAGCCCGGCAAGGGCGGAGCGCTCACCACGTATTGCACGGACAAGACCGCGCAGGCCGAGGCCGGCAAGCTCGACCCCATCCTCGGTCGCGACAAGGAGGTGCGGCAGATGGTGGAGATCCTCGGGCGACGCAGCACGCCCAACGTGATTCTGCTGGGCGAGCCCGGCGTGGGCAAATCGGCCTTGGTCGAGGGCTTCGCCTTGAGCATTGCGCAGGGCAACGTGCCGCAGCGGCTCAAGGGCGCGCGCGTCTTCGAACTGGACTTAGGCGCGCTGGTGGCGGGCGCCTCGTACAAGGGGGAGACGGAGGACCGGCTGAAGAAGATCATCAAAGAGGTGCAGCAATACCCCAATGCCATCCTCTTCATCGATGAAGTGCATGTGCTGATGGATCCACAGGGCTCGGCGGGCAAGGGCCTGGCCGACATCCTGAAACCCGAGCTGGCGCGCGGCGGGCTCACCGTGGTGGCCGCCACCACCAACGAGGAATACCGCAAGTACATGGAGAAGGACGATGCCTTCGCGCGGCGCTTCGGCGTGGTGCGGATCGAAGAGCCGGATGCGGACCTGGCGGTGCGCATGCTGAAGGCCATCCTCCCGGGCTATGAGAAGCACCATGGCCTCGGCATCGAGCACGCTGCGGTCGTCGGCGCTGTGGAAATGGCCAAGCGCTATGTGAAGGACCGTTGCCTGCCTGCATCGGCCGTGGGGCTGATGGATCAGACCATGTCGGCTATTCGCTTGCTGGTGGATACATCGGCCACTGAATTGTCCAAGGTCAAGCAGGAGGTCGATGAGGCCGTGGTGCGATCAGCGGACCAGCCGGGCGAACTGGAGAAGGAACTCGATTGGATCGAGCTGCGCATGAGCCGCTCGCTGAGCCCCATCCTGCTGGCCGTGTTGGATGAAATCAAGGACGAAGCCCCAGCAGGCTCGCGGTTGGAACGTTTGCGCTGGAAGCTGGACCGCTTGCAATCCATCGCAGCGGAAAAACGGGACAAGGCTCGACTGCCCGATGTGGCCTCCATCGTGTCGCACAACACCGGCATCCCCATCGGGAAGTTGCAGAGCGGCGAGCGCGACCGCCTGCTGAACATGGCCGCCATGCTGGGCCAGCGCGTGATGGGCCAGGACCATGTGCTCACGGCGGTGACCGACAGCCTGATCGACGCGCGCAGCCCCATGGCACGCGACGGCAAGCCGAAGGGAGCCTTCTTCTTCCTCGGGCCCACCGGCACCGGCAAGACCGAGCTCACCAAGGCCATCGCCGAGCAGCTCTTCAACGACGAGGCGGCGCTGCTCCGCTTCGACATGAGCGAGTTCAAGGAGGAGCGCGACGTGCAGAAGCTCATCGGTACTTCGCCCGGCCTGGTGGGCTACGAAGAAGGCGGATTGCTGGTGAACCGCATCCGGCGCCAGCCCTATAGCGTGGTGCTCTTCGACGAGATCGAGAAGGCGCACCCGAAGATCTTCGACCTCTTTTTGCAGATTCTCGGCGAGGGCTTCGTCACCGACAATAAAGGCACCCGCGGTGATTTCTCCAATGCGCTCATCGTCTTCACCAGCAACATCGGCGCGCGGGCCATCATGGACATCTTCCATGAAAAGCGTGTACCGACCAGTGATGAACTCAGCGAGATCCTCGGGCGCTCTGAGGGCTTCCGCCCTGAATTGATCGGCCGCTTCGTGGCGCACGTGGACATCGTCCCCTTCGCGCCCATCAGCCGCGAGGCCGCCGGCAAGATCTTCGACCATCACTTGCGCAAGGAGATCCTGAACGGCCTGGCGAAACAGGGTATCACCTTGGAGATTTCACCAGAGGCGCGCGAGAAGTTGATTGACGAGGGCTACAACGAGGAGTACGGGGCGCGCCCGATACTTGGTGTGATCAGGAACAGGTTGAGGAAGCCGGTGAGCAGGAGCCTTGTTTCAGGAATCAATAGTAGTGGGAACAATGGTCGTGATACAAGCAGTGGTTCCAGACGGCGCAATAGAGGTGCAGCACCGAATAGGACTACAGGGCGAACTTCAACGAACTAACCGGGCCAAATACACTCGTCATGGCTGACCGATTGGAATTCACCACCCAGCAGAAGAACAAGTCAGCTTTGAGACCAGCGCAGATTGGGTCCCGCCGCAAATGGCCCGAAAGCTGGCAACGTTGCCATTATTTCTGCACATCCCTGCGGCTTCGTGCATTTGGGACCCCGAGAACTCAAGTTCAAGTCGATCGTGATGTACGCGGCAGCTCGGTGGGCACAACGATCTGCCACACCGGCTGTGGTGGCAGGGTTGACGCGGACCCAACCCCGAGAGTGGGCCTTGCCTATCGCGTTGGCGTGAATGCTGAACTGCTGTGCAGGCGGTGCAACGCCTCTAAACAGGATCGTTCAGCCCCACGTGAAAGCATGGGTTATGCATTCACACGACCGGATGAGGATTTGAATCCGGACCATCGCTACCATGGAAAGCCTGTTTCGGGCCGGCGGTGAACGGGGCATCTAATAAGTCAAACCCCAAATCCAGCTCACATGAGCCTCTCACGCATCATCAAGCGGCCGAGAACCACTTCAACGCGAACCAAAAGGATTGTAGCGGGTTCCTGAAGAAGGTCGCTGAAGACCTTTTCATTGACTTGCCGAACTACAACGCCAATGGCTTGTATGATTACCTGGTCGGTAGCCCGGAGTGGGAGAACTTGGGAAAAGGCCAGCCCGGGATGGCATTAGCGGTGGAACGTGCTTTCGAGGGCCTGCTTGTGGTCGCAGCGAAGAAAGAGACCGGACACGGTCACGTGGCAATCATCGTAGGGGTCGAAAAGGATGGTACTCCACTGGGTTATTGGGGCAGCATCGCAGGAATCGGCAAGAAGAACGCCCGCCTCACCAATTCATGGGCACGAAGGAAGTTCGCTGACATCAGCTACTTCGCCTATCTGGGTGTGCTGGTTTTAGCCAGCACCGTGTACTACCCCGCCACACCACAGCGCACTTGGAATAATGCTGATAATGACTACACTTGCGTAGCATCATCCCACCCCATGCCCACCTACCACATCGGCGGCCACCCCATTCGCTTAGACGATAGCGGGGCCGACATCCCCAAGATCCCGGAGAACAACCTGCTCATTGCCCTGAAGCTCACCGACGAGCGCACCAGCACGCCGGAGATTAACGAGCTTGGCAGCGAGAAGGCGGTGTACGACACCTACCAGCCCAGCAAGAAGGTGCGCTTCAAGGATGGGGACGACCGCACCGTGGACGAGGAGTACCGCTTCAAGGACGCCGGCGATTTCGAGTTGAACCGCCTGGTGGAAGCCAGCCCATTGCTCAGTTCGCTGAAGGCCGAATTGGACCACCTGCGCGAGATGATCGAGGTGCTCGAGACCAACAACCTGGTGCGCAACGCCCTGAAGGATGGCGCAACGCGGCAGCTCTTCAACGAGGGCCTGGCCGCGCAGCAGAACGAACTCAACGCCCAATAACCCAAGGCATCCATGGATCAGCAGCAACAGGCCGGGCAGGACAAACCGGTACGGGAGCGCGAAGCGCAGGTAGAGGCCAGGCCCTTGGACGATGTGGCAACAGCGCTCGCCGAGCACGAGGGCATGCGCCTCTTCATCGAGGCCATTCCGGAGTCGCGCAGCATGGACAGTAAGCGCCCCGCACTGAAGAAGGAGTTCCTGAGCCGTCCGGACAAGGCAGCGGCACGCGAGGCCCTCAAAGCCAAGCTGGCCCTCTGGCAGCGGCTCCTGAAGGATGCCGATGGTGTGGATGCGTTGCTCAAAGCCGCACAGGACCGGAAGAAGGCGGTGGAGAAGACCATGAAGGCGAACCAGAAGACCGCCTTGGAGAGCACCGCCGAACTGGCCGAATCCTATGGCGCACTCGCGCGGTTCTTCCTCAACATCGGCGAGACCGGCGAGGGCAAATTGCACTTCCTCAACGCCGAGCGCGAGCAGATCGGCGATATGCAAGGGAAGAAATTCTTCCAGGCCGTCACCGATTTCGTGGTGGAGCGCTACCGCCAATTCGACTTGGCCAAGAACATCGGCGGCATCGTGCTGCCCGGCATGATCGGCGGCAAGGACACCGTGAGCCTCTACAGCAAGCTGGCTTACGACAACATGTGCCGGCTGTACACCGACTACCGCAACTACGACACCTTCGAGGACCTGAAGAAGGAGTTCGCGGAGGAGAACATCGCGGCGGCCGACAAGGAGCTGGCCAACACCGTGATGACCGCCGTTTGGATGGAGGGCCGCAAGGGCGACAAGGAACTGGGCGTTGAGCCGGTGTACCTGCCAGGCTCCATGTTCATGGCCGCCAAGCGCTACGAGGCCCGCGAAAAAGGCAACATCGCCCAACCGACCTTCGGTGAGCGCTACGGCTCAGTGAACGGCGCCAGCGAAGTGAAGCTCGACCTGCGCAAGGACCAGGTGGAAGCCCTCGCCGAAATGGGCCTGGTGGTGGCGCAGAAGGTGCGCGGCAAGGTGGTCTTCTACGGCGATGAGAGCCTGCACCGCGGCAGCAAGCTGGAGCGGCGCAAGTACTACATCGTGCAGCTTGACGATTGGATCTTCAAGGTGATGACCGACTACGGCAACCGGCGGGCGGGCGAATTGAACAAGGACAGCATGCGAAAGGATGTGCGCGAGCAGATCCAGAAGTTCATGAACGGGCTGAAGGCCGCCGGGGTGATCGAGAAAGTGGTGGAGGTGGACGTGCAACAGAACCGGGAGAAGGAGGACGAGACGGACATCAGCATCAAGTACGTTCCCTACAAGGCGGCCCGTGTTTTCAACATCCATGGCCAGGCCCTCGACGGCAAGAGCGGCGGCACCTGGGACAAAGGCGAGCAATAACCCGCCCACTCCACAAGCACCCTAACCCCCAAGACCCATGAAAACTGTTCTGAAACTCGAAGGCACGGACTATCCGGTACTGCAGATGAGCTATTCCATGCAGCGCCAGACCGACCACAACGGCCGACCTGCGGAGGACGTGCGCGGTGGCTCCATCCACCTCTCGCTCGAATCAACCGACAACACCAAGTTCGCCCAGTGGATGACCTCGCCCTTCACGCGCAAGAGCGGCTCCATCGAATGGACGGACAACAAGGGCAATCTGGTGAAGAGCGTAAATTCACCGACGCCCATTGCGTGGGCTATTCCGAGAGCTTCAATGCCACCGACGCCAAGCCGATGATCGAGAACATCGTGCTGAGCGCCCGGAAGATCCGTCGGCGACGCCAAGTGGAGCTGTACAAGGCCTGACCCGGATTCCGCACGGATCCCGCTTCGATCGCCTCGGCTCTTAGCCGCGCATGGCTTCTGTGCGTTCCACATCGTCATCCATAATCCTTCCCGCACGTGTCCCGAAAAGTCGATTGCACGGTCCTGATCAACGGGAACAAGCTTGAGCAGGTAGCGCACATCAGCGTGGTGCAGCGCATGGATTGGCACCACACCTTCGAGGTGCGCCTGCCGCTCAAGGACGCCAAGCTCGAGACCTTCAAGGAACAGGCGGAGAAGGACCTGGGAAAGAAGGCGGTGATCCGGATCAACTTCGCGCCGGAGCGGCCTGATTCGCACGATTTCTCCTTCAAAGGCGTGGTCACGAATGCCGCCTTCAACCGAAGCCAGGGCGGAACGCCAGAGATCGCGCTCTCCGGCAGCAGCGTGACCTGCCTGCTCGATGATGCTTCCATCAACCGGTCATTCACCGAGAAGTCCCTGGACAAGATCGTCGAGGAGGTCTGTCAGGATTCAAAGTCGAAACCGGTGGACTTCGCGCTCGAGGTTCAAGCTGCTTACCAGGCGAGCCTGCCCTTCACCGTGCAGTACGAGGAGAGCAATTTCCACTTCCTCGGCCGGCTGGCAGCACGCTATGGCGAATGGTTCTTCTTCGATGGGGAGAAGCTCCATTTCGGAAAGCCCGGATCGCAACATGAGGAGTCACTGATGTTCGGCGGGAACCTGTTCAGCTTCGACATCGGGTTGCAGATGGAGCGCAAGGCCTTTGAGATCCGCCACTACGACCACGTGAAGAGCGAGTCGCTCAAGGCGAATGAGGATTCGGGGAAGAAGACCGGGCTCGAAGGCGATGCCTTGGGCAAGATCCCCCTCAAGGAGAGCGATGCATTGCTGGCTGAGCAATCATTGGTCATGATCGGTGCAGCACCGGATCAAGCGGACCTGGACCAACGCGCCATGGGCATGAAGGCGGCCAGCGCCACGCGGAGCGTGGTGCTGCGCGGCGTAAGCGACAATACGCGGCTGGCGGTCGGCAAGAAGGTGAAGGTGCAGGGCCCGAAGACCGAAATGGAGAAAGGAGGCACCCTTGACTACGGCACCTTCATCATCACCAGCATCTCGCATTCCAGCGGGAATGGGAATTACCAGAACCAATTCGAGGCCATCCCAGCAGACGCCGCCATGATTCCCATGTTGAGCGGCTTGCGCCAAGCGGTGTGCGACCCTCAGGTGGCCAAGGTCACCGATGTGGACGACCCGGAGAAACTAGGTCGGGTGAAGGTGCAATTCCTTTGGCAGCTCGGCACCTCAGAGACCTCTCCTTGGATACGCGTGATCCAGCCGCATGCGAACGACGGCTTCGGGGCATACGTCGTACCCGAAACCGGTGAGGAGGTCATGGTCGATTTCGAATTCAACGACCCGGAGCAGCCCTTCGTTGTCGGAAGCGTTTACCACGGCAAGGCCAAGCCTGACCCGGCATGGGCCACGCCCAAGAATGAGACGCGCGCGTTCCGCACCAAGAGCGGCAACGAGATCATCGTCATCGACAAGGCCGGCAAGGAGAGCATCCAAGTGAGGAACAAGGACGGCAAGAATGAATTGGTGATGACCCTCGGCGGCGAGCCCACGCTGACCGTGAAAACGGATGGGAAACTCACCTTGGAGGCGAAGACGATCGTGATGAAATGCCAGGAACTCGACATCGATGCGAAGGCCGGTGCGAAGCTGAAGTCCTCGGGCACGGTGGAGATCAAATCCGATTCGCAACTGAAGGCCGGTGCAGCGCAGGTGAGCATTGATGGAACAGCGATGACGGAGGTGAAGGGCGGAATCGTCAAGATCAACTGATGCAGCGTACTTCATACAGCCTCCCCTTCAGGCCCAAAGAGATCATAGAGGGCAGGCAGCATCCACGCGAAGGAGACCTCGAGCGGTCGATCACCGCGTTCCTCTCGCTCCTGCTCCGAACGGCTCCAGGCGAGGTCCCCGGTGACCCCGACTTCGGGTGCCGATTCTGGGACCGAATCGCCGAAGCGATGAAAGGCGAGATCTGGCTGAGCCAAATGAGTGATGACGTTCGTACCGCGGTGAAGGACCACGAGCACCGGCTGCAGGATATCACCGTCGACATCACCCCCACCCGCGCTGATCGGCAGGACCTCACCCTGCAGATCCAGGGTCGCATCGTCGCCTCGGGGAAACCCTATCGATTCGAGCGCGTGATCCGCACGGATCCGATCCGTATCAACTCATAGCATGCCGAGCGCCTCCACCTTCCTCAACCGCGATGTGGCTCACATCAAAGAGGACCTGCGCATCAACGCGGAGCGGATCTGGAACCTCGATTCCGCGGCCTTCGAGGGCGTGGACCCCTTGGTCGACCTGTTGCTCAGCGCCTTTGCGCAAGAGATCTTCACCGTACAGGAGGATGTGCAGCGTTACAAGCTGCGCATGGTGGAGATGGCCGCGCAGGCCATGCTGCCCGTGGAGCTTTCAGCGCCCCGCCCCGCGCATGTCATCCTGCACGGGAGACCACTGGATCCAGGCACATTCACGCATCGCGTGAAGACCGTGCTGTCAACCACGCAGGCCATGGATGTGCATGACCGGGTGGGCCGGACATTCACCTTCACCCCTACCGATGAATTCCGCCTGCACAATGGCGCTGTGCGCTTCATGGTGCATGGGAACAAGCTCCAGGGCATCGATGCACGAAGCGGAGCGAAACGGACCATAGTAACCGGGGATGGGAAACCACTAGATCTCGAAAGCCTATGGATCGGGCTGGAGATGAAGGAGCCGATTGATATCAAATCGGGCCTGGCCATCTACTTCGGGCTGCCCTCCAACGATAACGATGGCTGGCAATTAAGGCTGCACCTGCCCGATTTCCGTTTTCAAGCCAAAGAGGCACTTTGCCGCACAGTGCCTGGCATCCATCCCCGGACGCCGCGCAGCCCGAGCTTCAATCGTGTGCTGGATCCGGTGGCAACTGCCGAATCCGAGGCTATCGGGTTCTACCAGGAGCAGTTCATCACCCTGCATGCCCCGCCAGAAGCGCCCGATTGCTTGAACCGGCCCGGTTCGCCGCCCGATGAGTTCATCGGCACTTTCAATAAGGAGGCGCTTGATGAACTCGGCACCCAACTGGTCTGGTTGCGCGTTCGCCTACCCATGGCGATGAGCCCTGCTCTCGTGAACCGATTGATGTGCTCGATCAATTGCTTCCCGGCCATCAACCGAAGGCATCAGGAGAAAACGGCCACCGGCGCAGCCTTGATCGCGCTGGAGCACGGGTCTCACGAACAGTTCTGGTCCGTTGATGAGGTGATCGGAGGTGATCGTGTGAACATTCCCCGCGAACGCTCGGCCCAGCCAACCGCATCCGGGAGCTTGGTCTACGCCGTACGGCGCGGCGGCCTGGAGCGCTTGGATGAACGTGAAGCCTACGAACGGCTCACCGACCTTCTGCAGACCGTGCGCAGTGACCATGCCGCGTTCGCCGCACTCGATGAGAATGACCTAGCCGAAGGCCTCACGCGCGTAAAAGCATGGCTCCAGGAATACCGCACGCGGCACAAAGCACCGCCCTTCCCGCCGGTATACCTCATGCTCAATGAGCTGCCCGCAGGCAATGTGCATGTGGACTACTGGAACACCAACGGCGCCGCAGCTTCCAGGATCCCGGCCTATAAGACCTTCCGCTTGGAGAGCGGCTCATTCCTCGCCGAGACGCGGTCGATGTCAGTACCCATCGGCGGAGAGGATACGCCAACCAGCGGCAGCGTTGCTGAACGCCTTCGCGGAGCCATGGGCTCCACGGACCAGGCCATGCCCACCTTGTTCGCGCTGCGCTGCCAGTGCATGGAGATCATTCCTGCCCCACTGCGTCAGTTCGTGAAGCTTGATTTGCGCAGGGAGGTCAGCATGGGCGGTGCGCGTGAGGCTGGATTGGTGCGTACCATGAGGATCACCTTGCGCGTCGCCAGCGATGCTGGCCAGGAACAAGGCACCTGGGCCAGCCTGTGCGCCCAGATCGAGAATACCCTTGGACGCAGGCTTCAAGGCTTGTTGCCGGTTCGTGTTGATCATAGAAACGCGGAATGAGCAATCAAACGGAACCCTTCTCCAGCGCCCTGGTTGACCCGCTCGCGGAAACGCTGGCCATCCAGGCGCTGCACTCCGGGAAGCTCGATCCGCGCCATGTGCTGCTGCGGAGCATCGGCCAGCATGGGCGAAGCCAGACCAAGGATGTGCATCAGGTATCCACCACCTATGTGCCCATGGAGGACATCGACCTGATGGTCCTTACGGTCCGGCGTGATGGCCTGTATGACAACCTTCCGGAAGCGCTATTCCACGAAGCTGGATCCTCCAAGGAGCCGAAGCGCAACAAAGCCGAGGACCAGCACGCCGCCAGCGCGAGGAGCTTCTTCTTGCCCTTCGAGCAAGAGACCTTCCGGCTCAGGCTTGCCCTGCTTGAGGATGAATTGACCACGGCATTGGGGAAGAAGGACAAGCAGCGCGCGGATGCCCTCGCCCGTATCTGGGACCTGCCGGATGACCTCGATCCAAGGGTGAGATCGGCGATGCTCCGCTTGCTACCTTGGCTGAATCGGGCAGAATGCGATCTAGAGCTGGGCTCCAGTTGCTTTTCTTTCGTGATCGGCCATCCGGTGACCCTTCGGCTGGCCCGCACCGGACCGAGTGAGCTACGGGACGGGTTCGAGGCAGCGCTCGGCCAGAGCGCGCTCGGGCACTGTGTTGCGGGCGCCTGCATGGATGATGGGTGGCCGGTGGTTGAGGTCCTTGTTTCGGAACTGCCCTTGGCTACGCTGGACGACCCTATGCACAGACGCGCCCTTCGCCGTACTTTGGAAGTGCTTTCCATGTACCTCTTGCCGGCTCACCTGGACGTGCGCTACTCCTTCTCCGTGCTGGAGGATGACGAGAGTGCAACCATCGGCGATCCAGAGCGTCCCGGTATACTTGCATTGAACCTGCGCCTCTGATGCTGCTCCAAGCCACCGCCGATAGCGTGCCCAATGCGGGTGTCTGGGTGCTTGGCGTGCTCGCAGCAGCCGCTGCGGCCGTGTTCATGGCGGTCAAGAAGAAAGGCGAAGCGGTTGATAGGGCTTCCATTATCTACCTGTTCGTGCCCGTTCCGCTTTTCGCGCTGGCAGGCTGGCTCGCGCACCGGTGGTGGGGCGCGGGGCTCGATGCGTGGGACTACCTCGCCATTCAGGTCCTTGCGTTGCTCGTCGGCATTGCGCACGCGCGGCTCCTCTACCATGAAGTGTTCGGGCTTCGGGTATTGACCTGGCCCGAACGAAGCAGCGCGTGGTCCTGGAAGCAATTCGGCTTCACCTTCATGCTCATGTTGTCTGCCATCGCGGGCATCCTGCTCCTCGGCGTGATCGATGTCAGCCTGCAACCCGCATGGAGCTACTGGCTGGCCACGATCACCATGCTCGTTCCTTTCCTCACCGTGAAGGCCTACGACATGTACATGGGCATCCCGGCCGCTGTGTACACGCCTTGGTACCCGCTGCTCGATGAACTCTTCACCTACGAGCCTCATCCGCAATTCCCCAAAGTGAAGGTGCAGATCGATCTGGGTGATGGCCGGTCTGGCGAGACGGAGAACGTGCCTTTCGACCCCAACGTGCGGCTGGAGCGGGTGTACCGCTGGATCCTGCACAACTACCTGCGGTCAGAGCAGGAACTCTACTACACCGAGCGTGATGGCGTGAATTACGTGTGGGGCTGGCACTTCCATCGCCAGCGGCGCGGATTGCTGCGCTGGCAGCGTCGACTCGACCCGAAAGACACCGTGCGCAAATGCCGCCTGAAACATGGCGACACCCTGGTCGCCGTACGCGTGGAAAGCCTGGTACCGCTCGATGCCGTGCGTGAGCAGATGCTCCGCCGAGGTGAAGAGGTCAAGAAAAAAACGTGAGGCATGCGCAGGAAGATCACCAGCAATTTCGTCAACTGGGTCGATGGCATGAAGCTGTCGAAGGACCAGTTCATCACGCAGGAGCGCGCCATCCGTGATCATCTGCGCGATGCCGTCGAACTCGGCCTCAGCGACCACCACTTCGGCCTTCTGGAACCGGTGGATTTGAGCTTCCACGGCCGCGAAGCACGACTGATCGCATGCAGGGCAGTGTGCCGGGATGGATCGAGGATCGAGCACCTGCCGGAGCATGAGCAGGTTGCTGACGCTGATCTCTCCACCTACCAGAACCCCGAGCACGAAGGCCGCAGCTTCTATCTGCTCGCCATGCCGCAACACGAAGCCTCAGAAGGATTGGGGCCGTATGTCGGTGAACCGCCAAGGCAGGAGACCTGTGTTCCACGCATGAAACTGCTGGTGATGCCGGATGACCGCTTGAACGCTACGGCATTGCGCAGCGCCATGCTGCCGATCGCACGCTTCAGCGTGCAGCAAGGAAAGGTGGTGCCCGCTCAGGATTACCTGGCTCCCTGGTTCCAGATCATTGGATGCCCCGATCTGGAGAAGCTGAAACAGGACTTGGAGGAGACCTTGAACGTGGTCTCCGGAGGAAGCAAAATGGTGCTGAACAAGCTCTACGACAAGCCGCGCGAGATCCAGGATCGTTTCCCCAACCGCAACTACGAGCATTGGGCCATCCATACGCTCAATTCCATTTCGCGGCTGAAGGCCGACCTGCAATTGGGAATGGAGCGCCCCTATCAGCTCGTCCGGGCCGTGATGGAACTGGCCAATGCGATTGAGGGCGCTTGGGCCAGCATGCCGGAGCGCGAAGAGTTCATGAAGCAGATGGAGGGCATCGGGAATTGGTCGCGGCTCGTCCGCGGCATGCAGACGGCCATGAGCAAACTGGCCTCGTTCCGCTACACGCATTGGGACCTGAACCCTGCCTGCGAGCTCTGCGCCACCTTCCTCGAGCAGGCGCGCTTGGTCCATGCCCAGCTCGGTGAATTGAATCGCTTCGAACCGGTGACCTTATTGCGCGATGTGCCGCAAGCTACCCAGCAGGAAGTCATCAAGCCGGTGAAGCCCGAGCCTGAGCCCGGGCAGTTCAAGTGGAACCAGAGCAAGCCATGAGCAAGCCCGCAGCCCGCGTCAGCGACATGCACACCTGCCCCATGAGCGACGGGCCAAAACCGCATGTGGGCGGACCCATCCTGCCGCCCGGGGCGCCCACCGTGCTCATCGGCGGACTGCCTGCCGCGACGGCCACCAGCATGTGTACCTGCGTGGGTCCGCCGGATACCATCGTGATGGGTTCGGCCACGGTCCTCATCGGAGGAAAGCCCGCTGCCCGCATGGGCGATCAGACCGCTCACGGCGGCGTGATCGTGGCGGACTGCCCTACGGTGCTCATTGGTGGTTGAGAGCCAAAATTGACGCGACATGAAGCCGAGAATAATCTAGCGATCAAGCGGAATGTTTTCTCATTCAGTGCGCTACTTGCGGTTGTGTCCATTCTAATCGGCTCGACCTCATGGACCTTCATGGGCCGACGTATAGCAGAACGACAAAGTCTTGTAGACACATTGGCCGCAGACACGCTTCGCCTTTTCAATGCGGCTGTGGCAAGAGGCGACACCATCTGGGTCCGTGATGATACAATTACTTTACTGAGGGGGAGGTTGGCCAATGCGACCAGTACTAGCCTCGTTGATGAAATGGAGTCAATCAGGCTTGTCGTTCAAGAAGCTGCCAGGCATGCAGCCCGCGGCACTACCCTGCAGCGCTTCATCAACATCAAAGGAAATCTCTCCGGACTCCCGGAGGATGCGAGCTTGAAATCCGTTGAATTAATGAACGAGTGCATCATTACTTTGGGAATGCTCGCTGATGAGCTAGCACAGTTGCAAGCCGACGGTGCGGGCGGAGGCGGAGGTGGTGGAGGTGGAGGTGGAGGAGGTGGAACCCCTGAGAAACCGGTCGCGACGAACACAAACGTGCAAACCGATGCGATTAAAGCCGAGGCTGACAAGCGCATCAAAGCCATCAAACAGAAGGCGCTAGAGACCTTGAAGAAAATGGATCTGCAGAACAGCGATGGCGTCGATCGGCGCTACTTCCGGGCTGGGCTTGGCTTGAACGACACGCGACTGCGTCTACTCTTGGATGGATACAAGGAATTGGTGAAGAGCATTGAGGAAACCCCAGGCGGGTGAATCCGCTCAGTGCTTTCATGGATGCTTGCATTTGAACTTCTGAGCGATGAAGCCCGACAATCGAAAACATCAGAATCGAACCGTCCTGGCGTTTCTTTCAGTCCTGGTGGTCCTTGCCGTGCTGGCTGGTGCTCCTGCTTGGCTCTATATTGGAGCAAAACTGCAGGCCCACGAGCATGCTGTGGTAGAAGCCCTGGGTGAATCCAGAATGCTCCGTGACCGCGTCGCCACGATGCGGGCTGAGATTAATCTCCACAATGAAAGGATACGGTCACTTTCGAACCTGGCACCATCGGGCCCAGGTGAAGCAAGCTCAAGCGGTGCGGTGGAATTCAATCGTTTTCTTGACGGGGCCAAAGTGCACGCAACCAGCGCGAGGGACTTGAACAACTACCTGCTGGACAACCCGCCGTATGCTATCGAAGAGTCTGCAAGTAGTGCCTCATTCTCAAGAGTACATGCGATGCTTTCGCAATTGGCAGGCAGAATGTTGATTTTGGAAGCATCGATCACTTCTGTAGATCCAAATCCGGATTCGATTGCTTCCATGAATCCGGGCGGCTTGGCCGGTTCCATCTCTCAGGAGCGCGGGGTCGCGGGCAAAGCCCGCATGCTATTGCTTTTAGAGATGGTCCGTTCCACGCTTTCGCGTCTCAAAATGACCAGTGCCAGTGGCTTAAGCATGGCACAGGTCGAGGGCAACTTTGGATTCTGTTGTAGCGCGGATAAAGTCGAACCTGTTGTCGATGGCTTTCGAGACATCGCCCTTTACATCGAAGCGAATCAACCTAAGCAATAGTGCTTCGGCTGAATCAAGCCCCCTTGACCGATGGCCTACGACCTCCTCGCCTCCGTCACTTACGCCGAAGAGAACGCACTCGGCCAGAGCATCGGCAGATGCGCACGCTACGTGAAGAAGGCGCTTGCGGCCGGAGGCATCGAACTGCAATGCGTGCACGCGCAGAACTGCAGTGCTGGTTTGGAGGCGCAGGGCTTCGAGGCCGTCATGAACCAGAACACGGATACAGGCACCTACGAGAAGGGCGATGTGGTGGTGATCGAAGGCTGGGCCGACCCCGACGGTGACGGACCGAAGAAAGGCAACCCGAGCGGCCACATGGCCATCTGGAATGGCGAGATCTGGCTCTCTGACTTCAAACAGAGCAAAGCAGTCTATCCTGGCCCAGGCTATCGGGCGAACAAGCCTCCGTACAAGATCTATCGGGCCAAGAAATAAGAGCCATTGCCAATCGTCTTCTTCAGCGGAATGTCAACTTGGGAGATTGCCTGAGTCACCGAAAGGCTGCCCCCAATATGCGTAAGCGCCTCCTCGCGAACCTTGACCGACGGTTCTTCCGGTTCATGAGCGTGATGGCAGCGCTTAACTAAATCAATGAAATCCTAACGAAAGGCTGGTTCCTCTCACTGGCTAGCGGCATGCACCTGCTTGTACTGTTGTCATACTGGGATGAGCAACGCTCCTCGTCCAGTGTCTGGCGCGGTGTTCGGATCCTCGCAAGCGCCGTCTATGCCGCCATGATTCTCTATTCCCTAGCACAAGGATATATCGATGGCTCATCCGGTTCCCCGCACCGCGACGATCTCCTTTGAGTAGCAGGATTGTTCGAACGAATCAAACAGAAGCGCGCGAGGTCCCTCTAGCTCCGCAACGCCCGCGCCTTCGCCGCGCCCCGCGCCACGCTACGCAAGTCCGCGCGCGTGTTCAGCAGCCTGCGGCCTTACCGCCGGTTGCCGCTGCCTAACGGCTCAAATCAACTTCGAAGCGATGCCCACCAGGACCTCCAGTCCTTTGCCGATGCTGGCGAGGTTCTTGGCCTTCTGCTGGTTGGAGAGGCCGGCGGCTTTCACCACATCGAGCACGGCGACGATGTCCTCGCGCTTCATGCCCTCATCGAGCAGCTTCTGCAGCTCGGTCGACCTCATCCGGGTGAGGTCTGAAACGCGGCTCACGAACTGGGCATCGGTCTCGGCTGCAGCGTCCTGCGCCAGTTTCTTGAAATCGGGCATGCGGTCTTGGTGTTAGGGATTCACGATGCTGTTGACGTCGGTGTCCAGCGCGTTGATGAGGCCCTGCACGCTTTCGGTTCCCATGGCGGCCTTTGCGATGAAGGAGTCGAGGGTGGTGCCGAGCTTATCCAGGTCCAGGCGCGCGCCGCTCAGGCCCACAGCCCTGTCGATCAACGCGCCGCGCGCCTCATTCACCTTCACCGCTGAGTGGAGCAGGGCGCGCAGATCGGCACTGGCTTCATCATACACCGCGTAGCTGGCATCCAGCTCCTCCAGCACCTTGATGCGCTGGTCTTCCAGCGCCCGCTGGATGTTGTCTCGCCGGGCGATCACCTCAGGGAGCAGCGCTTCCATGATCGCCTTCAGGTTCGCCTTGTTCACATCGGCATCGTTCATCTTGGCCGCGAAGTTCTCCACGTAGGCGGGGAGGTATTCGCCGTAGATGAAGGCGTCGGCAGCCTTCTGTTTCTCCTGGAACAGATCGCTCACCAGCTGCGCGTTCATCTGGTGCATGCGCCTGCCCTCCGCCCTCAAGGCATCGGCAAGCGCAACGCTCTGAACAGGGATCCTGGCGCAACCCGTGGCGAACAGGACAAGGAGCGCGAGCAGGCCGATGCGAACAGCGGGCAGGCGGGCCGAGGCTGGTGCTCGAGCGGGAAGGACATTGATGCGCATGGGTCGATTCGGCTTGGGTACTGTTCTACGGATAACAAGGACTCTCCTCACGCCGCGCCCGGGCCACCATGGAGGCGGCCAGCGGATCAGGTGACGATGCGCAAGCTATTGATTGGTCCGAAGCCACGCGATTGCCCGGCACCCGCGTGGTCCCTGGCATTGGCGAAGCGCGCTTCGCCTCATCGAAGGAGGATGCGCGGATTGAAAGCAACGCTGGAGCCGAAGGCTTCGGAACACCATGCTTGAACGCCACGGCCATTGCTTCCAGTAGCTTCGCGCGCCGCGAGCGCCGCCTTGGCGCCATTCGCCCCCCATGGCCTCCCGTCGATCCGCACAAGCCTTCGCTGACGCTCCGCGCCCCACGCTCACCCGCGCCACCTTGCGCAAGGCCACGCGCGTGTTCCGCTACCTGCGGCCCTACCGCTGGCCGTTCATCGGCGGGCTGCTGCTGCTCTTCGTCACCACGGGGCTTTCGCTGCTCTTCCCGCTGCTGCTCGGGCAATTGGTGGATGCCGCGCGCGGCGATGCCGGTGCGCAGGAGGCACTGCTGAAGCGCATCGACGAGGTTGCGCTCACGCTGCTGGCGGTCTTCGCGGCACAGGCCTTCTTCGGCTTCTTCCGCATCTTCCTCTTCTCGTGGATCACGGAGAACATGCTGGCGCGCATGCGGCGCGACACCTACGAGCACCTGCTGCGCCTGCCCATGACCTTCTTCGCGCAACGCCGCGTGGGCGAGCTCAACAGCCGCATCAGCGCCGACATCGCCATGCTGCAGGACGCGCTCACCACCAACCTCGCCGAGCTCATCCGCCAGGTGCTCGTGGTGGTGGCGGGCATCGTGCTGCTCACGCAGGTCAGCATCGACCTCACGCTCACCATGCTCGCCATCATCCCGGTGGTGGCGCTGGTCGCGGTCTTCTTCGGACGATTCGTGACCAGATTGAGCAAGCAGGTGCAGGACCGCATAGCGGATACCGGCGTGATCGTGGACGAGACGCTGCAAGGCATCCAGAACGTGAAGGCCTTCGCCAACGAGCGCTGGGAAGCGCTGCGCTACGGCACGGCGGTGCATGAGGCGCGCGGACTGGCGCTGAAGGGCGCGCGCTGGCAGGGCGCCTTCGTGAGCTTCATCATCCTGTGCATGTTCGGCGCCATCGTGCTGGTGATCTGGCGCGGGGTGCGCATGCTGCCCGCGGGCGAGATCACCATGGGCGAGCTCTTCACCTTCATCCTCTACAGCATGTTCATCGGCGCCAGCATCGGCGGACTGCCGGAGCTGGTGAACCGCATGCTGAAAGCCATCGGTGCCAGCGAGCGCTTGATGGACCTGCAAGAGGAAGCCGCGGAGCCCATCACCTTGGAAGAGCGCAAGGAGCAGCTTCAGCTCCAAGGCGCCATCGCCTTCGAGCACGTGGCCTTCCACTACGCC
Source organism: Flavobacteriales bacterium (assembly GCA_016705545.1). GTDB lineage: Bacteria > Bacteroidota > Bacteroidia > Flavobacteriales_F > PHOS-HE28 > PHOS-HE28. The sequence goes on from JADIYA010000003.1 coordinate 18,140, forward strand.
AGCAGGGCCGATGTGCCGGTGCTGCGCGAGGTGAGCTTCTCCGCGAGGCCCGGCGAGCGCATCGCGCTGGTGGGCCCCAGTGGCGCAGGCAAGAGCACGGTGGCTTCGCTGGTGCTGCGCTTCTATGATCCGGTGAGCGGACGCGTGGTGATCGATGGCCGGGATGCACGCGACTACGACCTATCGGCGCTGCGCGACCGCATGGCCATCGTGCCGCAAGAAGTGCTGCTCTTCGGCGGCAGCATCCGCGAGAACATCGCTTACGGCAGGCCCGGTGCCAGCGATGGCGAGATTGAGGCGGCGGCGCGCAAAGCGAACGCCCACGGCTTCATCGCATCGTTCCCCGAGGGCTACAAGACCATCGTGGGCGAGCGCGGCATCCAGCTCAGCGGCGGTCAGCGGCAGCGCATCGCCATTGCCCGCGCAGTGCTGAAGGACCCGGCCATCCTCATCCTCGACGAGGCTACCAGCGCACTCGATAGCGAGAGCGAACGCTTGGTGCAAGAAGCGCTGGAGCAATTGATGAAGGGCCGCACGAGCATCGTGATCGCGCACCGCCTGAGCACCATCCGCGATGCGGACAGGATCCTCGTGCTCGATAAGGGCGTGGTGGCCGAGAGCGGCACGCACGAGGAGCTCATCGCAAACGCGAACGGGCTCTACTCCAGCCTGAGCCGCCTGCAGTTCGACCAGAGCATGGCCTGATCAGGCGCTCCACCACCAAGTCTAGGTGCCGAAGTACCCGTCTTGCGGAACCGGTGCGAAGCAGGGCAACCCGCACACCGCCAGCGAAGCAGGGAGGCGCTGGCAACGATTGCTGGCCCGCGCTAACCTGCTGTTGTAAGGTAATAGAGCTTCCCCCTCACCCCCGGCCCCTCTCCCGAGGAGAGGGGAGTCCGCTGCACCAGATGCTTGGTCATGCGCAGGAACTCGGGCAGGGTGGTGACGGCGCGGCTCACGATCACATCGTAGGTCTTCTTGTGGTCCTCGCTGCGCACCTGCTCGGCGGTGCAATTGGTGAGGCCCAGCCCTTCGATCACGCCCTTCACGGCCATGATCTTCTTGCCGATGCCATCGATGCCGTGGAAGGCGCAATGCGGGAAGAAGATGGCCAGCGGGACCAAGGGGAAGCCACCGCCCGTGCCCACATCAACGATGCGCATGCCCTTCTTGAACTGCACCACCTTGGCGATGCCGAGTGAATGCAGGATGTGCCGCTCGTAGAGGTGCTCGAAGTCCTTGCGTGAGATCAGGTTGACGCGGGCGTTCCACTCAGCATAGAGCGGGCCCAGACGAGCGAACTGCTCCCGCTGGTGCGCGGTGAGTTCGGGGAAATACCTCGCGATCAACTCGGCACCATCCATGAGTCGGCGGCCCGGATCAGATCGTGTCCTTGCGCGCGTTGAGGAGCCCTTCGAGGAACTCGCGGGCGCGGAAGAGCTGGGCCTTCACGGTGCCGAGCGGCAGGTCGAGCTCCTGCGCGATCTCCTCGTAGCTGTACTCCTGGTAGTAGCGCAGCTCCACCAGCTGCTTGTAGCGCGGCTTCAGCTTGTCCACCACCTCGCGCATCACTTCATTCTTCTGGTTGCGGATGGCCACATCGGCGGGATCGGGGCCGTGGCCCTTGAGCTCGATGGTCATCTCGTCGCCGTCGTCGGTGCCGATGGGCGCATCGATGGAGAAGGTCTTCTTCTTCTGTTTCCGGATCCAGTCGATGCAGTTGTTCGACGCGATCTTGAAGAGCCAGGTGCTGAAGGCGTAGTTGGGCGTGTACTGCTTCAGCCGGTTGAAGGCCTTGCCGAAGGCCTCGATGGTGAGGTCCTCCGCATCGTCCTTGTTGTTGATCATCTTCAACAGCATGAAGTAGATGCTGTCGCGGTAGCGGCTCATCAGCTCGGCATAGGCCTTCTGGTCGCCCTTGTCCACGGCCTTGCGCACGAGGATGTAATCGTACCGGGCCTTCTCACTGAGGTTCTCGTTCACTTCCATCGTTTGGGCTTTACGAGGATCGTGCTGGCATAAAGCAGCGGATCCAAAAGTAGGAACAGCCATTCCAAAGGCAGGGCGAGCCAGGCGATGGCACCGGCCTGCAAGCGGCGCAGCGCGGCAATGGCCACGGGCTGCAGCAGCAGGAGCTGAGCGCCGAGGCCGATGGCCGATTCGACCCAACGCTGGCGCAGGAGCAGCATGATCAGCGCGCTCCAGAATACCAGCCGCGCCAAGGGCAGCAGCATCAGCAGCACCTGATGGCCGAAGCGGTAATGCACCGCCGTGGTGTAGTGTCGGCGCTTGCGCCGGATCCAGGTGGGCAGATCGGGCGTGGGGCGCGTGGTCATGAAGCTGTGCGGATCGGCCACCACGGCGGTGTTCCCTTTGCGCGCGGCTGCGTTGATGAGCAGGTCATCGTCGCCGCTCATCAGGTGGTTGTGCTTCTGCGGGCCGCTGGAGCCGAAGAAGACATCGCTGGCGTAGCCCAGGTTGCGGCCAACGCCCATGTACGGGATGCCGGCCTGGGCGAAGCCGAGGAATTGCATGGCCTTGATGGCGCCATCGTAGCGCTCCAGCACGCTGCCCAAGCCGGGCGACTTCGCGTACGGGCTGTGGCCGATCACGATCTTCCTGCCATCGCGGAAGCCGGAGGCCATCAGCGCGATCCAATCGGTGCTCGCGGGAATGCAATCGGCGTCGGTGAGCAGCACATGCGGGTGCGATGCGGAACGGACACCGACCCCGAGCGCGATCTTCTTCCCGTAGTTGAAGCGCTCATCGGCCTGGATGTTCACGGGCTTCAAGAGCGGGTACCGGGGCTTCATCCATTGCAGGATCTCCCAGGTATCATCATCGCTGCGGTCGTTCACCACCACCACCTCGAAGGCGCGGTGGTCCTGCTGCATGAGCAGGGGGATCAGCTCCTCGAGCGTGCGCGCCTCGTTGCGGGCGCAGATCACCACGCTGATGGGCAGGTCGCGGTCGGGCTGGGCCGTGCGCTTGCCGAAGGCCAGCCGGGCGAACATGAGCGCATGGTAGGCCAGCAGCACCACGAGCGCGCCGAGCATCACTTGGAATTCAATGGGCCACATGCAATCGCGAAGCCGCACCAAGGCGGCACGAGCGCTGGCGAAACTACCGGGGGCGAACGGCCGCGCACTGATCCAGAGCGTCAGTTATGAACACATACCCGCGGGCCGCAGGGGGGCAACGATTCCAGCTGCGGGCCCCAGGGCGTAACAGGGGCGAGCCAGGGAGGGCAACCCACAGCTCGCTGCCTCGACACAGAACCCAACAGCAACTCGACGAGTTGCGGAAATGGGTCCCTGATCAATGAGGGCGTTCGCATACCAACTCCTCACGATTGACCCGCATTCCTCGGCTCGGGCCGGCGTGCTTCATACTCCTCACGGCCCCATCCCCACGCCGGTCTTCATGCCTGTGGGAACACTCGGCGCAGTGAAGGCCGTGCATCCGCGCGAGCTGAAGAACGACCTCGATGCGCCCATCATGCTCAGCAACACCTACCACCTCTATCTGAGGCCGGGCACCGAGGTGCTGGAGCATGCGGGAGGCCTGCACCAATTCAATGGCTGGGACCGCCCCATCCTCACCGATAGCGGCGGCTTCCAGGTGCATAGCCTCAGCGACATCCGCAAGATCACCGAGGAAGGCGTGAAGTTCCAGAGCCACATCGATGGCAGCACGCACTTGTTCACGCCGGAAAAGGTGATGGACATCCAGCGCAGCATCGGAGCCGACATCGTCATGGCCTTCGATGAATGCACACCCTGGCCCTGTGAGCGCGCATACGCCGAGAAGAGCATGCACATGACGCATCGCTGGCTCGATCGCTGCATGGCGCGATTGAAGGAGACCGGCCCGAAATACGGCCACGAGCAGGCCCTCTTCCCCATCGTGCAAGGCAGCACCATCGCCGAGCTGCGCAGGCAGAGCAGCGAGTACATCGCCAGCAAGGACGCTGCGGGCAATGCCATCGGCGGCCTCAGCGTTGGGGAGCCGGAAGAAGAGATGTACGCCATGGCCGAGCTCTGCTGCTCCATTCTGCCTGTAGACAAGCCGCGCTACCTCATGGGCGTGGGCACGCCGTGGAACCTGCTCGAGAACATGGCGCGCGGCATCGATATGTTCGACTGCGTGATGCCCACACGCAACGGACGCAACGGCATGCTCTTCACCCGCGAGGGCATCGTGAACATCAAGAACAAGCAATGGGCCGATGACCATGGGCCGCTGGACCCCAACGGCACCTGCTGGGTTGACACCGCTTACTCGCGCGCCTTCGTGCGCCACTTGTTCCAGAGCGGCGAGATGCTGGGCCAGCAAATCGCCAGCCTGCACAATCTGGGCTTCTACATCAGCCTGATGCGCGAAGCCCGCGAGCGCATCATCGACGGTAGCTTCACCACGTGGAAGAATGAACTCCTGCCCCGCTTGAAGACCCGGAACTGAATCGCGCGGATCAAGCGCACCACGGCCAACTCGCAACTGCCCACCGTCCACTCCCTCACCGCCTCGTGCGCATCCTCGACCGCTACATACTCCGCAAGTTCCTGGGCACCTTCTTCTTCATGCTGGTGCTCATCATGCTGGTGGCCATCGTCTTCGACCTGAGCGAGAAGACGGAGGATTTCGCGCGCACCAAGCCCAGCGCCCGCGCCATCGCCTTCGACTACTACGTGAACTTCGTGGTGTTCTATGCCAACCGCTTCAGCGGCCTCTTCACCTTCCTGGCCGTGCTGCTCTTCACCAGCCGCCTGTCGCACCGCAGCGAGATCATCGCCATGCTCAGCAGCGGCGTGAGCTTCCCGCGCCTGATGCGGCCCTACGCCATCGGCGCCACGCTCATCGCGGCGCTGAGCCTGTACGTGAACCACGAGCTGCTGCCCAAGGCCAATGAGAAGCGCCTCGCTTTCGAGGAGGACTACGTGCGCGTGGTGGCCTTCATGGTGAAGGACCGGCACCTGCACCGCGAGGTCGCGCCGGGGCTGATCGTCTACGGCGAGCGCTTCTCCATTGAAACGCTCACCCTGCACGACTTCGGGTTGGAGCGCTGGGAGAACGGTGCTTTGCACAGCAAGCTCGACGCTGAGCGGGCCGTTTACGACAGCATCAGCGGCCATTGGCGCGCCATCAACTACACGCGCCGCGTGATGGGCGCACAGGGCGATGCACTAACGCGCGGACTCGAGCTCGACACCGTGCTGCCCTTGCGTCCTGCCGACCTCGGCCAGCGCGTGGAGACCGCCATGGCCATGCCCACCGGCGCGCTCAATACATACATCGCCGACCGCTTGCGCCAGGGCGATGGCCGTGTGGGCGCCTACTTGATCGAGAAGCACCAGCGCACCGCCTATCCACTCGCCACCTACATCTTCACCCTCATCGGCGTGGGCATCGCCAGCCGTAAGGTGCGCGGCGGCACCGGGCTGCACATCGCCGTCGGCGTGATGCTCGTGCTCGTGTACTTCTTCGTGGTGCAGTTCACCACCGTGGCGGCCACCAATGCCGGCATGGACCCCTTCCTGGCCGTGTGGCTGCCGAACCTGGGCTACGCGCTGATCGGGGTCTGGATCTACCGCACGGCCCCGAAGTAGGCCAACGGCCCATCACATTCTTTCCATCGGCATATTGCGATGATATCATTCCATCGTAATATTGCGATCTCATTACGAACCATGGGACTCATCAAGGCCGACCTTTTCACTGACGAGCAGAACCGCGTGGCCGCCCTGGCCAAGGTGCTCGGGCATCCGGCGCGCATCGCCATCCTGCAATACCTCGTGAAACAGGGCAGCTGCGTGAACGGCTCGCTCGTGGAGGAGCTGGGCCTGGCGCAGGCCACCATCAGCCAGCACCTGTGGGAGCTGAAGAACGCCGGGCTCATCAAGGGCACCGTTGAAGGCACCAGCGTCTGCTACTGCATCGACCCGAAGGGCTGGAATACGCTGAGGAAGGGATTGAATAAACTGCTCACGAGCGTGAGCGACAACTGCTGCTGATAACCAGGAAGGGCGGGAATTTTCCCGCCCCGACGAATCCAACAACAATGAACACCGCACAAGAGACAAAGGACATGGTCCGCGCCAAGTACGCGGAGATCGCCAGCCAGGACAAAGGCACCAACGCCAGCAGCTGCTGCGGCGCCGGGGGGTGCAGCACCGAAGCCTACACCATCTTCTCAGACGACTACTCGAAGCTCGAAGGCTACAACCCCGACGCCGACCTCTCCCTCGGCTGCGGCCTGCCCACCGAATCCGCGGGGATCAAGAAAGGCGACACCGTGCTCGACCTGGGCAGTGGAGCTGGCAACGACTGCTTCGTGGCGCGCCACGAAACCGGCGAGGATGGCCGCGTGATCGGCGTGGACTTCACACCCGAGATGATCGCCAAGGCGAAGTCCAACGCTGCCAAGCTGGGCTACCAGAACGTGGAGTTCCGCCAAGGCGACATCGAAGCGCTGCCGCTCACGAGCAACATCGTGGACGTGGTAGTGAGCAATTGCGTGCTCAACCTGGTGCCCGACAAGAAGAAGGCCTTCAGCGAGGTGCTGCGCGTGCTCAAACCCGGCGGCCACTTCAGCATCAGCGATGTGGCGCTGAAGGGCGAGTTGCCAGGCAACTTGGCCAAAGCCGCCGAGATGTATGCGGGATGCGTGAGCGGTGCCCTGCAGGAGAGCGACTACCTCGGCATCATCCACGGGCTCGGCTTCGAGCAGGTGACGGTGCAGAAGCGCAAACAGATCATCGTGCCGGACGACATCCTTGCGAACTACCTCAGCGCTGAGGAGCTCGCGGCATTCAAGGCAAGCGGAACGGGCATCTTCAGCATCACGGTGTCCGCAACGAAGCCCGGTGCGATCGGTGCGACTCCGGGTCAAGCCAAGGACAACAAAGAAGAACTGAAAGCCGCCTGCTGCGGAAGCGGAAGCAACTGCTGCTAAGCCATCGCCATGCTCGCCCTCATTCCTGCCCTCTTGCTGGCCGTCACGGCACAACCCGCATCCGACATGGACCGCACCCTTCATCCCGAACTGCAGCGCTACGTGAATGAGCGCGTGATCCCGGCTGTGGCCGCCATCCCCGCGGAACGCAAGGAAAGCCTGGACCTCATCGTCGCCTTCGTGAAGGAGCGCAAGGCCGCCGGTGCCACCGCCGACCTCACCTTCATCTGCACGCACAACAGCCGGCGCAGCCACCTGAGCCAGTTGTGGGCGGCCACCGCGGCGTGGAGCTTCAGTCAAGACCATGTGCGTACCTACAGCGGAGGCACCGAGGCCACGGCCTTCAACCCGCGTGCTGTTGCTGCCGTGGAACGCGCGGGGTTCCACGTGGTGAAGCCCGAAGGGAAGAACCCGGTGTACGAAGTGTCGTTCGCGAAGGACCATGCCGTCGAACGCTGCTGGAGCAAGAAGTACGACGATGCCGCCAACCCCCAGAAGGATTTCTGCGCCGTGATGACCTGCTCTGAGGCCGACAAGAACTGCCCCATCGTCTTCGGCGCCTTGGACCGCATCAGCCTGCCCTACAACGACCCGAAGGAGGCCGACGGCACGCCCGAGGAAACCGCTCGGTACGATGAGCGTTGCCTGCAGATCGCCGCGGAGCTGTGGTATGTGATGCAACGGGCCGCGCAGTAGGAACGAACCACGGATGGACACGGATAGGCACGGATGAAATCAGAACTCGTCGTGCAGGATCCGTGTGCATCAGTTTCCATCCGTGGTTGATTCAAGCTGAACCATGACCGACAACGCACCCTCCATCGGCTTCTTCGAGAAGTACCTCACCGCCTGGGTGCTCCTGTGCATCGGTGCGGGCATCGCGCTTGGAGAACTGGCGGGCAGCGGCATGCAGCGCATCGCCGACCTGGAGATCAACCACGTGAACATCCCCGTGGCGATCCTCATCTGGCTGATGATCTACCCCATGATGGTGCAGGTGGACTTCAGCAGCGTGCGCAGGATCGGTCCTCAGTTGAAGGGGCTCGGCCTCACCGTGGCGGTGAACTGGCTGATCAAGCCCTTCACCATGGCCTTCTTCGCGTGGGTCTTCTTCACCAAGCTCTACGCTGCGTGGATAACGCCCGAACTGGCGAACGAGTACATCGCCGGGGCCATTTTGCTGGGTGCGGCGCCCTGCACGGCCATGGTCTTCGTATGGAGCTACCTCAGCGGCGGCGACCCCAACTACACCCTGGTGCAGGTGAGCGTGAACGATTTGATCCTGCTGGTGCTCTTCATCCCCATCGTGCAATTGCTCCTCGGCATCACGGGGATCACGATTCCTTGGGGCGTGCTCATCACCTCGGTGTTGGTCTTTGTTTTGATCCCGCTGGTGGCCGGCTACCTGACCAATCGCTGGCTGATCCGCGCGCATGGCGAGGACTGGTTCAAGACGCACTTCCTTCCCAAGCTGAAACCGATTTCCGTCGCGGCCTTGCTGATCACCCTTATCCTGCTTTTCGCCTTCCAGGGGCAGAAGATCCTCGCGAACCCATTCCATATCCTGCTCATCGCCATCCCGCTCGCGCTGCAGACCTACTTCATCTTCTTCCTCAGCTGGAAGGGCGGCCGTTTATTGGGACTCAACTACCGCACTTGCGCGCCAGCGAGCATGATCGGGGCCAGTAATTTCTTCGAACTGGCCGTGGCCGTGGCGATCGCCCTCTTCGGCCTGAACAGCGGCGCCGCGCTGGTCACCGTGGTGGGCGTGCTGATCGAGGTGCCGATCATGCTGCATCTGGTGCGGATTGCCAAACGCTGGGAGTACACATGAGCGACCTGAACCCGCACCTCGGCCTACGCGCCAACTGGAAGCAGTTCACCCTGCTCGTCATCGTGAACGCCTTTGTGGGCGGCATGGTGGGCATTGAACGCACGGTGCTGCCCGTACTCGCCGAGCTGGAGTTCGGCATCGCCTCGCATGCGGCGGCGCTCAGCTTCATCATGGCCTTCGGTGTGAGCAAGGCGTTGGCGAACTACGCCACCGGGAGGCTCGCCGCGCGCTTCGGCCGAAAGGCGCTGCTGATCACGGGCTGGTCGCTGGCGCTGCCGGTCCCCTTCATGCTCATCTACGCCGACGCATGGTCGTGGATCGTGGCGGCGAACATCCTGCTGGGCATCCACCAAGGCTTCGCGTGGAGCAGCACCGTGGTGATGAAGATGGACCTGGTGGGCGAGAAGGACCGTGGCCTGGCGATGGGCCTCAACGAGTTCGCCGGGTACCTCGCTGTTGGAGCGATGGCCTTCCTCACCGGCTACCTCGCGGCGCAGTATGGCCCGCGTCCTGTGCCTTTCCAAGTCGGCATCTCGATCGCCGTCATTGGCTTGTTGATGACGCTGCTGTGGGTGAAGGACACCGTGCATCATGTCGCAGCGGAGAGCGCGCATTCCATCGTGCCCAGATTGAAGCGCGTGTTCTCGGAGACCAGTCTTACGCACCGGACATTGGGCAGCGTGACGCAGGCCGGCCTGGTGAACAACCTGAACGACGGCATGCTGTGGGGACTTCTGCCGGTATTGCTATTGAGCGAAGGCTTCGGGCAAGGACAGATCGGTGCCATCGCTGCCGTGTACCCCGCCGTGTGGGGCCTCGGACAGCTCTTCACCGGCAAGCTCGCCGACCATGTGAACCGACGCACGTTGCTCATCATCGGCATGGTGCTGCAAGGGCTCGCGATCCTGCTGCTTCCCTATGTGCATGCACAGGGTACGTACGTTGCTTTGAGCGCAGCGCTCGGCCTGGGTACCGCACTGGTATACCCGACTTTCCTCGCCGTGATCGCCGCGCACACCCATCCGCAGCAGCGCAGCGAGGCTGTGGGCGTGTTCCGCCTGTGGCGCGACCTGGGCTATGCCATCGGCGCATTGCTCACCGGCCTCATCGCGGATCGCTTCGGCATCACAGCATCGATCCTCGCCATTGGTGCGGTCACGGTGCTCAGCGGCGTGGTGGTGTGGCTTCGCATGCCAAGTGAACGGAAGTGCCTGGAGCCCGAAGAGCTGAAGCCTTTGCTCAGCAAGCCCGGTGTACGCGTGGTGGATGTGCGCAGCCCCGAGGAATTCGCCAGCGGCCACCTTCCGGAAGCAATCAACATCCCGATCTCCGAACTGATTGAACGTGCACGCGGTTGGTCGCCGAAGGAGCGCATTGTTACGGTGTGCGCCAAAGGAGGTGGACGTTCGGCGCAGGCCGCACAAGTACTGCGTGACCTGGGTTTCGGGCGAACGTGGTGGTTGTGCGGGGGCACGCTGGGATGGCGGTGAGGGATTGCATCTTCAAGCTGGTCCATGAACCAAAGTGCCCAACGTTGATCGCTACGGCATTCGCGAACCTGTGAAGTCGGAAATGCGGGCCGCGGTCATCGAGAAGCTAAGAGCACTACCCCCGGACCGACCTGCAACAAGACCTCAGCGCGCCATGCGAATCGTGTACGGCTCGCCATTGAGCCAGATCCGTCCGAAGTATGCCCCCTGTGCCGCCTTGAAAGGAAGGCGCGCACGGTGATCGCCTTGATGCATGGATACGGTGCTGCCTGCATGGAGCACCCGGCCGGTGGCATCCAGGAGTTCCAACCGCACCTCACCAGGGATAAGCAGGGTGAACAAGAAGGTCACCTCATCTGCCTCAGGCACCAGCGCGAAACGTGATAGCAGTGCCTGCTCCCCGATCCCGACGGCATCCGCGATATTCACCGTATAGTCCTCGATTTCCCCATGGTAGCCCAGCGGATCAACCGGGTAGTCGCACGGCGTGGGCAGGGTGTGGCCGCCATGACTGCACATCTTGGCCGTGACCCGCATCCGCGTTGGGCCGGTCATTGCATTCGCTGGAATAGCGATCTGCCCCGCATGCGTCGGTCCAGCCACATGATCGACGCTCAAGAGTGTCTCGCCTGCATCGTCCAACTGTCCATCATGATTGAAATCAATCCAGATTCGGAGATTCATATGAGGGCTGATCAGCGCATCAATCGTGAAGCCCATGGTGATCGGGTAGCTCATCCCCCGGACGAGCGATGTCGTCATGCCGGTATTCACATAGCTGTTCGAAGGGTAGTTCTCGATGTCCGCACTCACGCGCGAGATCGAATTGCAGCTGAACTGGGTGATGCCCGGCATGTTGGGCCCATAAGGGATCGCGGTGGTAGGCGTGCACCATTGGGCTTCGATAGCGCAAGCGCTTACGGAAAGCGCGGAACAGAGCAGTAATGTTCTCATGGCAGATGATCAGGTTTGCTGCGATTGACCTGACCACTGGAATCGCCGTTGCTCCCATGAGTGATGGTCGGTTCACCGCTCGGGATCCGGTGCTTGCTGAGCAGGGAACGGCTCATTGCAGCGCCCCTTAAGAGCACTAGGATTGCACTGTCAGAGCCAGTGATGACACCGTGCAGTTGCTTCAATCCCTCGTGGTGCACAGTTGACTCAGCGCAAACCGATGTATTCGTGTATGGCAAAGGCACCAAGGCACCCGCGCCAACCGACTTGTGCGCACCCCATCTCCCGGAATGCAGCGGACCTCCCGCGCTACTTTCGCATGCATCAGCATACCTCCTCCGATGCGAATGCTTTTGGCCTCCATCCACTTGGCTAGCGCCCTTTGTTCTTTCGGTCAGGACGCCGGATCGCATTCACGTTCGACGATCGCACTCCGCACGGAACTGGAACGCATCCACGACCTCGATCAGCGCGACCGGAACAACGTGCACCACTATATCCCGGGCGCGCAAAAGGACAGTGTGATCGCGCACATGGTGATGCAGGATAGCCTGAACCTCATTCGCGTGACGGCCATCATTGATAGCACGGGTTGGTTGGGGGATGAAGCCATCGGCCGCAAGGCGAACGCCGCGCTCTTCCTGGTGATACAGCACGCGGATGCTCGTCCGGACCTGCAGGCCAGGTACCTCGAGGTGATGCGCGAAGCCGTGAAACGCGGCGAGGCGAAGCCCCACCAGCTGGCCATGCTCGAGGACCGCGTGGCCGTGAACCATGGCCGTCCCCAGATCTACGGATCGCAAATCGGCTGGAAGGATGGCAAGGGCTTCGTGAAACCCATCGCGGATGAGGAGCACGTGAACGAACGCCGCGCCGCCGTGGGACTTGAACCGCTGGAGAGATACGTTGAGCGATTCGGCCTCACCTGGTCACCGCCGGTGAAGAAAGAGCGCGTGCTGCTGCTCGGGCCTGCAAACCCGCATTGATGAACGCGGGCATGGCACTGCTGTGCACCAAATGGCGCGCGCGGCACTAGCTTCGGGCAGGTCTGACAACCCGCCCATGGATCCCCGCACCGCCTCCCTCCTCGCCCTCTTCACCGAAGGGCGCACGCGCTTCATCAACCTGCTCGACAAACTCACAGGGGCCGACCTGCCGAAGAAGCTCGCCCCCTCACCCAACAGCATCGGCTTCCTCGTGCGGCACATCGGCGATGTGGAGCTGCTCTTCGCCAAGAACGTGTTCGGGCTGGAAGGTGTGCACGTGCGTGCCAGCACCGTGGCCACGGGGCACGACACCGGCGAGTGGACCGACCTCGCTGCGCTGAAAGCCTACGTGCTGGAGAGCTCCGACACATTGCGTCGCGCCATCGTGGCCACGCCCGATGCCGGCTGGGACAAGGTGATCGAGACAAAGGAGTTCGGTCGGAAGACCAAGGCCGAGGCGCTGGGCAGGATCGTGACGCACACGGCTTACCACGCAGGGCAGATCGGGATAGTGGTGAAATACGGGACGGGCTAGTATTGGGCTCCGATAATGGACGCCTTCTTTCTGCTCATCCCCGCCGTAGCGCTCGTCGCCTCGCTGATCACGCTCATCAGCGGCTTCGGTCTGGGCACCTTGCTGCTGCCGGTCTTCGCGCTCTTCTTCCCGCTGGAAGTGGCCATCGGGCTCACGGCCGTGGTGCACCTGCTCAACAACCTCTTCAAGTTGGGGCTGCTGTGGAAGGACATCCACTGGCCCACGGTACTGCGCTTCGGCGTGCCGGGCATCGTTGGCGCCTACCTCGGTGCACGGCTCATGGTCCTGCTCGGCACGCGCGAGCCGCTCTATCATGGCGTACTGCATCCGGTGGATCCGCTCGACCTCGTCATCGCCGCGCTCATGCTCATCTTCGGGCTCCTTGAGATATCCAAGCGCTTGAATAAGCTCTCGCTGCCATCGACCTGGATGGTGCCCGGCGGAGTGATCAGCGGATTCTTCGGCGGGCTCAGTGGTCACCAAGGAGCGTTGCGCAGCCTCTTCCTCTTGCGCAGCGGCTTAGCCAAGGAAGCGTTCATCGCAACGGGCGTAGCCATCGCCTGCCTCGTGGATTTCACCCGGCTGCCCACCTATGCGCGCGGCGACACGCTCTCCATGGCGCGTGAACAATGGCCTTTGCTGCTCGCGGCGACGATTGCGGCTTTCATCGGCGCGTGGTGGGGCCGCAAGCTGATTCCCAAGGTGACCTTCCGTGGCGTGCAGCTCATCGTGGGGGTATTGATCCTCGCAATCGCGGGGCTGCTGGCTTCGGGAACCATTTGATCCGTTGTGGGTGCGGTGCGTCAGTTCGCTTCCTTGGCGACCTCACGGTCGATCATCCCGATCAACTCTTCACTGAGCTTCAGGACCTGGTTCAATTGCCCGTTCATGGTGGAGAACTCGAGGAAGGCCATGAGGAAACCGTTCTTCACCCTCACATCCGCGAAGTAGCGGTCGTAATCCTCCAGGCGAAGTTCCACCTCCTTCTTCATGTGCAGGTCGATCATCGGGCCCATGTCCTTGAGTTCATAGAGTGGCTTGTAGATGATCTCCTCCGAGTCGAAACGGAAGTGGTCCTCCTCTGCCTTCACTTTCTCGAACAGCTGCTCGAGCTTCAGCAAGGCGGTCTTCACGCTGTCATTGGTGAGCTGGGCGAGGCCACCGGAGTTCATCAGTTCCTTGAAGGTGAAGTTGACCGGGTAATAGCGTTGCCAGGCATAGATGGAGATGCAGTCCTCATTGAAGGCCCTCCAATCCTCGATCGGCTCGCCATCGATCTTGGCGATGACGCGCTGGGTTGCACTGATGCACTCGGCGCGGACAGCGATGAAATCGCTCGCTTTGTCCTTGTTCGCCAACAGGTCCGCTTTGATGTTCCGGAGGTAGTTGAGCTCCGTCGCACGGGCCTTCCGCAGGTCCTTGTTCGTATTGAGCTGCAGTGCGATCAGGATCCCGATCACCACCAGCACGATCTCTCCCACGGCGTAGATCAAGTAGCGTGTAAGACGGTTCTCCTTCAGCAAGCGCTGGCGGATGGTGTTGAAGATTCGGGCCATGGATGTTGGTCGATGCGGTGAAGATGCATGATCCGGATGAACGGCTACTGCGCAGGCCAGGTGCGACCTTTATCGCCCATTCCTCCATTTCAGCTCCGGCACGCCCATGCCCACCGCCTACACCGTCTACGTCATCGAGCTTGCCCGCAAGGTCTTCACCGAGGATCGCAGGTTCCGGGAGGCCAATCCGCAGTACAACGGCGTGCTCGAGTGCGTGTATGTGGGGATGACGAGCAAGACACCGCAGGAGCGCCTCGCACAGCACAAGACCGGCGCGCTGAGCAAGAAGGGGCACAAACTCAGCAGCAGAATCGTGCAGAAGTACGGGCGCTATCTGCGGCCGAGCCTGTATCGGGACATCGGCCCTTTGAGCCGAGCGGAGGCGCTGGAAGTGGAGAAAGGCCTTGCGCAGGAGCTGCGCAGCAAGGGTTACGCGGTGTGGACGAACTGAGGAATCCTCGCCGCCACCCAACGAATCACGACAATCCGTTCCTTCACCACGCCCAACTGGCCGCCCCTCATTTTCCTGCCCCGGCGCAGGTGCGCCCCGCGCCTTCATGGAAAGGCGCCGCCCGCACAAGCGCGAGCCGCCGCCGCAGATGTGATCCTCTTCGGCGAGCTCCACAACAACTCCATCGCGCACTGGCTGCAGCTGGTGATGGCGCGCGACCTCGCAGTGCGCGGACCGCTGGTGATGGGCGCTGAGATGATCGAGGCCGACGACCAATCGGCGCTGGACCGTTACCTGCACGGCGAGGTCGATCAGGCCGGCCTCGACACGCTCGCGCGGCTGTGGAAGAACCATCGTACCGACTACGCTCCGCTGGTGGACTTCGCGAAGGAGAGAGGGTTGCCCTTCATCGCGTGCAACGTGCCCCGGCGCTACGCACGCGCGGTGAACAAGGGCGGCTTTGCAGCGCTCGATACGGTGGCCACAGCGGAACGCGCTCTCATGGCCCCGCTGCCCATCGCCTTCGACCCTACGCTACCTCGCTATGTGGCCATGCTGGAGATGATGGAAGGACATGGCACGCCCCAAATGGTGATGGCCCAGGCGCTGAAGGATGCCACCATGGCGCACTTCATCGCGCAGCATGCGAAGGCCGGCGCGCGCTTCCTGCATTTCAATGGCTCGTACCACAGCGATTACCACGAGAGCATCGGATGGTACTTGCGCCGCGCACGATCCGATTTGCGGCAGTTCACCATCGCTACCGTGACCCAAGAGCAATTAAGGACGCTCGATGCGGAGCACATCGGTAAGGCCGATGTCATTCTATGCGTGGATGCGGCAGTGCCAGGGAGTCACTAGAAACTGCGAGTAGCGGTCCGCTTCGACATGGCGACCTCTGCATGGAGATGGTCCATCGTGGCGATTGATGCGCACAAGGACACCCAATCGCGACAAGCGTTCTCCGATCTAACCGCGCTTCAGCTATTCCGTTGAGCGATCACCAAAGGTGCGACCGTACAGAACAATCGCCTCCTCTACGATCCGTATCGCCACCTCGCGGCCCATGAACTCCTCCACCACCACCTCTTTCCCTTCAAGCGACTTGTAATCCATGAAGAAGCGGCGGATCTGCTTCTCGGTGTGTGGCGGCAGCTCGCTCACGTCCTTCATGTGGATCACGCCGTCTTGAATGTGCTCGATCCCATGATCACTGGTGACCTCACGTCGTCGCCAGGTCCACCTCACCCGGCTTGGCCACGGAGAACCGCATGACAAAACAAGTCCCATCTTCCCCCGTACGGAGCAATTCGATATCGCCACCCATGGCCCGCATCAGGTCGCGCGCGATGGAGAGCCCCAGCCCGGATCCGCTGCCGGAGTGCGGAGCGAAGCGCTCGAACAGGTGGGTACGCTGCTCGTCGGTGAGGCCAGTCCCCTGATCCGCAACAGTCAACGCGACCTGGCCGCCAAACTCCTTCGCGCTGAGTGTGATGGTGCTTCCTTCCGGCGAGTACCGCAGCGCGTTGCTCAAGAGATTGATCAAGACCCACGTGGCCTTTTCTCCATCCACGCGCACAAGCAGTCCGCCCGGCCCAAGGCGTGCATCGAACCGTATCCGCTTGGCCATGGCATTCGCATGCAGAGCATCCGTCGCGTCATGCACGATGTCGGCCATTACGTGTTCGCCGAGCATCACGCGCACCTTTCCGCTCTCCACCTGCGCCATGTCGAGCAGCTCGCTCACGATGCGCAACAGCCGCTGATGGTCCTTGCGCAGGTCGGTGAGTATGGCGCGCTGCTCATCGGTAAGCGTTGCACTGCGCTCCAGCAGGCCCAAGCCGATGTCGGAACTGGCCAGAGGTGTCTTCAGTTCGTGAGTAATGGTGGCGAAGAAGCGCGTTTTGGCCTCATCTCGCTCCTGAAAGGGTGTGATGTTGCGCAGCAGATGCACCGTGCCCAAGTTGCCCGAAGGACCTTCAATGGGGAAGCGCACTCCCGCGAAGAACTGCTCGGTTCCGCCAACGACCGCCTTGAATGGCGCAGCGCTGGTGTTGCCCAGCACATGCCGGAGCAGGTCGTTGTGGTCCGACAATTCGCCGGCCGGCCGACCGATGAGCTCGCCCTCGGGCATGCCAAGCAACTCGGTGGCCTTGCGGTTCACGAAGAGGATGCGGCCCTCCGCATCCGTACCGATACCGGCATCCTCCAGGCTGTTGAGGACGGCCTCAGCGCGCGTCTTCTCGGACATCACACGGGCCAGGTTGCTGCTTTCCCATTGCTCAAGCCGCGCGGACATCGCGTTGAACGCTTCGGCCAGGGCGCTCAGCTCCCGACCGGTGAAGGCAGGCACGCGATGGCGGTAATTGCCTTTGGAGATCTCCTCCACAGCATGGCGCAGGCGCTGTATGGGCCGCACCACGCGCGACGGAAAACCGAGGCTGAAGCTGAGGCCAACGACCAGGACCAGCGCCGCGATGCCCAGAGCCAGCCGCGTGCGCGCCGCGCCGTTCCCAGGGCCTCGGCGTTCTTCCGGTCGAGCGCTGTGGAGATTGAGGTCGAGCACCTCCAGCAGATCGCGCTGCAAGCGTTCAGGTGCGTGGGCATCGTTCGCCCATGCCGAGAAGTCGCGGCGCAGACGACCGGTCACCTCGGCTTCGCCCGGCTCGGTGATGTTGGCTTCCTGCTTCTTCAATGCCTGCTCGAACACGGATCTGTCGCCGTCCAGCAATGCCTGCTGCATGGCCTGCACGTAGCGCGCGGTTTCGTAATTGTCCTCCAGGATCGCCTGCGCATCACGGGAAAGGCGGTCGAGTTGGAAGATGCCAAGCCCTGCGCTCAATAGCAGCAACCCGAAGAGGAAAAGTGTGCCGAGCGTAAGCCTTTGTCTGAGGCCGAGGGTCATTTCAGGAGAGGATGATCAGGTCCACGTTGCTCACGGAGAGCACGTTGAGCAGGCGGTTGAAGACGTTGGTGCGCAGGATGATCTGGAAGATGGTGAAGTGCGGCTTGCCGATGCACACCGTGGTGATGCTCCTCTTGCGCACCACTTCCAGGATGGCGTCGGCCACGTTCGCTTGTGCCAAGTTGAGCACTTTCAGCGGAAGGCCTACAATGGGTTTGCCCTCATCAGCATCTGCGCTCTGCGCCTGGATCACTTCCGCTCCAAGTTCCACGGCCAGTTTGAAGTGGTTCAAGAGATGCCGCTGCTTGTCGAGCGGGATCCGGTCCAAGCGCTCGCGTGGGGTCTGCACATAGAGCACGATCCATTCGCACTGGTAATAGTTGGCGAGCCGCGCAGTCTTCCGGATGATGCGCCCCGCTGCCTTGTGGTTGCTGCTGATGCAGGCCAGGAAGCGCTCCCGTCGCAATTGCTTGGGAGGCTCTACCTCGCTCTCCACCTTGCGCTCCACCTGACCGGCCACCTCCTTCAAGGCGAGCTCGCGCAGTTGCAGGATCTTCTCCGGCTGGAAGAAATTGCGCAGCGCGGTCTCCACCTTGGCCTTGTCGTAGATCTTCCCCTCCTTCATGCGGGTGATCAGCTCATCCGCGGTGAGGTCGATGTTCACTACTTCATCCGCGCGCTGCAGGAAGCTGTCCGGCACCCGCTCCGTGATGGCGACACCGGTGATGCGCTGCACGTCGTCCGTGATGCTCTCGATGTGCTGGATGTTCACCGCCGTGATCACATCGATGCCGTTGTCCAGCAGCTCCACCACATCCTGCCAACGTTTCTCATGGCGACTGCCCGGAACGTTGGTGTGAGCCAACTCGTCCACGATCACGCGCGCCGGTTGCAGCAGCAACGTCGCGTTCAGGTCGAATTCCTCGAGCCGTTTGCCTTTATAGTACACCTCGCGGCGGGGGATCACCGGCAAGCCCTCCAGCAGGGCGTGGGTCTCTTCCCGGTTGTGCGTCTCGATGAAGCCCACCTGGATGTTCACTCCCTGCTCCAGCAAGCGGTGCGCCTCCTCCAGCATGCGGTAGCTCTTGCCCACGCCGGCGCTCATGCCGATGTAAACCTTCAAACGGCCGCGCTTGGCAGCGGGCCGCTCGAGGGGGTCAAGACCGCTGGAACCGATCATGGGAAGCGTATGGATAGACTCGTCGTGAAGAAGACGTTGGATGGTGAATCGCCGCCCTTGTCATCGGCGAAGATCTTGTCCTGGCTGTTGAGCGCACGGGCTTCAATACGCCAGAGCACGTTGTCGCCGATCCGACGGTCGAAGTTGATGGAGTAGCCCATCGTGTTGAAGCCGTTCGGTGTGCCTGTGGAGCCGACGATCACGCCGTCCGCGTCCTGATACAGTTCCCATCGGCCGGCGACCCAACTGCGTTCGCTCAGTTGGAAGCGCGGAATCAGCACCGGGCTCATCCACATGCTGCTGCTGTCGCCGGTCGAGGCCTCTTGCATGCCATAGTCGAAGCCCGCTGTGAGGCCAAAGCCCTCGGTGATTTGCAGTTGCGCATAGAGGTTACTGAAGTAGCGCATTTGGCTCACGCTGTCGGGCATTTCGTTGCCTACGAAAGTGCTCCAGTTCACCATAAGCTTGTCCGAAGGTTTGAAGGTGAGTTGCGTGCCGAAGGCGGGCGTGTTGTTGCCCTCGGGCCGGGCGATCCGCTGCCAGCCGTTCAGCATCATGCCCGCAGCGTACCACTTTGCGTTGCGACTGGTGTAGCCCAATTTCAACCCGGCCTCGTAGTAGGGCGAGTTTTCCGCGAGCAGGCTGCGCGTCACGTTCCAGCTGTCGGCACCGATGGCGCTCTCGAAGCCGATGTGGCTGGGCATGATGCCCGCGTCGATCCACAGCTCGCGTGTCTTGCTGAGCTTCACACCCACGTTGGCCTCGAACACGCTGCGCAACAGCTCCGGCTCGGCGGCCAGGTTGTACTGCGCGTAAGTACCTGCCATGAGGGCGAGGTTGCCGCGCACGTTGTTCTTGGCATAGGCCAGCTTCGCATAGCCCATGTTGAGGCTCACCTCGTTGTGGCGATTGAAGCTGTAGAAAGGTCCTTGCCGCAGGTGGTTGTCCGGGTTCGACAGCTCGTAGCTGTAGTAGACCTCGGCATAGCCGCTGAGGGTGAAGGCGGAATCGAGCTGGGCGCTGGCTGGAATGGCCAGGGCCACAGCGAAGGGAACGATCGACGTACGCATGTCAGTGTTGGAGCGCATCAAGCGCAAGGTTGAGTTCCAGGACGTTCACGGTGGCGGGGCCGAAGAGTCCGAGCAGGGGTCCGTGGGTGTGTTGATCGATGAGCTTGAGCACCGCTTCCTCGGAAAGCCCGCGGGCCTGTGCGATGCGCTTCGCTTGGATGCGCGCGCCGCCTGGGCTCATGTCCGGGTCCAGTCCGCTGCCGCTGGCGGTGACAAGCTCGCTGGGGATCTCGGCCTTCGCCACGCCGGGGTTGTGGACGAGGAATGTGTCGATACGAGCCTGCACCGCTGCCAAGTGGTCCGGGTTGCTCGGGCTCTTGTTGCTGCCGCCGCTTCCAGCGCCATTGTAGTCCACCGCGCTGGGTCGGCCTTGGAAGTAGCCATCGCCGCTGAAGGCCTGGCCCACGTTCGCGCCGCCGACGGCTGTGCCATCGCGCACCACGAGTTCAACGGAGCCACCGCTGGGCGTAACGGCCTTCGCGAAGCCGAGTACGAGCAGGGTGTAGAGCACGCTGCACAGCACGAGCATCACGGCGGTCATGCGCAGCGCGGGAGGAGGTTCTGTTTCATGGTCTCGGTTCTTGTGTCGACCCTGAGGGTCGGCGGTGCAGGTTCATGCCATCGGGCTGGTGCGATATCAGAAGAACAGCGCGACGCCCAGGTCGATCAGTTTGATGCCGATGAAGGGCACGATTACGCCGCCGAGGCCGTAGATGAGCAGGTTGCGGCGCAGGATGGCGCTGGCACCGATGGGACGGTAGGTCACGCCTTTCAGCGCGAGGGGGATGAGCAGCGGGATGATGATCGCATTGAAGATCACGGCGCTGAGGATGGCGCTCTCGGCGCTGTGCAGACGCATGATATTGAGCGCACCCAAAGCCGGGATGCTCGCCATGAAGAGGGCTGGCACGATGGCGAAGTATTTGGCGACATCGTTGGCGATGCTGAAGGTGGTGAGCGTGCCGCGCGTCATCAGCAGCTGCTTGCCGATCTCCACCACTTCGATGAGCTTGGTGGGATCGTTGTCCAGATCCACCATGTTGCCGGCTTCCTTGGCGGCCTGCGTACCGCTGTTCATGGCCACGCCGACATCGGCCTGTGCCAGGGCAGGCGCATCGTTGGTGCCGTCACCCATCATGGCCACGAGCCTGCCCTGCTGCTGTTCCTTCTTGATGTAGGCCATCTTGTCCTCGGGCGTGGCCTCGGCGATGAAGTCATCGACGCCCGCCTTCTCGGCGATGAACTTCGCGGTGAGCGGGTTGTCGCCCGTGACCATCACCGTCTTCACGCCCATCTTGCGCAGGCGCTCGAAACGCTCGCTGATCCCGGGCTTGATGATGTCCTGCAATTCGATGCAGCCGATCACTTTTTCGTTCTCGGCGACCACCAGTGGTGTTCCACCGTTCTGTGCGATGCGCTTCACCTCGGCGTCCACTTCCTGCGGAAAGGTGTTGCCGACCTGTTCACTGAGCTTGCGAAGGGCGTCCTGCGCGCCTTTGCGGATGCGAATGCCCGCGCCCAAGTCCACACCGCTGGTGCGAGTCTGCGCTGTGAAGGCGATCAACGCGGCTCCTTGGAGCGAAAGCCCGCGCGTGATATCGGCCCCCGCCAGTTCCACGATGCTCTTGCCCTCGGGCGTCTCATCGGACAGCGAACTCAACGCGCAGGAACGTATGAACGTGGCCCGGTCCACCCCCGGCGCTGGATGGAATGCGGTGGCCTTGCGGTTGCCGATGGTGATGGTGCCGGTCTTGTCGAGCAGCAGCACGTCCACATCGCCGGCGGTCTCCACGGCGCGGCCGCTCTTGGTGATCACGTTGGCACGCAGCGCACGGTCCATGCCGCTGATGCCGATGGCGCTGAGCAGCCCGCCGATGGTGGTGGGGATTAGGCACACGAAGAGGCTGATGAAGGCCGCGATGGTGATCGGCGTATTCGCGTAGTCGGCGAAGGGCTTCAGCGTGACGCACACGATGAGGAACACGAGCGTGAAGCCCGCGAGCAGGATCGTGAGCGCGATCTCGTTGGGGGTCTTCTGCCGGCTGGCGCCTTCCACCAAGGCGATCATGCGGTCCAGGAAACTGCTGCCGGGGTCGCCGGTCACCATCACCACCACACGGTCGCTGAGCACACGCGTGCCGCCGGTGACGCTGCTCCGGTCGCCACCCGCCTCGCGGATCACGGGCGCGCTCTCCCCGGTGATGGCGCTCTCGTCGATGCTCGCGAGCCCCTCGATGATCTCGCCGTCAGTGGGGATCGTGTCGCCCGTTTCGCAGATGAACACATCGCCCTTGCGCAGCTCGCTGCCACGGATGGTCTTCGTGCTGCCATCAGGCATGCGCAGCCGTGCGGGTGTGTCCTCGCGCATCTTGCGCAGGCTGCTCGCCTGGGCCTTGCCGCGCGCTTCGGCGATGGCTTCGGCGAAGTTGGCGAAGAGCAGGGTGATGAGCAGGAGCAGGAAGATGACGGCGTTGTAGCCGGTGCTGCCTTGCGACGCATCGCCTCCGATGAGGCTGTACAGCGTTACCAGCAGCATCACGACGGTGCCGATCTCCACGGTGAACATCACCGGATTGCGGAGCATGATGCGCGGGTCGAGCTTCACGAAGCTCTGCACGAGGGCCTCGCGGACTTGTTCGCGCGGGAAGAGGGATGAGCTTGAGGATTCCATTGTCGTTCGGGATCAGGGGACCAGCGCGAAGTATTCGGCCAAGGGACCGATGGCCAGCGCTGGGAAGAAGCTCAGCGCTGCGAGGATGATGATCAGCGCGAACGTGAGCCCTCCGAAGGTGAAGGTGTCGGCACGCAGCGTGCCGCCGCCTTCGGGCACCACCTTCTTCGCCGCGAGCAGCCCTGCGATCGCCAGCGGTCCGATGATCGGCAGGAAACGGCCGAGGATGAGGATCAGACCGGTCATGAAGTTCCAAAAGAAGTTGTTGTCGCCGAGGCCCTCGAAGCCGCTGCCGTTGTTGGCGCCCGCACTTGCGTTCTCATACAGCATCTCACTGAAGCCGTGTGCGCCGGGGTTGTTCAGCCAGGACTGCGGCGCTGCATCCCACGCGGCCGTGGGCGTATGCGCCACCGCGTAGCCCGCGATGGCCGTACCCACGAGAATGAGGAAGGGGTGCAGCAGTGCGATCATCGTGGCGATCTTCATCTCTCGTGCTTCCACCTTGCGGCCGAGGAACTCGGGTGTGCGGCCCACCATCAGCCCTGCGATGAACACCGCGATGATGAGGAATACGTAATAGTTGAGGAAGCCCACGCCCACGCCGCCGTAGAAGGCGTTGATGAACATGTCGAGCATGAGGATGCCACCGGTCAGTGGTGTCATGCTATCGTGCATGGCGTTCACGCTGCCGTTGCTGGTGGAGGTGGTGCTCACGCCCCACAACGCGCTGGCCTCGGCACCGAAGCGCACTTCCTTGCCTGCCATGCTGCCCATCGGCTGCGCGCTGCCCAACTCGGCGATCGCAGGCTTGCCCGCACGCTCCAGCAACACCGCGCCGGTGAGCAGCAGCACGACACCCACGGTCATCACGCCGAAGATGCGCCACGCGAGGCGCATGCGCTTCAGGCCAGAAGCCGAGCGCGAAGACCAGGCCCATGGGGATGAGCAGGATGGCGATGGTCTCCGCCATGTTGCTCAGATAGGTGGGGTTCTCCAACGGGTGCGCGCTGTTCACGCCGAAGAAGCCGCCGCCGTTGGTGCCCAGTTGCTTGATGGCTACCATGGCCGAAGCGGGTCCTTGCGCGATGTGCTGCTCCACGCCCTCGAGGGTGGTCGCAGTGGCAGCGCCATCGAAGGTCATGGGCGTGCCCTGCAGCACCAGGATGAAGGCGAGCACCGTGCTCAACGGCAGCAGGATGCGCGTGATGCTGCGGGTGAAGTACATCCAGAAGTTACCGAGCGCGACCGTGGTGCCCGAGGCCATTGCCTTGTACACCGCAGCCAGCGCCGCCATGCCGGTGGCCGCGCTCACGAACTGCAGGAACATGATCACGCCGGTCTGCGTGAGGTAGGTGAGGCCGCTCTCGCCGCTGTAGTGCTGCAGGTTGCAGTTCACCACGAAGCTGATGATCGTATTGAACGCCAGGTGCGGCGACATGCCCGGGTTGCCGTCGGGGTTCAGCGGTAGCACGCCCTGGCCCATCAGCATGAAGAATCCGTAGACGAACCACACGAGGTTGATGGTGAGCAAGGCCTTCAGGTGCTGCTTCCAGTCCATCTCCTTCGCGGGGTCCACGCCGGAGATGCGGTAGATCAACCGTTCCAGCGGCAGGAAGAAGTCGCTCCCGTGCTTCTTGCCCTGGTACACTGCGGCCATGTAACGGCCCAGCGGAATGGCCAGCGCGATGGCGAGCCCGTAGGTGGCGATGACGCCGAGAAGTTCAGTGCTCATGTGTAGGGGCGAAGCTTAGGAGGTAATGAAAGTGAGGATGGGGCTGACGCGCGGGGATCGCCATTCTCCCCTCCCTCACTTCCATTACCTGCATTTAATATTTCTCCGGTTTCACCAGCACATGCAACAGGTAGCCGAACACGGCGATGCACAGGATGAGTAGGGCGATGAACATGGTGTCAGATCTTCTCGAACCACTTGGTGCAACGGAAGAAGAGGGCGAAGCACAACAGGCCGATGGCGAGTAGGAAAGGAATGGTCATGGGTTCCATGCGCGCCGTTGGCGAATAGGATGCCCAAGGGTGGAGGAATGCAGGAAATGCCCGACAGGCTGGGCCGGTGGTGTTCCATGTACGAGAGCACGAGCTGAGCTACCCTGCCGAAATGGAAGGGTGAATCACCGAAATGGAAGACTCAGAGGCCGAAGCGCTTCACCTTCGCATACAGCGTCGTAAGCCCGATCCCTAATAGCTCCGCGGCCAGGGTCTTGTTGCCGCCGGTATGGGCCAGCACGCGCCGGATGTGTTCCCGTTCCACCTGCTCCAGTTCGTATATCGCGCCCAGTTTCTGCTCCGGCTCGCCCTGCAATTCCAGCGGTAGCGAAGCTGCGTCGAGCAGGGGTCCGTCGCAGAGGATGCAGGCCCGTTCGATCACGTTGCGCAGTTCGCGCACATGGCCGGGCCAGGAATGGTCCATCAGCTTCCGCTTCACGTCCTCGTCCATGCCGGTGATGGTCTTTCCCAAGCGGGTGGCGAAACGCGCGATGAAGAGCTGTGCCAGCAGTGGGATATCGGCCTTGCGTTCCACCAGCACCGGAATGCGCAGGGTGAAGGTGGCCAGACGGTAATACAGGTCCTGGCGGAATCGGCCCTCGGAGCTTTCCCGCAGAAGATCGTGGTGCGTTGCGGCGATGATGCGCACATCAGCGCGCTGCACAGCGGTATCGCCCACGCGGAGGAAATCCCCGGTCTCCAGCACGCGCAGCAGTTTGGCTTGCAGATCGAGCGGCATTTCGCCGATCTCATCCAGGAAGAGCGTTCCGCCCTTTGCGCTTTCGATCAGGCCCTTGCGGTCCTTAACAGCACCGGTGAAGGCACCGGACACATGTCCGAACAACTCGCTCTCCAGCAATTCGCGGCTCAAGGCGCCGCAGTTCACCGCCACAAAGGGCTTCTTCGCCCGTGCGCTGGCTGCGTGAATCGCCCGCGCGAACACTTCCTTACCCGTTCCGGTCGCACCGGTTAGCAGCACTGATGCCTCCGTGGGCGCGACCTTCCGGGCCAGCTCAATCACCTGCTGGATCGCCGGTGATCGTCCAGTGATCGCTGCGAACGGATCATCGCTGATCACAGGTTCCACCTGTCGTTGTGTCTTCGCCTTTTCCAGCGCACGGCTGGCGGTGGGGATCAATTTGTCGTTGTCGTCACCCTTCACCAGATAGTGGAAAGCACCGTTCTGCACGGCCTTCACCGCATCGCCGATGGTCCCGAACGCCGTGAACACGATCACCTCCGCATCCGGCTGCTGGCTCTTGATCGCCTTCGTCAGCTCCACACCGTTGGCATCGGGCAGCTTCACATCACAGAGAACCACATGGAAACGCTGGGCCCTCAAACGCTGCATGGCCTGTGCGCCCGTCTCGGCGGTGAACACGGCATAGCCTTCGCCGACGAAGAGGCGTTGCAGCATGTTGCGCAACTGCGGTTCGTCGTCGACGATCAGCAGGGAGACGTTCTTCATGGTGATGGTCGCTCCGGAGCTCATCCCTTGCCTCCGAACGTTTCGCGGTACAAGGATATCGCCTCCTCTACGATCCGTATCGCCACCTCGCGGCCCATGAACTCCTCCACCACCACCTCCTTCCCTTCGAGCGACTTGTAATCCATGAAGAAGCGGCGGATCTGCTTCTCGGTGTGTGGCGGCAGCTCGCTCACGTCCTTCATGTGGTTCACGCTCTCATCATAGGTGGCCACCGCGATGATCTTGTCGTCGGCCTCACCCTGGTCCACCATGCGCATCACGCCGATCACCGTGGCGTCCACGAGACAGAGGTGCGGCAGCGTGAGGCTGGTGAGCACGAGGATGTCCAAGGGGTCCTTATCGCCGCAATACGTGCGCGGGATGAAGCCATAGTTGGCCGGATAGTGCACGGCGCTGAAAAGGGCCCGGTCAAGCATCAGCAGGCCGCTTGCTTTGTGCAACTCATACTTGCCTTTGCTCTCCTTAGGGATCTCGATGATCGCGTTGACGCGTTGCGGGGCGTGGTCGCCGGGAGAGATGTCGTGCCAAGGATTGGTCATGCGGCGAAGGTCAGTCGATCGGATGATCGGGACATGCAAGCTCACGATGCCACGAGCAGCTTCACCCCTGCAGTCATCAGCACCATGAACAGCACGAGCAGGATGGCCCGCGCACCGAACCGCGACACGCCCAGCCATGAGCCGATGAGGCCGCCGAGCACCACGGACAACAACCACCACAAGAGGAAAGGGTCGAAGACGGCCCCTGCCATGCGCGATCCGAAGAGGCCAGCGATGGAGTTGATCAGGATGAAGAGCGCAGAGATGCCCGAGACATGACGCACTGCTGCCCAACGGCCTGCAATCAGGATCGGTGAGAGGAAGATGCCGCCACCCACGCCGATTATGCCTGAGAGGAAACCGATGGGCGCACCGATCACGGTGCCGAGCCAGGGGGGCAGCGCACGAGGCTCCTTGCCTTCGCCCAATTGACAAGCGCGCCACGCCATGATGAATGCGGAGAGCACGAGGAACACACCCGCACCACGCGCGAACCAGAGCGCGGGCAATTGCAAGGCCCCGCCGAAATAAGCCATGGGCATGGCAACAATGATCAAGGGCAGGAACACCTTCGCATCAAAGCGGCCGGCACGCAAGTAGCGCCAACTCGCGATGCTCGCCACGGCGATGTTCAGCACCAGCGAGGTGGGCTTGATCGATTCCGGCGCGAAGGAGAGCAGCGCCATCACCGCCAGATAACCGCTTGCTCCGGCGTGGCCTACACTGCTGTACAGGACAGCGATGCCGAAGAAGAGCACCAGGGCGAGGAAGTGGGGATCCATCCAGAGAATGTAGAATGCAATAGATAGAATGCAAAAAGTTCAATGACGGACCTACGGTCACATCGGACTCTTGTCGTTCTGCGTCTTCGGTTCTACATGCTGAATCCTGCTTTCTCATCCTCCCCACTCCGCCCAGCTCGTGGCCGTCTCCTGCAGTCGTGCAGCGCACAGCCTCACCTCAACGGGCATCTTCGGTGCTAAATCCTCCACGATCGCGAGCAGGATGTTCTCGCAAGTGGGTTGAAAAGAGGTGAAGATCACCCGTCCGAAGAGTGCATTCGACAGGTTCACCGATTCCTTCTCCCGATCGTGCAGGAAGAGGGCATGGTCATAGCGGTCCACGATGGGCTTCACCATCCGCTTCAGGTCGGCGAAGTCGATGACCATGCCGTCCTTGGGATGCCCGGGCGCGGTGGCCGGCGTGCCTTCGATGGTGATGTCCAGCACGTAGCTGTGGCCGTGGATGTTGGCGCACTGGCCATCGTGACAGCGCAGGGCATGCGCCATCTCGAAGGTGAAGCGCTTGGTGACGCGGACGTTGCGGGGGAGGCTCATGGGCGGCGAAGATCGGCGCGGCGCCCGATCCACGATCACGCCGAGCGGTACGCCACCTCGTGGTAGGTCTTCACATGCGGGCCAAGGAACACGCGCGCATAGATGCGGATGAGCGCGAGACCGTTCAGCACGAAGCTCAGCGCCACCAATGCGGCGAGGATGAACTGATCCGGATGGATGTGGGAGAAGATGAGGTCCTCGCCCAAGAAGGTGGGCGTGATGGGGAAGCCCGCGATGCCCAGGCAGGCAATGAGAAAGGCGAGCGCGATGCGCGGATGCTCGAACACATGCCCGTGGAAGCGACCGAGGTCCACGTTGCGCTCCGTGCGGCGCAGCCGGTTGATGGCGATGATGGCGAGCACTCCGCATGCCACCACGCCGCTGAGGTAGATCAGGGTATGGCTGAGATCGAAGTGCTCATTGAAGGAGATCGCGAGCGCGATCCAGAAATGCCCCATGATCACCATGGCCAAGGCCCGACGCACATGGCGGCGCTCGGTGAAGGCGCGCAGCACGAGCACGAGGCCGATGAGGCCCATGGCCACCGGCAGCGCGTGGCGCAGTCCGGCCGCCAACCGATCAACCTGCCAAAGCGCGATGAGCCCGGCGATGAACACAGGGAGGAGAATGGAGATGGAACGATTGATGTTCAGCGCATCGAGGGCCCGGCCCAAGCGCTTCAATGGATTCCAGAGCCGCCGGTACATGAAGGTGTCCAGGTCCCATTCGCGCAGACAGAGCACGTAGAGGGTGTACTCCAACCGCTTTGGCAGCGTGTCCTCGAAGCTGTGCTCGCGTGGCGTGAAGTGGTAGAACTGCTCCCTGATGAGGTAAGTGACCACCGAAGGCGACACCAGCAGCTGGTAGGTGCGCAGGAAAGCGTTGCCCATGAAATGGACCAAGGCGAGCAGCTCAAGCCCCAGCGCTATCTCGATGAAGATCAGGCCGATCTGCGAGATGGAGCTGTAGGCGATCTGCGCCTTCACGCTCGATTGCACGCGAGCGGTTCCGGCTGCGAGCAGGCCGGTGGCGAGGCCGAGCAGCGCAATGAGCACGCGCACGCTGAATTGATGCTCCCAGAACGGGAAGGTGCGCATGAGCAGGAAGGCCCCGATGTGCACCGAGAGCGAGCCATAGAAGATCGCGCTGCTCGGCGTGGGGCCCTCCATGGCGCGCGGCAGCCAAGAGCTGAAGGGCAGCTGCGCGCTCTTCGCCGCAGCGGCGAGCAGCACCGCCAGCGAGATGAAGGCCCCCACGAGCGTGTGCTGGCCCAACTGGTCATGCACGAGCACATAGTTGTGCAGCTTGTGGAAGGTGATGTTCTCGTGCCAGAGGTGATGGCTCATCCACATGGCGAGGATCAGTCCTACATCGCCCACGCGGTAGATGCTGAACACCTTCACGCTGTTCTTCACGGGCAGGTAGCGATCACGGTAGAAGCCGATGAGCAGGAACGAAGAGAGGCCCAGCAGCTCCCAGCCGATGAAGAGCGTCTCGAAATTCCCGGCCAGCACGGTGAGCGAATAGCCAGTGAGGAAGAAGAGGATCGTATTGAAGAAACGCTTATAGCCTTGCTCCCGGTGCAGGTAGTAGCGGCTGTAAACCGTGATGAGGAAGGTGAGCACCGCGCCCATGAACAGGTACACTGCCGTTACGCGATCGAAGTAGAGGTCGATGAAGAACTCATAGTCCTTCGAGCGGAAGAGCACCACCTCCTTCACGTTGATGGCGCCGAAGCCGCCCATGGCCCAAGCCACGATGAAGCCGCTGATGAGCGCGGCCTGCGCGGCAGCCGTGAGGTAGGCCACGCGGGAGAGCGCCATCTCCGCACGGCGCTTCAGCAGCAGGCTGATCAGGAAGCCGGCCATGGGCACGAGCACGAAGAGAGGGAGCAGCAGGCGCATCATGCTTGGATGATTGCGATGTGCGCGTTGCCCTCCACACGCTCTATGTCCGGCAGCACATCCTTCGTGAGCGGCAAATCGCGCGTGAATGGCACAAAGGGCACGAATGCTCCTTTGGTATACCGGTGCATGCTACCGTCCACCGGATGCACCGTGACCAGCTGCACCCACTCGTTCACGAACCACTCACGCGTGGCCGCTACGCGCTGGATCGTGCGCAGCACCAGGTGCGGCTCCTGCTCCACCACCACCAGCAGCCGCAGCGGGTCATGCACCTCGATCATCTGCGCAGGAAGACCTGGCCGCAGGTCGCCCTCGATCCCATTCGCCACGCCGATGAGCCCCATCACGTTGTGCGGGAGCTTGGTGCCTGCGCCAAGCTTCTGGTTATCGACCCGCGAGAAGTAGTACTCGAGGTTGATGCCGCCACAAACGGGCGCCACGGCATTGAGGATGCCGAGCAGCAGGTTGCCATCCGCGTCAAGCAGCGGATCGTAGGAGTTGAGGAAGGCCCGGCGGTCCAGGAACACGGATCGCGTGAGCGCCCTTCGGCCCACGATGGCGGCCGCATTCGTGGCGTGGTTGTACTCGGGCCTGGGCTCGAAGAGCGATACCGATCGGCGCCTCACGCGGTCATGCACCGTTTCGCCGCGAAGGGTGCTGTCGATGCTCGGGAAACGGCGCGACCGTTCCTTGGCGTTCCGCTCCAAGGCTTCGATGAAGGTGCGGCGGCTGCGGGCATGCGCCGCGCGTTGGGCCTCGTCCAGCGTGCCCTCGTCGTAATAGGCGATCTCGTCGCGCGTAGTGTCGTGCAGGGCGCCCAGGAATCGCGTGCTATCCGGGATGCCGATGCCGCGTTCGCGCAAGAGTGAGCGGACTCCGGGATGATTGGCCATCTGGCAGAATACACGGGCATTCACCGAGCCCGGTCTTCCGCTGCACGCCCCGCAATCGTAAGCCGCATAATGCGGATTGTTCACGCTGCTCGCGCCATGGCCCACCACGTAAATCACCGCTGCGAAATCCTTCACCAGTCCGATGCTGCGCAAGGTGGCCTCGACGCGCTGGGCCATCTCTTGCACCGAAAAGCCCACTTGCAGGCCATCCTCGAAGAGCCCGCAGTGCTCCACGGTGAGGCTGGCCTGCGCATCCATGTGCTTGAACGAATCGCTGGTGCCCGGCGTGCTGCTGGGCCAGAAGATGCCCACGAAGAGCTTGAGCGCAGACCAGAAGCCCAGCGATTGCGAGATGAGCCATCCGCCCACGAGGCCATGCGCGTGCCGGGTGAAATGGACATCGCGCTCCATCTTGCCGCTGCTGTCAACCTCTTTCACCAGGTACTTGGGCTGCACCGGGGCGGGCGCGACTTTGGTGAAGAACTTCCCATGCTCCGGCTTATAGTGGAATTCCACGCCGAAGAAGCCTGCAGTTCCGTAGGTGTCGAATCCCGGATCCAGGTGCTCCAGGTGCCGGCGAAGGGAGCACTCACGGTCGTCGATGCAGAAAATGGCCTGCGTGCACTCCCCGGTTGGCTGGCGGCGCTCTGCCATATCGATGCCCGCGAGCAGTTCATCGTACCAGGTCCATTCGTAAGCCTCTTGCCAGAGCGCGCGCACCTGGTCCACCTCCGTTTCCGTGACCCGATCGAACAAGGGCTTCGGCCGGTGCTTCATTCCCTCTGCCAAGGGCTGCCATCCTTTGGGGAACTGCCGGTCCAGCGCGTCCACCTCCAATAACAGCTCGAACAGGATGATCTCCCTCAGGCTGATCCGGCGGCGATCGAGCAGGCTGCCCGGTGCACCTTCGATCACAGCCACAAGGCCGCTCCAGCCACTGTGGGCGAACTGCTGGTCAAAGAGGTAATCGGCGTAGAGCGTGCGATCGCCGACGAGCAATTCGAGCAACGTTTCGATGTCGGTTCCTTCATCCAGCAGCAGGCGCTGGGCGCGCTCGCCACGTAAAAGGCCGCTCCATGCATGGCGCTGCAGCTCACGCACGCTGGCCAGGAATCCCTTGTCCCACACCGGGAACTTCCAGATGGCGATGCCTTGGTCGAGGTAGCTGTTGAGCACCCGGAAGAGCAGCGTGTGCGTGAGCGCATCCAGATCGATCCGGCGATCGCGCTTCCAATGGGCGCGCAGCGATCCGATGCGCGGCACGATCGCATTGTCGTAGGACTTCTCCAGCAGCTTGTGCTTCCAAGCGGCGAGGTTGCTGATGCCATGCCGTGCCACGATCTCCCGATCGAGCGCCTCCGGCCGGATACGCCCATCACGGAAAAGCCTGCGGTATTCATTCACCGTGAGGTACACCTTGTACCCGAAGATCCGCGAGGCCTTCATCAACGCTCCATGGAAGGGCAGGTGCTGGAACGCGTGCAGCGTGTTGTGGTGGATGAAATCCTTCAGCGGAGCCTGCGCGGGCAGATAGTGCGCTATGGCGTGCAGCACAGCATGCTCATCGAAGTCCTCGTCCAGCGTGCCTGCGCTTGCCAGTACCGCATCCCGATCGCTCCTCATCCCGCTGTAAATATGGCCGCGCGAACGGTGGCCCTTATGAGAAAGGGATTAAAAGGTCAAGGGCAATCTCACCATTGCAACGGTCCCTTTCCCTTCCACTGCGGTGATCTCCAACCGCCCGCCATGCACTTGCATGATCCGCTCCACCAAGGCGAGGCCGATCCCGTGCCCATCGAGCGGCCCGGTATCGCTGGCGCGATAGAAGAGCTCCTTCACCCGCGCCACCGCTTGCGGCGGGATGCCTTTCCCGTTATCGGAGATTATCGCGTGGACCTCATCGCCGACGATGGAGATGCGCAGCTCCACGCGCTCGCCACCATACTTCACGGCATTGGTGAGAAGGTTGTAGAGCGTTGCGGTGAGCAGCACGGCGTTGCCCCGCACCAGCGGCTCACGGCCTTCGGGATCGGCCTCCATGGCGAACCGCGCCGGGCGATCAGGATAACGCGCACGGCAACGTTCAAGCGCGCGCTCAGCCACTTCGTCGAGTCGAACGGCCTCCGATGGGATCCGTTCCGAGGCGCCTCCGGTCTGCGCGAGCCAGAGCAGCTGCTCCAGCAGGTCCTGCATCAGCATGGCCTGCTCATCGATGCCTTTGAGGCGCAGCATAATGGCGGTGTTGCCATCCGCGAGTTGCCTGGCCTGGTGCGCTTCGCCGCGCAGGATGGTGAGCGGCGTGCGGAGCTCATGGCTGGCATTGGCGATGAACGAGCGCTGCACGCTGAAAGCCTTGTCGATGCGCGAGAGCAGCTCATTGAAGGTGATGGCCATCTCAGCCAGTTCATCGCCGCGGCGCTGGGGCACGGGCAGGCGCTCGGTGGGCTCGTGAATCTCAGCAGCCTTGCGCACCAGCAAGCGCACGGGCACCAGGGCCCATGAAGCGTAGAGCCAGGAAAGGCCAGCGGTCACGAGCAAGGCCACCAATCCGGTGAGAAGCATCGATCGCCGCAGCTCGGCCATCGATTCCAAGCCATGCGCATCAACGGCAGAGGACATGGTGTAGCGGATCCCGAAGGGCAGGGTCTCCGGCCGGTCAACCACCACGTACTGGCGCTTGCCCTGGGTGATGCGGGCACGCCCCTTCCGCGTTGCGGTCTCGCGCCAACTCGCGGGCATCTCGATCGGCGCGCGCTGGAACATCACCTCGCCCATGGTGTCGATCACCAAGATGCTCACGTCGGGGAGCGCATCGCGCAGCGCCTGCTCCAGATGCTCGGCTTCCGCCATCGGCATGCTGCGCAATTCAACCAGGATGCGCTCCACGAGCACGGCGCGGTCCTCGAGGCGCTCGAAGAACTCCTCCTCGCGCAAATGCTCCCCATGCGCATGCACCAGCGCGGCGAACAAGGCCAGCAGTGCACCGACCAGTACGGTGAATACGATGGCCATGCGCAGTCGGAAGCTCATGGCCGATGGTCGCTCAGCATATAGCCCATGCCCGTCACCGTGTGGATGAGCGGGTGCCCGAACGGCTTGTCGATCTTCCTGCGCAGCATGTTGATGTAGACATCCACCACATTCGATTCGGCTTCGAAACTCGTGTCCCACACGTGATCGAGGATGGTGTTCCGGTCCGTGACCTTGCCTTTGCGCTGGAGCAGGAAATGCAGCAGGCCGTATTCGCGCGCGGTGAGCTTGATGGGCTGATCGGCCCGCGTCACGCGCTTGGCATCGTGGTCCATCACCAGGTCGCCGCAGACCAACAGGGCCTCTGAGCCGCGACCGTGCGCACGCCTGATCAAGGCGTTCACGCGCGCTAAAAGCACCGTGACGTCAAAGGGCTTGGGCAAGTAGTCGTCTGCACCGGCACCGAAGCCCTTCACCTGCTCCTCCACGCCATCGAGCGCGGTGAGCATGAGGATGGGCACATGCGGGTCCGACACGCGCACGTTGCGGCATACCTCGATGCCGTTCCGCTTGGGCAGCATCCAATCGAGCAGGATGATGTCGTACCGCTGCGCTACGGCGAGGCGCTCACCCTCTGCTCCATCCATCGCAACGTCAACGGTGAAGCCTTGCTTCACCATCTCGGCTGCGACGAATGCCGCCACCTTGGGTTCGTCCTCGACGATGAGCGCGCGCATCCGGAATGCCACCGCGAATGTAGAGGTCCATCCAAGTCGGGCATCGCACGCGACTGAGGCCTTTAATCCTCCTTTCATACAGCCCCCCTCGCATCACGTGATTTTTGCCCCGCTCAAGCCCACCGCGAGCTTCAAGGCGATGAGAAAGACATTGGTACCTGACCTCCTGGCAGGCCTCACCGTAAGCTTCGCGGCACTCTCACTAGGTGCGGCCTTCGGAGTGATGAGCGGCCGGGGCGCATTCGCAGGGATGGTCGGCGCGGCGGTGATCCCCATCATCACCTCGGTCTTCGGCGGCACGCGGTTGCAAGCGAGCGGCCCAACAGCTCCGATGACGGCAGTGGCTGCCGTCGTGATCGCCTATGCGTACGAGCACTTCCCCGCGGACAAGGCCCTCAGCGAACAGTTCATCACCCTGGTGCTGATGCTGAATGCCCTGCTGCTGGCGGTCATGGGACTTCTCCGGCTCGGCCGCTTCATCCTCATGGTGCCCCAAGTGATCGTGCTGGGATTCATGAACGGCATAGCTGTGCTCATCTGGGTTGATCAAGTGAAGCGATTGCTCGCTGTCGGCGGCCACGCACCGCTGGAGGGCGGGCTCCTGGCAAACACCGCCATCGCATTCGGTGTGCTCGGCATGGTGCTGGCCTTCCCATGGATCCTGAAGAAGCTGGCCGTCCCCACCAAGGTCCGTCGCTTCCTCCCCGCGATCTTCATCACCATTACAGCAGCCACCTTGCTGACCACCGCATTCGCGATCCCTGTGGAACACGTGAGCTTGGGAAGCGGAGCCGGTTCACTGCGTGCATACATCGACATGGTATGGGCATACTTGCCGACGGATCCCAGGTTGTTCACTGCTGATCTGTTGCTGGCCGCCCTGCCCTATGCCTTCCAGCTCAGCTTGCTGGCCTACCTCGATTCATTGCTTACCAGCCTGGTCATCGACCGCATGACTGGAGAACGTACAAGGCACGACAAGGAACTCATCGCGCAGGGCCTCGCGAACGGACTAAGCGGCCTATTGCAAGGGATCCCCGGCGCTCAAGCCACTATCCGGTCGGTGCTGCTGCTGAAGGAAGGGGCACGGACACGCTTGTCGGGCATCTTGGTCGGGGTGTATGCGTTGCTTGGTTTCCTGGTCTTCAGCAAGGTGATCGTGCTCATCGCTTCCGCCGTCTTCATCGGGGTCCTGTTCAAGGCTGGCCTTGATGTGTTCGACCGCGACTTCCTCATCGCGTACGTGAAGGGGCGATGGCACCTTGATCGCAACCGCAACATCCAGCTCGCGTTCATCGCGTACGCTACCTTGCTCACGGTGTTCATCGACCTGAACGTGGCAGTGGTCAGTGGGACACTCCTGTTCTACCTGATCAAGCGGTTCGTTCCCATCAGTGATGCCGAGGGCGATCTTTCCGAAGTGCATTCAGCAGAGTTGCTCGGGCAACAGGTGTGACCCGAAAGGCAATCGGAACCAGCGCTTGGTCGTTGCCCTGTTGCTGATGGCGATCGCGGTGTGTGCGCACGCCCAACGCACCATCGACCCCAACGCGCACCTCTGGGCCTCGCACTGGGGCGATCATCGCATCAGCGAGCGCTGGGGCTTCCACACCGAAGGGCATTGGCGGCGTGCCAACCTGGGCCAGGATCGGCAGCAGCTGCTCCTGCGCCCCGCCATCAACTTCCATCTGAACGACCAGGTGCTGCTCACGCAGGGCTACAGCTACTACTTCAACTACGCGTACGGCGCGCACCCGATCAAGTACCAGAACTGGGAGCATCATCTATACCAGCAAGTGCAGCTCAGCGGGCATGCCATCGGCCGTGCACGGCTGCAGCATCGGTTCCGCATGGAAGAGCGATTCATCGCGAAGCTGAAGCCCGCCGATGACGATGCCTCCGTTGGGGAATTCGACAGCTACACCTACCAGAGCCGCTTCCGCTATCGTGCTTGGCTCACTGTGCCGCTTGGCCACGACAAGGTGGAGCCCGGCGTGTTCAGTGCGCAGTTCTACGATGAGGTCTTCCTGAATTTCGGTGATAGCCAGCGACTCGATTTCATCCAGCAGAACCGGATATCGGCGCTGCTGGGCTATCAGGTGAGCAAGCCCGTGAGCATTCTGGCCGGCTACCTGTACCAGACCATCCAGCGGCCCGGCGCTGCGAGCGGGGCAGACCTCATCGAGCTCAACAGCACCGTGCACGTCGCGCTCGTGTGCAACCTCGACCTGCGCAAACCGAAGGCATCGACGCCTTGACTTCGAAACATCCTGGCGGCAATGGTCCCCTGACTTCCGGCTGCGATGCCGGGTCGGACCCGGCGTGACGAACCAGGAATCGAGAACGCCCCTCCTTCCGGAAGGGCGCCCCAATTGGCTCCCGGTTCCGAATCACAGCATCGTCGTCGGGCACACGTACTCGGTGCGCTTCACGCCGGTCTCTTTGATGGCGTTGAATCCGCCTTCCACATCAACGAAGTTGTCCCAGCCCCGCGCCTTGAGGATGCTCGCTGCGATCATGCTGCGGTAGCCGCCCGCGCAGTGCAGGATGAAGGGGGTGTCCTTCGGGAATTGCGCCAGGTGCTGATTGATCTGGTTCAGCGGCACATTGATGGCGTCGAGCACATGCTCACTATCGAACTCGCTCTTCTTGCGCACATCGATGACGATCGGCTTGCCCCCATGGCGCTTCGCGAACTCCTTCGCATCGATGCGATCCACGGTGTCCGATTCCTTGCCCGCCGCTCTCCATGCCTCGAAGCCGCCCTTCAGGTAGCCGATGATGTTGTCGTATCCCACACGGCTCAATCGGATGATGCTCTCTTCCTCCCTTCCCGGTTCGGTCACCAGCAGGATCGCTTGCTTGATGTCCGTGATCATCTCGCCCACCCACATGGCGAAGTTGCTGTCGAGCCCGATGTTGATGCTATTGGGGATGAAGCCCTTGGCGAATTCACCGGCCGGGCGGGTATCGAGCACCAAGGGGCGCTCCTCGTTGGCCAACACCTCGAACTCATCGGGCGTGTACGCCTTCTTCCCGCGCTCCATGATGGTGTCGAGGCTCTCATAGCCCTGGATGTTCATGAGCACGTTCTTCGGGAAATAGCCCGGAGGCGCGGTGAGGCCGGTGAGCAGTTGCTTGATGAATTCCTTTTTCGTGAGATCCGGATTGAGCGCATAGTTGGTGCGCTTCTGATTGCCAAGCGTATCGGTGGTCTCCTTGCTCATCATCTTCCCGCACGCGCTGCCGGCGCCATGGTTAGGGTACACGATCAGGTCGTCGCTCAAGGGCATGATCTTGTTCCGGAGCGAATCGAACAGGTGGCCCGCCAGCTTCTCCTCGGTGAGATCGGCAATCACGTGCTGCGCCAGATCAGGACGGCCCACATCGCCGATGAAGAGCGTATCGCCCGTGATGAGGCCGTGCTCCTTGCCAGCTTCATCGATCACCAGATACGTGGTGCTCTCCATGGTGTGGCCGGGCGTATGGATCGCTTTCACCTTGGCCTTGCCCACTTGGAACACCTCGCCGTCCGTTGCGACGTGCGCTGTGAATCCCGGCTTCGCGGTGGGGCCGTACACGATGGTGGCACCGGCCTTCTTCGCCAAATCAAGATGGCCGCTCACGAAGTCGGCGTGGAAGTGCGTCTCGAAGACGTACTTCACCTTGGCGCCATCGGCAGCAGCGCGGTCGATGTAAGGCTGCACCTCGCGTAGCGGATCGAAGATGGCGGCCTCGCCGTTGCTCTCGAGGTAGTACGCTGCATGGGCGATACAGCCGGTGTAGATCTGTTGGAGCTTCATGGTTGGCTTGTGACTGGGGTTGATGAAAAATGCGTTTGGGGCTTGCACCCCCTGACCGCACCGCAAAAGTTTTACTCCCTCAACGCCGCGTTGGTGACATTCATCATCCTGCCAGTGCCAGTGTGACTTGGGTCACAAGCCTGAAAAGCGAAGGCCCGGCGCCGGGATGATCCGGGGCCGGGCCTTCAAGCAGGAATCAACTACTGGTTCGGGGCGGCCGCTGGGGCCTCCTCGGTCTTCACGTGGTGCGTGTGGCCGTCGGCCTTACCATGGCATGCGGCCTTATCGCCTTTGGCCTTGCCAGCGCAGCAATCAGCTTTGGCCTTTCCGGCGCAGCACGCGGCGCCTTTTGCATGGCCTTCGGGTGTCATGGTCTCAGCGGCAGGAGCAGCTTCAAGCGCTGCGGTGCCAACGGCATCGGGCGCTTGAGCCTCGGCGGTCTTTGCTTCGGCCTTGGCATGGCAGCTGGCCTTTTCGGCGCTGGCTTTGCCGGCGCAGCAGCCGGCCTTCGGAGCAGCCTCATCGGGCGTTGCCGCAACGGCCTCGGTCTTCTTGGCCTTGCGTTCTTTCTTGGTGCTGGCGTCTTGTGCTGTTGCCGTGGCCGTGATGAAGGCCAAGGCAAGGATGCTGAGGATGATGCGCATGGTGTGTGGTTGTGAGGGGCGAAATTAGGCGAAGTCAGAGCGGAGCCGTCAATATCCCTCGTCGAGTTGGATCATGGCGAAGACCGCGTAGTTGATGATGTCGAGGAAGTTGGCGTCAATGCCCTCGCTCACCAGCGTGTTCCCCTGATTGTCCTCAATGCTCTTGATTCGTAGGAGCTTCATCAGGATCAGGTCCACGAGTGAGCTCACACGCATGCTCCGCCAGGCCTCCCCGTAATCGTGGTTCTTGCGGGTCATCAGGTCGCGCGCCTGCTGCTGCTGACGAAGCACCTGGTCGGCGCCAGCATGGGCATCGAGGTCTGGGGCCTCTGCTACGCCCAGTTCGAGTTGCACCAAAGCCATGGCCGCGTAGTTGATGATTCCCACGAGCTCCGGCCGGATACCCTCGCCCACCTTGCTCTCCCCCACCTGCTGCAAGGTGCGTATGCGCTGGGCCTTGATGAAAATCTGATCCGTGAGCGAAGGCACCCGCAGGATCCGCCAAGCGGTGCCGTAATCCTTGGCTTTCTTCGCGAAGAGTTCGTGGCACTCGCTGATGACAGCGTCGTACTGAGAGAGGGTGCGTTCCATGGGCGGCCGAAGGTAAATCCCGACTCAGGTCAGGATCGGCCAGCATCAGGGTCCTGAACGGACCGGATTCAGCGCGAGACCACTACCAGCCGCTTCCTCGTGCCTTGCTCTGTCCGCACACCCACATGATAGGCCCCGGATGCCACCCCGGACAGATCGAGATCCACGCGCTCTACGCCTTGATTCACGCGGCGCGTAAGCACCCGCCGGCCCGAAGCATCCACCAATTCAATGGAGGCCCCGCTTGGAACAGCGGCATCGAACACGATGGAAAGCAGGTCCGAAGCCGGATTGGGGACGATCAAGAACGCATTGGGCAATCCTGCTTCTTCAACCCCGACGCCAACATCCCAGGTCTGCGCAGAACTGCATGCGCCTGAATTGACGGTGAGCGTGATGGTGTAAGGGCCGCCGCCAGCATAGGTATGCACCGGGTTCTGGTCGGTGGAGGTGGTTCCATCTCCGAAATCCCAGAACCAGGTGGTAGCGCCACCCGATGCCTCGGTGAAGGTGAGCGTATTGCCATTGGCCACGAAGCTGAAATTGGCGCCGGGTACCACGAAGGCCGTCACCTCAACGGCCGGACTGCGACAGGGATCAGCGACTACTTCCAGGTCATAGAGGTAGTAGTAGAAATCGGGACCGGTGGTCGAAGAGGACCCGGTGAGCGAGATGAGGCCGGGCACGATATAGGGATAGCTCGCCCCTGCGTTGTTGCGGTAGAGATTCATGTTGTTGCCCCCGATACTGTAGACGCCCGGCGCTGGCACGTAGAAGCCGAGGTCGATGCGGCCCTGTCCTACCGGCACATTCACCACGATGGTCTGGATGGGGGCGCCATTCGTTCCGTTCAAACCGTTCCAGAGGTTGAAGGTGCGCTGTCCGGCTGTGGCGGCTTCCACCCATGCCGATACGATTGTCAAGGGCTGGAAAGCAGTGAAATTCACGGTGCCGATGAAGGCATTGCCATGCTGGCCGCCGGTTCCGATGGAACCGTTCAATGGCCCAACGTTGACTGGAGCCGACGCGATCTCGTTGCGCACGAAGAAGGTACTCGTGGAATTCAGCACCGGTGTGGTGAAGGGGCTGCCGCTGCCGAGCACGGCCTCTTGTGCATCGTACCAGACCGCTTCATTGGCGGCTGCGGCCGTGAGCGTGCCCGTGCTTCCGGAACAAACCGTGATGTCATCCGCAGTAGGCGCTTGGGGCAGGTCGATGATGACTTGTTGCGTTTGCACGTCGGACCCGATGTTGTTCGACGCGGTGAGCGTGACGGTGAAGGTGCCGCTTGTTGCATAGGTGTGCGTCGGATTCTGCTCCGCAGAGGTGTTGCCATCTCCGAAGTCCCATGCCCACGCTTGCGGGATGTCCGTTGAAGCATCGCTGAATTGCACCGTTCCATCGCAGGCGGAGAGGAGCTCGAGCGAGAAACCGGCCGTTGGAGGCGTGGTGGCCGTGAGGCAGATGTTCGGCAAATCGAACGCCTCTGTCTGGTCGAAGCGCGAGTTGCTGCTGCCCTGAGACGCGCTGTAGCCGAGGCCGCGCGTGGCGAAGGCCTGCCAGATGAGGCACTTGTTCGCACCGGCGTACAGGAGCTCGTCGGCTGCGAGGATGGCATCACGCCCATCGACGAAGCCGGGACTGCAAGGCTGCAGCTTCAAGGCTTCGATCACCAGTTGCATGGCGATGTTATTGCCGCCGGTGCCCGTGTACAGGTCCGGATCGAATCCATGCTCGGCGATCAGCGCCCAGGTCAGGTCCCAGAGCATGGTGGCCCACACGAAGCCCACGCCATGCGGCTCCGAGAGCGAGGAGTTGTTGGTGGCGCCGTACGTGTAGTTGTTCACGGCGAAGGCGGTGGAGTAACGGGCAGGCCGGATGCCAATGCCACTGATGGGCTGGCCGGATGCGTAGGTGGCGATGCCGCGCCCGTCGGCAGGTTGCGCGCCTGGTTGCATGGTGAGCATCAGGCCGAACCAATCGCTCCAGCCCTCCCCCATCTGCTCATCGTTGCTGAGGCAATCGGAATTGCTGGCGCCGCCAGAGAGCCGGATGGAAATGCCGTGGCCATACTCATGCGCGACCACCCCGTTGTCGAATGAGCCATCACGGTCAGGGGAAGCGGCAGTCCAGTTGTACATCTGCATGCGGCCGTTATCGCCATCGGGTGGAGATGCGAAATTGGCGTTGTTGGTGCCGCCACCGTCCTGCGCCTCAGCGAGCACGTGATCGGTTCCCTCACCGGTGCCGCTGTAGTTGGTCTGCTGGAAATTGCCGCTCTGCTCATCGAAGCCGTAGCGCTGCCACACATCGTGCATCAGGTTGTTCCAGAAGAAGAGATTGGTGATGGCCGCATCCTGGTTCCCGTCGGGCGCCACGCCCAGGTTCAGCGGGAAATCGAAGCTCAAGGCCGGGCCGCCTTCCGGGCTATAGCCGGGCTGGTCGTTGTCATCCGCATCCTCGTATGCGCGCACGTTATTGCCGCGTGTCGTAGTGAACTCGGCGCCCTCAACGCCGTCCACATCGTGCCAGCCGAAGGGCGATGCGACAGGATCCGCAGGATCCACAACCAGTGTGCGCGCGCCATGATTCGGGCTTTCGATCGGCGAGGCGAACACGTGATAGCCGGCGGATCCAGGCAGCGCCTCCGGTACTGCGGCTTCGCACAGTGCTGGGCCACTCACCCCATGTGCGTGCTCTTCGCTCGGGAACTGGCATTGCACGGTGTAGTCGTTCAGCCGCAGCATTGCACCGTTGCCCGCATCCACGGCGAGGTGCCACCAGTTCGGGCCGCTCACCGACCGGATCGTGAGGTCCCACGCCAGGCGGACCGCGCCATCCTCCATCGGCTGATAGAGCAGCGCCGCGCGAATGGGATCATGCGCGATGCCTGAAGGAGAGAGCTCAAGGATGCCACGATGAAGTTCGCGGAGAACAACCGGCTCTTCAGAAAGCCTCATGTCCAGCGCGCTTGCGGCAGCACGCAGCGCCTGCACAGGTGAGATGGCGGGTTCAACCGGACCTGCCTTCGACGCCGCATCGCGCACGAATCGGTCAGCGAAATGCAGCACCCGGCCATCGCGCAGCGCGAAGGTGCCCATGGCGTTGTGCACATCGAGGCCGTTCACGGTTTGCACCACATGGATGATGGAAACCCCTGGGGCGCTCGATGAGGGATGATCAGCGATCCGCCACTGCTGCGCATCCGCAGCCGTCAGGCCCAGCTTGGCCCCATGGTCGCGCAGGTAGGAGGCGATCACGCCTGAATGCTCTTGCGCGCGGAGCAGGATCGTGCAAACTAGCCCTCCGAGGAGGACGATCGGTCGGTAACGCATGGACTGGGCGTTGATATTGATGGAAAACCGAGTGTCGGTACGAGAGAGGGGGCAACGTTGCCCAAACATAGCCGAATGCGACCTTCGGCGCCGAACCCGGATGGAATGATCAGCTGGCGAGTGAAGGATCAATTGCGCGAGGCAAGGTTCCCCATGGTCATGGGGATCATCAATGGCACGCCCGATTCCTTCCATGTGCCAAGCCGCGTGCGTGTGGACGATGCCTTGCGCGTTACGGAACGGATGCTGGAGGATGGCGCGACCATGATTGACATCGGTGGCATGAGCACGCGACCGGGCGCCGAAGAGGTCAATGAAGCGGAAGAGCAGCATCGGGCCATTCCAATGATCGCTGCGGTCGCATCGCGGTTCCCGGAGGCCACACTCTCCATCGATACCTGGCGGGCAACGATCGCTGCCGAGGCCATCGCCGCCGGCGCCAGCCTGGTGAACGACATCAGCGCAGGCGCGCTTGATGAGGACATGCTGCCGACCGTCGCGAAGCTGGGGGTGCCTTATATAGCC
This sequence comes from Flavobacteriales bacterium, assembly GCA_016705545.1. Taxonomy (GTDB): domain Bacteria; phylum Bacteroidota; class Bacteroidia; order Flavobacteriales_F; family PHOS-HE28; genus PHOS-HE28. The sequence continues at coordinate 61,498 of JADIYA010000003.1, forward strand.
ATGCATATGCAAGGCACGCCGCGCACCATGCAAACGGATCCGCGCTATGCCGACGTGGTGGCCGAAGTGACGCTCTCCCTGAGCCAACGGCTCCATGCGGCACATGCGGCTGGCATCGCTGATGTAATCCTCGACCCCGGCTTCGGATTCGGGAAGACCACCGCGCATAACTATGCACTGCTGAACAGGCTCGGATCCGTTGTCGCGCTCGGTGCACCGGTAATGGTCGGCTTATCGCGCAAGCGCATGATCAACGAGGTGCTGGCGACAACGGCTGCTGAAGCGCTCAACGGCACCACGGCGCTCAATGCGATCGCGTTGCTGAAGGGCGCTTCAATCCTCCGTGTGCACGATGTGAAGGAGGCCGTGCAGTGCGTGAAGCTCGTGGCTGCCCTCCATGATCAGAAATAAGCGCGCTTGCGCTTCTTGCGTCGTGCAGCGGCCTGCTGGGCGAGCTTGGCCTTCTGCATCTCACCGATGGCGCGCTCGTACAGCACCATCACTCGCGCCGTCTCGCCGCGCATGCGCTCGGTGTACTCGATGTCCCAGCTCAGATTGCGTACGCTGTGCTTATAGCTGGCCATGCCCACCGGCATGTCGAAGAGCTCGAAGTCGAACTTCTCGATGAAAGTGAAGAGCGTGACCTGAACATCCATATCGTAGAACGGCACATCGGGGAAGAGCGGCACATCGCGGGCATCGATGCGCACATACTTGGGCACGAGGTCCTTCCGGTAGAACCAGACCTGATAGTCGTAGCCGCGCTCGAGGTAGATCTCGTACTCGCCTTTCCCATCGGTGAACTTCGTCTCGCGCTCCACGCTGTCCTTCACCAGGCGCACCTGCACCTGCTTGAGGCCGTCGCCAGAGAAGTACTCGCTCACGAGCCCATGCATGCGGATATAGAACGCATCGCTCGTTGATCCCACAGCCAGAAACGCTACGGCCATGAGCCCGCGCAATCCCAGCATCCTCCTGCTCTTCATTGCCGCCAATTTATCGGGTGCGGCCGCGAAGGTGCGGAAACTTCGACGGACGCATCTTCGCGCCAAATCAACCGCCATGTTCCGCGACCTGCGCGCATCAGAGAATTTCCACATCGTGCTCTGGCTGCTGAAGGACCTGTGCTGGGTGCTTGTGTGGAAGCCCTTGGGGCTGGCCATGTTCATCCCCACCTTCCTCATGGCCATTCACATCGCATGGCGGATGCGACGCGACCCGGGTGAGCTGCTCCACTGCATCGCCGTGGTGTGCTGGATCACGGCCAATGGAATCTGGATGATGGGCGAGTTCTGGTTCGAGGATACCAAGCGGCATTGGGCGGTGCCCTTCTTCATTGCCGGGATCCTCGTGGTCGGCTGGTACTATGTGGTGATGCTTCCGCGGAAGCGGCGCGCAACGCCTTCGGCATAGCAAGGCTTAACACGCCGCGGTGAAGCGCAGTCTATTTTCGGCCGCCCAATGGATCCGCTTGTCCGCCTGCGTCTTCGCGCCAACCGCACCCTTCGCATCGCCGGCGCGTGGGCGGCAGCCGGGGCCTTGAGCGCGCTCTTCGAGCATAATGCGCTGGCCGAGGGGGGCGTGGCGAGCGACCTGCCGTTGCGCCTGTTCGACCGCATCGCGCTGGTATTCGGCGTGGGCCTCGCGGGCGGCGGGGCGTACATCTTCCTGCTGCGCGATCGGCTGCGGCACTTGGCCTATCTGCCTGCGCTGGCCATCATGGCGGCGCTGATCGCTGTCGTGCTCATGGTGACCATGGCATGGCTGCCGGCATCAAGCGATCCCTTCGGTGGCAGCTTCACCGACCGCCTGTTCAGCGTGGCCTGGCTCGGCAACTACCTGCAGTGGACGGCGCTCATGGGAGCCACCATGCTCATGGTGCGTCTCAGCGACCAGTTCGGCACCGGCGGCCTCTCGCATTTCGCAGGGCGCTACCATCAGCCCCGGCAGGAACTCCGCATCTTCATGTTCCTCGACATGCGCTCGAGCACGAGCATCGCTGAGGACCTGGGCCATGTGCGTTACTTCCAGCTCATCAACGAGCTGTTCCAGGACATCACGGACCCGATCGTGTATTCGCGCGGCGAGATCTACCAATACGTGGGCGACGAGATCAGCGTGAGCTGGCCCTTGCGCCGCGGGCTGAACAAGCAGCGCTGCATCCGCTGTTTCCTCGATATCCGCGCGAAGCTGAAAGGGCGCGCATCCTACTACCAATCGCGCTATGGAATCACGCCCACCTTCAAGGCCGGCTTCCACTACGGCGAAGTCACCACCGGCGAAGTGGGCCTGGTGAAGAAGGAGCGCATATTCAGCGGCGATGCCGTGAACACTGCCGCGCGCATCCAGAACACGTGCAATGAGCATGGCGTGGACAACCTGATCAGCAAGGAGCTGCTGGACCTGCTATTGCCGAAGGGAGCGCTCCCGGTGCGCGAGATCGGCAGCATCGCGCTGAAAGGGAAGCGATCGGCCATAAGCCTATGGACCATCGAGCCAAAGGGTTCCCCGGCTTCCGCAGCTCAGTAGATCCAGCTCTTCCGCCGGTTGGCCACCACGAACTGCCCGAGCGGGCTGCGATAAACCACCCGATCGCCGAAGAGGTCGAAACGCTTGATCGCCGCTTCCGTGCCGTATCGGAAGCGTTCGCCTTGCGCGATGCCATGCAGCTCGCGGTTCATGTCGAGGTACGCGAGCAATCCACCTTCGACCTGCCATTGCTCCGGCACGTAAGGCTCTACCAGCGTGCTTACCCCACTGCGGAAGAGCATCAAGCGGCCGCGATCGAGGTAGAGCAGCAGGCTGTCCTTCACCCAATACTCCGTGGGCGGCTCATCCAGGACACGGTGCACGGTGCCGCGCTCGAAGCACTTCAGGCGGCCATTGCCATCGATGAATGCAATGAGGCCATCCCCAGCCTTGGCCGATGCCGGTCGCAGGTCGCTGATCTCCTGCTCCTTGCCTTGGAAGAGCGCCTTGAACACGCGCGCATGCCCGTCCCACCAGCCAATCACACCGCCACCCGCCACCGCGATGCCCACATCGGTGCTATCGCTGAGCACGCGCAATCGGCCAGCTTGGAACAGCGAGAGCCTGCGCGCCTCCTTGTTGAAGACGACGAGCACGTTCGAACCAAGCAGCCATTGCGGGCGCTCGCTGCCGCGCTCAACCTGCGCGATGGATTGGGCCGTGCCGCGCCAGAGCACGCGCAGTTCGTTGAGCAGCGTGTCGTGCACCACGATGAGGCTGTCGCTCACACCGAAGGCCGCCACGTTGGTGGCAACAGCACGCGCGCGGCCCTCGCGGATGGTCTTGAGCGTATCGGCGCTGAGCCAGGCAATCCGATGCCGTGTGCCCTGCGGGTCGCCGCCAGCGCGGTCAAGCAGATGGAGGCGCCGTCCTTCAGGCAGGAAGACCTTGAGCTGGCCTTGGTGGTCGCGGTAAACGACCTGATCATCCATCGCATGCACCAACGCAGGCGGCCGTGGCTCCAGCTTCTCGAACCGTCCGTTCGCGAGTATGACGAAGCGCTCCTCACCGGAAACGAAAGGCACTGGCGCTTGCGCCCCGACAATCGAAGCGCGCACCGCGAACGCCAGGTACACCCAGCGTTTCATGACGCCACCATCAGGCGTGACACATCGTGCACCCGCACCTCACGCCGCTTGCCCTTCAACGGCACCAGGTGTTCCGGCCCGATGTCGAAGCGCTTGGTGGCCTCCGGCAGCCGCTCCAGCAATTCGGCGCTCACCAGGATCCTCGTCTTCATCACCTTCGCGAGGCCGAGCATGCGGCTCACGCTATTCATCACATCGCCGCTGAGGTCGACCGTGCGCTTGATGTGACCGACCTGTGCCGAGATCACCCGACCGCCGTGCAGGCCCGCACGGAATTGCGGCACTAGCCCGTATTCGCGCATGAATTCATCCTCATGCTCCTTGATGCGCGCCTCGATGTCGAAGAAGAGGTCGAGGCAGCTCAGCTTACGGGTGCCGATGCGCATGGGCCAGGTGAAGATCACCTCATCGCCCACGTACTTGTGTATGTCTGCCTCGTTGCGGAGCACGGCATCGGTCATCAGCGAGTACACATGGTTCAGGAAGCGGTAATAGCGCAGATCCCCAAGACGCTCTGCGATCTCGGTGCTGCTCACCAGATCGAGGGTGAGCACTACGCGCTCTTCGCGCTTGGGGCGCTCGTAGCGGCCGAGCAGGAAGCCCATGAAGGTTCTCCGACCCATCCACTCCTCCACCTGCACCACAAGGATGGCGATGGAGCTGACCACCACGGCACGCAGCACCAGCCGGTAGAACTGGGCCATGCCGAAGATCTCGTGCATGCGGTAGGGCGCATCGCTGGCGAGCATGGTGAAGCGATCGCTGCCCCAGAGCCAGGCCACGCCGATGAGCAGCATGGTGAAGAGGTTCACCAGCAGGGCCTTCCCAAGGAACTGAAGGGGAACGGCCAAGGCCCGGAAGCGCCTGCCGAAGAGGTACTCCTCCAGCACGCCGGTCCAAAGGCCGAGCAGCAGCCATGCGCCCAAAACGAGCAGGCTGATATCGTCCCCGGCGAAGAGCGTTAGCACCCAGGCCACCATAGCCGCCACCAAACCGTACTTGGCGATCTTGCGGAGCTTATAGCGCGTTAGGGAATTCATCTCGGGCCTGCCGGCTTCCAGCGGGGCGCGAATGTACTTGCACCGGATGCCGCCACCTTTGCGGCATGGACCTCCTTCGCCGCACCATCGTGCGCTATGTTGAGCTCTCCGATCGCGATTGGGCGGTGATTGCTCCGCGCTGGAAGGAATATGCATTCAGCCGCGGCGCTTTCATCAGCAGTGTAGGCAAGGTCGAGGACCGCTTCTACATCGTAGCCCAAGGCGTTCAGAAGCTCTCGTTCCCGCACGATGGCGCGGACATCTGCGTAGGCTTCGCGTACGGCGGGAGCTGGAGCGGCGAATATGCCTCCTTCCTCACGCGGAAGCCCGCCCGCTTCGATGTGGTAGCGGTGACCGACAGCATCCTGCTCGGGATCGCGCACGCGGACCTGCAGCGGCTCTACGCTGAAATGCCCGTGATGGAGCGTTGGGGGCGCTTGATCGCCGAAGAGGTGCTGGTGGGCCGCGCCACGCGCGAGATCGAACAGATGAGCCTGAGCGCAGGAGAGCGCTACGAACGCCTGGTGAAGCGCAGCCCGCAACTGCTGCAGCTCGTGCCGCAGAAGGACATCGCCAGCTACCTGCGGATGACCCCGGAGACGCTAAGCCGCTTGCGACGGAGCACTTCTTGATGCAGATCAACGGGGCATGCCCGCGTGTGTTCATTGCTTCGCAGCATGAAACGCATGCCCATGGAAACCCTCCAGCTATGCGCCGATCTCATCAGTGAGCTGGACCAGCAGCTCACACGCACCAAGGCGATCGCGCAACTGCCCGCTGAACGGCTGCTCCATCGCACCGATCCAGATAAGTGGAATGCGCTCGATGTATTCGAGCACCTCAATCTGAGCAGCGGCATCTACCTGCGCGGTCTGGAGCGCGCGTTCGCTGAGCAGGCACCTTCACTGCGTGCCACGCCCACCTTCACGCCCGGCTTCATCGGCGACTATTCCACCCGCAACATGCTACCCAGGGCCGATGGCAGGCTCGTTTGGCGCATGCGCACCATGCGGATGTTCGATCCTGCGCGCCAGCACGGATCCGACCACGAGAGCATCAACCGGTTCATCGCGCTGTGCGAAGGCTTCATCAAGCTGCTGCAGCTTGCGCCCGGCACCGACCTCAACCGAATGCGGGTCACCAGCTCCCTCGGCCCGGTGATCCGCTTCCGCGCCGGCGATGCGTTCCGCTTCCCGATCGCTCATCAGAAGCGGCACTTCTTGCAGATCGAGCGCTTGCTGGCCCATCGCTGACATGGCAGTACCGCAGCTGCTCAATCCGCAGCGAGCAGTCTATTCAGCACCCGAACGAATTCCCGCGGCCGTTCGATGTTCGGCACGTGGCCCGTCCTCGGGATCACGATCCAGCGGTCCTCTGCCAACCCATTGCGCATAAGCACTGCCCGCCCAACAGCATTCGGGATCAGTTCATCGCGCTCGCCCCAGATCAGGTGAACGGGCATCCTCCAATCGTACTTCTTGTGAACGAACGACTCCTCGTGCGCCATCAGGTCCTTGATCAGCGTGATCTGCGCGGCGCGGAAGGGCGCGGCGAACTCGTTGTAGACCTGCTTCAGGATGAAGCCGGGCAACGGTGGATCGCGATAGAGCGAGAGCTTGATCCCGAAACGCAAATCCTTGGCAGTGGGGGTGCGCATTACAGCGAGCATGCTCGGCGCGCCGTGCGCCCGCGCGATGCTGTCCGCGAGGGCGGCGCTGTAATCGCTCACGAGGCCATCGTAAATCACCAAATGCTTGATGCGTTCGGGGTGCAGTTCGGCCAAGCGAGCCGCCACCCCGCCACCGTAGCTGTTGCCGACCAACGGGACCGGCTTTCACACCGAGGCTGTCGAGCAGGAGGATCACATGCGCCACTTGGTCATCGATGCTGCGTCCAGCATGGGCGGTATCCCACTTCGCGCTCTTTCCGTGGCTGAGCAGATCCGGCAGGATGCAGTCGTACTCCTTGCGCAGCAGCTTGGCGGTCTTGCTCCATTGCAGCGCGCCCGTGCCGGTGTAGCCGTGCAGCAGCAGCAGCTTGGGCTTGCCGGTGTCGCGGTACCATGCGAACCGCGGTCCCGTGGGCGTGGTGACGGTTCTTGCTACATAGCCCTTGCGCTCCAATCGCTTCTCGCAGGAACGGCCGTGCATACGGGCGAGGTTGCAGGAGGAGAACGCGTACACCAAGAAGAGGAGGATCGCATAGCTCACTGCGCGATGCATCCTCATCAGCGCGCCCTCCGCTTGCTGACCGCGCTCCCCGCATCCAGGAACCAGATCGCCTTGAGCGAGAAGCTGTTGATGCCGGGAGATCGCCATGTGTTGTCGAGGTTCTCGAAGTAGTCCTGGCGCACGATGCCTTCGCGGGCGAAGATGTTGTCTTTCCAGCCAAGGGTGATCTCGCTGCCGGGCGCGAAGTTCCAGCGCAGCCATACATCCACGGTGAACGCGTCGAAATCCACATCGTGCTTTGACGTGCCATCCTCGTAGCGGCCGTTGTACCCCGTCGCGGCCAGCTTGCCATCGAGCAGCAGCTCGTGGTATTCCACGTATTGCGCGCGGCTCCAATAGTGTCGTACATCAGCGTTGAGCGACAGGGTGTTGGTGAAGGTGTAGCTGCCTTCCAAGCTGAGCTCCGTGGTCCACTGGTCGCGGCGGCCCAGGATGATGTCATCGTCGGAGAAGGCCACCCATCCCACGTCCTCGTCCTTGAACTCATGGTAGCCGCCAAGGATGAAGAAGAGCTTGTCGTTGGGGCGTACCCGATTCTCCAGCACAACCCACATGTTCTTGCGGTCCCGCTCGTAGAAACGGCGATAGCCTCCGCGCAGGTCAATCGCATAAGGCAGGTTATAGTTGGTGCTGATCCACGCTTCGTAGCGCACGTTGGTAGGGAACTCATAGAGCCTGCCCGGCATGCGCGCCTCGAAGGGGTCGTAGGTGAGCACGGGTTCCGCGCGTATGCTGCCTCCGAAGGCATTGAAGCCGCGCAGCACGCGGAAGGTGTTCACCTCCATGGCGAGGTTGAAGAAGTGATCCGGAACGATCACGCGTGAGTATTCTCCATTGAGTCCGATGCCCCAGCGCTGCCAAGGTGCTTTCGGCTTGTACTTCACGAAATTCAACTCAGGCTCAACGCTGCGGTAGTTCACCCACGGCCAGAAACCGAGGTCGTTCGGGTCGTAATCCGGAGAGAACTCCTCGTACGATGTGCTGTACGTGAGCGCGCCTCCGGTCTTGCCGATGCCGAGTTCGTAGGAATAGCCGAGGTCACGCACAAGCCCCGGCGCGAACTGCTGCGTGATGCGGCCCACCGCACCGCCTTGCAGCGTGCGCGCCTTGTTGTTCACCAGCAGGTCGAAGGCCGTGGTATTGGCATCGTAGGTGTCGCCATCACGGAGCACGTTGGTGTTGATCAGGCTCGCGTAACCGTTGTTGGGCAATTGCTGGTCGAGCACGAGGACATTGTAGTTCGACAAGGGATCCGTGAGCACTTCGCGGGTATTGCCCAAGCTGTCGGTGATGGTGCCGTAGGTGGCACGCGTCACCGCGTTCAGCAGGCCGATGCCTAGCCCTTTCGGGCCACGACCGCTGATCTTGGTGGCGTTGATGAGCTTGCTCACGCCGGGGTCGTCGGTGACGGTCTCGCCTTCCTGCAGCGATGCGTAGAGGTTGCCGCGCAACAGCGGCACCCCACCGATCCTGCGGCTGTAGAAGACATCACCCCGCTGGAAGAGCTCGGTGCCCTCAGTGAAGAACTGCCGGTTCTCGTTGAATTGCACCTCGAAGGGCGAGAGGTTGAGCACCACGTTATCGCTCACCACCTGGCCGAAATCGGGGATCAAGGTCATGTCCAGCGTGTAGGCATCCGTCAAACCGAGCTTCACATCCATGCCGCCGTTGAAGGTGGTCGTCCAATCACTCTCGTTCGGGTCATCTTGCGGGAAGTGCTGCGCATAGGCCGAAGCGTACGGAAGCAGCATCAGGCGCAGCGGCGGTTCGATCCCGCTGATGCCCGTGAGCACCCCGCATTGGCGGAGCCAGCCTTCCTTCAGCGGATCGATCGGGTTCCAGAAGCTCTTCTCGCGCGTCCGTCCTACAAGACGCATGAATTGAACGCTCCACACGTGCTCCTTGGCCTTGGGAAAGCGGAAGGCCGAGTACGGGATGCTCATCTCCGCCACCCAGCCTTGCTCCGTGATGCGCGCCGCGCTGTGCCAGACTGCATGCCAGTTCTCGTCTTCTTCCTCGTTGGCCACGATCGCATCGAACTGAACACCCGCCGCTGTGACAATGAACTCGAAGCCGTTGCGGCCGCTCTCATAGGGATCCAAGGTGATGCCGAACCAGTCGGTGATGCCGATCTGGTCGCGACCGCTCAGGCGCATCATCACACTATCGGGGTCATCGTAGAGAACTGCACCAACAAGGATGGCGTTGTCACTGTACAGCACGCGCACCTCGCTGCGGTAGTTGCTCGGCTCGTTGGGCCGCGGCTCGTTCTGCACGAATTCGGTGCCGATGGTCGCCGTGGCCCACGAGGGCTCATCAAGCACGCCATCCACCACGATGCGCTCCATGGCCCGAGCGGCCGTGAGATTCTTGCAGACCAGGGTGGTGTCCTGCGCGAAACCTGCTGAAGAAACGAGAAGAGCGATGAGGGCAGACAGGCGCATCGAGGCACGAAGGTCGGGGACACGGGATGAAGGTCCGTCCCCGGGACAATCGGAAAGGGGATAGACCGTTTCGAAGCACGCGCCCGACGGTGCGGGGCGGCGGGGCTTGTCGCCCCGCGAGAACTACGCCGCCACTTCTTCCTCCTTATGGCTGCTCACCAGTTTATGCTGAAGCTCATTCGGCACGGGCTGGTAAGCGTGGAAGCGCTCGCTGTAGGTGCCGCGTCCTTGCGTAAGGCTGCGGAGCGTGGTGCTGTAGCGATCGAGTTCTGCCAGCGGCGTGAGGGTTCTGATGACCTGGTAGCGGCCGCTGCTGTCAACGCCCATCACGATGCTGCGGCGCCCTTGCAGGTCGGTCATCACATCGCCCATGAGGTCGGCGGGCACGCGCACTTCCAGTTCCTGGATCGGCTCCATCAGTTGCGGGTCGGCGTTGTTGAAGGCTTCGCGGAATGCCTGCAAGCCCGCGATCTTGAAGCTGATGTCGTTGCTATCCACCGGATGCATCTTGCCATCGTGGACGATCACGCGAATGTCGCGTGCGGGTGAGCCGGTGAGCGGGCCGCGGTCCATCTTCTCCATCACGCCTTTGAGGATGCTCGGCATGAACTTGTTGTCGATCACACCGCCGACGATGCAGTTGTAGAAGACCAGTTTGCCGCCGGTGGGCAGGTCGTGCTCCTCCTTTCCTCTTAGGCTGTGGCCGGTTGGCTCGGGCATGCCCTCGTACCACGGATCGATCTTCAGGTGCACCTCTCCGAACTGCCCGCTGCCGCCCGTCTGCTTCTTGTGGCGGTAGCTGGCGGCCGCGCTCTTGCGGATGGTCTCGCGGTACGGGATGCGCGGGCTGGCGAACTCGCAGTCCACCTTGTAGTGGTGGTTCAGCTTCCACTTCAGCAAGCTGAGGTGCAGTTCGCCCTGAGCACCGATCAGTTGCTGCGCGGTCTCGCGGCTGTACGTGAGCACGATCGTCGGGTCTTCCTTCTGGATCTCGAGCAGCGCGGCGTGCAGCTTCTCTTCGAGCTTCTGGTCGGTGGCCCTGATCACTTGACGAAGGCGCGGCTCGGGGAAGGCGATGGCTTGCAGCTTCACGCTCTTGCCGGGCGCGTGCAGGGTGTGCGCCGTGCTGGTGTCCTTGAGCTTGATGGTTCCGCCGATATCGCCGGCAGCGAGCTTCTCCACGGGCTTGCGCTCCTTGCCATCCACGATGAAGAGCTGGTTCAGCCGCTCGGTGGCGCCGGTGTTGTCGTTCACGAGGTCGGTGCCTTCCTTCACCTCTCCGCTCATCACCTTGAAGAGCGTGACGTGGCCGGCCTTCGGCTCGATCACGGTCTTGAAGGTGAAGAGCACTGCCGGACCATCGCGCGGCACAGAGTGCCGCCACCACCAAGTTCCTCCGCAGGCATCTCGATCGCGCTCGGCGCCACGTTGTCGATGAAGCCCATCAAGCGGCCGCTGCCCATGTTGCGCAACGCGCTCAGGCAGAACACCGGGAAGCAGGTGCGCTTCATCATGCCTTGCTTCAAGCCGATGCGCATCTCGTCCTCGTCCAATTCCCCCTTCTCGAAGTAGTGCTCCATCAAGGCCTCGTCGTTCTCAGCCGCCTTCTCCACCAGATCCTTGTGCAAGCTGTTGGCCTTCTCCAGCTCGCTCGCGGGAATGGCCTGCTTCTCGGGCTTTCCGCCGGCATCCTTGAAGACGTACATGGTCATCTTCAGCAAATCGATGATGCGGTGGAAGCCATCGCCTTGGTCCACCGGGTACTGCATCACGGTCACCGCGCTGCCGAAGTGCTCCTTCGCTTGTGCGACCGTGGCGTCGAAATCGGCGTTGGGGTGGTCGAGCTGGTTCACGCCGATGATGACCGGGCGCTCGTAGCGCTGCATGTGCTCCCAGACCAGGTCGGTGCCCACCTCCACCCCGTGGTGGGCGTTGAGCAGCAGCACGCAGGTGTCGGCCACACGGAGTGCCGGGATGGTCTCTCCCACGAGGTCGTCGAGGCCCGGCGTATCGATGATGTTGATCTTGTAGTTGCGCCACTCGGTATGCAGCGCGGTGCTGTACACGCTGCTTCCACGCTCGTGCTCGAGCTCGTGGTAGTCGCTCACGGTGTTCTTGTCCTCGACACGGCCGCGGCGTTGGATCAGACCCGCTTCGAAGAGCATGGTTTCGGCCAGCGTGGTCTTGCCGCATCCGTGGGATCCCAGCAGGACGATGTTCTTGATGTGTTTCGCATCGAAGGTTTTCATGGCATGGAAGGGGTTAGGGGTGAATGTGTCTTCCGCCATTCGTGGAGGTCGCCTTGGGCGACGCGCGAGGCTTGGGCTGAAATTAGCCCGCCGCCCGGGACAAATCCAAGGCAAGGGTCAGCCCCAAAGCAGAAAGCCCGCTCGCGCGGGCCTTCATGCTTACCGGTTGTGGCGGACTAATTCAAGGACTCCATGGCCCTTCCCGCCTGAAGCCGCTTGAAGCGCTCCACCACCTCATCGTAGTTGGCGGGCAGGTTCAGCTCCTTCTGCGGACAGAAGGCAAGGTCCTCACTCTGCTGGTAGCCGACTGTTTCGGCGGGCTTTTGGTGCTCTGCCGGGGTGCCCTCGCCATTCGGCTGGGCTTCGCTCGCGTTCTGCATCACGGGTTCCTTCCTTTTGGCTCAGGGGAACACGCCGGGAGCGGACTTGTTCATCGGAGCGGGGCGAATGTAGGGCGATGGCCTCCGCGTGTAAACAACCCCTGTTCACGGATCGGCCCATCATGGGAATCCCGACATCGGGCGTTGGTCCATCTTTACCGCACCAACTTCACTTCACATGCGCAAGCTCCTGTTCCTTCCAGTCCTGTTGTTCGCCTTCGCATCCAGCGCTCAATTCAACGAAGCGGGCCGATTCCACGCCTCCCTTGGCGGAGCCGTTGGCTTCCACGCTACCAAGTACTACCAGAAATTCACCTTCAACTTCTTCGGGACGCCGGTCAACGTGGACACCACCTCCACTGACGGAGCCGCGACATTCACCTTGCCCATCGAGCTCGACTTCGGCGTCGCCAAGTTCATGAGCCTCGGTCTCTACATGGAGCCCGGTTCTTATGTCGATTCCAGTGCAACGGAGAGCAACCGCCTCATGATGGCAGGCATCCAGCCGCGCTTCTACCTGCTGAACAAGGATCGATTCGCATTGCTCGCCTCGCTCCAACTGGGCGTTGCCGGACTGAACATCGTGCGCACCGAGCCGGGCTACACCAGTGATGCGCGATACATGGGCTTCCAGTGGGGCTTGGGCACTGGCATGGCGGTGGGCTTCGGCGACCATTTCGGGATGCGGTTCATGCTGCGCTATGTGAGCACCAGCATGCCGCTGCGGGCCATTGAGGAGAACGGCAGCAGCATCGACCTTGACAATTTCGAAGCGAAGCTCACCACCGGCGGTGTGCTCCTGCAGCTTTCCCTGTGCGTGCGTTTCGGAGGGAATTGAGCCGCGCCTACATTCGGCCCCGCATCGCGGTTCCGCCATACGGCGGATGAAAAGGGAATCCCGTGCGAACCGGGAGCTGTTCCCGCAGCTGTGAATCGCTGAGGTCCAACGCACACGCCACTCGGCAACGGGGAAGGCGCGATGGATGGGGGCGATGAGCCAGAAGACCTGCCGCACTGCAAAAGACACTGGCCCCGGGCAAGGGCGGGTTGGCTGGCGGTAGCCATCCTTCCGTTCCTGGGGTTTCACCATCACGAACGCCGCGCGGTGAACGCGGCAGCCAAATCCCAATTCCCATGTACCGCTCTTTACTCTCAACAGCTGCGCTCGCAGCAAGCTTCTGGTGCCAGGCCCAAGGCCCCATGGTTCATCAGGTCTTCGTGCTCAGCGAAGGCTACTACGACTTCTTCGGTGGCGGCGGACAGCTGGTGCCGGTGACCTTGGGCAGCTACGACCCGGCTGCAGGAACCTATGCAACCGTCGCGACCATCAACGGGCCGCGCTTCGGCAGCGATGTGCTCGTTGATGAAGGCATCGTGTTCGTAGCGGCCGACGATCGCGTGCTGCGCTTCGATGCGGATACCTATCAACCGCTCGGCGAAGCCCTGGTGGCTGGTGCTCGCAAGCTGGCCATCTGGGGCGATGCGCTGCTGATCACCCGCGGCGAGCTCGGCGGCCTCCCCCACTACTTCGAGGCCCGCGACAAGAGCACGCTCGATCTGCTCTGGTCGATCGATCCGAGCGAGGGCCTCACCATGAGCGCCGAGGATGTGATCGTGGTTGGAGACAAGGCCTACCTCGCTGTGAACAACGCCTTCGATTGGAGCAACCTCGCCGGCAAGGTGGGCGTGCTGGACCTCGTCGCCGAGAGCTATGGCACCGAGATCGACCTGGGTCCGAACGGGCTGAACCCTGAGAAACTCTTCGTGCACGATGGCGACGTGCTGGCCTTCTGCAACAACGACTTCTCACGCAGCAGCATCAGCCGGATCTCCGCTAGCGGTGATCCCGTCCTTCAATACACCACCGTGGTGGCCGAGAACTCCGGTTGTGCGGCATCGGCGCTGGTAGAAGCCGAGGACAACGTGTATTACCTCGAGTATGCGCAGAACGAATTGGCGCGATTCGATCTGGCTACCGGTTCGGTGAGCGATACGCTGAGCGGCAGCCCTGCCATCTACGGCCTCATTGAGGATCCGATCAATGGCGTGCTTTACGCGACCACGTCCGATTTCTTCAGCGCCGGCGATTTCCATGTGCTCGGCCTCGATGGTCAGGTGACCGCAACCGTGCCTGCCGCTGTTTCCAGCGGGAATCTGGCGCTTGATATCCGCTTGAGCACCGGAGTGCCAGAACGCGATGCGGCGTCCATCACAGTATTCCCGAATCCGGTGGATCAGGAGCTCTTCGTTCAATTGCCACGCATGGCTGGCCGACTTGAAGTGCGCGATGCCGCAGGTCGGCTGGTCCTAGGCGAAGTGAAGGCACCCAGCGTGAATCACCGATTGGATGTGGCCGGCATCGCACCCGGTGTATACACCATTCAATCGGAAGGATCAGGCGCAACACGCTTCAGCAAGCGCTGATCGGATCAGGAATCTACATTTGCCACCCCTGCGACGCTTCCATTCCTCTTTCGGCACTGCCTTGGAAGTCTGGAAGCGGCGCAGGGACCAAGCCTCCTTAGCTCAGCGGTAGAGCAGCTCATTCGTAATGAGCAGGTCTTCGGTTCAAATCCGAAAGGAGGCTCCGAAGGGATCGCGCAAGCGGTCCCTTTCTGCTTTACCCCCTCGCGGCTACTTCGATGGCTTTTCCATGTCCTTCACGACCTCGAACTTGGGCTCTACCGCCCATTTCCCGGCGGTGTCGATGAAGCCCCATTTCTCGCCCTGCTTGGCAGCCGCGTAGCCATTCTTGAAGTCGCGCACACCTTGGAACTGCGGCTGGATGACCCAGGTACCGCTCTTGTCGAAGAACCCGAAGAGCTCGCCCTTCTTGCCCTTTGCCAAGCCATCGGAGAAATCCCCCCAGACCTGGGTGTCCGTCATGCGCATGATGCTGCCATCGCGCGCCACGTACATCCAGGCATCGGCCTGCTTCACGCGGGCCATACCGCTGGCTTCATCGAAATCCTCCGCGGCGTCGAACTGCGCGGTGATCACCCACTCCCCCTTCCGGTTGATGAATCCGACCTTCCCCTCCTTCGTCTTGGCCCAGGCCAGCTCACCGGTGAAATAGCCCACGCTCAGGAACTGCGCGGGGATGACGATGGTCTGATCGCCATCCATGAAGCCGTGCATCTTGTCCTTCTGCTTGAATGGCGAGAGGCCGTTCTTGAAGCCCTTCACATCCACGATGTTCGGATCGCTCACAGGCACCTCCTTCCCATCGGCGGTGAGGATGTACTGCTTCTTGCCGAGCATCACCACGGCAAAGCACCCCTCGAAGGGCTCCACCTTGTCATACTTGGCCGGGATGGCCATCTTCCCATCGGTGCCCATGAAGCCCCAGAGATCGCCGATGCGCACAGGGGCCCGCCCGCAGCTGAAGCCTTGTGCATCTTTTCCCCCGAAAAGGCCGCTGATGAGCACGAAATCGGCTGGGTCCGTCCTCAAGGCTTCACCCTTCACGTTGATGAAGCCGGGTTTGTCCGTGACCGCATCCTTCACCGCCGCGTAGCCGCTCTCACCGAAGGGGAAGCAGTGCTTGTACTTCGGCGGAATGACCATGTTGCCCGTGTTGTCAACATAGCCCCAGAACTCGCTCTCAGCAGGGCGCGCTTGTGAAAGGAGGGTCTGGGCTTGCATGGCCGTGCTGAGCAGCACGGCTGGGATAGCGAGAAGGAGGTGCTTCATGGCCTTTGTGGGTTAACGGAACGAAGGAAAGCAGACGCAGCGAACCCTGCAATGACCAGAACCCTGTTCTCATTGACGAAGCAGTACTGGTGAAGACATGGGTGCAGCAGCTGGCTTGAGGTCCCTAGCCTGCCCGGCTTGCGGATCACGCAGGCACCAACTGCAGTTCCAGGTCACCGTCCTTCTCGCGCAGCCATAGCTCAGTCTCCTTGAGGCGGAGTATCTCGTAGGTCTCGTCGGCAGCATCGTTCCCGAAATCGAAGCGCACATCCTCACTGTTGTTCTCGAAGTCCCAGGTACCACTCGTGGCGAACTCGAATGTGAGCGTTCCCAGTGCGTACTGCGCTGTCAGCGTGGCATCGCGGTTCTTCTTCAGCTTCAGCTCGTACTGCTCGAAGGAGGAGGTGATATCGCTGTCCCCGTTCCACGCCTTCTCAACTTTCCAGGTATTCGCGATCCGCTCCTCGCGGGTGCGCAGGCTGAAGAACGGACCATCATCGTATTTCTGGCAACTCGCAAGCGTGGTGACGGCGACGAGCGCAGCCATGACGTGGATGTGATGCTTCATGTTCGTAATCTGGTTTGGCGCATCACAGCCAAGGCCGGGCCAGTGTATTTGGTCAAAGCCTGCTGTGGGGCTGCCACCGAATGGAGCGTAACCAACGGGGTCCTCATTGCCCGATCTGGGGAAGCGCAGCTACGGACTAGCCGGAAATACAATCCAGCCTGTTGCGCCTTCCCATCGTGGCGGCCGAGTATTCGCGCAAAAGTCCATGGGGCGGCCTCGATCGCCCAGCGGCTCACAGGTGACGAGGCCATTGCCGAAGTCCGGTGATGGGTTCTCGATCAATGAAGACCGCTAGCAGGCAGGTGTACTTCCCGCAGCGCCGCAAATCCGTAGGCTCGGAGCGCTCTTAAGGAACTCCTGGCAGAGCTCGAGCACCCCGCTTTGGATTGGCTAGTACCTTGCCGACGAAACCAGTGAACCATGATTGACCTGCGCGCCTCTTCCCTATTGCTCCTGCTGGCATCGATGACGGCCGTTGCCCAGAACACCTGCGAGACAGCTGTGCCCATCGGCTTGGGCGTGCATACCGCACCGCAAGTCACTGGGACTGCTCCAACGCTGGTTTGCGCAGGCCCAGCCACCTTGGGAGGCGCAGGCCTTTGGTACAGCTTCACTCCTGGCGCTAGCATGCTCGTGACCGTGAGCAGCTATGTGACTGGGTTTCCGTACGTGGATACGCGCATGCATGTGTACACCGGCACTTGCGGAGCCTTGGTGTGCTACTCCGGGGGCGATGACGAAGGACCCGGCTACACCTCCATCGCCACCTTCAGTGCGACGGCGGGCACCACTTACATCATCGCATGGGACAGCTACTGGTCGAGCAACGCCTTCACCTTCTCGGTGCTCGAATCGTGGGTACCCGACAATGTTGTGCTCTTTTCCAACACCGTCGTGCCGGGTGTCAGCGGCGTGCAAGGCGCCGTGGATATGAACGATGATGGCAAGGACGATATGGTGTCGCCCGGTTATTCCAGCTTCAACGTGGCCCACCAGGGCGATGCCGGCGCGTACAGCATCACCAACTACCCCACCTCGAACGCCGTGAACACAGCATCCTGGAGCTTCGCCGTGGGTGACTGGGACAGCAACGGACATCGCGACCTGCTTTACGGCGGCGGCAGCGGCGCAACGTTCATGACAGCCAATGCCACCGGCACGGCCTACACCCAGTTCAGCCCGCCCCAGTACATCTTCTGCCAGCGCACCAACTTCGTTGACCTGAACAATGATGGGCACCTCGATGCATTCTCCTGCCACGACGTGGATGCCAACGTGGCCTTCATGAACAACGGCGCCGGTCAGCTGGTGCATACCCAGGGCGGCTATGGCACCACCTGCGGCAACTATGGGAGCATCTTCACCGACATCGACAACGACGGCGCAGTGGATCTCTTCGTGGCCAAGTGCGGCTGCGACCCCAATGATCTGCTCATGCTCAATAACGGCACCGGCGCATTCACCAATGTGGCACCATCGCTGGGCCTCGCCGACGGCCACCAGAGCTGGAGCAGCGCCTGGGGCGACTTCGACAATGACGGCGATATGGATGTCCTCATCGGCGCCAGCAGCGGCGTTGTGCACAAGCTCCTCTATAACGATGGCGATGGCACCTTCACCGCTGCGCCACCCGATAACGGCATGGACCTGTGGACCGGACAGAGCATCGAGTGGACCGCGCACGACTTCAACAACGACGGCTGGATCGATATCCTCGGCGGCGGCGCGTTGCACTACAACAACGGCGACGGCACCTTCAGCCACGACCCCAACGCTCCTGGCAATGGTCCGATCGGCGACCTGAACAATGATGGCTTCCTCGACATCTGCAATGGCGGTGGCTATCAGCGCAACAACGGCAACAGCAACAACTGGATCCGCATCAACCCGCAAGGCACCATCAGCAACCGCGACGCCATCGGGGCACGGGTCAGCATCACCAGCGCGCTGGGCACCCAGATCCGCGACATCCGCAGCGGCGATGGCTTCTCGCACATGAGCTTCATCGGTGCGCACTTCGGCCTGGGCACCGATCCAGAGGTGGAAGAGGTGAGCATCCATTGGCCCAATGGCACGGTGGAGTCCTACAAGAACCCGGCGATCAACACCACGCATGTAATGGTGCAGAGCACCACGACCATGGTGGCGGAGGCCGATGGCGTCAGTTTCTCCATCTCGCCGAACCCTGCTGAAGATGTGATCATGCTCGCAGGCACCGAGCCGAACCTCAACTACGCCGTGATCGATGCGAGCGGGCGGATCGTGCTCGCAGGTCGTGCGGTGAATGGCAAGCTGGAGGTGCGGTCACTCAGCCCCGGGGCGTATGTGCTGCAGGTGATGGAGGCAGATGTCGTGCGGTCAGCGAGGTTCGTGAAGAAATAGCCTCCCGGAACACCATGGCAGTGGGGCTGTCTTGGTGCTGCCGTTAGTGCGCTTCAGTGCCGATGGCAGGGACGCGAGCCTGTGCGCTCACTTCCCCTTCATCTCCCCACCCGTCATCCGGTTCCGCTCCATCTGCATCGGGTTCGGCTGGCGCCATTCGCGCTCGCGCTCTTTGAAGACATCGAAACGCGTGGGCACCATGCGCGGTGGCCAGCTGTTGTTGTTCAGGTCGCAGTCGGCGGTTTCGAGCAAGGGATCGAGCACAACGCTCTTCACCTCCTTGCGCTTCACGAAGACCTTGCTCACTTCATCGCTCGTGCGCCAGATCTCGGCGGGGATGCGCTCCACTTCCTTGGCGCCGTCAGCGTACTCCCATTCCAGGATCACGGGCATCACCAGGCCGCCGATATTCTTGAACGATAGCTCATACAGATGCAGGTCCTCGTTGAGCAGCCCCAACTCTTCGGGCTTGAGGCTCTTCTTCCACTTCTCATAGGCGGCGATTTCGCGCTCGGTAGCTGTGAGCGGATCGAAGCTGTTGTAGAAGTCGCGCGTGGCGGGGTCCCGGTCCACCACGAAATCGAGCTTCGCGTCGATGTTGCGCTGGCGGCTGATATCAGGCACTTCGCGGGCCTTCTCCTCTCGCTTCGCTTTCTCGGCCAGTAGAGGGTCTCGCGGCGATAAGCGCTTATAGCGGAGGTTCGCGAGCTCGATGTCCACATGGTCGGTGGTGTAGAACCAGCCCCGCCAGAACCAGTCGAGGTCCACGCCGCTGGCATCCTCCATGCTGCGGAAGAAATCGGCGGGCGTGGGGTGCTTGAATTTCCAGCGCTCGCAATAGGTCTTGAAGGCGTGGTCGAAGAGCTCGCGGCCCATGACGGTCTCGCGCAGGATGTTGAGCGCCGTGCAAGGCTTGCCGTAGGCGTTGTTGCCGAACTGCGTGATGCTCTCGCTGTTGGTCATGATGGGCTCGATGCGCGCCTTCACCTTGTCGGGCGCGGCGTTCGGATCGCCCTTCATGTAATCGACGATGTTGCGGGGCTTGCCGCGCCAGCTGGGGTAGTCCTTGTCCCACTCCTGCTCGGTGAGGTATTGCACGAAGGTGTTGAGGCCCTCATCCATCCATGTCCACTGCCGCTCATCGGAGTTGATGATCATGGGGAAGAAGTTGTGCCCCACCTCATGCGTGATCACGCCGATCATGCCATACTTGGTGCGCTCGCTGTAGGTGCCGTCCTTCTCGGGGCGCCCGCCGTTGAAGCAGATCATCGGATACTCCATGCCGATACGGTCGGTGTGGACGCTGATGGCCACGGGGTAGATGTAGTCCGCCGTGAACTTGCTGTAGGTCTTGATCGTGTGCGCGACGACCTTGGTGCTATACTGCTCCCAGAGCGGATTGCCCTCCTTGGAGTAGTAGCTCATGCAGAGCACGTTATTGGTCTTCACCGGCTGGTTCATCGCGTCCCAGATGAACTTGCGGCTGCTGGCGAAGGCCACGTCACGCACGTTCTTGCTCTTGAACACCCAGGTCTTGGTGCCGCTGCTTCGCTCCTTCTCGTTGTCCAGCGCTTCCTGCGGCGTGACGATCATCACCGGCTTGTCGCTGGTGCGCGCCTGCGCCAAGCGCTTCTGTTGCGTTGAGGTGAGCACTGCGGATGCGTTCGCCCACTCGCCGGTTGCCGCCACGATGTGATCGCTGGGCGCGGTGATGCTGGAGTGTAGTCGCCGAAGTCGAGGGTGAATTCGCCCTGGCCGAGGAACTGCTTGTGCATCCAGCCGCTGTAATCCATGTACGCGGCCATGCGCGGGTAGAAGTGCGCGATGGTGTAGATGTAGTTGTCCTCGTCGGGGAAATACTCGTAGCCGCCACGGCCGCCCCACTTCATGCGGTCGTTGATCCAATTCCACCACTCCACCTTGAAGCTGAAGGTGGCGCCGGGCGCGAGCGGCTTTGGCAGGTCGATGCGCATCATGGTCTTATTGATCGTGTACTTCAGCTTGCCGCCGCCCGCATCGGTGACGCTGGTTATCTTGTATCCGCCCTCGAAGGGATTCACCCACTTGTCCACTTGCGAGAGGCTCACACTATCGCCCAGGGTTCCGGTGCGGATGGCATTCGCGTCGCTGTTCGGCTCGAAGATGTTCTGGTCAAGTTGCAGCCAGAGGTACTCGAGTCTGTCCGGTGATTGGTTGTGGTAAGTGATGGTTTCGCGGCCCGTCAGCTTCGGGAGCACGCCTTCGCTCGCCTTCGGCTCGGTGATCTCGACATGGATGTCGTAATCGGCCTTCATTTGCCAATATGCGTGGCCGGGGGCTCCGCTGGCCGTGCGTTGCTCGTTGGGCGTAGGGAGTTCCTGATCGAGCTGGCGGAATTTATCGCGGCCGTAGCGGGGGGAGTCTTGGGCGGGCGAAACCAGGGCGGCCAATACGCCAATGATCCAAAGGGTGTGCTTGATGAGCATTGGGCGAAAGTAGAACGCGGTTGCATGCCGATGTGCGGTCGGCACCGATGGCGAACTTTGTCCCGATGAAGTCCTTGCTCCTTGCCGTCGTACTTTCCAGCGCCTTCGCGCCTCACGACTTCTTCGTCTCAATCCTCACCATCCGTCACAAGCCGGAGACGCGCACCCTCGACCTAACCTGGCGCATCACCGCGCACGACATAGAGCATGCCCTTTCAACACGGGGCGCACTGAAGCTGGGTTCCGCCAACGAGCACCCGAAGGCGGACAGCCTGCTGAACCGCTACTGCATGGAGCACTTGACGCTCTTCCAAGAGGACAAGCAGATGAACTGGAAGTGGGTTGGGAAGGAGCTCGACGGCGAAACCCTGTACTGCTACCTGCAGGTGGAAGGCGTGAGTGCACCGAAGGACCTCATTGTCTCGAACACACTCTTACAGGATGTCTTCGCCGAGCAGCAGAACCTGGTGCATGTGGAGGGGGCGAAATTGCCGACACGATCGCATACGTTCGTGAAAGGGAGTTCGGCGCATAAGTTCACGTGGTGATGACGCGCAAGGAAAAGGCGGAATTCGTAGCGAAGAAGCTCGCGGAACTCTACCCGCGCACGACCATCCCCCTGAACCACGAGGATCCGTACACGCTGCTCGTGGCCGTGGTGCTCAGCGCGCAATGCACGGACAAGAAGGTGAACGAGATCACGCCGCTGCTCTTCGCCAGAGCACGCACGCCGCAGCAGATGGTGAAGCTGAGCGTGCAAGAGATCGAGGACATCATCCGGCCCTGCGGATTGGCGCCAGCGAAATCGAAGGGGATCTACGGCCTATCGCGGGTCATTCTTGATGAGCATGGTGGCAAGGTGCCGAACACTCTGGCCGAACTAGAAGCGCTTCCATCCGTTGGCCACAAGACCGCAAGTGTCGTGATGGTGCAAGCCTTCGGCGTACCGGCCTTCCCGGTGGATACGCACATCCACCGCCTCGCATGGCGTTGGACCTTGAGCACCGGCAAGAGCGTGGAGCACACCGAAGCCGACCTGAAGAGGCTCTACCCCGAGGACCAATGGGCCGACCTGCATCTGCGCATCATCTACTTCGGCCGCGAGCATTGTCCGGCGAAGGGCCATGATCCGCGCAAGTGCCCCATTTGCAATGTGATCGGGAGGAAGGAGCTGTTCGACTGATCTTCGTGGCCGATGAGCGCCGTCGGCTACTACCTCGCATTGCCCTTCCTGTACGGCATCGCCCTCCTCCCCTTCCCGCTCCTGTACCTCTTAAGCGACTTCACGTGCCTGCTCCTCTTCGGCCTGATCGGGTACCGCAAAGAGGTGGTGCTCACCAACCTGCGCAAGAGCTTCCCAGAAAAGAACGAAGCAGAGATCAGGGCCATCGCGAAACGCTTCTACCGCTGGTTTTGCGACCTCACCTTGGAAACGCTGAAGACATTGACGATATCGCCCGATGCGGTAAGGTCAAGAGTGAACTTCCCCGGCGCGGGTGTGTTCCGGTCATTCGCGGAGAAGAAACAGAGCGTGATCATCGTCATGGGCCATTACGGCAATTGGGAACTGGCCGGCGCGCGCTTCGCGGTTGAGCCTGGGCTTCATCAGCTCTATGTCATCTACCATCCGCTGCAGAATCCGCATTTCGAGCGGCTCATCGTGCACATGCGCACCCGGCTGGGCAACCGGCTCTATGCCATGCAAGAGACCTTCAAGGGCATGGTGCGCGACCGGCAGCTGCTCACGGCCACCGCCTTCATCGCTGACCAGACGCCTTCGCCGGAGCGGGCCTATTGGACCGAATTCCTCAACCAGGACACCCCCGTGTTCACAGGTACAGGCGTGATCGCCAAGAAGTTGGGCTATCCGGTAGTATACCTCAGCATCCAGCAATCCAAGCGCGGGCACTACGAGATGCACGCTGAAGTGCTGGTTCCTGATCCGAAATCGATGTCCGAGAATGACATCAATCAGCTCCATACCGATCGTTTGCAACGGGACATCCGTCAGAAGCCCGACCTTTGGCTCTGGACACACCGCAGATGGAAGCACCGGCGACCCCCCGCGTAACCGTGAAGCACACCGGCGAGCGCAAGGATCTGATCCTTGCCACACGGCCCTTTGCGCTGGAGCAACGCGCCAGGAGTTGGATGCACCTCTTTGTTTCGGTGGTCGTCACCGCGGGCTGCTACATCGGCACCGTCTATTTCGACCCGCTCTGGAGCAAGGCCGCATTCGGGGTGCTCACGGGTCTAGCGCTCGTGCGCCTCTTCATCCTGTACCACGACCACCAGCACAAGAGCATCCTCAACCGCAGCAAGCCGGCTGATGCCTTCTTCTGGTTCTTCGGCATGTGGATGCTCAGTCCGCCCAGCATCTGGAAGCGCAGCCACGACCACCATCACAAGCACAACTGCAAGCTCTACACGAGCAGCATCGGCTCCTTCCCCGTGGTGACCGTGGAGAAGTACAAGTCCCTGACGCGCGGCGAGCGCTTCGCTTACAACTTCATCCGCAGTCCTTTCGCCATCGGGTTCGGTTACGTGTTCGTCTTCATCATCGGCATGTGCCTAAACAGCTTCATCAGCAATCGCGGAAGGCATTGGGATAGCCTCATCACCTTGGTCTTCCACAGCGCACTGGGGTTCGCCACCTGGTGGTTCCTAGGCTGGGAGAACCTCGTCTTCGCCTTCTTCCTCCCTTACCTGGTCACCTTCGCGCTAGGGAGCTACCTCTTTTACGCGCAGCACAATTTCCCCGGGACCGTCTTCGCCGACAAGGATGGATGGAGCTATGTGAAGGCCGCGCTCGATAGCAGCAGCTACATGAAGATGAACCCGGTGCTGCAGTGGTTCACCGGCAACATCGGCTTTCACCACGTCCATCACCTTAACGCCCATATCCCCTTCTACCGTTTGCCGGAGGCCCACCGGGCCATACCAGAGCTGCGCGAAAAAGCCAAGCGCACCAGCCTTTGGCCTTGGGATATCGTTGCGTGCTTCCGCCTGAAGGCTTGGGACCCTGCTTTGCAGCGCATGGTATCCCGCCGCGAACTGAGGCATCAGCTACGCCACTGAATGGAAGAAGCCCCTCGTGGGGCCTCTTCAATCCCGGCGTTCCGGTTCAGTTCAGAACCAGATGCACTTCACCGAGCGGCGGTGCCTCTACGGCCTGGACAGCCTTGGAATAACCCAAGATCAACTGGATCGTGGATTCCTTGGGGCCTAGGGCAGCGGGGGGCATCGGTCGGTTGCGAGGGTACTTACGGCGAAGGGTAGTGTTGGCCATCGGCTCGGATTAGGTGGTTTCGATGCTGTCTGAACGGAAGCTTGCCCCGCCGTATTGCATAGGCCCGGAAAAAGTGCGGCGGGCACCCTTCGGAGCCCGCCGCTCATATGGAATCCGGTCTCGCCAGGCACACCGGGGGGGCCTAGGCCCGCTCCAGCGCGATTTCGTGCTTGTCGATCATCTTCCGCATGTTGATCAGGGCATAGCGCATGCGTCCCAGCGCGGTATTGATGCTCACGTCCGTGTGCTCGGCAATCTCCTTGAAGCTCATGTTCAGGTAGGTGCGCATGATCACCACCTCACGCTGTTCATCGGGCAAATGGTCGATCAGCTTGCGCACATCCTCATCGACCTGCACGTTCACCAGGCTCTGTTCAGCGTTCTTGCCCGGCTGTTGCATGGCGGCGAACACATCATGGTCGTCCTTGCTGCGCACCAGCGGCATCTTCTTGTTCCGGCGGAATTGATCGATGACCAGGTTGTGCGCGATACGGAGCACCCAAGGCAGGAACTTGCCTTCCTCGTTGTATTTCCCCGCCTTCAGGTGGTGTACCACCTTGATGAAGGTCTCTTGGAACAGGTCCTCGGTGAGCTCGCGGTCGCGCACCAGCAGGTAGATGTGGCTCCACACCTTCCGCTTGTGGCGGTGCAGGAGTGTCTCGAAGGCCGATTCCTGGCCGTTGAGGTAAAGTTGGACGAGCTCTTGGTCGTCGATGGAAACCGCCGCCTTGGCGAACGTGCGCTTGGATAGCATGGCCTTACCCGTTTTGGTCCGTGATGGATCGAGAACGTCAGGGTAGAGGTCTGGCTATCGGCTGTGGCGGTTTGGTTGATGTGGCCCGGAAAGGGCTTCGGATGAACGCAGGATAGACGCCTAACGGGGGAGAAACGTTGCCTACTTGTGGTTATTGCTTGAACCCGGAAAATTGCCTTTCTGCGGTTCCAAATATAGGCCCACTCCCACGCACCGCTGGACCGGGGGCTAATTTCGTCGCCCCTTTCCCCAGCCCTACCGCCCCTTGCCTGCAAAGACCGCCGCTCCGGCCCCAGAAATCCTGCGCAAGCTCCGCCACGGATCCATCCGTGTTGAAGGAGCCCGGGTGCACAACCTGAAGAACATCAGCGTGGAGATCCCGCGCGGCAAGCTGGTGGTGATCACCGGCCTCAGCGGCAGCGGCAAGAGCAGCTTGGCGTTCGATACGCTCTATGCCGAAGGGCAGCGCCGCTATGTGGAGAGTCTCAGCAGCTATGCTCGGCAGTTCATGGGGCGCTTGGAGAAGCCCGACGTGGATCGCATCATCGGCATCAGTCCTGCAATCGCCATCGAGCAGAAGGTGCAGAGCAGCAACCCGCGCAGTACCGTGGGCACCAGCACCGAGGTGTACGATCACCTCAAGCTGCTCTTCGCGCGCGCCGGCGAGACCATCTCGCCTGCGAGCGGCCAGCTTGTGAAGCGGCATTCCATCGAGGATGTCGTGGCCGGCGTGAACAGCTACCCCTATGGCAGCACGGTGCTGATGCTCGCACCGCTGGCCATGCCAAAGGGCCGCAGCATCAAGGAGCACCTCGACGTCCTCCAGCAGCAAGGTTATGCGCGCGTGCACGATGGGACCGCCGTGCACCGCATTGAGGATCTCCTCTCCGACAAGAAAACGCTGAAGGGCACCTACTTCCTCGTTGTTGATCGCCTCAGCGCCGTGCCTGGCGATCAGGAGAACGAGAGCCGCACGGCCGACAGCGCCGAGACCGCCTTCTTCGAGGGTCACGGCGAACTCATCCTCTTGGGAGAGGATGGCCGGCAAATGGGCTTCAGCGACAAGTTCGAACTGGATGGCATCCCATTCGAGGAGCCCAGCCCGAACCTCTTCAGCTTCAACGATCCCGTAGGCGCATGCCCCAAGTGCGAGGGCTATGGCAGCATCATCGGCATCGATGCCGATCTGGTGATCCCGGACAAGCGCCTGAGCCTCTACGACGATTGCGTGGCTCCCTGGCGCGGTGAGGTGCTCAGCGAATGGAAGCGTGATTTCATCCGCGACAGCGCAAAGCACGACTTCCCCATCCACCGCCCCTACCGCGAACTCTCAGCCGAGCATCGGAAGCTCTTGTGGACCGGTGCCAAGGGCCTGCATGGCATCGACGCCTTCTTCAAGTACGTGGAGGAGAAGAGCTACAAGATCCAGTACCGCGTGCTGGCCAGCCGCTACCGGGGCAAGACCACTTGCACGGAATGCGAAGGCACCCGCCTAAGGAAGGAAGCGCGCTATGTGAAGGTGGGCGGCAAGGACATCACCGAGCTCACGGGCATGCCCATTGCGGAATGCCTGCGCTTCTTCGAGGATCTGGAGCTGAATGATGCCCAGCACCGCATCGCGGCACGGCTGCTCAAGGAGATCACCAACCGCCTGCTCTACCTGGTGGATGTTGGCGTAGGATACCTCACGCTCGAGCGCCGCAGCAATACCCTCAGCGGCGGAGAGACCCAGCGCATCGACTTGGCCACTTCGCTCGGCAGCAGCCTGGTGGGCAGCATGTACATCCTCGACGAGCCCAGCATCGGCCTGCACCCGCGCGATACCGAGCGCCTCATCGGCGTGCTGAAGAAACTGCGCGATCTCGGCAACACGGTGATCGTGGTGGAGCACGACGAGGAAGTCATGCGCGCAGCGGATCACCTCATCGACATGGGCCCTCTGGCCGGCAGCCATGGCGGCGAAGTGGTCTTCAGCGGTCCATTCGAAGCGCTGGCGACGAGCGATGGCCTCACCGCCCGCTACCTCACCGGGCGCGAGCGCATATCGCCACCAGAGAAGCGTCGCCCGGTGCGCGACAGACTCCTGCTCCGTGGTGCGCGCGAACACAACCTCAAAGACATCGATGCAGCCTTCCCCCTGCACATGCTCACGGTGGTAACCGGGGTGAGCGGCAGCGGTAAGACCACGCTCGTGAAGCGCATCCTCTACCCCGCCATGAAGCGTCACCTCGAAGGCTTCAGCGAACGGCCCGGCGAGCACACAGCGCTCGAAGGCGATCTCGGGCGCATCGAGGCCGTGGAACTGGTGGATCAGAATCCCATCGGCCGCAGCAGCCGCAGCAACCCGGTGACCTACGTGAAGGCCTGGGACGAGGTGCGCCAGCTCTTCAGCGAGCAGGAGGTGGCCAAGGTGCGCGGCTACAAGCCCAGTCATTTCAGCTTCAATGTCGATGGCGGGCGATGCGAGATCTGCCAGGGTGAGGGCGAGGTCCGCATCGAGATGCAGTTCATGGCGGATATCAGCCTCACCTGCGAGGCCTGCAAGGGCCGGCGCTTCCGGGACGAAGTGCTCGACGTGAAGTTCCAGGGCGTCGACGTGTCCGAACTGCTCGCCATGACGGTGGATGATGCGATCGCCTTCTTCTCACCGCACCAGGGCCTCGGCGCATGCGCGCGCATCGTGCAGAAGCTGCTTCCGCTCCAGCAGACCGGCATGGGCTACGTGAAACTCGGCCAGAGCAGCAGCACGTTATCGGGCGGCGAGGCGCAGCGCATCAAGCTGGCCAGCTTCCTCACCAAAGGGCAGGACGAGAAGCCCACGCTCTTCATCTTCGACGAGCCGACCACCGGGCTTCACTTCCATGACATCGCGAAGCTGCTTGCGGCGCTCGGCATGCTCATCGCCAATGGGCATAGCGTGATCTGCATCGAGCACAACACCGAAGTGATCATGTGCGCGGACCAGGTGATCGACCTCGGCCCCGAAGGCGGGGATGGCGGAGGAAGATTGCTCTTCGCTGGCACGCCCGAGGAATTGGCACGGGAGGATTCGCACACGGGTCGCGCGATGGCGAAGGCGTGGCAGCGTTAGCGCAGCAGCGTTACGTGCGTGGTGATCGTGACCGGATCGGTGCCCTTGCAGAATTCCTTGTAGGTGACGATCACGAAGTAGGTGCCATCGGGAACGGTCTCGCCGTCGTTCCGAAGCTTGCCATTCCACCCGTAGTTCCCTGATGTGGTCTCGAACACGCGTTGTCCCCAACGGTTGTAGATGTCCATCTGGAAATCAGCGGCAGGGTCAACGCCCTCCACCAGGTACACATCGTTGACCTTGTCCCCGTTCGGAGTGAACACGTTCGGCACGATGGCCTCGCTGTCGCCGATCAGGAAGAAGACCACATTCACGGTATCTGTCACTGGACAGCCAGCCGGATCGATTGCTGTGAACCAATAGGAGCCATCATCCTCTACGGTGATGGTGGGCGTGCTCAGGCCATTGCTCCAGGTGATGCTGAGCGGCGTGAACGGGGGCGAAAGCGTGGCATCCTGTCCGGGGCAGATCTGGCGATCGGCAACCGGCTCGTAGGTGATGGGTTGTGCAACGATGATCGTGTCCGAACCCGTGCAGAAGCCGTCGGTCACCACCACGATGTACGCGCCGGGCTCACTTACGCTGATGGTCGCGGTCTGCGCGCCCGTGCTCCAAGCGTACGCATCGAAACCGGCTCCTGCATCCAGCACAACGCTGGCTCCATCGCACAATCCCACAGGCGACTCCAGATCGAGCGTGAGGCCGGGGATGCCCACATCGATGGTCTGCGACGCGAAGGCCGTATCAGCGCACACGGGATCAACGATGCCCAGGGTGATCGTGTATTGGCCCGGAGCTGCATAGACATGAGAAGGGTTGGTAAGGGTGGATCCGCTGCCATCGCCGAAACTCCACAGGAAGATGCTGCTGCCCAAGCTGGTGTTGAATAGATCCACCTCTACCGCATCGCAGTTGCCGGATGGCACAGCATCAAAGCCGGGCTGCAGGTCGATGGGCGCCACCACGGTGATCTGAACGGTTGCCGTATCCACGGCTACGCACAATCCGATCGCCGTTCCCACCAGCGTGATCGTGTACACGCCGGGTTCGGCGTACTGGTGCGCCAGTGTCACCTCCGTGCTCGTTGGTGATCCGTCGCCCAGGTCCCACAGCCAAGCGTCGGCGGTGCCCACCGCATTGAGCACAACAGGATCATCGAGGCAGAGCACCAGGTTGCTGATGCTCGCATCGATGTTCACCTGCACGTTCTGCTCGAAGTCGATCTTGAACACGCCGAGGTTGCAGTTCATGCCGTTGTCGGTGCTGCTCCAAGCACCGGGCGTTGTCGGGAAGGTGGTGGTTCCGAAGCCGCAGCCCGCGCATACGGCCTGATAAACGATCCCGTCCTTGTCGAATCGGCTGGTGCCGCCATCGACATGCTCGGTGGCGGTGCCTCCGAAGAAGGTGGCGTAGGCTAGCGACGATGCATCGGCATTGAGCACCATCAGGTAGAAATCGCTGCCATCGGTGCCGGGCTGATAGGCATCGGCCGTCACGGGCAGGCCGATCGTGCTGCTCGAGGTAACGCCGCCACCGGCCGGATTCACGGTTCCGCCCCAGCCACTGAAGTAGATCTGGCCGCAATCGCTCACCAGGAATGCCGATGGACTGATGTTCTCCGTTCCGTTGGTACCGATGCGCGTGCTCCACAACGATGCTGAAAGCGCGCTGTTGAGCTTATGGATGAACTGCGACCCTGCGGGGTTCGCATAAACGCCGGCACTCACCGGATAAGCTCCGGTGGTTTGTCCCACGACGTACACATTGTTCTGCGGATCGAGCTGCACGAAGTACGCTTGGTCGAAGCCCGATGTTCCGAAGAAGGTGGTCCCGAGCAGCGTGCCGGTGTTGCTGTACCTCGCCAGCCAGCCATCGCCGCCGCCAGCATTGGCCGCTTGGAATGGCGAGCCCGCGGCAGGCAGATCAGTGCTCAAGGTGCCGCCGGTCACGTACACATCGCCGGTAGTGGAGACCTGCACGCCATACGCTGCATCGTTGCCCGAACCGCCGTGGTAAGTGGCCCAGAGCATGTTGGTCAGCGTGGGGTCCATGCGGAAGATGTAGCCATCGAGGCTTCCGCCGAATGCCGCTTGCGATGCGCCAGGCGTGGTGAAAAGGCCGCTGCTGGCCGTGCAGCTCGCGATGATCGGATTCTCATCGGCATCCATGATGATCTCGCCGCGGAAGGGATCACCGTAGTTCCGCAGCAGCGGGGTGAACTGGTTGAGGCCATCATTGGCGCTGCCGCCCACGTAGGTCGCTCCGAGCAGCGCATCGGCGCCCGCATTCAGATGCACCACGGCGATATCGCTGCCGAAGCTGTAGTTGAAGCCATAGGAGCCGCCGAAGGGCGGAAGGGTGCCGCCACCTAGCGTATTGTCAAAACAGCCAGCGGTGACAGGGAAATTGCTCGATCCCGTGGTGCCGAGGATGAAGAGCTCATTGGAGCTGTTCACCACCATGCTGTGCGGCAGGTCGTTGTCGCTGCCACCGATATAGGTGCTCCAGATCAGGCTCGTGCCATCTGGCGCGAACTTGCTCACCCCCATGTCGATGGTGCCGCCGCCGAATGTGCTTTGCAGGACGCCCAAGGTGAGCGGATAGCCCACACCGAACACGCTGCCCGCACCGTAGAGGTGTCCATCGTCATCATAAGTCGCCGTGCAGCCGAAGTTGTCCGCGAAGCTGCCCACGTAGCTGCTGAAGGTCACCACGGGATCGATCACCAGCGTCGCCGAACGGTCATAGCCATCGGGAAAGAGGAACGACACGCGATCGCCGCGCTGCACGAACTCGCAACGAACGGGGTTCTTGTCCCGTTGCGCTCGGTCCATGCCACAGGGCGCTGCTCGATCAAGGTGCCTGCGGTGGTAATCACGTAGCTCATGCCATCGCGTACTTCCAACTTGTCCTGGCCTTCATATCGCATGACGATGGCTGCTGGATCGGCGCCTGCCGTAACCACCCAATCGTACTTCAGCCCTTCATGGCCATGCACATGCAGGTCGATGCCGGGGTAAACGGCATTCAACTCCGCTCCGCCGAAGACCCCTACACCGCCGGCCCAATTCGCTCGGTCATTGCCCAGGAAGTAGTTGACGTAATGCGGCTGCCGATCCTCTGCGCGGTGCGCAGCAGCGCGCCCCCCCTCGAAATGGACGCGGAATGCATGCTCACGATACGGTTCGTACGGCGTGTCCTTCGGCATGGCATGCTGGGGACCGCCGCTGCGCAACACGTACGTGAACGCTGATGGCTCCACGAACACGGCACCACCAGGAGTCATGGCCCGGAAGAGGACCTGCTGCGGCCATTGGCCCTTGTTCTCATGGAACTCCAATCCGCGACGCCCGCCGTGATCATGCGCATGATCATGGGCGGCAAGGCAGACCGGCGCGAGGGCGGCGGTCAGGAGTAGGGTGCTTCGCATGCTCCGAAAGTAGTGCTCGGCGCGGAAGCCGGAATCGTCAACGCAGCAAAGTCACGTGACCGGCTTTGCTCACTTCGGGCTCCTTCGCGCACAGGTCCTTGTAGCTCACGATGTAGAAGTAGGTGCCATCGGGCACGGGCAGGTCGCTCTCGTTGTCCACGCTGCCCTTCCAGCCGCGCTTGGGGTCGGCGCTCTGGAACATCTTCTGGCCCCAACGGTTGTACACCTCCAAGCTGAACTGCTGCACATCGAGGCCCGCAACCACGAATTCATCGTTGTGCTTGTCGCCGTTCGGCGTGAAGACATTGGGGATGATGGCTTCGCCATCAGACGTGGCCAGGTGCACGACTTCGACTGTATCCGCGAACACGCAGCCGTAAGCATCCGTGGCGACGAATGAGTATTGGCCGGCCGCCGTAACGCTCAGGGTGGTCTCCTGCCAGCCATTGCTCCAAAGAATGCTCTGTGCAGTGAATGCCGGAGCCAGGTTCACATTACGGCCCGGGCAGGTCTGCACATCGGCCATGCCTGGAGGCGTGGCAACCTGCATCACTTGGATCTGGTCGGAAGCGTCGCAGAAGCCGAGCGCTACAGCGATGTCATAGAGCCCCGGCTCGCTCACCGTGATTATTTGCGCTGTCTCGCCGGTGCTCCATTGATAGCCATCGTAACCAGCGCCAGCATTGAGCAGCACGCTTGCCTCCGGACAGAGATACACGGGCGAAGGCAGGTCCAAGTCGAGGCTGGCTGGCGGCACCTCAATGCTCATCGAGAAGCTATCGGTGAGCTGGCAGAACTGGTCAATCACGGTGATGGTGTAGCTGTAGGTGCCCGGACCAGGCACGGTCACGTACGGATTGGGCACGTTGCTCGGCGTTCCGCCCAAGTCCCAGAGCACCACGTTGCTGCCGGTGCTCTGGTTGGTGAGCTGCACCGCGTATTCAGTGCATGAACTGATGGGATCCGCGGTGAAGAGTGCCTCCAGTTGCGCCGGGTCACTGATGGTGACCGTTATGAACGCTGTGTCCGCCACGTTGCAGGTGGTGCTATCCACGCCGATGAGCATCACGGAATAGGTGCCCGCGGTGGTGTACGTGTATTGCTGGGTGCTGCCGCCCACGATGGTATTGCCGTTGCCGAAATCCCAGATCACCTGCGGTGCATTCCCGTTGCTGGTAAATGTGATCGTGGCCGGTGCGCAGCCGGTGGTTGCCGTGGCGCTCATGTTCACGTTCACACCGCTCTGCTCGAAGTCGATCTTGTAAACCCCCAGGTCCCAGCCCACGAAATTCGTTGGTGCGTAAGCGCCGGGCGTGGTGGGCATGCTCTGCCCTCCGCTGCAAACCCCTTGGTAGATCACACCGCGCTTATCGAACCGGCTGGTGCCGCCGTCCACATGGCTGCCGCCATAGTAGGTGCCGAAGAGCAGGCTGGTCATGTCGGCCTCATAGCAGGCCAGATAGAACCGGCTGGAGCCAGGGCCGTACAGCGCGTCCGGCGTGGTCTCAAAGGTCCCGCTCGGGTTGTACCCGCTGATGTAGATGCGGTCGCACACATCCACGAGGAAGGCCACTGGCGCGAGGTTGGCGCCTCCGATGGTGGTGGTGTAGATCGTGGTTGTCAGCTCAGGGTCGAAGGAGGCCAGGAAGACCACAGATCCCGCTTGGCCATATGTGCCTACCGGCGCAATCGCGATGGTGCCTTGGCTCTGCCCGTAAATGTGCACGTCACCATCATTGTCAAGGTCAAGGAAGTACGCGGCATCGGGCTGGGCGGTGCCGAAGAAAGTGCCTGCGGTAATGGCCGTGCCGTCAATCGAAATACGCACGACGAAGGCATCCTTCGTGCCGCCTTGATAAGTTGCTTGATATCCGCCAGCAGGCATCGGGAAGTCGGAGCTGGCGGTTGTCCCACACAGATAGACACTGCCGCCATCCACCCGCAATCCAAGCCCGGCATCATTCAATGCGCCACCGAGGTACGTGCTTACCAGCAATGCAGAGCAGTCTGCCGACAGCGAGGTGAGCACGGCATCCTGCGTGCCTCCGATGGTGGCCTGAACCGCACCGGCAGTCACCGGATACTCCGGGCTCCAGGTGGAAGATGCGATGTAGATGTTGCCGGCAGCATCCGTGACGATCTCCCCGCGGTAGGTGTCGCCGTAATTGTTGGTCATGTTCTGGCGGCCATCATCATCGGACCCGCCGAGGTAGGTGCTGCCGATCAATGCGGTGCCATCGCTGTTCAGATGGGTGATCACGATATCGCTCGCGCCGTTGTTCGTCGCGTCGAAGGCCGTGGCGGAGACCGGATAGTTGCCGCTGAGGCTGCTGCCCAGCACGCAGAGACCGCCCGTGCTGTTCACGATCATGCTGTGCGGCTTGTCATCGCCGCTCCCGCCGATGAACGTGGCGTACAGCAATTGGGTCGCATCAGGATTGAACTTGTTCACGACGATGTCGGTGCCTGCGCCGCCCGCGGGCGAGGTCTGGAAAGCGCCAACCGTGACCGGGAAGGTGTTGCCGAAATTCTGCGCGCCACCGTAGATGTTGCCGTCATTGTCGAAGGTGCTGCAATGGCCGTAGTTGCTCGCTCCGGTCTGTCCGCTGAAGGTGGCTCCCACGAGCACCGGGTCGATCACGATGGGCCTGCCCTTCTCCACCCCTTGCGGGAAACTGAATGTCACCGTCGAGCCATCAAGCGCGAAAGCGCACGGCAACGGGCTGTTGTCATCGGCGTACCATGCAACGGGCTTCAGCTCATGCAGCTCGCCAACGGTCGTGGCCAGCACCAGGTCGCCTTTCTCCGTGATGGACAAACGATCGAGGCCCTCATAACGGAAGGCGATCAACGCTGGGTCAGCGCCAGCTTCCAACAACAGGTCGTACTTCGCCTGTCCGCTCTCACTGTGCCAGCGCATATCGATGCCGGGCCATAGCTGCTCGTAGTGAACTGATTCGAAGACCGGCACACGCGTGGCCCACTTCGATGGGTCGTTCCCGAGGTAATAGTTGTGGTACTCCTTGCGCGGCGCCTCACCGTGCGCCAAGGCCGAGAGGTCCGCGCCCACGAAGCGCATGCGCCAGGCATGCCCGCGCAGGCTGAAACCCGCTTGCCGCTCGGGCTCCCACTGGATGTAATCATGCACCAGTTCCGAAGCGTCGGATTGATAGCGCGACCAGGTGATGCCATCAGCGCCGAGGAACATCGCGCTGCCTTGGAATGCGGCCTTGAAGCGCACGGCCGCTTCCCACTGGCCGAGGTTGGGCACGTATTGCACCTTGTTGGTCGCGCCCGGGGCGTGGTCGTGCTCATGCGCCATGGCCATCGTGCTCATGGCGGTGATCGAGAGCGCCAGCGCAGCGCGGCCCAAGCCCTTCTTGAGGGCGCTTCGGTTCTGAATCATCATCTTCTTCACTGGTTAGTTGCTCCTATCGGACAACCGTCACGTGGCCGACGGTCTCAATCTCCTCGTTGTGGCACACGCCGGTGTACTTCAGCACATACACGTACACGCCGTCCTGTACGATGCCGCCGTTGTAATAGCCATCCCAGAAGGGCTCCATGCCTTCATTCACCCAGAGCTGCTCGCCCCAGCGATTGAAGATGGACATCTTCACGGTCTTCTCGCCGAAGCCCGCGATCCGGAACACATCATTGATATCATCTCCATCGGGCGTGAATGCATTCGGTGCGAACACCTGAGGAATGGAATCGAGCATCACCACCTTCACGCTATCGGCGTGCGGGCATCCGTGCAGGTCGATCATGTCATAGGTGTACATGCCGGGTGCGAAGGCCCGGATGTCGCGCGTATAGGCACCCGTGCTCCAATGGAACGCCAGGCCATCGATCGGCACGCGCAGCTCTGCGATCGCGCCGGGGCAGACCTGCACCGAGTCGTACAGGGCATGGCGTGGTGCGGCGGGGATCACCACATCCACGGTGCCTTCGCAAAGCCCATCCGAAACGGTCACGGAATAGGCGCCGGCCATATCCACCGCGATGGTGGGCGTGGTCTCGCCCGTGCTCCACACGAAGCTCGCGTTGCTGAGGTCGGTGCCGGGCAGGATCACGTTCAGCACCGCCACATCATCGGGGCAGATGATGGTATCGCCCACGAACCAGATCGGAAGCACATTGTTCAGGATCACCTCCATGCTCGTGGCATTGTCCTGGCCGCAACCGAGGTCGGTGACCGTGAGCGTGACGGTGTATACGCCGGGTGAGGTGTAAACATGCGTGACGTTCGTGTCGGTGAGGACCGTGCCGTCGCCCATGTCCCAAGTGAATGCGAGCAGGTCTCCTGTGCTCTGGTTGTCGGTGCTCAGGGTGAGCGTGGTGCAATCGCCCACTTGCTCGGCGGTGAAGGCCGCGAGCACCGGTTCCAAGGGGTCAATCTGCACATCGAGCGATGCCGTCTGGCTCGGGGAGCAGCCCAGGGTATCTGACACGGTGAGCGTAACGGTGTAGGTGCCCGGCCCGCTGAACGTGTGCGTGATGTCGAAGGTGCTGTACGAGGAGCCATCGCTCAACTGCCAGAGGTAGCCGGCGTTCGTGCCTGTGCTTGCATTCGCCGTGGTCAGGATCAGGTTGTCGCAATCGAATACCTGATCAGCCGTGAACGCCGCTGTGATGGGCTCGCTCGGCGTTACCGTCACATCCATGGTCACCGTATCGGCCACGTTACAGCTGCTCGCATCGTTCACGATCAGGGTGATGGTGTAGGTGCCAACGCCTTGGAAGAGGTGGTTCACATCCGTGGTGCTGTAAGTGGTGCCATCGCCCATGTCCCATTGGTAGGTCATGTCGATCCCCGTGCTGAGGTTCGTGCAGGTCACGCCGAGTTCTTCGCAACCGGGCGATTCCACCGTGCTGAACGCAGCGGCCACCTGCGCTGGCGTTCCTATGTCCACGAGCACCTGCACGGTATCCGCGCCACTGCAACCGGTGGGGTCCTCCGCGATCAGCTGCACCAGGTAGCTGCCCGGCCCGGGGAACTGGTGCACCACATTGGTATCCACGTACTGCGTGCCATCGCCCATGTCCCAGTACCAGGTGAGCGGATCGCCGGTGCTCTGGTTGGTGGTGCTGATCTCCATCTGCGTGCAGTCGATGGTCTGCGTCCAGGAGAAGTCAGCATCGATGGGCTGCTGCGCGCCGATGGTGATGGGCAGGTAGATGGTGTCGGCCAGGTTGCAGGAGAGCGAATCCATCGCGATCAAGGTCACCGTGTATGCGCCCGGCGTGGTGTAGGAATGGCTCGGCTCGAAGGCCTCCACCGTCGGACTGCCATCGCCGAAATCCCAGACCCAGGTGTCACCCGTGCTGGCATTGCTGAAGTCGATCACGATGGGCGCGCAGCCCTGATTGAGCGTGCTGGCTCCTGCCGCATTCACGCCGCTCACATTGAAGTCGATCTTGAACACGCCGATGTCCCAGCCCGAGGGTTGCACATTGCTGTAGGCGCCCGGTGTGGTGGGGAAGCCACCGCTGGTGCACACCGCTTGGTAAACCTTGCCGTTGGCATCGAATCGGCTGGTGCCGCCATCCACATGGCCCGCGCCGGTGTAGTAGGTGCCGTAGATGATGTTGGTCATGTCCGGCTCGAAGGTGGCCAGGTAGAAACCGCCGCTGGCGTAAAGCGGTGTTCCGGCGATGGGCCAGCCCGTGCCCACGCTGTACCCGCTGATGTAGATGTTGCGGCACACGTCAACCAGGAAGGCGACCGGCACCATGCCCGCGCCGAAGCCGCCGGCAGGCCCGAGCTGGGTGCGGAAAACCTGGTTCTGCAGATCGGCATCGAACTCCGCGACGAAAATGCCTGAGCCCGCCTGGCCGTAAGTGCCAGCCGGCGCAATGCCCAAGGTGCTGCTAGGCGCCTGCCCGAAGATGTAGGCGTTGTCGTCGA
Source organism: Flavobacteriales bacterium (assembly GCA_016705545.1). Classification (GTDB taxonomy): domain Bacteria; phylum Bacteroidota; class Bacteroidia; order Flavobacteriales_F; family PHOS-HE28; genus PHOS-HE28. The sequence continues at coordinate 99,042 of JADIYA010000003.1, forward strand.
GGTCCACTTGCAGGAAGAAGGCGACATCCTCCGTGGTGCCGCCGAAGTAAGTGCAGGCCAGCACGCTGGTCGCGTTGTCATTGAACTTCACGATGAAGGCTTCGCGGCCTCCGGCGCTGGCTGGCTGATGGGCCCCGGGGGTGGTGGGCAGGGTGGTTCCCGAGGTGCCGCCGCATACCACTGGCTGACCGCTGCTATCGAGCTTGATGCCGAAGCACATGTCGGCCTGGGCCGTTCCGAAATAGGTGCCGAAGATCAAGGTGCTCAGGTCCGGCGACAAGCAGAAGGCCACGCCATCCTGTGCGCCGGCATGGGTGGTTTGCACGGCGCCGCCGCTCACCGGGAAACCGGCCGCATCGGAGCAACTGGCCACGTAGATGCGGCCCGCTGCATCGCAGATCACCTCACCGCGATAGCTGTCACCGTAATTGGTGGTGAAGCTGTTGCGGCCATCATTCCCGCTGGTGCCCATGTAGGTGCTGCCGATCAGCGCTGTGCCCGTGGGGTTCAGCTTGCTGATCACGATATCCGAGTTGCCGCCATTGAAGGTCTGATCGTAGCCGGTGGGCGTTACGGGGTAGTTGGGTGAAGGCGAGGACCCGTAGACCGTGAGCTCCCCATTGTTGGTCACCACCAGGCTGTGCGGGTAATCGCCGCTGCTGCCGCCCAGGTAAGTGGCGAAGAGCAAGGTGGTGCCCGTCGGGTTCAGTTTGCTCACCGCGATATCGATGCCGCCGTTGTTGGTGCCATCGAAGGCACCCGGTGTGGTCGGGTAGCCTTGGCCGAAGCAGATGGCCCCGGTGTAGATGTTCCCTAGGATGTCGTAGGTAGCGGTGTGGCCGTAGTTCTGCGTGGTGCCGATGTTGCCGGTGCCGCTCAGCGTGCTGGCGATCAACGTGGGGTCGATCACGATCGGGCGGCTCACGCTCACGCCATTCCCGAAGGCGAAGCCCACCGTGCTCCCGTTCAGCGTGAAACGGCAATCGACCTTCTCCTTCGCGCCGTCGGCATACCAGGCCACGGGCGTCAGTTCATGCAGCTCGCCCACCGAGGTGATCAATTCCAGTTCGCCATCAGCCGTGATGCGGATGCCGTCGAGGCCCTCGTACCGGAACTTCACCTGGCTCGCAGCCGCTGCGTTGGCCACCAGCGCATCGTATTTGAAGCCGCCTTGGTCCTCGTGCAAGCGCAGGTCAACTCCCGGCCAGAGCTCGTGGTAGCGCACTTCCATGAAATGCCGCACATCACTGGCCCATTTGCTGGCATCGTTGCCGATGAAGTAGTTGAAGTAATCCGCGGAGCGCCCTTCGCGAGAGACCTCGGCATTCGGGTTCGCACCCTCGAACCAGGCATACCATGCATGGCCATTCATGCGGACGTTCTCCATGGCGTCGGGGCCTTCGTGCTGCGCATCGTGCACACGATCGGGCACGGCCTCATCGAGCTTCGAGAACACCAGGCGATCGCGCTCCGCGAAGAGCGCCACCAGGCCGAAATCGGCGCGGTAGAGGATCGGGGCCGCCCATTGGCCCTTGTTCTCCACGTACTCGCCGTGCAGCACGGGCTCTTGCGCGCTCGGGCCGTGATCGTGGCCTTGGTGGCCGGCGTGCTGGGCAAAGGCCGAAGGACCGAGGAGCAGCGCCGCGCTCAGGAAAGCGGCTTGTCCGGGGGCAGGGAATCGAATCATGGCGAAGGGTCTGAAAGGGCACTCCAATGACAACGGCAACGGGTCAATGGTTGCCTTGGCGCATAAAGCTAGTGGCCGATGGTGGAACAAGCATCCCAAGGACCTGACGGACCGGGCATTAGGGGTGACGGAGTGGGCGGGCACCTGATCAGGCTGTCTCAACAAAAAGGAGCGGGTGCAATATGATTGCACCCGCTCCCCTCTCGACCTATTGAATGCCGCTATTGGAAACTGCCGATTACAGGCATCCGAAGAAGTGCGTTACGCACCAAGAACAAACCAGACTAAACCTTGGTGGTTGCCGAAGAAGCTGAGCGCAACCCCTCAACCGCTCATCCACGCTCATCGCCGCAGATGCAACAAAGCGTTCCTGGTTGATCAGGGCAATTAGGTTCGCTCCACAATTAACCCGCCATGAACCGCCACCTCCCCACCCTTTCCGTGCTGCACTACGTGTATGGCATCCTCACCTGCGTGGGCGGCATTGCCGTGCTCGCCTTGGTGGGCATGGGCCTTTTCCTCAGCAGCGACCTCGCGGCCGGCGAGCACAACGATCCTGCGCCCGCCATCGTGGGCGGCATCTTCCAAGGCCTCGGCTGGGTGCTCTTCGCACTGATCGAGGTGTGGGGCGTGCTCATCATCCTCAGCGGCCGTTGGATCGCGCAGCGCCGCAACCGCACCGGCTCGCTGGTGGTGGCCGGTCTCTGCTGCCTCAATTTCCCCATCGGCATGGCGCTGGGCATTTTCACCCTCGTGGTGCTGCTCAACGATGAGGTGCAGGCGCACTACGCCGGCGTACAGCCCATGCCGGCCTAGCGAAGTTCCAGCAGCGTGGCCGTGCTGTCGCGGTCGAAATCACGTAGCGCGCTGATGCGCAGTTTCAGCTCTGTTCCGTTGTAAGGCGCGGTTACGGCGTAGGTGAGCGTTGCATCGTCACGCGTCGATGCGCTGAAATCGATCCGAGCGCTGTCCATGCGCAGGCGCAAGGCGTCGAGCGTGATGGTGCGCGCATCGAGTTGGGCCTGGGCGCCGGGCGTTGCCTTCAGCAAGGTGCTGCCCAAGCGCTGCTTCAGTTTCGCTTCCGGCATCCAAGCGCCGCTGGTGAGGCGTTCGCCATAGAACCAGTAGGCCGCTCCACCACCGATGATGAGGCCGAAGAGGTACAGGGTGAGACGGCGCTGGAGATCCATGCGGAACGGGGAGCCGATGCGCTGCGGCTACTCTGCCAGCCCGCGCATGATGCCCTTGGGGCTGTTGTTGATGAAATCGAGGATCACGCCGCGTTCATGGCTGCGCGGCATGCCCTGCATCACGTTCAGCACGGCGCGTTCCACGTTGTTGTTGCGCACGAAGATCTCGCGGTAGATGTCCTCGATGCGCGTGATCTGCTCATCGGTGAAGCCGCGGCGGCGCAGGCCCACCACGTTCACGCCCACGTAGCTCAGCGGCTCGCGCGCGGCCTTCACGAAGGGCGGCACGTTCTTGCGCACCAGCGAGGCGCCGGCGATGAAGCTGTGCGCGCCGATGTGGATGAATTGCTGCACGGCCACATTGCCCTCGAGGATGGCCCAGTCGTCAATTGTCACATGCCCGGCGAGGTTCACGCTGTTGGCGATCACCACGTTGTTGCCCACGATGCAATCATGCGCCAGGTGCACATAGGCCATCAGCAGGCAATTGCTGCCCACGGCGGTCTTCAGCCGGTCGGCCGTGCCCCGGTTGATGGTGACGCACTCGCGGATGGTGCTGCCATCGCCCACCTCGGCGGTGGTGAACTCGCCAGCGAACTTCAGGTCCTGCGGGATCGCGCCGATCACAGCACCGGGGAAGATCCGGCAGTTCTTCCCGATGCGCGCGCCATCCATGAGCACGGCATTGGGGCCGATCCACGTGCCATCGCCGATCTCCGCATCGGCATAGATGGTGGCGAATGGCTCGATGGTGACACCCGTGCCGATCCTGGCATCGGGGTGCACGGAGGCAAGGGGTGAGAGGCTCATGCTTTGATCGCCGAGGCCTTCGGCGCACGGGTATCGGTGGCTTTCGCAGTGGCGGCGGACGCTTTGTCCCGGGCGATCTGCGCCATCATCTCGGCTTCCACGACCACCTGACCATTCACATAACCAAGGCCCTTCATGTGCACAATGCCGCGCCTGATCGGCGAGAGCAGCGTGAGGTGGAACACCAGCGTGTCGCCCGGGATCACCTTGCGGCGGTAACGCACGCTGTCGATCTTCAGGAAGTAGGTGGTGTAGTTCTCCGGGTCCGGCACCTGGCTCAGGGCGAAGATGCCGCCCACCTGTGCCATCGCCTCGATCTGGAGCACGCCCGGCATCACGGGATTCCCCGGGAAGTGACCGGTGAAGAAGGGCTCGTTGAAGGTGACGTTCTTGAAGCCGGTGATCGTGTCCTCCGTCATGGCCACGATGCGGTCGATCAGGAGGAAGGGATAGCGGTGCGGGAGCAGCCGCTCGATGTCGTTGATGTCGAAGACGGTCTTCGTGAGATCGAATCGCACGCCGGCGGTCTTCTCTTCTTCGCGGATCAGCTCCTTGATGCGCTTCGCGAAGCTCGTGTTGCCGAAATGGCCGGGCCGTGCCGCGAGGATGTGGCCCTTGATGGGCCGGCCCACCAGCGCCAGGTCGCCCACGATGTCGAGCAGCTTGTGCCGCGCAGGCTCGTTGTAGAACTTGAGGTCGGTGGTGTTGAGCACCCCGTTGCGGCGGATCTCCACTTCGCGGTACTCCTTGCCCAGGAGCTTCGCCAGTTCCATGAGCTGCTCCTTCGTGGTTCCCTCACGGTCCTCCATCACAATGGCGTTGTCCAGATCGCCGCCCTTGATCAGGCCGGCCTTGGCGAGCTGCTCCAGCTCACGCAGGAACACGAAGGTGCGGCACGGAGCGATCTCGGTCTTGAATTCCTCCGCACGGTACATGCTGGCGTGCTGGGTGCCGAGCACAGGGCTGTTGTAATCGACCATCACGGTGATGCGGAACTCCCCGCCTGGCGTTGGCACGCCGAGCATCTCGGTGCCGCGCTCCTTGGTCTCGAACCAGATCGGCTCCTTCAGCTCGTACCAGTTGCGCGGCGCATCCTGCTCCTCGAGGCCCACGGCCTCTATGGCGTCCACGAAGGACTTGGCGCTGCCATCCATGATGGGCACTTCGGGGCCGGAGAGCTGCAGTAGGCAATTGTCCACATTCAAGGCATACAAAGCGCTGAGCACATGCTCAGTGGTGTTCACCACGGCCTCCCCCTTGCCCAAGGTGGTGCCGCGCGCCGTGCTGGTCACCAGTTCGGCATCGGCATCGATGATGGGCGCGCCCTCCAGATCGGTGCGCTGGAACTTGTAGCCGTGCCCGATGGGTGCCGGCCGCAAGGTGAGGGTGACCGGTTCGCCGGTGTGAAGGCCCACGCCTTTGATGGTGGCGCTGGCCTTCAGGGTATGCTGCTTGTCGCTCATGGAACGTGCTCCCGCACGGAGCCGGGCGAAGGTACTTGGCCAAGGCAAGCGCGTGGAAGCTCCGCAATGGCCGGGCATTCCGTGCATGCCCGCCAAGCCCGCATCGCCTACCTTCGCCGCCCGAAAACCGCGTCGCGCCCGTTGCGTGAAGGCGCAATCCCACCGCACATGGCGTCATTCGATTCGCTCGGTCTCCGCGAGGAGATCCTCCGCTCCCTTCAAGAACTTGGCTGGGATCAGCCCACACCGGTGCAGGAGAAGGCCATCCCGCACCTGCTGGGCAGCGAGAACGATGTGGTGGTGCTGGCGCAGACCGGTACCGGCAAGACCGGCGCCTTCGGCCTGCCCCTGCTCATGGACATCGATCCGGGCGAACGCTGCGTGCAGGCCCTGATCCTGGCGCCCACGCGCGAGCTCTGCGTGCAGATCACCGGCGACTTGGAAGGCTTCGCCAAGCACCTGCCCGGCGTGAAGCCCGTGGCCGTTTACGGCGGCGCCAGCATCCGCGACCAGATGCGCACCATCAGCCGGGGCGCCAACATCGTGGTGGCCACCCCCGGGCGCCTGCTCGACCTGCTCGGCCGCAAAGCCGTTGACCTCGGCGGCGTGCAGACCGTGGTGCTGGACGAAGCCGATGAGATGCTCAACATGGGCTTTCAGGAGGACCTCACTGAGATCCTGCAGACCACGCCCGCCGATAAGCGCACCTGGCTCTTCAGCGCCACCATGGGCAGCGAGGTGCGGCACATCGCCAAGCGCTATATGCGCGAAACGCAGGAACTGCAGATCGGCGAGCGCAACACCACCGCATCGGCCATCCGCCACCAGTACTGCGTGGTGCATGCCCGCGACCGCTTCGCCGCGCTCAAGCGCTTCATCGATGCGGAGCCCGAGCTCTTCGCCATCGTCTTCTGCCGCACCAAGCACGAGACGCAGGAGCTCGCTTCAGCCCTGATCAAGGACGGCTTCAGCGCCGATGCCATCCACGGCGACCTGAGCCAGGCGCAACGCGACCATGTGATGGGCCGCTACCGCGCGCGCACCTTGCAGCTGCTCATCGCCACGGACGTGGCGGCCCGCGGCATCGACGTGAACGAGGTGACGCACGTGATCCACTTCGACCTGCCCGGCGAAGCCGAGAGCTACACCCACCGCAGCGGCCGCACCGCGCGGGCCGGCAAGACCGGCATCTCGCTCAGCATCATCGGCCTGCGCGACGTGAGCAAGGTGCGCCAGCTCGAGCGCTCGCTCAAGACCCACTTCACCTATGTGCGCGTGCCCGGCGGCGGCGACATCGGCACCGCCCAAGTGGTGGCCTACATGCACAAGCTGAAGAACGTGGAAGTGGATACCGACGCCCTCGCCTCCATCCTGCCCACGGCCCATGCGGAATTGTCGGCCTTCAGCAAAGAGGAGCTCATCGAGCGCTTCATGAGCGTGGCCTTCAACCGCCTCATCACGCAGTTCCGCGACCTCGGCGACCTGAACGTGGACATGAGCCGCAAGGACCACACGGCACGCGCCGAGCGCCCCTCCTCGCGCGAGCGCTTCAGCACCGGCCGCCAGATGTTCATCAACCTGGGCAGCGCCGATGGCTTCGACAAGGGCAAATTGCTCGGCTACGTGTGCGGCATCAGCGGCGTGCAGGGCGATGTGATCGGCCGCATGCTCATCAAGGACGTGTACTCCTTCGTGGACATCGAGCCCGACCACTTCGAGCAGGTCTTCAACGCCTTCAAGGGCGCCAACTACAAGGGCCGCAAGGTGCGCGTTGATGAAGCACAAGGCCCCGGGCAGGGCGGCCCCCGCAACGACGACGCGCGCCCACCACGGCACGATGGCCCGCCTCAGCGCAGCGGACCCGATCGTGAAGGCGGTTACAAGGGTGGCGGTTACAAGGGCGGTGGCTACAAAGGCGGCGGTTACAAAGGCGGTGGCGGCCAACAAGGCGACCGACCCTACCAGAGCAGCTACCGCGGCAACTCCGATCGCAGCGGACCTCCGCCCCAGCGCGGCGGCTACCAGAAGAAAGAAGGCTTCTACGAGCCCAAGCCGAAGTTCCCGAAGAAAGGGAAGAGCTGAGGAGGGCGGCAATAAGAGCGTGGCGGCGAACTTCACGCGCAGTGGCCCACTCACGCCCCACCCTGCCATAGATGCGCACGTTGGCCGTGTTCAGGCCATGCACAGCGCCGCTCGCACCATGCTCGCTGGACTCGCCCCCTCTGTAAGCTCCCCCTAGATCAGGTGCTTGGGATAGTAGATACCCACGACGAACCTGAACTTGATCAGGATGAGAAAGGGCAGATAAACCGGGCCGCACACCCGCTTTCGGCGTTCTGCTCACTCCTTCACCACGCGCAACGCGGCCACCGCACCGGTGCGCTGCCGCACCTGTAGCGTGTACACGCCCGCGGGCACGTCGGCGTTCACTTCCGTGCGGCCCTCGGTGGTGGGGGCGGTGCGCACCGCGCGGCCCATGGCATCGAACAGGGTGAGCGTGCCGCGAGCCGCCGTGCCCACCACGGTGAGCGCCTGCGTGAAGGGCGAGGGGTATGCGCGCAATGCGGGTGCGGGCGCTACCGTGGGCAGGCCCGTGGCCAGATCGTTGTTGAAGCGCACCAGGAACAGGTCGAAGTTGCCACCGTTGGAGTAGTTGCCTGCTACGATGATGCGGCCATCGCTTTGCAGTCCGATGGCGCGGCCGTCGCCGCCGCTGCCGCCCGGTTGGTACGTGGCCACACCACCGGCCCCGAAGACGGCATCCGGCGAACCATCGCTGTTGTAGCGCGCCAGGTAAGCGGCGTTCGTTCCGCCGCCGCTGAGCGCACCGGTGATCAGCACCTTGTCCCAAGGTTGCAGCAGCGCTGCGTACAGTGTGGTGGAGCTGCTGCCCAGCTGCACGTTCACCTTGCCCGCGGTACCGAAGCTGGCATCGGGGCCACCGGTGGGCAACACGCCCATGAGCCCGGCCTGATTGGTGACCCCACCCGCCAGCACGCAGCGCTCATCGGGCAGCAGCACGATGCTGTACGCGAACTCGTTGCCCACGGTGAAGTCGTAGGTCACTTCAGCGTTGTTGCCGAGGTGGCTTCCGTCTGCATTGAAGGTGGCATAGCCCATGCGCTGGTACGAGCCGTCGTAGGATTGGGTGCCCACCACGATGCTGCCATCGGCGCGCACGGCCATGCCGTTGAGTACGTCAGCCTGGTCGTCCTGGAACAGGTCGGCAAAGGTGTAGCCCGTGGCGACGCCTCCGAAGTTGCCCGGCGCGGCACCGGTGGTCGTGCACTTCCAGAACGACACCGCATTGTAATTGGGCGTGGTGAGGTTGTAATGCTCGTAGCCACCTACGAGGATGCTGCCGTCGGGCATGCACTTCACATCGCGCGCGTAGCTGCCATCGTTGTAGATGCTGCCCGGCCGCGTGAGCAGGCCATCGCCGGAGAAGGTGTTATCGAACGTGCCATCGGGCAACAGACGGATGATGAACATCTGCGTTTCGCCGCCATTCACTTGGGTCTCGCCGGCCACCACCACCTTGCCATCAACATCGATGTCCACCCCGCGGATGCGGTCGTTGCCGCCGGTGCCCGTCCAGACCACCGTGCCGTTGGTGCCGAAGGTGTTGTCCACCGCGCCATCGGCGGTGAAGCGCGTGACGAAGGCATCTTGGAAGGCACCACCGCCAATGGCGCCCACGCTGCCGGCCACCACGATCTTGTCATCGGGCTGTATCGCCATGTCCCAGATCAGGTCGTAGGGTGTGCCCAAGGAGTGGAGCGTTTCGCCACCGGTGCCGAAACTGATGTCAAGGGTGCCGGGTTGGGCCGATGCCACGGTGAACAACAGGACGGCCGGAAGGAGTAGCACGTTTCTCATGGGCAGGGGTTGGAAGGTGTGCGAATGTGGGACGGAAAAACCGTTCATGCACACGGAAAAGCCCGGCTTGGCGCTGGGTCGCCTCTAATCCGCCGCAGGGTCTTCCGTCTTCAGGCCCGAAGGGGCGGGACACTGCGTTCATGGCTTCCGTGCACAGGGGTGCTCTTCGAGAGACTCTGGCGAGGATTTAGGTGGAAAGAGAAACAACCGCGCTTATTTCTCCGTGCGCGCCAGTCGACGCGTGCGACCGCGCAATACGCTACCGACCTTCGTGCGTTGTCCAATGGATCGCATGCGCCGTACGCTCCTCTTGCTGGCCCTTGCGCCCATGGGCCTTTCGGCACAGGAAAGCGACTGGGCCTTCGTGCACCACACGCCACGGAGCCAATACCTATTCCCGAAGGAGGCCTCGCCAGTGTATGTGCTGCGCGGCGTTTCCGCACTGCGCTCCGCACCTGCCACGGACGCACCGCGCATAGCATCGCTGCAACCGGGCCAGGCGGTGATCGTGGAGGAAATCGGACCGGACACGCTGGTGGTGGATGGCGTGCGCAGCAACTGGTGCCGCGTTACGGTAGGCGACCGCAGCGGCTGGACCTGGGGCGGGAACCTGACCCGGCACGCCTTCGGCGGCACTGCGGACCCGACGGTGAAGTTCTTCGCCGGCCTCGACCACGTGGTGCCGCCGGACACGTCCCGCATCGACGTTTCCTTCCGCATCGTGGCCGTGAAGGACGGCAAGGAGATCGACCGCATCGTGGTGCGATCACCGGCGTGGGGCTTCGAAGCGGTGCGCAACGCCGGCAACCTCGGTCTTCGGAACGTGGATGATGTGATCCTGTTGGATGTGCCCTGCATCGGCGGCTGCGGCTGCACCACGGGCATGGTGGTGGTGTTCTGGAGCGGCGGCCGTTTCCACCACGTGGCCGATCTGCTCGGTTCACCCGACGGGGACTACAGCACCAACGAGCACTTCATTTTCCCCGCAGAGGTCGAAGGCCTGCCGGGCATGATCATCCGCAAGACGAGCAACTACTTGGATACGGATGTGGAGCAGCAGGAAGAAGCAGAGGACGAAGGCGCATCGATCACGCGCACCTTGGTCCGCGAATACCTGCGGTGGGACGGGAAGGCCTTGATCCCTTCCGGGAAGGCCACGGAGCGCATGAGCTACCGGCAACCGGTGGGCCCTTGAGCCCGAGAAGCGTTCAGGGTCGTCGGCTTGGGGACTAACCAACCGGTCCAACCGCCGTAGGTGAGTCGCGGCGGCAGCTTCATCGCCGCACGGCCTCACATCCTGTGGGCCCGCCCAATGCCTGTCGCTGTCTCTCACAGGGCCAACCCATCCGGCTCCACCTTCGTCTCCCCGATGCCCACCATGCCCTTGTTGCGTTCCCTGCTGTTGCCGATCACCGTTGTCTTGGCGTGGTCAGGGGCCTCGGCGCAAGTGCTGATCAACGAGGTGAGCGCCGCCAACTGGGACATGATCTACCTGGGCGGCGAGTACGAGGACTGGGTGGAGCTCTACAACGCCGGTGGCAGCAGCGTGGACCTGAGCGGCTGGTACCTGAGCGATGACGATGCCCAGCCTGACAAGTGGATGGTGCCTGCGGGGATCACCATTGCCAGCGGCGGTCACCTGGTGATCGTGTGCAGCGGGAAGAACACGGTGATCACCGGCATGCCGCACACCAGCTTCAAGCTCACGCAAACGGAGCAGGAATACGTGGTGCTGGCCGACCCAACGCTGAACATCGTGAGCTCGTTCCAGTTCACGCAGCCCACGCAGAAGAACCACAGTTGGGGCCGCACCGCCGACGGCGCCGCCGGATGGAGCATCTTCCTCACGCCTACGCCCGCCGCAGCGAACGCCGGCCCATCGGCCTACTATGTTCCTGTTCCCGTGTTGAGCCCAGCGGCTGGTGGCTACGGCGGGCCGGTGAACGTGAGCATTGCGGTACCAGCCGGCTGCACGGTGCGCTACACGCTCGATGGCGAAGAGCCCACGGCCACGAGCACCCTGTACGCCGGTCCCTTCAACGTGAGCGCAACGGGCTGTGTGCGCGCCGTCGCCTTCAGCGGAACACCAGGTATACCGCCGAGCTTCATTGAAACGAGCACCTACTTCATCAATGAGGTGCATACGCTGCCTGTGTGGAGCATCGCCGCCGGTGCGGATGTGCTGATGATCCTGAACAACGGCGGCAACACCACCATCGCCGAGGGCAATATCGAGTACTTCGATGCCGGCCAGAACCTGCTCGATGAATCGCTTGGCGAATTCAACGAGCACGGTGGCACCAGCAACAGCAACGACCAGCGCAACATCGACTATATCGTGCGCGATGAATTCGGTTACGATGATGAAATCGACCACCAGCTCTTTCGCGGGAGCAGCCGTGACAACTTCGAGCGCATCATCCTGAAGGCCGCAGCGGGCGACAACTATCCCGGTTATGATGGCGCGCATATCCGCGATGCCTACGTGCAGAGCCTGAGCCAGGTGATCGGCCTGAAGCTGGACGAGCGCAGCTACGAGCCCTGCCTGGTGTACGTGAACGGCCAGTACTGGGGCGTGTACGAAACGCGGGAGAAGGTGGACGACAACGACTTCACCGAACACTACTACGACCAGCCCGGCGAGCGCGTGGACATGATCCAGGAGTACGGCAGCATCTGGGCCGACTATGGCAGCACCGCGCCATAATAAAAACTCTACCTCTTCATCACCGGCAACGACATGACCAACGCCGCGAACTACGCCGTGGTGAAGGACTCGCTGAACACGTTGAGCATGATCGACCACATGATCCTCAACGAATACGTGGCCAACGGCAGCTGGCTCGCCTTCAACACCATGTGGTGGCGCGGCAAGGACCCCGATGGCGACCACAAGAAGTGGGGCTATTGCTGCTGGGACATGGATTGGATCCTGGGTTCACCGCACAACGAGTTCGGTTTCCCGGAGAGCACGCCGCAGAACGACCCATGCGACCATGAGGACCTCATCATCGGCGGGCAACCGAGCCCGACCAACTTCGCCAGCACGCACTTCGCCATGTTCAATGCGCTCATGGGCAATGCCGAGTTCAAGTCGCAATACCTCACCCGCTACGCCGAGCTGATCAACCAGGGCCTCGATTGCGAGACCACCGTGGGCCACCTCGACAGCCTCATCGCCTTGGTCGATCCCGAGATGGACCGCCATTGCCAGCGCTGGGGCGGCACCTACGATGAGTGGGTGATGAATGTGCAGGAGGTCCGCGATTTCCTCACCGCGCGCTGCGCATACATCGTTGAAGGCATCCAGAACTGTTATGAGGTGGAGCCGCGGGACATCACGGTGCTCGTTGATCCGCCCGGCAGCGGCATGGTGCATTTCGGCACCATGGATCTCGTGGACTTCCCCTATACGGGCACCTACTTCGACAGCACCAACCTCTACTTCGCGCAAGAGGCCTACCCCACCTGGGATTTCAGCCATTGGAGCACGAACAACCACGCCGTGCTCGCGAGCCCCACCGACAGCGCCATGTGGTTCATGCTGCTCCACACTGATACCATCGTCGCGCACTTCGTGCCAGAGGTCCGCTACGACATCGTATTGGACGTTGTGCCGCACGGGGGCGGCGAGATCCTCCTTGGCGCCAGCACCTTCAGCACCTTTCCTGCCACCACCAGCGTGCCCGAAGCACAGCCATTCGATCTGGCGGCGATTCCGATGCTCTACTTCGACTTCGTGGCCTGGGAGATCCGCGGTGGTGGCATCAACCCTTACCTGCCCGCAGACACCCTGCAGGATAGGCTCTCCATCTTCTTCTTCGCACCGGACACCATCATCGCCCACTTCGACCCGCACGATTACGGCTACTACGTGCCGAATGCGTTCACGCCGAACGCTGACGGCTTTAACGATGTGTGGATCCCCTTGGGCGACCGGGTCGACCTCGAAGCCTACGACCTGCGCCTCTTCGATCGCTGGGGGCAGCAGCTGTTCGCCAGCCACGACTTCCACGAAGGTTGGGACGGAACGGCCGGTGGCCGGGAAGTGCCCATCGGCGTTTACCTCTACCGCATCGACGTGCGCGATGCCTTCACGAAGGAACGCTGGATCCTGCACGGTCACGTGACGGTGGTGCGTTAGTGCGTTGGGCCGTTGTCCGGCTTTCGCCACAGCTGCATCATGCGCAAGGCTGACAACCGACCGCTGACGATTACCTTTCATTGATGGCCCCCGCACCAACCCCTCCTCCCTCGCCTTCTCCATTCCCCGATCGCTCGAGATCCTGGAGCGCACGCCGGCCGTGCTGCGCGCGCTGCTGGAAGGCCTCAGCGACGACTGGACCACGCACAACGAAGGCGGCGACACGTGGTCACCCTATGACGTCGTAGGGCACCTTGTGCATGGAGAGCGCACGGACTGGATGGTGCGCGTCAAGAAGTGCTTGAGCACCGATGACAAGGCCTTCGCGAAGTTCGATCGAACGGCGATGTTCGAAGAGAGCCAAGGCAAGGGCCTGCCGCAACTGCTGAATGAGTTCGAAGCGTTGCGGCGAAAGAACATCGCTGAGCTGAGAGCATTGGAGGTAAACGAAACGCAGCTGGACAGCATCGGCATCCACCCCACCTTCGGTGAAGTGAAGCTGCGCCAGTTGCTGGCCACTTGGGCGGCGCACGACCTTGCGCACATCACCCAGATCTCACGCGTGATGTGCAAGCAGTACCAAGAGGCCGTTGGACCTTGGAGGGAGTTCATCTCAGTGCTGAGGTAGTTGAAAGGCCGCGCGCACCCATCCTGAAAAGAAAGCGGCCCTCATCGGGCCGCTCACTTCCCCTGCACCGATGCAGGGATCCTTCACTGGGGATGATCAGGCATGCGCGTGATCCTCCGTGAGCATCCGTTGCGCGATCTCCAAGATGCGGGTATCATCAAGCGATACCACGCCCCCATCGGGTCCGGGCTCCAGGTGCACGCCCATCGGTTTGCCGTTCGGATGCGTATAGCCGCCGAAGTAGTTCCAAACCGTCTCCACGCTGACCTCGAGTTCACGCGCTATGCGGTGGATGCTCCCATCAGGCAGGCTGTCCTTGATCCGACGCAACTCGTTGAAGGTGATGTTCATGATGGGAAGGGTGTTGGTTGGTGAGGCTGAAGGTAGGCACGTGAACCGCGCATTTCCAAACCGTGAATGGCATGGTCTGTGGGCGCCAAGAAATCCCGGGAACCGATAGTGTCTCCGCTTGGATCTTGGCGGCTTGGGGGCTCCTCCTTCTTCCGCTATGAAGGTGGAAAGAGCAACTCCTTCGCTTGCATTTACCCGTACCCCCTACTACACCCGCACCAGCTTGCCGCACGCACAACCGCTCAGGTGCAGCGTGCGGTGGGCGTCCACGGCTTGCGCGGTCGCGCCCAACTCGGGGAGCCTGTGCGCGTGCCTTTGCGAGTTGGGCTGCGACTTAGCCGTGGCGGCTCCCGAGCCGTAGGCGAAGGGATGGTTCCATCTTTTTGCCGCCAAAAAGGTGGAAGAAGACTTCGCTTCGACCCCGATGACCTCCCCCCAAGTGAACTGAGACACGACCCGCGAACCGGCTGCTTCTATCTTCCCCGCCATGCGCCGTGCGCTCGTTTCGGCCTGTGCGGCCATCACTCTTGCAATCAGCGGTTCGGCGCAGCAATACGGCCTGCGCACCTATTCCGTGGAGCACGGCTTGCCGAGCAGCGCCGTGTTCGCCATGGCCGAGGATGCCGATGGCTATCTGTGGATCGGTACGGCCCAAGGCGCTGCGCGCACCAACGGCCTGCGCTTCGAGCACATCGGTCGCAAGCAAGGACTGCCGCATGATGCAGTGACCGCCTTAGCGGCCGACGACTCGGGGTCGGTTTGGCTCGGCTTCGCCAACGGCGCCGTGGCCCGGTGGGTCAATGGCCGGATCACGGTGATGCATGCCGGTCCGAGCGCCACCGTAAAAGCCATTGCCGTGCGCGGTGATGAGGTCTGGTGCGCCACGTCCGGACAAGGCATCCTGCGCTTGCACCCCGGTGGCGAAGAGCGCCATGGGCGCAACCACGGCCTTCGGAGTGAACAGGTGAACGCGCTGTGCGTGGACCAGCATGAACGGCTGATCGCAGGCACGGACAGTGGCCTATTCCTCCTGAGCGAAGCAAGGTGGCAGGCCGTGGCCGTAGGAGGACTGCCTCACCTGCGCGTGCAAGCCTTGCACGGGGATGCACAGGGCCTTCTCGTGGGCACCGCCAACGGCTTCGCTGAACTCGATGCCTCGCTCGCCCCGCTGGCCTTGGAACGCCGTTTCCTCGGCATGCAGCCATTGGCGATCCCGGACCCCGACCTCACCGCCGTGCTGCGAGCCGCCAATGGCGACCTCTGGCTGGGCACGGCAACGGGCCTGCTTCACCTGACGCGGCATGGCGGTTACCCGAACCTGCGCGAGATCCGTGAAGGCAATGGCCTTGGTCACGACCTGGTGCGCTGCTTGATCCAGGACCGGAGCGGCGCCATCTGGGCCGGCACCGGCTTCGGCGGCATCACCAAGCATACCTCCGATGCCTTCATGCACTTCACGGATCGCGATGGCCTGGGCTCGCGCACGGTGAGCGCCTTGCACCGCACACCGGAAGGCAGCCTGTGGCTGGGCACCGCAGGCGGAGGCGTTTCGCTCTGGGCGGGATCAGGATTGCAGCATTTCGGTCCGCAGGAGGGTCTCACCGACCCCTTCGTGCTGGCCTTGGGCGAAGACGCCAGCGGCTACTTGCTCGCCGGCACGGCTTCACAAGGCCTCTTCCGTTTCGACGGACAGCGGTTCGTCCGCGAAGCGGAAGGCGTTGACGCGTCCCGCATCCTCAGCATCAAGCTCGATGACGAGACGCGTTGCTGGCTCGGCACGGAACGCGGCCTGTACGTGGATCCCGGCGATGGCCGCTACCTCCGCGTGAACGGCTGCGATGCCGCCGTGACCTCGCTGGCCTGCAATGGTGACACGCTCTGGGCGGCAACGTCCCAAGGCCTTTTCATGCTCCCTACCCGGAGCATGCCCTGGCGCATGCGCCATAGCCCGTGGCTGCCACCGGTGCCCATGACGGCGATCGCGCGAGACACCCACGGCAATCTGTGGATCGGCACGGAATCACAAGGCCTCTACCGGCTCCATGGCCAGCGGTCGGATAGCATCACCGTGGATCAGGGGCTCGCGGGCAATGGCGTTGAGCAAGTGCTGCTCGATGCGGTGGAGAACGTGTGGGTAGGAACGCGTCAGGGCGTGGACCTCGTTGAGCTGGATGAGATGCAGGACCGCGTGCTCCGCATCGTTCACCACGGGGCCAGTGAGGGCTTCATCGGCATCGAGTGCTTCCGCAACGCATGCCTGCTCGACATGGATAGTGCGCTTTGGTTCGGCACCGTGCGTGGCGCCACGCGGCATGACCCGCGCCTTGCAGCCGCTGAATCGCGCGAGCCGAAAGTGCACATCACGGGCCTGCAGCTCTTCTTCGAACAGCCCGATTGGTCGCCGTGGTGCGATGGATTCGACGGGCGCAACCTGCCGCGTGAACTGTGCCTGCCGCACACCAAGAACCACCTCACCTTCCAATTCAACGGCATCTCCCTCGCCTATCCGGAAAAGGTGCGCTATGAGTACTTCCTCGAGGGGCACGACCAAGGCTGGTCGCCGGTCACGGCCACCGATCAGGTCACGTACAGCGGCCTGTCGCCCGGCGATTACACCTTCCAGGTCCGGGCCGGAAGCGCCGGTGGTGCGTGGAGCGATCCTCCGGTGACCTTCACGTTCCGCATCGCACCGCCCTACTGGCAGACCCTTCCATTCCGCATCGGATCAGGTGCCGCCCTGCTCATCGGATTCTTCGGACTCACGCGCCTCCGAACGCGCAAGCTCCGCCGCGACCGCGAGCGGCTCGAGCGCACCGTGCAGCAGCGGACCCAGGAACTCGAAGCTGAAAAGGACCGCAGCGATGAGCTCCTGCGCAACATCCTGCCCGCTTCCACAGCCGAAGAGCTCAAAGCCAAGGGGCACGCCGATGCGCGCCGGCACGAGCACTGCACCGTGCTCTTCAGCGACTTCAAGGGCTTCACCACCTTCAGCAGCCGCATGGACAGCGACACCTTGGTGGCCGAATTGCAGCACTACTTCGGTCAGTTCGATGCGCTCTGCGGCCGATTCGGCGTGGAGAAGATCAAGACCATCGGCGATGCCTACATGTGCGCAGCGGGTTTGCCTGCGCCTTCAGCCACGCATGCGCTCGAGGCCGTGCTCATGGCCTTCGCCATGCTCGATGCCGTGGAGCGGAGCAACGCGGAACGGCGATCAAAGGGCCTGCAGGAATGGCCCATCCGCATCGGCCTGCACAGCGGACCCGTGGTAGCGGGCGTGGTGGGCACCCGCAAATTCGCCTACGACATCTGGGGAGATGCCGTGAACCTGGCCAGCCGCATGGAGGCCAATAGCGATGCCGGCCGCATCAACATCAGCGGACCGGTCTACGCCCAGGTGATGCACGCCATCGAGGCCGTGCCGCGCGGGCCGATCAAGGTGAAAGGGAAAGGCGAGGTGCAGATGTACTTCGCGGTGCGGCTGAAACCGGAATTCAGCGCTGATGCGCAAGGGTGGCAACCCAACGAGTCGCTGCTCAGCCAGCTCGCTTTCGGGGCCTGAGGCCGCTCACATGCGGATGCTCACCGCCACCAGCGCGAAGGCCAGCAGCGCCAGGTAGAGGCAGGCCACCAGCGCGGCTGGCGGTGTTCTGCGGATGAAGGAAGACATGGTAAGGGTCGTTTGATGGCAAGACGCTAAGCCCATGGCCGCGGTTGCCGCGTTGGCGAAGGGTTAACAGGCCTTGGCAATCAGCGGTCCATACGGCACAGGAACCGGCGGTGGAGCAAGCCGCTGGCGTTCAGTCGCCCGCCTGTACTATCGCAGCATGAAAGCCCCGTTCCTGCTCCTGGCAGCCGCCCCCGTCGCGCTTCATGCACAGGACTATTTCCAGCAACAAGTCGATTACACGATCAGCGTGCAACTGGATGATGCGCGCCACGAATTGCACGCGCACGAGAGCTTCCTGTACCGCAACAATGCCCCGGTCGCGCTGGATACCATCTGGATCCACCTCTGGCCGAATGGCTACAAGGAGCGCGGCACGGCGCTGAGCGAACAGATGAACCGCACCGGCGACCTCTCGCTCCATTTCGCCAAGGATGTTGAGCGCGGCTACATCGACAGCCTCGATTTCAAGGCCGATGGCGCTCCGGCCCAATGGGGCTATCACACGAGCCACATCGATATCGCCTGGCTGAAGTTGCCTGCGCCGGTGCAGCCCGGCGGAAGGGTCACCATCAGCACGCCCTTCCGCGTCAAGATCCCCGACGGGAAGTTCTCGCGGCTGGGGCATTCGGATCAGGCGTACTACATCACCCAATGGTACCCGAAGCCGGCGGTGCACGACGCCACCGGCTGGCATGCGATGCCCTACCTCACGCAAGGCGAGTTCTACAGCGAATTCGGCAGCTTCGATGTGAGCATCACCCTGCCCGCGAATTATGTGGTGGGCGCAACGGGCCTGCTGCAGGATGCTCGTGAGCGCGCTTGGATGGATTCCCTGGCGGCCGCGCCTTATGAGGAAACACAGAAGTTCTACCTCGACAAGCAGCGGGTGAAGCTGAACACCTTCCCGCCATCGAGCGAGCGCACCAAGACTATACGCTACAAGCAGGACCGCGTGCACGACTTCGCGTGGTTCGCTGATAAGCGCTTCATCGTGCGCAAGGGCAGCGTGCAGCTTCCGCGCAGCGGCAAGGAAGTGACCACTTGGGTCATGTACACCCCGAAGAACGCGAAGGTCTGGGACGAGGCCATCACGTACGTGAATGAGAGCGTGCGCTTCTACAGCGAGCATGTCGGCGAATACCCTTACGATGCCTGTACCGCCATCGATGGCACCATCAGCGCGGGCGGCGGCATGGAGTACCCCATGATCACCGTGATCGGCAACATGCCCGACAAGCAGGGCCTCGACAACGTGATCGCGCACGAAGTGGGGCACAATTGGTTCTACGGCATCCTGGGCAGCAACGAGCGCGACCATGCGTGGATGGACGAGGGCATGAACAGCTTCCTCGAACTGCGCTACATGCGGTACCGCTATCCGGGCAGCGGGTTCAGCATCGGCATACCGGGCTTGAAGAAAGCAGCGGCGCACCTGAGCGATCCGCACCGCTCGCAGAGCGAGCTCGCCTATCGCTTGAACGCGCGCCGCAATCTGGACCAGCCGCTCTCGCTCAGCAGCGACGACTTCACCAGCATGAACTACGGAACCGGCGTGTACATGAAGACCGCGCTGGTGATGGATCACTTGATGGCCTACCTCGGCGAGGAGATGATGGATAAGTGCCTGCGCGCCTACTTCGAGGACTGGAAGTTCAAGCATCCGAGGCCGAAGGACATGAAGGCCGTGTTCGAGCGGGAGAGCGGACGAGACTTGAACTGGGTGTTCGAGGGTCTGCTCATGACCGATGAGAAGTATCGCGTGAAAGCGGCCTCGCTGGATAAGCGCATATGGGTGGGTGCGACAGAGCGTTGGCACCTTGGACATCGCGCGAAAGGCCCGTCGAAGGTGCCATTCGCCATCACCGGCTATCTCGGGAAAGACAGCCTCGGCACCGTGTGGGCCTGGAATCATGGCTTCGGCCACCAAGGGCGCACCGAGTATGCTGGTTTGCCGTGGCCCAACGTGGATCGCGTGCGCATCGATGCAGGCAACCGCACGCTCGACATCGACCGCCGCAACAACACCGTGCGCGCGCACGGGCTCTTCAAGCGCTGCACGGCGCCGAGCTTCGAGCACCTCTTCGGTATTGAGCGCAACGATCGCCTGAGCCTCTACTGGAGCCTATTGCCCAACTGGAACCAGCACGATGGCTGGCAGGCCGGGATCTCCTTGCGCAACACCACCTTCCCCAACCAGCGCACCGAATGGGTGGTGGCGCCGCTCTACTCCTTCTTGAACGACCGCGTGGGCGGCACCGCGCGCATCGAGCACCACTTCGACCGCATCCGCAGCTCGTGGTTCCGGAACATCCATCTCGGTTTCGGAGCGCGCTCATCCGGTCTCTTACACGACCACAAGGCACAAGCCTGGTACGAGAAGTACTCGCCAAGCTTGCGCTTCAATGTGAAACGCCCCCTGGCAAAGCCATGGGTGCACAGCATCAACCTGCGTGGCGCGCGCATCTACACTACGAGTGAGCTCATCGGCAACGATGATGTCGTGTACCGCAATCGCATCTACGACGATTACCTGGAGCTCACGCACACCGCTTCAGAAGAGCGCAAGCTGCGACCATCGATGATCACCACCACGCTGACCGCAGGCGAGGACTGGCTGTGCGGCTCGCTCGAGGTGAAGCAGGCCTTCGCCTACAACGCACGCGGAAAGCAGCTCCGGCTGCGGGGCTTTGCAGGAACCTTCCTCACGGGCGGCGAGAATGCGTTCGGCCTGGAAGCCTTGAACCTGAGCTGGGGCCCGCAGGACCTGCTCTATGACCACGCCTACTTCGATCGCGGCCGCTACCGCACCAGCTTCTTCGGCCGGCAATTCAACAAGCAGCAAGGGGCATTCAAGACACCCTTCCGCAGTGGCGGCAGCGCTAGTTGGATCGCCAGCGTGAACGCCGAGCTCGACCTGCCGTTCAAGCTGCCGCTCGCGCTCTTCGGAAGCATCGGCTGGGCGCCCTACACCCAAGTGAACGCCGACGGCACACGCTCGCTCGAGACCGCCACCTATGCGGAGGCGGGCATCGGCCTCACCTTGGTGAAGGACATCATCGAGGTTTGGATGCCGATCTACGTCTCCGACCGGATCTTTGAGGAAGAGGACTTCGCGGGGCGCACCTTCGGCGATCGGATCCGTTTCGTGCTCGCACTGGAGAAGCTCGATCCCACCCGGATCGTGCGGGCGATCAATCCGTGACTGCGACCTTCGCGCCCGTGAGCACAGACCAGCGCATCTATTTCCTCAGCGACTTTCACCTCGGCGTGCCCGATGCGGCGAGCAGCTTGGCGCGGGAGAAGCGCATCTGCGCCTTCTTGGATGAAGCCGCCAAGGATGCCACGGAAATCTACTTGCTCGGCGACCTGTTCGACTTCTGGTTCGAGTGGAAGCGCGCTGTGCCACGCGGGCATGTGCGGCTCTTGGGCAGAATGGCCGAGCTAACCGACCGCGGCATTCCCGTGCACCTCTTCATCGGCAACCACGACATGTGGATCTTCGATTACGTGCCGAAGGAGACCGGCGTGATCGTGCACCGCGAGCCCATCGTGCGCGAGATCGGCGGCAAACGCTTCTACATCGGTCACGGCGATGGCCTGGGCCCGGGCGACCACGGCTACAAATTCATCAAGAGCGTGTTCCGCAATCGCATGTGCCAATGGCTCTTCGCGCGCCTGCACCCCAACTTCGCCTTGTGGCTGGGTGATTTCCTCAGCGGCCGCAGCCGGAAGAAGAGCTACGCCAACGACCGCAAGTGGCTCGGTGAGGACAAGGAATGGCTGGTTCAGTACTGCAAGGACGAGCTGAAGAAGCAGCACTACGACTACCTGATCTTCGGCCACCGCCACCTGCCGATCGACATGGAGGTCGCGCCCGGCTCACGCTATGTGAACCTCGGCGACTGGATCAGCTATTACACTTACGCCACATTCGAAGGCCAGGAACTGAAGCTGATGAAACGCACCAGTGATGGCCCTTTGAGCGGGGATGTGCGGATCACGGGTGGGCCAGCGGTGTGAAACAGGGAGTCTGCAATTGGCGGGTGGCACCTGGCCATGTCGCGGATTGCAGACTGCCTATTTCCTTGAAACCCCCAGCTTTACCACCAGGTCCACCAAGCGGCTGCTGTAGCCGTACTCATTGTCGTACCAGCCCATCACCTTCACCATGTTGCCCACCACGCTGGTGAGCTGTGCGTCGAAGATGCAACTGTGCGGATCGCCCACGATGTCCACGCTCACGATGGGGTCCTCGGTGTAGCGCAGGATGCCTTTCAGCTTGCCCTCAGCGAGCGATCTGAAGCAGGCATTGATCTCGTCGGCGGTCTTCAGGTCCTTCACGCGGCAGGTGATGTCGGTGATGGAGCCATCGGGCACGGGCACGCGGATGCCCCCGCCGCCCAATCGGCCATCGAGCTCGGGGAAGATGCGCGTGATGGCCTTGGCCGCGCCCGTGGTGGTGGGCACCATGCTCACGGTGGCGGCACGCGCGCGACGTAGGTCCTTGTGCGGCGCATCGTGCAGCCGCTGATCGCCGGTGAAGCTGTGCACGGTGGTGATGAAGCCATCCTCGATGTGGCAGAGATCGTGGATGGCCATGATCATGGGCGCGGCGCAGTTGGTGGTGCAGCTCGCGTTGCTGATGATGGTCTCGTCGCCTTTCAGGATGTGGTCGTTCACGCCAAGCACCACGCTGGGGATGTCGGCATCCTTCGCGGGCGCGGAGAGGATCACGCGCTTGGCGCCGGCCTTCAAGTGCGCCGAGGCGGCTTCGCGGGTGAGGAAGTGGCCTGTGCTCTCGATCACGATGTCGATGCCGAGCTCCTTCCAAGGCAATGCGGCGGGATCCTTCGCCGCGTAGGCCTTGATCCTCTTGCCGCCGAGGATGAGATGCGCTTCATCATTCGATACCTCGCCACCGAACACGCCATGCACGCTGTCGTACTTGAACAGGTGCGCCAGCGTGCGCGTATCCGTGAGGTCGTTCACGGCAACGAGCTCGATGTCGCTCCGCTGCAGCAGCAGGCGCGAGGTCACGCGTCCGATGCGACCAAAGCCGTTGATGGCTACTTTCATGTCTTAGCGGAAGGTTGAGGGTGTAGGTTGGAGGAGGTTGAGGGTTGATGAAGGTTGCGGGGATCTTCAGCCTCCAACCGGTCATTGGGTCCGCGAGGAACGAAGCGGGACGAAACAACCCCCAACCTGGATTCAAAGCACATGCTTCTCGGCGTGGTAGCTGCTGCGCACGAGCGGGGCGCTCTCCACGAAGCGGAATCCGCGCGCAAGGCCTTCTTCACGGTACTTGGCGAAGCGCTCGGGCGTCACGAACTCCGCCACGGGCAGGTGCTTCTTGGTGGGCTGCAGGTACTGGCCCATGGTCATCACGTCGCAGCCCACGCTGCGCAGGTCGTCCATGGTCTCGATGATCTCGGCTTCGGTTTCGCCGAGGCCCAGCATGATGCCGCTCTTGGTGCGCAGGCCCGCGCGTTTCGCTCGCAGGAGCACCTCCAGGCTGCGGTCGTACTTGGCCTGCACGCGCACTTGCTTCGTGAGGCGTCTGACGGTTTCCATATTGTGGCTGAGCACGTCGGGCGCGGCATCCAGCACCACCTGCAGGTTCTCCCACTTGCCCTGGAAGTCGCCAATCAGGGTTTCCAACTTGGTCTGCGGGGAACGACGGCGCACCGAGCGGATGGTCTTGGCCCAGATGTCGGCGCCTCCATCGTCGAGGTCATCGCGGTCCACGCAGGTGATCACGCAATGCTTCACGCCCATCAATTCCACGCTGCGCGCAACACGGGCAGGCTCGAAGGGATCGACCGCCTCGGGTCTTCCCGTGACCACCGAGCAGAAACCGCAGCTGCGCGTGCACACATTGCCCAGGATCATGAAGGTGGCGGTGCCCGCGCCCCAGCATTCGCCCATGTTGGGGCAATTGCCGCTCTGGCAGATGGTGTGCAGCTTATGCTCACCCACGATGCCGGCTACCTTCTTGAAGCCCTCTCCGGTGGGCAGCTTCACGCGCAGCCAATCGGGCTTGCGCACGCGCTCTTTCATTTCAACGACCTCATCGCTCATTGCAGGAAACGCTTGCCGAATTGAACGGCGATGTAGAACTCGAAGAAGAAGCGCTTGTTGGTGACGCCTTCGAACTGCGCCATGATGGGCACCTCCACCGGATAGGCATCGAGCGTGACGCCCGTCTCGATCGCCTTGATCCCGGTAGTGCGGCCGGAATACTCGAAGTTCAGCGCCATGCGGCCGAATCCGCCGAGGTAGGGCTGGATCTCCCCGATGCCATTCAGCCAGGATGCACGGCCATAGATGTTCTGCACATTATGCACGGCCGGGTCGTAGCGCTCGATCACATAGGTCTCGTAGGGGATGTTATCCGGTTTCCCGATCTCGAGGTACACCGGCTTCAGCAATCCGAAGGAAGGGCCTAGCCCCCAGACCCAATTGATCTCCACGCCGCTCTGCCTGATCTTGTCGGTGAGCTGCACCTTGCGCCCATACGTTGGCCGAAGGATGGTAAGCGCGTTGAGCTTGCCGTAGTAATACCCGCGCGAGTCCTCATAGTACGGATTGAAGCTCTTCACCTCCTTCGGATGGCGCATGCTCACGAGCTCGATGCTCAGCAAGCGCCGGTCCGTGGCGGTGCGGTACTTGGCATGGTGGAAGTGGATGCCCCAACCATCGCCATGCAGCAGAGCCCCGCCGTACATCTCGCGACGGAATGGCACCCGCGCATCGTCGTAGATGGTCTGCTGTGCCCGACCTGTCGTCACGAGCAGGCAAAGGAGCAGGATGCTGAATAGCACGCGGGCCATGGCGCCCAAAGCTAAGGCCCTGCAGGGCCTGCTGGCGCAGGTAACTTGGCCGCCACAACCGCACCCATGGATACTGCCCACATCAATCATCTTGGAGAGCTGCGCACCGAGGTCATCCACGTCCGCAGCCAGCAGCGCTTCCTCACCGATGCGCCCGTGGATAATCAGGGCCGAGGCGAAGCGATCTCCCCCACCGACATGCTTGCTGCGTCCTTGGCTGCCTGCATGCTCACCACCATGGACATCAAGGCCCGGGCGAAGGGCATTGCACTGCGGAACATGCGGGCCAGCGTGGTGAAGCACATGGCTGCGGATCCGCGCCGCGTGAGCCGGGTTGAAATAACGATTGAACTGGACGGTGAGGGCCTATCGAGCGATGATCGCTCCCTGATGGAGCACACAGCGCACAACTGCCCGGTAGCCTTGAGCCTCCACCCCGGCTTGTTGCAGGACCTGCGCTTCAGTTACCGTTGAAACTTGGCGCGGGCTTCAAGCAAGGCCCTATTGAAAGAGGTAAGCCCGGACCAGAGGCCCGGGCTCGATGCGCCGAGGAAGGAAACCCGCAGGTCAGCAGGGCTGCTCCGTGGCGGGCTTCGCCACTTTGCCGTAGGCAGGGCAACCGTGGGTGCTGCCGCAGGAGCTGAGCAGCATGCCGCTCATTGCGAAGACCACCAGTACAAGAAGTGCCTTTTTCATCGTTGCGAGTTTTGTGTCCTTTGGTTGGACCTTTGAACGCGGGGTCGCGCCCAAAATTAGCCCGTCAAACGGTCCGCCCGATACAATGTTTCAACAGCCAGCCATTCAATCTGTTCTCCGGTACCATCAGCATGCCTAACGCTAGCGCCCAACCTGTTATTGGCGGTGGCTGGTTCGAAGCCCTGGCCGAACAGTTCACCGCGCCCTATTTCGCAGAATTGAAGGCCTTCCTCCTGGCCGAGCGTTCCCAGCACCCGATTTTCCCAAAAGGCAGCGCCATCTTCAACGCCTTCGATCTCACACCCTTTGAACAGGTGCGGGTAGTGATCCTCGGTCAGGACCCCTACCATGGCCCCGGGCAAGCGCATGGCCTCTGCTTCTCGGTACCCAGCGGCACGCCCTTCCCGCCCTCCCTGGCGAACATCTTCGCTGAACTGAAGCGCGACCTCGGGCTGCCCGTGCCCAATCAGGGCGACCTTACCCCGTGGGCGAAACAAGGAGTGCTACTGCTGAACGCGACCTTGACGGTGCGTGCCCATCAGGCCGGTTCGCACCAAGGCAAGGGCTGGGAACGATTCACCGATGCCGCCATCGCACAACTTTCAGCGAGGCGCGAAGGGTTGATCTTCCTGCTTTGGGGTCGGTTCGCTCAACAAAAGGAAGCGCTCATCGACAGCGGGCGGCATTATGTGCTGAAAGCGCCGCATCCCTCCCCCCTATCGGCACATCGTGGCTTCATCGGCTGCGGGCACTTCGGGCAGGTGAATGACCTGCTGGTGGCCCAGGGCCAGGCACCGATCGATTGGCGGCTATGACCAGCTTGCCGCGCCACCTGCTGACCATGGCCGCCGTGATCGTCGCCGCGATCGCGCATGGACAGCGGCACAGGCTGATGCTCACCACTGCCGACACACTGCCCGCCCGCTGGCTACGGCCCATCGAATTGTCGGCAGCCGATGCTGTGCCCCGCGCGCTGAGCGAGCAGCTCGCCTTCCTTCATGGTAAGGGCTACCTCGAGGCCAGCATCGATAGCTGCACGGGCAACAAGGACACGACGACTTGCGCCCTTCATGTGGGCCGGCTTTACGCGTGGGCACGGCTCAGCGGCGCGGGCATCCCCGTGGAGATCTCCAGCGAAGCGCGCTTCCGCGAACAGCTCTACAAAGGGAAACCCGTCTCGCCGGCGGCCATCCAAAAACTGATCGAGGGGCTCCTGAAGCTCTGCGAGGACGATGGCCATCCGTTCGCCTGGGTGCGGCTCGACAGCCTGCGGCACGACACCGATGGCCTGCGCGCCACCGTTCGGCTCGATCGCGGCCGAGCCGTGCGGATCGACAGCGTTCTGGTGAAGGGCACCGCCCGTATCACCCCGCGCTACCTGCAAGCGCATATCGGCATCCGCGAAGGCGACCGATACAACGAAGCGCTGATCCGCGCGCTCGAACGCAGGATACGCGAGCTGCCCTTCGTGATACAGCGCGGACGGCCTTACGTGCAATTCTCCGAGGAACGCACCAAGCTCTTCCTCTTCCTCGACACCAAACGCGCCAGCTCCGTGAACGGCGTGCTCGGCGTTCAGCCCGATGCCATCACCGGGAAGGTGAAGCTCACCGGCGACCTCGACCTCCGGCTGCGCAGCGCGCTGCGCCGCGGCGAAGCCATCGACCTCAATTGGCGCAGCCTCGCTGACGCCACGCAGGACCTCCGCGTGCGCCTCAACCTGCCCTACGCGCTCAACACGCCCTTCGGCATGGACGCCAGCCTGAAGCTCTTCAAGCGCGACAGCACCTTCCTGGAAGTCACCGCGCGAGGAGCTCTCGAGTACCTCATGAACCGCGGGGACAAGGTGAGCGCCTTCGTGAGCAGCAAGAGCAGTGAGCGCTTGGGCCGCGATCTGGCGAGCGCCGTGGGCCTTGGCGATGTGGAGGATCACTGCTTACGGACTCGGCATCGCGCGCGAACGCTTCGATTACCGGTTCAATCCACGACGCGGCCACAGCCTCAAGCTCGACGCCTCAGTGGGCCGCAAGCGCACCACAACAGCAGTGATCGGCGAAGAGGTACCATCACCCACCGTGCGCAGCCTGCAATATGAACTCGAAGGCCAAGCCGTTGCCCATTTGCCGATCAAGCGGCGCAGCACGCTGCGATTCGCTGCGCAAGGCGGATGGATGATCAATGACAACCTGTACCGGAACGAGCTCTACCGTATCGGTGGCCTGAAGACCCTGCGCGGTGCCGATGAAGCCTCCATCTATGCATCGGCCTTCGCCATCGCCACGCTCGAATACCGATTCGTGTATGAGGAGAACGCCAACTTCTTCGCGTTCATCGACCAGGGCTGGTGGGAAGATGCTGCTCGCGCGCAGTTGCTCACCGATGCGCCGCGCGGCTTCGGCTTGGGCACCACCTTCGAGACCAAAGCCGGGCTCTTCGGGCTCACCTACGCGCTGGGCCAGCAGTTCGGCAACCCCATCGGCTTGCGCGGCGGCAAGGTCCATTTCGGGTTCACGAGCCTGTTCTGAAACCCTTCAGGCAAATTCATCAGCCTGAGCCGAAAGGCCATGTCGGCCGGCTCAACCGTGAGGCCATGCTCCACAGACCAGACGGATCAAAGCGCTCCTTGCGCTCAGTTGTTGAGCATCACCGGCATCACCAGCATGAGGATGTCCTCGCCGGGTTCTCCGGGCTCACCGGGCAAGAGGATGCCCGCGCGATTGGGCGCGCTCATCTCCAAGGTGACGTGCTCGCTTTCCATGTTGTTGAGCATGTCCATCAAGAAGCGGGAGTTGAATCCGATGGTGATCTCTTCGCCCTCGTAGGAGCAGGTGAGCTGCTCGCGTGCCTCGTTGGCGTAGTCAAGGTCCTCGGCGCTCACCGTGAGCTGGCTCCCATTGATGTGCAGCCGAACCTGGTGGGTGGTCTTGTTGGCGAAGATGCTCACGCGGCGCACCGTGCTCAGGAAGGTGCCACGGTCAATGGTGAGCTTGTTCGGATTGGTCTTCGGGATCACCGCTTCGTAGTTTGGGTACTTGCCATCGATCAGGCGGCACACCAGCAGGGTATTATCGAAGCGGAAGGCGGCGTTGCTCTCGTTGAATTCGATGCTGAGGTCGGCATTGCTTCCCAGCAGCGCGGCCTTCAGCAGGTTCAAGGGCTTCTTCGGCACGATGAAGCTGGCGGATTTCGGGGCTTGCACATCGGTGCGCTTGTAGCGGACCAGCTTGTGCGCATCGGTGGCCACGAATCGGATATCCTCTTCCGTGAGCTCGAAGAAGATGCCGCTCATCACGGGCCGCAGGTCGTCGTTGCCGGTGGCGAAGATGGCCTTGTTGATGGCTTTGGCCAGGGTGCCGGCGGGCAGGCTAAGGCTGGTGGCGCCTTCCAATGCCGGGCTCTTGGGGAACTCAGCCCCATTGAAGCCGGTCATTTTGTACTTGCCCTGCTCGCTGCTGAGCTCCACACCGTGATGCTTGGGGTCGATGCTGAAGGTGAGCGGCTGCTCCGGAAAGGCCTTGAGCGTATCGAGCAGCAAGCGAGCGGGTATGGCCACGCTGCCCTTCTCCTTGGCTTCCACGGGCATAGTGGCCGTGATGGTGGTCTCCAGGTCACTCGCGGTGACGGTGAGCTGCTTGCCATCGATCTCGAAGAGGAAGTTGTCGAGGATGGGCAGGGTATTGCTGCTGGCGAGCACGCCTTGCAGGTTCTGCAATTGCTTGAGCAGGGCGGTGCTGGAGACAATGAACTTCATCGGAAGGGAATGGGGTTTTTCGGGCCGCGCAAATGTATCCGGCCTGCACCAGAGGTTTTCAACACGAAATCACCGTTTTCCACAGTGCTTTCGGCCTAGGGCCTGAAGGCCGCTGCGGGCTGGGTCATCTGATCAACATACTGGCGCTGAACCGTTACCAGCAGGGTATCCTCCACCAAGGCCCACATGCGCAGCGGCTCGTGCAGGGGCACGGCCCCATCATAGGCGCTTCCATCACCCGTGTAGGGCATGTACCAGAGCTTCATGTCCTGCGCAGCGCCCTTCCGCGGTTTCACCGTTACGGTGAAATTGGGCGGTGCGCTCAGCAACGAATCGCGGCGGGCGGGCGCCATGGTGCGCACGATGTCCTCGTAGTTGAACTCCTTGAAAGGGAGGAGCGCGGCCATCACCAGCACGGTGTCCATCGGCAGCACGGCTCCATCCAGCGAGGCCAGTTGCGGGGGGCCATCGCCCGTGTTCAAAATCCGGTACGAGGCGTCACGGCGACCCGTGTGCTGCACTTCCACCTCGGCCAGCGCGTGCAGATCGGCGTAGCGGAAGACCTCCGGGCTGCGCCATTGGTCGGGATTTGTTGGGAAGCGCGTATTGAGCACGCCCGTGAAGGCCGGCATGCCCATCACGAAGGGTGAGCTGCTCCTGCCTGAACCCGGCTTTTCCAGCACCATGTATGTGCCGAAGTGGTCCTTGGTGGCGTGGCCCACGATCCAGACCTTCTCGGGTGTCCTGCCGCCGGTGTAGATCTCGACCTTGGTGCTGTATGCTGCCATGGTCCGCAAGGTCATCGCCTCTGCGCTCTTGGGCACCGGGCTCTTCACTTCGATTCGCTTGAAGGTCTTCAGCGCCGTGTTGACCTCGGGCTGCCTCGCCTTGAAAACGCCGTTCACCATCCAGCCATCCACGGTGCGCACCAGATTGACCTGCTTCCCGGTGCGATCCGCGATGTGGATACGGGTGACCCGCGCGGTGTCTGCGATGGCGAAGTCGGAGAGCGCGGGATCGAGCGTGCTTCCAGTGCTGCGCTTTTTCAGCCACCATGCAGCCAAGGCGAGACCGGCAAGCGCGAGGACAAGGAGTATCAGTCGGCGGTTCATCAGCGTGAGGCGGTTGCAGGCTTGGGTCGAAGGTTCGCGCTGCGCCTGTGCCATTGGTACAAGAGGCCCAGCAACAAACTGATGGCGAGCGGCGCGCCGATGCCCATGGCTTGCCAATAGGTGCGGCGCTGCTCCACCTGGTCGGCATCCAGCGGCCGCAAGGTGATGGCGCGCGAGCGAATGCTGATCAGCGCACGGTCATCGAGCAGGTAGTTCATGGCGTTGAGGATCAGCTCGCGATTGCCATAGAGCTTGGCATTGGCGTAGCGGTCGAATCCGAGCATATAGTACATGCCCTTGGCGGCATCCACGCGGTTGGCGATCACTTGGCCATCGGCGATCACCAGCTGCGCGGTGCGCGGACTGCGCTCCCGGAAGGCCACGTCCTTATCGCTGCGGATGGCGCCGGGCAACCGATCGTAGTACGCGCTCCTGAATGAGCCTTCAAGGAGCACGGCCAAGGGCAGGTGCGGCGTGCTGCGGCGCTCGAAGCCCTGATCCATCTCCACGATGCTCAGGCTCACGCGAACGGGATTCTGCTGGGCGAAGCTCAGCGGCGAGCTCGTGAGCAGCACGGTCTTGCGCACGCTGTCAACCCCGATGGTGTCGATGGTGCCAGCGAACCTGAAGTGCACGGGGTCGATATTGGCCACGATGGGATGCGCGCTCTGCGGCACGCTCACCGGCTCGAAGTACCACGGGAAGCGCTCGAGCTTGCGCTGGTTGCCATAGGGCTGCGTGAAGATCTCGATCGGCGCGCAGCTCTTGTCGAGCACCAGGTCCTTGTTCAGCCGCGCCCCATAGGCGAAGAGCAATTCCTCGATGCCCAGCTCGCGTGCCGTGGCCATGCTGAATTGGCGCTGCCGGAGGCTATCAAGGTGCGGGTCCATGGCATCAATGCACCAAAGGATGCGTCCGCCATTCATCACGAACTGGTCGATCACGTAACGATCGCGGTCGCTGAATGTGCTATCGGGGCCCGCGATGATGAGCGCCTCGAAGTTGTTCACGCGGTAGCGCATGCCTTCATTCTTGGTGCTCAGCGCATCCACTCGGCCATCGATGCGCACCCGGCTCACATCGTACTGCGCGCTCAAGGCATTCGCGATGTCCGCGGTCTCCATCTCCTGCAGCTCGCCGTGGCCCTCGAGGAAGGCGATGCGTGCCTTCTGGCGCGTGGTGGCCTGGCGGATGGCGCTGGCCAGCTCGTACTCGGCGTTGGTGATGGACCGCGCGACGATCTCCGCATCGGGCGTGCGCAGCTGCGTCTTCAGCAACTGCAAGGGCACGGTCTTCTCGCGGAAGGTGACCAGCGCGCCGGGGAAGACGATCTTCTCGCTGAAGCCGCCCTTCTCCTTCACGCGGATGCTGCTGTACACGAGGCCGGCTTCCTGCAGTTGGTCGTACTGCGCGCGACGCACCTTGTCGTCCGGCTCCGCGCTGGGATCGATGAAGCTGTACTGCACATGCTCCGGGCTAACGGCGCGCATCTCGTCGAGCACATCGCGCGTGGCGCGCTCCAATTGCTTGAGGTCGGCGGGCAGTTCGCCAGAGAGGTAGACCTTCACATAGAGGATGTCCTCGAGGCCCCGCACCAATTCCTGCGTAGCGGGCGTGAGCGTGTAGCGCTGCTCGCTGGTGAGGTCGAGCCGCACACGCGCGAAGGAGGCGATGAAGAGCAGCAGCCCCACGATGCCGATGCCGACGAGCAGCTCGGTGAGGTCGGTGATGCGCTTGCTGCGAAGGGTGCTCATGCTACCAGGTGCGACTTTGAAGCGCAGCGCGCGTGAGCAATAGGAAGATCGCGATCACCCCGAGGTGGTATAGCACATCGCCGAGGTCGAGCACGCCACGGCCAAGGCTCTGGTAATGATACTGGATGCCGATGGCCTTGATCGGCCCCTCGAGCCCGCCGAGCAGATCGAAGGTGGCGATCAGGTCGAAGCCCATGTAGAGGAAGAAGCTGAGGAAGACGGCGATGAGGAAGGCCACGATCTGGCTGTCGGTAAGGGCCGAGGCCAGCACGCCGATGCTGGCGAAGCAGGCCGCGAGCAGGAAGAGGCCGATGTATGCGCCCCAGGTGGCACCGGCATCGACGCCGCCGATGAAGAGCATCCAGTGCAGCACGGCGCCGAAGAGCACGGCCCAAGCAAGCACCACGAGAACGCGCACCAAGAAGCCGCGCGCATCCCAACCCGCCGTGCGCCGGCGCCAAAAGAGCCAGATGAAGCAGGCAATCGCATTCACACCTGTGAGCGCCAGGTGCAGCGCGCTGCGCCATTGCACCGCGCTGGCCGGCACGGCGGTCACGGACGTGCTCAGGCGATCGGCAGCCCAGACATAAACGAGCGTGGGGGCCAACGCCAGGGCGATCAGCGCCACGGCGGCGATGTACTTGGCCAGCACGATCTGCAGTTCGGTGATCGGCTTGGTGAGCAGCACCTCGATGGTCCCCGTGCGCCGCTCTTCGCTGAAGGTGCGCATGGTCACGGCAGGCACCAGGAAGAGGAAGACCCACGGTGCGATGAAGAAGAGCGGGCCGAGGTCGGCGAAGCCGCTATCGAGCAGGTTGCCGGGGAAGACCCATAGGAAAAGCCCAGTGATCAGCAGGAAGACCACGATGACGATGTGGCCGATGAGCGAACCGAGGAAGCCTCGGACCTCTTTGCGGATGAGCGCGAACATGCTAACGCGGGCCAAGATAGCGGGCGGCATCCGGGCGGTGCACGCCGTTGCCTGTCCTGGACCGTCCGGGCTCAAGGCAAGTGCGCCTACTTTCGGCGGCCTTCACAACATCCTTATCACGCATCCGCGCAGCCGTTCCGACGTGCTCCATACCGATCGCATTGCTCCCGACCTTGGTCGCGTGGCAACCCGGTCGCTGCTGCTCGCCTTTACCTTCACCGTGGGCCTTGCACACGCACAGGTCCCGGATCCGTCGCGCAGAGCAACCGATGTCGAACAGCATGACAGCTCCCGCTTCGACCACTTGATGGAAATGGCAGGGGCTGCGCTGGAGTCCGCGCCCGACAGTGCCTATGCCTATTGCCTGCGGGCTGAAGCACTGGCCCGCAGCACTGGCCGACAAGACGATGCGGGCGAGATACAGGGCTGGCTCGCCTATCTTGATGAGCAACAAGGACGCATCGAATCAGCCCTTCGCCGTTACCGAATCAGCTTGAGTGAAGCCGATCGCCTGAATGACACCAGTGGCATCGCCACCGTGCTGAACAACATGGCGGCGATTTATAAGGATCAAGGCCGGATAACCGAGAGCCTTGACGCCCATGGCCGCAGCCTCGCGCTTCGCCGGGCCATCGGCGATAGCGCTGCGGTGGCCACGTCGTTGAACAATATCGGCCTCATCTACCAGGACCAGGGCAGGCTCACCGAAGCGCTCGACCATTATGACCAGGCGCTCGAACTCTATGAGACCACGCACGACGAGGATGGCACCGGTACCGTGCTCCACAACATCGCTTCCGTGTTCCGGGAGCAGGATCAGTTGGACCAGGCCTTGGTCTATCTGCAACGGGCGCTGACAATCCATGAAAGCTCGGAGGATCGCTTCAATATGGCCTACACGCTGGATGCCATCGGCGATGTCCTGGTGCGAACAGGCCGATCCGAAACGGCGCTGGAGCACTATCAACGGGCACTGCGCATGCGCCTGGAGGTCGGGGATCCGCGTGGGCAAGGGTATTCGCGCATGAAGCTGGGCGATCTGAGCCTTGCCGGCGGTGATCCCTCAGCAGCGTTGATCGAGTTCGCGCGCGCGCTCGACCTCTTCACCACCAGCGACGACAAAAGGGGCCGCTGCACGGCACTCTACGAATTGGCGCGCGCGCAAGAAGCGCTGGGCATGTCCGATGCCGCCGTGCGGTACGGATCGGATGCCTTGACACTAGCGCGGGAATTGGGTCATGCGGCGCTGCAGCGCGACGCCGCCGGCCTATTGGCAAAGGCTCATCGATCGGCGGGCCGCTGGCGAGATGCCTTGCTCATGAGCGACCTGTTCTTCGCCATGCGCGACAGTGTGCGGAGCGACGAGAACCGCAGGCGTTCCATCCGTCAGGAATTCCAGTACGACTACCGCTTGAAAGAGGCCAAGCTGATGGCAGAGCAGGAGAAGAAAGATGCGCTGAGCGCTGGAGAGCTCCGCCGTAAGGAAGTGCAACGCAATGCCCTCCTGGGCTTCGCTGCTTTCGGAATCGTCTTTGCCGTGGTTGATATGCGCCGCCGCCGCCGCATCAGGGCGGAGCATGAACGAAGCAATGCGCTCTTGCTCAACATCCTTCCCGCCGAGGTCGCCGACGAGCTCAAGGCGAAAGGCCACGCTGAAGCCAAGCATTTCGACAACGTCACAATTCTCTTCACGGATTTCAAGGGCTTCACAGAAGCGAGCGAGAAGCTATCGCCGCAGGAACTCGTGGAAGAACTCAACACCTGCTTCAAGGCCTTCGATGGCATCATCACCGCGCGCGGCATCGAGAAGATCAAGACCATCGGCGATGCATACATGTGCGCGGGCGGATTGCCTGTTCCGGCGTCATCAACGCCAGCAGGTGTGGTGCAAGCGGCGCTGGAGATGCAAGCGTTCATGATCGCGCGCAAGAAGGAACGCGATGCACAAGGCATACCTGCCTTCGAGATGCGCGTGGGCATCCACAGCGGCCCGGTCGTCGCCGGCATCGTGGGTGTGAAGAAATTCCAGTACGACATCTGGGGCGATACGGTGAACACGGCGAGCCGCATGGAGTCATCCGGCGCGGTGGGCCAGGTAAACATCAGCGAGGCGACGTATGCGTTGGTGAAGAATGAGACTGGTCTCACCTTCACCTCTCGCGGCAAGGTGCAGGCGAAGGGGAAGGGAGAGATGGAGATGTACTTCGTAGGCAATTCTCGAGCAGCGAACCGACCCACCTCAGCCCACCGATAGAAGTACATTCGGGGTCGAACTCATCCTACACTTTTCACAGGATCATAGTCACCATGCGCCTGCTCCTTCGGGTGATCTTCTCCTTCGGCCTGGGCATTACCTGCTGCGAACGGTTGGCCGCACAGAGCAGCTCTCCGTTGGATTCACTGCTCCACATTGTGCAAGCGGACAGCCATGATAGTGCGACCGCGGATGCACTGTACGAACTTGCCATCGAGTTCCTGGCAACGGACCTGGCACAGGCGGATTCATTCGCCGACCTTTCCCTCACGCTTAGCCGTGAGATCCGATACGGCATTGGCGAAGCGAAAGCACTTGGCGCCAAGGCCTACGCCCAGCAGGATGGCGGCAATTACCTGAAGGCCCTGGAATCCTATGAGGCGTCCAAGCAGGTTAGCCTGCGCATCCGTGACAGCATCGGTATTCAGCAAATGGAGCAGAACATCGGAACGGTGCATGCCCAAATGGGCAACTATCCGCTGGGCACCTGAACACTTCTCAGCGGCTCTGAGGATTTCCCGGTTCATGCGGGATGAATACGGTGAGGCGAATGCGCTGAGCACCATCGGCAGTATTCACAAGGAGCAACACGAGTTCGATCTTGCGCTCAGAAATTACGCGGATGCACGACGGTTGTTCGAGAAGACTGGGAACACGACCGGCATGGCTGCGGTGGACAACAATGTCGCCGGTATCCTGAACGCCCAAGGGGACAAGTCCGGTGCTATGGCGATGCTCCACCGCGCACTGGACCGGCATTTGGGATTGGGTCACGCGATCGATGCGCAGCGGGTGCGCGGCAACATTGCCATGCTCCACTTCGAGATGGGGGCGATCGATAGCGCGCTCGTCGAGGGCGAGCGGGCCTTGCGCGAGGCAACGGCTGATGGCAACCGGTTCACGGCCGGTTACGCAGCACTGGTGCTGGGTAAGGGCAATGCGGCCCGCGAGCACTACCCGCTGGCAATAAGCTTTCTGGACCGCGCGATCACCGAAGGCGAAGCCACTGGCAGCTACTACCTCCTTTCGCAAGCCTACCACGGGCGTGCGCAGGTGGATAGTGCGCGAGGCGACTACAAGAGCGCATACGAGTCGCACAAACGATACATGGCTGCGAACGACAGCTTGTATCAACGAAGAGAAGACCCGGAGCATCACGCAGCAACGGCTCACATATGATTTCGAGAAGAAGGAGGCCTCCGCCCAAGCCGAACAAGAGAAAAGGGATGCAGTGGCCGCAGAAGAACTCCGCCGCAAAAACCTTCAGCGCAACTTCTTCATCGGCGGCTTCGGCTTGATGGTGCTGTTGGCCGGCGTATTCTTCCTTCAGCGCAACCGTATCAGCATGGAGAAGGCGCGTAGCGAAGAGCTGCTGCTGAACATCCTGCCTGAAGAAGTGGCCGAGGAACTCAAAGCCAAAGGCTCGGCGGAGGCCGTTCACATCGACCAGGTCACCGTCCTCTTCACCGACTTCAAAGGCTTCACCGCCATGAGCGAAACGCTGAGCGCACAGGATCTCGTGCGCGATCTCAACGAGTGCTTCAGCGCCTTCGATCACATCACCGCCAAGTATGGCATCGAGAAGATCAAGACCATAGGTGATGCGTACATGGCGGCCGGTGGATTGCCAACGCCGAACAACACGCACGCCACCGATGTGGTGCTCGCCGCGCTGGAGATGCGCGACTTCATTGCCGAAGGAAAGGCAAGGAAGATCAATACCAGCCTCCCGTACTTCGAGATTCGCATCGGCATCCACACCGGCCCCGTTGTGGCGGGCATCGTGGGCGTGAAGAAGTTCGCATACGACATCTGGGGCGATACCGTGAACACCGCCAGCCGCATGGAGAGCAGTGGCGAAGTGGGACAGGTGAACATCAGCGAGGCGACCTATGCGCTTGTGAAGGATGAGCCGGGGCTCGCCTTCACCCCGCGCGGAAAAGTGCAGGCGAAGGGCAAGGGGGAGATCGAGATGTACTTCGCTGCGCGGGAAGACGAACAGATCATATCATGAAGCTGCTCCGCTGGGCACCATTCGGTTTCGCGCTGTCCTTCATGAACATCGCGTCCATGGCACAGCCGCCGAAGTCCGACCGGGCGAGCGATTCCCTCTGGGGCTTCTGGAGCACTGCTTCAGAGCCAGACAGCGTTCGACTTACCGCGCTGAATAAGTTCATCACCATTCGTTTCCTGAACAGCGATCCGGATAGCACCCTTCATTACAGCAACCTGCTCCATGACGCCGCAGAGAAGAAAGGGCTGAAGAAGCAGATGGCCGCGGCCAGTATCCTGCAAGGTCGCGGGCATGTGGGTCGAAGCGAACTGCCCCAGGCGCTGGAACGCTTCCGCGTTGCGTTGGAATTGTATGAGGCCGCTGGTGACCGCAAGGGTGCATCGGTAGCACTGAACAACATGGCACTCACCGAATCGGATCTCGGGGATGCCACGCGTGCCATCGAGCATATGACCAGGAGCCTGAAGATTTCTGAAGAATTGAAGGACAGTTCCATGATGGCACGCACGCTCGGCAACATCGGGGTCATCTATGTCAGCCAGCGGGACACGGCCAATGCGATGGACTATTACCAGCGGCGCTTGGTGATCGCGGAAGCACTGGGCCAAAAGGACATTCTGGCGGAGGTGCTGAGCAACATGGCACAGATCCAGGGCGAGGGGAAACGGTATAAACAGGCGCTGGCGCTCTACGAGCGGAGCATTGCCGTGTCCCGCGAGATCGACTATCCGCGCAATGAAGTGATCTGCCTGTTCGGCCTGTCGTACCTGCGTTTCCACCAAGGAGATCTGCCCGGCGCCCTGGCCTACGACCTCGCTGCATTGGAACTGGCACAGAAGATCGGCGACCACGCTTTGGAAGGGGTAGGATGCACAGCGATCGCCAGCGACTATCAGGCGATGGGCGCGCTGGAGCAGGCCTTGGCTTACGGCCAGCGCTCCATGGCGCTGGCACGGGAAGGTTGGAACGCATACAACATCAGGGATGCCGCGCAGCTCCTGTACGAGGTGCAGAAGGCACGGGGAAGGGTCGGTGAAGCGCTCGACATGCACGAGTTGTTCATCACCATGCGCGACAGCATCTTGAATGATGAGAACAAGAAGGCCATCATGAGCCAGCGCTTCAAGTATGACTATGACAAGAAAGAAGCGCTTCTCCAGGCCGAACAGGAGAAGAAGGATGCTGTGGCTGCTGAGGAACTCCGCCGCAAGAACCTCCAGCGCAACGCCTTCATCGGTGGCTTCGGGCTGATGATCCTGTTGGCTGGCACCTTTCTCTTCCAACGCAACCGCATCAGCAAGGAAAAGGCCCGTAGCGAGGAACTGCTGCTGAACATCCTTCCAGCCGAAGTCGCGGAGGAGCTAAAGGCGAAGGGCGAGGCTGATGCCAAGCAGATCGATCAGGTCACCGTGCTGTTCACGGACTTCAAGGGCTTCACCGCCATGAGCGAAATACTCAGCCCGAAGGAGCTTGTGCGGGACATCCACGAATGCTTCAGCGCCTTCGATCACATCATGGAGAAGCACGGCATCGAGAAGATCAAGACCATCGGCGATGCTTACATGGCAGCCGGTGGATTGCCCACACCCAATACAACTCACGCGGTGGATGTAGTGCGCGCTGCATTCGAGATCCGCGACTTCATCGCTGAAGGCAAGGCGCGGAAAATCGCGGCAGGACTACCCTATTTCGAGGTCCGCATCGGAATACACACCGGTCCCGTGGTCGCAGGCATCGTTGGCGTGAAGAAGTTCGCCTACGACATCTGGGGGGATACGGTGAACACGGCGAGCCGTATGGAGAGCAGCGGGGAGGTGGGGCAGGTGAACATCAGCGAGAGCGCGTATGCGTTGGTGCGGAACGAACCGGGCCTCACGTTCACTTCACGGGGTAAAGTGCAGGCGAAGGGCAAGGGGGAGATGGAGATGTACTTCGTGGAGAAGGGCTGATCCATCTTCACCAGAAGTGGGCAATTGTCGATGTTGACGAGTCCGGTAGCTTCACCGGATCCTATCAGCCCTTCCACATGACCCGAATCCGCCGCTGTTGCCTACTACTGTTTTGTCTGATCAGCGCTCCAGTGGTACTCCACGCGCAGCCGGACGTGGACAGTCTTTGGACCGTTTACCGCAATCCCAAGGCTAGGCCAGCGGCACGCCTTCACGCCCTGCGCGATCTGTTCGACAACAACGCCATACAGCAAAGGCCCGACACGTTTGCCAAGCACGTGAGTGCGATGAACGTACTGGCCGAGCAGGTCGGCGACCGTACCCTGATCGCTTCAGCCGTGATGAACCGCGGCGTCCAGTTCACACTGCTGGCGGACCTGGACCGTGCGGATTCCTGCTACGCGCGTGCCGATTCGCTCAACGGCCCCGACGGTGATCGGCTCCTTCGCGCTCAGATCCTGGCGAATCAGGGCCAGGTCCTTTCCAACCGCGGGTTAACCGCAGCGTCCATGGACAAGGAGGAAGAAGCCCTGGCGCTGGCCGAAGCACTCGGGAATGAACAGTTGATCGGCATGTTAAAGAATAACATGGCCGGCCAATA
Organism: Flavobacteriales bacterium; assembly: GCA_016705545.1. Classification (GTDB taxonomy): domain Bacteria; phylum Bacteroidota; class Bacteroidia; order Flavobacteriales_F; family PHOS-HE28; genus PHOS-HE28. The sequence continues at coordinate 138,756 of JADIYA010000003.1, forward strand.
CGCCCAGAGCGGCGATGTTGCCAAAGCGGTGGAGCTGTTCACGACTCTGCTTCAGGGAGCCGAAAAGCAGCAGGACAGTGCCCGGATCGGCAACCTGCTCTCCAACATCGGTTCCTGTCATACCACTATGGGCGAGATGGTTGAGGCCAGACCCTACTTCAGGCGTGCGGCCGCTGTATTCGAGCGCCTCCAACATCCCAACCTGCCCTCGCCCGTACCTGAATCTGGCCAGCACCTACTCGAGCACCCCGGCCGATGCCGACCTGGATTCAACACTGTACTACTGCGACAAGGGCTTGGTCGCCGCAGAGCGCGTTGGCGACATTTCCATACTGGCGGCCGCCTACTCGATGAAGAGCCAAGTGCTGATGGCGATGGGACAACCCGACGCCGCACTGGCCAGTCTGCAAAAAGCCATTGAGGTAGCGCGGGAGGTCAAGAACCTGTTCATCGAGACGATGCTCAAGAGCACCCTTGCCCGCATGATGTTCGACCAGGGCAAAACGGCGCAGGCGCTCACTCTGGGTGAGGAAGTGATGGACAGCGCCGTGGAGTTGGGGAGCTTGGAAGCACAGAAGCATGCCGCGCTCGACCTCATTGTATACTACCGGCATGCGGGCCGGTATGACAAGGCATTGGAGATGTTCGAACTGAAAGTGGCGTTGCAGGACAGTTCGGAAAGGGAAGAGAACCAGCGTGAGATGATCCGCCAGGAATACAAGTACGACTACGACAAGCAGGCCCTTGCCGACAGCCTGACGTTCGCTTCGGAGACCGCCATCCAGCAGAAGGAGGTGCAGAAGCAGAAGCTGATGCGCAACGGCTTCATGGGCGGCTTCGCGCTGGTGGCGCTCTTCGCCGGCGTGTTCTTCTTCCAGCGCAACCGCATCAGCAAAGAGAAGGCGCGCAGCGAGGAACTCCTGCTGAACATCCTACCGGAGGAAGTCGCAGAGGAGCTGAAGGACACCGGAGCGGCGCAAGCAAAGCACTTCGACACTGCCACCATCCTCTTCTCCGATTTCAAGGGCTTCACCGAGGCCAGTGAGAAACTGACACCGCAAGAACTGGTCGAGGAACTCAACGTCTGTTTCAGGGCTTTCGACCACATCACCGCATCGCGCGGCATCGAGAAAATCAAGACCATCGGCGATGCGTACATGTGCGCGGGCGGGTTACCGGATCCGAAGTCCTCTTCGCCCGTTGATGTCGTTCACGCCGCATTGGAGATGCAGGCCTTCATGAAGGCGCGCAAAACAGAGCGTGATGCACAAGGCAAACCCGCCTTCGAGATGCGCGTGGGCATCCACACCGGTCCAGTGGTCGCCGGCATCGTGGGCGTGAAGAAGTTCCAGTACGACATCTGGGGCGATACGGTGAACACCGCCAGCCGTATGGAGAGCAGCGGCGAAGTGGGCCAGGTGAACATCAGCGAAGCGACGTATGAGCTGGTGAAGGATGAGCCGAGCCTCTCCTTCACGCCGCGCGGCAAAGTGCAGGCGAAGGGCAAGGGGGAATGGAGATGTACTTTGCTGGGAATCGATTGAATAAGTTCTCGACCATCTACGCCCACCCGCCATGCTTATTCGACCCTTGCGCATCCTTCTAGTGTATACTAGCTGACGGCCAGACAGCCGGTTCACCCGTCGACCTGTTGAGGCAGGTCCTCGACCGACAGGCCAGGAGTACAGTACGCGTAAACGCGCCCAATTTGCTGGCCGCCACATTTGCCGATACCCGTCCGGACAGCGATCATTTATGGGACACAAGCCCCGATTCAGCAGGAAACCGTCATTCGAACCCGGTGTTGCCGCCGAAGCTTGCGCGTCATTGGTCGGCACATGAATGAGCAGGAGTACGGCACGCCATCACCCATCTCCAACGTGCCCTGGCGCTCTGGGCCCCATTGGGCGATGTTGGACAAGCAGAAGAAGATCCACTTCGCACTCGCCCATATCGCGGAGCAGCAGCGATTTCCGAAGCGCTGAAGCAGAACCTCGCCAGCCTGAAGTTGCTGAGCAGCTAGGGACAGCGCGGCGGTGGTGGACAGGCGCATGAACATCGGCGTCGTACGGGCATATGGGCGAGCATGCGAAGGCGACCGCCTTTGTTGGAGCAGGTACTGCACGCATATGAGCGCACAGGGATAGCCTGGGCATAGCCAGAACATGCAACAACCTGGGCAATGTGCTCGACGACGAAGGCCGCTCCGATGAAGCGCGTGCCTTCCTGAACAGGGCGGTGTCCTTGGCGCGCGCCTTGGGACATCCGATGGGTGAGGCCATCACCCTTGGTTCCCTCGCCAACCATTACCAGCGCCTGGAGCAGTTCGATACAGCACTTGTATACAACGAACGCATCCTGGTCCTCCTTGGGCAGCTCGGCGATCCGTTCAGACTTGCAGCGGCCTCCATCAACACAGGCGAGATACTCACCAGGCCAAGCGCTACGACGAAGCGAAGGATTACCTCAACAAAGGAATCGAATACGCGCGTCAGTGGTGCGAAGCAACGGTTTCAACGCGCACGCGGGCCTGTACGACATCGCGAACGCCCAAGGGAATGCCGTGACGGCATGGAGCAAATCTGCTGCACATCGCCTACCCGAGACAGCATCACCAACGAAGCGAACACGCGCAAGCGCCGTGCAGGTGCAAAATGCAATACGACTTGACAAGAAGGAAGCGGAGACCCGGGCCGAGCAGGAAAAGAAGGACCAACGCCAACGCCTTGGTGCGCAACGGCATCGGCGGCGGTTTGGCTTCGCACTGCTCTTCCTGGGCGTGGTGTGGCGCCAACGCAACCGCATCAGCAAGGAAAAGGCGCGTAGCGAAGAGCTGCTGCTGAACATCCCGCCGGAAGAAGTGGCTGAGGAACTCACAGCCAACGCCTCGCGGAGGCCGTCACAGTCGACCAGGTCACCGTCCTTCTTCACCGACTTCAGCGCTTCACCGCCATGAGCGAAACGCTGAGCGCATATGATCTGCGCGCATCTCAACGAGGTGCTTCAGCGCCTTCGATCACACCTCACCGCTGGTGCGGCATCGAGAAGATCAAGACCATAGGTGATGCGTACATGGCGGCCGGTGGATTGCCAACGCCGAACAACACGCACGCCTACCGATGTGGTGCTCGCCGCGCTGGAGATGCGCGACTTCATTGCCGAAGGAAAGGCAAGGAAGATCAACAACCGGTCTTCCTACTTCGAGATCCGCATCGGCATCCACACAGGTCCCGTGGTCGCGGGCATCGGGGCGTGAAGAAATTCAGCTACGATATCTGGGGCGATACCGTGAACACCGCCAGCCGCATGGAGAGCAGTGGCGCGGTGGGCCAGGTGAACATCAGCGAAGCCACATATGCGCTCGTGAAGGATGAGCCGGGTCTCACGTTCACCTCACGTGGCAAGGTGCAGGCCAAGGGCAAGGGGGAGATGGAGATGTACTTCGTGGAGCGCGCTTGACACTTGACCTCAATCAGCCGCTTGCGATATTGCGGTCCCAGCGAGATTATCCGCTAGACCACAACCGGATGCACGTTGACCTCTCGTACCTCGAACGACTCTTCAAAGGGGATCGTTCGCGCATGGAGCTATGTGGTGCGCGTCTACCTGGAGGATGCTCCAGGACAATCCGTGCGCTGCTGGAATGCGTTCAGCGATGACACCCGAGGGCTGGAGGCGACCGTTCACGAACTGCGGCCCTCGCGCACCACCGGGGCAACTCAACTGCTGGAACTCTTGGAGCGCGTGGGCAAGGAAGCACGGGCATCCGGAGCGGCGGCCTGTACTGCCACCGTGGATGAACTGATGGGATCGGGTTTCGCTATAGAAGCCGAGTTGAGATCCCACTTCGCGATCACATGACCGCGTCACCACAGAACTGGTACAAATACCGGGTGCTGCACGGTGGGCAGCGCACGATCTTTCGGCGATGATCCGCCTGGCCCTCGCCGACGACCAACGCCTCTTCCGCTACGGCATGTCCATGCTGCTGCGCGACATGGCCGGTGTACAGGTGGTGCTGGAGTGCGCCAATGGCGAGGAACTGCTCACCGCGCTGAAGAACACGCCGGTGGACATCGTGCTGCTGGATCTGGAGATGCCGGTGCTCGATGGCATCGAGACCACCAAGCGCATCAAGCAGGACTTCCCTCAGGTGAAGGTGCTCATCCTCAGCACGCACGACGAGGACAAGTTCATTACGCACCTGATGGAGCTGGGCGCGAACGGCTACATGTTGAAGAACGCCGAGCCGGACGAGATCGATACGGCGATCCGGTCGGTGCATGCGAACGGATTCTATTTCAGCGAGCTGGTGAGCCGCGTGATGCTGCACGGCCTGGTGAAGAAGAAGCAGGTGAAACCCACCTTCAACGAGATCGATCCGCTCAGCGAGCGCGAACTGGAAGTACTGCGTGGCATCTGCACGGAATGTACCACGACGGAGATCGCCGAGAAAGTGTTCGTGAGCCCTCGCCCGGTGGACTTCCACCGGAACAACCTGCTCTTGAAGACCGGCGCGCGGAATGCGGCGGGACTTGTGGTGTACGCGATGACGAATGGCATTTACACGCCGTGAAGGTGCGCGTGCTGCGATCCACGCTGCTGTTCGTTCTTCTGGCGGGGAGCGGGGCGCAGGCGCAGTGGGATACTCTCTATCTGCCATTCCGCGCCCTCACCATCGAGGACGGCCTTCGGCAGACATGGTGAGCAGCATCATCCAGGAACGAGCGGGCTTCGCGTAGTCCGCCACCAAGGATGGCCCTGGAACCGCTACGACGGCTATTCATTCCGGGTTCCGCCACGATCCGGCGGACAGCACCGCGCGAGACAACTTGAATCCAGGCTCATCCACGACATCGCGCAGGGCTGTTGTGGTGGGCACGAACAGAGGGCTGGATGTGTTCGATCCCAAACCGAGGTCTACCTTCCATTCTGCCGTGACTGATGGAGCCTCGAGCCTGGCTGCTGCAAAGAGCGACCCGCGCGCGCGCATCGATGGCACCCAATGCGCGACGAACGTCATCGCGGAAGACCCTGCCGGGAATCTCTGGGTATCGTCAGGCAATGGGTTGTACCGCATCGATCCAGACCGCAGTGCATCCACCCCTGCGGGACCCGGCGCTCGCGTTGATCTCGTCGGGGTGTGCCCGGGCGTGAAAATGCAGTGGTTGGACG
>JADIYA010000004.1 GCA_016705545.1 Flavobacteriales bacterium
GCCCGCCCACAGGTAGCGCAGATGGAGCCAGCCGATGATGAGAGCAATGAACATGCGGCGACAGAAGCTGCCACAGCCCATCCCCCCCTTTCGCGAGTAAAGAACCGAACCTGATGCCAAAGAAAAGCATGGAGAAGATCGAATAGAACTTGCCGTCGATGAGGATGGTATGGAAAGCCTCGAGTGGTCCGTCAAGGAAGTTGCGCCCGGCAATGCCGCCTTCACTTCGGGCGACATGAACATCCAGATCGATAAAGTACGGCGTAGCCGTTCCACACCACGCCAAAGAGCGCGGAGTCGCTGGAGGTTGTCAAGTAACTGCGCTCGTTCAGCAAAGAATAATTACAGCTTTCAAGGATTATCATCTTAGACCGAAAAAGAGCATCAGTGGCGACCACCTCGAACACATCCATCCACACCAGCCTGTCTTCACCATCTCCCGCCTTACGATCCGGCCTGTGCCGAAGACGGAGCGGTCTGCGGCGGAGATGCGATGTGCAGCATGAAGCCCAGGCTCGCGGCCAGCGCCGACCGCTTTCAGAGTGATGTCGCAACGTCGTTCCATGCCCCAGCGATCGGCCATGGCGGCGAGTATCGGAAGCGAGATTCATGGTGGCGGTATTGCTGCCCAGCCTGCTGAGCAAAAAACGATCAGCGCGGTGCTTCCATCAACAGCGTCATAGGCAAAGAACCGAGGCCCGCCATCGCTTCGCCGATGATGCCGTTGAGGCCGCTCTTGTCCACCCCCGCTGCCAGCGCGAAACCACCGCCGATGAGCAGCACGCCCCGTGGGCACGCGCTCGGCGAAGCTCCAGCCTGCGAGCGACCGTCCTTCTTCGTGCGTGGCGTAGGCATCGTGCGGTTGCCGCATGCGCCGTTCTTCGCCGGGGAGAAGGAAGAGCAGCACCGCGCCCATCACCGCCACGGCCGCATCGCTCACCTCCTTCAAGGCTTCGGCACGATCGTTGTAGCCTGTGAAGAGCTCCGTTTCGCCCCGCTCGATCGAATCGCCTGACATCCACAGCAGCGCTACCAGCGAATGACGCCCCCAGCCAGCCATTCACCGCGCGAGGGCGGCCCACCGCTTTCAACCGCAGTTGCATTCCATCAGCGCCTCAGATTGAATCGCCCTTCAACTTGAAGACGTTGCGCTGCCAGGTGCAGCCATGGCAATCGCGAGGAAGACCCCGTGCCAGCGTAGCAGCCTGGTGGGCCATCCATTGCCTGAAGCCGATGGCATCCTGGTCTGTGATAGAGCTGCTTTCACATGGCGATGAAGACGAGGTTAAGCGGTGTGCCCACAGAAAATATGCCGCCAACCGTTGCCCGGGACGCAACACCCAATAGCAAGGGCACGGTCAATCGCTTCAGCGCATCAGCGTGCGCGTCCTCATCGTCTACCAAAGTCAGGGCGATCAAAAGTATCACCGGCAGTTGCGGCGGTGCTGCTCATCCACATGCTGAGTGCAAGACCGCGACCATTACGCCCGGTAATCGCCGCTCCGAGCTGCTGCCCACACGCACCATGATGCTCAATGCGATGCGCCGGTGCAGTCTGCAGCGCCCAATGCCCAGCGATGATGAAGCCGCTGAGGGAAGAGGAAGACGATCTCCTGCCGCAGTGCGCGGCGGCGGCAGGCACACCACCGTCGCCTCCAGCAACGGAACAGCAGTAGCGGTAGGTGATGGAGGTGACCGGGATGGGCACGGGCCGGTTATCCACCAGAGGGCCATCCACGCCACCAAGCCTGCCATCAGCGCAGGCGGCTGGCCGCGCGTGCCGCAGCGGTTATCGAAGATCAGCAACGCGCTATCGGGCCGGCAATGAACAGCCAACGCTTCATGCGGTGAAGGTCTTGCTTGTGTACAATGATGTGCATGATGCACTTCGGGTTCCCTTTCGTACAATGCCATCCTCGGCATGCGCGAGAAGCGAATCCGACGCCTCAACAAGACCCGCTGGCTGTCGCCGACCATGCCATCGCCGATGCGCCGTACAAGCGCGCGGTACTGGCCTGGTGCATCAGACTCGATTGAAACCACTTATTCAGAAAGATCCGGATGGGCCACCCCGGTCAGAAATGCACCTCCCCATTTCACTCAAGGCAAGTCGTGCGCAACTGGCACCGCACATCGGATCGACGCCGATCGCCGCGCTCACCCTGATCTGACAAACGGATGGCTTGCCGGGATGATACTGGCCGCGCTCGCCTTTTCTCTGCGCCTGGCTCAATGCCCGCTCCGCATCAGCCTCGGCGCGGGTGACGGCAAAGAGGCTGCAGGCCCTGCTGGACTCGCCACTGGCGAGACGCGCGGCAGGAAATGCGTGGGGTTGCCAAGTACCTGCACGAGAGCTTGGGCCAGCTGCTCATTGCGGCACAGCTCAGCGGCGCGGTGCGCTCGCTGGCTCACCCGACGATCGGCTGCAGGCCACCACCGGGGTGATGACCGGGCGATGCGCCTGAACTGCGCACCACCATCGTTGCGCTGCGAACCGGCGGGGCAGCGACCTGCCGCTTTCCCGAGCAGCTTGCGCTCGATGCGGACCGCCTTCGCCGCGTTAATCGCATCCGTGCCACGCCTGAAGGAGCTCGGCTCCCGCCCACGCTGAAAGCGAGGACGAACGCGTCATTCTCTACAACAGCTGCCAGCAGCTCATCAGCCAGGCCCGCTGCGCGCTCGCACCTGCAAGGTCGACATCACGGTTGATGCGCAGAACGCTCTTGTTGCGCGTTGAACCGATAGCCAGAGCGCTGAGGCTGATCGCACTGCGCGGAAACGGAGGTGCTCGGCGTGGTGAGCCGCCGGTGCCAGCTTTCGATCGGATACACCGCCCGCCAAGACAGCAACGGCACAGCGTGGATCCTGCCACCGGAGGAGGCATGAAGCACCGCATCGCCTTGGTGGATGATCACTTCACCGGGTCCGAGCCGGCCTGGCGCCCACCGTGAACGCGCTCGGCGATTACCAGGTGTCCCTGGAAGCTGGGCATGGCGCTGAGATGATCGAGACTGGGGCTTACCCAAGCCGCCGCAACTGGCCATCATCGACCTCCGAACATGCCGGTGATGGATGGCTGGGCACCATTGCCTGGCTCAACAACCGCAATCGGAGATCCTATCAATGGCACTCACCTTCGAAGCCACCGAGAGGTTCCATAATACGGGCAGTACGCGCGCCGGAGCCCGGGGCTATCTGCCCAGAATGCCAAGCCCGAGGTGCTGCGCCTTGCACTTGACAGCATCCGCCTGACAGGCTACTACCTGACGACGACCTGGAACGAAGTGCTCAAGGGCAACCGGACCAGCTACGCGCTCGCGAGCGCGAGCGCTCCGAATTGCTCGAACGCATCAACATCGGGGAATGCATTTGCGCCGCCTCGTGTGCGACGAGCAGGATTCACCTACGACCGATCGCCGAGATAATGGGCCTGCACCGGCGCACCGTGGACTACTACCCGAATCCAACTCTTCAATAAGTTCGGCGAGAGGACAAGACCGGGCTCGTGCTCTTCGCATTGCGCTGGAAACCTGCTCGATTGAATGAACGCAACCGATTGCTCTGATGACCCGCGCGCATCCCGATCGCCTGGTCGATGACCACGCTCTTCCGAAACGCACTGGCTGCCCCGATCGCGCTGATCGGCGGCTATGATGGGGTGGTGCAGGCCGAGAATGGACAGGACATACGCGTGCCAAGCCGCCGCCAACGGCGCTCATGTGGCCGTGAACATCGTTGACCTGCACATGCCTGTGAGCGGATTTGGTTATGCCACCATCGCCTGGATCCGCGAGCACCAGCCGCAGACGCGCGCCCTCGCCCTCACCTTCGACAAGGGACGACGCCGCTGGGCCAGGCCCTGTGCGCCGGGGCCTGCGGTTTCCTGCCGAAGAACGTGGGCCGCGGGCTCTTCAGCGAAGCGCTGCAGCAAGTGGCCACCCTGGGCCATTACATCAACGAGGACCTCGTGGAGCACGGCATGCCCGTGACCCCTAGCGCCCACGAAGCGGCCCGCTTGCGCGTAGTGGCGAACATGAGCCCGCGCGAGATCGAGTTCATCCGCGCGGTGTGCCACGAATCGGAGCCCACCTACGAGCAAGTGGCTAAGCAGATGGGCGTGCCCAGAACACGGTGAATGGCTACCGCGAGAACATCTTCCACAAGTTCAGGATCAAGAGCAAGCCGGGCTAGTGATTTACCGCTTACAAGTGGGGCCTGGTCGCGAAGGGGGGTTAGAAATGACCCCTGTTTCGGATCTGCGCACTCCGCGTTGACCTTCGTTCGTCGACCTGCCGTAAGCGATCGCCGGCTACCGGTGCCCCGATAACAGTGCATGGTGGAAAGGCTCAAGCTTGTCCACGGTCAACACCGGAGACAAGCGCCTTTCTTGCCCGCATGAAACGGTGGGTGCAACTCGGGCTGTTGGTGCTGGCAGGGCGCTGGTCTTTGTCTTCTTCAGTGTTGATCTGGGGCCTCGCGCTGAGTACGTGGAGGAGCAGCCCGTGGAGGACACCGTGGTGGTGCTCTTCCGCCGCCTTCGGCTTACGGCATCATCATGGACAGCCTTTGCCGAAGGCACCGTGAAGAGCGGCGCGAGCTTCGGCGGATTGCTGGGCGCGGAGGGCGTATCCGCATCGGTGATAGAGACACTGTTATCGAAGGCAGAAGGGACTCTTCGATGCGCGCAAGCTCGATCTGAGCATCCATAGCGTTCATTGCGCCCGATCGCGAAGGCGCAACGCCGCACTATTTCATCTACGAAGGCCGATCCGATTCAGTACTTCGTCTTCCCCCGCTGCCCGGCAACGAGTACGTGATCATCGGCGAAAGCGCGCGGTAACGGTCACCCAGCATGCCATTGCCGCCACGGTGACCGGCGCGCTCCACAACGACCTGGCGAAAGCCGGCGCCGACCCCATGCTCGCCGTGCTGCTCAGTGAGGTGTTCGCGTGGACGGTCGATTTCACCGCATCCAGAAAGGCGATGTGTTCAGCGTGGCCTATGCTGAGCGCAGCGTGGAGGGCAAGCGCGTGGGTGCGCCGCGGATCCTTGCCGCGCGCTACATCAGCGGCGATAAGGTGAAGCGCTTCCGTTTCGGCGAGGAGCAAGAGGCCACCTACTTCGATGATGAAGGCAACAGCCTGCGTAAGGCTTTCCCAAAGCGCCGTTGAAATCAGCCGGATGTCATCGGGCTTCAGCGGCAGCGGCTGCATCCGGTGCAGAAGGTGATGAAGGCGCATCCCGGCACGGATTACGCAGCACCTTATGGAACGCCGATGCACCCGTGGGTGATGGCGTAGTGGAGCAGGCGGGCCGCACCAAAGGGCAACGGCAACTTCGTGAAGATCGGGCACAACGGGTGTACAGCACGCAGTACCTGCACATGCGCAAGGTCCTCGTGAAGCAGGGCCGGCGCGTGCAACAGGGCGATGGGACGGGGAGGTGGGCAGCACCAGCCTAGCCACGGGTCCCGCATGTGTGCTTCCGCTTCTGGAAGAACGGAGCGCGGGTGGATCGCCGCAAAGAGGAGTTCCCAGACGCGGAACCCATTGCGCAGAGCTGCGGCCCGCCTTCGATGCGGCCCGCGATAGCCTGAGCGCGCAGCTTGAGTTGAGGCCGAGCTCGCATTGGCTGCAGGAAGGATGGTGAACTTTAAGCGCCCGCCAATCCGCGGATCGAGGCGGGGATGCATTGCGTGCCGCCGGGCGGTGCCGATGCAGTTGATCGTGGCCTTCGCCAGCACATCGTGGGCATGGGTTTGTACTTATCCGGCAGCAGCGCTGCGATCGCGCTCATCACGGCGATGCCGATGCGCTCGCCCAATTGCTTCTCGCTGCGCGGACCTGTGAGGATCGAGGGCTGGAAGATGTGCAGCTCCGGGAAGCCCATCGCCTTCAGGCCTTCTTCCATCTCCCCTTTCACCCGGTTGCCCGGCGCGCAAGTCCTGGCACAAGGTCTTTGTCCACGTGGATGAACTTGGCCTTGTCGCCGCCCACCTTGCGGATGGTGGTGCCTAGGCAGCAGATCACGGCACACCAGGCTGGGGCCTCAACGCTGTCAACAAATCGCCTTCGACTGGGAGCCAGGTCTCGAGTTTCGGGTCATTTCATCCGGGGCCGCCGAAGCAGCGCGATCGCCCGGTCAATGCGTTCGGCGTGCATTGCCGATTCCAGCACGGCCAGCCCACCAAGCCACTTCCAGCCACGAGGATATTCATTGGCCGAAGTGACGAATGAATTTGGTTTGCCATGTAAACTTATCTGTGTTTGGACCCGAATCAACACAACCATGGAAGACCAACTCACACCCGAACAGAGCGAAGGTCATCGAAGGCATGATCCGCCAGGCCAAACGCAGCTTCAGCCGCCTCAGCTTCTACTTCCTGCTTTGGGGCATCCTGCTCACCGTGGCCATGCTGGCCACCTACCCGCTCATCGACCTCGACCCTGCGGTGCGGCATGGCATGCCTTAGGGCGTGGCGGGAATCGGCGGCGGCATCATCAGTTCGATTCATGGCGCCCGGCAAGGGCGGCAGGAGCCCGTGAGCAACCCCATGGACGGGGTCATTGGCTGGCTGTGGTCCTCGTTTGTAATCACCGACGATCATCACCATTTGGTGAGCGTGATGGACAATCAGGACCCCGGGGCGATGATCACCTTGCTCACCGGCATCCCCACTTTCATGACGGGCCAGACCTGCGCTTCCGGCCATTGATCCTTGGCGGCCTGCTCTTTCTGGCGGCAGGCATCGCCACGCACTTCACGATCAGGCGGGTTTGCTCACCGCGCTCTATTGCGGGGCGATGCTGCTGGGCTACATCATCCCCGGAATCCTGCTCAAACGCCAAGAAGATGGCCTTCGCGCCGCTTCTCGATCCGTGCTGCACAACCAGCTCCGGCTGGCGGTGATGAGCCTGTTGGTCTCGGTGGAGAGCGCTGATTTCAACTTCATCCTGAGAAGACCGGTGCCACGCGCGGCAATCTGAGCGTGCAGATCAGCAAGCTGGAAAGAGGCGGGCTGACATCGAGGTCACCAAGAGCTTCAAGGACAACTATCCGAACACGGCGTGCAGGGTATCCTCGGCCGGAATTGCCGCGTTCGAGGCCTGATGTTGCCGCGATCAAGGGCTACCTGGGGAAATGATGGCCGAGGGGCTTGACAGGCTCTCGTCGATCACCAGTGCTGGACCGTCGAAAGCCTGAACCGCTGCGAGCAAAGGCCCGTTCACAGGGCCAGACCGCAACGAACCACCATGCAGACCAAGCACCACCACCCTCCTACAAGCAGCCGTGCTGCTGATCCTCCTGGTATGCGTCGCTGCCAGCAATGGCAGCGCCGCCGAACAGGAGAAGGCCACCGCCGAAGTGGCCGTTCAGAGTGAACCACGTTCCATACACCATAGGCACCGAGGCCGCGCCCCGCAAGGCGCGCGGCCTCGGCGCGTTCAGTACTTGCGCTTCTTCAAGAAGAGGTATCCGCCCTTTGTGGCGCCCCAGACCTGCTTGCCCGCATCGTCGTAGCCGCGGTCCCAGCTCATCATGCGGTCGCTGCGGATGGTCACTTCACTCGTGGCATAGGCGGCACCGCTGCGCGAGTTGGGACAATCGCGGCCGTTCGTGCCCCCTGATAAATGCTCTTGTAACGATGCAAGGTGATGGTGCAGCCCTCCATCCATCGATGGAATCCGCGTGCAGCTGAGCGAGGAGGTTGAAGTCCCTATAGGCGCGAAGTAGCGCTCACCATTGCGAATGGTGTGGGTCTCACTTCGGAAGGTGCTGTCATTCACCTCGGTGAGCCGATAGACGCGCTGGCGATAAGGCTTGGCCTTGCTCTCGGCTGCAGCCTGCTCCATATAGAACCAAGCGCCATCCTTGCGCTTCGCCCAGATGCGCACCATCTCCAATTCGATGTTGAGGTAGCTCGTATCGGTCGCGGCCTGATCGGCGCTGGAGTACGGGCCCTCCATGGTCATGGCGAGTTGCTCGAGCGCACGCGTGCGTTGTGCGGCGGCACTGCCAGCTGCAATGAATAGTGCGAGGACAAGGGCGTTGCGGATGGTCGGATTCCTTGTTCGCTAGTTCTCCGTCTGGTCCACCCACATCCCGTTCTCCTTGATCAGCGCGATCAATTCATCCACGGCTTGTGCGCTGGGCACGTTGCGCTTCCCCCCATCCTTCTCGCGGTAGAGCGTGATCACGCCGTTTCCGGTGCCCACGTAACCGAAGTCAGCATCGGCCATCTCACCGGGGCCATTCACGATGCAGCCCATGATGCCGATTTTCACGCCTTTCAGGTGACTGGTGCGCGCGCGGATCTTCGCGGTGGTCTCTTGCAGGTCGAAGAGCGTGCGGCCGCAGCTGGGGCAACTGATGTACTCGGTCTTGCTGGTGCGCGTGCGCGTGGCTTGCAGGATACCGAAAGCGGTGCGGCAGACGAGGTCTTCGCGTCCGCCTTTCTCATCGGCGATGAAGATGCCGTCGCCCAAGCCGTCAATCAGCAGCGGACCGATGTCCGTGCTGCTTGCAGCCACGAGCGCGTCGTTGGTGATGTCGCCATAGGCCCGACCGATGATCACCGGTACCGGGCACTCCTCGCCATCAACTCGAAGAAGAGCCGGCGTTGTTCGGCCATGCCATGCGCATTGTAAGTGTCGATCAGTAGCACGGCGGGTGGCGTCGCCTTTCAGCTTCGTGATGAAGGCCTCGTCCAGTTCAGGCAAGGTCGCGTACACCAGGTTGAACTGCGGATGCTGCTCCACGCCATCGATGTAGTCCTTCTTGCTGATGAAGGGATAGTGCCGCTCTTTGTGCTTCTCCTTCAGCCATGTGGCGTGCTCCTGCACGACGCCGAGCGTTCCGGGTATCTCGAACCCGATGCGTGTTCTTGCCGATGAAGGCGAAGTCGCAGGCTTGGTCGGTGATGTTCCACTTGTCCAGCGGCACGCTGTAGCGATAGCCCCAAGCGAAGAGCGTGGCCGGCGTGATGGCTGCGCGGTTGCTCAAATCGGCCATCACCACGGGCACGTGGCGCGCGCCGATGTTGAGGACTTCGCGAGAAGTGCGGCGCACATGCGCGAAGGGGTCCAGTGGCGATTGCTCTATGGCTGGTATCGCGTCGTGACCTGCTCGCCTCGCGTAGCGTTCCACCAGCGCGCGCGCAACGGGGATCTCCGCTTCAGGTTCTTCGGTGAGGCTCACGCGCACCGTATCGCCGATGCCATCCTCCAGCAACGCGCCGATTCCCGCTGCGCTTTTCACGCGCCCGTCCTCGCCATCGCCGGCTTCGGTCACGCCCAAGTGCAGCGGATAGTCCCAGCCCTCGGCCATCATACGGTGAACGAGCAGCCTGTAAGCCTGCACCATCACCTGCACGTTGCTGGCCTTCATGCTCAGCACGATCTCGTGGTAGTTCTCGTCGCGGCAGATGCGCAGGAACTCGAAGGCGCTCTCCACCATGCCCTGCGGCGTGTCGCCGTAGCGGTTCAGGATGCGGTCGCTGAGGCTGCCGTGGTTGGTGCCGATGCGCATCGCCGTGCCGTGCTCCTTGCAGATGCGCACCAGCGGGGTGAAGCGCTCGCGGATGCGCTCGAGCTCCTCGGCGTATTCCGCATCGGTGTACTCGCGCACGTCGAACTTCTTCTTGTCCACGTAATTGCCGGGGTTCACGCGCACTTTCTCCACGATGCGCGCAGCTACTTCAGCGGCATTGGGCGTGAAATGGATATCGGCCACCAAGGGCGCACTGAAGCCCGCCGCGCGGATCTGCTTCTTGATCTCGGCCAGGTTCTCCGCGTCCTTCTTGCTCGGCGCGGTGATGCGCACCAGCTCGCAACCGGCCTCGATCATGCGGATGCTCTGGGCCACGGTGGCCGCGGTATCCATCGTATCCGTGGTGGTCATGCTCTGCACCCGGATGGGGTTGGAGCCGCCGATGCCGATGCCGCCGATGCGCACTTCGCGCGTGCGCCAGCGCTCGTAGCGCGTGAGGCTGGGGCAATACTGCCAGGGGGCGATGATCTTGGTCTCGGACATGGTATGCGAAGGCGGCGAAGGTACCGGGCAACACCGGAGGGCGGTGCGCGGTTCACGCCCATGCGACTTGGAAGCGTTGGCCGCAGCGGGCAATCGGGACTTGCACAGGTTGTAGACGCGTTTACCTTCACCATCCCAATCCCCGATCGCCATGTACGCCCAACGCCCAACGCCCAACGCCCAACGCATTTTACCGCAAACGGAAAGTGGCAGCCGTACTTGCCGCGTTCGTTCTCGCGAGTTCGCTCATACAAGCCCAGGGGCCGGGTGATTTCATCCCCATTGATCACAAGGGCGAGGCACCCAGCAGCCATTCAGCGTACATGCAGAATCGCGGGCAGCTCACTGCGATGCAAGGCGGATTGGCGCCCGACATCCTGTACTACAGCATTCAGTCGTTTCCGCAGATGTTCTTCTCGAACAAGAACGAAGTCTTCTTCCAGCTAGGGGCGCGTGACTCCTCCTTGACCACACCCGATAGCATCTATCGTGTGGGCATGAAGTTCATCGGGACGAACGTGAATCTCGCATGCGTGCCGAACGCGTACGAGGAGTTGCCGGACTATTGGAATTTCATCTTGGGCCATTTGGCCGAACCCATCATGGGTTTGCACGCTTCGCGCCGCATCGTGTATCCCAATGTGTATCCCTTTATCGACTTCCACGCTTACAGCAACCCGTGGGGGCCGAAGTTCTATTTCGTGATGCGTCCAGGGAGCGACCCTTCCGACCTACGGCTGCAATTCAGTGGCCAGGACAGCCTTATCCTGGATGCCTATGACCAACTAAAGGCTTACGCTGGCGGTCTTTCCGTCGTGCTGCCCAAGGGTCTCAGCTACCAGCAGATCAACGGGGGCACCGTGCTGGTCGATGCCGAGGTGGACTACGAGCTATTCCCGGGAGAAATCTCTGTCGGCTTCACCCCCGGCGCCTATGACACCGATTACCCGTTGATCATTGATGTGAGCGAGAGTTTTGGGGCGATGGGCGGCGGTCCCTCTTTGGAACCGGAGTGGGGGACGTTCTATGGGCATACAGAAGTTGACGCGGCCTGGGAGGGGGCGCTGACCTTCAGCGGCGGTTTGGTTGCATGCGGTCAAACCACAAGCCCGGAGTTTCCATTGTTCAATGCTCAATTCGGCGAATTCAATGGCGGAAGCGAAGCCTACTACTCGGAATTCGACGAGGATTATCACCGGACGTATACAACACTCTTCGGTGGAAATGGGGCCGACGCGGCCTATAGTGTGGCACTCTCAGCAGACCAGTCGAGCGTCCTCCTCTATGGACGGACATGGAGCACTGACTTGCCTGTCCCATCAATTGGGACATCATTCAATGATGTCACCAACTCCGCCTCTGACTGCTTCATGGCCCGCTTCAGCAGGACGAGCACGCCATTCGGAATGCAAGACTGGGGTACCTACTTCGGCACGAATACGCATATGTGTAAGTGTGTCCGGATTGATGCGAACGACAACGTGCACATCACCGGCAGCGCAGGGGGTATTTCGCCGAACACATTGGTCACTGAGGTCACATGCGAAGGTTCCGTCGGCACTTACCCCATTTGTAATTCGATAGGGAGCCAAGCCTTCGTCCAGGAGCAGCCAGGGGGCTCGCAGGATGCATTCTATGCCAGGTTCGATTCGGAACTGAATCTCATTCACAGTACATTGATCGGTGGCGCCGCACACGATGCGGCCTATCAGCTAGCAATCGACAATGGCATTGGGGCCGTTTACGTGGTCGGCAGTACTGGCAGCCAAAGTGCTTCAAATCCGAATTGCGCAGTTGTTGTCCCTGGCGAGTTTCCGCTTTGCGAGGTGCCAGGAGGGTATTTTCAATCATCCGTTGGCATGAACGATGGGTTCGTCTTGTGCATGAACTCGTTCGGAGAAGTTACTTGGTCCACCTACATTGGAACTACGGGAAATGAACATATCGAACGGATTGGAATCAACATTAATGGTGACGTATATGTAGCTGGCCATACTTCAGCCATTTCGTATGCCCCAAACAATTGTGGCCCGTCAGGAACATCTCAATTCCCAAGATGCGCGTCAGGTCAACAAGCCCTGTATCCAACGAACTGGACGCAGGATCAACGCTTCATTATGAAGTTTCATAGAACAACTCGACAACTAAAATGGTCTACTTTCATCTATGGTCATGTCGAATCGATGTGGCCGGATGAAGGAGGTACGATGATTATCGGATTGATTACTGGCACATTGCCGAGCTCCATCGATAACATCCCCGTTCTTCCCCGGCCGAACACCTACTTCCAGCCCCTACCCGCCGATTTCGGCATTCCGTCTGGCGAAGGCGTTGTCCTGGGCTTCAGCCTATCCGACGCATTCGTGTTTGGCACCTACTTCGGTGGCTATGGTGAAGACTATTTGAACATGGCTTTACCATGGTCCGGGGGGCGGCTATACGTCCTTGGCCGGTCGTACGCCGTGGCACAGTTTCCATTTAACTGCCCGCCAACAACTGACCCATATTGTTACCTGAGCTATGCCACTCAATCACCTCCGGACGCGGAGGAGGCATTCTACGCACAGCTACAATACGATTTCACTATTGGATTGAATGAACCGTCAATCACTGTTGGATCCGCTGATGCATTCGTTTTGTTTCCGAATCCATCAGAAAAGACCACATCATTGATGTTCGGTGCTGCTTGGCGCGAAGCCGGAATCGTGAATGTCGAAGTTGTTGATCCTACAGGCCGGGTCATCCGTGCATGGCACGCCTGTCCGGCGTCGTCCCCTTCGGCGGTGTCTCTTGAAGGCATCACGAATGGAGCCTATCTGGTGCGTGTGAGCAATGGCGCCACGTTGAGTTCTAGCCAAGTGCTTGTTGTGCAATGAACGGGCGTTGGGCCATCTGCATTGCTTGCTCCATATTGCAATGCAGTGCCACTGCGCAATGGAGCACCACTAACGGAGGAATGAATGGTGGGGTTCGCATGTTGCTTTATGATCCCATCGGGCAGCGCCTCTTCGCATTCGGACGGTTTTCTACTGCGGATGGTGTGGTGGTGAATGGCACCTGTTACTGGGAGGGTGAAGCGTGGCACCCCATGGGCCAAGGAGCACACAATACGCTAGTCTATCCGGTAACACATGCAGCTTTCTGGGGGGATTCAATCCTCATCACGGGATTGTTCCCGTACATGTACGGCGTACCGAACAGCCAGAAGGCGGCAGTGTGGGACGGAACTGCCTGGAGCGCGATTGCCCTGGGGCGCAGATGCGTACCTGCCAGCGGCTATTCTCACCAGCGCAGGACTCTTGGTGGCCGGTCAGATTGTCTCTATAGACGGTGTTTCCATATCCAACAATGTGGCCCGGTATTCCAATGGGAGCTGGTCATCAGCATGCTCCTATCCGGATGATGGTATCCTATGGTTTGACTGCATGGCGGATTTCCAAGGACAGTACTTCTTGGCCGGCAACCTGAACTCCCCTTCATTGCAAGAATTGGCGTGGCTTGATGGCGACACGCTACGGCGAGTCGGTCAAGGCATCTTAGGGGATTCTTGGGTGAATGATTTGCAGGAGTTTCAAGGCAAGCTATACATCGCGGGCGAGTACAATGTGGGGGCCGGCAACGCGGCCACCTCGCTCTCCACCTGGGACGGCCAAGACTTCGCAGACCCTTTTCCGGGCGTGCAGTTCATCACCCAGGCTATTGACCTCGATGTGCGCAATGGTGAGCTCTACTTCTCCGGGCGCACACAACTTCCGGGCTCCACAGATTACTACACACTGGGCCGTTACGATGGCGAGCGCCTTTGCCTCTTCGGCAAGAACCTGAACACGGTATTCCTCACCATCGCCGCCACAGAAGAATACCTGTACGTGGCTCCGAACATGATTACCCTTGGCCTCGGCGGCGATACGGTGAACTACATCGCGCGATGGGACCTTAGCTACCTCGGCGACACGTGCATTCAGATCATCGCGTCGGTGCCGGAGAAGCCCTTCGGTGCGGATTGGTCCGTGGGTCCCTCACCCTTCACCAACCAGTTGCAGATCAGCTCCGCAAGTGGCATTCCCGCACAAAGCCGCATGCAGCTGCTCGATGCTGCCGGGCGCATCCTCTATGAAGCGCCGCTCGGTGTCACCGGCCAAAGCGCGGCCACGCTCTCCATTCCCGCCACGAGTGCTGGAATGCTCGTTGCCCTCATTCGCGATGGCACGGGTGCTGTGGTCGCACAGAGGAGCTTGTTCCGCCTCCCGCCTTAGGGTTCACCCGTGGCTCAGAGGATCCAGCTCCACCACCTCCTTGGCCGACATGCGCCGGTGGTACCAGCCATTGACCACGAGGCAGGCAAGGATGAGCGCGATGCCCGCGTAAGACCCCGCGCGCAATTGCTCTTCCGCTCCCCAGATCAACAGCGCGATCAGGATCGTGTACACCGGCTCCAGATTCACCGTGAGCATCACCGTGAATGCAGAGAGCTTCCGCATAACGAGGATGCCCGTGACGAAGGGCAAGGAAGTGCAGACGAGTCCGAGCAACAGGTGATAGACGATGTCGCTGGTGGGCAGCTCCCAGAGCGGTGGCGGCAATCCGCCTTGATCGGCCAACGCTCCATCGAGCCCAGCGATGCCGAGGCCTTGAATGAAGGGGACGGCGAGGAGGATGAGGAACATGAAGCCCGCCACGCTCGCGATCTCGTAGAAGCTGATGCGCACCGGATCGTCCTGGTGAACAAGCACCGCGTTGATGATGTTGAACCAGGCGCTGAGCAGCGCGCTGAGCACGCCTACGACGATGCCCCAGCGGCGCATCGGTCTCCAATCCGGAAGATCAGCAGCAGCGCCGCGATCACCGATCAGGCCGAGCACCACTTCATACCCGCGCACCTTGCGCTTGGAACCAGATCGGCTCCAGCAGCGCCGTGAACACCGTGCTCGTGCTCAAGCAGGCGGCTGCGATGCTGGCCGTGCTGATCTTGATGGCCCCGTAGAAGGTGATCCAGTGCCCGGTGATGATGAGGCCGGTGAGCAGATAGATGCCCAGCTTCGGGGTGCGCCAGGAGAGCGAGCGCCTCATGATCACCGCCGCCACTGCAAGCCCGAGCGCTGCGATGATGGTGCGCGTGTACACCAGGTGCAGGGTGCCCTTGCGGATCAGCTTGCCGAAGATGCCCGTGAAGCCCCAGAGGAAGACCGTGAGGTGCAGGATCCAAAGGGCCTGGGTGCGGCTGCGCATCGAGCGCGCCAAGGTAGAGGGGCGCTCCTCAGCGGATGGAATCGAGCTTCGCGCATGGCCATCACGAGCTGCTCCTGCTTCGAGATTCGCCGCGCTTTCGCTCCTGATCGCCGAGGTTCTTCTTCACCTCCCAGGCCAGTTCTTCAGCTTTCTTCTTCTCGACCGGCTTCCTCCGCGATGGCCTTCGCATGCCTCGGCTTGCGACTTGCTCTGCTCCTGAGCAGCGCGGCCAGGGCCTTCTCCCCTTCCGCGTCCGGCTCGTCGGCGTTCTCCTTGCGCTGAACGCCCACCTTGCGCGCCAGCTCTTCATGCTCCCGGACCAGGCGCTCCTGCTCCTGCACGGCCTCTGCGGCGCGCTGCTTCGCTTTCTCGATGCTGGATTCCATGCGCTCTTTCTCGCGCTGCAGGTTGCTCAGCTCCTGTTCCAGCTTGGTCAGCCCCTTCTCAGCGATGGAGAGCTCTTGCTGTGCGAGCTGCCGCCGAAGCATGGTGCTCTGCTGCTGCACATAGGCCCTGGCGCCCTCAAAGGCCCTGGCATCGCTGCTCGGACCCAACCAGCCTTCTTTGGTGAGGAAGGCCACATGCGCCACGGTGAACGGCGCTCCCTTGCGCTGCTCGGCCTTCACCAGCACGCGCACGGTATCGCCGGTGATCTGCGGAAGAAGCGCACCGGCGCCGATCACCTCCTTCTTGTTGCTCACCCGCGGCTCACGCGCTTCAGCTCATCCTTCCACCACGACTCCACGTACTTCACATCGGTGCCCTCGAACTGGAAGCTGAGCGTGGGGTGCACGCCATTGCTGAAGGGGAAGGAAGAGACGCTGGCAGAGGATTGCGCATTGAGCCATGCAGAGAAGAGGACGGAAGCAGCGCAGAGCGAGAGATGTTTCATGCCGATCGATCAGTCAATGGACGTGCTGCAGCATCCGTCACTCCTCATCCACCTTCGACACGCCGCCGCTCACGGCGAACTTCATCACATCAGCGGGATTCGCATCCAACGGTCGCACATTGGTGCGCGGCACTATGAAGACGTTGCTGCTCCAGGCGAAGGAGTGCGGCATGTACACGGCCACCTTCTCCGGGCCGATCCCTAAATGCTCGAGGTCCCTTGCGTGATGAAGCCGAGCCGCTCCGCTTCCAAAGCGCCGAGTTTCACCAGAACCGGCCGATCGAATTTGCGCTTGCTGCCCACAAGAGCCTCCATCATGTCCTTGAGCGCGCCATACATGGTCTTGATCACAGGCACCTTCTGCAGCACCTCGTCGCCGATCTCTGCCAGTGGCTGGAAGAAGATCGTGCTGCCCAGCCAGCCCACGATCGTGATGATGGCCAATAGCGTGAGGATTCCCAGGCCTGGGATCTCGATGGGGACGATCCCATCAAGGAAGGCGAGCACGCGCCAAACCGCCCATACGATCACCGTGATGGGCACCAGCAGCAGGAGGCCCCGGAAGAAATAGCCGAGCACTACTCGGCTGCTGCGGCGGGCGCTGAAGGACATGGGGCGAAGGTATTCAGCTCAAGTAGGCAGCAGGCAATGAGCAGTAGGGAATTGGGCTAACCGGCACTGAACCGCTTACTGCCTACTTGAGCCCCTCCTGAACCTTCTTCGGCAAACTCGCAAGCACGAGCTCATAGCGCGATCGATCAGCTCCAGCAGCAGTTGGCGCGGCACGGAGCCCATCACGTCCACTGTGTTCCAGTGCTGCTTGTTCATGTGGTAGCCCGGCACGATGCCCTCGTAGCGCCTACGCACCTCGATGGCGCGTTCCGGATCGCACTTCAGGTTGATGGTGCCCGGCTCATCCAACGGCGCGAGCATGAAGATCTTGCCCGCCACGCGGAACACGAGGACATCGGGGCCGAAGGGCGTATCCCAGCTCACGCCGGGCTTCTTCTCACCATACGCCTGAAGGTCGGCGGCGGTCATGGCAGTACCGCGTACAGCACCGGACGGCTCGGCGCGGCATCGTTAATCAGGTGCGGCATTGAAGCTCGGAGCAAGTAGTCGCCATCGGGCACTTCACTCGGCACACGCATCATCTCGGCGATCGTGCGCTCCAGGTCGATGGTGGCCGGGAAATCCCAGAAGGCGTGGTGCGCAGCCAGCACACCGCCATCCTCTTCGCGGTCCACGCTGGGAAGGTCCAGCAACAGGTGCTTCACGCCGATGCTGCGCAGCCAAGCGCACGCGGTGCTTTGCAGGTAGCAGGGGTTGGTGCCGCTCCATTGACGCGCGCCAGCCGCTTCGTCGTTGAGCAGCGTGCGCAGCACCAGCGTTTTCGGGCGGGCGCTCATTCACTGAATGGCGCAGCTGCTCCAGGGCGATCACGCGGTCCTCGCGCCGACCGGGCGCCCGGCGCGTCTCGGGCCGCACGCTCACCACTTGCGCGAAGAAGAAGTAGCGCTTCAGCAGGTTGCCCACCGGGTGGGTCTCCGGACTGATGTGCCCCACGCTCTCGGTGTGCGTGCCGTGCCCATGCGGATTGAAGGACACGTTGCGGAAATTCACCGGCGCGCCGTCCTTCACGGCATAGATCTTCTCCACGCCTGCCTCATCGCGTGAGCGCACCGGCTCGATCAGCATCGGACCCACGTACCAGGCCCGCGGCCCATTCTCGCTGAGCGGCAGCGAGAGGTCCTGCGGCTTCGACAGGTCCACCTTGATGGTGCGGCCGCGGGGGCGATCTCAGCGATCATCGTCGGTAACGAAAAGGTCGCTCGCGATGCGGTCCGCGAAGTGCCTGCCCGCTCTGGTCAAAACCAACCGCCCATCGCCATGTATCAGATGGCCCGTCGAGGACCATCGCTCAACGGCCCCGCGTTGATGACCTATCACATCCAATTCCAGACGGGCCAGCTCAACGCCCTTGCTGGTGCGCAGCCGGTGAGCAGCCGCTCGTTGGTGCGCTGCGCGGGCGTGAGCGACTCCTCGTCCCAGTACCGTGCGCTTCCAACCACACCCTGCACGTAGAGCGCGTTGTTCGCCACATTCCAGCGGCGCTTGCTGCCGTCGAATGAATGCGCCGAAGGACCGATGCCGAGGTAGGGCACGCCCTCCCAATAGCTGCTGTTGTGCCGCGAATGGTGGCCGGACAGGCCGAAGTTGCCGATCTCGTAGTGCTCCAAGCCTGCGGCCTCCATACGCTCCATCAGCCGATCGAACTGCGCGCTCTGGTCCGCATCGCCCGGCATGCTCACGATCGACTTCTTCGCTTGGTGCGCGAGCGCCGTCTTCGGTTCCACCGTAAGGCAATAGGCGCTCAGGTGCGGCATGCCACTCATCGAGGGCAACGGTGAGCTGTTCTTCCCATTCCGCCAAGGTCATTTGCGGCAAGCCGTAGATCAGATCGATGGTCCAAGAGGCGAATCCTGCTTTCGCGATGAGCGCGATGCTCTTCAATGCTTGCTCGGCATTGTGCGCGCGGCCCATCCACGTCAATCGGTCGGCGCGGAAGCTCTGCGTGCCGAGGCTCAGGCGCGTGATGCCCATCGACTTCCATTGCTCCAAACGCTCAGCAGTGATGTCATCCGGGTTCGCTTCCAAGGTCACTTCCGCATCACGTTGCACACGGAAGAGATCGCGAGAGAGTTGAATGAACGAAGCGATGCGCGAAGGCTCCAATAAGCTGGGCGTGCCTCCACCGAAGTAGATGGTGCTCACGGGCGCATCGCCGATCTCTTTAGAGCGAAGAAGGAGCTCCTTCTCCACAGCATCGAGCAATGCTTCGCGTCCCTTCGCCGAGGTGCTGAAGTGGAAATCGCAGTACGTGCACGCACGCTTGCAGAATGGGATATGGAGGTAGATGCCGGCCATGAGAGGCGCAGTAGGCAGGGGCAGGTGCAAGGAGCCTACTTCGGCTTGCAATAGCGTTCAGGGTGTAGGATCATGTCGCCGAGCATGCGACCTATCGCATCGGAGAGAGCGCGATCGGTTTGATGTCTTCAGCGGTGACATACTCGCACGCTACCGCATGCGCCAGCCACCTGCGTCTCCGTGTTCTCGCCGTCGGCATCGGTCATGCGCAGAACGAAGTGCGCAGGATAACGTCGCTTGCGATAACCTTCAGCATACAGGCCCGAAACCGCGCGTGAAGCACGGCGAACCTGGTCGGTCAGTGAGTATTTCTCCTCCTTCGGGAATCGCTTGCTCAGCTGGAACACCATCGTTGCCATTCGAAAGGCCTTCTTGTACACGGACATATCCTCGTAGCCAGCCATGGGTTCGGGGTTTTCCGAAATCTACCGAACCTCATTCACCGAAGAAGTCTTGCCTTAAGTGCTCACTCCCGCCTCTGCTCCAACTCCTGTCTCTTGCCCTTGCCTCCTGCCCCTGCCTCCTGCTCTTGCCCCTGCCTCCTGCTCCTACCCCTTCAAGCTTATCCTGAACGTCGTCCCTTTCCCTTGCGCGCTCTTCTTCACGAAGATCCTTCCGCCGTGGTATTGCTCGATGATCCGCTTGGTGAGCGAGAGGCCAAGGCCCCAGCCGCGCTTCTTGGTGGTGAAGCCGGGCTGGAACACGGTCTTGTGCTGTGATGGCGGGATGCCCTTGCCGGTATCGGTCACATCCACATGCACATGGTCGCCCTCGGGGACGATCTCGATGGTGATGGACCCTTCGCCTTCCATGGCATCGATGGCGTTGCGATCAGGTTCTCCAGCACCCAGCTGAACAGCGGCCGGTTCAGCGGCACTTGCAGCTCGGCGTCGGCGGGCGTGCTCACCTCGATGCGCGCGCGGGCAGGCAATCGCGGACGCAGATAGAGCACGGTGGCGCGCAGCGTGTGGTAAAGCTTCTCTGGCGCGAGGTCGGGTGCTGATCCGATCTTGGAGAAGCGCTCGGTAATCACCTCCAGACGGTCCACATCCTTGCGCATCTCGGTGATGGCTGCTGGATCTGTGCCTTGGTCCTTGAGCAATTCGATCCAGGCCATGAGCGAGCTGAGCGGCGTGCCCAATTGGTGCGCCGTCTCCTTGGCCATGCCCACCCACACCTGGTTCTGCTCGGCGTTGCGGAACACGCTGAAGAGCGCGTAGGCCACCAGCAGGAAGAGGGCTAGGATGGCGAGCTGCACGTAGGGGAAGTAGCGCAGCTGCCGGATCACGACCGTCTCCTCGTAGAAGATGAAGTTGCGTCCCTTGCCCGGAAGGTCGATGGCGATGGGTGCATTCGCCTGCGCCATGGCTGCGGTGCGCGCGAGCAGCGCAGCGGTATCAGCGAGCAGCTCTTCTTCGATGTTGGCGGTCTCCAGGATGCGGGTGCGCGTGCTGTCGGTGTAGATCAACGGCACGCTGGCGGTGCTCATCACCGTCTCGGAGATGAAGGATCGGATGATCCCCTCCATCACCTCCTGCAGCTCTGTGAAGACCTTGCTATCGCTGTAGTAGAGGAACTGCTTCTGGTTGCCGTGAACGGCGATCTCGATGGCGGGGTGCATCGTGGCCATGCTGTCCACCTCAGCGCGCAAGCGCTCCGGATGGTTCACGATGGTGCTGTCGAGGTTGCGGTGGAATTTCACCGCGATTCGCATCCACGATCACCACGGGCACGGTGGTGTTGTCCTGCACCACGCGCAGGTAAAAGGAGAAGTCCGTGTCATCTGCACGGCCCAGGCGCTGCATGGCGTCGGCGAAGAGCTGCACCTTCTTGCGCTCCTCTTCGCGCAATCGCTCGAACAAGCGCTCCGTGTAGTTCACCAGCTCGGCGCGGTTCTGCACGGCTTCGGCCCAGAGCTTCACTTTCCGCCGTTCCTCGGCGCGGATGTCATCGACGATGCGGTTGCTGTACCACAGCGATGCGCCCACCAGCAGCATGGCCACGGCGGCCAGCACCAGTTTCCAGCGCTGCTTGCGGGAGTAGAGGTCCACGGCGTGAAGGTCGGCAAAGGGCGTGGGCTGAGAAGTATCTCGGTCCGCCAAGAGAGGAAGTCGTGTGCATCGAAGGGAAGGATTTCCACCTTTTTGACGGCAAAAAGGTGGAGCCAAAAAGCCGCCACGGCTAAGTCGCAGCCCAACTCGCACGGGCACGCGCACGGGCTCCCCGAGTTGGGCGCGACCGCGCAAGCCGTGGACGCCCACCGCACGCCGTACCTGAGCGCACGGTGCTATCCCGAATGCAGGTCAATCATCAACAACTCCTTCTGCTCCGGGATGACCTCGGAGCCACTCCTCATCGAAGTTGGTCTGATTCGATTAAAATAGAGACACTACATGCGGGCTACTCCTCCACCGTCACCTTCCCTCCCTCGTCCTTTCCTTCTTCTCGTCCTTGAAGAGGCGGTCGATGCCCTTGGGCGGCTTCTCCCTGCACCAGTTCTGGCGCACGGGTGATGCGGCGCTATCGGCCTCGATGACGATGCGGCCTTGGGTGCTCTCCAGCTGCTTCTGCGCCAATGCTCCTTCCGGCTTCTTGCCCAGGATATCCTCGCGCAGGATGGCGCGCAGCTCCTGCTTCTCCTGCTGGAATTGCGCGCGGCGCTTGGTGGCGGCCATGGCGCCGTCGTTCTCGAAGATGGGCTGCTGCGCCGTGCCGCGCATGCGCAGGAATACGCGCATGCCGGTGCCGTCGTCGGCGATGGGGCCGAACTCGTCCTTCGCGGGCCTGCCGAGGCGGAAGAGGTCGCTGAGGCGGAAATTGAGGCGATGGTCGATGCGGTCGTCGAACCAGTGCGTGCCGGCCATCTCGATGTCGAGCGCATTGCTGCGCACGTCCATCAACGGCACGTGCACGGCGCCGTCACGGATCTCGATGCGGTTCTCGAGCTTGGCGAAGCGGATCTCGGTCAATCGCTTCCGCAGCTCATCGGTATCCACGAAGGGCGCCACCAGCTTGTTCTTGCGCAGGTGGTCGGCCACGGCGAGCAGCTGCGCCTGCTCCTTGATCGCACCGTTGTCCACCGCGATGTCGATGGTGCAGGCGATGCGGTCGCGATCGAGTTTCATGCCGGGCGAGAGCGGCGCGCGGAAGGCGATGCTGGCGCGGGCGGTGCCGCTGAGGTGCCGGTGACCGATGAATTCCTGCCCGAAATCCTGGAATTCGCGGAAGAAGGCCTTCACGTCGATGTCCGTCACCTGCGCATCGATGGCGAGCGGATAGAATGCCGCACCCTCACCGCCGCGCGCATCCAGCTCCAGGCTGCCGAGCACGGCGCCCTCGGCGGTGCTGAAGGTGATGGGCGATGCGCGCAGCACGCGGTCCTTCAGGCGGATGGTGCCGTTGATGCCCGTGGCGCGGAAGTCCTCGAAGACCAGCTCGTCCACTTGCGCGCGCAAATCGAGCTCGATGGTGGCGGGCAGCACCACGGCGTAATCGCTGGTGCTGGCCTTGGGCGAATCGCTCTGCAGCAACGCCGCCAGATCGAGCCGCTCGCTGCGGCCCTTGGCCTCGATCACCAGCCGCTCGTTCTCGAAGAGCACGAAGGGCAGCAGGTTGCGCAAGGTGCCGCTGAGCTCGATGGGGCTGCCTTGCACCACGGCCTTCAGGCCACGCACCGTGGCGTCGTTGCCATGCAGGCTCAGCTCAGCGTGCAAGTGCTCCACTTTGTGGCGAACGCCCTTCACCTTCAGGGTGGCATCGCTGAGCTTCACATGACCGCTCACCTTCACGGCGCGCAGGTCGCTGGGGCGCAGGTCGGCCATGTCGCGCAGCATGCCGTTCACCTTGATGTCGGCGTCGAAACGGCCCACGGCCTGCTCCATCGTGTCCACGCCGGCGAATCGGAGCAGGTCGGCCAAGGGCATGTCGCAGCGGATGTCGGCCTTCATCGGCGCGTTCTTCAAGCCGCCGGAATTCCATTCGACCCGAAGTGTCCCGCTCCCGCTCTTCGCGCGCAGGTCGTTCACCTTCAGCTTGCGCACGCTGCCATCGGGCGCCACTTCCAGCGAGAGCTCGCCGAAGATGTCGGTGAGCGCCGTGCCGCTCTTGCGCTCTTTCATCCGCCCTTGGCGCACCTGCGCGCCGATGGACAGCGGTGGGCCATCGCCTTCCAACGAGCCCGCGTACTTCAACGCCAGGTCCACTTCACCATCCACGCTGAATCGCATGAGCTCATCGCGCAAGCCTCCGGGCAGTTGCGCCACTGTGCGACCCAGATCGAGGCCGAGGCCATTGGCGCGCAAGTCGATCTCCTTGCCCTTCGCCGTGGGCAGCACCGCCAGCGTGACCTGCAAGGGCACCTTGCCCAATTGCACATCGCCCTCGGTGATGCGGAATGCGCCGTCGCCGAAACTCATCTGCAAGGCCAGGTGCGCATCGCGCTCATCGATCAGTTGCTTGCCGCTGCGCGTGATGCCCAGCAAGCGCACATCGCCATTGAGCCGCGCCTCGTTGGTGGTGCCGAACCGGCCACCCAGCTCCAATGCATGGCTCTGCGCGAGCACCTCGAGGCCATTGCGCGCATCACGGAAACGCAGCGCCAGGCCATCGAAGCTCACCGCGCGCAGGTCGATGGGCGATGCTTGAGAAGCCGACGTGTCGGGCCGCCAGATGAGGTAGTTCCCGGCGCCGTTGGCATCGAGACCAGGATAGAGCTTCACCTTCTTGCCATGAATCTGCGCGACGGTGTAATCGCCGGCGAAGAGGTCCCAGAGGTTGAACTCGAGGTAGAGGTCCTGCGCGGCGAGCAGGGTGTCTGCGGGCTGGCCATCGGTACGCAGCTCATCCACCTGCACCTGCTGCATGCGGATGCTGGCCTTGGGGAAGCGCTTGATGAGGGTGAGCTCGATGTCGGCCACCTTCACGGGCACCAGCAGGCGCTCGTTGAGGGCGCCGATGAGCTTGGCCTTCACCTCGGCCTCATACACCGTGGCCATAACCACCAGTGCGGTGATGCCCACCACCAGCCCAACGGCCAGGGTAAGCGCAACGCGACGGAGCAAGCGAATCATCGGGAAAGTGCGCAAGCTACCGGCGCACCTTTGGCCTTAACGGCAATCGGCGTGCTGTTCGTTCACAGGGGCGTGTGGGGTGTGAGGAGAGCCTGTCTTGGGTAGTGCGTCAATTGGCCATGGGAGAAAGATGGCGGGGAACGGAGCGAGGCCTTTTTCCACCTTTTGCTTCGCCAAAAGGTGGAGCCAAAAGGCGACCACGATCCAAGTCCAGGCGGCTCGGCTACCACACAGGCTCTACGCACGGGCACGCCGACCGCCTGTCCCGCGCGGATCGTGGACACCCACCGCACGCTGCACCTGAGCGGTTGTGCTTGCGACGGGCAGGTGTGGGTGTAGTAGGACGTGCGTTGGCTTTGGGTAACGGGCGCGAGGCGTGCAGGGGCCATCAGCTGGTGCGTGGTAAGCACCGGCACAGGTAGTGAGACCGCTTCGCTTCACTCGCGGGTAACAAGGTCGCTTCGCTGCGCTCGCGAGGACCGGCTACGAGGCAAATGCTCTCTTCCACCCTATGGGCGGCGGTGCAGGGCAGAGGCATTGGGGCATTGAGGTGGCCGGAGGCCAGTGGCTTTGGGTTTTGGTGGTGGTTGGTGGGCTTTGGGCTGTTGGTTCAGGCTATGGGCTATTGGTTCAAGGGCTTTGCGGTGCGCGGAGCGGCATGGGCACGGACGTAATGGCGGAAGTACGCAATGAAACACGCGCGTTGAGGGGGTCGAAGAGGGCGATGCGCTGGACGGATGCGGCGCACAGTGATGCACGGGCTTGCTCACGGTTGATCGGTGAGCGCCATAGGTTGTGCGAACGAGACGATGGGCTTGGCAGAAGAGGCTAATGGCGTGGCAACCGGCGTTGCGGGTTTCCGGAACAGCACGCACGGCCGAGCAAAGCGCGCGGTGGGCGATGACAGCCGGCGCGATGGGTATTGGGAACGCGGGCGACTGCCAACTAGACGAGGTGCATGGCAGTACCGGCGAAGACGTGTGGTGCGCAAGCGGCATTAGCGGGGGCGCAAAGGCCTTTGCGGGTGGTGCAAAGAGAGGTGATGGTGAAACAACTGGCGGTGCGTGTTTGGCAAGAGGGGCTTCCGCTCGCGAAATGTGCAAGCAGCGCTGGCCTCACGCTATTGCGATGGAGAAAGCGAGGACAAGGTGAATGATTGGGCTTGACCATACCGACAGAGGCCCGACCTTCGCCGATGATAGGGAGAGCAGGCCGCTGGCGGCAGGCGGTGCAGTGTTGGCTGCTGGGCAATAGCTTCACCCCATCCGATCGACGAATTTCCCGACATGGCAGAGACCCCCAGCTTTTCAGGTCACGAAACCTTCCATTGCCGCCAGTTCTGGTTGAAGAAGGGCTATGACTTCCTCAAGGAAGACCGCAGCTTCACAGCGGAGGACGCAGTAGCACACCTCGGCGTGGGCAAGAACATGGTGACGGCCATCCGGTTCTGGATGCGCGCATTCGAGATGGCCGATGAGAACAACAAGCTCTCGGATCTCGCCAAGCGACTGCTGGATGACAAGGGCTGGGACCCGTTCCTGGAGGACGTTGGTTCGCTTTGGCTGCTCCATTACCATCTGGTAAAGGCGGGATACGCATCCATCGCGCGGATCGTGTTCAAGGATCTGCGGGACAGGACGCCGGAGTTCAATGCCAAGACCTACACCGACTTCGTTCTGGCCGAAAAGGGTAAGGTGAAAGAGTCCACGCTGGAAAAGGACTTCGGCGTGTTCTTGCGGAACTATCACAGCAGGGAGGACGGGGAGATCGATGACCTCTCCGGGTTACTGGCCGATCTGGAACTGGTCGGCGTGTCCAAAGTGGAAGCCGAAGTGGATGCAAAGCGAAAGGAGCGCAAGGTGTACTACATCGAGCGGAAGAAGCGCGCATCACTGCCCTTGCCGATATTGCTGTACGCGATCCTCGATGCGTTCCCCGAAGGGCTTTCGTTCAACCTGAACACGCTGATGGACCCCATCGGCAAGACCTTCGCCCTCGACAAAGAGGGGCTCTATGAAATGCTCTCGGAACTGAAGTCCATCGACAAGAGCATCACCGTTTCGCGGGAAGCGAGCGTAGTGGAACTCCAGTTCACGAAGGCGCGGCCCGATCGTTGGACCATTTTGAAGAACTACTATGCCCGCTAAGTTCTCCCCTTCCATCAATGTCCTGCGCGATGAAGGCCAGGACTTCGGCTACATCGAAACGCCGAACGCGCAACGTGTCGCCAACGAGATCCTTTCCGGCGAACAGAACGGCATCCACTCGTTCCAGTTGATCGGTTCCTATGGCACTGGCAAGTCGGCGTTCTTGCTCGCATTCGCGAACGCGCTCACGGGCAAGGCGAAGCACTTTGGCATCAAGGCCGAGAAGAAGCAGCCGAAGGTGATCAGCTTGGTCGGTGAGTATCGTTCACTGCTTTCGTTCCTGGCGGAACAGTTCGAGGTGAAAGGCAAGCAGCCGACCTATCAACAGGTCTTCGACGCCATCCACGAGCGCTATGAGAAGGCCGGACACCTGTACCTCATCATGGATGAGTTCGGGAAGTTCTTAGAGCATGCCGCCAAGCATGATCCGGAGCGTGAGATGTTCTTCATCCAGCAGTTGGCCGAATTCGCCAATAAGCCGGATCGGCGCATCACGCTGGTCGTTTCGTTGCACCAGAGCATCGACGCTTACGGCAGTGCGATCTCCACCGCGCAGCGGATGGAATGGCGCAAGGTGCAAGGGCGTTTGCGCGAGCTTCCTTTCAATGAGCCGATCGAGCAACTGATCACCTCGCGGCAGGGCAGCTATCGAAAGAGAAGCAGGTGGTGCCGAAGGGATTGGACCTTGTGGCTTTCGCGAAGCTGGCAGAGAAGCACACCTTGTTCGAGGACCACAAAGCGACTTGGACCAAAGAAGAACTGACGCGGCTCTACCCGCTGGACATCGCAGCCACGCACGCGCTCACGAAAGGGTTACAGCTATACGGCCAGAACAGGCGCTCCCTGTTCACCTTCATCCAAGCCAGCGGTGTCCGCTTGCGCAAAGGCGCGCTGGCGTTCGGGCTGCCTGAGGTCTTCGATCACTTGAACAGTGAGTTCTACAGCTTCCTGCACGGGGCCTTCAACCCGAACCGCAGGCAGTGGGAAATGATCTGGTCGGCCATGGAAAAGGTGGAGGTGGATTTCGCGAAGGACCGCCGGACCTATCTGGACATCGTGAAGACCATCGGTCTGCTGCAACTCGTGGGAAGTCGCGGGGCAACGATCGATGAGAAGTTCATCAGCGCCTACCTCGGAGCCATCTATGGCGAAGTGGATCTGGCCGCCAAGCTGAAAGCCTTGTCCGACCGGAAGATCCTCCTGTTCGTCAAGCATCGCGGCTCGTACAAGTTGCAAGAGGGCACCGATCTGGATCTCGATAGTGAGTTGCTCAAGGCGTCGAAGCGGGTGGAGGACATCGGCGACGTTGTTCTGAAGCTGGCCCCCTACTTCCGCCACAAGTACGTGGCTGCGAAAGAGGTCACCTACCGCAAGGGTTCGCCCCGGATCTTCGAGTACCGCCTCAGCCATGCGCCGATCGACGAGAAGCCCAAGGGCGAGGTCGATGGCATCATCAACCTGGTCTTCAACAGCCGGTCCAAGCTGGAGCAGTTGAAGAAGGAGTCGTTGAAGACCGAGGAGGCCATCGTGTTCGGCTACTTCAAGAACACAGAGGTGATCGTGGAGACGCTCCTGGACATCGAGCGCACCGAGCAAGTGATTTCGCAGAACGAGGACGACAAGGTGGCGGTGAAGGAATTGCGCACCATCCGGCAGCACCATGTGAACCTCTTGGACCACTACATCCATGATGCGCTGTACTCCAGTGAGGCGGTGCAATGGGTCCATCGCGGCAAGCACCACACGGAAGTGAAGGATGCACGCTCGTTCAATCGGTTGCTCTCGGTGGCGATCGACAGCGCTTATCCGTCGGCGCCCACCTTCCGTAACGAACTGATCAATCGTGAATCGGTGTCGCCTTCGGCAGCCACGGCTCGGAAGGAACTCTTCAACCACATCTGCGACGATTGGGACAAGACTGACCTCGGTTTCGTCGGCACGGAGTTCCCGCCCGAACGGGCCATCTACACCACACTGCTGAGGGAGAACGGCATCCATCGGGCTGGCAAGGAAGGGCTTGACCTGTTCGCTCCTAGCGCCAAGAGCACCTTCACTCCATTGTGGGAAGCCTGTGAGCAGTTCCTGCTTGATAGCCGCCATGGGCGCAAGGATATCACCGAACTTATGGAGCGGTTGGCCGAACGGCCGTTCAAACTGAAGTACGGCTTGGTGGAGTTGTGGGTGCCGCTGTTCCTGTTCATCAAGCGTGGTGACTATGCGTTGTACCGTGAGGGTGCGTTCGTTCCGCAGTTGAACGGCACCATCCTCTACGAGATGACCCGCCAACCGAGGGACTTCCAGATCAAGGCGTTCATGATCGACGGGGTGCGCTTGAAGCTCTTCAACAAGTACAAGGCGTTCTTGGGCAAGGACGAGGTGAAGCACCTGACCAATGGCGACCTGCTCGATGTGACACGGCCCTTCCTGTCCTTCTACCGGTCTTTGAACGCGTATACACAGAGCACGCAGAAGCTGAGTCCCGAGGCGAAGGCGCTGCGCTCGGCCATCGAGCATGCTACGGATCCGGAGAAAACCTTCTTCGAGGATCTACCGAACGCCTTGCACCTCTCGTTGGAAGAAGTGAGCAAGTCCGATGAACAACTTGGCCATTTCATCGGCTTCCTGAGCACGGCGTTGGACCATTTGCAGCAAGCCACGCCGCGCCTGGTCGATCGACTTGATGCCTTTATAGGCGAGGAAGTGCTTGCGACCGGCGAGCGCTTCCCTGATACACAGGCCGCGATCAAAGGGCAACTCCACGGCATACGGGAGCACCAGCTCTTCGACCACCTGAAGCCCTTGTTCAAACGCGCGCTGGCGCCGCTGGACCAATGCGAGGCCTGGGTGTCTTCGATCGCTGAAGGGACCATTGGCAAACCCTTGAGCAAGTTCTCCGACCTGGACGAGGAGCTCATGAAAGAACGCCTGCTCGGCATGTACAAGGAGTTGGTGAACCTTGCGGAGGTGCATGGGGTGGAGAGCGACCCCCAAGGCGCCCCGGTGGTGCGCATGCAGATCACCACATCGAGCAAGGGCACGCGCACCGAAACGATCCAGTACCCCGCACGGAAGAAGGCCCAAGTGGATAAGCTGGTGAAGGAATTGAAGGCGCACTTGAGCGCCGACGGCCCCGTTGATCGCGCGGCCTTAGCTCAGGCTGCTTAACTAAGAGTTGGGCAAGGCATGAGCGCATTGAAGCACGTTCTGGGGATCTCCGGTGGCAAGGACAGTGCGGCCCTGGCCATCTACATGAAGGACAAGTACCCTTCGCTGGACCTCACGTACTACTTCACGGATACGGGCAAGGAACTGGACGAGACCTACCAGTTGATCGAGCGGCTGGAAGGCTACTTGGGCAAGCCCATCGCCAAATTGGAATCGGAAGATGCGCGGAAGTCCGGGCAAGATCCGTTCGACTACTACTACAAGGTGTTCCGGGGCTACCTGCCTTCGTCGCAGGCGCGCTGGTGTACCAAGGTGATGAAGATCCAACCCTTCGAGGACTTCGTGGGCGATGCGCCCACCGTCTCCTACGTGGGCATCCGTGGCGATGAGGACCGCGAAGGCTATCTCTCGCGCAAGCCGAACATCCAGGCCATCTTTCCCTTCCGTCGGAACATCTGGAGCGAAGATGTGATCAAGCTCGTGCTGGACAACGGGCGCATCGGACAGGTCGCGGAACTCTACGCCACCGAGCTTTCGGGTACCCAGCTCGATGTGGTCGTGCAGGCCGTGCGCAAACCCATCGAGCACATCGCGAACGACCGTAAGGGCAATGCACGCCGACAGGCCGAGAAACTCAACCGCCTCCTGGAACACGGCGTGGTGCCTTTCAACCGCATTGCTTTCCGGATGCTGAAGGAAAGCACATTGCCCTTGGGCCAGGAAGTGGACTACGCGCTCTTGGAGAACGAGGATGTGCTGGGCAAGCCCGCCATTTTCCGGTTATTGGAAGAAAGTGGCGTAGGCATACCCGGCTACTACGATCAGAAGGAGTTCACCGTAGGCGACAAGAAGGGCACCTACGCCCGCAGCCGTTCAGGCTGCTACTTCTGCTTCTTCCAGCAGCGCATCGAATGGGTGTGGCTCTACGAACAGCACCCGGACCTCTTCGCCAAGGCGATGAAGTACGAGAACGAGGACGAGGGCTTCACTTGGGCGCAAGGCGAGAGCTTGAAGGACCTGATCCATCCACGACGCATCGAGCAGATCAAGGCAGAGGCGTTGGCCAAGAACAAGGACAAGAGCAGCAATCGTTTGCTGTCGATCCTTGAGGAGACCGATGAAAGGGCTTGTCTGTCTTGCTTTCTTTAAGTGAGCGATGGAGAATCAGGTTCGCGACTATTTGGTGCTCAGACAGGGGAGCACACCCGGCTTGGGCAAGGCGCCCCATAAGCCAATTCTGCTACTTGCCGTTATTCGGGCATTCGAGGTCGGGCTGATCACGAAGAATGAAATCCAGATCACTGCTGAACTGGTGAGTCTCTTTCGCGGCTACTGGCAACAGCTTGTTCGAACTGATCACTCCCCGAAGTTCTATCTGCCTTTCTACCACTTGAGCAATGAGTCCTCGGCTCTTTGGAAGCTCCATACCGTCCCAGGGTTTGAACGGATCATGACGAGTTCGAGGTCGGTCAATAGCCTTGGCGCGCTGCGTGCATTCGTACTGTCAGCCTCGCTTCGCGATGATGTCTACATGGCCTGGCAGTCACCTGTTCAACGAGAAGCCGATCGACAGCAATTGCTGAAGATGTACTTCCCGGACATCGCTTTGCCGCCTGGGGAGCCGCCGAATTACCTGGGCGATATCGAGTCGCAAATCCTGAAGGATCGCCAGCGGAATACGTAAAGCGAATCAAGGCCTTGAGCGACCAACCCGAAGAGGTGATCGAGGAGGATGAGTTCCTGCGTGGCGCGGCGTTCAAAAGGCAGATACCCCGCATCTATGAGTATCGGTGCGCAGTCACAGGCATGCGTATAGAGGCCGGTCGAAGCACCTCTATTGTGGACGCGTGCCACATCATTCCTTTCGCTACTTCGCTTGATGATACGATCTCCAATGGGATCGCGCTTTGCCCGAACATGCATCGCGCATTTGACCGAGGACTGATCGCAATTAGCCTGGACTACACCGTCCTTGTGGCTCCCGGTCTTGTTGAGAGCGATTCAGCCTATTCGATTCGTCAGTTTGAGAACAGGGCGATCATGCTGCCGCGTGAACCGAAGTATCGGCCCGCTGCTGAGAATTTAGCGAACCACCGGATCCGCTTTGGATTTGAGTGAGGCCTAAGCCAGCACGGACAGTTCCGAATCGGCCTGCTCTAGGTTCAGTGCAAGCATTGGATAATCCGTGTTCAGGACGTCCTTCATGTAGTTCGTCACTGAGGTGCTCATGCCTTCACCAGGTAGTGCAAACTGGTAGCCCCGGTTCTTGGTGATCATGTACAGGAAGAGCGCGTGGAAGTAGACCGAGGTGTAGTACTTGCGGTTGGCCAGCTCGATGGCGTCGGCGCTGGGGTTCTTGATCTTGCTCCGGAACTCCAGCAACGCGTGGCTGTCCATGTTCACGAAGATCTTCTCCAGTTCTTCGCCCTTGGTCATGGGCACCATGGTCGTTTCGTGGATCACGGCCTCACCTGTCGCTTGTTCCACATCATCCCATGAGGCCGCATCGGTGCGTTCGCCTTTGTCCTTGTACACCTGCACGAGGTCCGGTAGGCCAAGCGGCTCGGGTGCCTCTTCCTTCTTCTGCTTCGGCTCTTGGGGCTGGTCCTTCTCGGCGTCTTCACCCAGAAGATGTCCTCCTGATCCCCGCCCGGAGCGGACAGCGACCTTTGAGTTGCACCGAGTCGCCCACCTTCACTTCTTCTTCCTTCGGGCTGAGCGTGATGCGGATGGTCCCGTCCTTCGGGCTGCTCTTCACCACGTTGAACACTTCGGTGATGTCCTTCGGCGTGCCGGGCCCGGAGCCGCCCGTGGTCTCGTTTGGCCGCATGTTCAGCACGGTGATGCGCAGGTCGCCCGGCTCTTCGATGCGATCGAAGTAGTCGTTCTCCACATCGGTCTTCAGGCGTAAGGTCTTCTCGCCGTTGATCGGGATCTTCGTCACCTCGGTCTCGCCGTCGTTCCTGGCTTGCAGCTTCAGGAAGGTCGGGAAGCGCTGCGGCTTGAACGGTTCCTGTTCCTTCGGCTCCTTCTCCCGGGGCTTGTCCTTCTTCTTGTCCTCGCCCTTCTTGTCGCTCTTGGCCTCCAGCTTGAAGGTCTGGTGGAGCATCTTCATCAGCTCCGGGTTCAAGGGCATCTTGTTCGCGAACGAGCGGATCAGGTCCTTGGTCGAGGCGCTGGTGTCGATATCGGCGGCGGCCTTGCGCCGCTCCTGAAGCTCATCCAAGCGGCCGTGCTTCTTGCTCAACTGTTTGGCGAGGTACTGCCGCAGGAATTGGGTCTCCTCCCCATCCTTCATCCGATCCCGCGAGGCCATGAAGAGTTCCTTCCGGAAGTCGTAGTTCATGTGCGTGCAATCGACATGGATGAGCAGGTGGCTCTTCAGCATGTTCATCTTCAGCGAGCGCGTGATGAACTCCGACGTGAAGTGGCCGTGGACCTGTCCGTTCACGGAGAAGGTGACGGACATGCCGTTCTTGAAGTAGCGGTCCTCGATGGCGGCCTTGGACGCTTTCACGTCCATCGCCTTCACCTTGTTCCGGAACACGAAGCAAGACACCTTCATCGGGCCGATGCGCTCATCATTGAAGTTCTCGGAGAACTTATCCTCCAGGTATTCTTCTTCCTCCTTCCATAGGCGCCGCTTCAGGCCGTAGAGGTCGAGGACATTCACCTTGTTGTTGGGGTAGCGCTCTTGCGTGTCCTTGGTGAGTATGGGCAGCGCCGGCTCGAAGAGGTATTCGTTGATGCTCTGCCTCAAGTCCTGTGCGAAGCCCGAGTAGCCGGTGGGGAACTGGTAGTCGTAGAGTTTGATGACGGTTCCAGTGGTGAACTTGCGGGCTTCAAGCCCCAAGTCCATCGAATCAATGGGAAAGGAAGCGATGGTGCCATTGGGGATCCAGCACTCGTACCAGGTCTCCTTGGCTTTGTCCTCGTCAGTCTTGTGGTGCTCCCGCACAAGCGTGAAGCCGAAGTCGCCCTTGCCGTCCCATCGCTTCGAGCCGATCAGCTGAAAGCGCTTCTTGCCCGCGAACACGAGCGCGCCGGACCCGCCCATGTTGTACTTCCCTTGCACGAACTGGATATCGTTCTTGTTGCCCTGGATGAGCGAAAGGAAGGTCCGCTCAAAGTCGGCAGGCTGCTGTCCTTCGCCGTTGTCATATATGATCACGCTCGTCGGCAGCCGCGGTCGTTCGCCTCGTGGTCCTTCACCATCGGCTACCACCTGAATGTCCAATGCCTGGTTCCACCGCTGCGTTCGGAGGTCCCAGTTGTTGTTCGGGAAGAATCGCTCGACCGCCTCGTCCATGCTCTGTGGCGCAGCAGGTGACCTGGGGTCGATGCCCAATTCAAGCGCTCTCTTCGTCAAGATGGCATCGATCGAGTTCGTCACCTTCTCGATGATCGCAGCGATCGGGTTCGACTGCTGGTTCTTGACGATGCTGAAGTTGCTCTTGTTGTTGCCGAGGGCGTTCCACTGGCCCGCAGCGAACAATTCGGGATGCTTGTCGAGGATGGCTTGGACCTGACTTTCGTCCTTGGCTTTGTACAGCGCCAAGAAGAGCTCCTTCATGTCTGGGGTGGGGAACAGTGAGGGCATCCGGTGGGGGTCAGGGTTCCCAATGTAGAGCCGGGGGTTGATCGGGGCGGCATTGGCACGGCGATCGAAGGGGGAAATG
This sequence comes from Flavobacteriales bacterium, assembly GCA_016705545.1. Taxonomy (GTDB): domain Bacteria; phylum Bacteroidota; class Bacteroidia; order Flavobacteriales_F; family PHOS-HE28; genus PHOS-HE28. The sequence goes on from JADIYA010000004.1 coordinate 34,142, forward strand.
CGGAGGGCGGAAAACGAGCGGTAATGCGGGGGAGGATGCCCTTGGCGCCGATGGCCTCTTCTACGGCCTCGCCGGAGCGTTGAGCGGAGCGTTGGTGATCATGGGTAGTTGAATGCCTTGAAGAAGGCAAGTACAGGTATGGGTGTGCGCCGCTCCAAGAGTTGTGACCGGCGGTTAAGACGCGTCGTGCTCATTGGGCTAAGTTGACCAAGAAGTTATTAACATCGGCTTGATTGTATGGTTCGTCGGGTCTTATTGTTGTTTCGTCGAAACACACAGATTGCCCATGCAACGGACCTTCCTCTACACTTCAGCCTTGTTGATTGGACTTACAGGTGCAGCCCAGACATTGCAGGAATCTGGACTTGTGTCGGCTAGCATCCAATCAGTCCGGGAAACAGGTCAACCTTTCAGAAGTGTCGCGCTTGTCCCAAGCGCGGTAGACATTTCCACGATTGCAGGTTTAAGCAGGGCCGTTGAGGCACCCCACTTGTTCACCCTCGATTCTGCTGGATTGGTTGATGTGCTTGCTGACCGACCGCTTTATGTCACGTTGGTAATTCCAGGCGCCGAGGGCAATCTTCTGCTGGATCTGCAAAAGGTCGATATAACAGCTTCGGGCTTTGTAGTTACACGTTCTAGTGATGAAGCCGTTGTCAGATACGCCGAAGGTGCTCATTATCGAGGCATGCTGCGAGGAAGCACTGGTTCACTGGCGGCCGTTAGCTTTTTCGAGGGTGAGTTGATGGCCATGATTACCGACCGGTCCGGAACTCAAGTCATTGGTCGCGTGAAGAATGATAGTCGAGGATTGCACGTTATGTACTGTGAATCGAATCAGACCAAAAAGTACAACCCTAAATGCGATACACCGGATGATGGATTGATGTACACATCGAGTCAGATCGAGTTTGATTCTCGCGGCGGAAGTAGTGATTGTGTTCGCCTTTACTGGGAGGTGAACTATGACATATATCAGGACAAAGGAGCATAACAAATGCAACCAACTATGTGACCGGACTTTTCAGCAGAGTGCTACTCTGTTTGCGAACGACAGCATCACCGTAGTTTTGTCGCAGGTCTATGTATGGAATACGGTTAGTCCTTATACGGGGTCAAGCACGAATACCTTACTCAGCCAGTTTCAAGCCTTCAGAAACAGCTTTAACGGGGACCTTGCCCATCTTCTTGGCTATGTCGGAAACGGGGTAAAGCTGCGGGTTTCGCTGGACTATGTAACGCGAATGTTGATTTTCATGTGCTACAGTGACATTAATAGCACCTATGAAATCTTTCCGGACTATAGTTGGAGTGTTAATGTTGTCACGCATGAACAAGGGCATTTGCTGGGTTCACGCCATACACATGCTTGCGTTTGGAACGGTAACTCGACGGCAATCGATGACTGTGGAAATGAGTGGCAAACAACGAACGGTGATGATGATGACAACGACGGGATTACCGATGAGTTGAACGAGGCTGAAGGATGGATGTGCTTTGATCCGGGTGACCCGATTCTTCCGTCGAGCGGCACTATCATGAGCTATTGTCACCTGCTTTCTAGTGTGGACATCGACTTTGACAACGGTTTTGGAACGCAGCCAAGGAACGTAATCCTCAACAGTATCGGTGCAGCATCATGTCTTGGACCTTGTCCGCTTACCAACGACGATTGCGCAGGCTTCATAGAACTGTTGAGCAGTACAAGTTGCGACCCCACCATCGCGACCGTTGAAGGGGCAACAGCAGACAACTTTCCGGCGGATCCACCGGAATGTGACGATGCTGATACCAACCCTTTGTACGGTGACACCAGGTCGAGCAGGCGTGTTCTTCCGCTTTACGGCTGTAAGCCAAACACATACGATCGAGATTGATCCAGTGGGTAGTGGGGCGGGAAGTCTGGACGCGGTAGTCGTCGTGTACTCTGGCTCAAGCTGTTTCGCGCTTAACGAGGAGGCTTGCGAAGACACTCCTGGTGGACAGGGCGGTACCACCATACTTACCCATAACGGGTTCACTATTGGAGAGGAGTATTGGATTCGTGTCTATGACTGGTGCTCGGCTGGGAATGTGACAAACGGGAGCTTTGAGATTTGCATTACCCATGAGAACAGCGAGGATATCACGGTTCAGAGTATCTCCTCGCTCCAGCCGAGTTACACGCCCGGTCAAACCATTGCGATCAACTGCGAGCAGTGCTATTCAGGGTCCACTCCTGAGTTGGATCTTCCGAATCCGAATATCATCGCCTACCTCAGTACGTCGTGTGACCCGGCGGATGCACTGGACTCCGACAATGAGAGTTCGGGCATTGGCTCAGATGACGAGTGCAACCAGGAGAATTTCGCGCTCGACATTCCTTTGGGTACCCCGGCCGGCACGTACTACATCGTTATCGTTGCCGATGCGAATGATGAGGTTGAAGAAGGCAGTGGGGAGAATAACAACACAGAGTGCGTTCCAGTTACAATTGGCTGCACTACACCTGCTGTGCCTACCCCCGGTTTTCGGCAGTGCCTCATGCCCTGGCCCATCGATGGTTCTGCGATACCCCTAGAATGGAATCCGGTACCTGGCGCTGTAGGGTACAGATTGCGGGTAGGGATCTATCCCTACGAGGCGGGTATCTTCATTGATGTTGGCGCGGGCGATTGCTATGCGGGAACGAGCTACTCTGTACCTGCACTTTTCACTACTGGAATACCATGCTATTGGAGCGTTAGTGCGTTTGGTGAGTGCGGGAACGAACTGTGCCAAAGCGCCTACAGTGCGCCGCGATACTTCTCGTTTCCGCCAGTTGTACTTCCGGGCAACGGCACGACGATCTGCGACGGGGAGAGTGCGGAACTGTCTTTAGAGACCTTCTGGGTCGTGGACGCGCCCGGTACAAACAGCGCCCAATGGTATAGGGACGGCGTAGCGATCCCGGGCGCGACCGGAGGAACTTACGCTGCAACGCAATCTGGAGGGTATTCGGTGGTGCTAACCTTCACTGGGAGCCTGTGGTGTCCTGACCCCGTTGTGCTCGGGCCGAGCAACATTGTCCAGGTAGTTGAGGACAACCTGGATACAGACGGAGACGGAGTACCGAACTGCACGGACAACTGCCCGAACGTTGCGGGTCAGATCGGTTCACCCTGCGATGACCTGGATGCATGCACGACTGGCGAAGAACTCGACGCGAATTGTCAATGCGTCGGCACGCCGGATAATACCGATACGGATGGTGACAGCGTGCCTGACTGCTCTGACGACTGCCCGAACGTTGCGGGTCAGATCGGTTCACCCTGCGATGACCTGGATGCATGCACGACTGGCGATGAACTCGACGCGAATTGTCAATGCGTCGGCACGCCGGATAATACCGATACGGATGGTGACAGCGTGCCTGACTGCTCTGACGACTGCCCGAACGTTGCGGGTCAGATCGGTTCACCCTGCGATGACCTGGATGCATGCACGACTGGCGATGAACTCGACGCGGGTGTCAATGCGTCGGCACGCCGGATAATACCGATACGGATGGTGACAGCGTGCCTGACTGCTCTGACGACTGCCCGAACGTTTGCGGGCCAGATCGGTTCTCGCTGCGAGGATCTGGATGCATGCACGACTGGCGATGAACTCGACGCGAATTGTCAATGCGTCGGCACGCCGGATAATACCGATACAGATGGTGACAGCGTGCCTGACTGCTCTGACGACTGCCCGAACGTTGCGGGGCGACTGCCCGAACGTTGCGGGTCAGATCGGTTCACCCTGCGATGACCTGGATGCATGCACGACTGGCGAAGAACTCGACGCGAATTGTCAATGCGTCGGCACGCCGGATAATACCGATACGGATGGTGACGGCGTGCCTGACTGCTCTGACGACTGCCCGAACGTTGCGGTCAGATCGGTTCACCCTGCGATGACCTGGATGCATGCGACTGGCGAAGAACTCGACGCGAATTGTCAATGCGTCGGCACGCCGGATAATACCGATACGGATGGTGACAGCGTGCCTGACTGCTCTGACGACTGCCCGAACGTTGCGGGTCAGATCGGTTCACCCTGCGATGACCTGGATGCATGCACGACTGGTGATGAACTCAACGCGAGTTGTCAATGCGTGGGTGCTCCGCTCGACCCAGACCCTGTTTGCAGTCAATGGCCCAGCCTCGATTTCAATCGGCGTGAGCTATGCCTTCTGGATAGAGGAAGTTTTTGGGGCAACGAGCTACGACTGGAGTTTTAACGACTCGCCATGGACAAACACGAGCAACGACTCAGTCAACTTTACGATTTTAGCGTTGCCAACGGAGGTCTGCGTGAGAGCCGTGATCAACGGGTGTGCTGGTGACAGTGTCTGTGCCATCTTTGACTTTAGCACTGATATTGGTTCCATGTTGGATGGTTCGTTCTGGTTCACGATCCAACCAAACCCATCGAACGGCACCTTCCAAGTAACTCCGACAGGACCGACGACCAATACCATCGACATTCGAGTCTTCGATGGACTAGGCCAGCTAGTGGGGTCGCCAGTGATCCTTACTGGTACTCAACCGCAGCGACTAGACCTCCATGAGAAGGCGAATGGTATCTACTTCCTCAGGGCCACCAGAGGAAGTGAAAGGCAGGTGCTTGAACTGGTCATTCAGAGGTGACCGGTCAGAGATCGACGCGTGCGCCGATCGCCATCCTATACCACCACCAGCCAACAAGCCGTCTTGGTGAGAAAACGAGCCTGCATCCCATAATCGCGAACAGCCTGGCCATGTGACCGTCGCGGTTCGCAAGTCGTGCGAACCATGCCCACTTGTCACGAGCTACCCGCCGCTGAAGCGCTGAAGGACTATGTGCGGTGCATCCGAGTAATGGAGGTTGAACCCACCGCACAGGAGATCGATCCCGCGCAGGTGCTACCCTGTGGCTGTCCGAATTGGTCATTCATGCTGGCGATGACCAGCCATGATGCGTGCTCCACGGGCAGATGGGCCGGGCGCTAGTTTTTGGTGAGGTCCCGGCTCTTCGGCC
>JADIYA010000005.1 GCA_016705545.1 Flavobacteriales bacterium
CCTGGGTTGCCGTGGCGCGTCGCTTCCTACTATTTGAACCTGGCCAGCAACGTCTGCGGTCGCCTCATACCGCATTAGTTGGACCCGTAACACCGCCTGTTGTAATGACCCCGACCCGAACAACAGCAGCCCCGGAACTCCCATGGACCTGGACGCAGCTGAACAACAGGGTCATATCGCGTTCCCTACACCACCGATGATGACTACTACGCGTTCCCGCACGGCCAGGCGGACCGTGATCTGTGACCATCAGTGCTGAGCATGTGGGTGTCGGCGCAGGTTCAAATGCCGCAGGTTAAAACAATCCGGGCACGCTGTTCGGTTCGTTCACAGTTCCTGTCGGCGGTTCCTCCCACCGATATTCTGACGTTCTGAATTCCATCACTAGCAGCGGGTTCCATCTACCGCTTGATAAATGAGGGACAGCACTTGCGGTGTGAGCTACCGCATCCATTGCTACGATGATGATGAGGACGGAACCTGCACCGCATATCGACCTATGCGCTGGTGGACCGGAACCCGGCACGCCGTGCGATGACAGCAACGGTGCGACGCTTAACGACATCATCCTGGCGAGCTGCGTATGCGCGGGCGCACTGCTGGGCAGCCGAACGCAACGGCGTGCCCGGCGGACCTGCGCTTCCTGGAACTTCCTGCAACGACAGTGACGACTGCCACGACCGGTGATGTGTACGACGCGAACTACGGGCCCGTCGGGGTAATCGCGGATGCCGGATGCCGATGGCATATGTGACGCGCCAACGATGATTAAGGGAACACACCAACAGGCGAAGGCGTGAACACCGATGGCTGTTTCCTGCCCGGGTCACCGTGGATGATGGCGATGCATGCACCATGGACCTGTGCCTCAGTAGAAGGTGGTAACGCATGCGTTCGCGGATGCCGGACGGCGATGGAACCTGTGATGCCGACGACCTTGCCCCGGTGGACCTGGACCCGGAACGGCGTGTAATGACCGCGATGACCGCACCACGGGCGATGTGATGAGGCAACGGCTGCCGTGCGCTTAGGGACCTTCGCCGATGCCGACGGCGATGGCACCTGCGACGCGGATGACGTCTTGCCCCGGTGGACCGGAACCCGGACGGCCTGCGACGACATGAACGGCGGCACCATCAACGACATCATCCAAGAGAACTGCCTGTGCGGAGGCACCCTGCTGGGCAATGATTGCAGGAGTGTCCCGGCGGTCCGGCCCTGCCCGGCACCAGCGGTGCGACGGCACGCGACTGCACCGGCGACGATGTGTTCGGCGCAAACTGCCTCTGTGCCGGCACCTACGCCGATGCGGACCAGCTCGGCCGTGGCGCGGTGGCTCTGCGGCCCGCCCGGCACCAGCTGCAACGACAACAACTCAAGCACCGAAAATGATGTGGTAGGATCCGGATTGCGCCTGCGCTGGAACGCAACAGGCATCACGTACACCACGGCCTCGACTTCCATTGTACCAGGCCGATGGCAACGACGACCTCGCGTGGCAGATGCCCCGGGCAAGGCACCAACATCCTGGTACAGAGCGGCAGCGGCGCCTTGATGCGGCAACAGTTCCCGAAGCCACCTGCCTGCCCGATGGCTGCTTCACCTCGTGGTCACTGACGGTGGCGGCGACGGCATCGTGAATGGCGGCTATCTGTTGAAGATCGACGGCAGCGTGCGCCTCATCGATAACCAATACGGAATCTTCGGCAGAGGCGGATTCACTAGCAGGGCCACCAGCCAGATCGCTGGCAACGAGGGCTTCTGCCTGCCCGTGGGCACCGACCGGCTGATTTTCACCAACTGCGACAAGCGCGATTGGAAGGGATAGCCCTGTGGCGGTGAATACGTAGTGGCCAATGGCAATCAGGACGGCTGAGCTTAATGCGTACGGCGTGAACAACGCCAACAGCGGCGCTATCAGATGTGGTGGTTCCCGCCCAAGCAGCGGCTACAGCTTCAAAGCGCTTCCAGAGCCACAACACGAGCAACGGACCGCCCCTGGCGACACCCGTGCCTGCCACTTCCGCATCAATGGCTGGGCCGGCAACCAGCTGCAGGAGGATCAGTTCTACAACGTGAAGGTGCGCGGCCGCGTGAACGGCGATTACAACATATAGGGACCTGCACGCCGCTTCATGCTCAACGGCGCTGGAGCCCAGTGCCCCCGCACCAAGCTCGCTGGACCTGCCCGGCAACCAATAGCAGCGCTGCCCGGACCAGAAGCGCGCCATCGGCAACAACGTGTACGTGCACGCCAAGCCGGTGCGCCGCATGAACAACAACTGCAGCAAGGTGAACGCGAACCGCTTTACCGGTTCCGCTTCCGCATCCCATCGGAAAGCATCACCATCGTGAAGACCAGCGCCGCTGGCCAGTACTTCGTGAACACCGCTGGCCTCCACCTGCCGGCAAGACCTACGAGGGTGATGTGCGCGCGAGCTTCGACAATGGCGCTACCAGGTGCCACAGCAGCGACCCCCTCCGGCGATATCTGCCTGCTCACCACCGTGCAGCCCCGGCATGGCTGAGGAAGCTCTTCAAGCGCAGCCGGTGACTCCGAGCGGAGCGATGGGACTGTGCCGAACCCCAGCAACGGCGACCTGGCTCTTCGTGAGCCTGAGCAATGTGGAAGAGGGTGTTGAGTCGATAAACTGGGACATCTACGACAGCTTCGGCGAGCGCGTGGCTCAGCGCACCGTCAGGGTGCAGGACGGCTTCGTGAACACCACGATGCGCCCTGAACGGGAACGCGGCCAACGGCATGTACCTGGTAAGGCATCGCGGCCGGCAGCGCGATCACACCGGGCGGCTGGTGATCCAGCGCTGAGGACGCACTCATACAATATGGCGGGGGGCCGGTTCTTGCCGACCGGCTATGGTCGAAACCCGTTCTTCCGCATTGCAAAGGTTCACTCCTCAGCAAGCTTTGCCGGCGCTCCGGACTGTCCTCCGTCATTTCCCGGTCAATGGCGATCGGATACATTGGCTGAAAAGGAAGTCATGGCGAAGGCAGTTACCAAGAAAACCGCCAGCACAAAGAAGCCTGCCGGCCTCGGCCTGTAGCGCGATAACCAGTGCTTTCATGAGCGTGAGCGCAGCGAAAGGCCCTGAAGAAGACGGCGATTATTGAGGGGCGTCGCGCAAGAAGCGATGGAAGTGGAGCAAGGGGACATGAGGCGAAGAACGGCGCAAGGCCTTGCGCCCGTCCATTACATGTGACGATGCGCCCTTATTCAAGCTTAGATAAGATGGGCAGGGTCATCTGCGCACTCACCGCCTTGCCGCCAGATTGAGCAGGCTTCCATGCAGGCATGCTCCGCACCACACAGAGGGCCTCGTTGTCGATATCCTCGCCCCCGCCACGCTTCACGGAGGCATCGGCCGCACCTGACCGTTGAACTTCACGGTGCGTTTCCTGAACACCTTGCCTTCCACGCGGTCGCTCTTCGCGGAAGCAGGGTAAGTGAGATTCGCCCATGTAGCCGGGTCGAGGCCTCTTGTCCACAGGGAATTCCGGTTGTTGGTCGATTCAGGAAAGGGTCTTCGCCTCGGATGGAGGCGATGGTGGCGAGGGCAGCCTGCCAGGAGGACAACGCCACAGCGAAGGCGAAGCAGCGGGAAGCCAGGCAAGAGCTTTCTGCAAGGCGCAGGAACGGGTGTTCTTCAACATGGTCATGCGGAGTTTGAGGTTGTTTGGTCGAACAATTGAGGAGCAAGGCGTGGGCTTTTTGAATGCTTGGGCGAGCAACGAGGGCCTCGTAGTGGGGATGACTCATCCGGGCAATGGAATCGGCCTCCAGTTCGTGCACCAACCGCAGCTCACGCAAAGCCAACCTGTATGCCGGATTGCTCCAGAAGAGCGCGGCTGCTGCCTCAAGAGGAGCACATCGAATGAATGCCCGCGCGATGCGCCGCGCGTGTTCGTGAGCCATCAGCGCAGCGTGGTGCTCCGTGGCCGATGCCGGGATGTGGTACAGGAAGGGGAGCGCTTCGTTTGAAGCTGACGCTACAGCGCAGAAGGCGGTGACACAACGCGCGATCGACATGATGAGCAGCACGGTGGTGATTGCCAGGTGCGCGACCGTTGCGATGCGCAACCAATCCGTGTTGTGCGCCGGCGACGCTGAATTGGAAATTCCGACTTCGGTAAGTGGATGCGTCATGACCGTTTGGCCAGATGGCCCGAGGTAGCAGGGGGCAGCGTAATGGCGAGCAAGGCGGACGCAAGTAGCCAGAATCGGCGCGCGGCATACCAGGTCCCGCGCCGCAGCAGCAGAAGGTAGGCGCCGTGGAGCACGACGAACACGAGGTTCGCTTTCAGAAGGTAGATCAGGGCGTCCATATCTAGCGGTTCTTCTTTTTGCTGGATGAGCTTCAGCAGTTCCCCAACTCTTGCGCGTCCAGCTCTTCGCGCTCGATGAAGTGGTTCAGCAACCTGCCGGAATCCTCCGAAATAGTCCTCCAGCAAGCGCCTTGGCGTTGCCCTGCCCATATGAGTCGCTTGTTCAGCAGTGCATGATAGCGGTGGCTGCGGCCGAAGGCCCTCACGGCCCACATAGCCCTTCCCTCCTCCAGGATGCGATGGTGCTCACCGTGGTCACCGCTTACCGCGCGGCTTCCGCATGGCCGCTACCACGTCCTTCACGAAGGATGGCCCCAGCTTCCAAAGCACCTGCATCACCTGCTCTTCCGCTTTTTGTCAATCGCTCCATGGCGACAATGATAACTATGTTTTAGTTTCTTGGCCATTCTTAGTTGAAAGGACATGCCGTTCGGGAGCGGCACAGAATCCTACGCAGGAACGGCGAAGGGTCGGTCGGCATTCGGACCTTGTCCGGAATGGCCGGGAAGCCCGGGGAACGCATCATCTTCTTCGACGGCGTGTGCGGACTGTGCAACCGCTTCGTGGATGCGCTTGCTGCCCGGATCGACCGTGGCGGCGTAGTTCCGTTTCGCGCCGCTTCAGGGCAGTACCGCGTAATGCATCGCCTGCCTATCGGCCTCGCTGATGCGCTGAGCAGCGTGGTTTACCTCCGCGAGGGCGTTGTGCTCACCCGGTCCACGCCGCGCTCCGTATCCTCATCGACCTGGGCGGTTGGCGCACCCTGCATCGCCTCTGGTTCATCTTCCCCCGTGCGCTGCGCGATGCGGTGTACGACTGGGTGGCGCTCAACCGGTACAAGTGGTTCCGGGGAAGCGCGGAGGTGCCGATTGCCGACGCAGGAAGAGGCGCGCGCTTCCTACCCTAGAGGCTGTCTCAAGAACACCCTTCGGGCTGCGCGAGGGTCTTTCGCGGCCATGCTTCGTTGCGGAAGGCCTCACAGAGGACGACTATGCTCCTTTTCGGCTTCCGCGCCTCGCCTGGAATGCGAAAATACCTCTCCGCTCGCTCAAGCTTTTTTGAGATTGCCGCTCCTAGTCCTTAGGGCTTCCGTCGCGCTTCAGGTCTTTCTCTCTTCTCCCTGAAGTAGCGCCTGAAGAACCAATTACGCTGCAGCGCCTTCAGGTTCTCGTTGAGGAGCCTCCGCCGCGCTTGCTCCAGGTTGGCGAGGAGCGGCGCACATCGCTGGCGACAATGGTGTCTTGCGTAAGGGCGTGCGCGAGGCCCTTAGGATCATTGAGCCCGGTGCTGAAGCGCTCCACCTCACCAGCGGCGCTTGACAGCGAGTCGCTGAGCAGCTGCAACTGCTGGAGCAGGCCCTCCACCTGCCGCTCGGCAACTGGATAAGCCAATGAGTGTGCCAGCGCCCTCCCGCCGCGAACGTCCGCGATGAGGGCATTGGCCTGCTCGGTGGCTGATTGCGCCTTGGGCCGAGGCATTCAATTCCGAGGGAGCCCCTGCAACTGCGCCGCGAGCACCGTGTCGCTGAAGAGGTCGAGCACGCTTCGAGGCCTGTTCAGGCGTTCTGCCAGCCGCCGCAGATCGAGGTGATGGCGGCGAGGTTCTCGTTAGCGGTGCGGTCGAGCGTTTCCAGCATGGCGTCGGTGGTAATGGAATCGACGTATGCAGCATGGAGCCGTCGGTCACGGGCTCGCCGGGGCCATCGCCGGGCCTCGATGTTCATGAGCTTGTTCCCATGAGGCCGTCGGACCCGATGCCACGATCGCATTCGGCGGATGTGGGCCGATGGTCCTCGCGCAGGGCGATATCGACCTGTACCGTGCTGTCGTTCATGATGGAGAGGCGCTCCACCGTGCCCACATTGATGCCCGCGTAGCGCACATTGCCGGGACGCAAACCGCCCACCTGCCGGAACTCCAGCGCTTACCGTGATGGTGCTGCTGAAAGGCCGCGCTTGCTCCCAACAGATAAAGGCCGAGCACGACGCAGCACCGTGCCGACCAGCACGAAAGACCGAGGCGCACGGCGACGTTCCCTTCCTTGGACATCACATGAAGATGAAGAATGAGGCACCACGGGATCATCTGGAGGCGCGAACATGGCGTAGCTGCCCTCACATGGTTGCGGCCTTCGTGCAGCACGATGATTCGTTGGCGGCGAGCTTGGCCAATTGAGGTCGTGCGAGATGATGATGGACGATGTGTTGCAGGCGCGCTGCAGCTTTGACGGGATCAGCTCCACGCATCTCCTTGCCCGTGATGGGGTCAAGGCCGGTGATGGGCTCGTCGTAGAGCACGACCTCGGGTTTCAGGATGAGCGTTCGCGCAAGGCCGATGCGGCGCTTCATGCCGCCGCTGAGCTCACTAGGTACATGCGTCGCGTCTGCAGGCAGGCCACAGCGTTGAGCACCTCATCCACCAGGGCATCGGTTTGCTTCGGGTCACGCGTTATCCAATGGCGCCGCCAGCGGGAACTCGAGGTTCTCCTCCACCGTCATGTTGTCGTAGAGCGCGCTGCTCTGAAAAGGAATCCGATCCGCACACGCAGGCGATCGAGGGCCTCCTGGTCGAGTGTCAGCATCACCTGCCCGGGACGCGGATCGTGCCGGCATCGGCTTGCGGCAGTCGCATGATGCACTTGATGGGGGCCGCGCAGGTCTTGCCGCTGCCGCTCTTGTCAAGGACCACGAGGTTCTCGCCACGGCGCAGGTCCAGGTCGAATCCGTCCAGGACCACATTGCTGCCGAAGGCCTTGCGCAGCCCGCGCACCTCCACGCGCTCATCGGTAATGCCCGTCGCTGCATGTTCCAAGCTTGTCGCGCGTCCATCTCAGTTCAGGCCCAGGATATCGGTGACCTGCACGGCCATCAGGTCCAGGATGAAGATGAGCAGTGAAGCCGTGACCACCGCTGAATGCGCGGCTCGACCGACGCCCTCGGTGCCCTTTCCGTGCCATAGCCCCGGTAGCAGCCCACGATGCCGATAGCGAAGCCGAAGAAATAGCTCTCGATGAGGGCGGAGGAAGTCGCGAACTCGAGCGACTCGAAGACCTGGCGGTAGAACAGGCCCCAGCTCACGTCGTCCTTGATGTTCACGCCGATCCAAGTGGCCCAGATGGCGATGGCGTCGCTGATCACCATGAGCACCGGGATCATCAAGGTGGTGCTCCACACGCGCGTGACCACCAGGTACCGGAACGGGTTGGTGCCGCTCACCCCATCGCATCGATCCGCTCGGTCACCTTCATGCTGCCCAGCTCGGCGCCCATGCTGCTGCCGATCTTCCCGGCACCGATGATGGCGGTGATCACCGGAGCGATCTCGCGCACCACGCTGATGGCGACCATGGCCGGAAGCATGCTCGCAGCGCCGAATCGCTCCAAGGTGGGCCTGCTCTGCACGGTGAGCACAAGGCCCATGATGAAGGCGGTGATGCCCACAAGCGGCAGTGTGAGCGTGCCGTTGATATAGCATTGACGGAAGAACTCGCGCCACTCGAAGCGCTTGTGAAGGCCTGCTGGAAGAAGCGCCCAGCGAAAGCCATGAGCTCGCCTGCATCGCGAAGCACGGATGTGACCTTGGCGGCTGTTCCCCTCACCATGGGGGCAAGGTATCCAGCCCGTGCCCGCGCGCGCATGCGTTTGATCATGCGGCCCTACACGAGCGGCAGCGTGAATGCTTCGAGCGGCGCTCCATCGCACCCTTGCGCCGATACCTTCGCCGCCGCTCATGCTCCGTATTGAACAGGTCAGCAAGCGCCCGGCGCCTTCACCGCACTCGATGGCATCACCATGGAGGTGCCGGCCGGACAGGTCTTCGGGCTGCTCGGCCCCAATGGCGCTGGCGAAGTTACGCTCATCCGCATCATCACGCGAATCACCGGTCCCGATGAGGGCCGCGTGCTCCTCAATGGCCACGAGATGGGCCCCGACGATGTGATCCAGCTCGGCTACCTGCCCGAGGAGCGCGGCCTGTACAAGAAGATGAAGGTGGGCGAGCAGGCACTTTTACCTGCGCAGCTCAAAGGATGAAGAAGGCCGAGGCCCTGAAGCGGCTGAAGCAATGGTTCGATCGCTGGGACATGATGGGTTGGTGGAACAAGAAGGTGGAGGAATTGAGCAAGGGCATGGCGCAGAAGGTGCAGTTCATCACCACCGTGCTGCACGAACCCAAGCTGCTCATCCTCGATGAGCCCTTCAGCGGCTTCGATCCCATCAACGCCGAGCTGATCCGCAGCGAGATCCTGCGCCTGCGCGATGCCGGAGTGACCGTGATGCTCAGCACGCACAGCATGCCCAGCGTGGAGGAATTGTGCGACCACATCGGTCTCATCGACAAGGCGAAGCTGATGCTGCACGGCAACGTGCGCGAGATCCGCCGGCAATACGCTGACAACACCTACCGCCTCGAGTACAAGGGCAACAAGGTGTCCCTGGCCAATGCCCTGGCCTTCACCGGCGAATTGCTCGATGCGCAGGACATGGGGAATACAGCCATGCGCGCATTGCCCTGGCCAAGGACGCGAAGCTGAACGACGTGCTGCGGCAACTACTGCCCTCCGTTGAGATCCATGGCGTGCAGGAGGAGGTGCCGCGAATGCACGACATCTTCATCAAGGTGGTGAGCGCGCACCGACCAGAGGAAGTAACGGCTGGAATGACGGAATAGAATGGTACGGGCCGGACATGTCCGGCCCCAACGAACCCGCCCCATGAACAAGATCCGGCTCATCATCTGGCGCGAGTTCATCACCCGCGTGCGCAAGCCCAGCTTCCTGATCATGACGATCCTGGGGCCACTGCTGATCGCAGGTGGGTGCTGGCCATGGCCTGGGTGGGCATGCAGGAGGCCACGGACTACAAGGTGCTCGTGGTGGACCAAGAAGGCCTCATCAGCCGCAGGCTCGAGGACAACAAGGCGCTACGACTGACCTTCTTCCTGGAAGGCACCGCATGGACTGACAGCGCCTTCAAGGAGAGCCCGTACAACATCCAAGTGCGGCTCTTGGAAGGCAGCATCACCGAGAATCCCGCGCCGATCTGATCTACAAGAACAAGCCAAGCGAGTTCGCGAAACAGTGGATACGCGCGGAATTGGAGAAGAGCCTCGAGATCTCGAAACTGCAGAAAGAAGGCATCGATCGCGAGGCCTACGCCCGTGTTCGGAAGCCGCTCGACCTGAAGCTCTACGACGTGAAAGACCTGGGCAAGGAATCGATGGCCGATGCGAAGGCCATGATCGGCTTCTTCTTCGGTTACTTCATGTTCATCTTCATCTTCATGTACGGCGTGCAGGTGATGCGCGGCGTGATGGAGGAGAAGCAGAACCGCATCGTGGAAGTGCTCATCAGCAGCGTTCGGCCTTTCCAGCTCATGATGGGCAAGATCGTGGGCGTGGCCATGGTCGGCTTCACGCAGTTCATGCTATGGATCGGTATCACCGCACTGATGCTCGTGATCGGCCTGGCCGTGCTGGCCTCCTCGAAATTCGATCCCGCCGTGCTGGCTGAGAGCGGCATGACCACCCAAGTGCAGCAGCAGCTGATTGCTGCACAGGCGCAGACCGCGGCATCGCCAGTGGATGCCGATAAGGTCGAGGAGTTCATCGCCCAAGTGAATGTCCCGCTGGTGCTCGCCGTGTTCGCCTTCTTCTTCGTGGGCGGCTACCTGCTCTATGCCAGCTTGCTCGCCGCCATCGGCAGCGCGGTGGATAGCGAGACCGATACCCAGCAGTTCATGTTCCCGGTCACCATCCCCATGATCGTGGCCATCTTCATCGCGCAGCTTGCTGTGGTGAACAGCGAAAGCCCCGCTGTTCTCTGGGGAAGCATGATCCCGCTCACGGCTCCGATCGTGATGATGGTGCGCGTGGTGATGGGCACCGTGCCGATGTGGCAATTGCTGCTGAGCATGGTCCTGCTGGTGTTGACCTTCGTCGGCAGTGTGTGGCTGGCGGGGCGCATCTATCGCACCGGCATCCTCATGTACGGCAAGAAGGTGAGTTGGAAGGAGTTGGGGAGGTGGTTGATGTACAAAGGTTGAAGGTTGATCTGAAGGCAGGTTGAAGGTTGTAGGTTGAGCGACGGTAGCGTCGACTCCGAGTCGACCATGACGCATGAACGCCATCATCGATCTAGGCACCAATACCTTCAACCTTCTGGCTCTATCAGCAGAGCGAAGCCGGCCTGCGCATCATCCACAGCGCGGAGCTGCCGGTCTTCCTGGGCAAGGGCGGCATTGAGCAGGGTCGGATCACCGATGATGCCTTCGAGCGCGGCATGCAGGGGCTTCGGATGCACAAGGAGAGCGCACTATCGCATGGTGCGGGCAGCATCCGCGGCTTCGGCACCAGCATGCTGCGGAACGCGTGCAGTGGCGAGGACTTCGTGCGCAGAGCGAAGCAGGAGCTCGGCATCGCCATCCGCATCATCCCTGGCGAGCAGGAGGCGGAACTGATCCTGGCGGGTGTGCCAGGCCGTCGCCTTCGGTCCGCAGCCTACCTTGGTGATGGACATCGGTGGCGGCAGCACGGAGTTCATCCTGGCCACCAACAAGGCGCTGATGTGGAAGCGCAGCTTCGAGCTCGGCGTGACGCGATTGCGTGAGCGCATCCCGATAAGCGATCCGATCACTGTGGAAGAGGAAGCCCGCATCGCTGCGCACCTCGACGATCAGCTCGAAGGCCTCTACGCCGTTGTGGAGCGGCAGGAACCGCATGTGCTCGTGGGCAGCGCCGGAAGCTTCGATTCTGGCGCGCATCATCAGCGCGGAGCGTGGCGAAGCACTCGCATCGGATACTGTCACGCTCAACTTCTCAGCGCTCGAATTCGACGCCTTGAAAGACCGGTTGCTACGCATGGACCGCGCTCAGCGCTTGCAAGTGCCCGGCCTGCCCGAGCACCGCGTGGACACCCTCCCCTACGCGCTCATACAGATCGATCGCGTGCTGCTGGCGGGAGGAATTCGCGAGCTGGCTTGGAGCAAGTATGCGTTGAAGGAAGGCGCGGCGGCGATGATGTTCTAAGGCAATTGCTGCACCCGCACATTCGTCGGCGTGCTCCCGCCCACCGTGGTCAGGATCGGATCACGGTCGTTGCCATTGCCCACATACTTGATCGCACCATCCATGTTCACATCCAGCGGGCTGTACACATTGCTCACCGTGCTGGTGGGCGTGCTGCCGCCGATGGCCACGAGGATGGGATCACGGTCGTTGTTGTTGCCTACATAGCGCACGGTGCCATCGGCTACGACCTCGCCGCACCACATGGCCATTCTCGCGCCAACCGGCTTCTGCGCATTGGTCCCAAAGGTTGCGGTCGCGGGATTGGTGAAGTCGACTGCAACGGGCACCGATGAAAGCGGGATCCCCGCACCCGTCATCACGCCCAAGTGATTGCGGTGACGGATGGCGATAGCATAGTTACCGGGTGCCGCGTCGAACGCAACAGGCGAGCTTCCATCCATGCCCACCACATCACCATCGCGCTGAATCAATCCTGTGCGCGTGGCGAGCACAGCGTAGGGCGAAGAGGGTTGTCGCAATTCCACCAGCACCCAATCGATGATCGCGCTGTTCCCGGTCGGGGTGGCGACCCCGTTGGAGATCGCCGTTCCCGTGCCGCCTGCCACCATGGGGAAAGTCAGGGCGGTATAAGGCTCGAGACCCGGTATGAGGCTCGCGCTGCGCAAGACGTCGCTCATCAGTTGGTTCGCTTCCACATAGGGCCCATCGAGGAAGACCTTCGGAGCAACGGTGATGCGCGGCGCGCACGGTGTGCCCGACGTGTAGAGTTGCATCACCTCCCCTGCCGTGAGTTCGCGACGGTGGAAGGTGAGATCGTCCAAGGAACCGTTCAGATGGAAATTCGGCAGGAAGAATCCACCGATGTACAAGGTGCGGTTGAGGTCCGTGAGACCACCCGCGTGCTGCTCGTTGTCGAACAAGCTGCCGTTCTTGTAGATCTTCATGGTGTTTGACACCGCGCTGGAAGTGACCACGTAGTGCTCCCATTCGCCGTAGAGCGGGTAGCCCGTGTAGTAGCACCGCCCCGCACCATCAAAGGTTCCGAAGGTCCACGCGAAGTCGTTGGAGCCCGTATGGAAATAGTGCGGACTCACCAGGAAACGATCGCTGGCGATATCGGGCCAGGCCCAAACGATGAGGTTGCCCTTGCTCTGAACGGCCTTCACCCAGAAGCTGATGCTGATCTCATTGTTGATGGCCCATGTGTTCAGGTCGGTCACTGCGATGCGATCATCCACGCCATCAAAGGCGTAGGCCGCGTTCGGAACACCATAGCGATCGGCTGTGGGCATCGGTCCCTCCAAGGTGCCGTTGTGACCATTGCCCGATGCATCGTTCGGCGAATTGTTGAACGGATAGCACGCCACCAATCCATCGCTCAAGCTGTTCCCCGCTGTGGTGAACCCGGCGGCAGGTGCGTATTCGGAGGCAATGCCGGAGCAGTTGGTCCTCACTTGGAAGGTGTAATTCGTCCAGGCGGATAGCCCGGACAACAGATACGACGTTCCTGAGATCGCGAGCACGGTGTTCCAGGTCGGAGCACCCGCTTGCTTCCATTGGAGATCGTAGGAGACCGCACCGGTCGTCGGCATCCAACTCAGCACCGCAGTGGTCGCGGTGATGCTGGTCGCGTTCGATCCGAATACGGTGCCGCAGGGCACGCTCGCGCAGGTGATCAGGCATGGCGCTGTCGCAACCGAGTTGGTGATCACCGCCAGCGGCTGCGGACCGAAGCCATTGTTGAAGTTGATGCCCACGGCGTTCAGGTGGCAATAGCTCATGATGGTGCCACCGCTCGGCGGAATGGGCCCCGTGGCGCAGGTCCCGCCCTCCGGGTAACCGGCAGTGGGCCCACAACCATCGATCTGCGTGTTGTTGCCGTTCCAAACGCAGGCATGCGTGTGATTCGATCCCAGCAAATGGCCTTGCTCATGGGCCACGACGAACACGCTCGATGAATAGGTGGGTACGTTCTGGAAGGTGGTGGTGATGTTGCTGTAGCACATCGAATTGTCATTGTCGATGTTGCACAGCCCGGCGAGGCTGGCCGCGCGTCCGCCGCCACCGGTAAGGCCGACCAGGTGCGCGAGATCGCCGTTGAAGGAGTTGCGCATGTTCTGGAAGCAGGTGAGCTGTTCCAGCTGCGTGTTGCCGACGCACGGACTGGGCACATCCCACACGTACACTTCGTTAAGCACCACACTGATGCCGCCATTGGTGTACAACGCGGCGCTCTGATTGAAGAGCGCGGTGATGAAGTTCACGGTGTTCACCACGCTGCCCTTGGCCAAGAAGACATCGTGGTTCACCTCCCAGTAGAAGCGCACGCACTTCAGCGAGCGATCACCACCGCCCTCCTGTATCCCGTCCTCTTCATCCGGAGCAGCTCCTTCCGGTGTATCGCACACGAAGGGCTGTGGCGGCAGATCCTTCGTAGCGTAATAGACGTGCGCATCCCTTCCCTCCATCGGCCCTAGGACATGATCGCCGTGGCCATCGCTTACGATGCCCATCACCTGGCCGGGAAAGATGCTGATCGCTGCGAGCGTGTTCGGATCATCGTTCACGATGCCCACGTAGTGCAAGCCGGGCGGCGCCTCGATCGGTCGTCCGGTGCTGGCGAGAATCACCTGGAACTCATCCGTCATCCGGTCGGAGACCACAAGGCGCAAATGCACATCACCCTGTCGGGCGGGCACGATCAGCTCAAGCGTGCGCGCACTTGTTCGCAGGAGTTCCTCCAAGACGCGATCGTTCGTGGAGAACATGGACGCACTTGGGAATGCCCGTGCTGCGCGCATCAACCGAAATGATGGAGAAAGGTCGGACCACTCCAGCGCCACTGGTCCGGGGTTCCGCGGCGACCCGCGCGGCCACACCTCGCGGGCTGGTGCCTTGCGCCCATCCCGCGGCAGGGAGCAGGATGCACAACATCAGCACGAAATCGCGACGGATCGAGGGCTTATATGGATGCATGGTGGCTTATCCGCGCTGCTGGCGACCTACCTGCGCCCCGCGGAACAACGGAAAGACGGCGCTGACAACCTTAAGTTGTCCGTATTGCTATTGAATACGCACTCTTGGCCTGCCTGAGAATTCCCGATTACGAGGGGAATCACGGCAGCTGCTGCACCCGTGTATTCGTCGGCGTGCTTCCGCCCACCGTGGTCAGGATCGGATCGCGATCGTTGTTCGCGCCCACGTACTTGATCACGCCATCCAGGTTCACATCGAGCGGGCTGTACACGTTGCTTACCGTATTAGTGGGCGTGCTGCCGCCGATGGCCACGAGGATGGGATCGCGGTCGTTGTTGTTGCCCACATAGCGCACCGTGCCATCGTCCGTGACGTCCCCTGCCCAAAGGCAATAGTTGCCGCTTTTCAGCACCCTGGCATTCGTACCGTAGGCTGGCAGCACCTGGCTGCGGAAGTCGATCGTGGTGCCATGGGATCGACATTGAGCGGTATCGCAGCGGCCGTCATAACCGCAAGGTGATTGCGATGTCGCAAGGCGACGTATTGGCTCCCGGCAGCGATAGGCACATTGATGTACGCGCTTCCATCAGTATCCACCACATCGCCGTCACGCTGCAACACCACGGCCCTTGAGTAAACGACCGTTGCCGGCGACACGGCACTGCGCAGCTCAACCACCATCCAATCGACGATAGCGTTGGCGCCGGTGGTACTCAACATCGCAGGGGCGATGGTGAGCCCGGAAGGAGATCCCGTGTATGCGTACCCGAGCGCGGTATAGGGTTCCGTGGTGGGGATCAATCCGGCAGCACGCAACCCGTCGCTCATCAATGTCCCGCTGACATAGCAGCCATCGAGGAAGGCGCGCAGGTTGAAGTTGGTGCCGCAATCGCCGGGCGTTACGCTCTGCGCAACGAATGTGATCAGGCCGGTGGTGCTCAAAGCCCAGCACTGCGTGAAGCTTCCGCAGTTGTAACCGGGATAGGCCGTCGGCGTTGCATCGATGCCGAAGGTGTGCGTGCCAGCAGCGAGAAGCGTGTTGTACCGCCACACTGCGGCGCTCTCCTGCGTGAAGCCGCTTGCAACCGTTCCTGTACTGCCGTCGACGGTGTAGGTGTGACTGCCCGCGCTGCCGCAGGCGATATTGGCATTGGTCCAGCGCAGTGCGCGAAGCCCGGTGCTGCAATCGAGCGTAAGCGAGTATTGCAGGTCCATTACCGGCCGGTTCAAGGTACCCGTCCATGCACCGATGGATTGACAGGCGGTGGGGTCATCGAACGCGGTGACGTTGACCGCCGTGACCACCGGATCATTGGTCCAGGGCACGTGGTACGTATAGCCGCTGGAATTCGTTCCGCCCGACAGGTACACGCTGCCATCATCGGTGCTTATCGCGTAGGCGTAGCTGGTCATGGTCGGCGTGCCGAAGAACTGGACCACCACATCGAAGCCAGAGCAGTTCACGGTCCCGATGGTGACCACGCTGGCCACGTTGCATTGGGACCGTGCCTTGTGCGCGATCGCAATGCCCAGCACAAGGACCAGAGCAGATCGTGCGATGTACTTTAATAGGACCATGGTACAGGCAAGATTTAGGGCAGCTGCTGCACCCGCGTATTCGTCGGCGTGCTTCCGCCCACCGTGGTCAGGATCGGATCGCGATCGTTGTTCGCGCCCACGTACTTGATCACGCCATCCAGGTTCACATCCAGCGGACTGTACACATTGCTCACCGTATTGGTGGGCGTGCTGCCGCCGATGGCCACGAGGATGGGATCACGGTCGTTGTTGTTGCCTACATAGCGCACGGTGCTATCAAAGTTCACATCGCCGGGCCAGAGGACCATGGTGCCGCTCATGTTGCTTTGCGCATTGGTACCGTAGGTTGCTGTCGCCGGGTTGAGGAAGTCGATGGTGGTCGTCGAAGCAGAGAGCGTGACCGGCGTGGCCGTCATCACTCCCAAGTGGTTACGGTGGCGAATGGCGAGATAGTAAGCACCCGCAGGAACCGGGAACCACAAGGGGTCGAACCCATTGGATGACACTACATCACCATCGCACTGGACAAGCGCGGTTCGCGTAGCCACACGAATGGCCGGATCGGCGTTGCTGCGCAACCCACTACGACCCAATCCACGACAGCATCCGCACCGGATTGGGTGAGGGTCGCCTGCGTAGCTACCTCACCACCGCCACCGATGTGCGTGTAGCCCATGTTCGCGTAAGGTCCGCTTAATGGCAGTGGCCCAATGGTCCGTAAGGCATCGCTCATCAGGCCGGTTGCGCCGCTGTAAGGCCCTTTCAGCATCACCCTGGGTGCTACCACTACGTGTTCCGGGTGCGCATAGAAGTACCCGGAGCCTGCGGACAGCGCCGTATTCATTCCGAACTCGTCCTCGTTCTCTGAATATGCTCCGACCAGGAAGTATGAATCATCCAAGGCCACGCTAACGCCGAAATAGTCATCGACAGCGCGGTCTGGCGCAAGGGCGATGAACTGCTGTTGCCAAACGCCGTTGACCAATGCGAAGAGATATGCCGCACCGCAGTTCGCGACTTGGCCGCCGCCAGGGCCGATCGCGTCCTTGCCGTATGCACCGATCAATGCCCTTCCACCTCGGATGGCGACCGATCGGCCGAAGTAGTCTTCTTCTGCTTGGGCGCTCGCTTGGATCTTCTGCTCTTGGGTCCAAGTGCCCGTGGTCCGGGAGAAGATGTATGCCGCGCCGCAATCGGAAGCCAGGTTGTCTTCGTAGTGCGCCCCTACTATGAGCCGGTCTCCATCGAGGTCCACGCTCACGCCAAAGAGGTCGTTTGTGGCTCGATCGAGCGCCGTGATCTTCTGCTCCTCGGTCCACACCCCTCCATTGCGCGCAAAGACATAGACCGACCCGGCGTTTGCCATGGTGCTCGATCCGTTCGCGTCCTCATCCTCATTCTCAGCACTCACCACGATCCGATCACCGCTCATGGCCACGGATTGTCCGAAAGAATCCCAGAAAGCACGATCGCTGGCCACGATCTTCTGCTCCTGGGACCACACGTTGCCATTGCGCACGAAGATGTAAGCCGAGCCCGCCAGATCGATCGTGTTGCCGCCACTGGCATCCTGACCGTCGTTGGAGACACCGACCACGATTCGGTCACCGTGAATGTCCAATGAGGCGCCGAAATAGTCGGAGCTGCCCCGATCAGCTGCCACGATCTTCTGCTGTTGCGACCATACATCTCCGTTGCGTACGAACACGTAGACCGCACCGGCATTCAGCAGCATGTTCTGGCCGTTGGCGTCGTGATCCTCTCTGTGGGCGCCAACGACGACGTAGTTCCCGTGGATGGCGACAGCGTCACCGAACCGATCGTCCGTTTCCGCATCACTGGCCACGAGCTTCTGCTGCTGGATCCAGGAACCGCCCACGCGTTTGAAGAGGTATGCTGACCCCGCATTGTTAATCGGCTGATCGTCGGTGCGGGCACCAATAACCGCGTAATCGCCATCCACCCCCACGGTCCATCCGAATTGATCCCCGGCCGCGCGATCGGCCGCGACGATCTTCTGGATCAGCGTCCAAGGAGCCGGTTCTCCAGCGCAGGAACAGCCAGAGACATACCTATCGTTGCTCGTGTACATGTCGCCATCGTCGCAGGGATTTCCAAGGATGCAGGCCAGGGTGATGAACTGACCGGGCGCGGAGTATGATCCTGAAGCAGCGCCAGAGCAAACGGCCTTGACACTGAACGAGTAGGTGCTTGAAGGGGTGAGGTTTCCGATGGACAAGGAGGTGGACTGGCTCCAAGCCTCACTCCACGGTCCCGAAGGCGGCACCTGCCAACGCAGTTGGTAGGTGTACGCGCCGCTCACGGCGCCCCACGAGACCGTTGCGGAAGACTCGAACACGTTGCTGGCCGTCAGGTTCGTGGGAATACCGCAGCCGGGGGTGGGGCAAGGGGCCAAGCAGGAAGCGTTGTTCACGCTGCCCAAGATCAGCGCTGCCGGTTGAGGCCCGAATCCATTGGCGAAATTGACCCCTGAGCTCACCAAATGGCAATAGCTCATGATGGTGCCGCCCACGCCCGCTGGCGGCAGCGGACCCGATGCACAAATCCCTTCACCGTAGCCTGCAGCAGGGCCGCATCCATCGATAGCCGTGTTGTTACCATTCCATACACAGCCATGAGTATGCGGAGAGCCCAAGTTGTGGCCGAGTTCATGGGTGACCACATTGACGCTCCAGCTATAGGTGGGCACGTTCTGAGGCGCTGTGAATGCCGCTATAGGCCATACGCGTGCTAGCGGTGCCATTGCAGAGCGTGTTCAAATAAGCAATGCCACCTCCGCCGCTGTAACCCAACAGATGGGCGAGGTCGCCATTGAAGCTGGTGCGCGTGATACCAAACTGGTTCAGCTGCGCCAAGGTCTCGCTGAATACGTACGGGCTAGGAACGTCCCAGATATATAGCTGCGAGAGGGCGACGGTCACTCCATCGTTGGCCAGAAGGGTTGCGTGCTGGTTGAACAACCCGAGCATATAGGAGATGGTGTTGGCTGCACCCCATTTGTTCAAATAGATGTCGTGGTTCACCTCCCAGTAGAGCCGCACGCAATTGAGACTTCGCGCCCCCGCCTCAATGGCCGGTATTGGCGGCACTTCTTCCGCAGACGCATCCCCTGTGCCGCATACGAAATCCATACGCCCGCGTAAGTCCTCCTCATGGTAGAAAACATGCGCATCGTCGCCCTCCAGCCTGCCGAGCACGCGATCGCCTTCTTCATCGCTCACAAAACCCATCACCTCCTCGCCGAAGACGCTGATGGCTGCCAGTGACCGAGGCCGTCCTGCGATGATCCCTCGATAGTGCACCGCTGGAACAGGCTCCGCTGCGTCACCAGTGCTCGCCAGAACCGCGAGGCCACCTTCAGCCCATAGCTCTGCACGCTCGAGGTGCAGGGTGATGGACCCCTCGGGTGCCGGGATCACGAGCGCTACAAATGGCAGTGGATCGTTCAGCAGCGCCGCGACACGGTCGTGCCGCAGCCGCAGCAAACTCCAAGAGCGAACGGCCGCATCGAGTACGGCCCGCTGTTCGACAGAAGCATCGGCCGGGCTGAGCAACTCAACTGCTTGGAACACGCCGCGCTGGGTTTCCATACCAGCTATGCGGTCGCTGACCCGTCCCGTCCCCACCTGCCCGAATAGAAATGACGCCTGTAGGATCGCAGCGCAAGCAATTGCTGCGCATGTCGCGGGGCGGTGGTTCAGTGTCATGAGCCGGAGGTGGAGGATCGCTGCAAAATAGCCTGCACATCTGACGTGGAAAGCCCCCCTGCGTTGCCGGACTGCACCAGCGTGCCGCTTTGCCGCTCATCTTTGCCCGCTCCCAACAAGACTGGACGAAAACGCATGGCCAACATCCTCATCATCGACGACGAAAAAGCCATCCGCGCTGCGTTGCGCGACATCCTGGAGCACGAGAAGCACAAGGTGGATGAGGCCGAGGACGGCATGGCCGGATTGGAGAAGGCGATCAAGGGCAAGTTCGACCTGGTGCTCTGTGACATCAAGATGCCCAAGATGGACGGGCTGGAGGTGCTAACGAAACTGCAAGCGCACAACGAGGAACTGCCCGTAGTGATGATCAGCGGACACGGTACCATCGACACCGCCGTGGATGCATTGAAGAAAGGGGCCTTCGACTTCATCGAGAAGCCGCCGAACATCAGCCGGATCCTCGTAGCGGTGCGCAATGCACTGGACCGCGGCAACCTGGTGCAGGAGACCAAGGTGCTGCGCCAGAAGGTGGGCAAGAGCAAGCTCGGCAGCGTGCAGATGATCGGTGAGAGCAAGGCGCTGGAGCAGATCCGCGAGATGATCGAGAAGGTGGCGCCTAGCGATGCGCGCGTGCTGATCACCGGCGGCAACGGCGCGGGCAAGGAAGGCGTGGCGCGCATGATCCATCAGAAGAGCAGCCGCGCCGATGGACCGTACATCGAAGTGAACTGCGCCGCCATACCCGGCGAGCTGATCGAGAGCGAGCTCTTCGGCCACATGAAAGGCAGCTTCACCAGTGCCATCAAGGACCGCAAGGGCAAGTTCGAGCTGGCCGATGGCGGCACCCTCTTCCTCGACGAGATCGGCGACATGGCCCTCAGCGCGCAGGCCAAGGTGCTCCGCGCGTTGCAAGAAGGGCGCATCACCCCGGTGGGCGGCGACAGGGACGTCAGCGTGAACGTGCGCGTGATCGCCGCCACCAACAAGGACCTGAAGAAGGAGATCGCCGCCGGCCATTTCCGCGAGGACCTCTTCCACCGCCTGAGCGTGATCCCCATCCACGTGCCCAGCCTCAGCGAA
Source organism: Flavobacteriales bacterium (assembly GCA_016705545.1). GTDB lineage: Bacteria > Bacteroidota > Bacteroidia > Flavobacteriales_F > PHOS-HE28 > PHOS-HE28. Next base: position 20,693 of record JADIYA010000005.1, read on the forward strand.
CGCCTCGACGATGTGCCGCTGCTGGCCGAGCACTTCATCAGCCTGGTCTGCATCGAACAGGGCATCCCCCCGAAGAAAATCGCCGAGAAGGCCATCAAGGAGCTTCAGAAGCTCCCCTGGACCGGCAACGTCCGCGAGCTGCGCAACGTGATCGAGCGGCTGGTGATCCTCAGCGGTAAGGAGATCTCCGAGGCCGATGTGAAGGCCTATGCGGTGCCGCACGCCTGAGCATCAGGCGTTTCAGCCGTTGGCCGAATGGGTCCGCCCGTTGGCCGAATGCACAGTACGCTGGGGATAGAAGCCACCGTTGGCGAGGCAACTCGCCCTCTTTCGGGGCGTCTATTTGTACGGAACCACCTGCCACTCGGGGCCTTACCACCCCCAAAAACCTGCTTGCCATGGAGTACCTGACTGCCTTCCACGACTATTTCTATCACACGCTCCGCTTGGGCCATGCCTTCTATTATGCCTTGGGCTTCATCGCCGCCATCGCGATCCTGGCCCAGTGGCGCCTGTATGAGAAGTGCCGCCAGCCGGGCTTGGCCGCCTTCGTGCCCGTGTGGAACGTGGTGGTCTTCATGCGCATCGTGGGCCGCCCGGCCAGCGACGGTTGGAAGATGCTCATCCCCATCTGGGGCCAGCTTTACTTCATCCCCAAGGTGTGGATGGAAGTGATCGCCTGTTTCGGGAAGACCTCCTTCCTCGACAAGGCGCTGGTAATCGTCTTCAACGGCCTCTACATCCTCAACCTTGCGCTCAGCGATGAGCAGTACCTCGGACCACTGCGCGGACAAGCACCTCTGCCCAAGTCCCACAAAGTGGGCCGCTCCAACCCTCAGATGGCGTGAGCTAGCGTCGCCTATTCGCTTCTCACGCCGCATCGAGGCCCCTTCGCGAATCGAAGGGGCTTCGTTGTTCTCAGCCGATCCCGGCACAGAGCGATTCCATTTGGAATAGCGCCTCGGATCAGCGTTGAGCACGCTGGCCGGGCCGATCAGAGAGCTTTTGAGCACGGTAGAGGCTCATCATCGTTGCGCTATGGCCCACACCGAAACAGGCGCGTGGCCTGAGTCCAGCGTCCCTTATGCAATCGCTAGGGCACCCCTGCGGGTGCCTCATGGCCATGTACGTTGATGCAATCAGGGCCTTCGGCCGATTCACACAAAAGCAGAAGCCCCCTCGCGGCATGCGAAGGGGCTTCCTGGTTGATGGTGGGCGACTCAGAGGCCGAGCTGCCCTTTGAAGTTGCGGAACTCGAGGTCCTTCATAGCCTTCTCACGCAGCGTGGCGTCCTTCTGCACGGCCATGCCCAAGTGGTTGCGCACCATGTCGCCGTTGCTCTGGCGGGCGCCGATGATGGCCATGAGGTAGTGGCCTGCTGCGCTGTCCTTGTCGCTGCTGCCTTCGAGGATCTTCTGTGCTCCAGCGGCATCGCCACCCAAGGTCTTCGCAAGCGCTGCGTTGAAGGTGTCCATGCCGCTCATGTTGCTGCTGGCGCTGCTGTAGTCACCATCCTGGATGTTGATGATCCCCATGTTGTACTTCACCTCAGGGCCAGCCGCAGTGGCCTTGCGGTAAAGCTCCATCGCCTTCTTGCGGTCGCCCTTGGGGCAGGCGCAGGCACCGAGGTTGTTGGTGCTGATGGGATTGTCCTGGATGCTGTTGGCCTTCTGGAACTCCGCTTCGGCTTCAGCCATCTTGTTCTGCTGGTAGAGCACATAACCCGCGTTGTTCGGGCCCCGATAGTCAGCGGGGAAGATGCGGCTGGCTTCACGGTAGATGCGCAGCTGCTCGTTCAGGTCGGTGGTGAGGGTGGCGCTGAAGAGCAGCTCCTCCACATTCAGGCTGTCGGGCATGGTCTTGCTCATGCTGATGAGCTGCTCATCGCTCTTGCCCACGCGGTCGTAGTTCACGCGCATCTCGCTGCGGCGCAACTGGGGCAAGGATCTGCTCGCTGATCTCCCTTGTAGGTGGCGGCCATGTTGCGGATCTCCTCCTCCTCGCGCTTGGTCACGTCCGGGTACATCTCCAGCACGCGCAGCACCAGCTCCTTGTCGGGCACGGTGGTGCTGGCCTGCATGGCGCTCTTGAAGCCTTCCCAATCCTCGCCGCGAGGGTTCTGGGTATGAAGGTCTCCAGGCTGTCCGCCTTGATCTCTTTGCGCTTCAGTTCACCCTTCAGCCAGGCCATGGCGCCTCTGGCGCGATCACCAGCCAAGTTCTCGTTCTTGCTCAACTCGCCCTCCGGGCTGGCCCACGCATCGAAGCTGGCGCTCTCGATTCTGGATGCAGGATTCTGTGCTGGAAGCCTTCAGCCAATCGCCCAAGGCCTTCACGTCCGTGTCTTTCAGCTCGCCCGGGCGCACCACACGCTGCTCACCAGGTAGTTGATGGTGGCCATCTCGCTGTGGCTGGTGACGCGCTGGAAGGCGTCCTTCGCCATGATGACCTTGTCATCGCTGAGCGAAGAGATAGGGCGTGGTGATCGCGCCGTCGGCCAGCTAGAAGGGGTCGAAGGGCATCTCCTTCTTCGTGCCCTGCTTGCCCAGGATCTTCACCACCAGTTCGCTCTGGTTGCCCATGGCTTGGGTGAAGGCCACTTTACCAGTGTAGCTGAAGCTCTTGCCGGCCCTCGTAAGGAATCACGGTGTAGTTGCCCACGGCCTTATCGCCTTGGAAGCCCACCATCTTGTAGGGCGTCTCGCCACCAGGATAGGTGAGCGTGGGGGTGAGCTCCACTTGGGCCTTGCGGTAGAAGTACTTGCCCGGGAAGCTGCCGTTGATGGCCACGGCCACCGAATCGCCTTGCACCCCCAACGGATTCGGCTACGGTGTATTTGATGGTCTCGGCATACTTCTTCATTTTGCCGATTCCTCCGCAGCCGTAAAGCACAAGAGCGGCGGTGGCAACAAGCGAAAGGCCTTTCAGGTGGCGCTTTTCCATTTCAGATGGCGGGTTGGGTGAATTCGGCGGCAAGTATAAACACGGCTTTCCGGTGAACCTTGCGATCCAACGGGCAGTTCTCCACACAGGTCCGTGCGCTTCAGAGGCTTGCGACCCTTTGGCCCATTGGAGCTTCCTCGTCCATCAGGCTTAAAAGCCGGACGAATGCGGCTTCATCACGCAGCAGGTCCGTGTCGCCGAGGTCCACGATGAGGGCGCGGGTCGAGGCTGCTTTCATCAGATGGTCCATGTAGCGCTCTTGCAGGCGCATGAGGTAATCGGCCCCGATGGCCTGCTCGTAACCGCGGCCGCGCTGTCGGATCCGCTCGCGCAACCGGTCGATGCCCAGATGCAGGTACACGATGAGCTGGGGCTGCGGCAGGTCGGCGTACATGATCTGGTACAGGTCGCGGAACAAGGCGTGCTCGTCGGGCGGCAAGGTCGCGTTCGCGAACACCAGCGATTTCCGATGCTGTAATCGGCCACGGTCACCGTGCTGAAGGCTCCTGCTCGGTGACGCGCTTGAGTTGGTGGTAGCGCTGCGCGAGGAAGCTCAGCTCTACGCTGAAGGCATAGCGCCCGGCTCCTGGTAGAAACGCGGCAAGAAGGGGTTGTCGTCGAATTCCTCCAGCACCAAGCGGCCATTCCAACGCTCGGCGAGCCGCCGCGCCAACGTGGTCTTGCCCGCACCGATGAGGCCCTCGATGGCGATGTAGGAATAACGCACGCTCATGCTGGGCGACGAAGGTCGCGCACCAGCTCGAACACCGTGCGGCCCAGCACCGGATGCCGCCAGTGCGGCGCGATGTCGGCGGCGGGCTCCAAGGCGAAGGCCCGCTCGTGCATCCGCGGATGCGGAACACTGAGCCCGGGCACCTCGATGACCCGACCGCCGATGAGCAGGATGTCGATGTCGATGCTCCGCGCCGTGTAGCGCTCCTGCGGCTCGCGCGTGCGGCCCAGTTCGGCCTCGATGCCGAGCAGCGCGGCCATCAACTGCGGATCGTGCTGTGTGCCGATGATCAGCGCCCGGTTCAGAAGAGCCGTTCGTCCGCGAAGCCTGGCTCGGTCCAATGATCGCGGCTGCGCGACAGGATAGCGCCTGCACGGTCCTCAATCATGCGCTCGGCCCGACCGAGTGTCGCCTCCACCTCGCCGATGTTGCCGCCCAAAAGCAGTAGAGCTTCATACGGAACCGTCATCGGGCCAAAGCTATCGGGGGCGGTTGACCGGATGGCGAGGCGCGCGAATCGATCAGGGAATCGGAATAGAAGGCGAAGCTGCTGTGCGGGTACAACGCCCTCGGCGTCGACCGGACGCCATCGCGGCCCATGTCGGTGGCGGGTCGAGGCGCGTCGGCCCTCCCATCCGCCATTCCCCGCTGGTGTAAGGCGGCCTCAGGGTGATTGTGGGCGGCCTATGTTCGCCCCCGAAACAAAACGACCGCGCACCCATGGGACGGTTCCTCAAATTCATGTTCGCCTCCATGCTGGGCACCTTGCTCATCGGCGTGGTGCTCATCGTCCTCTTCTTCGGCATGTTGGCCGCCGCCGCCGGCCTGGGCAGCAGGGCAAGCCCACCAAGATGAAGGATGGCTCCGTGCCGCAGCTCACGCTCGACAACAGGCTCGTTGATCGCGGCGACGACGAGCAGATGGATTTCGACTTCGGCCCCTTCCAAGGCGAATCGAAGACCGGCCTCAACCAAGTGCTCGCTGCCTTGGATCGAAGCCAAGTCAGATGAGAAGATCGAGGGCATCTTCCTCGACCTCACCAGCGTGAATTCCGGATTCGCGACACTGCGCGAGATCCGCAACAAGCTCATGGAGTTCAGAGGAGAGCGGCAAGCCCGTGGTGGCCTGGGCCGAGTTCTACACGCAGGGCAGCTACTACCTGGCCACTGCCGCCGATCGAAGGTGTACCTGCAGCCCAAGGGCATGCTCGACTACCGCGGCCTGCAGAGCGGAGTACATGTTCCTCAAGGGCCTCTTCGAGAAGCTCGACATCGACATGCAGTTCATCCGCGGCAGCAACAACAAGTTCAAGAGCTTCGGCGAGGTGTAACTGAGGAGCAGATGAGCCCGGCCAACCGCGCGCATCGAACTGATGCGCGGGCTCTGGGCCGATCACCGCTCGGCCGTGAGCGAGAAGACGGGCCTGAGCGCCAATGGGCTCGATACCATCGCCAACACCTTCGCCGCCAAGGACGACGAGGCCGCACGCGACCTGAAACTGGTGGATGCGCTCATGTACCGCGACAGGCTGCTCGCCGACATCAAGGAGCGCATGAGCCTCGACAAGGAGAAGGACATCGCTTTTCGTGAGCCTGGGCAAGTACCTGCGCACCGACGACGATGAGAAGGGAGGAGGAAGGCGATGCCAAGACCAAGCTCGCGGTGATGCATGCCGAAGGCGGCATCTCCAGCGGCGATGGCGACGACGGCATCGGAAGCACCTCGCTCTCCGCCACCATCCGCGAGGCGCGCGAGGACAGTGCCGTGAAAGCCATCGTGCTGCGCGTGAACAGCCCCGGAGGCAGCGGCCTGGCCAGTGAGGTGATCTGGCGCGAGGGGAAGCTCGCCGCCGAAGCGAATCCCTTGGTGGTGAGCATGGGCAATGTGGCCGCCAGCGGCTACACATCAGCTGCCCGGCCACCAAGATCTACGCGGAGCCCACCACCATCACCGGCAGCATCGGCGTGTTCGGCCTCATCCCCAACATGCAGGGGCTTTTCAAGAACAAGCTGGGCATCACCTTCGACGGCGCCAAGACGCACGAGTACGCCGATATGATGACCGTGAGCCGACCCTTGACCGAGACGGAGAAGCGCATGATGCAGCAATGGGTCGATGATTTCTACGACGGCTTCGTGGAAGGCGCGTGGCCGAGGGCCGCAAGCTCACCACCGCGCAAGTGGACAGCATCGGTCAGGGCCGCGTGCGGACCGGCGCCGACGCCAAGGAGCGCGGATTGGTGGACGAGCTCGGGGGCTTGGAGGATGCCATTCGCGCCGCCGCCACGCTGGCCAACATCAGCGACTACCGCAAGGTGGAGCTGCCCGAACAGGAGGACTTCCTGAAGAAATTTGCT
>JADIYA010000006.1 GCA_016705545.1 Flavobacteriales bacterium
TTGCGATGCGGCGGACACCTGGGCGGAGTCGCGCATCGCGGACACAGCCGCGGCGAACGGCATCGCGGTGCTGATGATGAACTTCAACCGGCACATCATGATGAGCGAGGCCGAGAAGGAGGAGGTCATCGGCACGATCGCGGGCGCGGTGGCAGCGCACGGCGTGGATGCGTCGAACACCTTCATCGGCGGCTTCTCCTCCGGTGGCAACGTGAGCGTGCTCTTAGCGAAGGTGCTTCTCCGATCGGCCGATCCGCCGGTGAAGCTGAAAGGCGTGTTCGCCGTGGACAGCCCCCTGGATCTGGCGCTCTTGTACGAATGTTCACAGCGCGACCTGGCGAAGACCACTTTTCCGGAATACAAGGGCGAAGCGCGCATGATCATCGCTTTGCTGGACAGCACCCTTGGCCCACCCACGGACAGCCTGGCCAGCTACGAACGCTCTTCTCCCCTGCTCAACACGGCCGCGAGCGTGGCGCCGCTGAAGGACCTGCCCATCCGCTTCTACACGGAACCGGATACGGCGTGGTGGCGCGTCAACCGCGACGACAGTTATGAAGAGTTAAATGCCTTCGGCTTGAAGCGGATCCACGATACGTTGGTGGCTGCTGGGAATTTGCGGGCGGAGTACATCACCACGGAAGGGCGCGGCGTGCAGCACGGCAACCGCCATCCGCATGCATGGTCGATCGTGGAGGAGAAGGAATTGGTGAAATGGATCCAACGTTTATCCAACTGAAATCATGCGCACTATCATCTGCCTAGCCCTCGGCTCGCTGCTCCTCCTCTCCTGCAACGGCCAGCCCACGAGCAAGGCACCCGTGCTGATCATGAACGATACGGCCAAGATCCCGACCGAATGGTTCTTGAAACTCGACTACCCAGAGCAACTCTGCCACTGGGTACGCCACATGCGCGAGGACAGGAGCGGAACGCTGTGGTTCGGCACCAACCACTACGGACTGATCCGCTACGCGAACGATACGCTGGAGTACCTCGCCGATAGCGCAGGCATCACCACTGGCCGCATCAACGGGATCGTGGAAGGCGCGGACGGCATCCTATGGGTTGCCACCGATGGTGAAGGGCTGTTCAAATACGATCCCTCGACGCGCTTTTCCGCGCGCCATGGCTTCAGTCAGTTGACCACCAAGGATGGCCTGCTGCACAACGAGGTCGGGAACATGGCCATGGGCCGCGATGGCGTGCTGTGGGTCGGGACGACGAACGGGCTGTGTACGTACGACGGCCGCACATTCACAGCGATCGACCTGCCACCGAACACCGCGGTGGATTCTGTGGGCGCACTATCACCCACCCGCATCACGTGCCTCCTGGCGGACCGTCAAGGAATGATCTGGTTCGGACGCGAAGGGGATGGGCTCTTGATGATCGATCCGAAGGAGACCGGACCGCGCAGGATACTCAAGCACTACACCGTGGCAGATGGCCTGCCCGACAGCAGCGTCTCCGGCCTGATGGAGGACAGCAAGGGCAGGCTCTGGCTCGGGAGCATGTTCGGGGGTGTGAGCCTCTTCGAACCTTCAGCAGTTGATGAAAAAGGCAGCAAGGCGTTCACCAACTGCACGAAGGACGGCGTGATCCAAGGGGTTGAAGCGGGTGCGTTCTATGAAGACCGGGCGGGCCACATCTGGTTTGCCGCGGAGCATCAGGGCGTTTTCCGGTACGATCCTTCGGCTGCGCTCAGGACAGGTGCGACGAGCTTCACGAACTACGGCCCCAAGGACGGCTTGAGCTCAGGCGGGATCCTGGCCATCATGGAGGACCGGGAAGGTCGTTTCTGGTTCGGTGGTTTCGGTGGGCTCTTCCGCTTCGACCGGAAGTCCTCGCGGTTCACGCCGGTGGGGAAGCAAGGGCCGTGGAACTAGGACGAGAGATCATGACTATCGCACGAACGCCCCATTCATCGAGATCGGCGAACACCGTCCGAGCCCGTTGTGGAAATTCACTCCAGCGCGAAGGAGCGCACATGTGCATACCGTTCGCCCTCGCGCATGGCTCTTCGCAGCAAGACCACTTCGGTCACCTGTTCTTCAGCATGAAGCACATGCGGCGCGAGACTTTCCCAAGCACACTGGAACTGCGCGGGCTTCAGTCCGGCGGCGATGGTGAGGTGCGGATGGTCGGTCTCGCGGATGGACTCCCGCAAGGGGTCAATGGCCTTCAACGCTGCGACGATCGGCGTGCGCACGGTGGCGATGGCGTCCTTCTCCACGGGATCGATGTAAATGGTGCGCTTGTCGGGGAAGTGGATGATGCCGTTGTAGCGCAGGGTGAAGCCTTGCTGACCGACCACACCGCGTGCGATCCCCTCGCAGATGTCGCCTTCACATTCCAACGGCAGATCGGCGAAGAAGAGCGTGATGTGCGGAACGGTGTTGCGGCCGCTGAAGGAACCGACACGCTCATGCACCAAGGCCTTCAGCCGGTCCACCTCGGCGGAAAGCGCCGGGGATGGAAGGATGGTGAGAAGGAAGCGGTGAAGCATGGCACCAAAGGTCCTGCATCGGGAGATATCCGGGAATATCCGCAAACAACGGCTGTGACCCCGTTGGAGTCGAATGCCTTCTTGGTGGAACACATGCTACAAGCTGTGACCCCTTCGGGGTCGAATGCCGGATCCACAGCTACGGCACGCGGCCTGACCCAGGAGGGGTCACAGCCTGTAGAAGGGAAATGCCGCCATGCCGTTAGGACCCTGAAGGGTTCGCAGCCGGAATTGCGAGGAGGAACGACGAAGCAACGCGTGAGCGATCGCAGCGGCACCCCGCAGCGAGGAACGAGCGAGGAGTATAGCGGAGAGCGCGACCCGAGGCTCTTGCGAGGGGCACGCTCAAACAACAACACCAACAAACACGTTCAACCTTTGGAAGTCGCGCGATCACCTGATCGTCTGATCTTCTGACCATCTGATCAACACCATGAGCACGGAAACGAAAAAGGCCCTCCAAGGCGGCGAATTCCTGATCCGCGAGAGCGCACCGCAGGACATCTTCATTCCTGAGGAGTTCAACGAGGAGCAGCGCATGATCGCGCAGAGCGCCCGCGAGTTCCTGGAGCAGAACGTATGGACCCAGTTGGACCGCATCGACTCGCTGGAGGAAGGCCTGATGCCGAGCCTGCTGGACAAGGCGGGCGAACTGGGGCTGCTCGGCATTTCGGTGCCCGAGGACCTGGGTGGCTTCGGCAAGGACTTCGTGACCACGATGCTCGTCACTGAGGTGACGGGTGCCGGGCACAGCTTCAGCGTGGCAATCGCGGCGCACACGGGCATCGGCACCTTACCGATCCTCTACTACGGCAACGAGGCGCAGCGGAAGAAGTACATCCCGAAGCTAGCGAGCGGCGAATGGAAGGCGAGTTACTGCCTGACCGAGCCGGGCGCTGGCAGCGATGCCAACAGCGGGAAGACCAAGGCCACGTTGTCGCCCGATGGCAAGCACTACGTCATCAACGGCCAGAAGATGTGGATCACCAACGGCGGCTTCGCGGACATCTTCACGGTCTTCGCCAAGATCGATGACGATGAGAACCTCAGCGCCTTCATCGTGGAGAAGGGCTTCGGCGGCATCACGCTGAACCCGGAGGAGAAGAAGATGGGCATCAAGGGCAGCAGCACGCGCCAGGTCTTCTTCAACGATTGCAAGGTGCCCGTGGAGAACATGCTGAGCGATCGGCAGAACGGCTTCAAGATCGCGGTGAACATCCTGAACATCGGGCGGATCAAGCTCGCTGGTGCGGCCCTGGGCGGTGCGAAGGGCGTGGTTGACATGAGCGTGAAGTATGCCAACGAGCGCATCCAGTTCGGAAAGCCGATCAGTGCGTTCGGTGCGATCCGCCAGAAGCTCGCCGACCAAGCGACCTATTGCTACGTGGTGGAGAGCGCCACTTATCGCTGCAGTCAGGACATGGAGAACGCGATCGAAGCGTTGGAAGCAGCGGGCGCCGATCACGCGAAGGCCCTGCTGAAAGGCGTTGAGCAGTATGCCGCCGAGGCCGCGATCCTGAAAGTGGCCGGCAGCGAATGCCTCGACTACGTGTGCGACGAAGGCGTGCAGATCTACGGCGGCATGGGCTACAGCGCCGAGAGCCCTGTGGAGCGCGCTTATCGCGACAGCCGCATCAACCGGATCTTCGAGGGAACGAACGAGATCAACCGGATGCTCACGGTGGACATGCTGCTGAAGCGCGCGATGAAGGGCCAGCTGGACCTGATGGGTCCTGCGATGCAAGTGGCCAGCGAGCTGATGGGCATCCCTGACATGCCTGAGCCTGATGATTCACTGCTCGGCGACGAGAAGCGCATGGTGGCGAACTTCAAGAAGGCCGTGCTGATGGTGGCTGGTGGCGCTGCGCAGAAGCTGGGCCTCGAGCTCGCCAAGCACCAGGAGACCTTGATGCACATCGCCGACATGGTGATCGACACCTACCTCGCGGAAAGCACCTTGCTGCGCACGCTGAAGCTCGCTGAGATGAAGGGTGCGGAGCATGTGAAGGAGCAAGTGGCCATGTGCCAGCTCTACATCCACGATGCCGCCGATCGCATCCACAAGTGGGCGAAGGAGGCCGTGAACAATTTCTCTGATGGCGACGAGCGTCAGGCGATGCTCATGGGCGCCAAGCGCTTCGCGAAGTGCACGAACCTGAACACCGCCGAGTTACGGAGAGCGATCGCGAAGAAGCTGATCGCAGAGGGGAAGTACTGCTACTGAGCGTGCCTCGAGTCAAGGCTGCTCGGTGGATCGCGATCCTTGCCTCACCGGTGAGGCAACGAGCATCGCGATCAGTCCGATTGCCACGAACGACTTCAGTTTGTAGTGCGCGTACACATCGGCGAACTCGCCGAGCATCAGCTCCGTGTTCAATCCGAGGAAAACGAGCACCAGGCCGATGGTCCAGCGCTTCGCTACGCGGCCTGATGGCAGCATCAGGCGCGCGTGCAGGAGCCATGCGATGGCGGGTGCTGCCAGCAGCATGCTGTAATTGCGCTGATGCGGGAACAGCAGGATGGTGCAGAGCAGCAAGTAGCCGGCCTCGCGCAGCACGCGCTGGTCATTCAGCTCATTGCGGAAGGGAGGCCAGCCCACGAAGGCGAGCGTGAGCGCGATCAGTGTCAATCGGCCGATGAGCAGCAATACGGCAATCTGCTCGACGGTGAGCGCAGCCAGGTTGCGCGGCAAGGCAAGGGTGTGGCTGCTGCCGCCTTCGGTGCTCAGGTAAGCCGAGAGCAAGGAGCCCAGTGCGATGAAGGACGGCTCTTCCTCATCGAGGATGTGGCGCGCATCGGTGGGATTGAGCAGCTCGGCGCGCGTGCGATGCAGTTCCATCAGCTCATCCCAGCCGAGCGCGAGGGCAGGGGCGAATTGCAGCGCCGCGAAGAGCGTGACCGAGGCCAGCGCTCCCATCCAATGGCGGCGCCAGAGCAGGTAGGGGAGGAGCACAGCTGGAAGCAGCTTCACATCGAGCCCGATGGCGATGAGCGCGCCGCCGAGCCACGGGCGTTCAGCGCGTATGAGGCGCAGTCCTTCGAGCGAGAGCCAGACCAGCAGCGGGGTGACCTGCATGGAGTTGATGTTATCACGTACCGGCTGGAAGAGCAGCAGCAGCAGGAGCGCATGAAAGCGCGCGCGCTCCACTGGTGGGGCACCGCTCAGCCCGAGCCAGCTTTCCATGATCCAAAGGCTCCGCAGCATGAGCGCGATGATGCCCAACCCCCAGAGCCATTTCGCACCCGCTGCGCCGAGCCATTCCAGCGGCGCGATCGCCAGCGCGAAGAAGGGACTGTAGAAGTATCGGTACCACTCGTTGTAGCGCAGCAGGTAGGCGTTGCGGCCTGCACGCAGGTCGGCGCTGGCTTGGAGGAAGATGTCCATGTCGTTGCGCTCACCGGCAGCGATCAGCACATTGACCAGCAGGCCGAGGATGGCCAATGCCCATGCGCCAAGCCAAATCCTTCCGCGGAGGCCGCCGTTCTGCCAGCAATCCCGGATCCAGTGCGGCCCCATCATCCGCCGGACTTCTACCGGGGTGGCCCCCCGGGGGGGGGGGGGGGGAGCGCCCCGGGGGGAAGGGGGGGGGGGGGGGGGGAAGGGGGCGCCCCCCCCAGCGTTTTGGTGGGGGGGGGGGGCCGCGCCCCGCGCGCCGGCGCCGGGGCTTCCTCGGCCCGGCGTGGGTGGTTGGGTCTTCGCTGTCATCCCGCCTTCTTCGCTTTGTACCCTTTCTCGGTCAGGTAGGCCAGCACCTTGTCGCGGTGGTCGCCCTGCAAGAGGATCACGCCATCCTTGGTGTTGCCCCCTACACCGCATTTGCTTTTCAGCGTGCGACCCAGGTCGTCCAGGTCCGCGTCCTTGCCCACGAAGCCCACGATCCGCGTCACCTCCTTGTTGCCCTTCAGCCGGTCCAGGTGGATGCGGAGGTCCTGTTGCTGCGGCGGCAGGGTGGCGGGCTCCCGCGCGGTGCCGAGGTTCTTGTTGGTGCTGTACACCAGGCCGCCAAGTCCGCTGGGTGGGCGCTTCTTCATGGAAGGCAAGATTAACCGCAGCCGGAACGCGAGGGGGGGGGGGGGGGGATCTGCTCCTCCTGTTGGGAGAAAGGCAGGCTACTTCCACCACGTGATCAACGGCCGCGTCATCTCCAGCCCGAACCGACGCGCCTCTTCCAACTTGAACGGCCCGTGCATCTTCAGGTAGAGGTCGAAGGTGATCGGCCCTTCCTGGTCGGCCTTGAAGTTGGTGTGCCAGTAGTTGTTGAGGGCGTAGAGGTAGATGGTGCTGCTGCTCTTCGCCTCGGTCTTCCAGGCCTTGTACTTCTCCGGGTTCGTGCCGCGACCGGGGTTCACCTTGCGCTCGTCCACCATGTCGCCGACTTCCCACAGCGCGCCTTGCGGGCACACGATGGTGACGCCCATGCTGTCGTTGCTCACATCGATCCAGCGCTGGGCGCAGAAGAAATCGTTGTTGCTGCCGGGGATGCGGCCGCTCTCGGGCGTCACGCAGGTATCGCTGATGCCGATGCGGACGGTGGCGTTGGGGATGTTGAAGGGGAGGGCGAGGTGGAGGGATTCCTTGTCTCGGATTGCGCCTTCTTCTGATGTGTGGACACCATGGCAATCGGTCCATCGCTGATGTCAGATGGTAACGATGGTATCCGTCGATCGCGGCGCGTGTCCAGACGAACCAGCGGGATGCCTGACCTGGAGTCGGTGATCGACCAGGTATTTCGGCGCCTGTGGTCAGCAATAACGACTCACGGAGTCAGATAACTCAATCGATTCGCAATGCCAGATTGTCCATCGATCATCTGTCTCGTCTCATTTCAGTGACCATCTGTCGATTCGCCGCGCGAAGTGTTCCTGTTTCATTGGCGGCATTCCAGACTTGCCTGTCAGTGGTATTCACGGTTCAGGGCTTCGGTGCTTCCTCGTTGGACGGATTCTCGTCTGAAAGACATACCACCCCGCACTATCCGCGAACGCCTTCTTCACCCGCCACTGGTCGGTGGTGAAGTGCGCATCCGGATCGCTGATGCTGCACCACGCGCCCCAGGTGTGCTCGTGCCACATCACGATGCTGCGCTTGGCGCGGTAGAGCAGGTGCGGGTCGATGGGCTTGCCGAGGATCTTGGCCGCATCGATCAGGTTGGAAAGTCGCGCGCTGAGCACGCGCACATCGCCTTCCTCCTTCGCCGTGCTGTACGCGCCATCCTCCCAATAGGGCGTGAAGTCGCCGCTCCAGGTGGGAATGTCCTTGCCGTACTTCGTTTCGAACTCTTGCATCATCGTGCCCGCGTTGGCGATGATCAAGCGCGGTGAGCTGTACTTCTCGTTCCAGTCGCGCACGAAGTCGCTGAGGGTGCTGTCCACCGGACCGTTGTCGCTCACGATGTTGTAGCGCCACTGCACCATGTCGTAGGGATAGCCCTTCGCGGCGAGCTCGTTCATGTAGGCGGCGATCTTCCGCGTACCGCGCTCCTTGATCGCTCCGGCGGTGTAGCCGTGCCAGCCGCCGTAGCCTTGGCCGGCTGTCCATACTAGGATGCTGTCCTTGCCGGTCGTGCCCTTCCACCAATAGGGCTTGTCGCCTTGTTCGCGCAGGGTGCTGCCGATGCGGTCGCCGCCGTCGGGCATGTCGGGGATGTAGTTCGGCCCCTGGCTCAGGTGGCGGATGCCGTGCGCGGCGTAGGCGTCCACCATGCTCCAGCTCATGCCGGGGATGTCGGTCTGCATCGCCATGGTGATCGGCAGGTCGTACCACTTCCGCAGCGAATCGGCGTACTCCACGATCCAGTGCATCTCCTCGGGCGTGCACAGGCCGGTGAGGATGTTCGCGTAGTTCGCGCTGAGGGCGATGCTGCCGCTCTTCACCGCCGCGATGAAGCGCTGCTTGTCCCGCTCGCTGGCGATGCCCAGGAAATTCTCCACGGCCCAGAGGCTCTCCACGTTCCACACGAAGCGGCTGCCTTCCGGATAGTCCTTCGTGCGGTCGATCAGCTCCAGCGCCTTCCAGATGTTGTTGTTCTGGATCGTCTCCACTTCGGCCTGCAGGTGGCTGTAGCCGATGTCGGTGTGGCTGTGGTGGACGAGGTGGATGTCGCGGTGGATGACGGGGAGCACGTCGACAGTTCTGGTCGCATCGAACTCTATGGAATGCGGGTCCTCCTTTTTCCGGGTGATCACCGACCGGACTGCTATCACTGAGTGGTTGGTGACGGGTTCTATCGGGACCCTGAACTCATTCAGCCCGTTCACGATCTTAAAGTTGCCTCTGATCGGTTCGTCATCAATAGAAACGGCGAGCACATTTGGCGCACCGAAGTGCATCATCGTGATCAGCAATTCTTGCTTGCCATCCCTGCGAATGAACGGCAACACTTCCACCTCCACCTTCTCCTCGAACGTGTATCGGAAGGTCATGAACCAATCCGGGCTGTCCTGCGCGTGGCCCACCACTTTCAATTTCACCGGTTGGCCGAGCGTGACGTACTTCCTCGGCACCCGCAAGTGCGCGAAGCCGTGCGCATCGCCGTGGCGGTCCGTCTTGCTGAACTCGAAGACGAGCTTGGTGCTGTCCGCTGCTGCTGCCGACCAAGAGGATGGTCTGATGTTGTGATGCGTGCTGAAAGTGAGCGCTAGTTGGTCGTTGATGAAGAGATCGAACGAGCGATCACCACCGGAGGTAGTACTGTTGTGCGCCGTGATCCAACTGAAGTAGAAGTACTGGGTCGATTCCCGCTCGGAGAAGGGGACAGCCGCAGTCTCCCAAGCGATGGCTTTCTTCCCATCCGTGCACCGCGTCAGCAATGCGGTGGTCGCGTGCTCCGGGTACACGCTGAAGTAGGAGAGGACCTCGCCCTCCACATCCTTCGCGTAGCCGTTGATCACGTCCTGCTTGCCGAAAACGGGAAGGTCGACCTGTGCCACAGTCGTGAAAGGCACTAACCCCAAGAGCAGGACCCTTGATCGCATGGGGCTGAAGATCGGCTTTTCAGAGAGTGGCTCCATCGGGAAGCCCCTGAGCAGGAACGAACCGGACCGATCGCTGTCCTATGTTCGCGGCCCCATAAAACTGCCCATGCGCAATCTCCTGCTCACAGCACTTCTTGCAACCGCCTTGGTCCCGAAAGCCAGCGCCCAGGACTACACCCTCTCCGGAAGCTACACCGTGGAATTGGGCAAGCCTTATCCCGTGATCGACGGCATCAAGCGCTACTACGAGATCGAGGACGGCATCATCTGCATCAAGGTCGATGGCCGGCGCTGGTTCGTGCAGAAGCTCAGCGGCGATGGCCTCTCGCAGACCGGCATGAAGCAGTACGAGGACTTCGACAAGGACATGGCCTTCGAGCACGTCACCGAGGTCGGCGGGCGCATGTATTTCCTCTATTCGGTCTGGGACAGTGACAAGGAAACCGAGCAGCTCTTCGCCCGCGAGATCGACAAGAAGGCGGGCCAATTCATGGGCAAGGGCAAGAAGGTGCTCTCCGTGAAAGGGAAGGTGCGCGGCACGCTCACCGCCACGGGCTTCTACCGCTTCGCCGTCACGGATAAGTTCGACTTCATCCTCAGTGCCGATGAGGAGACCCTCATCGTGCAATACCAGCGGATCAAGGACAAGAAGGAGCTGAAGGAGAACAAGGAGCTGCGCAAGGAGATGGAATTGTCCGTGGCCGTGCTGAAGCCCGACCTCAGCCTGGACTGGACCGCCGACGTGAAGGTCCCCTACAGCACCGATGTGATGTCGATGGAGGACTATACCATCGATTCGAAAGGCGATATCTGCATCATCGCCAGCGTGTACAAGGGCAACGCGGAGAAGGCGAAGGACCGCAAGGACGAGGACTACCAGTATGAGTTCCTCCGCTGCACCGGCAAAGGCGCTGTGTGGGAGCAATCGCCGCTGGCGCTCGAGGGCCAGAAGCTCATGTCGGTCGCCTTCTTCGAGGATGCGAAAGGTGACTTGCGCGCTGCGGGCTTCTACAAGAAGAATTGGGAGCAAACGGGTGCCGATGGCGTATTCGTCGGTGCCTTCGATGCGAGCGACGAGTTGGCCAGCGTGGGCTTCCACGAGATCCCGAAGGAGATCATCAACATGTACACCCGCGCCAAAGAGGTGAAGCGCAACGAGAAGAAGGAGGACAAGGGCGAAGACCTCGGGCTCTGGGGCATGGACCTGAACCGTGTCTACAGCGGCAAGGACGGGAGCCTGGTGGTGGTAGGCGAGAAGCGTTACACGACCACCGAATGCGTGACCACCCAGAATGGCACCCGCTGCTACACGGTGTGGCACGCCGATGACCTCCTTGTAGCCGGAATCGACCCGGGCAACAAGCTGCAGTGGATGAACCGCATCCCCAAGCGCGCCAGTTCACGCGCCCCCATCGGCGCCAGCTTCAAGTACATGAACGGGGCCGGAGCGCACCACTTCCTGCACTTCAGCAAGAGCAAGGACCTCGACATCCGGAGCGATGAGCCGCCCAGCATGAAGGGCGATGTGCTCGTGGTGGCCGACGCGATCAATGAGGCCACTGGGCGCATGGAGCGCCACGCCGTGCTCAATCCCGACGAGGTGAAAGGCGTGAAGCTCTACCAGCTCAGCATGGAGCGCCTTACGCGCATCGGCACCGGCGAGATCCTCATGGAAGCCTATAAGAAGGGGAAGGAGGACGTGCTGGTGCGGATCACCGTGAAGGAGTGATTAGAAGCCGAGCCGAACGCCGAGGTTGATCACCATAGCGCGCGTAAGCCCATCGGGCCGTGCCTCGCGCACGATCACTGGCGAGCCGAATGATGCTTCCAGCGCCCAGGCGTCGTTCAAGCGGTAGCGCGCATCAGCGGTGAGGTTGAGCGTGAGGCCGTCAGAGCCTTTCACATCACGGCGCACGAATGGCTCCATTTCCCACGGATCCGGTGTAGCATCCACTTCCAAGCGGCTGTCCAAGCCAAGGTGATAGATGGCCAGCAGCCCGGGTTGGATGGAGAATTTCCCGATGGGAAGCGCGTATTGCAGGCGTGCCACAGCATCGTTCGCGCGCTCCAGGTAGGCCGACTCGAAGTACTTGAGTGCATCCGCATCGCCGTCCCAGGCTTCATGGTAGAAGAGGTTCTCGTTGCCCTGGTCCAGCACATGCTGGTAGGCCAGCGCTGTTGTCCATCGCTTGTATCGGTATTGGACGCCAAGCAGCAGGTCCAAGGTGCCAAGCCCCGGTTGGTACGGCATGGGCAACGGCTTGAAGTCCGGCCCGAAGCTGGTTTGTTCCAGCGGTTGTGGCGAGGTCTCGCCGGTTGGCACCCGCAGACCGACTATCGCTGTCAAGTTGCGGTCGCGCTCCTTCACGAACGCATAGCTGGAGGTGAAGATCATGTCACCGATGCCGCTGTGCTCGCCCAGGTTGCCGCTGGCACTCACGTAAGGCACCTTCAATTGAAGGCCGAACCGCTCGCTGATCCCTATGCCGATCTCCGGCACGACCTGCATGATCACCACGCCCTGCTCGCCAACGGCGTAACTGTACTGGAGCCTGGCGAAGTGTCGGGGCTCTTTGGCACCGGTGCTATCGCCGGATGTGGTTAGCTGACCGATCGGGCCTGCGGTGCACACGCCAGCATCGCTGCAGCCTTGGGCCGAGATGAATTGCGGTATCGCTGCGGTGAGCAGGAAGGGTAGGAGCTTGCGGATCATGGGTTTATATGGGTTGAACAACGCCGTTCGGTTGGTCGAAGTACATGGCTCTGCCTGACACACGGCTACTTTTGACGCACCAACCTAGGAACCATGCCAGGCACCGAACTGTTCGGCGAGGAGGAGAAGAAGGAAGTGATGGACGTCCTGAACACGGGCGTGCTCTTCCGCTACAACCACGATGCCCAGCGCAAGGGCCACTGGAAGGCGAAGGACTTCGAAGCGGAGATCGCCAAGTTCACCGGCGCGAAGCACGCGCTGGCGGTGAGCAGTGGCAGCACGGCCGTGAGTTCCATGCTCGCGGCGTGTGGTGTCGGCTACGGCGATCACGTGATCGTACCGCCCTTCACCTTTGTGGCCACGATCGAGGCCGTACTCTTCGCGGGCGCCATTCCCGTCTTCGCGGAGATCGATGAGACCTTGTGCCTGAGCGCTGAAGGCATCCGCGCAGCGATCACCCCGAAGACGAAAGCCGTCCTGCTCGTCCACATGTGCGGTGCATCAGCCGATCTCGATGGCATCATGGCCGTGTGCCAGGAGAAGAACGTGATGCTGATCGAGGACACCGCCCAAGCGCTCGGCGCCACCTACAAGGGCAAGCACCTCGGCCTCTTCGGCAAGATGGGCAGCTTCAGCTTCGACTTCTTCAAGATCAACACCTGCGGCGAAGGCGGCGTCATCATCACCAACGATGAGCAGCTGATCAAGACCGCCGAGTACCTCAGCGACCACGGCCACAGCCACGAGGGCGACAACCGCGGCATGGAGCCCCACCCGATCATGGGCACCAACTACCGCATCGGCGAGATCAACGCGGCCATCGGCCTGGCGCAGGCGCGCAAGCTGCCCTACATCATCAGCCAGCAGCGCAAGCACAAGGCCATCATCCACGCGCGACTTTCCAAGATCCCCGGCCTGTCCTTCCGCAAGCAATGCGACGATGCCGGCGACAGCGCCACCTTCTTCCACCTGCTCTTCCCCAGCGAAGCCACGGCGCGCGCGGCGCACAAGGCCATGGGCGAAGCGGGCGTGGGCGGCGGCTACTGGTACGACAACATGTACCACTACATCAAGCAGTGGCACCAGGTGAAGGAGCTGAGCATGCCCTTCCGCATGGTGGCGCACGAGCTCGGCCTGCCGCAGGACCTCAAGACCATGACCTTCCCGAAGAGCGATGCCGTGCTCAGCCGCCTCATCAGCTTCAACATCCGCGTGACGTGGACCGAAGCGGAACTGGATGCCTACTTGGACAAGGTGGAAGGGGCGGTGAGGAAGGTGATGGAGGCTGTGGTCATGGAGCGTGGTCGATTGGGCGTGCCCGCTGAAAGCCTCGGCGCATCGCAGCAGCTTGCCGCAGGCCACATTGCCGTCAACTCATCCTTCTGGTTGATGGGTGGCCTCGGGTGGTTTGTGCATGCCCGATGGGCGTCAACAACGAACGTGAGCGTCATCTATAGCACCGCCTGCGAATTCACACACTTTGCCTGAACCAGTGGATAGTCTGAATGAGCGTTGGATTCAACCTTCTGCGGCGGATGCATTCTCTCCTATTCCTTCCAGCAGTTGTTTGGATCCAAAGGAGATCAGTTCCAATCCCTGACAAGTCAATTCTCCTGCCCTGTTTCATCAATCCGAACCTCCGATGCAGCCAGGTCCGCCATCTTGCTTCAGCGCATCGCTTTGCCAGTCGCCGATGCTTCCGTCTCACTCTTTGCGCCTCTTGGGCGGATTCGGTCAGCTACCGATTATTGATCATCCATGGCCTTTGAAGCCCAAAGTACGCACCTTTCCCCCTCAGGGCGCACACACTCAGCCTCTCACAAGCGGCCTCCTCTAATACTGCCTCCCTGTCCTCGACGGATCCTTCAGGTCTATCCAGTGGATGTGGATGGGCTCCTCCTCGTCCCGTCTTCCGTTCCCGTTGGCGTCCAGTTGTGCGAATACGAACATGAAGTCGTTGCCAGGGTCATATTCGGACTTGATGACCGAGTAATTCGGCGGCACGAGGTGGCCTTGCCGTTCACCGTTCACATTGAAGAGGTGGATCCTTCGTAGGTCCCGGATGTCGATGTAGCCATCCTTGTTCGTGTCCTCGTCGTAAGCGGAGACCATGAAGTATGACCTCGACACCGGAGCATTGTTCAGGGTGTCCGAGCTGAAGCTGGGGTAGTACAAGGTCTTGATCTGAACGGGTTGCTCGAAGAAGAGCTTCTGCGTGTCCGCGGCGATGTCATAGTGCGAAATGCTCACCAGGTTGTATCCGTACACGGCCTCGAAGCCCGGTATGATGTGGCCATTCCAGTTGTTCGCAGGTGATTGCTCATCCTCATCATACCGGTAGTGATGGTTGTTCGAACCGATGAACGAGGTGCTGTCATCCTTGCGATAGTTCACCTTGTACACGGTGGTGAGCCTCACGCTTGGGATCCCCGTGAGCAGGACGTTGCTTGGCCGGGTGGGAAGGTGAGGGAATCCCTGTTGAGGCCATGCGCTTCGGTGCTCCCAGGTTGCTCGTCCGACGAAGGAACCGCGAAACCCTTTTCCAAATGGTCCCTGTCGGAGCAGCCCGCGAGCGCTAAGGAGAGTACCAGTACACAGGAGGTTGCGGATCGGTCCATGTGGAAGCTGCTTTGATGCCGAGCGAGGTTGGCGCGGGGGTCGAAAATGCGCGTCGGCAAGGTATTCAGCGGTAGCCTGCGACCCTTTGTGGTGGCATGCGCCTATCTGTAGGACTGAACACCGGCTGCGATCCCTTCGGGTAGTACAATGCCTATTTCTTCCCGACGCCCCGTGCCGGGCTTGGCCTGCTCGCCTATTTTCGCCCGGCCTGCCATGCACCTACTTCGTACGCTAGCGCTGATCACCGCGGCGCTCCTCACATTCGCGATCAATGCCCAATCGGGCAAGGCCTTCCTGAAGGAAGCCAACAAGCTCCTCGCCCAGCAGCAGTTCGAGCAGGCCGTTGAGAAGTTCGGCTTCGCCATCCGTACCGACCCCAAACTGGTGAAGGCCTACATGGGCCGCGCCGACGCTTATGGCTCCTTGGGGCGGATGGCCGAGCGCGCTGCCGACCTCGCGCAGGTGGCGCAGCTCATGCCTGCCGATGCCCCCTATGCCATTGCCGCCGCTGCGGCTTACGCCGACCTCGATAGCACCGCCAAGGCCCGCACGTTCGCGGATCAAGCCGTCCGCGTGGCGCCGAAGAACCAGGACGCGCAGATGGCCCTCGCCCGGGCCTGCCTCAAAGCCGGCGACCTTGATTGCGCCACGCGCGCTTCGGACCAAGCGCTCGCCATCAAGGCCACTACGGACACCTACTACCTGCATGGCGTCGTGCGCACCGCCACCCGCGATTACAAGACCGCCGAATTCGACCTGGACAAGGTGATCGAGTGGAACCACCTCTACGAGCCCGCATACGTGGCCGTGAGCGAGGTGCAGCTCGCCCTCTACGAGCTCTATACCGGCCCCACCATGAAGGCGCGCACGCTGGAGAAGGCCATCGAGAAATGCACGCGCGCGCTCGAATTGAATCCGCAGAGCACCGATGCGCTCTTCGTGCGCAGCAAGGCGCTCGCCCATCAGAAGGAATATGCCAAGGCCGTCGACGATGTGAGCCGCTGCATCGCGCTGGGCCGCACCGATCGCGCCGTGTACCTCCAGCGCGCGCTCTACTACAAAGGCTTCGGTCAGCACCAGAACGCGGTGAACGACCTCAACCGCATCGTCCTCACCGACGCCAAGGATGTGCATGCCCTGCTCCTGCGTGCAGAGTGCAAAGAGGCCAACGTGGACCTCGCAGGGGCGCTCAAGGACATCGAAGCCGCGCAGAAGGCCATGGAGGCCGATGGCGCCATCAGCAACGAGAAGCGCGGTGAACTGGAATCCGCACGGGCACGGATCACGGCCCTCATCTTCGAGCAGAACCGTGAGGCCGATCCACCATCCATCACCGTGGTGAAGCCTTTCCGCATCGGCGATGTGGCCAAGGTGTCGAGCTCTGAAGGAGTCGTTGAAGTGAGCGGCTATGTGCGCGACAAGAGCCTGATCAAATCGATCACGGTGAATGGCAAAGCGGCCGATTTCACCAAGGACGAGAAGGACCCGATGTTCGTCACCACCATCGCATTGGCACGCGACGCCAAGGAGATCGTGGTACAGGCCATCGACGCGTATGAGAACTTCACCAGCGAGGTGCTCGCCATCGAGCGGAGCGAGGGCGTGGCCCCGTTGATCGCGCTCACCGCGCCCAAGTCCAGCGCGGAGCGTGAGATCACGATCCCCGCGGGCAAGTCAGACGTCTTCCTGGAGGGAACCGTCACCGACGCCAGTCTCATCCGCTTGATCACGGTGAACGGCCAGAGCGCGAGCTACGCGCCCGACCGGGTGAACCCCGACTTCTCCATCAAGGTTGAACTGAAGGATGCCGATCGGTTCACGGTGCGCGCCGAGGACCAGTTCGGCAATGCAGCCGAAGAGCAATGGTCGGTGAAGCGCGCTGCGGAGGCGGTGGCCGTGGTGAAGCCTGTGCCGAGCGAGACGAGCGCGCCCGTTGCGAGCAAGGGCGGCACCTGGGTGGTGCACATCGAGAACACCAACTACCGCAACTTCCCTGCAGCGCAGGCCTCCGATGCGAGCAAGATGCAGAAGGCCTTCGCCAGCTACCAGATCCAGCGCACCATCGGCAAGAAGAACCTCACCAAGGAGCAGATGGAGCGCTTCTTCAACGTGGAGCTGCGCGACCTTGCCCGCACCAACAAGGTGAGCACCATCCTGGTGTGGTTCAGCGGGCACGGCCGCACCGCTGGCGGCAAGGCCTACTGGATCCCGGTGGATGGCAAGAAGGACGATATCTACAGCTACTACAACTACGGCGCCCTCAAGGCCCAGATGCAGAACTACAGCGAGAGCGTCAGCAATACCGTGGTGGTGAGCGACGCTGCCGCCGGCGATGCCTCCTTCTTCGACCTGACCCGCTGATATGCGCGCGATACGCCCCTTCCTTCTCGTACTGCTGGCGCTGGCCCAGGCCGCCCAGGCGCAGCGTTACTTCTTCGAGAACATCAGCAACCAGCAAGGGCTGCCCGCCGTGAAGGTGTATTGCGCGGCGCAGAGCGCTGACGGCATCATCTGGGTGGGCACGGAGTCGGGCCTGGCCAGCTACGACGGCATCAGCGTGGTGGATCACGGCACCGGTGATGGCACGGCCTCGGGCGGCGTGTTCTCCTTGCTCGTTGACCGCGAAGGCAGCGTGTGGGCCGGCCACCTCGATGGCGGCATCACCTGGACCAACGGCCGTGTGTTCCGCGCATGCTCGCTCGGCAAGGATGTGAGCAGCGCCATCACGGCTTGGGTGCAGGAGAAGAGCGGCAGCATCCTCGTGGCCACCATGGGATCGGGCCTATGGCGGATCCAGGGCGCACCCGCCGAGGATGGCACGCTGAGCGCATCCCGGATCCTGGCCGATCAAGGGCTCAAGGAGCACCTGCTCACCATGGCCGCATTGCCCGACGGCCGCATCGCCTTTGTAACCGGCAATGGCGGCATGCAGGTCACCGATGGCTCTGTCGTTTCAGAGTACAACATCCCCGGTGTCCCGGACATCTTCGGGCGCACTTCGCTCTTCGCTGACTCCAAGGGCCGGATCTGGGTGGGCACCCAGGGCGGCGGCGCGTTCCGTTGCACCGCCGATGGCCGTTGCGACCGCTTCGATATCCTCAATGGATTGGGCAGCAACACCATCTACTGCTTCGGCGAGGACGGCGACGGCCAGGTGTGGATCGGCACCACCGATGGCGGCGCGAGCTGCGTGTCGGCCGATGGAGTGCGCACCTACGGCCCGGACAATGGCCTGCACGGCCGTGCCATCCGCTGCCTCGTGCGCGATCGTGAGGGCAACATGCTCATCGGCATGTACGAGAGCGGCTTCGACATCTTCAAGGGCGATCGCTTCATCACCTACGGTGAAGCCGAAGGCCTCAACGACCCCAAGGTCTTCGCCGTGATGGAGGACCGCAGCCAGCGCGTATGGTTCGGCACCAATGCAGGCATCGTGGTGCTCGATTCGCAAGGCAAGCTCACCGAGCAGATCACCGCGCAGAAAGGACAGCTCACGAGCAACTTCGTGCGCTGCCTGGTGGAGGACGACAAAGGTTATGTGTGGGTGGGCACCGAAGGCGGAGGCCTGCTCCGATTCGATCCTCGCTCCGGCCGTTCGCAGGAGGCCATTGAAGTCTCGGGCAGTTTGGCCGATCTGCGCGTGACCGCATTGGCGATCGGTCAGCCCGGTGAGCTATGGGTAGGCAGCGTGAATGGCCTTTGGCGCTATCTGCCCGGCAGCGGAACCGTGCCCACGCCATACGGCGAAGAGGACGGCCTCGCTGGCAAACATGTGATCGCCCTCTTCCACGGCCGCGATGGTGCCATCTGGGTGGGCAGTAAGAGCAACGGCATCACCCGCATCGACAATGGCAAGGCGCAGCGCATCGATCTGGGCCGCTCCTTCGCCGCATCGTGCTTCACGCAGGACAAAGAAGGCCGCATCTGGGTGGGCACCGAAGGCCAGGGCATCATCGTGCTCAAGGATGGCAAGGAAGTGCAGCGCTTCGGCACCGATCAGGGACTGCTCAGCAACGTGATCAAGGCATTGGCCACCGACGACCAAGGCCATGTATGGATCGGCACCACCAAGGGACTGAACAAGTGGCGGCACAAGCAGGAGGGCTTCATCGCCTTCACGGAACGTGCGGGCTTCACGGGCATCGAAGTGAAACCCAATGCGGTGTGCGCGCTGCGCGATGGCGGCATCCTCTTCGGCACGGTGAACGGCGCCACGCGCGTGGGCAACAAGCAGGAGGTGGAACGCAACGTGGCTCCGCTTGTCACCATCCGCGGTTGGTCCGTGAACATGGAAGAGCGCCCGATCGGCGGTGAGGCCAGCCTCAGCCACGACGAGCGCAGCATCCGCGTGCGCTATGGCTGTGTGGCGCTCAGCGATCCCAACGCCGTGCGCTACATGGTCATGCTCGAAGGATTGGAGGACGACTGGCAGCCCATGACCCCGAGCACCGTGGCCGCCTATCCCGCGCTGCCTCCGGGCACCTACACCTTCAAAGTGAAGGCCATGGACCGCAGCGGCCTCTGGAGCGATCCGCCCACGGAACTGCGCTTCACCATACACCCGCCTTGGTACCGCAGCTGGTGGTTCTACACGGCGCTGGCCCTCTTCATCGGCGCCTCGTTATTCAGCTATATCAAGGTGCGCGAGCGGCAGTTGCGCTTGCGCAACATGGTGCTCGAGCAGAAAGTAGAGGAGCGCACCGCTGAGGTGGTGGCGCAGAGCAAGGAGATCGAAGGGCAGAAGGGGCGCATCGAGGACCTGCTGCTCAACATCCTGCCGAAGGAGATCAGCGAGGAACTGAAGGAGAAGGGCAAGGCCACCGCGCGCCGGCACGAGGAGGTCACCGTGCTCTTCACCGACATGAAGGGCTTCACCCGCGTGGCCGAGAAAATGACACCTGAAGAGCTGGTGAGCGAACTGGATACCTGCTTCGTCCAGTTCGATGAGATCGTGGGCCGCTATGGCATCGAGAAGATCAAGACGATCGGCGATAGCTACATGTGCGCGGCCGGTGTGCCCACCAGCGATGCGCGCCATGCGCACAAATGCGTGCTGGCCGCGTTGGAGGTGCGCGAGCTCATGGCGCGCTGGCAGGAGGAGCACCGTTTGCTGGGCAAGGATGGCTGGGCGCTCCGCATCGGCGTGAATACCGGTCCCGTGGTGGCAGGCGTAGTGGGCAAGCGCAAGTTCGCCCACGACATCTGGGGCGATACGGTGAACACCGCCAGTCGCATGGAGAGCAGCGGTGAGGTAGGGGAGGTGAACATCAGCGGCGCCACCTACGCGATCGTGAAGAACCACTTCGAGTGCGTGCACCGCGGGCAGATCGAGGCCAAGAACAAGGGCGCCATCGACATGTACTTCGTGAAGCGCATCAAGGCGCAGTACAGCAGCGACCGCAGCGGCACGCGTCCGAATGAGGAGCTGCTGCGCTACTGCGGCCTCTCAACGGCGAAGGAGCTCGCGTAGCTCGGCGATCATCATGGCCGTGGCGCCCCAGACCACGCGGCCCTGCACATCGAAGTAAGGGATCTCCACGCTGCGGCCCATGATTGCGATGTGCTGTTCGCGCCGCTGCAGGATGTCGTCGCGCAGCAGCAAACCCAGCGGCGCCTCGATCAGCTCAGCCACTTCACGCGGGTCGGGCGAGAAAGGACCGGCCTGTTCCGCGATCGCCACGAAGGGTGTCACCAACGAGCGGCTCGGCGGGATGTACACCGGGCTGAGCGCGCCGAGCACCTCGGCATCGGGAGTGGCACCGGTCTCCTCAGCGAATTCGCGCAGCGCGGTGGCCTGCAGGTCGGCATCTTCCGGCTCCCAACGTCCGCCGGGGAACGACACCTGCCCGCTGTGAACGCCGTCGTAATCCGGACGGAGCATCAGCAGCACGTGCGCCTCTTGGTGCCGTTCATAGATCAGGGCCAGCACAGCGCTCTCGCGCGGCGGAGGATCAGCGCGGCGCGCGGCCTCCAGATCGGGGCGCTTGTAGCCGCTCAGTTCCAGGAAGGCATCGTGCCCCGGCAAGGCACGCGCGAATGAAGCGCGGAGCAATTGCTCTGCATCGGACAATCTCATCGCGCGCGCTCCAAGCGTTCAACCAGCAATTGCGCTTCGCGGCGGTAGGTATGCGGCCCTTGGGCAATGCGCCGGGCGCCCGCCGCTGCGCGATCCAGCTGATTGCTGCAAAGCCAGCAAAGCACCGTGTACCATTCGCAAGGGTCCTTGTAGCCGGGCACGGTGCTGGTCTCCAATTGATCGATGCTGAGCTCCGCCTCGTAGGGCTGCCCCACGGCCAATTGGCTCACGGCGAGATAGAGGTATGCGCGCTTATCGGCGCCCGGCGTGTCCAGGTAATCGCGCAAACCAACGATGGCGCCCGCATGATCGCCTTGGTTGTACAAGGCCATGGCATCCACGTATGCCGCATTGGCCGTGCTGCGCGTACGCCCGCTCACCAGATCCTGGAAGGGTGTGAAGGAATCGGCGCAGGGATCGCCCTGGGGTGCAGAGCAGGCGCTCCACCACAGCGCAAGGAGCAGGATCGAGCAAATGCGCATGGCCGCGAAAGTACCGGATACCAGCGGCGCAAGGTCTTGTCCGCGCGCCGTTCCCCGCCCTCAAAGCCCCTTCCGCCAATTCGGGTGTTTCTTCATCACCTCGCGGGCCTTCTTGCCCTTGAGCATGGTGCCGCGGCACTTGGGCGATCCGCATTTGCAGGCCCAGGTGCGCAGCAGCTTCACGGTGTAGGGCATCTCGAAGTCGAAGCCGTAGTCGTAGGTGATCTCCTCGCCGGCCTTGATGGCGCGCAGGGCCTCGATCACCACGAAGTCCTTCTTCGGATCGGGGCGCTTCTTCTTCTCGCTGTGCACATAGGCCACGGCGTTGGGCTCGCAGCTGGTGTTGATCCACCTGGCCACGCTGCCGCTGCGGTTGGCATCGATCACCCAATGCTTATTGAGGGTGAAGAGGAAGGTGTGGCCGGTGCTCACGTCGCCGTAGTACTGCTCGTCGGCCTCTTCGTGCGTGATGAGCGTTCCGACGTACTCCACGATGCGCTCGCCTTTGCGGATGTTGGCCGTGGCGAAGACACCGTTGCCGTGGATGCGTGAGCGCTTGCGCGCGATCTTCAATGGCTTCAAGGACTTGGTCATGCAATGCCCAGGTTCAAGGGCGCGCAAAGAAAGGAGAAGGATCCGCACGTCATCCACTCAATTATGGGCCGCTAGGTCGTGGTGCATTGAACGCCGAATGGGGGCATGAACAGGAATGCGATTTCGGACTTCGACGAAGCGCACGGACCATTGCGGTCCATTCACGTTCGTTCCCGACTGTTCCTCCGGGAGTGAAGGCATGGCGGCTTCACTTGAGCTCTTCTTTCGGCGGTGCTTTGAACGGCCGCCTATCGGGATTCGGGTCGCGCAGGTCGATGTCGCGCTGGTATCGCCATTGCCCTTTCTGCCAAGTGAACGAATCGAAGCTCATATCGGGGCCCATGAGCGCGCCCTTGCCTTGCAGGTCTGCTCGGATAGGGGCCAGGTGATCGAGCACGATGCGGCCCTGCTCACGATCGTACCGCAGCATCATGCTCGCATTGAACGCATAGGCGAAGGCCTTGCGATGCTCGCGCAGCTTCCCTTTGCCGAAAAGCGGTGCTCCGAAGCGCGGCTTATTCCCCCGGAAGCTGAGCACCTCGATCACCTTGCGCGTCTCGGTGGCGGTGTGCCCCTTCCAGCCCAAGAGCGTGTACCAGGTCCGCCCGCCCTTCTTCACGGGTATCACATCGTAATACAGTGCCCCGTACCAGCGGTCGGCGCCGAGTTCGGCCAGCTCCGGGTTGGCCATGCCGCTGGTCATGTCGCGCAGTTCATGCAGGGTGGTGAGCTTGCCTTTGCGCGCGAGCAGGAAGCCCTCGTAGCGGTGGGTGCCATCGGCCTGTGGCAGGTTCCACGTGATCAGGCGGAAGCTGCCATCGTGCGCGTCCACACGGCTCAAGGGCAGATCGGCAAGGTCCAGTTCCATCGCGCCGGGCGCATCGAGCAAGGCGCGCAATGCGGTCTTCAGCTTCGCGCTCGCGGCCTCACGTTCAAGGTCAGCATTCGCAGCGGCCAGCACCTTGGCTTGTTCAATGGCTTCAGCCCTTGCATCGGGCTGCGCCCATGCCGAGGCGAGCATTGCTGCGAACAGGAAGGACAAGGCGTGCCTCATGTGGTCATGGCTTCCAACGCTGCGAAGGTCGCTCATGGTGCCTTCCATGAACGAACGGAGCCCTGAAGCAAGGCAACAGGGCTCCGCAAGGAACAGGTCCCGATCAGTGCGCGATGGGCACTTGGCGATTCAGGATCAACCGGCCGTCGGCAGCACTCAAGCGCACGGTGTAGAGGCCGGCGTTGAGCTTTTCGGTGTTGAGCAGCAAGGGGCCGCTGGTGCCGAATGCCGCTGAAAGGGCCACGCGGCCCTGCGCATCGAGCAGGTCGGCAACGGTGCCGGCAGCAGCGCCTTCGATCTGGATCGAAGCATTCGCAGGCACGGGCTTGATCGTGATGCCGTTCGCATCAACCGCCGAAATGCCCGTGGTGGTCACATCGATGGTGTTCGAGAAGAGAAGGCAGCCGGTCTGCGTGGTGGCCAGCACCCTGTAGCTGCCATTCACCGTGGGTGCGAAGCTCTGGTTGGTGGCGCCGTTCACCAAGGTGGCGCCCAGGTACCATTGGTAACTGATGGCATCGTTGCTGGTGAGCATGTTGCCATCCAAACTGATCACGGGCGCTGGAGCGGTGCATTGCTCCTTGATGCGGTAGATGCGGCCGTTGCTGACGTTGGCCGCGAACAACTCGCCTTCCGCATTCTCCGTGATGGCCGACCAGCCGGTGATGCCGGAATTGAGCACCTGGGTACGCACCCAGCCCCCGAATTCGTCGGGCTTGAGCGAATAGAACTGGCCGCCGCAGTAGTCGGTGTAGATGTGGCGTCCCGAAAGGCGCCAGTAGCCGGCGCCGCGATAGGTGCGTCCGCCGATGATGGAGCACCAGCCCTGTTGGCTCTGGGGGTGGAAGGCCATAGGCGGCACATAGGCCGATGCGGGCTGGCAGCCGGAGGTGTTGTATGCACTGGTGGCCTCGTAGCAGCGCCATCCGAAGTTGGCTCCGCTGTAATCGGCGGCGGGCCAGAAGTCGAGTTCTTCCACGGCATTCTGGCCCACGTCACCGATCCACAGGTCGCCGGTCTGCGAATCGAAGCCCCATCGCCAAGGGTTGCGCAGGCCGCTGGCAAAGATCTCGGGCAGGGTATCGGTGGCCGTGGCGAATGGGTTGTCGGCAGGCACGGTCCATCCCGAGGCGCCGCTCACGTCGATACGGATCATCTTGCCCAAAGAAGAGGTCATGGTCTGCGCGTAGTTCTGCGGATCGCCGCCGCTGCCGCCATCGCCGAAGCCGATGTAGAGCATGCCATCGGGGCCGAAGTCGATGTCGCCGCCGTTGTGATTGGTGTAGGGCTGCGTAACGGTGTACAGGATCTCCTCGCTCGCGGGGTCGGCCACGTTGGGGTCGGCGCTCACCGTGAAGCGCGATACCCGGCTGGTGCCATTGCCCGCGCCGTTGATGTAGTACACGTAGAAGCGGCCATTGTCAGCATAGCCGGGATCGAAGCAGAGCCCCAGCAGGCCCTGCTCGCCGCCGGTGCTGTTCACTTGCGTGGTGATGTTGAGGAAGTCCGTGGGCAGGATGCTGCCATCGGGCTGCACGATCCGGATACGGCCGCCGCGCTGCACGGCGAAGAGCCGTTCATCGCCGCAATCCGCGATATCGACGATGCTGGTGAGGCCCGTGGCCATCTGCTCCAGCTGCAAGGTCACCGGCGTCTCCTGCGCACGTCCCACGAGCGCCATGCCCAGAGCGATGGCGGGGGTGAGGGTCCTGATCTTCATTCCTATGGGTTTGCGGCTAAACTAGGGGAGGGGCCATGTTGTTCATGAGGCGCCTTCGACCAAGGGCCTACTTTTGCCGCCCTTTCACAGGAACCACGGCACGCATGGCTTTGCAGGACGAGATCGAACGGAGGCGCACTTTCGCCATCATCAGCCACCCCGACGCCGGAAAGACCACCCTCACGGAGAAGTTCCTGCTCTATGGCGGCGCCATCCAAACCGCTGGCGCGGTGAAGAGCAACAAGATCCGCCGCGGCGCCACCAGCGATTTCATGGAGATCGAGCGGCAGCGCGGCATCAGCGTGAGCACCTCGGTGATGAGCTTCGGCTATGGTGGCAAGCTCATCAACCTGCTCGATACGCCCGGCCACCGTGATTTCGCGGAGGACACTTATCGCACGCTCACCGCGGTGGATAGCGTGGTGCTGGTGATCGATTGCGTGAAGGGCGTGGAGGCCCAGACCGAGCGCCTCATGGAAGTCTGCCGCATGCGCAGCACGCCGGTGATCGTCTTCATCAACAAGCTCGACCTCGAGGGCCGCGACCCCTTCGACCTGCTGGATGAACTGGAAGCGAAACTCTCGATCAAGGTGCGCCCCATGAGCTGGCCCATCGGCATTGGCGCCACCTTCCAGGGCGTCTATGACCTCTACAGCCACGGCCTCCGCCTTTTCGATCCGGGCAAGACCAAGGTGGAGCAGAGCAGCACCCGCATCGATGGCGTGAACGACCCTCAGCTGGATGCGCTTGTCGGTGAAGACCCCGCTGCGGAGCTGAGGTCGAACATCGAGCTGATCGAGGGCGTGTATGAGCCGCT
The DNA here is from genome assembly GCA_016705545.1 of Flavobacteriales bacterium. Lineage (GTDB taxonomy): Bacteria > Bacteroidota > Bacteroidia > Flavobacteriales_F > PHOS-HE28 > PHOS-HE28. The sequence goes on from JADIYA010000006.1 coordinate 25,560, forward strand.
CAATGTCGATGCCTATCGCAAGGGACGGATCGCTCCGGTCTTCTTCGGCAGCGCCTTCAACAACTTCGGCGTGAAGGAGGTCCTCGATGCTTTCGTGGGCATTGCCCCCCCGCCCGGTCCGCGGCCCACGGACAAGGGCGAGGTGTTGCCCGAAGATCCCATGTTCAGCGGCTTCGTTTTCAAGATCCACGCGAACCTCGACCCCAATCACCGCGACCGCATCGCCTTCCTGCGCGTTTGCAGCGGCCGCTTCGAGCGCAACACCTATTACACGCATGTGCGGCTCGACAAGCAAGTGCGCTTCGCCAACCCTACCAGCTTCCTCGCTGCGCAGAAGACCATTGTGGACGAAGCCTGGCCCGGCGACGTCATCGGCCTTTTCGATACCGGCAGCTTCAAGATCGGCGACACCCTCACCGATGGCGCTCGCTTCAACTTCCGGGGCATCCCCGCTTTCTCGCCCGAGCTCTTCCGCGAAGTGGTGAACATGGACCCCATGAAGAGCAAGCAGCTCGATAAAGGCATCCGGCAGCTCACCGATGAGGGCGTGGCGCAGCTCTACACCCAGCAGCCCGGCAACAAGAAGATCGTGGGCTGCGTGGGCGAGCTGCAGTTCGAGGTGATCGCCTACCGCTTGGAGCACGAGTACGGCGCCAAATGCGCCTTTCAGCAGATCCCCGCGCACAAGGCCTGCTGGATGACCACCACCGATGAGGACGCGCTTGATCAGTTCATCCGCGTGAAGGCACAGCAGATCGTGCAGGACAAGGACGGCAACCCTGTGTTCATCGCCCCCAGTGCTTACATGCTCGACCTCGAGCGCAGGAACAATCCCGCCATCACCTTCCACACCACGAGCGAGTTCAAGACGGCGGTGGAGCAGTAGTGCGGCTTAATCGACGATTCTTGTCTTGCGCAGCACAGTATCGATTGGTGCATCGATGCCGATGAGCAAATGAAGGGCTGGGGGCCAAACGCTGACCAATGAAACCGTGCTGAGCGATTCTGCCGCTCTCCAACGTTCTGCGCTGCCTTGCACCAGGAGCGCACGATGGCGGATTGAAAAGGCCTCCTGCGCCTTCCGCCATGTGCGGCGCTCCCCTTGCGGCATATAGGTCGGCGGCATTGTCGGCTCGCACACTGGGCACGCCATGTTCAAGAACAGTCCAAGGCCTGGATCCGGATCGCGCAGTATGACAATCAGATCGACGTCCAGTGCTTCAGCGACTAAAGCGATCGTCCGGCATTCCTTGCGCGCCAATTCCGTGTGGTGCACGCGCAATGGCGTGCCTTCGTGAAATCCCTCCGCATCGGCGATGATGCCTCGTGCTCGGGACGCGCGCAACCCGCAAGTGATGGCAAGGATGGGCATGAAGGCACGCAAGATCCATCGTTGGCGAAACGATGACCATGGCAATTGAACCAGGCCCCACGCGATGAGGAGCGGAACCGCGAGGAAGATGCGGGAGAGCGGGAACAGGACCGACGAAGTGCCGTCGTGCGCCTTCGGAAAGCACAGAGCGATTAGCATGCATATGAGCGCTGCGCCTATGCCCAGAGCGCCTGCCCAGTTCTGTTTGGCGGCGAGGACTGGAACTAATGCGATCAACAGCCAGATGGCTGCCTGCCCATGCGGCCACCAGATCGGACATAGCCATGCGAAATGGGCATCCAATCGGCCCATGGCCTCCGGGATCAGCTCCGGGTGAAAGTCCATTCGCCAATCGAAGACGGTATGCGCTAAGCGATCCGGAGAAGCGGAGTAAAAGCGCATGGCCTCGAACAAGAGGAAAAGAACAGGCACTGCGCCGGCCAATGCGCGAACCACGTTCCACGGAGATCGCGATTGGCTTACCATGAAGTGGGTGCCGAGAGCAGCGCACGCCACCAGTGCATTCAGGTTAACCGCAGCAGCGGCCATAAGGATGGCGCCTGCCAGGAAGGTGCCCAGGGTGCTGCCTCCCCGCCCAATGGCCCAAGGGTACAAGGCGAGCAGCGCGATGCCATTGAGGTTCGTGTACTGGATGCCATGCTCCGGCGGCAGGAGCAGTGGCATGGAAGCAAAAACACACGCGGCAACTGCATCCTTCTGCCTGTAGTGCCAGATCGCGAAGGACCAATACGGCGCCAAGGCAAGCAGCGCGATCACGATGGGTAATACGGCCATCGGGCTACAGCCAAGCGCGACGCCTGGTGCCGCCAAAAGGGCCTCGAGCATCACGCCATAATCCTGGCCATAAAAGAAGGGTTCGTGGAATTCGCCGTTCGCGTAATCCATGGCGGCGTGCCATACCACGGCAAGATCCTCCGTGGCTTGGTGCGCGCTCAGGTGGTGGATCCACGCGCGATCGGTGGCGCCAAGCACCAGTATTGAGTAGAAGAGGAGGGCGCGCCACCGGTTGCCCGGATCGTTCATCTTCTTAATAAGTGCGCCGCTCACCTTGGGAGCGAATTTACCTGGCAGTCACGAGCATCATCTGGCGGTATCATTCACAACGATTAACGACCTCAGAGCGCCGTGGTCTAAGTGGCGGCGCGTCACTTGGCATGACGATCGCCTACGCGTGGCGCCGCACAATTCTACATTTGCCGCCATGCTGAAACGGACCCTTCCGCTGCTCGCATCCGCATTCCTGCTCACCGCTGCGTCGGGTCAAGACAGCCCCAAACGCATCATCGAGGCCCAGATTCAGGGCCTGGCCAAAGGCGATACGGTCTTTCTGGCCAACTACTACGGCAGCAAGCTCTATTACAACGACACCGCTGTCGTGGATGCGAAGGCCAATGCCGTGTTCAAGAAGGAGAAGGGCTATCCCGCCGGCGTGTATGCCGTGGTGGTGCCAGGGCCGAAGTATTTCGAGCTGGTGGTGAACGAGCCCGTGATCAAGGTGGTCACCCACCGGAACGATCTGCTCCCGGCGCTGCAGGTGAAGCAGAGCAAGGAGAACGAGCTCTTCATCAATTACATCCGCTTCCTCAACGAGCGCCGCATCGAGGGTGACGGCCACCGTGCGCAGCTCGAGGCCGCCAAGGACGAGGCCGCCCGCGCCGAAGTGAAGGAGCGCATGACCGACCTGGACAAGCGCGTGAAGCAGTACCAGCGCGACCTGATCGCCAACAATCCGGGGACCCTTGCAGCCTCGCTGGTGAAGATGAGCATGGCCGTTGAGCTGCCCGAGCCGCGCAAATCCGATGGCAGCCTCGACAGCGCCGCCAGCTACTATCAGTACCGCGATCACTTCTGGGACAACTTCGACCTCACCGATCCGCGCATCGTGCGCGTGCCCGTTTTCGGCAACAAATTCGAAGAGTACATCACCAAGGTCATCCCGCAGGTCCCCGATACCATCAAGCGCATGGCCGATGCGTTGGTCGCGAAGTGCGGAGCCACGAAGGAGACATTCCAGTACGTGGTCCATACCCTCACGCACAAGTACGAGACCAGCGACATCATGGGCATGGATGCCGTTTTCGTGCACATGGCGCTCACCTACTACTGCCCCAAGGACGGCAAGCCCAACCGCGCCGATTGGATGGACGCGGAGAAGCTCGAGAAGCTCTGCGAGCGCGCCCGCAAGCAAGCGCCCTTGGTGCTCGGCCGCAAGGCGCCCTACCTCTGCCTCACGGACAGCACCGAGGAGAAGTGGATCAACTATTACGACTTGCCCAACGACTATGTGGTCATCATCTTCTGGGACCCGCATTGCGGCCATTGCAAGACCGAGATGCCCGAGATCCACAAGGTGTACACCGAGAAGCTCAAGGGCATGGGCATCGAGGTCTTCGCGGTCGCCAAGGCCACTGACGAAGGGCTCTTCAAGGATTGGAAGAAGTTCATCCGCGAGAAGAACCTTGATTGGATCAATGTGGGCCTCACCAAAAACATCTTCGAAGAGGCCAAGAAGGACCCGCGCAAGTTCATCCCCAAGCACACCACGCTCGAGAGCCTCAACTACGCGGATGCCTGGGATGTGTACAGCACGCCGAAGCTCTTCGTGGTCGATAAGGACCGCCGCTTCGTGGGCAAGAGCCTCAGTGCCGAGCAGATCGCCGACCTGGTGACCCGACTGCGCGAGCGGAAAGCGAAGCCGTGAGCATTGCCTCGCTTATCCACAGTCCGCATTTTGGACTTCGTTCATGCCTCAGCTTCGCGCACCGCTGAGTCGGTTTCCTTTGCGGCATGTCGCAGCTGTTGCCCGTCATGGAGGCGTTCCACACCATTCAGGGTGAGGGTCTGTATGCTGGCCAGGCCGCGCACTTCATCAGACTGGGCGGCTGCGATGTGGGCTGCACCTGGTGCGATGTGAAGGAGAGCTGGGAAGCCGGAAGGCATCCGCTGAAGCAGGTCTATGCACTAGTGGCCGAGGCCATCGGCCAGCCGGCGCGCATCGCCGTGGTCACCGGAGGCGAGCCGCTCATGCACGACCTGGGTCCATTGACGCAAGCGCTTCGGGAAGCGGGCTTTCGCACGCACATCGAGACCAGCGGCGCGCACCCCTTCAGCGGCGCATGGCACCATGTATGCCTCAGTCCGAAGAAGTTCAAGCCAGCGCTCCCCGAGGCGTTCGAGCGCGCCGATGAGCTCAAGGTGATCGTCTTCAACAAGCACGACCTGCAATGGGCCGAAGAGCAAGCCACGAAGGCACGACCGGGGTGCGTCCTTTTCCTCCAGCCCGAATGGGACAAGCGCGATGCGATGCTGCCATTGATCGTGGAGCATGTGAAGGCACATCCGAAATGGAGAATCTCGTTGCAGGCGCACAAATACATGAATATCCCATGAAGCAGTCGCCAGTAGGCAGTAGGCAAGGGGCAGTGAGATTGTCGTTCATGGTGGCGGCGTTCACTGCCCACTGCATACTGCCGACTGCCTACTCTCAACCCGGAGGATATTCCACGCAGGACAAGAAGGCCATCAAGCTGTACGAGAGCGGCAGCACGTGCATGCAGCAACGCAAGCTCGAATGCGCCAAGAGCGACTTCCTCAAGGCAGCGAGCGCGGATGAGCGCTTCGTGGAGCCGCGGATCATGCTCGCCGAGATCGCCGAGAGGGAAGGCAAGGACAGCGAGGCGATCACCCGGTACCGCGAGGTGATGAGCATCGCGCCGCGCTTCTTCCCGACAGCGCAATTGCACTTGGCCGATCTCGAATTCCGCAGCGGGCAGTATGTTGAAGCGGAGAAGAATTACCAAGGCTACCTGGAGAAGGAACAGGAGCCGCAGCGCAAGGCCCGCGCGCGACTAGGCATCGAGAACTGCGCTTTCGCGGCACGTGCCATCCAGCAACCGGTGCCCTTCGAGCCGGCGAACCTCGGCCCCGCGATCAACAGCGGCGACCCCGAATACTATCCCTGCATCACCGCCGATGATGGCACCTTGATCTTCACGCGCCGGGTGAAAGCACCGCAGATCCAGATCTATGGCATGCAAGAGGATTTCTACATGAGCAAGCGCGGGCCTGATGGCGCATGGCAGGCGAGCAAGGCGATTCCCACGGTGAGCACCGCGGATTACAATGAAGGTGCTGGCACGCTCACGCCCGATGGCCGCTTCATCATCTTCACCAAGTGCGCCCTGGAGGATGGCAGCTATGGCGACAACCTGCGCGGACTGGGCAGCTGCGATCTCTTCATCAGCCAGCGCATCGGCGATCGATGGAGCCCAGCGCAGAATCTCGGCGCACCCGTGAACACCGCCAGCTGGGAGAGCCAACCGAGCATGGCCAGCGATGGACGCGCGCTCTACTTCGTGCGGGGACGCCGAACGGGCAACGGCGTCAGCGATATGGACATCTGGACGAGCCGCATGAGCGACGACGGCTCCTGGACGAAGCCGGAGAAGCTCGGCCCCAACGTGAACACGCCGTGGCAGGAGGAGAGCGTGCAGATCCATCCCGATGGCCGGACGCTCTACTTCAGCAGCAATGGCCATCCCGGTTTCGGCGGGCTCGACATCTATGTGAGCCGCATGCAGGACGATGGCACATGGAGCAAAGCGCTCAACCTCGGGCACCCGATCAACACCGGCGCCGATGAGAACAGCCTGCTCGTGAGCGCCAAAGGCGACATCGCCTATTTCGCCAGTGATCGCCCCGGCGGCCTTGGCGACCTCGATCTCTACAGCTTCGAGCTCTATCCGGAGGCGCGCCCGCAACCGGTCACCTACATCCGGGGTCAGGTCACCGACAGGACCAATGGCAAGCCCGTGGAAGCGGATGTCGAGCTCTTCGACCTGAGCACGGGGAACCTGGCCACGGCGGCGTACAGCGATCCGAAGACCGGCGAGTTCCTCGTGTGCCTGCCAAGCGGGAAGAGCTATGCCCTTAATGCTGGTGCCGAGGGTTATCTCTTCTTCTCGGAGAATTACGATGTGGCGGCCGCCACGCCCAAGGAGCCGATCACGCTCAACGTGCCCATGAGCCCGCTCACGAGCGGCAGCGTGATCGCGTTGCGCAACATCTTCTTCAATACAGCCAGCTACGAATTGCTGCCCGCTTCCAACGCCGAACTGAATAAGCTGGTGAAGCTGCTGAAGTCGAATGGATCCTTGCGCATCGAGCTCGGTGGTCACACGGACAATGTCGGCAACGATGCGGCTAACCAGAAGCTGAGCGAGCAACGCGCGAACGCCGTCCGCGACTTCGTGGTGAAGCAGGGCATCGATGGAACGCGCATCACCGCCAAGGGCTATGGCGAAACGAAGCCACTTGCCACCAACGACTCTGAGGAAGGACGGGCCTTGAACAGGAGAACGGAGGTCACGGTGCTTTGATCAGGCCCCTAGACGCTGGTCCAGCTCATCGGCGATGCCGCGAAGCATGGAAGCCTTCATCGGTTCTGCCTCATCGATCACGGCTTTGCGCACCCTTGCAGCACCCTGCCGTGCAGCCTTCTCGGGCCAGATCTCCTGATTCTCGATCACGGTCAGGCACTCGAAGCAGTCCTGCGCGTCACCAGCCAGAGCCAATTCGATGAAGCGATCGAGGTGCTCGCGTGCATCAAGGCCCGCGCTCCAGAACGCAGCAAGAATGGTGCGTCGGACGGAAGAGAACTCCGGCTCGTCAAGTGCAGTGACCAAGGTGGTCACCGCGTCGGCAGTCTTCACCGTATGCAGGAGTGCGGTTATCCGCGCCTGAACAGCGGGAGAAGGATTCCGGACGAGCGCCCGCAACAAGTGCGGGATGGCCCGCGCATCTCCTTGATCCTCGATCCGCGTGAGCGCGGTGAGGGCCGTGGCGTCGTCGGGGCTGAGCAGCGCGGCGAAGGCCAGGTCCATGCGCTGCTGCTTGCTGGCGCGTTGCGTCATGCTTGTTAGCACTGGAAGATGAACAGGCTCAGCGCGCGGAGGTAGTGTCCTTGCCTCGCTTCATGGAAAGGTAGCTGCGGCGGCCGGGGCTGCGCTTGAACTTATAGGACACCTCGAGGTTGAAGAAGCTGATGGTATCCAGCAGACCAGGATTGCCCCGGCGGCTGGTGCCGATCCCGATCTCGCCGTCGGTTCCCTGTCCTGTCGGATCGCTGATGTACCGCGCCATTTGCTGCCTGTTCGGATCGCCTGGATAGGCTGCATCGATCTCAGCATGCGTGGCATAGCGGTCGCTCACATCATCGATGTGGTCGCTCATGAACATCACATAACTGAATTCGAGGCCCACGCTCATCTGCTTGGTGGCCATGTACCGCACGCCCGCGCCAATGGGCATGGCCACATGCCAGGGCGAGAGCCGGTAGCGCTTGCCGCTCTCTCCGGTGCCGATGCCGCCTTCGGTTTGCCACTCGAACAGGTCGGTCTCGTACTTGCCATCGCGCTCGATCACTTCCGCGTCAGGATTGTCCATCGGGCCGTTGCGCACGGTGCCATCGTCCCAGAAATAGTACCGGTTCTGCAGATCAGCATCGCCCCGGAAGAGATCGGCCTTCGGCCGACCGTAGTAAACGCCGAGCCCCAGGTGGAAGTACATGAAGAAGCGCTGCTGGAAGAGCGGCTGGTAGGGTTCGCGGTAGGCATTCAGCACCACGTGGCCGCTCAGGCCGAAGAGGTCATTGCGGAAACCGATCCCGCGCTTGCGGTTGCGCAACTCGGAATAATCAAAGCCCTTGATCGGATCGGCCTCCTCGTACCCCACTCGGAACCAGCTGACGCGGGCTTCCGTGTCGATGGCGCGGGTCACATACCGCCTCTTGTTGCTGATGAAATTGCGGAAGGTCACCGAGAGCCCGGGGCGGGTGCTGTTCCATTGCACCTGGCCGTCGATGTTGCCGAGGTCGCCATAGTAGTTGGTGATGCCGGATGCGAGGCCCACTTCGATGTGGCGCTGCGCGAGCGCGGGCGTGAGCAATACGAGCGGAAGGAACAGGGTAATGATCCGGTTCATGGTCAGGGCCTTGGGGTTTCGAAAGGTATGCCCTGAAGACGCGTGCCGGGCAACCGGTTGCTTTCAGGTGCGTTCGCCGAAGATCGCAGTGCCGATGCGCACCATGTTGCTCCCGGCCGCGAGTGCCTGTTCGAGGTCGTTGCTCATGCCCATGCTCAGCACGCTGAATTCAGCGCCGAGCAAGGATATCAGCGTACGGTGCAAAGCGGAAAGCCCGTCGAATTCCCGCCTTGTAAGTCCCGCGTCCGTGGTATTGGTGGCCATGCCCATGAGTCCGCGCAGCCGAACTCCAGGCCATTGGCCATCCGCTTTCATTCCGGCCAAGGCTTCGGCTTCTGAAGGGGAGAGCCCGTGCTTGGTCTCCTCCTCGGCGATGTGGATCTGCAAGAGCACATCCGATTGCATTCCGGAGGCCATGGCCCGTTTGTCGATCTCATCCAGCAAGGAAGCACCATCCACCCCATGGATCAGGTGCGCGATCGGCACGATGTGCTTGGCGTTGCTGCGCTGAAGGTGCCCGATGAAGTGCCAGCGGATATCAGCGGGGAGCTTCGGCTGTTTGGCTCGGAGTTCCTGCGTGTAATTCTCACCGAAGTCACGGTGCCCGAGGTCGTAAAGCGCTTGGATCTCTTCAATTGACCGCTTCTTGCTCACCGCCACGAGCGTGACTCCAGCAGGAATCCCTCCTTTCACCCGCGCATAGCGCTCGGCCAAGCTGCTCCGATCCATTTCAGTCGCCTTGCCCGCTAAAGGCATAGCGGACGATGTTGGCGCCCATGCGCAAGGCCTTGGTGCGCGTGGCTTCGCTATCGCCATGAACATCCGGATCTTCCCATCCATCGCCGAGGTCGCATTCAGCATCATAGAAGCACACCAATCGGCCTTCCCAGTAAAGGCCATAGCCGCGCGGCGGCTTGCCCTCGTGCTCGTGGATCTTGGGGAGGCCTTGCGGGAAGTCATAGGCCTGATGGTAGATGGGGTGCGAGAAAGGCAGTTCCATCAACTCGCTCTCTGGGAAGATCCGCGCCAGCATGGGCCGTACGTAGGGGTCCATGCCGTAGTTGTCGCTGATGTGCAGGAAACCGCCGCCGATCAGATAGGCGCGCAGGTTCTCGGCGTCCTTCGCGGAAACAGTCACATTGCCGTGGCCGGTCATGTGCACGAGCGGGTGGTTGAAGAGCTCAGCGCTCCCTGCCTCCACCACGGGCACATCGGGGTTGATGCCCATGCCGAGCTGCGCGTTGCAGAACTTCACGAGGTTGGGCACCGCTGTCGGGTTCGCGTACCAGTCGCCGCCGCCAGCATACTTGAGCACCGCCAGCTTGTAAGTGCCTTGTGCCATCGCGCAAGGAGCGAGCAGCACCGGGAGAAGCAACGGAATGAGATGGCGAGTCATTGGGGCCGAAGTTATCCCGACTGTCTCAGGCTCATCCAAGCGCAAGCTGCGAGAGCAGCGGTCTCGGTACGCAGCCTTGATTGGCCGAGGGTCACGGAGACGAAGCCGTTCACCAGGAGCATCCCCGTTTCAGCCGGTGCGAAATCACCTTCAGGACCGATCAACACAACGGCATGGGCAGCCGGGTCATAGGCGTCGGCGAACGGGATGCTCAGGTGATCGAGGTGGCCGAAGTAGCGCTGATCCGGAAGCTGTTCGGCGATGAGATCAGAGAGCGGTGATAGCGGGTCGATCTGCGGCAGCCAGGTACGCTGGCTCTGCTTCAGCGCACTGATCGCCACGCGTTCCATGCGGTCCACGCGCGCGCGACCACGTTCGGTCCGCATTGTGGCCAACGGGGTGATGCGGTCCACCCCGATCTCCACCGCCTTCTCGATCAGCCACTCGAACCGGTCGGCTTGCTTGGTATGCGCCACGGCCAGGTGGATCCGCGCATTGCGCTCCGCCGGATGATCAACGGATTCAAGCACCATGGCCACGCATCGTTTGCGTGAGACATCCACAAGCTCAGCCTCGGCCCGGGTGCCGCGGCCGTTGAGCAGGCCGATGCGCTGACCAACGGCGAGCCGAAGCACTTGCGTGGCATGATGCGCCTCCTCTTCCGGCAAATTCACGAGGCCGCTCTCCATATCGGGGCAGAAGAAGAGGTGCATCATGCGGTCCTAGTGATCCGGCGAGCGCCGAAGTAAGCGAGCACCAGGGCAAGGCAGAAAAGAAAGGCGCCCATGGTGGGAGAGAAGCCGGCGCGCACCGGCCAGCCCGCACCGTAGTACGCTCGCTCACGGATCAAGGGCAGCACCATGCTCACCAGCGGGTCCTTCACGTCTGTGGGCAGTCCATGGCCTGTGGTGAGCTTGGCGGCCACGGCGCAAATCAGACCAATGCAGCCGAATCCGATCGCAGCCCGCACATGCCAAGGGCGCTTGGCGAGTGCAGGCATGGCACGCACCAGCAAGAGCGCGGGCACCGGTGTGAGGTAGCGCGGACCGTAAGCCCAGCCTCCCCACCAGGTGGCATGGGTGAAGAACACCAGCAACAGCACGATGGCCGGTAGCACCAGGGGGTCGAACAGCAGTTCGCGCTGGAACAGCCGCGCGCGTTCAGCAATGGCGAGGATCACCACGGCGATCAACGCGGGCGCATAGAAGAGCAATCCGCGGTAGGCACTAACAGTGAGGCCGAGGAAGGCCTCCGGTTGCCATGTACCGAAGCCGTAAGCCTCGCGCATCACGCCATAGTTCACTGCGTGCGCGCTGGGGAATGTGAACGCGGATCCGGTCACGGCGAAGTTGTTGGCCATGGTGATAGCGGCACCAGGCACGAGGCCCATCAGGAAGGGCATCAGCGCACGTAGACGACCGAAGGCCAGTTGCACCAGCCACGCGGCCAGAACAAAGAGCAAGGCGGCATCGCACGCTGCCCCAAGGCCAGCGAAGCCACCAGCGCGCAAGTGCTTTCCCGTTCGAATGTCGAGGGCCGCGAGCAGGGCGAAGAGCGCAGCCGGCAAGTGGTTGAAGAAGGTTCCGCTGTAAACGAAGAGGAAGGAGCCCAGCAATGGAACGATGGACAGGAGCCAAGGCGCCTCGGGCCGGGTGCGCCGCAGTTCAATGAAAGCGATCAGGAGGATGAGCGCCATGGGCACGCTGCCGAACAGGAAGCCGCCCAGCAACAAGATGCGGGCATCCACCGGGTCATCGCGCAGGTCCGCCAGCCCGATTACGCGCGCGCATTTCCAGAACCCCGCAACGATGAAGGTGGGCAATGGAGCCTTGTCGCTGAAGTAGCGGTCACCGGTGATGGCCTTGTCGCCCGTGAGTTCATGGTGTGCCGTTATTTCCAAGGTGCCCTCCTCCACCAGGGCGCGAACCGCCAAGGCGCGGCTCACGGTGTTGTCGTCGGGTGCGGTCTCGATATGCCACGAGCAGATGGCGAGCAGCAGCGCGAAGAACAGCAAGCGCGCGTTCCTAGGCTTAGCGGGGAATGACGTGGTCATGGTGACGGCGAAAGGAACGAGATCGCGCGAAAGCACCGTCCGTGCGCTCCGCATCGCCGAATAGCTTTGCCGCAATCATTGCTCGCATGACGCTCATCCGCTCCATCTCCGGCATCCGCGGCACCATCGGTGGTGCACCCGGCGAAGGCCTCACACCGCTCGATATCACCCGCTACACTGCGTCTTTCGCATCACTCATGCGACTGCGCTCCGATCCCAAGGGCAAGCCCGCTATCGTCCTGGGGCGCGATGCGCGCATCAGCGGCCCTATGGTGGCCGATCTGGTGCGTGGCACGCTCATGGGCTTGGGCATCGACGTGATCGACCTCGGCATGGCCACCACGCCTACAGTGGAAATGGCCGTTCCGGGTGAAGGCGCCATCGGCGGCATCATCCTCACCGCAAGCCACAACCCGATGCAATGGAACGCGCTGAAGCTGCTGAATGCCAGAGGCGAGTTCATCAGCGCCGCGGATGGCGCTGAGGTGCTGCGGATCGCCGAGCGTGATGAATGGCAGGCGGCCCATGTGAACGAGCTCGGCGCCGTGCTCAACGATGATTCGTGGACGCAGAGGCACATGGATGCGATCCTCGCCCTCGACCTCGTGGATCGCCAAGCCATCGCCGCGCAGCGCTACACCGTGGTGCTCGATGCGGTGAACAGCATAGGTGGCATCGCGGTGCCGCTCTTGCTCGAGCAATTAGGTGTGCGGGTGGTGAAGATTCATTGCGAGCCGAACGGCCTTTTCCCGCACAACCCGGAGCCGTTGCCAGAGCACCTCGTCGATTTGTGCGACGCCGTGCGTGCGAACAAGGCGCATCTCGGCATCGCTGTGGATCCGGATGTTGATCGCCTCGCGCTGGTCTGCAACGATGGCTCACTCTTCGGTGAGGAGTACACCTTGGTGGCCTGCGCGGATCATGTGCTCGCGCACCGCCCCGGCCCAACGGTGAGCAACCTGAGCAGCACGCGCGCGCTCGACGATGTGGCCGAGCGCCACGGGCGCATGCGCCACGCCAGCGCGGTAGGAGAGGTGAATGTGGTGGAGACGATGCGCGCCACGGGCGCGGCGATCGGCGGTGAGGGCAATGGCGGCGTGATCCTGAGCGAGCTGCACTATGGCCGCGATGCGCTTGTAGGCATCGCGCTCTTCCTCACGCTCATGGCCCGTAAGGGAATGAGCAGCTTGGAGCTCAGGCGCAGCTACCCGGACTACTTCATCAGCAAGAACAAGATCGAGCTGAAGCCCGGCATGGATGTGCAGGGCCTCATCGATGCCATGGCCGCGCGCTATGCTGAGCAGCCGCACAGCACGATTGACGGGCTGCGCATCGAGTTCGGCGCAACCTGGGTGCACCTGCGACGCAGCAATACCGAGCCCATCATCCGCATCTACGCCGAGGCGCGCAGCCCGGAGGAGGCCGATGCGCTTGCCGCAAGGCTCATGGAGGAGCTGAAGGAACTCGCCGGCATCCCGGCATGACCGCATCAAACGACCTTTGCCCGAGATGAACAGGATCTACCTCGACAACGCCGCCACCACGCCGCTCGCACCGGAGGTCTTCGATGCCATGGTGCCCTACCTGAAGGAGCACTTCGGAAATCCATCGGCGATACACGCCTATGGCCGCACTACGCGCGCTGCGGTGGAGAAGGCCCGGCGCAGCGTGGCCAAGCTCCTTAACTGCGCTCCCGGCGAGATCATCTTCACCGGTGGCGGCACCGAGGCCGACAACATGGTGCTCTTCGGTGCCGTTCGCGACCTCGGCGTCAAGCACATCATCACCAGTCCCATCGAGCACCATGCGGTGGAGCTGACCGCGCATGCCATCGGACAGGCGGGAGGAGCGCAGGTGCATTGGGTGAGCTTGCACGACGACGGCCGACCCGACATGGCGCACCTTGAAGGGCTCCTTGCTTCCACACAGGGACAGGGCGTCCTGGTCTCGCTGATGCACGCGAACAACGAAATCGGCACGCGCATCGACCTGATGGCCATCGGGGCGCTTTGCCGACGCTATGGAGCGCTCTTCCACAGCGACACGGTGCAGACCATGGGGCACTACCGGTTCGACCTCCATGCCCTGCCCATCGATTTCATCACCTGTGCGGCGCACAAGTTCCACGGCCCGAAGGGCACGGGTTTCCTGTACATGCGCAGCGGTGCCGGGCTGAAACCCATGATCCTCGGTGGCGCGCAGGAGCGCAACATGCGCGCTGGCACGGAGAACATCGCAGGCATCGTGGGCTTGGCGCGCGCCATGGAACTGGCTTACGAGGATCTCGAAGGGCACCACGCGCATGTGCAAGCGCTGAAGGACCGCATGAAAGGCTCGCTCATAGCGGCGATTCCCGGCGTGGGCTTCAATGGGGACACAAGTGCCGATGCCCTTTACACCGTGCTGAGCGTGCGCTTCCCCGATGACGGCCGCAGTGAGATGCTCCTGTACAACCTCGACATCGAGGGCGTGGCATGCAGCGGTGGAAGCGCGTGCAGCAGCGGCAGCAACAAGGGCAGCCATGTGCTCGCCGCGCTCTATCCCGAGCGGCCCGGCGCCAACATCCGCTTCTCGTTCAGTCGCTACACCACCGAAGCGGAGGTCCTTCAAGCTGTTGAGGTGCTCAAGCGCGTATTCCAACTGGAAGTGGTGAAGGGCTAGGGTCGGCTGGCATTTGAACTTCGCATTCCCGGATCGCTTGCGGAATCTGGTTCTTCATTATTCGGCGTGCGCTCGAGCGTTGCTCGGCTTATAGGTCGGGATTGGCCTCCTTCGTCGGCTTTTCCCGTTGAGGGAGGCATCAACGCATCCCCCGGATCGCTTTCGCGATCTGGTTCTTAATTCTTCGGCCGGCGCTCGAGCGTTGCTAGGCTTGGCCTTGAATGAAGAACCCGGCTGCGAAAGCAGCCGGGCTGTGCGTTGGCGGAGAGGGAGGGATTCGAACCCCCGGTACCCGTGAAGGCACATCTGTTTTCGAGACAGACCCGATCGACCACTCTGGCACCTCTCCGATTCGGGGCGGCGAAGATAGCCGGGCGCGCTGTCGCCGTGAATCCGCGTGAACCTCTTGCGCCCTGCGGTGTTCAGCGGTTGACTAGCTTTCACCCATGCGCCATCTCTTGCTTGCCCTATCAGCGCTGCCGACTTTAGCCGCTGCGCAGCCGTACCTCATCGGCAACCGCTCGATTACCTTCTTCGATGCCAGCCGCAACCGCAACATCGCCACCAATCTCTATTACCCCGGCGAGACGGCCGGCGGCAACGCAGCCGTGCTGGCTGGCGAGTGGCCGGTGCTCGTGGTGGGCCATGGCTTCGTGATGGGCACCGATGCCTACGCGAACCTCTGGAACCACTTTGTGCCACGCGGCTACATCGTGGCATTGCCCACCACCGAAGGCGGTTTCGCCCCGAACCACGGCAATTTCGGCCAAGACCTCGCCTACCTGGCAACGGCGCTGCAAGCCGCCAACGATGAGGTGGCATCACCATTCTATCAACGTGTCGCACCCACCAGCGCACTGATGGGCCACAGCATGGGCGGCGGCGCCAGCTTCCTGGGAGCAGCCAATAATACCGGCATCACCACCGTGGTGAACCTTGCAGCCGCAGAGACCAACCCCAGTGCAGTGGCGGCTTGCGCCCAAGTGCAGGTGCCAACCCTGGTTTTCGCCGCCAGCAACGATTGCGTAACGCCTATCTCGCAGCATCAGGAGCCCATGTACAATGCGCTCACCGTGCCATGCCGTGCTTTCGTGAGTGTCATCGGCGGCAGCCACTGCTATTTCGCGGAGAGCAACTTCAACTGCTCACTCGGCGAACTCACCTGCACCCCCGCGCCGGCCATCCCGCGCGCCGTTCAGCACGGTGCAGTGAACGATTTCGCCACGCTCTGGCTCGACCATTTCCTCAAGGGCGATGAGCCAGCGTTCGCCGCCTTCCTCGATAGCGCCTCGTTGAGCACGCGTGTGGTCGCGACCACCACTTGCGGGCTTCCAACTTCGGTGAGCCATGCGCAGCATGATGATCCGGTGCTTTGGCCCTCGATAGCCAACGACCGTTTCCACGTGCGCATTGGTGCTCCAGCGCTGGTCGAGGTTTATGGGATCGACGGCAAGCGCATGCTGAGCACGCAGGTGCGATCCAGCGGCGAACCGGTGGATGTGCGCGCGCTCGCACCGGGTGGCTATGCAGTGGTCCTTGTTGAAGGAGGCGCATCGCGTAGGCTCCGGCTTTTAGTCGCGCGCTAGCATCCAGCTACCTTCGGCCTCGCGCATGCGAGGTGTTCTCTTCCTCCTTCTTTCTGCGGTCACAGCGTTCGCTGTCCGGGCACAAGAACGGGACCTCTTGCGCCTGATTGATTCCGAGGTGCGCTTCACCAGCGTGGCTCCATTGGAGACGATCGCAGCGGCCTGCCCACGCGGCAGCGGCCTCATCGATCGGGCTGATCGGACCTTCGCCGTGCAGCTGCCCGTGGTTGATTTCATGGGTTTCAATGCGCCTTTGCAGCGGGAGCATTTCCAAGAGAACTACATGTCCGTTGCGGATTGGCCGCATGCCACTTTCACGGGCCGTATCATCGAGGCGATTGACCTCCAGACGCCCGGAACGCATGCGGTGCGTGCGAAGGGAGTGCTCACCATCAGGGGACAGCCGGTGGAGCGCGTGATCCCATGCAGGGTTGAAGTCGCGCCCGGGGGCGTGTCCGTGAGCGCAAGCTTCGAGGTCCCGGTGGCCGATCACGGCATCCGCATCCCCCGCGTGGTGCAGCAGAAGGTGGCGGCGGTGGTGCAGGTGGAAGCGCGATTGTCTTTCGCACCGTGAAATGAGGGCGCGTTCATTCCTTTTGTTCTTGCTGCTGCTTCCCGGCTGGGCGATGGCGCAATACCCGATGGTGCGGGCCATCGAGGTGCGGCCAGGCCAGCAGCGTCCGAGAATCACGATGATGGCGCAGGATGAGCGCGGCTTGATCTGGACCGCCAGCGATGCCGGCTTGATGCGCACGGATGGCGAAGTGGTGGAGGTGATGGCGCGGTTCGAAGGGGCGCGGATCACGGCGCTCGCTGCCGAAGGCGCATCGATGCTCGCGGCGCTTTCGACAGGCGTGATCATGCGCTGCAGAGAGCGTGGGTGCGACACGCTGCTGGTGGATCCGGCATTCGTGGCGAATCGCGTGACCGGATTGGTAGCCGATGGTGCTGGAACTGTTTGGATCGGCACCTATGGCGCAGGCCTATGGCGCTGGCAGGACGGGCGGCCAACGAAGTGGAACGAGATGAACGGTCTGCCGGACGGTCACGTGAACGCCATCGCCGCGCTGCCCGATGGGTCGATGGCCGTGGCCACGGATCAGGGTCTGGCGGTGTGCAACGGCGAGCGGATCACGGCATTGATGGGAGAGGCCGAGGGAGCTCCTGATAATCTGGTGCTCGCAATAGCGGTGGATCAGGAGGGCCTGATATGGGCCGGGTGCGATCGGAAAGGCGTTTTCCAATGGCGACCCGGGGAGCCTGCGTTGGCCATTGCCCAGCCTTGGCCATTCGGAGCGGTGCATGATGTAGCTGTGAGCGGCGGCATGGTATGGGCGGGCACTCGTGAGCATGGTGCCGTTGTTGTGGATCTTGCTCTGGAGCACGGGACCTACCGCATGGAGGAGCCCGGGCTTCCTGCACTGCGCATGATGCGCGATGCCGATGGTGCGGTCTGGTGGTGCGATGGAAGCGAGGCGCTGCACCGCGCCGACCCTGCCATCCTCATCGTCCCTGAGCACGAGGGCCTTGACCTGCGCGGCATCACTGCGCTCTGCGCGGACGCTCGCCAGAGCATCTGGTTCGCTACGGAGCAAGGCGTTCATCAGCATGTTGCGTGGTTCTCCGAAGAGCGCACCGTGGCGCGCCTCCCGGTGCGCACCGATGCGCGCGCGCCTGTCGTGGCTCTGGCGGCGTCGCCGGATGGAACGGTTTGGGCCGCCACCTTCGGTGCTGGAGTAAGCGCCATCGCTCCAGATGGATCCGTTGCACACTACGACAAAGCCAGCGGCCTATCGAATGACAATGTGCTGGGGGCGCGCACCACTTCAGAAGGCGCTGTGTTCGCCACGCTGGAAGGCGTGACCATCGCTTGGAAGGGTTCGATGCAGCGGGCGGCCGGTGATGCGGGCTTCACCTTCGATGCCTTGATGCACGACGGCCGGTTGCTGGTAGCAACAGATGGCAAGGGCATTCGCAGCGCCGCGCCCGACTCTCCTGTCAGTGACGAGCAGCGGAAGGGCACCTTTTACAGTCTGCTGCGCGATTCAAGTGGCCGATTCTGGGCGATTGGCCCCGGGACCGGTTTCTGCCGTGCCGATGATGCATCGCAGCCCTGCATCGCAGCGGGCTTGCCGCCCTTCGATGGCGATCTGTATGCCTTGGGCGAAGTGGCTGGCCATCTGATCGCCTTCGGAAGCACGGGCGTGCTGGCGCTCGATCCAAGTACCGGCGACCTGTTCGATGTCACCACCGCTTTCGGGTTGAACGACATCACCGCCGGATTGAATTGCATCGCTCCGGATGCGCAGGGCGCGCTCTGGTTCGCATGCAGCAAGGGCCTGGTCAGGCTGCGCCCGCAAGCCGCGCATTTCAGGAAGGCGCTCAGCACCACGCTGCTCTTGACGGAGGTGGCCGGCGAAGCCATTGATCACACCCATGGGCTTCGCTTGGTGCATGACCGCAGCTCGCTGGTATTGCGGTTCACGGCCACGCATTGGGCCGACCCGGCGGCGGTGCGCTTCCAGTACAGGCTTCGCGGCTTCGGCGAGGACATCGTGGACACGCGCGACCGCCAAGCGGCATTCCCCGCCTTGCCTCCGGGGAGCTACACGTTCCAAGTGCGTGCTTTCGCGGGTGCTCCCGATGCCGATGCGCCATGGACGGAGCTGGCTATCACTGTAACCCCGCCGTGGTGGCGGCTGCCTTGGGTGCTGGTGCTGTTCCTCATCGTTGCCCTGGGCATCGCCTTCGCCGTGATCCGAGCGCGCGACCGTCGGTTGCGTTTCCGCGACCGCATGGAGCAGGAGAAGGTGCGCTTCCAGCTTGAAGCACTGCGCTCGCAGGTCGATCCGCACTTTCTCTTCAACAGCTTCAATGCGCTCGTTGAGCTGATCGAGAGCGAGCCGGGCAAGGCTGTGGAGCATGTGGAGCAGTTGAGCACCTTCTTCCGCAATATCCTGCAGGTGCGCGATCAGGAACGGATCACCGTGGAGGAGGAGCTGCGCTTACTGGCCACCTACTTCGCGTTGGAGCAACGCAGGTTCGGAAGCAGCATCGCGCTGCAGGTCGATGTTGATGCCGCCAGCCGAACGCGGGCCATTGTACCGCTCACCTTGCAGCTGCTCGTTGAGAACGCCCTCAAGCACAATGTGGTGATCGGGGCGGCGCCATTCATGATCGACATTGCTTCCGAGGGCGATTCGCTGGTGGTGACCAACCCGATCCGTCCACGTGCCACTCCAGCGCGATCCACGGGCTTTGGGCTGGAGAGCATCACGAAGCGCTATGCCGCGCTCACCAGTCGTCCCATCGAAGTGCTTGATGGGGAACGGCGCTTCCGCGTGCGGATACCTTTGATCGATCCACAACCATGAAGATCCTCATTGTCGAAGACGAGAGCTCCGCCGTGCAGCGGCTGCGGAAGATCCTTTCAGGCATCGATGGCGGCGTTGAGGTGGTGGCCGATGTGCCGAGCATCGTTGCGGCCGTGGATTGGTTCAAGGTGAATGCCGCGCCCGACCTGGCCCTCTTCGATGTGCAATTGGCCGACGGTGATAGCTTCGAGGTGTTCAAGCGCGTGGAGGTGGCCTGCCCGGTGATCTTCACCACGGCGTATGATCAGCATGCGCTGCAGGCCTTCAAGGTGAACGCGATCGATTATCTCCTGAAGCCGGTCAATTCGGACGAGCTGAAGGCCGCGATCGAACGGGTGCGCAAGCTGGGCCTTGTGCGCGATCATGCCTCTTTGGCCTCGAGCGGCTCTCAAGAGCATCCGCAGGCCTATGCCAAGCGGTTCCTCATCCGCTATGGAGAGCATTTCAAGGTGGTGGAGCCTGAGCAGATCGCGTATTTCCATTCGCTGCTGAAGAACACCTTCCTCCGCACGCGAGAAGGACGCGACCTGCCCATGGAAGAGAGCCTCGACCGCTTGGAGAAGCAGCTCGACCCGCAGCGCTTCATCCGTCTCAATCGGCAATTGATCGTGCATCTGCACAGCATCAAGGAACTGCTAGCCTACAGTAAGAGCCGCGTGAAGGTGGTGCTCGATCCGCCTTACGGCGATGATGCCATCGTGAGCAGTGAGCGCAGTGCGGTCTTCAAGCGCTGGCTGGCAGGCGAGTAAGCTGCTTTGCCGCTTGGTCGCATCCGTTGCCCGGTCCATCCGAGCCGATTGGTTCTCCGCCTGGCAGTGCATCCACCTTCGATGCACCAAAACAAAATGCCATGCGAACAACACTCCTCAGTCTCGTTTACCTGCTCAGCGGCGCGATTGCGGCGCAGTGGGCCTCGGTGGTCAGCGGCACCATCACGCAGCTGGAAGCCGTGCATATCATCGATGCGCAGAACATCCTTGCTTGCGGCAAGGACGGAGAGCTCGTGCACTCCGTGAATGGAGGGGCTTCCTGGGCGCCGCTCGTTTCCGGTTATGGAGACGACCTCAACGAGATCATGCAACTGGATGCGAGCACCATCTTGATTATCGCTGATGGTGGCGTCGTGCTCCGCTCGGCGAACGGGGGAGCAGCTTGGAACATGAGTGCGACCGGCACCGGCAGTGAACTCGTTAGCGCCGCTCGCTATGGGACTGTGATCGTGGCCGTAGGGGAGGAGGGTGCCATCCTCCGAAGCACCGACCTGGGCAATGCTTGGAGCTTGGTTGCATCCGGCTCATTGCAGGACCTGCAGGCCGTTGCTGCCTTGGATGCCGATACATGGATAGCAGTGGGCAAGAGCGGCACCGTGTTGCGCAGCATGGATGGTGGCATGGCATGGTCTCCGGCAGCATCGGGCACTACAGCCGACCTGAATGACGTGGCCTTGCCGAGTGCGGCAACAGGGCTCATCTGCGGCGATGAGGGCGTGATGCTGCGCAGCACCGATGGTGGCCAGAACTGGCTGCCTGTTGCAAGCGGAACGGGCAACGATCTCAAAGCGCTCTGGTCGACGAGTTCGACATCTGTCTTTACGTGCGGTGTGGGCGGTACCGTGCGCACCAGCGCCGACGCGGGCTTGACTTGGACGGCTATGACCACGCCGGTGCTCACGGAGCTTACTGACCTCATGCTGGCGGGCAGCACCGGTTTCGCGGTCGGGGCAGCGGGCACCATCCTCCGCTTGGGCGCCACCACCACCGGGTTGGGAGATCTGGTTGGTGAAGAGGCCATCCGGTTCGGGCCGATGCCGTGTGACGGAGAATTTGTGCTGACGCTCAGCGATGTCGCGCTTGCCGGCCTTCTTACGGCTGACCTGCTGGATGCCCAAGGCCGTTTGGTGCGCCGAACAGGTTTGATCCTTGATTCAGCCCGCTTCACCGATCTAGCACCTGGCCGCTACGTGTGCAGTGTGCACCGCGAGGGGGTTCCTGTCCTGGTTCGTCCAGTCATGGTTGTCAGGTAACCATTCAGTTCACGAGACCTGTGTACCGAACAAACAAGACACCAGTCATGCCATCACTCAATCTGCTCAGCCGCTTCGACCGCCAACGGCTGCTGGCCATGTCCACCGAAGACCGCTTGGGCATGATCATCCGCCTGAACGGCGCTGCACGATATCGCAATCGGCTGAACGTGGTGGAATTGATGGTGGCCCTAGCGGATCTGAGCGGGAGTGGCGCGAAGTCCGGTTCATCGCCGGTTTCTCCCGGTTTGTCCGCTTCGTGAAAAGAAGTGCATCGAACACGCGTTTCATTTGGGCCAGCAAGCACGCATCGCCATGATCAGGAAGGGAACCAAGGGTTTGGCAAGGTGGGTAACCTGGGGCTCTGCCTTGGTCATGGCGATGCTGCTCGCTGATTCCTGCAAGCATGAACCGCTTGTTGGGCCGGGAGTTGACAATGGGCAGAATGGTGGGGGCGGAGACGACCCGGACGAAGGCACCGCGTGCGACCCCAACACGATCTGGTTCCAGCAGCAAGTGCTGCCAATCCTCACCAGCAGCTGCACCAATCCCGGGGAGGGCCTCAACTGCCACCACACGGCCAACGACGACAACGACGGGATCGAGATCTCGAGCTATGAGACGCTCATGGCCAGCGGCATCGTGCAGGATGGCGACCTGATGGAGGCTATCACGGACGATGACCCGGACAAGATCATGCCCCGGCCGCCGTTTTCACCGCTCACGCCGGATCAAATCGCCCTTATCCAGCAATGGATCAACCAAGGCGCGCAGAACAACAGCTGCGAGCCTTCGGCCTGCGACACGCTGAACGTCACCTATAGCGGCACCATCGCCCCTCTGCTTCAATCGCGCTGCACAAGCTGCCACAGCGGCTCCACGCCATCGGGCGGCATCAACCTCACGCAGTGGAGCGTGGTGAATCAGCGCGCTGCCGATGGCACCTTGGAGGGTGCCATCCGCCGCCTGCCCACCTTCGAGCCCATGCCTCCCTCCGGACCACAGCTCTCTGACTGCCGCATTCGCCAGGTTCAACTCTGGATCGCGCAGGGTGCACCAAACAATTGATCATCGGTGAACTTCCGTTCCAATCATTCCGGACGCTCGGTTAGCCCGTATGTTCGCGAGGGCGCCGTGTTTTGCACGGCGCATTCATATCGCAAGGGCATGGATCACCGCGCATTCGCATTCCTCCTGGCACTGGCCGCGCTCTTGCTGCTGCCTGGCTGCTATTACGATAACGAAGAGGAGCTCTACCCGGACACATTCTGTGATACATCCGCCGTTACGTGGAGCGGCACCATTGAACCTCTGGTGCAAGGAAATTGCGCGATTCCCGGCTGTCATGTGCCGGGCGCTCAGTCGCCTGCCTTGACGAGCTATACCGCCGTAAAGGCCGTTGCCGATGAAGGGAAATTGCTCGGGGTCGTAATCGCCGGGTCGCCTTACTTCATGCCGCCGAGCGGCAAGCTGCCCGCATGTGACCAGAACAAAGTGCAGACGTGGCTCGATGCCGGTGCACCGCAGAACTGATGACGATGAAAGCACGCTCGTGGATCATCATCGGGGTCGTTGCCCTCGCAGCAGGCGGCGCATACGGCCTCCGGGAGTTCAATCGCGGCCATGACGATCTCGCTTCGAGCAAGGCGGATCATGCCATTGCAGCGCCGGAGCTCCTTGCTGCCTTCGTGAATGATGAATCCGCCGCCAACGCTCAGTACGTGGAGAAGGTGCTGCAGGTGAAGGGCACGATTGCCAGCATTGAAACCGGTGCTGGCGACGCGCCTGTTAACCTCATGCTCGATAGCGGTGACCCCATGGCCGGTATCCTATGCGAATTCAACGAAGCGGATTTGCCGAAGGATTGGGCAGCGGGCGCCGCCGTGACCGTGAAGGGCATCTGCGCGGGCTACCTCGGTAGCGACCTTCTCCCCGGCAACGTGATCCTGCAGCGATGCGTAGCGGTGGAATGATGCTTGCCTGACCCATTGAAACGAACAACCATGAACCTGCTGAGAATCTCCCTGCTGAGCCTCGCGCTCTTACCGCTCGCCCTCGCCGCGCAAGACCGCTACATGACCCGCACGGGCCACATCGACTTCCATTCCTCCACGCCTTTGGAGGATATCCATGCCGATAACGACAAGGTGACCAGCGTGTGGGACGTCACCACCGGCGCCATCGAATTCTCTGTCCTGATCAAGGCATTCACGTTTGAGAAAGCACTGATGCAGGAGCACTTCAACGAGAACTACATGGAGAGCAGCAAATTCCCCAAAGCCTCATTCAAAGGCGCCGTCAAAGGCGTTACCGCCGATCAGTTGGCGAAAGCTGGAACCTACCCGGTTACGGCGGAAGGGACGATCAGCATCCATGGCGTGGATCAGCCGGCCAAGGCCGCGGGCACCATCACCGTCGATGGCAAGGGCGGCATCCGTGCGGAGAGCAAGTTCCAAGTGAAGCCCGAGGATCACGGCATCAAGATCCCCGGGGCGGTGCGCAAGAACATCGCTGAGGCCATGGATGTCTCGGTACGGATGGACTTCACCAAGATGCCCTGATCTGCCCTTTGTAGTCCTTCTGCCACTCCGACAATCCTCCTTGATTCATGCGCTTCGTCCCGATCCTCTTCACAGCACTATTGCTGACCCCAAACGCTCATGCGCAAGATGACCTGCTCGGGCTGCTGGGTGCGGAGGAACAAGGACCGGAGTACGCCAGCGCAGCTTTCAAGACCACGCGTGTGATCAACGGCCACAGCCTGGAGAACACGGCGGCTGGCGTGCTCGATTTCCGGATCGGCCATCGGTTCGGGCCCACCAACGGCGGTGCCCGGGAGGCCTTCGGCCTCGATGGGGCCACGGTGCGTCTCGGTTTCGATTACGGGGTGAACGACCGTCTGATGGTGGGCATCGGCCGCAGCGGGTACCAGAAGACCGTTGATGGGTTCGTGAAGTACAAGCTGGTTCGCCAATGCGATGCCGGTTGCAAGGCGCCGCTCACCTTGGCGTTGGTTGCTGCATCGTCCATGACCACGCTCGCGGCCGATCAAGTGCCTTGGTACAATCCGGACCGAACAGACTACTTCACCCACCGCCTCTCCTATGCCTGGACCTTGATCGTCGGCCGGAAGTTCAGCGAGACGATCAGCGTGCAGTTGAATCCCGGTGTGGTGCACCGCAACCTGGTGGCCGCTGCGAACACCCCGAATGATGTGTTCCACGTGAGCGGCGCCGGCCGGGTGAAGCTCACCAAGCGCCTCACCTTCAACGCGGAGTATTTCCATGTGCTGCCCGATGGCCTCGACGAGGGTTTCCAGCAATCGCTCTCCGTGGGCTTCGACATAGAGACCGGCGGGCACGTGTTCCAATTGCACTTCAGCAACAGCGCAGGCATGTTCGATCGCGCCTTCATCACGGAGAGCACCGGCGATTGGGCCAAGGCCTTTTCATCTCCGGGCGATGGCGCTGGCGTTCACTTCGGCTTCAATATCTCCCGCGTGTTCACGCTGCATGAGCCGAAGCGGCCCAAGGGCTGAGCCCATGCGGCTCTAGCGACGGCTCGCCGCTTCGGCCTGCTTCACCTTCACGAATTCGCTGAGGTTAGCGGCTTCGAGCACGCCCACCAAGCGATGCTCGTGCACCACGGGCAGCAAAGGCAAGCCACGGACGACCATCTGTTGGGTGCTCTCGTGCGCATCGGCTTCCGGTCCCACCAAGGGTGCCGGTTTCGGTGGCAGATCGATGAGGCGCATGTCCTTGCGGCCCGCCTCCACCGCGCCGAAGAGATCGTTGCGGTGCAGGACGCCGACGGGAAGGCCATCCATGCCGATCACCACCAAGGAAGTGTCCCCGCCTGAGAGCAGCTCATTCACGGCTTCGTGCACCGTGGAGTTGAGGCCCATGCTCCAGAAGCGCGTGCGCATTACTTGCCCAACCGTGATTCCCCGCAAGTGCTCGCGCTGCACCACGTTGCGCGCCTCGGCCCCGGCAGCCATGAAGATGAAGACCCCGATCAGGGCAAGGAAGGGCTCGCCCGCGTAAAGGCCATAGCCGATGCCGAGGATGGCCACGCCCCGACCCAAGCCGGCGGCGATGCGGGTGGCGCGCTCTCGCGGCATCCGCATGGCCAACAGGGATCGTAGGATGCGGCCGCCGTCCATGGGGAAGGCAGGGATCAGGTTGAAGAGGAAGAGCCAGATGTTGAGTCCTGCGAGGAAGAGCAGCGCGTTCGTGAAGAGCGATGCGCCGCCAAGCAACAGGGCCGTGAAGAAGCTCATGAGGCCTAGTGCCGCCATGGCGATGATGGCCAGGAGCGCGATTGCCAGGTTCACCGCAGGACCGGCCACCGTGATCCAGAACTCGTGGCGCGGCTCTTCGGGCATGCGCTCCAAGGAGGCCACGCCGCCAATGGGCAGCAAGGTGATGTCGCGCGTGCCCACACCGAAGCGTCGGGCCGTGAGGGCATGGCCGTATTCATGCAGCACTACACAGGCAAAGGCGATGGCCACCATGCCCAAGCGCAAGCCGATCATCGCCCAATCCATGCCCTGCGAAAGGCCCGAGTACAGGACATAGACCGGCAGCAGCACGAAGCTCCAATGCAACCGGACGGCAATGCCCTTGAAGACGAAGAGCGGGAGGGATCCGCGATCGAGAATGCCGGCCATCAGCGTTCGGCTTGCTGCAGCACCAGCAAGGGCAGGTGCGTGTGCATGGCCAGCTTGGCGGCGGTGCTGCGGTGGAAGAGCCCTTGGAAAAGACCGCGCTTCCGGTGAAGCACGGCCAGGAGGTCGGCATCGCCTTGCTCGGCAAGGTCGTTCAGCGCGGCTTCCACGTTCTCGGCACTGAGGTATTGCTGGCTGTGCGGTATGCCGCCGAGCAGTTGGTCATAGGCCTGTTGGCCAACATCATCCGCGGTCACCTGCTCATTCACCACCCGCGCAATGCGGAGCTCGCTTTGGCTCCAGCGGGCGATGTCGAGCAGCAGCGCCAAAGATTCCTTCTTCACCGGTCCGCCATCGTCGGCGAGCACGATGCGCTTGGGCGCGCGGTACTCAGCGTTTGACGGCACGGCCAGCACGGGGAAGCTGCCGTGCTTGATCACGCTGGCGGTGTTGCTGCCGAAGAGCGCCTCCTGAATGCCGCTGGCACCCTGGGTGCCCATCACCACACAGATCGGCTTCTCCTCGTCGCCGAGGAAGCGGTCAACCACATTCGGCAGGTCTCCGTGCTCGCAGGCCGTTTCCAGATGCGCATCCACGCCAGGGAGCGCGGCGCGCAGCACGGATTCGAATTGCGTGAGGCCTGCCAAGGACTCACGAGCGAGCAGCTCATCCATGTTCCACATGGTACTGGCAGCACCGGCCGGCATCATGAACGTGTTCAACAGCACGAACCGGTTGCCGTCGGCACCGAACAGCCGCACGGCATACACCGCGGCCCGGAGAGAGCCGGAGCTGAAATCGGTAGGGATGAGGATGCGCGCCATGGGGCTATCGGGTCAATGCCCGTGATCCTCTGCCGAGGGCTGCTTGCTGGCGGAATCGACCAGCGCATATCCGATGAAGAGCAAGGCGAGCATGGCCACGAAGCTGATCAGCCCCATGGTGTTATCGGCACGCCCGGATTCCTGCACCACCTCATCGGTGTCGAGGATCGCGAATCTGAAGGGGATGAGGAAGGCGAGGAGCCAGAGCGCGAGGCCGATGATCTTCTTCATGTGCTTTGGTTTGGAGCGGGCGAAGGTAAACGCCCGTTCTGACGACTAACGGGTGCCTTCACATGCGTTTCACCAACCACTGGTGGAACTCCATCTTGAGCTCCCGGTAGAGCTTCTCGAATGTCTGGAAGCGGTCGCGCAGTGAGGTATGGTCCGTGAACCAGCGATGATCAATGGCCACCGGATGGTCCTTCGCCTCCTTCTCCAACTCGTTCTCGGCCTGCTTGATGTCGTGGCGCAGCTCATCGACGACTTCCTTCTCACGGATGAACTGGTTCTGGAAATGCTCCAGCTCAGCCATGACCTCGGGCTTGGTGTTGCGCCGCACGATGTCCTCTAAGCGATGCTCGAAGATGCTGATCTCATCCTTATAGAACTTCAAGGAGTTGACCCATTCCATATGGTCGAAGTGGAGGTCGCCGATGCGGACGCGAAGGGTGGTTGGTGCCGTAGTGCTCATGGGAGTTGCAGTGTTGATGCGCGAATTGATGGCGATGCAGCGCATGAAGACCTGACGAAGGTCAGATCGTCATGGTGCGCCGCGGCCGCTAAGCAAGCATATCGCAGGCCTTCCGCGCTACACGGATGCCGATGGCCACCCCCATTCCGCCCATTCTCACGGCCACCGAAACACGTTCACTCAGGCGATTGACGAGCGGCGCTTTCCCGTTGCTTCCGAATGCCATGGTGCCGCTCCAACGCTGGGCAACCCTGAAATCCACACCGGGCAGGATGACCTCGCGCAATAGGCCCTCCAGCGCCTCCTGGATCCGAGGCGTTAGACCCTCCTCCGAAGTGCATTCGCCTGCAAAATCAAGATGCCGGCCTCCACCCAGCAGCACTCCACCTGCGCAGTCGCGGAAATAATAGAAGCCCTCGTTCATGTGGAAGCAGCCGCGCAAGGCGAGCCCCGGCACTGGCGTTGTGAGCAGCACTTGGCCGCGTGCAGGCACCACGTCCAATTCAGGCAATAGCGCGGCGGTGAATCCATTCGTAGCGATCAGCACCCGGGAACAACGCCAAGCCGTCCCATTACGCAAGGGCAGCACCACTTCAGATGCCCCCTCTTCAATACTGGCCACATCAGCATTGAACCGCACCTCGACACCGGTCTGCCCGGCCTTCCGCAGCACTGCGCGCATCAACATGCCGCTATCGATGGCTCCTTCCAGGTCATTGCAGGCAAGATGCTCGACGCCTTGAAGGCCGCAGTCGCGGATCCTGGCATCATCCCAGCGAAAAGTGACCTGACCGGTGATCGGCCGCAACAGGTCATTCAGTTGATCGAACCTCTCCGCCACGCGCGGGTACAGCGCTTCACCTGTCCGGAACGCTTCATGCCCGCCCGTCATTTCGAATCCGATTGCTGCGTCGCCCAATTCAGCGCGCAGTTCATGAAGGCCTATCCAACGTTCCTCGGCCCGCGCGAGGGCAGTATCCGAGCCCTCGGCCTCGATGTCGTGCAGCAGTTCACTGGGGCTTCCGAAGCAAGCGAACCCAGCATTGCGCGCGCTGGCGCCAATAGGATGCGGCCCCCGTTCCAGAACCACTACGCGATGCTTCGGGTTCCTGCGTTGATGGAAGATCGCGGCGAAGAGTCCCACGATGCCCGATCCGACCACCACGAGGTCTGCCTGGGCGGTGAAAGAGGTACGTTCCCAAACGCTCTGCATGGGGGGCGGGGGGCGGGCGGCAAAGATGTTCTAAATTGCGGCGGCTCGGAACCGGCCAATGCATTGCAAAGCCTGATGATCAGCTCCTTGCGCACCTTGACCAAGCGCCTCCTTGCTTTCGTTCTGTTCGCCTTCGCGTGCTCTTCATCCTGGGCACAGGTCGATGTGGTGATGGTCTATGGGACCGTGAAGGACCTGTCGACCGCGAAGAAGATCGACGGGGTGACCATCTCTGTGTTCAAGAACGGAGCAAAACTCATAGACGTCCCGACGAATGCCAGCGGCAAGTACGAAGTCAACCTCGATTACAGCGCTGAGTACAAGGTGATGTGCTCGAAGAAGGGCTTCGTGAGCAAGAACATCGTCATCGACACCCGCAACATACCGGAGGAGGAGAGGCAGGGCGGCCACGGCATGAACATCGATTTCACCATGCTCCAGGAGCTGCCGGGAGTCGATTTCTCCATCCTGCAAGAGCCATTCGGCAAGGCCAAGTACGTAGGCGCAACGGGCAACTTCGAGTGGGACATGGACTACACCAACCGCATGCGCGAGGCCCAGGTGCAGTTGATGAAGCAGTATGAAGAGCGGAAGAAGCGCGAGGCGAATGCGGAAGCGGAATTCGCGAAGCTCATGACCGCAGGCAATGCCGCCATGACCGCAAACGACTTCAAGAAGGCGGTGGAAAGTTTCACCGAAGCATTGACACTGAAGGCCAACGACCCCGTGGCCACAGCCAAGCTGAGCGATGCACGGATGCGATTGGAGGCCGTGGATGGTGAGAAGAAGCTCGCTGAAGAGTACGGGGCGCTGATCAAGGAAGCTGATGGCCTATTCAGCAAGAAGAACTATGAGGCTGCGAAAGTGAAGTACGAGGCCGCACTGGATATCAAAGAGACCGAGGCGCACCCCAAGGCGCGGATCAAAGAGATTGATGTCATCCTGGCCGACCTGGCCAATAAGGCCGAGGAAGAGCGCAAGGCCAAGGAGCTGCAGCAGAAATACGAAGCTGCGATTACCGCCGCCGACGCGGCATTCAAGGCGGAGAATTGGGATCAGGCTACGGTCAAATACACCGAAGCCGGAACCCTGAAGCCTGAGGAGCGCTATCCCAAGGATCAGATTGCCGCCATCGCCAAGAAGAAAGAGGAGTTGGCCAAGAAAGCCGAGGAGGAACGCAAAGCCAAGGAACTCCAGCAGAAGTACGATGCCGCGGTGGCCGCTGGAGACGCAGCTTTCAAAGCGAACAATTGGGACATCGCCACCGCCAAGTACAACGAGGCCAGCACGCACAAGCCGGAGGAGAAGTATCCCAAGGACCAACTCGCAGCCATTGCAGCTAAGAAGGACGAAGAGAAGCGGAAGGCTGAAGAGGAGCGCTTGGCCAAGGAAACCCAGCAGAAATACCAAGCCGCCATCGCCGCAGCTGACGTGGCCTTCACCGCGGCGCGCTATGATGATGCCGAATCCAAGTACAACGAGGCCAGCACGCTGAAGCCCGACGAGAAGTATCCCAAGGACCAGCTCGCAGCCATCGCCAAGAAGCGCGAGGAGTTGGCGAAGCAGGCTGAGGAGGAGCGCAAGGCCAAGGACCTTGATGAGTAGTACAAAGCAGTGCTGGCCGATGCCATGAAAGCCTTCACGGGTGAACAATACGATGATGCCATCGTCAAGTACACGGAGGCGGGCGCACTGAAGCCCAAGGAGCAATACCCCAAGGACCAGATTGCCCTCATCAACAAGAAGAAGGAGGAATTGGCCAATAAGGCGGAGGAAGAGCGCAAGGCCAAAGACCTCCAGGAGAAGTATGATGCGGCGATCGCCGCCGCCGATGCTTCGCTCGGCAAGGAAGAATGGGAAGCCGCCACATCGAAGTACACCGAGGCCGCAGGCTTGAAGCCCACTGAGAAGTACCCGAAGGATCAACTCGCAGTGGTGATCAAGCGCAAGGCAGAAGCGGAAGAGCGTCGAAAGCAGCAAGAACTCCAGGCCAAGTATGACAAGACCGTGGCCGACGCCGATGCTTCCTTCAGCGCGGAGGATTTCGCAATCGCCAAGTCGAAATACCAGGAGGCTTCGGCCATAAAGCCAACGGAGAGCTATCCGAAGGGCCGGATCGCGGAATGCGATGCCCGTATCGCTGAAAAGGCCAAGCGGGAGGAGGAGGAGCGCAAGGCCCGCGAACTTGATGCGAAGTATACCGAACTCATCACCAGGGCTGATCAGGCATATAGCGGCGAGAAGCTCTCCGCCGCACTTTCGGATTACAAGGATGCCGCGGCCCTCAAGCCGCAGGAAGCCCATCCGCGCGACCGGATCATCGATATCGAATCACGCCTCGATTCCGCAGCTAAGGCCAAGGCCG
Source organism: Flavobacteriales bacterium (assembly GCA_016705545.1). Lineage (GTDB taxonomy): Bacteria > Bacteroidota > Bacteroidia > Flavobacteriales_F > PHOS-HE28 > PHOS-HE28. The sequence goes on from JADIYA010000006.1 coordinate 56,786, forward strand.
AAGAAGAACGGCTGGCGCGTGAAAAAGCTGACAGGGATAAGCGCTACACCGACTTGATCGCGGTAGCTGATCGCGACTTCGGAGCCAAGAAGTACGAGCAGGCGCGCACAGCGTACACCGATGCCTTGGGCATCAAGCCCGATGAGCAGCATCCCAAGGATCGAATTGCCGAGATCGAAAGGATCCTTGCCGACCTGGCTGCCAAGGATGCCGCTGGCCGCGAAGCCGCGGAACGTGCCGCCGCCGAACGTGCCGCGAAAGAAGCTGCCGACAAGCTTGCGGCGGAATTGGCTGCGGCCGAGAAGGCCAGAGCTGAAGAAGAGGCCAGGATTCGGAAGGCCGAGGAAGAGGAGATCGCCCGCCAATACCGGGAAGCAGTGGCCGCCGCCGATCTGGCCTTCGGCCAGGACAATTTCGATCGAGCGCGCCAGAAGTACACCGACGCGCTGGGCCTTAAACCGCAGGAGAAGTACCCCAAGGACCGTTTGGCTGCAATCGATGCCGAGATCGCTCGTCGCGATAAGGACCGCAGCGAAGCCGACCGACTGGCGGACCAGCGTCGTCGTGATGAAGAAGAGCGTAAGCGTCGCGAAGCGGAGGAAGCTGAGCGCGCCCGGCTCGCGGCCATCAGTGAACGTGATCGGTTGGAGGCAGAGCGCCTCGCGCGTGAGCAGCAGGAAGCCGAGGCGCGCCGCATGGCTGAAGAACGCGATCGGCTGGCGCGTGAGGATTCGAAGGCGATGGAGGAGCGTTACCGTTCGGCGATCGTGAACGCTGACGAAGCATTGGCGGCGAAGGAATATGAACGGGCGCGCGGGCTGTATGCCGAGGCCAGCGATTTAAGGCCCGAAGAGACCTATCCGCTCGCCAAGATCGGCCAGATCGATATGCTGCTCGCTGAATTGGAGCGGCAGCGGCAAGAGGCTGAGCTGGCAGCGCGCAGGGCGATGGAGGATGAATCGCAGCAGCGCTCTCGGAAATCGACCACCATCGATCGGAGCAACGAACAGCAGGCGGAGGAATTCATGCGCAAGGCCCGGGAACGGGAAGAAGCCGAGAAATGGGAACGTATCCGCAAGCAACGCGATGACCTCATGGCTCAGGAAACCAGTAAGGTCGAAGACGCCGCCAAGCGCCGTGATGGCGAGGTTGTCAGCAAAGAGCGCGTGCAAGAGGCACAGGCCGGACTTTATCGGGGCGACGAGACCAGGCGCGAGTTGAGCGCCTCCGAAATCCAGGCCATGAAGGACCGGTTAGCCGAGGAGGAGGAACGGCGCCGGGACCGATCAGGCCAAGTGATCGCGCAGCAGTATGACCTGAAGGTGGCAACCGAGGACCGCGTGATCCAGAAGGAGCAAGGCATGGCCCAGCGGCAGGTGCAGGCGGCCGAGACCGTGGCCGAGCAGACCGAGCGCATCCGCACCACCGAGGCGCAGCGAACAGCAGCAGGTGCGCAGCGCACAAGCGAGCAACGGAGCCAAGTGGAGCAGGTCATCGAGCAGGAATCCGATCGCCAGCGGAAGGGAGCGGCATTGAACGATGAGCGGCTGCGTGTCATTGAAGACCAGAAACGGTCCGCTCTCGCGCGGGAAGCGGGCTATGCGCAGGCCAGTGAGGCCTCACGGGCGCGCAGCAAGGCACGCTTGGATGCTACGCCCAAGGACCAGCCGCGCGACTTCGCCAACTACAACCGGAACAAGCTTGCACAAGAGTATCCGGAGGGTGTTACCGAGGAGAGCTCAACCGAAGGCAACAAGGTCATCATCAGGCGCATCGTCGTGAAAGGCAACCGCGCCGATGAGTACAGCAAGGTGATCGCGAAGTGGGGCATCTACTACTTCAAGAATGGCCAGAGCATCACCGAGGCCATTTGGACGCGTGAGACCGAGGGCTAGCCGATCCGCGGAACAGGCTTCGACCCGGGCATGAGCAACATCCGCATCGAGACCGCTCAGAACGTCATCATCCACCATGAGGTGGCTGGCATCGGCGATCGATTGGTGGCATGGCTAATCGATGGATTAGTGAAGATGGCCTGGTACGTCTTCTGGCTGATGCTGCTCTTCATCCTGGAGCCGCAGCACTGGGATGACACGAGCGTGTACATGTACTTGATCCTGGTTCAGCTGCCACCGAGCTTCTACCACCTCGCCAGTGAACTGCTCATGGACGGCAAGAGCGTGGGCAAGAACGTGATGAAGGTCAAGGTGGTGCGCATCGACGGTGGTCAACCCACTCTGGGGCAATACCTGTTGCGCTGGCTCATACGCCCGCTCGATAGCTTATATGGGCTTGGGCTGGTGGTGGTGCTGATCAACGGCAAGGGCCAACGGATCGGTGACTTGGCAGGAGGCACAACCGTTGTTTCATTGAAGCAGCGCACACGCTTGTCCGACACCCTGCTCACCGAAGTGCGCGATACGCACGTGGCGCGTTTCCCGCAGGCCGTGCGCCTTACCGACGCTCAGGCCGCTTTGGTGAAAGAGGTGCTTGGCAGCACGCGCATCGCCAACCGCATCGCCATGATCGATGAGGTGGCGGCCAAGGTCCGCGCCACGACGGGAATCAGCGGGGATGGACTGAATAACATGGATTTCCTGAAGGCCGTGCTGCACGATTACGTGCACATCACTGGGCAGCAAGGCGTGGGCACCGGCCATTTCAAAGGCGATCGCGCTACCAGCCCGTCACCAACAGACGGCGCGCACCGTTGATCCCGCACTTCTGGTACTTGTCGTAGGCTGTAGCCGCCCGCTCGCGGATGCTGTCTCGGCTTTCGCGCAGCACCCAGCCATCGAGCGCTGCCTTCAGGGTGTAGGCCTCGGGGGCCATCAATCCGGTGGTCCAAACCAGCGGATAGGCACCGGTTGGGCGAAGATGCTCCGCGAAGAAGCGCTTGCTGATGCACGCCAGGATGATGGCATCTCGACTGTTCCGGCGGGATGCGGTGAACCGCTCCTCGATGCTGAAGTCCATGAGGCCATCGTGGCCGGCGTAAGCCACCAGAGCGGCATCGCCACCCGCGCGGATCGAGGTGTTACCGGCCTTTATAGTGCGCGGCCCCTGTCCACTGGAATAGCGGAGCAGATCAACGGTGGCTTCACGGATGTTGCGCCCATCGTAGGCCTCGGCCACGATGAAAACGGCGCTATCACGGTGCTTCCAAGCGGCGCGGTCAAGGATATGCGGCTCGGTGGCCGCTTCACATGGAACACGCAGCCATTCCGCTGAGCGGTCGAAGTGCGTCTTCACGCCATAGCCCGCGCCCCAGTACAGGTTGGTGCGCGCATTCTGGCCATTGCCGATGCCAGCAGGCACTTTCACGATGCCTTGGTGCTCGTTGTCGCAGAGGGCCACGAGCACGTGCGCCACGCGTGGCGATTGAGCGAATAGTGCATTGAAGGCGAAAAGGGCTGGAAAGAGGAGGGCGCGCATGGCGGATGAATGCTCGCGCTCCGTGCGGGTAACGTCAGCGATCAGCGCAAGTCGTTCACCTCTACGCCCGGATACTTGCTCTTGTCGAAGGTGAAGAGCGCATCCGGGAGATCAGGGTTGGCCGTGAATTTCTTCACCGTGTAGGTGACCACGTTGCCATCCTTGTACAGCACTTGCACGCTGCGCGGGTCGCCCTTTGCCTTTTCAACCGTGAGCAGCACGGTGTGGAAGGGCTTCTTCGCCGGATCGATGGGGAAGAGCTTCACCACCTGCGTCATCGCGCCGCTGGCATCGGCCTTCTCCTCCACGAACTGGCTCTTGAAGCCTTTCTCGTACTGAGTGAACATGGTGCTCGGGTCGAGGTCCTGGTCCATCTCGGCGGGATCGTTCAAGGTGACCTCGTTGGTCTCTTTGCTGTAGGTGTGCAGCACCTTGCCATCGTTGATGATGGTGTTCTTGTCGAGCACGAGACGGAAGCGCTTGCCCTTCACCTTCATGTTGCCCTCTTGCTTCACATCGAGTTTGTCCTTGGTGCTCTGCAGGCGGCTGGTGAAGTCAGCCTCGAAGCTGGTCCAGCCCTTGGCTTGGGCCATCAGGCGGTCAACGATGGCCTTCGACTTGGGGTCGTCCTGCGCGCGAGTGACGATGGGTGCGAAGAGGAGTGCGGTGGCGAGGATCAGGGCATTCTTCATGGTGGGGCGAAGTTCGGGCGTCGTAGCCAAAGGCCATGCCACGAGGAAGATCATCTGCGATGGAGCAACGCCGCACGTCCGATCAGATGGTCCTCCGGCACATAGCCCCAGTAGCGGGAATCGGCGCTGAAATGGCGGCTATCGCCCAGTACGAAGTAGTAGTCCTTCTCCACTACATAGGTCGTCAGGGGCTGTCCATCAATCAGGAGAGCATCGCCGCTATTGCTCAACCGGTGCCCTTCATAAACGGAGATGAGCCGATCGTAGAGCGGCAGATTCATAACGGTGATCCTCAGCGTATCGCCGCGCTTGGGCACGGTAATGGGGCCAAAATCATCGCCGTTCCATGGATAGGATGGGCTGAAGGGGAAGAGGTGCCGTTTCCCGCCCGAATCGAGCCGCATGGGCGCGACGCTTACCACCGATCCATCATTCGCGAGTGCATCGGCCAATGGCCCATTCAACGCGGTCTCCAGATTGCTCCTTCCCGGAACGATGAGCGCGTCGGGCAAGCCATGCCGTCGCGCGAATGCGCTCGCATCAGCCCCTTCGCGCAATCGCACCAGATGGCTCAAGGTCATGCCGTCGGGCTGAACCGCTTTCGCGCCATTCACGAAGAGCCCGGCATTCCGAAGCTCTATGATGTCGCCCGGGATCCCGGCCACGCGCTTCACCAGCAAGGGCCTTCGCCACCGGGGCTCAGAATCCTTCAATGGGTCGCGGAACACCACGATGTCAGCGCGGTCAATACCTGTCCAGATTGTCCAGCGCTGCACCACCAGCAGATCGCCGGGCCGAAGCGTGGCGAACATGCTCGCGCTGCGCACGGTGACGAAGCGGATGACGAAGACGTGCAGCAGGATGAGTACGACTAGCGCGAGAAGGAATGCACGCGACCATTCATTCCGCAACGCCCGCTCCCAGATCATCTCAACCCTCATCCAACCTGTCATTGCGAGGCCCTGCGAAGCAACAACCTGCAATCCGATACCGTGATCGGACTACTTCACCCCCGAGAACATCCGCTTCCACCGGATGCCGGTCTCGGGATCCTTGGTGAACCACACGAGCACAGCTTTGCCCACTACGTGGTCGAAGGGCACGAAGCCCCAGAAGCGGCTATCCTGTGAGCGGTGGCGGTTATCGCCCATGAGCCAGTAATAGTCCTGTGAGAAGGTGTAGCTGTTGGCGGGCTGGCCGTCGATGATGATCTGATCGCCCTTCACCACCAGGTCATGGCCTTCATACACGTCGATGATGCGGCGGTAGATCGGCAGGTTCTCCAGCGAGAGTTGCACCGTGGCGCCTTGCTTCGGTATCCACAACGGACCGAAGTTGTCCTCGCTCCAGTCGTAGCGCTTGTCATTAGGGAAAATGGGCAGCTTGCTTCCGCGCTCAGTTCCACGAGGATTGTCTTGCCGCTCCAATTGGGTGAAGTACGGGTTGTTTGCCTCGAGCGCTTGCACCTGCGCGTTCGTGAGGGCCACGTTCACGGGTTCCCCGGCCACCGGGCGCTGGCCGTTCTGCAGCGAGTACGATCCCATGTCGCCGATGCCGATGTCGTCGCGCTCTTTCATCATGGCCTGGGTGCGCTCACCGTAATTCACCTTGAAAGCGGTGTTGTAGCTGAACTGCGCTTGCTCGGGCCAGGTCTCCTTCACGCCATCCACGTACACGAATCCGCTGCGCACCTCCAGCGTATCGCCGGCCACGGCCACGCAGCGCTTGATGTAATTCTCGCGCTTGTCGATCGGGCGCACGAGCAAGCCGCCCATGGGAACGCTCACGATATCGTCACCGACGCGGTTCATGATCCGGGTGTTCGGGTCGCTCACCTTCTTGCGGCCCATGTCGCGCACCATCTGGTAATAGCTCTGGTTCTGCACGTTCGCTACCACGGTGTCGCCTTCGGGGAAGTTGAACACCACGGCATCGCCTCGCTCGGGCGTGCCAAGGCCGGGTAGACGGCGATAGGGCTGTGAGAACCAATCCACGAACGATGGAGTGCTCGTGGTGAGCGGCATGGTGTGGTGCGTGAAGGGGAAGGTGAGCGGTGTCATGGGCAGCCGAGGGCCATAGCTGAGCTTGCTCACGAATAGGTAATCACCCACCAGCAGGCTCTTCTCCATTGATGGGGTGGGGATGGTGAAGGCCTCGAACGTGTAGGTGCGGAACACGGTGGCCACGATCACCGCGAAGAGGATGGCATCGCCCCATTGCTCGAAGAGGTTGCGCTTGCGTTTCTCCGGCGGGATGGGGCCGATGTAGGCATCCTTCGAGAAAATGGTCTCCGGCACCTTCCACCAGGGCAGGAAGGTCATGAGGACATACTCCTTGTAGTTCCGGCGGCCGAGCACGATGGAGATGTTCACGTTCATGATGATGAACATGAGCAGGTTCACGCCAGGAACGATGAAGAGCACGATCCACCACCACGGCTTACCGGTGATCTTCAGCCACACAAGGATGTTGTATCCCGGGACGAATCCGGCCCATGCGGGCTTGCCGGCCTTCTGGAAGAGCTTCCACAGGCTGGCCATGAGCACAGCGAAGTAGGCGTAGAGGAAGAGGTAGGGGAGCATCAGTGCGAAGTCTGGAATGTGAAAGCTGAAAGTTGAAACAGGAAAGCTGAAAGCAGAGGATGTGCGGCTGGGTCGTTCGGCCGAAGGACGGATTCATCCCTCAGCTTTCATCTTTCAAATTTCAAGAAGGTCGTCCATGGTGAAGAGCCCTTTGCGGTTCATGAGCCATTGAGCCGCTATCACTGCGCCCGTGGCGAAGCCGGTTCGATCGAAGGCCTCGTGCGTGATGGTGATGCGGTCGTTCGCGCTGGACCAGGTGACGCTATGCTTGCCGGGGACTTCGCCGGTGCGTTCGCTGGCAATCACGATCGGGGCTGGCGCGACTGTTTCCTGCTTCGTCCCGGATTCCAGCGGGTCCCGCAGTTCGCGGTGACCAGTGCCCGTTGAGAGTTCCCATCCCGAGTAGCGACTGGTGCGCAGGTCGATTTCGTTGGCGAGGGTGATGGCAGTACCACTGGGCGAGTCGAGCTTGTGGACATGGTGAACCTCATCGATGCGCGCGCTGTAAGCTGACTGCTTGTCCATGAGCGCGGCGAGCTGCCGGTTCACGCGGAAGAAGAGGTTCACGCCGACGCTGAAGTTGCTGGCCCAGAGCAAGGAGCCTTGGTATTCATCCACCAAGCGGCGCACTTCAGGCAGCTTGTCGTACCAGCCCGTGGTGCCCACGATCACAGGAACGCCCATCTCCAGGCAGAGCCGCATGTTGGCCATGGCTTGATCGGGCTTGCTGAACTCGATGGCGATATCGGCATCCTTTGGTGGCGCACCGGCATTGGCCGTGCCAACGCGAAGCACCACTTCATGCCCACGCGCGATGGCCGCAGCCTCAATGGCCTTGCCCATTTTCCCATAGCCATAGAGTGCGATGCGCATGCTGGGCGCCGAAGGTAACCGGCTGCCCTTGAGGCCGTGGCAAACAAGTGTGAATGGTGCCCAGCTTCAACGCAAGGCCAGCGTAAGGCTGATGCCCGGTGCGCCCATGGACGCCGTGGAGAGCGATGGTCCAAGTCCTGCGCTCAGGTCGCGGCCCACATCGAAGCGCGCGAAATGAGCATCAACGCTGGCGTCCACCACATTGAGGAGATATACGGCACCGAAGGCGATGTAGCTCAGGTCGCGCCAGCGGCGATAGGTATCGGTGACTTTCAGCACTTGGCTGGAGCTGAAGCGGCCGTTGAATTCGTCGGTGGTCGTAGGGTCGCCGTCAACGATGGCGATATAGGCATCCTTGTAGCGGCGGTACTCGCGGGTGTTCTCTTGGATGAAATACACGCAGGTGCCCAGCCCGGCCCAAGCGATGGGGGCCTTCCAGTACTTGCGGTTGTAGATCTGCCCGGCACCGGGGGCCACAACGCTGAGTATGCTGGCTTTGCGCGGGGAGTGGCGATGGCGCCAGGAAAGGGTATCGGATTGCGCCAATGATGCACCGGCGACCAAGAAAGCGAGCAGAATGGCGAAGTGGCGACTCACGGTCCAAAGGTGAGGCTTCCTTCACCCCAGCACCTTCTTCAGCCTATCCAGCTCCTGCTGGCTCTTGAAGCCGATCTCGATGGTGCCGCGACCGCTCGTATCCACCTTCACAGTGACACGGCTTCCGAGCTGATCGGTGAGCAATGCGCTCAGTTCCTTGTCGTAGCGCGCTTTCGGCGCAGGTGCTGGACGCTTGATCCCTGGTACGGGCGTTAGTTCGCGGGCCAGATCCTCCACCTGCCGCACGCTCAGCTGGCTCTCCACGATCTTGTGGAAGAGCGCCACCTGGCGGCCGGGATCGCCGATGGTGATGAGTGCCCGCGCATGGCCCATGCCGATGCTGCGGTTACGCAGGCCGAGTTGCACCTCGGGCTGCAGCTTCAGCAGCCGCAAGTAATTGCTCACGGTCGCGCGGTCCTTGCCCACTTTCTCACTCAGCTTCTCCTGGGTGAGGCTCACTTCATCAATCAGGCGCTGGAAGCTCACGGCCACTTCAATGGGGTCGAGTTCCTCGCGCTGGATGTTCTCCACCAGGGCCATCTCCAGCATGGCCTCGTCATTGGCCACGCGCACGTATGCTGGTACCTCGGTGAGACCGGCCAGTTGCGAGGCCCTGAAGCGACGCTCGCCGCTGATGAGCTGGTAGCGCTCGTAGCCGACCTTGCGCACGGTCACCGGCTGAATCACCCCCAATTCGCGGATGCTCTGCGCCAGATCGGCCAAGGCTTCCTCGCCGAAATGCGCACGCGGTTGGAAGGGGTTGGGCTCGATCTGCGATACAGGGAGCATCGTGGTGCCGCCCATGGGTCGGTGCGCTGAGGAATCGCGCGCCGTGATGTCTGCGGCTGGCTCATCGAGCAATGCGCTCAATCCTCGTCCAAGCCCTTTCTTCTTGATCATGTTCGCTGGTTGTTCTTGCAGTGCGCGCTGAAGCGGATGAGGGCGTCAGTCAATAGTGCCGGCGGCCATCATACGCTCGGCCTCCGGGATGCGCGTGAGGCTGTTCTTCTGCAGGATCTCGCGGGCCAGGTTCAGGTAATTGGTGGCGCCCTTGCTGCTTGCATCGTGCATGATGATGCTCTTGCCATGGCTCGGCGCTTCGCCCAACGCCACGTTGCGGTGCACCACCGTGTCGAATACGAGCTGCTGGAAGTGGGTCTTCACCTCTTCCACCACTTGATTGGCCAAGCGCAAGCGGCTGTCGTACATGGTGAGCAGCATGCCCTCGATCATGAGCTCTGGATTGAGGCGCTGCTGCACGATCTTGATGGTGTTGAGCAGTTTGCCCAAGCCCTCAAGCGCGAAGTACTCGCACTGCACGGGCACGATCACGCTGTCGGAGCAGGTGAGGCTGTTCACGGTGACCAGGCCCAAGGAAGGCGAGCAGTCGATGATGATGAAGTCGTAGCTGTCGCGCAATGGCTCCAGCACTTTCTTCATCTGATGCTCGCGTTCAGGCATATCGATCATCTCGATCTCCGCCCCCACCAGATCGATGTGGCCCGGCAACAGGTCGAGTCCGGGATTGTCGGTGCCCACGATCACTTGCTGGGCCGGCGTGCCGTTGATGATGCATTCGTAGATGCTGGCCTTCACCTGCCGAGGGTCGTGCCCGGTGCCACTGGTGGCGTTGGCCTGCGGATCAGCATCAACGAGCAGGGTGCGTCGCTCTAAGGCGCCCAGGCTGGCGGCCAGGTTAATGGCCGTTGTGGTCTTGCCTACGCCGCCTTTCTGGTTCACGATGGAGATGATCTTGGCCATGTTGCTGGTTTGGGTTGTTGGAGCCGGGAATTCCCTGCCCATGCGGGTTCAGATGTCGATGGTCTCTCCGATGGCTGGTAGCAGGAGGGCAATCTTCGATTGCGCGAAGGCCTCCACGGCCGCGTTCGTATCAATGGTGATCGGAGGGAAGGTGTTGTAGTGGATACCGACCACTGTGCTCACGCCCATGAGTTGGGCTGAAGCAATGGCATCCTGCACCCCCATGGTGAAATGGTCGCCGATGGGCAGGCAGGCGAAGCGCAGGTTGAATGGCTTCAAGAACTGCATATCCAAGGTAAGGGCCGTATCACCTGCATGGTGGAAGGAACCCTCCGGACCAGTAACCACGAAACCGCCTGGATTTCCGCCGTAGCTTCCGTCAGGTAATTGACTGCTGTGCAGTGCGGTTGTGTACTTCACACGGAAGGGTCCCACCGTGGTGCTGCCTCCGATGTTCAGGCCAACAGTCTTGGCAACCCCCTTCTTCTCGAACCACGTAGCGATTTCGAAATTGCTCACGAGGGTGGCATTCGTTCGCTTGGCAATGGCTTCTGCATCGGCAACGTGATCACCGTGCCCGTGCGTGATCAAGATCTCCGTCGCCGGTATGCGCTCCGAATCCAACTTGCCCGCAAGAGGATTCCCAGTGATGAAGGGATCGAAGAGCACATCGTGTCCGGCACTATTCACGCCGATGCAAGAGTGGCCATAATAGGAGAGCTTCATCTGATCCGATGGTGAAACGTTGGGTCAACGGTTCCGGCCGGACAAAGAACAGGGCGGACCTTGCCTTATCGCTGTTGAAAAACAGGCGAGTTTTGAACAGGGCCCGGTGCTCAGGAATCGTTAGAAGAGCTCTTGCACTTCCACGAAGTTGAAGTCGAGGCGGAAGAGGCTCTCATAGTCTTTCCCGGTCTCGGCCATCTCCTCATCACCAGTCTCGAAATGCCAGTTCACGCGCACATGCTGGCCACGCTCGTTCACGGCGTCGAGCTTCTGGAAGATGTTGTAGAGGTGCTTGCTGCTGCTGGTGTCCAGGTAGTCGAGCCGCATGTTCACCGTGGTCTCTTCCTTGGGCTGCTCCAGATATTCCTCAATCCAGCGGTAGACCCGGGAATAGAATTGCTCGGAATTGTTGGGGAGTGATCGGCCCACGAATTCCATCACGCCATTATCGAGGTCGAGGTCGATCTCGGGTGAATGCTCGGTGCGGTCGATGTGGAAACGTTTGGCGGGCATGGCATGCATGGCTTCGAGCCAAAAGTGCATGCCATTGTTGAGTGCTGAGGGCATGATGGGTGGCTCCCCATCAACACAGCAGGGTGGAGAACGACGAAAGCCGATGGGGTCGCCATCGGCCTTCGAGTGTAGCAGGGTGCTCAGCGTCCGTTGTAGGCGGTGATGATCTCTCGGTCCGTCGGCAGCACGATCTCGGTGTCGTTGGCGCGTCGCACCCAATAGAGATACTTGCCGCTGCCTTCGCAAGCAAAGGCGTTCAGGCTCTCTTCGGGGCCCAGTGCGCGCACAGGGAAGGTGCGCCAGGTTCCGTTCTTCTCTTGCACGGCCACCTTCACTTCGATCACCTCGCGGCACGCGTTCTTCAGGTCGAGCTGATAGGTGCCGCTGAAATCGCGCTTGTAGCCTTCGATATAACTGAAGCAATGGTCACAGGGCGCGCCCCATTTGCTGCTGGTCTTCACCAGGCAATCGGAGTAGCTCTGGTCCTGCGCTTGGGTCGTGAGTGCCAAGGCGAATGCGGCGGTGAGGGTAAGGGTTCGGGTCATTTGCATCGGTTGTTCTCGAGGATGATGCGCGCTTCAGCGTTGCCGGCGCGCTTGCTTGCTTTCCAGTCCTTGCAGGCGCCATCCTGGTCGCCAGTGGCTTTGCGGCTCCAGCCGCGGTTGTTGTAGGCCTCGCCGTTGCGGGCATCGATGGCGATCACGCGGTCGAAATCGGCGATGGCCTCGGCATGGCGCCCCAGTTTGGCCAGCGCGCTGCCCCGGCTCAAGTAGGCTTGCGGGTGCTCGGGCTTTTCGCCGATCACCGTGGTGAAGTCAGCGACGGCCTCGGCGTATTGCTTCAGGATGCTATGGCAGAAGCCGCGATGCAGGTGCGCGTTCACATGCGCCGGTGCCAGGGCGATGGCCTGCGTGTACGCTGCAATGGCCATACTATGGTCGCCTGCGCGATGAGCCTTTTCTCCGGCCTTGTAGAAATCCTCAGCAGGGTAGGGCTTGCCGTTGTCGGCGAGGTATTGTCCGTGCACGCTGGCGGTTACCAGCATCGCGGCAAGGGGAGTTGATAAGCGCATGGGTCGGTTGAAAGCGTCAGTTCTTACGTTCTCCGCGCATTGGGGTTTCCAAGGCTGTGGCGGCATGTGCCGCGAGCAGCGCGCGCAGTGCATCCAAGGTGGCTGCGGCACCATCGTCCTGCGGTGGGCGGGGCAGGTTGCATCGGCCAGTGGAGCGCACGGAATTGAGCTTGAAGAGCTCCTTGGAGAAACATCGGTCGTACCCCTCGCGGCATTCCAGGATCACGGCATCTTCTTCCACCGAGTAATGCAGCCGGTTCCGGTCGATGCTGGCAATGGGCACGATATCCTGCCGGAATCGCGAATTGGCGTCGTACACGTCGATCACGAGTTGCAGGCGCTTATCCAGCTTCACGACCACGCTGCCGCCAAAGAGCTCGTTGAGCTTGGCGATGTCGTCGGACTGCCCGAAGCCGGTATTCGGAATGATGGCCAAGGCGGCGATCGCGGGTAACAGTTTCCGGTGAACCATGCGGGGCGCTGTAACGTACACGGGCACCTGAGGTTCCGCTCGCCCATGCTCCAACCCAAGCGCCTTATGCTCCGGACTGCCGTATCCGTCACCTACTTGCTGCTGGCTGCATCGCTCCTTGCGCAAGGCAAGTTCAAGGCGAATGGCCGGGTGAAGATCGAAGGAGGCGACATAGCCGGGGCGCGCGCCCTGGTATACAAGAACGGCGTGAAGGAGCGCACCATCACCACGGGCCTGAGCAAGTTCGCACTGGAGTTGGACCTCAATGCCAGCTACATCGTTTCGTTCGAGAAGGATGGCTACGTGGCCAAGAAGATCTCCTTTGACACTCGCGTGCCAGCTGATGCCATCGCCAATGGATTCACGCCGTTCGATTTCGCGGTCTCGCTCTTCAAGCAGTACGACGACATCAACATGGTGGTCTTCAATCAACCGGTGGGGATGATCCGTTATGATGCTTCGGCAGGGGATTTCGACTACGATACCGACTATACCAAGTCGATTCAATCGCAGTTGCAGGAAGCGGTCGCTCAAGTGGAGAAGAAACAGAAACAGGAGGCTGCAGGCGCAGCCGAGATCGAGAAACGCAAGGCCGAAGAAGTCAAGGCGCAGCAGAAGGCCGAGGCTGAAGCGAAGAAGCAAGCCGCAGCGCAGGAGGCATCGGCTGCCAAGGCGAAAGCTGAGGCCGAGAAGCTTGCAGCGGCAGAAGCGAAGACCAAGGAAGAGTCTGATCGCCGGTCATCGGCCGAAGCCGCGAAAGCCGAGCCCAAGGCCGATGTGCCGCCAAAGGGTCCTGCCGAACCCAAGCCCGAGAGGCCCAAGCTGATTCCACGTGTTCCTGCCCCGCAGCGCACAACTTTGGCCGTAGCCCCTTCGCAAGGAGAAGATGGCCGCCGCCACATTGAGCCTGTGCTCGTTGAAGAACAATCGCGTGTGGCCAAGGCGCGCACTATTGAACAGCAAGAGGCCAGGCCGGTCCCGAGCGCCGTTGAAGCGGATTTGTTCCGCACAGAGGAGCTGATCGTGGAGACCGGTAAGGTCACCACCGTCGTGAAGGTTGAAGTGGGAGGCAAGGCCACGGAGTACCGCCGCGTGTTCCACAAGTGGGGTGGTGTATTCTACTTCAAGGATGGCCAGGCCTGCACCCAACTCGTTTACGAGAATGAGGCCATGCCCCCGCAAGAGCATCTGGCGGGAGCGACGCCACGCGGCAAGCTCGACTAAGCCGCCGGAGCCTTCCGCTGTTCAATCATCTTTCAATGGCCCGAGCGGGCACGCAGGGCACCCTTCAGTTTGTCGCGTGTAAGCCACGCTGGCGATTCGCCAGCCTTCCGGCCCGAGTGCCAAGGTGAACACATCGATGCCGCAGTGCGAGAAACGCCCATCGATGTGGAAGTCATAGGGCATCGTGGTCACCGCGATCGGACCATCGATGCTGACATGCGCATCCCAATAGCGCTCAACCAACCGCTCAGCGCCGCCAGCCAAGCGGGTCAAATAGTCCTTGAACGATATGGACTGCACGGACTTCGTGCCATCGAGGGCCACGACATGAAGGGTACCCCCACTGACCATGGTGCTGGCCATGGATGCGCTGTCACGGGCAGTCATGGCGGAGAAGAAGCGATCTACCGTGCGCAGCACATCAGTCTCGGCCGGTAGGAGTGCTTGTGGCTTCGCCTTTAAGGGCGCAATGGAGAGGAGCAGGATGCCAAGCAGTCGTGTCGTCATGGGGCCAAGATATCCGCACGCCATTCACACTTGCGTGTTGGTAATCGGCTATTCAGGCCCAATGTCGCCGTTTCTGCGTGATTCTATGTTCGCCCCCCGCTCGTTCCGGATCCGCTTACCACGACGGCACGGGCGACCTCAAAAGCCATACTGCCATGCGTACGCTAGGTCTCCTCGCGCTCTGCCTTGTCGCCATCAATTCGGAAGCTGCACGGCTGCAGATCAAAGGCAGTGTGACCGATTTCGAGTCGCGGGAACCGATGGCGAACGCGCTGATACGGGTCTACAAGAACGGCGTGAAGCAGCACGTGTTCCATACGGGTGCGAATGGCCGCTATGATGTGGTGCTCGACAATGGAGCCGATTATGTGATCCGCTTCTCCTCACCCGGGCGCGTCACCAAGTGCTTCGGGATTGATACGCACGGGCCATCTTGGGAGAACGATAACGCGGTTACCGTGGTTGAAGTGGAGATGACGCTCTTTGAGCAGGTGGAAGGAATGGACCTGAGCTTCTTCGATATGCCCATGGGCCTTGCGCGCTACACTCCAATGACCGGCTTCCTGAGCTGGAATAAGCCTTACGAAGAGCGCATCCAGCCGGAGGCGGCCCGGCTCTGCGAGGAGGTCAGGCAACGGCGCGACCAGGCTATGGCGAAGCAGCCGTAAGACCTTTGTCATGGAAATGCAAGCTCGGCTGCTGTGAGGCAGCGGTTCGAGCGCGTGTCGAGTCAAGGGATCATGAAGCTCATTCCGTGGTCGGACCGCAAGCTGCCGTTCGGTAAGGGCGTGGACGAATGGCCATTCTTACTCGAGCGGTTGCGCGGTACGCCGGTACGCTCGTCGCATCTGCTCAAAGGGATTCCGATCGAGTGTATTGTGTTGCAGCAGCAAGGCCGATGGAGCGCCATGGGACACTTGGCCCACATGCTGTTGCTCGATCAGCGGTTCCAGGCCCGCATCGACGATTTCGAGCAGCGCCGTCCAGCCTTGTGCCGGATCAGCCTTGAAGAGCAAGAGGAGCGGATCAAGCTGGCAAGCAATCGCCAGCCCGGCGATCTGCTGGAAGAGCACCGGATCACACGTTTGGATCTGGTGAAGCGGCTCGCAGCCATGGATGAGGCTGTGCTCCATCATCGAGCATCGCACCCATGCATGGGAAGCGCCATGAGCCCTGTGGATATGGCACTTTGGATCGCCGAGCACGATGACCACCATCTGCTTTCCATGCGCATGGCGCTCGGCGAGCGCTTCAACGACTGAGCGTCAACGGGCTGTTAAGGGCCCTACGCCCATGTTCGCCCCTTCTATCTTCGGCGCCATTCAAACGGAACGGATATGCGACCACTCGTGCTCTTCTCCCGGCTCATTGTCGGATCGCTCTTCATTGTAAGCGGCCTGATCAAGGCCAATGATCCGCTGGGCTTCTCCTATAAGCTGCAGGAGTACTTCGCGGAGAGCGCGCTCAACCTCCCGGCATTCGAGCCATTCGCGCTGGGCCTAGGCATCCTGGCCTGCTTGGCGGAGGTTGTACTGGGCTTCGCCGTGCTTTTCGGCGGCCGCTTGCGCCTGGCGGCCATCGCGCTCTTCGCGCTCACGGTCTTCTTCGGCTGGCTCACGCTCTATACCGCCACATGCGATCCGCATGGCATGTATACGGTGATGGTGGATGGCGTGGCCGAAGAGCGCCCCGTGACCTGCGTAACGGACTGCGGTTGCTTCGGCGATGCCATGAAAGGCAGCGTGGGCAGGAGCCTGACGCCATGGGAGAGCTTCTACAAGGATGCCATCCTTTTCGTGCTCATCATCCCGATCCTCATCCATGCATTCCGCTCCAAGGGCGGATCGTGGAACACCAAGGCCGATGACATGGTGCTGTTGCCCGGGGGCTTGCTGCTGGTGGCCATCTGGAGCTGGATCTTCACCTGGTGGGGGCCGGTGTGGTTCACCTTGCTCGGCTTTCTCGGGTATGCACTGATCAAACGCGGTGTTCAGGGCATCAAGGCCGAGTGGCTCACTGCGGCATGGGCATCGGTGCTCACATTGGTGTTCACCTGGTGGTGCTATGCGCATCTGCCCGTGCGCGATTACCGGCCATATGCCGTTGGTAAGAGCATCGCTGAGCAGCGCGTGAGCAAACCTGCCGTGAACCGGATCTACATGAGCTACACGAACAAGGCCACGGGCAGGGTGGAGGAGTTCGATACCTCCATGCCGTACCCATGGGACGACCCCAACTACGAAGAGGTGAAGGAGAGCATGCGGGTGGTTGAACTGGAAGCCGGAGTGCCATCGCCGGTGCAGGATTTCCGGTTGATTGACCGCGATGGATATGAGCTCACGGATGATGTCCTCAATGAGCCGACCCCGGTGATCCTGGTGGCGGCATACGACCTGAGGAAGAGCGATTCATCGAACATCAAGGCCATCGCGCAGCTCGCCGATGATGCGCAACGGAAGGGCTGGTACGTGTATGGGGTCACCACCAACGCCTGGGAAGTCGTGGATGAGTTCAGGCATGAGCACCAGCTGGCCTTCGAGTTCGTGCAATGCGATGAGAAGGTGATCAAGACGATGGTGCGGGCCAATCCGGGCGTGCTGCTGCTGAAGCAGGGCACCGTGAAGGGCATTTGGCACGGGAACGATGCGCCTGCGCTCGGTGAGGCTGAGGCGAAGCTGAACTAGAAGTTCGGCTTCAGCATGTACTTGCTGTAGAAAGCGTTGATCGCGGCCACGGCGTCCTCGGGCTTGTCCACCACGCTGAAGAGCTCCATGTCCTCCAGATTGATGTAGGCATGCTTGCTTCCCATGGTCTGGGTGATCCAATCCATCAGGCCCTGCCAGTACTTCTTGCCGACCAGGATGATCGGGAAGCGCGCGATCTTCTGCGTCTGGATGAGCGTGAGCGCCTCGAAGAGCTCATCGAGCGTGCCGAAGCCGCCTGGCAGCACGATGAAGCCCTGCGAATACTTGGTGAACATCACCTTGCGCACGAAGAAGTAATCGAAGTGCAGGCTCTTCTCCTTGTCCACGTAAGGATTCGATGATTGCTCGAAGGGCAGCTCTATGTTGAGGCCCACGCTGGTGCCTCCGCCGCGCTGTGCGCCCTTGTTGGCGGCTTCCATGATGCCGGGGCCGCCGCCGGTGATCACGCCGTAGCCATTGCCGGTGAGTTGGAAGGCGATCTCCTCAGCCAGCTTGTACTCGGCGGCGTCGGGCTTGGTGCGTGCGCTGCCGAAGACGCTCACGCAGGGACGGATGCGCTGCATGGCCTCGAAGCCCTCGACGAACTCGCTCATGATCTTGAAGATCGCCCAGCTATCGTTGGCCTTCACCTCGCTCCAGCCTTTGCGCTTGAAGGCGCGCATGATCCGGCGCTCGCTCTCTTCGTTCTGCTTGGTCTCTTTCTTCATCGGTTGGTCAGCTACTGCGAAGGAAGCCCTGGTTGGCGCTCGCGCCCGATAGGGTCGCTGCCCTTTATCAACGCTCCGTCGAGGACAGGCTCAAGCGTGCAGCTCTTCCTTCAGGAAAGGCCATGTGTGGCCACGGCCCATCAGCACCACTTCCTCCGGCGTTCCGCGCGCCACGATCATGCCGCCACCGGCGCCGCCTTCCGGCCCCATGTCGATCAAGTGGTCGGCCACCTTGATGATGTCCAGGTTGTGCTCGATCACCAGCACGGTGTTGCCATGCATCCACCAGGCGGTCCAGTACGCCGATGAGTTGCTTCACATCATCGAAGTGGAGTCCCGTAGTGGGTTCGTCGAGGATGTAGAAGGTGTTGCCCGTGCCTTTCTTGGTGAGTTCGGTGGCCAGCTTGATGCGTTGCGCCTCGCCGCCGCTGAGCGTCGTGCTGCTCTGCCCGAGCTTCACATAACCGAGTCCAACGTCGAGTAAGGTGCGCAGCTTCAAGTTGATCTGCGGGATGTCGGCGAAGACCGTAGCCGCCTCCTCCACGGGCATGTCGAGCACGTCAGCGATGCTCTTGCCCTTGAACCGCACCTCGAGCGTCTCGCGGTCGTACCGCTTGCCGCGGCAGGACTCGCACGGCACGAGGACGGCGGGAAGGAAATTCATCTCGATGGTGCGCACCCCGGCTCCCTTGCAGGTCTCGCACCGGCCTCCGGCGGTGTTGAAGCTGAATCGGCCGGCCTTGTAGCCGCGGATCTTGGCGCTGGGCAGTTGCGCGAAGAGCTCGCGGATGTGGTCGAAGAGGCCGGTGTAGGTGGCGGGGTTGCTGCGCGGGGTGCGGCCTATGGGGCTCTGGTCCACCTCGATCACCTTGTCGATATGCTCCAGCCCTCTGATGCTGTGGTAGGGCAGCGGCTGCAGATCGCTGCGGTAGAAGTGCTTGCTGAGGATGGGGTAGAGGGTGTCGCCGATGAGGGTGCTCTTGCCGCTGCCGCTTACACCGGTGATGCAGATCAAGGTGCCCAACGGGAAGTCGGCATCCACCTCTTTGAGGTTGTTGCCCATGGCGCCGCGCAGCGTGAGCCGTTTGCCGTTGCCGTGTCGCCGCGTCCCCGGGTACTTCGATGCGCAATTCATTCCGCAGGTACTGCGCGGTGACGCTGTTCCCTTGTGCGAATTGCTCCGGATGGCCTTGTGCCACGATACGGCCGCCGTGCTCGCCTGCTCCGGGCCCGATGTCGATCAGGTGGTCGGCGCTCATCATCATCTCCTTATCGTGCTCCACCACAAGCACGCTGTTGCCTCCGTCGCGAAGGCTGCGAAGGCTGGCGATGAGGCGCTGGTCGTCGCGCTGATGCAGGCCGATGCTGGGCTCGTCCAGGATGTAGAGCACGCCGGTGAGCTGGCTGCCGATCTGGGTGGCCAGGCGGATGCGCTGCGCCTCGCCGCCGCTCAATGAGCGCGCACTGCGGTCAAGCGTGAGATATTCAAGGCCCACATCGAGCAGGAACCGGCTCCGTGCGGTGATCTCCTTCACCACCTCTTTGGCAATGACGGCCTTGGTGCCTTCAAGCCTGTCCACCAGACCATTCATGAAGTCATGCAGCTCGGTGAATGAGAGTTGCACCAGTTGGCTGATGTTCTTCCCATCCACGCGGAAGTGCATTGCGGTCTTCTTCAAGCGGGCACCATGGCATTCAGGGCAGGCTACCATGTGCGTGAATCCGGCAGCCCATTTCTGTGCGGTCTTCGGACCTTCTTCGGCCTGCTCTAGGATGAACGGGATGATGCCCTCGAACTGCACGGTGCGGTCGCTGAGGCCGATGCTGCTGCTCACCCGCAGTGGCTCATCCATGCCGTTGAGCAAGGCCGCCAGCACAGCGTCGTCCATCTCCTCAACCGGGGTGTCGAGGTCGTGGCCGAAATTCTCGAGCACCGCTTCGATCTGCTTGAACACCCACGAGCTCTTCGCACTGCCAATGGCTACGATGGCTCCCTTCCTGATGCTCTTCTTCCGATCGGGGACGATCTTGTCGAGAGCGACCTCTGTCACCTGACCGAGGCCGCTGCACCGCGGGCATGCTCCGTAAGGGCTGTTGAAGCTGAAGAGGTTCGGCTCGGGCTCTTCATATGCGATACCGCTGGTGGGGCACATGAGGTGGCGGCTGAGGAAGCGGGGCGTGTGGTGGCCCTTGGCTTCCACCACCATCAAGTTGCCCTTGCCGTACTTCATGGCGGTGGCAATCGTCTCGGCAAGGCGCTTGGCGTTGCTTTCGCTCACCTTGATGCGATCCACCACCAGTTCGATGTCGTGGACCTTATACCGGTCCAAGCGTGGCCGGCTGGTCAGGTCAATCACTTCGCCGTCGGCCCTTGCCCGGAGGAAGCCCTGGCGCAGGAGCTGCTCGAAGAGCTCGCGGTAGTGCCCCTTCCGCCCGCGCACCAATGGTGCCAGCACAAGCACCTCGGTATTGTCATAGGCTTCGGAAACCAGTTGCACGATCTGCTGGTCGGAGTAGCGCACCATGGGCTCGCCGGTCACATGGCTGAAGGCATCGGCCACGCGGGCGAACAGCAATCGCAGCAGGTCGTAGATCTCTGTCACTGTGCCCACGGTGCTGCGCGGGTTGCGGCTGATTGTCTTCTGCTCGATGGCGATCACGGGGCTGAGCCCGGTGATCAGGTCCACATCGGGCCGTTCGATGCCGCCGAGGAACTGGCGCGCATAGGCGCTGAATGTCTCGATGTAACGGCGCTGGCCCTCTGCGTGTATGGTATCGAAGGCCAAGGAGCTCTTACCGCTGCCGCTCAGGCCCGTGATCACGACCAACTGGTCGCGCGGGATGCGCACATCGATGCCTTTCAGGTTGTGAACCCTGGCGCCGAGCACTTCGATATGGTCGTCGGTGGCGGCGCCGTCGTGCGCGGCATCCGCCGGGAGGGCTTCAGTCTTCAAACGGGCGCAAAGGTCGCGACTTACTCGGTCGCGCCGTCATGGAAGCCCTCGGCCGGGAGCAGGATGGCATACGTGCGGCCTTCCTTGTTGGTCAGCTTGCTGTCCCGGAGCCAAGGATTCAGCAGCTTCACGGTTTTGTAGTCCGTGCTGTGGCGCAGAGCGAAGGCCGCGAGGTCCTCAATGGGGCCTTTCACCTCGACGGACTGGGTGCGGTAGGGGGGGTAAAGGTCTTGCGCCCGTATGTGGAACCCGTAGCGCTCGGGCTCGCTGATGATCTCCTTCATGGCCAGTATCCGGAACACATATCGGCTGGTCTCCTCGGGTAACAGCAGGTCGAAGTAGTTCTCCATATTCTGCCGACCGAGTTGCTTGTCAACACCGCCTTGACCGAGGTTATAGGATGCAGCGGCCAAGGCCCAACTGCCGTACTTGGCGTACGAGGCCTTCAGGTACTTGCACGCCGCCACAGTGCTCTTCTCTACGTTGTATCGTTCATCCACCTCAGCATTCACTTCTAACCCTTGGGCCTGGCCCGTCTCTTTCATGAACTGCCAGTAGCCTGCGGCTCCCATCGGTGATACCGCGTTGGTGAAGTTGCTTTCAACCAGGGCCAGGTACTTCATGTCATCCGGAACTCCTTCTCGGCGAAGCACCTCTTCGATCAATGGGAACCAGCGATTGGCGCGTTTGTGAGCGAGCAAGGTGTTGCTCTGCCAGTACGTATTCACGAGCAGCTCTCGGTCAAGCCGCTCGCGCACATCAATGCGGTCCATTGGCACGGGTTCGCCGCAGAATGACACTTGGGCGGGCAGGGTGAGGCTGAAGACCTTGTAGCCGTCGTTGAATCGCTGGCGGTGGTCCAGGTCGGTGGCAGCGCTGCTTGCGGAAAAGACCAGCAGGTGCGCAGCTATGGATCCGGCTAAGAGCAGCACGAGCAGGCCCAGGGTGCGTGCAAGATGTTGAAGGGCGTTCTTCATGGATGGGGCTTCGAACGGCGGGTGATTGCGAAGAGCGTTCCGAACACGAACAGGCCGTATGAAACGAACGCAATGGTGTGCAGGTTCTCCCAGACGATGATGAAGCGCGCTATGGTGAAGGCCAGGAACACGTTCACAAGGCTCAGGCCGATGAAGACGAGCGCCACCTGCCCATCGCTGAGGCCGAGGTAGCTGAGGTGATGCGTGGTGTGGTCACGCCCCCCGACGAAAGGGCTGTGACCGCGCATGATCCGGTTGATGGAGACGGTCGCTGTATCAGCGATAGGGAGGAGGAACACGATCAGGGGCATGATCACCTGTCGGGCGGGCTCCCAGGCTCCTGACGGCCCCTGCATGTTCCAGAAGAACCGGATGCCAACGAATGCGATGAGCACGCCGAGGAATTGGCTGCCGGTATCCCCCATGAACATGCGCGACGGGTTCCAGTTGTAGAACAGGAAGCCCGCGAGTGCAGCCATGGTGCCTACCAGCAGCACCATGTACACCGGGTCCATGGCATTGGTGGCAATCATCACCACGGTGGCCGCCGAAAGGATCGCGATGGTGACAGAAGTGGCCACCGCGTCCATGTTATCGAGCATATTGATCGAGTTCATCATGCCCACCACCCAGAACAAGGTGAGCGCCACGTTGGCCCACTGCGCCTCGAAGAGATTGATGCAGGTGCCGCTCGCGATGAGGATGCCGCCGCATCCGAGCTGAACCATGAACTTGAGCACAGGACGCGTGTTGTACGCGTCATCGGCCAGGCCCATGAGGAAACCAAGGGATGTAGCGGCCAAGAGCCCCAAGAGCTCCGGGCGCAGCACGGCGACCTCACCAGGGAATAGCACGCCATGCAAGGTGAAGCAGGCGAGGAACAGGATGTAGAACCCGATACCGCCGAAGGCTGGTTTATAACTGGCGCTCCAACGCTCGATCAGTTGCTCTTTCTCACGCATGCCCAAGGTGCGCGCGAAGCGCATGAAGAGCGAGTTCACGAGCAGGCTGAAGACCAAAGCCGCGAAGAAGAGGCCCGAGTAGATGAGGAAGAGCTGGGTCCCGTTGTAAGCCATGGCCTCAATTGGGCAGGTGCCAAGGCCCCTCGAAACCGAATCCTGCCCTATCCTTATCGCTCACCAACGGGTCGCGAACCCCCCAATCAATACCCAGTGCCGGGTCGTCCCATCGGATGGTGCGCTCAGCTTGGGGATGGTAGTAGGCCGTGCACTTGTAGTTGAAGACCGTTCCGTCTTCAAGCGCTGCGAATCCGTGTGCGAAGCCTGGCGGGACCCAGAGCAGGGTGGGGGCCTCTGCAGAGAGATGCACCTTCACATGCTGACCGAACGTAGGGCTGTCGCGGCGGATATCGACGCAGACATCAATGGCGGCGCCGCGTGAAACGCGCACCAGCTTGCCTTGCGCATGCGGGTCGAGCTGGAAGTGCAGCCCACGCAACACGCCGGCGCGCGAGATGCTCTCATTGTCCTGCACGAAACGCTGGCTGCCGATGGCTTCATCCATGGCACGCTGGCTCCAGGTCTCCATGAAGGAGCCACGGTCATCTGCGAAGCTGCGGGGCCGAAGCAGCACGAGCCCGGAAATGGGGAAGGTCTCCGTTGCGATCATGATTTGCCGAATAGGTTGGCCAGGAACCCGGTCTTGCCCCGCTTCGTGGCCGGCCGATCCTCGTAATAGCCGCCTGCGTACCCGCTTCCATAGCCGTAGCCATAGCCGTAGCCATAGCCGTAACCATAGTTGTAGCCGTAGCGGTTGCGATCCACATCAACGCCGTTGAGCACGCAGCTGAGGCGCTTGATGCTATTCTCGTTGATCAAGCGATCGACGTTCTGCACGAAGTGCTTCTTGCTGTAATCGCTGCGGAAGATGTAGATCGGGTAATCCGCCAGCTGGATCATCGGTATGCCATCGGTCACCAGACCCACCGGCGGGTTATCAAGGAGCACCACGTCGTACATCTGCTTCAGCTCTGCGAGCACCTCGAGCATGCGCGGGCTGATGATCAGCTCCGAAGGGTTCGGCGGTATGGGACCGGCGGTGATGTAGTCGAGGCCCTCGAGGCTGCTGTGCCGGATGCAGTCGGCCAGGGTGTCCTTGCCGATCAGCACCGTGCTCATGCCGCGCGCATTATCCACATCGAAGCCCAGGTGGATCTTGGGTTTGCGCATGTCCAGGTCAAGGATGATCACACGCTTCCCGCTGTAGGAGATGATCCCCGCGAGGTTCATGGCGACGAAGGTCTTCCCTTCACCGGAGATGGTGCTGGTGATGGCGATCACCTTCGGCCCTGAGGTGTTATCGACGAACTGCATGTTCGTGCGCACGGTCCGGAACGCCTCCGCGATGAGGCTCTTGGGATTCTTGTCGATGAGCAGCTCGGAAACGGGGATATCGTGCTTGTACTTCGGTACCATGCCGAGGATGCCGATGCTGGCGTGACTGAGCTTGGCCACATCGTTCAAGGTGGTGATGTTGTCGTGCAGGATGTAGCGGATCAGGAGGATCAACAGGCACAGGATGATGCCCGCCATGATGTAGGAGCCGATCACCACCTCCTTGTTCGGCGTTACCGGTGAGTGGGAGAGCGCGGCCCCCTGCAGGATGCGGTTCTGCGGAACGAAACCGGCCTTGCTGATACGGTACTCCACCTCTTTCTCGAGGAGCATGGTGTAGTACTTCTGGTTGATGCTGAAGACGCGCTCGACCCGGCTGTACTCGATCTCCTTCTCCGGCAGCACCCTGAACTTGCCATCAAGGATGCCCAACTGCCGGCCGAGGTCGTCGCGCTGCCGTTCAGCGCTCTCTCGCATGCGCCGAAGCGATTCCAGCAGCACCCGCTTCTGCAAGGCCAGGCGCTCTTCGGCGGCGAGCAGGGCCGGGTGCGAGGCGGTGGCATCCTCACGGAGCATATCGCGCTCATCGAGACGGTCCTGCAGGTTTCGCAGCGGCATGCTCAGCGTGGTCTCGTACTTGGTGCCGAGCAGCAATGGGAGCAGGTCGTGGGCGCTGATCTCGCCGCGCTCGCTGGCACTGGCCCGTTCCATCGCCTTGAGCAATTCCACATCGAGCGTGAGGCGCACCAGTTCATCCTCGTATTCATTCGTGCGCTCCAGCAACAAGGGGCCGAGCGCGGCCATGTCGCTCACGCGGTTCTCGCTCTGCAGGCCCTGCATGATGTACTCCGAATCGCGCAGCTCCTTGTAGGCCGTGTCCTTCTGGCTCCGGATGAAGGTGATCACGCTCGCGGCACTGCTGCTCTGTCGCTGCACATCGTAGTCGATGTACGTCTCGGCCAGCGATTGCGCCAGGTCGCGCGCCACATACGGATTCGGGTCGCGGCAAGTGATCTCCACCACTTTCGTAGCGTAGTCCTGCGATACCAGCCAGACCTGGTTCGCGTATTTCTCCAGCAGGCGGTCACGGCTGTTGATCTTGAAATAGAAGCTCGTCTTGGCATCCGGGTCGCTCAGGATCGGGCTCTCGCCGATGGTGATCCGGGCCGTGAAGTGAGGCATGGTCACCAAGCCGTCCCGCGGAAAGACGTCCTTGAAGGTCCTGCCGCCAACCGTGTAGGAGAGCCCCACCTGACCGGGGTTGGCCAGATCGAGGAAGACAGGCTGGTCGAGCACGATACTGTCGGTGACCGCTAGGTCGTGGAGCTTGAAGAAGGAGTGCACGTAATACTCCTCGGTGAGGATCTGTCCCCGGTTGAAGTAGCTCACGCGCAGCGGCAGCCGGTCCAGCGCCATGCCCAGGAAGAAACGGCTGCGCATGAATTCAAGGTCAACAGCGAAGTTCTGCTCCTCCATGAAGCTGTTCATGAGCAGGACCTGCTTGGCCTGGTTGCTGCCGCCAAGCTGGAGCACCGAGCGCGATTGGTGGATGGGCACGGTGTAGCGCAGATAGAGCGCCGCTGAAGCACCGGCCAGCATCAGCACGAGCACCACCCAGGGCAGGCTGCGCCTGAAGATGTGGATGAAAAGCCCGAGGTCGAACTCGTTGCTGAAGTTCGTGATCCGCTGGCGGTAGCTCTCGAAGCTGACGGCTCGGCTGGTGACCTCTTCTGCGACCATCGTGGCGCGGCTTAACGGGCGAAGCCGCGCACCACGCCGATGACGAGCACGATGCTGGTGAGAAGGGTGATGACCGGTGTGAGGTCCTGCAGTGCCTCACGCACCAATTCGGGGTTGGGCTGAACGTAGATGATGTCGTCTCCCTGCAGCACGATGTCGGCGTGGCGCAGTCCGTCAATGTCGGAGAGGTCGAACTGATGCACGGTCCGGCTTCCATCGGCGCCGTGACGGAAGAGCTTCACCCGGCGCGCATCTCCGCGCTTGGCTATGCCGCCAGACAAGGCCAGGGCCTCCAGCAAGGTGGTGTTGTTGTTCTCGATCGGAACCACACGGGCGTCGCCACCGCCACCGGGGAAGACCACCACGCGCCGGTTGATGACCAGCAGTTGCACGTAGGGCCGCTGATAGTAGGTGGAGTAACGCTCCTCCATGTATGCTTCAGCCTCGCGGACGGTCTTGCCCGCCAAGACCACACGACCCAGCAGCGGGAGCTTGCACTCCCCGTTGCTCTCGATGACGTAGTTGAAGGTGACCCGGTTCAGCATGGCGGCCTCACGCACCCCGCCTTCGCTCACCAGGTCGATCATCTTGAATCCGTCGTTGGCGAAGAGCCTGAACTGCAGCAGGTCGTTCGGCTGCAGCCGGACCCGTCGCGAGGCATTCCCCGTATCGGCGAAGGTCTGGAACTGGTAATCGAGCGGTGTCTTGAACATGATGTCGCGGTTGATCGTGCAGCTGGTGGCAAGCACGGTCAGCGCGAAGGCGCCCCAAAGGGATTTCGAATGAATGGGCATGTGCGGCCAAATGTAGCGATCGCCCATTGCAGCCTTAGGCGAGCAGCTTACGATAAAGCCGGGCCGTGTCATCGATAAGCCGGGTATAGTGGTAACGGTCCCGGACGAAGTCCCAACCGCCCTTGCCCATGCGGTCGCGCAACCCCGCGCTGCGCGCCAAGCGCTCCAAGGCGGCAGCGAGCCCCTCTGCGTCTCCCGAAGGGCAGAGCAAGGCGGTCTCGTCGGCTTGCACGATGTTCCGTATCCCGCCAACATCCGTGCTCACAACAGGCCGATTGCTGGCCTGCGCCTCGATCAGGCTCACCGGGGTGCCCTCATTCAGGCTGGTGAGCATGGCGATGTCAAGCCCTGCGTTAACGATGTCGATCTCCTTGATCCAACTCGTGAAGGTCACCTCAGCAGGCTTCACCATGGGCTTGCCGTTCACGCCATGCCCGAAGGGGTGCCCATTGAAGTAAGGGCCCATGACCTGGCTCAAGCCAAGCCGGGCTGTCTGGGCCTGCAAGCGCTCGCGTTCCTCACCATCGCCGACGATGAAGGCGCGCAGCTTGAGGCCGGTCCGCTCGCGAACGCGCATGATCACTTCCAGGAAGAGGTCGTGGTTCTTGATCGGCACCAATCGGCCCACGATGCCCACCGCCAGCTCGTCGTCTGCAACTCCGTACACACGGCGGAAGAGCGCGCGCTTCCGCTCCTGCTCCAATTGGAACGGCATCAGATCGAAGCCCAAGGGGATCACGTCAACCTTGGAGCCCTCGCAGATCCGGTGCTCATCAACCAGTTCATCACGTTGCCGCTCGCTGATGGCGATGATCCGATGCGATCGCTTGGCCAGATAGCGCTCGATGCTCTTGTACAGCGCAGTGCGCACCGGGCCGAAGTAGCTGTGGAACACATGCCCATGGAAGGTGTGCACGATGCCCTTCACGCCCAGGTCAGCGGCCGCCATGCGCCCAACGGCACCGGCCTTTGCCGCATGCGTGTGCACGATGTCGGGCTTGAAGTCCTTGATCACCTGTTTGATCCGGCGGTAGGCCGAACGATCGCGCCATGGCGCCACTTCGCGCTGAAGCTCCGGCAGGATCAAGGGCTCTACGCCCATGCTCTTGGTGATGTACTGGCTTCCAGCCTCTGTTGCCTCCTGGCTGCCGCCGATGAGCAAGGTCTCGAATTCCGGCGCCATGTACCGCGTGAGATAGGCCGCATTGTGCGTGGGGCCACCCAGGTTGAAGCGGTTGAGGATCTGGAGTACGCGGGGCATTGAAGGCGTGCGAAGGTAACCCGGTAGTCAGTTGGCGGAGGCCATTGATCGCCTCGCTTTCCACCACGTCATGTAGACGAGCAGGGCATGCACGGTTGCCTGAGCATCACCCGGGCACGAAGAGCGCAAACGGCGGAGCACAGCAGCAGCGCCGTGCGGGTCAAGGCCTGCAGCGCGGACCAGTTCTTCGCGCAGCAATTCATCCTGCAAGCCAGCGAGCGGACCGAGCAACAGCTCGCGCAAGGGCACCTCGAAGCCTTGCTTCTTCCGCGCAACGATGGAAGGAGGGAGCAGGTCACCGAAGGCCTCGCGCAGGATCGCCTTGCCGATACCGCGGCGAAGCTTCATCTCCGCAGGCAATGCGAAGGCGAGCTCCACCACACGGTGATCGAGGAAGGGTGCGCGCACCTCGAGGCCATGCGCCATGCTCGTGAGGTCGACCTTGTGCAGCATGTCGTTGGGCAGCACGGTCTCCAGGTCCGCGAGGAGATAGCCGTTAATTCCATGCAAGCCCTTGACGCCGCGAGACAGTTGATGCTCACGTTCGCTCAGAGCCAGCGGAGAGCCCGGATGTGGCACAAGCCGTTTGGCATCATCATCCGGGTCCTGGTCGGCGAGGTTCAGCCAGCGCTGCTCGTTGGATCCGCCGGCGTTCGTGGCGAACCGGTCCAGCTTCCGGAACATGTCGGTGATGCGGTTATTCCTCGACTTGGGCAGCAGACGCCACAAGGGCCGCAGGGCGATCACTGCTTTGTCCATGCTCCGAGGATCAGAAAGCCGCAGCTGGGCCTGATGTTTCCGGTAACCGCCGAAGAGCTCATCGGCGCCATCACCGCTCAAGGCTACCGTCACGTGCTTGCGTGCTTCACGCGCCAGTATGAATGCCGGCAGTGCGCTGCTATCGGCGAAGGGCTCATCGACGCTGGTGAGGAAGTCCGAGTAGCCGGCAGCGAGATCGTCGGTGCTGAGGCGGATGCTGGTATGATCGCTACCGATGTGTCGCGCGGCATCTTCTGCGTAGCGCGTCTCATCGAAGTACGGCGCGCCGGCGTAACCGATGCTGAAGGTGCGCAGACCCGTTCTGTGGCGAGCCGCTAACGCGCTCACGATGCTACTGTCGAGCCCGCCGCTGAGGAACGCACCGATCGGTACATCGCAGTTCAGGCGCAGGCGAACGGAATCATCGAGCAGTTCTCGGAGCCGGCCTCTTGGATCGGAACTCGTTTCAGTTCGCTTGGCGGCACCAACCACATCGTACCAACGGCTCCGCTCCAGGCCTTTTGCGTTCACGCGGATCAGCTCGCCGGGCTCCAGCTTCCTTACCCCCTTCAGCACGCTCCAAGGAGCTGGGATGTAGTGGAAGGTGAAGTACTGATGCAGGCTGTGCGGGTCAAGCTCGCCCTTCGCGCCCAAGGCCTCTAAAGCCCGGAGTTCACTGGCGAAGAGCAAGCGGCCATCCTGCTCACAGTACCAGAGCGGCTTCTCGCCGAACCGGTCGCGCGCAATCAGCAATTCATCCTTCTCCGCATCGCGAATGGCCAATGCGAAGAAGCCGTTGAGCTCATGAAGGAAGCCCTCGCCCTTCAGCGTGAAGAGCCGAAGCACCACCTCGGTATCACTCTGGCTGCGGAACCGGTGTCCTTCAGCTTCCAGTTCCGCGCGCAGCTCCTGGTAATTGAAGGCCTCGCCGTTGAAGGCGATCGTGAAGCGGCCACCATCATCGGTGAAGGGCTGGTGCGCGGCGGGACTGGTGTCAATGACGCTCAGTCGGCGATGGCCCAGCACCGTGCGTCCGTTGCGATAGACGCCTTCATCATCGGGGCCGCGGTGCGCGAGGTACCTCAGGGCATTGCTGATGCGGTCATCGGCCGGGACCGGACCGCTGCCGAACTGGTATGAACCCGCAATGCCGCACATGCTATTAGGCTGGACGCGACCATGTTGATGTCGTCATTCTCCTCCACGCACATCCGCCTTACGGGCTTTGCCCAACCGTCAGGTGCTACCCACCTGTCGGGCGGTGCCCACCTGTTGGGCGGATGATCACCCGCCCCTACAGGTGGATCACCTCACCGTAGGCCGCTGCCGCCGCCTCCATAATGGCTTCGCTCATGGTGGGGTGCGGGTGCACGGTCTTGATGATCTCGTGGCCGGTGGTCTCCAGCTTGCGGATGCTCACGCACTCGGCGATCATCTCGGTCACGTTCATGCCGATCATGTGCGCGCCCAGCAACTCGCCGTACTTCGCATCGAAGATCAGCTTCACGAATCCGTCCTTGTTGCCGCCCGCGCTGGCCTTGCCGCTGGCGCTGAAGGGGAACTTGCCCACCTTGATCGACAGGCCCTTTTCCTTGCACTGCTTCTCGGTCATGCCCACGCTGGCCACCTCGGGGCTGCAATAGGTGCAGCCGGGGATGTTGCCATAATCGAGTGTGTGCGGGTTCTGCCCGGCGATCTTCTCCACGCAGATGATGCCCTCCGCGCTGGCCACGTGCGCCAGTGCTTGTCCGGGCGTGCAATCGCCGATGGCGTAGTAGCCGGGCATGTTGGTGGCGTAGTAGCCATCGACCTTGATCTTGCCCTTGTCGGTCACGATGCCCACCTCTTCGAGCCCGATGCCTTCGAGGTTGGCGGCGATGCCGACCGCGCTGAGCACGATGTCGCACTCGATCTTCTTCTCGCCAGCGGCGTTCTTCACGGTCACCACGCAGCCCTTGCCCTTGGTGTCAACGCTGGTCACTTCCGAAGAGACCATCACCTCGATGCCCTGCTTCTTGAAGCTCTTCTCGAGCTGCTTGCTCACGTCCTCATCCTCCACCGGGACGATGTTCGGCATGAACTCCACCAGCGTGACCTTGGTGCCGATGGCGGCATAGAAGTACGCGAACTCGCTGCCGATGGCGCCGCTGCCCACCACTACCATGCTCTTGGGCTGTTCAGGCAGCACCATGGCCTCGCGGTAGCCGATGATCTTCTTGCCGTCCTGCGGCAGGTTAGGCAGCGCACGGCTGCGCGCGCCGGTGGCGATGATGATGTGCTTTCCTTCCACCACGCTCTTCTTCCCGTCGGCGGCGGTCACCTCGATCTTGCGGCCGGGCATCAGCTTGCCGGTGCCCATAACCACATCGATCTTGTTCTTCTTCATCAGGAACTGCACGCCCTTGCTCATGCCATCGGCAACGCCGCGGCTGCGCGCCACCATGGCCTTGAGATCGGGTTTGCCCTCGCCCACGGTGATGCCATAATCCTTGGCGTGGCTGATGTACTCGAACACCTGCGCGCTCTTGAGCAGCGCCTTGGTGGGGATGCAGCCCCAGTTGAGGCAGATGCCGCCGAGGCTCTCGCGCTCCACGATGGCGGTCTTCAGGCCGAGTTGGCTGGCACGGATGGCGGCAACGTAGCCGCCGGGGCCGCTGCCTAAGACGATCAGGTCGTAGCTCATGGTGATTGTAATGGCCCGTTTCGGGCGGGCGAATGTAGCCATGCCTCCGTGCCCGGTAGTGTCTCAGCTCGAGCCAATCGCAGGGTTGATGCAGCCCAGCGGCTAGGGTAGAGCGGTTCAGAAACCACGTGCGGTAGGTGTCCACGGCCAGCGCGGCCGCGCCCGGCTCGGACAGCCTGTGCCGCGGGCATTGTGCGAGCCGGGACTGCGGCTTTGGCCGTGGTTGATCTTTGGCGGAAGCCCCGCAGAATTGATGCGGGGTCCATCAAGGGAAAGGTGGAAATGATACTCGGCATTGAGCCTTCGCAAACTGAGACACTACCCCGTGCCCCGGCTTGGATGAGCCGGTCGTTTAGGCAGGTGCCGCAAGCGAAAGGGCCATCCTTTCGGACAGCCCTTCCACGTGAAAAGCGATGTTGACCAAATCAGGCGACGGCGCCTTCTTTCGGGTTCTCTCCGTATTCGTTGGCGCCTGGCTTGCTGTCGGTGCAGAGGAGGACCAGCAACCAGATGGCTCCGATGAGCGGAATGAGCGCGATCAGGATGAACCAGCCGCTCTTGCCTACATCGTGCAAACGACGCACCGCCACGGCGAGACCGGGGAGCAGCATGGCCAGCGCATAGAGGCCGTAGATGGGGCCGTAGCCGGTCATTGGGCTAGCCAGGCCGGCCACATTATCCAGCACCATGGCCGCAACAGCGAAGATGACGTTGAAGAGCGTGAACATCCAGTACTCCTTGCGGCGCGCTCGTCCGCTGAAACCGACATAGTTCTTCAGTGCTTTGAGGTACCAATTCATGATGGGGAAGGGGTTTGGTTCATCGCAAGGATAGTGAATGCCGCGCAGAGCATCATCACCTGCGGATCGACAATGTCGGCCTCGGCGAATCCCGGCCTCAGTTCGCTTTCTTGGTGCGTTCCTGGTCAACGGCGATCCGTAGGCCCTCCATGCTGAACGGCCCTTTGGCGGTCTCGGTGAACGCGTCGTTCCAAGCCACGGTGAGGGTGGTGAACTGCATGTCAGCGATCTTGGCGGGTATCTCGGCCACCACGCTGAAATCGTCCGTGCCGCCCGCTTCCAGGAGCACGGGCTTCGACTTGCTCTTCTCGTTGGCGAAGGCCTGGCCGCTGGGCAGCTTCACGCTGATGCGGCTGGGGTCAACGATGCCCACGGCGCTGCCGGTGTACTGCACGCTGAAGCGTGCCACGGTCTTGTCGGTCTCCTTCGAGAGGTCCTTCAGGTTGAGCTTGAACGGACCAGCGCTCATGGCATTGGTGCTGGCGGGCAGGCTGAACTCATCCATCGCGGTCACGCGGCCCATGCCCGGGGCCATCTGCAGGCCATCGGCGAAGTCGAGCACCGGTGATTCGTGCTGGTAGGTACTGGCGCCATAGGCATCCAGCGTCTTGGCCTCGCTGTCGAAGGGACGCACCACGAAGGGTTTCTCCTTGAAGCGCGCAACGGCGTCGCCCATCACATACCGGAAGCGGCTGGGGTCAACGAAGAGGTAATCGGCGGTCTTGTTCGTCACCTTCATCCTGAACTTGCAGAGGGTGAGCTCCCCGATGGCGTCCATGACCTCCACGGTGATGCCGCCCGTGGTGCCGCTTGCGTTGGAATAGATGAAGCGGTGCTTCGCCTTGTAGGCGGTTTGCGCCGATGCGGTGAGCCCGATGAGGAAGATGGCGAGCAGTGCGGTTGTTCTCATGGCATTTCTGGATTGGGCCGGCGCTCCGTGAAAACTGTGCCGGACATGCGGTTGATTAGTGGTTGCCGAAGTTCGGAGTTCAAACGGCCACGCTGTGCTCGCGCAGCGCTTCATTCAAGGAGGTCTTCTTGTCCGTGCTCTCCTTGCGCTGGCCGATGATGAGCGCGCAGGGCACGCCGTACGCGCCGGCCGCGAAGGTCTTCGGCACAGTGCCGGGGATCACCACGCTGCGCGGCGGCACCATGCCCTTCATCTCCACCGGCTCCGGACCCGTCACATCAATGATGCGCGTGCTGGCCGTGAGCACCACATTGGCGCCGAGCACGGCCTCGCTGCCCACGCGCACGCCTTCCACCACGATGGCGCGCGAGCCGATGAAGCAGCCATCCTCGATGATCACCGGCGCGGCCTGCACCGGCTCCAGCACGCCGCCGATGCCCACGCCGCCGCTCAGGTGCACGTGCTTGCCGATCTGCGCGCAGCTGCCCACGGTGGCCCAGGTGTCCACCATGGTGCCTTCATCCACATAGGCGCCGATGTTCACGTAGCTCGGCATCAGGATCACGCCCGGCGCCAGGTAGCTGCCGTGCCGCGCGATGGCATGCGGCACCACGCGCACGCCGAGCTGCGCATAGCGCCGCTTCAGCGGGATCTTGTCGTGGAACTCCAGCGGCCCCACCTCATACGTGTGCATCTGCTTGATGGGGAAGTACATGATCACCGCCTTCTTCACCCAGTCGTTCACCTTCCAGCCGCCAGCGCCATCGGGTTCCGCGACCCGCACTTCGCCGCGGTCGAGCTTCTCCACCACGGCCTCAATGTGATTCACCACCTCCGCATCGCGCAGCAGGTTGCGGTCCTCCCACGCTTTCTCGATGAGTTCGTGCATGGGTCAAAGATGCGAGTTGAGGGTTGCAGGTTGATGGGCGGTTGAGCGTTGGTCCCAACCTTCAAACTACAAACGGTCAGTCCGAGCGGAGCGCAAGGACCAACCATCAACCGAAGAACCCCACCTTCGCCCCATGCCACGCGTCATCGCCATCGACTTCGGACTGAAACGGACCGGGCTGGCCGTCACCGACCCGCTGCGCATCATCGCCTCGGCACTGGAAACGGTGGAGAGCAAGGAGCTCATGGCCTTCTTGATCGAGTACTGCGCCCGTGAACAGGTGGACGGTTTCGTGATCGGCCTGCCCGTGAACCTCGATGGCAGCGATACCGATGTGACCCCGAACGTCCGACTGCTCGCCGATGCGCTGCGCAAGCGATTCCCCGCGCACTTCGTGGAACTGGCCGATGAGCGCTTCACCAGCAAGCTTGCGCAGCAGACCTTGCTCGCCAGCGGCAAAGGCCGCATGGCCCGGCGCGAGAAAGGGCAACTCGATCGCATCAGCGCGACGATCATCCTGCAGGATTGGCTCGAACGGCAAGGGCGGGCGCGCTGAAGCGGCGGTGCGGCAACATGGCTCTAAGATGCCACCAGCAGAGGGCGCGTAGCGCTTTGGCCACATAGCCGTCATCCCCGCCCAGCAGCAGGTCCGCGTGGCTGCTCTCCTTGACGAAGCGATGCTAGGTTGTTTTCATATGGCCGCCCATCGGGCTGTTAGCTTGCCCCGGCTTCCGAGCCGGGGCTGCGGTGTCCTCGTCGCGGCCTGCGGGTGCGGGGCTGCGGGGTCCTCCTATCGGCCTCCTCGCCGTGTGCGTTGCTCGCACGCTGCTGCGCCGGGCAGTTTACCCCGGCCACTGAGCCGGGGCTGCCATCCCGGGCGGGGATCGCGTCGTTCAACATCACTCTATCTTTGGGTCAACAAGAACCGCCAATGGACATCGCACGCATCAAGCTCACGCTCATGGAGCGCCTCATGCTGGTTTGGGACGAGGCCTCCTTGAAGCGCATTGGCAGCGCCATCGAAACAGAGATCTCGGAAACGTCGGACGTTGACGACTACAGCGACGAAGAAGTCGCCGAATTGGACCGCCAGCAAGCCCTTCATCTTAACGGGGAGACCAGGTCGTACTCGCGCGAAGAGGCGATCCGCATGATGCGCGAAGGGTTCAAGGGATGAGCTACGTCCTGAAGATCAAGCCACAGGCCATCGCTCAGGCCGCGGAGATCTACGCGTACCACCAAGGGATCGACCAGCGGCTAGCCGACCGCTTCAGCAAGGAACTTGATGCGTGCTACGCCTTCATCGAGCGGAACCCTATCGGCTTTCAGGTCCGAAAGAAGAACTACCGCCACGCGATGGTCAAGAGGTTCCGCTACCGTGTCGTGTTCGCGCTGATCGGGCAAGAGGTGGTGGTCTTTCAGATCCGCCACACCAGCCGCCGCCCCAGCAAGAAGTTCGGGCCGTAATGCGCGGCGGCGCCTGCGACATTAAGTTGCCGCAATGGCCCGCTACAACCGTTACGACACCGCGCTGATCACCCTCTATGCCCTGGGCAAGGATGACCTCGTGCCCATGCACCTGCGCGAATTGGTTCCGAACTCCACAGCAAGCGAATGGCGCAAGCTGCGCATGGATGCCTTGGTAGGGCACGAGCTGCGTGCCATGCATCACAATGCGTTGGACATGCAGGCCATCCTTGCGCAGCATCAGTGCCTGCGCCGCACCGTGCAGGTGGTCATGAAGGTTTGGCTGAGCACGAGCGATGCGCTGCTCCCCGTGCTGCACAAGAGCAAAGCCCTGAATCAGCGCGTGGTGAATGCCGTGCAGCTGCTCTTCACCGTCATGCCGCGAAGACGCGCGTACCGCTTGGTGGGCTTATCCGCTTCGGCATTCCACGATCGTCTTGCACGCATCAAGGCGCAATGCGGCCTCTCGCCCATAGGGCGATGCTTCAAGCGGCATCCATTGCAATTGGCGGCCAGGGAAGTGGCCGTGATCAAGGACCTCTTCAACACTGCGGTGCTGGCCAACTGGCCCGCCAGTTCACGTTACCACGCCGCGCTTCGCGCTGGGCGCCTGAGCATCGGCATGTGCACCTTCTACAAGTACCTGGGCATCCTCGGCCTCAAGGCCGCGCGCTTCGCACCCATGCGCAAGACACAAGGCTTCGTGGCCACAAGGCCCAACGAGTTCCTTCATGTGGACACCACCGAGTGGCCCCTGGCCGATGAGGCCGTCGCCATCGCCCTGGTGAGCGACAACTTCTCCAAGGCCATCCTGGGCTGGTCGGTATCGCTGCGCAACAATGCCGACAACGTGATCACCGCCCTGAATCGGGCCATCGCCACCATGCTCAAGCACCATCCGAATGAGGAGGCCACCCTGCTGGTCTCCGACGGCGGTCCGGAGAACAATGCTGCGGACGTGAAGGCCCTGCTTGAAGCACAAGCGCACCCGGTCATCCGGCACATCATCGCGCAGAAGGACATCCGCTTCTCCAACTCGCCCATCGAGGCCGTCAACAAGATCATGAAGGGCTATCTGCGCAATCTGGCCCCGACCTTGCAGGCCACCGAGCAGGTGGTGGCCTTCGCCACCCATGACTACACGGAGGTGCGTCCGCATGGCTCGCTCAAAGGCGCCATCCCCATGGAGCGTTACCTCGATCCCGGCTTCACGCCCGCGCCGCCCGACCTCAAGGCCGCCCGTACCCAACGCATCGCCGAGAACCGCAAAGCAAACTGCCGCTTGGAGAACAAGCGCGATGAATGCCGGCCCCAAACGGGCGGTTGTTACGACACACCTACGGGAAGCAGAAGCGTTCACTGGCGCAGATCGTTCGGCTGCGCGAGCGAGGCCGGCAAGAAGGTCCTGCGGGCATGGCGTGGCCAGCGACCTCTACAGTGGAAGGCGCGGTCGCAACCTGCTCAGGGCTGAAGGGCTGGCGTGCGCTACAACCGCCTGGAGGTTGGCCGCTGACGCGGGAGACACTGGCGGAAAGCTCTAGGCCCGTCGGGGGCTGGCGCTCATTCTTGCGAGCCAGCGCAAGATGGCTGACGGGTGCGACCTGGAGGGCGAGCGGCGGCCTGCTACAGCATCGGCGGCGGGCCCCGCGGCGGTGCGGCATCCGCGCTGGGGCCTGCGGAAGATGCAGCCGCTTCGCGCGAGGGGCTCATCAACCGCAAGCGCACGGCTCTCGCAGCTGGGCCGAACGCAGGTGCGGGTCAGCAGCCCGGTGCGCCAAAGCCCCGGGCGGACTTCGCGATGCGCTTGCCAGCGGTCGCAGTTCGGCGCTCACCAGGGGGGGCTCGCCGGGCCGTCGACGCGCGCGTGCGAGCTGGACGCCTACGTGGCGCGGCCGCCCGCGGGACACGGACCCGGTTCGTCGGCGGGAGGCCGAGCGCCTAGCGCTTCCAAGGCTCGCCCAACCTGTTCGCGACCGGCGGGCCAAGGACCCGAAAGGCCCCAGGTCACGGGACGCGTTCCTGTTGAAACGTGCGCTCCCCCGCGCGCCACGCTCCGCCACCTTACAGGCGTCCACCACACCACCGGCCTAGGGGGCCACCGAACTGACCTGGAAAGAGCTCCGAACCCTTCGATTGCGAAGCTCGAAGCCGATAAGACCGAGGCCCGGATTGGAAACAGCCGATCGCCGCGAGAAGATCGGATCATGATCCGCATCAAGGATGCGGTCCTCGAGCCCCGCGAAGGCCAGTTCGAAATTTCGTAGCGGTTATTCCGGGAGTATCGTGGACGTAGCTCGGCACGACCCTCCGGTCAGCTGTCTCATTTCATCGAAGCACGGATTCAGGTTTTGCCAAGGGCTTAACGCGAATGGTGGTGAGTTGGAACACGGCAGGAAGTGCTGCGCAGTTTTGGGCCATTTCAATTCCAGCTTACTTCCCAAACATCTAGAATTCTGCTACTCTTCACGTCAGCCGCGTAAATGATGCCACCATCACGCCGCTCCGCGTGGTCATACGTGACAAAAACTACTCCTACACTGTCCGCCAATTCTATCCGCTTCACCAGCATTCCATTGAATCCTAATGCGCTGATCTCTGGCGATCATGTCCAACAGGGGTCGGCAATCCGTCAACCTGATGCGATTCATTGTGCTTGTCGCGTAGAGGTGCCTGAGGTTATGCTCAGCAGGGGACGGAGCACACCCGCTTAGTGCGAAGAGGATTAGAAAGCTAGCAAGTGCCTGCTTCATCGCCGTTCAAGTGTAACAGACTTTACTTCCTTGCCTTGCTGTTCAAAGGACTTATGGTGGTGCTCGGTTCGAACGTCTCCAACGCTATGTTTGAATAATGCAGTACCGGGTGGCGTGTCATTCATCACCTTCCAACGACCACTGAATGACCCGGCCTGCAGTAGGTGATGCGGTTCGCCCTCTACCTCGCTGTACTTAGCATCAACCTCGAACGAAAAGTTCTGCTGCTGGCCGTCGGAGTAATTGTATGGGAAGACATCGGCACCATCGTACTTGTACCTTAGCGGCAAGCCTAGGTCTTTTCGAATCTTATTCTCGCCATACACAGCGTCTACCTCGTCAATCCTCACAAATTGGCCGTTGACATCCTTAGCCAACCCCTCTGTTAGACCAAGGATTTCCTGTTCAACATGGCGTAGCTCGTGATAAGTTGTTGATGCAGGTGACCTCGCGATTAGCTCGCCGTTTCTGCCTTCAACACCCTTCTTCGGTTCATCGGCGGTTTCGGATCGAGTCGTATGAAGTAGTTAGAGGTCCCATCTTCGTTCTTGGTAGAGCCTATGAAATCATTCTGGCTCTTACCCCCGAAGGCTATGACCACGTTGTGCTTCGACCCTATCAACTCACGAGTTATTCTTCTCCCTTCCTTAGAACTTACCGACAATTCGACTAGAGCTTTCATAACAGCCATTCGGTATTTCCAAGTGCCCACTACAACAATCCTGTTTCCGTCCGGATCGATGCAGGTAATTGGTTGGTTGCCAACGAATGAATAGGGGCTCAACCAAGGATACTGGCTTCGCTCGCCATCCAAGGTCACCCATCTCCCCACTCTCGGATCATACAACCTCGCCCCGAAATCATACGCCATCCCTTCCGCCCCGTTCAGCTCGCTCTCTTTGCGCATCCCGTTGAATCCGTTGAGCGCCGCGCTGCTATTCCAATGCCTCCCCGTTTGCACCCCACCGAACACCTCGTATCCCGTCGCGCTCACCAATTCCGCCTGGCACGGCGTGGCTCCGAATAGGTTCGTTAGCAGCCTTCCCGTCACCACCGCGCTCACGTTGCCCAAGTGGTCGGTGAGCTCGTAGTTGAGGTCAACCAGTTGCGTGGGGTTGGAGCCCGGTGCTACGCTCGTAGGCGCATTGTACACCTCCACTTCCTTGCGCAGTGAGCCGAGCCTGCTGCTGCCATACAGTGGCCGCTCGTTGAGCATCAAGCTCACACTCGCATCGTTGGTGTAGCGGTAGGTGGCCATGATGTTGCCCTGCGCATCACGAATGTAATGTTCCCGGTACGCGCCCGCATCGGTGCCCGGTTCGCCCACCTGCTTCATGATGCGTTGGCCGCTGGCGCCGTACGCGAAATCCAGTTTCGGCAGGGTGCTTCCGCCCGCGCGATGCACGGCCTTCACCTTGCCGGCCACGGTCCAGTGGATGGCGCTGATGCCTGCGGAGGCATCCTTGGTGAGGTTGCCGAGCGCATCGTAGCTGTAAGAGTTAGCGGTGTTGATGTTGCCCGCCGCGTTGTACGGGTCCTGGAACGTGGGCTCGTGGTTCGGGAAATCGCCGATGTCGGTGACCTCGATGTCTTCTTCGGAGTCCTTCACCAGGTAGAGGCGGTTGCGGATAAGGCGGCCAAGGGCGCCGCTCAACTGGTAGTTGTAGCGCAGGGCATCGTAGCGCAGGCCCTCCTCGTCGTGGCGGTCGCAATAGGTGATGTTGCCATTGGCGTCGTATTCGTAGAGGCTCTGGTAGCGGTAGGGCTCGGCATCGGTGATGCCGTCCCAGCTGTTGTCGCCGTTAAGGCCGATGATGCCGCGCGACTTCTTCAGGCGGTTCAATTGGTCGTAGGTGTACACCTGCGCCAGCACCTGCGGCTGGCCGCCATTGGCGCTCCAGGTGCCGAAGGGCTGCAAGGAGTTCACGGTGTGGGCGATGTTGCCGTTGTAGAGCGGCTTGTGCTGCGCAGCAAGCGTGCCGGTGGTCCCCATTTCTGAGAAGGCGCGCCCGCGGGCGTGCTCACCCAAGCAGGGTCGATGGCGGCGTGGTCCTCGTCGCCGTAGTAGCCCAGCGAGAGCGCGAAGGCGTCGTGGCCCACCAGGTCGTTGGTGGTTTCGGCATCGGCCAGGTCGCCATCATGGCCCATGTCGGTGGCGGGGTCGAGGCGGTTGCCGTTGATGCCCTTGAGCCAGCCTTGCAAGGTGTAGGCGTAATCCATGCCCTGCACCACCAGTTTGCCCAGTTCGGCGCGTTGCAGCGGACCGTGCGGGTAGTAGAAGTAGCGCGCATCGCGCATCCAGTTGATGGCGTCGGCGCTGGTCTGCACTTCGGTGATGCGGTTGTCGGCGTCGTAGGCGTAGCGGTGGTGGAAGGCATCGGGCTTGCCTTTCTGGTAATCGACCTGCTTCACGTTGCCGCCTAGAAATCTCAATGCGTTCAATCCAACAGCGGCTTGGATGTAGCGCAGAATCATCTTCCAACGGGTAGTTCTTTCCAGCCGCCTGGTGGAATGACAATGAGAGTATCTGGGACAGCAGGACTGCTCAGAAGTTCGCTATTGCGCGCATCTGTTGAATCGAACCGAACGAAATAGCGTCGGTTCAGCTCGAACTCATCGTATTTCCCGCTGCTCCAATGAACTTGATCGCCGTAATAGACGAAGGTGAATGAGACATTTCTTGCACCGTCTGCGGTCCGGTAGTACTTGGTGGTTCGCGCAACGGTGTACTTGCTGTATTTCGCCAAGCCTACAACCTCGAGGTGTCTCCACATCAACACAGCGACGAGCACACCGGCCATTACTATGTAAGGAAGGGCCCTATGTTTGAACCAGCGCATTACTTATCCGCGTTCAAGTAGGACTCTGGCAAAGTGGTCGACAGTGAAATTCCTTGGGTCAATCCGAAGTGGGTTGCACGCCCCGCAAGCAGCCCAAACGTTGGTGTGGTTGAGA
This sequence comes from Flavobacteriales bacterium, assembly GCA_016705545.1. GTDB lineage: Bacteria > Bacteroidota > Bacteroidia > Flavobacteriales_F > PHOS-HE28 > PHOS-HE28. Next base: position 97,945 of record JADIYA010000006.1, read on the forward strand.
GCGTGGTGCGCAGGGTCACGCCTAGGGTTATCCCGTTCGCATTCTGGCGAGAAATCAAACTTGACATCCGCTTGCCTAGACCACCAAAAGCAGCACTAACGGCGAGACGCTCCGAGAACTGTTTGTCAGCAAAGGTGATCTGCGGGCCGTCGCGAACGCTAAGATTGAAACTTGAACCAATCACTGCGGTTCCGCCTATGTTGAAAACACCGCCTGCGGAAGCGCCAGATTGCACCCAGTTAACTTTCGCAAGTGCACCACGAAGTCCTCCCTCTGGCTCTGCCATATAGTTCCCTGCTGTTTGCAGTGTTGCATCAATGCCGCCGCGCGCAGCAGAGGTCCAACCCATGGCAGGCGCTGATTCTGCAACCATAGCAGGCAGCACGAACTCTGCAGCGAGCGGCACAAGAGCACAGCTAAGCAACTTAGCGTACGGGTCCATGTAGTCGTTCCTTGGCCCTGGGCGCATGTCACCAACTGCAATGCTCCCAGGGTAAGCTCACTCGCCCTTTCATCTCTGCAGGGTCTTCGCCGAAAGTAACCATTTCCCTGCCTCCGCATGGGTCTCGCCGCGCGAGGCCAGCGGGCGGGCGAGGCGGACCCTGCGGCACCATCTTCCTTAAATGCAGGAATCACCATGGCGCTCCTTTGCCACCAAGGAAGCCATGCTCCTGGTAGGCATCCAGCGGCGCATCGCGGTTGCGGCCATCGGAATAGAAGGCGAAGCTGCTGTGCGGGTATTCGACGGCATCATCGGCAAGCCGCCACGCTTTGCTCACCGGATTCGCATGGATGTACTTGAGCTTCTTCTCGATCATGCGCGCATGGAAAAGCTCGATCAGGTCGGTGGAGGTCTCGAACACGCGGTGCTTCTGCCCACGGCCGGTGTCGGATTCACGCACGCCGGCACGCAAGCACTCCAGCACATCCTCACGGCCAAGCCTCTTCAAGCGCTTCACGATCTCGTAGGCCAGGAAACGCTTGCCATTGGCCAGCACGGTGTTGATGGAGCCGCCCTCTGGAACCCGGATGATGAAATGAACGTGGTTGGGCATGATCGCGTAGCCGAAGAACCGATAGCCCAGGCCGTAGGCGACGTGCATCCACTTGTACACGGCGTCATAGGCATCGGTGATCTTGATCAGCGGGATCCACTGATAGCACGTGAACGTGCCGAAGTACACGGCGTGGTCCTTCTCGCGCTTGCGCCGCACTGACATGCCGGGAAGGTAGCCGGAGATTGCGGCTCCGAGGCCGCAGGGTCCGCCCGCGTTCGCTCAGCCTAGCGCGCGGCGAGACCCATGCGGAGGTGGGCGGGTGGGGCGGCGATTGCGGTGCGCCTCAGAGCTGGGAAGACCCGGCGGAGATAAAGGGGTTTCACTTGGGGGCAGTTCCGCTACATTTGCGAGAGCAACAGCAGCTATGTCATTCACGCACAAGCCTTCTCTCCCCGTTTCGGTCGATCAGGTCATCGGCTTGGTGGAGCAGCTCTCCCCCAAGGACAAGCGGAAGGTCGTGCATGCGCTGCGCAAGGAGCAGCTCGCGGAGAACATCAGCCGCCTTCACGAGATATGGGGGCGGGTGAAGCTCAGCGAGAAGGAGATCGCCGCTGTCGTGGAAGAGGTCAGAGCAGCGCGCTATGAAAGGAGGAAAGCCGCTCAAGCTCGTCGTTGACATCAACGTGCTGATCAGCTGGCTGATCGGCAAGAAGCTCGCGCGCATGGACGCCGCTCTCAGCAGCGAGCGCTTCATGCTGGTCATGTCGGCGAGCTACCTGGAAGAGCTCGAGGACGTGCTCGCTAGGCCCCACCTCAGGAAGTACTTCACCTTGGAACGCGCAGAGGAGGCTATGATGCTCCTGCGCGATACCGCGCTCATCCTGGAACGCGAGCCTTCCGTCAAGCCCATTTGCCGCGACCCGAAGGACGACTACCTGCTGGCCATTGCCAAAGCTGCAAAGGCCGGCCTGCTTGTAACGGGTGACAAGGACCTGTTGGTGCTGAAGAGCTACTCCAAGGCCGAGATCATCACGCCGGGCAAGTTCATCAAGGAGTACTTGTAGGCAGCAGGACGGGCGGCCCCCAGGGTCTGTAGAGTTCGCCGCGCACGATTACACCGAGGTGCGACCGCATGGCTCATTGAAAGGGGCGATCCCCATGGAGCGTTACATCGATCCGGGCTTCATGCCCGTGCCGCCTGACCTGAAGGCGCGCGCGCAGCACATTGAAGAGAACCGCAAAGCCAACTGCCGGATGGAAAACAAGAAAGGCGAGTGCGGGAACTGAGCTCATCGTCCCCGTTCGATCAAATGAACCGCGACATCAGGACGTGATCGAACCGACCTGAGAAGCTTCTCCGCCTCCGGGGTCACCGGCCCATCACAACCGGACCGCTGTCCGAAATTTCGGTGCGCTTATTCCGGGAGTATCGTGGAAGTAGTTGCGCTGCGGAGGTCTTGTCAAGGGGCCGCGCTAGTGGACACCCTGCATTGGTCTAAAGTTGAATCCGCAGTCCGAATTGCGGATTCGTCGTGGATGTTGCTCGGCTCACGGCTTAGGATGGACGCGAGGCGGCTGCGTTGATAATAGTTGGAATCGGGCTAACGAATCTATCGGAACCAGTATGCCGTCATTGGTCTCATCAATCATCCGCGTAAAAGGCCGTGCAAGATTGACCAATGAGTCTTGCTTTACAAATCTGTACTTCACAGTTAAGCGCAAAGGCGGTTTTGCATATGTGACAAGCATTTCATGGGGAGTGTAATCTGCCCCGTAACTGAGTTCTACATGTTCCATTCCTAGGGCATTGGGTTTGAGCCCAATTGACAACTCCGACCCGCTGAACGCGACTGATTGCTTGCATATAACGCTATTTACACTGTCATTGGCAAATTCAAGAATTGACATGAAGTTCTGAATGGAATAAAAATACGCTGAACGACCTTGATTCAGTGTTGTTAGTGCAAAGCCTTGATTTCGAAAAGCCGAGTAAGACCAATGACCATTATCAACGTTGATTGTCTTGGAATCGACCCATGCAATTCGATCCACGTTCTTGGAGATTGAAATCGAATCAAGAATTGACAGAACCCCTGAACCAGTCTGTTCAATGACACACAGATAGTTGAAGTCGTAGTTTCGGTGGTGATGTAGTACTTTGCGAAGGCAATCCTCTCCGCTAGCGCATGACGACACAATCAGTGCTGGCGCGAAGTATTTCCAGATCTTCATCGACACAGAACTCATTCGCAATTCATTAGACCTAGTTGATGTGTGATGGTCACGGATGCACCATGAGCACCTGCTTGGACTTCAGGGAGATTGCCACCAGCACCTCCAACCGTGAGGGTCGTCCATCCGCCATCAGCGGTGAGAAATGACCCATGTTTGCCAACCGGAACTGTCAAAGGTACCCGCTGCTGCCCCGATTCCAAGGGCAAATTGAAGGCCGTCGCCACTGTAGTTCTCGGCGCTGCCTTCTTCCTGTGGGCATGTTGAAGGTGCTTCGTATTTGCCAATTCCGACTTCAGCGCCTATGCCAAAGCTGAACCCGAAATTCTCAAAGGCAGTGGATTCTACTTTGAAGACATGCGCTTCTCCTATATTCGGACCATTCTGGAAGCAGACCACATCATACCCTAATATTTCTCCAGTGAATCCAACAGCGTTGAATCCTGCTGTCAGAACATATGCATCAATGTCAGCAATTTCAAGACCCAATTCCGCCGCCTTAGACCAAAAACTCTGATGAAGTGGCATGGGAATATGAGCCTTGGACATTTGCTCGAGGGCAGGATGCAATTGACTTGGAACTTGGTGCGCATATAGGCAGAACTCCGATTCAACAGCCCGCGTTGTAAGAGTGATAAGCGGCTTCTTTTCTCCATGTATGTTAACGTAGTAGACAGTGATGTCTCTTCCATCTTGGTCTACAAAGAACATTGGATTGTTGAGGCCATAGACAAAGGCACTATTGTCGGGATACGTCGCGGCGTGCGGGTCAGGGCCAATCCATCGGCCAATCCTTGAATCGTACAACCTTGCACCAAAGTCGGTGCTCGTGCCGGTAGCGCCGTGGATCTCGTCATCCTTGGGCATTCCATTAAATCCGAACCTGTACGCGTCACTACTGTAATTCCTCCCGGGCAGCAGTGATCCGAAGGGTTCATACCCCTGCGCGCTCACCAGATCCGCCTCGTTGGGCGCCAGGCTCTGGCTGGGCACCAGGCGCCCGGTAATCACGGCGGCCACGTTGCCCAGGTGGTCGGTGAGTTCGTAGCGCAGGTGCGGGCGCTGTATGATGTTGCTGGGCGGCGGGTAGGAGGTGATGGCCTGCGCGTTGTAGAGCTGCATGGTCCGCACATAGCTGCCTAATCTGCTGCTGCCATAGATGGGCCGCTCGTTCAATTCCAGGCTGGCGGCCGTGGCGTTGGTGTAGCGGTAGGTGGCCATGATGTTCCCCTGCGCATCGCGAATGTAATGCTCGCGGTAGGCGCCCGCATCGGTGCCCGGCTCGCCCACTTGCTTCATGATGCGCTGCCCGCTGGCGCCGTACGCGAATTGCAATGGCTTCAAGGTGCTGCCCAAGGTGCGCTCCACGCTGCGCACTTTGCCGGCAACGGTCCAATCGATGGCGTGGATCTCCGCGCGCTCGTCGCGGATCAGGTTGCCCAAGGCATCGTAGCGGTAGTTGTTGTTGGCGTTCACGCCGGCGGTGCTGTTGTCGAAGGTGCCCGTGGGCGCCACGATGTCATCGCCGGTGGTGGTGGGCGCATCGTCGAAGAGCTCGTACAGCCGATTGCGCTGCAAGCGCGGGCCGTTCATCTGGTAGTGGTACTGGAATGAATCGTAATGGCCGGTGCCGTCGGCATCGTAGCGCTCGGCGCTGAGGATGTTCCCGTTCGCATCGTATTCGTACTCGCTGCGGTAGCGGTTGGTGGCGGCATCGTCATCCACCCCTTCCCAGGTATTGTACTCATCGAGGCCGATCACGCCGCGCGCCTTCTTCAGCCTGTTGAGCTGTTCGTAGGCATACACCTGCGCCAATACCTGCCCTTGGCCGTTGGGCCCCCACAGGCCGAAAGGCTGCAAGCTGTTCACGGTGTGCGCGATGTTGCCGTTGTACAGCGGCTTATGCTCCGTGGCCAGGGTGCTGCCGATGCCGGGCATGCCCATGGGCGCGAAGGGCCGCTGCGCGATGCTGGCGGGCTGGTCGTCGCCCCACGCGAGGCCGATGCCTTTGTAATCAGCGTCGCCGTAGTAGCCCAAACTCAGTGCGTAGGCATCGCGGCCCACGTTCTGGTTGGGGTTCAGTGAAAGGCTCGGGTCGCCATCCCGGCCCATGTCGGTGCGCTGGTCGAGGCGGTCGCCGTTGATGCCTTTGAGCCAGCCCTGCAGCGTGTAGGCGTAATCGGTGCCTTGCACTACGTGCGCGCCCAGCTCGGTGCGCTCCAGCGGGCCGTGCGGGTAGTAGAAGTAGCGCGCATCGCGCTGCCAATGCACGCCGTCGGCGCTGGTCTCTACTTCGGTGATGCGATTGTCGGCATCGTAACGGTAACGGTGGCTCCACTGGTCCTTCTTGCCTTTCTGGTAGCTCACGCGCTTCACGTTGCCCGAAATCAGGTCGTACTCGTAGTTGATTTTCTTGAAGCGGTGGTTCATCTTCAGGCTGCTGGGGCTGCTCCAGCCGTCATCGCCCATGATCGGGTGGTCCTGCACCAGTTCCTTCACGTTGCCGTGTATATCGTAGCTGTAGTGGGTGGCGTGGGCGTACACGAGCGGGTCGTCCGGGCCGTTCACCTCGTCCCATTCATCAAAAAAGAAAGTGCTGGCCACGCGCAGGCGCAGGTTCTGCTGGGTGATGGGCAGCGTAAGTCCGGTGAGCGGCTCGTCGTACAGGGTGCGCGTCACTTCATAGCGGTCCAGACCGAGCACCCACTCCTTGATCAGGTCATGGTCGATCACATTGGGCAGCAGGTCGCCGCTCACGCTCACGGGGTCCATGTTCCTGAAGCTCTGGCCCACGTCCTGCACTTCGCCGGCCTCGTATACGCGGCCAAGCGCGTCGTACAGGCTGTAGCTGTAGCGCTGGTTGGGCGCCTGTTTGCTGTTCTGGCTCAGCACCAAGCGGCCGAGCTTGTCGTACCAGAAGCGCTGGCTGTACAGGCCGCCCTCATCCTCGATTAGGCGCGCGAGTCCGCTGGGGCTGCCGTTGTAGGCGCCCCCCACGAAGCCGCGCTCCCTATCGGGGAATGCAAGGCACAGGGGTTGGGCATCGGTCTCGTCGGACTGACCATTGAGGTCGGCGGTGAGCTCTCCTGCTTCCATCCACGTGAAGGCGCTTGCATGGTCCACCGCACCATCATCCACGCGGTAAATCTGCGTGCCCAGTGTGCCGCTGGCTCCCTGCACCAGCGCGTAGCCCGTTAAGCGGTCGTGGAACCAGAGGGCGCGCACGCTGGCGCCGTCGATGGGCGGCGGGGTGCCGCCGCCGGCTTGGGCGATGCTGCTCCAGGTCTCCGTGCCATTGCTGTTCACGTAGCGCTGTATGCCGGTGTAGCCCAGGTCGCCGCCCAGGAGGAAATCCTCGTGGCTGGTCTCGTCCGGCGGGTTCGGAATGTCGGCCATGAAGCGCGGGAAGGGCCAAGAAGCTTTCACGTGGCAGCCGGAGATCAGGTCCACCTCGGACCATGTCTCAGTTCCTGGACTGTAGCGGTAGGCGCGTCCGGATTGTTCCATCGGAGCCGCCGATGCGGCGGCACCGCTGGCGGCTACAGCCACGGTGCTCATCTCATCGGTAGGGTTGTCCAAGCTTCCGAAGTCCACTTCTTCAATCGCCAACGGGTCGCTCAGATCCAGGACGCAGCGCGTGCCGTCGGCTCGGTTGCCCACGGCATAGCCTTTTCCATCGGTGTTTCCATTCACGGCCCTGAACTCGGCCAGTGATCCTTCCAAGGCCTCCACTTTCCAGGTAAGGCCGCCATTGGTAGTCTTGCGCACGGTGCTCTTCTCGCCTACGAGGTAGGCGGTAAGGGCATCTTGGCACCAGACCGCGCGCAGCGGTGGCGTGCATACATCCTGCACGGGGCTGCGCAGCATGCCGGCCACCGCATGCACCAGCGCATGGTCGCCGAAGGCATTGATGCTGCCGTTCGTGAGCGGTGCTATAGCGCGCACGCTGCCGGCATTGTAGTTCATGGGCGTGAGCACAGGACTCGTGGTCACATCGGCCACGTGCCAGATGCGGCCATTGTCAGCGCCGATGTAAAGGCCGGAGGTAGTAGTGGCCACGCTGTGCAGATGGCCGCTGGGCAGAAGATTGAGCTCAGTGTAGATCTCATCGTCAAGGTTCAGTCGGAAGGCGGCGGTGTTCTCGCCCACGCCCACGATGACCTCTGGGCTGTCATCCACGCGCTCCACGCCGTTCAAGTCGGCCACGGCGCGGGTGGGCACGGCGATCCAATTGGTGCCATCGTGGCGCACTACGGTGCCTTGCGCGGCAGCGGCCAGGGTGCCGTTCTTATGCACGGCGCGGATGGGGAGGGGGGCGATGGCGGTGCTCGGCGCGTCGTCCCAACCAAACGGTGTGTTCGCAACCCAATCGCTCACGCGCAGGTCTCCTGCATCGCCAACAGAAAGCCACTGGTCTGAACCGAGCGCGGCCGTGGCGCGCGAGGCCGCCGGTGCACCACTCGCATTCGTGCCCGGCGCATAGGAACTGAACCCGGTCGTATTCAGATCAATGATCACGGCGGGAGCGACACCAGCCGGCGTGCTGACTTCGGCCGTGATCAGCACCTTGTTGGTGCCTGGATCAAGAGTCAACTGCTGCACTTGGGCCCCGGTGGGCGCACCGAATCCGGAAAGGCTGTTCACCCCACCATTGGAAACGGTCCACTGGCCGGTGCTGTACCCTCGGATGCTGTTCGATTCGGCTGCGAGGATCATCCGCGTCGTGTTCGAGATGGTGTAGCCGACCACATCGAGGAGAAGCGCATTCGCGATCGGCGTTGTTTCCTCCCAATCGGGTGGTTCAGCATTCAGGTTCTTGCACAGCCAGAGCGCATCACTGACCCCATCGACGACGGCTGCGCGAGTTCCATCAGACCATCCCTTCACTGCGTCGGCAACATCAGGGATGCCCTGCACCGTGGCGAAGCCCACGCTGCCGCTCTCCATGAAGACGCGCAAGACGCGGCCACCTGCGCCGACCACCAGCACCTCCGTGATGCCGCCGTTGGTCTGGGCCAGATAGAGGTCGTTCAGGTCGCCGCTGGGCAGGTCCTCGATGGGGAGCCACGTTCGACCGCCATCGGCGGTATGGCGCAGCACGCCGGTGCCGTCGTCGTCGAAGAGCGCGACGCCATTAAGCGCATCGTGCCAGGCCATCTCCAGAAAGTCCAAGGTGGTGCCGGTGCGACGGGTGCTCCAATTCTATCCATCGTCCTCACTGTGCAGCAGCACGCCGTGGCTGCCTGCGGCATAGACCTCATCGTTGCCGACTATGGCTTGGGCGCAGGTGAGGTCGGCGGCGGTTCGCATCTGCTCCACGGGATCCAGCCGGTTGTGCCAAGGCTTGCGCGTGTGTACAACAGGCCGCGATCATTCTCAAAGGCACCCAGCTTTTTCTGCCCGCGCAGGGTCTCCCGTCTTCGGGGACCCTGCGCCCCAAACAAACCGCGGTCGCATGCACGAATCTTCTGCCCGCGCAGGGCCTCCCGTCTTCGGGGACCCTGCGCCCCATGCCAACCGCGGTCGCATGCACGAATCTACGCTCAGCTGATCGTCGCTGTTGCCACCCCGCTCCAATCAGGACAGGGCCTCCGCAAAGAGACCCTGTCCAACCATTCGCTCATGCGCTCCACAGGAATTGACCGCGCCTTTCCTCACGGCGTCGGCGGTACCGGTGGTGCCGGAGGCTCTTCCTCTCCATCCCCCGTCCCGCCCAGATCCACGATGATCCGCGCGTCCGTGTACTTTCGGTGGAACTCAGGGTCCGTGATCGCGAAGCCCTGCATCAGCGGGTCCATCCGCCGGTTCAGCAGCGTCAACGTCTCATCCACCAATTCATCGATCACCGCCGTCGCGTTCTTCCGCGTGGTGATCGCCAGTCGTGGCGCCGTGTTCTCTACCAGGTACGCGTCGATCAGCGCCTGGAACGCGGTCAGTTTCGCGGCATCCACACCGTAGTCCGCAAGGCTCGCCAGCACGCCGTTCGCGCTATCATGCACATCCTGGCAGCGCTGCGCCACCACGCTGTCCCGGTAGCGCCGCAATTCGCTCGGCACGATGTTCATCGCCTCCGCCAGCGATTCATCGCCGATCGTCGTCGCGTACGCCATCACCTTCCCCGCCACGTCCAGCGTCTCCGCGATCATCGCCTCCTCCGCATTGCGCTTGTCCATTGCGTGGCCGCGGATATCGCGCAGTTGCACCTCCAGCGCATCTTCCAGGTCCTTCACCTTGACGTCGTAGTCGCCTTTCGCGGTCACGATCGCCGGTGTCCCGCTCCATACGGCATTGTTCTCTTCCAGGGTGCTCTTCACCGCGTAGAACATGCTCAACCGGTTCTCCTGTCTCTTGTTCATGGCTCGCTTGTGTTGGTCCTCCGCCTCCCGTCCCGGGGTCGCCGGGTTTCGGTGCGCGGGTCGTCTTGTCAACGCCATCAAGGAGTTGCTGCTGTACGTCATGGTGCAATCGACACGAGCAACGGCCGCTTTTCTTAGCCAACGGCCTTGGGCGATGCCCTGTCCATCGTTGTTCCGCTGTCAGCGCGTCTTGCAGCAGTGTTCGACGCCGTTGCACCGCTGTCAGCCAGCTTTGTTTCAGTGCGCGCTTCGTCTGCGGCGCTGTCAGCGGCGATCGCGGCCGTGCGTGCGTCGTTCGCGCGCCTGCCACCGCCGTCCGCGTCAGTGTCAGCGCGGTTCGCGGCAATGTCAGCAGGGCTTGCAGCGGGTGCGCCTCACGCTTGCAGCAGGGTCAGCGCCGCTTGCAGCAATGTCAGCGCCTGTTGCACCGGTGCGCTTGCCGTTTGCACGAGTGTAAGCGGCTCTTGTACCAGGTGCGAGGATCACTTGCGCTCGTGTCAGCGCCGTTCGCGCGATCATCGGCATCGTTTGCGCGATTCCCACGCAATAAGGCTATCCCAGTCATGGTCGTAGCGCAATAGCCTTCACGTGTGGTTTCTCCCTGCCAAGGACTTCGGCCCATGCGAAGGCAAGGGCCGCTTGGCACTGATACGATAAAGCGCAATTCGACCGCATCAGCGCGACGATCCTCCTCCAGGGCTGGCTCAGCCGCAAGTGACCATCTGGCAGGTCGGGCGTTGTCGGCATAATGGTTGGCCTGCGCGGCAACGCCTGTTGAAAACCGCGTCTGACCGACGGGGAGCGCAGGCGGTACTTTTGCTCCTGCCAATCTGACCCCGATCCGTCGATGAACGACATCCTCCATAGCGGCCCCGATCACTGTTCAGCAGCGAGGCCATCGAGAACGAGACCGAGCTCATTCCGCTGATCACGGCCGAGGACGAGGAGCAGATGAACGCGGAGCGCACTCCGCCCGAGCTGCCCATCCTGCCGTTGCGCAACACGGTGCTCTTCCCCGGCGTGGTCATCCCCATCACCGTGGGCCGTGACCGCAGCATCCGCCTCATCCAGGAGGTGTATCGCGGCAACCGCACCTTGGGCGTGGTGAGCCAGAAGGACGGCCAACTCGAAGAACCTCGCGCGGAGGACCTCAACAGCGTGGGCACCATCGCCACCATCATCCGCATGTTGCGCATGCCCGATGGCAGCACCACGGCCATCATCCAGGGCAAGAAGCGCTTCGAGGTGATGGAGATGGTGAAGCTCGATCCCTACTTCACCGCACGCGTGAAGGAGTTCGAGGAGATCCGCCCCGCCAAAGAGGACAAGAGCTTCGCGGCGCTCGTGAGCTCCTTGAAGGACCTCTCGCTCGAGATCATCAAGCAGAGCCCGCACATCCCCACCGAGGCGCAGTTCGCCATCAAGAACATCGATTCGCCCGAGCTTCCTGGTGAACTTCATCAGCAGCAACATGAACGCTGAGGTGGCCGAGAAGCAGAAGATGCTCGAGGTGGCCGATCTCCGTGAGCGGGCCTCGCTGCTGCTGGCGCACCTCACCAAGGAGCTGCAGATGCTTCAGATGAAGAACGAGATCCAGAGCAAGGTGCGCACCGAGGTGGACCGCCAGCAGCGCGAGTACTTCCTGCACCAGCAGATGAAGACCATCCAGGACGAGCTGGGCGGCAACCCCATCGAGCAGGAGATGGAGGACATGCGCGGCAAGGCCGCCCGGAAGAAGTGGAGCAAGAAAGTGGGGGAGACCTTCGAGAAGGAGCTCACCAAGCTGCAGCGCATGAACCCGGCCGGCGCGGAGTTCAGCGTGCAGTACAACTACGTGCAACTGCTGCTGGATCTGCCTTGGGGCGAGTACAGCAACGACAAGTTCGACCTGAAGAACGCGCAGAAGATCCTCGACCGCGACCACTTCGGGCTCGACAAGGTGAAGGAGCGCATCATCGAGCACCTCGCGGTGCTGAAGCTCAAGGGCGATATGAAGGCGCCCATCATCTGCCTCTACGGTCCGCCGGGCGTGGGCAAGACCAGCCTCGGCAAGAGCATGGCCGAAGCCCTCGGCCGCAAGTACGTGCGCATGAGCCTCGGCGGCCTGCACGATGAAGCCGAGATCCGCGGCCACCGCAAGACGTACATCGGCGCCATGCCCGGCCGCCTGATCCAGAGCATGAAGAAGGCCGGCACCAGCAACCCGCTCTTCGTGCTCGACGAGATCGACAAGGTGGGCCGCAGCAACCAAGGCGATCCCGCCAGCGCACTGCTCGAAGTACTCGACCCCGAACAGAACAACGCCTTCCACGACAATTTCGTGGAGATCGAGTACGACCTGAGCCGCGTGATGTTCGTGGCCACGGCCAACAGCCTCAGCAGCATCCACCCGGCCCTGCGCGACCGCATGGAGATCATTGAGGTGAACGGCTACACGGAAGAGGAGAAGGTGGAGATCGCCTTGCGCCACCTGTTGCCCAAGCAGTTCAAGGAGAACGGCATCAAGCCCAAGCAGCTCAAGCTCGCCCCGGGGCTCCTGGAGGCCGTCATCGAGCAATACACCGACGAGAGCGGTGTGCGCACCCTCGAGAAGCGCATTGCCAAGCTCGTGCGCTACCGCGCCAAGCAGATCGCCCTCAAGCAGAAGCACAGCCTCACCATCACGATCGAGGACCTGCCGAAGATCTACGGACCCAGCCACGCCCGCGACAAGTACCAGGGCAACGATGTGGCCGGTGTGGTCACCGGTCTGGCATGGACCCCGACGGGCGGCGACATCCTCTTCATCGAGACCAGCATCACCAAGGGCGAAGGCAAGCTCACGCTCACCGGCAACCTGGGCGATGTGATGAAGGAGAGCGCCGTGATCGCCCTCGAGTACATCAAGTCCCACAGCGACATCATCGGCCTCGATCCCGATGTGTTCAAGCGCTGGAACGTGCACGTGCACGTGCCCGAAGGCGCCACGCCGAAGGATGGGCCCTCAGCCGGCATCACCATGCTCACCAGCATCGCCAGCGCGTTCACCCAGCAGAAGGTGCGCAAGTTCACGGCCATGACCGGCGAGATCACCTTGCGCGGCCGCGTGCTGCCCGTGGGCGGCATCAAGGAGAAGATCCTCGCCGCCAAGCGCGCGGGCATCAAGGAGATCATCCTCAGCGCCGACAACCGCAAGGACATCGAGGACATCGACGCGCGCTACACCAAGGGCATGCGCTTCACCTACGTCACCGAGATGATCGAGGTGGTGAAGCACGCTCTGTTGAAGGAGAAGGTGGAGAACGCGTTGAAGGTTGCTTAGGGCTTTTCCGGCGGATATATGGAGCGATGCTCCGCAGCTTCGATAATTGTGAGTCCGTGCCCGCAGCTCATGAGGTGGAGGGGCATACCCATCGCGTTGAGGTATGTGGAATTGGTGTGAAGGGGTATTTCCTCACATGGCCATTGCACCTTGGGGACGCATGGCGTTTTGTGGAGTTGGCCAATCGAAACCCTTAGCAACTCCCCATTCAATGCGGCGCCCATCTTTGCCGCCCTCAACCATGGAAACATGCGCACCATCGTAGCGGGCAATTGGAAGATGAACACGGACCGGTTGAGCGCTGAGGCGTTGGTTTCGGCCGTGGTGCAACATGCAGGTGGAATCGTTCCCGAGGTGGAGGTGATCATCGCGCCGCCATTCCCGTTCCTCGCCATGGCTGTCGCAAAATGCGAAGGCTCGCGCATCATCGTGGCCGCGCAGAATTGCCATCAAGCAGAGAAGGGCGCGTACACGGGTGAGGTGAGCGCCACGATGCTGAAGAGCCTTGGCGTAACGGCATGCATCGTAGGGCATAGCGAGCGCAGGCAGTATTTCGGCGAAAGCGACGCGGTGATCGGGGAGAAGGCGGCCGCGCTGCTCGCGATTGGGCTCACGCCGATCTTCTGCTGCGGCGAGAATCAGGAGGAGCGAACCAGCGGACGCCATTTCCACGTGGTCACCGAGCAGATGAAGGGGGCCTTGGGGCGTTTCAGCAATGCCGAGTTGGAGCGCATCGTGATCGCCTATGAGCCGGTATGGGCCATCGGCACCGGGCTCACCGCCAGCAAAGAGCAGGCGCAGGAGATGCATGCGCACATCCGCGCACTGCTGCATACGCATGGAGCCTCGGTAGCCGAGCGCGTGCCCATCCTCTACGGCGGCAGCTGCAACCCCACCAATGCGGAGAGCCTCTTCGCGCAGCTTGATGTGAACGGCGGCCTGATCGGAGGTGCTTCGTTGGTGGCTGAGCAGTTCTTGGAGCTGGTGAGGATCGCTGGGAAGAAGCAGTAGGCAATTGGCAGTGAGCTGGGGCAACCATGCGCAGGTGGGGCATTGAGTTTTGCCGTGCTGAAGAATCGTTACCCCTTCTCGTGTACCATTGCCAACAACCTACTGCCTACTGCGCCTCCACACATCCAGCATGCCCCACACCCAGCTCACCTTCCTCATCTCACCACCGGATCCCTGGCGCGACCTGCTCATGGTGGAACTCGCGGACATCGGCTTCGAGAGCTTCGAGGAAGGCTTCACCGACCCCAAAGGCGCCAGCGGTGAATTGAGAGCATGGATCCGCAGCGACCGATTCGTTGAAACGAAGCTGCGCGAACTGCTCTGCCTACGAGACCCGCACGCCACGGTGACCTGGGAGGCCGAAGAGATCGCCGACCGCAATTGGAACGCGGAGTGGGAGAGCAGCTTCCAACCGGTGGAGGTCGATGGCGCGGTGCGGATCCGAGCCGACTTCCACGAGAGCAAGCCCGGATTCGCCCATGAGCTGGTCATCACGCCGCGCATGGCCTTCGGCACCGGGCACCATGCCACCACGCGCATGATGGTGCAAGCGATGCTGGCGCTTGAATGGCAGGGTAAGGAGGTGTGCGATCTCGGGTGCGGAACCGGCGTACTGGCCATCCTCGCTGAGCGCATGGGCGCGAAACAGGTGCTGGCTATTGACAACGACCCCGGCGCGGTGGAGAACGCCCGGCAGAATTGCGGGCTGAACGGTTGTGCCCGCATCACTGTGGAAAAGGGCGACGCCTCCTCGTTGCAAGGGCTTCGCTTCGATGCAATTTTGGCGAACATCGAACGCAACATCCTCCTCGAAGCCATGCCGCAGATGAGCGACGCGCTCAATCCAGGTGGAGCATTGTTCCTCAGCGGCTTCGTGCCCGGCGACCGCCACATGCTCGCGCAGCGCGCGAAGGAATGCGGCCTGGTGCTTGCCGAGCGCCTGCAGGAAGGGGAGTGGGCGTTGCTGGGATGCAGGAAACCATGAGTACGCTGAACGCACAAAGCAGCGCGCAGGCTTTGGGCCACGGGCTTCGTGCTGCGGCCTGCTTCTTCGAGCCCGCAGCCCGCAGCCCGAAGCCCGTGGCCCATGCATTCATGAGGGTGGGATGCACCCTTGCACTAATGGTTCTTTCCTCAATGGGGGCGTTCGCCCAGCAGAAGCCCTTCTCTTCCGATCAGGCCCTCTTCCTTCAGGAGGTCTCGGCATTCATGGTAGCGGCGGACAAGAAGGAAGGCAAGCCCTTCATGGAAGAGGTCTTCGCCCCGGCATGGAACGGCGCCTATTTCAGCGAGCGTCAACGGATCAAGGTCACCGAGGTGGCCAACTTCATGCTCAAGAAGCGTTTCGATGCCTTCCCCGGCTTCCGCGACTATCTCGATTGCGTAGCGGCCTTTCCGGCCACGGGCCGCAGTGCTGCGGAATTCGATGCGTGGATGCAGGGCATGGATAAGCTGGTGCAGGGCGCACGGAAGCAGAACGTGCAGGCCTTCATCACCACTTGCGCCGGCCTCTTTCGCGAGGGCGCGTTGCTGAAGAGTGCGAGCGTCACCTGGAAGGCGCGCAGCAAGGACTTCGCCTTCGCTTTCGATAGCGTGCCCTTGATCACCTTCGCGAAGACGGACCTGGTCTGCATTGCCAAGGGCGACAGCAGCGTGATCCTGGGCACCAGCGGCACCTATCTGCCCACGCAGGAATCGTGGAAGGGCAAGGGCGGCAAGGTCACGTGGCAGCGCGCAGGATTGAAGCCGACGGCGACGTATGCTGAATGGGACCACGCATACACCTTGCGCACCAAGACCGCGGCCTTCGAGGTGGACACCGTCCAATTCAATGACCCCTACTTCCCGAAGACGCTTGTAGGGAAGCTCTCCGAGAAGCTGCTGGCCAATGTGGATGAGGGAAGCGCCAGCTATCCGCGCTTCGAGAGCTACGACCGCCGCATGAAGATCCGCGAGATCGTCGAGGGCATCGATTTCGAGGGCGGCTTCAGCATGCAGGGCGCCAAGCTGCAGGGCTACGGCACCAAGGAAGAGCCGGCCTACCTCACTTTCTACCGCGATAAGCGGCCCTTCATTGTCACCAGCGGGCAGCGCTTCAGCATCGATCCCGACCGGATCACGAGCGATGAAGTCGCCCTGCGCGTGCGCATGGACAAGGACAGCCTCTGGCACCAGAGTTCCAGCCTCCGGTTCCTGCGCGACAAGCGGCAGCTCTCGCTGATCAAGAAGGACCAGGGCCTGGGCAAGGCACCCTTCTACAACACCTACCATCAGGTCGACATGTACTTCGAGGTGCTCACCTGGAAACAGGGCGATCCGGTGCTGCAGATCGGCAACCTCAGCGGCACCAGCCAGAACAAGGCCAGCTTCGAGAGCTTCGACTACTTCCGCGACAAGCGCTACATGGGCATGCTCGGCATCGATAACGTGCATCCGCTCGCGCGCCTCAACGATTTCAGCAAGCAGAACGATGGGCGCTTCCATGCGCAGGAGTTCGCGGTCTTCAGCAAGATGCAGAAGACCACCGTGGTGCCGCTGCTCATCGACATGCACAACAAGGGATATCTCAATTACGACCCGGAGACCGAATGGGTGGTGGTGCAGCCGCGCCTTCGCCAGCACATCCTCAACAACGCCGGCAAGCAGGACTACGATGCGCTGCAGTTCAACAGCACGGTCGATGACAACGTGAACGCCACGATCAACCTGCTCAACAACGACCTCACCATGAAGGGCGTGAGCGTGATCCTGATGAGCGACTCGCAGGATGTGCGCATCTACCCGGCCGAGAAGACCATCACCATCAAGAAGAACCGCGATTTCACCTTCGCCGGAAGCATCAAGGCCGGCCGCCTCCAGTACTACGGCAAGGAGTACTACTTCCATTACGACCCCTTCACCATCGACCTGGTCAACGTGGACAGCGTGAGCTTCATGGCCAGCAGCTTCGAGCCCAACAGCGAGGGCCAGCACACGCTGGTGCGGGTGAAGAACGTGCTGGAGCAGGTGAGCGGGACCCTCGAGATCGATGCGCCAAGCAACAAGAGCGGCCGCCAGCAGGAGAAGTACCCGCAGTTCCCCATCTTCTCCAGCGCCCGCGAGAGCTATGTGTACTATGACAAGCGGAGCATCCAGCGCGGCGCCTACGGACGCGACCGCTTCTATTACCGCAGCGATCCCTTCACCCTCGATTCGCTCGACAACTTCAGCAATGCAGGACTCCACTTCAGCGGCACGCTCGTGAGCGGTGGGATCTTCCCTGACATCCGCGAGCCCCTGCGCCTGCAGACCGATTACGCCCTGGGTTTCGTGAAGCCCACCGGCGATTCAGGCCTGCCGCTCTATGGCAAGAAGGCGAAGTTCACCAGCACCGTCACGCTCAACAGCCGGGGCCTGCAAGGCAGCGGTGACATGGAATACCTCACCACCCGGCTCACCAGTAAGCAGCTCATCTTCACCCCCGACAGCACCCTGGGCCGCGCCGATACGCTCGAGAACATCGCCGCAACCACGCCCAGCAAGGTGCCGCACATCACCGCCGCGCAGGTGTATGTGCGCCTGGAGCCCGCCAAGGACAACCTGCGGGCAGAGCAGATCCGCAGGCCCATGGTCCTGTACGATGACCAGGCCGTGCTGCACGGCCTCACCGACCTCTCGCCCAAAGGAATGACCGGCGCCGGCCTCATCGACTTCCGCAATGCCACGCTCAAGAGCAAGCTCTTCCAGTTCGAGACCATGCAGCTGCATGCCGATACCAGCGACTTCCGCCTCACCGAGGGCGACACCGCCAGCATCGCCTTCAAGACTGACAACGTGAACGCCACCGTGAAGCTCGACGAGCGCGTCGGCGAATTCGTGAGCAACGGCAGCGAGACCAAGGTGGAGTTCCCCGTGAACCAATACATCTGCTACATGGATCGCTTCAAGTGGTACATGGACCAGGGTGATATCGCCCTCGAGAGCGACCGCAAGGCTGCCGAGGGCGCCGACGACCTCCAACTCTCCGGCTCCAACTTCATCAGCATCAGGCCCGAGCAGGACAGCCTCCATTTCATGGCGCCCAAGGCCCGGTACGACCTGAAGAAGCACCTGATCACGGCCGATGATGTGCAGTACATCCAGGTGGCCGATGCGCTCATCACCCCGGACAGCATGCGCGTGCGCATCCGGAAGAACGCCGAGATGGATCCGCTCACCAACACGGTCATCACCGCCAACTTCGTCACCAAGCACCACCGCATCTACAACGCCACGGCGAACATCAAGGCCAAGCGGAACTATACCGCCACCGGCACCATCGACTATGTCGATGAGAACAACCGGAAGCTGCCCATCAGCCTCTTCAGCATCGGCGTCGATACCGCTTATCAGACCCGTGCCGTGGGCCGCATCGCTCCGGAGCAGGACTTCCAATTGAACCCGGCCTTCGACTTCTTCGGCGATGTGCATCTCACCGCCAGCATCAAGGAGCTCACCTTCAGCGGAAGCACCCGGATCCAGCATGGCTGCGAGGGCCTCGCGCGCAACTGGATGCGCTTCGAATCGCCGATCGACCCGCTGGAGATCTTCATCCCCGTGGGTGACACGCTCTTCGATGATCAGGGTGAGCGCATCGGCGCTGGACTGCACCTCACCGACGAGGACCCCTTCAGCACCTATGGCACCTTCCTGAGCCGCACGAAGAGCAAGGACGACCGCAACATCATCGCCGCGCGCGGCCTGCTCTTCTTCGACAAGGGGCGCAAGGAATACGTGATCTCCAACAAGGACAAGATCCGCCAGCGCAACTTGCCCGGCGCGCTCGTGAGCCTGGCCGTGGAGCCCTGCGTGGTGATGGCCGATGGCCCCATCGATTTCGGGGTGAAGCTCGGCCGCGTGAAGGCCTCCATGGTGGGTGCCATGCGCTATGAGACCGTGGAGAAGAAGGCGTTCGGCAACGGCGTGCTCGTGGCCGATTTCCACTTCCTCGACAACGCGCTGGAGCGCATGGCCGCGGAGATCATCGCCTATCCCGACCAGCAGGCGCTCGACATCGGCAAGACCTATTACGAGAAATTCATGCGCGAGGCCCTCGGCCTGGAGAAGAGCGACAAGCTCATCAGCGAGCTCAGCATCAAGGGCGAGATCAAGAAGCTGCCCGATGAACTGGTGAGGCCGATCGTGCTCGGCGAAGTGAAGATGCGCTGGGACGGCCCCGAGCAGAGCTGGGTGAGCGATGGCCCCATCGGCATCGCCACCGTGCTGAAGAAGCCCGTGTACCGCACGGTGAAGGGCAAGGTCCACATCGAGCGCAAGCGCAGCGGCGACATCATGACCCTCTACCTCGCGCTCGACGACCAGACCTACTACTTCTTCCAGTACAGCCGCAACATGCTCTACGCCTTCAGCAGCGATCAGCAATTCAATACCATGATCAGCGAGGCCAAGGACGATAAGCGCAAGCTGCCCGACAACAAGGACGGCCCCGAGTACCAGTACGTGCTCACCAACAAGAAGAAGGTGGACGACTTCAGGGACAGATTCGGATTGTGATGGCGCTGTTGCGGCGATCTTCGCCCGCATGCAAGCGGTCACCCTCGAGTTCCTCGGCACCGGCACCAGCCAGGGTGTGCCTGTGATCGGATGCGCTTGCGCCGTTTGCCGGAGCAGTGATCCGCGGGACCAAAGGCTGCGCACATCAGCGCTGATCCGTGTTGGGGGAAAGCAACTGCTGATCGATGCCGGCCCCGACCTGCGCCAGCAATTGCTGCGCGCCCGGATTGACCACCTCGATGCCGTGCTGCTCACCCACGAGCACATGGACCATATCAGCGGCATCGACGACTTGCGGGCGCTCAACTTCCGCATGAAGCGCGCGATGGACCTGCATTCGAGTCCGGCCACGCTTGATGCCGTGGCGCGCATGTATCACTATGCCTTCACGAAGGAGCGCTATCCGGGCGTGCCTGAGCTCAACCTCGTCCCGATCGCAGGGCGCTCATTCATCGCGGACGGCGTGGTGCTCGAAGTGATCCACGTGATGCACCACCGCATGCCGGTGCTCGGCTTCCGCATAGGTGGCCTGGCCTACATCACCGATGCCAAGACGATGGAGGATGACGAGATCTCCAGGCTGAACGGCATCCACACCCTGGTGCTGAATGCGCTGCGCATCGAGGATCACCCTTCGCACCTGAATCTCCGGGAGGCCTTGCAGCTCGCCGAGCGCATCGGTCCGGCGCGCGTGCTCTTCACCCACATCAGCCATCTGCTCGGACGGCATGCTGACGTCTCACGCCGCTTGCCCGAGAACGTGGCCTTGGCCTACGATGGGCTGCACGTGGATGTGGAGGCCTGAATCATCAACGGAGGACCGTGCGCACGGTGGAGCGGCCTTCCTGGCCCTCGATGCCGATCAGCAGCAAGCCGAGGCCATCGGTTGGCAAGGGCAGCAACGCGGGGCCTTGCACGCGTGCTGCGTGCAGCAGTCGGCCCAGCGGATCGTGGATCGTGATCAGGTGCATGCCGGATGGCACGTTCACCGCGCCATCAACCAATGCGGGTGAAGGCGCTTCCGTGATCGTGGTGCTCATCTGCTCCATCAAGAGCTCCATGACCTCCGCATCGCTGAGCGCCCGGTCGTAGATGCGCACGTCGTCGATCCATCCGGAGAAAGGCTGTGCGCCTGTGCTCAGTGCACCGATGGATGCCGGCGATTGGGGATTGAGGCCGGTCAATCCGCTCGCGTTGGCTGAACCCATGAGGCTGCCATTGAGGTAGAGCCGCATCTGCGCGCCATCGTAGGAGCCCACGATGTGGTACCACTGCCCACCGAAGAGCGAGCTCGGGCCCGTATTGATCGCGTATGCGTTGCCTGCAGCGCGCAGCCGGAAGCGCAGGCCGCTGCCGCTCACGAAGGCGATGGCCCACACCTGGTCGCTTGCATTAGGACCCGTTGATTTGGCAATCAGCGTGCGGTCCATGCCCGTGACGAAATCGGCCTTGGCCCATAGTGAGAGCGAGAAGGCGCCATTGCCCGTGGTGATGTCGCAGGGGCCGAGCAGGATGCGGTCATCGACCCCATCGAAGCGAGCGCAGCCCTGATGGTGCCCGCCCGTGGGCGACCAGGTGACACCGCCCGCGAGCGTGCCGTTGCTACCGCCCCAGGCGTGCGCCACGCTGCCTGTGCCCTCGTCGAGCGGCCAATGGAAGAGGGGGCCTTGGGCCTGCGCACAGAGATGCATGGCGAGGGCTAGGGGGATGCTTGCGTACTTCATGCCAAGCGGTTTTCGGACGCAACGCGCCGGAATCGGTACGGTTGCGATCATTCGATGAGCGCCGTTGCGCGATCGATACCCGCCTAGATGAAGGCGCCTGCGGTACGGCAGGCCGCCAGCTGGACGAAGGCCGCGCGGAACTTCTCGGGCGTTGCGCGCTTGCCGGCCTTCGCCATGATCCGCGATGCGAGGCAGCCGTGCTCGATGATCACGGCCAGGTGCGCGCGGGCGTTCTCGCTCAAGTCACCGTAGAGCTCCACGAAGAGGTGCTTCAGCACTTCCGCCGCAGTGGCCTGCTCCTGCTTGAGCATGCCGAGCATGAAGAGGTAATCCCTGTTCCCGATCACTGCTTTCGATCCGTCGCGGATGGTGCCCAGCATCACGCTCATCAGATCCTCGCTGCTCCAGGCGCGCTGCAGGTAGTTGCTGCTCCACCGGCCTGCCACCAGTGCCCGCAGGAGCGCAATGGTGAATTCGAGCACGGCCATGTCAGCTGCCGGGTTCTCTTGCGCATCGATGGCGTGGATGCTGAGGATGCCGCTATCGAACTGGGCCGTGGCCGCGCGCAGGTTCAACGCTTGCGCGTCCGTTGATTCCGCTCCGCGCGAAGTGGCGATGGCCTGAAGGATGGGCCCGAGCACCTCGCGGTCGTAATCGTGCGCATCGAACACCGGCTCAGGGATGAAGCCGCCGATGCGCGCCGGGTGGAGGTCGTACAGGTCGAGGCAGGCACGCAAGCGCGCACTGTGGAAACCCGTGCTGCGGCCATCGCGGATGGGGGTGGCTGCACTGAGCGCTGGCAGCAGGGGCAAAGCCATGCGAACAGCGGCATGCAAGCGGCCGAAGTCCTGCTCGCGCGCGAAATGGAGATCGAGCCGCAGGCCGGAACGGAAGCAGGCGGGCATCAACTCATCGGGGCTCCACGGGCCGAAGGGCGATGGACCGGGCAGCAACAGGGCCTCGCGCGCGGCGAGCGCAGGGCTGAGCGCGGCGTGCAGCGCATTCATCTTGCGCACCCAATTGGCTGGCCGCTTCGCCATGCGCTGGCTCACGATCGATATGGAGTGCGGACCTGTCTGCACCAAGCCCAGGTCCTGCCGCTCCGGGTGTTGCCGCGATGTCGGGGGCAATGTTGTGGCTGCCAGCTCACTGGCCGAATCCTGGGCTGCAGCGACCACGCATCGCAGGCGCTGGCCTCGACAGAGAACCCGAATGCCTCGAAGAGGGCTGGTGGGCGCTTGCGTTCAAGATCGGGCATGGCCAAAGGTCGCAATCGGCCCGTAACCGCTAGGCCTCCGGAAGCACCTCCGCCACCGCGGCCTTGACGGCGGCCACTACTTCATCCACCTGGGCATCGGTGAGGTCGAAGTACACGGGCAGGCTGATCTCCCTGCTGTACTGCGAATAGGTGCTCGGGAAGCGGTCGATGGCGTGCCCTTGCGCCTTGTAGAAGGAGAGGAGCGGCAGCGGGATGAAATGAACGTTCACGCTCACCTGGCGCCGGGCGATGGCCTCGATGATGGCATCGCGCTGCGCTTCCGTGGCTCGGGTGATGCGCAGCATGTACAAGTGATAGCTGCTCTCGCGCTGCTCATCGCGCAGCACGGGCACGATGAAGCGCGGATCGCTGCTGAACGCGGCGTGGTAACGGGCGCAGAGTGCCTTGCGGCGGGGGAGCGTCTCCGTGTCGTAGCGCTCCAGCTCAACCAGGCCGATGGCCGCTTGCAGATCGGTCATGTTGCATTTGTAGCCCGGGAAGGCCACATCGTAGCGCCAGGCGCCGGGCTTGGTCTTGGCCAGCGCGTCCTTGTTCTGTCCGTGCAGGCTGAAGGTGTTGAAGAAGGCATAGAGCTCATCGGCGGCGAAGGGCTCGGGCAGGTTGAAGGCGAGCGCACCGCCTTCGGCTGTGGTGAGGTTCTTCACCGCGTGGAAGCTGAAGCCGGTGATATCGGCTTGATTGCCCACGGCCTTCCCGCCGATGCGGGCGCCGAAGGAATGCGCGGCGTCGCTCAGCACGAGCGCGCGGCCCAGCCGCATCTGCGGATTGGTGCCATCGGTGCGCAGGTTCAGCTTCGGGGTGAAAAGGCTGGTGGCGTCCTCGGCGATCTTCATGATCTCGCCGATGCGCGCGGGAAGCCCGCCGATGTCCACCGGGATGATGCACTTGGTGCGCGGGCTCATGGCGCGGCGAACAGCATCCGGGTCGATGGTGAAATCGTCGAGCACATCCACCAGCACGGGCTTGGCACCCGCATGCATCACGATGTTCGCGGTGGCGCAGTAAGTGTATGCCGGCACGATCACCTCATCTCCGGGGCCGATACCGAACCAGCGCAGCACCAGTTCGCAGGCGTTGGTCCAGCTGTTCAGGGCGATCACGCGCTCCACGCCGCAATACGCCGCCAGCCGTTTCTCGAACTCCTTGGTGCGCGGACCAGTGGTGATCCAGCCGCTGCGCAAGGCCTCCTCAACGGCCTTCAAGGTGCGGTCGTCGATGCGCGGGGGCGAGAAGGGGATCATGCGGGAGAGGTTGAATCGGTTCGCCCCGCAAGATGCGCACGCATGGTGCTCCGTGCCGCGAGCAGGCCCAGCATCAACGCATAGAAGACCACTCCCGCCTGCACCTCCAGCACCGATTCCACAGCGGCATTGAGCAGATAGAGCAGGCCGAAGAGCGCCATCAATCCATCGCGGCGGCGCAGGGCGAAGGCCAAGGGCACCAGCGCTGTGGCCAAGGTGAGCAGCAGCCCTGACCAGCCCAACGCTACGCCTCCTTGCAGGAACTGCGAGTGACTGTTGAGCTTACGCTCCAATGCAGGTGTCGCGCCCTTGTCCGCGTAGCAATCGGCGAGCGCATGCTTGATATCGCCGGTGCCAGCACCTAAGGGATCCTTTGCGATCCGCTCCGCGCTGCACATCCAGGCCACTAGGCGCATCTCGCTTCCACCCGCACTGGTGTAAATGGCCGGATTGCCGGCCCGCGCCAGTTCCACGGCATCGAGCGCGGCTTGCATACGGGCCATCACCACGCTTCCTCCGCGGATCGCAGCGATCGCGATCACGCCTACAGCAACGAGCAAGGTGATCCTGATGACCGCGCCCGATCGCGTTACTACGCGTGCACCCAGCCACACGGCCACCAAGCCCAAGCCGAGCACGCCGCTCTTGCTGGCCAGCAGCACCACGAAGGCCGATAAGGCTGCCATGCTCGCGATCCAGCACCAGCGCTCGAACGCCTTCATCGGGCTGTCGCCCAACAGCCGATGGCCCGCATAAGCCACGCACCAGCAGGCATACCACGCAGCGTAGCTCGGATGCAGGTCGAAGGAGAGCGCGCTCTGGCTGAAACAGCCCTCACCGCCAGCTGCCTGACAGCGCCACGCCCCGATCAGGCTCAAGGCCATGGCCACCATGTTACCGAAGGTGAAAGCGGCCATGGCTCTTTGCATGCCCGTTGGTCGCAGCGCTAAGAATGCTGCGGCCGCGACCGGCAGCAGCACAAGTCCGATTTTCACCTGTAGGTCAAAGAGACCGAAAGCGAGGTCGTCCGTCCAGGCCAAACCGATTATGTGCAAGGCGTAGAATGCGCCCAGCGGCCACAGCACGCGCCAGTTGAGGGAGGGTCTCACGCGCCATGCAGTCATGAGCAGGAGCACGGTGGCCAGCGCTAGCGGTACCGGCAGCCAAGCGCCGCTCACCGGCAATAGCGCGCATACCAGGAGCATGGCCCAAGTGGCGGCGGTGCGAAGGTTGAGGGATTCTGATTGCATTCGAAATGACCCTATATCGAGAGATCGCCGCGGATGAGGTAGTCCCAGTAGCGGGTCCAAGCATGCCGATAGGCACTGGCACGAGGCTCGTCGCGCAACAAGCTGATCACGCCGAAGGCCATGATGCGCGTTACGATGTGCAAGCCGATGACCATAGCCACGAGCCCCGCGATCACTTTGTTGCGATGCTTCCTCGCGAGCTTGATGCGGCTCAAAAGCTGGTTGGGGATGGCGCGCTTCGGATTGCGCTTGGCGCTCTCGCCGCCGATGTGCATGATGGTCGCGCCTGCGATGAACCAGCAAGAACCACCCACAGCGGTAATGCGCATGCAGAGGTCGGTGTCCTCGCACCAGAACAGCGCGGGGTCCAACACTCCGATGCGTGCGACCCAATCCCGGTGGAAGAGCATGGCGGCGCCAGAAACGAAGCCGGGCTCGAAGTCCGCTGCGAACCAACCAGCAGGATACCCGTGTGCACCGACCAGCTGGTGCAGTCCGATGAGTTCCAGGATGGCGCTGCGCAGGCCGGGCACCTTCCACGCTGAGGGCTGCAAGCTGCCATCGATGTTCAGCAGTCGGGGGCCGCTGATGGCTGCGCCATGCGCCAGATGCGCCGCGAACCATGCCGCGAGCGCGCCGGGCCTCAGCTCGGTGTCGGGATTCAGCAGGATGATCCACTCGCCCGGAGCCTGCGCGATGCCCAGGTTGTTCGCTGGCGAGAAGCCCAGGTTCTCCGACTGAGCGATCAAGTTCACCTCTGGGAACTCTGCTTTCACCATGGCGCCGCTGCCATCGGCGCTGGCATTGTCCACCACGATCACGGAGCACGGCATGCCCGCATGAGCCCTGATGGATCCCAAACACGCGCGCAGCACCGAGCAGGTGTTGTAGCTGACGATGATGATGCTGACCTGTGGCCGTTGCATGGGTGGCGCAAGGTACCCGGCGGTCCCTGCTTCGCGCGCGTTGACCACCTTCGCCGCTGTGCAGCACGCTCCGCGCATCGCCTTCCTCACCACCACCGACCCGAATGATCGGCGGAGCTGGTCGGGCATCCACGCTGTGATGCTCGATGAGCTTCGGCGCCGCTTCGAAGCCGTGGTGCCCGTTGGGCCCTTCGATGGCGGCACGGCACTGCTGGGCGGATGTTTGCTGAACCGAGCCCTGTTCGCCGCAACAGGAAAGCGCTTTGATTATGCCCATGGCGATCGGCTTGTGCGCCATTACGCTCCGTTGGTGAAGGAGCGCCTCCGTCGCGCCTATGCGGACCTGGTGATCGCGCCTGCGGCCACGGCCTTGCTCGCAGGACCCGACCTGGGCATGCCCTTCATCTTCCTTTCGGATACCACGTTGGCGAACATGCTCGACTACTATGAGTCGTACGCTGACCTCTCGAGCTGGTCGAAGCGGCAGAGCCTGCGCAACGAGAGCGCGGCCATCCAACGCTCCGCCTTCGCCGTCTTCCCTTCTGACTGGGCGGCAGCTTCGGCGGTGCGTGACCATGGCGCGCGACCAGAGCAAGTCGCAGTGGTGCCATTCGGGGCGAACTTCAAGTCGATTCCAAGCGCGGCTGAAGCGCTGAGGGAGCGACCCTTGGGCGAATTGCGGCTGCTCTTCCTCGGAGTCGATTGGGAACGCAAGGGCGGACCGCTGGTGCTGGAGACCGTGAAGCAGCTTCGATCCGCAGGCGTGCCCGTTCGGCTCACCATCGCAGGTGTCGTCCCGCCCATCGAAGCGTCGGAGCATATCGACGTGATCCCCTTCATCGACAAGAACACATCGGATGGCGAGCGGAGGATCCAAGCGCTGATGCTGAGCCATCATTTCCTGTTCGTGCCTGCGCGCGCGGAGTGCTACGGCATAGTTTTCTGCGAAGCGGCTGCGTGCGGATTGCCTTCCATCGCACGGCTCACCGGAGGAGTCGCTGGCGCCTTGGTCGATAGCGTGAATGGTCGCTTGCTGCCTCCGGATGCAGGGGCGGCGGACTACGCGGAAGTGATGTGCTCCCTGTGGGCCAACCAAGGCGAATACAGCGCCTTGCAACGATCCGCCCGCAGGCTATTTGAGACCACCCATAACTGGAAGCACTGGGGCGATCGCATGGAAGCGCTCATCGCTTCGGTGCTTCGCTGAACAGGTGCGCGTAGCGCTGGGGATCGCTCATGATCGCGGCCGGCCAGCTCGCATCCATGGCCTCGAAGCGGTAATGGAAGCCGCGCCCGAAGATGTCCTCGCCCTGTTCGATCGCGCGACGGATGCGTTCAGGGTCCTTGTACTCGGGCTTGTTGTACTCGGCATGGGCGAAGGCCTCGAGCTTGCTCACGATGCGGTCCACGCCTCCCAGGTAGCTGAAGTGCCAGCCGCCATCGTCGATGTACGTGACCGTTAGACCCTCGCGGATCAGCCTCCAGCGGAGCTTCACGGCATAGTAGAGCGCACGCACCAGCGGCGGTGCGAAGGTGTTCTGGAGCAGGATGGCCAGCTCGCGGTAATGCTGCGGCTTTCGTTGGAGCATCGCTCCATCGATCATCACGGTGCCGTTCCACCGGTAATCATCACCGCCCTGCTGCGTGGCGTTCACGCAGTTCAGGTAGTAGTAGTACATGCGTTGACGGAAGATGCGCAGTCCGCGCTTCAAAGCCGCTGCGCGCACCTTCTCCGGGCGCGGGATCTCGTCCACATCGCTGATCATGATATGGTCCGTCGGCGCGATGTCCCTCAGACCATCGAGGATGCTGTTGCGCTGGTGCTTCTCGAACACCCAGCCATCGCCATCGGGGCGCGGCGGGTAACGCTCCACCACCACATGGTGGATCTTGTGCAGCCATGCCGCGTAGCGTGCTTTGTTCTCCGCGAAGTGCAGGGGCTTGGGTTTCCCTTGATGCGTCAGTGTCGCCTCCACCAGCACGAAGCGGTCCACCACGGAATCGAGCTCGCGCAAGCGGATCTCCAGCAGGTCCAGTTCGTTGAAGAAGGTGAAGCAGTCGTGGATCATCGGCGGAAAGGTCGCGCGAACAGCCAGAAAGGGGTAATCGCCAGGGTGATGGGCACAAGTTGCAGAAGGAAGGCGGTGCGCCGGAGCGGGAGCAGGATCACAGGTTCGCGCTTGATCAACCGCAGTTCGAGTAGGAAATCAGCGTAGCGGACCAGGATCTTGATGCGCATGAAGAAGTCCAGGCTGCCGCGTCCCCAGAGGTCCTGGAGCACGGGCAGATGCCAGCGCCGCATCCCTGGTCCATCCTTGCTCAAGCCACGCGGATTCACGCGCACGGCAGAAAGGCAAGCTGCGTCGTCGAGGAACGCGAAGCGATGGCCCGTGCCGGCCAGCATGAGCCACAGGTGCCAGTCCTCAACGGCGCGGAACTGCTCCCTGAAGCCGCCCACGGATCGCACTGCGCTGGCGCGGACAAGCGCCGTGTTCAGTCGGATCACGTTGCCTTTCAACAGGCGATTGACGTCAGCATCGCCAGCCCCATCCAGCTTCTCATCACCATGATGCTCGCCCGGTTGCGCCAAAGTCCGGCGCAGCGGTGAAATGCGCGAAGTCGGAGCATACGAGCGCTGCTATCTGGATGCGCATCCAGGAATGCTGCCTGCCGTGCGAGCTTCTCCGGCGCGATGGCATCGTCGGCATCGAGGAATTGCACATAACGGCCTTGTGCTTCGGCGATGCCCCGGTTTCGTGCTGCCGAGACGCCGACGTTCGCATCAAACCGGATGCTCCGGAAGCGCTTGTCCTTTGCAACAGCTTCAGCAGCGATGCGCGGCGTCCCATCGCTGCTGGCGTCATCGACAATGATGCACTCCCAATCCTGTAAGGTCTGCGCGGATACGGAGGCCAATGCCGTTGGCAGGTGCTCGCCGTAATCGCGTGCTGCAATGATGACCGAGACCGCGGGCGCGCTGCTCATCGGCCGATCATGCGATTGAAGGCTGCCCAGCCGTGGTAGGCCATGTACCAGAAGCGCGGGGCGAAACGGCGCTGGATGTCCTTGCGCTCCCATGCGAAGCGCTCCACTTGATCGGTTCGCGAGCTGAGTCCTCGGGTATCGAAGACGCCAACGACGAAGGGCAGCTTCACCAATCGCAGGCCGCCCTGCCAGAAGGCCTGCGCAAAGAGCGCGTAGTCGGCTGCGATGCGGTATTGCGTGTCGTACCCTCCCATGCGCTCGAGCAGCGACCTGCGGATGAATTGCGATTGGTGCGCCACCACTTCCTTCATGAGCCAAGGGCTGCGGATAGGGAAGGGGTGGCGTTTGGTCGCATATGGCCCGCGATCATCGCTCAAATACGCGTCGCCGTATGCGATATCCACAGCAGCGCTCAACGAAGGCAACGCGCGTACGAGCACGTCAGGCGCAGAGAGGGTATCTCCGCTATTCAGGAAGAGCACGAACTCGGCCGAAGCGCTCCGCCAACCCTTGTTCTGAGCATCGTACACGCCATCATCCGGCTCGCTCACCCACGTGGTGAATCGCGTGCCTTGCTCGCGGATCAGTTCAGCGCTGCCATCGCTGCTGGCCCCATCAACCACATGATGTGCGAAGCCCTGCCAGCTCTGTTCGTTCAGGCTGGTCAGCGTGCGCTCTAGCCCAGCGCGGTCGTTGCGGCACACGGTGACGATGGCGAGCGTGCTCATGGGCGCAGGTCGCGGTAAAGCTCTGCATAGCGGCCGGCAATCGGTGTCCGGTCGTAGCGCGCCGCTGCACTCGCCGCAATGGTCGGGCGGTCCCACGGATGAAGGAGCGCATCACGCATCGCATCGCGCAGGCCATCTGCATGGCCGGCCTCGACGAGCAAGCCGTTGCCGGCATGGATCTGCTCCGGTATTCCGCCCACGTTGAAGGCGACGACAGGCGTTCCGCAAAGCAGCGATTCACAGATGGTGTTCGGCAGGTTCTCTGCCTGCGAGGGCAGCACGAAGAGGTCGGCGGCCGCATAGTGCATCGCGATCAGTGACGCCTCGGTCAGCAGGCCGGTGCTAGTGGTGTTGAGGCGATGCAGCAGTTCCTGCATTGGATGGCCCATGCTCACGAGATGCGCATCCGTCCCCAGTTCATCGAGCGCCCTGAGCAACAGCGTCATCCCCTTGCGCGGGTTCGACGCATCGAATGCGCTGAAGAGGATGATGCGTGCTTCCATCGGCAGGCCAAGCGCGGCGCGGGCCTCCTCGCGCTGCATAGGTTTGAAGGTTCTGAGATTGAATCCGTTCGGGATCACCGTGCAGTCACGATCGGCCAGGATTGTGCTTTGCCGTGCGCGTGCTGCGAGCCATTCCGATGGTGCCACCAAGGCCATGCGATCCTTGGGGAAGTTCCTGAGGGCAACTTGTTTCACGCGCCACCATCCATGCGCCTTGTTCTTGTCCGCGAGTTGCGGGCATTCCTGGCATTCACGTGTGAATCCCTGGCACGCATCGGCATGGTGGCAGCCGCCGGTGAACGGGTTCATGTCGTGCATCGTCCAGACGATCGGGGTGCTGCATCGCGCAAAGAAGCGGTCGAACCCGATCATGCCGCGACTCACCCAATGGAGGTGGACGATGTCGGCCTGCTGCACCAGCGGATGGCGGTCAGCATCGAAGAAGGAGTATGGCAGCGAGAATATCTCAAGCCCTGGCGGCCGGCCTTGCAGGTTCGCATTCCCCGGGCCGATGCTCCGGTCCTCCACAAGACCTGCCTTCTCCAGTGCGCGCCGGGCTCGGTATTGCGCGCGAGCCAGCAAAGGAGTACCGCACAATTCGAACGGGGCGATGGCGTGATGGCGCTGCACATCATTACGCGTTCGGCCCAAGGTGAGCAGGTCGCTCTCGATGCCTTGAGCGAGCAAGGCCTCATGCAGGTTGATCGCAGCGACGGCCGCTCCACCGAAATCGTTGGTGCAGAGGTGGACGATACGCATCATCGCAGGAAAGGTCGGAGGCGGCGCTCGAATTCCTTGGCTTCCCAGTCGCGTACGATCACGCGGGGGAATGCAAATCGTGGAGAGCGCCTATGGACGATTCCCGTCACATTGGCGGCTGCATGATGGAATCCGGCCTGCTCGCAGATGCGCATGGAGACGGCATTGAATTCCGCACCTGTGCCAAAGGGGTAGGCGAACCGCACGATGGGTCGGTTCAGGAGCGCTTCGAGCGCCTGCTTCGAACCGATGATCTCTGACCGTTGGCCATCCTCATCCCGGCTCGACAAGGTGCAATGCCCGATGGTGTGCGCGCCGATAGCGACGGATGGGGATGATGCGAAGGCACGCAGCTCATCCTGCGTCATGGGCAGATGCGTCGAGCGCGGCCTTGAAGAATCCAAGCGAATGCGTAGTTCGCTTAGGATGGCATCACGAGCTTCACTCGAAAGGATGCGCAGTGTCGCAATCAGG
This sequence comes from Flavobacteriales bacterium, assembly GCA_016705545.1. Lineage (GTDB taxonomy): Bacteria > Bacteroidota > Bacteroidia > Flavobacteriales_F > PHOS-HE28 > PHOS-HE28. The sequence continues at coordinate 129,244 of JADIYA010000006.1, forward strand.
AAACCATACCGCTCGCGCATGTCCGCAGCGTTCGGCGGGTGGTCGTAGTTCCAGTTCAATTCACCTTCGAGCCTATCGTATTCAAAGGCCTTCGGCAAGTTCCGGTTCACCAGCAGCAGCCGCTCCAGTTCGTCCCACCAGTATTCCCGATCAGCGCCGATGTAGCCGGAAGCAATGTAGAAAAGGCCTTGCAACGCGTGCCGCTCGAGGATCGGCCTTGCGATCTGATGGTTGTCTGCGTAACCATCGTCGAAGGTGATGAGCGCGCTGTTGCTTGGGAATCGCTTCCCACTTTGGAGAAACTCATCGAACTCATCGGCCGTGAGCACCTGGCAGTTCGCCTTGAGCCATGCGAGTTGCGCGTCGAATCGCGCCGGAGAAACAGCCAACTGCTGCGGATCGGTGGCCAGTTCAATGACGCGATGGTAGAGCAGGACGATGCAATTGCCACCGAGCAACGCGTCGCGCCGTTGGCGCAGGCGGTGCACGGCAGGGCGCAGGGCGCGCTTCAGATCAGCTGCGGAAGGCATGGATGTCGAGCTGAAGGTCCATGGGTGCTGCCGGCGGGGCCAGGAATGGCTGCATCGGCGCGGCACCGATGCCGCGCAGGTGGTACCTGAACCCGTTCGCTGTCAGAACGGCCAGCAATTCATGCAGGCGCTGCGGCCTGGCCGTGTGCGAATGGTACTCCACGAATATCCTGTCCACGCGCTGCAGCACGTCCCCGCAGTCGATCAGCACATCGGTCTCTGCGCCCTCGATGTCGATTTTCAGCAAATCGATGCGCTCATGCGCGAGGAGCTCCTCACGCAGCCGTAGTGATGGCACTTCTGTTGCCGCTGAGCCTTCGCTTACCGACCCACCGTCGGCTCCATCGCTGTTGAAGGAGACTCCATCGCTGTGGACCCCCACCGCCGCGCGCCGTGCCTCGACGCCCTGAGCGCCGTTGACTCTGAGGTTGCGCTCCAAGCACGCGAACACCTTCGGGTCCGGCTCGTAAGCGATGATCCGCGCCCGGGGATGACGCTGCTGCTGATACAGCGCAGTTATGCCGACGTTGGCACCGCAATCGATGATGAGCGGTGCCCGATCACGTGGCTCGAACCGGATACGCTCTTCACCGAAGGTCTCCGCGATCTGCCATGCGACCGACAAGAAATCCGTGCATGCGATGGTGAGATCGCGATAAGCGAAGCTGTGGGGCACATGGCGCGCGAAGGCGGATGCCGCGTTGATGAGCCGCGCCTCTTCCGAAGGTGGGCCATGCACGATGCGGGAGAGGATGCTGCGTATCATGCCTTGATCGCACTGATGCCGATCACGACCGGATAATCCGGGTCGAGCGCGTCGAGCTGTTGTGCGTCGCATTCCTCGGCAGCGAACCCCTTGAGCAAGCAGGCCGCCGCGTAACTGTTGCCGAATGCGCGCACGGTGATGCGTTCGGCACCGAATGCCTCCGCGAAGAGCCGCTCGATCCCTTGCGGTGTGAAGCGCCAAAAGTCCCCCCATCGGTCCGCATCGTGCCGAGAGATCTGGCAGAGCCCGGCCACGGTGACGAGCGCAGTGCCCCCCGGACGCAATGAGCGATGCAGCCCTTCGATCGCTGCACGCACATCGAATATGAAGTTCAGGGTTTGCGTGCAGATGAATACGTCCACTTCATCATGCGGAAGGCTATCGTGCCGTGTGAGGTCGCCAATGCGCTGGCCAGCCGTTGCGGCACCTTCGAAAAGCAGCACCTCGCTCTGCACGGCGCCCGACCCGAATCGCCTGGTGTATCTATCCTCACCGATCTCCATGACATGTCCGGTGATGCATTCCTTCTTCGAAGAAAGGAATCCCTCTATGTAATAGCGGTCGATCGGTTGCCCTCGGTCGAATCCGAATGCGCGCGAGACGGGTTCGAAGGCGAGCTGCGCGGGTGATGCACCACTGCTGTTGCTGCGCGCCCACCATTGTCGGAGCCCAGGTGGGAGCTTACGCCAGATGCGGGTCTTCAGTGAGGGGTTCCGTCCTATGAAGTGCGCTTGGGCATATTGGGCCCAGAGCGCCAGCGCTTCCTGGCTCTCCACTGCATCGATCCGTTCAACGGGCACGGGCGCCGATGCGATGCGCAGCGCGGAGTTGTGGTCAACGCCTGTCTCGTGCGTACCGCCTTGACCGATTCCCATGTTTCGCACCAGGGAAGCACGCGGGTAATAGCACAGCCCTCCCGCTGCGATGCAGCTCGCCGTCCAGCGGATGGCCCAACTGTCTATGTGCCCGGCGATCTGTGCGTGCAGCATCTCTGAATAGAGGCCTACGCTGCCATCGCCAACGAACGCTTTCAACTTTCCGGATTTCTCCAAACGCTCCAGCAGGGCCTTGCCATCGGGCTCGAATCGGTCCCAAGCACGTTTCCATGTGGCCCAGGCCTGACTGTCGGGATAACGCAGGAAGAAATTGCGCTGGATCCTCTCTTCCGGGGCGAAATAGTTCCATGCGCCGATGCCGAAGACGCGCTCATCATCGGCGTAGGCGTCGAGCGCCTCGTTCATGAAGCGCAGGAAGTGCGGTGATAGGACCACATCGTCCTCCACGATGATGGCACGGCCATGCGCCGTCGTGATCAGCGTTACGCCATCGATCACGGACCGCGCGAGGCCCTTGTTCACCGGTGCCTCGATCACCGTGACGCTGCGGAATCCTTGGGCTCCATGGGCCAGGGCGCGCACCTCATGAATGGCGATCAGGTCCGCTGGGGGAGCGCCCGGTTTCGGGCCGTCGCAGAAGATGTGCAGGTCGCTCTCCGCGGCAAGGTCATTCGACGCCAACGTGCGCAGGGCCTCGCGGAGCAGCGCCGGCCGCTTGTAGGCGAATACGATGACCGGTGCCGTGCTCATGCGTGCTTGCGGTAGATGCGCGTCTCGGAGAAGTCGGGTCCATAAGGCACTGGGCCGATGCCCTGCAGGATCGGTGTGAGCCCCTTCAGCGCCGGTCCGTTGCGCGCCGTGTAATGCGCGCGCTCAGCATTGTCAGGATCAGCAACCCGCCGGGCTTCAGCTTGGGTGTACTTACGGCAAGGCACGAAGTGCGAGCCCTTCCGTCGATCAGGATGATGTCGAAGTGCTCGTCCGGATATGCCCGTATGGACTCCACGTAGCGGCGATAGTGCTTGCCTTGCGAGGGTTCATCCGTGCTGGCGAAATGCGCAGGGTCAGCAGGGTCGAGCGTTACGCTGTTCCCGGGCTCGGCAGGGTGATGCATGCCCGTCCACTTCGCGCGCGCGCCACGCGCCATTTCCTGCTGCAGCGCCGCGAACCAGGCTGTATCGTGCTCCACGGTGACCACTTCGGCCGCGCGATCGCACCAGAAAGTGTGCTGCCGCCCCGCCGAACTCGAATACGCGGTCAGTGGGCTTCACCACGCGCTTCAGCAGGTCGATCGCGGCGAAGCTGATCCATGGCTGCCGGTCGCGCAGGCTGCTGGCGCCGGGCAATCGGCTCTTGCGCCAACGGGGGAAGTAGCGGAGCATGGCCCAGCTCGTATGGGGCTTGCCATAGCGGATTCGGCGTGCGAAATGGATCAAGCGCTCCACTTAGCTGATGCTGAATGAATGTTCGAGCAGCACCGCGCCCTGGTCGCCGGGAGGCAGCTTGCCGGTGCCATAGAAATCGCCGTCCTCCACATCGAAGCTCCCCGCGTTGAACAGGTAATCGGCCGTGTCACCAGCTACCGAGCTGAAGAGTGTGAAGGTGTAACGCCCATTGCGCAGCGCGCATTTCGGAAGGCTGATCGTGATGCGCTGCTTGCCGGTGGCGTCTCCGAAGACTTGCCCCGTCGCCTCGTTGTTGAATTGCGCTACGCGCGTGCCCAGCTCATCATCGATGCCGATGGCAAGGCGCAGTTCGCGGGTATCGCCATTGGATTCGAAGTCGAAGTGGAGCAGGGCAGGCGCGCCGCTCTGCAAAGCCGCGATCTCCTCCATGCGCTCATTGGTGATGCTGAAAGCAGTGAAGCGCACGGCGCCGTTGCCTTGGCGGTCCTGCCGCAGCGCAAGGTCCTGCCTGGCGGCGTCACTGCTGCTGCGGAGGTACTCGGCGATCACGGTGCCCGCTTCGCCCTGCGCCTTCACCTGCCCGTGCTTCAGATAGATGGCCGTGCTGCACAGGTTCTGGATGGCGGCCATGTTGTGGCTCACGAAGAGGATGGTGCGCCCGCCGTGCGCCACTTCCTTCATCTTGCCCATGCACTTGCGCTGGAATTCGGCATCGCCCACAGCGAGCACTTCATCCACCACGAGGATCTCAGGCTCGAGGTGTGCGGCCACGGCGAAGGCCAGCCGCACGTACATGCCGCTGCTGTATCGCTTCACCGGAGTATCCAGGAAGCGCTCCACCTCGGCGAAGGCGACGATCTCGTCGAACTTGGCGCTGATCTCCATCCGGCCCATGCCGAGGATTGCGCCATTGAGGTAGATGTTCTCACGGCCGCTCAGTTCGGGATGGAAGCCCGTGCCCACCTCGAGCAGCGAGGCCAAGCGCCCTTCGATCTCCACGCGGCCCAGGGTGGGATGCACGATGCGGCTGAGGATCTTCAGCAGGGTGCTCTTGCCCGCGCCATTGCGGCCGATGATGCCGACGCGATCGCCTGGTGCGATGTCGAAGCTCACATCCTTGAGCGCCCAGAACTCCGATGCTTCACTTGCACTGTTCGGCTTGAAGAGCCCCCGCGCCTTATTCGCGATCACATCGCGCAGCGCTGTGTAGGGCTCCGCGCGCTGGTGCCGCAGCACGTAGCGCTTGCCCAGTCCTTCCACACGGATGATCGGTGCGGCCATGGGTCAGATGATGTCGGCGAAGCCTCGTTCCGTGCGCCGGAATCGCACCACGCCGATAAGCAAGAGGGCGAGCGAAGCACCGCACGAGATGAGGAAGCCCGTTTGATGGATGGGCTCATTGCCGCCGAGCAGGCACCAACGGAAGCCATCGACCACTGCCACCATGGGATTGCATGCGTAGAGGAGCTTCAGGGCCTCCGGAATCGCCGGATTGCCGAACACCGCCGCACTGCTGAACGCCACCGGCGTGATGTAGAGCCCGAACTGCACGATGAAGGGAACGAGGTAGCGGAAATCGCGGTACTTCACGTTCAACGATGCGATCAACAGCCCCGGACCGAAGGAAGCTACCAAGGCGAGCAGGAGGAAGAAGGGCAGGAGCAACGCTTCGATGCCAGGGACGAATCCGTAGATGATCATGAGCACGGCCATCACGGCAAGCGCGAGTGCGAAGTCGATGAGGCTGGTGAGGACCGTGCTGAAGGGGAGCACCAAGCGAGGGAAATAGACTTTCGTGAGCAGGTTGCTATTGGCCACGAGCGAATTGGCTGTTTCACCGAAACTGGTAGCGAAGAACTGCCACGGAAGCACTGCGGCGCAAACGGTGATCACGCGCGGCGTTCCTGCGGCACCTCGGCACCGAAGAGCCATCCGATGAAGCCCATGGCACCAATGGTGATGGCGGGCCGCAGCAGACCCCAAAGGATGCCGATGGCCGTTTGCTTGTAGCGCACCAGCACATCGCGCCAGGCCAAGAAGAGGAGCAGCCCGCGATGTTCCCAGAGCTCGCGCCAGTACCGGAGGTCGGCGGTGCCGGGCTCGATGACGATGCGGTGGCGGTGCATGGCGCTGAAGGCGGCCAAATGTACCCAAGGGGTATTGGCGCGCTAGTCCTTCGGGTACTTGTGCGGATCCGTGTTGTCCTCCTCGATCGCAGCTTTCACAACGCGCATCTTCTGGGCGAGCATGGCCATCTCGCGGTGGCCGTGCTGCAAGAGCCACTTGAAAGCCTCATCATCACCGTCGCCGGTGAGGGCCACCTGCTTCAGCATGCTCATGTTGTTGCGCTCGAGCCAGTCCAAGGCAGCCGCATTCCCTTCGATTCCGTTGATCACCGCCATCAAGTGCGGATGGCCATTGTCCATTAGCCACTTGCGCGCATCGGCCTTGTTGCGCAGAGCGAAGGAGAAGACGCCCAGCTCGGGATAGCCGTTCTGGATGAGCCAATCGCGCAGCGCCGCGTTGCCGCTGATGGCCTCGCCCCAGGCCAGCAGGATCTTCGCGGGGTAGTCGGTGCGCATGGCCGAAAGGAACGACGAACGCCCGGCATTCCGCGCCCATCAACGCTTAGCTTGATCTCGGCACGATCGATCGTGGATAAGTGCGCACACCGGCCGCCCAAGCCCCGTCTGGCACCCGGATACTTTTGGCTCACACCGTTCCTTGAGCGAATGAAGAAGAAAGACCGGAAAATCTTCGTGCTTGACACATCCGTGATCCTGCACGACCACTCAGCCATCACCAACTTCGAAGAGCATGATGTAGCCATACCGATACAGGTGCTCGAAGAGCTTGACACCTTCAAGAAAGGAAATGATACGATCAACTACGAGGCTCGGGAATTCATCCGCCACCTCGACAGCATAGCGCAGCGCGACGTCCTCACGGACTGGATCCCGCTCAACGGCACCACCCACGGCAAGCTGAAGGTGGTGGCCAAGCACGACCTCAATGGGGTGGATGCCACCAAGGTGTTCCAGGACGGCAAGAACGATCACCAGATCCTCAATGCCACGCTCACCTTGCAGCGCCAGTACAAGGACCGCAAGGTGGTGCTGGTGACCAAGGATGTAGCGCTGCGCCTGAAGGCCAAGAGCCTGAACCTATTGGCCGAGGACTACCTCACTGGCAAGGTGCGCAATGTGAGCGATCAGCTCTACACGGGCCGCACAGTGGTTGATGATTTCAATGAGGCTGCCATCGATGGTCTCTTCGAGAAAGGCTCAGTTCCCGCTGAGGAACTGGGGCTTGAGGTGCCCAAGGGCAACCATTTCTTCATCCTCAAGCACAAGAAGAAGAGCATCCTCGCCAAGTACGATCCACGCACCTCCACGGTCGATCGCGTAGAGAAGAAGAATGTCTTCGGCATCGGCCCCAAGAATGCCGAGCAGGCCCTGGCCATGAGCGCGCTGCTCGATCCGGAAATCAAGCTCGTCACCTTGCAAGGCGCGGCGGGAACGGGCAAGACGCTCCTAGCGCTCGCTTGTGCATTGGAGCAGCGCCGCGACTATCGCCAGATCTATGTCACACGACCGGTGGTGCCTTTGAGCAACAAGGACATCGGTTATCTGCCCGGTGATATCCAGAGCAAGCTCGACCCCTACATGCAGCCGCTCTGGGACAACCTGAAGCTGATCAAGGGCCAGTTCGAGAAGCACGACAGCACGCCCAAGCGCATCGACGAGATGCTGGAGAACGACAAGATCTCCATCGCACCACTGGCCTACATCCGAGGTCGCAGCCTGAGCAACATCTTCTTCATCGTCGATGAGGCGCAGAACCTCACGCCGTTGGAGGTGAAGACCGTGATCAGCCGTGCGGGTGAAGGAACCAAGATCGTCTTCACCGGTGACATCCACCAGATTGACTCGCCTTTCCTCGACAGTGAGAGCAACGGCCTGAGCTACCTCATCGACAAGGCCAAGGGCGATCCACTCTTCGCGCACATCACGTTGGAGAAAGGTGAGCGCAGCCCGTTGGCGAATCTGGCGAACGACCGTCTCTAGTGGGTTCGCCGGTCTCCGTCAGGCGAGTTCCGCTTCTAAGGGCATACCTTCCCTGATGGTATGCCGATGCCTCATGAGTTGATAGCTTCGCTCGCATGAAGCTCTCTGATCTTTTGGGCAAGGCGCGCCTTTCCTGGGCGCATCGCTGGCTCGCGAATCTCCTGCTGCCTTGGCTGATTCCCTTCAACAGGCCGCATGGTTTCCGGGTGGTTCCGTTGAAGGAAGGCGGCATGAGCGTGGAGCTTCCGTACTGGCGATCCAACCGCAATCACATCAAGGGCATGCATGCGTGCGCCTTGGCCACGGCGGCGGAGATGTGCAGCGGTCTTGCCGTGATCGAGCGCCTCGACCCCCAGGAGTACCGCATGATCCTGCGCGAGCTGCGCATGCAGTACCGTTACCAGGCCAAGCAACGCGTCGTCGCGTCGGCACCCGACCTTTCGGGTGCCATTGAGGAACAGGTGATCACACCCTTGCGATTGGCCGAGTCCGTGGACTACACCAGCACGGTTGAATTGCACGACACCAGCGGCAATCATGTAGCCACCGGAACGGCTACCTGGCAGGTGAAGCCTTGGAGCAAGGTGCGCACGAAGCGCTAGTCGGATCGATTGCTTATTCAGGCACCAGCCGCTTCGATAAGGGCAGGCGCCACGAAAGGTGAAGGGAGAAACTCCTCTCGTAAGTGCGCAGCGTGCCGAATCGTGGCCCCATTCACATCTAACGCAGCAGGTTCCGTTCCAGACATCCGTGAAGCCATAGGCATAACGCAGTTCCAAGGCGAGCAAGGATCGGCCCGCCGTGAAGGTGAATCCGACGCGTAATAGCGCACTTAGCTGCGTGCGTTTCAATCGGATGATATCCGCAGCTAGTTCCGTTGATTCCCTTATCATTGCCATCTTTATCCTCGGAAGACTGTTAGGCACCGCCAATGAGCTGCCGAAGGATGGTCCCGCAAGTTAGTGCGGCCGCACCGGATCTCTGCCTAACTCGGAAGATGCCCAGCAAGTTCAAGTCAATGTAATCGAATCCATAGCGCGTTCCGGTGGCACCTTGTCCAGTCGGCAGCCAGCGATAACCTCGTTGGATGTAGCCCAATTCTGGCGCAAGGCTGAAGCGACCACCGGACAGGACCTCGAAAGCAACCCCTGCGGGCGGCACTCGAGCTCGGTCACGGACTGATCGGCAATCCGCTCGTCGGGCGTGAAGGCCACATTGGCCCAATTCGCACCTCCGCGAAGCCCGATTGCCATCTGGGCTTTGATAGGTGCAAATGGAACGACAACGGAAAGGCGACAATCCGGAAGGTGTGCAGGCGCCTCATCCGGCTTTAAGACGCTTTTCGGTTGCAACTGCCGCTGCAATCTTGCAACCACGCTCGCCAGCACCATGGCCAGCACCATGGCCAGCACCGCTCCGCTGAAGGCCAGTCCCATGTCCTTCTGCGCGTCCCAGACATCGCCTTGGGTGCCCAGGTAGGCCACGCCCTGCGCAGGGAAGAAGATGTCGGCCACGGCCCATTCGAGCAGCTCGTAGGCCGCGCTGAAGCTCATGGTGATCTCCACCGGCAGCACCCAGCACACCCACTTCGGCCATTGGAAGTGGTTCATGAAATAGTCGCGCATGGGGTAGGCCAGCAGGAGGCCGAAGCTGAAGTGAACGATGCGGTCGTAGTGGTTGCGCTCCCAGTGCAGCGTGTCCTTCAGCCAATAGCCGAAGGGGTTCTCGGCGTAGGTGTACATGGCGCCGTAGATGTGCAGCAGGATGTACACGAACATGAGGGTGTAGCTGGCATCACTGAACTTGAAGCGCTTGTGCGTGAGGGCAATTCCGCCGATAAAGAGGATGGTGAGCGCGTTCTCCGTGATCCAGTTGGCGCGGTCGGTTGTGCCGATGAAGGTCCAGGCCCACACGAGCAGGAAGATGACGAGAAAGGCCTTGAGCAGCGGGTGGTCGCGGAAAGCTTTGCGGACAGGGGAGGAGGCCGTTGTGAAAGTCATGTGGATCGGATCAATGCTCAATCCTCCAGCTTTTCCTTGTCACTGACCGGAGGTGGCTTCGGATTATTGAAGCGGAAGTACGCCGTGAGCATGTATACCTGGTTCTGCGGGCGCACAACGGGATCCAGTAGTCCAGTGCTCGATTGCCCCCGCGCATCGAATCCCCAGCGTTGCCCTTCCATGCCGAAGCCCAAGGTGATGCTGAACTGCGATCGGCGCTCGTTTTCAGCGAGGGTCACGGGCTCATCGAAGGTGAGCTGGCCGTTCAAGTAGCGCTGCTCGCGCCCGCGCACGAACCAGCCCAGACCGGGCCCAGCGAGAATGAAAAGGCCGTTGGGCTTGCGGTCGGTGGAGATCTTCAGCAGCAATGGGACCTCGATGTAGCGCAGGGTGAATACGGTGCTGAGGCCTGATGCTGGTACACGGACCAAGGCACCCTTGGTCATCCAAAGCAACTCCGGCATCAGGGCTACCTGCGGGTGCAAGGGCGCCTCGAAGTACCAGCCGAACAAGGGGCCGGGCAGCATGTCGGCCTTGCTCCCGCCGAAAACGCCTGGTCCTCGGGTGGCGAGGCCGATGCCGATGCGCGGCCCATGCTGCGCCGAAGCCATGCAAGCCACGAAGGCGCAGAGAACGGTGATGAGGAAGCGCATGCGCCGAAGATCGCACTTGGCCGCGATCACGCTGTTGCCGTGATGAGCTGCTCAAGGCTGGCAGCGCTGCGGTCCCAATCGAACCGCTCTCGGACGAAGGCGTAGCCATTCCGTGCGATGCGATCGCGCTCCTCGGCATCGTCGAGCAGGCGCAGCACCAGGCGGGCGTAGTCTTCGGGCGTTTCTCCGATGAGCACGGCATCGCCGGGCGGCGCGCCCACGGCATTGTTCGCCAGGGCGCTGGTGATGCAAGGCATGCGCATGGCCATGGCCTCAAGCAGCTTGTTCTGAAGGCCGGTGCCGATCTGCATGGGGGCGATGAAGATGCGTGAGGCCGCGTAGGAGCTGCGGATGTCCTTCACCCAGCCGGTGACCGTGATGAGGGAATCCTTGCGGGCCAGGTCGCGCACGCTGGCGCTGGGGTCCACCCCGCTGATGAGCAGGTTGGTCCCGGGTTTCGCTTGTCGCACCAGCGGAAGCACCTTGTTCACCAGGAAGAGCACGCTGTCGATGTTCGGCGGGTAATTCATGTTGCCCGTGAATACAAGATCGAAGGTGGGCTGTTCCTCCTGCGGCGTGAAGTGCTCCATGTCCACGCCATTGGGCACCACGGCCATGCGGTTGCGCCAAGGGTGATAGATGTAGTCACGGTCCTGCGTGCTGATGATCACCTGATGGTCGAACTGGTCGAACATGAGGTTCTCATAGCGGATGAGGCGTCGCGTCTCGAGCCGGAAGATGGGCTTGAGGTACCAGGGCGCGGTTTCCGTTCGGCGCTCCATGCCCTTGCTCAAGGTGTCCATGTAGTCGAGCGTCTTCGGCAATTCGTAGCGGTGCCGCACATACTCGGTGGTGCGCACGAGCTGGCAGAGCACGTGGTCCGGCCTGATCCGATCAATCGCGGCATCGATCCGGCGCTGCGCATGGGCATGGTGGAAGTACACCACCTGCACGGGCAATCGCGAGAAGAGGGCCGTGAACAGCTTGAGCACGATCCGCCACCGTTGGATGCGCACCACTTCGATGCTGGCGCAGAAGCGGGCCAGATGATCCATATGCGCGGGGTCGGTAGGCGTATCGCTGAGGCAGACCAGGTGCACCTCGTGGCGCTTGGCGAGACGCGCGATCAAATGATAAGCGCGCAGCTTGTCGCCCTTTTCCAGCGGATAGGGCACACGGGAGAGCAGCACCAGCAATCTCATGCCTTCAGCAGGCGCTTGTAGAAGGCAGAGAGGTCCTCTACGATGGGCGCATCGGCGTAGGAGCGCAGCACCAGCTTGCGTGCGGCCTTGCCGATGGCGGTCGCGCGCTCCGGATCGCCATGCAGTGCGATGAGGTGCTCGGCGAATTCCTGCGCGGTGGTGGCCAACAGGATGTCCTTTCCGTCGGTGCAGGCGATGCCCTCTGCGCCGATGGGCGTGCTCACCACGGTCTTGCCCATGGCCATGCCTTCAATGATCTTCACGCGCATGCCGCCCGCGCTGAAGAGCGGTACCACCATGACCTGGTACTTGTGCATGTAGCTCACGGCATTCTTCACGCGGTCCTTCACCTGCACGCCTTGCATGTCAACCCGCAATAGATCAGCGGGCATCTTATTGCCAGCCAGATGAAGCTGGGCCTTGGGCTGCTTGCGGATAACCTTGGGCCAAACGCTCTCCAGCAGCCAGCGGATGCCTTCCTCGTTCGGGAGCCAATCCATGCTGCCCAGGTGGAAGAATGCGGGAGCGCGATTCGGATCGATGGGGTCCGACGGGTATTCGGCTGGATCCACGCCGAAGGGGATGGAGACCACCGGGGTGCGCGTGCCGTGAGCCCGGAAGTGCTTGGAATCGCTGGGGCTGATCGCGGCCACCCCGTCCACGCGGTCGAGCACGGCCATCTCGTAATCCTCGAGTTGCTTGGCGAGGTAGCGCCGGTAGGGGCGCTTGATGATGTTGCGCTCACCGCTGGCAATGCGTGCCTGGATCAAGTGCTCGAGGTTGTGGCTGCGCAGCACGATGCGGGCCTTGGAGTAACGGCGTATGGTGGCGATGTACGGCGTCATGAAGAGGCTCTCGAGCTGAACGATGTCGAACTTCTCCTCGGAGAGCAGCCGGATGAGCCGGATGTCCATGTCCGGCGAGAAGAAGCGGCTGATGTTGTAGTTGTCCGCTGTGAGCAGGTCTGACAAAGCGTCCACCACATTGATGGCGGTGTCCACGAATACGCCTTCCATCCGGGTGGCGCGCATGAAATCAGGGGGTACGGATCCTGGATCCAGCGGCTGCTTGGCGGTACTGATGCAGAGCACCTTCACCTGATGGCCGGCGCTGAGCAGGCCCCTCGTGATGTTGTGCATGGCCTTGCTCCCACCATCGATGGGCGGCCAGGGCGGCTTATTGCAGAGCTGCAGGATGCGCATCGTTCTTGCTTCGGCGCAAACGGGAGCGGAGGCGCTCCCAGCCGCGATGATACGCATCGCGGTCAAGCAGGGGGCTGTCCATCGAGGCCTTCCAGGTGATGAACAGGCCCACAGGCAAGAGCACGAGCAGGCCCATCCACATGCCCGGCCAGCCTTTCATCTCACCGGCGATCACGAGTTTCTCCGTGGCAAAGCTCACGATGTGGAACACCAGGAAGAAGAGGATGGCGAGCACCACCGGGAGACCCATGCCGCCGCGGCGGATGATGGCGCCGAGTGGAGCGCCGATCAGGAAGAAGACCAGGCAGGCCATGGCTAGCATGGGCTTGCGGTGCCATTCGGCGGAGAAGCGGGCGAGCTGGTCCTGCCGGCCCTCCACTTCGCGCGCGCATCGTTCGGCGAAGCTGGCATTGGCGCGTGCCATGTTCATGGCCAGATCAAAGGCTTCGCTCCGGGCGGCAGCTGGCAGCGAATCGAGCCAGGCCCGCATGGAGGGCTTCGGATCAGGCATCTCGCGGATCGGCACCTGCGCGGTACGCAGGGCGAAGAGGCTGTTGCGCAAATGATCCGCTTGCTCTACTCGGCGAAGCGCCAAGGTCCCATTGAGGCTGTCGATCCCACCGGTGAGTTGCCCCATGGTGAGCATCTTATAGTGGTCCCGATAGAGGTCCTCGTCGGTGCGCTGCATGCCCAAACCGCTGAGGTCCATGGTGATCACGTCCTTGGTGAAGGTGCCGCGCATCATGGGCCAGCGCGCACGGCGGTCGGGCGGAGCACCGCCCTCATCATAGAAGTGCCCGTCCTCGAGGGTGAGCACCAGGAAATTCCCGTCGGCGCTGCGTTCCATGATCCCGCGTTCGGCGCGGATCACCGTGCCGTTGCCCCGCCGGGCGCCGCGATGGTCGTAGATGAGGACATCGGTGAGCCGGCCGGTCTCCACATCCTTGTCCATCACGCGGATCGAGAAGCCGTCGATGCCGTTGTAGAAGATGCCGGGGGTGATGCTCAGCGCAGGCTTCTTCTCGCGCATGTCGTAGAGCAGGCTGTGGAATTTGAGGTTGGCCCGGGGCAGCACGTTGTTGCTGAAGAACAAGGAAAAGCCCGCCAGCACCAGCGTGAAGGCGATCAGCGGCATCAGGATGCGGCCGAGCCCGAGGCCAGCAGAGCGCATCGGCACCAATTCGCTGTTCTCTCCCAGTCCGCCCATGGTCATCAGCGAAGCGAGCAGGATGGCCAGCGGCAGGGCCAGTGGCACGAAGCTCGAGCCTGCATAGAGCAGCAGCTCCATCACCACGCTGATCGGGAGTCCCTTGCCCATCAGCTCGTCCACGTACTTCCATAGGAACTGCATCACCAGGATGAAGACCACCACCAGGAAAGTGATGGCCAGCGGACCGATGAAGGCCCGGATGATCATGCGATGCAGCTTCTTCATGCGGCCATTGGGCGCCCCAACGGCGGCAAAGGTGCGCCGATCAGGGCCCTAAGCCCCCAGCACACGCGTGAGGTTGGCGATCTGCGACGACCAGAGGCTGCGCACATTCTCCACGTCGCCGGGCCAGGCATGGTCAGTGACGATCAGCGCCACCTCATTGGTCATATCGTCGATGCGGATGCGGAATTCGAAATAGGCGGCCGGGTCGTCATCATCATTCCGGCGGAAGCGGATCACCTCCGGCGCCTTGCGTCCGATCATGGTGGCGGCTTCCTCATCGGCGCCCCATTTGAAGGTGTAATGGTCTCCGCGCACGTCCACATCATCGCAATACCATTCGCTGAAACCGCTCGGTGAGCTGATCAGCTCATAAAGCACGTTGGGGTTGCTGTTGATCTCGAACTCGAGCACCACGCGCTCCTTTAGGGGTTTCCGCTCCACTTGGCGCGGCACCGGTTTCTCAGCTGGGGCAGTTGCAAGCACAGGTGCCGGTGAAGCACGCTTGGGTTCCGGCTTGGGTTCGGCCGCCTGAACGGGATGTGCGGTCTTTGGGACATTGGGCGAGGCCGCCTTCTTCGCCAGCGGGGGCTTGGTGAGCGGCTTCTTTGCCGGTGCCTTGGCTATGGTCACCACCGACTTTTTCGGGCTGGCTGCCTTGGCTCCGGGCTTCGGCTTCGCGGCCTTCTTCAGGCCTGGAGCTTTGGGTTTTGCCTTCGGCTTCGTGGCCTTCGGAATCGGCTTATTGGCCTTGGCATGAGACTTCTTGGCAGTGGGCTTCTTCAAAGCCTTGACAGCAGTCTTCGGCTTTGCCTTTGATGGCTTCCCGCTGTTACCGGCTGAAGGCTTCTTCTTCGGGGGAGCGGAAGGCTTGCTCAAGGTTTTCTTCACGCCCTTGGATGAGGAGGACTTCTTCTTGGCCATAGGTCGATGCGCGTTGGTAGGGTAGCGGCTAAAGGTAGACGGATGATTTTTCCGTGCAAGTCCGCCTTGGATGCTGATCCTATATTTGCCGCCCCTCGGATAAACCCCTAGGGCTTGGCGCGGTAGCTCAGCTGGTTAGAGCGCATGATTCATAATCCTGAGGTCGGGAGTTCAAGTCTCCCCCGCGCTACCAAGGCCATCCCCCGAAAGGCGGATGGCCTTTTGCTTTCTTTAGCCCGCATGCGTCAATTGGTCTTCCTGTTCCCCTTGGTCGTTTCGTGCCATGCTCCCTTCGGGCAGGCCGATGAATCGTCGATCCGTCAGCTCATGGCCGAACAGGAAGCCGCTTGGGACCGGGGCGATATTCCCGGCTTCATGGGGGCCTATGCCGATAGCATTTGCTTCCACAGCCCGAAGGGCAATACCTGCGGCAAACAACAGGTCACGGAGAACTACATGCGCTCATACCCCACACCCGAGCATATGGGCGATCTGCAGTTCGGCATCCACGAGGTGGTGCCCGCAGGCGCGGACCATGCCTGGCTATCGGGATCCTGGGCACTCCACCGGAAGGCCGATACCCTGCAAGGAGCCTTTGCACTGCTTTGGGTGCGGCAGGCTGAGGGCTGGAGGATCTTGAGGGACCATACCTACTGACCCATGCTCGACGAGACCGGAGCCCCCATCACCTTGCTGCTGCTAGGTGCCAGCGTCGTGCTTTCGGTCCTCGCATTCAGCAACCAGAAACTCTTCAGCAACCTGCTTTTCGAGCCCTTCGTGATCAAAGCTCAAGGGCAATGGCACCGCTTCATCACGCACGCCTTCATCCACGCCAATTGGCCGCACCTGGCCGTGAACATGTTCGTGCTTTTCGGATTCGGGCAGCACGTTGAGCAAGCGCTCTGGTTCTATGCCCCCGCGGCACCGGCGCTCGCCTTTGCCGCTCTTTACCTGGGCGGCATCCTGTTCTCGTCACTGCCGGCGTATCGCCGCCACCTCCATGATCCGAATTACCGGGCTGTTGGTGCCAGCGGCGCGGTATCAGCCATCCTGTTCGCCTACATCCTGATGACGCCGACCAACACCATCCGCTTCCTCTTCATCCCGGCGCCCATACCGGCCTGGGTTTTCGGCGGCCTCTACCTGGCCTACAGCTGGTACATGGACAAGCGCGGCCAGGACAACGTGGCGCACGATGCGCACTTCTATGGCGCGGTGTTCGGCCTGGTGTTCATGATCGTTCTCGACCCGGGCATCGTGGCCGCCTTCATCACGCAGATCTTCGGCGAATGAGCTTGCGCCCCGGACTCTTCCTGGACCGCGATGGCGTGATCAACCGCGAGCGCGGGGAGCATACTTGGCGCATGGCTGATTTCGAGCTGCTGCCTGGAGTGGCCGAGGCCGTGCGCTACGCCACGGATGCCGGTTATGCCGTGGTGGTGATCACGAACCAGAGCGGGATCGGTCTGGGATTGTATGGGCACGCCGATGTGACGGCCCTCCATGAGCGACTGGAATCCGAATTGGCCGCTTCCGGCGCGCGAATCAACCTCATCCTTTACTGCCCTCACCACCCGTCGAAAGGCAAGTGCTTGTGCCGCAAACCCGGAGGACTGCTGCTGGAACGCGCCATTGCCCGGCTCGGGATCGACCCTGCGCCCTCGGTGATGATCGGCGACCGAGAGCGCGATGTGCAATCAGCGGAATCAGCGGGCGTTCGAGGAGTGCTGGTGCCCGCCAATGGCGATCTGCGCAATGCCGTGAAGCGCGAACTTCGCCCCGCATGACCGAATGGGTGGACCATAACGGCGATCTGCACCCGGCCGATGAGCCCGTGCTCCGGCTGGATAACCGCGCCTTCCACTTCGGCGATGGCCTCTTCGAGAGCATCCGCGTGGTGGGGGGCAAGCCGTGCTTCCTCGATGCGCATTGGGCGCGCATGAGCACCGGCGCCGATCTGTTGCGGATCACCCTTCCGAAAGGATTCGACCGGCAGCGCTTCGGCGAAGCCGTGCAGGCCATCATCGAGAAATCGGGGATCACGAGCGGCCGCATGCGCTTCACCCTCTTCCGCGGCGGCAGTGGCTATTACCGGCCCGAGACCGACCAAGGGGCCTACACCATCGAGCTGAGAGCCTTGGCCGATCCGCATCATGTGCTCAATCCCAACGGGCTCTTGGTGGATATCTGGCCCGAGATGCGCAAACCGGTGAATGAGCTATCGAGGCACAAGACGCTCAATTGCCAATACTACATCATGGCGGCGCTCTGGAGCCGGGCGCGCGGCCTCGACGATTGCCTGCTGCAGAACGATCGCGGCAACATCATCGAGAGCAGCGCTGGCAACCTGTTCATCGTGAGCAATGGGGTGCTGTACACGCCATCATTGACCGACGGCTGCCTCGGCGGCGTGATGCGCGCGCAAGTGATCAACCTCGCCATCGCCAATGGGATCAAGGTGTACGAGTGCTCCTTGAACCCGCAGAACCTGCTGGCTGCAGACGAGCTTTTCTTCACCAATGCGATCCAGGGCATCCGCTGGGCGGGCGGCTATCGCACCAAGCGATACACGCACAAGATGGCGGGCGCGCTCACCGATCTGCTGGTGAAGGCAACCACTAATTGAGCGAAGGGTCTTCCGGGAAGTTGGCGAGCGGGGCGAAGGCGCGTCCCATGCCGCGCAGGGTGTTGCCCCAGAGCGCTTCCACGCGCAGGTCCATCACGCGTCGTCGGTCGGCAGGGGCGATCAGCCAAGAGCGATCCCCGAGCTCTTTCTTGAGTTGATCCGGACCCCAGCCGCTGTAACCCACGAAGAAGCGCACATGCTTGCTGAGCTTGGGGTCCGTGGCCAAGAGGGAGCGCAACTGCTCATAATCGCCGCCCATGTGCACGCCATCCACTACTTCAGCGCTGCCTTCGATCGCTTTCCCAAGCGTGTGCAGGTAGTAGAGCTCGCCGCTCTGCACGGGTCCGCCGATGCCCACGTGCGCATTCACGGGCGGGAAATTCTCCATGAGGTCATTGATGGTGATGTCCATCCGGCGGTTCAGCACGAATCCGAAGGAGCCCTCGTCGTTGTGGTCGCAGAGCAGCACCACCGTGCGCCGGAAGTAGGGGTCGGGCAGGTAAGGCTCGCTCACGAGAAGCCGGCCGCGCGAAGGAAGCAGGCGATTCTCCGGGTCGAAGTCGAGCAAATGGCCCATGCGGTGCGGAAGGTAGGAGGGAGGAGCGTCCGGCACCAAGGTCCAGCGAGTTCCGGTCACGGCAGGTTGTTCGCAGGTCTTGGATGGCCTTTGGAACTGGATACTGATCCATGGCCGACATTCGCGCAATGAGGTGCCTGCTCTTCGCACTGTTGCTGCCTTCCCTCGCGGAGGCGCAGCTCATCACGCCAGATCTGCTCTCCGTGCTGCCCGTGCAGTTGAATGAGACCAGCGGCTTGGTGGTGATCGATGGCGCGGTGTGGACGGTGCTTGATAGCGGCAATCCGCCAGCGGTGCTGCAGGTTGATCCATTGAACGGCACAGTCACGCGCACGGTGCAGCTCATCGGCGCGAGCAATTTCGATTACGAGGACATCACGGCTGATGCGAATTGGGTGTATATCGGCGACTTCGGCAATAACTCGGGCTCGCGCACGGATCTGCGCATCTATCGCTTCCCGCGATCGGCGCTGGAGGATGTTGGCATCGTCTCGGTCCAGGTCGAGGTGATCGCCTTCTCCTTCGCCGATCAAACGGACTTCACGCCGGCGTTCAATGGCACCAACTTCGATTGCGAGGCTTTCGTTGCCATGGACGACAGCCTCTTCCTTTTCACCAAGCGCTGGATTGACGAGACCACGCGGCTCTATGCGCTGCCAGCCGCGCCCGGAACGCATGTGGCCAGCGTTCGCGGCGATCACGACACCGATGGGCTGATCACGGCCGCTTCATGGGATGGCGCTGGTCGTCTTGTGCTGCTCGGGCATGAGGATGATCCAGGCCAGCCTTTCATTATCCACTTCAATGCGGTGCAGGGCCACGATTTCTTCGGACAGCCCGGCATCCGGCGCGAAGTGGACCTCTTTGACCACCAGACCGAGGGCATCGCTTGGCTCACGCCCGATGATTGGATCCTGAGCAACGAACTGGCGAACGGCTTCCCGGCGGCGCTCTGGAGCATTGATGTCATGTCAACGAGGATCGCTTCACCATCGGGCGACCGGATACGGGCCTATCCCATCCCTGCGAGCGATCGCATCAGCTTTATCGGCCCACACGGAACCATGCGCGTGGAACTGCATGATGCGTCCGGGCGAATCGTCCTCGGCTCCCACGAGATCATTGATGGGCAGGTGGACGTGTGCGATTTGGCTGCTGGGCGCTACGTGGCGCGCATCGCTTGCCTTGGCAGCGAGTTTCGTTTGCCCGTGGTGATCGCGCGCTGAGCTATTCTGACCGAACGGGAGCATCGAGCAGCACTACATCCAGCTTGCGGTGGGTGTAGGAGCGTTGCAACGAGGCCCGTTTCTCATCGGCTTCGTCCTTGGTGCCGAAGAGCAGCACGTCGAGGTTGTCATCGGCGATGTCCTTCAACTCAGCGTACTGCTCACGGAACTGCGCTGCGAGCTTCATTTTGCTCATGGCTTCGCTGGTCTCGATCACCGGAGTGATGCAGACCGGGCTGCCGCTGCGCCAATTGCCGATGGCTAGGCTGTAGATGGTGTTCTGGGCCAAGGCCTGAAGACCACAGAGCAGGAGCGCGGAGGCGAGGAGGTATCTCATGTCGTTCTCGTTGCGCAAAGATTGTTCTATCGCACCTCAATCTCATCCAGGAACATCCACGCCGGGTTGCCTGCTCCGGGGAAGCTTTCGGGGATATTGCCGCTATGCTGCACGGCGATTCGGACCACCGCCTCATTTTGCGCGCCTCGCGTTTTCGCCCTGTGGTGCCTTCTGAGCCCGGGTGGTTCCGGTCCCATCAGGAACTATTGCTGGGCGTTATCGCACCAACGACGGTGTGAAGGTCTTGCCGTCGCTGCTCACGCTGAAGTCCACGGTTCGAGGTAGATGGATCCAACTGTGTGTCTCGTTCAGCGCTCCGATGGCGATGCGGCTGATATCCCGCACACTGCCCAGATCCACCGTAATGGTGACGCCTTCGCGCCAGCCCAGCCATTCGGTGTTCACGCGCTTCTCTTGCGCGGTGATGCCATCCACCAAGGTGAAGGCGCCGCCCTCGTTGTAGCGTTCGTTGGGCGGCACGCTGAGGGTGATGGGGCGGGCGGTGGCATTGTTGAATGCGAAGGTTTTCGATGACACAGGAAAGGCCTTCTGCCTTCGAGAAATCCAGCCGCGTTAGTGACGGCTCGTTGATATCACCAGCGGGCTCGATACAAGGTTGACCGCCATTGTTTGGCTCATCGCACCGGCGGCTCCCTAGATTATCGGTCCGGCCAACCTGGATCCATTGTCTCCCTCGCACCTGTGAGTCAACAGCGATTTCACCGGGATTGGGCCCTTGTTCAGGTGTGACACGCACTTGGTACATGCTCTTGCTCGCATTCACCTTCATCGCCTCCAGTTCTGGGAACTCGTTCTCCAAGCGACGGATGAAGTCCGCTTCGTTCCGCTTCGCCTTCGGCGTCCACAGCACTTCCGCCAAGGCCAGCATGCGCGGCACGGCCATGTATTCCACATGCTCGGGGGTGAGGATGTACTCCGTCCACACGTTGCCCTGCGCGCCGAGGATGTACTTCGCTTCCTCGGGCTTCAGCTCGGCGGGGATCGGCTCATAGCCGTACACCTTCTGCAATGTGGTGTAGCCACCGAAGGCCAGCGGTTCGTTCGCGGGGTCGCCCTGGTAGTGGTCGAAATAGCAATGGCTGCCGGGGCTCATGACCACATTGTGCTTCTGCTTCGCTGCTGCCACACCGCCTTCCGTTCCGCGCCAGCTCATCACGGCCGCGTTCGGCGCCAGGCCGCCTTCCAGGATCTCGTCCCAGCCGATGATCTTCCGGCCCTTGCTGTTCACGAACTTCTCGATGCGCTGGATGAAGTAGCTCTGCAGTTCGTGCTCGTCCTTCAAGCCGTGCGTTTTCATCCGCGACTGGCATTCCGCGCAGGTCTTCCAACGCTCTTTCGGGCATTCATCTCCGCCGATATGGATCAGCTCGCTGGGGAAGAGGTCCATCACTTCGGTGAGCACATCTTCCAGCATGGTGAACACGCTGTCGTTGCCCGCGCAGAACACATCATCGAAGACGCCCCAGCCCTTCTGCACTTTGTAAGGTCCGCCCGTGCAGCCCAGTTGCGGGTAACTCGCCAGCGCGGCCAAGGCATGCCCCGGCATCTCGATCTCCGGCACCACGGTGATGTGCCGCGCCGCCGCGTAGGCCACCACATCGCGGATCTGCTCCTGCGTGTAGAAGCCACCGTAGGGAATGCTGTCGTATTCGCGCCGACTGTACGGTCCCACCTGGGATCCGCTACGCCAAGCGCCCACTTCGGTGAGCTTCGGGTACTTCTTGATCTCGATCCGCCAGCCTTGGTCCTCCGTGAGGTGCCAGTGGAAACGATTCATCTTGTAGCGTGCCAGCAGGTCGATGTACTTCTTGGTGAATTCCACGCTCCAGAAGTGGCGGCAGGCATCGAGGTGCATGCCCCGCCATTGGAAGCGCGGCCAATCGGTGATGGTGAGGCAAGGGAGGTTGCCGGTTCCGCGGCCCTGCTCCAGTAATTGGATCAGCGTCCGGCTTGCCCGGAAGAGGCCTTCCTCCGACGGTGCTGTGACCGAGATTCCATCCGGTGCGACGTGTACACTGTGCCATTCATCCGGAAGAAGGGTATCGGGTTGGATGCGATTGAACTGGATGCGGAGCGGCAGAAGGCAATCCTTGGTCTTCGGCATCTGCAGCGGCGCCAGTTCCGCTTGAAGCAGATCGAATAATTCCTTGGAGGCGGATCCGCTCACATCAACCTGCCACGGGCAGCCTAAATCCAGCGTGCCGGGCT
This sequence comes from Flavobacteriales bacterium, assembly GCA_016705545.1. Taxonomy (GTDB): domain Bacteria; phylum Bacteroidota; class Bacteroidia; order Flavobacteriales_F; family PHOS-HE28; genus PHOS-HE28. Next base: position 151,257 of record JADIYA010000006.1, read on the forward strand.
CCATCCGCAATTCCACGGGTTCAGGGATCAGGTTCAGCTCGGTCGGAGCTTGTGCCAAGGCGCTGGACGCCAATAGGAATAAAAGGGCAGGGGTGATACGCATCGGGCTAAAGGTCGTGTCGGTGCACCTTTCTTCGAACCCTACTGTGCATAGGCTGCGGCTCTATGTGTGCTCTTCGCCTGGAAAAGCTCATATTTGCGGCCCCAATTCCGGGGATTAAACACATACCGCGACATGCCAACTCGCATCCGCCTTCAGAGGAAAGGCAAGAAAGGCCAGCCCTACTACCACTTGGTGGTGGCTGATTCCCGCGCCCCGCGCGACGGGAAGTACATTGAACGGATCGGTGCCTACGATCCCAATCAGAACCCTGCATTCATCGAGATCAACAGCGAGAAGGCGCTTGACTGGCTCCAGAAGGGCGCCCAGCCAAGCGATACCTGCCGTGCGATCCTGAGCTACACGGGGATCGTTTACCGTAACCACCTCAATGGCGGGGTGAAGAAAGGCGCGTTCACGCAAGAAGAGGCCGACCGTCGCTTCGATGCCTGGATGAACGAGAAGAACGCCAAGATCGAGAGCAAGCGCACCAAGCTCGCCGATGGCGCCGACAAGGCCGCCAAGGACCGCGTTGCCGCCGAATTGAAGAAAGCCGAAGAGATGGCCGCGAAGCTCAGCGCCAAGTTGGCCGCTTCCGCCGCTGCTGAGGTTGCCGCTCCTGCTGCCGAGGAAGCTCCCGCCGAAACGGCTGCTGACGCGCCCGCCGAGGCCGCTGCAGAAGGCGACGCCCCTGCCGCCGAGTAAGCAAGCACGCTATTTATCAGAAGCCTCCCGATCCGTCGGGGGGCTTCTTTATTTCCTCTCCTTCGGTTTCGGAGGCTCCGGCCCTTTGCCCACCTGGAAATGGCCGGTCTCGAATCGCCGCAGTAACTCAGCGATCCGCTTGGCACGTGTGGGCTCGGTCTTGGCGCTGCCCACCCAGTAGCTCATGCTGCGCTTCATGCCGGGCGTGAGCTTGTCCCAAGCCGCCTTCATCTCCGGGATGAAATCGAGTGTTTCCGCCAGTTCAGCCGGGATGCTGATGCGGTCAGGCTCGGGGTCCAGCCACAATTCCATTTTCACCGGTTCGCCAGGCCGTTTGATCCCGGCTTGCCGGCGCAGGTCTCCGCCGAGCACAATGATGTGGTAGCCGCTCTTCGTGGGCATCAGGGCCCGGTCCGCGGCCACACCATTGATCCGGCATTTCACACGCACCTCGCCGCGCTTGCCGAAAAGCTCTTTCACATCGTGCGGGAACTCCACGTAGCTCCACGCGAAACGGCCCGTCATGCGCTCCAGCGGGGCGGTGAACCTGAAGATCTGAGGTCTCTTCTTCGCTGGCATGGTGGCTGGTGCAAGTGTAGCTTGCAGTGAAGTGTTGCGAGTGTTCTTGCCGGACGGGGTCCGGCGGACCGACAGGTTGGCGTTGACAAGGCGGCGACCCCGGCACGGGATCGGGTGAGCCGTGCGCGAACTTCGCGCACTCTTAAGGCAGTCAAATCCAGCAAACATGAAGAAGTGGTTCAAACGCATCCTCGTCACGCTCGGCATCCTGATCATCCTCCTCTTCGCTTCGGCGGTGCTCATCCCGTTGCTTTTCAAGGACAAGATCGAGGCGGCGGTGAAGGATAAAGTGAACAAGAGCCTCAATGCCACGGTGAATTGGGGCGAGTGGGACATCACACTGCTTCGGAGCTTCCCCAACCTCACGGTGGAAATAGCTGATGTGAGCGTGCTGAACGCCGCGCCATTCGAAGGCGTGGAATTGGCCCGTATCGCTGGCCTGATCGCCACGGTGGACATCAAGAGCCTGTTCGGTGATCGCATCGAGGTGAAGCGCATGCACCTCGAGAAGCCGAACATCCACGTGAAGGTGCTGAAAGATGGCGCTGCCAACTGGGACATCGCCAAGGCCGACAGCGCTGCCGTGGAGGAGGAAGCACCGGCGGACACCTCCGCAGGATTCCACCTTGGCTTGGATGAATTCTCGATCGCCAATGGCCGCTTGGTCTATGACGATGCCTCGCTCGGCTATTACATGGACCTGCTCGGCCTCGACCTCACTGGGAGCGGCGATATGACACAGGATCTCTATGTCCTCAAGACCGTGCTGCATGCCGACACGGCCAATGTGGTCTTCGAAGGCGTGAAGTACCTGCGCAACGTTCAGGCTGACGTGAAGGCTGACATCGATATGGACATGCCGAACATGAAATTCGCGTTCAAGGAGAACGAGGCGACCATCAACCAGCTCGTGCTCGGATTCGATGGCTGGCTGGCCATGCCCGGCGATCCCATCGACATGGACCTGACATGGAATGCTAAGAAGACGGATTTCGCCACCCTGCTATCGCTCGTCCCCGCTGATTTCGCAACCGACTTGAAGGGCGTGGAGATGAGCGGAAAGGCGGCCTTCAGCGGACATGTGAAGGGCACATACAGCGAGAGCAGCATGCCCGGATTCGGCTTGGTGATGGAGGTGGACAAAGGCCGATTCAAGTATCCCGACCTGCCCGCTTCGGTTGACGACATCTATGTTGACCTCAAGGTGAACAGCCCAGGCGGGCAGGACCTCGATGGCACCGTGGTGGACCTGAAGCGCTTCGCCATGAGGATGGCCGGCAACCCGGTTGAAGCGCGCATGCACCTCACGCATCCCATCAGCGACCCCAATGTCGATGCTGAGTTGAAGGCTGATATCGATCTGGCCAGCGTGAAGAAGGTGGTGCCGATGGAAGGGGAGGAATTGCAAGGGAAATTCACTGCCGATGTGCGCATGAAGGGCGCCATGAGCGATGTGGAAGCCCAGCGCTATGAGGAGTTCCAAGCCGACGGGCGCATGACGTTGGCGGGCATGAACTACCGATCAGATTCGTTGCCGTACCCGGTAGGCATCAACAACCTGCTCTTCGAATTCAGCCCGCGTTTCCTTTCGCTCAGCGCCTTCGACGGGAGCGTGGCCAGCAGCAGTATCCAGGCCAAGGGCCGCATGGATAACTACATCCAATGGTGGCTGCGAGACAGCACGCTCACCGGCGGCTTCGATCTGGCAGCGGATCGTTTCGACCTGAATGAGCTCATGGGCCCCGAGGAGGCAGCGCCCAGCGCTGATGCCGCTCCCGTCGACAGCACGCCGCTCAGCGTGATCGAAGTGCCCGACAACATCGATTTCCGATTGGGCCTGAACGTGAAAGAGGTGAGCTACGATCAGATGCAGCTCACCAATGTGCGCGGTGGCTTGCATGTGCATGATCAGCGCGTTGATCTGAAGGACGTGTTCTTCAATCTGTTCAACGGATCGGTGGTCATGTCCGGCGGCTATGAGGCGCGCGATGTGAAGATGCCCAGCATCGACTTCCGGTACGACATCAAGGACCTTGACATCCAGCAGACCGTCGCATATGTGGATCTCGTGCAGAAGGTGGCGCCCATCGCCAAGACCTGCAAGGGCACATTCAGCACCAAGCTCGACATGAGGGGCCGCTTGAACGAGCGGATGGAGGCTGACCTGAACACGCTCACTGGCGATGGGACGCTCCTGACACGCAACGTGCAGGTCGATGGCTTCCAGCCGCTTGTGGACTTGGCGAAGGCGCTGAAGGTGAAAGAGCTCGAGAACACCAAGCTGCAGGATGTGAGCTTCAGCTACGAGTTCAAGGACGGGCGCATGGAGGTGAAGCCCTTCAAGGTGAAGATCGATCGCATCCAAGGCGATGTTAGCGGCAGCACGGGCTTCGCGCAGCAGGACATCGACTACGATATGAAGGCGAAGATCCCCACCGACATCTTTGGATCAAACGCAGCGAGCGCGGTTGGCGGGCTGCTCGGCAAGGCCAACGCCGCCATCGGCTCCAACTTCCAGGTGCCGAAAGAGCTCGATGCCACGATCAAATTCACCGGCACGGTGACCAAGCCCGTGGTGAAGCCCGTCTTCGCCGGCGGCACGGCCAGTGTGAAGGATGCCGTGGTCACCGAGGTGAAGGAAACCATCAACGCGGAGATCGGGAAGAAAAAGGAAGAGCTGATCGCACAGGCCAAGGCCGAGCGCGATCGGTTGATCGCAGAGGCGCAGGCGCGGGCAGGCCTGCTGAAATCCGATGCACGCACGGAAGCGGCGAAGGTGAAGGCACAGGCCTACAAGGCCGCTGATGATGAGCTCGCCAAGGTGTCGAACCCGTTGGCACGGGCTGCTGCCAAGATCATTGCCGACAAGGCCAAGCAAGAGGCCGACAAGGTGGAGCAGCGCGCCATCGCTGAAGCCGATAAAAAGGCCGACGCCCTCGTGGATGAGGCCCGCAAGCAAGGGGATGCGCTCGTCGCCAAGGCGGAGGCCACGGATACAACTGTGAAATGAGGTTGAGCAGGTTTATGAGGTTGAGGGTTCTCCTGTTGTCCAACTGGAAGGTTGTAGGATCCGCGAATGCTGGTCCCGCGCGCATGATCCTGTACGCTGTGCTGCTGCTAGCCGGCAGCGCATTGCGTGCTCAAGACGGCGACCCTTGTGCCCTTCCCACTGACAAGGAGATCATCAAGCTGCTCGATCAAGCGGCCAAGGCGAAGGACCCGAAAGAGCGCCACGCCAAGCTGAAGAGCACGCTGGAGATCGATGCGGAGTGCGTGGAATGCAATTACCGTTTGGGGCTCTCGGCGTCGCGCATCGCGCGTGAGGCCGGCAAGGGCTTCGGCAGCGCGATCAAGTACTTCGAGGCCGTTCAGGCCAAATGCCCTGCATACCACAGCGAGATGCTCTATCAGCTTGGCATGATGCGTTATGCCGAGAGCGATTTCGGCGGGGCTGCCCGCGACCTCGAGTCCTTCCGGAAGTTCCCGACCGATGATCCCGCGCGCGTGAGCAAGAGCTACGACAAGCAATACGCGGAAGTGGAGGCCCTGATGCCCGAGCTGGGATTCTACGCCGATTTCTACCGCAACACCGGGAACCTGAATCCGGAGCCGGTCCCGAATGTGAGCACGACCACCGATGAGTACCTGCCGATGCTCTCGCCCGATAATGAGATGCTCTTCTTCACCCGCAAGCGGCAGGTGAAGGCCAAAGGCGATCTGGTAGCACGCGACGTGGAGGAGTTGACGGAGGCCCGCCGGAAGAGCACCGCCGAAGAGTTCAATGCTGGCCGCGTGCTGCCCGACCCCTTCAATACCGGCGATAGCTACGGCGGCGTCACCATCAGCCTCAACAACAAGGAGATGTTCGTCACGGTGTGCGGACCTGCGAATGCCAGCGGTTATCGCAACTGCGACATCCATCGATCGCACTTCAACAGCAAATTCAATCTGGATGCGGGCGGGCAGGAATGGGAGTGGGAAGGGCTCGAGGAGATCGGCGATGCGGTGAACGGCCCCGGCAGTTGGGAGAGCCAGCCCAGCCTGAGCGGCGATGGGCGCACGCTCTACTTCGCCACGAACCGGGAGGGCAGCAAGGGCATCGATATCTACTACTCGACCCGCGAAGGCAAAGGGAAATGGTCGCCCGCGCAGCCCGTACCCGGCATCAATACCGAAGGCGATGAAAAGGCGCCCTTCATGCACGCCGACAGCCGCACGCTCTACTTCGCAGCGAAGCCGGCGGCGAACGGCAGTGGCCACAAGTGCATCGGCGGTTACGACATCTTCTTCAGCAGGCTCAACGACGATGGCAGCTGGACAAAGCCGCGCAACATCGGTCATCCCATCAACACGGACCAGGACGAGCATGGGCTGATCGTGAGCGCCGATGGGCGCACCGCCTATTTCGCCAGCGGGCGGTTCAAGGGAGCGGGAGGGCTTGACATCATGCGCTTCCCGCTGCCCACTGATGTGCGACCCGATGAGGTGCTGATCGTGAAGGGCGAGGTGAAGGACGAGAAAGGCCAGGCGGTGCGCGGCGCCACCGTGGAAGTGAAGTACATGGACACGCGCAAGACCGAAGTGATCAAGGCCGACAGCGTGGATGGGCGCTATGCCACCGTGGTGCGCTTGAAGGCCGGCAGCGATGTGGTGGTCACCGTGAAGAAGGAAGGGCACGTCTTCGACTCGCGCAGCTTCAGCGTGGCCGATTCCGCGCGCGGCGGCGTGGCCAAGGCCGATATGAGCGTGCAGCGCATCGCCGTGAACCAGAGCTACCGGGTCAACGACATCAACTTCGGAACGAATAGCGCGGAGATCACCAAGGCCAGTGAGTTCGTGCTCGATGAGCTGATCACCTTCTTGCGGGAGAACCGGACGATCAAGATCCGCATTGAAGGCCACACCGATAACGTGGGCCGCTTGGAGGACAACATGGCGCTGAGCAACGACCGGGCATTCACGGTGATGGGCTATTTGCAGGAGAAGGGCATCGCGGCGGCGCGATTGAGCTTCAAAGGGCTCGGACCCACCAAGCCGGTGGCCTCGAACGATACGCCAGAAGGCCGCGCACGCAATCGTCGCACGGAATTCGTGATCGTGGGGCGTTGAAGCCCGGGCTTCCGGATCAGCGATTCAACAGCCCCTTGCGCGCCATGCGCAGGTTCAGCATCTCAACCGTCACGCTGAAGGCCATGGCGAAGTAGATGTAGTTCTTGTTGATGTGCTCGCCCATGCCCTCGATGAGCAGCGCCACGCCGATCATCACCAGGAAAGCCAGCGCCAGCACTTTCACGGTGGCGTGCTTCTCCACGAAGGAGCTGATAGCGCCCGCCGCGAGCATCATCACCGCCACGGCGATGATCACGGCCAGCACCATGATGATGATCTCATTGCTCATGCCCACCGCCGTGATGACCGAGTCGATGGAGAAAACCAGATCAATGAGGATGATCTGCCCGATCACCGCTGGGAGGCTCTTCGCCTTGCGCTTGGTGCCGCCCTTTTCGTGCCCGCCGGCCATCTTCTCATGGATCTCTGCTGTTGCCTTGTAGATGAGGAATAGGCCGCCGGCGAGCAGCACCAGATCCCTGCCGCTGAACGGGTGGTCGAATGCAGTGAAGAAGGGCTGATCGAGGCCCATGACCCAGCTTAGCGAGAGCAGCAGCGCGATGCGCGAGAGCATCGCCAAGGCCAGGCCCAATTGACGTGCCTTGCGCTGGTCCTTCTTGTCGGACAGGCTGTTGCTGATGATCGAGATGAAGATGATGTTGTCGATGCCCAGTACGATCTCCAGCGCGGTGAGCGTGAGCAGGGCGATGAGGCCATGCCCGGTAAGGAGCACGGCGGGGTCGAGATGGCTGAGTTCGAGCATGGCCGCGAATTAAAGCGCGTTCCGGTCGCTGATGCGCGCGATGATGATGACTTCGTTGCGGTTCACCGGATTCAACCAATGCACGATGCGATCGATGAGGCCCGGCTCCGCCCTTCCGATCACCTGCACCGGGCCGTAGCTCGCCTCGAAGCGCGCGATGCGCTCATCGATTTCCTCTTGGCCAATGAAGAGCACATGATGGTCGCGGCCGTCGAGCTGTTTTTCGCGCAGGAACTCACCCAGATCGAGATTGTCCTGACCGGGCCCCAGCGGGAATACCCCCATGTCCCATTGGCCCAGATAGAACAGCGGCGGCATGGCCGGGTCCTCCTCACGATCGTCGAGGATCAGGCCCCCGAGCGGACGCTCATCGCGGAGCATGCGCATGGCCTCCACACGGCTTCGCTTGCTGTACGTGGTGCTGAGGAATGGAAGCAGAACCAGATTCAATGACCAGACGAACGCCAACGCGCCACGCCAGAGCCCTTTGCGTGCGCTCCACCAGCCCGAAGCGCCGCGCCACTGCTCCCAACTTGCATAGCCTAGCACGAAGAGCAAGGGAACGATGGGCAGCAGGAAGCGCTCCTGTTTGTTCGGGAAGTAAGAGTGGATGGCCACGAAGAGCATCACGGGCAGCCAGAGCACCAAAGGTTTCGGTCGGCGGAAGAAGCCGAACAGCACAGCCAAGCTCAATGGTGGGATCAAGAGGCCTGCAAGCAGGAGCAGGTAGTTGTACCACGGCAGCACGCCATAGGTGGTGGTGTTGTTGAGATTGTATAGCACGTATTGGGTGATCTCCGCCCATGGCCGTCCCCAGAGGAACAGGTCGATGCCTCCCTGGATAACGGCTAAGGGAAGCAACACGCCCGCCCCGTATGCGAGTGCCTGGCCCCAGCGCCGCATGATCAGGAACGCAAGCCCCGGACCAGCAGCGAAGAAGATGGTCTGGAATCGCACATTCATGGCGAGCCCGATCCAGAGCCCGGCCACGAGGGCGGGGTGCCATGCCCGATCCCCAGCTGCATCGAGCAAGCGCAGGCTCCCGATCATCAGCAGCGGAATGCACGCCATCTCCACCAGATTTCGCACGCTGAGGAAGGGCATGAAGCAGAAGAGCGCCAAGAATAGCCCCGCTTGCCAGGCCACCACAGGGCCGGCGAGGCGATCCGCGATGCGGTGCCCTGCGCGCACCACGATCAAGCTCCATGCAGCGTGGAGCAGCCTCACCACCAGCATCAGTGCGCGGGGATCATTGACCCCGATAGCCTTCAGCAACGAGAACAGCAGGAAATGGATGCCCACATAGAAGAAGCTGTGCCCGCTCGGCGTGGGGTCATCTCCTTGATTCCAAGGCAGCCAATAATTGTAGTCGAATCCATCGGCCCAACTGGCAGCGGCCTCGATCACCAGGAAATGATCGTCGTGCGCGAAGTAGCCGGGGCTGAAGAGTGCGGCCAACAGCCGCGGCGCCAGGGCGATCAGGGTCAGCCAGCGCAGTGCGCTGATCGGAGGGGCATCCCAGAATCGCTTCAAGGCAGAAGGCATGGCGGCGAAGATCGCATCGGCACGGATGGCGCGGTACGCCATCTTTGCGCACCATCCGGAACATGCGCATCGGCATTGTCTGTTATCCCACCTTCGGCGGAAGCGGCGTGGTGGCCACCGAGCTGGGCATGGCCCTGGCGGAAAAGGGCCATATCATCCATTTCATCACCTACGATCGGCCGGTCCGGCTCCGCGATCACCCGAACGTGTTCTACCATGAAGTGCGCGTGAGCGATTACCCGCTCTTCGATTACCAGCCCTACGAGCTCGTGCTCACCAGCAAGCTCGTTGATGTGGCCAAGTACGAGGGCCTCGACCTCATGCACGTGCATTATGCCATCCCGCACGCCAGCGCCGCGTGGATGGCTCAGCGGATCCTGGACGCGCAAGGCATCCGCGTGCCCTTCATCACCACCCTGCACGGTACGGACATCACGCTCGTAGGCCGCGACCCCAGCTTCGAGCCGGTGATCACCTTCAGCATGGAGCGCAGCAATGCCGTTACCGCCGTGAGCGAGAGCCTGCGCCGCGATACCTACTCCCATTTCCCGCTGAAGCGCGACGTGCAGGTGATCCCCAACTTCGTTTGCCTCGAACTGTACAAGCACCAGCACGATCCCAGCCTCCGGCTGCGCTATGCGCCGAAAGGCGAGCGCCTGCTCGTGCATGTCTCCAACTTCAGGGCGGTGAAGCGCGTGGATGATGTGGTGGGCATGTTCAAGCTGCTGCGACAGCAAATGCCGGTGCGCCTGCTGCTGATCGGCGACGGGCCGGAGCGGCAACGGATCGAGACCCAATGCAGGCATGAAGGCACCTGCGATCAGATCCACTTCCTCGGCAAGATGACCCGCCCCGAAGAGGTCGTGGCCAGCTGCGACCTCTTCGTACTGCCCAGCGAGACCGAGAGTTTCGGCTTGGCTGCGCTGGAGGCCATGGCCTGCGGGGTGCCGGTGGTCTGCAGCGATTCAGGCGGCCTGCCCGAAGTGGTCTCGCATGGGGACAGCGGTCTATTGTGCCCGGTGGGCGATGTGCGCGCCTTCGCTGATGCGGCCGCAGCGATCCTCGGCGATGACGCAAGGCTCGCGGCATACCGGCAGAATGCCCTGCGCGGCGCAGCGCGGTTCGACCTGATGGAGATCCTGCCGCGCTACGAATCGCTCTACGCGCAGGTGCTGGCGCAAGTGAAGGCGTGATGGAGTTCATCAGCGACCGCGTGAGCGTTGACCGGGGCGATGGCCGGTTCAGCGTCGTGATCAGCGCGAGGCCGTCCGGCGGCAAGCGCACGATGCTATTGGTATGGGTCACCGCTTGGCTCTTGTGCGGCGTCCTCATCCTCTTCGAGCGGGCCAAGGTTCCTGTGGGCGACCCGCTGCGGCAATACCTGCTCGCATTCCTCGCGTTCTGGCTCTACTTCATGCTGCAGGTGGGGCGTGCCACCCTCTGGCGTTTCAAGGGCTTCGAGCTCTGGAGGGTGAAGGACGGGAAGCTCACGGTCAAGGACAGCCTCTTCGGTTTCGGAAGGGCCACCGAATATTTCGCGGAGAATGTTGAAGGCCTCGGCTTGCTCAACATCGATCGTGATTCGTGGAAATGGCAGTGGAACGACAGCGTGTGGACGATAGGCGGCGAGCGCTTGGGCTTCGAGCACCTGGGGAAGAAAGTCGCTTTCGGCAAGGGCCTCACCGATGAGGAGGCGAAGCGCTTGGTTCCCCTCTTGAAGCACGCATTGAAGACGCAGCGCGCGACCGCTCAGCAATAAGGCTCATTCGCCCAAGCGGAAGGCATTGCCGCGCAACCGCATCGTATGCGCACCATCGATCTCGGATCGGAGGATCATTCGGCGCGCCACGGGAGAGGCGAGCACTTCATCCATTGATCGCACGGCCCCGCACGGCACCCCGCCCTTGAGCAATCGCTCCAAAAGCGGGTCGCGCGCCTCTGAAACGAAGGCTGGTGAAAGCGCATCGCATAGCGCTGAACGATGCTGCAAGCGAAGGGCATTGGAAGTGAATCGCGCATCGTTTGCCGCTCCAGGCGATCCGAGCAATGCGCAGAGCACCTTGAACTGCGCATCACTGCCGACCGCCAGGATGATCCGCCCCGCATCCGCGCAGCGGAACACCTCACCATACGGAGCGATATTGGGGTGCAGCGTGCCCATGGGCTTGGCCACTGCATCGGCCATGAGGAAATTGCTCGCCTGATTGATGAGCCCTGCCAGCGCGGCTTCTTCGAGGGAGACCTCCACGTAGCTTCCTGCTCCGCTGCGCTCACGCTGGAGCAATGCGAGCAGAAGGCCTTCCTTCAACTGATGCGCGGCCAGCATGTCGATGAGGGCGATCGGCATCTTCGCAAGCTGGTCGGGTCCGCTGCCGGTCATGCTGATGTAGCCGCACTCAGCCTGCAGCACCACATCGTAGGCTGGGCGTTCTGATTGGTCAGCGAAGCCCTTGATGTGGCTGTGGACCAGGCGCGGATTCAGGGCGCTCAGGCGATCGCGGGTCAGGCCGAGCTTCTCCGCGTCGCCGGCCATGTGGTTGGTGATGAGCACATCGGCATCACGCACGAGTGCGTCGAACTGCGCGCGATCAGCGGAATCCTTCAGGTTGAGGCGACGATGGTCCTTGCCCCAATTCACGCTGCTGAAGTACGCGCTCACGGGTCCTCTGGGATCCTCGGAGGGCAGCTTCCATGATCGCGTGACATCGCCTACGGGCGGTTCCACCTTCACGACGCGCGCGCCCAGTTCCGCCAAGAACAGACCCACGGAGGGGCCGGCGAGCACCGTTGCGGCCTCGATCACAAGAAGGTCTTTCAGCGGAGATTCCATGCTCAGGGTACTCGGAGACCTTGGGAATCAGATACCCCGGTGCGGGCATTCAAGACCTTCGGCCTGTGAATTCGGCTCAAAGATGCGTGCATAGTCCTCCATGGAATCTTGAGCAGCTCACCGAACCGGTATTCCAGCGTTGAGGATGCTCTCAAGTCCGCTTTTCTCCGAGAATCCGAATGCCTTGCTTGCGCAGGACCTTCAGGTCACCCTCGATGCCCAAGGCTGGATTGACACCGCTTCGCTCCGTCGGACCAGGTTTGGCCGGAAAGGAATCAAGGCCTGCTGGCTCCGCTCGCTCGGGCATTCTCATGTTCCTCCGGCCTCGAGCTGCGCTCGGTCCATCGAAACATGAGAAAGCCCCGCCGCTGCGCGGCGAGGCTTTGATCATCAAGTGCCCAGGACTGGACTCGAACCAGCACACCCTTTCGGGCGCTACCACCTCAAAGTAGTGCGTCTACCAATTTCGCCACCTGGGCAGGCTTTCAAAGAAACCGATCACCCTGGCTCGTGTGATCGGTTCTGTGACTCGGCCGGGGCTCGAACCCGGGACCCCAACATTAAAAGTGTTGTGCTCTACCAACTGAGCTACCGAGTCCTCCGGCGCGCTTCCCCCGAAGGGTCCCTGCGCCAAGGGGCGGCAAAAGTAGAGATCTGATCCACTGTGCCAAACGGAGTTCATTTCTCCTTTTTCTCGATTACCGGATGCCGCTCGAACGGGGCGTTGCGGTCGAAGAGGTAACGGAAGGTCGCCAAGGTGCGGTAATTCACAGCATCGAGGTTCTGGCACACTTTGATCATGCGCGGGTTGAAATCACCGATCCAGGTGAGGATCGTGTCGTGGTAGAGCTTCTTCTCAACGATGGTCTTCTCTGCGAAAACGATGAGGGCGCCCTCGAGGCCCTTGCCCTGCCACGCTTTGGCCACGCCGAACACGATGCCCGTCATGGTCTTCACCGTGCCTCTCTTCTTGTGCCAGAGGAACTTCAGCTTGCCCCACCAGTTGAGGTCTCCGTTGACGTATCGGAATATCTCGTTGAGCTCCGGCAGGCTGATGTACATGGCCACGGGCCGGTCCTTGTGGCGGATGAACATGAGCAGGCGCGGGTCCATCACGGGTTTCATCGCCTTCACGATCTTGAGCGCGGTGGCCAGCTCCATGGCCTTGTGGTTGTCGTGGTCCACCCAGGCATCGTTGTACACCGTGCAGAAATCCTCGGCGATCTGCTGCAGGCTGCGGCCTGTGCATTCGTGCATGACGAAATCCGGGTCGTTCTTCAGCTGGTTGTACTTCCGGTGGAAGATGGGCTGGGCGCCGACCGTGACGGAGCGCTTGAAGAAGAGCTGGTTGAAGTACAACTGGAAGCCATAGGCCTCAAAGAGCGATCTGTAGTACGCCGGGTTGTAATTGGTGCCGTAGATCGGGGGATCGGTGAAGTTCTCTATCAGCAGTCCCCAGAATTGGTTGCGGTCGCCCAGGTTGATCGGGCCGTCCATGGCCTGCATGCCGCGTGCGCGCAGCCATTCGCGGGCAGCGTCGAGCAGGAGCGATGCCGCGGCTTGGTCGTTGATGCACTCGAAGAACCCGATCCCGCCGGTGGGCTGCTTCTCAGTCCAGGCCGTGCGCGGGTTCACGAAAGCGGCGATTCGGCCGATTGCTTTCCCATCTGCGCCATAGAGCACCCAGCGCACCGCTTCGGCACACTTGCCGCTCTCCTTGTCGGGTTGGAAGAGCTTGTTGCGCTCGGGATCGAAGACCTTCTCGATGTCCTGCTTCAGATGCGGGATCCAATTGCCGTCGTTGGCATAGATGCTCCATGGCAGGCGCATCCAATCCTTCAGGGCCTTCGTGTCCTTGGCTTCAATCAGCTTCATGGGCGGCGAAGTTCTTTCTTTGGCGGTAGCCATGGGCTCTAGCGGCAAATGTTCACCCGCTGCTTGTGACCATCAGCGCCACATCCGCTCATCCTGGCGGGGGGAATCACAATCTTCGGCAACCATCAACCACATCCACCTCATCGGCATGATGTGCTGCGGCAAGAGCACAGTCGGGCGGCTTCTGGCCCCGCGGCTCGGTTTGCCCTTCATCGACCTGGACCGAGAGATTGAAGCCCGTGTGGGCCCGCTTCTGCCATTCATGCAGCGTGAAGGGGAGGAAGCCTTCCGCTCAGTGGAAAGCGAGTTACTCGCCGCATTTGCCGTTGCTCCGGCATCCGTGATCGCTACTGGTGGGGGCACGCCCATCGCGCCTGAGAATCTGGCGCTGCTGCGGTCCAGCGGCACGATGGTCTGGATAGACGTGGCGTTTGAAACCCTGATGCCGCGGATTGAACGCGCTGGCGGAGATCGGCCTTTGCTCTTTGGGCTGAAAGGCGATGCCTTGCGCGAGCGGGTCGCGGACCTGCTCGCCCAGCGCACTCAAGCATACAGCCAAGCCGCAGTGCGTGTGCAAGGCGATGGTGCGGCGGAAGAGGTCGCGGCGCGGATCGCAGCCGCACTCAGGACTCAGCGTAAGTGAACCGCGTCTTTGCGCCCGAATTCAACGCTGATGTGCTCCTGCAGGGTGGTGCTCAGCGTAAGGCCCACGATATCGGCCCGGATGGGGAATAGCCGGTGCCGCCGGTCCACGAGCACCACGGTGGTGAGGCGCTTGATCGGGGCCTGGATCAGGTAACTGGCGGCGTGCATCAGCGTGCGGCCGCTCATCAGCACATCATCCACCAGCACCACCACGCGGTTCTTCAGCTCCTTGTGCTCAATGCCGAGCTGCACAGGGCGCTCAAGCGGATGGTCCTTGTCGAGCTTGAGCTCAACAAGGCGCACTTTCATTTCGGAAACGCTCTCCAGCAAGGCTGTCAGCCGCTTGGCCAGCGTGGCTCCGCGCGGGGCAATGCCCACCAGCACGATTTCCTTCTCAACATGATGCTCCTCGTGCAGCTGATGCGCGATGCGGCGCAGCTTCCGTTGCACTTGCTCGTGGTCCAGCACCAGGGTGCGCTCGCTCATGGGGCCAAGGTAAATGGCTGGAACCATGGCAAGACCTTGCCTTATGATGTGAACCGAAGGCGATCGTGGTGGTAAAACGACGGCTTCGCGCAAAGCCAGCGTTCACGAATGTCGAGAGGAGGAATGGCTCCCGTCATTTCACCGTAGCGGATGCACGCAGACGGGTAGGCCGGGTGGATTGCTGGCTCAAGTGGATCTGGCTGCCCACATACTTGATCACACGGTCGATCAAGTCCTCCAAGGCCGGTGTCAGCACACGGATCCGGATGCAGGCCGGCCCGCAATCGAAGTGCATCAGATCGTTCTTGAAGGGGAGCAGCAGGTCGTAAGCGATCACATGCAGCACCACGGTGCTCTTCTGCGCGGCCAAGGCGAAGGCCGGCTTGCCATCGATGCTGTAGGTGGGCATGCGGTAGGAGAAGTCCTCGGAAGCTTCGGGCCAAACGCGGCGCAGGTGGCTGCGCAATGCACCGAGCTGTTCGCGCCGGGTATCAGGCAACGATTCGAAATACTCCTGCACTTCCTTGGGTGCGCTCCTTTGTGGCATGGTTTCGGGCCGCTCAAGATCGGCAAAGAATTCCGATGCCGAACCACCAGGTCACTCCATGCGGGCAACGGAATCGGCACGGACTTCCATGCGGTCATCCAGGATCAGCCAGTCTGCACCGTCGCGCGCTACGATGTTGCTGATCCGGCACGCGAGCCTGCGCCCATCGTTCACATGGAGCAGCACGGGCCTCTGCTGCAAAGCGGCTTCCTCGAAGCGGTCCAGGAGCGCGCATCCCACGGGTTTGTTCTTCACGGCTTTCAACCAGAGCTCGCGGCCAGCGCGTGGCGCAATACTGTTCTGGCACGGCTCCATCGTCACGCCAGGGAACCAGCGGCGGAAGAGCGGCAGGTAGTCATTGATGAATCCGCCGAAAGGGGGGCTTGTCCGCATTGAGCGTGTCGTTGAAGAGCACGCCCGCCAGCTTCCCACCAGGAGCGAGCAATCGATGCATATGGGCCACGTATTGCTCACGGAGGGCGGGGTCGATCGCGCAGAAAAAGGTCTGCTCCAGGATCAGGTCGTAGCGACCTCGGTGCTCAAAGAAATCACCGACGATGAAGTGCGCCCTCGGGAAATCCGGGCAGCGGGCAAGCATGTCGGTGAGCGGCGCGTCGGAGAGGTCGATGACGAACACGTTCCGGAACCCCTGCCGGTGCGCGTATTCCGCCTCCCAGGCTCGTCCTCCACCAGGAATGAGGATGCGCAGTTCCTTGTCCGTGAGCTGGTCGAGGTATTCCTTCAGCGGCGTGCTGGGCGCGCCAAGGTCCCAGCCGGTCTCACCGGTTGCATAACGCTGGTGCCAGTAGTCGTGGTCGAGGTTCATCGGCGGATAAAATGTTCCCTTATCAACTCATTGCCGCACGAGCCGCACCACGTTCTCCACGTGGTAGGTGTGCGGGAACATGTCCACGGGCTGCACGAAGTCGATCCGGTAGCGGTCGTTGAGGATGGCGAGGTCGCGCGCTTGCGTAGCGGGATTGCAGCTCACGTACACGATGCGCTTCGGGTCCAGCTCCAGCAGGTGGCGCGTCACGGGCTCGTCCATGCCGGCACGCGGCGGGTCGGTCACCACCACATCGGGCCTGCCGTGCTCGCGCACGAAATCGGGGCTCAGGGACTTCTTCATGTCGCCCGCGGTGAAGCTCACATTGGTGATGCCGTTCAGCTCGGCATTCACGCGTGCGTCGGCGATGCTCTCCGGCACGAGCTCCACGCCTGAAACATGACGCGCGCCGCCTGAGAGGTAGAGCGTGATGCTGCCCGCTCCGCAATACAGATCGTACACATTCTCCTGACCGGTGAGCCCCGCGAGCTCGCGTACCAGCTTGTACAGCGCGATGGTCTGCTGGGGATTGGTCTGGAAGAAGGTCTTTGGCCCGATACGGAAGCGCAAGGGCATTCCGCCGGGACCATCCGGCAGCTCTTCAACAATGTGGCCTCGCCCGTAGAAGCAGTTGATCTCCAGGTCGTAGATGGTGTCGTTCTTCTTGGTGTTGATGGTCCACAGCACGGATGTGAGCTGCGGGAAAGCACCAACGAGCGCATGGAGCAGCCGCTCGCGCGCATCCTTGTCCTCATGCCCTAGAGCCAGCAGCACCATGCACTCCCCCGTGGTGGTGCTCCGGATCAGCAGCGTGCGCAAGAAACCGATGTGCTCGCGGATGTTATAGAAGCTCAATCCATGATCCTTTGCATGCGCACGTATGAAACTCCGGATGGCGTCGCTGGGAGCGGGCTGCAGGTGGCATTCGCTGATGTCCAGTACCCGATCGAAGCGCTGCGGGATATGGAAACCCAGTGCATTGCGGTCCGCGAACTCATCCGTTGCGCCGATCTCTTCCTTGGTGAACCAACGGCTCGCGCTGAAGGTGAACTCGAGTTTGTTCCGGTAATGCGTGAGCGCGGACGAAGGCAGGATCGGTACCACGGGAGGCAGTTCCAAGCCGCCGATACGCTCGAGACTATCGATTACCTGCTGCTGCTTGTATTCGAGCTGCTTGGGGTAGGAGAGGTCCTGCCACTTGCAGCCGCCGCAGGTCCCGAAATGCTTGCAGAAAGCGGGCATGCGGTCCGGCGAGGGCTGCACGATGCGGATCGCCGTTGCCTCGGCGTAGCTTTTCTTCTTCGCCAGCACGCGGAGGTCGGCCACGTCGCCGGGCACAGCCCCGGAAACGAAGACCACGAGGCCATCGACCTTGGCAAGGGCTTTCCCATTGGCCCCGGCACCGCTAATCGGCACTGCCTCCCAGATGATGGTCTCCTTCGGTTTGCGTTGGCGCATGGCTTCCGTTTCGGGCGGGCAAAGATGGACCACTGCGATCGGGCCGCACCCATCAGGCTTGGGGCCGCGGGAGAAGCAGGCTATTTTCGCGGCCCCATGATACTGCCTATCCGCGCCTACGGCGATCCCGTGTTGAAGAAGGTGGCCCAGGACATAAAACCCGGGCATGCCGGATTGCAGCAGCTCATCGCGGACATGTACGAGACGATGTACGCCGCGAACGGTGTTGGACTGGCTGCTCCGCAAGTGGGCCAGAGCATCCGCCTCTTCATCGTGGATGCCTCACCATTCGCCGTGGATGAGGATGGGAAACCGACAGAAGAGGCCTACTTGAAGGACTTCAAGAAGGTCTTCATCAATCCGTACATCGTGGATGAGGAAGGGGAGGAGTGGCCCTTCGAGGAGGGCTGCCTGAGCATTCCCGGCATCCGCGAGAATGTGAGCCGACAATCGCGGATCGTGCTGCAATACCTGGACGAGGACTTCAAGGCGCATGAAGAGGCCTATGAAGGCTTCGCAGCGCGCGTGATCCAGCACGAGCACGACCACCTCGATGGCATCCTCTTCGTTGACCATCTACCCGCGCTGCGCCGCCGCCTGTTGCAAGGCAAATTGCGCGATCTCTCGCGCGGCAAGACCGACGCCAGCTACAAGCTCCGATTCACACCGATGAAATGACACGGAACATGCGTTACCTCTTCAAGCTCCTTCCCGTCGTGCTGCTCGTGGCCTGCGGTGGATCCGATGCTGCGCCTGACGCTAAGGTGATCGAGGCCCGTGAGCGTATCAGGCATAAGGAGGATTCGCTCTTCGATCACCGCGCTTTCGATCAGCGCACGGCCTTGGGCATGATCGACATCTATAAGGCATACGCGGCGGCCTATCCGCTGGACAGCATGGCCCCGGAGTACCTCTTCCGCGCCGCTGGCATGCACAAGAGCAGCCAACAGCCCGATGAGGCCATCGCGCTCTATGATCGCATCACGCACAATTACCAGAGCTGGCGGCGCCGCGTGGATGTGCTGTACATGAAGGCCCTCACCCTGGATGATGATCTGGATCAGGACGGGGAGGCGAAGCGGATCTATCAACAGGTGATCAATGAATACCCTGATCATCCCTTCGCGCGCGACGCCAAGGCCATGATCGACAACCTGGGATTGACCAACGAGGAGCTCATCGCGAAGTTCAAGGCGATGAATGACACCGCAGCGGCCGCCCGTTGAGTCGGTATCAGGCGGTGACACCGGCATAAGCCGGGGCCAAGCGCAATTGGCCATTGGCAACGATGCCAACGGCTCTACCTGTGAAGCGCGTTCCGATGAAAGGCGTATTGCGCGCTTGGCTGACGAGGTCGCTCTCTGTGAGGGTCCAATCCGCTATCGGGTCGAAGAGCGTGATCTCCGCTTTGGCGCCTTCGTTGATGTGCGCTGAAGGGAATCCCAGCACTTCGCGTGGCCCCGTCGAGAAGCGCTCCACGATCCGGCGCAGCGGCATGCTCGCCTTCAGCGCCGTGTTGGCCAAAGCGAAGGCGGTGTCCAAGCCGATGATCCCGAAGGCCGCATGCCCCAATTCAACCAGCTTGTGCTCCCGGTCCTCCGGTCGATGATCGCTGACGATGGCGTCGATGGTGCCATCCTTCAGGCCTTGCCGAAGGGCATCGATATGCACTTGGTCGCGCAATGGTGGCATCACCTTGAAATTGCTTTCGAAGCTGCGCATCGAAGCATCATCAAGCATCAGGTTGTGCGCAGCCACGGAAGCGGTGACGCGCAGTTTGCGGGCCTTGGCCTGCCTCAGCAGCTCCACGGCCTGCGCCGTGCTCACGGTGGCGGCGTGCAAATGGCCACCGGCATACTCTGCCAAGGCGATGTCACGAGCCAATTGGATCGCTTCCGCCTCGGCCGGTATTCCGCGCAAGCCAAGGCTGGTACTCATCACGCCTTCGTGCATTGCGCCATTCGCGATCAGGTGCTTGTCCTGTGAAAAGGCCATGATCGGTGGGGCACCTCCCGGCAGGCCTGCACTGTACTGAAGCGCAAGCGCCATCAGCCGGCTGTTGCCGATGGGCATCTGATCATCGGTGAAGCCAACAGCGCCCGCTGCTCGCATATCAGCCATCTCCGCGAGCTGCTTGCCATCGCAGCCCTGGGTGATCGCGCCCAAGGGAAGCAAACGAACGGCATGCCCTTCGGCCTTCCGCAGCCAATAGCCCACACCCGAACGGCCATCGACGGCAGGCGTGGTCGAGGGCAATGCGCAGACGGCAGTGAAACCGCCAGCGGCTGCGGCGTCGAGCCCGTTCACAACTCCACATTTCCATTCTTCACCGGGATCGCGGAGATGCGCGCGCAGGTCAATCCAGCCCACGCTGATGTGCATCCCATCGATTCTGATCTCGGTGGCATTGCCCTTGGGCAACCGCAGGCCAACCCGGGCGATCACCCCGTCGCGCACGAGGATATCCTGCTCGGTGCCGTGATGCGGTCCTCCGGGGTCCACCACATGGGCGCGGCGCAGGATCAGGTCATTCATCGGGTGGCTCTGAGCAGGATGGTCTCCATAGCAAGCATCAGCAGGGCAATCAGGATCAGCCATTTCCAGAGCTTGCCTCGCTGACCGAGGTCGGCCAAACGTAGCGAAAGATCATCGCCGGGGTCTAGCACGGTGAATGTCGTGAGTCCGTGCTGCTCGATGGCTGTGCGCAATTCGCCCGTAGAGAAGACGCCAAGATCGCTTTCGAAGCGGGATCGGTTCATGGCGTATGCCGCCAGGGTATCGCCATCCGCAGAGACCAGTGCATAATGCCCGGCAGGCAGGTCGGCATCGTGCAGGATCAGCGTTGCGCCCGCCATCGAGCGGCGCAGCTCCGGTATCGATTCGGTCCCCTCAGGTCCTCGCAGCCTAGGTGGCTGCTCTCCAGCGATCGCTTTTCCGCTGAAGGCCAGGCTCACCTCGTCGCCGATGACCGAATACGAAGGGGGTGATGACCTGGCCAACTCGGCCATGCGAAGCAGCGTGGCCGCAAAGAGCGCATGGCGCGTTAAGTTCCCGCTGCGCTCATTGAGGGGCGTGGCGAAGAGGTAGACAGCACCATTGCCGATGCGTGTCCGGGTGAGAAGAGGAAGCCCATCCTGAGTGCGCAGAAGCTGATCGCTACCGGGTGCTGCTTTGATGCTCCATCGCTCCTGCACGATCGGCAGGTCCACATTGCGCGGCATTGTCTGGAACATGTCCCGATAGAACGGCTGCTCCAAGTCGATCCGATCGACACGAGCTGTTCCGGTATCCAGACGCGACGCGGAAGCGCCCGTCGATGCGAGCAGCGCTGCATACCGTTCCGGTTCACCTTGGCTCGGCGGGAACAAGGCCAAGCTTCCGCCGTTCTGCACGAACCCATCCAGCGCTTGTGCCAGGCCACCAGCGACCTCGGGCAAGGCGTTCAGGAGCACGAGGTCCTGCCCGGCCAAGGTTGCGATGTCGAAGCTCCTGAACTCGCTCTTGGTGAATGCATGCGCGCTGTCTGTGCCATAGGCCGCTTCAATGGCACGATCCCCTGGGTCGTCGCCGCCGTTGATCAGAAGCACGCGCAATCGGTCGATGGTGCGGTAGGCAAGGAACAGGCGGTCATCGAATGTCACCGGTTGGTCGGCAAGGGAGACTTCAGCCCAATGCAGTCCAGCCAGGTCATTGTTGAAGCTAAGCATGGTATCCACCGTGGCGCCGGCGGCCACGCTGATCGTGAGCAGTCCGCGCTGCTCCCCGCTGATCGCTAACCGGATGGGCACCCCAGCACGATCTTCAGGGCCGTGGTTGGTGATGCGCACATGGAGTTCTTCACGCTGGCCCAGTCTTCTCACGGGTGAAGCGAACCACGCTGAATCGAGGCTGATGTTGGCCGAAGCGCTGGAGGCAATGGGAACGATCACGGTCCGCATGAGGCTGTCATCCCGCCAGGCTTCCACATCCGCAATGCTGCGCTGCATGTCGGTGAAGAGGAAGGCGCTTTTCCGCTCGGCCTCGCTCGTGGCGAGTGCTTCACGTTGACGAGTGAGCACCCGTGACAATTTTCTTGTCCATGGGCCCGCATCGGCCTGCGCAGCGGCGAGCAAGGCCTCGTCACGGCTCAGTAAGACCTGCTGCCGCGCCTCGAACGAGCCTGTGAGCACTTGGAATCGGTCCGTGGGTCTATGGGCCATGACCAGGTCTTGTGCGCCTCTGCGCGCTTGGTCGAGCAGGCGGCCTTGGGGATTCTGGCCATCCATGCTGTAACTGTCATCGATGTACAGGGAGATGGCGCGATCGCTGCCAACCGGCAAGTCATCCGTTCCGGTGAGGCTCGGCTGTGCAAACGCTAGCACCAAGGCGGCAAGCGCGAGGCAACGGGCGATGAGCACCAGCCAATGCCGCACTTTCCGGCGCGCGCGTGTCTGCTTGGTCACCTCGGCGATCAGCCGCACATTGGGGAAATCAATGCGCTTGAAGCGCCGCAGCTGAAAGAGGTGGATGAGGACCGGGATGATCAGGGCGGTGAGCGCCCACAGGAACTCCGGGTGCAGGAACGACATGGGCGGCGAAGGTATCGCGCCCGGTACGGCCATCAGCGCTTGCGTGCGCCCGATTTTCGTGTGGCCCCGCTGAGTTCTTCTTGCGATGATATCGGACTGCCATCCACGGTCATCCTGAACTCTACCCGCCGGTTCAGCGCGCGCCCTTGCTCAGTCTTGTTGCTGGCGATCGGGTGGTTCTTGCCATGCCCGATGGGCACCATGCGCATCGGAAGCACGCCCTCTTCCACGAGGTAATCCATGACCGCCAACGCGCGGCTCTGGGAAAGGGTGAAGTTGTATCGGTGGCCGCCGATGTCATCCGTGTGCGCTTCGATCACCAAGCGCAGTTCGGGGTGCTGGCGCATAAGTCCGACCACCTGTTGCAGCACCTCGTGCGATTCAACCTGGAGCTCGGCGCTCTTGTATGCGAAGTGGATGGCGCTCGTCCGCAGCTTCTTGTTGTTGAGGTCCTCCAAGCTTGCCATGTCGAGCTGGCTCAGGTCGATGAGTTTCTCTTCGCGAAGCGCGAAGACCTCGGCATCCAGGAACTGCAGCTCCTTCACCTTCTTGAAGACGCGGTAGAGCTCTTCAGGGTTCTTGGTCTCACCAACGGAATAGGTATACACGCCGGCCACCGGGTCGAAGCGCTCAACCACGCGGTAGAGCTTGCGGATCTGCACGAACCGGGCATCATCCAGATCGACACGTTCCTTGCTCGCGAAGAGCTGCACGCTGAAGACGGCATCGATGAGGTCCTCCCCATTGAGGCTGACATCGTCGAAGGGCAATTCCTGGTACTCAAATGTGTGCGTCTTGCCGAAGGCGTCCTGGTACTCGGCCACAACGGCTTCATCCTCATGATCCTTGAAGCGGTCCATCACGATCACTGTGCGGGTGTTGCAGCGATTCGCTATTCCGCCAGTGGCATCGGGGACTCCGATCACATCAAGCTTCACCTGGTAAACCCCGGCTTGCTTGTAGGAATGCACGATGCGGGCACCCTCACTACGGGTGCCATCACCAAGGTCCCAGTGGTATTCAGCGGGTACCATGCCTGGAAGATGGCTCAAGCTGCCGTGCAACTCCACGCGCCGGCCGGTGCGCACCGTGTCTTGAACAGCCACCCAGGCCTGCTGCAGGTCAGCGACCTCCAGTTGCTGCGCTCCGAGTTCATGGAACAACTCACCCGACTGCCTATCGATGAGCAATGAGCGCACCTTGTACACGCCTGGTTTCTTGTAGCAATGCTGCGCTTGGTAGCCTTTTATCCGAGTGCCATCTCCCATGTCCCAGTAGTGATCGACAGGAATGGTTGAACTGGCGGCGTGCTGGCGTTTGCGCAGTGAGAAGCAGTAGTTGTTCGGCTTCTGCTCGGTGCAATCGCGGAACTTGGGCACAGTGAGCTTGGTGAGGTAGATCGCATCGGAACCATCCCGGTCCGAGCTGATCAGCGCCTGATAGCCATCGGGCAGTTGGTTGAAGCCATGCTCATTGTGAATGCTGTTAATGGGCGCGGGCATGGCCTCTGGGTGCAACCATCCGCCTTCCTGGGCCTGGGCCAAGTAGATATCGAGCCCGCCCATTCCTCCTGGCCTGTTGCTGGAGAAATGGAGCCTGCCATCGGTCTGTAGGCGGGGGTACACTTCATCGAGCGGGCTGTTCACCGCCGGTCCAAGGTTCTCCGGTGCGCTCCATCCAGTGCCGTTCCGCACGCAGCGGTACAGATCCATGCCCCCCATTCCGCCCGGGCGATCGCTGGAGAAGATCAGCGTGCGGCCGTCCTGTGAGAAAGCCGGATGCATGTTGGAGCTCTTCGGATCGTTGTACTGGAAGGGCTCAGGCGCTGACCAGGCCCCCTCTTCGAACCAGGAGAAGAAGAGACCGAGCTGGCCGTTGGCTGCGCGCATATTGGAGAACTTCTTGGGCAATACCTCGTTGCGCGTGAAGCTGATGGTGCGGCCGTCATCCGTGAAGCTGGCCGGGCCCTCGTTCACAGGGGTGCATAGGTTCTGGCTGAAAAGCACGGGAGCGCCCGCCTTGCCTTGTGCGAAAGGCACGTAGTAAAGGTCGCTTAGCGGTTTGCCGCTTTCCGAATCGACGAAGCCGATGAGAGCCGCATTGTCGCGCACGCTGCATATCACGAATCCGCTGTCCAGGAAGACAGGGGCATAGTCCTCGCCACCAGGGCTGATGCCAAGCGGATGCACCTCATGGATGTGCTGCGCACGCGCCGGCAGGCTGCAGAGCGTGGCGAAGAGGAGAGGGAGAACGTACTTCATGGCGTCAGAAGTAACGCGGGTCCCTCACCCGGATCCGGTAGCCGAACTCGTACTGAACCAAGAGCTCATGCGAGCCCTTGTGGTAAGGATTGATCCTGGAGAAGCCCGCGTCGTAGGCATAGCCGATTCGCCATTGCGGCGTGGGCAGCACTTCCACCATGCCGATGATCGCGTCGCTGGTGCGCACCGATGCACCGAGCCACACCTTATCGCGGTATATCAGGTTCGTGCTGAGATCACCTTGAAGACCGCTGGCCAAGCGGTACCTGAGCAACGAGGTCGGCTTCAGTTTGAATTCATCGTTCAGCTTTATCACATAGCCACCGGTCAGCATTGGCTCAAGGTCGATGCGCTCGTCGGAGAGGCGGTAAAACCGGTTCACCACATCATAGCGGTGCGCCAACAGGAAAGGGACCGATGCGCCCACGTACCAGATCTTGGTCTGGTATAAAAGGCCAGCGCTGAAGTTGGGTCTGGCGGCGCCGCGTGTATCCCCGGCGAAGCTGGGGTCGTTGCTGTCAACGGTGGCCACTTGGCTCCATTTGGCGCGGTACAAGCTCAGGCCGGCGCCGAGGCCAAGAGCCAGTTTCGCCCTGTTCGGCATCTTGATCCGGTACGCGTAGTTGGCCAGTACGCCGGTCTCATTGCTCACTCCGATGCGGTCGTTGAAAACCATCAGCCCCAGACCGACCTTGCTGCGCTTAACGGGCGCATGCACCGCGATGGTCTGCGTCACGGGCGCCCCTTCGAAACCTACCCACTGCTGCCTATGCGTGAGCGTTGCGCTCAGTACGTCGCGGCTGCCGGCGTAGGCTGGATTGATGGCCAGGCCGTTGAACAGGTATTGGCTGGTCAAGGGTGTGTGCTGTCCTATGCAATCGATCGTGAGGACCAATGCCAGAAGTGAGATGTAGGGCAGGATTGGCCTCACCGTTTGATAATGACGTGGCCGTTGTACGAGCGTCGGCCGGTTAGGTTAAGCACGAAGAAATAGGTGTCGTCGGGCAGTGGTTGGCCATTGCGCGCGCGCCCTTCCCATTCGTTGGAATAGTCTTCGGCTTCATATACGAGCTTGCCCCACCTGTTGAATACCTGCAGGGAGCTGTTCGGGTATGCCTCTACGCCGCGGATCTCCCAACGGTCGTTCACGCCGTCCCCGTTCGGGCTGTACCCCTCGGGGATGAAGAGGTCGTCCACATGCAGGAGCACAGTATCGCTGATAGATGCGCATTGGTTGATGCTGGCAGTCAGCACAACCAGGTTATCGCCGAACGATAGACCGCTGATCGTAGTGGCGCTGTCTGATGGCTGATCGATGGTCCCACTGCCGTTGAGCACCCACCAGTTCAGGGCAGCACCGGCCATGGCGCTTCCGGAGAGATGAGCGAAGTCGATGACGGCGAGGTGCTGGTCTTCCCCCGCATTCACCCAGATTCCTGAACCGGGATCCACGAAATTGACGAGGGCGGTGTCAGAGGCATAGCAGCTGCCATTGGTGACGCTCCACACCAGAAGGTAGCTGCCGTAGGCTGCGCCCCCGATCTCCATCGTTGCAGACGTTTCAGGAGTGTAGGATGTGATTCCTGCTGGCAAGGTCCAGGTTGCGTTCCCAT
Source organism: Flavobacteriales bacterium (assembly GCA_016705545.1). Lineage (GTDB taxonomy): Bacteria > Bacteroidota > Bacteroidia > Flavobacteriales_F > PHOS-HE28 > PHOS-HE28. The sequence continues at coordinate 177,167 of JADIYA010000006.1, forward strand.
TGAAAGGGACCGCATTCATGGCTGTGCGCAAGCCGCATGCGGTGATGTCCGGACCGGCGTCCGCGACTGGAGGCTCAAGAACCAGAACGAACTGCGACAGTTCATCGGTGCAGCTTCCGATTGTGGCTGAATAGGTCAATTCGATGGAGCCGGCAAGGCCAGCTGGGTTGAAGATGCCGTTCGCCACACCTTGGCCCTGCCAGCTTCCGCCCGGTGTGCCAATAACCAGCGGATCAAGTGCAATAGGGCTATTGCTGCTGCACAAGGGTCCGGGAGCTGTCCAGCTTGCATCGGAACCAGCTGCGACGGTGACCGACTGGGTTTGCGAAGCCGGGCAATTTCCAGCGATGTAGTAAGTGACCTGATAGCTGCCAGGGTCGCTAGAACCGATGCTGATCGCTCCGCTTATCGGATTCAGGATAAGACCACTGGGGAAGGCCATAAAGGTCCCGCCGGGCTGTGCCGTCCATGGCGTCGCCGAAGGATCGCCATGGCAGTAGGTGGACAGCGCGTAGGCGAAGGACGCATCACTGGGCAGATTGAATGTGACCGAAACGGTATCGATTTCGATACAGGTTCCATTGGTCACCGTCCAATAGAGGTCGTACACGCCCGGAAGAGAGGCATTCACTATGGTCTGGGCATCCGATAGGTCCGTGAATGAGATTCCAGAAGGACCAGTCCATTGACCTGCTCCGGCAGCTTGCATGGTGGAGGTCAGTCCGCAGATCTCTTGATCAGGACCTGCTTCACTGGTGCAATCAACTGATTGCCCGATGCACACGCAGCCGGCGCTCCAAATATCATTCACCGTTGACGCGTTCCCATCGTCGCAAGCGGTTCCGACCAGCGCAGTGCCGCCGGGCACGCCCAGGCAGTCGATGAGCTGACCAGCACAGTTGCAGTTGGCGTCGTAGATATCGGTGCCAGTGTTGGTGTTGCTGTCGGCGCACGCCGTTCCAACAAGCGCAGTACCGCCGGGCACGCGAGGCAGTCGATGAGCTGACCAGCACAGTTGCAGTTGGCATCGTAGATGTCGTTGCCGGTGACCGGCGTTGCCATCGTCGCAAGCCGTTCCGACCAGCGCAGTTCCGCCGGGCACGCCCAGGCAGTCGATCAGCTGGCCAGCACAGTTGCAGTTGGCGTCGTAGATGTCGTTGCCGGTGAGCGCGTTGCTATCGTCGCAAGCGGTTCCGACCAGCGCACTGCCGCCGGGCACTCCGAGGCAGTCGATGAGCTGACCAGCACAGTTGCAGTTGGCATCGTAGATGTCGTTGCCGGTGTAGGGCGTTGCCGTCATCGCAAGCCGTTCCGACCAGCGCAGAACCGCCGGGCACGCCGAGGCAGTCGATGAGCTGACCAGCACAGTTGCAGTTGGCATCGTAGATGTCGTTGCCAGTGTTCGGGTTGCCGTCGTCGCAGGCCGTTCCGACCAGCGCACTGCCGCCGGGCACGCCCAGGCAGTCGATGAGCTGACCAGCACAGTTGCAGTTGGCGTCGTAGATGTCGTTGCCGGTGAGCGCGTTGCTATCGTCGCAAGCGGTTCCGACCAGCGCAGTACCGCCGGGCACGCCCAGGCAGTCGATGAGCTGGCCAGCACAGTTGCAGTTGGCGTCGTAGATGTCGTTGCCGGTGAGCGCGTTGCTATCGTCGCAAGCGGTTCCGACCAGCGCAGTACCGCCGGGCACGCCCAGGCAGTCGATGAGCTGACCAGCACAATTGCAATTGGCGTCGTAGATGTCGTTGCCGGTGAGCGCGTTGCTATCGTCGCAAGCGGTTCCGACCAGCGCAGTGCCGCCGGGCACGCCCAGGCAGTCGATGAGCTGACCAGCACAGTTGCAGTTGGCATCGTAGATGTCGTTGCCGGTGAGCGCGTTGCCATCGTCGCAAGCGGTTCCGACCAGCGCAGTGCCGCCGGGCACGCCCAGGCAGTCGATGAGCTGACCAGCACAGTTGCAGTTGGCGTCGTAGATGTCGTTGCCGGTGTTGGGGTTGCCGTCATCGCAGGCCGTTCCGACCAGCGCAGAACCGCCGGGAACACCGAGGCAGTCGATGAGCTGGCCAGCGCAGTTGCAGTTGGCATCGTAGATGTCGTTGCCGGTGTTGGGGTTGCCGTCGTCGCAGGCCGTTCCGACCAGCGCAGTTCCGCCGGGCACGCCCAGGCAGTCGATGAGCTGGCCAGCGCAGATGCAGTTGGCGTCATACACGTCGTTGCCGGTGAGCGCGTTGCCGTCGTCGCAGGCCGTTCCGACCAGCGCAGAACCGCCGGGAACACCGAGGCAGTCGATGAGCTGGCCAGCGCAGTTGCAGTTGGCGTCATACACGTCGTTGCCGGTGAGCGCGTTGCCATCGTCACAAGCCGTTCCGACCAGCGCACTACCGCCGGGCACGCCCAGGCAGTCGATGAGCTGGCCAGCGCAGTTGCAGTTGGCATCGTAGATGTCGTTGCCGGTGAGCGCGTTGCCGTCGTCGCAAGCGGTTCCGACCAGCGCACTGCCGCCGGGCACGCCCAGGCAGTCGATGAGCTGACCAGCACAGTTGCAATTGGCGTCGTAGATGTCGTTGCCAGTGTTGGGGTTGCCGTCGTCACAAGCCGTTCCGACCAGCGCAGTGCCGCCGGGCACGCCCAGGCAGTCGATGAGCTGGCCAGCGCAGTTGCAGTTGGCGTCGTAGATGTCGTTGCCGGTGAGCGCGTTGCCATCGTCACAAGCCGTTCCGACCAGCGCACTGCCGCCGGGCACGCCCAGGCAGTCGATGAGCTGGCCAGCGCAGATGCAGTTGGCATCGTAGATGTCGTTGCCGGTGAGCGCGTTGCCGTCGTCGCAGGCCGTTCCGACCAGCGCAGTGCCGCCGGGCACTCCGAGGCAGTCGATGAGCTGGCCAGCGCAGTTGCAGTTGGCGTCATACACGTCGTTGCCGGTGAGCGCGTTGCCATCGTCACAAGCCGTTCCGACCAGCGCAGAACCGCCGGGCACGCCGAGGCAGTCGAGGAGGTGGCCAGCGCAGTTGGAGTTGGCATTGGAGATGTCGTTGCCGGTGAGGGCGTTGCCGTCGTCGCAGGCCGTTCCGACCAGCGCAGTACCGCCGGGCACGCCGAGGCAGTCGATGAGCTGGCCAGCGCAGTTGCAGTTGGCATCATACATGTCGTTGCCGGTGTTGCGGGTTGCCATCGTCGCAAGCCGTTCCGACCAGCGCAGTACCGCCGGGCACGCCCAGGCAGTCGATGAGCTGGCCAGCGCAGATGCAGTTGGCGTCATACACGTCGTTGCCGGTGAGCGCGTTGCCGTCGTCGCAGGCCGTTCCGACCAGCGCACTACCGCCGGGCACGCCCAGGCAGTCGATGAGCTGCCAGCGCAGTTGCAGTTGGCATCGTAGATGTCGTTGCCGGTGAGCGCGTTGCCGTCGTCGCAGGCCGTTCCGACCAGCGCAGTGCCGGGCACCCAGGCAGTCGATGAGCTGGCCAGCGCAGTTGCAGTTGGCGTCAACACGTCGTTGCCGGTGAGGCGTTGCCATCGTCACAAGCCGTTCCGACCAGCGCAGTGCCGCCGGGCACGCCGAGGCAGTCCATGAGCTGGCCAGCGCAGTTGCAGTTGGCGTCATACACGTCGTTGCCGGTGTTGGGGTTGCCGTCGTCGCAGGCCGTTCCGACCAGCGCAGAACCGCCGGGAACACCGAGGCAGTCGATGAGCTGGCCGGCGCAGTTGCAGTTGGCATCGTAGATGTCGTTGCCGGTGAGCGCGTTGCCGTCGTCGCAAGCGGTTCCGACCAGCGCAGTGCCGCCGGGCACGCCCAGGCAGTCGATGAGCTGGCCAGCGCAGATGCAGTTGGCGTCGTAGATGTCGTTGCCGGTGAGCGCGTTGCCATCGTCGCAAGCGGTTCCGACCAGCGCAGAACCGCCGGGAACACCGAGGCAGTCGATGAGCTGGCCAGCGCAGTTGCAGTTGGCGTCGTAGATGTCGTTGCCGGTGTTGGGGTTGCCGTCGTCGCAGGCCGTTCCGACCAGCGCAGAACCGCCGGGAACACCGAGGCAGTCGATCAGCTGACCAGCACAGTTGCAGTTGGCATCGTAGATGTCGTTGCCAGTGCCGGGGTTGCCGTCATCGCAAGCCGTTCCGACCAGCGCAGTGCCGCCGGGCACGCCGAGGCAGTCGATGAGCTGGCCAGCGCAGTTGCAGTTGGCATCGTAGATGTCGTTGCCGGTGTTGGGGTTGCCGTCATCACAGGCCGTTCCGACCAGCGCAGAACCGCCGGGCACACAGGCAGTCGATGAGCTGGCCAGCGCAGATGCAGTTGGCATCGTAGATGTCGTTGCCGGTGGGGTTGCCGTCGTCGCAGGCCGTTCCGACCAGCGCAGTACCGCCGGGAACGCCGAGGCAGTCGATGAGCTGGCCAGCGCAGATGCAGTTGGCGTCATAGATATCGTTGCCGGTGAGCGCGTTGCCATCGTCGCAAGCCGTTCCGACCAGCGCAGTGCCGCCGGGCACTCCGAGGCAGTCGATGAGCTGACCAGCACAGTTGCAGTTCGCGCCGTAGATGTCGTTGCCAGTGTTGGGGTTGCCGTCGTCACAAGCCGTTCCGACCAGCGCAGAACCGCCGGGCAAGCCCAGGCAGTCGATGAGCTGGCCAGCGCAGATGCAGTTGGCGTCATACACGTCGTTGCCGGTGAGCGCGTTGCCATCGTCGCAAGCAGTGCCGACCAGCGAACTGCCGCCGGGCACGCCCAGGCAGTCGATGAGCTGACCAGCACAGTTGCAGTTGGCGTCGTAGATGTCGTTGCCGGTGAGCGCGTTGCTATCGTCACAAGCCGTTCCGACCAGCGCAGAACCGCCGGGCACGCCCAGGCAGTCGATGAGCTGGCCAGCGCAGTTGCAGTTGGCATCGTAGATGTCGTTGCCGGTGTTGGGGTTGCCGTCATCGCAGGCCGTTCCGACCAGCGCAGAACCGCCGGGAACACCGAGGCAGTCGATGAGCTGGCCAGCGCAGATGCAGTTGGCGTCATAGATATCGTTGCCGGTGAGGGCGTTGCCATCGTCGCAAGCCGTTCCGACCAGCGCACTGCCGCCGGGAACGCCGAGGCAGTCGATGAGCTGGCCAGCGCAGATGCAGTTGGCGTCATAGATATCGTTGCCGGTTAGCGCGTTGCCGTCGTCGCAGGCCGTTCCGACCAGCGCAGTGCCGCCGGGCACGCCCAGGCAGTCGATGAGCTGACCAGCACAGTTGCAATTGGCGTCGTAGATGTCGTTGCCGGTGTTGGGGTTGCCGTCGTCGCAGGGGGTTGCGGGGACCGTAATTGAAAGGACCAGTATCTCGGTGTGGCATTCCAAGACATGCGCATAGCTGCCGCCAGAGCTATATGTCACGCCGTTCACCGCCCAGGTGTAGCTCTCACAAGCCGAGACGTTCACCACGGTAGTGTCCGTTGCAGTCACGTTCACCAGGATCAAGGCAGCATCGTTGCCACAGCCATTGGTCACCACATAGTTGTAGCCCGTTGAGGATATCGGCGAAACGATGTTGGATCCTCCACTCCACGTCCCAACCATTGTGTTGCCGCTCAGCAGAGTATCAAGATCAACACTTAGCCCGGAACAAATTGTTGTGCTGCCGTCGTCGCCCGCAGACGGAAGGAGAGTCACGATCACCGTAAAGCTCGCCACGTCTGTGCCGCAGCCGTTGCTGACGGTGTAGGTGTACGTGCCGGCCGTGCTCACCACTGGGCCGCTGCTCCAGGTGCCACCGGTATCAGCACCGCTGAGCAAGGTGGAGAGATCAACGGAAGAACCCGCACAGATCGTCGCGCTATTGTCAGTGCCTGCGCTGAGGATCGGCGTCATGTTCAACGTGAAGCTCGCCACGTCTGTGCCGCAGCCGTTGCTGACGGTGTAGGTGTACGTGCCGGCCGTGCTCACCACTGGGCCGCTGCTCCAGGTTCCACCGGCGTCGGCGCCGCTCAAGAGCGTGCTCAGGTCGATGTTGGAACCGGCGCAGATTGTCGCGCTGTTATCATCGCCTGCCGTCAGTACTGGGATCTCATTGACGGTCACTGAGGCGCTTGCGTTGGCGCATGGACCCGTGCCATTCACTGTGTAGGTATAGACCCCAGGATCCATGGTCGCCGGATCATACGAGTCTCCGAAAACGAGGCTCGGATTCCAAAAGCCGCCACCGTTCGGAGTACCACCCAACTCGGCAAAGAGGCTCTGGGTTGTTCCATTGGAGCAGATTGACAGCATTCCGTTGCTGCCGGCATCTGCTTCGGCGACTACTTCAATTGTGAACCAGTCATGGCTCGTACATCCCCCAGCGAAGACATATCCCAAGGTGTGCAAGCCAGGAGTTGCAACGGACGGATTGAACTCGCCCGTAACCGGGTTGATGGTGCCGGCTTGGTTGGCGTCGCTGAAGGCTCCGCCAGTCGGTGAGGCGATGGTTGGGAGAATAGGCTGTGCGTTCTGGCAAATGCTGCTGCTGGCATACTCAAGGTCTACCGGCGTGGCTGCAACGACCACACTGAACGAACACTGGGTAGTCAAACCCGATTGGTCTGTGGCCGTGACGAGCACCGTTGTTGTCCCAATCGCAATGTTGGATCCCGAAGGAGGCGAGTAGCTGATGCTGGAATTCCCGCAGTTGTCGCTTGCAGTTGCCGCATAAACCGCCGGTGCCGAACATGCTCCTGGCGCAGCGATTATCGTGATATCCGCGGGACAGGTTAGCACTGGTGGGGTATCATCCACGATGCGCACCCAGTGGTTGTTCTCGACCCCATTGCCCTGAGCATCTTCTATCCACATGGTCATGTAGAATGCTGGGCCGGGAGTCATCACTGTGCCTGCCGCAGGGGTCATGGTATTCGTCCAACCTGTGCAATCAGAGATCGTAAGTGAATCCCGGAGATCCGGGAAATCGATGCTGCAGCCGCTGGTCAAGGCGATTTCCAATGTGTCGAATAGAGGGCGATCACTGAAGGTGGCGAGATGTCCCAAACAGTGACCGTGAATGAGCAAGTGGAAGTGTTACCTGCGGCATCCATGGCCATGTAGACTATGGTATCCGTCCCGATCGGGAAGAGTGACCCTGAAGGCAAACCATCGGTTTGCGTGAATGCCACTGCGCCGCACCCATCCACTGGGATGGGAATGGGCCAAAGAACAGGCTGTGCACAATCGTTGTTTAAGTCATTCCGGTTCTTGTTGGTTGGGCAGGCGAGTGTAGGTGCGATTGTATCGACCAGCGCGATAGGGAAAGAGCAGGCAGTGGTGGACACTCCGTCAGTTGCGGTGAATGTGACGGTGAAGGAGCCAGTGACCACGGTTCCCGGCAATGGGTCCTGAACGACATCCAATACGGAGCAGGCATCCGCAGCGGTGACCAATCCGGTCCAATCGGGCATCACTGCAGTACACGATGACGAAGCATGAAGCACCGGTAGCGTTGTCGGGCAGTTCAAACCAGGCGCAACGGTGTCGAGTACGACGACTTCCCAGATGCAGAAGGCCTCATTCAGGCTTTCATCCTTATGCCTTTCGCGGACCTGGTAATGCCCGGGTGCGAGCCATGGTCCCATTCGCCGGTCACTTCTATCACATCACCCGTTCCGGAGATCTTCCAGCCAGGTCCGGTAGTCCGATTCGGTGTCATCGTCGCAGTTGTCGCTCGATTCCAGAACGGGCCAGATTAGCTGTGTTAGGCACGATGCTGATGATGTGTAAAGAGTGTCGGTGGGTGGGCACGCAGCGAATACGGGGGCGATGGTGTCCCGAACTTCCACACTCCAGGAGCACACATCGAAATTTCCGGAACCGTCAAAGACGGTATCTGTGAAGCTATGCGTGCCGATACCGAGGAGCAATGCTGCGCCTCCGCCAAGATTAGCGTCCTGGTCTACGGGCACCCCATCAATGTCGATGATGATGCCCGGACCGGAGATGACGATGCCACTGCCGTTCAGCGAAAGGCAATTATCCGTGCTCAGGATGAATGGCGTGGTGTACGGGACGAAGCACCCGGTATCGGGAACGTACAGGATGGTGATAGGCGGCGGGCACGAAGCGACGGGGGCAACGGTATCACCCACTTCGACAGTTGCCACGGTTGAGGGCAATGTGTCGCAGGCGTTTCCGATCCATGCACGGTACGAAGTGGTCTGAGCTAGGTTCAGGAAGCTGATGGTCGACGACGTACTCAATATAGGGAAGGACGACGCGAAGCCAGTGCTGCTCTTCTCCCAGCCTATGATGCTCCCGGAATGACCTGTGAGGGTGATGGTGCCATTGTTGGAGCCAGGGCACCGGATTCCGGTCGGGGAAACGCTGGCCGTGCCGGGCACCGGTGGTTCAGAGACCAAGACATTCTTGGTGGTGATCGATTGGCATGGTGCCGTGCCGTAGGTGTAGGTGATTGATATCGGTCCAGTCAATCCCGCAGGATTAAAGGTGCTGCCAGAAACCCCGGGCCCAGACCACGTGCCGCCGCTAAGTGTGCCGAACTGATACATGAACGCATCGATCTCGCAAGTGCCGCTTCCAGGTGTAGTTGAGATGCGGAGGTAGCGCGCGTTTGCGGGCAGCGTCATCGCGGTGTACACGAATGCACTGGAGAACGTGCTATAGGCGGTAGCAGCGGGGGTCCAACCGGACTGATCCGCGCTGGCAAACATGTTCACCGCAGCAGGAACCGCCGACATGCTGTTCAGGCGCCAACGCATCACAACGACTTCTCCCAACGGGACCATCGCTCCAAGGTCCACCAGCACGGATTGCACGCCGCCCGGTAATGAAGCGAAGGCGCCGTCCGGTTGGCCGATCAATGCGGTGTGATTCGCAGCGCCGCCCGGGACAGGCACGTCTACCGCATTGCCGGTGGTTTGTGGCAGCATCCAGTCCGCTAACCCATGCGAGCCATTGGTGGAACAGACCTCGGCAGGAGGGATGAAGTTTGATGGGTTGCCGATGGCCGGGGCGCGTGCTCCAACCAAGGCATGCGCCACGAATGCGCTTTCGTCTGACGAGCTTGCCACAGGAAAGCCTGGAACGGCAACGCTGTTCTCATAGGCCCCGGCGATCGCCACACCCCCAAGGCCATCGGCTGCAATACCATACGCGAATTGCTCATCGTTCATGACAATTGTCTCCATGAGCCCGATGAGTCCGTTGGGGCGCAGGGTCAGGACGAAGATGTCCTCTTTGTCAAGCGCATTGAAGGCGAGCGCACCGATCCCGATGGATCCCTCGAATGTGCCCGTGACGTGCACAGTGCCATTGCGGCCAAGAGCGATGTCGCGACCATTGAATGAGCTCCCGTTGGCGGTTGTACTGCCCCATTGTGTCCAAAACGGAAGGCCCGTGTCGAGTGCGAGGCGGGACACATACAGCATGTTGGTGCCCGATGAGCCAATCGCTGCCGTTCCGCCAGCGACAACGCTGCCTGGTGATACCGCGCCAGAGATGTAGGCCCCGTCACAGCCTAAAGTGACATTCGGATAGCCCACGATCGAGTTGCCCGGCTCAACGATGTGCGTGACCCATTGCAGGTTCGCGGTCGTATTGAACAGGGCGAACCGATGGTCGTAGTGCGATCCAGAGGAATTGGAACCCAGCGATGCGCCACCAGGGTTGTACCAGGTGAAGGTGGAATGGCCGGAGATGTAGCCCGCGAGAATGCGGCCACCGTCCGAAGCCACATTGTGGGCCTCATCATTCAGGGTGCTTCCACCGGTCACCATCCATTGCAACGCGCCGGTGGTATTGTATCGGCCCAGGAAGACCTTGGTTGTGCCGTTGTTCAAGGCGGCGGGCGAAGTGAAGGCCCCTGCGGTCAGGGAGCCAGAGAAATTACCGATGAGGCACACCCCGTTGCCATCTGCGGCCAACCGTGGGTTGGTGTCTTCATTGACGTTGCCGATCCGCTGTGCCCAGAGGAACATGCCATTGGCGCTGTAAGCTGCCAGGTAGATATCCGTGTTTCCCGCCGCGTTGAGGATGCCTGCCGTGGTGTTGCCACCGGCGTTATAGAAGTGTCAGGTGCCCTTGAAGGTGCCGGTTATGTACACCTTGCCGTCAGGACCAAGAGCTACGTCCTCCCCGGTCTCCTCACTGGATCCGCCAATGACGGCGGTCCAAAGGTGAGTTCCTGTATCCGAATACTTGGTTAGCAGCGCTTGGTTCTGGTTAACCAGGTTGATCGTGCCCAAGATTGTGAGGAAGCTATTCTGAACCTCGCCTGCGGTATAAACACTTCCATCACTTGGATCAATAGCGACTTCACGGAACCGCTCAGGCCCATTGCTCACGATCGCGCGCGACCATTGCCATTGATGCACCTACCCTTGGACCATGGGCAACCCTAGCACTAAGCTGGTAGCCAAAGCCAATAGGCCGCGAGTAGTGACCATTCGGATGCGGAAGCGGTGAAGCATGCGGAAGAGCAGGCGTCCTACGCGAAGTGGCCTTCCCGGGTTCCTGCCCGGTCAGTCCTGGTACTAGATGAGTGCCGTTTTTCCAACGACGAGCCTCCCGTTCGTGACCTTTACGCCGAAGCTGCATTCCTTCGGTAGCTCAAGAATGGCTCAAGCGCTAGGTGAGGCAGAAGAAATTGATGCGGCACGGACTGATCCCCGGCGATTCACCGTGCTCTACGAGCGCTATTTCAACGACATGTTCCGCTTCTTGCTCCGCCGCGCTGGCAACCGCGACCTGGCCTCGGACCTGACCCAAGAGACCTTCCTCAAGGCCATGCTTGCCCTTCCCAAATACCAGCAGCGAGGACTCCCATTCAGGGCGTGGCTCTACCGCATCGCGTTGAACGAGCTACGGATGCATTGGCGCAAGAAGAAGGAAGTGCTCATAGACCTGAGCTTTGCCCACGTTAAGGGCTTAAGTGAGGAGATGGACCTGCGGCTCGAGGAGGACGATATGCAACGGCTTGCTCGCGCCTTGAGCAATCTCGATGAAGCGCGTGCCCAATTGATCCAGCTCCGCTACATGGACGGTCTCAGTTTCCTTGAAGTCGGGCAAGTGCTTGGCATTGGGGAGGATGCTGCCAAAATGCGCACGCACCGTACGCTGAGTGCTTTGCGATCCAACCTTACGCCACGTGCATGAAGACGCGGTTCCGCATATCGCCCGAAGGCCCCGGCCGGGAACCCTCCGACGACGAATTGAGGCGCTACCGGGATAGCGGCAAGCTGATCCACAATTACCAGCGTGCGCGCGATCGTCTCCACCGCCCCATTTATCGGGACCCGAAGGCCTTCCTGATCCTGCTCCTGGTTGCCTTGGTGGCTTGGCTGGTGAGCCAGTCCACAGGCAAGCGCGCAGCCCCGGCGACCGATGGCAATGAGCAGCACCCATGAATGGCAAGAGCCGCTAAGCGCGTTTGCACCTCGCGGCTCCTGATGCAATTGAAACGGCTATTTGAGGAATCGGCGCGCGGTCATTCCGGCGTCGGTCTGCGCGCGCAAGATGTACATGCCAGTTGGCCACGCGGCCGCGTTGATCCGATAGGTGGTGCCCCATTTGGCACGCATGCTCATCATGGGCTGCCCCGCTGCATTCAGAACGGAGAGAACCAGTGTGCCCGATCCGCCCATTGCGGTGGTCACGTGCAACTCATCGCTTACGACCTGCATCGATGGGATCACCTCGCTGAAGTTGGGGCCGGTGCTGGCAGAGTTCTCGTCGGTTCCGCCTGCGCTGGGCTGGCCGTTGAGCACGATGCTGTAGTTGCCCTCTTGGGCCGCGGTCCATTGGTCGTCAGCGACGGTGGCGTCAATGATCGACCCGCTGATCGGCAGGCGCAGCAGAAGGTGGTCCTCGTTGCCTAGCCAGGAATGTTGAGCCCGAGCGAGGCTGCTGGCGCCCTCGCCATGGAAGCGCTGATATGTGAAGCCGTTCGAGGTCTCCTCGGGACCCACCTTTTCGAGCAGAACTGCTTCGCTGGTCGCCGCATCCTGGACGATGGCCCCTAAGCTGCTGCCGTTGGCTGGCCAGCGCAAGGTGAAGTCGATGGAGTTGATCCACCCGAAGTAGTCGGACTCCGGGGTGAGAAGGACATCAATGAAACCGTTGCCGCTGTTCACCGCCATGGCGCTCACCTGCGGAATCGGGCTCGAGAACACTGTGCCGGTGCGCTCAATGCCGTTGAGCGATACGAAGTAGTCGCGGTTGTTGGCTGCAGTGAAATCGTCGTTGCCCAGGTAGACTTCTAAGCCTGGAGTGAGGATGTCCATCACGCACACCGGGTATTCCATGCCGCCTTCCCAAGCGCGCCCGAAATCGCTCATCAACGAGAGCGCCACGGCCGTGTAGGTGCGATACACGTAGCCATTGCCAGGGTTGACGATAGGCGTTGAGGAGATGGGCATGAACTCGGACTGAGGCCACACAGGCTCATAGACCGAAAGGGCCGGGCCGAAAGTCTCTTGCCAACGCAGTGTGAATACCACGCCGCTAACGACCTCATTGAAGGGCCCGTTCGGACGAAGCCTGACCTCAAGCTGGTTGTTGCCATTATCGGCCAAGGTGATATCAACCACAGGTTGAGAAGCAAGCCCAAGGACAAATAAGCAGCCGGTTGTTGCAAGAAGCATCTGCTTGTTCATGGTCCATTCGTACGGGACGGACGGGCCACGGTTTCAAGGCGTGCTGTGCAGGTATGCGTTGGAAAGGACGTTGGTCGGCACCGTGCCTCCGATGGCCGCGAGGATAGGATCTCGGTCATTCTGTTCGCCGATGTATTTAATGGTCCCATCCATGTTCACATCTGTGGTTGCATATATTCCGGACACAACATTCGTCGGTACGGAGCCGCCGATGGCTAACAAGATCGGGTCGCGGTCGTTGGCAAGTCCCAAATAGCTCACGACGTCGTTGAAGGTCACATCCCCGTTGATCAGCCCCGAAACCGGTCCCAACAGCGCTCGAGCCGAGGTCCCGAATGCCACGGCCGTGCTTGGATCCGTGAAATCAACGAAAGCCCCATCGAGCGGAGCACCCGCAGCGGTGACCACTCCCTTGTGGTTGCGATGCAGGGCCGCGAGCCGGTAATTCCCCATTGGCACCGGGAATCTAACTGGAGACACGCCGTCCAGGTCAACCACATCACCATCGCGCTGCACAAGCACGTAGCGCGTGGCGATCCGGGTGGCCCCATCATCGGGGTGGCGTAGCTCCAGGATCACCCAGTCCACGATATCGTCAAGCACGATGGAGGCTGGCATCAGCACACTCGCCTCGATGCTGGCGCCAGCGGGTGATAGCGCCCCCGCCGGGACGTAGCCCAGGCCCGTATAAGGTTCCGCAAGCGGAATAAGGCCCTGTTCGCGGAGGTGATCGTTCATCAATCCGCTGAAAACGGAATAGCACCCTTGCAAATAGAGCTTGGCCGATACGGTCAGTGATTGTCCGGCACAGGAGCAATCCGGGTAGGGCAGCAACACGTCGTTGACGGTGAGCGGATCGCCATCGTCGCAGGCCGCGCCGGGGTATAGAAGGAAATCCGAGTCATCGCAATCGGTTGGGGCGCTGGCGTAACCTGCTGGTTGCGTGCAGGCCAAGGTGCTGATCATCGGGTTCCCGAATCCGTCACCGTCAATATCCAAGTACCAGCTCAAGGGCCCAGTGACAAGAGGGTCGCTATCGTCACAGTCTGTATCAACCTCTACCCAACCCGCCGGGCCTTGGCACGCAATGACCCAGACATCCGGGTCGCCAAGGCCATCACCATCCGCATCCTGGTACCATGCATTGGCGTCGTTGATGTTCGGATCTGAATCATCGCAGTCGTCGGGCAATGGCGCATAGCCAGACGGCTGCTCGCAGGCCACCGTGCTAACGACTGGGCTGCCGAAGCCATCGCCGTCCGCATCAATGTACCAAGTGGTTGGTCCTAAGATCAGTGGCTCGTTGTCGTTGCAATCGGTGTTGTCTGCAACGAACCCGATCGGAGCCGTACAGGCCATCACCACCGTATTCGGGTCGCCGAAACCATCTTCATCGGAATCGGCATGCCAAGACGAAGGCACGCAGTAGCTGAACGCGGCAAATCGGAACCGGGCACCGCCTGGGCTCACGGCGGTGAAGGAACCGCCGATGAAAACCCGCCCGGCATGCACGGCGAGGGCGTTCACGATCGTGCTCGCGCTGATTGAGGAATTGAGCAATGCTGCTGAGGATGGATCCAAAGCCGCTGCATGGGAGTTGGGCTGTCCGCCCACATGCGTGAAGAAGCCCCCGACGAAATCGATGCCCGGGGCACGCGCAAAGCACCGGCCGCCTCCGCCGGGCGCGGTGAGTTGCGGATCCCAGGAAGTCAATGTGCCGTCCGCGCTTGACACCTCCGCCATGCCGATACGAGCAATCCCGTCTACTGTGGTGAATTGTCCGCCGAGTAGGATACTGGAAGGCGAAGCATGCAGCCCAACGACCACGTTGTTCGTATTCGCCTCCCATGCAGTGGCCAAGCCCGTGCTCACATCCAGTTCCGCCGAATTATTCCGCGAAGCGCCAGCAACCGTGTTGAACAGACCGCCTATGATCAGGTAGGGGCCGTTGGAGACCATGGCTCTGATAACACCCGTTCCGGTTCCGAATGGACTGAACGCGGTCAGTTCACCGGAAGCCGGGTCGAATGCCGCCAATAGGGGTCGAGGCTGGGTATCGATTAAACTGAAGCTCCCGCCCACATACACCAAACCTTGATGGATATGAAGGGCGAATCCGTTGGCATTCAATTGCGGCGACCAAGGACGCAGTGCTCCGGTAGCCGCATCAATGGAAGCCAATCTGCTCCTGGGCTGTCCATCGATCTCCGTGAAGCCGCCGGTGATGATGATTGAATCGCCGACGACGAGCATGTCCTGGACATTGCCGTTGGCCATCGGGGCCCACGCGAGCAGGGATCCGCTCGAAAGGTCAACTGCAGCCATGCGCCCACGCGAGACCCCATTCACCTCCGTGAAGTTCCCTGAGAAATAAAGCACGCCAGCGGCTTCATCCACTTCAATGGCCTGCACTTCACCGTTAGCCTCCGGCCAGCTGGTGAGCAGCGTGAAATCCTGCGCTAGCGCAATCTCAGGGAATGAAGCAAGGAAGCAGCAAACGCTGAGCGCGATGTGCTTGGAAGGCATGGTTCAAGGTTTCAAAGGGTGCAGGAAAGGTATCGGATCACCTTGGATTCATGGCACCAGACGCCACCTACTTTAGCCCGCCAGCCGAATCCCGATTTACAACATGCGCGCAAGTACCATCCAAGCCATCGCAGCCTCCCTGATGTTCGCCTTCGCAGGTCCATTCAATGCGCGGTCGCACGAGGGCATGTGGCTGCCCACCCTGCTCAAGAGCATCGAGGGTGACCTGCAATCCTCTGGCCTGAAACTCTCCGCCGAGGACATCTACAGCATCAACCGAAGCAGTCTGAAAGATGCGATTGTCCTTTTCGGCGGGGGGTGTACGGCCGAAGTGATCAGCGGACAAGGCCTGATCCTCACGAATCATCATTGCGGCTTCAGCGCCATCACCGACCACAGCACGGTGGAGAATGACCGGTTGAAGAATGGCTTCTGGGCGGCCACCAAAGCCGACGAACTGCGCAATCCCAGCCTGACGGCAACTTTCGTAGTGCGCATGGAGGATGTGACCGAACGGATCGTACCATTCATAACGTCTGCGGTTGAGGGCAATGAGCAGGCACGTCGCGACCTGGTGGCCCAGTTGAGCAAGACCATCATCGATGAGGCCGTTGCGGGCACGCATTACAAGGCCGTTGTTCGCCCTTTCAACTACGGAAACAGCTACTACCTCATTGTCACCGAGACTTTCCGCGATGTGCGCTTGGTGGGCGCGCCGCCGGCGAGCATCGGGAAGTACGGTGGCGATACCGACAACTGGATGTGGCCGCGCCACAACGCCGACTTCAGCCTCTTCCGGATCTATGCCGGACCAGATGGCAAACCTTCCGATCCCAGCGATGCCAATGTGCCCTTCGCACCGCGCCATGTGCTTCCGATCAGCCTCGAAGGTGTCAAGGAGGGCGATTTCGCCATGATCTTCGGGTTCCCCGGACAAACACAACGGTACCTCACCAGCTACGCGGTGGAATACGTGCAGGAGGAGCAGGATCCCGCCCGCATCGCTATGCGCACGGCCAGCCTTGGTGTAATTGACGCCGCCATGGCCAGTAGCGACCGTCTCCGGTTGATGTACGCCGACAAACAGGCCGGCATCAGCAATGCATGGAAGAAATGGATTGGTCAGCGTCGTGGGCTGAAGGAGCTACGAACGCTGGAAGTGAAGCGTGCCTACGAAGAGGCATACAACACCAAAGCGATGGAGTTGGTGAAGCCCGAGTACGCCCAAGCGCTCGTCACGCTCAAGGCAGCCTATGGCGATTATGTGCCCTTCGCGATCGCGCGCGACCTATACGTGGAAATGGTCTTCTACGGGCCCGAGTTGCTTCGCTTCGCCGATGCTTTCAAGGACTTGATCGAGCAGCAAGAGGTGCTGCGCAAGGATGGCAAGATCGGGGCGGAGGCGACCAAGCTGCTTCAAGCAGCTGAGGCGCACTTCGCCGCGCACGATCCGCAAGTGGAAAAGCGCGTGATGAAAGCGCTGCTCCCTATTTATCGGCAGCACATGCCGGCGCACTTGCTGCCCGATGCGTTGCCCGCGAAGGACCTTTCGCAAAAGGGCCATTGGTATGCATGGGTCGATGAACTCTACGCCCGCAGCGCTTTCACGGACCTTGAACGCCTGAGGAAGGCGCTGCGCAAACCAAGCCCCGGCGCTCTTAAGAGACTCGCGAAAGACCCCGGCTACAAACTGGCCCGTAGCTTCCAGCAGGCATTCCTGAACAAGGTGAAGCCGGCGCATGCCCAGCTCAGCGATAGGATCGAGGGCGCCATGCGGACCTATGTGAAGGGCATGATGGAATTGTACCCGGAGAAGAACTACTGGCCCGACGCCAATAGCACATTGCGCCTCAGCTACGGCAAAGTGGAAGGCAGTGCGCCGCGCGATGGCGTTTCCTTCCTGCATTACACCACCCTCGATGGAGTCGTGGAGAAGCACATTCCCGGGGATGCCGAGTTCGATTTGCCTCAGCGACTCATTGACCTTTATCGCGCGAAGGATTTCGGGCGATACGGAGTGGATGGCAGCATGCCGGTATGCTTCACCAGTTCGCTGCACACCACCGGTGGCAATAGCGGCAGCCCGGTGCTGAATGGGCGCGGCGAACTCATCGGCCTCAACTTCGACCGCAGTTGGGAGAGCACCATGAGCGATATCCAGTTCGACCCGGATAAGTGCCGGAACATCTGCGTTGATGCACGCTACATCCTGTTCCTGATCGACAAGTTCGCAGGGGCCGGTCACTTGGTCGCTGAGATGAACCTTGTGGAGCGCGATGGGCCGCGCACCATCAACCTGCCCATTCACCGATGAGCGCCTGGACCGAGCATGGCGGACAGCTCTGCCGCGAATTCCGCTTCGCGGATTTCAGTGAAGCCTTTGCGTTCATGGCGCGTGTGGCTCTCGTCGCGGAGAAGATGGATCATCACCCGGAGTGGACCAACGTATGGAACACGGTGCGCATCCGGCTGAGCACGCACGACGCTGGCGGCGCGATCACAGAGAAGGACCGCCGGCTCGCCGCAGCGATTGATTCGATAGCAGGGTAGGCTTGAGCCTGGACCGGAATGGAAGAAGCCCCGCTGAATGGCGGGGCTTCTGGTGCGTTGAGATGGCCGCTTACTGGCCGATCGTGATGGTCTGGGGTTCTTCGCCTTTCGCGTTGGGGTCTCCGGTGCCGGGTTGAACGAAGGCCTTGATGCGCAACTCGGTCTCTTTGGGCTCCGTGTTGGCTACCACCTTCACGGTTTTCTGTTGCTGGTTCTCTTGCTTGCCGGGGCTGTACTCCACCTCAATCTCGCCTGTGCCGCCCGGAGGGATGGGCGCCTTGGGGTAATTCGGCACTGTGCATCCGCAACTGCCGGTGGCGCTCTCGATGATCAAGGGCTCCTTGCCGGCGTTCGTGAAGGCGAATACGTATTTGTTCTTGCTGTCCTGTTTAACGTTGCCGAAATCGTGCTCATACTTGCCGAAGGTCATCGTGGTCTTCGGCCGGTTGTCAACGACCGGTGCGGCGTTGGCTGCAGCAGGATCGAAGGTCTCGCTCGAGGCGGGAGTGCTGCTTGCGGCAGCCACCACGCTGGTTTCAGTGGTATCGGAGCCGCTGTCTTTCAATTGGCCCCAGGCGATTACGCCCAGTGCTACTGCGATCAGGCCCAAGAGGGCGATCTGGATCTTGTCTTTCATGGTGCTCTGGTTGGCGGTTTTCGGTGATTCGGGGGGCGAAAATAGGAGAAGACCCGCCAGTTGTGCGGGTCTTAACGATTCCTTGAGGTTTGGTCTCAGCGTGACATCCCAAGTCGCTGGAAGCTGTTGTCAGAGAGCACCTCCAATGCCTTCTGGAAGCTGCGGTCGACCATGTTGTCGCTGTTGATCACCTGCCAGTAGGCCGAGGTGTCCCAAAGGTCGCGCGCCATCAGCGCTTTCAGCCGCAGGGCAATCAGGTCACGCGACCGTGCCAGGCCCTCGGCATCCTCCACCACCCCTTCTTGAACGGCATAGGCGGTCAAGGCATCGAGCATCACATCGCCCACCTGGAACATTTGCCGGAATTGGTCCACGCTGCTGTAACGCCGCTTCAAATCGTCACGGTTGTCGTCTACGTATGTAAGGGCGAAGGTGTTCAGCACGCCCTTACGCACCAGCTGGCCGAAGTAGGCGCTGCTCTGGGTGGTGTCGATGGGCACGAACACATCGGGCATGATCCCGCCACCGCCGAAGACCACGCGCTTATTCATGGTGTAGTACTTCATGGTATCGCCGTGCAAGGCCTCTTCGCCGCCAGTGAGCTCGCCATTGGCCAACCGCTGTCCTTTCTCTTGGCGGTACGCTTCCACGCCATCCTCGTACGGTTTCTGGATGCACCGGCCGCTGGGTGTGTAGTAACGGCTTACCGTCAGGCGCACGGCGCTGCCATCCGGCAGCATGACCGGGCGCTGCACCAGGCCCTTTCCGAAGCTGCGACGGCCCACGATCATGCCGCGGTCCCAATCCTGCATGGCACCGCTCACGATCTCGCTGGCACTGGCGCTGCCTTCGTCAACGAGCACCACCAGCTTGCCCTTCTCGAAACGTCCTTCTTTGGTGGAGAAGGTCTCTTCGCGCGGAGAGGTGCGCCCTTGGGTGTACACGATGAGTTTTCGGTCACCGAGGAACTCGTCGCTCATCTCGATCGCCGTGCGCAGGTATCCACCGCCGTTCCCTTGCAGGTCGAGGATGAGGTCGTCCATGCCCATCGCCTTCAACTCGTCGAGCTTCTCGCGGAATTCCTTCATGGTGGTGGCGCTGAAACGGCTCACCTTGATGTAGCCCACGTGCGGCGTGGCCATGTACGAGGCCTCCACGCTGTAGATGGGGATCTTGTCGCGCGTGATCGCGAATTCAAGTGGTGCAGGCTCGCTGCGCCTGTTGATCATCACGGTCACCTTCGTGCCCTTCTTGCCTCGCAGCCGCTTCATCACATCGTTGTTCTTGAAGCCCGCTCCCGCGGCATTCTCACCATCAATGCTGAGGATACGGTCGCCCGCACGGATGCCTAAGCGCTCACTCGGCCCGCCCGGGATGGCATCCACCACCATGATGGTGTCCTTCACGATGTTGAACTGGATGCCTACGCCCTCGAAATTTCCCTTCAGGGGCTCATTCACCTCTTCGAGTTCATCCTTGGGGATGTAGATGGAGTGCGGATCAAGTTCCTCCAGCATGCGAACAATGGCGGCATCCACGAGCTCTTTGCGATCCACATCGTCCACGTACATGCGGTCGATGTGGTAAAGGAGCGATTCCAGTTTCCCGATGGTGGCGGGGTCCTGCGAACTCGGAGGGGGCTGTGACCAAGCGGTGCTGGCGCAAAAGATCGCCGTGACGAGGACGGCGGTGCGGGCGTGAATCATGCGGATGGGAAGGATCGGATGACAATGTAACGCAGTGCGGAAGGGCGCGGTTGCCTGAAACGGGCGGGCAAGGACCGCACCATGGCGCTCAAGGGCGGGTTGAAACGGTCCGGAACGCGATTTCAAGGTGGGCCCCAAGATCGTCGGTTAGGGTAAGGCGATGCTCGCCAGCGCCGATGGCGATGGCCAGTTGATGCTCACGGCGCGTACTGCCGCGAAAATCGCCATCGAGGTCCCAATGAACCGTAGCATCCGGGGAACGGTGCGCCGCGCGAAGGACAATGCGTCCGGATTCGCCGCTCAGTTCCACTGGGATGAAGAGTGAAGCGCCGTGCTCCGGATAGATCATCTGCATTGATCGGTCGCTGCCCATATTGCCGGTGAAGCCAGGTCCCGTTGGCGGTAGAGGATGATAACCGGGGTGGTGCTGCACGTAGTAGAACTCCATGGCAGGTGGCAACGTGAACCATGCGATGCTCCGTGCTTCCGGGCCGGGCTGAATGCGCTGGGTTCCTGCTTCATTCACAAGTATGCGCTGGTGATACGGACAAGGGATAGTGCGCAATGCCTCGTGCAGGATCTGCTTGGGCTCCGGGTGTGGGCAATCAGCGTTGGCGCGGAAGCCGCTTTCCGGGCACACGTCCATGAATTCGAGCGCATCGTGGGGCGTTTCGAAGCCATGCCCATGCGGCAGGGCTCCGAACACATCGAAGAGCAAGGGTGCGGCAGCGAGCGTCCCGGTGAGGCCCGGACGGCCCTCGCCACTCGCGTTGCCGGTCCAAATGCCGACGGCGTAGCGGTCGTTCACCCCAATTGCCCAAGCGTCGCGGTGACCGAAGCTGGTGCCCGTTTTCCAGGCAATGTGCTGTTGCGCCGCGAAGTGCTGCCATCCGCTTTCCGATTCCGGGCGGTTCACCTGCTGCAGGGCTTTCAAAGTGTGGTGGATGGCGCCTGGTCCGAGTGGAGGAGGAGTCGCCTCCCGAATGGTGTCCCCAAGAATGGCACAAGGCCCATGCACCGCCCCCATTATCGACTGTTCGGACCCGGAATAGTAATCCAGAACGCGCGCCATAGAGGCATATGCACCTGTCATTTCCCATAAGCTGCTCTCTCCGCCACCCACGATCAAGGACAAACCATAATGGTCGGCGCCGCGATCAAGGCGGTGCATGCCCATGGCCACCAGCATGCGGCGCGCGCGCTCAACGCCGTGTTCTCTCAAGGCGCGCACTGCCGGCACGTTGAGCGAACGCGCCAGCGCGGCCGATGCGGGCACTGCCCCGGTGTACCGGCCATCGTAGTTGCGCGGTGCGAAGCCGTCGATGCTGGTGGGCAGGTCCGCAACGAGCTGGTCGGGCATGCGCTCCCCGGTTTGCAGCATGGTGGCATACAGGAATGGCTTGAGCAGGCTGCCGGTGCTCCTTGGCGCCCGGATCAGATCAACCTCGCCGCCCTGCTCGGCATCGGGCAGATTGCCGACGTAGGCCAATACTTCGCCGGAGGGCACATCGAGCACGAGTACCGCTGCATGATGAACTTCGTTGGCGCGCAAGACTGGGGCGTAGCGCGAAGCGAGATCGGTGATGCGGGCTTGAAGTTGGCGATCGATCGTGCTCCTGATGCGCTTCCCTCTGTGGCCGTGCGCCTGAAGGGTGCCCAGGAGCTGCGGCGCAGTTCGGGGCAGGGGCAATGGTGATTCCGGCAGAGGCTCTTGCTTGCTCAGGGACCATTCCATGCGGTCGATCGCGCTCACTTCCAGCAACCGGTCCAGCAGGCGGTCGCGCTTCCTGCGCAGCGCATCACGATTGCGCCCCGGATGGATGCGCGACGGGGCGTTGGGCAGAACGGCAAGTGTGGCGCATTCGGCCCAGCCCAACTCGTGCGGCGCTTTCCCGAACCAGCGCCACGACGCAGCCTCAAGGCCCACCACATTCCCGCCGAACGGTGCGTTGGCGGCATGCAGCCGCAGGATCTCGTCTTTGGAAAGGCGGATCTCCAATCGAAGAGCAAGGCCCATCTCCAGCAGTTTATTCCAGAACGAGCGCTTCTTCCGCGCCAGCGCCATGCGCGCCACCTGCATGGTGATGGTGCTGCCGCCGCTCACGGTCCGCCCTTCAGAGAGGTTCTGCTTTGCAGCGCGCAGTAATGAAGGAAGGCGGATGCCGAAGTGCTTCCGGAATCGCCGATCCTCGAATTCGGTGAGACACCTTTCGAACCGGCGTGGGATGCTGTCGGGCTCAGGCATGCGCCATTGCCCGTCGCTCGCCACGGTAGCGGCAAGCAGGGCGCCCTCGCGGTCAAGCAATAAGGTGCTGGTGGGGGCGTCGAAGAGCGGCTCCATGGGCCACCAACGCGCCCAAGCCAACAGCAAGGCCAGAACGAATATTGGCCATCGAAGGCGCCTGGCCAACCGTTCAGCGCTCACCTTCATTCGATCAGTCGTTGACTTCCCCGGCAAGGTCGCAAGTTGGATCGCGCGCTTCAACCGTCCGCCTACATTCGCCCACTTCATCCCAGAACCCATGCGCGCACCGCTGCTAATCAACGCTGTCCTCCTCGTATTCGTGCATACGGCCCAAGCTCAGGAAACCACCGGCGCGGTTCCGCTCAGCATGCGGTTGAGTCTCGCTCTTGAGAGCGTGCCGACTGTTTTCGCGGAACCGTTCGATCTGCCAGCTGCCATGGCTGCCGATGCGGTTCGGGAGGCCGAGAACAAGGTGCCGCTCTATGGCCGCTTCGTGGAATGCGCAGCGGCGTTGCATACGCATGGCACGTGGACCGAATTGCCAGGCGGGGATCGGATCTGGCGCCTACGGGTGGAATCGCCAGGGGCTTTGGCTACTGAGCTCTTCTTGGAGAATGTGAATCTGCCTGCAGGTTCGCAACTGCATGTGCTCGCAGCGGATGGCAGAACGTGGTTCGGGGGCTACACCTCGGCACATGTCCGCGATGGGCTGCTCAGCACTGACCGGATCATGGGCGCTGCGTGCGTGATTGAATACCAGGAGCCCGCATCCGTGAGAGGGGAAGGCACCTTCGACCTTCGCAGGATGGCCCACGCCTATCGCATGGAGGGCCTGCTATCTGGCGCCTGCCAGGTGGATGTGGCCTGCCCCGAGGGCAGCACATGGCAGGATCAAGTGCGGTCGGTGATGCGCATCCGGGTGGTGGATCCGGTAGGTGTGGGCTACTGCACCGGTGTGCTGATGAACAACAGCGCGCAGGATTGCAAGAACTACGTGCTCACGGCCAACCATTGCACCATGGACAGCAACACTGGCAATTTCTCCAGCTACCAGTTCCGTTGGAATTACCAGCAGCCCAGCTGCGATGGATCAGGCGTTGTTTCGGGCTTCAATGTGGTGGGCTGCACGCGCCGCGCGGACAGCAACGACAGCGGAGGTGACAACGGCTCCGATTTCACACTGGTGGAACTCAATGCGGCGATCCCCGCTTCCGTGAACCCGTACTACTCGGGCTGGGATGCCAATAACACCGCACCCGCAGGCGGGGTATGCATCCACCACCCCGATGGCGACTACAAGAAGATCAGCTCCTTCACCAGCACGGCGGTGAGCACCACTTGGGGAGGTCCGAGCGGTACGCATTGGCGCGTGACTTGGGCGGCAACGGCGAGCGGTCACGGGGTCACTGAAGGCGGCTCATCGGGCTCGCCCATCTTCAATTCAGCGAAGCGGGTGGTGGGCACGCTAACCGGCGGGTCCAGTTTCTGCGATACGCCAACTGCTCCCGATTTCTTCGGCAAGATGAGCTACCACTTCGGCACGGGCAATCCGAACCCTGCTGCGGAGGAGCTGAAGAACTGGCTCGCGCCAGAGTTCAACGTCACCACGCTCAATGGCAGCAATAACCCTTGCGCGACAATCGGTGTGGATGAGCGCTCCCTGCTTTCGCCCGAAGTTGCCCCCAATCCTTCGAGCGACCACTTCTCGGTAACCTTGCCTGAGGCCTTGAGTAGCGCCAATCTGTGGGAGGTACGCGATGTGACCGGAAGGCTCTTTGCCATTGGCCGTATTCAGGGCGAGCGATTCGTGATCGATGCCGCGGCATGGAGTGAGGGCGCCTACTTGCTCTCGGTGCTGAACGCTAGCCAAGTCTTGGGCGGCACGCGCATCGTGAAGCAATAGCGGGCCGTGCTTCGTTGCCGAGAGAATCGGTAACACGTCGATGCGAGGTACTTTGTACCTCATGCGTGCATTCCTTACATGGCTGGTCATCCTCGGATTCTTCGTTCCAGCCTCCGGGCAGGATTCACCGGAGCAGCGCCTGCGCCTTCCCATCTGGACCTTTCATCAGAAGCACACCACGACGGTCGGTCTGAATATCGGACTGGGAACAGTTCGCGAGACCTCTCGTCATGTAAAGACCATCGGCGTTCATGCCGAAGCCATTGGTGTCGGCCTTTTCCTGCTCCTGGCCCCACGTGAAGCCACGGCTCGCGACTCGGTGGAGTGGGGGCAGCGGCTCGTTGATTCGCTGAGCGAGCGCATTTACGGCGTGAGTCTTTCACCGCTTGGCGCTGTTTGCGATTGCGCCGTGCATGGTCTGAGCCTGAATGGGGGCGGGGGCTATCAGCGACAGGTGAATGGACTATCAGCTGCATTTGCGATCAACCAAGTTGATCTGATGAGCGGTGTACAAGCTGCGTGTCATGTCAATATCGCCTTTCGTGCTTCAGGGCTGCAAGCCTCTATGATCCACAATCAGCGGTGGTGCTCCATGGTGTTCATGTGAGCGCTATGAACAGAACCGCTCACGGATACGGGCTTCAGTTCGGCATTTACAACCAAGCAAAGCGCCTACGCGACGTACAGATCGGGATCTGGAACGTGAATCAGCGGCGCAAGTGGCCATTGATCAACTGGGCATGAGGGGAGAAAACAACGAGCGGCCCTGACTTGGGCCGCTCGCAATAGAACTCTCGATTCGTTCACTCCGAGGGCGGCAATTCCTTGGTCTCATCGCCTTCGCCCTTGGCGATCTTCTTCTTGCCCTTGGTCACCTTGATGGCCACATCGGTCTTCTCCTTGTTCAGGCCGATGGAGATCTTATCGCCTTCCTCCACGCCCTGGTTGATGATCTCCTCGGCCATGGGGTCCTCGATGAACTTCTGGATGGCGCGCTTAAGCGGCCGTGCCCCGAACTTCTCGTCGTAGCCCTTTTCGGCGAGGAAGTCCTTGGCCTCATCAGTCAGCTTGAGGTCGTAGCCCAGTTCGCTGATCCGCTTGTAGAGGTGGCCCAGTTCGATGTCGATGATCTTGTGGATGTCCTCGCGCTTGAGCGAGTTGAACATGATGATGTCGTCGATGCGGTTGAGGAACTCCGGAGCGAAGGCCTTGCGCAGTGCCTTCTCGATTATGCCGCGGTTGGCCTCGTCCTGCCCGGCGGTCTTGGCGCTGGTGCCGAAACCCACGCCCTTGCCGTAGTCGCTGAGATCGCGCGCCCCGATGTTCGAGGTCATGATGATGATGGCGTTCTTGAAATCGATGTGGCGCCCGAGGCTATCGGTCATCTTGCCATCGTCGAGGGCCTGCAAAAGCAGGTTGAACACGTCAGGGTGCGCCTTCTCGATCTCATCAAGCAGGATGATGGAGTAGGGGCGGCGACGAACCTTTTCGGTGAGCTGCCCGCCTTCCTCGTAGCCCACATAGCCCGGAGGCGCACCGATTAGGCGGCTCACGGAGAACTTCTCCATGTATTCGCTCATATCGATGCGAATCATGGCATCATCGGTGTCGAAGAGGTAGCGGGCGAGCTCCTTGGCGAGCTGTGTCTTGCCCACGCCAGTGGGACCGAGGAAGATGAACGAGCCGATGGGTCGGTTGGGGTCCTTCAGGCCCGCACGATTCCGCTGGATCGCCTTCACCACTTTGGCCACGGCCTCTTCCTGCCCGATCACCTTGCCCTGCATCTCCTCCTTCATCCGCTTGAGCTTGCCGCTCTCCTTCTCCGCGATGCGCGTCACAGGGATGCCGCTCATCATGGCCACCACTTCGGCCACGTTCTCTTCCGTCACAGTGGTGCGGTTGGTCTTGCTCTCTTCCTCCCAGGCTTTCTTGGCCTTCTCGAGCTCTTCGAGCAACTGGCGTTCGCGGTCGCGGAGCTTGGCGGCCTCTTCGTAACGCTGGCTGCGCACCACCTTGTTCTTCTCGTCCTTGATGTCCTCGATTTTCTGCTCCACATCGAGGATGCTCTTGGGCACCACGATGTTGCTGATGTGGACCCGGCTGCCGCTCTCATCCATGGCGTCGATGGCCTTGTCCGGCAAGTGGCGGTCGGTGATGTAGCGCGCGGTGAGCTTCACACAGGCTTGGATGGCTTCCGGGGTGAAGTTCACGTTGTGGTGATCCTCGTACTTCTCCTTGATGTTGTTCAGGATCTGGATGGTCTCGTCAACGCTCGTAGGCTCCACGAGCACCTTCTGGAAGCGGCGCTCGAGGGCACCGTCCTTCTCGATGTACTGCCGGTACTCATCCAAGGTGGTGGCCCCGATGCACTGGATCTCGCCGCGCGCAAGGGCGGGCTTGAACATGTTGCTGGCGTCCAAGCTGCCGCTGGCCCCGCCCGCGCCCACGATGGTGTGGATCTCATCGATGAAGAGGATCACGTCCGGGCTGTTCTCCAGTTCGTTCATCACCGCCTTCATGCGCTCCTCGAACTGGCCGCGGTACTTGGTGCCGGCCACCAGGCTGGCGATATCGAGCGCCACGATGCGCTTGTTGAAGAGCACGCGGCTCACCTTGCGCTGGATGATGCGCAGGGCCAAGCCCTCAGCGATGGCGCTCTTGCCCACGCCGGGCTCGCCAATCAGCACGGGGTTGTTCTTCTTGCGCCGGGAAAGGATCTGGCTCACGCGCTCAATCTCCTTCTCTCGACCGACGATCGGGTCCAGCTTGCCATCCTCGGCCAGTTTGGTGAGATCCCGGCCGAAGTTGTCGAGCACAGGGGTCTTGCTCTTGCTGTCACCTTGCTTGCGCTGCCCGCCTCCGCCTTGGAAACTGCCGCTCTCCTCGTCATCATCGTCTGCGCTCTGTGGCCCTTGGGCGCGCGGCCCACTGGTGCGGGTAGGTTTATTGCCCTTCCCGGTGTAGGTACTGCCGCCATCGGCCAGGATCACGTCGAGCTCGTGCTTCACGGTCTCGTAATCCACGCTGAACTTGCGCAAGGTGCGGGTGGCCAGGTTGTCCTCATCCTTCAGGATACTGAGCAACAGGTGCTCTGTGTCGATGCTCTGGCTCTTGAAGAGCTTGGCCTCGAGGTAGGTGATCTTCAGCATCTTCTCCACCTGCTTCAGCAGATTGATGCTCTCCTTGTCCTTGGGCCGGGTGGCGCTGGGCGGTTCCATGCCCCGCTCAACCGCCTTGCGGAGCTCATCCACATCGACCTCCAGTCGCTGCAGGATGCGCAACGCATTGCCTTCGTTGTGCCGCAGCAAGCCGAGCAGCACGTGCTCGATGCCGATGAAGTTGTGTCCGAGGCGAAGGGCCTCTTCGCGGCTGTAGCCGATGATGTCTCGGACTCGGGGGGTGAAGCGGGCGTCCATGGGTTGAGGGCGCTAAGTTGAGTGGATCGGGGACTATAGCCGACGGCTTGAGCTAAGGTAACTACGCCTGCGGCGCGGGCAAGCTATCCCCACGGGCAACGGCGGTCCCGGATCGGGCAAATCCAATTTTCCACATTGGCCTGTGGTGATGTGGAAAAGTGGGGTCGGCTGGATCCTGTTGGCAGGGTACCTTCGGGCGCCCGAAAAAGAAGGGTCAAAACGGGTCGGCAACGGCCACTACGCAGCCATCCATCATGAGCGAGCCAGGAGGAGAGAAGATCATCCCGATCAACATCGAGAACGAGATGCGCACCGCCTACATCGATTATTCGATGTCGGTGATCGTGAGCCGGGCGCTGCCCGATGTGCGTGATGGCTTGAAGCCAGTGCATCGCAGGGTGCTCTTCGGCATGCAGGACCTCGGGGTGCTTAGCAATCGGTCATACAAGAAAAGCGCCCGTATCGTGGGTGAGGTGCTGGGCAAGTACCACCCCCACGGCGACGGCAGCGTTTACGATGCCATGGTTCGCATGGCCCAAGAATGGAGCCTTCGATACCCCTTGGTCGATGGTCAGGGCAACTTCGGCAGCATCGATGGCGATCCCCCGGCCGCCATGCGCTACACCGAGGCCCGGATGCGCAAGATCGCTGAGGAAGTCCTCGCCGACCTCGACAAGGAGACGGTGGACATGCGCCCCAACTTCGACGATACGCTGGAAGAGCCCAGCGTGATGCCCACCAAGATCCCCTGCCTGCTGGTGAATGGCTCGGCCGGCATCGCCGTGGGCATGGCCACCAACATGGCACCCCACAATCTGAGCGAGGTCTGCGACGGCATCGTGGCCTACATCGACAATAAGGACATCGATACCGATGGCTTGATGCAGCACATCAAGGGCCCCGATTTCCCCACAGGGGGCGTGATCTACGGCACTGCCGGCATCCGTGAGGCCTATGAGACCGGCCGCGGCAAGGTGATCCTGCGCGGCAAGACGCATGTGGAAGAGGATCCCAAGACCGGACGCGAGAGCATCGTGTGCACCGAGATCCCTTACCAGGTGAACAAGGCCGATAAGCTGCACAAGGGCGTGGCCGACCTCGTCACCGACAAGCGCATCGAAGGTATCAGCGATGTGAACGACTACAGTGATCGCGACGGCATCCGCCTGGTGTACGACGTGAAGCGCGACGCCATGAGCTCGGTGGTGCTCAACCAATTGTACAAGCACAGCGAGCTGCAGGTCAGCTTCAGCATCAACAGCATCGCCTTGGTTGGCGGCCGCCCCATGATGCTGGGACTGAAGGCGCTCATATCGAATTTCGTGGAGCACCGGCACGATGTGGTGGTGCGCCGGACACGGTTCGACCTGCGCAAGGCCGAGGAGCGCGCGCATATCCTGGAAGGCCTGCTCATCGCGCTCGACCATCTCGATGCGGTCATTGCCCTGATCCGCGCCAGCCAGACACCCGACGAGGCGCGTGAGGGCCTCATGTCCAGCTTCGGCCTCTCGGAGATCCAGGCCCGTGCCATCCTCGACATGCGCCTCCAGCGCCTCACCGGCCTGGAGCGTGACAAGATCCGTGATGAGCATGCGGAGCTGATGAAGCTTATCGCCTATTTGAATTCGGTGCTGGCCGACGAGGGCCTGCGCATGCAGATCATCAAGGACGAGACCCTTGAGGTCAAGGAGAAGTACGGAGACAAGCGGCGCACCCAGATCGTGCATTCCAGCGGCGACATGCGCATGGAGGACCTCATCGCCGACGATGCGGTGGTGGTCACCATCAGCCACTTGGGCTACATCAAGCGCACCTCGCTCAACGAATTCCGCACGCAGGGCAGAGGAGGCGTGGGCACGCGCGGCAGCAGCACGCGCGACGAGGATTCCTCGAGCACCTCTTTGTGGCCACGAACCACAACTACCTGCTGGTCTTCACGCAGAAAGGTCGCTGCTACTGGATGCGGGTCTACGACATCCCGGAGGGCAACCGCCAGAGCAAGGGCCGTGCGATCCAGAACCTGGTGCAATTGGAGGCCGAAGACAAAGTGGTAGCCTACCTCAACGTGAAGGACCTGACCAGCGAGGAGTACATCAACAACCATTTCGTGGTGCTCTGCACGAAACAAGGCATCATCAAGAAGACCACCTTGGAGGCCTACAGCCGGCCCCGCGCCAATGGCATCATCGCCGTCGGCATCCGCGAGGGCGATGAGCTGCTTGAAGCGCGTCTCACCACAGGCAAGAGCCACATCATCCTGGCAAGCCGGGCCGGGCGTGCGGTGCACTTCCAAGAAGAAGATGTACGCCCCATGGGCCGCAATGCCAGCGGCGTGCGTGGCATGAACCTCGATGGTGAAGCGAAGGATAACGAGGTCATCGGCATGATCGCCATCGACAGCGCCGAGCTGGCCACCCGCCAGGTGATGGTGGTGAGCGAGAACGGCTATGGCAAGCGCTCCGCCATCCTCGACGAGAACGGCGAATACGAGTACCGCATGGTCTCGCGTGGCGGAAAGGGCGTGAAGACGATCCAGGTCACCGAGAAGACCGGCAACCTCGTAGCCATCAAGGATGTGAGCGAGGACGATCAATTGATGATCATTACGCGCAATGGCATCACCATCCGCATGGACCTGAGCGAGATGCGCGTGTTGGGCCGTGCCACGCAAGGCGTGCGACTGATCGAGCTCCGGAATGGCGACCAGATCGCTGCGGTGGCCAAAGTGGACAGCGAGCTGCACGAAGAAGAGGCGCCCGCTCCTTCAGAAACGCCAACCGATGGTCCTCCAGCGGACGATGCTCCCGCAGATGGCACCGATGTTGCCAGCGACGACGACACCCAAGACCAATAGCCCACATACACGACCGATGAAGAAGTACATCCTGACCACTGTGACCATGGCTTTCGGCATGGTCGCGACCGCGCAGAACGCGAACGTGGTGAATGCATTCAATTACATGAAGGACGGCCAGTACGCCAAGGCCGTGGAATTCATTGAACCCGCGACGCAGGACGCCAAGACCGGCCTTAGCGAGAAGACCTGGCGCTACCGTGGTGATATCTACCGCGCCATCGCCCTGGGCACGGACGAGGCCCTGAAAGGCCAATTCCCCGATGCCGTAGAGAAGGCAGCAGAGAGCTACATGAAGGCGAATGAGCTCGATGCCAAGGGCGCCTACAAGCGCGAGAACGCGCAGGCCCTCGCCGCGCTCCAAGGCGCTTCACTCAACGCGGGGAACGACGCATTCGGGAAGAAGGATTACCAAGGGGCGGTGGCGCGCTACCGGATGAGCGAGAAGATCGCCAAGAGCTTCGGGCAAGTAGATACCAATGCCATCTTCAACCGTGCGCTGGCTTATGAGAGCGCGGGCGATGCCCCGAACGCCATCAGCAGCTACCGCGAAGCGATTGCTGCCGGCTACAGCAAGCCCGAGGTTTACCGGTACATCGCCAGTCTTCAGCGCAAGGGCGACGACCTCAACGGCGCCATCGCCACCTCCCGGGAGGGCCTCGCACGCTTCCCGGGCAACAAGGACCTGATGCTCGATGAGATGCAATTCCTTTTGGCCGCCGACCGCAGCGACGAGGCCGAAGCCAGCGTGAAGGCCGCGCTGGACAAGGATCCAAGCAACGCTGTGCTGTGGAGCGTGCTCGGCGGGCTATATGACAAGAAGGCTGGCATTGCAGCAGAGGCCAAGGACCTGACTGCCGTTGACGAGTGGTACAAGAAGGCCGAAGGGGCCTACCTCAAGGCCATTGAGATCGACCCGAAGCTCTTCGACGCGTACTTCAACGTAGGCGTGGTGTACAATAACCGCGCAGCCTCGGAATACGAGAAGTGCAACTCCATCAAGGACGATGCGCAGTACATGAAGTGCAAGAAGGTGGCGGACGACATCTACTTGAAGGCCGTGCCCTTCTTCGAGAAGGCCCACGAATTGAACCCCACCGATATGCAGACCATCCAGCAGCTCATCAAGCTCTACGGCAAGACCAACGATCAGGCGAAGTATGCCGCGATGAAAGAGAAGCTGGCGAAGCTGCAGTAAGTGAAACGCTCATTCCGTTCGAAGGCCGGGGATTCCCGGCCTTCGTCGTTCTCCTCAAATGAGAGCGCTTAGGCTATCCGCCAGCGCATCCATGCTATCGCACCAGCCGCCAATGTGACTATCGCGCGAGGCTGCGGTGGCCAAGCCCGTCTGGCGGAACTCGAGCCGAGTGCGTGGGCCTTCGTCATGCAGGTCAACGGTGACGAGCGTGCGGTGGCGCGCAGGGTTCACGTCCACAGGCGCTTTCTCCCATTGGTGCGTGAACGCCAGATGTGCGATGGGCCTTACCACCGTGTATGTGCCATAGCTAGGAATGTCCTCGCCATTGGGCGTGCGGAGCACCACGCGCCAGTTGCCGCCCTCGCGCAGGTCCGTTTCTGCGCTGATGGTGCTAAAGGCCGCACAGCCGAACCAGTGCACCAGCATGGCGGGCGTGACCCAAGCATCCCAAACCAAATGGCGCGGCGCATTGAACACACGGGTGATGAGGATCTCGTCCGGTGCGGGAGTGGAGACAGCATTGCGCGAACGCTGGGCGCTTGCTTGGTCCATGCCCGCAAATCTATCTGCTCGTGAAGAAGGTCAACCCTTGGTCATCGTCACAAGCCGCTTATGGTGCAATACGTACGACCACACCAGCACGCCGATGAAGAGGAACATCGGCGTCCATTGCGCCACAGGGTCGCCCACCGCAGCAAAAGAGACCATCGCAGCCACCAGATCGATGAGGAAACCGAAGTAGGCCCACTCTTTCACCCGAGCTGGCACCATGGGAAGCAGGATCACGACAGCGCCCAGCACCTTGGCATAGGAGATCAGCTTGATGAAGTAGAGCGGGTATCCCAGGTGGTCGTGCAGCATGGCCACGGATTGGGGCATTAGCGTAATTCCGCCGATGGAAGAGTAGATCATGAACGCGCTGAAGAGCGCGGTGACGATCCAGTAGGTGAGGTTGAGGCGTTTCATGTGGCAGGTTGGGGGTTGTCTCGGGTCGAGCCCGGGATGACGACGGTTGAGCGTTGGGCCCTCAACAGCGCGTGAAGCCTATCAAGGTTCTCCTCGTTTGCGCGTTCGATGAAAACCCGGATCGGGGCTAGTTCCTCAGCCGTGTCGAAGCGCATGATCCAGTCGATGCGTGTGCCGCCGTCCACCTCCGAGAAGGTCACCATCGCCTTGTAGAAATGCATCTCCTTCAGGTGGTCGAACTCCAGGTGGATGTGCGCCTCTATCCGTTTGAAGACGCACGTGTTGTTGAAGTCCATGCCATTCGGTCCATGCATGGTGAATTCCCACAGCCCCTCAGGCTTCAGCTCGAAGCGATGGAAGGTATTGGTGAAGCCATGCGGCCCCCACCAGATCACAAGCTGCCCGGGATCGGTCCATGCCGCGTATAACAGCTCGCGTGGTGCCGCGATCACGCGGCTAGTTCTCACTTCGCGAGCGGCCTCTTGATCCTCTGATCTTCTCATTTCCTGATTCTCTGATCCTACTTCACCGGCCAGCGAACTTCGATCTCCGCCACCTTCGATTTCACAATCGCCATCACCAGAGCTGCGGGCAACGGCTTGTCTGGCGTGAACTGAATGGCGCCTTTGCTGGTCTTGAATTCCTTGAGTTGTTCCTCGAAGCCGGTCGGCACCGATCCGTACAGCGCGCAATGGGCCTTGGCTGCTCCGATGTACAGCATGGGGTGCCCGTTGTACCTGAAGCCGGGCATTCCATAGCCGAAGTGTTCCTCGATGCCCGGCGCCGCAGCGAGGATCTGCTTGCGCAGCTTCATCAAGCCAGCGCGTTGGTCCTTCGGTAGTGCGGCCAGGTAGTCGCGCGCTGTTGGGTTCATCCCATAGGTGGGGTTGGGCGCGGTCATTGGTGAAAAGCCTCTCCGCGTTCCATCATGGCGATGAACAATGCAAGGCGCTTGGCTCGCGTCTCATCCCTCTTAGCGGTCTGCAAGCGGTGTAGGAATGCATAGCGCTTGGTGCCAGTGAGCGTATCGAAGAACCCTTTGGCCTTTGTGTTCTTCTTCAGTGCGACCGCCAGATCGGGTGGTACTTGGATGGTGCTGGCGGGCGCGTAGGCCTTGTCCCACTGGCCGTTGGACTTGGCGACCTTCACGGCAGCAAGCCCAGCCGGACGCATCAGCTTCGCCTTGATCAACTGCTGCACCTTCTTCCTGTTGATCTCGCTCCAGATGCTGCGCGGCGACCGTGGCGTGAAGCGCTGGAGGAAGGTCTTGTCGTCGTTGCTCCGTTTCACACCATCGATCCAGCCGTGGCACAGCGCAACTTCCACGGCTTCGGCATAGGTCACGGATGGTATCGCGCTGCCCTTCTTGGCGATGCTGATGTAGATGCCGGGGGAAACGGTCCCGTATTTATCCAGCCAGGCATCCAAGGCTTGCGCGGTATCGAAGCCGACAACCTCGCGGTCTGTGGGAATCGCCGGTGCTTGCTTCTTCATGGGTGCCAAGCTCAACCGACCAGCCAATTCAATTCGGTGCGATAATCCTTAGGGTCCTTCACCTCGTCAGGGTTGTTCAGGTAGCGCTCGAAGAACCGGCCGTCCTCGGGCAGTTTCCGCTCGCGTACCCAGTCTTGCAGTTCGCGCCAGGCATCACCCATCCGCTCGTACGGACCTTGGTATACAGCACGCACCACCTTCGCTCCGGGCAGGGCGCTATTCTTCACGCGTCCAGCTTCGTTCACGGACTTCGATACTGGGAAGCCGATCTCGAAGTCGAAGGTGTCCCCGGGGCGGCGATGGTGGTAGCTGAACATCGGTCCGGCCGGTTGCAGGCCTTGGTCGGTAAGCGCTTGGATGATCTCTTGGATCGCGGGGTCCATGTACTTGGGCATGTCGCGGCCGGAGATGACCAAGTGGATGGTGGCTGCTCGCTGTTCGGTTGTGGTGATGACTTCGGGTGGGGTGATCATGGGGTGAAGATCAGACGATCAGATGCTGAAAGGGCATCCGATCAGGTGAGTTTGATCCAAGCGCTCAAGATGGCTTGCAACGCTTTTGCTTTTGCCTGGATATCCGCAGCATCCTTGAAGACGATCTGGCTGCGGTCGTTGCCGAGCCATTTGATCAAGTGCTCCGGATCGGGGATGCGGTCCTTCAAGACGATGCCTTTCGCTTTGGGGCCGGCGTGCAGGATGATCATCGGATCTTTCACGTGCCTAGGGCCGTTCAGCGTGGCGAACCAATCCATCGTTCGGAAGCTGGCCGTATTCCACTTCACACCTTCCTCGATCGACTTGTCGGCATTGAGGATGATGGTCCGTAGCTGGTCGAGTTCCTTTCGTAACGGATGCTTGTGCGCGTCAAGAAGGGTGGAAACAGCCGAATCGAAACGATGTGGCATGGAGGGTCAGCTTCGGGAGGCCAGGTATTGATCCAATCGTGCGTAGCCCACCTCCATTTCATTGCCCATCTGCACGGCGATCACACCTTCACGCGCAGCGGTGGACTCGTACTCAACGGTCAGTGTCATCAAGGTCCTTCCGCCATCCTCAGTGAGCACCATCTTTCCCACCGCTTCGCCCGGGTACCACGATTGATCGAATTTCTCAGTGGTCACGAGGCGCTCGGGCCTGACGATCTCTTTGTAAAAACCGCTCATGCCCATCTCAATTCCGTCGGTATTCCGCCACACCCATCGGTAAGCCCCACCCACCCGAAGGTCGATCTCGCAGACCACGAGCGTCCAACCGGTCGCGCCATGGAACCAGTTCAACATCATCTCGGAACTGGTCATCGCATCGAATACCAAGGCGCGTGGAGCCTTGAAGGTGCGCGTGATACGGATCGCGCGATCGCCGTGGGGAACGATTTCGACTTCAGTGCTCATGAAGGTTGCAGTCTAGGTAAGTCTGTATGAGGTTCAAGCCTGCCCCTCCGCATGCGCCTTGAACCGGTCCAGGATAGCCTGCCAGCCCCCACGTTGCATTTCAACGGGATTCTCGGATTCAGCATCGAAGGATTCCGTGATGCGCGTGCCGCCATCCTTCATCTCGAAGAGGATCTCGCAGCTGCGGCCATCGGCCATGGTGTAGGCGATGCGCTTGTTCAGTTGAACATCGTCATACACTCCGGCGAAATCGAAGCTGAAGCTGCCATCGCGCGCGGCCATGGTGCTGCTGAACGAACCGCCAATGCGCAGATCGTTGGTCGCCTTGGGGCAATGCCAGTCATCGCTGGCGGCGTTCCATTGCATGATGTGGGCCGGCTCTGTCCAGATCCTCCAGACGTGGGTCACAGGCTTGTTGACGTGGGTGGTGATGGTGATGCGGGTGCTCATGTTGCATGGAGTTGTGGCGCCAGATTCCGCGCCCGTACGATCAATCCTCGATGGCTTCGATGCCTTGCTCCTTCAGGCGTTGCAGGT
The DNA here is from genome assembly GCA_016705545.1 of Flavobacteriales bacterium. Classification (GTDB taxonomy): domain Bacteria; phylum Bacteroidota; class Bacteroidia; order Flavobacteriales_F; family PHOS-HE28; genus PHOS-HE28. The sequence continues at coordinate 213,190 of JADIYA010000006.1, forward strand.
GTTCGTTCATGGCCTGAAGCAGTTCCGGTGCATGGCCTTGCCAGTCGGCCACTTCGCCCACCACGCGCAAGGCGCTCTTGGTGCGGTATGACCTGGTCGGATTGCCGGGGAACTTCTTGTCGGTCAGGTTGGGGTCGTTCTCGAAATGCCCGGTGGGCTCCACGATGTAGATCCGGCCGCGGCCTTCGCCCTGGGCCAGTTCGGCACCCCAAGTGGCGGCATCCAAGGTGGCTGTCAGGTAAACGTACTTGGCCGGCTTCTGCTGGCCGTAGTTGGAACTGAACCCCGGTTCGATCAGATCGCCCACTTTCACCTGAGCCTTGGTGCCATGGTAGTACGTGGTGCTCGACAGGAGCTCGTCCAACTGCTCCAGTCCCATGGTGAATCCTTCTTTGAAGCCCATCTTGAGGATCTGCTCCAACGCTTCCGGAGAAGTGAAGTCCAGGTGCATGCGAACCGTCGTGGTGCCCCCGCTCTCGCTGAAATGGTTCTTCCAATGCGTGGCCGGCTTGAAGCCGTTGGCCGAACCATCCTCGTCACAGAACGCATCGTGCCCATCGAAGTAGGTCTTGGGCGTGATGGTCCCGTATTCGAAGAAGCACCAATGCCGGTCGCCCTGCGGACCCTCCATGCAGTAGAGCCACTTGCCACCTATGCGGAAGTCCAGCGACTTGATGATGCATTGATAAGGCCGTGGAGCCCACCACTGGCAGAGGATTGCGGGATCCGTCCATGCGGCCCACACCAGGTCCAACGGGGAGTTAAAGGTGCGTTCCACAGTGATGGTGCGGTCATCCTTGGCAATGATGAAGTTGAACATCGCGGGTGTCGGCATGGCTCAATGGGTTTGCAGGGTCGTCACGTACTCAGCCAAGTGCGCCAGCGTCTGCTTCCCGCCTTCGATAGCACCGACGTTCTCCACCACGAAGTCACGCGCTTCTTTGGTCGGGAACACGGTCCGGAGCGTCACCAGCGTTCCATCGTCCTTCTGGTCGAAACGCAGCTCTCCTTCGAACTGCTTGGGATTAGCGGGATCGCCGTGATCGTAGGCGATGCGGCTCATGGGCACGATTTCCCGGTAGGTGATCAGGTTGGGCCACACCTTGCCGTCCGGACCGGTCATGGTGTATTCCCACTCGCCACCCACGCGGAAGTCCATACGGATGGTACGGTTGGTGAAGCCGTCCGGGCCCCACCAGCGATCGATGTGCGCGGCTTCCGTGCAGGCCTTCCACACCAGCGCTTGCAGTGCGCGCATGTGGCGGGTGATGGTGATCTCGCGATCGCTTGTTCCGGTTTGCATCTTGAACTCAATTGTCAAGCAGGTCCGTCAGAGCATAGAGCCGCATCTCCCAGCGATCCGCATAGCCATGGGTGATGAGCGATCCAATCGTCAGCGGCTCCATCGGGGTCATGCGGAGGTTGATATGGGTGAGGTGCTCGTCCTCCTCAAAATTGGCCTCGATGCGCACGGCATTCAAGCCATCGCTTTCTTCGGCTGTGAGGAAGGACGGGCCAATGGTGGTGATGCGGAACACTATTCCTTCAACCGGGGGTAGCCAACGAACGCGCAATGAAGCCTCCTTCCAGAAAGGCGTTAGCCGCTCGAGGGATTCCCGCATCGAACGGTTGAAAATCAGGCAGCCCAAGTCGAGCTTGTGCAAGGGCTGGTCTTGTTGTAGGCCCACCGGCAAGTCGAGGAGATCCGTGTCGCGCATCACTTCTGGGGTTTCTTGCCTTGAAGTTCCTGGAGATAGGCATCGAGCCGATCGAAGCGCTCTTCCCACATCGTCCGGTACTGCTCGATCCAGGCATCGGCTTCTTTCAGTGGTTCAGCCTTCAACTCGCATGGGCGCCATTGCGCTTCACGTCCACGCTTGATCAACTGGGCACGCTCGAGCACTTTGAGGTGCTTGCTAACGGCAGGTAAGCTCATGTCGAAGGGTGCCGCCAACTCATTCACGCTAGCGGGACCATTCGATAGCTGCGCGAGGATTGCCCTGCGCGTAGGGTCAGCAAGAGCCGAGAAGGTGAGCGAGAGGCGATCCATGGAAGTGGCGCGGGGGCAAACGTATTAAACCGAATGGTTAAATACAAATCCTGAACCAACGTGCAATCTTGGGGGCTACTCGACGATTACTGATCCTGGGAAACGGCGCCACTAAGGCTCCGCCTCGATCAGCACCTCATCCGCGAAGATCCAAGTGGTCCCGCCCTTGCCGGGGTGCCAATCGGGGCACACGCCAGCATTCTTTGCCGTGATGGCGATGTAACGTGCTTTCCTTCCACTAAGCTCGCGCCATAGCTCGCGCGTGATGCCTCCGTCAGCTTTGCGGCCAACATCGTGGCTGATCGTGGCACTGCTCCATTGCCGCTGATTCGTGCTCACGCTGAAGGTGACTTCGCTGGGCAGCCAGATCCAGCTCTTCTGGTCCTGCAGCACGCTCAGGCCCACGCGCTTCAGCTTCTGCACACGGCCCAGGTCGATTAACAATACCACGTCCTGGTCGCGGTAGCCCTGCCATTCACCGGTCCGGAAGTCCTTGCCGCCGCGCACGCCATCAATCAATGCGCTCGGTCCGCCCGCAGTGTACTCGTTGGCGTACTTGCTCTCCAGCGTGATGGTGCGGCCGCCTTCATACTTCACGTAAGTCGCGGTGACCTGCACCGAGGCGATCCTGTTCTTCCGTCCTTGCGCTCCTTGCACGAATGCCGTGGCACCGATCGAGCAGCTGCGGGTGATCCAGAACGGCGCTTGATAGGGGTGTGGCTCGGTTCCATCGATGCTGTATTCGATGCGCGCGCGATCATCGCTGCTGCCGATGGTGATGAGCAGGCTGTCGGTGAATGCCTGCCGCGCGGCCTGGATGACGGGCGCTGGTGTCCATGCGTCATCGAACTCGGGAATGAAACGTCCCGGTGATCCCCCCGGGCGCGGGCCTAGGGTGAAGCGCAACTCGCCGCCCTTCATCAGTTCGTCATGCGGGATGGTCCGATACGTCTCGGGCTGCTGGCCATTCCATGTGAAGCTCTCCACATGCGAGCGGTCGTTGCCCATCACCTCGGTGCGCATGCGCCATTTGCTGCCATTGCCCAGGTCAATGGTGGCTTCATCGAAGAGCGGCCAGCCGATGGTGTAGCTGGGATCACCGGGACAGATGGGGTAGAAGCCGAGCGCGCTCATCACCAGCCAAGCGCTCATCTGGCCGCAGTCCTCGTTGCCGATGAGGCCATCGGGCGCGTCCGTGTAGAAGTTCTGCATGATGCGCCTCGCGAACACGTCCGTGCTCAACGGTCGGTCGCTCAGGTTGTAGAGGTAGGTGAAGTTGTGGCTGGGCTCGTTGCCATGGGCGTACTGGCCGATGAGTCCGGTGATGTCGCTCTGGTCGCGTCCCGTGGTGTTCTCCTTCGCGGTGAAGAGCGCATCGAGCCTTCCCGCCAGACCGCTCGGACCACCGGTGAGGGACATGAACCGATCCATGTCATGCGGGACGAAGAAGCCGTATTGCCAAGCATTCGCCTCAGTGAAGTTGAAATTCACCTCATAGGGGTCGAAGGGTTGCATGAAGCCGCCGTTTCGCCGCGCACGGAAGAAGCGCGTCTCGGGGTCGAATAGGTTCTGCCAATTTCGGCTGCGCTCGTAAAATCGTCGCGCCACATCACCGTTGCCGATCATCTCTGCGAAGCGCGCGATGCACCAATCGTCGTAGGCGTATTCCAGCGTGCGGCTCACGCTCTCCGGTTCGTCCTCGCTGCTGATGTAGCCGCGCTCGCGGTAGGCCTTCAATCCGAAATGATCCGCATCGGCACTGGCCACCATCGCTTCCAAGGCCAGCTTAGTATCGAAGTCGCGGATACCCTTGGCATAGGCATCGGCGATCACGCTCACGCTGTGGTAGCCGATCATGCAATCGGTCTCGTTGCCCCAGAGCTCCCAAACGGGCAGTCGTCCGCTTTGCTTGTAGTGCAGCAGGAAAGTTTGGATCCAGTCGCTGGTCATCTCGGGTTCCAGCACGGTCATCAGCGGGTGCAGTGCGCGGAAGGTGTCCCACAGGCTGAAGACGCTGTACACGTTGTGGTCGGCCTTGTGGACCTCACCATCCATGCCGCGGTACTGGCCATCCACATCGTTGAAGATGCAGGGCGCCACGTAGCTGTGGTAGAGCGCGGTGTAGAAGGCGCGCTGCTGCTCCTTGGTGCCGCCCTTTACTTGGACCTTGTTCAGCTTGGCGTTCCACGCATCCTCGGCTTGCTTGCGCACGAGATCGAAATCCCAATGCGGCACTTCGGCCTCGAGGTTCCTACGCGCGCCTTCGATGCTCACGGCGGAGATGCCGACCTTAACAATGAGGGGTTCAGCACTATTCCGAATGCCCACGACAGCGACCGTGCTATCTGATGCCTCGCGCACGATCTGTACCTCCCGGCTGAAACGGGCGACGAAGTAGAGCTGCTGATCGCGCGTCCAGGATGAGCTGCGTCGCTTGCCTGCCAACTCGCTCTGCGCCGTTTGAATGATGGACGCACCAAGCAGCTTGTCGCGATGGCGCAGATCAACCACCATGAACTGCTCTGGTCCGGCCGGGATCCGGTAGCGATGAACGCCCACACGCGGCGATGACGTCAGTTCAACGCGAGTGCCCGTTCGGTCCAATTGAACGGAGTAATAGCCAGCGCTGGCCTGCTCGGTTTCTTTCATGAATGAGGATCGATAAGCCGCCGGGCTCGTCGAGTACTTGTCCGTCATGGGCATCAACAGCATATCGCACAGATCCGCCACGCCGGTGCCGCTCAGGTGCGTGTGACTGAAGCCGTAGATGAGGCTATCCGAATAATGGTAGCCTCCGCAGCCGTCCCAGTCCATGTAGCCATCGGGGCGGGTATCGGGGCTGAGCTGCACCAGGCCATTGGGCACGCAGGCGCCGGGGTAGGTGTGGCCGTGGCCGCCGGTGCCGATGAAGGGGTTGACGAGGTCGCGGGCGGGGTTCACCTGAGCATGGCCAACGCCAGGCATCAGAATGCAGATCGCCGTTAACAATGGCAGCATCGACCTTCTGGATCGACCCGACAGAGTGGTATGATGTGGATTGGCCATTTCCGTTGATTCAAAGGGTTCCCAGCGCCGCCGCCCCCAACAGCGCCGCATCGTCATCTGGCAAAGCCGATACCGTGAGGTCCACACGACCCTGATAGATATTGAGCAGGTTGGCGTGGAAGCGTTCGCGCAGCGGTGCCATGAGCAGGTCGCCGTTCCGCGCGATGCCGCCGAAGAGCACGATGCGCTTGGGTCCTGTGGCACAAACCGCATTCGCCAGTCCGATGCTGAGCCACTCCGTGGTGAGCTGGAAGCAGGCAATGGCTGCGGTGTCACCGGCATGCGCGAGGTCCGCGATGGTCTTCACGTCGGTGGGATTCGCCGCGCCGCCCTCTTCGGTGTAGGTGGCCAGCATGCCCCGGATGCTCACATAGGCCTCCAAGCAGCCCTTCCTTCCGCAGGTGCAGGCCCGACCATCGGGCAGGAGGATCGTATGCCCGAGCTCGCCCGCATTGCCTGCGCTGCCCAGCACGAGTCGGCCATTCACAATGAACCCGCTGCCCACGCCAGTGCCGAGCGTTACCACCAGCAGATCATCAATCCCACGACCCGCGCCGTAACGCCATTCACCGAGGGCTGCGGCATTCGCATCGTTGCCCAAATTGGCGGGGACACCAAGCCGGTCGCTCATCATCCTCGCCAAGGGCACATCGTGCTTCCAGGGCAGGTTGGGCGCCATCTCGATGATGCCCGTGAGTTGATTGGCGTTGGGCGCCCCAATGCCGATTCCAACAAACGGTTCACTATGCCCGCTGATCAACTGCTCGGCCGTTTCCGCCAATGCATCCGCGAAGGCATGATCATCGGCATGGCCGGTTGTGGCGATCCGCTCGCGGGCGACCACCTTACCATCACGCACCAGTCCGAGCTTGCTGGTGGTTCCACCGATGTCGATGCCCAGGATCATGCGGTGGGTGCGTGCTTCGAGCCCCGGAAGCCATACCATACCAGGAAAGCATAGCACAAGAGCGGCAACGCGAAGCTGATGTGGAAACCCATGGTGGTGTACTTCTGAACGCCCATGAAATCAATGATGGCCCCTTGCAACGGCGGGATGACCGCACCACCGACGATCATCATCACAAGAAGACTTGAGCCCTGCGCGGTGTCGTCTCCCAAACCATCGATGGCCAAGGTGAAGATGTTGCTCCACATGATCGAATTGAAGAGGCCGATGGCTACGATCGCCCACATGGCCCATGCACCATCGAAGAGGATCACGCCAACGAGCAGGCCTATGGCCGCGATTGCGAAGAGGCCTAGTGCGCGCGATGGGTTCGGTCCAGCGAGCACGAAGGCGATGAAGTTTGCGGCAATCAATGCGGCCATAGGCCACGCGTGCTTCAGCATGAAGCCCGAACCACCGTTCACCGTGACCAACAGAACGAACATGGCCGCACCAAGCAGCAGCATGCACAGGTAGCGCAAACCGCCCAAGCCCTTGTTCAATGCCACCGCACCCATGAAGCGGCCCGCCATTGCGCCGCCCCAGTACAAACTGAGATAATGCTTGGCGCTTCCTTCGGGCATGGCCATCACGCTATCGAGCTTGAGGAAGTTGATGAGCAAACTGCCGATGGCGACCTCGGCTCCCACGTAGCAGAAAATGGCCACCATACCCCAGCGCAGTTGCGGATGTCGCCAGGCGTTGCTTCGACCGCTGCTCACATGCGGTGGCTCCGGCAGTTCGGTGAAATGAACCCAAATGGCTTGCAGCAAGAGCAGCAGGGTGAAAGCCGCATACGGCCAACGCACCGCTTCATCGCCCTTGAAGACCGAGAAGATCAAGGCGCCCCCGATGATGGGCGCGAGGGTGGTGCCCAGTGAGTTGAATGCTTGGGCCATGTTCAATCGGCTGCTCGCACCGGCCGGGTCGCCGATGATGGCCACGAACGGATTGGCTGCGATCTGCAGCAAGGTGAACCCGAGGCCGAGCACGAACAAGGCGAGCAGGTAGAACGCGAACATGTTCACGTAGGTGGCGGGAACGAAAAGGGCGGTGCCGAGCGCGGAAAGCAGGAGCCCTGCGATGAGCGCGCGCTTGTAACCGGCGTGCGCAATGGGGTCAACACCGCCCTGCGATCGGATGTAGTAGACGAGCGAGCCAACGAAGTAGGCGCCGAAGAAGCAGAGATTCACCATCAGGGTCTGCCACCACGGCATGCCGGGGAAAACGGTGCGCAGGTGGGGGATGAGCACATCGTTCATCACCGTCATGAAGCCCCACATGAAGAAGAGCGTGGTGAGGACAACAAGCGGGTAGGTGGCGGAGCGCTGGTTCATGGTACTGGTCAAAGATGCTCGCCGCAGCGATCCAAAAAGCAGAAGGGCCGCCCTCGCGGACAGCCCTTCTTCAATTCTTGTGCTCGGCCTACTTCACCTTGTTCACGATCGCAGCAAAACCGGTGGCATCGCTATACGCGATCTCCGCCAGCGCCTTGCGGTCCAAGTTGATGTTGGCCTGCTTCAATTTGTTCATCAGCACGCTATAGCTGATGCCGTTGATCCGGGCAGCGGCATTGATGCGCTGGATCCAAAGGCCGCGGAAGTCACGCTTCTTGAGGCGGCGGCCATCGTAGGCGTGGGAGAGGCCCTTCTCAACGCTGTTCTTGGCAACGGTGAGCACGTTCTTGCGGCGGCCGAAGCTGCCTTTGGCCATGGCGAGGACTTTCTTCCTGCGCGCTTTGCTGGCTACTTTATTCTGACTGCGTGGCATGTTCCACTTGGGTTTTCGGGCGTGAGCGTCGGCTCGATGACCGGTCTTTGGTGCTGCACGTCCTGGTTAACGCTACCTATTGTTACCCTGGAGCGATTGGGGTTCTTACTTCAGAAGGTCGAGCACGTTCTTCTTGTCCACACCGGCAATGATGCCGGTCTTGGTCAGGGCGCGCTTGCGCTTGGTCTCCTTCTTGGTGAGGATGTGGCGCTTGAAGGCGTGCTTGAACTTGATCTCGCCGGTGCCAGTGAGCTTGAATCGCTTCTTGGCGCCGGACTTGGTCTTCATCTTGGGCATGGCTGTCGTCTTTGTCATTCCGGGCTTGACCGGAATCGCGTTGGTGTTTCTACTCTTCTCTTTCGTCGTTATCGCGTGCCATAGCGGGCGGATGGTCATCCGCCTCCATGTCATTTCTTCTTCTTGGGGATCAGGTACATGATCATGCGCTTGCCTTCGAGCTTGGGCATGCTCTCCACTAGGCCGATGTCCTCCAGGTCCTGCGCGAACTTCAGCAGCAGGATCTCGCCGCGCTCCTTGAACACGATGCTGCGGCCGCGGAAGAACACGAAGGCCTTCACTTTATGGCCCTCTTCGAGAAAGTTGCGCGCGTGCTTCAACTTGAAATTCACATCATGCTCATCCGTGTTCGGCCCGAAGCGGATCTCCTTCACTTCGGCAACGGCCTGCTTGGCCTTAATCTCCTTCTGCTTCTTCTTGAGGTCGTAAAGGAACTTCTTGTAATCCGTGATGCGGCATACGATGGGCACAGCCGTAGGACTGATCTCCACCAGGTCGAGCCCCAGATCCTCGGCCATGCGCAGTGCTTGACTGAAGGGATACACGCCTTGCTCGATGTTCTCGCCCACCACGCGCACCTCATTCACACCGTAGATCTTATTGTTGATCCGGTGCGGGTCTTCCTTGATGACGCGACCGCGGAATGGACGACGCGAGCCACCACCACTGGGGCGCGGACCGCTTGGACGGAAGGGAGGACCTGCCACTTAAGCTTGTTTGGTTCGGTGTCCGGCGCCTCTTGCCCCGGACTTTGAGGGCGCGAATATCAGCATCTTTCCCTATCCGCCAGCACGTTAAGCTGCCGTTGCCTGTCCCAGCTGCATCTCGATCCGCTCCTGGATCAGTCGGGCGAAGGCTACAACGGTCATGGCACCGGCATCGCCTGCGCCATGCTCACGCACGCTCAGGGTGCCGCTTTCCACCTCTTTCTCGCCGAGGATCAGCATGAATGGCGACTTGGCAAGTTCGGCGTCTCGGATCTTGCGACCTATCTTCTCACTGCGCTCATCCAACTCGCACCGGATGCCCATGGCAGCCAATTGGGATTGCGCCTGCTTGGCGGCATCAACGAATTTGTCGCTGATGGGCAGGATGATGGCCTGCTCCGGGGTTAGCCAGAGCGGGAAGCGCCCGGCGGTGTGCTCGATGATGAGGGCGATGAAACGCTCCAATGAACCGAATGGCGCCCTGTGGATCATCACCGGGCGGTGGCGGGCGTTGTCGCTGCCCACGTATTCCAATTGGAATCGCTCCGGCAGGTTGTAGTCCACTTGGATGGTGCCCAACTGCCAGCGGCGTCCCAGTGCATCCTTCACCATGAAGTCGAGCTTGGGCCCGTAGAAGGCGGCCTCACCGTATTCAACCACGGTCTTCATGCCGCACTCGGCCGCCGCGTCGATGATGGCCTGTTCGGCTTTCTGCCAGTTCTCATCGCTGCCGATGTACTTGCTGCGGTCCAATTTGTCGCGCAGGCTCACTTGCGCCTCGAATTTCTCGAAGCCCAAGGCCCTGAGCACCAATAGGACAAGATCGATCACCTTCAGGAATTCCTCTTTCACCTGGTCCGGACGGCAGAAGAGGTGCGCATCGTCCTGCGTGAAGCCGCGCACACGGGCCAGGCCATGCAATTCACCGCTCTGCTCGTAGCGGTAAACGGTGCCGAATTCAGCCAGCCGCAAAGGCAGGTCCTTGTAGCTGCGCGGCCGGCTGGCGAAGATTTCGCAGTGGTGCGGGCAATTCATGGGCTTCAGCATGAAGAGCTCGCCTTCCTGCGGCGTGCTGATGGGCTGGAAGCTGTCCTTGCCGTATTTCTCCCAGTGACCGCTGGTCTCGTACAGCGCCTTGCTGCCTATATGGGGCGTGGCCACCTGCACGTAGCCGGCCTTCTCCTGGGCTTCCTTCATGAAGTTGATGAGCCGCTCGCGCAAGGCCGCGCCCTTAGGCAGCCACAGTGGAAGGCCCGCGCCAACGCGCTCACTGAAGGTGAAGAGGTCCATCTCCTTCCCCAGCTTGCGGTGGTCGCGCTTCTTGGCCTCTTCCAGGAGCGTGAGATGCTCGTCTAGTTCCTTCTGCTTCGGAAAGGTGATGCCGTACAGCCGCGTGAGCTGCTTGCGCTTCTCATCCCCGCGCCAATAGGCGCCTGCCACGCTCATCACCTTCACGGCCTTGATGAAGGAGGTATCTGGGATGTGCGGCCCGCGGCACAAGTCGGTGAAGCTGCCTTGGGTATAGAAGGTGATCTCGCCATCGTTCAGGCCATCGATCAGCTCCAGTTTGTACTCATCGCCCTTCTCCGTGAAATAGGCCACCGCATCGGCTTTGCTCACCGCTTTGCGCTCGAATGCGCTCTTCTTCGAAGCGAGCTCTTTCATTTTGGCTTCAATGGCTGCGAAGTCACCATCGCCGATGGTCTTCTCGCCGAGGTCGATGTCGTAGTAGAAGCCGTTCTCGATGGGCGGGCCGATCCCGAATTTGGTTCCTGGGTAGAGTGCTTCGATTGCCTCGGCCAGCAGGTGCGCGCTGCTATGCCAGAAGGTGCTCTTGCCCTCCGCATCGTTCCAAGTGAGCAAGGAGAGGGTGCAGTCGCCGGGCAGCGGCCGGCTGGCGTCCCGCACTTCGCCGTTCACTTTTGCGCTCAGCACGTTCCGCGCGAGTCCATCACTGATGCTCTTGGCCACATCCATGGCCGTTGCGCCTTGCGCGAATTCCCGCACGCTGCCGTCCGGGAGGGTCACTTTGATCATATCGGTTCGCTTCACGTCCGTACAAATGGCCGCTGAAGGGCTGCGAAAGTAGGCCCATGGCAGTGAACCTTTGGACCATGCCGCGCCGAAGGCCCAAGCCTGCCAACGCCCACGTCAGCCTGACCATGAGCCGGATCAGGGCCAAGGACACCAAGCCGGAGCTCATCGTTCGTGCATGCCTTCGGGCTGCGGGCCTCACCGGATATCGCTTGCATTATGCCAAGGCGCCTGGCCGACCCGACATCGCTTTTGTGAATCGCAAGCTCGCGGTTTTCGTGCACGGCTGTTTCTGGCACGGCTGCCCGCATTGCCAGCCGCCCAAGCCCAAGCGCAATTCGTGGTACTGGGGGCCGAAGCTGGAGCGCAATCAAGAACGTGATGGCGAGAAGGCGGCGGCACTTCGACGTGAAGGTTGGCGCGTGATCACGCTGTGGGAATGCCGCATCAAGCGCACTCCCGATGCTCAAGTAGCGCGCGTCCTTAGGGCTTACGACGCCCGAACAGCCGTGCGAAGAAGCGCTTCTCGAAGGCCCAGAAAAAACTGAACTGCCCGAATAACGCGCCATATAGGAGCAGCAGGGCATTGTACACGGGCAGGATCAGGATGTAATAGAGCACTGTGAACAGCAGGGGAGGGTCGCCTGCATCACCACTGGCCCAAGCCACCATCGGCTTCTTCAAGAACATCACGGTGAACCCGGTGAGGGCGAAGACCAGCAGGATGACCCCGACACGCGCAGGGGACACGCCCCAACGCTCCGCTAAGCGCCGCACCCAGCCAGCCTTCGACTCTTGTTGCTCTGCCATCACGCGGCGAAGATGTGGCTGAGCCACCAAGCCTCAATCTGCCTGACCCAAAATGCCCCAATTGCGGTAGTCGGCCTCGCTCCTCCACTACTTCAATGCAGCCCGCTCAATCGGCCCACTCGGCCAGGAAGAGGTTCGTCTCCCGTGTGCCTCCATTGTTGCGGTTACTGCTGAACACCAGATAGCGGCCATCGGGACTGAACACCGGGAATGCATCGAAGGTGTCGCCGTGGCTCACCTGCTCCAGGCCAGTGCCGTCGGCGTTGATCATGAAGAGCGTGAACGGGAATCCGCGTTTGCTGCGGTGGTTGCTGGCGAAAAGGATACGCTTACCGTCAGGATGCCAATAGGGCGCCCAGTTCGCCTGGCCCAGTGAGGTGATCTGCCGGGCATCGGTCCCGTCAGCGTTGGCCACCCAGAGCTCCATGTTGGTGGGCATCACGAGGCCCTCCTTCAGCAAGGCCAAGTATTCCGCTTCTTCATCCGCAGTGCGCATGCGCGATGCGCGCCAGAGCAGTTTGCTGCCATCAGGGCTGAAGAAGGCGCCGCCATCGTAGCCGAGGGTGCTCGTCACGCGTCGCACATCACTGCCATCGAGTTTCATGGTGTAGAGATCCAGGTCGCCGTCGCGCATGCTGGTGAACACGATCCGGTCGCCTCTGGGCGAAACGGTCGCCTCCGCATCATATCCCGGTGTTTCCGTGAGCTTGCGGACCAGTTTCCCGCTCAATTCCGCCACATGGATGTCGAAGCTCGGATAAATGGGCCACACGTACTTTCCATCGGCCCGGCGCTCAGGCACGGCCGGGCAGGCGGCGTTGTGCTCGTGCGTGCTGGCGAAAATCACCTCCTTGCCGTTGGGCATGAAGTAGCTGCAGGTGGTGCGCCCGCCTTTTACGCTGATGAGCGCGGGCTGCTTGGCGCGCAGATCATCGGTGAATGGATTGAACACATGGATCTGGTCGCAGCTCTCGCCCCAAGCCGGGTTGGTGCTCTGGAACACGAGCCGTTGGCCATCGAAGCTCCAATACGCTTCAGCGTTATCGCCACCGAAAGTGAGTTTCTTCAACCGCTTGAAGTGGCGCTCATCCGGATGGATCAAGGTGCTGTCCCAGCCAGTCACGGCCGCAGTGGGCGCAACGGGCGCCACGACGAACTTCGCTCTGGAGCATTGCACTAGTGCAGTGATGAGGGCGATAAGGGCGAGGCGCATGGCGGATCGTTCGGGCCGCGAATCTACCAGCCGCCTGATCAGCCGACGCTAGCGATAACTTGCCAGCATGGACACTGCTGGGAAATCCGTCAAGGGGCGCGGGGCGGCTGATCAACCGGCCAATCGCTTCTTGAGCAGCAGCTACGGCATCGTGCATCCTGAGGGCATCGATGAACCGCTGGAAGACGCCCGTCCCACGCGTTATCTATTAGAGGAGCCCCGCACCATCGTGAACCGGGTGAACAGCCCCGACCTGCCTTTTGTGTACAGCTTGAATCCATACCAGGGCTGTGAGCATGGATGCGCCTATTGCTATGCGAGGCCCACGCACGAGTATTGGGGCTACAGCGCCGGCCTTGATTTCGAGCAGGTGATCCTAGTGAAGCGCAATGCGCCGGATTTGCTGCGCATGCAATTGATGAATGCGCGTTGGGTAGTGCATCCCATCAGCATCAGCGGGGCCACGGATCCGTACCAACCGATTGAGCGCGCGGAACGGCTCACCCGCCAGTTGCTTGAGGTTGCGATGGAATTCAAGCAGCCGGTATCTCTGATCACCAAGAACGCGCTGGTGCTGCGCGATGCGGACCTGCTCGCAGAGTTGGCCGCGCAAGGACTGGCCTCCGTGGCCATCAGCATCACAACATTGAATGAGGGGCTACGGCGCGTCATGGAGCCGCGCACCAGCACAGCGGCCCATCGACTTCGGGCAATCGCCGAATTGCGAGCAGCTGGAGTGCCCGTGATGGCGATGCTGGCACCGATCATCCCAGCCTTGAATGAACCAGAGATACCAGCCCTGATCAAAGCCGCTGCATCGGCAGGCGCGCTCACAGCCAGCTATACGGTACTGCGCACCAACGGCGCCGTGCAGAAGGTATTCGAATCTTGGCTGCGGTTGCATTTCCCCGATCGTGCGGATAAGGTACTTGCTCAGACCCGTGAGCTGCATAGCGGAAGCGTTTCAGATAGCGTTACCGGCCGCCGTATGCGCGGGGAGGGGGCGCATGCGACCAGCATCAATAGGGTGTTCAGCGTGCTGCGTTTGCGCCATTTCAGCGATTCGGGGATGCCAGCGTTGCGTTGCGACCTGTTCCAAAGGCCGCCCCAAGGCCAACTCGGCTTGTTCGATGTTCAGGGACCATAATTGCAGGCACGCCAACAACCCTCACCTTCGCGCAGCGTAAAGGCGCTGGATTCGATACCGATGGCCTTCCGATTCTTCCGAGCTTTCATGCTCCTGGGCTTCGTGCACATGGGTGTGTTGCAGGCACAAACGCTCCCAGCTGGATTCGTGTCGTCGTTGGTTTCCGATGGCTGGTTCAGCCCGGTAGGCGCCACTTGGGACGCGAATGGCCGGGTGTATGTCTGGGAGAAATCGGGCCGGGTTTGGATCATGGAGAATGGGGTGCGCCTGCCATCGCCGATGCTGAACCTGGTTGATGAGGTAGGCAACTGGGCCGATCACGGCATGCTTGGCTTCGCGCTCGACCCGAACTTCACCTCCAATGGCCGCATCTACGCCATGTACGTCGTGGATAGGCACCACCTTATCCATTACGGTACGCCGAACTACAGCTCCTTAACGAATGATTTCGGTACGGCCACAATCGGCCGGATCGTCCGCTACACGGCTATCGGTCCGAGCTTCAACACCGTGGATCCAGCGAGCCGTACGGTGCTGCTCGGAGAGACCATCACCACTGGTGCGCCCATCCTCTACAACACGCACGGTGTGGGAACATTGCTCTTCGCACCGGATGGCACCCTGCTCGCAACGATCGGGGAAGGCGCCAGTGCGGCTTCTGCCGACCTCGGTAGCGCATCGGAGAGCTACTTCGCCCAAGCGCTGAACGACGGCATCATCACCGCTGCAGAGAACGTTGGCGCATTCCGCTCGCAGCTGATCAATTCGTTCAGCGGCAAGGTGCTGCGAATGGATCCCAATACCGGCGATGGCGTGCCGAGCAATCCCTTCTATGATCCGGCGCAGCCAAGAGCGCCTCGTTCGCGCGTTTGGGAACTTGGGCTGCGCAACCCATTCCGCATGACGCACAAGGAGGGCACTGGGAGCACCGATCCCACCACAGGCGATGTGGGAACGCTCTTCATCGGCGATGTGGGCTGGTACACCTGGGAAGAGATGAACGTTTGCACCCAGCCGGGCCAGAACTTCGGCTGGCCGCTCTTCGAGGGCTTCAGCCCGGCGCCCGGTTACCCGGACGTGAACATCGAGAACCGCGATGCCGAGAATCCGCTGTACAATGGCGTGAGCTGCACCCAGCGCTATTTCCGTTTCAAGGACGTGTTGAAGGAGGACACGCCTGTGCATGTGAACGGCCATCCAAATCCATACGACGCAGGACAGCAGGTGCCCAACTACATCCCCAAATTCTTCCATAGTCGCCCCAGCATCGATTGGCGGCACGGCAACCAATCGCGGTGCGGAGCATTCAGTGGCGACACAGCCATCACGTTCGACCTCGACGATCCGTTATCGCCCGTGCCGGGGCCGCGTTTCGGCGGTAACGCTCCTGTGGCAGGTCCATGGCGGGCATGGAGCGGTTTCCCGGCGCAATACCAGAACAGCGCCTTCCATGCGGACTATGCGCAAGGCTGGATCAGGCGCTTCGAGTACAATGCGCAAGGAGAAGTGCAGACCGTGCATGATTTCGCGAGCGGGTTGGGCATGATCAGCTGGATGGGGCAGGGGCCCGATGGCTGCCTTTACTACCTGAAGTACGGAACCGGCGCTGAGCTGCGGCGCATCTGCAACACCACCACCGTGAACCTGCCACCCGTAGCAATGGCCACACAGAGCGTGCAATTCGGTCCTGGGCCATTGAGCGTGAGCTTCACCGGCAGCGGGAGCAGTGATCCGGAGAATGGTGCACTCACCTACCTATGGAACTTCGGCGACGGCGGCAGCACGTCGAGCCTCCCGAATCCCACACGGATCTTCACGGCTCCGGCCGGGCAGCCGGCCATGTTCACCGTAACGCTGACGGTCACGGACAACTTTGGGCAGCAGGCCACGAAACAGCTGGTCGTGAGCGTGAATAACACTCCGCCTGTGGTCGCCATTACCAGCGTAAACAATGGCGCAACATCCTGGTGGGGATTGATACCATTTTCCAACTAGGCGCCTCCGTTTCCGACGCACAACATGGGCCTGCCCAACTCACCTATGCCTGGCAGGCCACCTTGGTGCATGGGAACCACGAGCATCAAGGGCCGATCTATTCATTCGTGAGCGGGAACATGACAACAAGTGGTGAAGGCTGCGACGGGCAGACCTACCATTACCGCATTGATCTCTCAGTGACCGATGCCCACGGCCTTACCGGAACAGCCAGCAATTTGCTCTTGCCACGGTGCCAAGCCGTGGCCCCGGTAGCGATCATCCAAGCATCTGCCTTGGCCGGCCTCGCGCCATTCGCTGTGCAATTCGATGGAACGGGCTCGTACGACCCCGGCACAATCGTGAGCTATGAATGGGACTTTGGCGATGGCACGAGCAGTACGATGCCTGCACCACTGAAGACCTTCTTGAACGCCGGGGACCGGACCGTGACCTTGCGGGTGACGGACAATGACGGCCTCTACGGCATTGCAACGCGCACCATCAGCGCATTGGCCTTGCAGCCGCCGCAATGCGCCGGGCTCTCAGGCGGCTTAACGCGCCAGGTTTGGAACAACATCGGCGGCACCAGCATCCCAGACCTCACCGGGCACCCAAGCTACCCGAACAGTCCTTCAAGCGCCGGTGTGATCACCAGCTTCCAAGGCCCTACCAACATCGCCAACAACTATGGCACGCGGATACGCGGCTACCTCGTGGCGCCCGAAACCGGCACCTACACCTTCACTGTGACCAGCGACGATGCCAGCGCCGTTTATCTCAGCCCGAATGCAGAGCAGATCCACAAGCAGCTCATCTGCTCCGTGCCGGGCACCACGCTTGCTGCCGAGTTCAATAAGTACGTTACCCAGACCAGCGTAGCGTTGCAGCTGGTGGCTGGTGCGCATTACTATGTGGAACTCCTGCACAAAGAGGGCTCCTCCAACGATCACTTCGCCGTTTACTGGCAGACCCCCTCGAACAGCAATCGCACGATCGTACCGGGAAGCGCGCTGGTGCAATGGGCAGATTGCCCACCGGGATTGCGTTTACGCGCCAACCTGCAAGGCCCGTTTGATGCATCCGTTAATCTCATGCACGACAATCTGCGCGCGGCAGGCCTTGTGCCGCTAGCCCAGCCCTATTCCGCCCTCGGTTACAGCTTCGTTGGCGGCGGAGGAACAGAAACAACCAGCGCTGCGAGGCTCTTGGAGACCGGCCCTAACGCCGTGGTGGATTGGGTCGTGGTTGAACTGCGCAACAAGAATAATCCCGCGCAGGTGCTTGCTTCTAAGGCTGCATTGCTCGAACGTGATGGCGATGTTGCGGGAACCGATGGGTACGCTCGCCTCAACTTCGGTTTGCCTAACGACGATTACTACGTGGCCCTCAGGCACCGCAACCACTTGGCCGTCATGTCCGCGGCACCGCAACGTCTCGATGCGAATGAGGCTGGGCTCGATTTCACGCTGGTCAGCACGCCTGCATACGGATTACAGGCGCAGGCCACGCTTTCCAATGCGCGCATGGCACTCTGGTGCGGCGACGTGAACCGGGACGGCACCTTGAAGTATGTGGGCTCGGGCAACGACCGGGACCCGATTCTTCAGGCAATCGGCGGAACGCTGCCCTCGGCCACCCTGGCGGGCTATCGTTTGGAGGATGTGAACCTGAGCGGCGTGGTCAAATACATCGGTTCAGATAACGACCGCGACCCGATCCTGGTCAACATCGGAGGAAGCGTGCCCACGGGCACCCGAGCGCAGCAATTGCCCTAGGGTACCTGGGATTGACTTTGGTCTATATGATGGCTAGTTTCGTCGCCATTATAAGCCTACTAGTCCTAACATGACCACGCTTTCTCCCGCCCGAACGCTCGTCGCCTTCGGCCTCTGGCTAATGGGGTATTCCCAGCCAATCGGTCTCTTCGGGCAGACCTACCAGCCGAACTTCAGCGATGCCTTGGTGATGGGCGGATGGGTCTCACCGGTTGGCGCAACATGGGATACTAACGGGCGCCTCTACGTCTGGGAAAAGCGCGGCCAGGTATGGATCGTGGAGAATGGCGTGCGTCTTCCGAATCCACTGCTCAACATCAGCGATGAGGTAGGTGATTGGCGCGACCACGGATTCCTGGGATTCGCCTTGGATCCGAATTTCACGACCAATGGATACATCTATGGCATGTACGCTGTGGATCGGCACCATTTGATGAACCATGGCACGGGAAGCTACAACGCCAATACGAACGAATACTACGCGGCCACCATCATGCGCATCACGCGATGGACGGCCATTGGGCCGAGCTTCAATGCGGTGAACTACGGAACACGGCAAGTGCTTGTGGGCGAGACGCGCTTCACCGGCGTGCCCTTGCTGCACGAATCGCACAGCACCGGCTCGCTCATGTTCGGCTCAGACGGGACCTTGTTGGCCACTGTTGGCGATGGCGCCAGCTACAACGTCGTGGATGTGGGCAGCAGCAGCGACACCTATTGGTCGCAAGCACTGGTCGACGGGATCATTCGCCCGACAGAGAATGTGGGCGCCATGCGCTCGCAGATGCTGGGAAGCCATAACGGCAAACTGCTCCGCATCGATCCAGCAACAGGCGACGGCATTCCCAGCAACCCGTGGTACAATCCGGCAGCGCCCCGTTCACCGCAATCGCGCACGTTCGCGCTCGGCCTGCGCAATCCATACCGTGCCACCATCAAGCCCAACAGCGGCAGCACCAACCCGGCTGACGCCAATCCCGGCGTGATCTACATCGGCGATGTGCAATGGGGCACCTGGGAGGATTTGAATGTGTGCTATGAGGGCGGCATGAACTTCGGCTGGCCGCTGTTCGAGGGCTTGACCCCGCACAGCGGATACATGAGCGCGCTCACCGCGAACCTCGATGTGCCGAATCCGCTCTACGATGGGGTGAGCTGCACGATCCAGTACCTGCGCTTCCAGGACCTCTTGAAGCAGGACACACCGATCCACCTCAACGGGCATCCGAACCCATGCAATCCCGCGGTGCAGATCCCCAACGCTATTCCGAAGCATTTCCACTCACGGCCCGTTGTCGATTGGCTGCACGGCAACCAAAGCCGATGCGGAGCTTCGATGGCAATACCGCAGTGACCTATGACCTGGGTGCATCCGGCTCACCGGTCTCCGGCCCGCAATTCGGCGGCAACTGCGCCGTGGGCGGACCTTGGATGGCCGGTCAGAACATGCCAGCAGGCTATCAGAACAGCACCTTCCACGGTGATTACGCGAGCGGCTGGATCCGCCGCTTCATGTTCAATGAGCAGAACCAGCCAGTTAGCGTGCATGATTTCGCAACAGGACTTGGTGCAGTGGTATGGATCGGTGCCGGTCCAGATGGCTGCGTTTGGTACATGAAGTACAACACCAATGAGCTGCGCCGGATCTGCTACACGCTGGCGGTGAACCTGCCTCCGGTTGCGGTGGCCACGCAGAGCGTGCAGTACGGACCAGGCCCGCTCACAGTGAATTTCAACGCGAGCGGCAGCTCCGACCCTGAGAACGGCGCGCTCACCTACTTCTGGAATTTCGGCAATGGCAGCCCCAACTCAACACTGCCCAATCCATCACGGACATTCACTGCGCCGCCTGGGGTGCCCACGACCTACACCGTGACGCTCACGGTCACGGACAACATCGGGCAAACGGCCATTCAGCAGCTAATCGTTTCGGTGAACAACACTCCGCCGGCGGTCAACATCACCAGCATACCGTTGCCAGCGTTCTATCCTGTGGGCATCGATACGACTTTCCAACTGCAAGCCGCTGTGACCGATGCCGAGCACGGCCCGGCGCAACTCACCTATGCCTGGCGCACCACGCTTCACCATAACACGCACACGCATCCTGAGCCATTCGATGACAACGTGAGCACGAGCACCGTGATCAGCGGTGTGGGCTGCGATGGCGAGACCTTTTTCTACGTGGTGAGCCTGACCGTCACCGATGCTGGCGGCCTCAGCACGACCGTGCAGCGCGAGATTCATCCACGGTGCTTCGCAATCGCTCCAACGGCCATCATCCTGGCAAGCACCAGCAGTGGTGAATCGCCCCTCGCAGTGACCTTTGATGGCACGCAGAGTTACGATCCAGGGCAGATCGTCTCCTATGCGTGGGATTTCGGTGATGGCACCAGCAGCACGAACGCGACGCCATCGAAGACCTTCACCGAAACCGGCGATCCCAAGTGACGCTCACCGTGACCGATGATGATGGCCTTACCGGCACTGCGGTGAAGGTGGTCAGCGTGCTCAGCTTCCTGCCACCGCAATGCCCCGGAGCCGCTGGCAGCCTCTTGCGGGAGTTCTGGAGCAATGTTTCCGGCAGCAGCGTGAGCGACCTGATCAACACGCCGAACTATCCGAATAGCCCGTCCGGAAGCTCCAGCCTGACCTCATTCCAAGGGCCAACCAACTTCGCGAACAACTATGGCACGCGCGTGCGCGGTTGGATCGTGGCGCCGCAAACCGGGAACTACACATTCACCCTCACCAGCGACGATGCCAGCGTGCTCTACCTGAGCCTGAATGCAGAGCCGCAGTTCGCGCAGATGATCTGCAATGTGCCCGGCTGGACCAACGAGACCGAATACACCAAGTACCCCAGCCAGGTCAGCACGACGATTCCGATGGTGGCAGGCCGCTACTACTATGTGGAACTGCTGCAGAAGGAGGGCAGCGGTGGCGACCATTTCGCTGTGCGCTGGCAAACGCCCAGCAACAGCACACGCGCCGTCGTTCCCGGCACAGCGTTGGTGCGCTGGCAGAATTGCCAGCCCAGTGTGCGCTTGCGTGTGAACCTGCAAGGTGCTTATGACAGCGCAACGGGGCTCATGCGCGATGATCTGCGCGCGCTGAGCCTTGTGCCGCTGAACGAGCCCTATCAGTCGCTCGGCTTCCCGCAGGTCGGCGGGGGAGGGGAGACCACGACGAATGCGCGGCTTTCGCAGTCCGGCAAGAACGCCGTTGTGGATTGGGTGCGCGTGGAATTGCGGAACAAGAACAACCCATCGCAAGTGCTGGCCGCGCGAAGCGCTCTGCTCGAGCGCGATGGCGATATCGTTGGCACAGATGGGTACGAGCGATTGATCTTCAATGTGGCGGCGGACAACTACTTCATAGCCGTGCGACACAGGAATCACCTCGGCGTGATGAGCCAGTCAAGCATCGCCATGGGTGCCGCTGTGGCGGGTGCCGATTTCACCTTGGGCGCCGTGGCCACATGGGGAACCGAAGCGCGCGCCGCTTTCGACAACGGCAAGCACGGCCTCTGGTGCGGCAATGTGCAACGCGACCTCCGCCTCAGCTACATCGGTGAGCTCAACGATCGAGACCCGATCCTCGCGCTCATCGGCGGGTCCAACCCGAACAGCACCACCATGGGCTACCACATGGCTGACGTGACCATGGATGGCATGGTGCGCTACATCGGGCTTGGAAACGACCGTGACCCGATCCTGGTGAACATCGGAGGAAGCGTGCCCACAAGCGTTCGCAACGAGCAGTTGCCTTAGGTATCAGCCCTTCGCTCGTCCCATGGCGCGCAGGTAGGCCTGCAGAACGCGGCCGCGTGGCTCAGCATGCAGCGCGTTCAGCACCGCTCGGGCGCGCGCATCGAGCACGCGTTCATCACTGTGATCCTTGGTGCGCTGCGCGAAACGCTTGCCGGTGGTCATGGTCTGCAGGGATTGATGCGGTCAAAGCTCTCTTCCACATAAGCCTTCTGCCATACCGCGATCGGGGTAATCGCTGGCGGTTCTGCCAACAACCGGATGTTGGCTAGAAGCCGTTGGGGTCCTTGCGCACCACCAAGGCCTGCCGTGAGGCTTCACCGAAGGACCAGCCCGCCGCGATGAATCCATCGGGCAGCGCGCTCAGTGCCAACAAGCGCTCTTCCTTGCCCAGATCCCATGCGCGCTCCCAGGTGAGAGCCCCATACGGAGTGAGCCTGCTGGCCCACGCATCGCTGGATCCCAAGGAAGCGCTGCGTTCGCCGCAGGCCAGCAAATCACCGTTCGGAGCGAATGCAAAGCCGAAGCAGCGGCGATCAAAGAGCGTGTCGCCAATGGCGCGGGTCCACAGCGAATCACCGTTGAGATCGAAGGCCACCAGGTAGAGGTGGTCCTTATGGCGCCCCTCACTGATATCGTAGGGCACCTCGCTGTTGGTGGTGCCTGCCAGCACGAATGCGCCGGGTCCGAATGCGGCGATGGCACGACCGATCTCGTTGCGAACGCCTCCCCATGAGCTGGCCCATACAAGGTCACCGTTCATAAGGCTCAGCCTCGCGATCCAAGCGTCTGAGCTTCCGCCGAAGTTGAGCTGCCGGCCCGTGAGCATCACATCATTCCCTTGCACGGTGATACCATGAGCCTCTACGTCGGAGAAATCCGTGACCGCCTGGTGCCATTGCACCAACCCGAATGCATTGAATCGCGTGATCCATGCGTCATGGCCATCGCCGATCCCGCGCACACCCGCAGCGATGCAGCCGCCATCGGGCAGACCATGAACCGCGAGATACTGCTGATCACCAGGTAGGCTAGGCCGCGTGAGCCAGGTCATGGCGCCATCGGGATCAAGTTTCGCCACGAAGCCATCGTGGTCGCTGCGGCCTGGTGCGCATGAACTTCCCGCAATGAAGGTCGAGCCGCTCGTCCCTAGGGCCATGGCCTGGGCGAAGCTGCGGCCGTCGATGCCGATGGGCAGCCACGATTGCTCGCTTCCCGATGTGCTGAGCAAGAGCAAACCCGCTTGATGACCATTGCCTTGTCCGATAAAGCGCCGCGTGGCCACGTGGAAACCATTGCCGCCCATCGAAACACCGACCGCGTCGTCGGCGAATGCGCCGCCATAGGAATTCACAAAGCCTTGTGCAGTTGCTTGCATGGAACAGGCAAGGCCGGCGATGATGAGTATCGGAAGACCGCGTGCGTGCATGTATTCTGTGAGCGCACGAACTTACAGGCAATGCAAGGCTAGCTTCGCCGCGATGCGCGACGAGAAACGAACGGTGCGGGTGTTCATGGCGATCTGGGCCCTGCTCCTCTGCGTTGGGGCCGTATGGGCCATTTCCGGCGATAAGCTGGAGATCCATCGCGCCATGAACGCGTGGCACAGCCCTGTTCCGGATCGCTTCTTCGCTTTGTTCACGCACTTCGCGGACGGCCTCGTGCCCACCGCGTTGGCCCTGCTGCTGTTGATCATCGGCACTTGGCGGTGGTTCCTGCTCATGGGGCTGAGCTGCGGACTGAGTGCATTGGTGGCCCAGGCCTTGAAGCATGGTCCTTTCAGTCATCTGGATCGGCCAGGCATGTTCCGCGAGCAGCTCGGGGATCTGTCCTGGGTTGCGGGCATCGACCTGCACAGTCACCATAGCTTCCCGAGTGGGCACGCCACGGCCGCCTTCAGCATGTGCTTCGCAATGGCGGTGATCCTTGCACGCCCCCGGCTGGGTGCTGCGCTCGCCCTGTTCGCTGCTCTGCTCGGCTATGCGCGTGTTTACCTCTCTCAGCACTTCCTGCAGGATGTAGCCATGGGCTCAGCCATTGGCACCATCGTGGCATGGGCGGTGTACCATATGCTGTACAGGAGCGCGTGTTCACGCGCGGCTTGGCTGTCGCGGCACCCATTCCGCGCAGTGCACAAATGACAGAAGGCGCCCAAGCGCCTTCCGGACCAAGGCCTCTGGACTCTCCCTTCCATCGGCGATCGGGCATGAAGACGCCGGACCATTCAATCGGTCACGGCTTTTGCTCACTTCGGCGGCGCATAGCCGATCCGATAGATCATGTCCGCGCCATCGTCGCTCACGAGCAACGCACCATCGGGCGCTACGATCAAATCCACAGGCCGGCCCCATGCACGCGTGCCATCCAGCCAGCCTTCGGCGAAGACTTCGTGCGTGGCGCTGCCATCGGCTTGCGGGAAGGCCGCCACAACCCGGTAGCCGGCGGGCGTACTGCGGTTCCAGCTGCCATGCTCCGCAATGAAGATGGCCCCGCGGTATTTCTCCGGGAACAAAGTCCCCGTGTAGAAACGCATGCCCAACGGTGCGACATGCGGGCCGAGCTTCGCGGCAGGCGGGGTGAATTCGGAGCATGCGCGCTCCTTGCCGAATTCCGGGTCGCTTACGTCGCCAGCGTGGCAGAAAGGATAGCCGAAGTGCCGCCCAGCGCGATCGATCCGGTTCAGCTCGCAATCGGGACTATCGTCGCCAAGCCAATCGCGGCCGTTGTCCGTGAACCAGAGCTCACCGGTGCGCGGATGCCAGTCGAAGCCCACAGTGTTGCGCACGCCATGCGCCACGATCTCCCGGTCGCCGCCATCCGGGTTGATGCGCGTGATCGAGGCGTACACGCTATCTGCCTTCAAGCAGATGTTGCACGGCGCGCCCACCGGCACATAGAGCTTGCCGTCCGGGCCGAA
Source organism: Flavobacteriales bacterium (assembly GCA_016705545.1). Classification (GTDB taxonomy): domain Bacteria; phylum Bacteroidota; class Bacteroidia; order Flavobacteriales_F; family PHOS-HE28; genus PHOS-HE28. Next base: position 237,648 of record JADIYA010000006.1, read on the forward strand.
GGCGATGAATTTCCAACCATGATGGGTATCCGTCGGAAAAGCCTGTGAGACCAGCACCGGCTCAGGAGGATCAGCAAGGTGTGATTCGATGTCATCCAATCGGAGGATGCGGTCAATCGCGCTGACATAGAGCGCGCCATCGCGGAATGCAACGCCAACAGGCATGTTCAACCCTGTGGCCACCGTGAATCGCTCATCGGCCTTGCCGTCCCTGTCGATATCACGGAGGGCATGCACCTCGCCCGCGCTTCGGCTGCCCACGAAAAGGGTTCCATCATCACCCCAGCACATCGCACGAGCGTTCTTCACTTCATCCGCGAACACCGTGATGCTGAAACCTGGCGGCAATTCGACCCCCTCGACCTGAGGCGCCCCACCACGGATGCTGGGCACGCAGACCGAAGCATTCAGCACCAGGGCGACGCCGATGGCCAACGGCAAATTCCGGGGTTCAGTGCTCATGACGAGATGGGACTGCAACCGAGGCGGGCTCCATTGCGGCCCTGAAAGATAGAGGCATCGGGCCGCGGTTTACTTTCGGCGCGTCAACTCCGCACCATGCGCCGAATCACCTTGCTCATGCTCATTGCGCATGCCGCCTTCGGGCTTGCACAAGATGCCTACCTCAATACCGCCTTCGTTCCTCGCTACTGGAAGGCCAATGACCCGTGGCCGCTGAGCGCCCGCGTGCGAAACGCGTCAAGCACGGTTCCGCTGATCACCTTTCGGGTGGATTGGCGATTCAACAGTGGGCCGGTCCAAGTAGGCAATACGCAGAGCACCACGGGAATACTGCCCGGGCAGTATTGGCCCTACACGCATCCTACCGCGTTCAATGTTCCGGCCAGCAGCGGCACCTTGAAGATGTGGGTAGTGGGGGTAGGAGATTCCAACCACAGCAACGATACGCTCTACTTCACAGTGGACGTGCTGAGCGCATGGGCCACGAAGAGCGTGCTCATTGAACAATACACGGGTACCTGGTGCCAGTTCTGTCCCTTGCCCAATGCCGCCACCAATACGCTCAACGACGACCCGCTGATCGTGGTGGCCAAGCACCACAATGGAGATGAATTGAGCAGCGCAAGCAGCACGGCATACTGGCAGCAGTTCAATGCGAATTACTCGCCAGCCGGGGTGATGGAGCAGGAGGAGTTCGGCACCCTGGGCGACGATGCCGCTTACGATCAGTGGGGGCCGCGTGCCGAACAGCGCAAGCAGGGGGTATCGCCGGTGAGCATAGCGGTCGCTTCAGGCTTCAATGCATGGCAACGGTTGCTCACCGTCGATCTTGCTGTGACCTTCACCGCGGCGCAAACAGGGACCTTCGTGGTGAATGCCTATATCCTCGAGGACAGCATCAACGGCGTGCAGGTGGCTGGAGGGAGCCCATACATGCATCAGCAAGTGGTGCGTGAAGTGCTCGGCGGCGCGAACGGTACGGCGGATGTGATCCCCGCCACCACCACCGCAGGGAGCACGTACAGCCATCAGTACACCTTCACGGTGCCGGAGCAATGGAATGCCGCCAACCTGCGCGTGATCGCCATGGTCACTGAGAAGCGCAATGGCACGAGCTGGACCGTGAACGTGTCAGACGGCGATCTAACGGAAGTTCACGTCCCGGAGTCCGCCACGGCTGAAGGCTTCTTCCGGCTATGGCCCAGCCCCGCACGCGACATGGCCTTCATTGATTTCGAGCCCAGCGTCGGATCTGCTCAGCTGCAATTGATCGGTGCCGATGGACGCGTGGTCCTGGAACAAACGATCCAATCATCAGCTGGTCGTGTGTCGTTGCCGATTCCCCCGGATTGTGCAACGGGCAGCTACCTCCTCCGCGCGATTGCCGGTGATCGGGTGGGCACACGCACCCTTGTCATCGAATGATCGGGAACGAATGCGCCCCGCCATCGAAATGGCAGGGCGCGTAGGCGCGGAATAGCAACCCCTCGCGAACCGCGCCCTACTCTCAGATCGGTAGGCGCAACAGGCCCAGGAGTGAAGGCAGGCGCAATGGTGCGGTCGTGCTGGCCTCAATCGTGCTTGAGCCCACGCGCTCCTTCTCCTTGGTCGGTTCCTGCTCTTTCGGTGAACCGTCGGCATCGTCGCGGTCCTCGCCAGGCATGCCCTCTTCAAGCCCTTTCGTCGTCATGCGCCAAGCCTTGCCGATCATGCGGCTATCGCGCGTATCGGTCACGTTGTCGACGTCATGGATCACCCGCTTCGAACCGGCTCTGAAGAAGACGCCCTTGCCCACTGGCACCAGAAGCGTGAAGCGCGCCTGTTGCGCATGAATCTTCTCGGAGCGTGCATAGCGGAGCAGCGGTGATACACGGAGAACATCCCCCTCCATGCGGAACTCGGTTCGGATTCCGGACGCCGCGGCAGAGGCGAGCTTGGCGGTGCGCCCGAACGCCTCGCGCACAATCACCAGGTGATAGAGGCTGTCGGGGCTTTGCTCCACGTCAATACGCGCCCAATCGGCGGTGACGCTATCGCCTTCAATCCAAAGGCCATTGCAAGGGAAGTCATCATCGTCATCGAAACTGAAGCGCAGGTCATCGCTCCCGTTATCCGCTCCGATCGCATCCAGGTACAGGAGGCCGGCCTGTGGCGAAGTCAGCGTTATGGCTTCACGCGATTTCTCATGGCGTTGGAACTCGCGAGCAAGGGAGAGGCCGCCAATGACGGTGGGCACGAGCGCGGCGATCCAGAGCAACCCGAGCGACCAAGCCAGCCATCCCGGGGTGCGCGTGTTCAGGAGCAAGCGGAAGCCGGCGAGCAGCACGGCTACGAGAGGGATCAAGCAGATCAGCGAAGCACCCACCAGCATCCAAAGTGCGTGCTCGCGCGTTGGGAACAGAAGAGCGCCGAAATCAAGAAGGCCGAGATCGTCGCTGCCCCAGGTGGCGTGCCATAGGCCAAAGGTGCCGCCGACAACGGCGCTCACCAGACCGAGGAGCAGGCTGAAGGCGAAGAGCACGATGCCCGCTCCAAGAAGTTTAGCGAGCACATCGGCGGCCGTACCGGAGCGCCTCTTCGCTTCTTGCCCCCACTTGCTGCCCATGTTGCGCGCCTCGTCAGCCACTTTCTTCCCGCCATCTTCGAAAGCCTTTTTCAGATTGTCCACGGTTACCGGCTCACCGTCCATACGAAGCCTGTCCGCAGCAGTCTCGGCCTTGGGCACCAGGATCCACAACAGCACATAGAGCAGGATGGGGGTGCCCTTGCCGAGCAGGATGAAGACGATCATGATGATCCGCAACCAGATCGGATCCATGCCGATGTAGGCCGCCAAACCACCGATCACGCCACCCACCCATTTATCGTCCGGGTCGCGGAAGAAGCGCTTGTAGCCGCGCTGACTGGCATTGCCCGAGGCGGCACCATCCGTTGAACCTGAGCCATCTCCATAGTCCTCAGGCTTGCCCATCACGCTCATCACGTGCTGCACATCGTCGATGGTGACCACCTGCCGTTTGCCGCCGAGCCGCTCGTTGAAGAGCTCTGCGATTCGCGCTTCCACATCGGCTAGGATCTCCTCTCGTCCAGCGTTGGCATCGAGCTGCGCACGGATGCCGCTGAGGTAGCGCTGCAACTGGTCGTAAGCATCTTCCTCGATGTGGAAGACGGTGCCGCTGACGTTGGCTGTGACTGTCTTTTTCATGGTGGTGAGGGGCTATCGGTTCTTGCGGGTTGTTTTCTTCACGGCCAATGCGAGCTCTTCCCAGGTCTGGTCCAGTTCCGCTAGGAAGCCCTCGCCGGTTGGGGTGAGCTTGTAGTATTTGCGCGGTGGGCCGGATTTGCTTTCCTCCCAACGGTATGTGAGGAATCCGCCATCCTTGAGCCGCGATAGGAGAGGGTACAACGTGCCTTCTACGACGATCAGGCGCGCATCCTTAAGCTGTGCGATGATGTCAGATGGATAAAGCTCGCCCTGAGCTAGCACGCTCAGTATGCAGTATTCCAGCACGCCTCTGCGCATCTGCGCCTTGCTGTTCTCGACCTTCATCTCTAGTGGCGTTAGTTCGTTGCGGGGCAAAGATGCGTGTTTCGCTTGGTACTATGCACAACAAGGTACCTTTCGTTATGAACGGCGGATGTTCATGTCCAGCGGCCAGGTGCGCACGGCTACCAGGCCACCATGCCGTCCTTTGCGCTATGCAAAAAGCGGTGGCAGCGGTTCTCTTGATGCTTGCGCATGGGGTTCAAGGACAAACCCCGATTTGCACCATCCAAGGCACCGGTACGAGCAGCCCATTGGAAGGACAGTTGATCACGACGACCGGCATTGTCACAGCCATATTCAGCGGCAGCGGCACAGTACAAGGCTTTTTCATTGAGGACCCCGCCTGTGATTCGAATCCAGCCTCGAGCAATGGCCTTTTCGTGTACAACCCGAACACCGCAGGAATCAATTTGGGGCAGCGCGTGAGCGTGAGCGGCACGGTGACCGAGTTCCAAGGGCTCACGGAGATCTCCCAGGTCTCCAACATTTCCATTATCGGTTCGGGCACGGTGTCGCCTACAGACATCAACCTGCCTATGGCCGCGATTACTGATTGGGAGCGCCACGAAGGCATGCTATTGCGCTTTCAGCAGGAACTGGTGGTCATCGGCAATGACACTTGGGCGCAGTACGGCGAGCTTGTGCTGGCTCCCTCGCGCATGACCGCGCCCACTGACTATGCCGACCCAAACGACAATCCCGCCTCAGGCACCAGCAGTACCGGCAGCAGCAACGTGGGGGCGATCGATGCGCTCATTGAACTGCAGGCGCGAAGCACCATCCTGCTCGACGATGGTCGCACGAGCACCTATCCGAGCCCACCACCAATGATTGGCGCGCAGGGTACACTCCGCTGCGGCAGCTCGGTTACGGGCCTCACGGGCGTGTTGCACTACGCCTTCGACGAGTACCGTGTGCATCCGGTCGGCGTGATACCCCTGCAGCATGCTGTGCGGCCATCAGCACCGATAGTGGGCGGCGACATACTCATCGCATCGTACAATGTGAAGAACTACTTCACCTCCCTGGGCAGTAACGGCGCGAGCACGGCCAACGAACTCCAGCGCCAGCGCACTAAGCTGGTTGCCGCCTTGCAAGCCATAGCAGCCGATGCATACGTGCTATGCGAACTGCAGAACAACGATGCCGCTTCGGATGACCTGCTCACTGCGTTCAACAGTGCCATGGGCGGCGACTATAGCCTGATTGATCAGGATGAGCCCGGGGCGTTCACCCGCACGGTCTTCTTCCACAAGAATTCAACGCTAACGCCCATCACTCAGCTCTTCTCGCTGAACACCTCCACGTTCGAGCGGGCCCATCTAACGCAGGGCTTCGTGGCCAATGCCAGCGGCAAGCGCTTTCTGCTCAGCGGCGTCCACTTGCGGAGCAAATTGTGCGACAATGCCTCTGGATCGAACCTCGACCAAGGTGACGGACAAGGCTGCTACAACGCCAGGCGGCGCTCACAGGTGGGCGAGTTGCTCAGCCACTGGGATGGGGTGCGGGCTTCTACCTGGGTGCCGGGGCAGCTTGTCGTGGGCGATTTCAATTCGTACGACCAAGAGGATCCCATTGATCGGTTGCGTTCCGGCGGGCTCATCGACCTGATCGCCGGCATTCCGCAGCCCTATTCCTTCGGCTACGCGAATCGCTTCGGGTCATTGGACCATGCCTTCGCCACGGCATCGATGGCTGACGCCATCACCGGCGCAGCTGTATGGCACATCAACAGCGACGAGCCGCCCAATCTCGACTACCGGGACTCGAACACGGCTTTCTATCAAGCCAATGCCTTCCGCAGCAGCGATCATGACCCGCTATTGATCGGTATCGATGCGCAACTGTTGCCGGTTGGGCTGGAGGAGATACCAAGGGCTGCCGCTGCAGTGCGTTTCCGATTCGACCCCATGAGCGGGTGGGCAGAATGGGAAGGGGAGGGGCTAGGGGAGGTGGAGTTGTTCGATGCCCTCGGCAGAACGCTGTGCGCTGCGAGCGCCGATGGGAGCGGAACTCTCAGGATGAACGCTACGGATGCTGAAAAAGGGCACCTGTTCTGGCGAGCGTGGTCGGAAGGCATGCCCTCCACCGGGCGTTTCACCTCCTGGTAATCACTCGCCAGCGGCTTCCGCGCGCTTTATCTCCTGGTCCAGGATCTCGTCCATCACCTTCAGCTCCTGCTCGCTCACTTTGCGGTCAGTGCGCGCCTGCTTCTTCATGAAGCGGAACATGGCAGCCTTGCGCACTTCGTAGGCCACATACACGGTGTATTCCTTGGTCTCTTCGTTGAAATAGGTCTCCTCGCCAACCTTACGCAGGTCGGCCAGTTCGGTGTTCATCACCTCGCGGATCAGGCTCTGGAACTTATCGGCCACATCGGCGGCCCGGGCGTTCTCCGTTTGGCCGAGGTATTGGTCGGTTACCGCGCGCACATTGGTGCCCACCTGGCTGGCCACTTGGTTCTTGGCATCGATATCAGCCTTGCCCTTAGCGATATTGGTTTTCACGCTGACGCCCTGGCCAACGCCACGGAACCAGGCGCCATTGCTCTCGTACTTGCTCCCGCTGAAGGGCGTTTTCACCTTGGTTCCCTGCGGACTGGCGCCGCCTCCTTTGCATGCCGTGAAGGAAATCGCAGCGAAAAAGAGCAGGGCAGTGGCAGCTTGAATGGTTCTCATGACTGGTGCGGTGACGGATGGTTGGCGCCAAGGTTGGAAAAATCCGTGCCGAGTGATGGTGGTTGGATTCCGGAAGGCATCTTTCGGATCCAAACCCAAGATTCCATGAAAGCACTCAAGATCATCCTCATCCTCGTGCTGGGCATCGGTGCCATGATAGCCGCACTAGGCTTCCTCGGTGACGATTCATACCGCGTTGAGCGCTCAGTGACGATCACCGCGCCTGTCGATGATGTATGGCTGGCCGTTTCCTCACTCGGTGCCATGGATAAATGGAGCCCTTGGAATGAACTCGACCCGAATATGAAGAAGAGCATGGAGGGCACCGATGGCCAGGTAGGCGCGGTGTCCCGCTGGGAAGGCAATGAAGATGTAGGCAAGGGCGAGCAGCGAATCGATTCCATCGCACGCAATTCCTTGGTGCGGACACGATTGAAGTTCATCGAGCCTTGGCAGAGCGAGAGCGATGCATTGATCGAACTCTCGACCGATGGCGATGGCACCAAGGTCACGTGGGCGATGGAGGGCGAACACACCTTCGGAAGCCGGCTCATGGGCCGATTCATGGACATGGATGCCATGTTGGGCAAGGACTTCGAGAAGGGCTTGGGCAAGCTGAAGGCCCAGGTGGAGGAGGCGTTCGCTGCCAAGCCGAAATTCGAGATCAAATCCTTGGAATGGCCGGCAACCTTGTTCATCGGCAAGCGCGGCATTGTAGCGTGGGCTGATATGAAGGCAGCCTTTGAAACCGGCTTTGGATCAGGCATGGAAGCACTGGCTAAGGCCAAGGCGGAGATGTCCGGTTATCCCAGTGGCGTGTACTTCGAGTGGAACGAAGCCGATCAGACCGCAGATATGATTGCTGGCATTCCCGTGTCAATGGATGCCAAGGACAAGTTAAAGGGCATCGAACTCTACGAATCGCCTGCCAGCAAGGCGTTGGCGATTGATTATTACGGCGGCTACAACGGCATGATGGCCCCGCATCTGGCCATGGACGAGTACATCAAAGCCAACGGGCTCACGCACCATACCAATGTAATCGAGGAGTACGTGACGGACCCCATGACAGAACCGGACAGCACCAAATGGCTCACACGGATCATCTACTTGGTCAAGTGAACCGCCCCGAAAGAGAATCGAAGCCCGGATCCAGGTCCGGGCTTCGTTCTTTGCACCGGTAGCCTGCACCATGCCGCTTCGAATCTCCGTTTGCCCTTTCCGATTGCTCTTCAAGCACCCATTCGGCACCGCCCATGGACTGCGTGATGGCACCGACGCACTGTTCATCCGCGTGGAGGACGAGGGCGCAGTTGGTTTCGGGGAAATCGCATTGCCGCCCTATGTGCGTGAGAGCGTATTGGATGCGCGGGCCCGGCTCCGTCAAATAGCTGCTTTCAGGTCATGGACCCTTGATGACCTTTTACTTCAGATCGATGAGCTTGAATCCTTGAAAGGAGCTCCCGCAACGCGTGCCGGTTTGCACTGTGCGCTCCTTGATGCGAGTGCACGTCGCAGTGGAAAGACGGTTGCGCAGGTGTTGGCGTGTTCTGTCAAAGAGTCGCCTTCAGTCCTCATGACCATCGGGATTTGCGACCCCGATCTGGTCTTACAGAGAATGGCGGAGCTGCCGGCTACTGGAGCCATTAAATTGAAAGTCGGTGATTCTCTGGCATTCAAGAGAATATCCATTGTGGTCGAAAGCACTGATGCAAGAATCCTTTTGGATGGTAATCAAGGCTTTTCCTCAATTGATGAGGCCGAGAATCTGGTAGCCCTGGTCCCGCCGATCAGATTGATCGGTTTGGAGCAGCCATTCAACCCAGCACACGATGACTGGAACCAAAAACTGACCAAGCGCACAGGGGTTCAGGTTTTCGCGGATGAGTCATTACAAGACCTAGGTGATTTGGTCCGCGTATCCGATTTCTTCAATGGGATCAACATCAAGCTCATGAAGTGCGGAGGCTTGGACAAGGCCCGTGCTCTGGTCGTTCAGGCAAAACAGTTGAACATGCGCGTGATGCTCGGGTGCATGAGTGAGAGCTCATTGGGATGCACGGCCATGGCGCAACTCACCGGCGAAGCCGCTGTAATCGACTTGGATGGACCTTGGTTGCTGCGCAATGATCCGTGGCTGGGAATCACGGTGGACAAGGGAACAATGATCTTACCCGAGGGCCCTGGGTTAGGTGTGCGAAGCGAAATTGAGCTTGATTATTCTGACGCATAATTTATATTATGTAAACACGTATAATTCTAATATTCCGTCCCTTATCTGTTACCAATGGCAATTCTGCTTCCTACAATCACCTCCCAGTTGATCACTACTAGGCACCCCTACTTTCGCCGCCTGTGATGAAGGCCGTATTGCGCAGTCTCATTCGTTGGTTCGTTCGGACCTTCCCCGTGCGCGGCCGTCATCGGTTGGCCAACACTGTGGGTGGCTGGGCTGCCGAACCGGTAACGGTGCGTGAGATCAATGGCATACGCGTGGAACTGGATCGAGAGGTGCAGTACCACCGCATGATGCTTTTTGACCTCTACGAGGAAAACGTGCTCGCCTACCTGCGGAAACGCCTCAAGCCGGGCATGGTTGTCTTCGATCCCGGTTGCAACATCGGCTACTTCGCGGCGCAGGTGTTGGGCATGGTATCGCCAGGCGGGCAGGTCTGGTCATTCGAGCCATCGCCCCGTTGCCTGGAACGGCTCCATCGCCACAATCCGCCCAATGCCATTTCCGGTTGGCGGTTGATGCCCATGGCCTTGACGGACCGCACCGGCACGCTCACTTTCCACGATACGCCCCGGGTGATTACCCGAGGCTACGCGGTTCTCGAGCAAGCCGGAAAGCCGGGGGACAGCAATCCGGTGGAAGTACCGGTCACCTCGGTCGATGCCTTCTGTGCAGAGCATGGCATCCAGCGCATCAATTTCCTGAAGCTCGATATTGAGGACTCGGAGCTTCCTGCGCTACGGGGTGCACAGCGCATGATCGCCGCGAAGGCCATCGACACGATCCTCGTTGAAACCGAGGTGCGTCCCGATCGCGTGGAATTGAATAAGGCCATCTTCAACTTGCTCATGGAGGCTGGTTATCGACCCTTCCATGCGCGACATGGCGGTAAGCTGGTGGCCATTGTGCCAGAGCATCTTCCCCCTTCGAAGGAGGATATCATTTGGGAGCGCTCCCGGTGATTGATGCGTGGCCATGGGACTGACATTGATCAGTCCGCGCGACGGGTTGATTCCCGCTCTTTGCAGCCGTGGATGCCAAGACGCTGACCAAAGTCACCTGTTACCACTGCGGCGACCCTTGTGCTGATGAGCACCGCGTGCATGACGGCAAGGACTTCTGCTGCCATGGCTGCGAAGTGGTCTTCGACCTGCTGAGTGAAGCTGGGCTCTGCGACTACTACGCGCTTGAGAAACAGCCGGGCGTGAAACAGGAATCCAGTGCTGACGAGCAGCGCTTGGAGCTCTTCGCCCTGCCCGAAGTGCGCGAGAAGCTCGTGGAGTTCAGCGAAGCGGGCATCACCCGAGCCCGGTTCCGCATTCCGCAGATGCACTGCAGCAGCTGCATATGGCTGCTGGAGAATCTGCATCGGATTGAGCCGAGCATCATCCGGTCACGCGTGAGCTTCACCGACAAAGAACTCTCCATCACGTTCCGCGAGGAGAAGTTGCCATTGCCCCAGCTGGTGAAGCTCTTGCGGCGGATCGGCTATGGCCCGCAGCTCACCGCCGGCAAGGACACCGGCCGCGCCGACCAGGTGCCGCGCATGCTCTACATCCGGCTGGGCGTGGCGGGCTTCATCTTCGGCAATACCATGCTGTTCAGCTTCCCGGAATACCTGGGTGCTGATGGCGAAGCCCAACTGCGTGTCGGCTTTCAATGGCTGTCGGCACTGTTCTCGGTGCCCGTCGTCCTTTTCCTCAGCACCGACTACTTCCGAGCGGCTTGGGCAGGCCTGCGAAGCAAGCAGGTGAACATCGATCAGCCCATCGCCCTGGGCATCATGGCGTTGTGGTTCAGGAGCCTCCATGACGTGATTACCGGCGCCGGCCCTGGCTACTTCGACTCGCTGGGGTAAGGGACCAAGAACTGGTGCCCGTGGATGCCGTACTACGCGAAGGCACCGGACACATCGACAACAGCTTCATCACCGGCGAACCGCTGCCTGTGCGCAAACAAGCGGGCGACACCATCAAGGCCGGTGGCCGACAGCGCGGCGCTGCTATTGAATTGGAAGTGCTGCGCTCCTTCGCCGATAGCCGGTTGAAGCGCCTATGGGCCGAGCAGAGCGGTGGTCAAGAACGCCCGGCCATGCCGCGCCTGATCGATCAAGTGGCGCGGCGCTTCACACTGGCGGTGCTGCTCATCGCGCTGGGCGCGGGCCTTTATTGGTGGGGCAAGGATGCCCGCATGATCTGGCCAGTGGTCACAGCTGTGCTTATCGTGGCCTGCCCTTGCGCGCTGGCATTGAGCATGCCCTTCGCTTACGGACATACCATTCGGCTGCTCGGTAAGCGCGGCCTGTTCCTGCGGGATGCGGAAGTGGTTGAGCGCATGGCCCACGTGGATGCGGTGCTCTTCGACAAGACCGGAACGCTCACCGAACGTGAGGCGCACCAGGTCGATTGGCATGGCATCAAGCTCTCCCGTGAGGATGAACAACGCATCGCAGCGCTGGCCAGGAACAGTGCGCACCCACTGAGCGCGGTCCTAGCAGGAAAACTGAAGAAGTCGTTGAAGCCCGATCAGGATCATCTCGCTCCGCGCGCGATGACAGAGGTAATGGAACAGATTGGCCAAGGCATCATGGGCGAAGTGGCTGGCCTGCCGATCCGAATCGGTTCGGCGGACTTCACGGGCGGTGAAGCAGCGGTGCGTTCCGCTGGCGAGGCCCATGTGCACGTCTCCTTCGGTGGCGTGCATCGCGGGCATTTCGCCATCCGGAAGCAGGCCCGCTCGGGCATCGTGGAAGCGGTGAGACGCTTGGGGGCATCGCTGCGTGTGGGCCTCATCACCGGCGACCATCAGGTGGACCCCGACCTCGCCGAGGTGTTCCCGATCGGAAGCATCCGCATGCGGTGCGCACCTGACGAGAAGAGCGAAGCAGTTAAAGGACTGCAGCGCGATGGCCGCCGCGTGCTCATGGTGGGCGATGGCCTCAACGATGCCGGAGCATTGGCTCAAGCCGATGTGGGTGTCACTGTGACAGAGACCACCGCGGCCCTCACCCCTGCCAGCGATGCGATCATGGATGCCGACAGCCTGCAACAGCTCCCCCATTTCTTGCGGATGACACGACGCGCCCGGCGCATCGTGCTCGCCAGCCTGTGCATCTCCCTGCTGTACAACATCACTGGCGTGTCCATCGCGGTGGCTGGCCACATGACCCCGCTCTTCGCTGCCATCCTGATGCCGCTGAGCAGCGTGAGCGTGGTGGGCTTCGTGACAGTGGCCACGATGATCGCCGCGCGCAACGCACACCAGTAAGGACCATCTTTCGTGCATGCCCTCCTGGATCAATGAGTCGTCAGGCTCTTTCACGCTCACCTTGCACGTGCAACCCGGTGCCAAACGCACCGAAGTAGCAGGTACGCACGGCGATGCACTCAAGATCCGGCTCGCCGCACCACCGGTTGATGGCAAGGCGAACGAGGCCCTCCTCTCCTACCTGGCCGCGCAGTTCGGTGTTTCAAGACGGCAAGTTGATTTGGTGAGCGGGCACGCCAGCAGACGGAAGATCGTGCGGGTGATGGGCGCCAAGCTCCGACCAGAAAAGGAGTGGTGAACCTCAAGGCTCTTTCAGCACAGCCTGCAATCCGCTCAGGTCAACGATGCGCAATTCTGGCCCTACGGTCTTCAGGAGCTTCTTGCGCTGCAAGGCACTGAGGGCCCTGATAGTGGCCTCGTTACTGGCACCGGCATAATCCGCGAGGTCCTGGCGCGACGGTGTGAATGCCAACAAGTCGCCCTCATCCTTATCGAAACCGAAACATCGATGCGCAGCAAGAATAGCCTTCGCCACACGCCGTTCCACGCCAAGATTCAGCAGGCTCTTGCTTTGTTCCTCTGAGCGCCTCAATTCCTCGGCGAAGAAGAGCATGAAGTAAAATGCGAACGACGCATTCGCCTTCAGCGTGCTCAGGAAGACCGGCATTGGGATGCAATCCACCTCGGTATGAACCAGAGCTTCCGCCGAGACCGTGTAGGTGAAATCACCGCCGATGCCCCGATGGCCGAGCACCTGTCCATCGCGTGCGAATCGCAGGATGCGGGATGCACCAGGCTCGAATGTGCTGAACACCTTGGCCTTTCCGCGACGCACGATGAAGAGCGAGTCAGCGGAGTCGCCTTCACGGAAGATCAATTCGCCGGCTTCAAACGCATGCAGCGTCATCTTTTCCGCGACCAGGGCTTGCCACTCCGGGCTGCAATGCCGGCGCAGCATCTCCGCAAGCGTTTCTGGGACCCTGAAGGGCTCAATGGTCGAGACCTCTTTCATCCCTTGATGTTGAACGAGCCTGCTTCAGCACCCAGTCGTTCCACGAGCTCACCGATCGTGGTATTCGAGAGCATCTCGCGCAGCCCGGCTCGTACCGCACTGAACTGGTCGTGGACCGGGCATGGTTTTCTGCCGCTGCATTGCGGCAGGCCAAGGGCGCAACGCGTGAATACGCTATCGCCATCCATGCATCGCACGATCGCTTCCAGGGTGAGGCTCCGTGCGCGCGATCCGGTGAGCGTGAATCCGCCGCCGGGGCCGCGCATCGAGGCGATCAGGCCACCATGAACCATCTGCTGCAGCACCTTGCCTGTGAAAGCCTCCGGCGCACCAATGCACTTGGCGACATCTTTTACCGTTGCGCGTTCATCGCGAGCAGTGGCGCGCGCGATGTGCAAAGCTCCACGTATGGCGTACTCACAGGCTTTCGAGAACATGATCGTTGTGCGCGAATGTACCGATGCGATCAATCGGGCTCCGTGTGCTTCGTCATGTTAAGCGCTCGCCTATGCAGAAGCAGCAAGGCCACGCCGGTTGGCATCATGGCCGAGGCGATGAAGAGGTGCCAATAGTGGCCGGGAATCATGCCCCAACCTGCGTAGAAGAAGGTGCCCTGGGTAAAGAGCAGCAGTTCTGTGGTGATGATCCCGGCCATCAACAAGCCCATGCCTGTGCGAGCTGCCGGATTCGATGGTGCGCACCAGCCATAGGTGACGGCATAAGCGAGCAGCAAGGTGGTCATGGTGCCTAAAGTGTTCATGTGGATGAATCCCATGACCAAGTGGCGCACGGTGAGCGACATGACCGCGACGGCGGGAACAGCTACGGCGGCCTGCACCAGCACCTTCAAGGCCATGCTCACCAATGCAATGCCGATGAGCACGCGCGCCCATGGCGTGAAGCGCGCATAGGCTTGGTCCCGAAAGCGCTGGAGCAGGCGTAGCGTGCGGATGGCCGCCCACGCTTGCATGGCCACCGCAACGGATACCGTCGCGAACACGGCGGGATGCGGTTCGCTCCAAGCGATGGCCAGCGCGTAGGTGAGTATTGCAGCGAGCACCCACAGCGCGACCGTGAACCGGTCGATGCGCAATTGGAAGCCATTGCGCTCAGCCCACCGCGCTCCAATGGCCATGGCTGCGAACCAGAACCACCCATTAAACTGGAAATGCAGGAAGAACTGCACGGCCCAGTAATAGATCTCCTTACCCTGATTGCCGGTGGCGATGATCGCCGGCAAGGCCCAAGTGCCCAAAGTGCTGATTACAAAGAAGGCCAGGGACCAGCGCGTCAAACGCCCGCTGCCTTCCGCCGGCCAGTTGCGCGAAACGCGCCAGAGCATGTAGAGCAACGGGTAGGCCAGGAGCAAATGCGCTGATGAGGCCGCTATGGAGACCGCGCCGTATCCCTGTATGGGAAAGGAGACAAGCATGACGATGACAGTGACTTGGAGCCCGACCAGTAGCCAACGCAAGCGCTTGGTCAGTGCCCCGGTACCGCCATCGTGCAGCAGGCATAGCGCCACGCCGATGAAAAGCCAGCCGAGAAGGGCCACGTGCGAATGGGCGTGCAGGAATGGGCGGAATCGAACGAACGGGATCTCCCAGATGTACATCGCCCGGAGCAATGCTCCGATCGTGGCTGCAAAGAGCAGGTTGATCAAGGCGATACGGAACCAGTGGCGCATGTGGCAGGAATCGCAGCGAACGGAATGAATCAACCGTTCGGATGACAAACGTCATATATCGGATTGACTGGTCCGATGATTTTTGTCACGCGCAACAGACAAGAGCGCCTACCCATGAGACTGCTGAAGACCTCCCTCGCGAAAGTGACCCTTTTTGCCGGCTTTGCTGCAATAACTGCTTGCGGTGGCGGCACCGCATCGACACCTCCTGGCGCGGGTGGCCTCCAGGTGCTGCAGCCGCTTCTGAGGAAGCTGCCCCAGCCGGATTGATCACTGCAGCCGAGATCACCCTAGGCGAAATTGATCAAGCCATGGTGGAGAAGGGAAAAGCCACCTACGATGTGAAGTGCCAAGCCTGCCACAGCACTGGCCCGAACCGCGTGGTGGGGCCCGGCTGGAAAGGCGTGACCGAGCGTCGTAAGCCGGAATGGATCATGAACATGATGCTCAACATCGATGTGATGCTCGAGACCGATCCCGAAGCCCAAAAGGGACTTGAAGAGTGCCTCGTACGCATGCCCAACCAAGGCCTGAGCAAGGACCAGGGCCGCGAGGTGCTTGAGTTCATGCGGACTCTCTGAAGCCTCCCCCCGCCCACCAACAAACCACAACCAATCAATCATGAAACGACCGCTTCTTCTAACCGGCACCGCTTCAGGCGTCATCGCCTGCGCCTTCGTGCTGTTGAACAGCCTGCCCGGCTGCCGCCCATCGGGCACCACCAAGAGCGTGGTTACCGGTGATGCCGCTTCGAAAGTGTACGTGAAGCCCGGAACGCACGATGAGTTCTACAATCTGGTGAGCGGCGGATTCAGCGGCCAGCTCGCGGTCTATGGATTGCCCAGTGGGCGCCTGCTGCGCGAGGTCCCCGTATTCAGCGTGGATCCCGAGACCGGATATGGCTACAGCGAAGAGACCAAGGGCATGCTCACCACCAGCCATGGGTTCATTCCTTGGGACGACAGCCACCACCCGGAGCTGTCGCAAACCGATGGCATCCCGGATGGCAAGTGGTGCTTCATCAACGGAAATAACACGCCTCGAATCGCACTGATCGACCTCGGCACCTTCCGTACAAACAGCATCATCGAGATCCCCAACAGTGCGGGTAACCACAGTTCCCCTTTCACTACGGGCAACAGCGAGTACGTGGTGGCCGGCACCCGATTCAGCGTGCCCATGGGCGATGACGCTTCGCGCGATGTGCCCATCAAGACCTACAAGGAGAACTTCAAGGGCAACGTGAGCTTCATCCATCCGGAACCGGAGACGGGCAAGATGTCCATCGCCTTCCAGGTGATCACACCGGGGATGAACTTCGACCTGTCGCACACCGGCAAGGGCGTGAGCGAGGGCTGGTTCTTCTTCAGCTGCTACAACACGGAGCAGGCGTACAGCCTGTTGGAGGTGAATGCCAGCCAGCGCGACAAGGACTTCATCATGGCCGTGAATTGGAAGCTGGCCGAACAACTCGCCAAGGACGGCAAGGGCAAGCGCGTACCCGGCAAGCACCACAGCAACTGGTGGAACGAGAAGACCCATAGTTCGGAAACGACCGTGTATGAGGACGTGCTGCAACTTGATCCCAAGGATCATCCCGGACTGGTCTATTTCATGCCCTGTCCGAAGAGCCCGCACGGCTGCGATGTGGACCCCACCGGCAAGTACATCGTGGGAAGCGGCAAACTGGCCGCGCTGATCCCGGTGTTCAGTTTCGAGAAGATCCAGAAGGCCATTGCGGGCAACGAGGTCGAAGGCGACTTCGCCGGCATCCCGGTACTGAAGTATGAAAGCGTGCTGCATGGCGAGGTGAAGAAACCTGGACTCGGGCCCCTGCACACTGAGTTCGATGCCAACGGCAACGCCTACACCAGTTTCTTCGTGAGCAGCGAGATCGTGAAGTGGAACGTGGAGAAGCTGGAGGTGGTGGACCGCGTGCCCACTTATTACAGCATCGGCCATCTGTGCGTGCCTGGAGGCGACAGCAAGAAGCCTTGGGGCAAGTACGTGATCGCCTACAACAAGATCACCAAGGACCGCTACCTCCCCACCGGCCCTGAGCTCACGCAGAGCGCGCAGCTCTACAGCATCGATGGGGATAAAATGGAGCTGCTGCTTGATTTCCCCACCACCGGTGAGCCGCACTATGCCCAGGCCATCCCTGCCGAATTGGTGAAGCCGCGTGAAGTGAAGTTCTTCAAGATTGAGGAGAACGAGCATCCCTTCGCTGCCAAGGGTGAGAAGGACACCAAGATCGAACGCCGTGGAAAAGAGGTGCATGTTTGGATGACCACCATCCGTTCGCACTTCGCGCCTGACAACATCGAGGGTGTCAAGCTGGGCGATGAGGTGTACTTCCACATCACCAACTTGGAGCAGGACTGGGACGTACCGCACGGCTTCGCCATAAAGGGGGCTGCCAACGCTGAGCTCCTGTTGATGCCCGGCGAGACACAGACCCTGAAATGGGTGCCCACACGAGTTGGAGTGACACCGATGTACTGCACGGACTTCTGCTCCGCGCTGCATCAAGAGATGCAGGGCTACGTGCGCGTTTCACCTGCCAATAGCAATGTGCCCTTGACCGCTCTCACGGTTTCCGTGGACGCAGAACTCTAGGACCGACTCACATCACCCGACAGTGACCACGGCCCCGGTTCATGCCGGGGCCGTGGCCCTGAAAGGACAGATCTCATCGACAAGAACACCATGAAGCCCATCTCCCGCATCATGATCGCCGTGGCGGCGCTGAGCCTCCTCGTGCTGCTCTTCGTGCCCATCTGGCGAATCGACCTCCAAGCCCCCCAATATCCGGAGGGGCTCTACCTGCAGATCTTCGCCGATCGCTTCGCAGGCGATGTGGAGAAGATCAACGGCCTTAACCACTACATCGGGATGGGGCATATCCACGATGATATGTTCCCTGAGTTCGCGGTGCTCCCCAAATTGCTGATGGCGCTGGCTGCTCTTGGCGTCCTGGCCGCGCTCTGGGGCAAGCGGTGGGCCCTGTTCATGGGCCTGGTCACGCTTTCGCTCTTCGGCTTGTGGGCGCTTTGGGACATGTACCGCTGGGGCTACGAGTACGGTCACAACCTCGATCCACGAGCCGCTATCAAGGTGGAGGACATGACCTATCAGCCGCCGCTCATCGGCCACAAGCAATTGCTGAACTTCGATGCTTGGTCAACCCCCGATATCGGTGGCTGGGTGCTCTTCGGTGTGATGGCGCTGCTGATCGGCGTGTATATCATGGAGATCCGTTTCAACCCTCACAAGTGATGAAGGCCCGCAACATCCTGTTCGCCCTGCTGCTCATGCCCGCGCTCTGGTCGTGCGGCCAGCGGACGCCCACGATCGATTTCGGCAAGGCTGAATGCGCGCATTGCCGCATGAATGTGGTGGACCGTCAATTCGGTGCCGCATTGGTGACAGAGAAAGGCCGGCAGTACGTATTCGATGATGTTTCCTGCATGGTGCATTTCGTGGAGAAGGGCTCCGTTGCAGAGGACCAGGTGAAGGCCTGGTACATCTGTGATCATGCCGAACCCGGCAACTTGATCGATGCCACCACTGCGCACTATCTCCATGGCCCTGCATTCCGCAGTCCGATGCGCGGAGACGTGGCGGCCTTCTCGGATGAAGCCGCTCGGTCCGCTGCAGCATCCAAAGAGGGATCAACCACCATGGATTGGTCGAAGGTGCGCCAACAATTGTCTGAGTAATCCAACCGATGCGGATAGGGATGATCACGCTACTGGCCTGCATGGTGCACGGGCCTTTGGCAGCGCATAGCTGGGCTTATCGGTCTGGATCGTCAGGCACGCTGCAGCAAATGATCGGGAAAGCCGCGGCAGGAGATACCATCAGGGTCGAAGGCACCGTGCGTGAGGGCTCCATCCACGTGGACCGTCCACTCGTGCTGATCGGTGGCGCCAATGCGGTGATCGACGGCACTGGGAAGGGCGACGCTCTGCGTATCACAGCGGACAACGTCACGGTGCGGGCCTCACCATCAGCGGGTCGCGCCGCAGCAACCTCGACGACCTGGCAGGCATCAAAGTGAATGAGTGCCGCGGCGTGGTGATCGCAGACAACTTTATTGACCAGTGCTTCTTCGCCATCTACCTCAGCGGGGTGAAAGATGCCCTGATCGAAGGCAACACCGTGCTGGGCGAACCGGGCGACGAGGACCATATGGCCAATGGCATCCACTTATGGAAATGCAGCAACGCCACCATCCGCAGCAATCGGATCGAATACCACCGGGACGGCATCTACTTCGAGTTCGTCACCGACTCGCGCATCACCGGCAACACCTCCTTGCACAATCTGCGCTACGGCCTGCACTTCATGTTCAGTCACCGAGACGCGTACGAGGACAACCGATTCGAGGATAACGGTGCCGGCGTGGCGGTGATGTTCAGCAAGGAGATCGCCATGCGCCGCAACCGCTTCCTGACCAACCGGGGCGCGAGCGCTTACGGCTTACTGCTGAAGGAGATCAACGATGGCGAGATCATCGGCAATGCTTTCCTGGACAATACCACAGGGATCATGATCGATGGCTGCAATCGGATCAATGTGCGCGGCAACGAGTTCCGGCTGAACGGATGGGCGCTTCGGCTCTTCGCCAATGCCATCGACTGCGACTTCCAAGGGAACACCTTCACAGGCAATACCTTCGACGTGAGCACCAATGGATCGCTGGTCCCCAATACCATGAACGGGAACTTTTGGGATCGATACTCGGGCTATGATCTGGACCGTGATGGCTTTGGCGATGTGCCGCACCGACCGCTGGGGTTCTTCACCCTGCTGGTCGAGAAACAGCCCTACGCCATGGTCTTCTCGCGCAGCCTCTTTGTCTCGTTGCTCGACCGCGCCGAGCGCCTGATCCCGTCGCTGACGCCTGAGAGCATGAAGGACGATAAGCCGATGATGCGCCCGCCAGTGCTGTTGGGCAAAATCGATGATCGAGTTGAAGGGCATGCTGCGGAGCCTGCAGCAGTCCCTGCTTCCGAAGGCGCATCCGGAGAGGTCCTGTTGATCTGCGCCTTTGCGGCGGTCCTCGTTTCAAGGCGGCTAATCGTGCCCCATGCCTGACGCGCGCATCACCTTCGAGGGAGTCGGAAAGCGCTACGGCAAGCTCTGGGCCTTGCGCAACGTGGAGTGCGCATTCCATCCCGGAGAGGTCGTCATGCTCATCGGCCCCAATGCCAGCGGTAAGACCACGTTGATCAAGTGCCTGCTTGGATTGGTGAGGCCCACTGAGGGTCGCATCACGGTGAACGGTGAAGCCATCGGCAGCGACCCGGCCTACCGCACGGCCATCGGCTACATGCCACAGATCTCACAGTATCCAGCTACGCTCACCATCGGCCAATTGCTCGAGATGATGGCCGACGTCCGCGGGATGAGCAACAACGAACCCGACGACAGACTCGTGGAAGGACTTGGATTGTCCGCTCAGTTGAATAAGCGCCTTTCGAGCTTGAGCGGAGGGACCAAGCAGAAGGTGAGCGCCGTTCTCGCCTTGCGTTCGCGTCCGAGCATCCTGGTGATGGACGAGCCGACAGCGGGCCTCGATCCGCTATCGTCCAAGCGGGTTCTGGAACGCGCTGCCGCCGTGCGTGATGCAGGAGGAACAGTGCTTATCACCTCGCACCTGATGGAGGAAGTGGAAGCACTTGCCGATCGGGTGGCCTACTTGGAGGAGGGCAGCTTGAGGTTCCTTTTGCCGGTTCAGGAGATCCTTGTACGCGCGGGTACGAAGCGCTTGTCGGAGGCTTTGCCGAGGATGTTGGAATCCAGAGCACTATGCAATGCCTGATGAAGTCTGGCAGTTGTTGGAGACTTCGCGCAAGGTGGATGACTGCCGATCTTGAACGAACATAGGGCACTTCGAATGCTGAAAGTCTTCAAATACACGCTCATCGATCTGGCGCGCAACCGCTTCGTCTTGGGATATGCGGTGCTGATGCTGCTGGTCGCACAAGGCCTATTCTCATTGGAAGGCGACCCGACGAAGGCTTTGCTCAGCCTGGTGCAAGTGGTCATGGCGCTGGTACCGTCGATCGCATTGGTATTCACCGTGGTCTATTTCTACGACATCCAGGAATTCACGCAACTGCTGGCCGTGCAGCCCATGCGTCGCGGCGCCATCCTCGGCGGACAGGTCTTGGCATTGGCAGTCGCGCTGCTGCTTGCCCAGGCCATTGGTCTCGGCTTGCCTCTGCTGGTCCACTCCCCTACCCTCGCTGCACTTGTGCTATCGCTCAGTGGCTCTGGCCTGGTGCTGGTCTTCATCTCCCTTGGCGCCTTGATCGCGCTGAAGCAACGGGAGAAGGCTCGAGGTGTCGGCGTGGCGCTGGCCATTTGGTTCCTCCTCGTTCTGGTGTACGATGCTTTGTTGATGTGGGGCATGTTCACGCTCAGTGACTATCCCATAGAGCCCTTCGTAGTGCCTTTTGCCGGTGTCAATCCCATCGACCTCGCGCGCATCATGGTAATGCTGCAGGTGGACCTGGCCGCCATGATGGGCTACAGCGGCGCCATCTACAAGAACTTCTTCGGCACTCAGATGGGCATGGCCGTGGCAGGGCTGATCATGATGGTCTGGGTGCTCGTGCCAGGCTGGTCAGCCATGCGCGCCTTCAATCGGAAAGACCTCTGAACGGGCCGATGTCAGTTCATTGGATGATGTTGGTCATATTACGGATTAAGTTGTCCTCGTTCTTTCGATGCGGCCAAACCAACCAACCATCCATGAAGACCTTCACTTCGACAAGCGCATTGCTGTTAGCATTCGCGCTCCCTTGCTTAATCGCCTGTGGCGGCGCTGAGACGCCTGCATCGGCTGAACCCGCATCATCCGGAAACGAACCTGCCGCCGGCCAGAGCGCCGTGAAGGACGACCTTAGCCAGAAGAACGTGGTGCAGATCGCCGTGGCATCACCGGATCACACCACTTTGGTGAAAGCCGTGCTCCACGTCAAGTATGAGGATGTGCTCGTGAACGCCGGGCCATTCACCGTGTTCGCGCCCACCGATGCCGCATTCAATGCGCTGCCGGCTGGTACGCTTGATGACCTCATGAAGCCGGAGAACAAGGCAGCCTTGCAGAACATCCTGGAATACCATGTGGCGGTTGGCGTGTTCGCACCGGACAAGATGGCCAACGGACGCAAGCTGAACATGGCTAACCTGGCCGATACGAAGTTCACGGTGGGTGAAGACGGAAGTGTAATGATCAACGATGCGAAGGTGCTGGGCACGGCGCCCGCTTCGAATGGCCTGGTAGTGGTGATTGACAAGGTGCTCTGCCACCGCAGTGAACGATGGGAAGTCGCTGGTCCTAGGCTTTGGTACGGGAACGGTGAAAGTCAGCAGGGGCGTCCGCTAGGGCGCCCTTGTTGTTGAGGCCATTTTCCGACGAAGAGCCATTTATCAACATGAGCGGTGAAGACGGACTGAAATGACGCATGAAAGCCGCACCAATCTTGGTGGTTAAAATGGATGCCGCACCAGATAACGCCTAAATGAATGCGCACATAGGAGAGTGTTGTTGCACGCGGACTTTTACCTTCGTTGATATCCTTGTTGATGACCGGATCGTGAATCTGATGGGCATCATGATCGAGGCTGAGGGCCGCCTAGAGTTTTGGCGTCCATTCATCACGAACACATGAGTACGCTGATTGCAACACCGCCCGCACCTGTCATGAGCCCCCCCGAGAAAAAGCGCCTCAGCAAGGACGAAGTGCTTGCCGAGGCGCTTGCTTACTTCAATGGCGATGAGCTTGCCGCAACGACCTGGATGAACAAGTACGCGCTGCGGGATGCGGAGGGACACTTGCTGGAGCGCACCCCGGCCGATATGCATAGGCGCATGGCGCGTGAATTCGCCCGAATCGAAGCACGTTATGGTGAAGCATCGGCAACCAAGCGTGAGCTGCTCTCATCATACGGTCAGCAGCGGGCAGAACTCGATGAGGATCGCATCTTCAGATTATTCGATGGCTTCAAGCAAGTGGTGCCGCAGGGCAGCGTGATGGCTTCGTTGGGCGATCCCTTCCGCTTGGCCTCACTGAGCAACTGCGTGGTGGTGCCTTCGCCACTCGATAGCTACGGAGGCATCTTCCGCAACGATCAGCAGCTCGCGCAGCTCTTCAAGCGCCGGTGCGGAGTGGGGTTCGACCTGAGCACCCTGCGGCCCGAGGGCGCACATGTGAGCAACGCCGCGCGCACAAGCACTGGGGCCGTGAGCTTCATGGAGCGATTCAGCAACACCACACGCGAGGTGGCGCAGAAGGGACGGCGCGGCGCGCTGATGCTCACCATGGACATCGCGCATCCCGACGTGGAGAAGTTCATCACCATCAAGCAGGACCTCGCCAAGGTGACCGGCGCCAACCTGAGCGTGCGCGTGAGCGATGCGTTCCTGCGTGCCGTGGATGCCGATGCGGAATTCACGCTGCGCTGGCCGGTGGATACGGACGATCCGGTTATCACGCGCCAAGTGAAGGCGCGGGAGCTCTGGAACACGCTGATCACCTGCGCGCACCGCACGGCGGAACCCGGTGTGATCTTCTGGGACCGCCAGCATCATTACAGCACCAGCAGCGTGTATCCCGGATACCGCAATGAGAGCACGAATCCCTGCAGCGAGATCGCGATGCAGGGCGGTGATAGCTGCAGGCTCATGGCCATCAACCTTTACAGCTTCGTGCATGGCCCCTTCACGGCGCGGGCTTGGTTCGATCATGATGCGTTCGCTCATGCGGCGTATGAAGGCCAGCGCTTGATGGATGACCTCGTGGACCTCGAACTCGAAGCCGTTGACCGCATCCTCGCGAAAGTGGAGTCCGACACCGAACCGGATGAAGTGAAGCGCGTGGAGAAGGAGACCTGGGAGCTGCTGCGCGATACCGGGCGCAAGGGCCGTCGCACTGGATTGGGCTTCACCGGACTCGCGGACGCGCTGGCAGCATTGAACCTGAAGTACGACAGCGAGGAGGCGCTATCAGCCGTGGAAGAGATCATGCGAACCAAGTGCCGCGCTGAGTTCGATAGCAGCATCGACATGGCCGTCGAGCGAGGTGCGTTCGAGGGCTTCGATCCGGCGATCGAGCGCGTATCGGAATTCGTGAGCATGCTGGAACGCGAGCTTCCCGAGGTGCATGATCGCATGATGCGCTACGGCCGCCGCAACATCAGCCTCAGCACCGTGGCACCCACCGGCACGCTCAGCCTGCTCACCCGCACCAGCAGCGGCATCGAACCGGTGTACATGCTCGGCTACACGCGTCGCCGCAAGGTGATGCCGGGCGATCCCAAGGCCAAGGTGAGCTTCACCGATGCCCTCGGCGATCAATGGGAGGAATTCACCGTGCATCATCCACGGGTACTGGACTGGATGAAGGCTGCCGGGAAGAGCGATGCCGAAGAGAGCCCGTATGCGGGCGCCACGGCCAACGACATCGACTGGCACAAGCGCGTGCGCATGCAGGCCATCGTGCAGAAGTACACCACGCATTCCATCAGCAGCACCATCAACCTGCCGAGCACCGCTACAGTGGACGAGGTGGGCGGCATCTACTTGGAGGCATGGCATCAAGGCTTGAAAGGCATCACGGTGTACCGCGATGGCAGCCGTAGCGGCGTGCTCGTTTCCACGGAGGCCAAGAAGGAGCATTCGCACCAGAAGGCGAAGCGCCCAGAGCGCCTGGAGGCAGATGTATTGCGCTTCAACAACGAAACCGAACCATGGATCGCGGTAGTTGGCCTGCTCGATGGACAACCTTATGAGATATTCACGGGCAAGGCCAACGGCGGCTTCGAACTGCCCAAGTGGGTCACCAGAGGCTGGGTGGTGAAGCGCAAGGACGCCAAGCGCGGCAAGAACATCTACGATCTGGAGTACGCCGATGCCGACGACTACCGCATAACGGTGCAGGGCCTCAGCCGCACTTTCAACCCGGAGTTCTGGAACTACGCCATCCTGATCAGCGGCATGCTGCGCCAAGGCATGCCACTGCCGCATGTGGTGGACGTGGTGGCGAACCTCAACCTCTACGACGCCACGCTAAACACGTGGAAGAACGGCGTCGTGCGCGCGCTGGCCCGTTACATCCCGGATGGTACCAAGGCATCAGGCCGCAAGTGCAACGAGTGCGGTGACGTTGATGGTCTCTACTACGAGGAGGGCTGCTTGAAATGCAAGAGCTGCGGACACAGCAAGTGCGGGTGAGCGTTCGCCCGCTTGTGGCGAGCGATTACATTCGACGCATGCGCCAAGTCTTACTAGCGATCTCGTTGCTTGGCGTACTCCTCGCCACAGCCCAGGCACCACCTATCCACACGCATCGACCGCGCATGCTGGCCGATACCGCGCGCATCGCCTGGATGCAGGCGAACCGAACGCTACCGGGAGAATTCGGTGATACGTACGACCTCTTCGAGTACCGGTACAACAACTGGTGGATCAACGACCCGCAGCTTTACCTCCTGGGCAGCGACAGCACCTTATGGACATGGAACTGGTCCTCGCCCTACGCCACGGACGAGGCGGAATACACGGTGGTCCTCTGGCGCTTGAACGGTGATCCGGCGCAGTTGAAGCGATGCCGCTTCCTCGCGGAGCAGGTAATCGGGAAGATACAGACCACGGACTTCTCCGTGCTCGCCTTCTTCGATGCTGAGGCCATCCATCGCCAGATGAGCGCGGCGGGCATGCTGCTGCTGGATTGGTGCTACGACGACCTTCCGGTACCGCTGCGGCAGGAACTCGCGCAGCAGTTGTATGTCTCCGCACGGAGCTTCATGGCCACGCACATCCTGAGCGCCTCCGGCAACAGCTACGTGAGCAGCCACAACACTTGGAACTGCGTGTATGCGAACCAGAACGCGCTGGTGCTGCACGCAGCCGATGGCCTCACCCCGCAACAACAGGACACGGTATTGCAATGGCACGAAGCGGTGTACAACAAGTGGGTGAACGGCTTCCTCCCCGTGTACCAGCACTACCGCGACGACGATGGCGGCTGGAACTGGGGCGCGGCCTATGCGATGTGGTCGCTGATCGACCAGTTCCAGTTGTTCGACAACATGCTGATCGCCACCGGCACCAACTGGTATACCGGCCTGCCCTGGGTGCTGAACAGCATCAACCAGTACCTCTACTTCATCCAGCCCAACGACCTTACCCTTCATTTCGGCGATGGCATGGCGCGCCTTTACGGCGACCATGTGGTCTATCGCCACGCCAGCATCTTCCAGGACCCGCGCAGCATGTGGATGGCGCAGGAGTATTCGCAGGCGCTGTACCTCGGCAACACCAACCCGGTGTTCCTGAAGATGGTGTACAAGGACTTCACCCTGCCTGCGGTGCCCTTCCCCGATCCACCTCTGGATTGGTGGAGCGACAAGGTGGGCCTCAGCGTGAGCCGATCGGACTGGAGCGCCAGCGCGACCATGGTGAGCTTCCAATGCGCTCCGAGCAAACGCGCCGCGCATGAGCACCGGGACAACAACAGCTTCGCCATCTACCGGAACGCACCGCTGCTGCTCGACGCGGGGCATTACGACTCCTACGGCAGTCCGCACATGCGCGACTATTACAACCGTACCATCGCACACAACACGATACTGGTGTACGACAGCACCGAACAGATGACCAGCTTCGGCACCCCGGCGGCGAACGACGGGGGGCAGATCGACAGCCCCGCACTACAGAACTATAACGAGATCTTCCTGCCGCAGAACCAGCGCGGCGAATGGGTTCGCTACGGCACCGGCAACGGCTACCAACTGAGCATCGCTGATGCGCAACTCAGCTACCTGCCCGCCAAGCTCGATCGCTTCCGACGTCGCTTGCTGTACCTGAAGCCCGATCGGATCGTAGTGCTCGACCATCTGCACATCCCGGGTGTTGGGGTGCAGCAGCGCGATGTGCAATGGATCGCCCATTTCGCCGGAGAGCCGTCCATGAGCGGTGCGCTCACCGAAGCGGAGGTGCCCGGCCACATCGAGACTTATGACGGCAACGACCACATGAGCGCGAACGGCGAGGGCAGCATCGCCCTTCGCACACTCCTGCCGACGAACAGCAGAACCACGCGCGTGGGTGGCGATGGCTATCGTTATTGGGTGGCGAATGCCGATCATCCGCCCTCGACCTCGATCGATACGACGATCTACACGCCGGGGAACTGGCGACTGGAGGTACGGCCAGAGGTCATGGCGGACAGCTTAGTCTTCCTCCATACCATCCGCACCGGCACTGATGTTCAGCCCGCGCAACCCGGTGGTGTGGCCCTGATCAGCAGCAGCTCCATCGCCGTGGATTGGAACGATACACTCCTGCTCTTCAGCGCCAGTGGCGAGGTGGATGTGATGCAGCATCTCATGAACGACCTCCAAGGCCCAGCGCAGTTCCATGTGCTGGCCGGTGATCTGATGGAAGGTGCCTACTGTCTGTTCATTGACGGGACACAGGTCGCTTCGGGGCAAACGGATGGCAACGGCTTCCTCCAGGTGCCTCTTCTTCTTGGGAATGGAACGCACACCTTGGAAGTGGTGGAATGCAGTACTGGCATGCCAACAATCACAGCGGAAGCTGACGACATCGCAGCATACCCCAACCCGACCGAAGGCGAACTGCGGCTTTGGAACCCGGGGCAGCCCCTGAGCGCAGAGGTGTTCGATGCCCTGGGGCGACCTATCCTGGCCACCGACCTGCGTACCGGATCGAATAAAATCGATCTCTCCGGTCTTCCTGCAGGCTGCTACATGATCCGCACAGATGATGGGTCGGCCGTTCGCGTGATGAAGCGCTGAACGCCCCCTACCAATCCCAGCCACCGATCCGGATCGGAAGCCGACGGCTTCGGCTGGTCCGAACCGCGGCACCGTGGGTAGGCGTCCCTCAGGTGAGCTGACAATGGTCACCTTATATCGGACTGTTTTATCCGTTTTTGTCATGTGGATGCGCTACGCGCTCGCTGCGCTCTCCGTCTGCTTCGTGGCCGGATCATGGTTCGCTTATCGGGGTGCGAGCACCAATGCTCCGGCCAGTAATCAGGTGCGGCAGGGCATGCGCCTTTGGCAGGGCAACAACTGCACGGCCTGCCATCAACTCTACGGGCTGGGCGGCTATATGGGTCCTGACCTCACCAATGTGCACAGCGACAAGGGCGAAGCGCGCATCCGCACCTTCGTTCGTTACGGCACTGGTCGCATGCCTGCACATGCCATGAGCGATGCGGAGCTCGATGCGCTCGTAGCCTTCCTCGGCTGGGTAGACCGCTCCGGGAGAAGTCGTGTTCCCCAGGAGGCTGTGCATTGGACCGGCACCTATCACTTCGAGCAGCCATGACCAGGACGACTCGTTGGCATATCGCTGCTGCACTCGCGCTGTTGCTCCTCGCTTTGCTCTTCGGCGCGCTTGCTGCCTTCGCCTATCTCTTGCCTTCGTTTAGCGATGCATTGCCATTCCAGCAGTTGCGGCCCGCGCATGTCTCAGCCGCTCTGTTCTGGATCATCACGGGTGCCACGGCCGGCGTGCTGCACTATAAGGATGACACCTTCGGCTATCGGTCGCATGTACCCCTGCACGCAGGGTTCCTCGGCCTCTGGCTAGCCACCATCGTTGCCGTCTTCATGGCGTATGGGCTCGGACGGTTCGGTGGCCGTGAGTATTGGGAGTTCCCTCCCCTATTGGCTCTCCCGATGCTACTGGCTTGGCTGCTGCTCATGGCCCATTACTTACTCGCCTGGGTTCGACGCTCACCCGATCCGCCGCTCTATGTGTGGATGTGGACGACAGGCATCGTCTTCTTCCTCATCACTTTCATCGAGCAGAACCTCTGGCAGCTGCCCTGGTTCCGCGAGACCTACATGCGTGAGATCACGGTGCAATGGAAGTCGAACGGCGCCATGGTGGGCGCATGGAACCAGATGATCTATGGCTCGGCGCTCTATATCATGACACGGATCAGCGGCGATGAAGGCATCGCCCGTGGTCCCAAGGCCTTTCTCTTCTGGTTCCTGGGCCTTTCGAATCTCATGTTCAATTGGGGCCACCACATCTACAACGCCCCCACGGCCTCATGGATCCGGCATTTGGCCTATGGCATCAGCATGGCCGAATGGATTCTCTTCATCAACATCATCCGAGGCTTCAAAGCCAAGCTCGATGAGAACCGCAGGCATAAGCATCTCACCGCGTATCGCTTCCTCATCGCCGCTGAGGTCTGGGTCTTCCTGAACCTCTTCCTGGCCCTTCTGATGTCAATCCCGGCTATCAATCGTTACACCCATGGTACACACATCACGGTGGCGCATGCCATGGGAGCCACTATTGGCATCAACACCATGATCCTGGTGGGCTCCATCTGCTGGATGTTGCGCTACGACGAGCGCGCCAGCGACCAGCGATGGATGGAGCGTGCGCGCAAGTTCACGATGGCCAGCCTATTGGTATTCTGGATCGCGCTCATCGTCGCTGGGATATTGAAGGGCTGGCGCATCACCGCGCTTGGCATTGAGGACTTCCAGCAGGTTATGCAGCCCGTGACGCAGGTGCTCTTCGTGTTCGCCGTGGCCGGCATCGGAATTCTGGTGGGTTTGGGCTACATCGGCATCCGGCTCCTGTGCTTGTGTTTGAAGTCGCCTTTATCCACTAGCTCTGGGGCGCCCACTCCTGTCACTCAGTCTTTCAATCAATGAAGCGATGGGAGAGCTGATGGAAACCCCTCTTGCAGCGAGAGCCAATGCGAGCAGTGCGCTGTTGGAGGAGATACTGCGGCTGAAACGTGAGCGTAACGCTGTGATACTGGCCCATTATTACCAGACCCCGGGGATACAGGAGCTGGCCGATGTGATCGGTGACAGCCTCGCCCTTGCGCAGGCAGCGGATAGAAGCAACGCGGATGTGATCCTCTTCTGCGGCGTTCACTTCATGGGCGAAACCGCCAAGATCCTCAACCCGGATCGCATCGTGCTCGTACCGGATTTAGAGGCTGGATGCTCTTTGGCGGACGGTGTGACCGCATCAGCGTTCGCCGCCTTCCTTGATCAGCACCCTGATCACCTTGTGGTGAGCTACATCAATTGCAGCGCAGCTGTGAAGGCGATGAGCGACATCATCTGCACCAGCAGTAATGCCGTTCGCGTGGTGAATAGCTTGCCAACGGATCGGGCCGTGATCTTCGCCCCAGACAAGCATCTGGGGGCCTACGTGCAGCGCATCACGGGCAGGCGGATGTTGCTCTGGGATGGCAGCTGTGAGGTGCATGCCGCGATCAGTCGCGATAAGCTGAAGTCGCTGATGGGAAAGCACACGCAGGCTAAGCTCATCGCGCATCCCGAGTGCCCCGAGGAGATCCTGACTGAAGCGGATCACATCGGCTCCACAGCATCACTGCTCGAATTCGTGACGCGCGACCCTGGATCAACATTCATCGTCGCCACTGAGGCTGGCATCCTGCACAACATGCGCAAGGCAGTTCCCCACAAGACACTGATACCCGCGCCGGCTTTCGCAGAGAATACCTGCGCGTGCAGCGAATGCCCCTACATGAAGCTGAACACGCTGGAGAAGGTGCGAGATGCTTTGAAGGACATGAAACCGGAGGTGAGCTTGCCTGAAATGGTGCGCTTGGGCGCCGAACGTGCTTTGCGACAGATGCTCGCGTTGGGATGAAGCCGCTGGACGTCATCGTGGTCGGAGGCGGCATCGCGGGCATGGCCTATGCCGCCGCGCTCATTGATTCGGCTCGCAATCGGCCCTTGCGCATACGCGTGCTTTCCAAGGCACCAGTGGCCGGCAGCAGCTCACACGCGGCTCAAGGCGGCGTGGCCGCGGCTATGGGCGCCAACGATTCATTCGAGCTGCATGCGGCCGATACCATGATGGTAGGCGCTGGCCGCAACGACCCCGACATGGTGGAACTCGTGGTACGCGAAGGCCCATCGGTCATTCATTGGCTTGAGCGGATGGGCGCTGTTTTCGATAAGGATGCCACGGGCCGATTGGAGATGGCACGTGAGGGCGGCCACAGCGTCGCACGCGTGGTGCATCATCGCGACCGCACCGGTGGCGAGATCGTACGTGCGCTGCGAATGCACCTGCGCAATGCACGGGAGGTTGAACTGATCGAGGGTCAGCATGTGCTGGACCTGGTCGTCGAGGACAGCCCGCTTGGCCGTGCTTGCACTGGTGTGCGCGCGATCGAATACGCTAGCGGTGATCTGCTTGAGTGCCGGTCGGACCTCGTTATCCTGGCAACAGGGGGCGCTGGTCAAGTCTATGAGCATACGACCAATCCTATCGAGGCCACCGGCGATGGCATCGCCATGGCATTGCGTGCCGGTGTCGCCTTGCGCGACATGGCCTTCGTGCAATTCCATCCCACGGCGCTTTACACCGGAGAGCGGGGCCAAACGCCCTTGATCAGCGAAGCGGTGCGCGGAGCGGGTGCGCGGCTGCTGCGGCATGACGGCCGACATTTGATGAGCGGCCTGCATCCAGCTGGTGATCTAGCTCCTCGCAACGTTGTGGCCCGTGCCATCCTAACAGAGATGCGGAGCACGGGCGTGCCCTACGCGCTGCTCGATGCCTCACCGATCGGCAGCACCTATTTCGCTCAACTGTTCCCGGCCATCGAACGAGAATGCCGTTCACATGGCCTCGCACCGGGCCACGACCTTCTGCCGGTAATGCCAGCCGCACACTACCTCTGCGGAGGCATCGCCATCGATGATCGGGGCCGAACCTCCTTATCGGGCCTCATGGCCTTGGGAGAATGCGCCGGAAGTGGCTTGCATGGTGCAGACCGCTTGGCCTCCAATTCGCTCTTGGAGGCGCTGGTTCTGCCACAGCGCACGGCTCTGGCCAGTTGGGCATTCGCACCCAAGAATGCTGCGCCTCGGCTCCCTGGAGTAGTGCGATCAAAGCTCTCCCGCCAGAAGCCCGCTACGGCACTGCGCGCGCAAGCAGCCATCCGCCACGCCATGTCCACGCATTTGGGTCTGCTGCGCAATCGCGATGGCATGGAGGCTGCTCTTCGCGTCGTTGCGCATTGCGAGCGCGTCATAGCACCCATGTGGATGCGTCGCCGATGGTCGCTGGAGCTGATCAACTTACGCGACCTCTCGGCCGTTGCACGGGCCATCATCGAGGGCGCGTTGAATGAAACAACGAGCATTGGCACCCACCATCTTGAGGCCCGGCAAACGGTGGCTGCTTGACGCTGCCGCCCTCACCGGAAACGCTCGTCGAAGCACGCTAAATGAACAGAGATGGAGTCGAGTTGGCTCGGCTCGGGCGAATCGGGCAACTGATGCAAGAGCTTCATGAGCGGAACCAGATAGTCATGCAGTGCGAGATGGGCTTCTCCTTCCATGGTGCAACGCTCTAAGATCGCCCCCATCCGTGCATCCAGTGAATCGCGCAGCAGGCTGCCATCCAATCCGCTGCCTGGATATGCGGAAATCAGTGCGCGCATTCCGCGGATGCCTTCCATAGTCTCCGGGTTCGCCTTCCACCGCCCCAATTCATCGCGTGACTGCAGAGAGCTTGAATCCACCGCGAAGCGCGATTCACTCTCCGTCGAATCAGCATAGGGAGTCGAGTGACAGGCACTGAGAGCCACCATTAACAGTATCAGTGGGCTTGAGATGCGAATCATGGGTTGAAGGTCGGCCGATAGCCTAATGTCGGAATATGATATGTGTCATGATATGGAAGGATCTGTGCCGGGACCTTTGCGCGATGCACGCTGCTTCAGGCGATTCTACTGGGAATCGGCATTCGTTTCATATCCCGGTGATGGGGCTGGGCTATACCATTGATACGCCCTTGAAGGTAGCGCATTGGGGCATCTCCTCCGTGGTGTCGATCATCGAGGATGAATTGGTGGAGCGCATGCGCGCCTACCACGCGGAAAAGAACGGAGAGGCGTACGAACCCATCCCGAAGCCCTCGCCCGACCATCGCGCGCGGCGCATCACGGCCTACTTGGACCTGCTACAGCGCCTAGTGGACCGGAACACGGAACGCGTGCGCGCCACGCCGCTTGCGCCCGGTTCGGATAGCACGCAGTACCTCGAGCTGTTGCCACCGGGGTCTCCCTTGCTGGAACGCCACCGCGCGGTGACGGCGATGGCACCAGGAGGCGCGCGTGAGACTGCGGAGGAGGCATTGCGCGCATGCATCACGCCGGGTTCGATCGATGTGAACATCATGGCCAAGATCGATCCCACGAACTACGGACCGGATGGTATGCCCTTGCCGGACGAGTTCTGCGATGCCATGGCCGCCTTCCGCGGTTTCGCCAACAGCACGCTACGTTCCGGGATCGTGCTCAGCGCGGGTTACAACCCCAGGCTGTACAACTACATCGCGCAGTTCGCCGACTTCCTGCCCGATGCGGAAGGCCGGCTGCGCAAGCAGGTCATCCTCAAGGTGAGCGACCTGCGTTCGGCCCAGGTGCAGGGTAGGCTGCTGGCGAAGAAAGGCGTGTGGGTGTCGGAGTTCCGGATCGAATCGGGTCTGAACTGCGGCGGGCATGCCTTCGCCACGGACGGCTTGTTGATGGGTCCGATCCTGCACGACTTCGCGGAGCACCGCAGCGCACTGGCCCAGGAACTGTTCACCACCTGCAACGAAGTGCTGGCAGGCCTCGGCAAATCCGTGTTCCGTGAGCAACCTCCACAACGCATTACCGCCCAGGGCGGCATCGGCACGGCGGCGGAGGACCGCTTCCTGCTGGAGCACTACGGGGTGGACGGCACCGGGTGGGGCAGTCCCTTCCTGCTGGTGCCCGAGGCCACCAACGTGGACGATGCCACCTTGCAGCAGCTCACACATGCGCGGCCCGAGGACTTCTTCCTCAGCAACGCTTCACCGCTGGGTGTGCCCTTCCACAACTTCCGGCCGAGCAGTTCGGAACAGCAGCGTCAGGCGCGCATCGCCAAAGGACGGCCAGGGAGTCCCTGCTACAAGGCGTTCCTCAGCAGCAACACCGAGTTCACCGAGCGGCCCATCTGCACGGCCTCGCGCCAGTACCAGCATCTGAAGCTGCAGCAGCTGCGCGCCACCGTCACCGACCCCATCGCGCTGGCCCGCGAGGAGGCCGCCGTTACCGACAAGGATTGTCTGTGCGAAGGGCTGGGCTCCGGTGCGCTGTTGAAGGCCGGACTTTCCCCGGCGCACAATCTTGAGGCCGTGGCCATCTGCCCGGGACCCAACACCGCCTACTTCAGCAAGGTGGTGTCCCTGCGCACCATGGTGGACCATATCTACGGGCGCACCGACCTGCTGGCCGGAGTGGAGCGGCCCCACATGTTCATCAAGGAACTGGGCTTGTACGTGGACCACTACAAGAGAGAACTGGAACGCTGCACCAATGAGATGAACGCGAAACAGCGCCGCCGCCTCACCACCTTCCGGGACAACCTGCTCGAGGGCATCCGGCACTATGGCGGTCTGGTGCAGAGCGCCTTCGCCGATGCAGCAGCGGATGCCGAACGTTTCCGAACCGCGCTCGAGTTGCATGCCGACGAAATCAGCGGGATGCTCCTACCAGATGCCCGACCCGTGGCTTGATAACGAACGAACTCCTGCGATGAACATGAGCAAGACATCCTGGGCCGAGCCCTTCAAGATCAAGATGGTCGAACCCCTCTTCATGTCCACGCGTGAACAGCGCGTGAAGGCCATCGAAGAAGCCGGGTACAACACCTTCCTGCTACCCTCTCAGCTGGTCTATATCGACCTGCTCACCGACAGTGGCACCAGCGCCATGAGCGACCGCCAGTGGGCCGGGCTCATGCTCGGCGACGAAGCCTACGCCGGCAGCCGCAACTACTACCACCTGGAGGATGCCGTGAAGAGCTTCTACGGATACAAGTACCTCGTGCCCACCCACCAGGGCCGTGGCGCGGAGAACATCCTCTCGCAGATCCTTATCAAGCCCGGCGATATCGTGCCCGGCAACATGTACTTCACCACCACCAAGCTCCACCAGGAACTGGCGGGCGGCACCTTCGTGGACATCATCGTGGATGAGGCGCACAATGCGAAAAGCGACTTTCCATTCAAGGGCAACGTGGACCTTGCCAAGCTGCAGCGCGTCATCGACGCGCATGGTGCAAAAAAGATCCCCTACGTCTCCATTGCCACCACGGTGAACATGGCCGGTGGGCAGCCCATCTCGCTCGCCAACCTGAAGGCACTGCGCGAGCTGACAGCAAGCACGGCATCCGCATCATCCACGACATGACGCGCGTGGCCGAGAACGCCTACATGATCCAGCTGCTGGAGGAGGGTCAGGTCGGCCGCAGCGTGGCGGAGATCGTGCGGGACATCTGCTCACTTACCGACGGTGCCACCATGAGCGCCAAGAAGGATGCGCTGGTGAACATCGGCGGCTTCATGGCCACCAACGAGTGGGACGTGTTCGAGGAAGCGCGCAACATGGTGGTGATCTACGAAGGGCTGCACACCTACGGCGGGCTCGCCGGACGGGACATGGAGGCCATGGCCATCGGCATTGAGGAGAGCGTGCAGGACGATCACATCCGCGCGCGGGTAGGGCAGGTGTTCTACCTCGGGCAGAAGCTTAACGACATGGGCATCCCCATCGTGCGGCCGGTGGGCACACACGGCATCTTCCTCGATGCGAAGGCCTTCCTGCCGCACTTGGCGCAGACCGCCTTCCCCGGGCAGGCCCTCGCCGCCGAGCTCTACATCGACAGCGGCGTGCGCGCCATGGAGCGCGGCATCGTCAGCGCCGGCCGCGACAAGACCACCGGCGACCACTGTTATCCAGAGCTGGAGTTGGTGCGCCTCACCATCCCTCGCCGCGTATACACCCAGGCCCACATGGACGTGGTGGCTGAGAGCGTGCAGCGCGTGTACGGACGGCGCGACCGCATCACCGGCCTGAAGATGACGTACGAGCCGAAGTACCTGCGTTTCTTCCAGGCGCGGTTCGAACAACTGCCTGCCGCATGAAGCACCGCACCATCATCGAGCCCTTCCGCATCAAGAGCGTAGAGCCCATCGGTATCAGCACCGAAGCGGAGCGAATTGAGCAACTGAAGGACGCGCACTACAACCCTTTCCTGCTGCGCTCACGTGATGTGATCATCGACCTGATGACCGACAGCGGCACCAGCGCCATGAGTGCGCACCAATGGGCCGGTATGATGGAGGGCGACGAAGCGTACGCGGGCTCACGGTCCTGGGAGCGCATGCAGGATGCCGTGCGGGAGCTCACTGGATTGGACCACGTGTTGCCCACGCACCAGGGCCGCGCGGCAGAGCGCATCATCTACGGCCATCTGGGCGGGCCGGGCAAGGTCTTCATCAGCAACACCCACTTCGACACCACGCGCGCCAACATTGAATTCACCGGCGCCACAGCTATTGACATCCCCATCGCTGAGGGCCGGGACCCTGCGATCCGGCACCCCTTCAAGGGCAACATGGATGTGGCCGAGCTGGAGAACCTGCTCAAACAGCACAGGGGCCATGTGGGCGCAGTGATACTCACGGTAACGAATAACAGCGGTGGCGGGCAACCCGTGAGCATGGCCAACGCCGAGGGTGTCGCTGCCATCTGCAAGCGGCACGGCGTGCCCTTCCTGCTGGACTGCTGCCGCATCGCCGAGAACAGCTGGTTCGTGAAGCATCGGGAGGAATGCATGGAGGGCCTCTCCTACCGCCAGATCGCGCAACGCATGTTCAGCTTGGCCGATGGCGCTGTAATGAGCGCGAAGAAAGATGCACTCGTGAACATGGGCGGCTTCCTCGCGCTGCGCGATGGCGCAATTGCCGAGGCTTGCACAAATCTGCTGATCATCACAGAGGGCTTCACCACTTACGGCGGCTTGAGCGGACGCGACATGGAAGCCATTGCCATTGGCCTCGAGGAGGTCTTCGACCCGCACTACCTCGACTACCGCATCCGCAGCACCAAATTCCTCGGCGAGAAACTGCATGCCCTCGGCGTGCCCCTCATGCGCCCGATCGGTGGTCACGCCGTGTATGTGGATGCGAAGGCGCTCTATCGGCACATCGCGCCCGACCAGTATCCTGGGCAGGCTCTAGTCGTCGAGCTCTACAGGTTAGCGGGCATCCGCGCGGTCGAGATCGGTTCGGTGATGTTCGGCACCTATGCAGCCGATGGCAGCTTGAAGCCTTCAGCGATGGAACTGGTGCGCCTGGCCATCCCGCGCCGCGTATACACCCAAAGCCACATGGAGTATGCGGCCGAGACCTTCGAGGAGATCATGCTCACGCGTGACCAGGTGCGGGGCTACCGCATCATCAAAGAGCCGCGGTTCCTCCGGCACTTCACGGCGCACTTCGAGCAAATGTAGCAGCCGGTGATGTCGACTGCTCAGCAGCCCTTAGCGCCAGAGCATGCTACGGCTCCTCAAGTAAGCAGCTTCTCCAATGCCCGGGGTTTGCGCAGGAGCACGTCTTTGCCCACGAGCTCGATGAGTTCATGCTCCTGCAGGGCGGCAAGGCTCCGCACCACCGATTCGTAGGTGGTATCGGCCATACTGGCCACATCGCGGCGCGGTAAAGTGTAGGCGAGCTTGCGCGCATCATTCGCATCCATGCCGAAGGTGTCGCGGCACAGCAGCAGGACGCGCGCCACGCGTTGTGCCACATTCATGGTCATCAGGTCGCGTAGGTGCTGATCCAGCTGGCGCATCTCCGCTGCGAAGTGCAACAGAAAGTGATAGCAGAAGAGCGGGTTGGCCTTGAGCGCATCGAGGAACAGGGCCATGGGGATGCAGTTCACATGCGCTGGGGTAAGCGCGATGGCGCTTGCCGTGTAGGTGGGGGCATCGCCCAGCGCGCGGTGGCCCAGTACTTCGCCGTCGCCTGCAAGGCGCACAATCCGGGTCCCGCCCTTTCCCATGTCTGCCAACACCTTCACGCGCCCGCGATGCACCATGTACATGCGTTCGGCCGGTTGCCCGGTGGTGAAGATGGCCTCGCCCTTGGCAAAGGTGAGCAGGGCATTGGCTCGCTGCATGCGCTGCCGCCAGTTAACGGAGCAATGCGCTTCGATCAACGCATCAAGCCGGAAGGGGTGGCCTGCACCACGCGTATCCATGGGCGGCGAAAGTAGAGCCGTGCTGTCGGCCTCAGCATGGGCTCCCTATGTCGAGGTCGATAGAGAGGTACTCATCCGTGAGCTTTTGCAGTAAGGCCACCCGGTCGGATACATGCTGGGAGGTGGGTCCAACAATGATTCCGGTGCCGGGCTTGGTCATGATTTGGTCCGGGCTGGCGCTGTAATGCTCACCGTTGATTCGGCGAGCAGCCGGATGCTTGCGAAGCGAGTTCGTCGTATAGGTTGCTCGTGGGTGGGTCGAAGCAACCCTCTGCACATTATCATGAATATGACACATGTCATATATTCAGGATACGTCTATCCTAAATTAGCCAACGCGGATGCCATTG
This sequence comes from Flavobacteriales bacterium, assembly GCA_016705545.1. Lineage (GTDB taxonomy): Bacteria > Bacteroidota > Bacteroidia > Flavobacteriales_F > PHOS-HE28 > PHOS-HE28. Next base: position 276,025 of record JADIYA010000006.1, read on the forward strand.
CGCCGTGTTCAACCTGCAACCCTGTTCGCCATGAAGATTCTTCTTTACGCCCAAGCCCTGCTTGTCCTTCTTCTATGCCGCGCACCGCTGGCATCAGGGCAATGCACCACCACCAATGCCACATCGTGTCAGTGCCCGCCGGGTCAAGGCGCCAATTGCGACCTGTTGCCTGACATGACCACATCGTGGTATGCAGCGCTCAACTACCTGAGTGGCCCTAATGAGGAGGCCGGCCGGATCTACGTCACCAGCTCCACACCCAACATCGGCTATGGTCCTCTTGAAGTGCGCGGCGTAGATCTGAATGGCAACCGTCGCTTCGTTTGCGGCATCGATACGTTCGTCGTGAACGACCCAACGGCCTCGCAGCAGTTCGCCTGCCCCAATGGCGGAACAGCGAAGCAGCTCACCACACAGCGCGTCTTCCACAAGAACGGCAGCACGATGACAAGCACCGAACACGTGATGCCGCAGGGGATGACCTATCATCCTACGCACGGGCATACCCACTATGACCAGTGGGGGATCTTCAGTCTGCGGATGCAGGAGAACGGCGTGAGCGATCCACGGCAATGGCCCATCGTCGGACAGGGGTACAAGCTCGGCTTCTGCCTCATGGATTACCATAGCTGTAATGCCAGCGCGGCTAACCACCATTGCAAGGACGACAACACCGAGTACAATTCAGGCACTACGCTCTACGGCCCGAACTTCCCGAACCTCGGTCTCGGCGGGTCTTACGGTTGCAGCATGATTCGCCAGGGGATCTCTTCTGGCTACACGGATGTGTACAGCGAGTACCTCGATGGCATGTGGGTGGATATCCCCACGGGCACCTGCAATGGCGCGTACTGGATCGTCATGGAGGCGGACCCGCTGAATGTGGTGGTGGAGGCCAACGACGACAACAACTGGACGGCTGTGCCCTACACGCTCACCCAGCAGCCCTCGTCCGCGCCGGTAGCGAAGATTTTCTGCGACGAGCAGGCCTTCGTTTGTGCAGGCGGACAAGTGCAATTGCGTGCCACGCCAGGCACGGCATACCAGTGGTCGACCGGCGCCACCACCAACAGCATCATGGCTGGCCCTGGAACCTACACGGTGAACGTCACGAGCTACTGCGGCACGGCCACATCGGCGCCGTTCACGGTCACTGCCCTGCCGCAGCCTACGGCCCCCAGCACGGAATCAGCGGTCATCTGCGAGGGCGAACAGGCCATTCTCACCGCCACTGGCAACGATCCGCAGTGGTTCGATGCGCAAGGCAATCCGGTAGGCAGCGGCGCCGTCTTTACAACTCCGCCGCTCTACGCGAGCGCGGTCTACCAAGTGGCCGATCAGATGACCGAGCAGGGCACAACGGTCTATGGCGGCAAGGCCAACAATTCCGGAAGCGGTGGCTACCACGCCGGCGGGGAATCGCTCAAATTCAATGCGCTGTCTTCCTTCAAGTTGGTCTCCGTGAAGGTGTATGCAGGAAGCGCGGGTTATCGCACCATCGAGCTCGTTGATGTCATTGGCGTGCTTCGCGCAACGCATTCGCAGATGGTGCCAGCGGGCGAGTCGCGTGTGTACCTCAACTGGGACATCACACCGGGCAACAACTACCTCATCAATGTAAGTGGCACATCCGATCTCTGGCGCGGCACGTCCAGCTCGGCTTATCCATACGCAATCGGCTCCGTGGCAACCATCACTGGGGCATCAAGCGGCACCGTTAACTACCCATATTTCTACGACTGGGAGGTTGAAGTGGGAGGTGGCAGCTGCATGAGCCCCATGACCACGGCGAACGTGACGGTCGAGGTCTGTTCTGGCGTCGAAGAGCCATTGGCGCTTCGCGGCTTCGAGGTGTTCCCGAACCCGAACGATGGACGATTCAATGTCACGGTGCATCTGCTCCAGCCATCGAGCATGGAGATGGAGCTCAGGGATGTGATGGGCCGTCGGGTCCACGTGGAGCGCTTGCAGGCGCCCACCGGCCGGTTGGTGCGTGAGCTGGACATGAAGCATCAGCCACCAGGCGTGTACATGCTCTCGCTGCGCATCGCCGGTCGTGCGTTCACCCGGCGCGTAGTGGTTGAGTGAGCCGCATCCGTGCGCCATGGAACCATCTCGCCAAGCATCTTATGAGAAATGGCGGATCGCCACGCTCATTGGCGTGCATGTCCTCTTCATTGCGCATTTCGTGCACTGGAAGCTAAAAGGGCGCACGCTTGCGCCGCTCGAGTTCAATGAGGTGCTCTACACCATCCATCAAGGCGTGGTGACGGCGGGTTTCATCCTGATGGCGCTGGTAATGGTGGGCACGCTGGTCTTCGGTCGGTTCTTCTGCTCGTGGGGCTGCCACATCCTCGCTTTGCAGGATGCAGCCGGTTGGCTGCTCGATAAGCTGAAGATCAAGCGACAGCCTATCCGGTCTCGTGCGTTGATCTGGGTGCCGATGACGGTGATGTTCTACCTCTTCATCTGGCCGCAGATCCTGCAGGCATGGCACGGAGTGGAACAGCAGGCGGTGCAAGTGGTGGAGGCGGGTGGTTCGCTGGTCGTCGTTCACCACTGACGATATGTGGCGCAACCTGCCACCGCCCGAGGTGGCCGTGCTCACCTTCTTCGTTTGCGGCTTCGTGATCGTTTACTTGCTCGGCAGCCGGGGCTTCTGCTTCCAGGCATGCCCGTACGGGGCGCTCTTCGGAATCGCCGACCAACTGGCGCCAGGCCGCATCGTCCTCACCAAGGATTGCTCCCAATGCGGACTTTGCACCAAGGCTTGCTCTTCGGACATCCTCGTGCATCGCGAACTGGCCCAGCATGGCATGGTCACCAATCCGCGCTGCCTGAAGGACTTGGATTGCGTGACCGCGTGCCCGGAAAAGGCCGTGCGCTTCGGTTTCCGCATGCCGCCGCTATTCCGCAAAGGGCATCCCATGGGTGCATATGGCGGCCGCTTCAGCACCAGTGTGGGTGAAGACCTGTTCATGGCCATCGGCTTCCTGATCGCCATGCCGGTCTATCGTGGCCTGTACGACATGGTCCCCTTCCTGCTCGCTGTCGCGTTAGCGCTCTGCACCGCCTGGCTCTTCGTGCTGGGCTGGCGGCTGTTGAGAAAGAGCGCGCTGCAATTCCGCGGAATCACGCTTAAAATGGACCGCTCGCTGCGCCCGGGCGGATATGCGTTCAGCATCGCCATACTCCTCGTAGTGCTCTTTTTCGTGCACAGCGCGTTGGTGCAGGCGCATACGCTGCTGGGCAAACGGGTCTTCGCGCTCATGGCCGCTGGGCGGGCTGATGCGCGGAACTTAAATTCAGCCATCTGGCATTACGAGTCGGCCTTGCGCATCGGGCTCCTCGCGCCGGTTGACCGCCGCTTCGAACTTGCCTCGCTTTTCAATCAGGCCGGTGATCGGCAGCGCAGCGAGGAATTGCTTCGTGGTGTCCTTGACGATGACCCAAGCCATGCCGAGGCGCGTTTCCGGCTTGGAGAGTTAGCCTTGGCACGCGGCGATCGCGAACAGGCCATGCGCCAATGGAATGAGAACCTCACGTTCGGGAAGGACCAATCGGGCACGCGGAGCAGGGAGATGCTGACGCGCTCAGCTTTGGCGCTGGGCGCGGCGCATGAAGCAGTGGCCGATCTGCAAGGCGCGAGCGCGGCCTATGCGCGCGGATTGACCCTTGTACCTGACGATGCTGACCTGCTCGTGGCCTCCGGCGCGCTCGCGCACCGCAGCGGCCGCATGGATGATGCGGTGCGCTTCTTCGATAAGGCCCTCCGCAATGGCGCGCCTGAGCCACAGATGCGCAACAACCTGGCGGCGCTCCATATGCAGCAAGGCCATCTGGAATTCGCGTTGCCGCATCTTGAGCGGCTCGTGGCCCTCGATCCGAACGATGCTCGGCTGCGCTACACCCTCGGCGCGCTGCATGCGCGAATGGGAAGCCGGTCAAAGGCGGTTGAGCACTGGAGCGTGGGGATTCAGCTCGATCCCGCCGACGAGCGCACCCGGCAGGCGCTGGCAGCGCTTCAACCGATGCCAAGTAACGAAGCACGATGATGCGCACGTTTCTCGTCCTCGCTGCAGCGCTCACGCTTGCCGGAGCCACAGGGGGCGATCCTTGGATGGCGCCGCCCGAAGCCGACAAGCTGAAGGATCCCCTAGCCACCAATCCGAAAGCCGCCGCGATGGGGGGCAAAGTATTCCAATCGCTCTGCTGGACATGCCATGGGATGGAAGGCCGAGGCGATGGCCCCAACGCGCCTGTGCTCAAGGTGAAGCCTGCGGATCTGGGTTCGGCGCTAGTGCAGCAACAAAGCAACGGCGCGCTTTACTGGAAGATCACGCACGGCCGCGGCGAGATGGCCTCCTATGAGCAGGTGCTTGGCCGGGAGGACCGCTGGGCGCTGGCGCATTACATCCGATCACTCGCGCATCCATGAGAACCACGCGTATTCGAGATATGATCGCGGTGCTCGGCATCGCCACAGCCGCCACCAGCACGGCGCAGGAAGAACCACAGCGGGAATACGTCACGGGCACCTTCGCGGGAACGCAGGTGGTGAACACGCACAGCGTGGAGGTCGTACCGCGCAAGCGCTCCTTCGGCTTCATGATCCAGCATCGCTTCGGTGAGGTGACTCCTGACGAGGAGGCCTGGAACCAGTTCGTGGGGCTTGACCTGCCAGCCAACATCCGCTTCGCGTTCCAGTATTCGCCTTTGCGCGATGTGCAGCTGGAACTGGGGCGTTCGAAGAATGGAAAGGTCTGGGACCTGGAATTGAAGGCACGCCTGCTGAAGCAGACCGAAGAGGAAGAGATGCCGGTCTCGTTGACGGTGATGGGCAATGCCGGATTCATGAGCGACCGCTTCCCAAGGGTGGGCGAGCGCGACTTCTTCGCCGATGGCGTCACGCCCTTCGAGTACACCCTCGCCCATCGCTTCAGCTACAATACGCAGATCATCGTGGGCAGACGCTTCAATCGGTGGTTCTCAGCGCAACTGGCCGGAATCGTGGTCTATCGGAACCTGGTGCCCGTTGGCGGGAGCAACCTCACGCTTGCCATCGCAGGGGCCACACGCTTCAAGGTCTCTCCCAAAGGCTCCATCCTGCTGGAGGCGAGCCCGATCCTAGAAGGGCGGCAGGCCAGCGAGCATCGTGAGCCGGTGGCTATCGCTTATGAAGTCGCCACGCATGGGCATGTGTTCCAGATCGTGCTCGCGAGCAGCCAGGAGATCATCGAGCCGCGCTTGTACACGTTGGCGACGAGCCGATACGACCAAGGCCGATTCCATCTAGGGTTCAATATCGCGCGCACGCTGTTCGTGAAACCGAAGCGCCTCAACAACTGATCGCGCATGAACCGCATCGTCATCTCATCAGCGCTCACCATGCTCTTGGCGGCTTGCGCCAAGGACGAGGGCCCGCTTCATGTGCCGAAGCCGGTGATTCCTGGTGAGCCGGTCGATACCGCCTACTTCAACTCCGAAGTCCTTCCCATCCTTGCCGCACGCTGCTGGACCTGTCACCCGCCAATGGGAGGCATGGACCTATCGGAGGGCGAGGCCTACATGAGCCTTGTGGGCGTTGAAAGCACGAATCACGCTCCAGCGGTGCGCGTGGTGCCCGGCGATCCCGAAGCCAGCGTGTTGTGGAACAAGGTCTCGTTCACGGAAGTCTATGGTCTTGGGATGCCTCCTGATGGCAATGTGCTAAGCGCCGATGAACTCGCGACGATACGTGACTGGATCGAGCAGGGGGCACTCAATAATTGAGGCTGCTCATCAGCCCTTGACGCTCAATCCTGCTTCCAGTGCTTTCGCTTTCGGGAACAGGATATTGTTCTCCAGGTGAATGTGCAGATGAAGGTCCTGCTCAAATTCCTTCAGCAAGGACATGGTAGCTGCATAGGTGGCGCAGCCGTCGGCAGGGTTCGCATAGTCGCCGCTGAGCTCAGCTATGCGCCGGAAGCGCTCGCCTTCGGCATCATGGTCGTGCTCCATCATGGCGATGGGGTTGTCCACGGTTCCGAAATGCGTCGTGGGCGCCTGGCTTCCATGCAGCTGGGCCTTCTCCAATTGGTTGATGAACGGGAAGAGCACCAATTCTTCCTTCTTCATATGCGCCGCCATGGCTCCGCCGCATTCCTGGAACTCACGCTGGATGGCGAATAGCTCCGGGTGGCGGTCACCATGCACCCTGCAGAGCTTGTCGAGGAACTGGAGCAATGTTGGAGTGCGGCTCTCGATGTAGCGGTGGTGGACCCGTTCGATGTGCTCAATCAACCGAGAGGGAGGCCAGCTCTTGTACTCGCGGCCGGCTTTCGAATCTCGTTCTATGGCCGCGAGCAATTCCGCCTTCAGCGCGGTGCTGTTCAGCCCCTTTTGCCGACAAGCTTCGTCTATGGTGCGGCCGCCTTTGCAGCAGAAGTCGAGGCCGTGCGCGCTGAAAACGGCTGCAGTGCGAAAGTCCTCGGCCACGATGGAACCGATGGTGCGGGTTGGTGCGATTTCCATGGTTTGTTTTTGATGCACCAAATAAACGGATGCAAATGTCCGCTTAGACTGATGCATGTCAGCGCACCAGGCCCTCAGCCTAATCATGTTCGGCTATTCCTTGACCACCGTAAGCTGGCCGCTCTCCATAGCGCCTTGAAGACGAACGAAATACACGCCTGTGGATGCGTCGCTCAAATCGAAGATGGCCTGATGGTTTCCATTACCACTTTGCTTAAGGACTACTCGGCCCAACGCATCTAGCACTTCAACGCTGATGAGCGGGAATAGAGACCGGACCATCACTGGTCCGATCGTTGGGTTCGGGAAGGAGCGCGCGCCGCTGCTTTCTGATTCCGGCACTTCTAACGTAGGGTCCTGCACGATGTATTGCAGCATCATCATGTTGTCCTCATGCAGCAGATTATGGCAGTGGTACATGAAGGGCCATCCGTCGGTGATCTCGCCGAAGCGCATCACCAGCTTCACGGTCTCGAAGCGATCAACAAGCACCACGTCCTTTGGCCCTTGCTCCCATGCGAGCGGCGGCACGCCGTTGCGCTCCAGCACGGTGAACGACACGCCATGGATGTGCATGGGATGCGCCATGTTCGAGTTGTTCACGATGTTCCAGGCTTCAACGGTGTTCAGCTGCATGGTGTCATTGACAACATCCATGTCGAACATGGAGCCGTTGATCATGAACATGCCCATGCCCACCATGCCCATGCCTGTGATGGTCTTGGTGCGCGTGCGAATGCTCTCGGATTCCGCTGGCATCGGCACGGTGAGCAGCCCGGAGGGGATTGCAGTGATGGGATTGACCGTTGGTGTGGTCACACGGATGCGTAGCACCTGGAACGCAACGCCATTGAGCAAGCTGCTTTCCCATAGCATGTTGCCGGAGCCAGGCACGGTGTTGGGCAGCTCATTGCCATAGCTCATCAACAGCAGGCTGTCGCCCTCCATGCCGGTGAGGTCGAGCAGCACCTCGGCGCGCTCACCGTTGCTGAGCCATAGGCGATCGGTAGCAGCCGGTGCTGGAAGCAGCCCGGCATCGCCAGCGATCACGTGCATGTGCTGGCCGTTATCAAGGCCGAGCGCGTAAATGCGCGCGTTGGAGCCATTCAGCAGCCGCAGACGAACCACCTGCGCGGGCAATTCGAGGAACGGGTTCGGCGTGCCGTTCACCAGCACCGAATCACCGAAGGGATAGAATGCGAAGTCACCGTTCGCGAGGAACTTGCGGTCCTGGATCACCACGGGGAAATCATCCACACCGTAGCTGCGCGGCAAAGGGAGCTGCTCCTCTTCCTGATCGCGGACAATGATGAATCCAGCAATACCGAAGTTGGCTTGCTCGGCCGTGAGCTCGTGCGGGTGCGGGTGATACCAGTAAGTTGCCGCCGGGTTCTTCACCGGGAATTCCGCCATCCACGATTCGCCGGGGTCGATGATGCGCTGCGGCCCGCCGTCCATCTCGCCGGGCACGTGCATGCCGTGCCAGTGCATGCTGGTCATCTCCGCCAGCTCGTTGTGGATGCGGATGCGCGCGGTATCGCCACGGTGCAGGATCAAAGTGGGCCCGAGGTATTCCGCGCTGGCGCCGTACGTGCTCGTATTGATGCCCGGGTAGAATTGGTGCACATGCTCATCGGCCACAAGATCGAATGTGTCGAGCTCCAAGGCCGGAGGAATAGCCAGTGGGTTCAATTGTCCGTTGGCCGATGATGCGAAGGCGAGAACGATCGCCAAATTGAAGTTGCGCATGGGAAGCGGCGCTTTGGTTGCACCGAGCCTCGCGAAGCAATGGGGCAGCACGAAGTCAACACCTGATGGATATCAGCGGAATCTGAAGAGGTCCGCTTCCGTATTGCGTGCACACCATGCGAAGTGCTGCACGGAAGATCCTCTTGTGCAGATCAGCGGTTCATCAAGCCGGTTGGTCTCCATCGCGACGGTCGTCAACACCACCAGCTTGCAGGTGGTTGAAAAGCAAATGAGCGGAGCCAACGAGGTTGATCATGGGCCAGACCTGACGGAAGTCAGAATCGCTCATGACCACTCTCAGGATGCGACACTTGCGTGACAGTCACTTTCGCCGCGCAAAGGAAATCCGTGATGAGCGTCATCTTCCTCCTGATTGCCGTGAGCACCGTGGTGGCGCTCTTCTTCCTGGCGGCCTTCGTGCGCGCGGTGAAGAGCGGGCAATTCGATGACGACCGATCACCGGCCGTGCGCATGCTGAATGACCAATCGCCCGCTCCTGTTGCCGACGCGGGCTCCACTTCCACCAATCCCTGAGCGATGACCGAGCGCTTCCAGTACGACAACCGCATCGTCAAGAACTTCCTTTTCGTCACCATCCTATGGGGCATCGTGGGCATGCTCGTGGGGCTGATCGCAGCCGTGCAGATGGTGGCGCAGAACACGCCGCCTGATGCCTGGTACTTCTGGATCGTGCGGCCCTTCACCTGGCTGGGCGAACTGGAATGGACCAAGTTCGGCCGCATCCGTCCGTTGCATACCAACGCGGTGATCTTCGCCTTCGTCGGCAACGCCATATTCGCTGGCGTGTACTACAGTCTTCAGCGGCTGCTGAAGGCGCGCATGTTCAGCGATGCGCTGGGCAGGATCCACTTCTGGGGATGGCAGCTCATCATCGTGCTCGCCGCGGTGACGCTCCCGCTGGGCATGACCACCGGCAAGGAGTACGCGGAGCTCGAATGGCCCATCGACATCCTGATCACGCTGGTCTGGGTGGTGTTCGGCATCAACATGTTCGGCACCATCCTTAAGCGGCGCGAGCGGCACCTGTACGTGGCCATCTGGTTCTACATCGCCACGTGGGTCACCGTGGCCATGCTGCACATCACCAACAGCATCGAGCTGCCCATCTCGCTCACCAAGAGCTATAGCTGGTACGCCGGCGTTCAGGATGCGCTGGTGCAATGGTGGTACGGCCACAACGCGGTGGCCTTCTTCCTCACCACGCCCTTCCTCGGCCTCATGTACTACTTCATGCCGAAGGCCGCCAACCGACCGGTTTACAGCTACAAGCTCTCGATCATCCACTTCTGGGCGCTCATCTTCCTGTACATCTGGGCGGGCCCGCACCACCTGATCTACAGCGCCCTGCCCGATTGGGCGCAGAGTCTGGGCACGGTGTTCAGCATCATGCTCATCGCGCCGAGCTGGGGCGGGATGCTCAACGGCCTGCTCACCCTGCGCGGCGCTTGGGACCGTGTGCGCGAGGACCCTGTGCTCAAGTTCATGGTGGTGGCCGTGACCTGCTACGGCATGGCCACGCTCGAAGGTCCGCTGCTGAGCCTGAAGAGCTGGAACGCCATGGCCCACTTCACTGATTGGATCATCGCCCACGTGCATATCGGCGGAATCGGCTGGAATGGCATGCTCACTTTCGGCATCGTGTACTGGATGGTGCCGCGCCTCTTCGGCACCAAGCTCTACAGCGTGAAGCTGGCCAACACGCACTTCTGGTTCGGCACGTTGGGCATCGTGTTCTACGCCATCCCCTTGTACCTCGCCGGCTTCTGGCAGAGCGGCATGTGGAAGCAGTTCACTCCCGACGGATACCTGGTGTACAAGAACTTCCTCGACACCGTGGTGGAGATCAAGCCGGCGTATTGGCTGCGCGCGCTGGGAGGCCTGCTCTACCTCACGGGCGCTTTCATCATGGTGTACAACGTGGTGAAGACCGTGAAGAGCGGGAAGCTCATCGCGAACGAGGATGCCGAAGCACCTGCTTTGGAGAAAGTCGCTCCCGAGGATGGCGGCTACTGGCACCGCTGGATCGAGCGCCGTCCCATCCAGATGCTGGTGATCAGCCTGGTGCTCGTGGCCATCGGCGGCCTCTTCGAGATGGTGCCCACCTTCCTGGTGAAGAGCAACATCCCCACCATCACGCATGTGAAGCCCTACACGCCGCTTGAGCTGCAAGGCCGCGACATCTATGTGCGCGAAGGCTGCTACACCTGCCATAGCCAGATGATCCGCCCCTTCCGCAGTGAGACCGAGCGCTACGGTGAGTACGCCAAGGCGGGCGAGTTCGTGTACGACCACCCTTTCCAATGGGGCAGCAAGCGCACCGGCCCGGACCTGCTCCGGGAAGGTGGGAAGTACGGCCACAGCTGGCACTACTATCACATGTACGACCCCACCAGCATGAGCCCGGGCTCATTGATGCCGCCGTACACCCACCTCTACGAGCACGACCTCGACACCACCACTACCAAGAAGAAGATCGAGGCCATGCTCACCATGGGCGTGCCCTATGACAAAGAGCCCTATGGCCCCGGCTTCGCCGATCGCGCCAATGCGCATCTGATGCAGCAGCGCGGTGAGATCGTGGCCGGGCTGAAGAAGGATGGCATCGATGCGCCGGCAGACAAGGAGATCATCGCGCTGATCGCCTACCTGCAGCGCCTCGGCACCGACATCCAGGCCAAGGAAACCGCCCAACAATAGCACCCGAAGCAATGCTCAAGTTCATCAAAGGGCACATGACCTCCATCGATCACGTGGACCTCTTTCCGGTGCTCGCCTTCATCCTCTTCTTCTCCCTTTTCATCGGCGTGCTCTTCTGGGTGCGCGCCATGCGACGGGACCAAGTCGATCACATGAGCTCACTGCCTTTGGCTGATGATGCCTCTAATGCCACCACGAACCATGCGCACTGAACCTGCCCGACTTCACCGGGTGCTGGCAACCGCCGCCCTGGTAACCGCTACCATCACCGCTGCCGCGCAGGATGCGGCACCCGCCGCCGATCAGCCGCTGATCCCGGTAAGCGGCACCGTGAACTACGTGATGATGGGCTTGGCCGTGGTGCAAGTGGTGCTGATCCTGGCCATGAGCTCGATCCTCCGCACGATGATGGGCAGCACGGGCTGGATGCGCAAGCTCACCGAGCGGCACAGCAAAGCCGCCGTGCTCCTTCCCTTCCTGCTCCTCGCGGGAGGCGCGCAGGCACAGGCCTATGTGGAGCCGACCACGACCATGAGCCATCAGGAGCTCTTCTACCTGTTGCTGGTGATCAATGTGTTCCTATTCATCGTACTCCTGGTGCAGATCAACCTGCTTCGCGGCACCATGCGCGCGGTCACCGGGGTATTCGAGGAGCAAGGCAGCCCGAGCACCGTCGCCTCGAAGCGCCCATCGATCGTGGCGAAGCTCATGGATGCCCTTACCCGCCGGCCCGCTAAAGAGGTGGAGGAGCGCGACCTGCTCATGCACCATGAATATGACGGCATCCGCGAATTGGACAACGTGCTTCCGCCTTGGTGGGTGTGGCTCTTCTTGGCACCATCGCCTGGGGCGTGCTCTACTTGGTGAACATGCACGTGACCGGAACATGGAACGACTCGAAAGAGGAGTACATCGCCGAGATGGAGCAGGCTAAGGCTGATGTAGCCGCTTTCGTGGCCAAAGCCGGCGCATCCGTGGATGAGAACACCGTGACCGTGACAACGGATGCCGGCGCGCTCGCTGCCGCTAAGGAGACCTTCACCACGTACTGTGCAGCATGCCATGGCGCTGATGGCGCAGGCTCCGAAACCAGCGTGGGTCCCAATCTCACCGATGCGTATTGGCTGCATGGCGGCGGGGTAAAGGACATCTTCAAGACCATCAAGTACGGTGTGCCGGCCAAAGGCATGATCAGCTGGAAGAGCCAATTGAAGCCCAATGAGATCCAGGCCATCGCCAGCTACATCCTCAGCCTGCAAGGCTCCGGCGGCCCCACTCAGAAAGCAGCGCAGGGTGAATTATGGAAGGATGCCGCAGCTCCCGCAGACTCCACGGTCACCATGGCTGATACCGCGCAGGTGGCCATGAATGACTGAATTGCAAATGCTGTCGGGCCGGGCGCTCCATCAGGGCGCCCGGCTCTTTTCAACGTATTCCAGAGCATCGCCATCGCTTTGAGTTCCGTGTGACCCAAATCACGCATCGGAACTGACGGATATCAGCCCATTCAACGCAGAGACCCGGAGTTTTGCGGTCGACACAGCATCGCGGCTGACGATCATCACCGAAGGCGGCTTCATAACCGAACCGAATGGCCCAGCAACCCGCACACGCCGCTCGCGATGCTCGCGCCGAAGCCTCGCGCGACGAGAGCTTCCGCGACTCCATCAGCACGGTGGACAAGCGCGGCAAGCGCATTTGGGTCTATCCGAAGAAGCCCAGCGGCAAGTGGACCACGCGCAGGCAATGGTTCGCCTACTCCCTGTTGGCGCTTTTGTTCGCTGGTCCCTTCCTGCGCATCGGTGGCGAGCCGCTGCTGATGATCAATGTGATTGAGCGGCGCTTCGTCTTCTTCGGGCAGACCTTCTGGCCGCAGGACTTCCTGATCTTCGTTGTGGGCTTCCTCGCCTTCATTGTCTTCGTTGCGCTATTCACCGTGGCCTTCGGTCGCCTATTCTGCGGATGGGCCTGTCCGCAAACGGTGTTCATGGAGCAGGTGTTCCGCCGCATCGAGTATTGGATCGAAGGTGACTGGAAGCACCAGCAACTCTTGAACAAGGCGCCGATGTCGGCTGAAAAGCTGGGCAAGAAGACGCTCAAGCACCTCTCCTTCTTCAGCATCAGTTTCATCATCGGCAACACCTTCCTGGCCTACCTCATCGGCAGCGATGAGCTCATGCGCATCATCACCGAGCCGCCAGCGGAGCATGTCTCCGGGCTCATCGCCATGCTGGCCTTCAGCGGTGCCTTCTACGGGAACTTCGCCTTCTTCCGTGAGCAGGCCTGCACCACCGTCTGCCCATACGGCCGGCTGCAGGGCGTGCTGCTCGACCGCAAGAGCGTGGTGATCGCCTACGACCACAAGCGCGGTGAGCAGCGCTCGGGCTGGCGCAAGGGCGAGGATCGCGGCGCCGTGGGCAAGGGCGATTGCATCGATTGCAAGGCCTGCGTGCATGTATGCCCAACCGGCATCGACATCCGCAATGGCACCCAGCTCGAATGCGTGAACTGCACGGCCTGCATTGATGCGTGCGACCACATCATGGACAGCGTTGGACTGCCGAAGGGATTGGTGCGCTATGCCAGCGAGGATGAGATCACCGCGAAGAAACCATTCGCATTCAACCTGCGGATGAAGGCATACACAGCGGTGCTGCTCGTGCTCGTCGGCGCGCTCGGCACGCTCATCGCCACGCGCAGCGAGACACGCACCACCTTCCTGCGCACGCCGGGCATGCTCTTTCAGGAGCGCCCCGATGGACGCGTGAGCAACCTGTACGCACTGAAGGTGGCCAACAAGACACCACGCGAATTGCCCTTGCGATTCGAGGTGCTGAATGTCGATGGCGGCGAGGTGATGATCGTGGGCAAGCCCATCGTGCTGCAGCCCGGTGAGCTCGCCAGCGGCGAGGTCTTCCTGATCCTGCCGAAGGATGCCGTGACGGCAATGAAGAACCGCGTCATCGTCGGTGTGTTCAGCGGCGATGAGCTGCTGGAGAAAGTGACCACCTCTTTCGTAGGACCCATGAAACCGCCTGGAACATGAACTGGGGAAAAGGACTTGCCATCAGCCTGATCGCCTTCGCGGCGATGATGGCCGCTTTCGGGATCGCCAGCGCACGCCGCACCGAATCACTCGTCACCGAGGAATACTACACCGAGGAACTGCGCTACCAGCAGCGCATCGATGCACAGGGGCGTGCGCTATCGCTGAGCGTCCCAGTGGCCATCGTGGCGGGAAAGGACCGCTTGCGCATCCAATTCCCCGCAGAACTGGCAGGCAAAGCGATCACCGGTGAACTGCACTTGCTCCGACCCAACGATGCGCGGGCTGATCGCAAGCTGAGCATTGCTGCGAATGAGGTTGGCCTGTTCGAATCCGATGCATTGGAACTCTGGCCGGGCCGCTACGATGCTTCGTTGGAGTGGCAGTGCGATGGCGTCACATATCACAGCGCTGAGAAGCTGGTGGTGCAATGAACCCTTTGCTGGGCACGGCTCTCCTGCTTGGCTTGGCCGGCAGTGCGCATTGCTTGGGCATGTGCGGCCCCATCGCCCTGGCGGTGCCCTCCCCAAGGCCCGATTGGCGATCGCGCTTTTCGAGCACGGTGCTCTTGAACAGCGGTCGGGTGGCCACGTATGCGCTCATCGGCGCTGCATTCGGCTTCTTCGGGCATGGATTGAGGATCGTGGGCTTGCAGCAGGCGTCATCCATAATTGCCGGCATCATCCTGCTCTTGAGCATCGTGGTGCCCGGTGCGCTCGAACGCTGGCTTCCCGCATCGCGCGCTGCGCTGCTCATCAGCAGGCTGCGGTCTTCGCTGGCGCGGAACCTGAAGCGGACCGCACCGGAGGCACTGGTGCTCACCGGCATGCTCAATGGCCTCCTCCCTTGCGGACTCGTGTATGCGGCGGCCATTGGCTCTGCCGTGATGGGGACAGCTGGTCAAGGTGCGCTCTACATGGTGCTCTTCGGCTTAGGCACATGGCCGATGCTATTCGCCCTGCGCATGGGCAGCGGCTTGCTCGGACAGCAAGCGCGTCAAGCGTTGCGGCGTGCATCGCCTGTGCTGGTTGGCATGGTGGCCTTGCTTCTGGTGCTGCGCGGATTGGAGCTCGGCATCCCCTACCTGAGCCCCATCAGCCCTCTGATCGGTGCCGAGGCTTCGGCATGCCATCCTTGATCGCGTGATGATCCTCACCCACCACCTGGGTTCCGGAGGGCACCTTTGGCTCGCTAACACCTGCTGATATGAAACCGAACATGGGAACTGCCGATCGCGTTATCCGCGTCATCCTGGCCACCGTGATGGCCATCCTCTACTTCACCGACACCGTTGGCGGGACCTTGGGCTTGGTATTGCTCGTGCTGGCTGCTGTCTTCCTGCTCACCAGCTTTATGCGATTCTGTCCGTTGTATGCGCCATTCGGGATCAGCACCTGCAAGACAAAATGAAGAGGGCTTGGTTGATCACGTTGGGTGCTGCGCTCGCGGGAGCTGCTGCGGGCTACATGTACTATAGCCTGGTGGGCTGCGCTTCCGGGAGCTGTGCCATCACCAGTAGTCCGGTGAACAGCAGCCTTTATGGGGCCTTGATGGGAGGCCTGCTCGCCAACTCGTTCGCGCAGAAACAGCCCAAGGCACAGGATTGATCAAGCCACGGTGCTAACCAGCGTTATCGAGCCGCGTGATAGCTTGACCTTGCCGCGTTGAGCGAGCTGATGAAGGAGCCGGGTGATGACTTCTCGAGGGGAATTGAGCTCCTGCGCTATCTCTTGGTGGGTCACCTTCAGTGTGTGCTCTCCGGTGGCTTGGGCGCGCTTCACCAAGTAGGTCCACAGCTGCTCATCGAGTCGGGTGAACGCTACCACCTCGATGGTCTCCAGCAGTTCATTGAATCGCTGGTTCTGCGTATCGCTCACGAATCGGCGCCACTCGGGATAGACCATCCACTCCTCCATGAAGCGCGCAGGGATCATCACCAGTTCCGCATCCTCTTCAACGATCGCGACCACCGGGCTGGGCTGCATGCCGCTGCAGCAATTCAGGCTCATGGCGCAGCTCTCGCCGGGCATGATGTGGTACAGGAAGCGCTCCTGCCCATGCGCGTTCTGCGCCAGGATGCGCAGGCTCCCGCTCAGCACGATCGGGATGTGCGAGATCGTATCGCCCACGGTCATGAGCACCTCTCCGGCTGAGAGCTTTCGGCGGATGCCCTCCCGCTCCACGGCCATGGCCAATTCCTCCGTTTTGAACATGGCGCCAAGCTATCATGCTTCATGCTTCTGGCTGACACTTGTCAGAATGGCCTTCCGGCACCCCGGTAGTTTCGCGATGCGAGGAGCCCTGATTTTATGGGCGCGTGCTTCTATGCCCCGATACCCCATTCGATCCATTGATGAGCTGCTGAAGGAGCTGCTCCGTCATCGCGAGCCGGAGGCCTACGGCCCCATCCTGCAACGCTATGAGGTGCCCACACGCGATCTGGAGCCGTATTTCCGTTGGAATCCGCGCCATTATACGCGGACATGCATCCACCGGAACGACCAGTTCGAGCTCTTGGTGATTTGCTACGAACCCGGCCAGCGCACGAGCATCCACGACTACGACAGCCAGACCGCGTGGATCCATCCGGTGATGGGCGAGGTGGTGGAGGAATGCTACGCCACCATTCCTGAAGGCGGCCTGAAAATGCTCAGCGAGCATCACCTCGCGCCTGGCACCGACGATGTGCTCACCAACGGCCGCTCCATCCATCGATTCATCAATCCGGGCCCCGACCGCGCCGTGACCCTGAACCTCTACGCCAAGCCCATGAGCAAATGGCGGGTGTATGATGAGCGCACGGGCACCGCCAGTGTCTCGCCCGCTGGTCCGCCACGATGAACCGCTTCCGGGAGATCGACGGCTACCTTGCCGCCATGCTGCGAAGCACGGGAGGGACTTTCGCCGAATCGGATACCGCAAGGGTCTGTGAGCTTTTGTTCATGACCGCCACCGAGGGACTCGTGGTGGTGGATGCCGATGGCCGTATCATGATGCAGAACCCCAGCCTGGCGCGCATGTTCGGTTACGCGTCCAACGAACTTCTGGGCCACGGCATCGAAGAGCTCCTGCCCGACTCCCTTCGCGCCAAGCATGCCGCCCACCGCGCCGCGTACGACCAGAAACCCGTGCAGCGCAGCATGGGCATGGGAATGGAACTCAAGGGGCGTCGTCAGGACGGAAGCGTGCTGCCTGTGGAGGTGAGCCTCAACCATTTCGAGGTGGAGGGCAAGCGCTATGTGATGGCACTGGTCTCGGACATCACCCTTCGGCGGCTGGCTGAAGATGAACTGGTGCGAACCAACGTTGAGCTGGAGGACCGCGTGGAGCTGCGCACCAGTGAGCTGAAAGCCGCCCAGGAGGGGCTGAAGGGCGCCTTGGAGAAGGAGCGTGAGCTCCATGCGCTGAAGAGCCGATTCGTGAGCATGGCGAGCCATGAGTTCCGAACCCCCTTGAGCACCATCATGGGCAGCATCGATCTGATCGCGCGCTACGCCAGCGAGGACGAGAAAGTGGACAAGCACGTCAAGCGCATCCGCTCGAAAGTGCGGGAGCTCACGGCCATGCTCAACGAGTTCCTCTCGCTCGAGCGCATAGAGCAAGGCATCGTGCAGGTGCAGATCTCGGAGATCGATGTGGTTCATCAGTGCATTGAGCAGATTGAGGAGTTGCGGGGCCTGGCCAAGCCGGGCCAGCGCATCGACTACGACCACGATGGCCTGGAGCGCATGATCTCAACGGACGCGCAGATGCTCGGGCACGTGGTCACCAATCTGGTCAGCAACGCGGTGAAATACAGCCCGGCCGGAACGCCTGTCGTGCTCCGCACATCCATCGACAAGGGGCGTCTCACCATCACTGTGACCGATCAGGGCGTGGGCATCCCCGTTGAGGACCAGCAGCACCTCTTCGACCGCTTCTTCCGCGGCAGCAATGTGACCACCATCCAAGGCACCGGACTCGGGCTCAACATCGTGAAACGCTACCTGGACCTGCTCGGCGGCACCATCGCCTTCTCGAGCAAGCCGGGCGAGACCATCTTCACCGTGGAGCTGCCGCAGCATTTCCCGACCCACTCCAACTGAACATCGATCACTCCTCCCCTCCCATGCGAACCATCCTCCTGATCGAAGACGATGCCGACATGCGCGATAACACCGCCGAGATCCTCGAGCTCGCGAATTACCGGGTGATGAAAGCGGAGAACGGGCGCAGGGGAATCGAAATGGCGCGCAAGGAGAAGCCGGACCTGGTGCTCTGCGACATCATGATGCCCGAGCTCGATGGCTACAGCGTGCTGCACCTGCTCGGCAAAGACCCGGCAACCGCTGAATTACCCTTCATCTTCCTCAGCGCGAAGACAGAGCGCGGCGATATCCGCAAAGGCATGGAGCTGGGTGCGGATGACTACCTCACCAAGCCTTTCGAGGAAAGCGAATTGCTCAACGCCATCGAAGGTCGCCTGAAGCGCTCCGAGCTTTTCCGGAAAGGATTCGACGGTGGCGTGGACGGCTTGAACAAGTTCCTCGACCAGGCGCGCGGACTTGAAGCCTTGAAGGAGCTGAGCAAGGACCGCAAGACGCGCAAGCTGCCCGCCAAGGAGATGCTCTTCCACGAGGGTGATGAGCTGCGCCACGTCCCCTACCTCATCAGTGGCAAGGTGCGCACCTTCAAGATCAATAACGACGGGAAGGAATTCGTCACAGGCCTCCATGGCCCCGGCGATTTCATCGGCTACATGGGCCTGCTCGAAGGAGGCTTTGCCCTTGAGGCTGCTGAGACCATGGAGCCTTGTGAGGTTGCGCTGGTGCCTCGCGAGGACCTGCTCGCCTTGCTCTACAAGGACCGAGATGTGAGCATCCGGTTCATCAAGATGCTGGCCCGCGACGTGAAGGAGAAGGAACAGCACCTGCTGCAACTCGCATATGCAAGCGTGCGCCAGCGGGTTGGCCAGGCCCTATTGCGCATCCATGCGCGCTACGCGGAGAAGCAAACCACCGCGCTCGGCGTGAAGATCAGCCGTGAGGACCTGGCCAGCGTGGTAGGCACTGCAACGGAGTCGCTGATCCGCTGCCTAACGGACCTCAAGGATGAGGGCATGATCGAGACCCAAGGGCGCGAGATCGTGATCAAGAACATGGCGAAGCTGGAGCAGTTGGCCAGCCGTTAAGTTCGGGGCGTGGCTCCTGAGGCAATCGCCTTCTTCGTGCTGCTGCTTGCAGCGGAAGTGCTCGGCACCGTCGGGGGCTTCGGTTCCAGCATGCTCGTGATGCCGCTCGCCGGGTTCTTCTGCCCTTCGATCAGGCATTGGGCCTCACGGCCCTCTTCCATGTGTTCAGCAACGGCGCCAAGATGATCCTCTTCCGTGAAGGGGTCTCACGCTGGCTCCTGCTTTGGCTCGGCATCCCAGCCGTCATCGGCGTCATCGTGGGCGCGCGGCTCACAGTGCGATTCGATGAACGCATGCTCTCCTTGCTGCTTGGTGCGCTGCTCGTATGCATGGGCGTCCTGCTGCTCATCCGCAGCCAATGGAAACTGAAGGCCACAAGGGGCAATGCTGTCTGGGGCGGGGCAGTGAGCGGCGCCATCGCCGGATTGGCTGGTACCGGAGGGGCGGTGCGCGGAGTCACACTGGCCGCATTCGGTCTATCCAAGAATGCTTTCGTGAGCACCAGTGCCTGGATCGATATGGGCGTGGACCTGAGCCGTTCCGTGGTGTACGCCTCACAGGGCTTCATGTCCGCTGGGGTGCTTGCCTACCTGCCGGCCATGGCCGTGGCGAGTTTCGGCGGCAGCTGGATAGGCAAGCAATTGCTCGTGCGGATCCCGCAGGAGAGCTTCCGGAAAATCGTGCTCGGGCTAGTGGTGGCCATGGGCGCTATCTCCATTTGGCGCGCTTGGCCCCCGGCCGCCTGATCGCGTGGCGCTGCTCAGCGGGGCTTCACCCTCACGCCCTTCTCCGCCAGCCGATTCAAGCCCAAAGCGGCGTCAGTGTACTGCGGGTCCAGTTGAATGGCCAGCTTGTAGTCTGCGTAAGCGCTGTCGAGTTCTCCTTCCAATTCATAAGTGACACCCCGGCTGTAATAGGCCTGCACGTATGTAGGCAGTTTCGCAATGGCCACGCTGAACTCGATCCGCGCCTCAGCGATGCGCCGCTGATGCTCCAACAAGATGTACCCGGTGTTGTAATACGGTGCAGGGTAGTCGGAATCGATCTCCTTCATGCGGGCATAGAGCGCGAGCGCCAAACTGTCACGGCCATGCTCCTGCGCGTACATGGCCTTGTTATACAGCGCCTCGATGCTGCCGGGGCGCAAGGCGATCGCATTGTCATAATAGGACAGCGCCAGGTCATTGTGCCGTGCAGCGTGGAGCACACCGAGTGACACGTAGCTGTCGTACAGTTCAGGGTCCCTCTCGATAGCGGTCTGGTAACTGCTGATGGCCAGGTTCGTGTCGCCCGCAAGCCGGTGAATCCAGCCTTTCAGGTTATAGGTGCTCCCGTTGAGAGGGTCGATGCGCAGCGCTTCATTGGCCATGGCCATGGCATCCGCATAGCGCCCTTGCATCAGGTACACCTCGCTGAGCTTCGACCGTGCGTCGATGCTCCCTGGCTCCACGGCAATAGCGCCCTTCAATTGAGCCTCCGCATCCAGCACCCGCAGCTTGGTGAAGTACAGGCTGCCCAAGGCGATGCGCCATTCCGCGGATAGGCTGTCGAGGGCAATGGCCCGCTTCCAATCCGCCTCGGCGAGACGCATGCTATCCAGGGCTTCGAAGAAACGCGCGCGCGCAGCGAAGGATCCCGGGTCCGTCGGCCGCTCGATGATGCGCTGCTCGATCCAAGCGAGGCTTCCCTCTTGGGGCGCATCCTCTGCTCCGGCTTCTGTTGCCGCATTGCACGCACCAAGCAGGATAAGCGGCAATGCCGCGAGGAAGGCGATGTGTTGTCCCATGGAAAGGCGAAGGCCCCGGTTTCACCATCCGGGGCCTTCAAAAGTAGCGGGGCAACCCATCAGGCCATGACCGGCTGCTCGGTCTTAGCCACCGCTTCCTTGATGCGATGCTCGAGTTCTGCGCAGAGCTCGTGGTTATCCTCCAGCAATTGGCGAACAGCATCGCGCCCTTGTCCGAGTTTGTTGTCCTCGTAGCTGAACCAGCTGCCGCTCTTCTTCACGATGTTCAGCTCCACGGCCATGTCGATGATCTCGCCAGTCTTGCTCACGCCCTTGCCGAACATGATGTCGAACTCGGCCTTGCGGAAGGGCGGTGCCACTTTGTTCTTCACCACTTTCACGCGGGTGCGGTTGCCGATGACGTTCTCCCCTTCCTTCAACTGGGTCACGCGGCGGATATCGAGGCGGATGCTGGCGTAGAATTTCAGCGCATTCCCGCCGGTGGTGGTCTCGGGGTTGCCGAACATCACGCCGATCTTCTCGCGCAATTGGTTGATGAAGATGCAGCAGCAGCCGGTCTTGCTGATGGTGCCCGTGAGCTTTCGCAGCGCCTTGCTCATCAAGCGGGCCTGCATGCCCACCGCGCTGTCGCCCATCTCACCTTCGATCTCCGCACGCGGGGTAAGTGCGGCCACACTATCAACCACAAGCAGATCGATGGCGCCTGAACGGATCAGGTTATCGGCGATCTCCAAGGCTTGCTCACCGTTGTCGGGCTGGCTGATGAGCAGGTTCTCGGTATCAACACCTAGGCTCTCTGCATAGAAGCGGTCGAAGGCGTGCTCGGCATCAATGACCGCGCAGATGCCGCCTTTCTTCTGTGCCTCAGCGATGGCATGGATCGCGAGGGTGGTCTTGCCCGAGCTCTCGGGTCCGTAGATCTCGACTACACGGCCTTTCGGATAGCCACCGACCCCCAGCGCCAGATCCAGTCCGAGCGACCCTGTGGGGATCACTTCCATCTGCTCAATCGCGTCGTCGCCGAGCTTCATGATGGCGCCCTTGCCGAAGGTCTTCTCCAGCTTGTCCATGGTGAGTTGAAGGGCCTTCAGTTTCTCCTTGTTTATCTCTGTTGCCATGATTGATGGTGGTTTGCGGTTCGCTATGCACGCTTGACAGGAAATCCGTCGGTAGCGTGACGCCCAATTAAGCATCACGGCCAGGCCTTTGCCAAATTTCTTGGCAGGAAGTTTTGAACAGTACCCAGAAAGACAGGCTGTGGAGCCGCAGGGATCAAGGTCGGGATTGACCGCCTTCGTAGGCCTTCCCCTCTATGAAAGGACTTCGATGGAACAGCCGCTATTCGCTCCGCTCGCCGCTATTTCGTCCTGTTCCGGCACTCAGGCAGGGCTTGGAGGTCGGGGTAGGCCGCTTTTGTCGTCCTTCCCCAATTGGGAAGGCTTCAACGCCACCATCGGCCCTGCGGGCCTTGGAACGTACAGGCGAACAGTTCACTCAAGCTTCGCTTGGCTCGCCGGCGCCTGTACGTTCCAGCGGCTTCGCCGCTGGTGCGCATTGGCGGAGAGGGAGGGATTCGAACCCCCGTTACCCGTAGGTAAAGCGGTTTTCAAGACCGCCGCATTCGACCACTCTGCCACCTCTCCGAGCGCGGCGCGAATGTAGAGGCCCGCATTCACCGAAGGTGCTCAGGCACCTTGGCGAAGGTGCTTGTCCAGCGCGGCCAGGGCTGCTCGTCGCACCTTGCCCTGAACGAAAGGCGTCCATCCGAGCAGCCAACCCGAGGCCCCCAACGATTGACGGCTCCATCGCCAGAAGTTGAATCGGTCGCGCTGCTCCACGATGAGTCCATCGCGGAGCTTGAATTCGCTCCGAATGATGTTATGGACCTTGCGTCCCGTGGAGGCGAAGGTGTAATGTGCGTGCCACTCGCATGTGCCGCTGACTTCATCCGCGTGCAGTACGGTGAACGTAATCCGCAGGTCCTTGCTTCGGCCCAGGAGCATTCTCCACATGGCCCGCACTTCCTCGGCATTCAATTCACCGAAGGCGGGATCGCGGAAGCGTGCATCCTCGGCGTAGCAGGCGCCCATGGCTGCGGCATCGCCGGCGGCGAAGGCGGTATAAAGACGATCGATCACCGACATGGTCCGGCTGTTCTCACGATCGCGTCGCGAACCACAGGTGGTGCTTGGTGCCTTTGCTGCCGTGGGCATGCACTTTCTCTTCCCGCACGCGGAAGCCGGCCATCGCCAAACGCTTGGTGAAGGGCGCATCGGGGTGCGTGCTCCATACCGCGAGCACCCCGTGCGGGCGCAGCGCATCGTAGGCTGAGCGAAGGCCACGGTGCGAATAGAGGCGGTTGTTCCTCGGCTGGGTCAATCCTTCGGGGCCATTGTCGGTATCGAGCAGGATGGCATCGTAGCCATCGCGCTCAGTACGGATCAGCTCCAGCACATCGCCCACGAAGACCTTGGTGCGCGGATCCTTCATCGGGTTGCCGGAGCGCTCGCCCATCGGCCCTTTGTTCCATTCCACGACTTCGGGAACCAACTCGGCTACCACCACCTCCCCTTTTGCACCGATGCCGCGGAGCGCCGCCGCCAAGGTGAAGCCCATGCCCAAGCCGCCAACGAGCACGCGCGCACGGCTGGTATCCTTCAGCTGCTTCAGCGCGAGTTCCGCCAATGCATCCTCCGATCCGTGGATCGCGGTGCTCATCAACTCACCATCGATCCCTACCACTTCGATCGCGAACTCCTCGCTCCGTTGGAAAAGCCGCAGCTCGCCTCCGCCATCGGGGATCTGTGCCGTGGCAAGCAAGGTGTTGGTCCGCATGCGCATGGCGAAAGATGGGGAGAAAGGACTGAGGCGATGGAAAACGGCTGCCCGAAGCGTCCATGGGCGGTCGAAACCGGAATGCACGTACCTGCTCTTCCCAGGGTCGCAACTCGCATCCATGGTTGATTGAGCAGCAATCTGCCCGCTTAGATGAACTGGGCCAAACGCGCACTTGCTAGCTTTCCGCTCGATGCCCAAGAAGGACATCCTCCTGATCAAGGACCTGGCCGCGTTCGAGAAGATCGTGAACCGCGACCCGCGACCGTACGACATCAACATGATGGTGATGCCGGGCACCCTGGAGGACAAGCACAAGAACGTTGATCCGAACACAGGTATTCCGGCGCTGCGGCGCGTCTTCAACCTCATCTACCTGCTGAAGAGTGGCCAACACGACGTGCAACTCGGGGCCGAAGAGCGCTGGCTGAGGCCGAACGACCTCGTTGTCGTGCCGGAGAATACGGTCTATGCTTCGCGCTACATCAACCAGTGCACCGGCTATTGCATCCACTTCAAGACCGAGTTCATCCAGCCCTTGCTCAGCGGATCTCTTGCGGCCGACTTCCCGTGCTTCGACCTGGAGGCCGAGCACATCATCAACGTCACCGAGGAGGAGAGCGCGCTGCTCGCGCAGAGCTTCCGCGACATCATCAGCGAATATGAGCGCTGCAGCCACGAGAAGGACCATCTGCTGCGCAACCTCATCCACATCCTGCTGCTGCGCGTGCGCGAGATCCATCGGCCGCATGCGAATAAGCTGAAGGAAACGGCCACGCGCGCCATGGACCTCACCAACCGTTTCAAGCACCTCGTGGAGAAGAACTTCATCGAGCAGCGCCATGTGAGCTGGTATGCGGACAAGCTCAACATCACGCCCAATCATTTGGGTGATGTGGTGAAGGAAACCATCGGCCGTTCGCCCCGGCAGGTGATCGCCGATGTACTTCTCCTTGAGGCCAAGGTCCTGCTCCGTTCCACGGACAATACGATCTCGCAAGTGGCACAGCAGCTGCACTTCGACGACCAGGCGCACTTCGCGCACTTCATCAAGCAGCGCAGCGGACTCTCCCCGACCGAACTGAGGTCGAAGCTGTAATTCGTACAAGGTCTCCCGTGTTCCGTCCAAGGATGCCGCCTTGGGGCGAGGGGACCTTTGTCCGCACAAAACCCAAGCACCATGAAGACCCGGATCATCACCAGCCTGGCGTCGATCGGCGCAGGCGCTGCTCTCGCCCTCACCTACGCGTTCTCAACCCCCAAAACCCATACTACCATGCTCGACACACTTGCAACCACCGAATACAAGAACTTCGGGAAGCCCGATGAAGTGCGCACCTTCCCGAAAGGGCGTGTGGAACTCATCAACATCGGCGGCGCCATGATCGGCCGCGGCATCTTCGAGCCCGGCTGGCGCTGGAGCACCAGTGTGATGCCCATCGCGAAGACGAAGAGCTGCGAAGCACCGCACTTCCAATACCATGTGGCGGGTACGTTGCATGTGGTGATGGACGACGGTACCGAATTCGACCTGAAGCCGGGTGATGTCTCCCTGCTCCCCAGCGGTCACGACGCTTGGACCGTCGGCGACGAGGCCGCGATCGTGATCGATTTCCAAGGCATGGTGGACTACGCCACCGGGCAGCACAAGCACTAGCCTTCATTTTCTCCAACCGAAAGCCCGGCGATGGTCCGGGCTTTTGGTGTTTGGGTGTATCACGAATTGTGATACCCCCTGCCGTTGCTGGGTTTGCGGTTGGTATCACAGATCGTGATACCAACGAAAGGTGCAGGGTCAACGCCAAATGCGCGAGAGACCCTGTACGCATCTGGAGCACCCACCATACCACGGTCTAATGCCCGCAATAGGCAACGTCAGTCAGCGCAAGGATGAGTTGCCAAACCGTCGCAATGGTTGAGACCACAGTAAGGCCAGCGACAACATAGAAGCCTATACGCTCCCGATGACTTAGGATTCCATCGCGCTGTTTCGCAATGTGCTCCAAGTAAAAAGCCTTCCCTTTCCATGTCAGGTTGTATAAGAGTTCAGCCTTTTCGTCACCCATAATGTCAACGTGATCAGAATCAAAGCAGACTATCAGAGTATGGTAAGAGCTGCCCACATACTTGCCCTCCTTCGTCATTTCCCATATAACGTCTTTCACCGACTTCCTGTCAATTCCAGTGCGCTCCATGAACTCTCGCAAAAAGGGCTTGATATCGACGTAGGCACCTCCGGCCGACGAGGTATTCTCCGCCAAGTATTTCAAGAAAGCGATGCCCAAGTCATCATTACTATTCATGAATGCAAGTTACTCAGGGCATTGGGACTCATGCCTGACCAGGTGCGGGGGTTGGTGGATAACTGAGCTCAGCGACCTCCCCCTCCCACCGATAGTTTCGCGCTTCGCTACCGATGAAGTTCTCCCACCTCCACGTCCACACCCAGTTCTCGTTGCTGGATGGCGCCGCCGCCATTCCCGCGCTCTACAAGAAAGCCGCTGCCGATGGCCAACCCGCCATCGCCATCACCGACCATGGCAACATGTTCGGCGTGTTCAAGTTCGTGGCCGAGGCGGGCAAACACAAGAACGAGGACGGCACGCCGAAGGTGAAGCCCATCGTGGGCTGCGAGTTCTACCTGGTAGCAGATCGCTTCAAGAAGACCTTCACCCGCGACGACAAGGACCAGCGCGTGCACCAGCTGCTGCTGGCGAAGAACGCCACGGGCTACAAGAACCTGAGCAAGCTCTGCTCGCTCGGGTACATGGAGGGCTTCTACAGCAAGTACCCGCGCATCGACAAGGAGCTCGTCGAGAAGTACAAGGAAGGACTGATCGCCACGACGTGCTGCTTGGGCGCAAGCGTGCCGCAGGCCATCCTGCGCAAGGGCGAAGCACCAAGGCCGAGGAGGAATTCAAGTGGTGGTTGGACCTCTTCGGCGAGGACTACTACATCGAGCTGCAACGCCACGGCATTCCCGAGCAGGACCAGGTGAACGCGGTGCTGGTGCAATGGGCGCGCAAGTACAACGTGCCCATCATCGCCAGCAACGACAGCCACTACGTGGACCAGGAGGACAGCAACGCGCACGACATCCTGCTGTGCATCAACACCGGCGAGAAGCAGAGCACGCCCAAGGCCGACGACGGCGACGAGGAGGGATCGCAGAAGGGAAAACGCTTCGCCTTCCCGAACGACGAGTTCTTCTTCAAGACCACCACGCAGATGGCGAAGACCTTCCACGACCTGCCGGAAGCCCTGGACAACACGAACCTGATCGTGGACAAGGTGGAGACGCTGAAGCTGAAGAAGGACATCCTCCTTCCCAACTTCCAGCTGCCCGAGGGCTTCACGAACCAGGACGAATACCTGAAGCACCTCACTTATCAGGGCGCGATCCGCCGATACATCAAGGATGATTCCGCCGGGATCGATTCATTGGATCCGAAGATCAAGGAGCGCCTCGACTTCGAGCTGTTCACCATCAAGACGATGGGCTTCAGCGGCTACTTCCTCATCACGCAGGACTTCATCAACCACGGCCGCGACATCGGCGTGTTGATCGGTCCGGGCCGTGGATCAGCGGCGGGCAGCGCGGTGGCGTATTGCATCGGCATCACCAACATCGATCCGATCAAGTACGACCTGCTGTTCGAGCGGTTCCTGAACCCGGACCGCAAGAGCATGCCCGATATCGATACGGACTTCGACGACGAAGGCCGCCAAAAGGTGATCGACTACGTGGTGGAGAAGTACGGCCAGAACCAGGTGGCGCAGATCGTGACCTACGGCAGCATGGCGGCCAAGAGCAGCATCCGCGATGTGAGCCGCGTGATGGACCTGCCGCTACAGGAAGCCGATCGCCTCGCGAAGCTGGTCCCCGAACGACCGGGCATTGAGTTGGGCCGCGTGCTCCGCGCACCTCTTGAAGGAGCGGATAGCCTGAAGGCGAAAGAGAACCTGGGCGCCGACGAACTCGCAGGCGTGAAGCAATTGCGCGAGATCCTGGAGAGCGGCGAACTCACCGCCGATGTGCTGCGCGAAGCCGAGAAGGTGGAAGGCAGCGTGCGCGGCGTCGGCATCCACGCGGCCGGCATCATCATCGCGCCGAGCGATCTCACGGAGATCATCCCGGTCTGCACCTCGAAGGAATCCACCCTGCTGCTCACGCAGTACGACGGCAAGGTGATCGAGGACGCCGGCGTGATCAAGATGGACTTCCTCGGGCTGAAGACGCTCACCATCATCCGCGACGCGCTGCGACTGATCGACCAGAATCACGGGATCCGGATCGACATCGACAGCATCCCCCTCGACGACCCGAAGACCTACGCGCTCTACCAGCGCGCCGAGACCAACGGCACCTTCCAGTTCGAAAGCGCGGGCATGCAGAAGTACCTGCGCGAGCTGAAGGCCGACCAATTCGGCGACCTCATCGCCATGAACGCGCTGTACCGGCCGGGCCCGCTGGAGTACATCCCGAGCTTCATCAAGCGCAAGCACGGGCAAGAGAAGATCATGTACGACCTCCCGGAGATGGAGGACCTGCTGAAGGAGACGTACGGCATCACGGTGTACCAGGAGCAGGTGATGCTGCTCAGCCAGAAGCTCGCGGGCTTCAGCAAGGGCGATGCGGATGTGCTGCGCAAGGCGATGGGCAAGAAGGACCGCGCCACGCTGGACAAGATGAAGGGCAAGTTCCTGGAAGGCACCGCCGCCAAAGGACTCGACGCGAAAGTCTGCGCCAAAGTGTGGACCGATTGGGAGGCCTTCGCGCAGTACGCCTTCAACAAATCGCACAGCACCTGCTACGCCTTCGTGGCCTACCAGACGGCCTGGCTGAAAGCGAACTACCCGAGCGAGTACATGGCCAGCGTGCTCACGCATTCCGGCGAGCAGATCGACAAGATCACCTTCTTCATGGAGGAGTGCCGCCGCATGGGCATCAAGGTGCTGGGCCCTGATGTGAACGAGAGCCAGTTCGCCTTCAGCGTGAACAAGACCGGCCACATCCGCTTCGGCCTCGGCGCCGTGAAGGGCGTTGGCGAGAACGCGGTGGCCACCATCGTTGAACAGCGATCGGAAGCAGGTCCGTTCAAGAGCATTTACGACATGATGCGCCGCGTGAACCTGCGCGCCGCCAACCGCAAAGCGCTGGAAAGCCTCGCCTATGCCGGTGCATTCGACTCATTGAACGTGCAGCGCGCAGCCTTCTTCCACAGTGCGGGTGAAGGAAAGCCCACTTGGCTGGAAACGCTCGTGCGCTTCGGGCAGCAGAGCCAGGACAGCGCCGACAGCTCGCAGGTGAACATGTTCGGTGATGCGGTGGAAGGCGCGGGGATCCCCGAGCCGGCCGTGCCGCAGATCGATGGATGGAGCGCGCTGGAGAAACTGCACTTCGAGAAGGAAGTGATCGGCTTCTACCTCAGCGGCCACCCGCTCGACGACCACCGCTTGGAGATCAAGCACCTCTGCCATCACAACCTGTCGCAGCTCTCCGACCTGAAGGCGCTGGAAGGCCGCGACGTCACCTTCGCCGGGATCGTCACCAAGGCCGAGCACCGCATCGCCAAGAGCGGCAAGCCCTTCGGCACCTTGAGCCTCGAGGACCACCACGGCTCGCACGACTTCATGCTCTTCAGCGAGGACTACATGAAGTTCAAGCTCTACCTGCAGCAAGGCGCACTGCTCTTCGTGAAGGGCCGCGCCATGGCCCGCACCTGGGGGCGTGATGAAGGGCAGATGGAATTCAAGATAACGAGCATGGAACTGCTCGGCGATGTGCGCGAGAAGTACATGAACAAGCTCACCGTCAAGCTCGATGCGGACCACGCCAACGATGAACTGGTGCGCGACCTTGGACAGCTGATCAAGGCCAACCCCGGTAAATGCAAAGTGGTGGTGCAATTGGTGAGCGAGGCCGAGAAGCTCGCCGTTGACCTGCCCAGCAAGGGGTTGGCGGTGGCGATCAGTGAGGATCTGATCGTGCGATTGGATGGGATTGCTGAGCTGAGCTATACCCTGAACTGACAGAACGTCGTGGAATTCTCCGTGGCAAGGAAATCGTCAAGCAGGGGTACCTTTGGCGCCGTGTAAGGCAGCATTGGACCGAAACGACCATCAACCGAAAACCAGCAGCGCGCAAGCGCAACCAACGAACATGGCACTCGAATTCACCGACAGCAACTTCGAAGAACTCGTCCTCAAGAGCGACAAACCTGTAATGGTCGACTTCTGGGCGGAATGGTGCGGTCCCTGCCGCATGGTGGGCCCCGTTGTGGAGGAATTGGGCATGGAGTACGACGGCAAGGCCGTGGTAGGCAAGCTCAATGTCGACAACAACCCCGCATCAGCATGAAGTACGGCATCCGCAGCATCCCCACCATCCTGTTCCTCAAGAACGGTGAGGTAGTGGACCGCAGCGTGGGCGCCGTGCCCAAGGCCCAGCTGAATCAGAAGCTGCAGGGGCAGCTGGCCTGATCAGTGTAACAATCC
Source organism: Flavobacteriales bacterium (assembly GCA_016705545.1). Taxonomy (GTDB): domain Bacteria; phylum Bacteroidota; class Bacteroidia; order Flavobacteriales_F; family PHOS-HE28; genus PHOS-HE28. The sequence goes on from JADIYA010000006.1 coordinate 306,301, forward strand.
CTGTGAAAGCCTCGGCCTGCGCTGGGGCTTTCCCGTTCTTTGCGCTCCGGATCGAACGGATTGAATAGGCATGCCCATCCAGCAACAGCACATCCAATCCCTTAGCGCCCTTGAATTCAAGGCGCGCCAAGTGGTGGAGGGCTTCCTGGCCGGCCTGCACAAGAGCCCTTTCCACGGATTCAGCGTAGAGTTCGCCGAGCACCGGGCTTACAATAGCGGTGAGAGCACGCGCCATATTGATTGGAAACTCTATGCCCGCACCGACAAGCTCTTCGTGAAGCGCTATGAGGAAGAGACCAATCTGCGCTGCGAATTGGTGCTCGATGCCTCCTCATCGATGTATTTCCCGGAGAAGAGCGATGTGCAGGAGTTCAGCAAGGTCGAATTCGCCGTGCACGCCGCCGCGGCCTTCATCCAATTGCTGCGCAAGCAACGGGATGCTGCCGGACTCACCGTCTTTCGGGATAAGGTGCTGGTTTCCGAGCGTGCCCGGAGCAATGCCACGCACCTGAGGCATCTCATGGCGCAGCTCGATGGCCTGTTGGCTGCCGATGCGGTTGCGCGTGACCAGCGCACTGGACTGGTCGAAGCCCTGCACGATATCGCCCAGCGCGCGCACCGGCGCAGCCTGGTGGTGATTCTCAGCGACATGCTCGACGACCAGGACCGCGAAGCCGAGGTCTTTGATGCGTTGCAGCACCTGCGCTTCAACAAGCACGACATCATCCTCTTCCATGTGGTTGACCGCAAGCGCGAACTGGAACTGGACCTGCCCGATCAGCCCTACACCTTCGTTGATGTGGAGAGCGGCGAGCAGGTGAAGGCGCACCCCAGCGAGATCCGCGAAGGCTACCGAACGGCGATGGCCGAACGATGGCACCGCCTGAAGCTCAAGTGCGGCCAGTACCGCATCGACCTCGTTGAGGCCGACATCAACGCCGGATTCCAGCCGCTCCTGCTGGAATTCCTGACCAAGCGTGCCAAGTTGTACTGAGCCGCTTGCGCGAATCGAATGAGCGCCTACATTTGCCGCCGCTCCGCCGGAAGGCGGCGCTGAACGGACCGGTAGTTCAGCTGGTTAGAATGCCGCCCTGTCACGGCGGAGGTCGCGGGTTCGAGTCCCGTCCGGTCCGCAAGAAGCCCCTGCCGAATGGCTGGGGCTTCTTCTTGATGGAGAATGGTGCTGGATGCATGATCGCGCCAACGCACAAGCCGCACTGGCAAGTGCCCGATCAGCCATTAAGCCACAATCAATGTCGGCCTTCACTCGCCATCCGGACGTTGCAGCCCACATGACCCCACCCGCCGGTTCAGCCCATTCAAGCCACGATAGGTTGAGAATGGATTTCAATATTGTTTGAAACTACAATCATAATGGCTTACGTTTGGCCCGTACTACCGAACGAACCATGGACCTTCACGAAGCACGCGAGAAATTCATCGAGGCCTGGGGCGCCTTCGGCAGCGCATGGGGCATCAACCGCAGCATGGCTCAGGTGCATGCGCTGCTGCTCATCAGCCACGAGCCGCTGAGCACCGAAGAAGTGATGGAGCAGCTCAACATCAGCCGTGGCAACGCCAATATGAACCTGCGCGCGCTGATCGACTGGAGCCTTGTACGGCGGGTGTTGAAGAGTGGTGAGCGCCGGGAATACTTCGACGCCGAAAAGGATGTGTGGAAAGTGGCCACGCACATCACCCGCGAGCGCAAGAAGCGCGAATTGGAGCCATTGGTGCGCCTGCTCGATGAGTTGGAGGACATTCCCGGTGCGACGGCAGAAGCCAAGAGCTTCCGGAAGATGACCCACGACCTGCACGACCTCACCACCCGCCTCGACACGTTGCTGGAGCATAGCACCCGACGCGATGTGCAATGGTTCGTGAAGGCCGCCACCACCCTGCTCAAATGATCGCCCCTTTTTTTACCCGCAATGTTTCAATACTTCCTGAAACATCAAACCGCAAGGACATGACCGCGCTCCATCGCACCGCGCCACGCTCCGGCATCCGTGCCGTGGACCCCAAGGTGACCGCGCACTTCCATGCCAGCGCTGCCCTTTACCAGCGCTGGAGCGCAGAGGGCCACTTGCACTTCGGGTATTGGAAACCGCGCATGAGCTTCTTCGATCGCAAGGCCATGCTGGAGGAAATGGTGGTTCAGGTGGTGCGCAGGCTGGAACCGCGGGTTGCGGACCGCTTGGCCGACCTGGGATGCGGATACGGCAGCGCAGCGATGCTGGCGGCCCGGACTTACGGTGTGGATGTGGACGCCTATACCGTGGTGGAGGAACAAGCAAGCATCGGGCAGGCGCAGGCCGATGGGGAAGGATTGAGCGTGGCGCTTCACCAGCGCGACTTCAGGGATACCGGGCTCGCGCATGGCTGCATCGATGGCGTGTATGCCCTGGAGAGCCTCTGTTACGGAGCAGGTCGTGACAAGCGCGATGTGATCCATGAGGCGGCGCGCATCCTGAAGCCCGGCGGCCGCATCGCGCTCGTGGATGGTTTCCTCCTGAAGCCAGCGAACGGATGGCGCAGGCGCATGGTGCGCACGGTGGAGCGCGGCTGGGCCCTCCCCTGCTTCCCGCAGCGTGCAGCATTCATCGCCGCGATGAAGCAAGCGGGCTTCGCGGACATCCGCGTGCGCGACCTCAGCTGGAACGTGGCGCCCTGCGCGGCGCATGGTCCCTGGCTGATGCTGCAAGGCTGGATCGAGCGCCGACTGAAAGGCACGCGATTGAATGAACTGGAGCAGGCGCACCTGAAAAGTTGCCTGCTCGGCATTGCACTGGGCACGCAACGCGATCTGTTCCGGTACCTGATGATCACGGCGACCAAGGCCTGAGCCATGAACCTGAACCTCCTCGCCTACCTGCTCTTCTTCCCGGCCATGCTGGCCCTGGCGGTGGGCGTGGCGCAGACCTGCCACCGCAATGGCAGGCCGTGGATGCTTCGGCTATTCAATGGCGACGCGCCGTTGGTGGATGCCACGAACAACATCCTGCTCGTGGGCTGCTATGCGGTGAACCTCGGGTACATCGCTCTGGTCGTGGCGCATTGGGAGCCCATAACGACGGTGCAGGTGATGCTGGGCACGCTTAGCCGGCACATCGCCGCGATCCTCTTCGCACTCGCCGGGCTCCATTACCAGAACATCGCCGTGCTCCTGATCTGGAGCCGGATCGCAAGGGCGCGGCATATCGCGACGCAACGACAGGCCCAACCTGAGACTCCTCACCAACAACAAAAGCCATGACCAGCAAGATCGTCCTCACCTACCTCATCTACCTGCCCATCGTGCTGCTGCTCACGCTCTACGTGGCGCGCACGCTATTCCGCAACGGCCGTGTCTTCATGCTCGACATCTTCAAGGGCAAGGCCGACATCGCGGATGCCACCAACCGGCTCTTCGAGGTCGGTTTTTACCTGCTCAACATCGGCTTTGCGCTGCGCATCATGCAGATAGGCCCGCGCTGGGACAATGACCCCTTCGACACCAACCAGGAGGTGGTGGAGACCCTGGCCGGCAAAGTGGGCGGCTTCGCGATCTACCTCGGCGTGATGCTCTTCCTGAATCTATTCCTCTTCTTCCGCGGAAGGCGGAAAGCACGCCAGGACGGCGGGAACATGAATCCTGTTCCCCTAGTGACGCAACCCACGCATTAACAGGATGCCGGCTGAACGGCATGACCAGACATGAAGATCATCCTTGCCGGAGGCACCGGAACCATCGGAAGAATCCTGCAACAGCACTTCACGGAGCGCGGTGATGTGGTGGCCGTGCTCACTCGCCGTCCTGGCCTCAATCAGCACCCGGCTGCTCGAATGGTGCAATGGGATGGCCGCACACGAGGTGCTTGGTGGAGCGACCTGGATGGCGCCGATGCGCTCATCAACCTAGCTGGCCGCAGCGTCGATTGCCGCTACACGCGAGAGAACCGAGCAGCGATCCTCAACAGCCGATTGGAATCGACGCATGCATTGGGCGAGGCCATGGGATCGATCGCATCGCCACCACCCGTGTGGATCAACCTCAGCAGCGCCACGGTCTACCGGCATTCGGAGGACCGAGCGATGGATGAGGGGACCGGAGAGCTCGGCAACGACTTCAGTCCTCAGGTGGTGAAAGCTTGGGAGAACGAGTTCTTCCGGCACAAAAGCGATGGTGTTCGCCAGGTGGCGGTTCGCTGCGCGATCGTCTTCAGCAACCGGGGCGGCGCATTCCCACGATATGCGCAATTGGTGCGATGGGGTTTAGGCGGTCGGCACGGCAACGGCCAGCAGATGATGAGCTGGGTGCATGAAAAGGACGTGGCGGGCTTCTTTGAATGGCTCATCGAAGAGCCAAGGGCGCAAGGGACCATCAATCTCTCATCGCCCATCCCTTTGCGTCAAACCGAAGTGATGCGGATCCTCAGGGAACGCATCAAGCCATGGATCGCGCTGCCCTCGCCGCGCTGGATGCTTGAGCTTGGCGCGCGCATCTTGGGCACGGAAACCGAGCTGGTGCTCAAGAGCCGATGGGTGCTTCCGACTCGCGCGCAGGAGCTGGGCTACCGTTTCAGGATCGGAACGATGAAGGAGGCCGTCGCGGCGCTGGTGGTCTAATCCACCGTCACCGACACGCTGACCTCCTCCTCCTTCTTGGCTCCCTTCAGTTCGGTGTCCTTGGTCACGCCGTCGAGCACTTCGAGGTTGATGCCGTCGCTCAGTCCGGTCTTGATCCACGTGCGCTTCCATTCCTCCCCATTCTTCACCTGCACGAAGGCGCTATCGCCCTTCGCGTTGAATTCCACCACGCTCTCGGGCACGGTGAGCACGCTGTCGCGACGCTCGAGCTCGATGTCGGCATTGGCGCTGTAGCCGCTGCGCAGCGCCTGGCCCTGTGCGAGCTTCACCGCGGCACGGATCTCGAACTGGATGGCGCCGTTCTCCTCCACGCCCTTGGGCGCGATATACTCCAGCTCCGCATCCCAGGTGGCGTTCTCGATGGCGCCCACCGTGAGCACAACGGGCATGGCCAGGCGCACCTTGCCGACCTCGCTCTCATCCACTTTGCCTTGGAAGATCAGGTCGCTCATGTCAGCGATCGCAGCAATGGTGGTGCCTTCGTTGAAGTTGTTGCGCTCGATCACGCTATTGCCCTCCTTCACCGGCACGTCGAGCACCATGCCCTCGATGGTGCTGCGCACGATGGTATTGCCCGCGCTGCTCCGGCTGATGCCGTCGCGCACCACTTGCAGCGCCTCTTTGGCTGCTTCAAGGTCCTGCTTGGCACTGCGCAGGGCGATGTCGAAGCGCTGCATCTCCGCTGCGCTGATCACCCCTTTGTCCAGCAGCGGCTTGTTCCGGTCGAAGTCCATCTGGGCGTTCTGAGCATTGATCTCAGCCGTGCGAACGCGGTTCTCGGCATTGCTCAGGCTGAGCATGTCGGGCACGATCTGGATCTTGGCGAGAGGCTGGTCCTTCTTCACCTGCTGGCCGGCCTCCACGTACAGCTCGCGGATGATGCCGCTGACAACGGGCTTGATCAGGATCTCCTTGCGCGGCACGATCTTGCCGTTGGCCACGGTCTTCTTGATCACGTTGGCCTTCTTGGGCTTCTCAATGGCGAACTCATCGGGCTTCTTGGCGCCTTTGCTGTACAAGAAGGCGAACGACCAGAGCACGACAAGGACGATGGCGGCGATGAGCAGGTAGCGGAGGATGCGTTTCATGCGCGGTTCACGGATTTGGGATTCGTTGCTTGGTGTTGATGGTCACGTGCCGGGCTGCGGCGGAGCCGGCCTTCCGGGTCGACCGTGACGTTTGAGGCTGGCGCGTGGTCATGATTGCGTTCATCATTTATCCGCCCTGAGCGCATCGACCACGCGGATGGCGAGCGCTCGTCTTGCGGGGAATAATCCGGCGAGCACGCCGCTGACCACGAGCACGGCGAGAGCCACCAATGCGGTGACGAGGTCGATCTCGGGCTTGGCGAAGAAGGCGCCCTCCAAGCCTGAGCTGCTCACGGCCTCGAGCAGGAGCATGCCGAGGAGCAGTCCGCTATAGCCGGCGATGAGGGTGAGGGTGAGGGCCTCGAGGACGATCTGTGCCGTGATGCGCCCCGGTGTGGCGCCGATGCTGCGGCGAACGCCGATCTCATTGGTGCGTTCGCGGATCACCACCAGCATGATGTTGCTCACGCCCACCACCCCTGCGATGAGCGTGCATATTCCCACGAACCACGCCAGGGCCGTGATCGCCGTGAGCAGGTCGTTGGTCATATCGAACATCTCCTCCACGTTGAAGCTGCCGAAGGCCAAGTCATCGTCCGGATGCACGCGGTGCTTCACGGCCAGCAGCTTCTTCACATCGGCCTGCACCTGGGAGGCCGGTGTGCCGGGCTGGGCGGTGATCGCGAACCAATGCACTTGATTGAGCGCATTGAACGCCGTTTGGAAAGTGGAGAATGGCACGTAGATCACGGCCGTCTGATCGTTCCCCATCTCCGCGCTGGCCTTGGGCATGTGAACGCCAACGACTTGGAAATACACGCCATTGATCCGGATCCAGGAGCCGAGCACCTTCTCATCCGGCTCATAGAGCAACTGCACGGCGCGCCTGCCGACCACGCACACTTTGCGCTTCTCCAGCACATCGCGCTCGTGCAGGAAGCGGCCCTCCTCCACATATGTGCCCTGGATCCGCATGATCGAAGGCAGATCGCCATTCACCGTCAGCGCTGCGGTCTTGTTGCCGCGCACCACATTGTTGCCGCCGCGCCAGCCACCGAGTTGCAGCCGAGGGGCCAAAGCCTCGATGCCCTTCACCCGCTTGCCGATCAACGCGATGTCGTCATTGTCGAAATCGAAAGAGCGCCCGCGCGGGAGGCCCTTGTAGGGCAAAGAGGTCGTCTGGGCCCACACATAGCACGCATTGCTGGCCCAGCCTTCGAAGGCGCCCGCCACACCGTTGCTCAAGCCATTGCCAGCGCCCAGCATGAGGATGAGCATGAAGATGCCCCATCCCACGCCGAAGGCCGTGAGGAAGCTGCGGAGCTTGTTACGGCTCAGCGTCTGCCAGATCTCGCCCCAGCGCTCACGGTCGAACATGGTGCAGTGCAGGTTGAGGGTTGGGGGTTGACAAGGTTCGATTGTTGCTCATCACTCATCGCGGAGCGCTTCGATGGGACGGATGCGGGCGGCGCGGCGCGCGGGCATGAGGCCTGCGAGCGTACCAGTGATGATGAGCAGGATGAGCGCTTGGATGGCGATGCTGATGTCCACTTCGGGCTGGCGGAACATGGGGCCGCCGGGCAGAAGCCGCGCGATGGCCTCCAAGGAACCCAATCCGAGCAGCAAGCCGCCATAGCCCGCTGCACTGGTCACGATCAGCGCTTCCATCATCACTTGGCCCATCACGGACCGTGGGGTCGCGCCCAATGCCTTGCGCACGCCGATCTCACGGGTGCGTTCCTGCACCACGATCAGCATGATGTTGCTCACGCCCATGATGCCCGCGATGATGGTGCCGATGCCCATGACCCACACGAAGGTGCTGATGGCCATGAAGACGCCGCTGAACATGGTGTAATTCTCCAATGAGTTCTCCACCCATATCGCGCGCTCATCAGAAGGATCGAAGTTGTGGCGTGCGGCGAGGATGCTCTTCACACGGCTCACGGCGCGCTTGCTCTCATCGAGCGTGGCATGGCCGAGCGTGAAGTGGAACTCGTCTATCGAGGTGTAGGCGCCGAAGACGCGCTGCGCGGTGCTCAAGGGGATGAAGACCTTGCTCCGCTGGTTCTGCCCTTGCGTTTGCTCGAAGCGGTACACCCCCACCACCTCGAAAGGGATGCCGTTCACCTGGATCCATTGGTGCAGCGGGTCCTCCGCGCCGAAGAGCTTCTCGCGCGCATCATTGGCGATCACGATCACCTTGCGCCCTTCGATCTGGTCCGGCTCATTGATGTAGCGGCCGGCTTCGATGATCTGCGATTCCACACGGAAGTACGCGGGCTCGATGCCCTGGATGGTGTAGTTGCCATAGCGCTCACCGTTGTTCAGCACGCTCTCGCCGCGCCACAGCCAGTACTCACCGCTGCTGTGCTCCAGTTCACGGACGCCCAGCCGCAAGGCCGCCATGTCCGCATTCTCCAGGGTCACCCGGCGGTTCGGGGGCAGGCCCTTCCACGCCCTCAGGGTCATGCCGCCGCGCACGTGGATGGTGTTCACATTCTGGTTCCGGAAGCCGTACTCGAAACCATTGCGCAGACCCTTGCCGAGGCCCAGCAGGATGATGAGCATGAAGATGCCCGTGAACACGCTGATGCCCGTGAGCGCTGCCCTCAGCTTGTTCTTGCCGATGCTCTCGAAGACCTCGCCCCATTTCTCGCGGTCGAACATCTCAGCGGAGGGTTGGGGATTGGGGGTTGAACTGCGCGCAGGTTGGGTGTTGCAGGTTGAACTGAGCGCAGGTTGAAGGTTGGGCCGCGAAGTGATGCGCCATATCAGTAACACAGTGCCATTCGGAGCGAAGCGAAGGAACGACCCTCAACTGGGGCAAACCTTCAACCCTCCCTCCCCGGCTATGCATGCTCCATGAGGCTTGCGGGATCCATGTGCGCGTTCTCGATTAGCCCATCGCGCAGGTAGATCACGCGTTGAGTGGCAGCGGCTACCTCACGCTCGTGCGTCACGATCACCACCGTGAGGCCCAATTCCTTGTTCACGCTGGTGAGCAATTCCATCACCTCCTCACTGGTCTTGCTGTCGAGCGCGCCTGTGGGCTCATCAGCGAGGATGATCTTCGGGCTGCTGATGAGCGCGCGCGCGATGGCAACGCGCTGCTTCTGTCCGCCGCTCATCTCGTTGGGCATGTGCCTGGCCCAATCCTTCAGGCCCACCTTCTCGAGCATGGCCAGCGCCAGGTCATTGCGCTTGCGGCGCGCCACGCCCTGATAGTAGAGCGGCAGCGCAACATTCTCCATGGCGTTCTTGAAACCGATCAGGTTGAAACTCTGGAAGACGAAGCCGATGTACTTGCTGCGCAGCAACGCGTTCTCCGTTTCGCTCTGGCCTTTGATGAGCATGCTGTCCAGCAGGTACTCACCTTGGTCGTAGCCGTCGAGGATGCCGATGATGTTGAGCAAGGTGCTCTTGCCGCTGCCGCTAGCGCCCATGATGCTCACCAGCTCGCCGCTGCCGATGTGCAGGTCAATGCCCTTGAGCACGGGCAGGATGTTGGCGCCCATGCGGTAGGCCTTGCGAATGCCCTTCAGGTCGATCATTGTGGGGGGGAATGCGACTGTGGGCCGAAAGTACCGGGGGCGACTTGCGACCTGCTCCGCCCTACACGAACGGCGACGCCCCCGGAAGAGCGGTCCGGCACGCTCAAGGCCAAGCGCCAAGGAACCAGGTAGCTTGCTACTGCTTCACCACTTGGACGCGCTCCACCACACGGCCATCCGACATACGTAGTCCAATGGAGTAGGTGCCTGCATCAAGCTTCGCCATGGGGATGTCCACGGCTTGTGATTCCTGGAGCGGGATCACGGCAACCAAGCGGCCAGTGACATCAAGCAGTTCGATCACTGACGCAGGCGCCCATGCGCTGCTCAGGGCCACCCGAATGCCATCGGCTGTTGGATTCGGCGCAACGTGCATTCCGGGCCTGCCCCTGCAGTTCATCAGTTCCACAACACGGCTTACGGACTCCTGGCCGGTGATGTCCGTTTGGCGGATCCGGTAATAGGTCACCTCGCCTGTTGGAAGTTCGGGGTCAACGAACATGTATTCCGTCAAGTCCTCGGTGTTACCAACGCCGTTCACCCTACCCGCTTCCTTCCAGGATAGACCGTCGATGCTGCGCTCAACCGTGAAATGGCTGTTGTGCCATTCGCTGCCTGTGGCCCACTCGACCAAAGCCTGCCCATCCGCGCATTCAGCGTCCACGCTCAGCAACTCAACCGGCAGCGTGCAGTTCAGCGAGGCCGTACCGGTCCAGTCAAGGAGGAAGCCGCTCGCGCCAGAATTCGCAGACCAGCCATTGATCATGATGTAATAGATCTGACCGGCAATAACGTTCAGCTGCGAGACCCATTGATCGCCGGTGACGGTCTCTGATGCATCGGCTGCACCATTGCCAAGCCCCGTATTCCCATTGCCCGAGTTGATCGCGTAGGAGCAGCGCACGGGCGTTCCGAGTGCGCCGCATGTCACATTCGGGCCGAATACGACAGGATCGAAATCCTCCGCGTTGTTGTTCGGATTGATCGTGAAGGCGAGCGTTCCGCTGGTCTGTATCTGGACACGGTACCAATTGGTGTAGTTCTCCGAGGTCACGCAGCCTGAGCAACCCTCTGCCGTGATGCCTGGTCCGCTGGAGGCGTCGGAGAAGGGCGTATCGGTGCAGACCGGCGTGGCGTAGGCGCAATCGCTGTTGGTGGTTCCGCTGGGCCCGCCTGCACAGGGCACGCAGCTGATGGTGGCCGTCCATCCGGCCAATTGGACGCTGCCATCGGAGACGAACCGGAAAGTGAGGCAACCGCTGGGGTTGTTCGCTGTAATGACGCCCGGGGAGGTGGTGCAATTGCTCCAGAGGGCAGGGCTGTTCTGCACCGGACCGTTCAGGATGGAGAGGTAGTCGCAGCAGCTGTTCGGGCCGAAGCACAGGAAGTACGTGTCGTTCATCGAGAATTGCGTGAATGTCGCGCGCACGCACATGCCCGCTTGGTTGGGGCAGAAGGTCCTGAAGATGTTATTCACGTTCGCCGCATAATTGCCTGCAGCACCACCGTTGTCGTAGTAGGTGCCGGAGCAGGTGCTCACCATGCAGTTGCCCGTGTAGGTTCCCTGCTGGCCCACGGTGGAATGCGTATACGTCTGCGCTGTAAGCGCAGGACCGGCGCTAACGGCCAACAATAGCAGTGCGATCCTTGGGGACCGGCTCATGGTGCAGGGGTCTTGGAACCAGTGGCGAGTGATGCTGCACGGTAAGCCAGGTAAGCCTGACGGTCGCTTTCGCTGAGATGGTCGATGACCAGCGCCTCGAAACGATCGCGGGAGAAAAGCAGTAAGCGTCGGTTGATAACCTGATCCTCGACAAGGACATCCGCAGATTGCGACCGGAGGGCATCATGAGCGTGCAGATCCACGCCGAGGATCTCCGCCTCGGTGGGATCGCGGAACAACGGCCCGTCCTGCACTTGGAAAGAGCGGCCATAGTACAGCAGCAGGCCAACGTACTTATGGTGGCTGTGCTGCCGCATATCCTCAATCTGGTCCGGGGTGAAGCGCACTTGCAATTTGTCCAGCGCGGCGCCTCCTTGTGCATTCGCGCCTAGCGCCAAGGGCAGTAGGAGAATCAGGATGGAGCGCATCGGAGACAAGGATTCCTGCAAGTTATGAAAACCACGGTACAAGTGGGTCCATATCAGTGACGGGCCACCGTGGATTCAGGATGCCTGATAACGGCACTATCCCCACAACGCCCGGTTCATTTCCCAAGTGGTTCAATACTGCGTACCCGCAAAGCACCCGGGTAGCTTCGCCGCATGCTCCGAATCAGCCTTTCCATCTCCTTACTGGCCATTTCAGGCCTGCTGGCCGCCCAGAACGTCTTTCAGCGTGCTGTGCTCAACGATACCATGCCCAACCTGGCGCCCAATCCGGGATTCGAGGAGATCACCAAGGCCTCCTGCGTGTGGACCACCGACCCTGAGAAATTCGCCGCCAACGTCACCGGGTGGAGTTCGCCCACGCAGACCACGCCCGACCATTTCAGCACCACACTCGACCCCGAATGCTGGGCTCATCCAAAGCAGCACAGCGGCGGCAAGCAGAGCACGCACAGTGGCCAGGGCATGGTGGGCATCAAAACTTATGGCAAGGGCAACACCCCCACTTATTGGCACGAGTACGTGCAGGCCGAATTGAAGGAATCGCTCCAAGCAGGAGTCCGCTATATCGCTGAAGTCTGGGCCTTGCGCGCCGTGAAGAGCAACGATGCCAGCAACAACGTGGGCCTGCTTTTCACCGATGCGCCCATCAGCACCCGGGACCGGCTGCCGTTGCACATCACCCCCACGGTGAATGAAGAGAAGCTCATCAAGGGCGGCTGGCACAAAGTGCGCGGCGTTTTCGACGCCACGGGTAAAGAGCGCTTCGTGATCATCGGGAACTTCTATGGCGACGATGCCACCCAGCACGAACGCCAGCCCCAAGGCGAGCGCGGTGCCTACTACTTCATCGACGATGTGAGCGTGCGCGTGGCGCCGCCGGGAACCGCCTTGACGCCGAAGCCCAAGGAGAGCCTGCCCCCCCCGCCGCGACCTGTTGTGCCTGACCATGTGAGCAGCACCACGGTCGACATCCACCAGGTGGAGCCTGCCGTGGGCACGCGCGTACGCTTGGACAACGTGCAGTTCGAATTCGACAAGGCCGAGCTGCTGCCCGGCTACGAGAAGGAATTGGAGAAGCTCGTGGACCTGATGACCGACTTCCCCTACCTGCGCGTGGAGATCGAGGGCCACACCGACGATCAAGGCAGTGACGAGTACAACCTGAAGCTCAGCGATGCCCGCGCCAAGGCTGTGGTTGATTACCTGCTGAAGAAGAAAGTGGAGCAGGAGCGCCTGAGTTGGAAAGGCTACGGCGAAGGCAAGCCGCTGGCGAAGAACGACTCAGAAGCCAACCGGGCCATCAACCGCAGGGTGGAGTTCCGCGTGCTTGAGCGCTGACCATCGCCGGTTGGAAGTGGGTAGAAGTTGAGGGTTGGGCCTGCGAACGCGCCAAGGCTTGCTGGAGGTTATTACGGTCAGGGGATCCTTATCCGGCTCAACCTCCACCCTGCACCTTCAGGCATCTGCTCAGTGCTCCTTCAACAGCGCGGCCTGCCGATCGCGCATCTTCTGCGTGTACTCCATGTCCCATTCGAAATTGCCTGTCTCGCTGTTGTAACGGCAAATGCCGTAAGGCTCGTCAAGCACGGAATAGTCCACGCCTTCTTTCGGCTCGATCATGGTCATGTCCACGTTCATCCCGTAGCCGCCGACCCATTCCTCGGGCGTTGGCCCGGTCAGCATGAGCTTTATCCGCTTGCTCACGAAGCCGGGCGCTGAGTAGGTCACGAGCCATTCGCCGTTGCGGCCGAGGTCGAGTTCGTACTTGCCGCTATCGTTGGTGGCAGCCACCTTCCAACGGCCCCACTTCAGGTCGAGCGCCTCAACCGCCATTTCCTCGATGCGGACTGACGTGCGTAGTTCCCTCATCACACCAAAAACGAGGACGTCCGCCTGGGCCAGGCAGGCCAAAGGAGCACAAAGCGCCAATGCGAAGCAGGCGAGTTGTTTCATGCGAGCAAAGTACCGCTTCCGATCTTCGCCCCATGCCCACCCTCCATTTCCTGGACAGCGCCCGCAAGGAGTTCGCCTACTACTGCTCCTTGGGCAAGAAGACCTTCAACCAACTGCCCGACGCCGACCTCTTCCGCGAGCCAGCGCCCGGCAGCAATTCCATTGCCGTGATCGTTCAGCACCTGCACGGCAACATGCTGAGCCGTTGGACCGATTTCCTTACCACCGATGGCGAGAAGCCTTGGCGCGACCGCGACGGTGAGTTCGAGCCGCGCATCGCCACGCGAGAGGAATTGCTGCGCCTTTGGGACGAAGGCTGGGAGCGACTCTTCGCCGCCATTGATCCGCTCACGGCCGACCAACTCGATCGCATCGTGTTCATCCGCACCGAACCGCACACCGTAGAACAGGCCATCACGCGGCAGCTGGCGCATGTGCCCTACCACGTGGGGCAGATCGTGCTGCTGGGCAAGTTGTTCAAGGGCGAGGGCTTCCGGAGCCTTTCCATCCCGAAAGGCGGCACTGCAGCGTTCAATGCCGCGAAGGGCCTGTGATGGCTTTCGCACCTTCGCCCCATGGATCCCCGCGCCGAAGCCTTCCTCCGTTTGTTGAAGATCATGGACGAATTGCGCGAGCAATGCCCTTGGGACAAGAAGCAGACGCTGGAGTCCCTGAGGCCGCTCACCATCGAGGAGACCTACGAATTAGGTGACGCCATCCTGGAGGCCGACCTCGAGGGGGTGAAGAAGGAATTGGGCGACCTGATCCTGCACATCGTGTTCTATGCGCGCATCGGCAAGGAGCAAGGTGCTTTCGACATCACCGATGTGCTCCATGGCATCTGCGAAAAGCTCATCCGCAGGCATCCGCACATCTACGGCGATGTGAAGGTGAAGGACGAAGAAGAGGTGAAGGCGAATTGGGAGCGCATTAAGCTCCAGGAGAAAGCCGAAGATCCCGGTGCTGGCCATTCGGGACCGCCTGGCGCCACTCGCGGTGACCGGGCGACGGAGCCGAGCGTCCTGGAAGGCGTGCCCAAGGGCCTGCCGAGTTTGGTGAAGGCCATCCGCATTCAGGACAAAGCACGTGGTGTCGGCTTCGATTGGGAGCACAAAGAGCAGGTATGGGACAAGGTGCATGAAGAGCTCATCGAGCTGAAGGCCGAAGTGGATGCAGGCAGCCCCAAACAAGCGGACGAGATCGGTGACGTGCTCTTCAGCGTGGTGAACTACGCGCGTTTCCTGGGCGTGGATCCCGATGAAGCCCTGGAGCGGACCAACCGCAAATTCATCAGCCGTTTCCAGTTCCTCGAGCGCGAGAGCCGAAAGGATGGGAAGCGCATGGGTGAGATGAGCCTGGCGGAGATGGATGCGTATTGGGAAAGGGCGAAGAGCCTTTGAGCCACGATGCCCTTCCTGCGCTCACTATTGCTCAGCCTGATGCTCGGCATCCTGGAAGCGATGCGGGAGGTGGAAGCCCGTGAGCCCGATCGGTTCGATGCACGCTGGGTGATGCGCATGCCCATGCCCTCGCCATTTGACCATCCCGAACGCTGCTGGTTCTGGAGCGAAAGCGCGCTCGCCAACTGACCGGTGGGGCGTATGGTTAGTCCGACTACCTTGGCGGGGCCATCACCAAACCCCTTTGACATGAAGCACCTTTCCGCGCTCCTCTTCACCTTGCTCTTCGCTCCCGCGCTCTTCGCCGCACAGGGCGGTCCCGACGCATACGGCTACATCTGGAAGGACAGCAACGAGCCCGACGGCCCGGTGTTCAGTTGGATCGACATCACCACTACCGGGCAGATGATCATGGGCCTGGGCGACGATAACGTAGTGGGTCCGATCGTGATGGAAACCGACATGCCCTTCTACTGGTATGCCCGGAAGAACCTGTGGATCGGCAGCAACGGCTATGTCGCCTTCAACGGCGGCAACCTCGCTTCGCCCTTCCCTTTGATCCCCACCAGTGGTGGCGTGAATGACTATGTGGCTGGCATGGCCAGTGACCTCAACTTCCTCGGCACGGGCAACCCTGGCCGCTGCTACTTGCTCGATACCGGCGACACCACCATCATCTCCTGGATCGATGTGCCGTTCTGGTCGCCCACTGCGCCGACGTACACCGGCAGCAATACCTTCCAGATCATCCTGAACAAGCTCGATAGCAGCATCACGGTGCAGTACCTCACGCAAACGGGCCTCACGCAGAACACCGACCTGAAGCTCGGCATCGAGAGCGTGGCCGGCAGCATCGGCCTGCAGCACAGCAGCAACGTCTACCCCGTCACGGGCATCGCTATCAGGTACTACATGCCCCCCAGCAGCACCTTGCAGATACTCGATGCCACCGTGGGGTACAACGGTCAGCCCGGATCGAACGGCGTGTTCCGCTCACGCAACGGCGCTCCGTTCCAGATGATCGCCAATGCGTTGAATGTCGGCAACACGGATACCGGCCCCTTCAGCTTCGCAGGCGCCTTGTTGAATTCCGTCGGAGCGACGCAGATCACCGCGACGCAGCCTATCGGCAACATCGTGCCCGGCCTCGACACAACGGTCATCTTCGCTCCTACCTGGGTTCCGAACCCGGCAGGCACCTACCGCTTCAACACCACCGTGAGCGGCCTCACCGGCGAATTGGTGACCCTGAACAACGCGCAGACACAGGAGATCGTGGTAGTGGATACCACCACCGCCACACAGGACCTGCGTTATCACGGCCTGACTGATAACGGCGTTGGCCTGAGCTGGAACGGTGGCAATGGCGGGGTGGGCATGTACATCAAGCCGCCTTATTACCCGGCCTACGCCACGCACACAACCGTTAGGATCGTGAGCAACACGGGCCTGACGGGCTACACCATGAAGGTGTATGATGATGACGCGCCCGGTGGCCTGCCCGGCACCCTGCTCGATTCGGTGAACATCCCCGCCGCGCAAGCCATCGCTGGCGATCAGGTGATCGCCTTAACCGCCCCCATCACCATCACCAGCGGCGGCGTCTACGTGCAGTGGTACATGCTCAGCGCCAACATCAACATCGCGGTCGACATCACCCCGCCCTTCTCCCTCAACAGCTACGAAGTGATCGATGGCGTGTGGGCCGAGTACCGCGACCGCACCATCCAGGATTTCTTCATCGGCCTGCGACTGGGGCAGGTACCCGTCTTCGATGCTGGCTGCAACGGCTTCTTCAATCTCGTTGACGGGCAGGCCATCGGGTCGCCAACCGCCATCCGCCCTTGGATCCGTAACTATGGCAACCAGGTGGTGACCTCCTTGGATGTGCATTACCGATTCGGTAATGGCAACGTGGTCACGCAGGCCTACTCCGGTCCGGCCATCAACCCCGGGGCTCAGCAGCTCTTCACCTTCAGCTCCTCCTACACCCCTGCGGCCGATGAAACCGGCAGCCTGTGTGCATGGACCACCCTCCCGAACGACGCGGTGACCGCGAACGACACCTCGTGCGTGCTGGTGAACACCTACGTCGGCATTCCCGAGAACGCGCTCAACGCGGTCGTTATCGGACCTGTGCCGGCCGATCAGGAGCTGAGGCTGCTGGGGCTCCCCGCTGGGACCTACGGCATTGTGATCACCGACGCCGCGGGCCGAACCGTGAGCGAGCTGAGTGCGGCCCATGGCGGCGCATTGGCTCTGCCCACGCACGACTTGCCGGCAGGTGCCTATCAACTCGTGCTGACCGACGAAAGCGTTCGCAGGGCCTTCGGTTTCGTGGTGCAGCATTGACCCGGCCGAAGGGTTGATATCGGGCTCTGGTGCGAGCAGCTTGAAATGATCATCACCGAGCGCTTCGTGATGCTGAACTTCCCCAAGACCGGGAGCAGCTTCGCGCGTGAAGTGGTGAAGCAGGCGCATTTCCATCATCCGCCTTCGCTCCGCCAGCGCATCGCATGGCGCATGGGCGCGCCACAGCGCATGCTGAAAGATGTGCTGATGAAACCCAACCTATTCAACGCCGTGCACGCCGCCAAGGCAAAGGAAGTGGCCCACGGCGCCTATTGCCAGGTCCCGGACGAGCATCGAAACAAGACGATTGTCACCGTGGTGCGCGAGCCCATGGCCCGTATCATCTCGCTCTACGAATTCAGGGCCTGGGCCAAAGACCCGAGGCTCGATACCGTTGCGGTGCGAGCCTCCCTCCCCCATTTCCCGGAGATCAGTTTCGCTGAGTACTTCCACCTGCACATGGGCTTGGCCTACGAGGCCTCCGCGCCGACGGGCATGCGCACACGGGTCGGGCCGCTCACCTTGCAGTTCATCCGCATGTATGCGCGCGACCCGATGAGCACCGTCCTGGCCCTGCACGACGGCATGGACCTGCGGCTCGAATGGCGGCATCACTTCCCGCGCATCGCCTTCCTGCGCAATGAGCGCCTCAATATGGAATTGCGCCGCTTCCTGCGGCGCGAGGGCTACTCCGCGGCCAGCTTGCGCTTCATGAGCGAAAAGCAGCGCGTCAACCGCTCCGGACGCTCGCAAGCCCTTTACTTCACGGCCGAAATGGCCAAGGAAGTTCGCCGGCGAGAGCGTTTCTTCTTTCAGCTGTTCCCGGATTACCTGAGCGCTCACGACCACGACTGAAACGCACAAGCACTGAAACGCATGGACCGCGACCAAACCGTATTCGACCTGATTGATAAGGAACGATGGCGCCAGACCGTAGGCCTGGAGCTGATCGCGAGCGAGAACTACGTGAGCGATCAGGTGCTCGAGGCGCAAGGCAGCGTGCTCACGAACAAATATGCCGAGGGCCTGCCCGGAAAGCGCTATTACGGCGGCTGCGAGTTCGTTGACGAGGTGGAAAACCTGGCCATCGAACGGGTGAAGAAGCTCTTCGGCGCAGACTGGGCCAACGTGCAGCCGCATAGCGGGGCTCAAGCCAATGCCGCTGTCATGCTCGCTTGCTTGAAGCCCGGAGACACCATCCTGGGATTCGACCTGAGCCATGGCGGCCACCTCACGCACGGCAGCCCGGTGAACTTCAGCGGCAAGCTCTATCGCCCCACATTCTATGGCGTGGACAGGGCCACCGGCCGGGTGGACATGAACAGCGTACGCGAAACGGCCATGCGCGAACGCCCCAAGCTGATCATCTGCGGGGCCAGTGCCTATAGCCGCGACTGGGATTATGCCGCCTTCCGGGCCATCGCCGATGAAGTGGGTGCGATCCTCATGGCCGATGTGAGCCACCCGGCCGGATTGATCGCCGCCAAGCTCCTGAATGACCCGTTGCCGCATTGCCATGTGGTGACCACCACCACCCACAAGACCCTTCGAGGCCCGCGCGGCGGCCTGATCATGATGGGCAGCGACTTCGAGAACCCGTGGGGCCTTACCACGCCCAAGGGCGAAGTGCGCATGATGAGCACCGTGCTGGATGGCGCCGTATTCCCCGGCACGCAGGGCGGTCCGCTTGAGCATGTGATCGCCGCCAAAGCCGTCGCTTTCCGCGAAGCGCTATCGCCCGACTTCACGGTTTACGGCAAGCAAGCGATCGCCAACGCTGCCGCCATGGCTCAAGCCCTCACGGACAAAGGCTACCATATCGTGAGCGGAGGCACCGACAACCACTGCATGCTCATCGACCTGCGCAACAAGAACCTCACGGGAAAGGAAGCGGAGCGACTGCTGGGCCTCGCGCACATCACGGTGAACAAGAACATGGTGCCCTTCGACGACAAGAGCCCTTTCGTGACCAGCGGCATCCGCATCGGCACCGCGGCCATCACCACGCGCGGACTGCTCGAGGTGGACTGCAAGAAGATCGTGGAGATGATCGACACCACCCTGCGCAGCAACGGCGACACGGGCGAACTGGACCGGGTGAAGTTCTATGTGGGCGGCATGATGCGCCTGAAGCCGCTCTACGGCTGGGAAGTGGCGAGCTGACAATGCTCCAACGGATCAAGCTGGCGTGGCAGGAGCGCCTAGAGCGCTCCAGGACCGCACGCAGCGTGCGCGACCGCAGCGCCATCCTATCAGCGAAGGGGTTCTGCGCTGAGGATGCACTTGTGCTGACCGGGGATCCGCGCGGCGGCACCACCTGGCTCATGGAGATCTTGTGCGCTTGGCCCGGCACTGCCCTGAACTGGGAGCCCTTGCACCACGCATTCGGTGTTGTGCCCGCCGCAATGCGCTGGGGTAAACGGCCATTCATCCCGGAGGACGACCGTGAACCGGAGCGGCTCGCCACGATGCGCGATTTGCTGAGCGGCCGCCGCAATACCGAATGGACCCTTCGCTACTGCACGCGCGAGCAGGCGATCGGCGCGGAGCGGCTCCTCACCAAATTCGTCCGCGCCAATCTCCTGCTACCGTGGATGACGGCCAGCATCGCATTCAAGCGCAAGCCCATTCTCCTGCTCCGCCATCCGGTGCCCACCGTTGTCTCTCAGCTCAAGGCTTTCCCGGATGCTTCCCATCATGCAGCTGCTCACACGGTGCCCGACCAGCTGTTCAACGAGCGCCATGTGCAGCACTTGGAGATGATCAACCGCCTTGCCCCGGGGCTGGAGCGGCAGTTGGCGCTCTGGTGCGTGAATAACCTCTCCACACTGCGGCATCCTCGCCACGGTCGCGATTGGATCGTGGTCTATTATGAGGATCTTCTTTTGAACCCTGCAGCAAGCCTCGAGCGGATCGCAGCTGCTTGGGGCGTGCAACCGGATGCATGGATCGATCACGCGCGCCGCGACCGATCGAGTGCGACTGATTTCATGCGTGACCGGCTCAGCGACCCTGCCGCGCAGGCGGCGAAGTGGATGCAACGCATTGATCCGGCGCAGGCCGCCCGGCTCCAGGGTATCCTCGACCATTTCGGCATCGATGAATACTCCCTTGCCTCAGCCAGTCCCAAGGCAGCAGCAATCCATTGAAGTGGCATTCCCTTCATGGCAAATGGCTTACTTCTGTACCGTGACAATGAACCCGAACCATGAGCGAGGCGTGAATCGGCCCGGCCTCATCCCTTTCTTGATATTGCTGACGCTGCCCACCTGCTCGAGCGCGCAAGGCGATCGCGGCACCTGGTTCGCTTATTGGGGCTACAACCGGGCGTGGTACAGTTGGAGCGACCTGCATTTGAGTGGCCCGGACTACGACATCACCCTGCGCCATGTGCGCGCCGATGATCGTCCTTCGAAATTCTCCTTCAGCACTTATTGCGCGCCCGCTTCCATCTGGATCCCGCAGTACAACTACCGTGTAGGCTACCATTTCCGCGACCGCTGGAGCATTTCCTTGGGCATGGACCACATGAAGTATGTGGTGCGCGGTGGGCAGCGCGTTCGCATGGATGGCTACGTGCGCGGAAGCCGCAGCGTTGAATACACCACCAGCGAAGGCTCGCGCGAAGTGGCCATCACCGACGATTTTCTCCAATTCGAGCACACCGATGGTTTGAACCTGCTCGCCCTCGATGCCGACCACCATGACCCGCTCTGGAGCAGCGCCACAGGACGCTTCCGCTTGCGCGCATTCGAGGGCCTGCATGCCGGGCCGGTGATCCCGCGCAGTGATGTGAGGCTCTTCGGCGAGGGCATCAACAACCGATTCAACCTGGCGGGCTATGGCGTCGGGGCGCAGCTCGGGCTGCATCTCAACTTCTTCCGGCACTTCTTCCTGCGCAATACCCTGCGCGCCGGCTACATCGACCTGCCCAGGGTGCTCACAACCGGGAACGCGGAAGACAAGGCGAGCCAGCATTTCTGGTTCGTGCAGCACAACGTCGTCATGGGGGCGCAGTTCCGGATCACCGGCAAGCGCTCAGCCGTCGACTGAGGGTTTCGCGGCGAAGCGGCGAAGCAGCGGCAGTCGTGCCACCTGATCATCGTCGAGCCAGATGGCATAGCATGCGATGAAGGCGAGACCCATCTCGGGGATGTCCATCCAAATGGCGGTGGCCAAGTGGAACAGGATCCCGAACGCCATCCAGGGCAACCGCAACTTTCGGAACCAGACGGCAATCGGAAAACTGAGTTGGAACAGCAGCACCGCATAGGTGGCCATGCTCGCCATTATCGGGAATGAAGCAATCCACGCCGGACCATAGGCCGGGTCAGTGGCCGCTATGCCCATGGCCGTGCCATCGAGCCAATGGGTGCCGGTTAGCTTGTGCAAGCCGGTTGCGGCGTAGGCCAGCAGCACTTGAAGCCTGATGGCCCAGAAGCCGATGGCCTTCAAGCGCTTTTCGCGCGCGGCGAGGAAGGCGCACCAGAAGAGCACGTTGGCCATGAGCTGCTGGCCGCCGCTGGAGGCGAGCCAGGCTCGGTTCGTGAGATTCACGAAAAAGAACCACGTCAGTGCAAAGGCCCACCAGCGTGCCTTGGCGAACAACTGCCACGTGGCCAGCACTAGCAACAATCCAACGACAAGCACCAAGAGAAAGTCCGGCACTTTTCCGCTAAGCATATGGGTAAGGTGCTTGAACGGTCCGGGTGGAAGCCACACGGGTGCAATCGGATAAAACCATAGGCGTTCGGCACTCGATAGCGCGGAGATCATGAAGCCGAGCACCCAGAGGAGCACGAATGCCAGGAATGCGCGGATGCTTCCAAGGGCGATCATTCACTCTGTATCTGCGCGATCCGGAGTCTTGCGATCATCTGGGCGACGGGAATCAATCACGCAATACTCAAGGAGCCTGAATCGCAGGCCCTGCTGCTCCCTGTGGATGTCGCGAACCATGGATCGCATCGAAGCGATCATCCGGGGATCCCGCTTCTTCTCTCCTTCGCTCAAGGCACGTTGGATATTCCTAGCGATGGATTGCGCGATGCGTCGATCGAGGAATCCATCTTCCTGCCGTATGATCGGACGCCAATGCTCGTTGCCGATGGCCATTTCCAACTCGCATGAGCACAGCGGCGGATCCGGGGCGAAGAGCCGCCATTGCTGGTGGAAGACGGGCCGGGCATAGAGCTGCCCGATCACACGCAGGCGCTCGGGCACAAGCTGCTCCGGAAAGGTGTAGCTGGCAAGCATGAATGCGTGCAGGCCCACGATGCCCACGACAATGCGCTTCGATGATCGGTTCATCCGTGGGGTGAAGATGCGATGCGCCGCCGCAACGCACCTTTGCCACATGGCCAAGAATCCGAACGACCCCGCGCTGCGCTCCTGGATCCCCGTACCGGCCGGCAGCGACTTCCCCATCCAGAACATCCCCTTCGGCTCAGGCTCCACCGATGGCGAGACATTATTCACGTGGACCCGGATCGGCGACCATGCCGTGAACCTCCGGCTGCTCGCGGAGGAAGGATTGATTGAAGGCTCTGCGCAGATGGGTCCTTTGGACTTCGAGGGCGAACTCAATGCGTTGCTCTTCTCAGGGCCCGAGTTCGTGCGTGCGCTGCGCCAGCGCCTCAGCGAGCTACTGCAAGACCATCCAGCCAACGCCAAGCATCGCAAGGCGATCGAGAAAGCACTCATACCGGTCAGCCGGCTGGAGATGGATGTGCCTTCGATCATCGGCGACTACACCGACTTCTACAGCAGCAGGCAACATGCTTACAACGTGGGCTGCATGTTCCGTGATCCGGCCAATGCCCTGCTCCCGAATTGGCTGCATCTGCCGGTCGGCTACCACGGACGCGCCAGCAGCATCATTCCGAGCGGCACCGACATCCACCGTCCATGCGGTCCATTCAGGCCATCGCCCGATGCGGCGCCGGTCTTCGGCCCCACGCGCCAACTCGACTTCGAGCTGGAAGTGGGCTTCTTCACCTACGAAGGCAAGGACCTGGGCCAACGGATCAGCACCGCTGAAGCCGATGACCACATCTTCGGCCTGGCGCTCTTCAACGATTGGAGCGCGCGCGATATACAGGCATGGGAGTATGTTCCGCTCGGCCCCTTCCTGGGGAAGAACTTCGCCTCATCCATCTCTCCATGGGTGGTGACCTTGGATGCGTTAGAGCCGTTCCGCGTGCCCGGACCGGTTCAGGAGCCTGCGGTGCTGCCCTACCTGCAGTATGCCGGCAACAAGCACATCGACATTAAACTGGAGGTGGCCTTGCGCACTGCAGACGGAAGCGAGACCGTGATCTGCCGCAGCAATTTCAAGCACCTTTACTGGAACATGGCGCAGCAGCTCGCCCACCACACCGTGAACGGATGCAACATCCGCGCTGGGGACCTCATGGCCAGCGGTACCATCAGCGGCGATACGCCCGACAGCTATGGAAGCATGCTGGAATTGGCCTGGAAAGGCACCAAGCCCGTGAAGCTGGCTGACGGCAGCGAGCGGAGATTCATCGAGGACGGCGACACCGTGATCATGCGCGGCTACTGCGAGAAGGACGGACTGCGCATCGGCTTCGGCGAGGTGCGCACGACGGTGCTTCCGGCGCTGCCCTTCGAGGCTTCCTAACTTCGATGCCATGAGCAGTGCTGAAGCCGCCACCTCAGACGACTCCAAGCCCGCTGCGCCCGCCATCGATCCGGAGGCCGAGCGCGCGGAGATCCTGCGCCGCTACCGCACCCTGCTGCGCGCCATCAAGGGCGAGCGAACGGCCGAAGGCACACGCATGATCCGCAAGGCGTTCAACATCGCGGTGGAGGCGCACAAGAACCAGCGGCGCAAGAGCGGCGAGCCCTACATCTATCACCCAATCGCGGTAGCGCGCATCTGCGCCGAGGAGATCGGATTAGGCACCACCAGCGTAGTGGCCGCTCTGCTCCATGATACCGTGGAGGACACCGACCTCACGCTCGATGACGTCAAGGACCTCTTCGGGTCAACGGTGGCTACCATCATCGACGGCCTTACAAAGATCAGCGGCCTCCAGTTCGCCACCGACAGCATCCAGGCCGAGAACTTCCGCAAGGTGCTGCTCACCCTGGCGCAGGACGTGCGCGTGATCCTGGTGAAGCTGGCAGACCGGCTGCACAACATGCGCACCCTGGACAGCATGGCGCGCGACAAGCAGCTGAAGATCGCCAGCGAGACGCTCTACCTCTATGCTCCCCTCGCCCATCGCTTGGGCCTCTACAGCATCAAGAGCGAACTGGAGGACGACGCGCTGCGATTCAAGGAACCCGAGGTCTACGCCGAGATCAGCCAGAAGCTCAAGAAGGGCGAAGCCGTGCGGCACCGCTTCATCAACAGCTTCGTGGTGCCCATCAAGCGCGCCCTCGACCGCGAGGAATTCAGCTACGAGATCAAAGGCCGGCCCAAGAGCGTGCACAGCATCTACAACAAGATGCTGAAGAAGAACGTGAGGTTCGAAGAGGTCTATGATGTCTTCGCGATCCGTATCATCATCGACACCAAGCAGGAACTGGAGAAGGCCGATTGCTGGAAGGTGTACAGCATCGTCACCGATTTCTACCAGCCCAACCCCGACCGGCTTCGAGATTGGATCAGCCTGCCCAAGGCCAATGGCTACGAGAGCCTGCACACCACGGTGATGAGTCCCGGCGGCCGTTGGGTGGAAGTGCAGATCCGCAGCCGCCGCATGGACGAGATCGCCGAGATGGGCCTGGCCGCGCACTACCGGTACAAGGACGATCAGGAGCACGCGGGCGCGCTCGATGCTTGGCTCAACCGCATCCGCGAGGTGCTCGACGACCCCACCACCGACGCCATCGATTTCGTCAATGATTTCAAGCTGAACCTCTTCAGCGACGAGATCGTGGTGTTCACGCCCAAAGGCGAAATGCGCAATCTGCCCGCAGGCGCCACCGCCCTCGACTTCGCCTTCGATATCCACACGCAGATCGGCAGGCAATGCATCGGCGCCAAGGTGAACCACAAGCTGGTGCCTTTGAGCCATCCCCTAAAAGGAGGAGACCAGATCGAGATCATCACCAGCAAGAAACAGCAGCCCAAGGAGGATTGGCTCGGTTACGTGAAGACGGCGAAGGCCCGGCACAAGATCAAGCAGAGCCTGCGCGACTTGAAGAAGAAGCTGGCGGTGGTGGGCCGCGAGCAGGTGCAGCGCCTGATCCGCAAGTGGGGCGCGAAGGCCGATGCCGCCAGCATCAATGCGCTGATCGAGCATTTCGGCGCCCGCAGCGCCATGGACCTTTATTACCAAGTGGCTCGAGGCAAGCACGTGCCGGAGAAGATCGAGGGCGTGGAGGTGAAAGGCGGGCGCCTGCACTTGCCCAAGGTGGTGCGCCAATCCGATGAGCGCAGCCTGGAGGAAGTAGTGGCCGAGATTCGCGGAAGCACCCCCGGCGCGCTGCTCATCGGCGACGACCTGCAGAAGATCGACTACCAGCTCAGCAAGTGCTGCAATCCCATCGCTGGCGACGATGTCTTCGGCTTCATCACCGAGGGCGAGGGCATCAAGATCCACCGCGTGAGCTGCCCCAATGCCGTGCAGCTCATGAGCAACTTCGCCTACCGGATCGTCAAGGCCCGTTGGAAGGGCAAGGAGAACATCGAGTTCCTGGCGGGCATCAAGTTCAGCGGGATCGATGACGTGGGCCTGGTGAACAAGATCACCACCATCATCAGCCACGAGCACAACGTGAACATGCGGGCCATCAGCTTCGAGAGCCACGATGGCATCTTCGAGGGCAAGGTGATGGCCTATGTCCATGACACCGATCACCTCAAGGCCCTGATCGAGAAGCTCAAGCGCGTGCGCGGCGTGCGGAACGTGGAACGGGTGGAGCAATAGCAGCAGCGTCACCGGAAGCCGACCGCTTTGGGCCCCCCATGGTGGGGGGGGGGGGGGGGGGGGGGGGGAACCCGGTAGAGCAGCAGGCCAGCGTGCACCGCATCTTCACCGAGTACCTCGAGCGCAAGGGGCACCGCAAGACCCCCGAGCGCTTCGCCATCCTCAGTGAAGTGTACGCCCAGGACGGCCACTTCGACATCGAGCGGCTCTATGGCCGCATGAAGGTCAAGAAGTACCGCGTGAGCCGGGCCACCTTGTACAACACCATGGACCTGCTACTCGATTGCGAACTGGTGCGGCGCCACCGCTTCACCTCCGAGCGGAGCAGCTTCGAGAAGGCCCACGCCTTCCGCCAGCACGACCACCTGATCTGCGAATCGTGCGGCGGGGTCACCGAGTTCTGCGACCCGCGGATCCAGCAGATCAAGAATACGGCCGCCGAAGCAACCGGCTTCAGGCCGAGCCGCCACGCCTTGCTCATCCACGGCCTTTGCGCCGCCTGCCAAGCCAAACTCAGCACCTCATGACCGTGACCGAACGCCCGCCCTTCGACCTGGAGATATCCGATCTGCAGGGCATCCCTGTCTTCCACATGAAGGGCCGCTTGATGGACCAGCAGCAGGCTGACCGGCTCATGGAAGCCCTTGATCGCGAACTGGCCAAGGGCCCTGCGTCGGTGGTGCTTGATATGGGCGAGCTCCAGTACATGAACAGCACCGGGCTCAACATCCTCATCAGCGTGCTCACCTCCACCCGCAACAAGGGTGGCGACACCCTCATCGCCCGCGTGAGCCATAGCGTGCGGCAGCTCTTCGTGGTCACCAAGCTCGATTCCGTCTTCATCATCACCGATACCGTGGATGAGGCGATCGCGAAACTGAAGGGCTAGTGGCGCGCGCTCGGATGGACGTGCTGCTCGGTGCCCAATGGGGCGACGAGGGCAAAGGCAAGGTCGTTGACGTGATCGCGCCGCGCTATGAGGTGATCGCGCGCTTCCAAGGCGGCCCCAATGCAGGGCACACCTTGATCTTCGAGGGCACCAAGCATGTGTTGCACACCATTCCCAGCGGTGTTTTCCGCGAAGGCACGGTGAATCTCGTGGGCAATGGCGTGGTGGTGGACCCGGTGATCTTCCTCAAGGAAGTGCGCGCGCTGGAGGCTGCGGGCGTCGATATCCGCGCATCGCTCCTCCTCTCCCGCCGTGCCCACTTGATCCTGCCCACGCACCGCGCGCTCGATGCCGCCAGCGAAGCGGATAAAGGCAAGCTCAAGATCGGCAGCACGCTCAAAGGCATCGGCCCCACATACATGGACAAGACCGGCCGCAACGGATTGCGGGTGGGCGACATCTTCCAGGCCGACCTTCCCGACCGGGCTGCTGCGTTGCGCCGCAAGCATGAGCGGCTGCTCTCCCTCTACGATCAAGGCGGCGCCAGCCCAGAGGCCGAAGCCGAATGGATGGATGCCGTGGAGCAGTTGAAATCGTTCAGGACTGTGGATTGTGAGCATTACCTCGATGAAGCTCTGAACTCGGGCAAGCGCGTGCTCGCCGAAGGAGCGCAAGGCACCTTGCTCGACATCGACTTCGGCACGTATCCTTTCGTCACCAGCAGCAGCACCATCTGCGCCGGAGCATGCACAGGCTTGGGCGTTGCACCCAATCGCATCGAGCGCATCACCGGCATCTTCAAGGCCTATTGCACCCGCGTGGGCAGCGGCCCTTTCCCCACCGAACTGGATGATGCCACCGGCGAGGCCATTCGCAAGGCGGGTCATGAATTCGGCAGCACGACCGGACGACCGCGGCGCTGCGGCTGGCTTGACCTCCCGGCGCTTCGCTACGCCGTGATGATCAACGGGATCACCGAACTCGCGATGATGAAGGCTGATGTCCTCACGGGCATGGATTCCGTGCGCATCTGCACGCACTACCGGGTGAAAGGCGAGATCACCGACCGCATGCCGTACGATGTGACCACAGGCGTGGAACCCATCTACACGGACATGCCGGGCTGGGGTGCTGCAAGTGCGAACGGGCGCTTGCCTGACACCCTTGAGCGCTACATCGCCACCATCGAGCAGGCCGTCGGCGTACCCATTTCCATCGTGTCACTGGGACCTGATCGCACCGAGACGGTCATGCGCCAACCCATGACTGCGGCTTGATGCCATGGCTCGGCGGAAGAGCAAAGGGCCGCCGCATCATCGCGCAAGCGGGAGCACCGCTCTGCCCATAGGATTCGAACAACGCGTTCCGATCGCTGATGACACCGGGCGCGCCGCGCTGGTTGCTGCGCTGAGCACGGCCTCTCCGATCAGCATCCGGCTGAATCCGAACAAGCCGTTCATGATCGATGCCGAGGCGGTGCCTTGGTGCGCGAATGGTCGCTACCTTGAGGATCGGCCTGCATTCACGCTCGATCCCTTGTTCCATGCCGGAGCCTATTACGTGCAAGAGGCATCGAGCATGTTGCTGGAGAAAGCAGTGGTCGCCACTGGCTGCCACGAACGCGATGTGATCGCGCTCGATCTGTGCGCTGCGCCCGGCGGAAAGAGCACGCACTTGCTCCAGCTGCTCACACCGAACAGCCTGCTCGTGGCCAATGAACTTCACGCTGAGCGCCGAGCAGTGCTGACAGAGAATTGCTGGAAGCACGGTTCGCCGAACGTGATGATCGCTGGCAGCCAAGCCGGTGACCTTGAACCGCTAACATCCTGCTTCGACCTGATCCTGCTCGATGCCCCGTGCTCGGGCGAAGGCATGTTCCGCAAGGATCCATTCGCTCGAGCGCAATGGTCGGAAAGGCTGGTGGAGCAATGCGCGGCAACGCAACAAGGCCTGGCAAAGCACGCCTGGCAAGCCCTTAACCCCGGAGGCGCGCTGGTGTACAGCACGTGCACGTGGGAGCCCATGGAGAATGAAGTACAAGTAGCGGAATTGGTTGCCCAAGGAGGCGAGTGCTTGGAATTGCCGATTGATCCAGCATGGGGCGTGGAGCGCAGTGAGCTGCATGGCGTCGTGGGTTACCGCTGTTATCCGCATCGCGTGCGCGGTGAGGGTTTCTTCCTCAGCGTAGTGCGCAAGCCGGGTCAACTGGAGCTCCATGAATCGCCGGAGGGCTATAAGGAACATATCAGCCTGCCCTGGGTGAAGCCGTCCATGTGCTTTGAGTCGTTTGAGCGCAATGGCATCCTCTACGCGCGTCCAGCAGCTTGGTCGCGTGAACTTGAGCGATTGTCGGCTGCACTTCGGATCACGGCGCCGGGACTCCCTTATGCCGAGCGCAAAGGCGAAGGCTGGGCGCCGCATGCGGCTCTGGCATTGTCGAACGCATTGGACCGCAGCACCGCGAGCGAAGTCGCGCTTAACCAACCCGATGCGATTCGCTTCCTGCGCGGTGAGGCCCTGATGGCCGATGGTGCTGAAGGAATGAGCCTGGCCAGCTTCGAGGGCATCGGCCTCGGATGGATGCACGGGGCAGGCACACGCTGGAATAACCGCTGGCCGTCGGCATGGCGCATACGCATGCATGCGAGCGAAGCAGCCGCTGTACCTTGGTCGAAGCAGTGACTGCACCATGATCGTCGCATTCCTCGACTGGTTCGAAGAGCACAAGGCCGGCGTGATCGGGGCGCTGGCCCTGCACACGCTCGCGCTATTCGTTTGCACCGTGATCTATATGCCCTCGGTGCCGCGCGATGACCAGATCAGCGACATGCGCATCGATGTGATCAGTGATCTGGAGGCGGAAGAGATCGAGCAGCGGATCCAGGATCAGGCTGATGGCGTCCCGGAGAAGGTCACCGCCCTTACGAGCAACCTCACAGCCGAGGTGAAGCCCTCGTTCAGCCAAGCCAAACTTGCTGAGCGCGTGGAGAACGACCTGCGGGCCATGGAACAAGCCGAGTTCGAGCGATTGGCCGAAGAGCGCAAGGCGCGCGGCGAAGAAGAGCCCGAGATCCCCGAGCTCGATCCGAGCAAATGGGACCATGAGCGCTACCTCACCAAGCCCGCCGAACCCGTAAAGGTGGAAGGTGCAGCCTTGGTAGAGCACAACCTCCGCGACCGCGTGCGCGGAGAGGGCAAGCCTGGCTACTTGTGCAAGGATCATGGCCGAGTGGTGGTGCGCGTGGAAGTGGACCGCAATGGCCGTGTGCGCAAAGCCGAATACGATCCTGCGCAAAGCAGTAGCGTGGACGAGTGCATGCTCGAGACCGCCTTGAGATCCGCCAAGGAGACCTCCTTCAGCCCAAACTCATCGGCTCCGGATCCGCACCGCGGCATCATCACCTTCCGTTTCGTGCAGCAATAGGCAGCGCGATCCTGTAATTCCGTCACGGCGCGGTGGAGCGTTTCGGAAATCCTGTCGTGCAATCGCAATCCGTTCGCGCCACTTCGTCGCGATCAATGCAGTGGCACCCGGGTTGACGAGCGGCGCGCATGATTCACTGCAAACCACAAAAACCCACACACGCCATGACGATCGCGAAGTACCGTCCGCAGGCTGTGCTCACCAGCCCCTTCAGTGAGCTCGTGAATGAATTCTTCGGCCGCGATATCAGCCAGATGCTCGGGCATGATGACGCTCATCGCAGCGTCCCCGCCGTGAACATCGTTGAGCGCGCCAACGAATTCGAGCTGCACCTGATGGCTCCCGGCTATGCCAAAGAGGACCTGAAGCTGAACGTCGAGGACAACACCCTCACGGTGAGCGCTGAGAAGAAGGTCGAAGACCTTAAGGAGAACGAGCGCTTCACGCGCCGCGAGTTCGTGCACAGCTCTTTCACCCGCAGCTTCCGCTTGCCGGAAACGGTGAATGCAGAAGGCATCCGCGCCGAGCACGCGAACGGCATGCTGGTGGTGCGCATCCCGAAGGCAGAAGCCGTGAAGCCCAAGGCCCGAGAGATCATCATCAGCTGAAGAAGGCGACCAGCACGCCACTGCGACAAAGCCCCTTCTCGGGGCTTTGTCCGTTCATCTGAATGGACCGAACAATCATCCGCCGCGCGCAAT
Organism: Flavobacteriales bacterium; assembly: GCA_016705545.1. Taxonomy (GTDB): domain Bacteria; phylum Bacteroidota; class Bacteroidia; order Flavobacteriales_F; family PHOS-HE28; genus PHOS-HE28. Next base: position 337,306 of record JADIYA010000006.1, read on the forward strand.
GTGCAAGGCTGCATGAGCTGCTGTGGATGCTACCGCAGCCTGTGGATGCCCCATAAAAGCGGAGCGGGGCCCGCTTTTCAGCGATCCCCGCTCCCATGCGACTCGGCCGTGGCCTATCGCATGCCCGATGCTCTTCCCCTTTAGGCCTCGCTGCCTTCCGGCGGCTTATCCTTCGGCTTGGGGGTTCGTTGCACGTCTGGCATGCACTCGTGCATCACGCCCGCTTGACCTCTTACCAGGTGTGGTCGCGCTTGCGCGCTTCCGGCGTCGTCCTGCATTCACTCCCAGCTATCCCCTTCTTGCGTCGGGGGAGTAAAGAACTACGGTGACACGAACGTAGCATCCGCCACATCGCAGGCCAAGAAATCACAGCCTCGGATTATGCACATCTTCTGCACAAGGTCCCGACTATCTTCCCGCGTGCATGACCCGCAGCACTTGGCCATCAGTCGCACCAACCAACCGTATGAAATATACCCCGGTTGAACGGTCGCTGAGGTCGATTCGCGCCACACCGGCGCCAATCGGACCGTTCATCGTGGCGTGCAACGTGCCAAGTGCATCGTGCACTTCAATGCCCTTCACGCCAGCAGCGCCAAACTCGATCAAATGCTCTGCTCCATCCTGACCCAGGTAGCGCATCGGAGATTGGGCGGCTGCTTCACTGACTCCCGAGCATGGATCAACAACCATGGCCACGAAGGCCTGGGCATCCGCGCATGGCGGCAAGCCATCGACCGTGTAGGTATACAACCCTGGCTGGCTAGTTCCTGGAGTGAAGGTGCCGCTCACCGGCGTGCCCACCGGATTGGTCCAAGTGCCTCCGGAATCGGGTGTGCCGCCCAGAAGGGATATCAACTGCACGGGCGGAGCATTCTGGCACAAAGTCACTGTTGTACTCGTGCCGGCATCGGGTGCAGCGTTCACCGTGAAGAGGAATTCAGCCGTGTCGTTGATGCATGGTGCCGTGCCAAAAACCACATATAAAACGTTGTAGCTGCCGGGGTTGGCGAGTAGCGCGTTGGTGGTGGGTTGGCCGTTGTAGAAGAAGATGCCCGTGGCATCGCCGCCGTTCACATAGCTCACCAACGGCGGGTTGCTTCCACTCGCGCATAGGGCCGTACTCACATCCAGGCCCGCATTTGCCGGGTTCAGCAGGGTAACTGTGAGCGTGCCCTGATCCTGCGGACAGCCACCGGGGCAATTGGTGTTGTACGTGTACACGCCACCGGGATCGGTGTAGGTATCGAGTTGGCCGCTGAAGGGCAGCGCGTTGGGGCCGGTCCACGATCCGCAGGCGGAGGCACCGGTCATGTAATCAAGCAGGTTGTAGGTGCCGGAATTCTTGCAAAGCGTCACGCTTCCATCAGGTCCGGCGTACGGAGCGGCGCTGATCGTGAGGTTCAAGCCGTTGTCGGTTCCGGTAACAATGGGCGTGCTGCTCACCACGCGGATGCGGTAGCCGTTGCCCGGAGGCGCGGCCACAGGAATGGTGCAGGCAATGCTTCCTGCTGCTGTGCTGGTCACCGAGCCGATATCGGTAGGCGCTGCGAAACTTCCGCTGGCATCGCTGAGCTGCGCGGTGAACACATTGCCCGCCGTGTAGCTGCCGCTGATGGTATAGGGAACGTTCAATTGCGCGCCTTGGCAGAAGGTGCTGCTTGCGATAGGGCTCGTGGTGATTGACGCGGGCACCGCTACTGCGGCGGTGATCACCACGTCGTCCACGGCGAATGCTGGATCCTGCGCGGAGGAAGTGGTTCCGTTGAAGAAGCGGAAGCCGAAACGCAAGGTCGCCTGGTTGCTGAAGGCCGGCAGCGTGATGCTTTGCTGCACCCAATTCGATTGGTTGCGGTACTGGCTGATGGGCGTATTGATCACATTCCAGCTCGCTCCGCTGTTGGTGCTGTAATACACCTCGCCGTAGTTGTTCGTGCCGCCCGCACAGAGCCACCAGAAGCTCAAGGTAATGTCTGCGGCGCCTGTGGCCACATCGGTGGTCATGCCCGCGAAATGGCTGGCCGCATTGGCGCAAAGGCCATCGGCAGCCAGGAAGCAGCAACTCAGGATACCGCTGTTCTGAGCGGCCACACTGGTTATGTGGAGATAGTTTCCATTCGGATTATTGATGCCTCCAGGCTGAGCGGGCGTATTGCCCACATTGAACGGCAAGGGGAATCCGAAGCACACCACTGAGCCGTTGCCGCCGGTGTAGGCGTTATTGATCAGCCAGCTGTTGTCGGCTGATGCGGTAGCGCCACCTTGATCCGCGGTGTTCAGGGCGAAGGCCGGTGTGTCCTCGAAGTTTTCGTTGAAGAGCACCGTCTGGGCAGGAGCGATCAGAGAGCAGGAAATGAGCAGAGCAAGTAGCAGTGCGCGCATGGGGTACGGTTTGGGATGTGCAAGATAGAGGGTGATGAACAACTGTGCAGCAGGGCATCGAAGACGTCCGTCGCGCCCGCGGCACAGACTACCAAGTCACTGCCTCGCGCTCACTTCGCCGCAGCCTTGTGCTGAAGCCAAGGCCTACCAGAACGTTGCGCATAGGGCGCCGCTCGGCCGATTGAGGCGATCCGGGAAAGCGCTGCTGACCAAGGTCCTCCGCCAGGAATGTGCGAGAGGATTGATCATAACCGAGCGTAAGGCCGAAAGCGAGGTTCTCGGTGGCATGCACGAAATAGCCCATGCCCAATGCCCAGTAAGCAACACCATCGCGCGCCCCAACGCAGGTGCCGCAATCGAAATCGTACCATGCCAAGCCCAAACGCAAGCTGGCCTCATAGAAGGTGTTCGATCCGGTGTAGCGCTCATAGGCCAGCTTGCCATAAGCGATGGTTCTGCGCACGTCGCCATTGGGCACGAAGGGCTGAAGCGTGCGTTGCTTCAAGGTGGTCCACCACATGGCCCCGCCCGCTCCTATGCTCATTCCCTTCAGCACCGGCACTTGGAAGGCCAATCCCGCCTGGCCGATGTTCTCCGTATAATTGGTGAACAGCGGGTTCTTGAACGGGATGGGCAGGTTCAAGTCGCCCTTGATCGTGCTGCTCACATCAGGGAGTTTGCCCTGCGCCATCAATGACGAAGCGAGAACCGAGGCGCAGAGGAAGGCGGCTGTGCGGTGCATCAGGTCTGAAGACGGAAACGCCTCACGGTGCGTTGCGTGCCGGTGGAAAGTTCGAAGTGGTAGGTGCCGTCGGCCAGCTCCGGCAACGCGCGTTCGACCCTCCGATTGCCGCTCGGCGCCGATTCGTCGGGCCATTGATGCAATGGCTGATGCCTGTCATCGCTCAATGCCGTGCGCAGCACTTGCGCATCCGGCAAATGCAATTCGGCGAACAGCCGCTGCGGGTGATAGGCCACTTCAAGCGACCGCAGCTCGGCGTGCAAGGGCGCGGGCAGGTCGTTGGCCAGCACCTTGCGGCGGAAGCGTTGCCACAGCACCACCACCAGCAGGATGGAGAGCGTGATGAGCAGAGCGGTGCGCAGCGTCGTAAGATCCATGGTTCAAAGTGTGATCACGCCCTGAATAGCCGAAGCCCGCTCGTAACGCTCCACGACTTCATCAGCGCTGAGCATCACCTCCTTCACGGTGATGGATAGGTACTTGCCGCCAGCGGAATACCGCCGCAGCACCTCGGTTTCAGCCGCGAACAGCTCCAGAACGGCCTGTAGCCGCTTCTCTTCAGGCTCCAGGATGAATTTGAACATGTAAACCGAAGGCCAATCGTGCACCTTGCCCAAGCTATCCCGCAACCGCTCTTTCGCTTCGTCGCTCAGCATGGCGCAACTTTGGCCAAAGGTAGCCCGCTGTTGAACCTGCGCGTGCTAGCCGTGTACAGCACCCCCGAACCATGAACCTCCGCTTCCCCTTCCGTTCGGCCTTCACTCCCGTCCTGTTCGCTTCGGTTGCTTGTACCGCGCAGACCAACGCTCCTGTTGAGAAGCCCCAAGCCGCAGCGGTACGCGACGCCTACCAAGGGGGGTGGAGCGTGAATGCAGATGCCAAGGACAAGGCGAAGGCGGATAGCGTGCAATTTGATTTCGACCTTTTCAGCAGCACGGTCACCGCACTTACGCCCACCGAGGGATTGAACCGCTTCCGGGCTGAGCGCAACAGCGCGCTGATCCGCAACCAAGGACAGCTTCCATCGAACGATCGCACCAAGCTGAAGAAGCAAGCCGACGCGCTCAGCACCATGCACCCGGGCAGCTTCGAGGCCGAGCTCGCCGCCTTCTACACCGCATTCCCCTCTCCCGCCTCTTACGAGCATCTCGATGCGGCCGCCCGCCAACAGCCTGCGCGCGATGAATTGGTCGGTCCACTGTTGACCCGAGCACTGCGCCACGACGACCGTGGGCAGCTCGTGCCTGCGGCCCGCGAGATGAAGCTGCGCGGCGGCGTAGCACCTGGCCTGTATGCCATGGCCGACGATATCCTGCTCTCTGTGGACCCCGATGCGGTGCTGATCGTTGCCGGTGAGATGGATGGGTTCCCGCTGCTCGTGCGCCAATATGCCGAAGGGCGAAGGCCCGATGTCCTAATCGTGGACCAACGCCTGCTCGACGATGCCAGCTACCGGGCCCGGATCTGGACGCGTGCAAAGGCCCGGGGGGCCGTGGCACCGGATGCCGCCTCATTTCCCGACCGGCTGATGAAGTCGTGCAGCAGGCCGGTGTTCCTATCGTTGGCCTTGGGCCGGCAATGGGCCGAGCGCTACGCGCCGATGCTGCATATCACCGGAATGGCCATGCGCCTGAGCGATAAGCCTTGCTGCGATATCCGCAAGCTCGATGCGGCATGGGCTGCCATGAGCCGGACCACGGAGGCCGGTCCGCTGAGCCGCAATTACGCCATACCCGCTGCCGTGCTCCTCAAGCACCATCGCGCCCAAGGCGATGAAGAGAAGGCTGCGCTCATGGAACACCAGTTGCGAGAGCTCGCCAAACGCATTGGCATCACCAGTGAATTGCAGGCGAACGGCATCCTACCTCATTGAGCATGGCGCTGTTCAGCAGGGAATACGAGCGATTGAGCGATGAGCGCCTCCTGGAGCTGATTGCTCGTGGCGATGAGCGGGCCTTCGGCGCCGTATACGATCGGTATCAGCACCGGCTGCTCAACTACTTCCACCGCATGCTCTGGCACGACCGCGAGCGCGCCCGCGACATGGTGCAGGACCTTTTCGCCAAGCTGGCGCGCAAGCCCGAGAGCTATGATGCCTCCAGGCCGTTCAGCACCTGGGTGTTCAGCGTGGCCAATAACATGTGCAAGAACGCGTACCGCCACAATGAGGTGGTGCGCGCCGCTGCGAACCACATGCGCTACGAACCGGACCGTGTGGAGGCCCTCGACGGTGTCGGGGTTGACCATGACCTCTTCCGCGACCGCCTGAGCATGGAGCTCGACCGGATCGATCCGGACCACAAAGCCACCTTCGTGATGCGGTACCACGAGGACATGGCCATCAAGGAGATCGCTGCTGCCTTCGGATGCTCCGAGGGCACGGTGAAGAGCCGCTTGTTCTACACACTCAAGAAACTGGCCGAGCGCATGAAAGAGTTCGACCCCAATGCCCTTCACCATGGAAAGGCGTGAGCATTACGACCCCGAGGACATCGAGAGCCTGTTGCAACAGCGCGCCTTTGATGAATTGCTCGACGAGGAGCGCGCCTACGTGCTTCGGCACCTCAACGGCCGTGACGAGTACGAGGCCATGCGCGCCCTCCTGAACGACGTGCGCAACGACGATCGCCGCCGCGCACCCATTACTGCCGATCCGCAGTTGCGCGCCGAGCTGATGGGCATCTTCCGCGCCCAGCACCGCCCGCAATGGCAGATCTGGCTCAACAGCGTGGGCACCTTCATCTGGCCCAAGGAAACCAGCGACCTCTGGCGGCCCGCGCTTGCTTTCGCCTCTTTGGCGCTGCTGATCACCGCAGGGGTATGGGTAATGCGCAACGGTGCCGACCACGAGCCGCAGCTCGCTGAATTGAAGCAAGAAGCAGCGACGCCCGAAAAGCCAGTGAAGCCCGCAATCGAGGCGGCGCCTGTTGAGCCCGATGCCGACGGCAAGCGCGTTGGGCTGGCGCAGGCTGAAGCACAATCGGCTAGGGCTTCGGATGAGCAGATTGCCGTGCGCCAGGAACAGGCGCAAGCAACGGATGCCATGGATGTGGCCATGGAAGCACCTGAAGAGGAGATTGCCGTGATGGAGGACGCCGCTGTGAGCCGAGAAGCCTTGGAGCGGGAATCGACCTTGGACGCAGCACCATCCATGACCGGCGCCGTTGCTCCATCAGCCGTGAAGCACACAGCCGCTGCATCCGAATCCCTTTCCACGGGATCGCGGGTGGTCACAATGAATGAACTCGCCACCAACCAGAGCATGGCCAACGCCACAGGCAAGGTTGCCGCGAATCTCCAGGCCGCCAATCAGGCTGCTACAGCAATCGGCAATGCGCCGGAGGTGATGGCCCTGTTCGCGTCGGGTTGGTAGCCAGAACGCGAATCGGCATCACTATTTCGCTACCGCCACCGACCGCTTCTCGCGGATCACGGTGATTTTCACCTGGCCGGGGTAGGTCATCTCCTTCATGATCCTATCGGCGATGCTCATGCTGATCTCATCGCTCTGCTGGTCGGTGATGCGATCACTCTCCACCATCACGCGCAGTTCGCGGCCAGCCTGAATAGCGAAGGCCTTGGTGACGCCTTGGTAGCTCATGGCCAGGCTCTCCAGATCCTTCAGACGCTGGATGTAGGCTTCCACGGCTTCGCGGCGCGCGCCGGGCCGTGCTCCGCTGATGGCATCGCAGGCCTGGATGATGGGCGAGAGCAAGGTGGTCATCTCAATCTCGTCGTGGTGGGCGCCGATGGCGTTGCATACATCGGGCTTCTCTCCGTATTTCTCGGCGAGCTTCATGCCGAGCAGGGCGTGCGGCAATTCGGGCTCCTCGTCCGGGACCTTGCCGATATCGTGCAGCAGGCCCGCACGCTTGGCGGCTTTGGGATTGAGACCCAGCTCAGCGGCCATGATGGCGCTGAGGTTGGCAGTTTCGCGGCTGTGCATGAGCAGGTTCTGCCCGTAGCTGCTGCGGTATTTCATGCGGCCCACCATGCGGATGAGCTCATTGTGCAGGCCATGCACGCCCAGATCGATGCAGGTGCGCTTGCCCACCTCCATGATCTCTTCTTCCAGGTGCTTCTTGGTCTTGGCCACGATCTCTTCGATGCGGGCCGGGTGGATGCGGCCATCCTTCACCAGTTGGTGCAGCGCAAGGCGGGCCACTTCGCGGCGCACGGCATCGAAGCAGCTGAGGATGATGGCGCCCGGGGTATCATCAACGATCACCTCCACACCGGTGAGTTCTTCGAGGGTGCGGATGTTGCGCCCTTCACGGCCGATCACACGCCCCTTCACATCATCGTTCTCGATATGGAAGACGCTCACGCTGTTCTCGATGGCATGCTCAGTGGCCACCCGCTGAATGGTCTGGATGACGATGCGCTTGGCTTCCTTGTTGGCATTCACCTTGGCCTCCTCCTGCACCTCCTTGATGTGCGCCATGGCCGCCGTGCGCGCCTCATCCTGTAGGCTGGTCACCAATTGCTTCTTCGCCTCCTCGGCATTCAGCCCGCTGATGTTCTCAAGCAGGGCCACCTGTTTGGCGTGCAGCTTCTCGCTCTCCTCCTTCCTGCGCTCAATACCGGATAGCTTCTGCTCCAACTCGCCCTTCAGGCGGTCCACGTTCTTCTCTTTGTTGGCCAGCTCTTGCTGCTGGCGGCTCAATTGCTGCTCGCGCTGCTTTGCTTTCTCTTGCAATTGCTGCACGTTTCGCTCGCGCTCACGCACCTCTTTCTCATGCTCTTCCTTCAGCTGCAGGAATTTCTCCTTGGCTTGCAGGATCTTGTCCTTCTTCAGCGCTTCAGCTTCCACCTCGGCTTCCTTCAGGATGCCGATGCGCCTTTGCGCATGATGCTGTTCAGGGCGACGAAGACGATGATGCCGCCTACCACGAGGCCGGCCAAGGCGCCGATCAGGATGCTGACGATGTCGATTTCCATGGGTCCATGTTTTTATTTCATGGACCGCGCGTGGCCTCCGTGGCGGGAGCGTGTCAGGACCGTAGATCGCCGAGCATCCGATCGATCTCCTCCACCAAGGCTGCAGCGGCTTCGGCTTCTTGCCGGGCCGCGTTGCTGTTGAGGGCGCGCACGGTGACTTCGAGCGCGGCCATAGCCAGCAAATCTTGCTTATCGGTGAGGGGGAAGCCTGCCTTGAAGCGGGCCATGCTCTCATTGATCTCGTCCACAGCACGCCGAACGTTCACCTCTTCCGCCTGATGGATGGTCAGGGGGTAGGCCCGTCCGGCGACTTCGACATTGATGGAACGTTCTTCCATGGCTGGGTGCCGCTAGTTCTGGATGAGTTCCAGGCAGCGGTCAATCTCTTGAACCAGTTCGTCGATACGCTCCTTCGCTCCCGGAACGGCCGCTTCATGGGCGGCTTTGGTGTTCCGGAGGACCTCGTTCTCCTTCTCCAACTCTGCTACACGCTGCTGCAGCACCTCTTCCGTGCGCTTGTGCTCACGGATGCCGTGCTCCAGTTCCGACACCCGGGCCTGCACGGTCTTGTGCTCCTTCAGCAAGGAGTTCACACGGCCTTTCAGGTGCTCGAGGCGGTCCATCAGCGTTTGCATGGCTTGCATCGGGTTGAACGTTTCGCGGTCCGGGCCGAAGATAGCCCTGGTCCCTAACAGGGAAGGCATGTTGTTTGAACCTCACGGTGTTAGCCATTAGTCGCTCTCGTTCCAGGCGATGCCCCTGGTACTCCCGGTACACTTGCAGAAATCCCGTTGCTTTTTCGGTATCGCCCCGACCCAAACCCCTCGATGAAACTTCAACAAGCAGCAGTCATTCTATTGGCAATCAGTGCTATTGTCTCGGTGAGGGTTCAAGCGCAATCAGATTCAATACGAGGGATATACATCTCTCCGATGGACATCCCCATTGAATTATCGGGCAACTTCATGGAGCCTCGGAATGATCACTTCCATTCAGGCCTCGACATGCGCACCCAAGGCCGTGAGGGCATCCCTGTAAGGGCCGTGGCCGACGGTTGGGTCAGCCGGATCAAGATCAGCCCATACGGTTATGGCAAAGCCGTGTACCTCGAACACCCCGACGGGCATACCACGGTCTACGGCCATCTGCAACGGCTCACCGGTGAAGTAGGTGCTGCTTGCATGGATCAGCAATACCGGCAAAAGGACTTCAGCATCGATTGGACACCTGATAAAGGCGCGTTGCCCCTGAAGCAGGGTGAGGTCTTCGCCCTGAGCGGCAATACAGGCGGAAGCGGTGGTCCTCACTTGCATTTCGAGGTGCGGAGCACGGGCAGCCAGCATGCTCTGGACCCGGAGGCGCATGGGTTCCAGATGGCCGATCGGGTTCCGCCGGAAATCCAAGGCATTCGGCTCTATGCGCTCACTGATAGCTCACGCACGGCACCTTACCCCGATCAAGCGATGGGCTATACGGCGCATGGCGGTCCCGGCAAGTACACCTTGAAATCTGCCCCGAAGGCGTTCGGCACAGTCGGCATCGCGGTGAACACCTTCGATCGTTACGACAGCGGGTCGGCGAAGTGCGGTGTGCGGCGCATTGAAGTCTTCGTGGACAGCGTCCGCTATTTCGTGACCACCTTGGATCATGTTGACTTCAGCCATAACCGCTATTGCAACGCCCACATGGATTATGCGCTTTTCAAGGGGCGCAAGATGGATTACCATAGATGCTACAAGCAGCCAAACAACAAGTTGCGCATCTATGGAAAGGAGCCTCCGCAAGGCCGCATTGATATGCCACCCGGCGGCGATCGTACTGTGCGCGTGGTGGCCACCGATGCCAACGGCAACAGCAGTGAACTGCGCTTCGTCCTGCACGGCGCCACTGCCCAAGAGGCCGCTACTTGGCCGGTCAGTGCACCTGGCGGCAGTCTATTCCGCTATGATGCAGCCAACCTTATCGAGGAAGAAGGCCTTCGCTTCATGCTGCCTGCCCAATCGCTTTACGACGACGCTTATGTGGCCTACTCACGCAAACCGGCTGTTGGCCGCGCCTTGGGGCCTTTGCATGCCATCGGCGACCCGCTCACGCCCTTGCACACTGCAGCAGATCTCAGTTTGGCTGTGAACACCGTCAAGCCAGCCAAAGCACTTATCGTGCGGCTCGAATCCGATGGAAGCGTGGCCAGTGCGGTTGGCGGCAAATACGCCGATGGCTGGATCACCGCCCAGGTGAAGGCATTCGGCCAATACACGGTAATGCTGGACACCACCGGACCGGTGATCACCAATGTGGACCTTCGCGCTGACATGAGGGGTCGCAAGGGCTTCGAACTGCGGATCTCGGACAACCTCAGTGGAATCAGCTCGTGGCGAGGCACCCTCGATGGCGATTGGATCCTGCTCGAGTACGAGCCGAAGACAAAGACCCTCTCGCACGCCTTCGACAAGCACAGCGGAGGAGCTGGGAAGAAGGAATTCAAGCTCATCGTCGTTGACGAGCGCGGCAACACCAGCAGTTACCGATCGGAGTTCACGCATTGACCGGACATGGCTTCTACCAACGCATCCCTCAGGTCCATGCGGCAGCGATGGGCCAGCGCGATTGCTCTCGTGGCGCTCACCGTCACTCAAGTCCATGCTCAACCAGACCTATCCAAGCACCTTCGGGATGGCGACCTGCTCTTCCAGCACATCGGTGGTGGGCAGGGCCTGGCCCTCCAACTGGCCACCAAGAGCAGGTGGACGCATGTGGGCATCGCATTCAAGCAGCAGGGGCGCTGGCAGGTGCTCGAGGCTGTTGGTCCTGTGAAATTCACCCCGCTTGCTGAATGGATCGAGCAAGGCAGTGGAGAGTACGTTGCAATGCGCCTTGCTGACGCCGACCGTCAGCTGGACGAAAAGTCCATTCAGCACCTGCTTGATGCTGCAAAGCCGCTCATGGGAATCGGCTACGATTGGAAATTCCGGTGGGGCGATGACCTGATGTACTGTTCCGAACTGGTCTGGAAGCTCTATGAGCGTGCACTGGGCATCCGGCTTTGCGAGGCGAAACCCATGCGCGAATACCACCTCAGAGATTCGTTGGTGCTCCGGGTCATGCATGAACGCTATGGCAGTGCGCCGCCGCTCGATGAGCCCATGGTCGCCCCATCGACTTTGATTGATTGCCCGTTGCTGGTGCACGTGGGACAGCGCTAAGCTCCGGAGCGTTACTTCGTGGCATGCGTGGAAGCCTAATTGCCGCCGTGCTGCTCACCGGCTGTGTCGCCCCGGACCCCGGAGCCACCCGGATCATAGGCCATGGAGGCATGGGGCCCGATCACGAAACCCCGATGAACAGCGCCGAGAGCCTTCTTGCAGCCTTGACTTCCGGGGCCGACGGGATCGAGCTCGATGCGCAATTGACCTCTGATGGTGTCCTCGTGGCTTACCATGCAGCCGATCTGTCCGAACTCACTGGCTGTGACGGCAAGGTGAACAGCACGCCTTGGAACCAACTGATGGATTGTCCAGTGAGGCATAATGGCAAGGCCTTCTCGATTGTTCGGATCGATTCGCTCCTGCTGGAACTCGGCCAGCGCTATCCTGAAGCTGATTTCACACTCGATTGCAAGCTCTTCGCGCAGGATGATTGGTGGGCGTATCTACATGCATTTACCGACGCGGTCATCGCATTGGACAATTCCCCCGTTCTATCCGGGCGCATCCTCATCGATTGCCAGACATCGGACTTCATTCAGTTGATCATCTCCAAGAAGCCCGGCATCAGCGCATACCTGTACCTCACCGACATGAATGGAGGGGCCGAACAAGCGCTCAGCTTGGGTTGTGCCGGCCTCACCATTGCCTACGACAGGATCACGGATGAAGAGCTCGCGGATGCTCGGCGGAGAGGCTTAAAGGTGTCCCTCTTCGGCACCCAAGGCGTACGCGCGCATCGGAGAGCTTTCCGGAAAAAGCCCGACCGTTTGCAGACTGACCAACCTCAATATGCCGTGGGCTTGCGCACATTCAAGGATTGAATCGACTGAATCACGATGGCTCCGGACATCGCCAGTATCTTCGCCGCCGCTCGGCCCCGTAGTTCAATTGGATAGAATGACAGATTCCGGTTCTGTTGGTTGCAGGTTCGAATCCTGCCGGGGTCACTGAAAGGGAATACTGGAGCGCGCCGTCTGCGTGCTGCTTCGTGGTGGGCTGGCACAACATCAAGCCGCGCGAAGCGTAGAAGGCGCTTCTCATTCGCCTCAAACACCACCTGATGTCGCTGGTCGGATCCACGGCTGCAATCCTCCCGAAGCGCCCAGTGCTCACCGTTGGCATCACCACGGGCGGCTTCTGGGAACAGGTGAATGCGATCATGGCACTGGCCCGGGAGCGCCATTCGGCATATGTGTGCTGCGTGAATGCGCACATGGTGGTTGAAGCGACCCGGCCAGACTTCAATGCGGTGGTGAACAACGCGGACTTCGCCACACCCGACGGGATGCCGGTACTGCACGCGCTCAATCGGTTCCACGGTTTGCACCAGGAGCGCGTCGCGGGGAATGACCTGATGCCGGCGCTCCTCGCTAGGGCTTCGGAAGATGCAGTTGAGGTGTACCTCTACGGTGGAGCAGAAAAAACGCTTGCACGCATCAAGGAAAGGGCTGCCTTGGAAAGCCCGGAACTGGTGATCTCCGGTGCGCACTCTCCCCCATACATTCGTTTCGAACAGATGGACTTCGAAACGGAGGCCGCAAGGATCAACGCTTCCGGTGCCGGGCTCATCCTGGTTTCGCTCGGCTGCCCGAAGCAGGAGCGATTCATGGCGGCCATGAAGGGCAAAGTGAATGCGGTGATGGTCGGCCTAGGCGGTGCTTTCCTGCTATACGCTGGCGTTGATAAGCGAGCCCCGAAGTGGATGCGCGACCTTTCGCTGGAGTGGCTATTCCGCCTCGTGCTCGAACCCGGAAGGCTTTGGAGGCGCTACCTCGTGACCAACTCCCGGTTCATCGGTCTCTACTTGCGTGCCCGAATCAGTGGGAAATACGACCAGACCGGCCTGAGGTCGAGTAACTAATCAAAGCCATTCATCTGATTATCAGAGATCTGAGCTATTGAAGATTGCTGGAAACCTTAGAACAACATCGACGAAACAAGAATTTTTATCGACAAACTTGACACCGGGACCTCGTCGCGAATAGATTTGCCCACCCTACAAGCAAAGCCTCCCAACGCCAATTACGCCAGCAGAACCCGGAGCATGGAGCGGATCATTACTCCCACCAGCGGAAATGGGAAAGGCACAGGGGCCAACGATGTGGCCCAAGAGCTTGCTGCGGCGTTGCGGTCCCGAAGGCTTTCACTCCAGAATGTGCAGTCCGGCATCAATAAGGTCCTCTCGTTCGAGCCTCTCACCTCTGTGAAGGACCTCGTGATCGTTGGGGACAGCCCCGCTGCCGAGGAAATCTTTCAGTATTGTCAGGACCAAACGGTTCGAGGCTACCGATTCCGCGGCATTTTCACGGACGCCCCCATCTCCGGCATGCTCGCACAGCATCGCGTCGGTGATGTGGCTGCATTGAAGGCCTTCTCCGTGCAGAACCGAATTGACATAGTCTACTGCGCGTTGCCCGGTTCTCGGAAGCAGGAGATCACCGATCTGATGGAATTCTGCGAGCGCAATACCATCCGATTCCGCGTGATTCCCAGTGCGGAGAGCTTCATACCCGTCGTGAAGACGAGCGACCTCGAATTCATGGGCAACGTACCCGTGAGCAAGTTGCGGAAGGAGCCTATGGACCGCGCGTTGAACCGTGGACTGAAGCGTGCTTTTGACGTGGCCTTCTCGCTTGCCGTGGTGGTTCTCATTCTCACCTGGCTCATCCCCTTGCTGGCCGTCCTGGTGAAGCTCTCGAGCCGAGGACCGGTCTTCTTCAAGCAGATGCGCCTTGGCCGAGATAACAAGGAATTCGTCTGCTGGAAGTTCCGGAGCATGCGGATGAACAAGGAAGCCGATGTGAAGCAAGCCACCAAGGACGACCCGCGTGTCACGGCGGTGGGGCGTTTCCTTCGAAAGAGCAACCTCGACGAGATGCCCCAGTTCTACAATGTGCTGCTGGGGCACATGAGCGTGGTAGGCCCGCGCCCCCACCCCATCCGGTTGAACGAGCAGTACCGTGACATCATCGACAAGTACATGGTGCGTCACTTCGTCCGGCCAGGCATCACGGGCTGGGCTCAGGTGAACGGATTGCGGGGAGAGACCCGTACCCCGGAACTCATGGAGCGCCGCGTGGAACTGGATGTCTGGTACATGGAGAATTGGTCCTTCTGGCTCGACCTGCGGATCGTTCTGAAGACCGTGACCAACATGTTCGGCAAGGACAAGATGGCCTACTAGGGCCATCACCAACCGAATTCAGGGCCGGGCAACCGGCCCTTTTTCTAGAAGACTGCCTGCCGCGTGATATAGGCTTCTATATTTGCCGCCCCTAATCGGAGGGAGAACGCAATGGCCAATCACAAGTCCGCTTTGAAACGGGTCCGGCAAACCGAGACCCGCAACGACCGCAATCGTTACCAGCACAAGACCACCCGCAACGCCCTTCGCGACCTTCGCGCCACCAGCGATAAGGCTGCTGCCGAAAAGCTGCTGCCGGAGGTGACCTCGATGCTGGACAAGCTGGCCAAGCGCAATGTCATCCACAAGAACAAGGCGGCCAACCTCAAGTCTTCTGCGAAGAAGCACGTCTCAGCCCTGAAGTGAGCCGTTGAACCCTACTTTGGACAGGTCCTCGCGAAACGAGGGCCTGTTCTCATTTCAGCACCTATGGAAGAACGCGATGAGATTCGGATGCCCATCCGCGATTGGGCGGCCGACGATCGTCCGCGGGAAAAGCTGCTCCGTTTGGGTGCCCGTGCCCTATCCGATGCGGAACTGCTGGCCATCCTGATCCGCTCGGGCTCGCGGAACGAGAGCGCGCTTGACCTCGCGAAGCGCATCCTCGCCAAATCCGGGAACGACCTGCATCGCCTGGGCACTCTTGATGCTAGTGCCCTGATGGAGCACAAAGGCATGGGCGAGGCCAAGGCGCTGGCCATCGCGGCGGCACTGGAACTGGGACGGCGCCGCCGAGCCACCGATGCTGCGGAACGACCATCGGTGACCAACAGCGCGACGGCCTTCGAGCTCATTCGCGGCAAAGTGGCCGACCTGCCTCATGAAGAGTTCTGGCTCATCCTTCTCGATCGCGGCAACAGGCTCTTGGAACTGGCGCAGATTAGCAGTGGAGGACTGCACGGAACTGTGGCGGACCCCAAGCTCATCTTCAAGGCGGCGATCGAGCGGCGTGCCTCCTGCCTGCTGCTCTGCCACAACCACCCCAGCGGCCAGCTGCGGCCGAGCGAAGAGGACATCCGGCTCACGAAGAAGCTCGTCGAGGGCGCCAGACTGCTCGACATCTCGGTACAGGACCACTTGATCGTGGGCGCTACCGGTTACTACAGCTTCGCGGACAACGGCATGCTCGCATGAAACGCTTGCTGAGCATCGTCGGCGCGCGCCCGCAATTCGTGAAGGTTGCTGCCGTGGACCGCGCATTGAATCGTCATGGCGGGACCATTCATGAAGTGCTGCACACCGGGCAGCACTACGACGACGCCATGAGCCGGGTCTTCTTCCACGAATTGTCGATTCCTGCTGCGAAGACTCATCTCGGCATCGGTTCCGGTTCGCATGGCGCGCAGACCGCGCGCATGATCGAGGGCATAGAGCAGGCATTGATCGCACAGCGGCCCGACGCCGTGGTGCTTTACGGCGACACGAACAGCACGTTGGCCGGAGCCATCGCTGCCGCGAAGCTGGGAGTGCCCATCGCCCATGTTGAAGCGGGCCTCCGCTCGTTCAACAAGTCCATGCCCGAAGAGGTCAATCGCGTCCTATGCGACCACTGTTCCGCTTGGCTCTTCTGCCCAACGGAGGCAGCCGTGTCGAATCTGCGGGCAGAGGGGATCATCGACCGTGCTGTTGCCCCCGCATCGTCCGATCACCCATGCGTCTCCCTCGTCGGCGATGTGATGCTGGACAGCAGCCTGCACTTCGCGGGCTTGGTTAAGGAACGTTCTCACCTGATCCGAGAATCGGGCTTGAAGGAGAATGGGTTCTTCCTGGCCACGATCCACCGCGACTTCAATGCCGATAGCCCCGAGCGGCTGAACGCCCTTCTCAACGCTTTGACAGCATGCGCCGAATCGCATGGCTTGCCCGTGGTGCTGCCGCTCCATCCGCGCACCCGGCAGCGCTTGGGCATTAACGGCGCGATGTCCATCGACCCCAAGCGCATTCGACTGATTGAACCGGTTGGTTACTTGGACATGATCGCCTTGGAGATGAACGCCCGCTTGATCCTCACGGATAGCGGCGGTGTCCAGAAAGAAGCGTTCTTCCATGGCAAGCCTTGCGTGGTGCTGCGCCGCGAAACCGAATGGACCGAGCTGATCGACCACGGGCAAGCCACGCTCGCGGATGCGGACCATGAACGGATCCTGGAAGCGGTGGGCCATTTCATGCGGAACGGGGCACCAACCTGTCCTCCGCTCTATGGCGATGGGCATGCGGCCGACCGCATCGCCGCGCTGCTCACCTGATCGGCAGGCACGCAGCCGCTCCTACCTTGCCCGCATTCCCCGGCCGTGCAAGAAGTCGACATCTGGATCGAATCGCCCAGCACCCGTGCGCGCTATGCCGTAGAGCAGGTGATTGCCCGCCTACTCGGAATCACCATCCGTTGGGTTCCGAATCCTGCTGATCTGCACCCCGAGGTGCAGCCATGCCTGGCCTACTCGGAAAATCCTGTGCGCGGAGCGTTCAACCTGCGGCCGAGCGGAGCATTGATCGATGGCATCAAGGCTTTAACTAATCCATCCATATCTCAATTGGGTGATTTGCCGATCCTCTTCCCCGTGGATGGCGCGGACCTGCCTTTCGATCCGTTCGCTGCCGCTTTCTTCCATCTGGCCCGTGTGGAAGAATGGCATGCACTGCCGCACGATGAGCATGGCCGCCCGCTCACTGGCGCCCTGCATGCGGCGAAGCACGGGTATCTGCACCGCCCGGTGGTTGATGAGTGGGCGATCCAATTGGCCGAGCGTTGGCGCGCCTTCGATCCGCGTGTTCCGGAACCCCAGCGCTCCTACAGGCAAGAGGCCACCATCGACCTGGACAATGGATTCAAGTACCTGGGCCGCGAACCGTGGCGGTCAGCAGGTGCCTGGTTGCGCGATTTGTCTCATGGATGCTGGCATGACGCCGCAGAGCGGATCGCGGTGCTTCGCGGCACGAAGCCTGACCCCTTCGTGCTCGATGCTGAGTTGTTGCATGCCATCGAGGCAAGCTCAACACGACTCATCGCGTTCGTATTGGCCGCTGATCGGGGACCGCTCGACCATGCTGTTCCCGTGGAGCATCCTCGCTACGCCGCGTACTTGCAATCGCTCGCCGCGCGCATCGAGATCGGCTTGCATCCCTCCTACCGCAGCAGCTTGTCCGAAGGCCTCACCGCGCATGAGCAGGCCCGCCTCTCCACCGCTGTCGGCAAGCCCATCCGATCCTCTCGTCAGCACTTCCTCCGTTTCACCACGCCGGGCACATTCCGAACCGCCATCGCGCTAGGCTTCCAGGAGGAGCACAGCATGGGCTGCCACGACCGCCTCGGCTTCCGCGCCGGCACTTGCACGCCATACCCGTGGTACGATCTTGAGCACGAGCAGTCCACGGAGCTCATGATCCATCCATTCGCCGTGATGGACAACACGCTGAGCGAGAAGCTGCGCTTATCGCCCGACGAGGCCGTGCGCGAAGCCAGTCTCATCATCGAAACCGTGAAGCGCGTGCGCGGGACCTTCACCGGCCTGTGGCATGAGAGCTTCCTGGCCCCCACCGGTGAACGGGCCATATGGCGCGATGCCATCTTGCGCATCATCCGTAACGCTGCGCCATGATCAAGCACCTGCGGCACAACGAGATTGACAAGGGCGCTTGGGATGCGAGGCTGATGCGCAGCGCCAATCGGCTCTGGTACGCGCAGAGCTGGGTGCTTGACCTGGCCTGTCCGGATTGGGAAGCGCTCGTCGATGAAGAAGCCGACGCCATGATGCCGCTCACCGTGCGCAGCAAATGGGGCCTTCCCTACCTCTACCAGCCTTTGGGCATCCAGCAACTCGGTGTGTTCGCGGCGCATCCGGGACGCGTCTCACCAGAGGCCTTCATTGCCGCACTTCCGAAGCGGATCCGGTACATGGACATCCTGGTGAATGGATCCATGCTTCACTCTGGCATTGCGACCACTGAAGCTGTACCCCAGCAGAATCAGGAGCTAGTGGCCACTGATGCATTGGATACCCTTCGCTCGCATTACAGCAAGGGCCACCGGAGGAATCTGAAGGATGCTGCCGACTTGCACGAGATCGCGCTGCCAGTGAGTGCATTTGAAACGCTCTTCCGCCGCACCACGGGTGAGCGCTTCGGGCCTTCATCCGTGAAGGGGCTTGAGGTATTCTTGAGCGTGGTGAGCGAGGGCATCGCACGCGGCCAATGCGAGGTGAGGGCGCTTGCCAAGGACCAGGAGCCGATGGCCGCAGCCTGCTTCGCCACGTGGCAGGGACGCAGCATCATGCTGAAATCGGCCAATTCCGAATCAGGTCATTCGGCGAAGGCCATGTTCGTGCTGATCGATGCGTGGATCGCCCGCCATGCCGGCACCGGGATGCTGCTCGACTTCGCCGGATCGAACACGCCGAGCGTGGCGCGCTTCAACGCGGGGTTCGGTGCAGGGCCCAGGACCTATTTTCGCCTGCGGCGGAACCGACTTCCGCTCCCGCTCCGGTGGCTAAAGCAATGAACGCATGGTGATGGAACTCGTGAATCAGCGCAGTGTGGCCGGGCAGTTCATCGCCGAATTGCGCGACGCCCAAGTGCAGCAGGACCCCATGAGGTTCCGCCGCAATCTCGAGCGCGTGGGTGAAGTGCTCGCGCTGGAGCTCAGTCGCACCTTGGAGTACGAAGAGCACGAGGTGACCACGCCCTTGGGCATTGCGCGCGCGCATCTGCTGAAGGAGCAACCCGTACTGGCCACGATCCTGCGTGCAGGACTGCCCATGCACCAGGGCATGCTCAACTACTTCGATCGCGCAGACAATGCCTTCATCAGCGCCTACCGGAAGCACCGCAAGGGCGAAGAGGGCTTCGACATCGAAGTGGAATACATGAGCAGTCCGCGCCTCGACGACCGCGTGCTGGTGCTCTGCGACCCGATGCTCGCCACGGGGCAGAGCATGGTGCTGGTGTACCGAGCCCTGCTCCGCTTGGGCATCCCCAAGCAACTGCATGTGGTGAGCGCCATTGCCAGCGCCGAAGGGCTGGAGTACGCCAAGCTTCACCTGCCCGCGGGCACGCGATTCTGGATCGGTGCCATCGACGAGGAGATGACCGCGCAGGCCTACATCGTGCCCGGCCTTGGCGATGCAGGCGACCTGGCGTACGGGCGTAAGGCCTGAGCCATGGATACCGCGGGCATCTTGGCGGTACTCGGCACCAGCGTCGTGAAGTTCGTGCTCGCCGCAGCGGTGTCATACGGCTTCAACCACACGTTCTGGGAAACCGTGCTGCTGCTCTCCATAGGCGGAGCCTTGGGCACGACCGCCTTCTACCGCGCCGGGGTGGGCGTGCTGAAGTGGCTGCATGCCCGAGCGATCAGGAACCGGGACCGGCGCATCGCCAAAGGCCTCGCCCCGAAGCGCGTATTCACGCGCTCCAATCGTTTCATCGTTCGCGTGAAACGGAGCTATGGGCTGTTCGGCCTCGCGATCATGCCTCCGCTCCTTTCGGTGCCCATCACCGCCTTGATCGCCGCGAAGTACTTCCATCACGACCGCCGCACCCTTCCCGTGCTGCTCACCGCCATCGCCGGCTGGTCGCTGGTGCTGAGCGTGGCCTGGGGATTCCTCCGATGAAGCGTTACCGGCATCTCTTCTTCGACCTCGACCATACGCTGTGGGACTTCCGCACCAACTCGCGCGAGACCTTGCGCGAACTGGTTGCGGCGCACGGCCTGGTCGCACAGGGCATACCGGATGCTGAGGCCTTCATCGGCGTTTACGAGGAGATCAACCACAGGCTCTGGGCGGAGCATGGCGCAGGCCGCATGCCGAAGGAGGTGATGCGCGTGCTTCGCTTCCGCTCGGCCTTGCAGCACTTCGGGGTGGTGGATGGCCGCCTGCCCGGCAGGCTCTCAGAAGAATACCTGGCCCGTTGCCCGCTGAAACCGGCCCTGATGCCCGGCACGATGGAGTTGCTCGATGCCGTGGCCGGCACGTATCGCCTCCACATCATCACCAATGGCTTCGAGGAGGTGCAGCATGTGAAGCTCGCGCACAGCGGCATCGCTGACCGCTTCGATATCGTGCTCACCAGTGAGCGGGCAGGCGCTGCCAAACCCGATGCGGCCATCTTCACCGAAGCCCTCAAGCGTTCCGGCGCGAAAGCAACGGAGAGCCTCATGATCGGCGACAATGCGGATACCGATATGCTGGGTGCGCGCTTAGCGGGTTGGGACCAAGCGCATTACCATGCGGAGACCGATCCAGACCTGCAGGCTACGCACAGGATCGCCCATCACGATGAGCTACGACGGCTGCTGGCCTGACTTCCGCTCCTCGTCCGAGACGAAGGTGTACTCCATATCGAAGTCGGCGCCGGTGATGTGGCTGTGCCGGAAGAAGTGGACCCGGTCGCTCGCGGTGACCTTGCCGCGGTAGCTGATCTCGCCGCGCAGCGGCTTGGTCACGAAGAAGATGCTGTCGCCCTTCACCGTGGCCATCACGTTATGCAAGCCGATGGATGGATCGCCCTTGGTCTCCCTGATCAGGAAATCGGGCAGGGTGGCTTCCACATCCTTTGTGCCGTTCACCAGAACTACGCGGCCTTCGGGGAAGAAGCGCAACAGATAGCGCAGGCTACCGCGCTCGCAGCGGTAATGGCCATCATAACGCACGCCCAAGCCATCGAAGGGCCCCGGGCCGGTCACTTGATCCTGCGCTCCGCCTGCGGCCGGAGCCGATGGCGCATGCATTCGCTGCATGATCATCCGGGCAGCCACGAATACGGCGAGGGCCGCCACGATGATGATCAGCAAGGTCTTGACGGACCTGTTCATGTTCAACCGGGGAATTGGGCGATGACCGAGACCGAGCCTTGCACGCGGTCGCCGAGATTCACGGTAACGCGCGCATCGAGCGGCAGCAGCACATCGACGCGTGATCCGAACTTGATGAAACCGAACTCCTGGCCTTGCTGCGCGGGCACGCTGGGCTTGCTGTAGGTGCAGATGCGCCGCGCCAATGCGCCCGCGATCTGCCGGAACAGCACCTCGCCGTGCTTCGGATGCTTCGTGACCACGGTGCTCCGTTCGTTCTCCGTGCTGCTCTTCGGGTGCCAGGCCACCAGGTACTTGCCCGGATGGTAGCGCGCATAGCTGGTGGTGCCGCTCAACGGGTAATAGTTCACATGCACGTTCAGCGGACTCATGAAGATGCTCACCTGCACGCGCTTATCGTTGAAGTACTCGGCCTCATGGACCTCCTCGATCGCCACCACCTTGCCATCGGCGGGTGAGAGCACATGCGCATCGTTCGAGGGCACCGTGCGGCTCGGCACGCGGAAGAACCAGATCACGATGGCCCATACCGCGACGAGCGCTGCACCGATCACGAAAGCGATCGGCTGCGGCAGCACCGGCCATTGCATCAGCGCGAACAGGCCGAAGCAGGACACTGTGGTGACGAGCAGCAAGGTGGGAGTGCCTTCGCGGTGCAGGTGCATGGAAGCGCGGCGAATATAGCCGCGCTCCTTCGGCCACGCGGGGAATCAGGATCGCGTGCACTATCAACGATCGGGCATGGACCACAGCGCGCGACATGGTCGCAGCGCAGCAGCGTTCGATCCTAGTTTCGCCGCCATGCAAGCGGAACCGATGCGGGTCTTGGTCGTGGGACAGACCCCGCCGCCCTTCGGCGGTCAGGCGGTGATGATCGAGAAGTTCCTGGAGGGCGCCTTCACCACGCTCGAACTGGCCCATGTGCGGCTGGCCTATTCCGAGGAGATGAGCGAGGTGGGCCGCTTCAGCCTGAAGAAGGTGCGGGTGCTCTTCCGGACGATCGCCGCCGTCTGGGCCGCACGGATCAAGCATCGCTCGCAGGTGCTCTACTACCCGCCCAGCGGCCCGAACCTGGTGCCGATCCTGCGCGACATCATCTTCTTGATCGCTGTGCGCTGGTGCTTCCGGTACACCGTGTTCCATTTCCACGCTGGTGGACTTTCGACCTACATGAGCAGGCTGCCTGCGCCGATCCGCTGGCTGGCCTGGCTGGCGTACCGGAAGCCTGATCTCGCCATCCGCACTTCGGATCTGGCGCCGCCCGATGCGCAGCACTTCAAGGCGAAGCGCATCGTTTCAGTGTTCAATGGCATCGAGGACCTTGCGGGCGGCCCCATTGCGCGCGACCCGGATCCCGGACGGCCCATGCGCATCCTGTTCACCGCGGTGCTGATCCCGAGCAAAGGCGTCGAAGTGCTTGTGCAGTCCTTCATCGAGCTCATCCAGCGCGGTGTGCATGCCGAGCTGATGCTCATGGGCCGCTGGGGCGATGCCGCGTTCGAGCAGCGCATGCTCGACTTGATCGCGCAGCATGGGTTGCGTGATCGCGTGCGGGTGCTCGGGGTGCGCACCGGCAACGACAAGCTGAACGATTTCCGCGCTGCGGATGTGTTCTGCTTCCCCTCGCACTTCGAGGCCGAGAGCTTCCCGGTGGTGCTCATGGAAGCGGCGCAATTCGCGTTGCCGGTGGTAGCCACCGACTGGCGCGGCATCCCGGTGATGGTGGATGAGGGCGTGAACGGATTCCTGGTCCCGACGCACGACCCCATGGCCGTGGCTGATCGCTTGGAACGGTTGGCAAAAGACCCGGAGCTGCGCCATCGCATGGCCCTTGAAGCCCGGCGAGTATTCGCGGATCGGTTCACGTTGGCGGCCTTCCACCGGAACATGGAATCGGCCTTCGCGCAATTGAAGCGCTGATTCAACCGAGAACCAGCGCGATCACCACCATCACGGGCGCCGCGAGCAAGTAGCCGTCGAAACGGTCGAGCACGCCGCCGTGGCCGGGCATGATGGTGCCGCTGTCCTTCACCCCTGCCGCGCGCTTCATGGCGCTCTCGAGCAGATCCCCGATGGTCGCGCTCACGGTGATGAAGGGGGTGCGATGAGCCAAGTGGAAGGTTCGAGCGCATGATCGATCCAGCTGGCGACCACCCATGCCGCCACCATGGTGAGCACGAAGCCGCCCAGCAGTCCCTCGACGGTCTTGCCGGGGCTCACACTGGGCATCAGCTTGGTGCGGCCGATGGCGCGCCCCAGCAGATAGGCACCGGTATCGTTGGCCCAGAGGAGCAGCATGAAGCCGATGAGGATGTTGCCCTCCATCGCCATGAATGGTGCACAGGCCATGGGCAGAGCGATCAGCAGGACCGACACGGCGAGCTGGCCGATGGCGGTGGCGATCGCGGTGCGCGCGGCGCGCAGCACGGCCACGAACGCGATTAGCATGGCTCCGATGACGATGGCGATCGCCACCGGGAAATGCGGATCCGGGAATTCGAAGAGCCACGCCCACGCCGCGTAGCAAGCAACCGTCAGCGCGATGCCGATGACCATGGGCGGAGCTGACTCCCTGCCGCGCCAATGCAAGCGGTGCCATTCGCGCGCCGCCATGCCCGCGAACACGAGGAAGAGCCATGCCGTGGCCTGTTGCCCCAGCCATGCCGCGCCGATCACGAGCGCCGCATACACGGCACCGCTCGCTGCACGGATGGCGATCTCCTTCACGCCTCGTCCGGTTTGCCCACTTCGTGAAGGGCGCGCAGCAGATCGCCGCGGCGCACATGCACGGCAGCTTGCGCCAGTGGCGGGTAAGCGCTGGATCCGTTGTCGACCACGACGGCCTCGATCCCATGCTCCTCCAACCGCCCGCGCACCAATTCCGCTTCAGCGCGCGATGCCGCTTGGTACACCGGTGCCCAGTCGGTGGCGGCGTGCATCAGCCGGCTGATTGTTCGGGAGCACTGGTTGGCTCAACCGCAGCGGGCCCCGCTGGTGCCGCCGGTGCGGTGCCATTCGTAGTGGTGCTGACCGCTTGAGCAGGCACCAGGAAAGGACGGTCGCCGAAGATCTTCTCCAGATCCTCCTTGAAGATCACCTCTTTCACCAACAGCTGGTTGGCCAGGGCGGTGAGCTTGTCCTTGTTCTCCGAGAGGATGCGCTTCGCCCGCTGATACTGGCCCTCGATGATCTTGCTCACCTCCTCGTCGATGGTCTGCGAGGTCCGCTCGCTGTAGGGCTTGCCGAAGCTGTATTCGCTCTGGCCGCTGCTGTCGTAGTAGCTCACATTGCCCAGCTTGTCATTCAGGCCATAGATGGTGACCATGGCATAGGCCTGCTTGGTCACCTTCTCCAGGTCGCTGAGGGCGCCGGTGCTCACCTTGCCGTACATGGCATCCTCTGCGGCGCGGCCGCCAAGTGCAGCGCACATCTCATCAAGCATCTGCTCCGCGGTGGTGAGGTGGCGCTCATCCGGCAGGTACCAGGCGGCACCGGTGAACGGCCGCGCGGCACGATGGTGACCTTCACCAAGGGCGAGGCATGCTCCACCAGCCAGCTCACCGTGGCGTGGCCGGCCTCGTGGTAAGCGATCACCTTCTTCTCATCGGTGGTGATGATCTTGTTCTTCTTCTCCAAGCCGCCGATCACGCGGTCCACGGCATCGAGGAAGTCCTGCTTGGCCACCTCGGTCTTCTTCTTGCGCGCGGCGATGAGTGCGGCCTCGTTGCAGATGTTGGCCAGGTCCGCTCCGCTAAAGCCGGGCGTCTGGCGCGCGAGGAAGCTCACATCAACCGTCTTCTCGAGCTTCAAGGGCTTCAGGTGCACCTTGAGGATCGCCTCCCGCTCGTTCAGGTCGGGCATGTCCACGAAGATCTGGCGGTCGAAACGGCCCGGGCGCATCAAGGCGCGGTCGAGCACATCGGCGCGGTTGGTGGCACCGATGAGGATCACGCCGCTGTTGGTGCCGAAGCCATCCATCTCGGTGAGCAGCTGGTTCAGCGTGTTCTCGCGCTCGTCGTTGGCGCCCATGCTCACGCTACGGCCGCGCGCGCGCCCGATGGCATCGATCTCATCGATGAAGATGATGCTGGGCGCTTTCTCCTTGGCCTGCTTGAAGAGGTCGCGCACGCGGCTGGCGCCAACGCCCACGAACATCTCCACGAAGTCGGAGCCGCTGAGGCTGAAGAAGGGCACGCTGGCTTCGCCGGCAATGGCCTTCGCGAGCAGGGTCTTGCCGGTGCCCGGAGGCCCTACCAGCAGCGCGCCCTTGGGGATCTTGGCGCCGAGGTCGGTGTAGCGCTTGGGGGTCTTGAGGAAATCGACGATCTCCTGCAATTCCTCCTTCGCCTCGGAAAGCCCGGCCACATCGTTGAAGGTGACGTTGGTGGTCTTGCCGCCCTCGAAGACCTGCGCCCGGCTCTTGCCGATGTTGAAGATCTGGCCGCCCGGACCGCCGCCGCCGCCGATGCGCCGCATCACGAAGATCCAGATGAGGATCATGGCGCCGAAGAGCACGATGTAGTAGATGGCCTCGCGGCCCCAGTTGTCCTGCGTCTCGTACTCGTAGGGGATGCCGTACTTCCGTGCATCGAGCACCAGGTCGTTCTTCTCCACGTCGCTGCTGCCGGGGTTGAAGGCGTAGTGCGGCCCGGTGACGTTATCGCCGGAGAGCGCGCTGCCCTTCAGCTTCGTCTTGTGCGGCTCCACCTGCAGGCTGTCCTTCTTGATGAAGACCTTCACCATCTGGTCATTCAGGATCACGATGCGCTCCACATGGCCGCGCTCGGCCATGGCCTTGTAGTCGGTGGGCGTCACCTTCTCCATGCGCCCGCTATACTGGAAGAGCTGGATGCTCAGGATCAGCACGATGATGATGCCGTAGATCCAATAGAAGTTGAAGGAGCGCTTGGGGCGCTCGCTCTTGGGCTTCTCGTTGCGTTCGGGTGTGTTCTCCACAGTGATTCCTCTGGTTGCTCAGGCTACATTCTCATACAGGGTGCGGACCGCATCGCCCCAAAGATCCTCCAGCGCGTAATGCCCGCGCCGGTCCCGGTGGAAGACATGCACCACCACGTCCACATAATCGATCAGCACCCATTCGGCGTTGCGCTCGCCTTCGGTGTGCCAGGGCTTCTCTCCCATCTGCTTCCGCACGGTCTCCAGGACCGATCGGGTGATGGCTTCCACCTGCGTGGTGGAATCGCCGTGGCAGATCACCATGTGGCTGCAAACCGCATTGGGGATCCCGCGCAGGTCCATGTGAACAAGCTCCCGGCCTTTGACCTCCTGGATGCCATGGATCACGGCCTCCACCAAGCGCGAGTCGCCCGCGCCCTTCTTTTGCTTCATCCGAATAGCTTTGGGAGCGCTCAAAGGTAGGTGATGGCCCGCCCCGCAACCGGCGGGTCCCAGCCTGTTCCATGAGCGGCACGCATGGCATTCGGAGAGCCCCTCATCGAGTACGAGGTGTTGGAGAGCACCAACGCCGAGGCTTCAGCGCTGCTTTCGGCGGGCCGGGCGGCTCATGGCACCGTGGTGCTGGGCCACCAGCAGACCGAGGGCCAAGGCCAGCGCGGCCGTGCCTGGCACTCCCAGCCCGGGCTCGACCTCACCTTCAGCATCGTCTGCACCCCCGAGGGATTGCGGGCCGATCGGCAATTCGCGTTGAGCAAGGTGGCGGCGCTCGCGGTCTACGACACCGTGAGGCCCCATGTGCAGGCCGACCTGCGCATCAAATGGCCGAATGACATCCTGGTGTCCGGACAGAAGGTGGCCGGCATCCTCATCCAGAACGAACTCGCGGGCGACCAGGTGGCGCGGAGCATCATCGGCATCGGGCTGAATGTGAACAGCACCGGCTTCCCCGCTGACCTGGTGGCCACCAGCCTCATGCAGGAGGGCGGGAAAGAACTCGACCGCCGGGCCGTGCTCTTCCATCTGCTCGACCGCTTCGGCCATTGGTGGCAGAAGTGGCAGCAAGCGCCCGAGGCAGGGCTGGTGAGCTACACCGACCGGCTCTGGACCCGCGGCCGCTGGGCCGCTATGCTGCTCGATGGCGCGCCTATCACAGCGCGGGCCTTGGATGTGGACGAACTGGGCCGTCTGCTCGTGGAGGCCGAGGATGGCACCGTGTCGGCCTATGGCCTCGACCGCCTCCGATTCGCTCCGCGCAAGCCCGGTTTGCACGGCTGAACGAAAGGGCTACATTTGCCGCCCTTAAACGAAACCGAGCAGGCCATGAAGCGCACCTACCAGCCCAGCAAACGCAAGCGGACCAACAAGCACGGTTTCCGCAAGCGCATGAGCACTGCTGCTGGCCGGGCCGTATTGGCCAGCCGCCGCAAGCAGGGCCGCCACAAGCTCACCACGAGCGACGAGCAGGTGGGCGCGAAATAGCCTTCCCGATCGCATTCCCGGAAGGGCTGCCTCATGGGCGGCCCTTCTTCATTCCATGCGGCCCCCGGCCGCAGCATCTGCCGCGATGGCCTCCGCCAATTCCGTGGTGAGCAGCACATGCCCGAAGGGGAGCACGTGCGTTGAAACGCTGCTTGGGGCATGGCGGGCCAGGTTCTCGCCAAGGTCAGGCGGGATCACCCGATCGTGCGCGCCGAAGTAGAGGTGAATGCGCAAGCCCTGGGTTTCGGCCTTCCGCGCTACAACCGTGAGGTCGGGCTCGATCCGGCGGTAGCTCAGCCACACGTCGTGCACCAGTTGCCGTTTCGCGCGGCTATCGGTCTGGCCCTTCAGGAAGCGGTGCATGCGCTCGTTCATCAGCCGCAGGGCGCGCAGGGCATCCATCACGAAGTGCACGCGCTCCGGGTGCTTCACGAAACGCTTGTAGGCCCAGCGGCCGATGCCTGACGCCGCCATGCCCCGGTACCATGGCCTGGTCTTCAACCCGTCCGGAGCCGCCAGGAAGACCTGGCTGAAGCGCTGCGGGATCTCCTCCAGCAGGCACAGGCCCAGCCGACCGCCCAGGCTGTAGGCCATCAGCGCAGCCTGCTCAACCCCTAGCGAGTCGATGAACCCCGCGAAGTAGCCAGCGATCTCCGACGGCGCGAAGGGCGCATCGGCGCGTTCTGGGTAGCCGGGGCTCTGTCCATGGAAGTGCAGGTCGAAGGCGTAGATGGTGAAGCGCTCGCCGAGGGCGCTTTCGAGCACATGGAAATCGGCACCGGTGCGGCCGAAACCATGCAGGGCGATCATGGGTAGCGGTCCGCTGCCGTAAACCCGAAACGCGAGTGTTGTTCCATGGGTGAAGAAGCGGACCGGCGGAGCGGATTGCACGGGGCAAAGGTGGAGCGGCGCGCAATGCCCCCAACTTCGCCACCGGACCGAAGCAACCGGCACGGGTGTCCGGTGGTCAACTGAAGCATGCGCGGCATCACGATCCTCTTCATCTGCCTGGCCTCGGGCCTGAGCGCGCAACACCTCACATACACCGAGTGGCTGCACCGCGCCATGGCCGATATGCGCCTGGCTCCGCGCTACGGCGACCAAGCGAAGAATGCCGCGCAAAAGGCCTCCGATGCTGAGTTCGTGGCCGCCGTGCTCGCCGACCATCCCGAGCCGCGCACCGCATCGAGCCGCTTGGTGGATCACGGTTCCGCCTTGCTCGCCGCCGGCGATCAAGTGCAATCGATGATGCGCTTCAATCAGGCCTGGCTGGTGGACAGCACCAACGTCGATGCCTATTGGGGCTTCGGGAACTACTTCCTCGCGCTAGACCGGCCGGCCATGGCCCTGCAGTGGTTCAAGCGCGGCGCTGAGCTCGATCCCAACCATGTGCGCTCGCTGCTGGGACTGGCCACCGCCGCTCTCGCGGAGCAATACGCCACGCGCAAGGAGAACCCGGCGCACGCCGATGAATTGGTTGCCGCTGCGCTGACCGTGCTTTTGCGCGCCGAGAAGCTCGCGCCCAACGACCCGGCCATCGTCTATCGATTGGCCGTGTGCCACATGATCCGTGGGGAGTGCGAGCAGGCACGGAAGCAGCATCAGCGGTGCTTGGAGCTTCCTGGGTGCGCACCAGACGGTGGTTTCGAGGACCAGCTTCGGGCCAAGTGCCCCTGACCCGCCGTTGGCCGCGATCCGGTACTTTGCGCGTCTCCGATCATCATGCGCTCACTTGCATCCCTCTTCGTTATCCTCTCGGCTTTCGCCCGTGCGCAGACCCCTTGCGTGAACGGGTTCGCAGGCCCCTACCCGTGCAGCAACATCGACCTGATGGCGCAGCTGTCCTTGACCCAATTGGGCACCATCACCAACATCGCCGACCTCTGGGGATGGACCGATCCGCTCACGGCTAAGGAGTACGCCATCGTGGGCGGTCGCACGGGCACCAGTTTCGTGGACATCAGCATCGCCACCGCCCCGGTGCTCGTCGGCTTCCTGCCGGCGCACAACAACGTCGCTTCGCTTTGGCGCGATGTGGATACGCACGGCGATTGGTGCTTCATCGGCAGCGAGGCCGCCGGGCATGGGCTGCAGGTCTTCGACCTCACGCGGCTGCGCGATGTGAGCAACCCGCCGGAGACCTTCGCCGCCGACGCGCGTTTCGGTGGCTTCGGCAACAGCCACTCCATCTTCGTGGACAAGACCGAGCCCTACGTGTACGCCGTGGGCACCAACATCGCCAGCGGCGGATTGGTGGTGGTGAACGTGAGCAATCCGCTGGCACCCACCCTCGCGGGCACCTTCCCCTTCGAGGGCTACATCCACGAGAACAGCGTGTACGATTACCACGGGCCCGATGCCGAGCACCAAGGCAAGCGCATCAGCTTCAACTTCCACATCCAGGCCAACGACCGCGTGACCATCGTGGACGTGACCGACAAGAGCGATATGGAGCTGATCAGCACCACGCCGCCCTACACCAGCCCCAGCCTATGCCACCAAGGCTGGCTCACCGAGGACCACCGCTACCTGCTGATGAACGACGAGGGCGACGAGAGCTCGTACACCTACAACACGCGCACCCACATCTTCGACGTGCAGGACCTCGACGCGCCCGTGTACCTGGGCTTCTTCAGCGGCCCGAACCCGAGCATCGACCACAACCTGTACGTGCACCGGAACCTGGTGTGGGAAGCCAACTACACCAGCGGCCTGCACGTGCTCGATGCCGCGCAGGCCGGCAGCGGCACGCTCTCGCTGTCCGCTTGGTTCGATACCTATCCGGCGAACAACGGCAAGACCTACAACGGCGCCTGGGGCAACTACCCCTACTTCCCCAGCGGCAACATCATCATCAGCAGCTTCGGTGAAGGGCTCTTCATCGTGAAGCCGCGCCTTTCCCTGCGCGTAAGAGCCATGCTCGAAGGGCCTTACGATGCGGACCTCGGCCTGATGCACGATTCGCTCCGCGTAAAAGGCCTGCTGCCCTTGCTTGAGCCCTACACGGCGCTCGGCTATGCGCATGCGGGCGGCGGCGGCGCGGAAATGACGACACCTGCTGCCCTGTTGACCAGCGGCCCCGATGCGATCGTGGATTGGGTGGTGCTGGAGCTGCGCGATGCCGCTGATCCATCGAGCGTGCTGGCCACGCGCAGCGCACTCATCCAGCGCGACGGCGACATCGTGGGCGCCGACGGCAGCTCTCCCGTGCAATTCAGCCTGAAGCCCGGCCCCTACCATGTGGCCGTGCGCCACCGCAATCACCTCGGCGCGATGACCGCCGCGCCGGTGGAAGTGAGCGTGGCTCTGCGCAGCTACGACCTCAGCGATGGAAGCACCGCGCTCTACGGCATATCGGCCACCAAGCCCATGGGTCCGGTGAATCCGCTCTGGGCCGGCGATTGCCTGCGCGATGGCGTGCTGCGCTACACCGGCGAGCAGAACGACCGCGACCCGATCCTGAGCACCATCGGCGGGAGCACGCCCACGGCAACGGCCACTGGCTACCTGGGCACCGATACCAACATGGACGGCACCGTGCGCTACACCGGCACCGGCAACGACCGAGACCCCATCCTGGTGAACGTCGGCGGCAACGTGCCCACCGCCACGCGCAACCAGCAATTGCCGTGAGCGATGGCCCGATCATTGCCAACTTCGCCGCACCTGATCGAACCATGAGAACACTCGCCGCATTCACGCTCGCGCTCCTCTCCTTCTCCGCATCCGCCCAGCTGCTCTCCTTCGATGAATGGTACGCGCGCGCGGACCAGGACCCCTACCTGAAGCCGCGCTTCGGCGACTACGGCCCCGAGGTGGTGAACAACACGGTGGACGAGGGGATCTTCACCGTGATCATGAACAACCGCAACCGCCAGCGCGCGCTGAGCGACAGCCTGTGCAAGCTGGGCTTCGAGCGGCTGAAGAAGAACGACCACGTTTCAGCGATGAAGCGCTTCAACGAAGCCTGGCTGGCCATGCCGATCAACCCCGAAGCGCACCGGGCCTTCGGTGCCTTCTTCCGCAGCATGAAGCGCCCCTTGGAGGCGCACGAGAATTACCAGATGGGCATCGCGGTGGACAGCACCTACGCGCCGCTATTGAAGGAAGAGGCCGATGTGTACATGGAGCAGCGCTACCACATGCAGCAGGAAGGCCGCGACAAGAAAGCCGAGGAGTTCACCTTGCTCGCCCTCGACCTGTACAAGCGCGCCTACCGCCGCATGGGCAAGGACCCCGATGTGACCTACCGCCTCTTCGAGTGCTACACCCTCACGCTGAATTGCCCCAAGGCCTGGGAGTTCCACGACAAGGTGGTGGCCATGGGCGAGAAGAGCGTGGAGGATGTGTACCTGAATAAGCTGAAGGCGCACTGTGTGAGGTAGTGCCGGAAGCATGAGCTTGAAGAAGCCCGGCTCATCGCCGGGCTTCTCCTTTTTCATGTTGGTTTGAGCGGCCCTACCCCCGCACCAATTTCCTGTACTTGATCCGGTGCGGAACGATATCCCCGCCTGTTCGCTTCTTGCGGTTCTCCTCGTAATCGGAGAAGCCGCCCTCGAACCAGTACACCTGGCTATCGCCCTCGAAGGCGAGGATGTGCGTGCATACGCGGTCGAGGAACCAGCGGTCGTGGCTGATGATCACGGCGCAGCCTGAGTAATCCTGGATGGCTTCCTCCAGCGCGCGCAGCGTGTTCACGTCGAGGTCGTTGGTAGGCTCGTCAAGCAACAGGACGTTGCTGCTCTGCTTCACGGTCATGGCTAAGTGGAGTCGATTGCGCTCGCCACCGGAGAGGATGCCCACTTTCTTGTTCTGGTCGGTGCCGCTGAAGTTGAAGCGGCTGAGGTAGGCGCGTGAGTTCATCACCACGTTGCCGAAGGTGATGTTCTCGAGGCCGCCGGTGAGCACTTCGTACACGGTCTTGTCGGCCACCAGGTCCTTGTGGCTCTGGTCCACATAGGCCATCTGCACGGTCTCGCCGATGCTGATGCTGCCGCTATCGGGCTTCTCCAGGCCCATCACCATGCGGAAGAGCGTGGTCTTGCCCGCGCCGTTCGGTCCGATGATGCCCACGATGCCCGCAGGCGGTAGCGCGAAGCTGAGGTTGTCGATGAGCAGGCGGTCGCCGTAGCCCTTGCTCACGCCCTTGAACTCGATCACCTTGTCGCCGAGGCGCGGTCCGTTGGGGATGAAGATCTCGAGCTTGGCCTCCTTCTCCTTCACGCTCTCGCCCTGCATCTTCTCGTAGTTCTGCAGGCGCGCCTTGCTCTTGGTGCGGCGGGCGCTGGCGTTGCTGCGCACCCATTCCAATTCCTGCTTCAGCACGCGCTGGCGCTTGCTCTCCGTCTTCTCCTCCTGCGCCATGCGGGCGGTCTTCTGCTCGAGCCAGCTGGTGTAGTTGCCCTTGTAGGGGATGCCTTCGCCCCGATCCAGTTCCAGGATCCAGCCCGCCACGTTGTCGAGGAAGTAACGGTCGTGGGTGATGGCGATGACGGTGCCCTTGTACTGCTGCAGGTGAAGCTCCAGCCAGGCCACGCTCTCGGCGTCCAGGTGGTTGGTGGGCTCGTCAAGCAGGAGGATGTCCGGTTGCTGCAGGAGCAAGCGGCACAGCGCCACGCGACGGCGCTCACCGCCGCTGAGCACCTTGATGGGCGAATCGCCCTCGGGGCAGCGCAGCGCGTCCATGGCCACTTCGAGCTTCTGGTCGATGTTCCAGGCATCGCTCGCCTCGATCTGGTCCTGCAGCACACCCTGGCGGGCGATGAGCTTGTCCATCTTGTCGGGATCGCTCATCAACTCCTCGTCGCTGAACTTGGCGTTCACCTCCTCGTATTCCTTCAGCAGGTCCATGATGGGCTGCACGCCCTCGCGCACGATCTCGATCACGGTCTTGCTCTCGTCGAGCTCGGGCTCCTGCTCCAGGTGGCCGATGGTGTAGCCGGGGCTGAGGTGCACATCGCCATCGTGGTTCTTGTCCTTGCCCGCGATGATGCGCATGAGCGTGGACTTGCCGCTGCCGTTGAGACCGAGGATCCCGATCTTGGCGCCGTAGTAGAAGCCGAGGTAGATGTCGTTGAGGATCTTCTTGCCGGAGGGCAGGGTCTTCCCCACCTTCACCATATTGAAGATTATCTGGCGGCCTTCTTCGGACATGGATGGAAAGGTTGTGTGTTGTTCATTCGCTTCGCTCGGAATGACCGGTTGTTCCATCGAATGCCCGTGGAGGGCAACTGAGCCAAGCTCAGCAATGGAACAAACAGCAATGAGCCCTTAGCGCTTTCGGGCCGCGAATATCTCCAATCGCGGCCACTCTTTGTAGAGCACCGGCTGATCGTAGTTGCCGGCCTGCAAACCGCACCGGGAGATGGCCTCCGGCGGGCTGGGGCCGCCGCGCTTGCCCAAGGCCAGCCATAGCGTGGAGCCAACGGGCATCTCCCCTTTGTAGGAGATGACCTGGTGCAAGCGCTCCATCGGCATGCCTTGCGCCAGCAATTCGAAGCTAACGATGCGCTCCCAGCGGGCATCGAAGCAGAGCCGGTCGTCGGCCTTCATGCTGGCGATGATCAACGCGGCCCCCGGCCGGGTCTCTGCTTGGTGGCCCATCCGGGCCTTGGCCACGCCGAGCCCGGAGGCGTACAGGGCCAGGAGCGCCACCGAGGCCCACGCGGTCCGGCTGCGCTTGCCCATGCCCTTCACCAGTTTCTCCTGGATCAGCTTCAGCAGGTAGAAGAGCGCGATGGCCGAACCCATGCAGAAGAAGAAGATCATGTACGACCACAGGTAAGCAGGGCCATCCTCCTGGAGCGCGATGGCGAGCGGCACGGCACCGAGCAAGAGGGAGAAGACGATCGCCCGGAACTTGCCGGAGACATAGGTGGCGTGCATCAGCCCGCCGAAGCCCAGGAGCAGCAGCCAATCGTAGGAGGGGTCGGCCGCGAACATCCAGAACTCGATCACGCGCTCGGCATAGCCGGCGCTGAAGGTCGCCCAGGTGTTCTCGCCTTCGCTCTGGTGAATGAAGAGCCCATCGACCCCGTGCTCCAGCACCACCGGCATGTAGAGGAGCGTGGTGCCCAGCATGAAGACCACCACGGCGAGGCCGAGCATGGTCAGGCGTTCATTCAACGATCGCTGGTACTTGCCCATGAGCGTGAAGAGCACCCAGAGGAAGGCCATGACGGCGGTGAACACCGTGGTGGTCACGCTCCACATGCCCAACGCAAGGCAGAGGCCCATGATGGCCGCGCTCCACGGATTGTTCTCGCGCACCAGGTGCCGCGCGACGAGCAGGGCCGCGAGGAAGGCGCACCACGAGATGCTGTAGCCCAAGGCCAGGGCGCTCAGCTCGATCAGCGGCGGGCAGCCGGCCACCATGGCAAGGGTCATGAGCGCGATGTACCGGTTGAACAGGCTGCGGGTGAGCATGTAGAACAGGGGCATGGCCAGCACTCCGGCGAGGAAGGCCGGGATGCGCAGGCTGAAGGTGCTCAGGCCGAATAGGCTCGTGCTGACCTTCACGAGCATGGTGTGCAGCACGTGGTTGATCGGCAGGCTGTAGTCGGTGAGGATGGCCGTGAACGATTGTGTCCCGAAGGAGACGTACATGCTGGCCTCATCGATGGTCACCGGTTCGTTCAGGAGCCAGGCGCGCAAGCCTGCGCCCACGAGGATCAGCAACGCGGCGAATCGCTTGTGCGCGGCAGAGGTCTGCTTGCTGTACCGGCCTACCGCTTCGCGCAGGTCGTGCTTGAACCAGTGCCAGGCCGAGCCTTGCTCCCGTTCCTTGCGCTTGGCGCGGCCGCGCGAGCGATGGCGAAGGCCTGAACGGCTCCTGCTGCTGGGCCTGCTGGGCTCGTGGTATCCGGAAGCGCTCACGCTCTTGGGGTCTGTGGTGGGCTCAGCGATTCACCTCCTGCATGCTCACGATGCTGTCCACCACGTACTTGCTGTGGCCCCTCCAGGGCAGGGCCGCGAGGTACTCCCGGTAGTGCAGGTTGAATTGCTTGCCGCTGTTGGCCATGAGTTGCTGCGCCACGGCATCGTGCTCCACCGAGAACAGGAACTCGAAGCTCTGCAAGGTGCCCGCCTGGCTGCGCACACCGGTCTGGATCATCTTGCCCTCATAGGTCTTGAAGAGCACGCCCTTGTGGACGACATAGTTCAGCTCGCCGGCCTTCACGCCGGTGCCGAACACCCACCAATAGCGGAAATACCCTGCAACCGCCAGCACGATGGCCAAGACGGCTGCGATCTTCCAGAGATGCCTGCGCATGGCGGCGAATGTACCGGGACCGGCGCCACGGCGCAATGGCGCGCGATCAGTGCAAAGTGAAGTAACCCGCAAGTTCCTTAACCGGCTCCGCCCCTCTTTCACCTTCCTGCCGCGTTGGAACATTTCGCCGTAGCGCCCGCCACGCCGTGCATGTTCCGCCTTGCCTGAAGGCGAAATAGTGGCAGATCTTCAGTTCACCAACTTCCGGGTTACGTCACTAGCCGCCTTGAGCGTGTTGAGCAGCAGGCTGGCGATGGTCATGGGCCCCACGCCGCCGGGCACGGGCGTGATCCACGCGCACTTGGGCGCCACTTCCTCGAAGCGCACATCGCCCAGGAGCCGGAAGCCGCTCTTGCGCGAAGGGTCATCGACGCGGTGGATGCCCACATCGACCACCACGGCGCCTTGCTTCACCATGGCCGCACCGATGAGCCCCGGCTTGCCCGCGGCCACGATGAGGATGTCGGCTTCGCGCGTCACGGCGGCCAGATCACGCGTGCGGCTATGCGCCAGGGTCACCGTGCAATTGCCGGGATCGCTGTTGCGGCTCATGAGGATGCTCATGGGCGTGCCCACGATGTTGCTGCGGCCCACCACCACGCAATGCTTGCCGTTGGTGGCGATGCCGTAGTGGCGCAGCAGCTCCACGATGCCGCTGGGCGTGGCGGGCAGGAAACCATCGTGCCCCAGCACCATGTTGCCCAAGCTCACGGGGTGGAAGCCGTCCACATCCTTGGCAGGGTCGATGGCGAGGGTGACCGCATCAGCATCGAGGTGATCGGGCAAGGGCAGCTGCACGATGAAGCCGTCGAGATCAGCGTCGGCATTGAGGGCCTGCACCTGCTTGATGAGTTCCTGCTGCGTGGTGGATGCGGGCAAGCGGATCAAGGAGCTACGGAAGCCCACGGCCTCGCAAGCCTTCACCTTCGCTTCCACGTAAGTGCGGCTCGCGCCATCATCGCCCACGAGCACGGCCGCCAGATGCGGGGCACGGCCGCGCTTGGCCAGCACTTCCGCGGCTTCCTGTGCGATCCGCTGCTTCAGCGCATCGGAGCAGGCGCGGCCATCGAGCAATTGATAGGTGGCCGTTGCGGGCATGCCACAAGGCTACGAAATCACTCGCTTCGGCAGACTGAATGGACTCTTATGGGGTGCCCGCCTTCAGCCGCCGCAAGGTCCACACGTACATGTGCACCCCTTTGTCCAGCGCCACCACATCCTGGCCGGTGACTTCCCAGCCTTGCTTCTCTAGTTCCTGCACCTCTTGGAAGAAATTGAGCATGTCGAGGTCGCGCTTGCTCATGTTGATCGCTTTCAGGTCGGTGACCTTGGCCGGGATACCGGTGCCGAAGACCCCGAGCTTGCGGATGCCCGGCGAGAATTCCACGGAGGCGTAATCGTGCACCACCTGTGCGGATAGAACCGAGGCGATCAGCATGAAGGCGGAAGACAGGATGAGTTGGCGCATGACGCAAAGATGGTGGTGCACCTTTGCCCGGTGAAGCTCAAACGGTTGCTGAGTTATGTCTGGCCGGTGCCGGTGGAGCGCCTGACCGGTGCCTTCGGCACGCTGGAAGCGCGCTATGAAGAGGGCCGCCTGGTGCTGAACAGCGCACAGGGCAACCAGTCGTTCGGGAGCTTGCATCGCGTGTGGAAGGCCGTGTTCACAGGGCTTGGCGTGAAGGGATCACCGCCGGAGCATGTGCTGCTCCTAGGGCTCGGGGCGGGCAGTGTGCCGAGCATCCTGCGGGGTGAGTGGGGGCTCTCCTGCCCCATCACTGCTGTGGAGATCGACCCGGCCATGATCTCGGTGGCCGAGCGGCATTTCGGACTTCGGAAATGGTCCGCGCTCACGGTGATCGAGGGTGATGCGATCATGCAGGCGCATGCGCTCAAGCAGCGATATGACCTGGTGGCGGTGGACCTCTTCGACGACCTGGACCTGGCCCGCGGCGCGGACACGCTCGGCTTCGCCCATGCCTTGCGCGACCGGTGCTCCGGCACCCTTTGCTTCAACACCGTGGATTACGACGCCCAGAGCGGGGCCCGGTGCGACAAGGTGCTCGCCAATCTGAAAAGGGTTTTCGGTTCGGTGGACGAATTGCGGCTCGAAGGCGTCAACAGGGTGTTCATCGCCCGTTGACAGCTGCCCGCCAAGCCCCATTGACAGTTGCCCCGCCGGCCCGACCTTTGCGGGCGGCCGCCCGCCTGAACCTTCGGATGATCAGCAGGATAACCGTCGCACTGGCACTGATCGCTACAGCCTGCCCGCTGCTGGCTCAGCCTCCGGCCTGCTCCATCGTGCTCGGTCCCGATGAGACCATCTGCCAAGGCCAAACCGTTCAACTCAACGGCCCTCCCGGTTTCCCGACCTACAGTTGGAGCAATGGTGATGCGACGCAAAACACCACGGTGGGCACTGCCGGGGTGTACACCTGCACGGTGAGCTACCCCACCGGCAACCTCGCGGTGAATCCCAATTTCAGCAGTGGCAATACGGGCTTCACCAGCATGTTCAATTATGCCCAGCCGCTCACCACGGATGGCAATTATTGGATCGGCAGCAACGCCAACCTCCTGCACAACCAATGGCAAGGCACGGGCAATGGGTCCTTCCTGATGGTGAACGCGGGCTGGATGCACCCGGGCTTCCGCTTCTGGTGCCAAACGCATCCGGTGTGCCCCGGCCAGACCTATACCATCAGCTTCCGTGCGATGTCGTTGGCCACCCAGGGCCCGCCGCTCCTCGCCGTCTTCGTGAATGGCAACTGGACCGGTGATGACCTGCAGCTGCCCAGCCAGCAAGGCCTTTGGCAGCAATTCAGCACCACCTATACCGCGCCTGCCGGTGTTACTAGCGCCGATTTCTGCGTGCAAGTGAGCAGCGGCCACGGCATCGGCAACGACTTCGGCTTCGATGATGTGAGCATCAGCGCCACGGTGACCCTTAGCGACGATGTGGAGGTCTTCGTGACACCGCTCCCCGTCTTCGACCTCGGGCCGAACTCCACCTTGTGCGATGGCGAGACCCTCGTGCTCGATGCCACCGTGCCCGGAGGCAGCTACCTCTGGCAGGATGGGAGCACCGATCCCACTTACACCGTGAGCAGCGCCGGCAACTACAGCGTCACGGTCACCGCCAACAACTGCTCGGCCACTGACGCCATCACCATTGGCTACAACCCATTGCCGGTCTTCGACCTGGGTTCCGACCTGCAACTGTGCACGGGCGACGTAGCGGTGGTGGATGCCACCACGCCCGGCGCCACCTATAGCTGGATGGATGGCAGCAGCGGCCCCACGCACGGCGTGAATGCCAATGGCATCTACGGCGTCACGGTCACCGTGAACGGATGCTCGGCCTACGACGAAGTGGTGGTGGACTACAATCCGTTGCCGGTGGTGAACCTCGGTCCCGACCAGCAGATCTGCGCGGGCCAGCAAGTGCTGCTTGATGCCACGGAGCCCGGTGCCACGTATTCGTGGAATGATGGATCGGCCGACGCTACGCTCACAGCCGCTTCAACCGGTACGTATTCGGTAACGGTGACGCTGAACAACTGCTCCGCCTCCGATGCGATGGACCTGGTGGTGATCCCGTTGCCCGTTGTGGATCTGGGTCCGGACCAGACCGTTTGCCCCGGCACCAGCGTCACGCTGGATGCAACATTACCCGGTGCTGCTTATACCTGGAGCAACGGGTCCGGTTCGCCTTCGATCACGGTGAGCACGCCCGGCACCTACAGCGTTGATGTCACAGTGAACGGGTGCAGCGCGAGCGATGACATGGACCTCGTGAACTTCGGCCTGCCCGTGTTCACCCTCGGCCCTGACCAGACGATCTGCGCGGGCGATAACGCCACCTTCAGCGCGACCGTGGCTGGTGCGAGCTACGCGTGGAGCACGGGATCCGCCGCGAACTCCATCACCACGGGCAATGCAGGCATCTATTGGCTCGATGTCACCACCAATGGCTGCACCGCGCGCGATAGCGCGCAGCTCACGGTAACACCCTTGCCGCTCGTGGGCCTCGGCCCCGACTTCAGCCTTTGCCCGGGAGTTACCGCCACCTTGGATGCAACGGTAGCCGGCGGCACCTACTTATGGAGCACGGGTGCCGTGACGCCGAGCATCTCGGCCGGGCCAGGCAGCTACGACGTAACGGTGACGGCCAACGGCTGCAGCGCGAGCGATGCGATCACCATTGGCGCATTCCCTGGCGCGCAAGTGGACCTTGGTACCGACCTCACGCTTTGCCCCGGCGATCAGGTGCTGCTGAATGTGGCGCAACCCGGCGCCAGCTACCTCTGGCACGATGGAAGCACGGCCGCGAGCTACACAGCGCAAAGCACTGGCTTGGTAAGCGTGCAGCTCACGGATGCCAATGGCTGCGTGGCGACTGATGCCATCAATGTGGCCGTGCAAGCGCCGCTCCCGGTGAACCTGGGGCCGGATGCCGACATCTGTCAAGGCGATCAGCTCCTGTTTGATGCCACCACGCCCGGCGCCACGGCCTATCTCTGGAGCACCGGTGAGATCACCCCCACCATCACCGTTTCCAGCACCGGCAATTACAACGTCACGGTGACGCAAGGCACTTGTGCGGTCTCAGACGCCGCGCAGGTGACCGCCCAGCCCTTGCCCGTGATCGACCTGGGCCCTGATCAGACCATTTGCACCGGCGATGCCGTCACGCTCGACGCATCCTTGGCCGGTGCGGGCTATGTGTGGAGCACCGGCGCTATCACCTCGACCATTGTGGTGACAGCAGGCGGCTTGTACAGCGTCACGCTCACGAACCCCGAGGGATGCACCTACTCCGACCAGATCACGATCGTGGAAGCCACCGCTGATGCGATCGACCTTGGCCCGGACCTGGTGCTCTGCGATGGGGAGTCGGCGATCCTGAGCGCTGCGCTGCCCGGCGCGAATTACCTCTGGAGCACAGGCGCCACCGGTGAGGCGATCACCGCGAGCACTACGGGCACCTATTGGCTGCAGGCCACCCAAGGCTTGTGCAGCGTGAGCGACACCGTGCTCATCGTGGTGCTCCCCATGCCGCAGGCGCAGTTGCCTCTTGATCAACAGCTCTGCGATGGGGAGTCCTTGGTCCTTGATGCGACCTGGCCCGGCGCGAGCTATCAATGGAGCACGGGAGAGACCAGCTCGAGCATCACGGTGCAAGCGAGCGGCAGCTACAGTGTCGTGGTGGACCTCAATGGCTGCACGGCCACGGATGCCATCGACGTGGACTTCACCCTGCCGCAGGCTTTCGATCTGGGTCCTAACCAGAGCCTGTGCGCGGGCGACCAAGTCACCTTCGACCCAGGAGTCGCCGGGGCTACCTACTTATGGAGCACCGGCAGCAATTCGTCCTCGATCACCGTGAATGCCTCGGGAAGCTATTGGGTGCAGATCACCCAAGGAGCGTGCGTGGAATCGGATACCGTGGCAGTGGTGGTGCTCGACCCCGGCGCCATTGAACTGGGCCCAGCCATCTCAGCGTGCGAGGGAGAGACCGTTCTGCTGGATGCCAGCCTGCCGAATGCGACATATGCGTGGAGCACGGGCGAAACGACGCCGACCATCGACGTGACGACGAACGGGACCTATAGCGTAACCGCGACCGTGGGCTTGTGCACCGCGAGCGATGAGGTGACCGTCAGCTTCCTGCCCTTGCCGGTTTTCGATATCGGTCCTGACCAGTCCATCTGCCCGGGCGCAGCGGCCACCTTCGATGCCACCGCGCCGAACGCCAGCTACCTGTGGCAGGACGGCAGCACGGGCCCCACCTACACGCTCTATGGCGAGGGCCCGGTGAGCGTGACCGTGACGGTGACGGGTTGCTCGGATGATGATTCCGCGAGCGTGATCCAGCTGCCAGCGCCCATAGTCAACCTGGGCAATGACACCACGCTTTGCTCAGGAGCAAGCCTCACGCTCACCGCTGCCCAACCGAATGCCGCCTACGCATGGAGCACGGGGGCGAGCACGTCCTCCATCTCGGTGAATGCGGCAGGCACATACAGTGTGAATGTGGACCTGAATGGATGCACGGCGAGCGATGCGATCAACGTGAGCGTCTTCGACCCTGCCGGACTCGATCTCGGCGATGATCAATTGCTCTGCCCTGGTGAGAGCGCCGCGCTCACGGCCAACATCGCCGGACAATACCTGTGGAGCAATGGCGCTGGGACCGCAAGCATCAGCGCGAGCAGCGCTGGCACCTATTGGGTGAACGTGACGCAGGCTGCCTGCGTTGCCACCGATACCGTGGTGGTGGCTGTTGTGCCGCTTCTGGCTCCTGAGCTGGGAGCACCGATCACGCTCTGTGAAGGAGACAGCATCCAACTCACTATCCCGCCATCGTCGGCAAGCGTGCAATGGAGCACCGGTGCCACCGGCGATACGATCACCGCGAGCAGCAGCGGCACCTATTCGGTCACGCTTTCGTTCCTGGGCTGCTCGGCTTCTGACGCGGTATCAGTGACCGTGCTCGACTTCATCGACACGATCACGCTCGGGACTGACAGCACCTTCTGCCCCGATGCACCCTTGGTGCTGGATACCGGCTTGCCGAATGCCGAGCACACCTGGAGCACAGGCAGCACCGAGTCATTCATCACGGTGTCGTCTGCCGGCCTCTACACCGTGCAGGTCACCGGCGAGTGCATCGATGCCACAGCGAGCATGCAGGTGGTGGAAGGCATCTGCGGCCCCATCGTGCACGTGCCCAATACCGTGACGCCGAACGACGACGGAAAGAATGATGTGTTCGGCGCGTCGTACTATGGCCCGATGCGCGAATTCACCTTGGAGATCTTCGACCGCTGGGGCGAGCGCATCGCCAGCTTCGACCACCCGGACAAGACCTGGGATTGCACGGCTGGCGGAGCACCGGTTCCCGATGGCGTGTACGTTTGGAAGATCCGCTACCGTGCGCGCGCCGAGGATGGCGCGAAGGCGGAAGAGCTCATCGGGCACGTGAACGTGCTGCGCTGAGGATCACGGCACCTCCAGTCCCTCTTCCTTCCAGATCGCGCGGCCATCGGTGAGGCGCACATACCCGATGCGGCCATCGCGCTCAACCCGCGCAATATCGTTGCGCATGAGCTTCACGTCATCGTAGCGCAGCGCTAGGGCCACCTTTCCATTGGCATGAAGCAGGCCTGTTCCTTCTGTGCCGGTGGCGAGCCAGAATCCGAAGTCCGTTGCAACCAGGTTGCTGAATCCCGGTGGCACGATCTCCTTGCCCGTGCTGTCGATCAAACCGAAGAGCGCGCCCTGCCGCACGCGCGCAATGCCGCCCGACATCTCCCCCGCCTGATCATAGCGGTTATCGAAGAGCGCGTTGCCCTTCCGGTCCGAATAGCCCCACTTGCCCTTCTTGCGCACGGGGATCAAGGCGCCAGTGGCCGGGCCGATATCGGAGAACGCGCACGGCAGCACTCGCTCATTGCGCGTATTGATCAGGCACCGCTTGCCTGCGCTCTGCACCTCTGCTAGGCTGTTGATGAAATCGCCCCACCCTGCCACATCGTCCGTGGCCTCGTACTCAAGGGGGATCGCGATGCTGCCCGTTGGCGTGATATAGCCGCATCGTTTCCCTTCAACGATCAAGGCGAGGCCGTCGCGGAAAGGTCCGATGTGATCGTAGCGCAGCGGGACCAGCACGTCGCCGAAGGGGCTGATGAGGCCTGTCCGGCCATCCTTCCGTGCGCGGCTCACCGCTCCATCGAACCCTTCGATCCAATCGTATTCTGCAGGCACAACCACACCGCCCTTCACGTCGATGACACCGAAACCATCCTCTCGCTCCACCACGGCCAATCCATTTCGGAAAGTGCCCGCCGAAACGAAGCTGAACGGGATCACGACCTCTCCGCGCGGGTTGATGAAGCCGTAAGTATCATCGCGCTGCGCGTAAGCCAGCCCGCCGCTGA
Organism: Flavobacteriales bacterium; assembly: GCA_016705545.1. Lineage (GTDB taxonomy): Bacteria > Bacteroidota > Bacteroidia > Flavobacteriales_F > PHOS-HE28 > PHOS-HE28. The sequence goes on from JADIYA010000006.1 coordinate 381,183, forward strand.
ATTCGCCCACATCCGTGAAGGTCATGGGCACCACCAGGTCGCCGTTGCGGTCAACAGCGCCCACTCGTCCGTTGCGCTCCACGGTGCTGGTGCCCTCTACCGGATCCGAAACCTCATCATACTCGATGGGCACCACCACGCGACCGCTGCGGTTGATGGTGCCGGTCCTTCCGGCGCGGCCAACAAGGGCCTGCGCGCCTGCAAAAGGCTCGGCCCATTCCAGATCAGCCTTGATGCGCTCGTTGCCATCATCGTCGACATAGCCCCAGAGGCTGTCTCGGCGGAACGGCAGCAGGAAAAGGCTTGCGGTCTTGTAGTCGCCCACGAGCTCCTCCACGAATGGATAGTCGGGATACTTCTGGAGGAATCGCGTGATGGCATCGGTGCTGAGGTCGCGCGTGTACTGCTCCAGATGGCGCGCCAAGCATCGTTCACCCTGCGGTTGCGCGGATTCTCACGGATGAATGCCGCATACTCCTCCATCGTGCGGCCGGGCGTACTAAGGCGGTACACCTCGTCCTCGGCCTGCTGTACCCATGGGTTTTCCGGATGCTCGCTCAGGAAAGCCTGGAACGAAGCGAGATCCCGGTTTGCCGTGCGCTCCCGGTACACGGCCTCGTTGTAGCGGCTGCGCGCCTCGTACACCTCGCGTGACTGCGGGTAGCGGTTCAGGTAGTCGAGGTAGGCCTGCGCTGAGTTCGCTTCACGCGCCGCTTGGAACGCCAGGTGATCGCGCACGGCCGTAGCCTCTCCGACGAAAGGGCTCTGCGTGTAGGTGTTGATGTAGCGCTCATAGGCAGCGATGTCGTTGGCACCCTTGGCACGCTCCCAGCCGAGGCGGAAGGCATGGGTCTTCTGCTCTTCGATCACCGCATGGCTCACCCCGGCCTTGGCGATGCGCGCCCGCTCCTTATCGGGCGCCACGGTGAACGCGGCATCGGCGCGCATGATGAAGGCGTAGCACGAATCCTCGTCGTGGAACGGATTGTTGGCGCGCCCGCTGATCACACTAAGGCCGTACCAGGCTGCCGCAGGGTGGCGCTTGGCCTGCTGACGGAAGAGCTTGCGCGCAAGGAAATAGTCATGCACCTCCAGCGCGTCGAATGCCTTCTTCAGCCGATTGCCGAAGGGCGATGCCCCAGGCGCCGAGAACACTTGCGCCAACGTGAGCGTTGCCGCCAGTGCGAACGATGAGCGTAAAGGAGGGAACCCCATGGCGGGCAAAGCTACCCGGGCACTGGGGCCCCATTCCGCACCTTTGTCCGCCGCGATCGACCGGCACGTGTTGATGGAAGCGCGAATACGAAGCATCGAGCGCTGGCTCACTCCGCGCCATGCGCGTTTCGCCCTTGTCACGCTCGCGCTGCTCTCCTTGGCCTTCGGCCTCGCGCTGCGCGATGTCCGGCTCGACCATGACTTCGAGCGCTTCTTCCCTACCGACGACCCCGAACTCGACCGCTACCTCAGCTTCCGCGAGCGTTTCGGCGGCGACGATGACTTCCTGCTGATCGGTGCAGCGCATTCGCCATCGGTCTTCGACAGCGCCTTCCTGGCCCGCTTCGATGCGCTGGCCGATGCGCTCAGCGAAGCGGACCACGTGCGGAAAGTGACCGCCATCACGAACTCGGAAGAGCCCCGGCTCACGCCCGTCGGGCTCTTCGCGGTGCCTTGGCTCCGCTGGGAAGCGGATAGCCTCTTGAGAGCCGACAGCGCGCGCGTGTGGAATGATCCGTTGCTGCGCGAGGCCCATTTCGCGCCCGACGCCGGAGCCATGCTCATGGTGCTGCGCGCTGAGCCCGGCCTGAGCAAGGAGCGCAGCGATGCACTGTTCCTGGCCGTGCAAAGCGCTGTTGAAGCAAGCGGCTTGGAGAACGTGCGGATGGGCGGCCGCATCCACGGCCAGTACTGGTACATCCAGAAGATGCAGCGCGAGCTGGTGCTCTTCTTCTCGGTCTCCGTGGCGCTGCTCGCGATCTTCCTGGCGGCAGGCTTCCGCACCTGGTGGGGCGTCGTGGTGCCCATCACCGTCGTAGGCCTCTCGGTGCTCTGGCAAGTGGGGATCATGACGCTCATGGGCAAACCGCTCACGGTGCTCACCATGCTCTTGCCGACGATCCTGTTCGTGGTGGGCATGAGCGATGTGGTGCACATCCTGCAGCGTTACATCGAGGCATTGCGCAACGGCCATGTGAAAGCCCGTGCGCTGGCGATCACATACTACGAAGTAGGCCTCGCCACCTTTCTCACCTCGCTCACCACGGCCATCGGCTTCGCCACGCTCATGTCCAGCGGGATCCAGCCCATCCGAGAGTTCGGCGTGTTCACGGGCATCGGCGTTTTCGTGGCCTTCTCTTTGGCCTTCACATTGCTTCCAGCGCTATTGCTCCTGCTGCCCACGCCCGTGCAGGCCGGCGTGCGCATCGAGGCCAGCACCTGGCATTGGCCGCTGCACCGGCTCTTGCGGTTCGTGCTGAAGCGTCGTGCATGGATCGTGGCGGGCGCGGCCATCCTCTTCGTCGCGTGCCTGCCTGCCGTCCAGCTCCTGAAGGTCGACAACCACTTGCTCGAGGATTGGCCCGATGATGATCCGCAGAAGCAGGATTACTTCTGGTTCGAGGAGCGGTTCGGCGGCGTGCGGCCCTTCGAATTGGAAGTAGAGGCCACGAAGGGCGATGCCTGGAACCTTGCCGCCTTGCGCGAGATGGACCGCGCCGAATCCTACCTGCGAAGCGAATACGGCGTAAGCGCGGTGATGTCGCCATCGGTGGTGATGAAGGCGATGAACAAGGCGGCCAATGGTGGCGATCCCGCATTCTTCGCCCTGCCCGAGGACGAAGCGGTTGCGCGCCGCTTGGCACGCATGGCCCGGACAGCGCTTGGCCCAGCACTGCTTGCATCGCTAGTGGACAGCACGGGGACCCATGCCCGGATCGCGGGCCGGGTGCGCGATGAAGGCGGCCACGTGTTCCGCCAGCGCAATGCCGCGCTCAACCAGTACCTCAGCACGAACAGCTCCGAGACACGCATGTCGCAAACCGGCATGGCGTTCCTGATCGACCGGAACAATGAGAAACTCAGCAACCAGCTGCTCATGGGATTGAGCATCGCATTCGTCCTGATCGCAGCGATCATGGCTTGGGTTTTCCGCGACATGCGCATGACCATCGTGGCGCTCTTGCCGAATGTGCTGCCCCTGCTCATGGTTGCGGCGCTCATGGCCCTGGCAGGCATCGCCATCAAGGTGAGCACGGCCATCATCTTCACCATCGCCTTCGGCATCGCCGTGGACGACACCATCCACCTGCTGGGCAAGCTGCGGATTGAGCTGCGCAAGGGGAAATCGTTGCCCTTGGCCATGAAGCGCGCCTTCCTTTCCTCCGGCAAGGCCGTGCTCATCACCAGCATCATGCTGTGCTCAGGCTTCGTCTCGCTGGTGTTCAGCAGCTTCGCCAGCGTTTACTACATGGGCCTGCTGGTAAGCAGCACGCTTGCCTTCGCATTGGCTGCGGACCTGCTGCTGTTGCCGGTTCTTGTCCTCGCCCTGATCCGCACCCGCAAGGACCCAGCCTGAAAAGGGAAAGCCGCTCGGCGGAGCGGCTTCCCATGCCATTCGGCTCAGTACGTGAAGTTCATAGGCTATCCCAGAGGCCCTTGAAGTCCGGCTGATCCATGAAGTGGTCCTTCCCGAGCGCAGCATACTGCTTGGCGCGGTCACGTTGGCCCTTGCTCACCAGGTAATCTGCGTAGCGGATCAGGGCGTTCTTCAATTGCGTCTTCTGATCACGGGGCAGGGTGCCCACATCGCCAGCAGCGGCCAGCACCTTGTCGAATTCCTTCACGCTGAGGTCACCTTCCTTGTTCAGATTGCTCTTGTACTGGCACATGGCCAGCAACAGCCACGGGCCAGGGTTCTCGGGGTAGTACCCGACCATGCCATCGAAGATCTGCTTCGCCTTGCTCACGCCCTTGGGGTCATCGAGCAAGTTCTCACCGGCCGTGAAGGACACCGTGTTGAGCTCTGCCCAGAAATCCTCGTAGTTGCCGAAGAACTCCTTGTCCTTGTCCTTCTTGCGGTACTTCTCCGCCCACTTGATCGCATCGCGCGAGGCCTTGGGATAATCGGCATTGTACTTCTCCTGCTTGCTCATCTCGAAGAGGCACATGCTCACGTATAAGAAAGGGAGCGCATCCTTCTTGGTATCGTCTCCTTGCGTGTAGCCCTCGGCCTTGTAGATGCACTTCTCGTATTTCTCATCCACAAAGAGCACGAGCAGGTCCTCGTAAACGTGCTTCTGGGCTTGTGCGGAAAAGGCCAGTGCGAAGGCCGTGAGGGTCAAGAGCTTCTTCATGGTGCTGTGCATGGCGCCCGCTTGGCAACCGATGTGCCGAAGGTAGCGCGATGCGCCGAAAGTGGCCTGCTTAGCGCTTCATTTGCCCCGTGCGCATCGATATCATCACCGTGCTGCCCGACCTGCTCACCAGCTGGTTCGGCGAGAGCATCCTTGACCGGGCCCGGAAGAAAGGGGTCGTTGACGTGCAGGTGCATGACCTGCGCACATGGACCCTGGACAAGCACCGCCGGGTGGATGACTATCCCTTCGGGGGCGGCGCCGGGATGGTGATGCAAGTTGAGCCCATTGACAGGGCCATTGCGGCCTTGAAGACGGAGCGCGTATACGATGAGGTGATCTACATGAGTCCGGACGGCCAGCTGCTCGACCAGCCCTTAGCGAACCACTTGAGCACCAAGGGCAATCTGATCCTGCTCTGCGGACATTACAAGGGGGTTGATGAACGCGTGCGGCAGCATTTGGTCACGCGGGAGGTGAGCATCGGCGACTATGTGCTCACCGGCGGGGAATTGGCTGCGGCCGTGCTCTGCGATGCCGTGATCCGCCTGCTCCCCGGGGTGATCGGTGACGAGACCTCGGCCCTGAGCGACAGCTTCCAGGATGGCCTGGTGGCTCCGCCCGCCTACACGCGTCCAGCGGAGTACAAGGGATGGCAGGTGCCCGATGTGCTCCTCAGCGGCCACGAGGCCCGCATTGATGAATGGCGGCATGCCCAAGCCCTGGAGCGCACCCGCCAGCGCAGGCCGGGTCTCCTGCCGCCAGAAGGCGATGGCCCAGTGGGTTAACGTGCCGGAAAGATCCTTACTATTGCGGCCCAATTCCGGGACCGTATGCCCCTGCATCGCATGGGCCGCTGGGCAACCCGCTAACACCCAAGGTCATGGACCGCATCAAGCAACTCGAGAAAGAGATCGCCCCACTGAAGGAAATGCCTGCATTCAAGGCTGGCGACACGGTCACCATCCACTACAAGATCGTGGAAGGCAACAAGGAGCGCATCCAGCAATTCCAAGGCGTGGTGATCCAGCGCAAGGGCAGCGGCAGCACCGCCACCTTCACCGTGCGCAAGATCAGCAACAACGTGGGCGTGGAGCGCATCTTCCCGGTGGCCTCCCCCTTCATCGACAAGATTGACGTGAACAAGCGCGGCGATGTGCGGCGCGCCCGCATCTTCTACCTGCGTGAGCGTCGCGGCAAGAGCGCCCGCATCACCGAGAAGCGCCAGGCCCTCGCCGATCAGAAGAGTTAGGGCGATACGCCTTTTGAACAGGGGACCGTCGAGCCTTCGCTCGACGGTCCTCTTCGTTCAGGCCCTGCCCTCCCCGCCTACCTTGCCCGCCGTGAAGCGATTCCTGGTGATCCAGACCGCCTTCCTGGGCGATGCCGTGCTGGCCACAGCACTGCTGGAGAAGCTCATCGCCTTCTACCCCGATGCCGCGGTTGACCTGGTGGTGCGCAAGGGCAACGAGGGATTGTTCATCGGGCATCCGTTCCTGAACAGGCTCCATGTCTGGAATAAGGGCAAGGGCAAGACACGCGACCTCTTCCGCCTCATAGCCAACCTGCGCGAGACCGAATACGATCACATCATCAACTGCCAGCGGTTCCTCAGCACCGGACTGATGACGGCTCTGGCCCGAGGGAAAGAAAAGGTCGGCTACGACAAGAACCCGCTCAGTTTCCTGTTCACACGCAAGGTGAAGCATGTGATCGGTGATGGCCGCCACGAGGTGGACCGGTTGAATGCGCTGATCGAGCACCTGACTGATAACACGAGGCCCTTGCCCGGCCTTGTATCCAACACCCGAGGCACGATGCCCCGCGCAGCCATTCACTGTAAGCACCTACGACTGCATCGCTCCGGCATCGGTCTGGTTCACCAAGCAATGGCCGGAACAGAAATGGATTGAGCTGATCAAGGCATTGCCTGGGGAGCAGCGCGTGCTGCTGATCGGCGCACCTGGCGATATTGCGCTTTGCGAGCGCATTGCGAAAGCCGCGGGCCGTGGCGAGGTATTGGCGGGTAAACTCTCGTTGCTCGGAACCGCCGCGCTGATGCAAGGCGCCACCATGAACTATGTGAATGACAGCGCGCCCTTGCACATCGCCAGCGCCATGAACGCCCCGGTGACGGCCATCTTCTGCAGCACCGTGCCCGCTTTCGGATTCGGTCCGCTGCACGAGAACGGACGCGTGTTGGAGACCAGCGTAAAACTCGATTGCCGTCCGTGCGGATTGCACGGGCACCGGGCCTGCCCGAAGGGGCACTTCAATTGCGCGATGGGGATTGATCCAAAGGCAGCCGTCATCTAATTGTCTCATTGTCTGATCTTCTGATCACTTTCGCCCCATGACCTACGAGATGCTGCTCTTCACCGTGGCCGATGGCGTGGCCACGCTCTCGCTCAACCGGCCGGATAAGCTCAACAGCTTCAACCGGCAGATGTCGATTGAAGTGATTGATGCGCTGGACCGATGTGCCAGCGATGCAGCGATACGCGCGGTGCTGCTCACCGGCGTAGGCCGCGCCTTCTGTGCTGGCCAGGACCTGGCCGAGGCCATTGCGCCCGGAACCAAGATCGAGGACATCCTCACCACGCAGTACAATCCCATCGTGCGCCGCATCCGTGCGCTGAAGAAGCCTGTAGTGGCTGCCGTGAACGGCGTTGCGGCTGGTGCCGGCGCCAACATCGCCTACGCCTGCGACCTGACACTGGCGGCCGAGAGCGCCAACTTCATCCAGAGCTTCATCAACATCGGCCTCATCCCCGACAGCGGTGGCACCTTCACACTGCCAAGGCTCGTGGGCATGCAGCGCGCCTTCGGGCAGATGATCCTCGCACCCAAGGTGAGCGCTAAGGAAGCCGAGGCGCAGGGCATGATCTGGAAAGCCGTGCCCGATGCAGAGCTCTTGAATGAGGCAACGGCGCTTGCCAATAAGCTCGCCGCCATGCCCACCAAGGCCATCGCCCTCACCAAGGAAGCGCTGAATCGCGCGCAGGGCAGCACGCTCGAGGTCCAGCTCGATGTGGAGAACGAACTGCAGACCATCGCCGGCGCGAGCCACGACTACAACGAAGGGGTGCAAGCCTTCTTGGAGAAGCGGAAACCGGTCTATTCGGGCGATTAGGCCTTACACCATGTGCAACATGGTGTACAAGGTCCGCTCCGAATGGTCACACAGAGGAATGAACTCCTGATAGGCCTCCTTCATGGTCTCGTTCGTGAGCCAGTAGTGCTGGTGAGGACCGTACTCCAGCATGCTCCGGTAACTCATGTCGATGAAGAGCATGTAGCTGGGCCCGGTGATGTCGGTGAACAGACGCATGGGATAATGCCCGCTCTTGTTGGATTCAAGGATCCGCTTCCAGATGGCACACGCGGGACGAGCTTGTCCGAATCTCAGGTGGAAGCTCATCTGTTCCACGATATGACCCGGCTCAACAGCTGGTCCTGTCTGCTGCTCAACATGGTATAACTGACTGGTGGCGGACTCGCAAAGCGCCGCGAACCGCGGATATAATTCGCGGATCCGTTCATGGGTCATCCACACGTGGGTTGTCTGGCCCAGATCAGTAAAGCCGCGCAAATGCACATCGCCCACAAGCGTATAGTTCGTTCCGCTCAGGTCGCTCATGAGCCGCATCGGGCGTGCATTCGGATTGTCCCGAGCAGTATCCATAATCTCTTTCCACAAGGCAATGGCTGGTGTGGCCTGCCCGAATTTCAGGCGAAACGTTGTTCTGGAAATGATCATGGCGACACGGGGATTGGATGCCGAAAATATAATACCACGCGAAATGATCGGCCTGCCGGCTGAACCATCGGTGCAACCGATCTTCGTCACCATGGATTCAACCATGAAAGTCGCCGTGATCGGCGCCGGCACCATGGGCAGCGGCATTGCGCAAGTGGCCGCGCAGGCTGGGCATGACGTGGTGCTCTTCGATACCCGTCGCGAGGCGGTAGAGAAGGCATTGGCCGCACTGCGCAAGACCTTGGACAGGCTTGTGGAGAAAGGCAAGCTCAAGAAGGAGCAAGCCGACGGCATCCATGGCCGCATCGCACCGGCAAGCGACCTGAGGGAACTCACCGGCAGCGGGCTCGTGATCGAAGCCATCATCGAGGACCTGGGCATCAAGAAGAAGCTCTTCGCTGATCTCGAAGGCCTCCTGGGCGCGGAAGCTGTGCTCGCAACGAATACCTCATCGCTCTCTGTCACTGCGATCGCCGCGGCATGCGCGAAGCCCGAGCGTGTCATCGGCCTGCATTTCTTCAATCCCGCGCCATTGCTGCCCTTGGTGGAAGTGGTGCCCGGATTAGTCACGGATCCAGAGCTCGGTGCGCGCTTGAACGTCTTGATGCAAGCCTGGGGCAAGGTGCCCGTGCTGTGCAAGGACACGCCCGGCTTCATCGTGAACCGCGTGGCACGCCCGTACTACGGCGAGAGCATCCGCATACTCGAAGAGGGCATCGCCGCAATGCCCACGATTGACGCTGCATTGAAGACCTACGGCGGTTTTCGCATGGGCCCCTTCGAGTTGATGGACCTGATCGGCAACGACATCAATTTCACGGTGACGAAGACCGTGTGGGAGGCCTTTCACTTCGATCAGCGCTATAAACCGAGCCTCACGCAGCAGCGTCAGGTGGAGAGCGGGCGTTTGGGTCGCAAGAGCGGAAGGGGCTACTACGGCTATGGCGACGACGAATCCATCCCCAGCACGCATGTTGACATGGTCTTGGGCAACACCATCGTGGAGCGGGTGCTGGCCATGCTCATCAACGAAGCTGCCGACGCCCTTTTCTGGGGCATCGCTTCCGCGAAGGACATCGACCTGGCCATGACCAAGGGCGTGAATTACCCGAAGGGCCTGCTGGCTTGGGCCGATGAGCAAGGCCCGGCACATTGGCTGGACGTGCTCGAGCGCCTGCAAGCGGAGTATGGAGAAGACCGCTACCGCCCTTCTCCCCTGCTCCGTCGCTTGGCCAGAGCCGGGACGCGGTTCCACTGAAACTTAGACTCTGATCCAGTCCGGAAACAAACTTTTGCATTCATGTATTTACCACGGAAAATATTTGCCTTTCTTTGCACCCCAATTCACCAACACCAATCATGAAGTCCACAGTCCTTTCCATTGCCGCCATGGCCACTTTGCTGGTCGCTTGCGGTCCTTCTGAGGCGGAAAAGCAAGCCGCTCGCGAGAAAGCCGTTGCCGACAGCTTAGCTGCTGCCGCTGCTGCAGAGCACAACTACACCATCGACCCTGCCACCAGCGTGCTCAACTGGGCGGCCAAGGTCACCGGTCCGGCGCCTTATGGCCATAGCGGAACCATCGCCTTCAACAGCGGTTCCTTCACTGTACAGGGCGGCGTGCTCACCAAGGGCGCCTTCGAAGTGAATATGACCTCGATCAACCCGACCGATGATGGCTACCAGCCTGAAGGCAGCAAGCAAGGCACCAAGAGCCAGCTCCTCGGCCACTTGAGCACCCCTGACTTCTTTGACAGCGCGAACCACCCCGCAGCCAAGTTGACCGTTACCGGGGGCAGCGGAAACACGGCCACGGCCGACCTCACCATCCGCGGCACCACTAACGCGGAGACCATCACGGACATCGTGATCACGGAGAATCCCGATGGCACCGTGAAGGCCTCGGGCAAGCTGGTCTTCGACCGTCAGAAGTATAACGTGGCCTGGAAGCACTACCTGAAGGATGCAATCCTGGCCGACAACATCGAACTGACCGTTGAACTGAACGGCAAGGCCGCCCAGTAACCGGTTGGTGAAAGAGGGGAGCGCTCGCTGCAAGGCGGGCGCTTCTCTTTTGAGCCTAGTTCATGGCTTTCGATAACCATTGGTTGAATGGGCACATGGCCAACCAGTGGTCCATGAGCGCATCCATGAGCTTGGGGTCGGAGACCAGTTTCGCGGGCAACTCAGCGCCCACGTAGAACTGCCTGTTCGCGATCAACGGCTCCTTGGCCGCATGAGCCTTGAATTCCGGTGGCAGCACCTTGTTCGCTTCGCCTTGCACCGATTTGAAGAGCGTGACGAAGGGTTTGCCGCTGATGGCCTTTCGGAAGCCCTTTCCATCCTTCATGATCGCCTCGCGGATCGCGTAGAGCTGCTCCTTCTCCGGCTGATAGCAGCCGCCGTAGAACTTGACGGCTTCCGGCCCAAAGGCGAAATAGATGCCTGGCACGCTGTGATCCTTGCGACCAGCGGCTGAGATGATAGCCGATGCTTCGAGCTTGTAGGGCGTCTTGTCCTTGCTGAAGCGGATGTCCTTGTTGATGCGGAAGATCGCCTCCTTGGGCTCGATGGTGATGGACTTGTCGCGCTTCGCGATCCGCGCGATTGCCTCCCCAACGAAGGCCTCGAAGGGCTTCTTCACGCTCGATTCGTAACGCTTCCGGTTGGCGTCGAACCATTCCTTGTTGTTGTTCTTCGCGAGGTCCTTGAAGAACTTATTGAAGTCGGGCGTGAACCAGGCCATTGGCAGAGATTTGCGACCAAGGTATCGGAGGCGTTGATCGAACGGAACGAAGAATCGAATCCTGATGACGGAGCGTTCTTGGCTTGAAACACCCATCGGCACGCTCCGCATCGAGAGCGATGGCAAACGCATCCAGCGGGTCGCTTTCTGCGAGACGGCAGAGTGGGATGGCTCCCCGGAAGGCCTGCATCAAGAGGCCGAGCGTCAGTTGCTCGAGTACTTCTCCGGCGCCCGCAAGCGCTTCGAACTGCCGCTGCGATTCGAAGGTACGCCGTTTCAGTTGAAGGTCTGGGAAGCCGTCGATTCAATCCCTTACGGCGAGACCCTGAGTTACCAAGCGATCGCCGATCGCCTCGGCGGCAACAATGCGACCAGGGCCGTAGGCAGCGCGAACGGCGCCAATCCCTTGCTGATCGTGGTGCCGTGCCATCGCGTGATCGCGACGGACGGCACGCTCACCGGCTACGCCGGCGGGTTGGAACGGAAGCATTGGCTGCTGCGGCACGAGGGCGCGATCGCCCGCGATCTTTTCGCGTGATGCGGTGAACCGCCATGGAGGCGGCGTGTACCGCATGGCCAAATCACAAACGCCATGATCGCACGCGCACTCGCATTTTTCATCGCAATAGCCTCTTCCTCTTTCATCTTCCCGCAGGCCATGGGCAACCTCATGTATGAGGCCAGCAGCCGCATGTGGCTCCAACAAGCGGAGCAACCCGTTAAAGCCACCATCCAGGGCAACATGCTGGTGCTGGAGGTGAACGCCATGATGAACGCCACGGCGGACAGCTACCTCGCGATCTTCCACATCACGCAACTGGGCCAGAGCGCTCAGGAAGCCGATAGCCTGATCAATGCGCGCATCGCTGCATTCACCGCGCGCGTCAAGAAGCATGGCGTGAAGGAGTCCGAGGTGTTCATGGACATGCTCTCCTTCGTGCCCGTGTATGAGATCGAGACCACGCGCAAGCTATTCAGCAAGAGCTACCAAGAGGTGCCCGCCGGCTTCGAGATCCAGAAGAACATCCATGTCCGCTTCACCGATGCGCGCATGCTCGACAAGTTCGTGAGCGCCGCAGCCATCGAGGAGATCTACGACCTCGTGAAGGTGGACTTCTTCGTAGCCGCCCAGAGCGCATGCTACGACACGCTGCGCCTGTTCGCCACGCGGCTGCTGCAGCAGAAGCTGGACAACTTCGGGAAGCTGGGGCTGAAGGTGAGCGAAGGGCATCGCCTCGCCGCCGAGCAGAACGGCGCCTATTTCCCGCTTGACCGGTACGCGGCCTACAAGAGCCGAGTGCAGACCAGTTTGAACAGCCGGCGCAAGGGCCAGTTGGTGAACGATGTGCGCCAGCCCAGCAGCTTCTTCTACAACAAAGTGCCCTATGGCAAATTCGACATCGTGCTGCACGCCGAGATCACCGAGCCGCCAGTGCAGTACACCTACAACCTCACCATGCAGGTGCAGCTGCCCGAGGGCTTCCCCAAAAAGGAAGCGAAGGACATCGTGAAGTACGTTTGGATCACCGACACGGGCGATATGAAAGAGCTGAAGCTCTGACCGGTTACCTGGCACCGGGGCGTGCATTGAGCGGTCAAATCACCGCTCATGCTCGCCCTTCTGCTTATTGCTACTTCACCCGTCACACCCTACACGGAACTCAAGGCATCCATCGAAAGCAAGAGATTGGCCTTCCATAGTGATTACATCGCCACCGACAGCTTTGGCAAAGCCCGCGTGATCGAAAGCGCGCGCAGCTACCTATTCGACCGCCTCGCACTCGACATCCTCCCCGCATGGCACGGCACGAAGTGGGACTTCAACGGCACCACCCGCACACCAAAGCAAGGCTCGATCGCCTGCGGCTACTTCGTGAACACCGTGCTGCAGGATGCGGGCTTCCGGTTGCCGCGCATCAAGTGGTCGCAGATGGCGGCGGAACCCATCACCGTGAAGACCTGCCATGTGATGAAGCGCTTCCGCGACAGGCCCGTGGGCGAAGTGGAGGCTTGGCTGCGTGCGCAGGGTGATGGGCTCTACAAAGTGGGGCTCGACAGTCATGTGGGCTTCATCGTGGTGCGCGATGGCCTAGCGCGTTTCGTCCACAGCAACTACTACCAGCGCGAGGTGGGCGTGATGAGCGAGCCGCTTGAAGGCAACAATCCGCTGTCCCATTCGCATTATCGGATCGTGGGCAGGTTGCTCGGCGATGCCATGATGATCGCGTGGATCACCGGAGCCGATCTCACGACACTTCCTTGACCGCTAGTTTCGGCGCATGGAAGACCGCGATGCCTTCGAGGCGAACAAGCAGCTCTGGAACGCCCGCGTGCCGCACCACCTTGCGTCACGCATGTACGACATGGATGGATTCTTGGCGGGCAAGAGCTCGCTTACGGCCATCGAGCTCGATTTGCTCGGCGATGTGACCGGCAAGCGAATCCTTCACTTGCAATGCCACTTCGGTCAGGATACCTTGAGCCTGGCGCGCATGGGCGCGGTAGTCACCGGGCTCGACATCTCGGATGCCGCGATCACAGAGGCGAAACGCCTGACGCATGAACTTGGGCTGAAGGCCGACTGGGTGCTCGGCAACGTGGTGGAGCATGTGCCCGACCTCGATGGGAAGTTCGATATCGTCTTCTCCAGCTATGGCACCATCGGCTGGTTGCCCGACCTCAAGCCATGGGCCGCCAATATCAAGCGATACCTCAAACCAGGCGGCTGTCTCGTTTTCGCGGAATTCCATCCGGCGGTTTGGATGTTCGACAACGACTTCACGCACGTGCAGTACTCCTACTTCAACCGAGGGGTGATCGTGGAGGAGGAACAGGGCACCTACGCGGATCGCGATGCGCCGATCAAACTCGCCTCCTACGGCTGGAACCACGACCTGGGCGAAGTGCTCACGGCACTGATCAATGAAGGCCTTGTTCTGGAGCGCTTCACAGAGCTCGATGGCTCGCCGCACGACTGCTTCGCGAACACCGTGCGCGGGTCCGATGGGTTGTACCGCGTGAAAGGCATGGTAGGCAAATTGCCCATGGTGTACGGGCTCCGGAAGCGCAAGAGCTGAGGCCGTCCACACCCGCCTGTTCGCCAAGGGCAGCACCTGCCCTGCTCTTCGCACGCGCGCCTTCGCTCCTTTGCACGCATGGCGCTCAGTCGGTTCTGGACCTTCATCCTCATCCTCAGCATCGCGTACGTGATCATGATGCTAAGCTTGGGCAGGCAGTACAGCTTGGGCATGCTGGTGAACGGCAAGCAGGGCGATGCGGTCGTGGTGAACGAGCTGGACACCGTAGCGCTGCAAGGCACGCCGCTGCTCGCGCAGATGCGCACAGCGGGCGAGGCGGGCGTTGAGGTCGATGGCGACCGCTACGTGCTCAACGGCACCGGCATCATCAAGGTCACGCGCGGCAAGCAGCCCGCCGACGGCCTTTTCGCCACCTGCCGCAACACCATCATGGATCTGTGGCTCCCGCTGATCGGCTACCTTACCTTCTTCTGCGGGCTGCTCAATCTGCTGATCGACTCGCGCGCCATGGAGAAGGTGGCCCATGTGCTCTCGCCGGTCTTCCACCGCGTGTTCCCCGGCCTACGGAAGGACCATCCGGCCTATGGCTTCATGACGCTCAACTTCGCTGCGAACTTTCTCGGTCTCGACAGCGCCGCCACGCCCTTCGGCCTGAAGGCCATGGAGAGCATGCAAGCGGATAACCCCGAGAAGGACCGCGCCACCGACCCCCAGATCATGTTCCTCTGCCTGCACGCTGCGGGCCTCACGCTGCTGCCCACCAGCATCATCGGCTACCGCGCCGCCATGGGCGCCGCCAATCCCGCCGACGTGATGATCCCGCTGATCATCACCAGCTTCGTGGGCACGCTAGCCGCGCTCTTCATGGTGGCCACCAAGCAGCGCGTGAACCTCTTGAACGTGCCGGTGATGGGTGGCGTGCTGCTCGTCACCGCGATCATCGGCGGGCTCATGGCCTACATCGGATCGCTTGCTGGTGCAGCCAAATTCCACTTCACCGACAACCTCAGCAACGGCATGCTGCTGGTGATCATCTTCTTGATCGTGGGCTACGCCTTCCTGATGGAGCGCTACTTCAAGGAAAAAGGAACGAACCTATTCGACAGTTTCGTTCACGGAGCGAAGGACGGCTTCACCACAGGACTGCGCGTACTGCCTTACATGCTGGCCATGCTCGCGGCACTGAGCATCTTCCGGAACAGCGGCCTCATGGGGCTGGTGATGGATGGCCTCTCGTGGGCCATGGCGCAAGTGGGCGTCAGCAAGGAAATCATCGACGCCATTCCCGTGGCGCTCATGCGGCCCTTCAGCGCGGGCGGATCGCGCGGCTTCCTGCTCGATGCCATGAAGACCTACGGGCCGGACAGCATCACCGGCCAGCTCGTTTGCCTCTTCCAAGGCGCTGCAGAGACCACTTTCTATGTCGTAGCCCTCTACTTCGGCAGTGTGGGCGTGAAGAACATCCGGTACACGCTCGGCATCATGCTGCTGGCAGATCTGGTCTGCGTGATCACCGCGATCGTGGTGGTGGGCATGTATTTCTGAGCTTCGTCGTGCGCGAACTTCGCGGCATGGAAAGCACCCGTCGCGATGTGACCGCCGAGTTGAGCGGTCTGCCCTACCGGACCACGATCAGCGCACGCGGCATCACAGCCATTGCCGATGAGCCTTTGGACCATGGCGGTCAGGATGCAGGGCTGCGCCCGCATGAATTGCTGGTGAGCGCCTTGGCAGGTTGCACGGCCATCACCTTGCGCATGTATGCGGATCGCAAGCAATGGGACGTCGGCAGCATAGGCGTGCATGCCGCCCTTGACCGCACACAAGAAGGCCGTGCCATCGAGAGCCGGATCCACCTCGAGGTCTCGTTCAGCAAAGAGCTTCCTGCCGATCAGCGCGAGCGGCTGCTTCAGATCGCGGGGGCCTGCCCGGTGCATCGCACGCTTGAGAGCCCAATCACCCTGACCCGATCCCTGAAGCCATGAGCAAGGAGCACGAATACACCAACGGCGAGGTCACCATCGTCTGGAAGAAGGACCTGTGCAGTCACAGCACCAAGTGCTGGCGCGGGTTGCCTTCAGTCTTCAAGCCGGGGCAGCGCCCTTGGATCCTCCCCGAAGGGGCTAGCACTGAAGCCGTCATCAACCAGGTGAAGCAATGCCCGAGCGGCGCGCTGAGTTACCGGATGAATGACTCGGGAACCTCGGCTTCCGGTGGATCGGATCCGGCCGTTCGCGTGGAAGTGAGCGCCAACGGACCATTGCTGCTGAACGGCAGGATAAGGCTGGTGCACGGCGATGGCCGCACCGAAGAACGCGATGGACCGACTGCACTCTGCCGATGCGGAGCTTCGGCGAAGAAGCCTTTCTGCGACGGTTCGCATCGGCGGGTCGGGTTCACCGGCAGCCATTGATCGGCCCAGTGCGGGCAACCTGACCAAGAGCAGATAGCGCACCTCGACTCGGGCATACCTTTGCACCGTAACGCCAACATGTTCGCGCAGGACCCGAAGCACGTGCCCTTGACCCCCGCCCAGAAGGCGCGGCGGATCAACCTGAACCCGGATTTCTATGGCACCTTCGCCGAGATCGGCGCTGGGCAGGAAACCGTGCGCCACTTCTTCCGCGCAGGAGGCGCTTCGCAGACCATCGCGAAGGCGATGAGCGCCTACGACAAGGACTTCAGCAACGCCATTTACGGGCCCGAGCCCGGTAATCGTTTCGTGTGCGAGAGCCGGCTGAAGAATATGCTCCGGCATGAGTACGGCCTCATCATCGACCGCCTGGACCGACAGGAGCACCCCACCAAGCGCTTCTTCACCTTCGCCAACACCGTCACCACCAGCACCTTCGAGAACCCGCACGGCGGGCATGGTTGGATGGGCGTGCGCTTCCAGACAGCCCCCGACCAGCCCACCAGCGATGTCATCGTCCACTTCCGGCTGCACGATCCGGACATCAGCCTCCAGCAAGAGTGCATCGGCGTGCTCGGCGTGAACCTGCTCTTCAGTGCCCTCACGGATTGGGAGAACCCGGGCCACGTGATGGACTCGCTCTATGACAATGCGAGCCGGCATGTGATGGAGATCGACATGATCCAGATGAACGGGCCTGCTTTCCGGCATGTGGACAACCGGCTGCTCAGCCTCCAATTGGTCAAGCGCGGCTTCACCGATGCGGTACTCTTCGGCCCGGACGGCCAGAACCTGCAGGCCAGCGAAACCCTCTACAAGAAGAACATCCTCGCCATCCGCGGAAGCTTCCGCCCCGTGACCAAGGTCAACATCGACATGATCATGAACGGGTACAACATGTTCATCAAGGAGAACAAGGTTGACCGGCAGAAGCTCCAAGTCCTCTTCGAGATCACGCTCAGCAACCTGAAGAGCGATACCGGCGATGTGGACGAGAAGGACTTCATCGACCGCGCTGATATCCTGTGCTCCTTGGGACAGACCGTGCTCATCAGCAACTATCAGGAATACTACAAGCTGGTGGAGTACTTCAGCCGGTACACCAAGGCGCGGATGGGCCTGATCATGGGTGTCACCAACCTGGTGGAGGTCTTCGATGAGAAGTACTACCGCCACCTCAATGGTGGCGTGCTCGAGGCCTTCGGCATCCTCTTCCACCGCGACCTGAAGATCTATGTGTACCCGAGCCGGCCAAGTGCCACGGCCGAGATCATGACCACGGGGAACATGACGGTACATCCACGGATGCGCCCGCTCTACGATTACCTGCTCTTCAACCGCCGCATCGTCGATATCACCAGCTTCGATCCGAACGTGCTCCACATCTTCAGCAAGCAGGTGCTTGACATGATCCGCGCCGGGCAGCCGGGCTGGGAGGCCTTGGTGCCCCCTTATGTGGACAACATGATCAAGGACAACCGCCTCTTCGGATTCAAGTCCATCCAGGAAGGCGCCAAGGCCTGAGCGTTACGCCACCATCGCGCGGGCATTCACGCCCTCATGCGACACTGCTCGTTTCTCCTCCTGTCCTGCGTTACTTATGCGGTCGCGGGCCAATCCTCCGACACCATTAAAGGGCGGTTCGCTGCGCCCGAAGGCTCGCAGCGCGTAATGGTCGAGGATGGGAGCTTCGCAGCCTACTTGCGTCGATTGCCGCTCGCCCCTCCGGGTACGTCCGTGCTCCTGCACACGGGCCACCTGAAGCACCGGCAGGATGTGCATGCGGCGGTGATCGATATGAGCCTCGGCCACCGCGACCTGCAGCAATGCGCAGATGCCGTGATGCGCTTACGCGCCGAGTTCCTCTACTCCGTGGAAAGGCCCGATGAGATCGCGTTCGACTTCACCAATGGCTTCCGCGCAGAATGGAAGCGCTGGCGCCGAGGGGAGCGCATCAAGGTCAGCGGCAACCGGTGCAGCTGGGTGAGCGGCGCCAAGCCCGGTTCGTCGCATGCTGAGCTGCTGCGTTTCATGGACTGCGTGTTCATGTACGCCGGCACCCTCAGCTTGGCCAAGGAACTGCAGGACGCATCCGCATACCCCATCCAGCCGGGCGATGTCTTCATCAAAGGCGGTAGCCCGGGTCATGCCATGATCGTGGTGGATGTTGCCCGCACCACGAAGGGTCGCACGTTCTTCCTCCTTGCACAGAGCTACATGCCCGCGCAGCAGATCCATGTGGTGCGCAACAGTGATTCGCGCGTCGGTGCATGGTATGCGCAGGAGGGCGACCTCTTGCGAACCCCGGAATGGACATTCGCGTGGACCGACCGCAAGCGCTGGCCCTGACGATTACTTTGCCCGCTCAGCACCTGCTGATCCGTGCATCATCCCTTCCATCCGTTCGAGGTTCATCGCGCGAGCGCACCCCTGTACGCCCTCTCCACGATTAATGCAACCGTGATCGCGGGCTCCGGCAATGGTGCCGTGCTTCAATGGAGCGCTGCCGATCCTGGCCGCATCCTTTTGATCGCGCAGATGCCTGCGCCGGTGTTCGCCTTGTGCTCTTTAGGCATCCATGCCTTCGCGGTGGGCACATCTGGCGGGGAGCTCTTCGTCGTGGACCTGGTTGCGCGCAAGGCCGTGCAGCGCTTGGCCGCACATGCATCCGCAATCCACGCCATTGCCACACTCGGTCGGAACCGCATGGTCACTGCCGGCGCCGATGGCCGCCTAATGGTGTGGATACGCGAGGCGGGCTCATGGCACATGCAACGGAACATTCCCATCACGGACGCGAAGCTCCGCGGCCTATCCATATCCGCTGATGGGGATTGGCTCGCCGTGGCCGGCGGCGATGGTCCAGTGCGGCTGTTCGACACAGTGCTATTCAACGAGACCTTCACCTTCTCTGGTCACGAAGGCGGCTCGAACTGCGTGGTCTTCCATCCACAGAAGGCAGTCCTGCTTAGCGGTGGCAAGGATGGGCATATGCGGGCATGGAGCATGCGTGAGCCGAAACTTGAGCTGCTCTCCGTGCCTGCGCATCGGTCGGCGCTTTACGCGATCGCTTTCGATCCGATGGGGCTGCATTGTGCCTCGGCTTCCAGGGATAAAACGGCCAAGGTCTGGGATGCCCACACGCTTGAGCCCGTGCAGCGATTCGACGCGCGAGCCGGGGGACATGCCCATAGCGTGAATGCGCTCGCATGGTGCGGCGACGCGCTGATCACAGCGGGCGATGATCGCCGGCTGATCCGATGGAGCCCCGATCAGAACGGGTAGACCACCGGGATCAGCAGCACCGCCAAGACGAAGAAGATGAGGCTGAGGGGCAAGCCCACGCGCATGAAATCGATGTACTTGTATTGGCCGGCCGTGTACACCATGGCATTGGTCTGATAGCCGATGGGTGTCATGAAGCTGGCGCTCGCGGCAAAGCACACCGCCATGATGAAAGGAGTCGCGGAAACTCCCAATTCATTGGCAACGCCGATGGCGATGGGTGTGATCAATGCTGCCGTGGCCGTATTGCTCACCATCTCGGTGAGCATCATAGTGAGGAAGTAGACCCCGGCCAGCACCGCCAACGGCCCGAAGGGGCTGAGGACCAGCACGGCCTTCCCTGCGATCAGCGCATCGAGCCCGCTCTTGTGCATGCCGGCCCCTAGGCTGAAGGCGCCGGCCATGAGGAAGACCACCTTCCATTCGATGGCCTCGTAGAATTCCTTCATGGAGAGGCATCCGGTGATCACGATCAGGATCACGCCGACCAGCGTCGCCAAGACCACGGGAACGGCCGTGAGGCTGCTCACCAGCACTACCCCGAGGATCACAGCCACTGCGATCGAGAAGCGCCGCTTGTCGAACTCGGCCATGCCTTCCTGCTCGGCAAGGATGGCGAAAGGCGCATCCGGCGAGCGCTCCATTTCCTTGAGCGTGCCCAAGTAGTGCGACTTCACTTCCGCGAGGATCACATCGCCGCTGCGCAGCACGGTATCGTGCAGCCGGTCATGCACCACATCCTCCCGGTGCCGCACGGCTAGAGGCACCGCACGATAGGTGCGGATCAAGTCCGCCTCGCGCAGCGTGATGCCATTGAGCGGACTGTTCCCGGTGATCACCAGTTCGACCAGCTTGGTTCCGCGGGTCCGCAGGTCGTCGCCAGCCAGGTGCATGGTGGTCTTGACCGAGATGTTGGCGCGGTCCTTCAACGCCCGGATGCGCTCCACGTCGCAGCGCACCTTCAACAGGTCGCCCGCTTCCAGCACCATGTCGCCGGGCGGCAGCACGAAACGCTGATCATCTCGGACGATCTCAATGATGTCCATCTCGAGTTCACGAACCAGCGCGCTATCCATGATGCGCTTGCCCACGAAGCGCGCACCGGGCAACAGTTCCACTTCGGTGAGGTAGCCGCCCATGCCGAATTTCTCCCGCAGGTCCTCCTGTCCTCTCCCGCCGGGCAGCAGCTTCCGCCCTACAAGCACCATGTACGCGATCCCCACCACGAGGAAGACGAGGCCGAGCGGTGCCAATTGGAACATGCTGATCCCTCCTGCGCCAAGCTTGGCACTGAGGCCGCTCACCACGATGTTCGTGCTCGTGCCGATGAGTGTGACCGTTCCGCCGAAGATGGTCGCGAAACTCAAGGGAATGAGCAGCTGACCGGGGTGCATGTTCGCTGAACGAGCCAACTGCACCGCCACCGGGATGAACACCGCCACGATGGGCGTGTTGTTGACGAAGGGGCTGATGCAACCCACCAGGAGCATGAAGATCAGGAGGCCCATGGCCTTATTCCGGCGGAATTGCTCGCTGAGGCGCGGCCCTACCGTGCTCAGGGCACCCGATTTCATGATGGCCGCACTGAGCACGAACATGAAGGCCACCGTGATGGTTGCCGGGTCGCTGAATCCGGAGAGGCCCTCATCAGGCGTGATCACACCGGTTGCCACAAGCGCACCCGCGATCATGAGCGCCACCAGGTCGATGCTGAGCTTCTCGCTGATGAACAGCGCAAGCGATACCGCTACGGTGCCCGCAACGATCCACTGATCCGGTGTAAGGCTCATGTGGGGCCGAAAATAGCTGGGGCACACCGAGCGAACAGCCGATGCTTCAGGGCGCCAAGACGGCCCATGAGGTTCACTCGATGGTGAACTCTTGAGACAGCAATAGGTCCTTGGCTTCCACGCTCAGCGTGTGCTTACCGCGTGGCAATTGGCCTTTGTCGAGGCGCCGCACCAACTCACCAGTCAGCGCCTTGCCCTCTTCGCGGTAGATCACCCGCCCCTGCTGGTCGCGGATCTGAAGCACCACCTTGCCGATGCGATGGTGATGCTCGAGCAGGATGCTGACGAAGGCCGAACCCTTGGTGCAATGCACTTGCAAACGCCCGGAACCAGCACCTCCATCGGCGCGCGCCGAAGGTGCTGAAAAGCTACCGAGAGCAACGGCGAGTATCAGGGCTCGGAAGTGCATCCGTTGGAAAGAGAAGGCGAATCTACGGCAGAAAGCACTGGGATCCAAACCGGCCCATCCACCATTTAGCCATGGCTGGCCTGCAGCAGGTTGTTTCCCTGCGCGGTTCGCACAGCAAAGGTGAACCCCTGCTGCAAACCGTAGGCACCGAAGGCTCCATCTGCCCGAATGGCCAAGAAGCCTACTTGCATCTTCGATAAGTCTTTGTGCTTGCGCCGGATCCGTTGCACGGCCTCGCGGCATGCTTCCTCTGGCTCCATCCCTTGGCGCATCAATTCAACCACGGTATGGCTGCCTGCGGTTCGGATCACCAATTCCCCAACGCCGGTCGCGCAAGCAGCGCCAGCTTCACCGTCAACGAAGAGGCCTGCACCGATGATCGGACTGTCTCCCACCCGACCATGCACCTTATAGGCCATGCCGCTAGTGGTGCAGGAACCGGCCAGATTGCCCTTGGCATCCATGGCCACCATGCCGATGGTGTCGTGGTTCTCGATATTGGCCACCGGGGCATAGTCAGAGGTCTTCAACCATTCCTTCCAAGCGGCACGTACTTTCGGGCAAATCAAGCTCGCGTGTGCTGAAGCCATTCTCCCCCGCCCAACGCTCCGCCCTGCCCCAACAAGCATGACGTGCGGCGTGCGCTCCATCACCGCACGTGCGATGCTGATGGGATGCTCGTACCGCTGCACAAAAGCCACTGCGCCCGCTCTTCCATGGTGGTCCTGGATGCATGCGTCCAAGGTGACATGGCCATCGCGATCGGGATTGCCGCCAAGCCCCACGCTTCGATTGGTGAAATCGCTCTCCACCACCATCACCCCTTGCTCCACGGCATCGAGCACGCTTCCTCCATTCTGCAGCACTTCCCAGGCCTTCTCATTAGCAGGCAGGCCGTGGTCCCAAGTGCTCAGCACCAAAGGGCCATCGGCACGCGGACCAGGCACCAACTGCTTGCCTGCTGCTTCACTCCGTTGGCCGCAACCGGCCATGTATGCTGCAGATCCAGCCAATCCAAGCTGGATGAAACGGCGACGGTGCAATGCCATGCGGATTGGGCTTGAACTGGATGCTACGCCCGCAATGTAGCAGGCCGGCTTCATGCGCAACGGCTTTCCTTTGCATGCCATGATCCGATTTGCGTTTGCACTCCTTGCCCCGGTACTGACGGTTTCGGCGCAACCCCCGCCCGGCTATTACGATACCGCGCAAGGCCTTACCGGCGAAGCCCTTCGTGCTGCGCTCAATCAGATCATCAGCCCTCATTCGGTGCTTGCATACAGTCAGCTCTGGTCGGCCTTTGCCCGCACCGATCGGAGACCGGACGGGAGCGTATGGGACATGTACAGCGACGTCCCTAGCGGTACTTTGCCCTACAGTTTTCAGTTCGTGTCCGATCAGTGCGGCACATACAACGGTGAGGGTGATTGCTTCAACCGAGAGCACTCCTTTCCGGTGAGCTGGTTCAACGATGTTCTACCGATGAACACCGATCTGAACCACATCTTCCCAACGGATGCCTGGGTGAACCAGCAGCGCGGCAACTTGCCGTATGGAACGGTGGCTTCCGCATCTTGGACCAGCCAGAACGGAGGCAAGCGCGGCCCTTGCTCGTGGCCGGATTGCAGCGGCACCGTTTTCGAGCCGATCGACCTCTACAAAGGCGATCTGGCACGTGGGCACCTTTACATGCTAACGAGATACATGAACGAATCCGCCAGCTGGCCTGCGCCTATCTTGTCAACTGGCGAGTTCCTGCCCTGGGCGGAGAGCGTGCTGCTCGCTTGGCACGCACAAGACCCCGTGAGCGACAAAGAGCGTGCACGCAACGATTCGGTGCATGTGATACAGGGCAACCGCAATCCATACATCGATCACCCGGAATGGGTCACGTTCATCTGGGGACCCGAAGCCGGCGTGGGCGAAATGGCGCGGCTCCAGGTGCAGGTTCAGGTGATTGGCGATGAATTGGTGATCACCAGCACGGATCAACTGGCGCCCATAACCGGAAGCATCATCGACGCCACCGGACGTGAGATCATCCCAGTCAGGATGGTACCGGGGCGCGTCATTATCCCCTTCCCGTTCCCAAGCGGTGTATATCTGCTCCGCCCGCAATCGGGGCCGGGGGCGGCGAGGTTCGTGCGCTAACAGGCATCTCATACTCGTTCTTGGTTGCGAGGGATGAGGATTTGGCGCCCAAATGAGACGCATAGACCAAGCATAGCCGGAGCTACGGGAGGTTTTCTGCAACGAAGTATGGGGGTCAAACACCCTCGTGCAGCCCGAAGGACAACTTGAGTTGCCCTCTAGTTCGAGCGCATCACCTTGAATGGCTGCATGTTCGAATCCGCAGCGCGCACCACATAAGCACCTTCGGGCAAGCCTTCCAGATCCAGGCTTGTTATCCCGGCACCCAGCCACTCCGCCAGCACAACGCGCCCTCCGAGGTCGATAACTTCCACCATCCCATTCGAGGGCATGTGGAAGCGTAATGGGCCGTGGGTTGGATTCGGGGATGGCGTGATGCTGTTCTCCAGCGCATCGGCCACATCGGTGCTCAGGCCGCATGTGACGGTCTGATTGCACGCGAGTTCGCTCAGGAAAAGAGCAGTCCAATTCAAGGCATTGGCCTGATCGGTGCTCAAATAGCCAACGTGACCGGTGCCGGGGTAGCTCTTGAAGCAATTCACCATTCCCATATGATCAGCGCGCAGGTGGATATCATGGCTGCCGCTGGCCGTGAGCCCGGTGGGTAGGCCCACCACGTACACCGGTGCTGTGTAATAGGGCACCACGCCATCGCCCACTTCATGGATGCTGGCCAAAGGCGGGTCGCCAACATTGATCCAACTCGAATCGCCAATGGCACCGCTGAAACTGTAGCACGCCTGGGCCCTGCTCGAATAGCCGGGGTTCCCGCTGTTGCCTTCGATTCCGCCAAGACTGGCCATTTCAGGCGCGATCACCGCCGGCACTTCGCTCTCTTCGTCCAGGTACATGGCATGCACCGCGCTGATCGCTCCAGCGGAAACGCCGCCGATGAAGATGCGGGTGGTATCGATGCCGTAGGGATTGCCAAGCTCCGCAACGCTCTTGCGCAGATACCGCACGCAGGCCCGCATATCGTGGGCACCGCGCATCACCGCATGCGTGGTGGTGGTCTGGTTGGGCAGGAAGAAGCCCACGCGGTAATCGTTGGCCACGGTCACGTAGTCGCGCTTCGCGAAATCGGTGCAGATCGGGGCGACATCGGCACGTGCGCCGCCAACGAATGATCCACCGAAGGCGCAGATCACCACAGGACGCAATGCCAGCGCATCACCTGTTGGTTCGTACACATCCATGCGCAGGATCTGGTTGCTGCCGCTCACGCCTGTGTTACTGCCGAATACTACCGCGCTGGTCACGGTGACATCGGGGAAGAGATTGGCCGTTGAATACCGGCCGTTTGCGCATTCCTGCCCAAAGCTGGCGGTGGTTGTGATCAAAGCCAGCGCTGCCGCGTAGTGGTGCTTCATCTAGGGGTTCGGTTAAGGTGCTGCAAAGTAGCGGGTTCTGAGCAACGGCAAACGGTCATCTGACCGATCACAGGTTCACTGGCACGCGATTCGCAAATCGCCGCTGCCAAACAAGGCCAACCATGAAAAAGCAACTCGTCGTCCTGACCGCCGCCCTGCTGACCGTGAGCGCGGCCGCTCAATTCCAGATCAACCCGCAAGCGGGAGTCAACTTCCAGAACATCACGAATCCCGGCCCCGGCTTGGAATACAAGGCCAATGTGGGCTGGCAGCTCGGCGCCGACCTGCGCTTCGGGAACCGCCTTTTCTTCCAGCCTGGTGCGCATTTCGGCCGCAGCTCCACGGCTTACAAAGTGCTGAACAACGATACACTCCTCTTCGAGGACGATTTGGTCCGGACCAACCTGAAGCTGAATGCGTTGGTGGGCTACCGGATCATCGATAGCTACCAATTCGACCTTCGCTTCATGGTGGGTCCTACCTACGATGTGCTGCTAAGCGTTGACAACCGCAACGACGACATCGGATACAACCGAGGCGATTATCGCAAGGGCTCGCTGAACCTTGATGCCGCATTGGGCTTCGACATGGGCCTGTTCACTGTACAACCCGGGGTGAGCTTCGGACTGAGCCGGGTCTTCAGTGATAATCCCACGGTTCAGGATATCGGCTCCCGCTACCTGACCTACGGCCTAACGATCGGGATCAATCTCGGCGACGACGACAAGTAGGCAGCTACCTTCAAGCGCAACGCCTCCTGGCATCGGGGGGCGTTGCTCGTTTGAACCGGGCCTACTTCACCACCACGAAGCCGGCCTTGCGCCATGCAGCGATACCCCCCTCGAGATGCTGCACGCGATAACCCTTTCCCACCAAGTGCTCCAACGCCTGCTCGCTGCGACCTCCACTGTGACAATACAGGAGCACAGGCCTGCTGGCGTCAATGCGCGAGAACGATGCCTCATAATTCGCTGCGGTCCAGTCGATGTTGATTGCGCCGGCAATGTGGCCGCTGCTGAATTCCTGGGGTGTCCGCACATCAATCAATTGGTGGGTGCCCAGTGCTGCAATCCGTTGGAATTCGGACGGGGTCAGTTCCTGTGGTGCCGCCTTCGCTGCGGATTGAACCGGAGCTTGAACTTGTCCTAGCGCGTAAGTCGAAAGAACCAAGGCGCTGAAGGCGAGCAGGAATGCGTGTTTCATGTTGCTTGCAATTAGAGCAGTTCTGTCCAACCGCCGCCATTGGTCACCTGTTTCAGCCCGGCAGACTGCAGCATGCCCATGGCAACACCGCTTCGTGCACCGCTGCGGCAGCAGAGTACGATAGGCGGCTCCATGCGCCGGATTTCCTCAAGGCGCTGAGGGAGTTGATCGAGCGGGATGTTCACCGAGCCAGGCACATTCCCCTCTGCGAATTCCTCCAGGGTTCTTACATCAATGATGGTGGACATGGCAAACCGGTTCCTGTTCGGGTGGAGCTGAAGGGAGTCGAACCCTCGACCTCGTCATTGCGAACGACGCGCTCTGGCCAGCTGAGCTACAGCCCCGAAGGGTGGGCGAAGTTGCGAAGGATCAGCGAACCGCATGGTGCCCGGTGCCGTAAGAGGCCGCCATGCAACGGACCGTATTCCTGGCACTCGCCCTTGCCGCAGGCTGCACGGGCGCATTTGCTCAAGGCGAACTGGCGTACATGCCGAAAGCGGCGCCAGCCATGACCGCCGACGATGAGCGTATCGCCATGTCGGAGACGGATGATCCGGATATCGTGGAACTGCGGTTCCCACCCGGCACCTACCGGTTGGATCTCCTCAACGCTAATGGCAGCGTGGTGGAACAGTTCCAAGCCTCTGATCGCATGGACTTCGACCTGTCGGGAATCCGACCTGGCACTTGGACCCTTCGGGCATGCACCCCGCTCGGGTTCCGTGTTCGCCGGTTCGTAGTGCACCAGCGAGCCGGGCGCAATTGGATCGTTGAGGCCCAGCCTGTGCGGAGCAGGAAGCGTTGATGCGCATCTGCCGCCCCCGATCGTTAAGCATCCTTACAAGCGAGAGACGAAACAAGCCGTCCGGCACTGCCGTATCGGCCAGGCAATCCACATCCATGCGCGCCCCCGTCAGCTATTATCAAGAAGTCCTTGACAAAATCAGTCACGCGGACCATCGCACCTTCAGGAAAGAACTGCGCAAGGCCTTCAAGCGCTTGCTGCCGGAGGAGCGCGAAGAATTGAAGCGGTGGTTCCGCACCGCTTGCGTTTGCAGGCCAGCCCTGACCGCAGTGGGCCGGAAACCGTGATCAGTTGAAGTACCGGCTGTTCCAGGCGTCCTTGCTGAACTGCCCGAAAAAGGCGAACCATCCGAAGAGGGTGAAGCCGCTGATCACCATGAAGCTCCAGAAAAGGAACAACAGCCGCTTTCCGTTCAAGAGCGGATACACCGCATCACCAATCAGGCTCGATGGCATGACCGAAGTGAGCAGCAACGAGGCCGCTACCACAGCCATAGCCAGGTTGACCGGCTTGCGTACCACCCAGAACGCGAAGGCCCGCACCGGCGAGAGATCATTGCCCCAACGCGCGACCAAGTAGTACCGGTCACCGCCGATCGGGACGAAAAGCAAGGGATCGACTTCGCTATCGCAGAGCTTGAACTGCCCCGAAGGAGCCATGATCATGTAACTCGTCACGGCCTTTCCGATACGCCGCTCGATCTGCCGCATGCCGTAGATGGCCTGGCCCGGGATGGCTCCCTTGTAATAGGCACCTTCGAGGAAACGCAGGCGATGCTTGATGCAAAGGGCACGGATCGAACTGAGCGAGTATACCCTTTCAGGTTCGGCAACTGGCAGATCGATCGGGATCGGCCTACGCGAGCCGCGCAAACACGCGCGCAACTGTTCATCGCGGTGAGCCTCATCAGCCAACAGCTCATGCACTTCTTGCAGAACACTGGCTTGTCCCAAAGAGGACCTTCTCCAGCCGCTCGCGCTCCGTATTCGTGGCCATCGGTACGATCTCTGTTGCGCTTGGATAACGCTTTCGGTCGCCGATCAGTTCGTGGGCATCACAGGCCCTGCTCGGCCTCTGGCAATTCGCCGGCTCCTTCAGCTTCAGCCGCCTCGGCCAGGCGCACATGCTCCGGGGCGTCGCTGGCTACGGTTGAGCGCACCGTGCTATTGGGCGGCAGAACGCCGCACTTCCCATTGACCTCCATCGGATTGCGGAAGGTCCCTTTCTCCACCACCACATTCCAAACGGACTCGAAGGGTACCACGAACCGCACAGGCGATTCCTCGAAGAAGCCACCGTAGTAGGTGTGGGTCTTGCCCTGCTTGTAGTGCTTGAAATCGCGGCCGGTCATGAACTTCACCTTGGTGGCCACATCGATGTCCACCTCGATGATCTCCTTCTTCTTCAGTTCGAAGGTCTTGTGCAGGAACTTCATGGCGCTTGCTTGTTCGGGGTCGAATATAGTGGGCCTCAGAGCTTCACGCTAAGTACGGGGAAGTTGGTGTGGTTCACGATGTCTTCAGTAAGGCTGCCATTCACCACATGGAAGAAGCCCTTGCGGCCGTGGGTGGCCATTGCGATCATGTCGGCATCGATGCTCCGGCTGAAATTCAGGATGCCCTCTTCGATGCTGAGGTCGTTATAGATGGTGGCCGTGTACTTGCTGAGCTCGTGCCGCTGCAGGAAAGCGTCGATGGCCCTGGTGCTGTCCTCACTGCGCTCGAAGGACTTCGGCGTGTTCACCTTCAAGAGGTGGATGCGCGGATTCCAGACCTCGATCACCGGCCTGAAAGCGTCGAACTTCTCTACATCGGCAGGACTGAAATTGCTGGCGAAGACAAGATCATCGACCCGCAAGACCTCGGCGTGCTGCTTGATCACGAGCACTGGCATGGGGGCCGTGCGCACGATGCGCTGGGTATTGGACCCAACGATGCCGCGAAGACCGGTGGCGCCGTGCGAGCCCATCACGATCAGGTCCGCGGCGGCGATCCGGTCATTCTTGAACACCTCGGTGAGGGAGAGTTGGCGCAGCATGAATTTCTTCAGCTCGAGGCCTTCGAGGAAGGGCAGTTCGGGCACGCGGTCGAGCCGGGCCTCGATATCCTCGCGGAGCTTCTGGTTCTCCGGGTGGAAATCGGTCATCTGCTCATAAACATGCACCACATCGATGCAGGCGCCGGTGGCGCGGCCAATGGTGGCGGCCACGCGCAGTGCGTCCGTGGCGCAGTCGGAGAAATCGTAAGGGACGACGATCGTGCGGATGCTCATGGGGTAGTCGGATGGGCCGCTGAAAGGTATGCGGCGGATGGATTCACGGAAAGCACATACCTCATCCTTTTACTTTCGCCCCAATGCCGAGCCAACCAGCCTTCCGTTCCGGACCCTCCGAGAAGGCGCCTTCCATCCTCTTCGAACCCGCCACAGGTCTGCTGGAGATGACCGGCTGTTCAATCCCTGAGAATGCTCAACGGGTGTACGATCCCCTGTTCGAAGCCGTGGAGGCTTATGCCGGCGCCCCGCTCCCCCGTACCGTGATCAGGATCGGCCTTACCTATTTCAATTCGAGCACCGCCAAGTACCTGCTTGACCTGCTCAAGCGCTTTGAAGACATGCACGCGGGCGGCCAGTCGAAAGTGGTGCTTGAATGGCGGCATGCACCCGACGATCTGGATATGAAAGAAGCAGGCAACGATTTCCGCAGCCTGCTGGAGTTCCCCGTGAAGCTGGTGGAAGACCTTGTTTGACGCTACCGGCTGGATGCCGCCTCGATCCATTCCCGCTCACTGATGGCGATGCCGTCACGGAAGTGCACGACCTGGCCCCAAGGATGCGTCACCTTGCGGTAAACGGCCTCAACCCCGTTCCGCACCACACGCCTTTCCAGGACCACGGCCCTGCCTTCTACATAGCTGCGTTCTTGCGTGCCATCCGGCTTCACGGCCTCTAGTTCCTTGGCGGGCTCCGACACCTGTGGAGCTGCGTTCTTGGGCTCGCGGCGCACCGGTGAGGGAACCACCTGCTTCTCCTCAATCACTGGCGGGCGCAACGATTCGGGAGCGGTGTCAGTTGGTTTCGTCTCAGGGTCCGGGGCAAGCTCCACCCTCACCGCTGGCGCCGTTTGCTCAGGCTCAGCAGGCTTCGCATTCGCGGCCTCGGCATTGCGCTTGGCAATCAGCGCTTGCAGATCCTGGATCTTCACTTTCGGGAACACATTCAGAGGACGCAGTGATCGCGCTTCCTTGAATTTGTCGAGCGCTTCATCGAAGCGCTGTTGCTGAAAGAGGGCTTCCGCCTCAGTCATGACTCCTTGGAAATGAATGTCCTTTGCGGCATTCTCTTGCTCAGCCTTGGCCACACGGGCCCGCTCCTTCGCGCTCATGCCAGCGAACTCCGGCGTTAGGCTCTGATCGGGTTGGCCACGAGCAGCCCAGGCAGCAAGCACGAAAAGGACGATGAGGGCGATCCGCATGAGTGGTGGCCGAAGGTACCCGGGTCGAACACGGCACTCCCAAGGAAGCACGCGCAGTTCCCACCGGTCGGCGTTGATACGCACTCTGTGCCCTGCTCGTTGCCCAATGGCCGAATACCTTCGCGGCCTTGAACGAAACAGCCTCCGATCAGCGTTCTGCCCAATAATCCACCGCCATGCGAACCGCCTTCCGTCTTTTCCCATTCCTTGCCATCCTCGCCGCCTGTCAGGGCGACCCCACGGAGAACCCGCAGTACCAGCAACTCGCCGAGGACGCCAACCGGGCCCAGGTGCAAGTGGCTGAGCGCGACAGCACGATCAATGCGCTGTTCGGCACCATCAACCGCATCGGCGACAACCTGCGCACCATCCGGGCCAAGCAGGGGCAACTCGGACAGCCCGCTGAAGGCGTGGAGAAAGCGGATCTGGAGCAGCGGATCATGGAGGACCTGGGAAGCATCGATGGGTTGATCAACGAGAACAAAGAACTGGTTGCACGGTTGCGCAAGCAGGCAAAAGCCTCAGCTGCCAGCATCAGTGAATTGGAGAAGACCATTGCCGGCCTCGAGGGCAGCATTGCCGAGAAGGACGAGGAGATCGGCACGTTGAAGGAGCAACTTGCCAGCACCAACAGTTCGCTGGCCACCTTGATTGAGATGTACCGCGACAAGAGCCAACTGAGCGACATGCAGCGCATGGACCTGAACACGGCCTTCTACGCCATTGGTACCGCGAAAGAGCTGCGTGCCAACGGCGTGCTCACCAAGGAGGGCGGCGTGGCCGGCATCGGCGCAGTGAACAAGCTGAACGCAGAGAACCTGCCGAAGGACTACTTCACGCAGATCGACATCACGCGCACGCAAGAGATCACGCTGGCGGCCAAGAAAGCCAAGCTGGCCACCACCCATCCGGCTGGCAGCTACCGGATCGAGAACGGCGAGAAACTCGTGATCACCGATGCCAACGCATTCTGGAGCGTGAGCAAGTACCTCGTCGTCGTGGTTGAATAAGGAGCGGTTCAGCTCCCCTTCGTGCCACGCACCAACAGCTCGATGGCGTCCCACATGCCCGGTTCAATCTGCTCCAGCAGATTGAACTGGCCTGCACCCTTCAGCCATTCGCCGCCATCGATGGTGACCACTTCACCGTTCACGTAGGCACTGTACGGCGAGAGCAGATAGGTGACCAGATCAGCCAGTTCGTGATGCTCGCCCAAGCGGCCCAGCGGCACTTTCTTGCGCATATCGAACTTCTCCACCAGTTCGCCGGGCAATAGTCGGCTCCAGGCGCCCTTGGTGGGGAATGGCCCCGGCGCCACGGCATTCGTGCGGATGCCAAGGCGCCCCCATTCAGCAGCGAGCGATCGCGTGAGCGCCAGCACACCAGCCTTCGCGCACGCACTGGGCACCACATAGCCCGAGCCGGTCCACGCATACGTGGTCACCACGTTCAGCATGCACTTATCCTTCTCCCCTTTCGCGATCCAATGCTTGCCGAAACTGAGCGAGCAATTCACCGTGCCGATGAGAACAATGTCGATGATGGTGCGGAAGGCCTTTGGACTGAGCCGCTCGGTGGGGCTGATGAAGTTGCCCGCCGCGTTGTTCACCAGCGCGTCGATCCTTCCCCAGCGGGCCAGCACGGCATCGCGCATGGCGTCAACCTGATCGGCCTCGCGCACATCGCAGGCCACGGACATCACCTCACCGAGGGTCGCCATCTCGGTGGTCGCCTTGTCGAGCGACTCCTGCTTCCTGCTTGTGATGGCCACGCGTGCACCCAAGCGCAGGCATTGCTCGGCCATGCTCCGGCCCAGGCCCGTGCCGCCGCCCGTGATCACCACCACCAAGCCATTGAGCGCGCCATCGCGCAGCATCGGAGCCTTCTGTTCCATCGCTATCTGGTTTTCGGCCAAGATATCCGGGGCTTGCATTCGCAGCCGCAGCCGCCGGTAACTTCGGCCACCCAATCACCAGCAATGACCAAGGACCGCAATCTCGAGACCGCCCGCTTGCAGAAGGAGATCGGTCACTACATCGGCTTGGGAAAGGACAGCCTCGTCTTCAGCTTCTCCGCCAAAGGCAAGAAGTCGCAGCTGCACCTGATCACGGTGAACCCGAACCACAACCAGAGCTTCCTTTTCCACGCCACTACTGGCAGCGACAAGGTGGATGCGCTGCGCGAGATGCTCGACTACGTGAAGACCTACAAGGAGCGCACGAGCAGCTACACCATCCAGTGGAGCGCCCGTGGCGACAACGGCCTGCAGACCTCGTACTTCCGCGCCAAGAACGTGCTCGAGGCCCTCGATAAGCTCTTCTATGACCGTGACCCCAACAGCATCACCGTGTTCAGCGTGATGCTCAATCCGATCACGTGAATGCAGGTGGCAGCGGGCAGTAGGCAGCCTCCAATCGCCCACAACCAGCAGCGTCCTGCTTCCCCTCCAACTGCATGCTCCACGCCCTGAGCCCTTCTGATTTCCTCGGGCTCACCGCGCCCATCATAGACGTTCGCTCACCGAAGGAATACGCGCAAGGCCACATCCCAAGCGCTGTTTCCGTTCCGGTGTTCACCGATGAAGAGCGTGCCGTGGTGGGCACCCTGTACAAACAGGTTGGGCGCGAGGCTGCCGTGCTCGATGGGTTGCGGATAGTAGGACCCAAGCTCGCCTCCATTGTGGAGCAGTCGCGTGCCTTGGCGCCGGATGGACGCATCCGCGTGCATTGCTGGCGTGGCGGCGAACGCAGCGCCAGCGTGGCTTGGCTGCTCAACAAAGCCGGCTTCGCCGAAGTGAGCACCCTGCGCGGCGGCTACAAGGCCTTCCGGAATCACGTGCTTGCTTCGTTCGCAGAAGTGGTTGACCTGCGTGTGCTAGGGGGATTCACCGGCACCGGCAAGACCGAGACATTGCGTCACCTGCACGAACTCGGTGAGCAGGTCATTGACCTGGAGGCCCTGGCACAACACAAGGGTTCTTCGTTCGGCGCCTTGGGCGAAGAGCCGCAGCCCACAACCGAACAATTCGAGAACCTGCTCTGGCAGGCCCTGCGCAGCAGCGATGCGCATAAGCCCATCTGGGTAGAGGACGAGAGCATCATGATCGGCCGGTGCAAGATCCCCGATGCCTTCTTCGACCGGATGCGCGCGTCGATGCTCTATTTCGCGGAGATGCCCCAAGGCGAACGTGCCGACCGGCTGGTGAAGGACTATGGCCGCTTTGACCCCGATGAACTGGCCGAAGCGGTGAAGCGCATCGAAAAGCGCCTTGGTCCGCAGCACTGCAAGGCCGCGCTCGAAGCGCTTGCTGCAAGAGACTTGCGCACTGTAGCCTTGATCATGCTCACCTACTACGACAAGACCTATGCGCGCGGCGCTTCGCAGCGCGATCCTTCGCGCGTACGCCGCTTGCCCGCTACTGCAAACGACCTTCGCGGCCTTGCGCAACGCGCCATCAACCTGGTCCATGGTACCTGAGCCAATCCGCCTCACCCAATTCAGCCACGGCGCCGGCTGCGGATGCAAGATCGCGCCCGCCGTGCTCGACCAGGTCCTCAAGAGCGAGCTCGGCACATTCCCGGACCCGAGATTGCTGGTGGGTTACGGCTCAAAGGACGATGCCGCTGTGTACCACCTCGGTGGCGGACGCGCTTGATCAGCACCACCGACTTCTTCTCGCCCATCGTCGATGATGCCTTCGACTTCGGCCGCATCGCCGCCACCAATGCGCTCAGCGATGTGTACGCCATGGGTGGAAGACCCTTGTTAGCCATCGCCATACTCGGATGGCCGGTAGAGAAGCTGCCGGCAGAGCTGGCCGCTCGCGTGCTCGATGGCGGACGCACCGCCTGCCATCAAGCGGGCATCGCACTCGCTGGGGGCCACAGCATCGATGCGCCCGAGCCCTTCTTCGGCTTGGCCGTGACGGGCGAAGCGCCGATCGCGCACATCAAGCGCAACAACACGGCCCGTGCGAGCGACGTGCTCCTGCTCACCAAGCCGATCGGCCTGGGCATCTTGGCCACAGCCATGAAGCGCGGGGCCTTGAAGCCGGAGCATGCGCGCATCGGCACCGATGTGATGATTCAGCTGAACAAAGCGGGCGAGGCGCTCGGTGCCTTAACGGGCGTGCATGCCATGACCGATGTCACCGGCTTCGGCCTGCTGGGGCACCTTCTGGAGCTCTGCGAGGGAAGCGGTGTGCGTGCAACGATTGATTTCGGTCAGGTACCGGTGATCCCTGAAGCGCGCAGCTACCTGCAGCTCGGTTGCTATCCCGATGGCGCATTCCGCAATTGGAAATCGTACAGTACCAAGGTGGAAGGCGCCAGTGCCTTGGAGCGCATGATGCTCTTGAGCGATCCGCAGACCAGTGGCGGCTTGTTGATCTCTGCTTCCGAAGAGACGGTAACGGCCATTGAAGAGGAATGCGCATCGCACGGCACGCCCGTCTCGCGCATCGGCCATCTTCGAGAGCAAGGTCACGGCCCTTGGGTGCTTGTGTCGTAACGGTCGCATTCAATGCTCGCGCCTAGCTTCGCCGCTGAGGCACTCCATTCACTTGACTATTGAATCATGGCACGGGAACGACTGAAGAAAGAAGAGCTCGACCGCTTATTGGGCGAACTCTTCGGCGAGCGACGCTTGCTCATGTACAAGCTCGACCGCGTACGCAAGGCGATCAGCGAACTGAAGACCCTTCGCGCGAGCAAATCCCTGAACGAAACGGCTTCAGGAGATGGCGAAGCACCCAAGCGGGGTCCGGGCCGCCCCCCTGGCAGCGGGAAGGGCAGGCGCCGCAAGCTCGGCCGTCCGAAGAAACGCCGCGTTATTGGCGGTTACCGCTTGAACAGCTGGGACAACATGATCGTTGCCGCGGTGACCGGCTCCAACCGCTTGCTCACCAAGCAGGAACTGCTGGCCCACAGCATCGCATGGGCGAAGAAGAACGAGCCCAAGACCAATAAGGCCGGCGTGGAGGTGAAGCTTACCCGCACCTTGCAGAAGCTCAGCGGCCGCCGCGCCGTGCTCGGCAAGCACCGCAGCGGCAAGCTGAAGGGCCTGCACTATGGCATCATGGATTGGTTCTTCCACGGCAAGCTGCGCCAGGAGCACAAGAACAAGTTAGTGCTGAGCAAGAAGTAGCGCACTGCAGCTGCCCGAACCGCACCGGTACCTTTGGCGTTCACCGCCGAACGCTGAAGCACCCGCATGCGCGCCTTTACCATCCCTACCCACTATCGAAGCAACCTCGTTGGCAGGCTCAAGGCCCACCGCAAGGCACAAGACCCGCGCAAGAAGGACATCGCTCCCACCCTGCTCGACCTCGGCGCCGTGCGCTTCGTGTTCGCGCGCCACTTCGGCTTCTGCTACGGCGTGGAGAACGCGATCGAGATCAGCTACAAGGCGCTGGAGGAGAACCCTGGCAAGCGCATCTTCCTGCTCAGCCAGATGATCCACAACCCGGCGGTGAACGACGACCTCACCGCGCGCGGCATGCGCTTCATCCAGGACACCCACGGCCAGATGCTCATGGACTGGAACGAGCTCACCGCAGACGACATCGTGATCATCCCCGCCTTCGGCACCACGCTCGAGACCGAGGCACGGCTCAAAGCCATCGGCATCGACCCGTTGAAGCACAACACCACTTGCCCTTTCGTGGAGAAGGTTTGGAACCGTAGCGCGCAGCTCGGCGAGAAGCAATACACCGTGGTGATCCATGGTAAGGCCAAGCACGAAGAGACGCGGGCCACTTTCAGCCATACCGCCGCCGGAGCGCCTGCCGTGATCGTGAAGGACATGGCTGAAGCGCAGGAACTCGGCCGCATCATCAGCGGTGAATCACCAGCTGAGCGCTTCCACACCCTCTTCGGCACGCGCTGCACACCGGGCTTCGATACCGCCAAGGACCTGCAGCGCATCGGCGTAGTGAATCAGACCACCATGTTGGCCACCGAGACACAGGCCATCGCCGACCACTTTAAGCACGTGATGATCGTCAAGCACGGAGAAGCCGATCTGAAGAGCCACTTCGCCGACACGCGCGACACGCTCTGCTACGCCACCAACGATAACCAGGATGCCACGAACGAATTGCTGAAGGCCGATGCCGACCTGGCCCTGGTGGTGGGCGGCTACAACAGCAGCAACACCAGCCATCTGGTAGAGCTGCTGGAGCAGAAGTTCCCTACGTATTTCATCCAGGACGAAAGCGAGATCCTCAGTGCGGATACGATTCAGCACTTCAACTACCCAGCGCACAAGTTGGAGAGCGCGAACAACTGGCTGCCGGCAAAACGCCCGCTCACAATCATCCTCACCAGCGGTGCCAGTTGCCCGGATACGCTGCTGGACCGCGTGATGCTGAAGGTGCTGGGATACGTGGAGGGGGCGAAGGATCCGGAACGGGCCGTTGCGGAGTTGGCCATTTGAGCGACCGGCTGCGCTTGTTCCGAAGGCAAAAGAAAAGCCCGCACAGCGCCAGGTTCAAGGAACCCATGGAATCACATGGGCGGGACCGCGATGATGGTTTCCGTAATCCTCCTGTGCCCGAAGGCATCCGCCCGAAAGCGGCTGAGGCCCGCCGTACGCCACCCAGGGTGCAGTCCCTGATGGAAATTGTTGGTTCCGATGAACAGCTGGACTATGCGGGCTTCGCGTTGACGGCCCTATGGCCGGTGTGATGCTCGATAGTGCGATGGAAAGAACAGTGGGACGAATGTAAGGGCGTTGAAGGACCAATGCGATGATTTTCCTTAGCGAATCATTTACGGGATCCCAGCATCATGGCCCCGCCAATGATCAACACAATCGGTACGGCGCCCGCCATGGACAGCATGGCACCGCTCTTCCACAACATGAAGGTCAACCACGCGCCTGCGGTAATGAGCAGGGCGCCGATGAAGCCCTTCATGTAACCGTAGCTGCCGGGATCCTTCTGCGCATGCGCCTTCAGCTCAGCCCTGCCGATCTGCTGCAGGATGAAAGCCACTCGATCCGGCCCCAGCCCTTCCGCTGCCAGCCATTCGCGCACTTGCGCGCCGGTGCGGCCATGCTTCTTCAACTCAAGCCCATCACGTACATAGCGGTCGATGTCGATGGGCATGCCTATTCATGATCGCGGCCATAGCCCTGCATCCGCTCCTTCCACAGCTCCTCCTCCGCGCGGAGCACAGCCTTCAGTGAATCGCTCACGTCCTTCTGCTCGAAGCGGTCCAGGTCCGGCTGGCCGGCATCGATCCAGGCGCTGTACCAGAAGCTGCCAACAGCGGTGATGCTGGCGTTCATGCGGCGCTCGACCATGCCTTGCATCGCATCCTCATACGCTTCGGCATACTCACGCGAGTAAAGGCGCATGCCGCCGCGTCCACGGTCCTCGAAGGTGTAGCGACGGTCCTCGGGGAATTCCCGGCTCAGGCGCTGCTCGATGCCCAGCACGCTATCGAGCAATTGGTGGCTCTCGAACACGGCCTGCCAAGCGGTAGAGAGCGGATCCTTCAGGTATTCGGCGCGGCCCACCAAGTGGTCGTAGTTCTCGGCGCTGAGCTCTGGGATCCGGCTCTCCCAGAAGGCGTGGATGCCGTGCTGGTTCGTGAGCTGGCCGTTGTAGTTCTCAGTGGTGTGCAAGGGCACGTGCGCATCGCCGATGTAGTGGCCGATATCGGCGGCGTAGCGGAGGATGCGGTCCACATCGCCGCGCATGAAGGCTCTCACCAACCGGCCGTGCATCACCTCAATGTGCCAGGGCACGATGCCGTAAGCTTTCAGGGTGTCCTCGCTGTACTTGGCCACGGCATCGTTCCACTTGCGGGGCATCACGGCGAAGGGATCCTGGCCGCCCCTGGCGTAGTGGTCGATGTCGATGTAGTGGCGCTCGGCCTCACCGGTAACGGCATAGCGGCGGCGGTCGGGATCAACGGCGTGGTCGCTGATGAAATCGATGTGGCGCTTGAAGAAAGGGAACATCTCCGGTGGCAGCGTGAAGCAGGCCATGCGATTGATGCGCTTGTGGCCGTAAAGCCCCAGGCATTGGCTGTAGGCGCGGTGCTGGGCGCCAGCAGCAAGGCCCCGGCACCGAGTACAAGCAGGCAGATGAAGGTCCGGCGGATCATTTGGATTCGAACGGCATGCGCACGAGTTCGCCGTCCCGGAGCATGGGGATCACGCGGCTTTGATCGGGCGTAAGGCAGTACTTGGCATCAGGAAGCAGGTGCAGCTGCTCGATGCGGCGCCGGCGCGGGGCGGCTTTCAGGATGCTTAGGAAATTGTCGCGCGCGGCCATGAACATGTACTTGGCGGCGATGCTGCTGTCCTCTTCCACGCCGAATTTCCCGCTGGCCAGCAGCCGTTCCATCACGGCGCCGGCATAAACGCTATCCTCCAGATTGAATTTGTCCTTCCAGCCGGAGCAGAGCAGCAGCACGTTCTCGTTCTGCTTAACCAGCCATTCGCTCAGCGCGCTGAGGTTGAGGAATGACCCGATCACCAGCGTGCGGGCATCCTTGGCCAGGTTGATGGCCTTGGTGCCGTTGGTGGTGGTCATCACGATGGTCTGCCCGCGGAGGTCCTGCCCCACGTACGCGAGCGGCGAATTGCCGTACTGAAAGCCTTCCACCACTTCGCCGTTGCGCTCGGCAGCGGCGATGTAGTATCAACACCATGCTCGAAGGCGGCCACCATGGCGCTGGTGGCGCGCAGCACGTCGATCACTACCACGATGCCCATGTCCGGCGCGTACAGCGGGTACTGCGTGGGCACGAAGCACACCTCCACGCGGTACTTGTACTCGCTATTGACGATGGGTTCCTTGGGCGGAAGGGGGGGATCAGCCCTGCGTGAGGAAGGGCATCTTCATCACCACCCCTTTGAGCTGCTTGCCCCGTGCATCGATGGTGATGGCCGAGCCGGGCGTGCTCTGCGATGTCGGCACGTATGCCATGCCGATGGGCTTGTTGAGGGTGGGGCTCATGGTGCCGCTGGTGACCACGCCGATCGCGGCTCCGGAGGCATCCACCACGTTCATGCCATGGCGCGGTATGCCGCGATCAACGAGCTCGAAGCCCACGAGCTTGCGGGCGGTGCCGTTGTCCTTGTGAGCCTTGATGGCCGCGCTGTTGGTGAAGTCCTTGGTGAACTTGGTGATCCAGCCCAGGCCGGCTTCGATCGGCGAGGTGGTGTCGTCGATGTCGTTGCTATAGAGGCAGAAGCCCATCTCAAGGCG
Source organism: Flavobacteriales bacterium (assembly GCA_016705545.1). Classification (GTDB taxonomy): domain Bacteria; phylum Bacteroidota; class Bacteroidia; order Flavobacteriales_F; family PHOS-HE28; genus PHOS-HE28. The sequence continues at coordinate 421,194 of JADIYA010000006.1, forward strand.
CAGGGTGTCGCGAGCCGCCAAGCCGGTGGGCTTGATGCCGTACGGCTTGCCCGCTTCCATGATCGCATACCAGGCCTTCTCGGCCAGCGGATTCGGCATGTACACTTCATAGCCGCCTGCACCGGTATAGCCGGTGGTGCTGATGAGCACCAGGCCCACGCCTTTCATCTCGGCGTACATGGCCGTGTAGTAGGGCATGCTCGCGATGTCCTCCGTGAAAAAGCCCTTGAGCGTGTCCACGGCCTTGGGCCCTTGCACGGCCAACAGGCTCATGCGATCACTGATGTTCTCGAGCTTGGCATCGAAGGTGTTCAGGCTGTTGATCCAGTTCCAGTCCTTCTCGATGTTGCTGGCATTCACCACCAGCACGTAATGGTGATCGTCCTGGTGCTGCATGCGGTACACCAGCAGGTCGTCCACGATGCCGCCGTTCGTGTTCGGCAGGCAGCTGTACTGCACCTTCCCCACGGTGAGCTTACTGGCATCGTTGCTGGTCACCTTCTGGATCAGGTCCAAGGCACCAGGGCCTCGCACGATGAATTCACCCATGTGGCTCACATCGAACACGCCCACGCTGTTGCGAACGGTGTTGTGCTCATCGATGACACCGCTGTACTGCACGGGCATGAGGTAGCCTGCGAAGGGCACCATCTTGGCGCCGAGCGATTCGTGGATGCTGGTGAGCGCGGTGCGCTTCAATTCGGTGGTGGTCTCGCTCATGTGCGTTGCAGGAGTTCGTTGAAGTGTTGGAGGTATCGGTCTCGCCAGGCGCGGGTCGAGTATCGTTCTTCCACGGTGCGCCGCGCCTCCTCCCCCATGCGGCGGCGAAGGTCGGCATCGGCGATCAAGCGGGCGAGGCTGTCCACCCATTCCTCGGTGGTCCGTGGCAAGTATCCGTTCACGCCGTCCTGGATGATCTCGGAATTCACCCCTACCGGGCTCATGAGGGTGGGGATGCCGAGGGCCATGTATTGCAGACCCTTGAGCCCGCATTTGCCACGCGCCCATTCATCATCGGGAAGGGGCATGATGCCGATGTCCATGGCGCGCAGGTCATCCAGTTCGGTGTCCTTGCGCCAGGGCAGGCCGGTGATGCCCAGTTCCGGCACGCGGTAGCTGCCGTCGCCCACCACGCGGAAGCAGACCTGATCGCCGAAACGCTCGTGGATGGCCTTCAGCGCGGGAATGGCGTACTGGAAGTGCTGGATGGTGGTGATGCTGCCGCTCCAACCGATGCACACGGGACCCGGCGCCCGGCTGTTGCGCGAGGTATACTCGTCGGTATCGATGGTGGTGGGCACCACGTGCACGTTTGCGTTGAAGCGGCGGGCATAATCGGCCAGGTAATCGTTGCCGGCGAATACGCGGTCGGCCAGCGCGATGAGCTTGCTGGTCTTGCCCGCATCCTTCACCCAGCGCCAGCGGCGGTTGGCGGCGCTCACGTTGCTGAGCCAGATGCTGTCGTCGAAATCGAACACGATGCGTGCGCCGCGCTTGCGGCATTGCCGCTCGAACCAGGTGCTGCGGGTCATTAGGGCCTCGCGCTGGATGAAGACGATGTCGAACTCCTTGAGCCTGGCCAGGTCGCGTTGCCTGTGCAGGAAGCACTGGGCCACGAAGCGCAGTTTCTTGGCGAAATGGCCCGGGGCATAGAAGTAGGCATCGTCGCTGGGGCCCACCAGATGGCTCAGCTCGCAGCGGAAGCCCTGGGCCTCCAGATGCGGCATGTACTGCTCGAACCGGAAGCGCTGGCTGGGATTGCGGCCCGCGCGGTGCGGCGCCACGAAGAGTATCGAGGGCATCGGATAGGCGGCCGAAGATAGCCGGGGGCTATTTCACCCTCCAGCTCGGCGGCAAGCCCTGTTCGATCTCGATGTTGCCGAAGCGGCTGCTCGCGCGAGCGCCCGTGGCTTTGGCCCAGGGCGCCATGCGCGCAAGGCCTTCGGCCAACGTGGTCTCACGGCGCTTGCCGAAGATGCGCTCCACCTTGCTGTGGTCGCTGAAGGCGAAGACGACTTCATTGCGGGCGTCGAGGTGCTTCAGCTCACCCTTGACCCCCATTGCATCTTGCACCAGCGCGGCCAGTTGGTTCACCGTGTAGGGCGTATCGGCGCCCACGTTGAAGACCTCTCCGAAGGCCGAAGGCGTGAGCGCCGCCGTGGCGATGATGGGCGCGATGTCGCCGATGTAGGTGAAGGCACGCTGCTGCTCGCCATCGCCGAAAACGGTCATGGGCTGGCCCTGCATCAACTGGTTCATGAAGATGCCCACCACGTTGCGGTAGCGGTCGCCGAGGTTCTGGTATTCGCCATAGACGTTGTGCGGCCGCACCACCACGTACTCCAGCCCGAACATGTGGCGCGCGGCATAGAGGTCCATCTCCACAGCATACTTCGCTACTCCGTAGGGGTCCTCGGGCTTGGGCACCATGTCCTCGCGCATGGGCGGCGGCAAGGCCCCGTACACCGCGATGCTGCTGGTGAACACGAAGCACTTCACCCCATGCCGCACGCTGGCATTGATGAGGTTGATGCTGCCGATGAGGTTGTTGGTGTAGTTGAAGCGCCGGATGAAGTGGCTGAGCCCTTCGGCGGCATAAGCGGCCAGGTGATACACATAATCGAAGCGGTGCTCGGCAAAGAGGCGCTCGACCAGCTCATGGTCGGTGATGCTGCCTTGCACGAAGGTGGCGCGTGGATCCACCTGATCGGCGAAGCCGCCGCTGAGGTCATCGAGCGCCACAACGGTGTGGCCCAGCGCGAGCAGTTCCTTGACCACATGGGCGCCCATGAAGCCGGCGCCTCCGGTTACGAGTGATACGGGCATGCGAATGAATCGGGGCGAAGATGGCGGTTGAAGACGATGGAAGGTGCGTGCGGATGCCAGCTGCAATCAACCAAGGTGCTTCTTCAGCGCTTGCTGGATGCGTGCGTTGAGGTCGCCGGTGTCCGCTGGTACGAAGGCCTTTCCGGTGATGCGCTCGTACAATTCCACGTAACGATCCGTGACGCTCTGCACGAAGGCGTCGTCCATAGCGGGCACCTGCTGGCCCTCCTTGCCCATGAAGCCGCCGGCGATGAGCCATTCGCGCACGAACTCCTTGCTCAATTGCTTCTGGCGCTCGTCCTTGGCCTGCCGCTCAGCATAGCCATCGGCGTAGAAGTAGCGCGAGCTGTCGGGCGTATGCACCTCATCGATGAGCAGGATGCGGCCATCGGGCGCTCGGCCGAACTCGTACTTGGTGTCAACGAGCAGCAGGCCGCGTTCCTCCGCCATGCGTGATCCTTCCGCGAAGAGTGCCAGCGCGTATCGGCACATCGTGTCCCATTCCTCCTTGGTGCACAGGCAGCGCGAGAGGATCTCCGCCGGGGTGATGTCCTCGTCGTGGCCTTCATCGGCCTTGGTGCTCGGGGTGATGATCGGCGCGGGCAGGCGATCGCTCTCCTTCAAGCCTTCCGGAAGCGAGGCGCCGCAGAGCATGCGCTTGCCTTCGCTGTAGGTGCGCCAGGCATGGCCTGCGAGGTAGCCGCGCACCACCATTTCCACCTTCACCGTCTCGCAGGCGCGGCCGATCACCACGTTCGGGTCGGGCTGCGCGATGGCCCAGTTCGGAGCGATGGCCGCCGTGGCTTGCAGCATGTGCCAACTGAGCTGGCTGAGCACCTGACCCTTGTGCGGGATGCCGCGCGGCAGCACCACATCGAAGGCACTGATGCGGTCGCTGGCCACCAGGATGATGCGCCCGTCGCTCAGGGTGTACACATCGCGCACCTTGCCGCGATAGACCTTCTGGATCAACGGATGGCTCAGTTCACTGCGGATGAGCGTGGTATCGGTCGTCGTCATGCTCTTCAAGATCCTTTTTCGTCCAGCGTCCGCGAATGCGCCCAGCACGCGTGTCACCAGCTCGTGCCGGATCACGTCGCGCACATCGAGCTCGATGATGGCGATCCCCGGCACCTCGCGCAGCATCTCGACCGCGGGCATCAATCCGCTGGGCTGGCGGTCGGGCAGGTCCACCTGGGTCACATCGCCGGTGATGACGAACTTGGCGTTGCGGCCCATGCGCGTGAGGAACATCTTCACCTGCGGGAGCGTGGCGTTCTGCGCTTCATCGAGGATCACGAAGGCATTGTCGAGCGTGCGGCCGCGCATGAATGCCAAAGGAGCGATCTGGATCACGCCCTCCTCCAGGTATTCGCTCAGGCGCGCAGCGGGGAGCATGTCCTTCAGCGCATCGTAGAGCGGCTGCAGGTAGGGATCAAGCTTCTCCCGAAGGTCGCCGGGCAGGAAGCCGAGGTTCTCCCCCGCTTCCACCGCTGGCCGGGTAAGGATGATGCGGCGCACACTGCGCTCCTTCAGCGCCTTCACGGCGAGGGCCACCGCCGTGTAGGTCTTACCGGTTCCGGCCGGACCGATGGCGAACACCATGTCACTCTCGCGCACGGCCTCCACCAAGCGCTGCTGATTGGGCGTGCGGGCTTTCACGCGAAGTCCCGCGTTGCCGAAAACAAGCACCCCGTCCTCACCCTCTCCGCCATCGCGGGGCGCATCACCGCCGCCCATGATGTCGTCGAGCACCTTGCGCGGCAGCTCGTTGTAGCGCGCCACATGCCCGAGCAGCTCGGCGAAGCGCGCGTCGAAGAGCGCGATGTCGTCGGGAGCGCCGCTCACCTTCACGGTGTCGCCGCGCGCCACAAGGCTGAGCTTGGGGAAGAGGCCGCGGATGATCCGCAGGTTGGCGTCGTTGGCGCCGAGGATATCCACGGGATCAACCCCCGTGATGGTGATCAGCTTCTCGCTCAAGGTTCAGCGGCGGTGTGTTGAGAACTTCCCGGAATGGCGTTTCACCGCCCTCTAGTTTTGACCGCCCGAAGGTAGAGGCTATCCACCGCGCGCGATGGCGATCATCACCCTCACCACCGACATGGGCACCAAGGACCACTATGTGGCCGTGGTGAAGGCGGCGATCATGCAGCAGGAGCCGGGCGCCACGGTGGTGGACATCACCCACGAGGTGAAGCCCTTCCACACCGCCATGGCGGCGCATGTGGCGCGCAACGCCTTCCCCGCCTTCCCGTCCGGCAGCATCCACATCATCGGCGTGAACCCCGAGGCCGATGCGATCACCGCGCACGTGGTGGCGCGCCACGAAGGGCACCACTTCATCACGGCCGACAACGGGATCCTGCCGCTGGTCTTCGAGGGCAAGCCTTACGAGGCTTTCGAGCTCACCATGAAGCTCGACGACCACCACGCCGCCTTCCCCACGCGCTCCGTGTTCGTGAAGGCCGCGTGCCACCTGGCGCGCGGCGGAACGGCAGAGACCATCGGCCGACGCATGCCGAGCCTGCGCGAGCTGATCGGCTTCGCGCCATCCATCCAGGAGAACGCCATCTTGGGCCGCGCCACCTACATCGACCATTACGGCAACGTGATGACCAACATCAAGCGCGCGCTCTTCGACGAGATGCACGGCGGGCGCGCGTTCCGCATCCGCTTCGGCCGCACCGCCAACGACCTCGCGAAGATCCACACCACCTATGGCGACGTGCCCAACGGCGTGTGCCTGGCCTTCTTCAACGCCAGCGGGCACCTGGAGATCGCGGTGAACAAGGGCAGCGATGGCAATGGCGGCGGCGCCTCGAAGCTGCTGGGCCTGCACGAAGGCGACCCCGTGCGCGTGGAATTCAGCGCGAAGCGCTAGGGCCACGTATCCCCGGCTCGCTACGTCCATCTTCCGAAAGAACGCCTTCTTCGGGTTTGACAGGGCGCTACTTTCGGCCGGGCATGAACAGGATAAGGAGTGCGTTGAGTGGAGCATTCGCAACGATGGCCGCGGCCGCGTGCATCGGTCAGGCACGCTTCATCGAGAACAAGGGGCAATGGCCCGATGCCGTGCGCTACCGGGCCGAGCTCGATGGCGTGGTGCTTTGGGCGCAGGACGATGCCGTGCTCTTCGACCTCTTCGACGCGAAGGCCCTGCACGATGCCCATGCCAATGTGAACGACCCTTTGCCTGAGACACTGCGCCACCACGCCGTGCGCATGCGCTTCGTGAGCGCCACCGCCGGAGCCAGGGCCGATGCAGCGCAGAAGCTCACGGGCCATCACAGCTATTTCCTGGGCAGCGATCCGAAGCGGTGGGCGGGCGGTGCGCGCGCTTTCGCGGAAGTGAGCCTGCGGGAAGTCGCGCCCGGTTGCGATGCTGTGTTCCGCGCAGGGCGCAGCGGCGCGAAGTACGATCTGGTGATCGCCCCGGGCGCTGATCCTGCGGCCATCCGCATCGCTTTCGAGGGCGCCGACAAGGTGGAATTGCGCGGCGCAGCGCTGGTGGTGCATACCTCGCTCGGCAGGCTCACGGAGCGCATCCCGATCGCCTACCAGGAGATCAATGGCGAACGTCGGACGGTTCACTGCCGCTACACGCTGAATGATGCCGTCGTCGGCTTCAGGCCCGGCGACTACGATAAGCGCCACCCGCTCATCATCGATCCCACCTTGCGCTTCGCCACCTACTCAGGGTCCTTCAGCAACAACTTCGGCTACACGGCCAGCTTCGATCAGCTCGGCTTCCTCTACGCCGGCAGCACGGCTTTCGGCAATCAGTTCCCCGTCACCACCGGCGCGTACCAGACGCAATGGGCCGGCGGCGCAGGCCAGCAGAACGGCGGCACCGACATCGCGATCACCAAGTACGACACCACGGGCACCTTCCTCGTGTGGAGCACCTACCTCGGCGGCAACGGCGATGAGATGCCGCACAGCCTGTATGTGGATGGCAATGATCAGCTCGTCGTACTTGGAACAACCGGCTCCACGGATTTCCCGACGCCTGCCACCACCTACGACAACAGCTTCGGCGGTGGCAGCGCGGTGACGCCCGCCGGACTGGGCATTTCCTATCCCAATGGCAGCGACATGGTGGTGGCGCGCCTCAGCCTCGATGGCAGCGCACTGATCGGCAGCACCTATCTCGGCGGCGCCGCGAACGATGGCCTCAATACCGCCACCGGATTGAAATTCAACTACGCCGATGAAGTGCGCGGTGAGGTGCTGCTCGATGCCCAGGGCCGCGTGTGGGTGGTGAGCTGCACACAGACGCCCAACATGCCAACGACTGTTGGTGCGGCACAGACCGCATTCGGCGGCGGAAGCCACGATGGCTATGTGGCGCGCTTCAATCCGCAGCTCACCCAATTGCAGTATGGCAGCTACCTCGGCGGCAGCGCGGCCGATGGGTGCTACAACGGCGACCTCGATGCGCAAGGCCGGTTGTACGTGTGCGGAGGATCGGTGAGCAGCGATCTTCCCGCGAGCAACGGTGCGGTGCAGGGCGCATTCAACGGCGGACCAGCAGATGCCTTCGCGGCTCGCTTCAGCGGGAATGGAAGCACCATAGAACGGCTCACGTACTGGGGAAGCAGCGGTTACGATCAGGCCTACTTCATCGAGTTGGATCAGTTCAGCAATGCCTTTCTCTTCGGGCAGACGAATGCGCCCAGCGGACAGTTGATCCAGAACGCGCCGTACAACATCCCCGGCGGCGGGCAGTTCATCACCAAGCTCGATCCCGAACTGAGCAACGTATTGCTGAGCTCGCGCGTGGGCGCAGGCGATGGCACACCGGACATCTCGCCCACGGCTTTCCTCGTGGATGTCTGCGACAAGATCTACACGAGCGGATGGGGCAGCAGCGCTGGCGGATTGGGCGGCGGCCTCACCACCTCGGGCCTGCCCGTTACGGCCGATGCGCACCAAGGCACCACGGCCGGTCACGACCTCTACCTCGCGGTATTCGACATCGACATGACCGCGCTCGATTACGCCACCTACTACGGCGGTGCGCAGAGCCCCGAGCATGTCGATGGAGGCACGAGTCGTTTCGATAGGCGCGGACGCGTTTACCAGAGCGTGTGCGCCGGCTGCCAGAACAACGACGATTTCCCCACCACGCCGGGGGCCTGGAGCGCCACCAACAACAGCAGCGGCTGCAATAACGGCGTGCTCAAGTTCGATTTCGATGCACCGCTCACCATCGCGGCCTTCCTCGCCCCCGATACGGTTTGCGCGCCCCTGAGCGTCGCCTTCACCAACCTGAGCAGCGGCGCCACGAGCTACCTGTGGGATTTCGGCGACACCCAGACATCAACGGCGTTCAGCCCCACGCATAGCTACGCACAGCCCGGCACCTACATCGTGACCCTCACGGCCACGAGTCCCGTAACCTGTAACGGACAGGACATCGCGACGCGCACCGTGACCATCGCGCCGGCGGGTCCATTGCTGCAAGCCATGAACGACACGCTGATCTGCGGCCCGATCAATTCATTCGATCTCATTGCAACCAGCTTCGGCACGGCGACCACCTGGCATTGGAGCAGCAACGCGCAGTTCACCGACATCCTCAACAGCGCATTCTCCGACAGCACGGGCACGGTATCGCCCGCCGTGAGCGGCACCTATCACATCCGCGTGAGCAATGGCTCCATCTGCGCCGCGCGTGACAGCGTGCAGGTCACTACTTCACTGGGCGCCATCGCCGTGAGCGGTGAGCAAGGAGTCTGCGCGGGCGATACCGCCGTGCTCACTATGACCGGTGCAGATCCAGGCTCCAGCATTGTTTGGTCCCCGGCAGAGGACGTCATCAGTGGGCAAGGCACCTCAACGGCCCGTGTCGCGCCTGTGGAAGCGACAACCTATGGCGTGAGCGTCAGCTCTCCACTTGGCTGTTCGTGGGCCGGCACCGTGACCGTGAATGTCTCGCCGCTATTCGGCAATGCGGTCACAGCCACCGCCGATCAAGTGCTGGTGCTGCCCGGCACCACAGTTCAGTTGCTCGCGACACCGAGCACAGGCGTTACCTATTCATGGCTGCCCGCTGGTTCCGTGAGCGATCCCGCCATCGCGAATCCCACGGCGGTCATTCAACAGACCACCACCTTCACCGCCACCGTGAGCGACGGCATCTGCACGCGCTCCATACCCGTCACCGTAAGGGTGTATGAATTGCGCTGCGAAGAGCCGGACATCTTCGTGCCGAACACCTTCACGCCCAACGGCGATGGCGCGAACGACGTGCTCTTCGTGCGCGGCCGACACATCGCGCGCATGGAATTCAAGGTCTTCGATCGCTGGGGCGAGAAGGTCTTCGAGAGCGTTGATCCCTCATCCGGCTGGAACGGTGAATACAACAGCAAGCTGGTGGATCCGGCGGTATTCGTGTACCACCTGAAGGTCTGGTGCATCGATGGTCAGGAGTATTTCACGAAAGGGAATGTGACAGTCGTGCGATGAAAAGCTGCGCCTCTTTGCTGCTCGTATTCGCCCTGGCGTTCCGCTGCGAAGGCCAGGACATCCACTTCTCGCAGTTCTTCAACGTGCCCATGGGATTGAATCCCGGGGCGATCGGGCAGTTCGATGGCGACTACCGGGCGCACGGCGTCTTCCGCCAGCAATGGCGATCGGTCACGGTGCCCTACCGCACTTTCGGGCTCGGCGGTGATGCGCGCGATTTCAATGGAGTCAAGGGCCTCGGCCTCGGGGCCTGGCTCTTCAACGACCGCGCGGGCGACAGCCGCATGAACCAGTTCCACTTCAGCCTCGGCGGCAGCTGGACCGAGACCCTTGATGCGAGAGAGCGCCACTCACTCACGGTCGGCGCGCAGTTCGGCCTCACCTCGCTCACCATCGACAACAGCGGCTTGAGCTTCGACGCGCAGTACAACGGCTTCACCTACGATCCGAGCCGCGACAATGGCGAGGACTTCCATCGCTACGGACTGCTGCACGAGGACATCCATGCAGGCATCGTCTATCGCTTCGTGCGCTCACCGCGCAACTGGCTACAAGCAGGCTTCGGTCTGTATAACCTCACCCGGCCCGGCGTGGGCTTCCTCAACGAGCCGAGCATCCCGCTCGATCGCCGCGCGGACCTGCATGCACTCCTCTCCTTCCGCGTGCATGACGACATCGATGTGCTGCCTGCGATGCGGCTGATGGCGCAAGGCACCTTCCGTGAATTCGACCTGGGTGCCAATGCGCGCTACATCCTGCTGCAACGCTATGGCTTAAAGCGCTCCATCCTCGCAGGCGTTCATCTGCGCGCCCGCGATGCTGGCTTCATCTTCGCGGGCCTTGAGCGCGACGATTGGACCTTCGGCATGAGCTACGACATCAACACCAGCGACCTGGTGCCCGCCAGCCGGAACCGCGGCGCCATCGAATTCACGGCGATCCGCATCTGGAAGAAACGTCCGCCGGTGCCGGTGCGATTCAAAGCTTGTCCCGAGCAATTGTGATGAACCAAGGATGGACACCGATGAACACGTATAGGACGTTGGCAAGCACCTTGATGAAGCGATTCTTGGCGTGCATCGTCCTGCTCGTCGCAGCTATCCGCGCGGATGCGCAGAGCATTGAGCAATGGACCAAATGGGGCGATGCCGCCATGGCACGCGGCGAGCATTACGGTGCCACGCGCTTCTACGATGGGGCGCTGGCGATCGACGGCGGACGCATGGGCCTGCAATGGAAGCAGGCGGAGGCTTGCCGATTGAGCCATCAGTACGACCGTGCCGCCACGTTCTATGAGCGCGTGCAGAAGAAGGATCAGGGCCGCACCTACAAGGACGCGCTGCACTGGCTCGGCGAGATGCAGCTGAGCATAAGCGACTACGATGCCGCAGAACGCACCTGGAACAAGGTGCTGCAGAAGGAGAAGGACAAATCGACCTTGCTGGCCAAGCGCGCGGAGAATGCGCTCATCGGCTGCGGGCTATCGCGCACCTTGAGGCCGGACAGCTTGATCTCTTTGGAGCACCTGCCGCAGCCCGTGAACACCTACGACAGTGAGTTCGGGGCGCGTATCGGTCCTGATTCCGCGCTGCACTTCGCCAGCCTGCGCGGCAAGCTGAACAAACAGGGCGAAGTGGAGGACACCGCCGCATACCGCACCGTGATCATGCGCCATGGCTCGAAAGGACCAGCACCCTTGCCTGCATCTGTGAACGGCCCCGGCGAGAACGCGAATATCGCTTGGAGCCTCGATGGGCAATGGGTCCTCTTCACGCGATGCGAAGGCATCTGCCGCATCCATCTCGCGCCGGTTGATCCGGCTGGGCGCATCGGAGAAGCCCGTCTATTGGAAGGTATCGGTGACGACGCGAGCAGCACGCAACCCATGATCGCCTGGTGGGACGAGCGCGAAATGCTGCTCTTCGCGAGCGACAGGACCGGCGGTGCAGGCGGCTGGGACATTTGGATGGCCGAGTTCCACAACGGCAGCGTGCGCAACCTCTCAGCGCTCGATCGCTTCGTGAACTCTCCGGGCAACGAGCGCAGCCCGTGGTACGATGAGGCTTCGCGCATGCTCTGGTTCAGCAGTGATTTCCATCCCGGCCTTGGCGGCTACGACATCTTCCGCAGCACCTGGGGAGCCGATGTCTTCAGCCATCCAATCAACGCAGGGCCGCCGATCAACAGCCCGGCCAACGACCTCTATCCCGCCATCTATCCTGCGCGCGGTGAATTCTGGCTCACCAGCAACCGCATAGGATCCTTCGCCAATAAGGGCGAGACCTGCTGCAACGACCTCTATCGCTTCCGCCTGCCCACCGACCGCGAACAAGCGGAGACGCCCTTCGCAGCACTGCAAGAGAATGACGTTCCGGAACCGAAAACGCCTGCAGAGAGGCTCATCTCCTTCGCGCGCGCCTTCCCGGTGAAGCTCTACTTCCACAACGACGATCCGGAGCCGCGCTCCTGGGCCACCACCACTTCGCAGACCTACGATGATTGTTATGCACGCTACAAGGAGCTGACGGCCGAGTACGAGCGTGAGACGGCTGATGCCGCAGGCGTGCAGCGCTTCTATTCGGAGGAAGTCGATGGCGGGTGGCGGGCGCTGGCCGAACTGGAAGGCATCATCTTCCCCATACTCGAAGAAGGACGCAGCATCACGCTTGAAGTGCGCGGCCACGCCAGCCCCTTGGCGCGCACCGACTACAACCGCAAACTGAGCATGCGCCGCATCGAGAGCCTGCGCAATCACTTGCGCGTGGTGGATGGCGGCCGATTCATCCCATACCTCGATGGCAACAAGGCCAATGGCGCGCGGCTCACGGTGAAAGAGCTGCCCTTCGGCGAGGAGCGGTCGGCCACGGGCGTGAGCGATGACCTGCGCGATACGCAGCGAAGCGTCCACAGCGTGGCCGCCATGGCCGAGCGCCGCATCGAACTGGTGGGCATCGGCATGGAGACACGCACGACGACGAACATGGGCGTACGCATCGCGCAGCACGTGGGCATGCTGCGACAGGATGAAGTGCGCACGGTGCCCTACACGCTGGTGAACACAGGGGCAACGCCCATGAAGCTGCTGCGCGCCGATGCCGATTGCGGATGCACGACCGCCGAGCTGCCCGATCGGACGCTCGCGCCCGGTGAGAGCGCGGTGGTGGAGGTCACCTTCAACGGGCGTGCGATCATCGGTCCCTTGCTGCGCCTCGTATACGTTGAGACAGATGGGGATCCCTTCCGGTTCGAGCTGGTGCTGGAGGGCGTGGTGGAGTAAGGCCGACCGCCTCCCCTACTTTTGGAACATGCGCAACAGCCTGTTCATTCCCTTGCTCCTTGCAACCATGGCGCGCGCTCAGGATTGCAGCATCCCCTTCACCGAGCCGCTCTTCGGTGTGCAGGTGGAGAACGGTATCTGGTACGGCAACGCCATGCGCTACAACGGCGGCACCGACAGCCTACGCCTCAATCTGTACAAGCCCGTCGGCGATGGGCAGACCGATCGCCCGCTGGTGGTGCTCATCCACGGAGGCGGGCTGATTGAAGGGCACCGCAATGATTTCAACGCACTCTGCGAGCAGCTGGCCTCTTACGGCTACGCTGCGGCCACCATCAGCTATCGTTTGGGCTACTATGGCAACGGCATCCTTGAAGCACCCTATGCCTACGATCCAAGTGAATTCCGCCGCGCTGCTTTTCGCGCCATGCAGGACGCCAAGGGCGCGATCCGCTTCCTGAAAGGACGCAGCGCGCTTGATAGCACCAGCAACACGAGCGTGATCCTGCTCGGTGCCAGCGCGGGCGCGATCACTGCCATGCACGCGGCGTATTTGGACCAACCCGATGAGAAGCCCGCGAGTTGCAGCACCATCGGTCAAGTGCAGCACTTCTTCAATTTCTATCCGCGTCCGGATCTGGGCGGCGTGGAAGGCGACCTGAACCAGAACGGGCACAACGCGAGCGTGCTCGGCGTGGTGAACCTCTTCGGCGGGGTGCTCGATACGGCCTTCATCGAAACAGCGCAGGACCCGGCGCTCTTCTCCTACCACCAGTCCGGAGATCCTGTTGCGGGCTGCGGCACGCAACAGCCGTACTGGGGCATCGGCCTGGGCATGCCCGATCAGCTGCCATGGCTCCACGGCTCTTGCACGATTGATCAGCGCATGCAGCACCTCGGCTTCCCCGGTGAGCATTATCAGTTCCACTTGCACACCGGCAATGAGCACACCGTGCATGATCCGGTTGCTGTGCTCGCAGAGGTGATGCCTTGGATGCGCAATCTCTTCTGCTCGGCAACCCTTGGCGCGAGCGATCCGCATCCGGTATCGTTCATAGTGGCACCCAACCCTGCAGATGGCATTGTGGGCATCACGCGCACCGAATCCGGTCCCTTTGGATTCGACTTGCAGGATGGGCGAGGCAGAATCTGGCTGCAAGGCACTTCGAGCGGCCAGCGCCTCGACCTCGACCTCCGTGCGCTGCCTGCAGGCCCCTACGTGCTGCGCGTCATCGATGCGGCAGGAATCAGCGTGAGCCGTGTGGTGCGCGAGTAGCGTGGCGCCTTGAGATGAACAGAAGCCCTGAAAACGTGAGCGCACCGTTCACCAGCAGCAACTCGAAGCCGAAGGTGTAGCCGCCGAAGAGCTCCTTGCTGTAGAGGTCGAGCATGTATGTGATCACCGGAGAGAGCACCGCCACCAATGGCACCCACGCATCACGCACCGCGAAGCGCGTCATCATCCCGAACGCGAAGAGCCCGAGCAGCGGCCCGTAAGTGTAGCCCGCCAACTTGAACACGGTCTTGATCACGCTATCGTCGTTCAACGCCTTGAAGAGCAGGATGAGCACCACCATCACCGCGCTCATGACCAGGTGTACGCGGCGGCGAAGGGCCAGGCGCTGCTCCTCCGGCCGCTTGTCGATCTCCAGCACATCCACGCATACGCTGGTGGTGAGGGCCGTGAGCGCGCTGTCGGCGCTGGAGTATGCCGCAGCGATCAGGCCGAGGATGAATAGAAGGCCCGCTGCAATGGGCAAGGTGCCGCCCGTGGCGATCATCGGATAGAGCTGATCGGCCTTCGCCGGCAAGGCGATTCCGAAGCGATCGGCGTACAGGTAGAGCAAGGCCCCGAGGGTGAGGAAGACCAGGTTCACCAGGACGAGCACTAGGCTGAAGGAGACCATGTTCTTCTGTGCTTCGCCGATGCTGCGGCAGCTCAGGTTCTTCTGCATCATGTCCTGATCAAGGCCCGTCATGGCGATCGCGATGAACATGCCGCCGAGGAATTGCTTCCAGAAATAGGTGCCGGGCTTGGGGTCATCGAAGAAGAAGACGCGGCTCAGATCGCTGGCATTCACCTGGGCTAAGGACTCGCCGATTCCCCAGCCCATTCTATCTCCAATCAAAACTACGGTGAGGCCAACCGCCAAGAGCATGAAGAGCGTCTGCAGCGTGTCCGTCCAGATGATGGTGCGCATGCCCCCCTTGTGGGTGTACAGCCAGATGAGCGCGATGGTGAGCACTGTTGTGAGCACGAACGGGACATGCAGCGCATCGAAAAGCAGGTATTGCAGCACCACGGCCACCAGGTAGAGCCGCGCTGCGGAACCCAGGCTGCGGCTGAGCAGGAAGAACCACGCGCCGGTGAGGTAGCTGCTGCGACCGAATCGCTGGCCGAGGTAGCCGTAGATGCTGGTGAGCTGCAGGCGGTAGTAGAGCGGCATCAGCACGAAGGCGATCACCGCATAGCCCGGCAGGTAGCCCAGCACCATCTGCAGGTAACTGAACTGATCGTTGCCCACCATGCCCGGCACGCTGATGAAGGTGACCCCGCTGAGCGAGGCGCCGATCATGCCGAAGGCCACGATGTACCACGGGCTCCTGCGCTCGCCGAGGAAGAAGGCGCTGTTTCCTGCGCCGCGCGAGGTGATCACCGAGATCGCATAGAGCAGGGCGAAGTAGGCCGCGATGACCGTGCCGACGAGCCAGAGCTTCATGGGGCGAAGGTGGGTGACAGGCTCCGCACTTCAGCCGGAACTGCGGCTCATCTTCATCCAACACGCGATCGTGGAAATACGCTCCGCATCGCTCTCCGCGTTCTGCCCTTGAGCGCCCTTCCTTCGCTCCATGCTTAACAAGCTCATCTTACGCATCCCAGCCCGCTTCCGCAACCGGTACGGCCTGGTGGCGGCATTGATGCTTGCATGGATCACCCTCTTCGCGGATAACGACATCTGGACCCTGTGGAAGAACCGTCGCGCGCTCAGCGCCATGCGCGACCAGCGCGAATGGTACGACCGCGAGCTGGCCCGCACCAAGGAGCAGCTTGCCGAGATCGCCAGCGACAAGGACCTCCTAGAGAAGTTCGCGCGTGAGCGCTATCTGATGAAGCGCGACAACGAGGACATCTTCGTGCTGGTGGCGGAGAGGTGATCACCTCGCAACGCAGCATTGCTCCGGCATCGCCGTGCACAGGTCCTCGATCAAGCGTTCGGTGCGCAGTGCACGCCCATGCCCGCGCAAATGGTACCAGCTATCATAGAAGAGCGAGTCAGCGAATCGGTAGCGAGCAGGGTCGCCGATCACCGTGAGGCCGTGGGCAAGCAGCTCTTCCTTCAACCGCTGGTTCACCGCAGGGTTATAGATCGTGTCGGCCATGCTGGAGAAGCCGAAGGCTACATGGGCACCCTTGGCCTCCGCACGATCCACCAGGTTCGCGGCAAGCTCCCAGAATGATGGGGCGATGATGAGCGTGTCATGCACATCGCGCTGCGGATCGGGCCATCCGACCTGCGGAGCGTTCAAATGATTCACCACATCGCCATTGGGCAGGAAGTGGCGGTCGTTGTATCCGGGTGCTGCACCGTGCAGCAGCCAGTGCTCCCAATGATCACGCAAGGTCTGCAGGTGCAGCGCGCCCAAGCTGGCCAACAAGCGCGGTTGTTGACGCCAAGGCACCAAACCGAGCGCCTCAGGCCGGTAATCGACCACTGTAGCGAGGGCATCGGGCGAAGGGTCCGGCAGCTGGTAAGTGCCGCGCTCCAGGCAAACGATGAGCAAGTCACCCTCACCGGTGGCGGCAAGCGCTTCATCGGCGATGAAGCGGAAGCCGAGCAGCGCGGTGAGCCCCATGTTCGCCACCGGCATGCACAGCGCACGCCCAAGCCGCTCGCTGTCCACGCCATAAGCCAAGTTGCTGCCTCCGACCAGCACGACCTTCGGAGAGCCGATGGCGCGCAGCCGGTCGTTCTTCAGGACAGTGCTGCTCATGAAATCCGAGGGCGCGGCGGGCGGACCCCAATGCATCACCGCCATCACCAATGCGCCGACCAACGCTGCGAAGAGCAGCGCGCGGAAGGTGAAGCGCAAGGCGTCAGAAGCGGAAGTAGATGAAAGCATGCTCGGAGAAGAGCTGCATGCGCAGCCCGATGACGATGATGAGGAAAAGGTACACGGCCCAACGGAGCGCCCGATGGCCGCCGATGCTTGCTAGGCCATGCTGTTCGTGCCGCGAGCGCCACTCGGTGGCGAGCATGAGCAAGGTGGGCCACCAGATGGTCCATCGCGCCCATTCCAAGAGCTCGTGCCTGCGCAGGTCGATGTTGGCGGCTATGTGGTAAAGGTGCGACATGGCACCTTCGAGGGTCGGTGCGCGGAACAGCACCCACGCTGACAGGACGGCCAGGAATACCAAGGCCATGCGCGGGACATCGCGCCAGGTGGGCTCGGACCGCAGGCGTGCGCGGCGCGTGGAAAGCACCTCTGGCGTGTAATAGGCGCCATGCAGCAGGCCCCATCCGATGAAGGTCCAGTTGGCGCCGTGCCAGAGCCCGCTCACGCTGAAGGTGATGAGGATGTTGCGCAAGCGGCCGGCCTTCGCGCGGGCGCCGCCCAAGGGCAGGTACACATAATCGCGCAGCCAGCCGCTGAGGGTCATGTGCCAGCGCCGCCAGAACTCACCAATGCTCCGGCTGAAGTACGGGTAGTTGAAATTGCGGCTCAATTGGAAGCCGAAGAGACGCGCGCAGCCGATGGCGATGTCGCTATAGCCGCTGAAGTCGCCATAGATCTGGAACGCAAAGCAGAGCGCACCGAAGAAAAGGGTGATCCCGCTGGTGGCGCTCGCGTCCATGCCGAAGACCGCATCGGCCATGGCACCCAGCGGATCGGCCACGGCCATCTTCTTGAAGAAGCCCCAGAGCATCTGACGGAGCCCATCGGCGGCGAGCGCCGCATCGAACCGGCGGGGCGCCTCGAATTGCGGCAGCAGGTCGCGCGCGCGCTCGATGGGGCCGGCCACCAGCTGCGGGAAGAACGCGACGAAGGCCCCGAATGCGATGGGGTCGCCCGTGGGCTTGAAATGCCCGCGATGGATATCGATGGTATAGCTCAGTGTCTGGAAGGTGTAGAAGCTGATGCCAACAGGCAGCGCGAGCCGAAGGACCGGCAAGTGCGGATCCATGCCCATGGCACGCAAGAGCTCGGCGGCGCTCTCCACGAAGAACCCCATGTACTTGAATGCGCAAAGCAGCCCGATGTTGATGCCGATGCTCAGGATCAACCATGCCTTTCTCCTACGGGCTTCTTTTTCCGCGTGCAGCCGCGCACCAATGATGTAATCGGCCGCTGTGCTGAACCAGAGCAGGCCCAGGAATCGCCAATCCCACCATGCATAGAATGCCCAACTGGCCAGCAGCAGGAAGGCATTCTGCGCGCGTCTTTCGCGGAACACCCACCAGTACAGCGCGAAGACTGCCGGAAGGAAAACTGCGAACGCGATGGAATTGAAGAGCATGGCCGTTGCGAAGAAAGGAAGTTGGGCACCAGTGGGAGCCTCACCTAAGCCCTGTAGCCATCCGGCCGCTCAGAACCTTACGGCCATGCATGCGGTTATGGCGGTGTTGTCCTGCGTGGTCCCGTGGATGCTCTCGAAGAGCGCGTCCACGCCGTGAAAGGTCCGTCCTTCCAGGCGCACCCACGCATCGGGCGCCACCAGCAGGTCCAGGCCCAGTGAATAGCCGAAAGCGGTCAAGCCATGCGGTGTTCCGGTTGGCACCATCACTTGGCTCGGATCAGTGTAGTACTCGATTCGGCCGGATGGGGCGAAGCGCTCACCGAAGCGCCGCTTCATGATGCAGACTGCACCGGCCCACTCGTTCCATGAATCGCCTTCAGCCTGCTGCAGGCCTGCGTCTAGGCTCAGTTGAATGCCCCAAGCGCCTTTCTCCCAGGAGAACCAGAGGTTGTTGAAGACCCTATAGAACCCCAGGCTATCCGGTGTGTCACTGCCAGCGAAGGTGCTCCAATTGAGCTTCACGCGGTTGTTCGGGGTCCACAGCAGCTGCGTGCCGAAGCAGGGCGTGTTGTTCTGGATCCGCCTGATGCGCTGCCAACCATTCACATGGAGCACGGCGATCTCGATCTTCTTGGAGATCGTCCATATGAGCCGGGCGCCGCTGAGGTAGTATGGTGAGTTCTCCGCGACGATGCTCCGCGTAAGGGTCCAGTTGTCGATGCCGATGGCCGACTCCATGCCGATGTGCGAGGTGAATACGCCGGCATCGATCCAAATGGCCCTGTTACGGCTCAGCTTGATGCCCACCCTCGCTTCGTTGATGTTCCGGAGCAGTTCAGGCTCACTGATGAGGTTGGCTTGCGGGTAGGTGCCGGCCATCAGCCCGAAGGCCGACCGCACGCGAGGCTTCTCGAACGTGAGATGCAGCAGGCCGAGATTGAGGTCCGTTTCATTATGGCGATTGTACTGGTACAGGAATGGCGGGCGATTATCGTCCTGGCTATGCCCGAAATCATAGGCGTGATAGGCATCCACATAGCCCATGAATCGCAGAATTCCGCCCGATAGCGAGTCCGTGACCTGCGCACGCGCGGTGCAGGGCACCAGCAGCGCGGCGATCTGCACCGCACGGATGAGCCGATGCGTGATCATGGTGCGATCCAATGCCTTCCCGGATCCTCGAAGCCGAATTCACGCGCCTTGCCTGATCTCCGGTGGTTCACGATCACCGGCAGGCCGGAGGATCCTTCAAGCGGCGCCATGGCTTCATAGGTGCAGTCGCCGTAGGCATCGCGGAATTCCCAGAGCTCGATGCCCCGTTCAGGATCAATCCGCCAAGCACGCACATCAATGGTATCCTGCCTCGGATCCATGGCATGGCTCACAAGGCTCACGCAGCGCAAGCGGATTGCCTCACCATCTGTAGGCGCAGGTCGATCAACAATCGCATGGGCCAAGGGGCCGTCCATCTCGTTGGTCACGAGCCAATTCCCACTCACCTGCATTTGCCGGTGGTATATCCAATCACTCGGAGCGTATAGGGACCAACCGCCGTTCAAACGCTTAACCCCGATCCGGTCCAACCGGCGTCCGCGTTGATCGGCGGGCATCGGAGCCGGGCGCACGTTCAATTCCTCCAGCGCCCGCGCCTGCAGCCGAACGTGCTTGTGCTGAGCCATGTCGCCGGGATCACTGGCCACGCGGGTGCGCCACACCGTGTCATTCCCAGCTGCAATGAACACCGCGTGGTAGCCTGTCCTGAAATCGCGCAGCAAGAACGTGGTGTCGTTATGCACGAAGGGCTCCTGGGCGCCCGATGGACAGGCTCCCGCCATCAGCATGGAAAACGCCCCGAAGCGCGAGATGCGCGTCAAGCCGCCACGCATGGCTCAGTGGTGATGTCCGCCCTCGCCATGCACATGGCCGTGGGCCAGCTCCTCTTCCGTGGCCTCCCGCACATCGGTCACTTCAACACTGAAATGCAGTGTGACGCCAGCAAGCGGGTGGTTGCCATTGAGCACCACTTCCCCATCCTTCACTTCCAGCACGCTCCAGACACGATGGTCAGGAGTCTGGAACTGCATGCCTTCCTCTACGGTCTGATCGCCGAATTTCTCCACCGGCACGCGCTGCATCAAGCTGGGGTCCACCTCGCCATAGCCTTTGGCCGGCTCCACCTGCACGTTCATGCTGTCGCCCTTGGCCTTGCCTTCCATTTCGGCTTCCAAACCCGGCACGATCATGCCGCTGCCGTGGATGTATGCGAAGGCATCCCGGCCTGCGCTCGTATCGAGCAAGCGGCCATCGCCATCGTTGAGGGTATAGTGGAACGAGACCACGGAGTTCTTGGCGATGCGCATGGGTGAACGAATGGGCGGCGAATGTAGCCTTGGGGCGGTTTCGGGCATACCCATGCCGCTGGGAGAGCAAAGGCCCGTGCAGCCCTCTTGGACAGCCTTTCGCAAGTGCCTCAGAATCCTACATTTGCGCCCCGCCAGCGGAAGGCAATCCGCCAAGGCCAGCAGCAATGAGCAAGAAGACCATCGAAGCGGCGCAGAGCCAAGACATCGACCTCGGGCAGGTTTACACCCGCACCGAACTCATCCTGGAGAAGAACAAGAAGCCGATCACCTATGGTGCAATCGGCTTGCTGGTCGTGGTCGCCGCGATCCTCGGATACAAGAAGCTCTATGCCGAGCCACGCGCCACGGAGGCAGCGGAGCTGATCTGGAAGGCCCAATACTACTTCGAGATCGATTCGCTCAACAAGGCCCTCAACGGCGATGATCTGTACCCCGGCTTCATCAGCATCGCATCGGATTACGGCGACACCCCCAGCGGGAAGCTGGCTCATTACTACCTCGGTTCCATCTACATGCAGCAGGAGCAGTACCAGATGGCGCTCGATAGCTACAAAGAGGCCGATGTGGATGACGACGTGCTGCGCGTGATGGCCGTGGGCAACCAAGGTGATGCCCTCGTGGAACTCGGACAGTCCGCCGATGCCGTGAAGCTCTTCGAGAAGGCCGCGGGCATGGTAAAGAGCGACTTCACCACGCCGATGTATCTGATGAAAGCTGGCATCCTGCACCAACAGGCCGGTAACTGGAAGGATGCCCGCAAGGCCTTCGAGCGCATCGCCAAGGAATTCCCGACCAGCAACGAGGCCAGCCAAGCGCGCAAGTATGCCGGACTGGCTGAGGCCATGGGCGGCTAGTCAAGGCCATGTCCACGGCGGATAAGCACCTATCGCATTACGACCCGGCCGGCGTCCCCAGTGGCGCCGGTCGCCGTTTCGCCTTGGTGGTGAGCGAATGGAATGAAGAGGTGACCGATGCACTGCGGAAGGGTGCCCGTGAAACGCTGCTGAAGCATGGTGTGGCCGAAAGGGACATCGTGGAGCGCTGGGTGCCTGGGAGCTTCGAGTTGGCGGCCGGCGCGCAATTCCTGCTGGAGTGCGGCGGTCTGCATGGCGCGATCTGCCTGGGCAGCATCGTGCGCGGTGAGACCCCGCACTTCGATTATGTGTGCCAGGGCACCACACAAGGCATCATGGCCGTGGGCCTCAAGTTCAGCGTGCCGGTGAGCTTCGGGGTGCTCACGGACGACACCCTGCAGCAGGCCCGCGACCGCAGCGGCGGAAAGCACGGCAATAAGGGCGTCGATTGCGCGGTGGCCGTGCTGAAGATGGCCGCGCTGAAGTCCGAAGGCTGAAGCCGGAGGCTCCGGGATATGCCACCTTTGCCGCCCATGAGCAACGTGTTCGACCCGATCGAAGAAGCCATCGCCGACCTGCGCGCGGGAAAGGCCATCATCGTCGTTGACGATGAGGACCGAGAGAATGAAGGTGACTTCGTTACTGCCGCCCGCAATGCCACGCCTGCCATGATCAACTTCATGGCCACGCATGGACGCGGGCTCATCTGCGCGCCCCTCACCGAAGAGCGCTGCGCGGAGCTCGGCCTCGACCTGATGGTGCAGGACAACACCGCGCTGCACGAAACGCCCTTCACGGTGAGCGTCGACCTCAAGGGCCACGGCACCACCACCGGCATCAGCGCCAGCGACCGCAGCAAGACCATGCTCGCGCTGGTCGACCCCGCCATGCAGGCGCACGACTTCGCAAGGCCCGGCCACATATTCCCGCTGAAGGCACGCAAGGGCGGCGTGCTCCGGCGCACCGGGCATACGGAAGCAGCCGTTGACCTGTCGCGCATGGCCGGATTCGAGCCGGCCGGACTGATCGTGGAGATCCTGAATGAGGATGGCACCATGGCGCGCCTGCCGCAGTTGCAGGAGATCGCCCAGCGCTTCGGGCTGAAGCTGATCAGCATCGAGGACCTGGTCGCCTACCGCATGCGGACAGAGCGGCTCGTTGAGCGCATGGTCGATGTGCAGCTGCCCACGGAGCACGGTGATTTCAAGCTCATCGCCTACAAGCAGAGCACCACCGGCGAGGAGCACCTGGCCCTGGTGAAAGGCGAGTGGAAGCCCGACGAGCCGGTGCTGGTCCGCGTGCACTCATCGTGCGTCACGGGCGACATCTTCGGAAGCTGCCGCTGCGATTGCGGCCCGCAATTGCACCGCGCCATGGACATGGTGGAGCGCGAAGGCCGTGGCGTGATCCTTTACATGCAGCAGGAAGGACGCGGCATCGGGCTGCTGAACAAGCTGAAGGCATACAAGCTGCAGGAGCAGGGCGCCGATACCGTGGAGGCCAACGTGATGCTCGGCTTCGACATGGATGCGCGCGATTACGGCGTGGGCGCGCAGATCCTGCACGATCTCGGCGTGCGCAAGATGCGGCTGCTCACCAACAACCCGCGCAAGCGCACCGGCCTCATCGGATACGGCCTGGAGATCATCGAGAACGTGGCCATCGAGATCGCGTCCAACCCGCACAACGAGCGCTACCTCCGCACCAAGAAGGAGAAGCTGGGGCACAGCCTCAAGCTCAAAGGCTGATCAGTTCTTGTTCTTCCTGCGGAACAGCTCGCCGAGCGTATCGAAATCGCGTCGGAGCACGAGGCCCGCGCCCTGCGTGGTGGGGGCCTGATCAGCCTGGATCAGGTTGCGGTCGTTGGTGAGCGAGAAGGCGCGCGCGCGGAAGCGGCCTTCGCGGGTGATCAGGTACTCGAGCTGGAAATCGCCGATGAGCGCACTGCTGGCATTGGTGCTGGTGGAGCCGTAGTGCACGCCCACGTTGGTGCTGAAGAGCAGGCGTTCGTTGAAGAACTGCTTGCTGAAGGCCACCTCGAGCTCGTCTTGCGTGATGGCATCACCGGGCCGGTAATTGAAGCCAAGGTCGAAATCGTTGCTGAGGCCGCTCAGCCAGTTGCTCACCTGGTTGCTGAGAAGCTCGCTCGCAAGGTGGCGCCGTGCCTGCGGCGGCTGCATCGCCGGTTCCCGCGCCCCCGCGCCCGGCATAAATCGGCGGCTCCAAGAAGCGGTTGAGCACGATCAATGCGAACACCTGCCGCCCCATCTCCTGGTCGGTGCTGAGCACGCTGGCCACTTGCGCCTTCAGGTTCTCATCCACCTGCTGCAAGCGCACATCAAAGCCGATCTCCGGGTTCATCATCTTCTCGCGCAGCTTCATCACCACTTCCACGGCACCCGTTGCCGGTGGCTGTCGTTGCGCTCGCCGGGCGGAACAATGTCATAGAGCGGAGCCTTCAAGCGGTAGATCGCCTGCAGGTCCAACTGGGCATCGAAGGGGTCGCCGTACCAGGTGATGCGGCCGCCGGGCTGCACCGCGAAGCGCTTGTTCACCACCCTGCGCAAAGTGAAGAGGTAGTCGCCCTCGGTGAGGGTGACCATGCCGCTCATGCTCAGGTCGCCACGATTGGTCACGCCCAATTCCACCAGTCCTTCACCGCGTCCACTCATGATATCTCCCACCGTGGGATCGAAGATCAGCTCGAAGCGCGCGTCGGGTGTCACCGTGACTTCCATGTTCAGCGAAACACCGGTAAGGTCCACGTCGGACCCGGTACCGGTGGTATCGATCGGACCGAAATGCACGAATGAGATCGGCGACACCTCCACGCTTCCGCCAACAGGCAGATGGATGTCGGTGCCGGGCGCCGTCGCCGCTTGCACGCTCACTTCCAGCGAGCCCTTGGAACCGCTCACGTTGAAATCGCCTGTGGCGTATGCCGTTCCGTAGTACAGGCTGTTCATGGCCTCGGTGGTGTTGAGCACCTGCACGCGGTCCAAGGCTCCCCAGATGTCATAGCTCCAATCGCGCAGGCCGATGTGGGCCACCGTGGCGCCAACGCGGGCGATGTGGCCTTCATCGTCGCGCATGATCGCACGGTCAACGGCGAAGAGCTCATCGCCGATGCGCACCCGCGCATCACCGGTATAGCGCGTGTTCAGGTAATCGATGCGCAGGGAGGCAGCCGTGAGGTCGATGGCGCCATTGAGGTCGGGCTTGGCCAGGGTTCCGGTGAGCGCCACCTGCCCAGTGGCGTGGCCGGCGAGGCCACTGAGCCCTTCCGGCAAATACGGATTGGCCAGCCCCAGGTCGAAGCGGTCCATCAACAGCAGCATGTCGAGCTCGCCTTGGTCGCGCAGCCCTAATCGGCCAGTGAAGTCAAGGGCCTTGATCGCCCCGCGTTCCACGCGTCCGTTGAGGTCGAGCGCACCCTGTCCTTCGAGCCAGGAAACGGCAAGGGCCACATCACCGACCTGCGTCTTCGCTACGCGCACGCTATCGGCCTTTGCCGCGCTCACTGCATGCGGTGTCCCATACAGGTCGAAGAGACGGCCGTCAGCGCTCAGAGTGCCGTTGATCGCTGGACCATCGATCAATGGGGCGAAGTTGGCCAGCTCCAGGGAATCGAGCACGAAGGACAACGCCTGCTGCGGATCGCGCGCGATGGTGCCATTGAGGGAGACGCGCTGCCTTCCGTTGCGCATGTCGAGTTCGTGGATGCGCACCGTGGTGGAATCGATGCGTATGCCCGCGCGCTTCGTATTGGCCCATTCGCCGAGGCCGAAGAAGAGGCGCGACGGCAAGAGCTCTAGCGCCACCGACCTGGGGCCGAGCACTTCGCCGGTGAAGGAGAGGTTGCCATTGGTGCCGCCGCTGCTTGCATTCCAGCCCAGGTCGATATCGAGTTCGTCCTGATACGCCTTGCCTGTTGCGCCCGTGCCGCTGAACCAGAGGCTATCGCCGAAATGCTGGCGCGTGCTCTTCACAGAGAATGCGAGAAGGTCGAGGGTCTTATCGGCTACCACCACCAGCGAATCGAATCGTGTGGCGCCGTAGCGCGCGCTGGGCATCACGGCGTGCAGGCCCAGGTCGAAGGTGCGCGTATCGAAGCTGCCGCTGAATGTGGCGCCCGGGGCGATCTGCGCATCGGGCAGGAAGAGCCGCAGGACCTCTTTTGTATCGCGCAGGCGGGCGTTGAAGCGGAAGCGCTGCTCATCCTGCTGGTAGCTCACCGTGCCGAGCAGCGAAGGGAAGACACTGCGCAGCACGTGGCCCAGTGCAGCAGGCAACTTGGTGGGCAGGAAGGGGCCGATCACTTCCGCCTCCGCGAACGAGGCATCGAGCCGGAGGAGGTTCTCGCCGTCGCGCCGATCGCTGCTCAAGTGCACATCGCCCAAGTCGAATTCGTCATCGCCGCGGCAATAGGTGATGCCTTTCAAATGAAGGTCACCCAGCAGGCTGTCCGGCGAGAGGCGACCGCGCACGGCGGCATCGAGGCTCAACGAACTGTAGCCGGGCTCCGTGACGAAGCCCAGATGATAGAGATCGGCATTGTGCAGCTTGGCCGTGAAATCGACCTTCGGCCAACGGCCACGGAAATCGGCGAGGCCGCTGAAGCGCAAGTGCAGATTCGGGTCGTCGGCCTCGAGCTCGCCATCGAAGAGGTTGCGCGCCAGATGGCCCTTGGCATGGATGCCGCCGATCGCGCGGTTGTTGATGGTGAAGAGCGGGAAGTCGCCCTCGAGGTCCACTTCCATGTCGCGCAGCGCCCGGCCTTTGGCCTTCAAATGCACATTGGCGGTAAGCGGGCCGATGACGCTGGTGCCGAGCAATGGCCCTAAGCGGAAGCCTTCGGTGGCCATTCGGCCATTGATGCTCCGGTGCTGCGTGATGGTGTCGCGGTTGTAGGACACATCGGTTCGCAGGACGCCCAAAGCGGTGCTTGCCCGGCCGGTTGCCGTGTACGAGCGCAGGAATCCCGTGAACCGGCCGCGCACGTCCACATCACCGAGAAGATCGGCTTCCGGAGGAAGCTGAAGGGTGGTGCCTGAAGTGAACGGCGGCATGGGCACTTGCTTGAGGTCGGCGAGCGCGGCATGCATGTCCTCCACATCAATCAGCATGAAGGTCTCAGCGATGTCGGGAAGGCCGCTGAGTTCAGCGCTTCCCTCGAACCACGAGCCCTGACCGAAGCCGATGCGCAGATCGCGGCCCTTGAGCTCGCTCACCGTGCCGCGCACCCGGCCCCTCACGGTCATCGGGAAACGGATACCCTCAAGCTCCGGCGCGAACCACGCGATGTCGGCCATGTCCACCAAGGAGCTGTCGAAGTCGGCGCGCAACTGCACATTGGTGGTGAAGTCGCTGAAGTCCGCCCAGCCCTGGCTCTGCAGCTTCAGCTCACCGCGCGCACGGCTCATGGGCGTTCGCAGGTCCATGCCTTCCACCACTACGCCGCTTGGGCTCACATGCGCCAGACCAGTAAGGCCCTCGACGCGCAAACCCGAACGCTCGGTGAATTGGGTGCGGTCCAGCAGCGCGCTGATCGAATCGCCGATGGCCTCGAGCTGATAGCCCTGAACCGTGGCGTTGGGGATGTCGATGTGCCCGAAATCGACCCCGAAAGGCTTCTGCTCGGCATTGGCATCGTGGAAGCTGAAATGGAAGCCGCTGATGTCGAATCGCGTGCACCTGATGGTCCAGTCGCCGCTCGATGCCGAGCTGTCCTCGGTGGCGAGCGTGTTCAGGAGCAGCGTGAGGTTGCTATGCGCATCGCCCTCGGCGGTAGCCAGGTTGAATCGCGCATCGCGCAGGGCCAGATTGCTCACCGTCACGGTCCGATCGCTGGTGCTCACGCGAAGCCCGCGCACACCGAGGCTCGGAACATGGAAGAGCGTATCGCCGCGCAGGTCGCCCACGAACACCCCTTCGAGCCAAACCGCGCCATCAATGGAGAGCGCTACACGGTCGATGGTGATGGTGGCCCCCATGCGCTCGCTCAGTTCCGCTGCGAGCCAGTGCGCCACGGCGGTCTGCACGCGCGGGAAGAACAACGAAGCGCAAGCACCGAGCAATAGGACGAGCAGGACGAGGACCGCACGGCCGAACCACCGCAGGGCGGTTTTCAGGAATCGGTATGTGCGCTCGCGCTTCAGCCCTCGGATAGCTTTGCCGCCCCCTGCCAAGGACCAGGCCGCTTCCGGCCAAAAGTAGCCGGGGCATGCATGACCGCCCCGAAGCCCCTGCTGATACTCGGAATCGAGAGCAGCTGCGACGATACCGCCGCTGCCGTGCTGGCCGATGGCGTGGTGCGGAGCAACGTGGTGGCGGGCCAGGAGGCCCACGCCCTCTGGGGCGGCGTGGTGCCCGAATTGGCGAGCCGCGCGCATCAGGAGCATATCGTGCCCGTGGTGCACCAAGCGCTCCGCGAGGCCCGCGTGCGCGCTGAAGACCTCGACGCCATCGCCTTCACTCAAGGGCCGGGGCTCATGGGCTCCTTGCTGGTGGGCGCCTGCTTCGCGCGCAGCATGGCACAAGCCCTGGGCATACCGCTGATCGCCGTGGACCATCTGAAGGCCCATGTGCTCGCACACTTCATCCGCGATTTCGAAGCGAGCCCGGCGCCTTCCTTCCCTTTCCTCAACCTCACGGTGAGCGGTGGCCACACGCAGCTGATCCTGGTGGAAGCTCCGGACCGCATGCGCATCATCGGCACCACGCTCGACGACGCTGCCGGCGAAGCCTTCGACAAAGGCGCCAAAGTGCTGGGCCTCCCCTATCCCGGCGGCCCGCTGATCGATCTGCACGCGCAGCGCGGGGATCCATCGCGCTTCACGCTGCCATCGCCCGTTATCGCCGGCCTCAACTTCAGCTTTTCCGGCATCAAGACCGCATTCTCGAATCTGGTGCGGAAAGGCCAGGAGTCCGATCCGGCATTCATGGAGCGCGAACTCCCGCACCTCTGCGCCGCTCTGCAGCACCGCATCGTGAGCGCACTGCTGGCCAATTTGCGGAAAGCGGTCCATGCCCACGGCATCCGTCAAGTGGGCATCAGCGGAGGCGTAAGCGCTAACAGTGCCCTGCGGCAGCGCGCAACCGCGCTCGCTGCAGATGAAGGCTGGGAGCTCTTCCTGCCGCCCTTCGCTTATTGCACCGACAACGCCGCCATGGTAGCCATGGCCGGTCATTTCGCGCATCGCGCGGGCCAGCATGCCGCGCTGGACGTCGTTCCGGTGGCGCGGTGGTGAGGCTCCTTATTTTCGGCCCACCATGAGCTTTCAGCACGACTTGGAAGAAGCCCTCCTTGAAGAGGTCCAGCTCGAGACCGGACGCTTGCGCGAGATCGTCCTGCACAACGATGACGTGAACACGTTCGACCATGTGATCGAATGCCTCGTGGACATCTGCGGGCACGACCCGATACAGGCGGAGCAGTGCGCGTGGATCGTGCACTACAACGGCAAGTGCTCCGTGAAGCGCGGCACCTTCGATCAGCTCGAACCCAAATGCACCGCCTTGCTCGATCAAGGCCTCAGCGCCGATATCCAATGAAGAAGACCATTCAACGTTCCGCGATCGCCCTCGCCGCCATCGCGCTCATCGTCGCTTGTGCCACGGTGCCCATCACGGGCCGCCGGCAACTGAACCTGGCCAACGAGAGCCAGCTCATGGCCATGGGCGTTACAGAGTACGGGAAGTTCCTCAATGAGAACCCGCCCATGCCCGATAACGACCCGCGCGTGCAGCAGACCCGCAAGGTGGGCCAGCGCATCGCCGAGGCTGCCACGCGCTTCTTGAACGAGAACAGCATGTCCAGCCGGGTCGCGGGCTTCGAGTGGCAGTTCAACGTGGTGAACGACAACACCGTGAACGCGTGGTGCATGCCCGGCGGCAAAGTGGTGGTGTACACCGGCATCCTCCCGGTCACTCAAGATGAGGTGGGACTGGCCGTGGTGATGGGGCACGAGGTCTCGCATGCGATCGCCCGACACGGCAATGAGCGCATGAGCCAGGGCTTGGCCTTGCAATTCGGCGGTGTCGCCCTGGAAGTGCTCACCGGCGAGAACCCCGGCGTGGCGCGCGACCTCTTCCTGCAGGTATATGGCGTGGGCGGTGCTTTGGGCATGCTTTCGTACAGCCGCAAGCACGAGACCGAAGCCGATAAGCTCGGGCTGGTCTTCATGGCCATGGCCGGCTATGACCCACGCGAAGCACCCAAGTTCTGGGAACGCATGAGCCAAGGCGGTGGTCAAGCGCCACCGGAGATCCTCAGCACCCACCCCAGCGACCAAACACGCATGCGCGATCTGGAGGCATTCATGCCCGAGGCGCTGAAGTATTACAAGCCGGGAAGTTGAGGGGTTGTGGGGTTGAAGGTTGAAGCTTGAAGGTTGAAGGTTGAAGGTTGAAACCCTTGCCCCTGAAAGCTTGATCATTCTTGAACCGGGACTGAACGAACAGCCAGACGCATGCAGCTCCTGCTCATCTCCAACTCCACCATGCCGGGCGAGCCTTTCTTCACCTGGCCGCGTGCGCATGCCCAGTCCTTCCTCGATGGCCGCTCGCGCATCGCTTTCGTGCCGTTCGCGGCGGTTGAAGCGCAATACGATGCCTACGCCGATCGCGTGGCCGAGGTCTTCTCCTCCTTCGGCAAGGATTTCTTCAGCCTGCACCGCGAGACCGATCCGGCCAAGGCACTCGCCAGCGCCGATGCCATTGCGGTGGGCGGAGGCAACACCTTCCTGCTGATCCGAGCGCTGTACCGCAAGAACCTCGTGAAGCCCATTGCTGATAAGGTGCGCAATGGAATGCCCTACATCGGCTGGAGCGCCGGCGCCAACGTGGCCTGTCCTACGGTGATGACCACCAATGACATGCCCATCGTGGAGCCGCCGAGCATGCGGGCGCTGCACCTGGTGCCCTTCCAGATCAATCCGCATTATACTGAGGCTACAATCCCCGGTCATGGCGGCGAGAGCCGCGATCAGCGGATCGCGGAATTCCTAGCGGTGCATCCCGAGATGCCCGTTGTCGGATTGCGCGAAGGATCACTCCTGCATGTGAATGGGAGCGCCATGAAGCTCCAAGGCATCGGCCTGAAGATTTTCCGGCAAGGCCAAGAGGCGAAGGAGATCGCGGGAGGAACGGAATTGCAGGTCTCGCTGGCCGGGGCGTGAGGCATTGAGGCTGCTCCTACTTTCGGCCCGCCATGAAGGAATTCTTGAACGAGATGGGGATCAGTGCGCTGGTGCTCCTGAAGGTGGCGCTGATCGTGGCGGGCGCTTTCGTGGCCGAGCGGCTCATCCGCAAGGCGCTGCGCCGCTTGTACTTGCGCAGCGGCCAAGGCTACGAGGACCGCACGCGCTACCGCTTCTTCCGCAATGCCACACGGTTCCTCGTCGGCCTAATCGCGCTGGCAGGTGTCATCTATACAGTGCCTTCGTTCAAGCATCTGGCCGTTACGCTCTTCGCGGGCGCGGGCATCCTGGTGGCCATCCTGGGCCTGGCCACGCAACGCGCCTTCAGCAACATCATCAGCGGCATCTTCATCGTCAGCTTCAAGCCCTTCCGCGTGGGCGACCTGATCAAGGTGGGCAGCGTGGAAGCCGGCACCGTGGAGGACATCACCCTGCGACATACGGTGATCGTCACCTTCGAGAACCGGCGCATCATCATCCCCAACGCTGTGATCAGCGATGAGGTGATCGTGAACAGCAGCATCAACGACGAGGCTACCTGCGAGTTCGTGGAGCTGGGCATCAGCTACGAGAGCGACCTGGACAAGGCCATGGCCGTTATGCAGGCCGAGTGCGAGGCCCACGCCGACTCCTTGGACAAGCGCACACCGGAGGACATCAAGCGCGGGGCGCCGAAAGTGCTGGTACGGCTGATCCGCATCGAGGACAGCGCGCTGCTGCTGCGCGCCTATGTCTGGGCGAAGGACCCGGTCACCTCGCGCCAGATGCATTACGACCTGAACCGGAGCATCAAATTGCGTTTCGACCGGGAAGGCATCGTGATCCCCTACCCCCAGCGCACCGTCCACATCGCCACGCCCATCACCGTGAAGAACGCATGAAGAAGGTCCGCACACGCGCCGAGAAAGCAGGACTTCCGCCGGGGTCGCTCGTTCACGTCGGCCACGATGACCTGGCCCGATCGATGACCGTGGACCTCTTCGCATACAGCGCGCTGGAAGTGGTTGAGCGCCGGCTCAAGAGCATCGATGAATTCACTGAGATCGAGCAAGGTCGCACCGGCTGGCTGAACATCGACGGTCTCAACAGCGAGCGCATGCTCGCGCACATCGGCGAGCGGTTCAACCTGCATCCCCTGCTCTTGGAGGACATCCTGAACACGGACCACCGGCCGAAAGTGGAGGAGTTCAACGATTGCCTCTTCGTGGTGAGCCGCATGCTCGGCCTTGACGACGAGACCGGCGGCATCCAGCAGGAGCAGATCTGCTTCGTGCTGCGCAAAGGGCTCGTGATCTCCTTCCAGGAAACGCCCGGCGATGTGCTCGATCCCATCCGCGAGCGCCTGCGCAAGGACCTGGGCCGCGTGCGCCGCTGCGGTAGCGACTACCTCCTGTATGCCCTGCTCGACGTGATCGTGGACGAGTATTTCGCCATCGTGGAGCGCCTGGGCCAGCGCATCGAGCAGCTCGAGCGCAAGGTGATCGCACGGCCCGGGAACGAGGACCTGCACACCATCCAAGAGCTGCGCGGGCTGCTCATCACCGTGAACCGCTATGTGACGCCCATGCGCGAATTGGCGGGGCGCCTCAACACGATCCAAAGCGAGCTCATCGAGAAGAGCACCCGGCGCTACATCAACGACCTGCAGGACCACACCGTGTACATTGCCGAGACCATCGGCACGTTCCGCGAGATGCTGCTGAGCGTCGAGAACACCTACCACGCCGGGCAGAACCTGCGCATGACCCAGGTGATGAAGCTGCTCACCATCATCAGCACCATCTTCATCCCCCTCACCTTCATCGTGGGCATCTATGGGATGAACTTCGACCATATGCCCGAACTGCGCTGGCACTACGGCTACTTCGGCGTGATGGCGATCATGGCGGTCATCGCGCTGCTGATGCTTGCGTGGTTCAGGAAGAAGAGGTGGCTGTGAACGGCATTCATTGGGCGATTGCGACCTACATTGGGCGATGACCCCATATCATGGTTTACCAGTATTGTAGCACCATGCTGCCCCGGGCATTTTTGCCGACGATGGTGACGCAACGACTCTCCCTGATCCTGGTTGATGATCAGAGCATGTTCCTCGATGGCATCGAGAGCCTGCTGGAACGCATGCCTGATGTGCAGGTCATCGCGAAGGCGCACAACGGGCGCGATGCCCTTGGCCTGGTGAAGGAGCACAAGCCCGACCTCGTGCTCATGGACATCAACATGCCCGGCATGGACGGCATCGAGGCCAGCAAACACATGCGCATTGCCAGCCCCGATACCAAGGTGATCGTGCTGAGCATGTACGGCCACCGGGAATTCGTGCTGGAACTGCTGGATAGCGGCGTGGGCGGCTACCTGTTGAAGACCACCGGCAAGGACGAACTCATGGCCGCCATTCGAGCTGTGGCGGATGGCAAACAGTACATCGCCCAGGAATTGAGGGACCTTGCCGCCAAAGCCGACCGCCATACCGACCGCGAGGGCGAGGACAAGTACGGCCCGCTCACCAAGCGCGAGGTGCAAATAGTGAAGCTCATCCTCAAGGAGCACACCACCCAGGAGATCGCCGAGAACCTATTCCTCAGCATCCCTACAGTAGAGACCCACCGACGGAACATTTTCCATAAGCTAGACTGCCGCAACATCGCTGGCTTGGTGAAGTACGCCATGGAGCGGGGTTGGGGGCATTGAGCATATGCCATCCATACACGCGCTTGCCAAAGCGCCTCACTCCGTAGTGCAACGGACAATTCCTTCGGCATTGCCGATCCTCAGAGCGAGTGTGGTCCGCGTTGAACAGCTTCTCACCGTTTTGCTGTTGTGGGCGACGACCGCCTTGGCGCCTGCACCGGCCATGGCCAGTGATGTTCGCCAAGCCTTCGCACGCGCCCAGAAGATCTTGGATGGGTCAACTGCCGGAAAGTTGCCGACGTTCCTCGACAGCCTGAAGGCTGCCTCTTCATCCAGTGAGGAGGCGCGTATGCTGCACAGCCTGCTCTGGCCCGCCTGGTTACGGCAGGAGGGGCGTGCGAAGGAAGCGCAGATGGCCCTGGACAGTTTGCGCCCCGATGACTTTGGATCCGACCCCTTCCTCGCCTTTCACTGGCACTTCGGCCGTTCCGAAGTCCTCCGTGATCGCGAGTTCTTCGATGAGGCCAGAGCAGCGACAGCCAAGGCGCTCGTCATCGCCGAGGCGAACGGCATGGAGCGGGAACGTGTGGCGGCGGCCATTCTCACTGCACAGGTCGACCTGCGTGATGCGCAGTATGGAAGGGCCTTGAGCGAGTTCCACAAAGGATTCGTTCGGGCCAATGAACTTTCCGATGCGCGCAACGCTTGCCGGGCGCTGGTAGGCATAGGCACCGTCCACTTCTATCAAGCGAATTCGAAGGAGGCCATGACCTACTTCCAGCGTGCGCTGGACCTGGCGCGGGCCGCCGGTGAACGACGGGTGGCCATGAACACGATCTACAACCTCGCTGCGGCGACAGCTTCCGTCGAGGGCGAGCAGGTCGCGATCGCGATCTACCGCACCCTGCTGGACACCGCGAGCTCGATGGACAACGAGTTCAGAGCAGATGTGCTGATCAACATGGCGGACTCCTACCGTCAACTGGATGATCCCGGACCGCCCTTGACCTGATCGATCAAGCCATAGCCCTCTATCCGGAGACAGGGAACTGCACCAGCCGGGCCAAGGCCCATCAGTTCAGGGCGACCGCATGCTGGAACCTCGGCCGCAAGGAGGAAGCCCTCGAAGAGATCAAGGTCGCACTGAGCTTCACCCGGTCGCCGGACCTGCGCGCCCGTCTCATCCTCAAACACGCCAAGTACCTGAAAGAACTCGGACAGTTCGAGCAAGCGTACGAGCGCATGAACGCTTACAGGCTCTGTCACGACACACTACTGAAGGAGAAATACAACGAAGGCATCGCCCTTGCCAAGGTCCGCTTCGAGACCACGGAAAAGGAGCACCGGCTCCTGGAGCAGGAGCAAGCCTTGCTGCTCGCCACGGAAACGCAGCGAAGGAGAGCCATTCAGCGCAACGCATTCATCGGCCTTGCGGCGGTACTGCTGCTCGTGGCCCTCCTGCTCTACCGCAGCATGCGCAACCGCCAGCGCCTCGCGCAGAAAGAGAAGGAGCTCCACAGCAAACAGGTGGATCAACTCCTCGCCCAGCAGGAACTCAAAAGCATCAACGCCATGCTCGAAGGCCAGGAGAACGAACGCGACCGCATGGGCAAGGACCTGCACGACCGCCTCGGCAGCATGCTCGGCGGCATCAAGGCCAATATGAGCGCCTTGGAGGACAGAGTTGAAGCGATGCGCGAGGATCAGCAATACCAGAAGGTGAACCGCCTGCTGGACCAGGCCGTGGGCGAACTGCGCCAGATCAGCCACGACATGGCCGCCGCCACCCTGAGCAGATTCGGATTGGAAAAGGCCCTGAAGGACTTGCGTGATACGCTGCACATCAGCGGCCGCATGCACGTCGAATTGAAAGCGTTCGGCCTGGACCAACGCCTTGAGCGCAGCGTGGAGACGCGATCCATCGCATCGTGCAAGAACTGGTGAGCAACGTGCTGAAGCATGCCAAGGCCAGCGAACTCACCTCGGCGTAACGCGCGCGCCGGGCCGCTTGAGCGTGGTGGTGAGCGACAACGGCGTGGGCTTCCAAACCACCGAGGCGGGCGACGGCATGGGCCTGAGCAATGTCCGCAGCCGCGCCGCGAGCCTGGGTGCCACCGTGCAAGTGGACAGCTCGCCGGGCACAGGCACCACAGTGTGCGTGGAGTGCCCGGTGGTGGAGTGACCGGCCGCTTGAGCCAAAGTTCCGCACCAGCAAACCATGCCGCTCCATCTTTCCAATCGCAGAAGGAACGCAACGAAAAACTGTCCAAGCATTCCAACTTTGACTATCGCGATGATGTCGCTTCGACACGAACTCCTGATCCGTCCGTTACTGATCGTGAGCATGGCCATCGTGACGGCATTCGCCAGCGCTCAACAATGGCCCGCGTATGAGAAGTACCGCATGGTCGCACAGCAGAATGCGGCTCAGGAGCTTCGCGCAATGGGGCAGTCCTGGTCGGCTTCGCAGGACAAGCGCGAGAACCATCTCGGCTGCTTGCCCTGGCCACGGCCGCGCTGCGCGATGACGACTTCCGGGCCGCACTGGAACTGCTCGACAGTACCCGCGCCCATGTCCCCGTTGAGGAGGTCGCCATCCATTCTACGGCTCGTCGCCTGATGTCGAATGCATTCAACCTGCTGGGCGATCCTGAGCGTGCGCTGCACGAGGCCGAGGCCGGATTGAACGCGCTGCCGGATACGGGTTTCATGCGTGAGCGGATCGGCCTCCGGAATGTGAAGGCCGAGGCCTTGCTCTATATGGGCGACCGGTTCAGCGAGGCATTCACCCTCTTCGCGCAGAACGCCCGGATGGCTGATTCGGCGAAATTCAGGACCGGCCAATGCGGCTCCGAGAACGGCATGGGGCTGATCCGCTTGAACCAAGGCCGCTACACGGAGGCCTGGGAGCACTTCAACGAATCGCTCAGGCTGGCACGCGCCAGCGGCTCCGAGATGTTGATGCAGAATGCCGTGGCCAACCTGAGCACAACGGCCACCATGGATGGCCGGTACGATCTCGCACAGCGCCTCTGTGACAGCTTGCTGACGGAACTGCGCGACCGCAGCCCGGAATTCAGGGCAATGCTCCACAATGAAAAGGCTTTCATCCACCGCAAGTTGAACGAGCATGAACTCGCGCTGGCCCAATTCCAGAAAGCACTGTCGCTGTGCGATGGCCTTGGAGAGACCATGCTCTGCGCCAAAGTGCTGCAACACCTTTCCACGGAATACTGGGCGCTTGGCCGAAAGGATGAGGCATTCCAACAAATGGCCGAAGCGTTGAAGACGGCCAGGCGCAAGAAATGGGGCACCTGGAAGCAGAGATCCTGATCGAATTGCACGATTGGTACAACGAACTGGGGCGGACCGCCGATGCACTGAAGCATTTGCAGGCCCATGTAACGCTAGCCGACTCGCTGAACAAGGCGCGCTATGACGACCAGCTCGCCCGTAGCGAGGCCCTGTACGAATCAGAGAAGAAGGAACGGCGCATAGCCGAGCAGGAGCAAACCTTGCTGCTCGCCGAGGAAGCCCAGCGAAGGAGAGCCATTCAGCGCAACGCATTCATCGGCCTTGCGGCGGTACTGCTGCTCGTGGCCCTCCTGCTCTACCGCAGCATGCGAGCCCGGCATCATCTAGCTCAGAAAGAGCGCGAACTGCACAGCCAGCAAGTGGACCAGCTCCTCGCACAGCAGGAGCTAAAAAGCATCAACGCCATGCTCGAAGGCCAGGAGAACGAACGCGACCGCATGGGCAAGGACCTGCACGACCGCCTCGGCAGCATGCTCGGCGGCATCAAGGCCAATATGAGCGCCTTGGAGGACAGAGTTGAAGCGATGCGCGAGGATCAGCAATACCAGAAGGTGAACCGCCTGCTGGACCAGGCCGTGGGCGAACTGCGCCAGATCAGCCACGACATGGCCGCCTCCACCCTGAGCAGATTCGGGTTGGAAAAGGCCCTGAAGGACCTACGCGACACACTGCATATCACCGGACGCATGCAGGTCGAACTGAAAGCGTTCGGGCTGGATGAACGTCTCGAACGCAGCGTGGAGATCGCGATCTATCGCATCATCCAAGAATTGGTGAGCAATGTGCTCAAGCATGCCAAGGCCAACGAGATCATCATCGACGTAACGCGCACGCCCGGCCGACTGAGCGTGGTAGTAAGTGACAATGGCGTGGGCTTCGATACCACCAAGCAGACCGATGGCATGGGGTTGAGCAACGTGCGCTCGCGCGCCGCATCGTTGGGCGCCACTGTTCAGGTGGACAGCACGCCGGGCAAAGGCACCACCGTGAGCGTGGAGTGCCCGGTGGTAGAGTAGCGCAAGCGCCCACCATGTACATTGTTGACCTTGTACTGCCCCAGCGATGATCGCACGCACAGTCTTGCTCTTGTCGCTGGTCCTCGCCCATGCGAACCTCCATGCGCAGAAAACGGATTCGCTATGGAGCGCATGGAACGACCCTTCGAACCACGATACCCTTCGCCTCGATGCGCTGAACAGATTGATCCGTGCCGTACGCACCGACGCGGACAGCGCCTATTCATTTGCACTCCAACAAGAGCACTTCGCGCAGAAACTCAACCTGCACGATTG
The DNA here is from genome assembly GCA_016705545.1 of Flavobacteriales bacterium. Classification (GTDB taxonomy): domain Bacteria; phylum Bacteroidota; class Bacteroidia; order Flavobacteriales_F; family PHOS-HE28; genus PHOS-HE28. The sequence continues at coordinate 458,941 of JADIYA010000006.1, forward strand.
GCGCATCCGCGCGCTGGAACACCAGGCGAACAGCTTGCTCAAGAAAGGAGATGTTCCAGCCGCGATCGCGAAATACGACGCGATCCTGGCCGATCAGCAATGCCGGAACGACAGCGCCGGTGTCGCCGGTACGCTCCGTTCAAAGGCCAGCACGCTCTACAAAGCCGGTGATTTCAACCGTGCATCAGAACTATATCATCAGGCGCTGCGAATCCGGGATGCCCTCGGCGATACGCTTGGTGCCGCGCGGATCATGACCAGCCTCGGCATCCTGAGCATGGACCATGGCGATCCCGAAAAAGCCTTGGCCTACTACACCAAGAGCCTGGCCATGCACATCGCCGCTGGCGACAGTGTGAACACCGGCGTCCTACTGAACACGATCTGCACGCCCTTGCGCTCACTGGACCTATGCGAAGAAGCGCTTGCGAACAACCGACGCGCACTCAAGATCCATGAGCGCGCAGGCAGGCCCATCGGTGTCGCTGCGTCGCTCAACCACATGGCCGCCGCGTACAACCGGATGGGCCAACCGGAGAAAGCCTTGGACCACGCGCGTCGGAGCATGCGCATCCGGATCGATATCGCGGATACCGTCGGTGTCGCCTACGCCCAGCTACAGGTCGCCAAAGCGCTCATTCAATTGGATCGACCAGCTGCCGCTGCCAACGCCGCCAGCGATGCACTGCGCATCGGCACCAACCTGGTGCAGATGCCCATCCGCGCGGAGGCCGCAGAGCTCTTGCACAAGGCCTACCGCGTGATGGGCGACTGGCGCAGGGCGCTTGAGATGCACGAACTGCGTCTGCAGCTGGATGACAGCCTCTCCGGTGCCAAGACCAAACGCGCCTTGATCAGCCGTGACCTGCAATACAAGTACGACAAAGAAGCATTCGCCGACAGTCTGGAGCGCGTGCGCCAAGCCGAAGACCTGCGCTGCTCCTACGACGGGCAATTGCAAGTGGAGAAGGAACGCCGAACACGAGCCATCATGGTCGGCGGTACCGTGGCCTTGGCATTGGGCATCATCGCCTTCCTGCTTGTGCATCGCCTGCGCCAAGCCAAACGCTTGCGCGAACAGGAGGCCATCCTCCACGACCAGCAAGTGGACCAGCTCCTCGCCCAGCAGGAACTGAAGAGCATCAACGCCATGCTCGAGGGACAGGAGAAGGAACGCGACCGCATGGGCAAGGACCTGCACGACCGGCTGGGCGGCATGCTCGGCGGCATCAAAGCCAACATGAGCGCCTTGGAGGACCGCGTGGAACAGGTGCGCGATGACCATCAGTACAAGAAGGTGAACCACCTGCTCGACCAGGCCGTGAGCGAATTGCGCCAGATCAGCCACGACATGGCCGCCGCCACCCTGAGCAGATTCGGGTTGGAAAAAGCCCTGAAGGACTTGCGCGATACGCTGCATATCACCGGACGCATGCAGGTCGAACTGAAAGCGTTCGGTCTGGACCAACGGCTGGAGCGCAGCGTGGAGATCGCGCTCTACCGCATCGTGCAGGAGCTCGTGAGCAATGTGCTAAAGCATGCGAAAGCCAGTGAGCTGATCATCGGCGTAACGCGCACGCCCGGCCGACTGAGCGTGGTGGTGAGCGACAACGGTGCGGGATTCGATGCCACGCAGCGGACCGATGGCATGGGCCTGGGCAATGTGCGCAGCCGGGCCGCTGCGATTGGCGCCACCGTACAGGTGGATAGCACGCCCGGCAAAGGCACCACGGTGAGCGTGGAGTGCCCGGTGGTGGAGTAAGGCACTCATTATACTTGAAATTCAGGACTTCAGGTCCTATATTTCAACCATGATTGATCGACCGGTCTATCTCAATCGGCTCGACAAGGCCTTGACCCGCAACCCCATAGCCATGCTTGTGGGGCCACGGCAGGTGGGCAAAAGCACCTTGGCCGAGTTGTATTCATCTGGTCGCGAAGCCACTCGCTTCGATCTGGAGCACCCCACTTCGCGTCAATTGCTGGAACAACCGCTCACCGCTCTGGAACCCTTGAGCGGTCTGGTGATCATTGATGAGGCCCAACGCGCGCCCCAGCTCTTTCCCGTGCTTCGCGTGCTGGCCGACCGAAAGGACACCCCAGCGCGCTTCCTGCTCCTTGGCAGCGCTTCGCCCGCGCTCTCCCGTCAATCCAATGAGAGCCTTGCCGGGCGTGTGGAGGTGATCGAAGTGCATGGATTCAGCACTGCTGAAGTTGGCGATCCTCCGGAGCACCTCTGGCTCCGCGGCGGATTCCCACGCTCCTACCTCGCCGCCAATGAGGAGGACAGCATGAATTGGCGCGAGCAGTTCATCCGGAGTTTTCTCGAGCGCGATCTGGGGCAGCTCGGCTTCGGCTATGGCGCGCCAGCCATGGGCCGGTTCTGGGCCATGCTCGCCCATTATCACGGTCAGATCTGGAACGCCTCGGAGATCGCTGCGGCCATGGGTGTTTCACCGAAGACCGTGAACCGCTACCTCGATGCACTGGAGCAGACCTACATGGTGCGCCGCCTCATGCCATGGTACGAGAACCTGGGCAAGAGGCTGGTGAAAAGCCCCAAGATCTACCTGCGCGATACGGGGATCCTGCACGCCTACCACCACCTTCGATCCACGCATGACCTGATCCATCATCCGAAGTTGGGTGCCTCTTGGGAAGGCTTCGTCGTCGAACAGCTGCTCACGCTCCTCCCGTCCGTCACACCCTATTTCTATCATGTGCACAGCGGCTCGGAACTCGACCTCTTCTACCAGCACAAGGGCAAACGGATCGGCGTGGAGATCAAACGTGAGGATGCGCCACGCTTGACTCGCGGCATGCATGTGGCCCTCGCCGACCTGCGGCTCGATGAACTCTGGGTGATACGCCCGGCGCCCGGCGCTATCCCTCAATGACCGCACTACCGCGCTGCCCTTCACCGAACTCGGAAGTTTGGCGTATCGTAGCGCACGGACGCGGGCCTGCGGTGCGCACCACGGTGAGCGTGCAGTGCCCGGTGGTGGAGAACAATAGTTACCCGCCTCCCGGACTGATCGGGCTGAAAATCATGGTTTACCATGATTGCGGGTGCGTGTGCCAGGGTCGTGCTTTGGCCGACCTACCCCTACCATGCACCCGGTCCGCACGTTCCTCAACGCCCTTGCCCGGCAAGCGCTCGGCCTGAGCCTGTTGGCGGGGCTTCTGGCCGCCCCACTTCATATGCCCGATGATGCGGTCCAGCAGCCGAAACCTGAGCGCTCCGGCACCAGCACATGCAGCCCGAAGCGCTGTGCTGCCATTGTTCCCATCGGTGGGCCGTTCCAGCTGGACCAAGCTCCCCTGGACAACCTGAACGCCGCGCCCGAAGCAGCCATCCCCGACGAGTGGTACAACACCGTGATGGCGAACATCGCCAGCAGCGAGTACCACATCAACTACCAGGAGCAAGCAGGTGCCTACCAAAGCCCCAACCGCAAGCAGGACCTGCGCATCACCTACCGCACCGATGGCTTCGAACTGAAGCCGCGCGTGGACGAGGACGCCTGGAAGGTGGAAATCAGCCTCGACCGTATCGGCAAGCCCGGCGATTGGATGCTGCCTTCAGACAAGGCCACCATCACCACGCATGAAGCCTCGCTGGTAGCCGACCACGGTGGCTACACCATGGATTACCATAACGGCGAGGAAGGCATGCGCCAGAACTTCGTGGTGCGCGAAAGGCCGCAAGGCGATGGCCC
>JADIYA010000007.1 GCA_016705545.1 Flavobacteriales bacterium
TTCCATCAGTTGAGCAACTCAAACACACTCGCCGCCCCCTGCCCCGTCCCCACGCACATCGTCACCATCCCGTACTTCTGCTTGCGGCGGCGCATCTCGTTGAAGAGCTGCACCGTCAGCTTCGTGCCCGTGCACCCCAGCGGATGCCCCAGCGCGATGGCGCCGCCGTTCACGTTCACGATGTTCGGGTCCAGCCCCAGCTCGCGGATCACGGCGAGGCTCTGGCTCGCGAAGGCCTCGTTCAGCTCCACCAGCTCGATGTCCTTCAGCTTCAGGCCGGCCTTCTCCACGGCCTTCGGCACCGCGGCCACCGGACCGATGCCCATGATGCGCGGCTCCACGCCGGCCACGTGGTAGGAGAGGAGGCGCGCGATCGGCTTCACGTTCAGTTCCTTCAGCATGCGCTCGCTCACCACCAGCACGAAGGCCGCGCCGTCGCTGGTCTGGCTGCTGTTGCCGGCCGTTACGCTGCCCTTCGCATCGAACACCGGTTTCAGTTTCGCCAGCCCTTCCAAGGTGCTCGCGCGCGGACCTTCATCGGTGTCCACCACGTACTTCTTCACCTGGCGTTTCTCCTTCTCGTCCAGGTACACCTGTTCGACTTCCACCGGCACGATGTCGTCCTTGAAACGCCCGGCGGCGATGGCGGCCAGCGCCTTCTCGTGGCTGTGCAGGCTGAACGCGTCCTGGTCCTCGCGGCTCACCTTGAAGTCGCGCGCCACGGCCTCGGCGGTGAGGCCCATGCCCCAGTAGTAGGTGGGGTTCACCTTGCTCACCTCGTAGTTCGGCACGATGCGCCAGCCGCCGAAGGGGATCGGGCTCATGCACTCCACGCCGCCGGCGATGATCATGTCGCTGAGGCCGCTGTGGATCTTGCTGCTCGCGATGGCGATCGTCTCGCTGCCGCTGCTGCAATAGCGGTTCACCGTCATGCCCGGCACCTTGTCCGTGTTCAGGCCCATCAGGCTGATCATGCGGCCCACGTTCAGGCCCTGCTCGGCCTCGGGCGTGGCGTTGCCCACGATCACATCCTCGATGCGGTTCACGTCCAGGTTGGGCACGCTCTTCACGAGGTGTTGCACCACGTTGGCGGCCAGGTCGTCCGGACGCGTGAAACGGAACTTGCCGCGCGGGGCTTTGCCCACGGCGCTGCGGAAACCGGCGATGATGTATGCGTTCATGGGGTGTAAAACGGTCATTTCTTGTTGCTCAAGTTCTTCTTCGCCACCTTAAGGCCGGAACCGCTCTTGCCTTTGGGTTTGAGCTTTCCTTGGAGCTTGAAGATGCTGTTCATGATGTGTTCCGCTTTGTCAACGAGGGTATCGCGTTCCGCGCTGTTGATGAAGCCCAGGCGCTTGGCTAGAACCACTTGGGTGATCAGTTCTGCTGCGTAACCAGCTGCGTCCCCGAGGAGGAGGTGGAACTCCGCGTCGTTGTTCCGCTGTGCCCCCTCCGCGATCTTGCTCGGTATCGAAACGCAACAGCGGCGTAACTCCGACTGAAGTCCAGAGGTCTCGTGCTTTGGGAACTCCTTGGTTACCTTGTACACTTCGACAGCGAGGTCCATTCCAAGGTTCCAGATGTCTAGGTTCATGAAGCGATGCATGGTGCTGAAGTTTTGGTGTTGGCTGCAGTTCAGATCTTGTTCTGATGTTGAAGTAGGAGATGCTTGCGGAAGTTATCCTCGAATTGTGCGAGTTGTTCCATGACCGCATCGAATGCAGGCACCTCTCCATAGAACATATCGCGCGACATGCCATCATAATCCTGATGCCATGCTTCGCGTGCGGCGCCTTGCGGAATGATGTTGAATCCATCGGTGAGCAACGCGTCGTAGTCCACACCGGGGTATCTGTAGTAAATGCTGCGTTGTTGCACTACTGCTGGATACAAGTCCGCGCGTGCAATGGCTTTGGCGGTCGCACCTGCGCGGTGGAGGAAGTAGAGGTCGAAATAGTGCCGTGCGAGGCGACGGCGTGGACCATCCGGACGCTGCACCAATACTTCGTGAAGAAGTAGCGCTTTCTCGATCAAAGTGCGTTCTGCTTCCAGGGTGCGCACCGGGAATGAGCCATCGCCTAACTCTTCCGTGAATAGTTCATGCACGTAGGCGCGAACAGGGGCCATGGCGCTTGGCCATGCATCAGCCTTCGCTACCAGGTCCACTTTCACGAAATCGAGCAAGTAGCCGCCGCCCGTATCGAAGTGCTTCGGGTAGCCGAAGGAGATCACCGTCTCGTGGTTGTCACTGTCAGCGTTCAGGTCGAGGCTCCATGCGCGGCCCTGCAATTCGGGTGCAAGTGCCTCTCGCAACGCGGGAAGCAAGACATCCGCAGCCCATGCTCGACAAGCCTTCGCGATCTTCTTCGCACGCTCTTTCTGCTGTCGGGGCGAATGCTGAGGCCCCGGAATGCCATCTTCAGCTAGTCCGAGCGCAGGGCGATTGACCACCAGATCCACATCCTCCGAGAAGCGCTCCGTGATCTTGTGCGCTTTGGAGAGCGATGTGCCGCCTTTGAACGTGATGTGCTGCCCGATCTCTGGAAGCGCCATGACATTTTCCAGGAAGAGGCAGATGAACACGTCTTTCTCAAGGCTTTCCATCGCAAGCCCCATTTTCTCGTTCGCCTCAATGAGCAACGGAAGCTGTTGGGCTGCTGTGAGGTGGAGGAACCGATGGATGCTCATGGTGCTTCAGCGATCAATCGACGCATGATGTCCGCGATCCAGACCGGGGCGATATCCAGGTCTTCTTTCAGATCCTCCTTACCGCCCGGAGGCAACCTTCTGAGCAACTCGGCATATTCCTCCTTACCGATGTTTTTCCGGCCGTAGTCGCGCAGGCCTTGGATCACCAAGTAGCCCACCTCGGTGCGTGCCCGCATGTAGCGCGAACTGGTGCGACGGAGGATGATCTCATTCGCACGTCCGCCTGGTCGCATGGGCCGCAAACGGATCTTGCGGGATCGGCCATCGGTTTGGAAGGCGACGCGCGTAGGCACTTGGGTGCTTATGCCCGTGATGTTGGCCGCGTAGGCATGTGTTTCACGGATCGTGATCCCATCGCGCTTGGCGATCGCAGCCACGATCTCGTGTGTGCCTGCTATGCTCTCCCCGAACATCCCACCCAGCTCCGGGAAGAAGTACAACCCGTTCCCGATATTCCGCAGTACCTCCTTCTTCACCAGCCGGTGCAGCGCCACCGCCACCGCCCCACGGCTGCCTAGGTCACGGAAGTCGCGCGGGGTGAGCACGCTGCCCCGGCCACGCTCTTCAATGCGCGCCAGTACCAGCTTTTCCACGGATGGGCGTTTCATCTTGCTTTATTTTGTAACACAAAGGTATACGAAAGTGTTACAAATGTGGTTTCGTTCTCAGGCTCAGAATATTGGGGCGTGCAGGAGGGTGCGTGCCGGCGCTAAAGCGCAGCGCCGTCGGGTTATCCGCTACAAGTCCTCGGCCTGTTGCTTCGTCGTTCCTCCTCGCAATCAGGCCTGCGGGCTTTCCGCTTCTATCCCTCACGCTAATTTGAATCATCCGTTTTCTAGCTGTTGGCGAAAAGAGTTGTGCGCATCGCTTTTAGGCATGTGAGAAACCGTTCCCTGGCTTGAACGAAGACGAAAGCCTGAAGCTGTTCAGGTTCGTATGCGGAGAGCAGGCGGTATTGCCTCGATAGACCACCGAGATCGCCCATGAACAGCCATCGCTGATGCCTATCGAGCTCATGGTCGAATCGTTCACTTGTTTCTCATCGATGTTCAGAGAGTCCTGGTCCATCGTCCAGAACCCTTGGGCTGTCAGTTCACCGAGCAGGCGGTCAATGCTCTTGTCGACTTTCAACCGCTTTCTGGTTAGGCTCCTGAGCTCCTTCTTGCTGCGATCGCTGTACTGCGCAGTCCATTTCTCGGCGCGCCATTCACCTTTCTTCTGACGGACCACAGTGATGGTCTGCTTGGTCGGCCCGTAGCACCGTGTGGAATAGATGAGGACGGCTCCTGTATCGCCTTCCAATTCTGCTGTCACCAAGGCTATTTCACTTTCAGTGCCCTTCACATTGGACTCGAACTCAGGGAAAGGCGATTGAGCGAGCATCGGTGAGCCCAAGCAAACGCCGATCAAGCTGATGCCGAGAAGACAACGATGATATGAGCGGCTAGTGAACACGTTTCTCGTCGTTCATCAGTTCCGCAACACTTTCCCGCTGGTGATGATCGACTGCAAGCGCTCCAGCGTTTTCCGCTGCATGCAGAGTTCCAGGAAGGTCTTCCGCTCCAGGTCCAGCAGGTATTGCTCGCTGACTTCCGTGGGTTCGCTGAGGTCGCCGCCGCAGAGCACATGGCCCAGCTTCTGCGAGATCAGCGTGTCGTGCTCGCTGATGTAATTGCCGCTCTGCATGGTGTTGGCGCCGATGTACACGATGCCCAGGCCTTCGCGGCCGAGCACCTTGATGTCCTTGCGCATGGGCGGCTTGGTGTAGCCCTTCTCCCAGAGGTCGAGCGCGCATTCCTTGGCGTAGGCCAGCTGGTGCGCGCGGCTCACGATCACCTCGTCCGTGCCGCGGCGCAGGTAGCCGAGGGCGAAGGCCTCTTCGCCGCTGGTGCTCACCTTGGCCTGGCCGATGGTGAGGAAGCGCTCGCGCAGCGCGTTGATGCGGATGTCGCCTTCCTTCAGTTCATCGCTGAGGCGCAGCGCGAACTCCTTGCTGCCGCCACCGCCGGGGATCACGCCCACGCCGAATTCCACGAGGCCCATGTAGGTCTCGGCATGCGCCACCACCTTGTCCGCGTGCAGGCAGAGCTCGGTGCCGCCGCCGAGGCAGAGCTGGTGCGGCGCGGCCACCACGGGGATGGATGAATGCCGCATGCGCATCATCGTGTTCTGGAAGGTGCGGATGGCCATGTCCAGGTCGTCGTACTCCTGCTCCACGGCCATCATGAAGATCATGCCCACGTTGGCGCCCGCGCTGAAGAGCGCGCCGTCGTTGTAGACCACGAGGCCTTTGTAACCGGCCTCCGCGAGATCGATCGCCTTGTTGAGGCCTTGGATCACCTCCGCGCCGATGGTGTTCATCTTGCTGTTCCAGCTCACCGCGAGGATGCCGTCGCCGAGATCGCGCACGGTGGCGTTGGCGTTCTTCCACACGATGCTGCTGTCGGGCAGGTCGGCGAGCACGATCAGATCCTCCTGACCGGGGATCGGCTTTGTAGCTCTTGCTGGCCACATCGTAGTAGAGCCGCTTGCCACCTTCGCGTTTGTAGAAGTGTGTGTTGCCTGCGGCCACGAAGTCCTTCACCCATTGTGCGCTTTGCACACCGACCTTGTCCATGTCGGCGAGCACCTCTTTCACCCCAATGGCCTCCCACGCCTCAAAAGGCCCCAACTCCCAGCCGAAGCCCGCGCGCATGCCGTCGTCGATGCGGTAGAGCTCGTCGCTGATCTCGGGGATGCGGTTGCTCACGTAGGCGAACATCGCCTGGAACGAACGGCGGTAGAACTCACCGGCCTTGTCCGTTCCGTGGTACACCAGCTTCGTGCGTTCGCGCAGGTCGTCCACCTTCTTCGCGGCGTCCAGCGTGGCGAACTTGGGTTTCACCTGCGGCTTGTACTCCAGCGTTTTCAGGTCGAGCGAGAGGATGTCGCCTTTCGGTGATGTGCGGTCCTTGAAGAAGAAGCCCTTGCCGGTCTTGCTGCCGAGCATGCCCTTCTCCACCATCTTCTGCAGGTATTCCGGAATGGCGAAGAGGCTGTTGCGCTCGTCGTTCGGGCAGTTGTCATGCACGCCTTTCGCCACGTTCACCAAGGTGTCGAGGCCCACCACATCCGCCGTGCGGAACGTCGCGCTCTTCGGGTGACCGATCACGGGTCCGGTGAGGCGGTCCACTTCCTCCACGCTCAGCCCCATGTCGTTGATGAGGTGGAAGATGTCCATGATGCCGAACACGCCGATGCGGTTGGCCACGAAGGCGGGCGTGTCCTTGGCGAGCACGGTGACCTTGCCCAGCACGCGACGGCCGTACTGTTCCAGAAAGGCGACGATCGCGGGATCCGTTTTCGGGCTGGGGATCAGCTCCAGCAAGGGCAGGTAGCGCGGCGGATTGAAGAAGTGCGTGCCGAGGAAGTGCTTGGCGAAGTCCTCGCTGCGGCCTTCGAGCAGCGCGTTGATCGGGATGCCGCTGGTGTTGGTGGTGATGAGCGTGCCGGGCGTGCGGTACTTCTCCACGTTGGCATACACCTGCTGCTTGATGTCCAGCCGTTCCACCACGACCTCGATCACCCAGTCGCAGTCCTTGATCTTCGGCAGATCGTCCTCGAAGTTGCCGGTGCTGATGCGCTTCGCGAAGCGCTTGTCGTAGATGGGCGAGGGGTTGCTCTTCAGCGCGAAGGCGAGCGCGTCGTTGACGATCTTGTTGCGCTCGGCGGGCACTTTGCTTTCGGTGGCTTCCTTCGGAACGATGTCCAAGAGGAGCACTTCGGCACCCACGTTGGCGAAGTGGCAGGCGATGCGGCTGCCCATGACGCCGGATCCGAGGACGGCGACTTTCTTGATCTGTCTATTGGCCATCAGAAGAGTTGTTCTTGTTCGAGTATCCGATCCAGTTCGGTCATCACCGTCCGGAAGTTGTTGAGTTGCGTCGGCGTGAAACGGCTCTGCACCGCTTCGTTGAATTTGATCACCGTGTTGCGGCTCACGTCGCGCATTTGTTTGCCTTTCGCGGTGAGGTGCATGCGGACCACGCGCTTATCCTCTTTGCAGGGTACGCGTTTGATCAGGCCCTCTTCCTCCATGGTCTGCAGCGTGCGCACCAGGCTCCTGCTCTCCATGCCCATCTTGGGACCGAGCTTGGTGCTTGGGGTTCCTTCCGGGTCGATGCTCAGGAGGATCTGGCCAATGGCCATTGTCCCACCGTACTTGGAAGCTTCGCTGTTATAGATGCGCGAGATGCGGCTCCAAACTTTGCGGATGGGAAAGTCGATCGTCTCTTCGGGCTTCATCACGGGTCGGCTTCGGTGCCCAATGTAGATTCATATAGTATGCGTGCATACCAGATGAGAAGGAAGATTTCCACGATCTGCCGGGCACGATGGTTGTTAGTTTCGCGCTGCCCAACTCCTTCAGCCATGCGACTCCTCGCCCTCCTCTTCCCGGTTTCCGCGCTCTTGCTCATCAGCTCTTGCCGGAAGGATGAGACGGATACCCCGGCACCGGCAGACCCCGCTCCTACCGGACCGCGCCTGGTGATGAAGTTCCGATTCGACAGTACACAGGCCCGCCTTGACAATATCGGGCAGCCGGCCATGCTCGCACCTGGCCGCGCAGCGCAGAATCCGCGCTTCAATAAGATGAGCGCGCATTACGTCGAATTCGCGCCGAGCATGCTCACAGCGCTCGGAGCCGGAGAGGTCGTGTACCATGCCCCTGAGACCACGGCAGGCGGCAGCACGGCGATCAATTTCGCGCAGAGCGTGAAGGCGGGAGAGGGAGAGACCTTCTTCAGCATGCCCATCGCCGACATGGAACCTGGCACCTACGAATGGCTGCGCGTCTCGCTCGCATACCAGAACTACGACATCAAATTCCGCTACACCGATGGCACTTGGGGCACCTTTAACCTGTGGGGCACGGTGGCCAGCTTCATCGGCTACAACACCTACATCACCAGTTTCCCGGTGCGAGATCAGAACGTTGCCGTGAACGCGAACAAACTGCAAGGCTTCTGGGCATTTGAGGTCATCAATCCGCCCATCGCTACGGCCCCGGTTACCGGTCAGGCGCCTCCGGGAGCCACCACGGTGCCCAACCCGCTCTTCGCTACTTCGCCCATTCCGGCTGGATCATGCGTGGTAACGGGCGCTTTCGCCACGCCGCTCACGATCACAGGCACCGAGACACAGGATGTGGTGATCACCGTTTCGCTGAGCACGAACAACAGCTTCGAGTGGATCGATAACGGTGATGGGATCTACGAACCCGCCATCGGCGATGCGGTGGTGGACATGGGCGTGCGCGGGATGATACCCAGCGTTGATTAGAGATTGCCCCTGCGCTGAAAGACTCGCACGTAATCCACGTCGAAGCTGGTGCCTTCCGGCCATGGTGTGGGACGCTTCGGACCCTTGCAGAACCCTTTGGGTTCCGACACGGCCAGGTCCAGGATGATATTCACTCCGTCCTCTGATCGCGGGTAATAGGGAGCAGTGAAATGCTCTCCCGGACTGCGTTCGCAGGCGGGCAATGGTCGGCCTCGTTTATCCACGAACCGGCCACGGTACAGCACCAGTTCGCCATCGATGTACCATGAGATGCCGTCCCGCTCCCATTCCACCGCATATTCATGGAAACCACGCGAAAGATCCGAAAGCCGTCGCTTGCCATTCGTAGAGAACTTGGGCCGGCCCCATCGGTGCAAGGCGCCTTTGAAGAGGTTGGACTGCTCGCCACAGAACTCGAACACGTCGATCTCCGTCTCTCCGCCGAAGCCCCAGAAAGCAGGCCAGAGGCCAGCACCTTTCGGAATGCGGCACCGCACCTCGAATCGGCCGTAGGTGAAGCGGTCAATCGCGGTATGCACCATGGCCCCATCGTGCTCCTTTCGCTTACTGTACCACTCGCCGGCACCCGCCCGCACTCCAAGGTGCAGCTGGCCGTTCTTCACGGTCACCAGGTCGTCTCGGAAGATGGTATTGCTGGTGCCCATGATCCTGCAGCCTTCGCATTGGTCGCTGCCGTCGGCGCTGTAAGGGAACCAGGTGCGCCACTTCCCGCGATCAAGTGCCTCTCCATCGAATTCGTCGCTGAACACCAGTTGCCAGGCTGCAGTATCGCATGCCGCTCCTTCGTCATTCACCTTCGGTCCAATGCGCTTCTCGCGCTTGGTCTGCGCCAGGGTAATGGCTGGCAAGAGCAGCGCGCAAGCCGATGCGAAAAATGTTCTCTGCATGATGATCATTGCTAGAGCGGGGTTGCAGCCTGTCGTTTCTGGCCATCAAGCCAGAGCACGAGTCCTTCATGTGGTGTCCAAGTGTACCGCAGCCGCTTGGCCTCAATCACCTGATCCATGGTCCCTGCCCGGTCATCGTACAAGAAGACACTGTCGCAGTCGAAGGCGATCTGGAGGGAATCCCCCCCGAATTCCATTCGGGTGAAGGGGCCGATGTTCCTGCGCTTCAATGCCCGTGTTCCGCCATCATCCACCCATTCCACGGCTGTGGCGTCAAGGAACCCAAGGTCAAGGAAAGCCGAATCGAGCTTCATGAACTTCTGGCCCCAGCTTTCACGCTCACCGAAATTCGCCAGGACCCAAAGGCCGCTGGCCAAAGCGCTGTCACGGCTGAAAAAGGTGGGCAGCATGGTCCAGCTGTCGTAGGCGGGCGCTGAAACCGCCAACATCTCGGGTGTGCTGTCCGTCGCTAAACGGTATCGGTACAGTCGCAGTCCCTCCCATGTGTCCTCACGGTTCGAAGCGACCATCACAAAGCTCCCGTCGCCGAGGTCGAAGGTGGTTTGAATCAGCAGGGTATCGTGAACGAGGTTGTCGTCGATAACCCGGAATTCAATCGGACGGGTCCCATCGATACGCACTGGATTCGCTTGGCTCGAATGGTCACACGACGCGTGAACGACCATCAGACCGGCAACGATGATCAAAGGGCTCACATCCTTCATTATCAGCCTTCTAAGGTTGGCAAGGTTAGTTGTTTTCCACCGCTATTCCGGGATGTTCAGGGCGGAGGGCCGCGGCCGCTGAAGCCCCTCCCAAGGCGGTCGCATCCATCAGTCATCGGCTAGAGGGCATTCGCCGGGTCCAGAATACCGAAACCGTCGAGCAGTGACTCCCGTATATCGCTATCGTGGTCCAGCCGGTCGCTTCAAACAAACCATCAGGCGAAACGCCAACGTGAGCCTCGACAGCACAAATTCAAGCAGGGTGGCAGACCATTGGTCAAGCGATCCGAATCTCGGGCTGCCCCAAGAAAGTGCCGATTCCGTGGTGCTGCGCCTTACCGGAGTGGTCGGACACGCCGAGCTTGAGCGTTTCGTGCAGCATGCAGAGGCATGGAGCCTCGAAGCCGCCGATGGAGTCGTCACGCGCAAGCGTCTGCTGAATGTCCTTGTCGAGGCGCTGGAGAACCTGCGCACGCACACCGACCCCGCCCTTGCACACACCTCGTTCGCTGTACTGAAAGCCGATGAGCAGGCCTACACCTTGCTGGTCGGGAATGCCATGCCTTCAGCGTCTGCCGCTGTCGTGAGCCATCGAATCGAAGTGCTGAACGCCATGAGCGAGGCTGATCTGAAGCAGCACTACCTCTTGCTCTTGGGCAACACGGGGCGCACGGACCGCGGAGGCGCGGGTCTGGGCCTGATCACGATTGCCCGAAAATCCGCTCGCCCGCTCAAAGTGACCAGCCGCGTGCGCGATGAAGCCACACGTTACTTGATCCTGGAAGCGCGCATCCTACGCGATGCTTGACCCTTGCAAGCCAGCGTACTCCGCGAGGTAAGCGTAGTGGTCGCAGAGACGGCCGTGATCAACGATGGTCGCACGGTCAATCATGGCGGGATCATCCTGCCCGATCAGGCTCGGCATCACACGCTCGATGAGGTCCAATCCGAAGGCCTCAGAGGCATCACGGGGCAATTCACAGGGCAGATTGTCAACGGCCATCACTGTGATGGTCCCTTCCGATCCTGGAGCCGCTTCGGCTGCGGTACGCGGGTCATATCCGAAGAAAGGCTCCTCGATGCTGGTGGCCCGCAGCGTGCTGTCGATAGGGCCGCCCACATCGCAGCTGATATCGGCGACGACACGGAGCCTGAGCGCAGGATCACGCAGGTCCTGTGAACTTAGGATTTTCGGCCCACGCGGATCCCAGAAGTGGCAGGCCAGGTACATCTGCGCTCGCCGTGCATAGGACAGGAAGGAGGCGCGGTGGCCAGAGGGATCGGTGTGGAATGCGGCCTTATCGAAGGCTTGGCCATCCTCCCGTTCGTATAGATCCGCTGTGCCCAGAACCGTGTATACGGGTTTGGTGAAATCCTGCTGAAGGAATTCCTGTGGTTTCACGCGCGCAACACCTGCTCGCTCGAGCACTCCCATGGCGCCCTTCCCTACTCGCCCCCCGCCCGTCATCACGATCCGAAGGTCCTTCGGCAAGGGAAAGCTGCGCAGGTGGCCCTCGAGTTCCTCGAGGTCGTGGCACGCATGCGCTGGCTTCAGGGGCGGGCCACCATGCGCGAGTTGCCATGCCCGGAACGCATTGTATGCGCCAACCACGCCAGCCCAATACCCGAAGGCAAGCACCCGGTCGCCATGTTGATCGGTGAGCAACTCGTGGTCGATGAGGGTGATGCATTTCTCGATCACAGCCCTCATGAGCTTGCGGTTATGGGCCTGCTGCTTGATGGTGTGGCTGAAGAAGAGGTATGACTTGCCAGGAATCAGCATCTCCACCGGGACCTCCTTCACGCCAATGATGAGGTCACGATCGTTTAGGTCGTCAGTGAGGCGCACGCCCTCGGCTTCGTACTCAGCGTCGGTGAAGGCGCGCACCGCGCTGCGCTGAACGGCAATATCGACTTGCGGGAAACGGATGCTCATCTCTCGGCATTGGGCGGGCGTCAAGGGTACACGGCGGTCGGCGGGCAGTTTGCCTTCGCGGATAATGCCGATCTTGCGGAATGTGTTGGTCATTGCAGGCGGAGGCAAACTTAGCCGAAGGCTTGAGGAGCAGGTCCCATGTTCAATCCCCGCCAGCACCAGCTACCTTTGCGGGGTTCATTGAAAAATCCTGGGGCCGATCTGGTTTCGACAGCGGCATCATGGGGTGTGTAAGCATGCCGGGCGTGTGGTGCGGCCCGTATCCCAGTGCCACGAAGCCATAACTGGCGAAGTAGACTACGCTCTCGCTGCTTAATAGCCCAAGGCTATGAGGCTTAATCCACGTGAATAACAGTAGCGTGGACGAGTACCTCTCGGGGAGGCCCGTTCTCCTCCTTCCCGAATCCGAGGTGTCATCATGGGGAACTGGCTCGCGCGGTGGTCCGTAGCGCAGGCGAGAAACAGGACCTAAGTCCATCGTGGGGTGCCCTTCTCCAGCGGCGGATCGAAAACCAATGAAGCGGCTAAGCGTGTAGAAAGCTCATTCCACGGTCGTTTGGACGAGGGTTCGATTCCCTCCGGCTCCACAGGAGACGTAGCGGCGGCGCCAGCGCGACGCCGTTCCGCGAAGCGGGATAATCAAGGATCACCGCGGCGAAAGCCGGGGATTCCATCCGTCTACGCCGAGGCTTCGGCGGACACCTAGGCCCCAACCGGCTCGTCCAGCGGATAGCGTACCCGACCGAACTGCTTCATGTACAGATCGTAGATGATGCCATCCGCGAGGCCGACCTTCGGAACGAAGACCTCGTCGATATCGGCGAAGTCCATCACGAGGAGGAAGATGTCGGCGGCGGGTATGATCACGTCGGCGCGATCGGGCCGAAGGCGCAGCAGCTTCACGCGATCCTCGAAGGAATGCGCGGCGATACGGTCGCGTTGGTGCTGGATGTCGCTCTTGGCCAACGGCTCACCGAACGCATTGCCGTTCTCCTTGAATATGCGGTTGATGTTGCCACCGGTTCCCACCGCCATCAGGGTTCCGTGCTGCACACGGAGTTCCTCCAGGAAGCCTTGCATCTCCACCCATGCACTCAGCGGCACTTTGTTCTTCAGCGTTCGCACCGTGCCGATCTTGAAGCTGGCGCTCTTGGTGCGCTTGCCGTTCTCGAGCCACGTGAGCTCCGTGCTGCCGCCGCCCACATCAATGTACAGGTAGGGCCGGTCCTTCAACAGGTCCTGCGTCCAGAAGGTATTGGTGATAAGGTCCGCCTCCACCTTGCCCGCAATCGTCTCGATGTGCACGCCGCTCTCCATCTCCACCCGCGCAAGGACCTGTGCCCTGTTCTCGGCTTCTCGCATGGCGCTTGTGGCACAGCAACGCAGATAGGCCACGTTGTACACTTCGGCCAGCAACCGGAAAGCCTTGAGCGATTTGATCAGGTAATCCTGTTTGGCCACGGTTATCGCACCTTGGTCGAATACGTCCTCGCCCAAGCGGATTGGAACACGCACCAGCGTCTGCTTCTTGATTACCGGGTGATCGTCGCGCTCGATCACTTCAGCCACCAGCAATCGCACGGCGTTTGATCCGATGTCGATGGCGGCGTATGTGAGGTCGCGGTCCACGCTGCGAAGCTATGTAGCAACGAATCGTGCCAAGCGCTTTCTTCGTCGGCCATGAACGAAGCCACCAAACCCCAGAAGCGCAGCGGCGTTGACCGTTTCCTGGCCATCATCGAGCGCGCAGGCAATGCCTTGCCGCACCCGGCTACGCTCTTTGCCATACTGGCGCTCGTGGTGGTGCTCATCAGTTGGATCGCCGACCTGAGCGGCATGAGCGCCATCCACCCAGCGACTGGCGAGCCGGTGACGCCGAAGAACCTGCTCAGCGCCGAGGGCCTGCACTTCATCCTCACCAAGATGGTGGTGAACTTCACGGGATTCGCGCCCCTGGGCACCGTGCTCGTGGCGCTCCTGGGCATCGGCATTGCCGAAGGCAGCGGCCTCATTGGCGCTGTGCTGCGCGCAGTGGTGCTGGCCTCGCCGAAGCGGCTGCTCACCTTCGTGATCGTCTTCGCCGGGGTGATGAGCAATGCAGCGAGCGAGGTGGGCTATGTGCTGCTCGTGCCCCTCGCAGCCGTGATCTTCCTCGCCGCAGGCCGTCATCCGTTGGCTGGACTTGCTGCTGCATTCGCGGGCGTAAGCGGCGGCTATAGCGCCAACCTGCTCCTGGGCACGATTGACCCATTGCTCGCCGGCCTGAGCCAGGAAGCGGCACGAATCATCAGACCGGACTACCTGGTGAATCCCGCTTGCAACTACTACTTCATGGCGGTGAGCACCTTCCTCATCGCGGGCCTGGGTACTTGGGTCACCGAGCGCATCGTAGTGCCCCGCTTGGGCGAGTACAAGGGCGAAGAGAAGCCGGAGGAGATCCGAAACGCCAACCCTCAGGAGCGCAAGGGCATGCTATACGCGATGCTCACCGTGCTCGCCGTGGTGGGCATCATCCTGTGGGGACTGATCCCGAAGCCGGGTTCCTGCGCGACCCTAAGACCGGTGAGATCCTTCATTCGCCCTTCATGAGTGGCATCGTGGCGCTGATTTTCCTGAGCGCATCACTGGCGGGCATCGCGTATGGAATCGGCGCGGGCTCCTTCAAGAGCGACAACGATGTGATGAAGGGCATGGCAAAGAGCATGGAGACCCTAGGCAGTTACATCGTGCTCGTCTTTTTCGCGGCGCAGTTCGTGGCCTATTTCAACGAGACGCGGCTGGGCCTGATCCTCGCCATCAAGGGCGCGGATGTGCTCAAGGCCGCAGACCTCGGCCCCATCCCGCTCATGCTCTGCTTCGTGCTCATCAGTGCCACCATCAACCTGATCATGGGCAGCGCCAGTGCGAAGTGGGCCATCATGGCTCCGGTCTTCATCCCCATGTTCATGCTGCTGGGCTATTCCCCGGAGTTCACGCAGATGGCCTATCGCGTGGGCGACAGCGTCACGAATATCATCAGCCCTATGATGAGCTACTTCGCGCTCATCGTGGCCTTCATCGCGCGCTACGATAAAAAGGCGGGCATCGGCACGGTGATCAGCACCATGCTCCCCTACTCCATCGTCTTCTTGATCGGATGGAGCGCGCTGCTGGTGATCTGGGTGCTGCTCGAACTGCCCATCGGCCCCGGGGCGAGCATGTTCATCAAGTGACCGCTGATCAGCGCACGATCACCAAAGGCAACACGCGATCAGCACGTGCCCCTGTGGCATGTACCAGGTAATTGCCTATAGGCAGGGCGCTTACATCAAGCACGCAGGAGCCGCTTGAACGCGCCGTTGCCACATTGAGCATCGTACGCCCTGCGAGGTCAGTGATTCGTGCAGCGGCTATGGCCCCACCATCATCCGCTGCGATGGTGATCGACTCGGCTGCAGGGTTCGGCCACAGTTGCAACGAGCCCAGGTTTGCCGCATCGCCAACGCCCAAAGAGAATCCGAGGTCGTAGCCGAGCCAGACACCCTGTTCGAAGAGCCACACCTTTCCGTTGGCATAAGACAAGCCAAAGGATGAGCGAGGGGGTGCATTCGCCGGCAACTGCGTATTACCGCTGTATGCACCGGATACTTTGTTGACGTACAGCACCCGGCGATTGCTGTAATCGTACAGTCCATACTCGTACCCAGTGCATCCGATGTACATGACCGTGTTCGAGTTGATGCTTGCCAGCGATACGGGGAGCCCAGTGATCGCCGTGGTGCCGAGCGCCGCGTGCTTAGCGGCATCGAAACGATGGATGGAGCCATCGAAGAAGTAGATGATCTCGCTGGCGTCAGGATCCAGGTCGCCGATGGATTGCGCGTCCGGCTGGGTGGAAGCCAGCAAAACGGTCCCTGTCCCCAGAGGAAAACCAGTGACCGGGTCAAGGTTCTGCTCGAAGATGCCAAGGTTGTTGTAGCCGTTGCCGAGCAAGCGCTGCCCGATCGGGTCCCACCAAGCGCCGCGATAGTCGAATCCGGAGGTCACCGTGCTCACAAGGGTCCCGGCTTCATCGTAGGTGTCAATAGGATAGTTCGCGCTGCCGGCGTTCACACTGTAATACAGTCCAAGCAACGGGTTGAATGCAAGTCCTGACCGGTTCTCGGTCTGCGGCGTGGCGGTGAGCGTCATGCTCTGCACAGCACTGGCTGCCGGGATGCATTGGGCCGAGCTGAGCGCTGGGAAGGATAGCATGCAGGGCACGAGCGCGAGCGGAGAGAGTTTCATGTTGAGAGCATTGGGTTCGACGAATATAGCCGGATCCCGAAATGAAGTAGAGCGTGATTCAATGCGGCAGCCGCAGCACAGGATACTTCCGGAAGCCCGGCTCGAACCAGGGCGAGCGCTGGTACACAAAGGAGAGCTGGGCGAAGGGATCGGCGGCGAAGGCCGGATCGGCGGCCCGCTTGGCATCGAGGGCCGCTTTCACCTGCGGGTTCTTCATGAGCCATTCTGCAGCCATGTCTTCGAAGACGTAATCGCTGTACCATTCCTTCTGCTGCAGAACACTGTCGAAGAAGCCCCAAGCGAAGAAGCTGTCGTCGCCTTCCGGCTCAAGTGCCTCCATCACGTAGCGGTCGGTGGGACGGCCCATGGGCACGAGCCATGAGCCCTTCGGAACCACAATCCGTATCTGCTTACTAACGGAATGGATGCCATGATGCAAATAGTGCCCCTCGTATGGCGCCCGAACGGTCTCGAAACCCGCGATGCTGTCCTGCTCGACCCAGAGCACGGTGTCGTTGCGCAGCTCGCGCGCATCAACCTCATTCGCCTTCAACCTGACGACCACTTCGCGCCAAGCGGCCGCAACGATGTAGGCCTTGGGCTTGCGCTTCACCAGCGCTGCACTGTACGAATCGTTCCAGGGCACCTGCGCATCGGTTGGCCGCCCGTGGTCGTAGTTGATCCGCTCGAGTCCGGTGACGTCGCTCTTCGTGCGCTCAGGCGTGTAGCCTTTCCAGTGAAGGGTGGTCCATGCAGCGGTGTCAAGGCGCCAATTCATGCCGAGCTCGGTCATGTTCGCCGTGAAGCGTTTGGCACCGCGCCTGCGCTTGATCAGCTCGGCGCCATGCTCATTCATCACGGCCAGTGTCGCAAGCATCAATTGGAAGGTGGCGTTCACGCGGTCGGCGTAGGGCTTCAGCATGTGGCTCTCGCTGAGGATGCCGATGCGGTCGAAGAGCGCATTGTAGCCGGAGCTGTAGCGCGGGCCATCACTGAAGCCATATAGGCCATCCTCAGGGATCTCACCGCGCGTCTCGAAGTAGGGGCACATGAGCATGCCCTTGCTCTCCATCCATGCGTGCAGCTCCGGGATCATGGTCCGCGTCATGAAGTCGCTGAGCCCGCCGTTGAGCTTATCCTTCTGCGTGGTGAGCAGTTCCATCACGTACTGGTGATCGGCGCCGTTGCTAACGTGCGTCTCGAAGTAGACATCGGGATGTGATGCGACGCATTCCACCAAGGACCAGGTGTTGCGCGCATCCATCTTGATGAAATCACGGTTCAAGTCGAGGTTGCGCGCATTGCCGCGGAAGCCGTACTCGGCCGGACCGTTCTGGTTGGCACGGCTGGTGGCACTGCGCTGCTTCGCCCCGCTCACGTTGTATACCGGCACGATGCAGACGGCCGTGTTCACCAGCAGCCCCATGTACTGATCGCTCTCGAGCAGCGCTTGTGCGAGCAGCAGGCTGGCATCGATGCCATCGGGCTCGCCGGGATGGATGCCGTTCGTGATCCACAGGATGCTCTTTCCTGCCGCACGGATGCTATCGGGCGTGAAACCACTGCCGTCGCTGATCACGAATAGATGAAGCGGTGAGCCGTCGTCGTCCTCGCCGATCTCGAAGAGCTGAGCACCGCTGTGCCGGCGATCCAATTCCCGGTAGCGCGCGATGGCCTGCTCCCAAGTCACGGTGCTGTCTCCTTTGAATGCCCATTGGCCATTCAGGCTGAGGAACAGTAACGATGACAGCAGGACAAGCAAAATCCGCATGGCGCCGAAGATGCGAACGAAGAAGCCCTGCTCGCGCGGGCAGGGCTTCTAAGATGGAAATGGGTCGGCTATTGCACCACCAGCCGCTCCCATCGTGGCAGGCCGCCGATGATCAGGCCGACATGATAAACACCCGGAGCCGCGTGCGGAATGCGGAGATCCATGCGCCTCTCCTGCCGGACTTGCCGTTCCAGGATGACCCTGCCTGCCCCATCCAGCACGCGGATCAGTGCATCGGCGATGGGGCGATCGAAGAGGATGCTGAAGCCCGCATCGTCGCTGGTCGGATTCGGTGAGAGCTGCATGCTCCAAGGTTGCTCATCCAGGATTGCCACCGTTCCCGTGATGGTGGTATCGATGTTCACCACGACGCCGAAGCTCGGGCCCCAGCTCTCGTTCACATCCTTCGCGCGCATCCAAAGCACGTTCACACCGGCAGTAACCGGCGCGGGGATGCCACCTCCCTTGATGGCCTCGAATGCTGCATCGAAGTTGTTGTCGACCGCGAGCATGGGCGTGCCAAGTCCTGGCCCTGGGTCATCGTTCACATAATACTCACAAGCGCTCACGCGGATCTGCGGGAACGTGACCGCTCCTCCCAGCACCTCGACAACAACGCTGAAGGGCAGGCTCCATGCGTCATTCACGTCCTTCACGCGAACATTGAGCACATGAACTCCGGTCGGCGGCAGTGTGGCCGTCTCCAGCGCAATCGCTTCCAATGCGCTGTTGAAGTCGCCATCGAACGCGACCATGGGCGTGCCGCTGCCTTGGCCCGGATCGGTATCCCAGAAGTACTCGGCCTGCGTTACGGAGATCTCCGGGGCGGTCACCACCGGAGGCTCGACCAGAACAACGGTCGTGAAGGTTGGCCCCCAATTGTTCTGCTGGTCCTTCACCCGGATACCCAACGTGTGCGCGCCGATTGCAGGCAGCGTCGCGGTTTCGAGGAAGATGGCTTCCACCGCGTCATTGAACGCGCCATCCACCGCGCTCATCGGATTCGCGTTGCCGGCGCTGGGATCAATGTCCCAGAAGTACTCGGCATTGTCCACACGCTGCGCGCCGACCGTGAGGACCGTCAACAGCGAGCAGGAGGAGATGAATCGTGCGATCTTCATCGTGCGCGGATCAACGGTCGAACGCGATGGCCTTCACGCGCAGTGTGCTTCCCTGGCGCACGTTGAAGGGGTGGCCGGTCATGTACACGCGAGCGGAGCCGATCTGCAGCGGGAAGAAGTTGGTGAGGGTGTAGCTGCCTCCGTAGGCGCCAGCATCGCCTGTGGTGAGATCGAGGTCGTAGAATGGCGCAGCAGGATTCCCGCCATCGATGGCCGCACCGTCGGCGAGGAAGGTGCCATCGGCGTTGAGGGTAATGGCCTGATCAATGGTATTGCTCCCCGCAAAGGTGAAGCCTGCGCTCACCGGGGTGGATATGCCGGTGGATATATGGTTGAAATACACGTTGATCTGGCCTTGGTTGCCGCTGTCGTTATTGATTCCGCGGCATTCGCCGTTCCAGGTGCGGGTCACCACATTGTTCATGATCTCCCAGATGCTTCCCGCGTTGGTGTTCGCGAGGTTGATGCCGTAGGTGGTGAAGTTGCCGGTATAGGCCGTCACGGTGTTGTTCCAAACCAGGTTGGCTGCATTGGTCACAGGTCCTTCATACACCTCGATCCCCATCCAGCCATGCTGCACGTAATTGTTGCGGATGTGGAACACCTGGCCGAAGCTGCTTCCGAAGATGCCCTCGTAGCCAACGCGGCCCTTGACCTTGTTGCCGATGATGGCACAGGTATCGATGGCGGTGCCGGACGAGGTGGTGTTCACGCTGATCGCCTCATCGTTCACCTGGCTGCAATCGATATCGTTGCCTACCACATTTCCGAAGTTGATGCTCAATGATCCGTTCACCAAGGTGCAGCCCACGATATCGGCATCGAACCAATTGCTGGCGAGGTTGATGCTGCCATTCACGAAGTAGCTGTCAACCACACGGACGCGCGTTCCGCGGATGCTTGAGGTTCCTGCTGCAGCGCCAACGCTGCCCGCTGTGTTGCGCATGCCGTTGATCAGCACCGTGCGACCGTTCGCAGGTGCGATATTGTACGTGCCCTGGACCACGAAGTAGCCGTCGTTCGCATAGCTCAGGAACTCAAGGCTCTTGTCGATGGTGATGTCCTGGATCCAAGGGATATCGCCAGCGCGGTTCTTGATGATGATGCGGTCGCCATCAACCGAGGCGGCGACGGCCGCTGCGATGTTGGGATAGGTGGGCGCTACGCCGAATTCCTCCACGATCCGGTCAATGGCAGAGGCATGAATGGCGAGCAGGGCGAATGCGGCGGCGGTCAGGTGCTTCATGGTCTTTTTCATGAGTCGGCGAAGCTAGGTTCCCGCAGAGCTCAAAAAGTTGACCCCGGCACCTGGGCAGGTGGCACCGGGGTCTTCGTACTCGGCCCTCCTTTCGGTGGACCGGGTCCGGGGTAACGATCGATCAAGCTTCCGCTTCGATGCTCAGGAGCAAGGCGTTCGCTGCTGGTTCTGGTTCAGTCGCCTCCACTTCGATGGCTGCGGGCTGCGCATCTTGCGGAATGGCTTGTGCAAAGAGTTGTTCTTCGTCGGTAAGACAGAGGAGAAGTGTAAGGGTCTGAACTGGCCACATGCGTGATGGGAGGTGTTTTGTGCGGGACAGTCAGCCGAGGAGTGGCGAAAGATTTCAGATGGAGCACCCCAAAGTCAAGGACGAACATTCAATTTCATTCGACGAATGCACTTGACATACGGACGTAGGATGTAGTAGTCAATGCCGCAACTTCGCCGCTATCACTTCCATACCGACGCACACGCGCATGAGCGACTACCGCCTCCGATCCATGGCCGATTACCACACGGCCCGCACCCGCAGCATCACCGACCCCGAGGGCTTCTGGGCCGGGATAGCTTCCGCATTCACTTGGAAACAGCCGTGGGGCAAGGTCGTCGAATGGGACTTCGAAAAGCCGGATGTGAAGTGGTTCATCGGCGGCAAGCTGAATATCACGGAGAACTGCCTTGACCGGAATCTGGCTGAACGGGGATCGAAGACAGCGTTGCTCTGGGAAGCGAACGACCCATCTCAAGCAAGTGAACACATCACCTATGCGCAATTGCACGAGCGCGTTTGCCGCATGGGCAATGCACTCAAGCGGAATGGCGTGAAGAAAGGCGACCGCGTCTGCCTCTACATGCCCATGATCCCGGACCTCGCCATCAGCGTGCTGGCCTGCGCGCGCATCGGGGCCATCCACTCGGTGGTCTTCGGCGGCTTCAGCGCGAATTCACTCGTCGACCGCATCAACGATTCGCAATGCTCGGCGGTGATCACCAGCGATGGAATCCGGCGCGGCGCGAAGAGCATCCCGGCCAAGGCCGTTGTGGATGCGGCCCTTCCCTCCTGCCCCAGCGTGCGCGTGGTGCTCGTGAGCAAATGCACGGGTGAGGACGTGCCGATGAAAGCCGACCGCGATCGATGGATCGAGGATGAGCTGAAGACCGTTGATGCCATTTGCCCCGCCGAGCCGATGGACAGCGAGGATCCGCTCTTCATCCTGTACACAAGCGGCAGTACCGGCAAGCCGAAGGGTGTGGTGCATACCTGCGGCGGCTACATGGTGTATGCGGGCTACTCCTTCGCCAATGTGTTCCAATGCGAAGTTAACGATGTATTCTGGTGCACGGCCGACATCGGCTGGATCACCGGACACAGCTACATTGTTTATGGCCCCCTGCTGAACGGCGCCACGAGTGTGATGTTCGAAGGCGTGCCCACCTGGCCTGACCCCACGCGCTTCTGGCAAGTGATCGAGAAGCACGGCGTCACGCAGTTCTACACCGCGCCAACGGCGATTCGTTCGCTCATGGCGGCCGGGCATGACCTTCCTTCTCGCTTCGCCATGCCCAGCTTGAAACTGCTCGGCAGCGTGGGCGAACCGATCAACGAAGAAGCCTGGCACTGGTACCATGAGCAAGTGGGCAAGAAGCGCTGCGCCATCGTCGACACCTGGTGGCAAACCGAGACCGGCGGCATCATGCTCAGCGGCTTGGGCGGCATCACGCCGATGAAGCCTGCGCATGCTGGGTTACCTCTCCCTGGCATCCGCACCATCCTCGTGGATCAGCAGGGCGAAGAGCTTCACGGCGAAGCCGAAGGATACCTCTGTATCGACTTCCCATGGCCTTCGGTGATCCGCACCACATGGGGCGATCACGAGCGATGCCGCCTCAACTACTTCGCCCAATACCCCGGTCGCTACTTCACCGGCGATGGCGCCAAGCGCGATGCCGATGGTTTCTTCCGCATCATCGGCCGCGTGGACGATGTGATCAACGTGAGCGGCCACCGCATCGGCACCGCCGAAGTGGAGAACGCCATCGACGAGCACCCGGACGTCGTGGAAAGCGCCGTGGTGGGCTACCCGCACGACATCAAAGGCCAGGGCATCTATGCCTTCGTGATCTGCGACCACGTGCGCACCGACAAGGACGCACTTCGCAACGAGGTCATCGCGACGGTGGAACGCATCATCGGCAAGATCGCACGGCCGGACAAGATCCAGTTCGTGAGCGGCCTGCCCAAGACACGCAGCGGCAAGATCATGCGGCGCATCCTGCGGAAAGTGGCCGAGGGTGAGATGAATGCCTTGGGCGATACGAGCACACTGTTGGACCCGGGGGTGGTGGAGGAGATCAAGGCGGGCAAACTCTAACGACCTTTACTCCATGGCCCAACTCCACGACGCCTTCGAGAATGGCAAGCGCATCAGCCCCAAGCTGCCGGAGGGGAAGAAGAACTTCCTCATCGACATCGACGGCACCATCTGCGAGGACATCCCCAACGAGGAGCCCGCGCGCATGGCCACGGCAGCCATCTTCGAGGGCGCACTGGAGATCTGCAACGGCTGGTTCGATGAGGGGCACATCCTCACCTTCTTCACCAGCCGCACGGAGGAGCACCGGGAAGTGACCACGACCTGGCTCGATGAGCACGGCTTCAAGTACCACGCGATCCTCTTCGGCAAGCCACGCGGCGGCAACTACCATTGGATCGACAACCACATCGTGCGCGCAACTCGTTACGACGGAAAGTTCACCAAGCTTGTGGAGCGCCAGGCCACGATAGAGGCGTTCGAGGAGTAGCCACAGCGCAACTCTACTGACAGTGCATGCGAAGGTGGGGCAGCAGGGCTGACGGAGGGCAGGGGGGGACGCCACCGCACCACTACGGCGCCGACAACCAGGTCGATGCCTTCGAGGACGCGCTTTGGGCTTTCCTACGCGCGGGCGGATTCCCAGTTGCTCCGCAGCGCCGCACCGCGGGGTGGCGGCGGATAGCACCACGCCGCGACATCCATCAGCAAAGCCGTGAACCCGGCTTCAAGACCTTGAGCGAGTCCATGCCAAAGCCTCCCCTTCATTACGATGACGGGGGCGGGGATGGGTCTCTGGCGTGTGGTCGAGGGCGAGGGGTTACGTTTGCGCCAGGTCGCTGGTGAGACCAGACCGTCGACTTCGGCCCGGGCCGCGCCGCCTCCCACGGGCGCTCGGATCAGTGAGGCGAGCGCAAGCGCGCTACTCCCCCTTCTGGCCCACGAAGTGGTCCTCCTTATCCTCAAAGAGGATATTGAAGGTGGTGAGCGAACCATAGCAGCGCGTGATGTACTGCTGCAGTTCCACCTTGTCCACCTCGCTGAGCTTTTCGTGCGCGTTGATCTTCTGTTCCAGCACGCGGAAGCGGTCGCGGATCATCACGATCTTGTGGAAGAAGTCATCGATGGGCAGCTCCTTGGCCAGAAGGCTTGCGTCCTTCGGCTTCAGCACCAGCGTTCCGCCATCAAAGCGCCTTGCCATGTCCACCGGACGCTGCGGCTGCTGCATCTCCTCGAGCACCTCTTTCAGGCAGTCGCGCACCGCATCCAGGTCCAGCGGCTCTTGGCCGATCTCAACGCCGGGCGCAATGGTCACCAGGCCCTCGAAGCTCCGGCTCACAGGCTGCTCGCCATGCTCCCGGAAGAAGATGTGCACCGTGCGCGGGTCCAGATCGTACACCACGCCCACGCCCATGGTGGGATGCTTCACGCGCGCGCCGATCGCGATGTCGTAGAGTTCCATGCCTGACGGGGTCTTTCCGCCAAAGAAAGGGCGGCTCAGCAGATCTCCAGCACCGCGTAACGAATGCCGTTCACCTCAGCGCTCTCTCCCGCCTTGCGCCCATAGAGCGCTTGCACGAGCGGTGCTTTAGGCGTAACGCCCAGATACTGCCTCCCGGCCGCTTCGAATTCCTCGATGCTGAACCCGATGAGCAGGTTGCGCTGATCCGTATGCACCACCGCGCCGAATTGCACCGTGTCCATGAGGGCATCGGGCGAGACGATGCCGAGCCGGTCGAGGTCCTGGAGCAAATGCTCATACTGGGCTCCGAGCGAATTCATCAGGTCCACATCGCTGCCGCGCGTGCTCTCGGTCTGGCTGGCGGTCTCGGCATTGTCGTCGCCGATGGTCGCGGACTTCAATTCCTCGATCCGCACCCTCAACTCGTTGGCGGTTCTTTTCATGTGGCTTCGCGCGGCCTGCAGCACAGCGCGCTTGATAGCGATTCGGTCCATGTGGTGTGCGTTTCGGCCCGAAGGTACCCAGGGATGAAGCGGGCGCATTGACGCTCGTCAGTGCCCTGAGCCAACTCGCGCTAGGCGGGCCGCAATCGATTGCGGTAAGCGAGCTCCACCAATGCCAGGGCCATGGCTGCGAGCGCGACGAGCATCCAAGGACCGCCCGTTCCGCCTGAACCGCGGAAGGGCACCGGGGGGGCAACCGTGTTGCGTCGCTCGGGGCTCATGCGCCGCTTCACTTCATCGGCGTAGTCGCGGTGCTTGTCCACGTTCCAGCCGGTGAGCGCATTCAGCTCTTCCAATTCGCGATGGCGACGGTAGTAGAGCTGCTCCAGGTAATCCTGTCCTTCGGAGCAGGTGAGGTCGCCTTGGGCCGGGTGCGTGAGGATGTAGCGCGCTTGGAAGTGCTCGGTGTTGGGTGTTACCTGGAAGACGAGATCCTGCGGGAAACGATCGCGCGCATAGCGCACATGCAGGCGCGTGTAGAAGGTGGGTGCACCCTGCTGGCTCCATGAAGCGCCCGCTTCAGCGAACTCGCGCGGCATGGGAGGCGGTCCAACGCAGGGGTCGCACTTCATGCCATTGAAGCTGGGCGTCACGTTCCACGCGTACTCCAGGAAGACCGTGTTGCGGCCCTCACGGCGATGCGCCCGCGCGAAGAGATCCTTGTAGAAAGGCCCGAAGCGTTGCTTGGCGAAGAGCGGGATGTTCCGGTCGGTAGGCACTTTCACCGTTCGGTAGTTCACGCACTCCACACGGCCGGTGCGGGTGAAGGCATGCACGATCATGTCCTGCGAGCCGTTGCTATTGGCCATGCCCAACCGGATAGGCAGCATGAACTTGTGGCTCTCGTACCGGATCTGGATCGGCCGTAAGGTGCTGTAGCCGGAGGCTTCCAACTCCTTCAGGTTCACCTTCACCACGAAGAACTTCAGGTTGCTCTTGATGTAGGGATCGAGCACCTCGTGCGCTGTCTGGGGGATCCTGTACCCGTTCTCGATCAGCCATTCCTTCAAGCCCACGCTCTCCTTGGCGCTCAGGATCAGGATGTCATACTCCCCTACCGTATAACGCGCTTCGATGGTGACGCCTTTGTCCTTGGCCGCCTTCTCTTCCTGCCGCATGGCAGAGGCTGTGCGCGGAGCGGCCACGCTCTCTTGCATGTCTGCGTTGCTATAGAGCCAGCGCTGGCAGGGATTCTCATCGTAGTACTCCACCAGCCGCGGCGCGCTGTAGGCATCGAGCGCATCGAACACGCGGCGCTCCACCACCTTGATATCGTCGCGCAGCAGCACCGTGGGCACGGGCACCACCATGGCGAAGTCCTTCACCTCTCCCTTGAAGTCGTTGCTCATGGTGAGTATGGTGCGCTGACCGTCGCGCACGAGGATCACCTCGCTGCGGTCGTTGAAGAGCGTGGCATCGGCCTTGGCCACATAGAAACCGCAGAAGGCGGAAGCCTGGTGCGCGAGCAGCAATGGCGGGAAGAAGAAGGGTTCTCATGGCTATCGAGGTTGAGGGTTGACAGAGGTTGATGGTTGTTGGGGCAACAGGTCACTGCGAGACCTGCTTCCTGGCGCTAGCCGTGGAAGTCGGGCGAAGCAGGCTCAGTGCCTGTGTCTCGGATTCAATGCTGGCTGGCCGGTCGGCATCATGCTTCACCCACCGGAAGGCCTCACCCTTCCATAGCCGATCGAACAATGGCGTGGACGCGCTCACGATGAGCAAGGCCCAGATCGGAGTGGCGTTCACCCACCACTTCCAGCCGAGCAGGAAGGCGAGCAACGCGATAACGAAGCTCCAGCCGATGCGCGCGCCCTGTGCCTTCGGCGTGGTCATCGGATCGGTGGCGGAAGAAGGTGAAGAGCAGCAGGGAACCGTTGCTCATGCGGTGCAGCCACACATCGGGTTCCCAGCCGAGGTAGAGCACCTGGCGCGCAAAATCCAGAGCTGCGAAGGCTGCGAGGAATGCGAGGCTCGTATCGATGCGCCCCACCCTCAGCACCACCATGCAGCCGGCCGCGCCCACGAGGAAAACCAGCGCGGCCCCGCTCCCCCATTGCCCTGGGCTCACCCACGCATCGCCGGTGAGCAGCACCGCTGCCGCGATACCCAGGTTGCCGGGATTGAACACATGCTTGCCATCGATCCGAAGGAAGAACTTGCTCGCGATGGCCACGGATGCGCCAAGCACCAGCACCCACGGCGACCCGGCCTTCAGCAACAGGCTCATGCCCAAGCCGGTCACCATTGCACTCTTGATCGAATGCCACGGCAGCTTCTTCCAACGGATGAAAAGCGCTTGCACCGCGAGACAGGTGCCCAAGAGGATCAGGTAGCGCAGCCACTCGGCATCCCACTGCAGCATCGCGATGCCATAAGCGAGGAAGGCCGATAGGAAGAGGATCTGGAAATGGCGCGCATCGCGGCGGAGGCACTGGATCACGGCGGTCATCTGCGGGCGTGTTACAGGAATGCGGTACCCGCAACGCCTTCGCCGGTTCGATCCGGCAGGAACTTTCAACGCGGAAGGCCGTTTGAAGCGCCTCAACGACCATCGCGGATGACTCAAGAGACCCTTCAGCAAACCGAGGTCCGCCACATCATCGTGGTGGACGATGAGGACGACTGCAACTTCGTGACGAAGCTGGTGCTGAAGAAGGCCGGGTTCTCAGGTCGAATCACCTGCTACACGAGCGCAGCGGAAGCCCTGGCGCATTTCCGCACCGGCCACGACCTGCCTGACCTGCTCTTCGTTGACATCAACATGCCAGCCGTTAGCGGATTCGAGTTCCTTGCAGCCTGCGAATCCGAGGGCCTGCTTCCCAATGAACTCACCAGCGTGGTGATGTTCAGCAGCAGCAACCGGCCCAGCGATCTAGAGCGCGCGCTCTCCTTCCGGAGCGTGATGGGCTATGTCGAGAAGGCTCTTTCGGTGGATAGCTTCGAACGCGTATTGGCCGATCGCCGGGCCGGGCGGAAGTGAAGTTGGTCGCCGTTAACCTCACCCACGGACCAACCATGAAGAAGATCCTGATCATCGAAGACGAGGCCATCATCTCGTTCAGTTACCGCCTCCAGATGGAGCGCATGGGTTTTGAGGTCACCGGCACGGCCAAGAGCGCCGAGGAGGCTGAGGCCCTCCTTCGCGCCGAGCGCCCTGACCTCATCATCATGGACGTGTACCTCAAAGGTCCCAAGACCGGGCTCGAACTGGCGCAGGAGATCCATGCCAGCGACCCCGTTCCGATACCCATCCTCTTCCTCACGGCCAGCACGAAGCCTGAAGTGGTAGAGGCCATCCGCGCGCTCAAGGGCTGCCATTACTTGCCGAAGCCCATCAACAGCGACAGCTTGGAGGACATGCTGCAACGGTTCGCCCGCGAATAAGCGCCGGCCATGAAGGCATCGCCCGAGCAAGCCGAACGCCTGCACCGCTTCGCGCACGACCTGCGCAACCGGCTCTCCGCGCTGCAACAAGTCCTGGCGCAGCTCAACGGCCACGCGACGCGCGAACAGGCCGATCTCATCGCATTCGCGGAGCAGCAGTACTTCAAAGCGATGCTGGCCACAGAGAAGCTTCTCGACGATTTCGCGATTGACCGAAGCCCGAAGCTGGGCGCGAAACAGCCCGTAGACCTCGCTGCATGCATCGGTCGCGCCATTGACGCCCAGCAGCACCGCTTCGCGCGCAAGCAGCAAGCCGTGGAGCAATCAATCGAATCCGGGCTCTTCGCCTTTGGAGATGCCCGCCTTCTCGAGGATCTGGTTTGCGCGCTGCTGAGCAACGCGTCGAAATTCAGCCATGCCGGGCGGTCCATCTCAATCAACCTTCGGCAGGCGAATGGCATGGCCGAGCTCACCGTTGCAGATCAAGGCATCGGTCTCGACGCCGATGACCTCCGACACGTGTTCACGCGCTATGCCCTGCTGAAGGGCGCATCAACCGCCGGTGAGGCCCAAGGGCGCTCGACTTTGGCCCGTGCGAAGCAATGGGCAGAAGCTCACGACGGCGAACTGACGGCAACGAGCAACGGCCCCCATCATGGCAGCACTTTCACCTTGCGGCTGCCGTTGGCTTGATCAAACTACCTCTTCCGCCGGCCACGTGATGTTCTTGGCCACGCGCTGGCCGCGGTGGTTGATGGCCACGTTGAATTCCACTTCATCACTCACCGACAACTCCTCGAAGGTGATGCCTTGGAGGTCGTCGTGGCGGAAGAAGAGGTTGTTGTCCGGGTAGCGGATGAATCCGTACCCGTTCATCAGGCTCATGATCACGCTGCGATGTCGCTCCTCATCCACCAAGGTGGGGGCCGGGCGCTCACCGTCGGGCTCGGCGTCGCGGGCATCGCGCGTCACGAACATGTCCCGCACCACTTCATCATCCTCCTTCAGCCCTTCCTCGATCAAATCGTGCATGGGCATGGGGTAGCTCACCTCATTCCAGAGATCAGTGCTCGTCTTGGTGGTCTGCACCTCGCCGGTCTCCTGGTCTGTGAACTCGAAGTCCCAGCCCAGCAGCATTGTCTTGCAGCCCAAGGCGTGCAGCTTGCGCACCAATGGAACGTGATCGCTGTCGCTGGCGATGATCACGGCCACATCGAAGCGCTTGAGCATGCAGAGCTCATAGGTCTCGAGCGCCATCAGCACGTCGATGCCCTTCTCACGCTTGCGGCCCATTAGGTCCTTCACTGGCAGGTAGTGCGTTTGAACCCCGTTGTACATGAGCACATCGTCGAACACCCGGTCGTAGTAAAGCTGGTTGGTCTTCTCCATGGCATCACGCGCGCTGAAGCGGCCACGGAAGAAGTGCGCGTCGATGATGTGGCAGAGGCTGGGGCGGGTATCCTCTCGTTCGGCAAGGCTATGCTTGATGAACTCATGCACCCCGCCGATGTGCAGCCTGCGCCGCTGCGCATGCACATAATTATAATAGTTGCTCACATGGGTGAAATAGCTTCCATCGTAGAATACGCCCACCTTCAGGGCCGTGCTTCCTTGCTTGCTCATGGTCGATTGGAATAAGGTCGCCAAAGGTAGGCCCGCAGCGGGTCGGGGCTAACTTGCCCACCGTGTTCCAGCGCAGCCTCATCGTCTTGGGTTTGGCCTTGCCAGCAGCAATGGCCGGCCAGGTGGCGGGATTGGGCGACAGTCCACCGCTCACATACACGCGCACGGTGACTGTTCCGCTGAACGCCCTGCTCCTTCACGACAAGGCCCTCGATGCTTGGACTTGGACCTTCGGCAAGGAACCTTCCGGTAAGACCCTGCGGACCGATCGGGATCAAGGCGTGATCGAAGGCCTTGCACGCGTGAATTTCAGGTCGGAGAAGCTGGCCTTGCGCGAGGAGACCATGGGCGTGATCCAGTACCGCGTGGTGGTGATCACACGTGCCGGCGAATGCAGGGTCACGGTGAGCGAGTTGACCCATACGGGCAACCGGGGCACGGCACGAGGGGGCATCCACCTTGGGCTCCTGCTGCGAGGCGATCGGCCCGCCAAGAACGTGAAGGGCATCGGCGCCAATACCGGCAGACGGATCTATGCTGAGGTGAAGGCGGTGGCCGAAGCACGCGTGTTGGGGCTGCTGCAAGCCTTTGATGCGCGCCTGCGCGCGAACGCGGAGCAGTGAGCGCCGGTGCAACCCGGATGCGCATCCGCCGTTGAAAGGCGGCCCATGCATTTGAAACTCATGACTGGTTGGCGCCGATGGCCCTTGGCTGCCGGCATCCTCGCCCTTCTCTTCATCGGCTACGGAATCAGCCTGGTCTCCCGCTCACGCGTGGTGCAGGCACGCATCGCGCAGGAAGTGCGCCTGCTCGATGCGCTCAGCAAGCTCGGCGACGAACTGCACCGCCTCGGGGTGGTGCACCGCGTGGATGTGAGCAGCGCGCAACGGCAATGGCCAATTGACCTTCAGCGCTTCCGCGACCAAGCCGAGTCGATCACGGAGGGATTCAATGGTCTGCCTGGAGTGGACCGGTTGCCGAACGAGCTGATGCCACCTTTGGTCCAAGCTGATTCACTGCATGTGCAAGCCGTGCTGCGCGGAGATCACATCGCCGACCCCCGCTCCGTAGAGGCCGTGTTCCAGATCATGTTGGGCCGCGCGCAGAAGGCCATCGACCGGAATGCTCGCGCGGTGCACGAGGAAGGCCTGAGCGCGCACTCCAGCACGCTCAGCCGCCAATGGCAAGAGGCCCAGCTGCTGCTGATCGCGGCCTGCCTGCTGGCGGTGGCCATGGCCTGGCTCGTGGGTGCACGGGGACAGTTGCTCTCCGAGAGCCGCTTGCGCGCCGAGCAGCTCGATGTGGCGAGGCAGAATTTGGAACGCGCCAACCGCGACCTTCGGGAAACCATGCTCAGCAAGGAGGAAAAGGAGGTGATGATCAAGGAGATCCACCACCGTGTGAAAAACAACCTGCAGATCGTAAAGAGCCTGATCCGGTTCCAGATGGACCAGGTAAAGGATCCGCGCACCACCGAGCTCTTCAACGAATGCGTGAACCGCGTGAGCGCCATGGCACTGGTGCATGAACAGACCTATCTCACCAAGGACCTGGCGAACATCCCGGTCGATGGCTACCTGAACAGCCTCGTGCGCGACCTCGTGTATGCCTACTCGGTGAACATCAAGCTGAACATGGACATCGACATCAGCGTGAAGACCCTCACCGTGGATACGCTGGTTCCATTGGGCTTGCTGGTGAACGAGGTGATCAGCAACAGCTTCAAGTACGCGTTCCCCGGCCGCAACAGCGGCACCATCACCTTCCACCTGCACGGCAGTGAGGCTGAAGGCCTCCGCATGCGCGTGGGCGACGATGGCGTGGGACTCAAGAGCCGCGATGGCTTCCATCGGCACAACAGCTTGGGCATGGACCTGATCCACACCCTGGCCGGACAGCTTGATTGCGATATCCAATTGCTCGATGGCCCCGGCACCCAGTATGAACTCGTGAGCCAGAAACTGGCCAAGCGGAAGGTGGCCTGAGCCAACCGTTCATCATCGCGCCTTCGCGTTGTCAATCACCGCTTACGGATAGCTTCGCCGGCCATAAACGCGAAGCGCCATGCTCAAGCCCGCTATCCTTGCCTTTCCCCTTGCGCTGCTCTGCGCATGCGGCGGCGACCAACCCATCGTGGAGAACATCACCTACCCGGAAACCCGCAAGGATCCAGTTGCTGGCGACACCCTGCACGGCAGTTATGTCGCCGATCCGTACCGATGGCTGGAGAACGACACCAGCGCGGAGACCGCTGATTGGGTGAAACGCCAGAACGCCGTCACCAATGCTTATCTGGAGAAGATCCCCTACCGAGGTGCGCTGGCCAAACGCTACGAGGAGCTCTACAACTTCCCCAAGGTGTATGGGCCCATGCGCGTTGGCGAGCTCTACTTCATCTGGAAGAACAGCGGCCTCCAGAACCAGAGCGTGATCCTGGTGCGCAAAGGACTCGAAGGCGAGGACCAGGTCTTCATCGACCCCAACCAGCTCGACCCAGCGGGAACCACCACCTACAACCCCATTGGGGTGAGCAAAGACGACCGCTACATGGCCGTGAGCGTGCAGAAGGCCGGCAGCGACTGGCAGGAGATCATGGTGTATGACCTCAGCACCCTGCAGCCCACCACGGACCTGATCAAATGGAGCAAGTTCAGCGGTGCCTCCTGGTATAAGGACGGCTTCTTCTACAGCCGCTATCCTGCCCCGGCCAAGGGCACCGAACTGAGCGCGGCCAGCAAATTCCAAAAGGTCTATTACCACAAGCTGGGCGACCCGCAGGAACAGGATGCGCTCGTGTGGGAGAACAAGGAGAACGGCGACCTCTACGTGGGGGTGGGCGTCACCGAGGAAGAGGAATTCGCAACGCTCTACGTGAGCACCGGCACCAACGGCTACGAGATGCACTTCCACGATCTGCGAGGCGGCGACATGCCTTCGCCTGCTACGAAGTGGATGCCCTTGCAGACCGGCTTCGATCACAAGACAAGCATCATCGACTTCGTGCCCGCCACCGGCAAATTCCTGGTGATGACCGAGGTGGATGCACCCAACTACCGTCTGGTGGAAGTGGACCCGAAGAATCCCGCCAAGGAGAACTGGAAGGTCATCATCCCCGAAGCGAAGGAACTGTTGCAAGGCGTGAGCACTGGCGGCGGCAACCTCTTCGCGGAATACCTGAAGGATGCCACGAGCCGCTTCTACCGCATGAAGCTCGATGGCAGCGGCAAGCAAGAGATCGCATTGCCCGACATCGGCAGCGCTGGCGGCTTCGGCGGCAAGCGGAACGACACCTATAGCTTTTACAGCTTCACCAGCTTCACCGATCCGGGCAGCATCTACAAATACGATTACGCCACCGGGCAGAGTGAAGTTTGGTTCCGCCCTGAGCTGAAGTTCGATCCCGCGCAGTTCGTCACGGAACAGGTGTTCTATCCCAGCAAGGACGGTACGAAGGTCCCGATGTTCATCGTGAGCAAGAAGGGCACCCAGAAGAATGGCCAGAACCCCACCCTGCTCTACGCCTACGGCGGATTCAACATCAGCCTCTCCCCGAGTTTCAGCACCAGCCGCATGCTCCTCCTGGAGCAAGGCGGCGTGTTCGCGCTGGCCAATCTGCGCGGCGGCGGTGAGTACGGCGAGGACTGGCACAAGGCCGGCATGAAGGACAAGAAGCAGAACGTGTTCGATGATTTCATCGCTGCCGCTGAATACCTGATCAAGGAGAAATGGACCGACAGCGCGCACTTGGGAATCAACGGCGGCAGCAACGGCGGCCTGCTCGTGGGGGCCGTAATGACGCAGCGCCCCGATCTCTTCGGGGTGTGCTTCCCGGAGGTGGGCGTGCTCGACATGCTGCGCTACCAGAAGTTCACCGCCGGCTTCGGTTGGGTGCCCGAGTACGGCAACGCCGAGAACAGCAAGGAGGAGTTCGACTACCTGATCAAGTACTCGCCCTTGCATAACTGCAAGCCCGCGAAGTACCCCGCTACCATGGTGATGACCGCCGATCACGACGACCGTGTGGTGCCCGCGCACAGCTTCAAGTTCATCAGCGCGCTGCAGCCAGCGCAGCAAGGCGATGCACCCGTGCTCATCCGCGTAGAGACGCAAGCCGGACACGGTGCTGGCAAGCCCACCAGCAAGATCATCGAGGAGCAGGCGGATAAGTGGGCCTTCTTTTTCAAGAGCGTGGGGGTCACGCCCACTTTCGCTGGGGAGGCGATGCATTAAGTCGCGAACAAGACAAGGCAGCGCCCGGTCCAGCGATGGATCGGGCGTTTACTTTCACCCCATGTCCGACATGCATCTATACACCCTGGACCTGTTTTGGCGCGGTGACCATACGCGCAGCTATGAGGAGTACACGCGCGAGCACCTCATCCGCATCAAGGGCAAGAACGAGCTGCGCGCCACCGCCGATCCCCTATTCCGCGGCGACGGCAGTTTGCACAATCCGGAAGACCTCTTGCTCGCCGCGCTCAGCAGCTGCCACTTGCTCACCTACCTCGCCCTGTGCGCACGGGCCCGCATCAACGTGCTCAGCTATCATGATCAAGCCGAAGGCACCCTCATGCTCACCAAGGATGGCGGCGGTCATTTCAGTGGAGTGATGCTGCGACCACAGGTGCGTATCGAGGATGGGGGGCATTTGGAGAAAGCCATCGCCTTCCACGAAGCCGCGCACAAGTACTGCTTCATTGCGCGCAGCGTGAATTTCCCGGTGAATTGCGAAGCGGCGGTTTCCGCGGCCTGAATCAACCTCTATCTCAATCGCTCCCGGTATAGCGTGCGCTTCTGGGTTGACCCGTGCGGCCGGTACACATAGTACGCGTGGCCTTCATGCACCTGCACATCTTCCGGGAACGGGTGCACGAGCATCGAAGGCGCGCCTATCGATCCATCGCGCACGTCAACCGACCGCAACCAGGTGCGCGGCCCTTGCCGGAACAGCGCGTACACCTGTCCGCTATGCTGATCCTGGATCAAGGTCTTGGCCCAATGCCGCTCCGCGGCATGCCGCATCTTGACCTCCGCGACGGCTGTGCCTTCGGCCATGAAACGGCGGATGCGCTCCTTGGCATGATCGAACACGCACAGTGTATCGCGCACCACGAAGAGCGGCGCGTAGGGCACCTTGAAGTAGAGGTCCTTGTGGAAGCCGGTCATGAAGCCTGCGATGAGCTCGCGATCGATGCCGGTCTCGATCTCCAGGTCCATGGCGATCACCTTGTCGGGGCCGCTCATATACTTGTATTGGCTCCGGAAGAGCTCGATCATGAAATCGTCCTGCACGGTGCAGAGCAGCTGATCCTTGTTCGTTTTCAGGTCGCGCGCGAAATGCTCGAAGGCCGGGTAAGCTTCGTTGCGGTTGTTGCCGAGCAGCTTGCCGCCGAGGCTGTCCGTCCAGGGCAGCACGGCTTCGCGCAGGGTCTCTCGGTCTAGCCTGCCCAAGGCGAGCAGATCACCCTCGCGACGAGCGATCCAACCCTCGCGCGCGCCTTCCACAACCGGCCTGCCACCGTGATCGCAATGCATGGCGCGCGCGTCGTCGGGCAAGCCGATGCTGGCCATTTCGCGCAGCAACGTATCAAGCAGCACCAGGCGGGCCGCCTGCATCACACGCTGCCCGGCATCGGCCTGGGAGTGCCAGAGCTGCGGCTTGCTATAGGCGAGCACCCAGAGGCCATCGGCATTCGCCAGGTAGCCACCCACGTGGAGGTCCGGCCGTTTGAACACGACCTCTGGCGCGATCCGCGCGCGCACTTCGGTGGGGTCAAGCAGAATGGCGCCGCGCGCGAGGCGCAACAAGAGGACTTCGCCGGTGGCTACCTCCTTAGCCGGCACCTTCTGCTTCAATTCCGTGAAGCCCGTATAGGTGATGCGCAATTGCACATCAACACCACGCCGCACGTTCAGGCTGAAGCGGCCCTCGGCATCGGACACCTCGCCCTCGTCCGTGCCCGGGATGCTGATATGGGCACCGGACAAGGGCTGGTTCGTTTCGGAATCCAGCACCACACCGCTGAGCAAGGATGGTTGCGCACGAAGCATCACCCCAATCGCGATGAAGAGGGCTGAAAGGCCAAATGCAAGGATCTTCATGCTCGTGCGTTGCCGTGGTAAGATACCTTGGCGCTGAAGATCGCATAACCCGCTGGTCAAGCAAGGGTGCATCGGATCAAGCAACGGCATGCAGCAGGCACTGCGCTACGATCATTACAAGGTGCTGGGCGTGCCGCGCGATGCTACGGCCACCGAGATCAAGCGCGCCTACCGCGATCGCGTGAAGCAATGGCACCCGGACCGGAATGATTCGGCACGCGCGCCCGAGGTGTTCCAAGCCTTGCATCAGGCCTACCTCATTCTCAGCGATGACGCAGCCCGCGCGGAGTACAATGCGCAGTTGCGATTCTACCGCAGAGCAGACGCTCCCGCCCATGCCAAGCCCCCGGCCCATAACACCCACGCACGCCGCCCGATGGCGGATGAGCGTCCGGTCACGCGCACTGACCGCACCTTGTTCCGGGGCTTGCATGCCACGGGCCTTGCCTTCGGCGTGCTGCTGGTAAGCGGCATCTGCATCGGCTGCGTGTTCTTCGGGTGGCCGCTTTACACCCTCCTCTTCCTGCTGCCCGGTTTGGCAGTGATCCCCGATAGCCTCGCTGGGCTTCGTGCCAAATGACGAAGGCCGCCATTTGGCGGCCTTCGTGGGAAAGAACAGAGGACTATCAGACCGGCACCACCCACCCGTAGGGATCGGCCACACGGCCGCGACGGATATCATCGAGCTTCTTGCCGATGCGATTGGCCAGTTCCCGCGTCTCTACGCCAGGGAGGTCGTAAGTGGCATCGTCAAAAGCGATGGTCTGGATGTGCGCGATGGTGGCGGCAGTGCCAGCGCCGAAGGCGGAGCGCAAGCGGCCATTGCGCGCAGCAACTTCCACTTCTTCGACGGACACGCGGCGCTCTTCCACCTTGATGCCCTCATCCTTGGCGATGCGGATGATGCTGTCGCGCGTGATGCCGCGCAGGATGGTGCCATCGAGCGCAGGGGTGATCAGCGTGCCATCGATATTGAAGAACACGTTCATTGTGCCGCTCTCCTCGATGTACTCGTGCGTGAGGCCATCGGTCCAAAGCAGCTGATGGAAGCCCTCCTCCTGACCCAGCTTGGCCGGATAGAGGCCGCCACCGTAGTTGCCGCCGCACTTGGCTTCACCGGTACCGCCGGGGAATGCACGGCTGAACTTCGTCTCTACTTTCACACGGACCGGCTCATTGTAATAGCCGCGCACCGGGCAGGTGAAGATGATCAGGCGGTAGGTATCGCTCGGTCGCACCCCGATATAGGCGTCGCTTGCGAACAGGAACGGTCGGATGTAGAGCGAGGCGTCCTCATCCTTCAGCACCCAGCTGCTATCAGCGCGCACCAGTTCCACCATCGCTTCCAGGAAGGCCTCCTCCGGGATATGCGGCATGCACATGCGGTGTGCGCTATGATTCATGCGCGTGATGTTGTCTTGTGGACGGATAAGATTGATCCCGCCATCCACGTTGCGATAGGCCTTCAGTCCCTCGAAAATGGTCTGGCTGTAGTGCAGCACCAAGGAAGCCGGGCTCATGCGCATGTCCGCGAAGGGCACGATCCGCATGTCGCGCCACCCGCCATCGGCATAGTCCATCACGAACATGTGGTCGCTGAAGACCCTTCCGAACTTGATGTTCTCGAGATCCGTTGTTGGCAGCTTCGAGGCGGCGATGCGCTCGATGGCTATCTTTTGGCCGGTGGTGATCATGCGCGTTGCGATTCAGGGGCTCGGGCCAAATGTAGAAGGCCCGCGCAGGTGAACGGCGCCAATGTAGCCCCGCCGAACGAAGCCGCCGTTAAGGGATGTCAAGTCCAACTGTGTTGCGAACGCCCGCTGATGTGCTAATGGCGCACTGGGGTTATGCTGCCTTCCGGCCCGGTCAGGAGGCGGTGATCGCTCATGTGCTGGAGGGTGGCGACACCTTGGCGCTGCTGCCCACCGGTGGCGGCAAAAGCCTCTGCTACCAGGTGCCTGCCCTGTGCATGGGCAAGCTCTGCATCGTGGTCTCGCCGCTGATCGCACTGATGAAGGACCAAGTGGATGGCTTGCGTAAGCGCGGCATTGCGGCACGCGCGCTCATAGCCGGCATGCGCGCGGCCGAGATCGAGAATACCCTTGAAGCCGCTGTGCACGGCAAACTGGCATTCTTGTATGTCTCTCCCGAAAGGCTGGGCACGGACATGGTGCGCTCACGTTTGCCGCGCCTGCCGGTGGGCTTGCTGGCCGTTGATGAAGCGCACTGCATCTCCCAATGGGGCCACGATTTCAGGCCGGCCTACCGCCGGATCGCTGAGGTGCGGGAACTGCTGCCACGAGTTCCAGTGCTCGCGCTCACGGCCTCTGCCACGCCAGTGGTTGCAGCGGACATCATGGACCAGCTCGCCTTCAGCAAAGGCAAGCTCCTTCGCGGGTCCTTTGCACGGCCTGAACTCGCCCTGTGGGTAAGCCGTGGTGAGGATCGCACTGGGCGATTACTGCGGATCCTGCGTGAAGTCCCTGGCAGCGCCATCGTGTACGCGCGTGAGCGAAGGGCCACGGTCCGCATCGCGCATTTGCTCGCTCAGCACGGCATCTCAGCCGCCGCATACCATGCCGGACTCGGGACCGCGGAGCGCGATCGCGTGCAGCGTGAATGGACCAGCGGCGCCATCCGGTGCGTGGCCGCAACCAACGCATTCGGCATGGGCATCGACAAAGCTGACGTGCGCAGCGTGATCCATCTGGAGCCGCCGCCCGACCTGGAGAGCTACTATCAGGAAGCGGGCCGTGCAGGACGCGATGGCCAGGGATCATGGGCCTTCCTGCTCACTGGGCCGGGCGATGCTGAGCGCGCGCAGGAACGGCTCCGAGACAGCTTCCCTCCGCTCGAAACCGTGCGCCGCGTCTATCAAGCTCTCGCGGATACGCACGGCATCGCCTTGGGATCGGGGCTGCATGAATCCTACCCGGTGGACATCGCCGCGCTCGCGAAGCGCACCGGCCTGCGTGCGCCCGTGGTGGCCAATTCACTGAAGGCCTTGGAGCTCGATGGCCGCATCGCATTGAGCGATGGCATCCACAGCCCTTCGCGCGTGCTGATCATGGCGGATCATGCCAGCGTTCATCGTATGCGCGTGAACGACCAACGGCTCGGTGCCCTTCTGGAAGCGTTGCTCCGTCTGCATGGCGGCTTGTTCGAGGAGCCCACGCTGATCGACGAGGCGAGGCTCGAGAGGCTCTTGGGCAAACCGCAGGCGGAAATCATCAGGCAACTCACGGAACTCGATCGCATGGGCATCCTTTCCTACCGGCAACGCACCGATGCGCCAATGGCCACCTTGCTCATGCCGCGCGCGGATGCCGCTAAGCTCAACTTGGAACCGGAGGCGCTCAGCGAACGTGAACGACGGGCCAAGGGGCGCGTGCAAGCCATGCTGGACTACGCAGAAGGCGGGGACGAATGCCGCATGATCACGGTGCTCGACTATTTCGGTGAGCACCTGGAGGCTCCCTGCGGGCGCTGCGACGCCTGCACGCGCGCAGGAATGAAAGCCGGGTCGAGCCACCGAGCATCATCCGTGGCCTCCGAGCCCTTGGCCGCCTATGCGCGGATCTCCGCTGCTGATCGGGCGTTGCGCGATGAGTATGGTGACGGGCCCATGGAGGCATGAGCGCAACGCTGAACCGGGATTTCTACACGCGAACGGACGTCATGCGCATCGCGAGGGAGCTGCTGGGCATGGTGCTGGTGAGCGAGATGGATGGAATCCGCACCAGCGGCTTCATCACCGAGACGGAAGCCTACGCAGGAATCGGCGACCGCGCTTCGCACGCCTTCGGCGGCAGGCGGACAGCGCGCACTGAAGTGATGTACGCTGCTGGCGGCACGGCATACGTGTACCTCTGCTATGGCATGCACCACCTCTTCAATGTGGTCACGCATGAAGCCGGCACCCCGCATGCGATTCTCGTGCGCGCCATGGAACCATTGGAAGGGATCGAGGCCATGCGTGCCCGGCGCGAAGGGAGGCCTCTGCGCACTGGAGGTCCGGCCTTGGTGAGCAACGCGCTCGGCATTCGGACAATGCACTCCGGACTGGACCTGATTAGCGGCCCGATAAGGATCGAGGATCATGGCTATCGACCCTTGCACGCATCGATCATAGCCGGACCACGGATCGGTGTTGATTACGCAGGCGCCGATGCACTGCTGCCTTACCGGTTCCGCATCGCACCTTCGCCGCCATCGAACCGGAAGTGGAAGTGAGCAAGGGCCGCGTGATCTTCATGGGCACACCGGAATTCGCGGTGGCCAGCCTGCGTGCATTGATCGATGCGGGCATTGATGCAGCAGCGGTGATCACAGCACCGGATCGGCCTGCCGGCCGCGGCCAGCGCTTGCGCATGAGCGCCGTGAAGGAATTCGCCTTGGAGCGCGAGCTCCGCGTGCTGCAGCCGGAGAAACTCCGGGATCCGGCCTTCTTAGCCGACCTGGATGAGTTGCAGGCCGACCTGTTTGTCGTGGTCGCCTTCCGCATGCTGCCTGCAGCAGTCTGGCAGAAGCCTCCGTTGGGCACCATCAACCTGCATGCATCCCTGCTGCCCGCATACCGAGGGGCCGCACCGATCAACTGGGCCATCATCAACGGTGAAACGCGCACCGGCGCCACAACCTTCTTCATCCGCGAGGAGATCGACACAGGCGATGTGCTTGACCGCATTGAATTGGCCATCGGCCCGGAGGAGAGCGCGGGGGAGTTGCATGACAGATTGATGACCGCTGGTGCAGCGCTTCTTACGAGGACGGTGAGGCGCATCTTGGATGGAAATCGATCCAGCACGCCACAAGGCCCATTGCCGAATGGATCACCACTCGCCCCGAAGCTCACACCGGATAACTGCCGCGTGGATTGGAATCGGCCCTCGCAGCATGTGCACAACCTGATCCGCGGCCTCTCCCCTTTCCCCGGCGCATGGACCATGCTCCATCATGCTGATGGACGCGCGGAACGGTTCAAGATCCTTCGTGCCAAAGTCGAGGCGGACGCGGATAATGGTTCCGATGCGGGAGCCATCATTCTGAAAAATCAAGCGTTGCTCGTCCGCTGCGCCGACGGTTGGTTAGCCGTGACCGAGCTGCAGCCCGAGGGGCGCAAGCGCATGTCCGCTGCCGATTTCATCCGCGGCGCTGGGCGCCTTGAGCATGCCCGTTTCCAATGAACTTGACCCGAACCGCAATCCTGCTCGTGGCCGTTACCAGCAGTTATTTTGCCATCGGCCAGCGCTTCAGCAGCGACTTCGCTCCATGCGCTGCGGGTCCGGCGAACACCGTAGCCCCCTTGCACAGTGACAGCCTTTCCTCATCCTTCCTCATCTGCGTGCCGCGCGAAGTGCGCCCGCACTACCACGACTGGCATACGGAGCATGTGGTGGTGATCGAAGGCGAAGGGGAAATGCTGCTCGGTGATTCGGTCTTCGTGATCCGATCAGGCGATGCAATCGCGATCCCGAAGGGCACCGTGCATGCTGTTACCACGCTCTCC
Source organism: Flavobacteriales bacterium (assembly GCA_016705545.1). Classification (GTDB taxonomy): domain Bacteria; phylum Bacteroidota; class Bacteroidia; order Flavobacteriales_F; family PHOS-HE28; genus PHOS-HE28. The sequence continues at coordinate 40,912 of JADIYA010000007.1, forward strand.
GAAAGACCACTGCGGGTGGTGAGCATCCAGTCGCCGCGCTTCGATGGTGCCGATCGCGTGCCCGTGGAGCGTTGATTCAACGACTGCTGGAGGGTGCCTTGAAATCGTCCAAAGGCCATTTCTGAAACCCTTACTGGCAGCGGGATTCCGGCCGACTTATGAACAAACACCCTGATTTTTCAACATTCTCCGGATGTCCGTCCGGAAACCGTTGACAGGCGCGGGTTTCAGAATAGATTTGTCCACGAGTTCAACAAACCACAACTCACCAACACAACACGACCATGGGTAACAAAGCAGAACTGATCGAGAGCATTGCCAACGACGCGAAGATCTCCAAGGCCGATGCGAAGCGCGCCCTCGACGCCTTCGTGGGCAACACCACCAAGTCCCTGAAGAAGGGTGAGCGCGTGACGCTCGTGGGCTTCGGCACCTTCAGCATCACCAAGCGCGCTGCTCGCAAGGGCCGCAACCCTCAGACAGGCAAGGAGATCAAGATCGCTGCCAAGAAGGTGGTGAAGTTCAAGGCCGGCGCCGACCTCGCCAGCCGCGTGAAGTAATCCCCTTCCGCTACCGGGAAAGCCCCTCGCATCGCGGGGGGCTTTTCTTTTGCGCCATCCAACCGCATGACCGATCACGACCTGTACGAGCGCCTCTGCGCTTTCATCACGCCCAACAAGCGCGGACTTTTCGAGCGTATCGCCACGGAGCGCACCCGGCACATCACCTGCGTGCTTGAGGACATCTATCAAGCGCACAACGCCAGCGCGGTCGTGCGCACCTGCGACCTGCTCGGCATCCAGGACCTGCACATCATCGAGAACCGTAACAAGTACACGGTGAACCCGGATGTCACCCTAGGCTCATCGAAATGGGTGGATATGCACCGCTGGCGCGGCGAAGCAGACAACACCGCGCGCTGCATCGCGCAGCTCAAGGAGCGCGGATACGCCATCGTCACCACCTCGCCACGCGCCACTGACTGCACACCCGCCACCATCGCGCTGGACCGACCGCTGGCCTTCTGCTTCGGCACGGAACTCACCGGCGCCAGCGATGCCCTGATTGAGCAAGCTGATATCGCGCTGCGCATACCGATGCACGGATTCACCGAGAGCTACAACATCAGCGTATCGGCAGCCATCACGCTCTACACCGTGATGGAACGCCTTCGCGCATCCGATGTGAACTGGCAGCTCGATGCCGCCGCGCTCGATGCATTGAAGCTATCGTGGGCGCGCAAAGTGGTGCACAGCGCTGCGCACCTCGAGGAGCGGATCCGGCAAGAGCGCAGGCCGTGACCGTTTTCGACACGCACGGGTTCACAAGGGCGGGATCAGCGCGCGTGCCAACCTCCGTTGCGGGATACTTTCGCCGCGAAACCAACAACCTCGATCTCATGGGAAAAGGTGACCGCAAGTCGAAAAAAGGGAAGCGCCGCATGGGCAGCGCCGGCAAATCGCGCCCGAGCCTGCGCAACAAGCGCCGCGCTGTGCGCAAGGCCGCTGGCACCGCCAAGCCTGCAAAGAAGGCTGCTCCGAAGAAGGCCGCTGCGAAGAAAGCCGCTCCGAAGAAAGCCGCTGCCAAGAAAGCCGCTCCGAAGAAGGATTGAGCGCAACGGCGCGTTCATGCTGAGGCCTCCGGCGATCCGGGGGCCTCGCTATTTATCGAAGGCTATGGCTGAAGGCGCACGCGCAGCCATTGCCCATCGCTGAGGGCTTCGTACGCGAGGCGGTCGTGCAAGCGGCTGGGGCGGCCCTGCCAGAACTCGATACGCGCTGGGCGGACGCGATAGCCGCCCCAATGCAAAGGGCGCGGGACTTCATCGCCCTCCTTGAAGCGATCGGTCCAGCGCTGGTAGCGCTCTTCCAGTGCCGCGCGATCGGCAACGGGCCTGCTCTGGTCGCTGCTCCAGGCACCGATGCGGCTATCACGTGGCCGAGATGCGAAGTACGAATCACTCTCCTGCGCGCTCACCTGCTCAGCCTTGCCCTCGATGCGCACCTGCCGCTCGTGCGCGCCCCAGAAAAAAGTGAGCGCCACCCGCGGGTCGCGCTCGATGTCCATGGCCTTGCGGCTGTTGTGGTTCGTGTAGAACACGAAGCCCTCGCGATCGAATGCGCGCAGGAGCACGATGCGGCAGCTGATGGTGAGCGTGCCCATGCTGGCCATGGCCATAGCGTGGGGCTCGGGCAATCCATCGGCGATGGCATCATCGAGCCAATGGCCGAAGAGCGCGATGGGATCAGCACCGGCCTGCTTTTCCAGCAGTTCGGCCCGTCCATACTCAACGCGGTGATGCAAATGCCGTTTCTCGCTCATGGCTCCGTGTTTGGCGCGGCGAAAGATATCCGCCGCCGAACGCTGCGCACCAGACGGAACTCAGGCACTCACGAGGCGTTTACCTTGCCCGCATGTTGCGCATGTCATTTGTGGTTCTCCTGATTGCAGCGCGTGCTGCAGCGACGGCCCAGCTGCAGGATGGCAGGGACGCATTCAACCCGGCCGATACCCTCAGGGGAAGCCTCGGTCCGGATCGAGCGTGGTGGAACGTGGTCGGCTACGATGTCTCGGTGAAGCCAGATTTCGTGGCTCGCTCCGTCGAAGGCCGCAGCATCATCGCCTTCGATGCGGTGACCGATGGCCAGCGCATGCAGATCGACCTGCAGCAGCCGCTCATCATCGATAGCATCCTCACGGACGTGGCTTCCTACTTGGATGGCGCGATCAGCGTGAGCTACCGGCCAATACCATTCAAACGAGACGGCAACGTGGCTTGGGTGGATCTGCCGCAGCCCATGAAGACAGGCGAGGCCACCACGATAACCATCCACTACCACGGGATCCCGCGCGCCGCGAAGAACCCGCCGTGGGATGGCGGCTGGATCTGGAGGACCGATGCGCGCGGCAATCCCTGGATGAGCGTGGCCTGCCAAGGACTAGGCGCCAGCGTGTGGTATGCGTGCAAGGACCACCAGAGCGATGAGCCCGAGCAAGGCGCCAATCTGCGCATCATCGTGCCCGACAGTTTGCAGGCCATCGGCAATGGGCGTTTGCGCAGCACCGTGAAGAATGGTGATGGCACGAGCACCTGGCACTGGCAGGTGAAGAACCCGATCAATACCTACAACCTGGTGCCGTCCATCGGGAAGTACGTGCAGCTATCCGACACGTTCGCGGGTAAAGAGGGCAATCTCGACCTGGCCTTCTGGATTCTGCAACATCATGCACCATGGGGCCAAGGTGAATCCAGGGCTAACCGCGAAGAGGACGAGAAGTGGCTGCGGAATGCAACGATGCAATTCAAGCAAGTGCCTGAAATGCTGCGATGCTTCGAGGAGTGGTTCGGCCCCTACCCCTTCTATGCCGATGGCTACAAGCTGGTGGAATCGCCGCATCTGGGCATGGAGCACCAGAGCGCCATCGCCTACGGCAACGGGTTCGTGAACGGCTATCGCGGCAGTGACCTGAGCGGCACAGGCCATGGGTTGAGGTGGGACTACATCATCATCCATGAGAGCGGGCACGAGTGGTTCGGCAACAGCATCACCACGGCCGACATCGCCGACATGTGGGTGCATGAGGGCTTCACCGATTACAGCGAGACCATCTTCACCGAATGCCAGCAGGGCAAGCAGGCCGCTGAGGAATACGTGATCGGCCTGCGCAAGAATATCCGCAACGATAAGCCCATCATCGGCCCATACGGCGTGAATGAGGAAGGCAGCGGCGACATGTACTACAAGGGCGCCAACCTCATCCACATGATCCGCCACATCGTGGGCGACAGCACCTTCAAGGCCATGCTGCTGGAGATGAACCGGCGATTCAAGCACTCGATCGTCACCAGCGCGCAGATCGAGGAATTCATGATCGACTTCAACGAACGGACGAAGTCGCTGCTGAATAAGAGCATCTTCGATCAGTACCTGCGGACGAACAAAGTACCGGTGCTGGAGTGGGGGCGGTACAAGAACCGCGCCTATGCGCGATGGTCCAACTGCGTTCCAGGGTTCAGTCTGCCGGTACGCCTATCATGCTCAGACGTTGAGCTACTGACGCCACTCTCCACATGGCGAAGCCTTCCATGCGACCGGTTAGAAGGAATAGAGCATGCCGACCGCAATTGGTACGTCATGAGCCGGGCAGTCGGCAAGCGCGCGCTGAAGCGGGAAATCAGCCTGCAGAAGCGGAGGATCCCTCACATCAGGCCATAGAGCAAAACGCACGTACTTTCGGAACCATGCGTTCGGCACTTCTCTGCATCGCGGCGCTATCTCTAGGGACCTCCTCCCCCGCCGCCACCTTCACCATCACCCACTTCGGCACGCCGGCCAATGCGCAGCCCGCTATTGATCGCGCGGCGGAGATCTGGGGCAGCATCCTGGTGAGCGATGTACCCATCAAGGTGGCCGTGAGCTGGTTCCCTCTCGGGGCTTCGGCGCTTGGTGTCACCTTCCCTAATGGGCGCAAGGATTTCCCCGGTGCTCCGGTGGCCTCCACGTGGTATGCCTCCTGCCTCGCGAACAGCATCGCGGGCACGGAGCTCAATCCCGGCGAGGACGACATCAACGTCTATCTCAACAGCGGCACCAATTGGTACTTGGGCCTCGATGCCAACACGCCAGCGGGTCAGTACGACCTGGTGACCGTGGCCCTGCACGAGCTCGGTCACGGGCTCGGCTTCGTGGGGTTGGCCAAGAAGGTAGGCAGCGAGGGCTCCTTCGGCCAGGTGCTGCTCAGCGATTTCGCACCGCTGATCACGACCTATCCGTGGCCGGAGCAAGAAGGGCTGCCGGGCATCTTCGACCGCTTCCTCACCAGCACCGCCAGCGGCCCGCTCGTCGACCTGATGAACCCGAGCACGGCCCTGGGCTCGGCCTTCACCAGCAATCAGGTGTACTTCAACGGCACAAACGCCATGAGCGCGAACGGCGGTCAAACGGCGCGCATCTACGCGCCCGCAGCATTCGCACTCGGTAGCAGCTGCGTGCATCTCAACGAGAGCACATATCCCGTCGGCAATCCCGACGAGCTGATGACGCCCTTCAGCAGTGCGGGCCACGCCAACCATTGGCCCGGCCCGATCGCCATCGGCGTGATGCGCGACATCGGCTGGATGGTGAACGGTGTGGGCGTGCCCGAGCAGCAGGTGCAATCAACATGGGGCCTTACGCTCTTGCCCGATGGCCACCTGCACCCATTCGGTCTGGAGACCCGCGAGCGCTTGACCATCCTCGATGCCCAAGGCCGCAAGCTCCTCGAGGCTTCCGGCAACGGCCCTATCGCTTTGGCCAGATGGAGCAGCGGTCCGTGCATCGCGCTCCGCATGTCCACAGGCGAGGCGCAACGCTTCGTGCTGCCCTGATGCGCTTGCTGCCAGTGGCCATTCCTCTACTTTAGCGGGCCATGATGCGCTCCCTGTCCGCGTTCGTCCTGTTATCGGCCATGCTGTCGGCGTGCAGCACGCACAAATACGTGGCCGCCAGCCATCCCAATGGCAAGCCCGAGGTCATCATCTTCATGAAGGGCAAGGGCGAGGAAGCCGTCAAGGTGATGGAGAAGGTGTACTACCCGAGCGGAAAGCTGGAATACATAGGTCAGTTCCAGAATGGCGTGGAGCATGGCGAATGGACCTACTATTATGAGAACGGCACCAAGAAATACGTGGAGCATTGGTTGGGCGGCGTAGAGCATGGCATCCACTACGACTACAGCCCCGATGGCCAGATTTACCGCGAGCTGCATTACGAGAAGGGCCGCTTGGTGAAAGAGGTGGACCGTAGCAAGCCGCAGTGAGCGATTTTGAACTTCAGGGCTTGGCAGGTGTCCATGCCTCGATTCCTCCAGCATGAGAAACTTCACCCTGCTCTGCGCCGTGCTCCTTTCAGGATCCATTGCTGCGCAGACCTATTACCCGCCACTCGCCGGCAATACGTGGGAGAGCGTTGATCCCGCAGCGCTGGGCTGGTGCACCGATGAGATCCCGGCCTTGATCGACTTCCTGGAGCAGAGCAACACCAAGGCCTTCATCGTGCTCAAGGACGGCCGCATCGCCATCGAGCACTACTTCGGGACCTTCACGCAGGACAGCCTCTGGTACTGGGCCAGTGCCGGCAAGAGCCTCACCGCCTTCCTCGTGGGCAAGGCGCAAGAAGAAGGCTTCCTGGATATCGACGAGACGAGCGACACCTACCTGGGCGCAGGTTGGACGAATTGCGCGCCACTGCAGGAAGGGCAGATCACCATCCGCCACCAGCTCACCATGACCACCGGCTTCGACGATGGCGTGCCGGATTCGGATTGCACCGATCCCGCTTGCCTTGAATGCCTCGCGGAGCCAGGCACTCGCTGGGCCTATCACAATGCGCCCTACACCCTGCTCGACGGCGTGATCACCAGTGCCACTGGCCAAACGCTGAACGGATATGTCTTCAACAAGCTCACGCTCACCACAGGCCTGCAGGGCGCCTTCGCGCAGCTCGGATCGAACAACGTCTTCTTCAGTAAGGCGCGCGCGATGGCGCGCTTCGGTCTGCTATGCATGGGCCAAGGTGCCTGGAACGGGAACGCGGTGATGAACGACCAAGCCTACTTCAGCGATATGGTATCGCCTTCACAATCGTTGAATCCGTCCTATGGCTACCTCTGGTGGCTGAATGGGCAATCGAGCTTCATGCTGCCAGGCCTCCAGCAGAGCTTCGGCGGCATGCTCTGCCCCGCCATGCCTGCTGATGCGTACAGCGCCATGGGCAAGAACGGGCAGCTCTGCAACGTATCACCGTCCACCGGACTCGTAGTTGTGCGCATGGGCGATCTGCCGGGCGGGATCTTCGTGCCCAACTTTTACAACAACGACATCTGGGTGCGGCTCAATGATGTGATGTGCACCAGCACCGCCACTTCGGACGGCACCTCTTCTGGTATCGTGAGGCTCTGGCCGAACCCGGCCTCGGACCTGGTGCGCCTAACGGTGGATGGAAACCCGGTGAAGCAAGTGGAGGTTCTCGCTGCCGATGGTCGATTGCTGCTGAGCGCCTCGAACGTGGCTCAATTCGATGCGTCAGTGCTTCCAGTCGGGCACTACCTCATGACCCTGCGTGACGGCAGCGATCGCTTGCATTGCACGCCGCTCGTCATTGTGCGCTAGCGGGAAAACCCCGGGATGACAGGATCTTTTCCGCCGAAGCGGGATCCGCGCAAGAGCAACGGATCATCGCGGCAGGGACTCGCACATCCTTAACGGGAACATGCGTCAGCGGGCCGAGATTGCCATGCGCTTGGCAGCACCCGGCTTGGTATGAAAGCGCAAGGGCGACCATAGGCCGCCCTTGCATTTCGGTGCGGTCAGGATTCGATCATCCTTTCCGGTTCATATCGAGCATCTCCTTGATGCCGCCCACGCTGCTGAGCACGCCGGTGGCTTCGTACGGCATGTAGATCACCTTGTTGTTCTGGCCGCTGGTCATGCTGGTGAGCGTCTCCAGGTACTTCATGGCGATGAGGTAGTTGGCGGGATCGGCCTTGGCACCAGTGATGGCCTGTGTAACGAGCTTGATGGCCTCGGCCTCGCCTTGCGCACGGCGGATGCGGCTCTGGGCATCGCCCTCGGCCTCGAGGATCTGCGCCTGCTTCTGGCCCTCGGCGGTGGTGATCTGCGCCTGTTGCACGCCCTCGGCCTGAAGGATGGCTGCGCGCTTGCTGCCCTCGGCATCGATGATCTGCGCCCGCTTGTCGCGTTCGGCGCGCATCTGCTTCTCCATGGCCTCACGGATGTCGCGCGGCGGGTTGATGTCCTGCAGTTCCACGCGGTTCACTTTCACGCCCCACTTGTTGCTGGCCTCGTCGAGGATCACGCGCAATTTGCTGTTGATCGTATCGCGGCTGGTGAGGCACTCGTCGAGGTCCATCTCGCCGATCACGTTCCGCAAGGTGGTCTGCGTGAGCTTCTCGATGGCCATGGGCAGATTCTCGATCTCGTACATCGCCTTCACCGGGTCCATCACCTGGAAGTAGAGCAGCGCGTTGATCTCCGTCATCACGTTGTCCTTGGTGATCACGTTCTGCTTCGGGAAGTCGAACACGGATTCGCGCAGGTCGATGCGCTCCTTCTTGAGGAACTGCACGTACTTGTTGCCATCGGGCAGGTCGCGGGTGTAGCGCGAGATGATCTCACGCGGCTTGTCGAACACGGGGATGATGATGTTGAAGCCGGCGGTGAGCGTGGTGCGGTACTTCCCGAACCGTTCGATCACCATGGCTTCGCTCTGCTGCACGATGCGCACGCCCTTGGCGATGATCACGAAGGCGAAGACAACGAGCAGTGCGGGGAGGATGTACTCTGTCATAGCAGGTCAGGGGTTGAGGGGTTGAAGGTTGATGAAAGGTTGGAGGTTTGGCCTGAAGTGAGCGTTGCGGGTTAAGGGTGCCTGCCGATGTTTGAAAAGTGGGGTATTCAGCCCTCAGCCCATCTCCGCCTTCAGACCACTGCCGTCATTGTTCCTCGGGCTTCACGATCACGGTATTGCTGTCCACGCGCACCACCTCGACCACATCGCCCACGCGCAGTGCGCGGTCATTCACGCATTCGGCGCGCCAATCGTCGCCGCCCACTGATACGCGGCCTAGGCGAAGCCCAGCCTCAAAGTCCTGCGTGACACGGCCGCGTTGGCCCACGAGAGCATCCACGTTGGTGCGCACGCCATTGTCCTTCCACATGCGTTTCATGAGCAGCGGGCGCAGCGTGAAGAATGCTGCAAGGGAGACCGCTGCGCAAACGATGAGTTGCAGGCTGAGGCCCGCGCCGAGGAACGCTGTGGCGCTGGCGGCGAAGCAGCCCATGCTCACGCAGAATAGCCAGAAGCCGGGCACGAAGATCTCGGCGATCAGGAGCACGATGGCCACTACGGCCCACCAGTGGTACGGGGAGAGGGACAGGTCTTCCATGTTGTTCGCCGTCGAAGATAGCCGGGGCCCTCGTACCATTTCGTTGTGCATCTGATGAGCGGCGGGGCACCGGGCCGGGCGGCGACCGGTATTTTCGCGCGCCATGTCCGAACCCGCTGCGCGCAAGCCCGCCCTCCGTCTGGGTCGAGACACACTGCTCACTTTCGGCACCGAAGGCCTCGCCTTGCTGGGCATGGTGCTCGCATTCCGGCTGGCAGCGCAGCAGAGCAAGCACGACCTCGACCTCTACGTGATCGCGCGCCGCACCGTGGCTTTCCTGTTCCCGGTGGTGCTCATGGGCGCCATGGTGGGCCTTACCCGCTTCGTGGCCATGGATGCCGCGCCCGATGCTGCTCGACGCTACCTGCGCGGGGCCTTTGCCGTGGTAGCGCCCCTCGGTCTGCTCATGTGCGCTTTGGGCGCGCTGCTCGCCGAGCCGCTGGCATGGATCCTCTTCGGCGACCGCGATAGCGCTGCACTGGTTCCGCCCATCGGCGTGATGACCTTCGGCATGGCAGCGCACGGCGTGGCTTACGGCTACCTGCGCGGTCGCGGCCGCATCGTGGGGGCCAATGCGCTTCAGCTCGTGGTGCTGGCCATCGGTCCCTGCCTGGCCTTCGTCCTTTTCCACGACATGGAGCGCGCGCTGTGGGCCACGGCCATCAGTTGGCTGCTGCCGCCCTTGATCACCATTGCGCCCGACTTGCTGCACAAGGATGGTCCTTCGCGCAGAGAGCGCGGCGAGATCCTGCGCTACGGGTTGCCGCGCGTGCCGGGCGATGTGGCCTTGGGTGCGTTGCTGACGGTGCCGGGATATATCGCCCTGCGCACACACGGCCTCGACCTCAGCGGCGAGGTGGGCTTCGGCGCCACCTTACTGAACATCGCCGCGGCGGCCTTCTCGCCGGTGGCACTGCTGCTGTTGCCGGCTGCTGCAGCCAAGCTCGCACGCGGCGAGTACGCCGACCTCGCCCAGCGCGTGGCCCGCATGTCGCGCTTGGTGCTGCTGGCCTCGGTGGCCCTCACTGTGGGCTTCGAGCTGCTGGCTTCACCCCTTTTGCTGCTTTACCTCGGGCCCAACGGTGAGGCCTATGTGCCTATGGCGCGGCTGGTCTTCATCGGCGCACTGCCCTTCGCCTACTTCAATGGCATGCGCAGCCTGCTCGATGCCTACTTCCGAACGCCGCGCAACGGCATCAACCTGAGCAAGTCCTTCGCGATTCTCCTGCTCGGCGGCCTCTTCCACCTTTTGGTGCCCACGCCTTGGTACACCATGCCCGTGGTGCTGCTCTTCGCCCTCACCTACCTCGGCCTGGCCACCTGGAGCGATGCGCGTTATGTGCAGAGCGAATTGCAGCGCCTCGCCGACCAGGACCTCAGTGCGCTGCGCGTGATCGTGGTGGTGCCCGAGGCCGAAGGCGGCGAGGTGTATGCGCCCGCGCGTGAAGAAGCGGCGCACTTGGCCGGACAGGGCGCGCATGTGAGCTTCGTGCACTTGGAGAGCCGCACTTCGCTTTGGCGGCTCTGGCTTGCGCGGCAGCGCCTCAAGCGCATGATCGTGGCGCAGCGTGCCGATGTGGTGCTCTCGCTCTACGGCTCCGCGGCAGGACTGTTCACGGTGTTGAGCAGCCTCTCTCCCGTGGTGGTCACGTTCGTCGGCGACGATGTGCACAGGCGCGCCGTGCCCGGCGTGGCGCGGCCATGGCTCGGGCGGCTCTTCTCGCAGCTCGCGGCCTTTTTCGCTGCTGGGCTGATCTGCCGCAGCAGTGCTGTGCGCGACGGCCTTTGGTGGCGGGGAAGCGAAGCCTTGGTGGTGGAAGCGGACACCGGGTCGCGCGAAGCAGCCGTGCTCACCCTCGCCCATCTGCGCGCCGTAGCGCTGCACAAGCCAGCAGAGGCATGAAGCTATTGCTGGTTGCTGCGGCCAACTCGATCCACACGCGGCGCTGGGCCCACGCCTTCGCGGAGCATGGTCATGAGGTGCACGTGGTCTCGCAGCATGCACCGCGCGAGCCCTATGGTTCAGACGTGCGCATCCATCTGCTCCCCCACCACGGCGGATTGGGCTACGTGCTGAACCGGGCTGCCGCGAGAAGGATTGCGAACGGGATCAGGCCCGATGCGATCAACGCGCACTATGCCTCGGGCTATGGCACCTTGGCTCCACGGATCGAAGGCGTGCCGCTGATCCTGAATGTGTGGGGCAGCGATGTGTACGAGTTCCCCGACACAAGCTTGCTTCACCGCTGGCTCCTGCGCCGGAATCTATTGCGGGCCGATGCCGTAGTGAGCACCAGCCGTGTGATGGCCGAACGCACGAGGCTCATTTGCCCGGACCTGGCGGCGATCGATGTGGTTCCTTTCGGTGTGGATACTGAACGGTTCTCGCCGATGCCGAAGGCCGATGGTCCGATGGTGATCGGCACGGTGAAGACCCTTGCTCCCAAGTACGGGATCGACACGTTGATCCAAGCCTTTGGGCTGATCGCCCATGAATCCGGCCTCGAGCAGTCACGGCTCCGCCTCGTGGGAGATGGCCCGCAGCGCAAGCCCTTGGAAGCGCTCGCTCGCTCCTTGCGCATCACCGACCGGGTGGATTTCATCGGCAATGTGCCGCACGACCGCGTGCCGGCAGAGCTGCTCAAGCTCGACGTGTATGCCGCGTTGAGCCGACGCGATAGCGAGAGCTTCGGCGTGGCGGTGATCGAGGCGAGTGCCTGCGGATTGCCGGTGGTGGTGAGCCGCGTTGGAGGCCTGCCAGAAGTGGTGGATGAAGGCCGCAGCGGGCTGGTGGTGCCGAAGGAGGATCCGAAGGCCGCTGCCGATGCGCTCCTGAGCCTTGCGCGCGATGCATCGCTGCGAAAATCGATGGGCGAAGCCGGACGCGCACTGGTGCTTGCCCGCTATGCATGGAGCGATTGCGTGGACCGGCAGCTCACGGTAATTGAAGCGGCCATTGAAACCATGCGCGGGTCATGAGCGTGCAGCCATCGAACGCTTCCAATGTCCTGCCGAATCCGCTGAAGGTTCGCGTTGTGATTCCTTGCCGCAACGAGGCCGGCTACATAGGCCGGTGCCTGCGCTCGCTGATCGACACGGACCGGATCGGCATGCAGGTGGAAGCCTGGGTGTGCGATGGAATGAGTGATGACGGCACGCGCGAAGAGATCGAGGCCCTCGCAGCCTTGCATCCGTGGATCAAGCTGATCGACAATACAGCGCGCACCACGCCCCAAGCCATGAACCTCGGTTTGAGGCCAGGGGGGTACGACGTGGGGATCCTGTTGGGCGCGCACGCTGAAGTGGAGACCGATTTCCTGCGCGCCAATCTCGATTGCCTCGCCGCGCATCCGGAGGCGGGCTGCGTGGGAGGCATCATCACGAATGTGTACACGGACGCTTCCAGCCGGCGCATCGGTGCGGCCATGGGGCATCCGTTCGGCGTGGGTGGAGCGCATTTCCGCACGGGCCTCAAGGAAGGCGAAGTGGATACCGTGGCTTTTGGCGCATACCGCTGGGAAGCGCTGGCCGCTATCGGCTTCGTGGATGAACGGCTCGCCCGCAATCAGGATGATGAACTCAACTTCCGCATCACCCGCGCCGGATGGAGGATCATCCTGTCACCACGCATCCGCAGCCGCTACTTCGTGCGCGCCAGCTTGAAGAAGCTCTTCCGCCAATACTGGCAATACGGCTATTGGAAGGTCTTCGTGAATCGGGTGCACCGCACCGTGACCACCTCTCGCCAGCTGGTGCCTGCGGCCTTTGTGCTCTTCCTGATCGCTGGCGGGGCTCTGGCCTTCGTGCATCCCCTGCTCGCGCTATGCTTTGGATCAGGCATCGCGCTTTACAGCATCGTGGCCATCGCCAGTGCCTTGCACGCCGCTGAACGCGTGGTTGATGCTCCGGGCGTGCTCCTTGCTTTCGTCACGCTCCATCTGGCATATGGAACGGGCTACCTGCGCGGCTTGCTCGACTTCATCGTGCTGGGCCGCCAACCGAAGGGCAGCGCGGCTACGAGTTCGCGGTAACGAAGGAGCCCCGGATCAATCCGGGGCTCCCTCATTCAGCATTCAACCGAAGGACTAAGCCTCCTCGCCTTGGGTGTCGTCCTCGGCGGTGCGCTCCTTGTTCTCCATCGAGCTCTTCAGGTTGCTCAGCACGCTGAGGTCGCCGAGGGTGCTCTTCTCCACCTTCTCGTTCACGCTCTTCACGCTCGCGCTGGTGGCGGTGCTATCGCTTTCCTTGCGGGTGCGCTTGCCTTTGGCCACGGTCTCCATCGGCTCATCGCCATCCTCGAAGGTGCGGGTATGGCTCAGGGCGATGCGGCGCGCATCGGCGTTGAACTCGAGCACCATGAAGGGCAGCTTATCCTCCAGCTCCGCCTTGGAGCCATCGGCCTTCTTCAGGTGCTTCAGGGTCACGGTGCCTTCCACGCCGTAGGGCAGGCTCACCACGAAGTTCTGACCGGCGCGGCCCGTGAGGGTACCCTCGTGCACGCTGCCCGGAGTGAACACGGAGGCGAATACCTCCCACGGGTTCTCCTCCACTTGCTTGTGGCCGAGGCTGAGGCGGCGGTTGTCCTTATCGACTTCCAGCACCATCACCTCCACTTCGTCGCCCACGTTGCAGAACTCGCTGGGGTGCTTGATGCGTTTGGTCCAGCTGAGGTCGCTGATGTGGATCAGGCCGTCGACGCCCTCTTCCAGCTCGGCGAAGATGCCGAAGTGGGTGAAGTTGCGAACCTTGGCCTTGTGCTTCGAGCGCACAGGGTAGCGGAACTCGATATCGGCCCAGGGATCGGTGCTCAGCTGCTTCATGCCGAGGCTCATCTTGCGCTCTTCGCGGTCGATGTTGAGCACCACGCAATCAATCTCCTGGCCTTCCTTCAAAAAGTCCTTCGGGCTGCGCAGGTGCTGGCTCCAGCTCATTTCGCTCACGTGGAGCAAACCCTCCACACCGGGGGCCACTTCCACGAACGCGCCGTAATCGGTGATCACCATCACCTTGCCTTTCACCTTGTCGCCGGCGTTCATGTCGGGGCTGAGCGCATCCCATGGGTGCGGCAGCAGCTGCTTCAGGCCGAGGGCGATGCGGCGCTTCTCGTCGTCGAAGTCGAGGATCACCACGTTGATCTTCTCGTCGAGCTTCACCACTTCCTCCGGATGGCTCACGCGGCCGTAGGCCAAGTCGGTGATGTGGATCAGGCCATCGACGCCGCCGAGGTCCACGAACACGCCGTAGCTGGTGATGTTCTTCACCGTGCCCTCGAGCACCTGGCCTTTCTCAAGCCCGCCGATGATCTGCTTTTTCTGGGCTTCCAGTTCGGCTTCGATCAGCGCCTTGTGGCTCACCACCACGTTCTTGAACTCCTGGTTGATCTTCACGACCTTGAACTCCATGTTCTTGTTCACGAACTGGTCGTAGTCGCGGATCGGCTTCACATCGATCTGCGAGCCCGGCAGGAAGGCCTCGATGCCGAAGACATCGACGATGAGACCGCCCTTGGTGCGGCACTTCACGAAGCCGGTGATCACCTCGTTGGTCTCCATGGCATGGTTCACCTTGCCCCACGCGTTGTGAACGCGTGCGGTCTTGTGGCTCACCACCATCTGGCCGCCCTTGTCCTCCTGCTTCTCGATGTACACCTCCACCTGATCGCCGATGGCGAGATCGGGCTTGTAGCGGAACTCGCTGATGGGGACCACGCCCTCGGACTTGTAGCCGATGTTGATCACCACCTCCTTCTTGTTCATGCCCACCACGGTGCCCATGAGCACTTCCTTCTCGGAGATGCTGCTCAGGGTGCGCTCGTAAGCGGTTTCCATGGCCTGGTGCGCCTCAACGCCCATGGCCTTCTTGTCATCCTCTACACCGGCCCAATCGAAATCGGCGGGCGGTTCTTTGAAGGTGACCTTGTTGTTCTCGACAGTTGACATGCGTTTGCTTCAACTTGTATCCCGGACTGGAGGGGCGCTGTCCGAGAGGGTTCTTGATGTTGCGCCCGGGGCTCCCCTTCCCGGACGTTCCCCGTGCCCGCCACGGTGGGCGGGGGAAACGGGGCCGCGAATGTAGGTGAATGCTCTGAAATGCAGGTGCATGCGAGCAAAGCCATCCGGTGAACGCGCTGTCACATGCGCTTCATCCACCGGCCCCTACTTTCGACCCGATGCGCAATGCACTCATCATCACCTCGTTCCTATCGGCCTCGGCCTGCCTCGCCGGTGGCGATCCGCTCACGGTAGGCGCGCGGTTCGCGGGCATGGGCGGCAGCGGCCTCACCCTCGCCGACCTCTGGAGCGTTCGGTTGAATCCGGCCGGCATAGCAGGATTGGATAAACCGGCGGCCGGCCTCTTTTACCAGCGGCACTTCCTCAGCGAGGATCTCGCCCATCAAGGGCTGGCCGTGGCGCTGCCCGTGGGCAAGGGCGCTTTCGGGATAGGCGTTGACCGCTTCGGCTACGACCTCTACAACGAGACACGCGCCAGCTTGGCCTATGCCATGCGTTTCGGCGAGGGGCTGCGCGCGGCCGTGCAGCTGAACTACCTGGGTGTGCAGCTCGGCGGCAACTACGGTGGCACCGGCGCCTTCGCTGCCGAAGTGGGCGTGCAAGCCCGAATCAGCGAGCAATTCTGGCTGGGTGCGCACTTGTTCAATCCAACACGTTCCAAGCTGGGCACCGTTACGGAGAGCGATGTGGTGCTCGATGAGCGCGTGCCCACCCTGCTGCGCGCGGGCCTGGGCTGGGTCGTGAGCAGCAAGCTCACTCTCACCGGCGAGGTGGAAAAGGACATCGACCGTGCGGAGCGCTTCCGCTTCGGCGTGGAGTACAATCCGAGCAAGGCGCTCTTCCTGCGGACGGGCATCAGCACGGCGAATGTGCAAGGGCATTTCGGCGTGGGCGTTCGCACAGGGAGGCTCGATGTGGACCTCGCAGTGGCCGTGCGCGCGCAGCTCGGTCCCACGCCCATGATCAACCTGAACTACCGCTTCAAGTGAAACGCCTCGCGGCATCGGCGATCGGCGCTGCGCTGATCCTGGGTGCACGGGCCCAGGTCGATGGCGTTCCGCGCGATGTGATCGAGCAGCGCATCGAGGCCGCCGTGGAGCAATTAGGAGGCGACAATGATGTGGACCTCACCAACCTCTTCGAGCTGCTCGCGGACCGCTACACCGACCCGATCGACCTCAACCATACCACGGCGCAGGAACTCAATGCCTTGCTGCTGTTGAATGATGTGCAGGTGAGCGCGCTGATGCAGCACATCAAGCGCAACGGCAAATTGCTCAGCCTCTACGAGCTGCAGGCGATCAACGGCTGGGATGCGGCTACGATCCAACTGGTGCGGCCCTTCATCACCGTGCGCGAGAACCAGATGGGCGCACGGGCTTCGCTGAAGGAGATCCTGAAGCAGGGCAGCCACGAGTGGACCACGCGCAGCACCATGAACATCGAATCGCGGCGGGGCTTCCTGGACCGCAGGAATTCCTTCGGCAAGGACTACGCGGATCCCAGCGGCAATGCGCTGCCTGATGCCGATGACCACGAAGTGCGCGATTCGCTCCGTGCCAACAGCAAGGTGTACCTGGGCAGTCCATACCGTTTGTACACACGCTACCGCTTCCGCTACCGGCAGAACATCAGCATCGGCTTCACGGCAGAGAAGGATGAGGGCGAGGAATTCTTCCAAGGCTCGCAGCGCAGCTTCGACTTCATCAGCGCGCACCTCTTCGTGCGCGATCTCGGGCGGCTGAAGTCCGTGGCCATCGGCGATTACAGCGCCCAATTCGGGCAGGGCCTCACGTTCTGGAACGGATTGGCCTTCGCGGCGAAGAGCAGCTTCACCTTGAACGTGAAGCGCAACGCCGTAGTGCTGGCGCCCTACACCAGCGTGAACGAGAACCTGTTCATGCGCGGCGCGGCTGCCACCTTCGCGGTCACTCGCAAACTCGAGCTCACCGGCTTCTTCTCGACGAAGCGCATCGATGCGAACGTGAGCGCTCAGCCCACGGGCACGGACACGCTCGACACCAACATCCAGGAGGTCATCTTCAGCAGCTTCCAGGAGGATGGCTTCCACCGCACAGCGAACGAGCTCCTGAAGAAGGAGTCGATCGGCGAGCGGATCATGGGCGGGCACCTGCGTTGGAAAGAGCGCAGCTGGAGCATCGGCGCCACCGCCGCGCGGATCGAATACGATGCGGTGCTCGCGCGCAGCGCACAGCCCTATAACCAGTTCGAGTTCCAAGGCCGCAGCAACACCACCATGGGCGTTGATTGGAATGTGCTGTGGCGCAACATCACCTGGTTCGGTGAGGCGGCGCGCAGCGCGAACGGTGGCGTGGCCATGAATTCCGGCCTGCTGGCCGCGCTCGACCAGCGCGTGAGCATGAGCCTTCTATGGCGAGACTACGGCCGCGACTTCCATGGCTTGCAGAGCGTGGGCTTCGCCGAAGGCACCAATCCATGGAACGAGCGCGGGCTCTACACAGGGATCGAGCTGCGTCCCAACCGGCAATGGCAGATCAACGCCTACTTCGACCAATTCCGCTTCCCTTGGCTGCGCTACCTCACCGACGGCCCCAGCAGCGGCTTCGACTGGATGGCTCAGGTGAATTGGCGCCCCAGCCGCAAGGTGGAACTCTATGCCCGGGTGCGCCATCAGGACCGTGCGCGCAACACGTCAGCCGATGTGCGCGGCATCGATCCGCTGGTGCGCATGGAGCAGACCAACTACCGGGTGAACGTGAGCGCCAAGGTGAGCAACAGCATCACCCTGCGCACGCGCGTGGAGACCGTCGATTTCCAGCGCGGGTCGGCACCCTTGCAGCATGGCTTCCTGCTCTATCAGGACCTCGTGCACCGCCCGCTGAAGAGCCCGGTCGAGCTAACGGCCCGCTTCGCGCTCTTCGAGAGTGACAGCTACGATGCGCGACTGTACGCGTTCGAGAATGACCTTATCGGCGTGTTCGCGATCCCCGCTTACTATGGCCGCGGCATCCGTTGGTACGGCATGGCACGCATCACGCCCTTGCGCCGGGTGGATGTATGGGTCCGATACGGCGCATGGATCTACCGCGACCAAACGAGCATCAGCAGCGGCTTGCAGGAGATCAATGGAAATGTGCGCAGCGATCTGAAAGTGCAGGTGCGGTGGTTGTTCTAGAAGTTGAGCGGTTGCTTGCTCAACTTCGCCGGCGCGCATTCCATGGCCCTCCATCACATCCGCATCTCGCGCGAACAGCCCATCGCCTCTTTCGCCGGCAGCACCATGCCGCGCCTCGAATTCCGGCAGGCGCTCTTCCGCACCCGTGATGCGCAATGGCAGCATCGGCTTTACCGCGCCGCGCTCGTGGTCACCACCACCGCCATGGGGCTCGATGGCCGCAAACTCGTGGTGGACCATCAGGCCATGCGCTTCGCGCTGCTCTACAATGCATCCTGGCCGGAGCCGGCATTCCTGAAGATCCGCAACTGGCCTTACAAGCCGGTTGAGCTGCGTGAAGACGCACCTGTGGTCTCTTGGACCGTGGAGCTGCGCTTAAGGGAACTCCGGCTGCTGGAGGAGGAATGGGTGGAGCTGGTCTTCGTGGGCTGAGCACCATCTACCTTGCGCACGCCATGCGATCGTTCCTCTTCGCCCTGCTCCTGCCAATAAGCGCCACCGCCCAGATCAACAACTGGGATCCGCGCTGGTACGCATCGGACAGTGCGCTCATCTTCCACGACGACCTCGATTACTACCTCAACGCCTATAGTGAGCCCGAGATCAAGGCCATGCGCAAGCAGGTGAGCATCTGGCGCATGAACTTCGACAAGCTCATGCGGCAGACCATCCATGAACTGCGCGACTACAGCGAAGGCCATGGCATGGAACCGGCTGCCCACGATTTCGACCTGCCTATCGCGCAGCAAGCCGGCCGCTATCGCCTGATGAACAACCAAGGAAAGATCAGGGCCTTCATGTTCGGGAGCATCAGCAATCCGCCAGCGCGCGTGCAGATGGAGCGCTGGAGCCACTTGGCGAAGAAGTACGCGAAAGAGGCCGATGTGCAGCTCTTCGTGATCTATGGCCGCGAGCTTCACCCTGGCGACCGGAAGAAGTTCAAGCTATACCCCCAGCCGAAGAGCGAGACCGAAAAGGCGGCCTACGCCAAGGAGTTCGCCCAACTGGGCACCTTGCCCGTGCTGATCGATGGCCTCGATGAAGCGGTTTACACCGCCTACGGCAGGGTCCCGAACGGCGCTTATCTCGTGGATGCCGATGGCAATCTGGTATTCCGCAGCACCTGGGCCGATGCACGGAAGATGGAGCACATGATCGACACGCTGCTGCGGTGGTACAAGGCCGGGCGTCCGAAGGGGTTCGAGCCCCGGTAGCACAGACCCACCATTCAGGCTGAAACGGTTCAGGATGGAATTGAGGCTTTCTACATGTCCGGTGCAGCGTCGACCCTCCGGTTTTACCGTGAGGATTCGGAAGAGATCATGCCAACCCTCTGGAATGACCAAGAGGATTGAAGGAACACCATGCGGACCTGGATCCTGATCTGCACCTACTGGCCCCGATTGCGTCGCCTTTTGCGCAGTACCGTGTCCATGGCCGGGGTCGTTTTCCTGTCGATGGCCTTCCTTGCGTTCACGCGCATCCCTTTCGATGCGCACAGTTGGCTGGGCACAGCAGCAGGCGAGTGCCGGAGCGAGCCAACGCTGATCATCGTCCTGGGCGGCAGCGGCATGCCCTCGGCACCTGAATTACTGCGGCTGCATCGCGCTGCGGAGCTGGCGAATGACTGGCCTGAAGCAGCCGTGGCCGTCGTGCATCCCGGTGATCCGCAAGCCATCCAAGCGATGCGGGATGAGTTGGTGCAACGTGGCGTGGACAGCACCCGAATCGGCCTGATCAACGAGGGCGACAATACGCGCGCTCAAGCCTTGGTCGTGGCCTCCCGGATGCTGCCGAACATGAAGTCCAAGTCCGTGGCCGTTGTGACAGCACCGGAGAACATGTACCGCAGCGTGCTCACCTTTCGCGGTGTTGGCTTCATGGAAGCGTGCGGTGCCCCTGCATGGGATCATGCCATGTATCACGATTTCAACTACGATCACGGTGCGGTCGGTGGCAAGGCCTGGGTGCCCGATGTATCTGACCGACCAGCGCTGCGCTACACCTTCTGGAACTACTTGAAACTGGAGGTCACCTGCCTGCGCGAGTACATGGCCATAGCCTACTACCGGTTGAACGGCTGGATCTGATTGATTTCCGGTTCATTGGGGCTGGCTATATTCGCACCCGATTTTTGAAGGACCCGTAGCTCAATTGGATAGAGCATCTGACTACGGATCAGAAGGTTTGGGGTTCGAATCCCTACGGGTCCGCAGGACACGGAGCAGGCGCCGAAAGGCGCCTTCTTCATTCGTTGGCGGCTCTTGTCCGGTTTCGACCGATGGCGCTGCCAGGCCGACCTCGCTCTGCGCACCCAGTCTCAGCCGCCCATTTCGTCCGCCCACCGTAACACTTGCCGCCCGCTTGGAGCAGTCCTGTGGAAACTGCCTTGATCACTTGACCGTAGGAACGCACGGATCACTCCGATGCCACCCTCGATGCTCCAACGTTACGCCCTCACACTCCTTCTCCTCGCTGCAGCACTCGCTGGCCGCGCCACCCATTTCTCAGGCGGCGAGATCTATTGGACCTGCCTGGGCAACAACCAGTACCAGATCACCCTGATGGTGTACCGCGATTGCGCGGGCATCAACGTAGACCCGAACGTCACGCTGCAGCTAACCAGCCCCTGCGGCAACACCAGCATGACGGTGAGCCACAGCGGGCCAACGGAAATCAGCCAGCTGTGCAACACGGAACTGCCGAATAGCACCTGCAACGGCGGCACGCTGCCGGGCATCCAGCAGTTCACCTACACGGGAACGATCACTCTCGCTCCATGCGACTCTTGGACGATCTCCTACACCAACATCTATCGGAACGATGCGATCGTGAACCTGGTGGCGCCCGGCACGCAGCGCACGCACATCAACGCGATCGTGAACACGTTGGTGAGCCCTTGCAACGATTCACCGCAATTCTCGAACACGGCCATCCCTTATGTGTGCATGGGCTATCCCATCACGTACAGCTTCGGTGCTTGGGATCCCGAAGGCGACTCGCTCAGCTATGAGCTGATCAACGCGATGGGCCTTGGCGGTGCTCCCATTCCCTACTCGCCGCCTTACACGTTCCAAGATCCCATCCCGGGCATCACGCTCGACCCCGTCACGGGTGAAGTGAATTTCACGCTGAACATGCTGGGCAACTGGGTCGTGGTGGTGCGTGTGCACCACTGGGTGAATGGGGTGCTCGTCGGCTCCGTGATGCGCGACATGCAGTTCGTGGCCTTCCCCTGCGGCAACGACCCGCCCGATCCCGCTACCGGCGTGATCACGGGCCTCACTGGCAATGCGGTGCAGCTGGGCCCGCGCGCCATCCAGGTGTGCGAGTCCGGTGACTTCTGCTTCAGCTTCGCCATCAACGACCCCAACCTGACCAATGTGCTGGAAGCCTTCAGCAACATCGGGCAGAACCTGCCGGGTGCCACCTTCAGCTACACGGCCGGCAATCCGCTGATGGGCCAGGTGTGCTGGACGGCGCAGCCGAACAGTTCGGGCTTCTATCCCTTCATCGTGAATGTGGACGACGGTGCCTGCCCGATCCCGGCCTTCCAGACCTACATCTACTCGGTAACGGTGATACCCGGCCTCTATGGCACCGTGAGCACAACTGGAGAAACCTGCTTGGGAACCGGGAATGGCACCGCCACCGCGAACGTCACCACAGGCACCGCCCCGTTCACCTACGATTGGAGCACCGGCGCCACAACACCCAGCATCTCAGCACCGCCCGGCACCTACACGGTGACGATGACCGACGTGAACAACTGCGTATCGCCGCCGATCACGGGCATCATTGGCACGCAATCGATGCCGAACCAGGCCATTGCCGGAACCGACGTGATAGGCTGCGTTGGTAGTTTCCTGTGACATTGGGCGGATCCGTGGTGAATGCCACCGGAGGCATCTGGAGCGGCGGTGCCGGGACCTACGGAGGCACCTGGCCCTCGATCACCTACACGCCCACCGCAGCAGAGATCGCCGCAGGCACCGTGACGCTCACCCTTACCACCACCGGCAACAACAACTGCCCGCCTGACAGCGATACCGCCACCTTGCTGATCCTGAACAGCTTCGCGAATGTGAGCCTTTCATCGGACCCCGCCTCATGCAACGGCGGAAGCGATGGCAGCGCGTCGGTTGTGAACGGCCAGCCCGGGTTCACCTATCAATGGAGCACCACGCCGGTGCAGACCGCAGCAACGGCCACCGGCCTCGCGCAGGGCACCTATGGGGTCATCATCACCGATTCCTACAACTGCATCATCAGCCTCAGTGCCACGGTGATGCAACCGCCCGCGCTCGAGATCAGCATCATCGCCATCGGCGACGAGAGTTGCGCCGGTTCGGGTGATGGCACACTGACGGCCAGCGCCAGCGGCGGAACGCCGCCCTACAGCTACACCTGGAGCAACGGGGCAAGCGGCGCGCTGCTCACGGCCACAGCGGGGACCTACACCGTGAGCGTCACTGATGCGAACAGCTGCGGTCCGGTCACGGCCACCGGAACCATCAATGCAGCCGCATTGCCGAATCAAGCCGATGCGGGCGCCGACCTCGTGGGTTGCATCGGCAGTTTCCCCATTGTCTTGAATGGCAGCGTGACCAACGCCACAGGCGGCGCTTGGAGCGGTGGCACCGGCAACTTCTCCGGGACTTGGCCCGCGGTGAGCTATGAACCAAGTGCTGATGATGTCGCAGCCAACGGAGTGACCCTCACGCTCACCACCACGGGAAACGCCAACTGCCCTCCTGCCACGGATCAAGTCTTCATCAATATCCCGAACAGCTTCGCGAATGCACAGGTGACGCCCACCGATGCGGTCTGCTTCGGCACAGCCACAGGCTCAGCAGCATTCAGCCCCGACTTGCCCGGCTTCACCTATGCTTGGAGCACCTCACCCGTACAGACCACGGCAACGGCCACAGGACTTATCGGCGGCGACTACACCGTGACCGCCACCGATGCCTTCGGATGCAGCATCACCTTGAGCACCACCATCGGTCCGAACGCACCGTTGAGCATCGTGAGCATTACGGGAACGGATGAGAGCTGCGCAGGCTTCGCGAATGGAACGGCTGCTGTTGAGGCAACCGGAGGCGCGTCACCTTACACCTACTTGTGGAGCAATGGTGCCACCACAGCGAGCATCACTGTTGGTGCCGGTGACTATACCGTGACCGTGACCGACGCGAACAACTGCGCGCCGGAAAGCGCCTCGATCACCCTTGCAGCAGCCGCGCAGCCCAACGTGGCGGTTGCGGGACCCGACCTGCTGGGCTGCGTGGGCAACTTCCCCATCGCCCTCTTCGGCAGCGTGCAGAACGCCGATAGCGGCATCTGGAGCGGCAACGGCTCGTTCAGTGGAAGCTGGCCCGGCGTGAGCTATACGCCATCTGCAGCAGAGATCGCCGCCAACAGCGCCACGCTCACCCTCACCACCGCGGGCAACAGCAACTGCCCGCCCGCGACCGACCAGATGGTGATCACCATCCCCAACAGCTTCGCGAACCTGAGCACCACCACGGTGAATGCGCCTTGCAGCGGACAGACCATCGGCTCCGCGAGCGTGACCCCGGTGATCCCTGGCCACACCTACCTGTGGAACGACCCCGCTGCGCAAACCACGTCCACGGCGAGCAACCTGGCAGCGGGCACCTACACGGTGACGGTATCCGATGGCCCTGGCTGCAGCACCACGCTCACCGCCACGGTGACCTCACCGGACCCGATCATCGTTGCAAGCATCACCAGCACCGATGAGACCTGCGCGGGCTTCGGCAACGGAACGGCCTCGGTGACCGGTGCCGGCGGCACTCCTCCATACAGCTACCTCTGGAGCAACGGCGCCACCACGCAGAGCATCAGCGCCAGCGCGGGCAACTACATCGTTGGCATCACCGATGTGAACGATTGCGCAGTGGCCATCGGCATGGTGACCATCAACGCGTTGGCTCAGCCCAATCAGGTGAACGCCGGCACGAATCAGGTGGCGTGCATGGGCAGCTATCCGATCAGCCTCAACGGCTCGGTGGTGAACGCCACCGGCGGCGTCTGGAGCGGCGGCACCGGCACCTGGTTGAATACCGGCCTGAGCGCGCAGTACATGCCGAGCAGCGCGGAGATCGCCAATGGCGGACTCACGCTCACGCTCACCACCACCGGCAATCCGATCTGTCCGCCAGCGAGCGACCAGGTCGTCATCAGCCTCAGCAACGCCTTCATCGGAGCGGGGCTCACCACGACGAACATCGATTGCAACGGCAACGCGAACGGCAGCATCGCATACGCCCCGCTGGCGGCCGGCAATAGCTACCAATGGAACGACCAGGCCGGTCAATCAACGCCAACGGCTACGGACCTCGCCCCGGGCGCCTACACCATCACCATCACCGATGCGCTCGGCTGCGACACTTCGCTCACCGCGGTGGTCACGGAGCCTGCGCCCCTCGCGATCACTGCCTTCAACCTCACTGATGTGAGCTGCAACGGCGGCAACAACGGCACCGCCTATGCGCTGGTGAGCGGTGGAACCCCGCAATACACCTACGCCTGGAGCGGTGGCCAAGCCACACCGGCGATAACCGCTCTTTCTGCTGGTCCGGTCAGCCTGATCGTGAACGATGCCAACGGCTGCACCGCGCAAGCCGATGGCGTGATCAACGAACCGCCGCCTTTGAGCTTCATGGCCGTGGTGCCCGACACGGCGTGCGTGAATGAACCGGTGACGCTGGTGGCGCAGGGAAGCGGCGGAACAGGCAACCTCACCTTCAATTGGGGCCCGCTCGGAACAGGCAACCCCATCACGGTGAGCTTCACGCAATCGCAGAACGTGCAGCTGAACGTGAGCGATCAGAACGGCTGCACTGCGCCCGCGCAGTTCTATCCGGTCCAGGTGCTCGACCTGAATGCGGCCAGCTTCAGCACCTATGGCGACACCACGATCTGTCCCGGCGGGATCCCCGCCATGGTGGGCGCGCAGCTCGCGAACTACGCCGGCTCTTACACGATCACCTGGCCCGAACTGGGACAGAACGGCACAGGCCCCTACATCGTACCGTTCACGACGAATCAGGACCTCAATGTGACCGTGACCGACCAGTGCGGCAACACGCTGCAACAGGTGGTGGAGTTGCGCGTAGAAACGCCGCCCGCCATCACCCTGCCGCCGATCATCGCGGAGGGCTGTGCACCGCTCACCGTGACCTTCCCAGACCTGCAACTCGGCCCCGGCCTCAGCTACCTCTGGGACCTGGGCAATGGCAGCACCAGCGTGGCGCCGCAGCCGGTGCTCGTGTACCAAGCAGGCAGCTACGCCGTAAGCCTCACCGTGAGCACGCCCATCGGATGCACGAGCAGCAGCGGCATGAATGGCACGATCAACGCATGGCTGCCCCCGAGCGCAGGCTTCAGCGCCAGCACTTATAACACCACGGCGGACAATGCCAGCATCGATTTCACCGATCTGAGCCAGGGCAGCATCGCCACCTGGGACTGGACCTTCGGCGATGGCGGCACCAGCAGCGCCATGAACCCCACCTACGCCTACGGCGATGTAGGCACCTTCCAAGTGATCATGCAGGTGACCGATATCCATGGTTGCACGGACGAGGCGGAGGCGAACATCATCATCACCCCGATCCACGACATCGTGATCCCCAATGCCTTCACCCCTACGGGCAACGGCGGCTACTACGACCCCAATGCGCTCAACAACGACGTGTTCTATGCCTTCGCGCGATTCGTTGAAGACTTCCGGATGCGCGTCTTCAACCGCTGGGGCGAACTGATCTTCGAGAGCGACGACGTGCGCTACGGATGGGATGGCACCTATCGCGGACAGCTCAGTCCGCAGGATGTCTATGTGGTGCAGACCTGGGTGCGCTTCGTGGACGGCAAGGAGAAGCAGATGCTCACCGATCTCACGCTCTTCCGATGAAGGCACGGTACGCGCTCCTTCTCTTGCTGTTCCCGGTGCTCGCCGCTCACGGACAGGATCCGCAGTTCTCGCAGTGGTACGCGGCGGCGCAATACCTCAATCCTGCGCTCACCGGCAACACGCACCAGGACCGCATCGCACTCAATTACCGACTGCAGTGGCCGGGCGTGCAGCCAGGCTACGAGACCTACATGGCCGCCTACGACCATCGCTTCAGCACGGCTCCCATCGGCATGGGCGCCATGGTGCTGCGCGACAAGGCCGGCAGCAGCGGGCTCACCAGCACCACCATCGGCCTCAGCTACAGCTATGAGGCACGCCTGAGCTACAAGCGCGCATTGCGCGGCGGCGTGCGCCTGGGCTACACCATGCGCGGCGTGGATCCAAGCGGATACCTCTTCGCCGACCAGGTGATCCGCGACAATGCGCCGGTGACCATCGAGCCGAACCTCGTGCAGCGCACCAACTACCTCGACCTGGCCGGCGGATTGATGTACTACACTGAAGGCTTCTGGGCCGGCGTAAGCATGAATCACCTCAACAGGCCCAACATGAGCCTGATGGTGGATGGCAATGCCCCGCTGCACCGTCGAGTGAGCGTGCATGCTGGCTATCGATTCCCGCTGGATGGCCAGCGCAACCTCAGCAAGAGCGAGACGCGCATGACCCTGGCCACGCACTACAAGATGCAGGGCAAGTGGGACCAGCTCGACCTCGGCGCCTACGCCGACCACAAGCAATTCACTGCTGGCCTCTGGTACCGCGGGCTGCCCATCATCAAGGCCTACCAGCCGGGATACGGTAACAACGAGGCGATCGTGCTCATGGTCGGCTACGAGACCGAGTCGCAATTGCGCTTCGTGTACAGCTACGACATCACCATCAGCAAGCTCACCATGCGCAGCGCCGGTGCGCACGAGATCTCCCTGATCTACGAATGGCCCAAGCAGGCCAAGAAGCGCAAGCACAAGATCGTGCCCTGCCCGAAGTTCTGATCCGAGATTGGCCGCAGAGGCGCAAAGGCGCGGAGTCCATAGGAGCTACATCCGCTCAGGCACTTCGATGCCCAGGCACCACATCGCCTTCTTGGCTGCCTGGCCACCGCGGCGCTCAACGCCAAACGGAAAGCGCGCTTACCGGCATCCTCTTCCTTCATGACCGGTATGGCCTGGTAGAAACTGTTGTAGGCCTTCACCACTTCGTAGGCGTGATTCGCAAGAGACGAAGGGTCGAGCTTGGTGGCGGCTTCGTGGAGCACCACCGGGTACTGGTGAAGGAGCTTGAGCACGACCCGCTCTTCGGGGAGTAGATGATAGTTGTCGGTAGTCAGTTGTCCTGCTCCATGAGACAACTCTCCCGCCTTCCTCAGCAGGCTCTTGATCCGCGCATGGGTGTATTGGATGAACGGCCCCGTATGCCCTTGCAGGTCGATGCTGGCGGCGGGATCGAAGAGCATGCGCTTCTTTGGATCGACCTTCAGCAGGAAGTACTTGAGCGCAGCCAGGCCGATCATCTCATAGAGCGCGTCCTTCTCCGCTTCGCTGAAGCCTTCGAGCTTGCTCAGCTCCTCGCCCGTGCGGCGCGCCTCGCTCACCACCTCCTCGATGAGCTCATCGGCATCCACCACCGTGCCTTCGCGGCTCTTCATCTTGCCGCTGGGCAGGTCCACCATGCCGTAGCTGAGGTGGAAGAGCTCGCTCGCCCAGGGGAAGCCGAGCTTCTTCAGGATCAGGAACAGGACCTTGAAGTGGTAGTCCTGCTCATTGCCCACCGTGTAGATGAGCTTGCTGAGGCCAGGATGCTCCTCGAAGCGCTTGATGGCCGTGCCGATATCCTGCGTCATATAGACACTGGTGCCATCGCGGCGCAGCAGCACTTTCTCGTCGAGGCCTTCCTTGGTGTTGTCCACCCAAACGGCGCCGTCCTTCTCATAGAACACGCCCTTCCTCAGGCCCCCGAGCACATCGGCCTTGCCAAGGATATAGGTCTGGCTCTCGTAGTAATTCTTGTCGAAGTCAACGCCGGCGCGGGCGTAGGTGGCATCGAAGCCTTCGTAGCACCAGCCGTTCATGGTCGACCACAGAGCGCGCACCTCGGGGTCGTTCGCTTCCCACTTGCGGAGCATCTCTTGGGCTTCGAGCAGGATCGGTGCCTCCTTCTCCGCAAGCTCTTTAGCCTTCCCGCCTGCCTCCTGCTCCTGCACCTGCTTCTTGAATTCCTTATCGAACTCCACGTAGTACTTGCCCACCAGCTTGTCGCCCTTCACCCCGACGGATGCAGGGGTCTCACCTTTCCCGTACTTCTGCCACGCCACCATGCTCTTGCAGATGTGGATGCCACGGTCGTTGATCACTTGCACCTTGATCACCTCGTGCCCTGCGCTCTGCAGGATGCGGCTCACGCTGTGCCCGAGGAAGATGTTCCGCAGATGGCCCAAGTGCAAAGGCTTGTTGGTGTTGGGGATGCGTACTCCACCATCACCTTCCTCCGCTCGGCGGGAACGGCCAGGATGTCCTTCTCCCCGCCTCCTTCAGGAAGCCCAACCAGTAGCCGTCGGCGATGACGATGTTCAGGAAGCCTTTCACCACGTTGAAGCGCTCGACGATTGGCACGTTCGCCTTTAGGTGGTCGCCGATGGCCTGTGCGGTCTGCTCCGGCCCCTTGCCGCTGAGCTTGATGAAGGGGAAGACATTGATGGTGACATCGCCCTCGAATTCGGGGCGCGTAGCCTGGAAGCCGATGCTTCGCGCGTCGAGTTCTTTCCCGAAGAGTTGCGAGAAGGCGCTGTGCAGCGCAGGAACGAGAAGGGCCTGGAGTCTGTCTTGGAACATCGGGCGGCAAAGAAAGGGTTGGGGAGGTTGTGGCTTCGCTCGGCTCGCAATGACCGGTAGAGGGTTGATAGAGGTTGAGGGTTGTGAGGCTTGCAACCCTGAACCGGCAGGAGTCCCCAACCCACCCTTCCGCATCAACCTACCCCGGAAGGAAATTCTCCGCGAGCATGCAGCGTACACCGCCGCCACCGATGGCCTCGATGGTGGGCACCGCCACGGGAATGAGCTGCGCGTGGCGCTCCAAGGCAATACGCTGGAAGGGCTTGAGCGCGTGGAAGGCGGTTTCGCTGAGGAAGATCGCTTCCTGCTTCGTGCCTCGCTGTTCGCGATGACCGGATGCGCCGGAAAGGCGGGCTGGAACCAACTCGAGCGCATTGCCCACGAACTTGTGCAGCTGCGGCAGATCGAACGAGATGACCTCGCGTCCGCTCTTGGCCAATTCCTCTTCCAGTTCCTGCCGCTCCGCTGGGTACGGCATGGCATCGAAGCAGACCAGCGCCCAATGGGTGCCGATGCTTATGACCACGTTGGTGTGGTAGATGGGCGCGCCGTTGAGCCGGCCGTCCATGGAAGCGGTGAAGGCGATGGGCGTGTAACCCAGTTGCTCGCACCAGGCTTCCACGGCGCGCTCGCTGGTGCGCGGCGAAAGGCAGGCGAAGGCGCGGCGCTTGATGCGGTCGAGCACCAGGCTGCCGGTGCCTTCCAGGATGAGTCCATGATGCTCCCAAGCGCTGAAGTCGAGGGTTTGGCGCACGGCGAATCCTTCACCTTCCAGACTTCCGCGAGGTCGGGGTCACGCTCGGCGCGGCGGCTGGGCGTGAGCATGGGGTAGAGCACCAGGGTGCCATCGGCATGCGTGCTGAACCAATTGTTGGGGAACACGCTATTGGGCGCCGACGGATCCAGAGGGTCGAGCACCGTGAAGCCGATTCCGCATTGGCGCAGCGCTTCCAGCAATCCGTCGAATTCCACAGCGGCGGACCGGCTGCATCATCCACCGGGACGCGCTGCTGGAACTCGTTGCTGGCAGCGGTTTCCGGGTCGTACCCGAAACCGGTTGGACGGATGAGGATGACGGAGGAAGCGGACTGGCTCACCTCGCTCTCAGGATCGGGAACAGCGGCTCCAGGATGCTCAGGGTCGCCTCGGCCATGGCATTGCCGGTATCGAGCGCCGGGTTGATCTCCACCACATCGAGCGTGGCCGTCTTCGGGTCGGCGCAGAAGCCGCTGAGCAGGGCGCGCGCTTCTTCCAGGTTCAGCCCGTTCGGCACCGGAGTGCCCGTGCCCACCGAAATGCTCGGATCCAAACTGTCCACATCGAAGCTGATGTGCAATCGCTGGCAGCCCGTGAGGTGGGCCAAGGTCTCCTTCAGGGCCGCATCGGTACCGTGCTTCCGGAGATCATCGACCGTGATGACCTTGATGCCATGCTCCTTGATGATGGCCTCTTCCTCGGGCTCGTAGTCGCGCAGCGCGATGAAGACCAAGTCGCTCGGCAGGAGCTTCGGTCCGCTCACGCCGATCTTCCGGAGGCGGTCCCAAGTGTCCATGGTGTAAACGCGGGGGCGGTTCTTGCCCTTCTTCTCGATCTGCATCAACAGGGCGAGCGGCATACCGTGAACGTTCCCGCTGGGGGTCGTCCACGGGCTATGGAGGTCGGCATGGGCATCGATCCACACCACACCCAAGCGCTGATCGGGGAAGGCCATCTTGGTGCCTGAAACGGAACCGATCGCGATGGAATGATCGCCTCCGACAACAATCGGAAAAACACTGTTGCGCAGGTACTTGTACACCTCGTAGGCCAGGTCGCTCTCGAAGCGGATCAAACCGTCGATGTGGTGGGCGTTGGGGCTGCGGTCGTCTTCGTAGAGCACGTCGTTCTCGTCGCGCAGGATGCTCTCCTCGGCGTGGCCGAAGAGTTCGCTGCCCAGCTTCCATGCGGCCACGCGCAGGGCGGCCATGCCCATGCTGGTGCCCCGGGTGCCAGCGCCGATCTCCGACGCGGCCTCAATCAATCGCAAATCCATGCGGGCGAAGGTAATCGGGGCGTCCAAGGAGCATTCCGCCTTGAAACTTCGGGGGTTCATCGTTCGTAGGAGGCGGACCATCGAACCCTTCAGCATGACAAACCGGATCCACCTGCTCATCTCCGCCAGCGCGCTGCTCTTCTTGAGCTGCAACTCGAGCCTGCTGCAATCACGGATCTCCGAAGGCACCATCGAGTACGCGCTCAGCTTCCCCGGAGCTGACCCCGACGGGCTCATGGCGGGCATGTTGCCGGAAAAGACCATCCTCAGTTTCAACGAGGACATGCAGGCGGCGGAGGTGAGCGCCGGCATGGGGCTATTCCGCACCTGATGCTGGCGGATAACGAGGCGCGAAGCAGATGGACTACCACCTGAGCATGATGGGCAAGCGCATCGTGAGCCACCTGAAGCCGCGCGACCTGGAGCTATTCAACAGCGAGAGCGGCAAGGCCACGATCCTCTACACCGGCGATATCGACACCATTGCGGGCTATCCCTGCAAGAAGGCGCTGGCCATCTTCAACCACATGGACCAGCGCGAGATCGAGTTGTGGTTCACGGACCGCATCGCCATGAACAACCCCAACTGGTTCAACCCCTTCAGTGAGGTGCCCGGTGTGCTGCTACGCTACGAAGTGGTGCAGAACGGCATCCGCATGAAGCTCGATGCCGTGAGCGTGACCCCCGGCAAGGTCGATGAAGCCAAGTTCAAGCCCAAGGCCGACCACGAAGCGGTTTCCGCCGAAGCGCTCCACCACGAGCTCGGCGAGGTGATGGGGACCTTCTCCATGTAAAGCTGCTCCTTCGCTGCGCTCGGAGTGACCGAGGTAAGCCGAAAGGCTCCGCCGGAGCGCTTCTCCTCTCAGATTTCAGATTCTCAGTTTCAGATTTGGGCTTCGCCCACACCCCCCTGTTGATACTACCGGTCAGCTGGGACCCGTTCATCCAAGGCACGGCTTCGACCTTCGACGCATCGCTCGCATGTGCGCGCGAAGCCCGTATTCCACCTTGGCAAACGAGAAGCGCAACCGCCTCCGCGAAGAGGCACCCGAAGAAGAGTCCCCGGCCGCAGAGCCCAAGAAGCGCCGTGCACGGAAGGCTGCAGATGAAGGCCCCGGCGCTTGGAGCCGCTTCAAAGGCTTCCTCACCGACGAGCGCAGCCACAAGCTCTTCGGCATGGGGCTCATCCTGAGTGGGCTCTTCCTGCTCACCGCCTTCACCAGCTTCCTCTTCACCTGGAGGGTCGATCAGGACCTCATGTCGCGCGGGTGGTGGGAGATCCTGCGCACCGACATCGCCGCAGAGAACTGGTTAGGGAAGCTCGGCGCCATCTGCGCGCACCGCTTCATCCACGTGTGGTTCGGGCTGGCGGCCTTCGCCTTGCCGCTTTGGAGCTTCCTCGCCGGGGTCCGCATCCTGCTGGGCACCTGGCTGCT
Organism: Flavobacteriales bacterium; assembly: GCA_016705545.1. Taxonomy (GTDB): domain Bacteria; phylum Bacteroidota; class Bacteroidia; order Flavobacteriales_F; family PHOS-HE28; genus PHOS-HE28. Next base: position 73,267 of record JADIYA010000007.1, read on the forward strand.
GCCCACGCGCCGCACCTTGGGTTGGACGACCATGGCCCTGTTCTGGATCCCCGCGCTGCTCGGCTTCTTCTTCCGGGGCGAATACAGTTTCCTCGGCGGCGGCTTGGGCGTGGTGATCACGAAGCACCTCACCACCCTGCTCGGCGAATTCGGCGCGGGCGCCTTGCTCGTGTTCTCGGCGGGCGCATTCGCGGTGTACAGCTTCAACCTCAACTTCGGATGGGTCGGCAAGCTCTTCGCGAAGAAGCAAATGGCAGAAGAAGCCGTTGCTGAGGAGCCCGCAGTGAGCTCTGGCGTGAGAATGAAGCAGGAATGGAGGGATAGCGGGTATGCTGAAAAGAGCGTGGTTGCGGGTGCAGGGCTTGAGTTGGACGTAGAGCCTAACGAGATCGCTTTGGGCGGGGGGATCGAGATGGAGGTAGCGGGCGACGAGATCGCTTCGGCCTCCGGCCTCGCGATGACAGACAAGCTCGCTTCGGCCGAGGGCCTCGCGCTGACCGAACAGGCCAACGAACTGCAGTTGGAGACCACGCCGATGGAAGTGGTGGAACCCGTGCGCTCACCGGTGATCAGCACCGCCGAAGACCTGAACGGCGACCTCAATGGCATGAGCGTGACAGCCAACACCGAAGAGGCCGTGCTCAGCGATGACCAGATCGAGGCCAAGCTCGCGGAGTTCGGGGAATACGACCCGAAACTCGACCTGAGCAGCTACGAGCCTCCCCCGCTTGACCTGCTCGTGGACCACGGCACCGGCGAGATCACCGTGACGAAGGAAGAGCTCGAGATGAACAAGGATCGCATCGTGCAGACCCTTGGCCACTACAACATCGGCATCGACAAGATCAAGGCGACGATCGGGCCCACGGTCACGCTGTACGAGATCATCCCGCAAGCGGGCGTGCGCATCAGCAAGATCAAGAACCTCGAGGACGACATCGCGCTGAGCCTCGCCGCGCTGGGGATCCGCATCATCGCGCCGATCCCCGGCAAAGGCACCATCGGCATCGAAGTGCCCAACAGCAAGCCGCAAGTGGTGGGCATGCGCGCCGTGGTGGCCAGCGAGAAATTCCAGAACAGCACCATGGACCTGCCACTGGTGCTGGGCAAGACCATCACCAACGAGACCTTCATCACCGACCTCACCAAGATGCCGCACTTGCTCATGGCCGGTGCCACGGGTCAGGGCAAGTCCGTTGGCTTGAACGCCATCCTCGTTTCGCTGCTCTACAAGAAGCACCCGAGCCAGATCAAGTTCGTGCTCGTGGATCCGAAGAAGGTGGAGCTCACCCTCTTCAACAAGATCGAGCGCCACTTCCTGGCCAAGCTGCCCGGCGATAGCGACGCCATCATCACCGATACCAAGAAGGTGGTGGCCACGCTGAACAGCCTGTGCATCGAGATGGACGAGCGCTACGAACTGCTGAAGGATGCGCAGGTCCGCAACATCAAGGAGTACAACGCCAAGTTCATCAGCCGCCGCCTGAACCCGGAGAACGGCCACCGCTACCTCCCCTACATCGTGCTGGTGGTGGATGAGTTCGCCGATCTGATCATGACGGCGGGCCGCGAAGTGGAAACGCCCATCGCCCGCCTGGCGCAGCTGGCGCGCGCCATCGGCATCCACCTCATCATCGCCACGCAGCGCCCGAGCGTCAACATCATCACCGGCACCATCAAGGCCAACTTCCCGGCGCGCATCGCGTTCCGTGTAACGAGCAAGATCGATAGCCGCACCATCCTCGATACCGGCGGCGCCGACCAGCTGATCGGCCGCGGCGACATGCTCCTGAGCACCGGCAACGACCTCATCCGCATCCAGTGCGCCTTCGTGGATACGCCCGAAGTGGACAAGATCACCGCCTTCATCGGCAACCAGCGCGGCTACCCCGATGCCCTGCTCCTACCCGAGCCCCCGATGGAGGAAGGCGAAGGCGGTGTAGACCTGGACGATGGCGAGCGCGACAGCATGTTCGAAGAAGCCGCCCGCCTGGTGGTGCAAACGCAGCAGGGCAGCACCTCGCTCATCCAACGCAAGCTCAAGCTCGGCTACAACCGCGCGGGCCGCATCGTGGACCAACTGGAGGCCGCCGGCATCCTCGGCGGTTTCGAGGGCAGCAAGGCGCGGCGCGTGCTCATCCCGAATGAGGCAGCGTTGGCCGCGCACTTGAATAATGGCGTGGCGGCTGGGCCGGGGGTGGGGGGGATTCTGATGATGCGCCTGTAGGTAGAACTGACCAAAGATCTGACATCTGGCGGTACTTCCCAATGAAAGTCTGCATCAACTAGCACATGGTTACCTGATTGCGTTGCACTCACGGAAGGGACTGAGTCTATTGACGGGCTTTACTATACGCCAGAGAAAACGGCGGAGACGCACGCCCGTTCTGATAAAGAAAAAACACCGAAGTTAGCGGTCTTTGAGCACCGCCAAGGCAAACACCGGGAGTTTGTATGAAAAAAAAGCCTGAAACGCGCGGAGGCCCACCGCCTACCATACCTACAAACGGTTCTCGACCCCCACCGAGAAAGTAGCATTGAACTTTGTGGATGGGATTGGGGACCCGTTCAGGAAACTACCCCCCCCACGTTAAAAAGCATTGAAATAACAACGCACCCATGGTCTAATTCCACCACCCGTGAACTAAAAGCTATCCGCCGCCGAAGAAGTTGTGGTGGGGGGTTAACCGGGGGGGCTTTTTGTGGGGGGGCACAAAAAAAACGGGCGATTTTTCGGGGGGAGGAAAAAGGGGGGGGATCCGGAACCCCCGTTTAAAGGGGGGCGGGGGTTTCCCCCCGGTTTAGGCGGCCCCCCCCCCCGCGGGGGGCCCGGTTTCCGCCTCCGGGAAGGGGTCCGGGGCGGTAATATCGCCCTGGGAATATTGTTTCGGGAACCGAAAGGGGATTTTTCCCGGGGGGGCCCCCCCGGCGGGGGCCCCCGTACAGGGGCCGGGGCCTTGAAGTAAGGACGGGCCCCCCGGAAACCCGGGCGGGGATTGTCCCCCGGGGGTTACCCCCAAACCCGCCTTTCCCCAATTCGGGGGGCGGGGGGGGGTTTCGGGGTAGGCCCGGCCTTTAGGGGCCCGGAACAGGAAGCCCCCAAGATTCCGTTCCGGCGGGGCGGGGTTCTAGTGCGGGGGGGGGTCCCCCCCCGGCCCCAGATCCGGGGGGCCCCCGGAAGCCCCCCCCGGGGCGGGGAACCCGCGGGGGGTACCAAAAACCAGCGGGCCGGCGCCCCGGGGGGGGGTCCCCCCCCCGCCAACAACCACCCCCCCCCCCCCCCCCCCCCCCCCACCCCCCCCCCCCCCCCCCCCCCCCCCCCCCCCCCCCCCCCCCCCCCCCCCTTTCCCTAACCACAAATACCCGCCTCCCCCGAACAACAACCCCCCCCCCCCCCCCCCCCCCCCCCCCCCCCCCCCCCCCCCCCCCCCCCCCCCCCCCCCCCCCCCACCACCAAACAAAAACCCCCCCCCCCCCCCCCCCAACCACCAAACCCCCACCCCCCCTTCCCCCCTTTTTTCCCCCCCCTCTTTCTCTCCCCCTTTTTTCTCCCCCCCGCCCGTTCCCCCCCCTTTCCCCCCCCCCCCTTATTTCCCCCTCCCCCCCCCCCCCCCCCCCCCCCCCCCTCCCCTTCCCCCTTTTTTTCCCCCCCCCCCCCACCCCCCCCCACCACCCCAACACCCCCAAAAAAAAAAAAAAAGTGCCCCCCCCCCCCCCCCCCCGGGGAAAAAGAAAACCCCCCCCCCCCCCCCCCCCCCCCCCCCCTCTCTCCCCCCCCCCCCCCCCCTTTTTCTCTCCCTTCTCTTTCTCCCCCCCAAAAAATTTTCTCCCCCGGTCCTCCCCCCCCGCGCCCTTTTTTTTTCCCCCCGCGCCCCCCCCCCCCCCCCCCCCCCCTTCCCCCGCCCCCCCCCCCCCCACCCCCCCCCCCCCCCCCCCCCCTTTTCCTTTCCCCCCCCCCCCCCCCTTCCACTCCACCTGTTCTTACCCCCCCGCGCGGGGGGGGGTTTAGAGGGGGCCCGGGCCGGCGGCGGGGGGTACTTTTTTTTTTTTTGCAGCCGATCCTATATTTGGCCCGGCCCGCAATCTCACCGGGCAAGCGCCATGAGCGACAACCACTTCGAAGGCCATTTCCCGGAAGAAGCCGAGCAGAACGAGATCGGCGGGCCCGTGCTCTTCTCCCTGATCATCCTGGGCATGAGCGTGCTGCTGATCTGGGCAGCGAGCTAAGAGCGGCCTTCCTCAGTTCTCCTTGCGCGCCGTATCGCCTGCGCGCTCCAGGTACTCGTCGCGGCGCACGAGCATGAACCAATTCTCGCCCAGCTCCAGGAAGCCCTGCTCGAAGCAGAACACGTAGGTGTTGCCGGCCTTGGTGCGGTGCGTGTTGGTGTGGTAGGTGAAGGTGTAGCCCTTCTCGATCAGCTTGTCGCGGTGCACCTTGGTCTTGCCCTCGGCCCCCGTATTCAGTTCCGATAGGATCCGCCGGTTGCGCTTCAGGGCGTTCACCACGTTGCGCACGTAATTGATGGGCGCGTTGTTGGTGTGGTAGTGATAGAGGTTGCGGCAGGCATCGCTGCAGAAGCGCTTATCGGTGCGCCCCACGATCTTCTCCCCGCACTCCAGGCAGACGCGTTCAACGGCAGGCATGGTCCGAAAGTAAGCGCCTGCCCTGATCCAGCGGCTTTCGTCCATCTTTGGCGACCTCATCACGTCCCGCAGGGCATGCTCTTCAATTCGCTCGATTTCGCCGTCTTCCTGCCGGTCGTCTTCCTGCTCTATTGGCTGGCCGGCGGCTCCAGCATCGCCCGCCGCAATCTGATCCTACTGGCGGCCAGCTACGTGTTCTACGGCTGGTGGGATTGGCGCTTCCTCTCGCTGCTCGCCTTCAGCACCGTGGTGGATTACGCCGTTTGCCGCGCCCTGGTGCGCGCCGAAGAGTCCTCTCAGCGCAAGGCCCTGCTCGCCACGAGCCTGGTGGTGAATCTCGGCCTGCTGGGCTTCTTCAAGTACTTCAACTTCTTCGCCGCCGAATTCGCCAGCGCCTTCACCTTCCTGGGCATGCCCATCGCGGCGGCCCGGCTCGACATCATCCTCCCGGTCGGCATCAGCTTCTACACCTTCCAGACCCTGAGCTACACCATCGATGTGTATCGCAGGCAGCTCGCGCCATCGCGCGACCCGGTGGCCTTCGCGGCGTACGTGAGCTTCTTCCCGCAGCTCGTGGCCGGACCGATCGAGCGCGCCACCAATCTGCTGCCGCAATTCGCCGTGCTTCAGCGCTTCGACCGGGCCAAGGCCGCCGACGGATTGCGCCAGATGCTCTGGGGCCTCTTCAAGAAACTGGTGATCGCGGACAACTGCGCCCTTGAGGTGGACCGCATCTTCGGGCAGCATGAAGCCATGGGCGGCAGCACCCTCTTGCTCGGCGCGGTGCTCTTCGCCTTCCAGATCTACGGCGACTTCAGCGGCTACAGCGACATCGCCATCGGCTGCGCGCGGCTATTCGGCTTCTCGCTCATGCGCAACTTCGCGTTCCCCTATTTCTCGCGCGACATGGCGGAGTTCTGGCGCCGCTGGCACATCAGCCTCAGCACCTGGTTCCGCGATTACCTGTACATCCCGCTCGGCGGGAGCAAGGGCGGCCGGTGGATGGCGGTGCGCAACACCTTCATCATATTCCTCGTCAGCGGCTTCTGGCACGGTGCCAATTGGACCTTCATCGCGTGGGGCGCGTTGAATGCGCTGTACTTCCTGCCATTGCTGCTGCGCGGGGCCAACCGCCAGCACCTGGAAATCGTTGCTGCCGGGCGCAGGCTCCCCATGCCGGGCGAGGCCTTGCGGATCGGGTTCACCTTCCTGCTCACCTGCATCGCCTGGGTCTTCTTCCGCGCGGCGGATCTCGATCAGGCCTTCGACTATCTCGCGGGCATGCTCTCTCCTTCCCTCTTCCACCGGCCCGCTTTCGAGTACGCCCCACTCCCCTGGCTCATCGGCTTCTTCGTGCTGATCGAATGGATCGGACGTGAGCAGCAGTTCGCGTTGGAGCGCCAGGGAATGCGCTGGCCCTGGCCGCTTCGCTGGGGCTTCTATGCGCTGCTGATCGCGGTCATCGGCATCTACATGGCCGTGGGCGAAGTGCCCTTCATCTACTTCCAGTTCTGATGCGCGGCCTCCTCCCCTTCCTGCTGCGCGTGCTGGGCTTCGGCCTGTTCACCGCTGCCCTTTACCCGGTGCTGCTCACCCTATTCAGCGTCGCATTGCCCAATGCCTACACGCCGAATATCCGTTACCCGCTGAACAGCTATGGCCACGAGCGCTCGCGCATGCAGGATCTCGATCAGCATCCACCGGTCGATATCGTGTTCATTGGCAGCTCTCATGCCTACCGCGGCTTCGATCCCCGCATCTGGCGGCAGCACGGCTTCACCTCCTTCAACCTCGGATCCTCAGCCCAATCATTGGTGCAAACGGATCTGCTCGTGGAAGCGGACATGCCGAAGCTGAATCCGAAGCTGGTCATCATGGAGGTGCATCCCAATCCCTTCCGCGCCGATGGCATTGAGTCGGCGGTGGATCTGATCGCCAACCGCCCGATCGACATGCACACGGTAGGCATGGCGCTTCGCTTGCCCGATGTGCTCACCTGGAACGCGCTCGCCTACGGCCTGGTGAGGCAAGCCACTGGTGCCGATGAACGGCTGCCGGAAGCGCGGGTCCGCGGCATGGATGCCTACATCGATGGCGGCTTCGTTGAGCGCAGGTCGGGGAACTTCGAGCCGCAGGGCAGCCTGAAGCGCGAACCGGGGGAACCGTTGCCGATGCAATGGGATGCCTTCGAGCGGATGCTGAAAGCTCTGCGCGAACAAGGCGTGGAGGTGATCCTCGTTGAGGCGCCGATGACCCGTTGGTACTATGAGAACGGATTCCAGGACCACGGCGCATTCGCGCAGCGCATGGCAGCGAGCGGGCGATACATCAACATGAACGGGAAGGTGGAGCTATCGGACAGCCTTCATTTCTTCACGAAGGGGCACCTGAATCAGGCGGGCGTGGAACTGTTCAATGAAGCGCTGATCGATACGCTGGAGCGGCGCGGCTGGCTGCCGGAGCCGGGGCGCCGCTGAATACTAGGCCACTACGCGGGCGAGCGCGAACGAGGCCACGGCCAGCAGGGCGAAGAGGAGCATGCTGGTGCGGATCAGGGCGGAGCGGTCCGAGGTGCGGGTCTTGCTTGCCGAAGGCACGGTGCGGTGCATGGTGCGGGTCTGTTGGTAAGAGCACTCCAATGACGGGCAGCCGGGAAATGGTTGCTTGGACCGGTTAATTCTTCACTTAGGGCAGTTGCTCATTCCGGACCGCCGTAGGCACCGATCCCCCGATGGTCTGCAGGATGATGTCGCGGTCGTTGTTTGTTCCGACGTACTTCAGCTGTCCATCGAGATTCACGTCCGTTCCATGATAGGATCCGCTCACCACCGTGGTGGGCGTGCTGCCCCCTATTGCAGTCAGGATGGGGTCACGGTCATTGTTTGAGCCGACATACTTCACGATTCCGTCAAAATTGATGTCACCGCTCCAAAGCACCATGCGCGTGCCCACGGCTTTGCGCGCGTTGGAGCCATAGGTGGCCGTGGCCGGAACCGAAAGGTCCACCAGCGTGGCCGTGCTCGTGTTCAAGGTCACGGCGCCATTGGTCATGGCCCCCAAGTGGTTGCGGTGCCGGATGGCGATCCGGTAGTTGCCATTCCCCTGGCTGAACGTGATCGGACCGGTACCATTCGTGGCCACCACATCCCCATCGCGCTGCACCAAGGCGCTGCGCGTGGCCAGCACCGAATAGGGCGACGTGGCGCTGCGCAGTTCAACCACCACCCAATCCACGATGGCGTTGTCGCCTGTGACCGTGAGCACGGCCGGTGCAACGCTCTCTCCCCCACCGCCGATATGGTCGTAACCGAGTGCGGTATAAGGTTCGGTGAGCGGAACCAGGCCAGCGGTGCGCAGGCCATCGTTCATGCGCTGGGTGGCTTGCACATAGGGACCATTGAGGAGTACCCGGGGGGCGACCAGCACGCCTGGCAAGGGCACTGAAAGGATGCTCGGCTCGGTGATCACCGGCGGGTTGAAATCGAAGTAGATGTTGGCGATGTTCTTCATCCCGGCAAGAGCGGCAGGCGGGCGTATGCGGAAGCCCACGAAACCATGGCTGCGCGGCTCGTTGATGTTGCTGTCGGGCAGCAGGATGCTTGGGAGGTAGAACTTCAGTGTCCCTTGGCCGCGCAATTCCCACGAGAACGTGTGCGAGGCAGCTCCCATGATGATGCTTCCCGGATCAAGGTTGGCAGGCAGTGTATCGGTGATCACCACATGGAAGGCCGTGTCGGTGCCCGTGTTCTGGAAGCGGATGGTGTAATCGATCCATTCGTCGTCGTTGATATCCCAAACTTCAGTGCTGCCGCTGCTGGTACAGGCCAGCTTGTCGTTGGGGTCGTATGCTCCGGTGATGGTGCGCAGGTTGGTGGCGCTGTTGTTGGCCGGGTTGCCGTCGGTGTTGGCCGTGCTTACGCTGGCTGTAGCCACCAGCTCATAGCCCAGCAGGCCCACGTCGGGCGGCACTTGGAAACGCACGGTATAGCCGCGTGTCTGCCAAGCGGTGAGCTGTGTCTGGTTCCAGGTGATGGTGTTACCCACCACGCTGCTCGGTATCGGTGTGGCGGACAGGTAGCCAAGTGTGGGGTCGAATGTGAAGGTGAGCGAGGTGGCCCCGCTGGGCGGTGGTGTGAGGTTGCGCACGTTGATGGCGTACTGGAACTCGAAGCCGGGACGTGCAATGCCGCTGCTGAGCGTGGCCTGCACATCGAGGCCCACCAATGAGGTGTCCGGCAGGTTGCGGGTGACGATGTTCGGTGATGCGGCGATGGTGAAGGGGATCGGGCCACCGGTGCAATGCTCGGCCAGTTGGGCGCTTTGCTGGGTCAAGGTGTAGTTGCCGAAGGGGAGTATCAGCGAATACGCTCCCGACCCGGCCGTGGTCGCGTAAAAGGGCCCCGGCAACACTTCAATGATCTGCCCCGGCGCGAACGGTTCGTTCGACTGCCTGGTGCAGTTCTCGTTGTAATCCACGAAGGCCTGTCCTTGCACTCTGCCGCAGGTGGGACCCAGGTCGGGAATGGTGAACAAAGAGCTCATCGTAACACTCGGGGCTTTCCCACAGTCCATGATGCGCGCCTAAGCGGTAATCACCGGGAGGGAGTTCGGTGAGCTGTATCGTACCGGGTTCGGCCCCACACTCCCCATAGCCAGGCGGCACCAGCATCTCCGGGTGGCTCACCTCCAGGTAACTGTGTCGTTGGTGCCCCGTAGGCTAGGATGCTGCCTGTGTCGATTGTCGGGTCCCGGATATTGAGGATCCCCAACACTGGCCATTGGACCGGACCAACAGGAGTTACAGGCCATTGGCCCGTGCACCCATTGCCATCTTGGAAGGTTATGTTGTAGGTGACCCCGGGAGTTCCCGGCACGGTGCCGAGGTAACCGGGCCGAAGGGTTGATAGCATCCGACTCGCCGTTCAGGAAGTACGGTGGTGGCCCCATTGAACACCTCAGCCCGGGTACGATGATGATGAACGGGCATCCGGATACACCCCGGGACATATGGCCTGCGGCCCAACCGAATAATTGGGGTCCGAGTAGTCGGCAACTCTTCCGTGCCTGGTCGCTGTTGCCATCTGTCACGGTCACCGAGTAGGTACCGGCCCGTCATGTCCTTGCTCAGGCAACTGAACAAGCAGTTCGCCATTCGTCGGGTTGGGCATCAGCACCAAATCCTGACCACCTTGTTCCACCACCCCCGTACTGAACTCCGCCACCAGCACGCTCGGCTCGGTGATCACCGGCGGGTTATAGTCGAAATAGATGTTGGCGATGTTCTCGATGAGGGTGCCTGGCTCGATCGGCAATCGAGGCCTTACGCGGAAGCCCACGAAGCCGTGGCTCAGTGGCTCGTTCACGTTGCTATCGGGCAGCAGGATGTTCGGGAAGTTGAACCGCAGGATGCCATGGCCGGTGAGGTTCCAGTTCATCGCGTGCGAGGCCGCACCCACCTCGACGGTGGCTGGATCAAGAGTGGATGGCAGCGTGTCGGTGACCACCACATGGAAAGCTGTGTCCGTGCCGGTGTTCTGGAATCGGATCACGTAGTCGATCCATTCATCTTGATCGATGAAGTACACCTCATCGCTTTGGCCGGTGCTGGTGCTTGCCAGTTTGTCGTTGGGGTCGTAGCTGGCCGTGACGGTTTGCTGCGATGTCCACGCATTGTTGGCCGGAACAGCATCGGTGTTCGTGGTGGAAACCGTGGCTGTGGCATTGAGCGTGGTGCCGATGAGACCGATGTCCGGTGGCACCTGTAAATGCACGAAGCGATAGGTGCTCGCATAAGCGCCAATGCCAGTCAGGCTCCATGAGACGGTGTTGCCAACCACCGACGACGGCGTGGGCGATGCCGAAACGAAGCTGAGCACCGGATCGAACTCGAAGGTGAGCGTGCTGGCACCTGCGTTCGCAGCCGTGTTGTTGCGCAGGTTCAGCCCATACAAGAGCTGGAAGCCCGGACGTGCCGGTCCGTTGCATCCGGTCACCTGGGCATCCAGCGGGAAAAGCGATGAACAGCCGATCGGCCTGGTCACGCTGCTCTGTGAGCCATCCAACGTGAAGGGACCGGGGCATTCCTGCTGCGCTCCGGGATGGATCACCGTGTGGTCGTAGGTGCCGAGCGGCAGGTTCGTGCTGTAGCCGCTGATGGCGTTCGAGGTGGCATAGTAAGGTCCCGGCGTGAACTCCACGATGGCCTGCGGGATCTTGTTCTCGTTGAACTGCCAGGTGCAGTTGGCATTGCCATCGATGAAGACCGGACCGTTCACATTCGCGCAGCCGTTGCCCAAGTCGTCGATCACTGCGACGGTCTGGTCCCAGCAGAGCTCATCATCGAAAGGACCGTTGGTCTCGGCAACGACCTTCAGCACATAGGTCCCCGGAGAAAGCTGGCCATGCGCACCGGCCGTGCCTGGACCGATAGGAACCGACGAGAGCAAGTTGCCGCTCGGCCGGTAGATGCGCAGGGTCATCAGCTGAGAGGACAGCGGGCTCACCGCATAGGCGAAGGTGCCGTTGTTGCCGCCAGCGCACGATCCCTGCACGTCATAGACCATGACGTTGGGCCAAACTGCCTCCGTGCTCATGACCACCTGGCTCTCACCAGGGCAGCCGTTCGCATCCTCCCAAGTGATCGTCTGAAAAGATCCCGCAGGCACATCCATTTCCACGCGGACCAGCGAATCCATGCCCGTGCAGTTCGTGCATTGCACAACGGAAACACCTTCGACCTCTGCGGGTCCGGTGATCGTGAACGGGGGTGCGCCCCAGATGTATGCACCGTATTGGGCTTGATTGAACAGCGTGAGCTCCGCCATGGGAAGGCTTCCCGGGCAATGCGCGAGGTTGGCATAGGTCTGGCCGCCTTGCTGCATGCTGGATACGCCCACATCGCCTTGTCCAAAGGCCTGTGTACCCACGAAGTCCGTCACCGTTACGCTATAGGTACCGGGCAGCAGGCCCGTGATGATCTCTGTGGTGGCGCCCGTGTTCCACGCGATCGTGTACGGCGGAACACCGCCACTGATCAAGGCTTCCATGATGCCAGTCGGATAGCCGCACGCTGATTGGACGGGGTTGACCACATCCACTTGCAGCGCAACGATGCGTAACGATCCGAATAGTGCGAGCGCGAAGGAGAGGGTCCTGTTCCTGGTCATTGGCCGATCTTGATGAAGCGTTCGTTGCGGGTCTCATTCACCGTGTGCATGCGCAGGAAGTATGCGCCATCCTCCAAGTGCCCGATGGCGATCCCCGACGCGGGGATGGGGCCGCTGCCTTGTTCCAAGGTCGCACCCGAAGAGGAAACGACTTCCCACCGGAGCACCTTGGCCGCGACCGATGCCTCGCTCAAGCGCACACGGTCCATCGCAGGGTTCGGGCTCAGCAATGCTTCAGAAGGCAATGCATCATTCACCCCCGTGCTGAACTCCGCCACCAGCACGCTCGGCTCGGTGATCACCGGCGGGTTGAAGTCGAAGTAGATGTTGGCGATGTTCTCGATCACGGTGCCGGGCAACAATGGCAATTGCGGCCAGATGCGGAAGGTGACGAATCCATGGCTCGCTACCTCGTCTGTGGTGCTATCGGGAAGCGCGATGCCGGCAAAGCGCCATTCCACCACCCTCCCGGGTTTGAACCGGATGCTGAACCCATGCGATGCCGCGCCCTGCTCGAACGTGGCCATGTCCAGCCATGCTGAAAGCGTATCGGTGATCACGACCGTGAAGGCCGTATCCGTTCCCGTATTCTGGAACCGGATCGTGTAGTCGATCCATTCGTCCTGAGCGATGAAGTACTGCGAAGCGCTTTGGCCGCTGCTCGTGCGAGCCAACTTGTCGTTGGGGTCGTAGCTGCCCGTGATCACATCGCTCCAAGTTGCCACGTTGTTGCCTGGATCGGCTTCTGTGAACGATTGCGTCGCTTCAAGAATGTGTGTGATGGCGGTTCCGAGCAGTCCCGGATCCGGTGGAACCTGCAGTACGACGGAGAAGTCGAGCATGTCAAAGCCGACCATCGGCGGCAGGTCGCTCCATGTGATCACGTTACCCACCACGCTTGTCGGTGTCGGCGCGGCGCCGATGAACGACATCGATGGGTCGAAGGTGAAGGTGGCATCCACTGATGAGGATAGCTGCCCACTCATGTTGCGCACCTGCCCCTGCACTTGATGAACGAATCCCGGCCTGGCCGGACCAGCTGAAATGAACGTCTCCAGATCCAGATCGACCAGGCTGCTGTCCGCCAGGTCTAGCACCGCCAGCGGAACAGGAACGGTCAAGTCGAATGGGACTGGCGAAGAGGATGGGCACAGCGGATAGAGATCGGATCCGCTCGGCGCCAGGGTGTATGATCCGAGCGGAAGATTCCGGGAGTACTCCCCGTGCGTACTGGTGATGGCCAGTTCCGACCCGGGCTCGATGTTCAGGACCCTGAAGGGCACGCCAGGATCGTTCGCATCCTGCGCGCAATCCTGGTCATGATCGATGAACAAGGTGCCCGAAACATTGCCGCATGCCGAACCGAGGTCCTCGATCACGAAGGGAATGATCTCCGTGCACTCAGACGGCAATCCTGGTGAGCCAGCGATCCGCCGATATTCATAGGCGCCAGGTGCTAATTCAGAATAGCGGAGCATGTTGCCACCGAGGAATTGATAGCCCACTTGCAAGGTGATGTCCACACCGTTCTGCCACAGCGACAGCCAATTCCCGCCACCATCGAACCATGCCGGGTTGATCCAGACCTCGATCGCTCCATTCGCCCCACCACCGCACGCACCTTCAATCAAGGTGATCTCCGATGGATAGGCCGGATTGATCAAGGTATCGATGAAGCTGCCGCTTCCAGGACAACCGAATGCATCTGTCACGGTGTAGTCATACACGGTCCCGTAACAGAAATCCGTGAAAACCGGCATGCCCAAGAAGTTGGCGTAGAAGGTGACGGATGGGTCCGACCACGTCACGGTGTATGGAGCCGTTCCGTCGAAGAAGTGCATATAGCGGGCTCCGTTGCACGCTCCCGGGCAGGCCACGCCGGTGTGGCCGAACAGATCATCAACGCCATAACTCACTTGCCCACCGCCGATGCTCGTCAGCCCAGGCTGATTGATCACGGTGACTTGGGCGGTGGCCCATTCACCAAAGAAGTCAGTGACGGTGAGGCTGTACGTGCCAGCGCCCACATTCATGAGCTCCGGACCATCTGACCCGTCCGACCAAGCGTACGTAAGGGGTTCCATGGCCGGTCCATCGATGTACACGGTCACGTATCCATTGCCGTTACCGCATGTCTCGGGATAGGGTGTCAACTGGATGTTGAACGCGGATGCACCTGCAGCCAAGGCGCACGATGCAAGCAGGAAGGAAGCACGCATGGTTCAGAGGTTAAGGAAGCGCTCGCGCACTTCCATTCCATTGGTCATGGTGGCGATGAGCAGGTAAGCGCCTGCTTTCAGCGTTGAGACGTCGATGGCTGCTGATGATGAACGGACCGATCGCTGGACCACCTCGCGGCCGTCCGCGGCGACGATCCGTACCGAGCGGATCTCGATGGGCGAGACCACATTCAGCTGATCGATGACCGGCACCGGCGAAAGCAGCAAGTTGGCTATGCGCTCCTCTCCTACCCCCGTGCTGAACTCCGCCACCAGCACACTCGGCGGTGTGATCACAGGCGGGTTGAAGTCGAAGTAGATGTTGGCGATGTTCTCGACCATGGTGCCGGGTGCGATGGGCAGGTGCGGCTTGATGCGGAACTGCACAAGGCCATGCGAAGCAGGCTCGTTCACGTTGCTGTCCGGCAACTGGATGTTGTTGAAGATGAAACGCACGATGCCTTGACCAGCCATTTGCGTGATGCAGCTGTGCGAGCGCGGACCAAGCTCGAAAGTGCCGGGATCGAGCGTCGGCGGGAGCGTGTCGGTGATCACCACGTTGAAGGCCGTGTCCGTTCCCGTGTTCTGGAAGCGGATGGTGTAGTCGATCCACTCGTCCTGATCGATGTAGTAGAGCGCGTCGCTCAACTGGCTGCTGGTCGAGGCCAGCTTGTCGTTGGGGTCGTAGCTGCCGGTCACGGTGCGCAAGTGCACCGTGCTGTTGTTGGTCAGGTTCGTTTCGGGCTGCGCGATGCTCGCCGTGGCGCTGTGCATGAGTTCGGTGCCGATCAAGGCCGGGTTCGGCGGCACCTGCAGGTTCACGTTGATGTGCCGATTGCCGAATGAGGTGAGCTGCGCGAGCGTCCAGGTGAGGGTGTTGCCGTTCACCACGGGCGTCGGGCTGGCACTGGTGAACGTGAGCGCCGGATCGAAGGTGCAGGACACGGTGAGCGTGCCGGTTCCGCCGAGCGTCTCGTGATGGATGTGCAGGCACAGGTTGATGATTGAAGCCAGGACGCGCTGGGCCTGAACCGATGAAAAGCTCAATGTCACGCGGCACCAGTACCGTATCGCCCATGTTCTGCGTCACGGATTGCCCGTTGCTTCCCAGATTGAATGGGATCGGCCCGCCGATGCAATGCTCGTCGAGCACTGCAGAAGCTTGTTCGACCGTGTAGGACCCGGTGGGCAAATTGACCTGGTAGTATCCATTGGCCCCGGACATCGCAGTGTAGCCTCCAGGTTCGATCAGCATCACCTCGTTCGGCACGCGCGTCTCGAGGCCCGCCATGATGCAATCCTGGTTATCGTCCATATGGACCGTGCCCTTCAGCGTGCCACAGGGTCCGGGCATCTCAGGCACGGTGAACCACACGGTGTCCGTGCAGTAATCCTCAGATATAAAGAAGTACCCTTCAAGCCATTCGTAAGCGGAGTCCTCGAATCTCGGCGACGAGACCAGCGCGTATTCGCCCGGCGCAAGGTCCTGCCGGAGGATGGTGTGCGGGACCTGGCCGAACATCTGGCCGACCGTGTACTGATCGGCGAGCGCGCCAGCCTGCGTGCCATCGCGGACCAGCCGCAACAGGTAGGGGTCATCGTTGGGCGATTCGTCCACTTGGACCAAGGCGCTCCCGTTGTACCCAGCAGCGCACGCCGCATCCACCATCAGCACTTGCCGTTGAGGGTGCGCAGGCGGCTGCGGCACCTGCCCGTAGATCGTTCCCGGACAACCATTGGCATCGGTGAAAGCGATGGACAGCGGGGTGCCAGCAGGAGGCCAGATATCGAAGTTGCCCACATACAAGGCGGCGTAGCCATTCGGACCATTGATCACATCGGAGACATAATTCCCCGATAGGGTCAATGGAGGAACGCCCGTATTGTAAATGCTAGCCTGTCCGAGCATCCGGAATGGAGGGCCGAGCATTTGGTCAGGGCAGCCGACCATTCCGTCCACATACGCTTCGAAGGGATAGGGCGAGAGCGTGAAATCCGCAGTGGCCTGTTCCAGGTTCGCGTCCGTTACGGTGACGCTGTAGGTGCCCGCAACCAGATCGTTCAGCCACGAATCCGTGGAGCCCGTGTTCCAGGAATAGGTGTAAGGCTCCGTCCCGCCTTGTGGCTGCGCGTAGATCGATCCGGTCGGGTAAGTGCAGAATGCCGGTATGTACATCTGTATGCTCACCGTGACGGAAAGCGCGGGCGAACTGATCAGCGCGCAGAAGACGAATGCGTTGAGTTGTTTCATGGCGGCGGTTATTCGTGCTCGATGAGGAATGGATGGTGCAACTGGTTGCCCTCAGAGTCCGTGGCCCGGAGGAGGTAGGCGCCCGAAGGAAGCCCTTGCAGACCCACCAAGGCGCGGTGTCCTTGTATCGGCTCTTCGCGGACCATGCGCCCATCCAAGGTCAGGATCGACAGCCGCGTCAGCAGTGTGGTCGAATGAACGTTCAATTGTGTTCGCGCTGGAACGGGGTAGACTTGAAGGTGGTCCGTGCTCATCTCTCCCACCCCCGTACTGAACTCCGCCGTAAGCACGCTCGGCTCGGTGATCACCGGCGGGTTGAAGTCGAAATAGATGTTGGCGATGTTCTCGATCACAGTGGCAGGAGCGATGGGCAAGTGCGGTCGGATGCGGAAGCTGATGAGCCCATGGCTCTGCGGTTCGTTCACGTTGCTGTCCGGCAGCAGGATATTCGGGAATATGAACTTGAGCGTGCCTTGCCCTTGCACGTTCCACGTGTGCTGGTGCGATGCAGTGACCAGTGAGATCGTCGCTGGGTCCAAGGTGGGTGGCAACGTGTCCGTGACCACGATGTTAAAGGCCGTGTCCGTGCCGGTGTTCTGGAATCGGATCACGTAATCGATCCAATCATCCTCGTTGATGAAATAGAGCGACTCACTCGCCCGCGTGCTGGTGTAAGCGGTCTTGTCATTCGGGTCATAACTGCCCGTGACCGTGATCGCGGCATTAGCAGTGTTATTGCTTAGCTCGCCATCGGTGTTCGCCGTGGAGACTCCGGCGCTTGCGAGCAGGTCCGTTCCGATCAAGCCCACATCGGGCGGAACTTGCAGGCGGATGAAATAGTCACGGTCCTGGAAGAGGCTGAGCGCCGATTGGTTCCAGGTGAGCGTATTGCCGCTGACCACCGGTGTTGGCGTTGCACTGATGAAGGTCAGCCCAGGATCGAAGGTGAGCGTGGTGGTGGTGGCACCGCTCGATGAGGACGAGAGGTTCTCCACGTGCATGGTGTAGTGCAGCTCGAAACCGGGGCGCGCTGGGCCGGATGCCAGGCTGATGGCCACATCCAGCGGGATCGTGGGCTGGTGACCGATGTTGACGATCGCCGTATTGCCGTTGACAGTGGCTGCTGCGGGGCAGCTCTGTGCGATGGCAGGTGCGCTGGTGGTCATGGTGTAGCTGCCGTTCGGCACCACCACGGAATAGCTGCCGCCGCTGGTGGTGTAATAGGGACCCGGCTGGATCTCCACTACCACGTTCGAAGCGTTCGCTTCGGTGTCCAGGCAATCGCTGTTGTAATCCATGTAGGTGCTGCCGGAAATGCTGCCGCAAGTGGGCCCCAGGTCAGGTATCGTTACCAAGATGCTGTCCGAGGCACAGCCAGCGCCCTGGAGCAACGAAAGCGTAATACCCAGACGGTGCATCAGGTAATAGTTCCCGGGTTCCAAGCCGACGAATGCATACACATTGGGAGCAACCGATTGGAAATTGTTCGCCCATCCCTCAAACTCATTGCTCCCTTCGGATTTCAGTATGTAGTACGTATCGGTCGTCGGTTCGGGAGTAGTGGTGAAAGTGACCTGGCCCGAAGCCACGTTGGCGCATGAGCCCTGCACGTCCACCACCGCGAAACTGGGCCATGAAGTGATCGGGTACCCAGCCGTGAAGCTCAATGTACCGGTGCATCCGTTCACATCCCAAAAGGTCACCATCTGTCCACTACCCGGAGGGATCGGGCCGGGATTCAGGTAATAGTTGCCAGGACCTGCCGGAGGCGGCACTACATCAATGAACCCCTGCGAAGCGGACCAGGGACTCACATCGGCTGGCACCCCAGTCGGCTGGGGGGGAAAGAAGAACTCATGGTAATTCTGGCCGGGGCAATAGGCGTGCGGGAAGTTGTAGTCGAACGCTCCGTAGTCCACGCTGATCACGGTGGCTTGCTCGGTCACTTGCGTGCCCACGAAGTCGGTAACGGTAACACTGTAGGTACCTGGGCTCAGGTTGGTTATTCCTTCCGTGGTCTCACCGCCGCCCCAGAGGTAGGTATAGGGTGGTACCCCGCCCGAGACCTGCGCGTAAACTGAACCATTCGCATAGGTGCAGGTCTCGTTCAGCACTTGAAGGTCAACCGTTAGTGCCAACGCCTGGATCGATGCGAGCAGGAATGCGGATCCGAACAGTGCTTTGATCATGTGAGCTTCAGTTCTTTATGAAGCGCGCGCGCGCCGTGGTACCGTTGTTCAGCTCAGCGATCAAGAGGTAAGCACCGGCTCTCAAGCGCGAGACGTCGATGGACGATCCAGAACCGCGGGTGTTGCTCGGAAGCACTTCCCTCCCATCCGCCGCCATGATCCGCACTGTAGCGATAGCGCTGGAGGCTTGCACGGTCAGCAAATCGCTCACGGGCACTGGTGATAGTACCAGTTCCGATGAACTCGCGTTGGCAACACCCGTACTGAACTCCGCCGTCAGCACGCTCGGCTCGGTGATCACCGGCGGGTTGAAATCGAAATAGATGTTGGCGGTGTTCTCGATCACGGTGCCGGGCGAAAGCGGTTGCACGGGTCGGATCCGGAACGATACCAGTCCATGCGACGCCGCCTCATTCACATTGCTGTCCGGCAGCAGGATATCAGTGAAGGTCCACTCCACCACACGGCCCGGCATGAATGCCACATCGAAGGCATGCGAGGCCGTGCCCTGCTGAAAGCTCGCCATGTCGAATTCCGCAGCGAGCGTATCGGTGATCACCACGGTGAAGGCCGTATCGGTGCCGGTGTTCTGGAAGCGGATCGTGTAGTCTATCCATTCATCCTGATCCAGGTAGTACAGCGCATCGCTCCAACCCGAGCTTGTGCGCGCGGTCTTGTCATTGGGGTCATAGCTGCCCGTCACCACCTGCGTGATACCGATGGCATTGTTCGACAGGTCGTTGTCCGCGAGGGCACAAGCAGCCGTGATGGAAGAAGCGAGCACGGTGCCGAGGGCTGTGGCCACGGGCACATCGTACTGCACCCAAATGCCAAGCTGAGCGAAGGCCGTGAGCTGAGGCAGGTCCCAGGTGAGGGTACTGCCAGCGACGGAGGTCGGGGTAGGCGAAGCCGATAGGTAATTGAGCCCCGGATCATGGTTGAGCACTACCTGCACCGCACCGCTGAGCTTCGCGCTGAGATTCCTTACGGTTAACTGGTGGGTCGTTGTGAAACCCGGCCGCGCCACACCACCACCCGCGTATAGGGCGATGTCAAGGGGCAGCGTGCTGCTATCAGCCAGTTGGATCACCGAGGCGTTGGAATTCACGGCAAAGGGTATCGGCTGCGGCAATGGGCACAGCGGCACGATGCCAGGTGCTGTATGCTCCAGCGTATAGTTGCCGTTGGGCAGCGCGAACAAGAACTCGCCATTCCCTCCGGTGAGCACCCACTCATCCACTGGCTGGATGTTGAGCACCTGATAAGGCATTCGGATCTCGCCCGCACCCGGCTGGCAGTCCTGATCGTCATCGAGGAAGTTCGTCCCACTCACTGTGCCGCAGGGCACGGTCAGCACAGGAACGGTGAACGGCACAACGGCCGGACAGGCGCCGTACCAGTCCATGCGGAGCTCGTAATCGCCAGCGAGCAGACCCTGCACCTGGATCGTCTGTGGCGCGTTCCACGGATAGGTCGGCGCGGCCACCTGGTTCCCATTTCGGAAGATCCTCATCGTAGGCGGCACCCATGGCATCTGCTGGCAATAGATATCGACACGGCCATTGGCACCTCCCGCGCACGCGCCATGCACCGCTGCAATGCTTGGCACGCTGTCCACGCCGATGATGGTGTGCGAGCCGGAGCCAGTGCATCCGAGCGCGTCGGAGTATGTGTAGGTCACCGTTTCGCCCAAACAGAAGCCGCCGTAAATGGGCATGAGGTCCTGGGTCATGCCCACCCATGAGATGTTGCTTGACGCGTTCCAATCAATCGTAATGGGGGGCGTGCCACCGAACAGTTCCAGCGGCATGGCCATTTGGCCGTTGCATTGGCCTGCGCAGGCGCCACCCCAGATCATACCGCCCATGCCATCCGGGAGCGGGTAGTACTGTCCTCCCTCCTGATAGGGCAGGAACCCATAGCTCTGTACGGTCACTTGCTCACTCGCCTGAGCGCCCAGGTCGTCCGTGACCGTAAGGGTATAGGTGCCCCCCGGCACGTCCATCAGATCCTCCGAGGTGGCACCGTTGGACCAGGAGAACGAATACGGCTCCACTCCTCCGCCCACCTGAACATCCACCCGGCCATTGCTGTTGCCGCAGGTTTCAGGGATCACGGTATTCACTTGTATGAACATCGCATGCCCGCCAAGGAAGGTGAGCATCGCGATAACGACCGGGAAGAGGCGCATGATCATTGTTTGATGAAGCGTTCGTGAACGATGCCTCCATTCTCCAAGATGGCAACGAGGAAGAACGAACCTGCCCGAAGTCCTGAGACATCGATCGTCCCGCTGGTCGTTCGCATTCTGCGGCGCATAACTTCTCTTCCGTCGGCTGCGATGATGGTGATCATATCGATGGTCCCATCTGAAGAGATCAGCAACTGGTCGTTCACAGGATTCGGCAGCAGGCGCATGTCATCTTGCGACTGCCCTTGAACCCCCGTACTGAACTCCGCCACCAGCACGCTCGGCTCGGTGATCACGGGAGGATTGAAGTCGAAGTAGATGTTGGCGGTGTTCTCGATCACGGTGCCGGGCGCGATAGGCAGCGCTGGACGGATGCGGAACGAAACGAAGCCATTGCTTGCGACCCAATTCGTGGTGCTATCCGGCAGGTCAATATCCTCGAAGCGCCATTCGATCACGCGATCAGGCTTGAAGGAAACGCTGAACGCATGCGACGCAACGCCTTGCTGGAACGAGGCCATATCCAACTCCTCGCTGAGCGTATCGGTCACCACCACGGTGAAGGCCGTGTCGTTGCCGGTGTTCTGGAATCGAATGACATACTCGACCCATTCGTCCGTACCGATGTAGTAGAGCGCATCGCTCCAGCCGCTGCTGGTGCGCGCACGCTTGTCGTTGGGATCGTAGCTGCCGGTGATCTCACGCGTGAGATCAATGCTGTTATTGACAAGGTCCGATTCGGCGATCGGTTGCGATGCGCTCAAGGTGGCGGTGACGAAGGTGCCGATGAGCAAGGGATCCGGGGGCACCTGCACCGTGATGTGCAGGTAATGCTGATCGTAAGCGCCAAGTGCGGGCAGTCCCGTCCATGTCACCGTGTTCCCGACCACCGATGTGGGCACAGGTACGGCGCTCACATAGGTCAAGGGCGCCGGAATGGTGAAGGTCGCTTCGACAGGTCCGCTGAGCTGGCCGCTGTTGTTCGTCACATAGGCGCTGTACCCGGCCTGGAAGCCCGGCCGGATCGGTGTGGAGTAAAGCGAAGCGATGACATCCAACGGCGTCAAGCTGCTGTCAGCGAAGTCCACCACGACATCGGACGTGACGCCGTTGATGGTGAAGGGCTGCTGTTGCGCTGGCGGGCACAGCTGATCGAAACCACCGTCGCCCTGATGGTCGATGGTGAAGTTACCGTAGGCCAGTCCTAGGGCATAGTGACCGTCGGCATCAGTGATGGCATACTCCGGGCCGGGCAGTACCTCAAGCACGCGGTACGGGATCGGTTCGTCGATCGCATCCTGCACGCAATCCTGATCGTGATCCAGGAACACATCGCCACTCACCGTGCCGCACGGGTTCCCGGCGCTGGGCACGTCGATGTTCAAGAGGTAGTTGATGCAGGGCTCAGTGGTCCCAGCAGTTCTCGCGAAACATGATAGGTGCCGGGCGAAAGACCTTGGAACGTCTGCGGCGGACCTCCCGCATTCACGGTAACCGTGTTGCCTACGAAATTGAACGAGGCATCGAGGAGTTGGAGCTGGCCGAAGAAGGTCCCTGTGCCCGCATTCATCGTGATGCTGCCCGTCGGTCCGCACGCTGCTCCAACACCGATCAACGACATAGGTCCGGCCTGTTCCTCGTAGAGGCCAGTGACCGGAAAGCTCCCGGTGCATCCAGTCGCATCGGTGATCTGCAGCACCGGCACATCATTCGCGCAGAAGAAGGTGAACACCGGGTTCGGTCCACCCCCGAAGTTGGGATCGGGTGCCGGGAGGTAGGTAACAGGGTAAATCACATTCGGCGTATAGCCCAGTTCGTTCCAAGCGAAGCCGGCGTCGCACAGACCGGGGCAAGCATGCAGGCCAGCAGAAGAGATGATCACCTCGCCAATGCCCATTCCTCCCCCATTCCAATACATGTCGGGTACCTGGATCTCCGGCACATCGAGCAGGGTGATCTGCGCGTTGGCCTGTGCACCGAGGTTATCCGTAACGGTCACCGAATACGTGCCGGCATCCAGGCCCGTGACCACCGCAGTCGTTGCGCCGTTGCTCCAGAGATAGGTGTAGGGGAACTGCCCACCGCTCGCACTCGCCTCGATCCGTCCGTTGTTGTTGCCGCATTGCTCATTCCATGGAAGCAGCGTGACGCTGACCGCCATGACCGATTCCGTGGCGCATGCCAGAACCATCAGCACAAGTGCTTTTTTCATTTGATCAGTGCTTTAAGAGCCGTTTCCGTGACGTGGTGCCGCTGGCGAGATCCACCTGCACGATGTACAGCCCGCTTGGCAGCGTCCCGAAGTTCAAGGTCGTGGCTGTCGTATTCGGGACCGTGTTCATCATCATCCTTCCATCCGCAGCAAAGAGCGTGACCCGCGCGATGACCTCGTGCCCTGCCGTGATCCGCACCTCAGTGGTCGCGGGATTCGGAGCGATGAACAGCGCATTCGCATCTTCTCCGCCCACTTCAGTGCTGAACTCTGCCACCAATATGCTCGGCTCAGTGATCACCGGCTCGTTGTAGTCGAAGAAGATATTGGCCGTGTTCTCGATCACAGTTCCCGGAAGCAGCGGCACGTGTGGGCGTATGCGGAAGGACGCGAAGCCGTGGCTCGCCGCTTCGTTCACGTTGCTGTCCGGTAGGAGGATGTTCGGGAAGATGTGCTTCAGCACCCCCTGCCCTACCAAGCTGCGCATGCATGCGTGCGATGCCGCTCCCCATTGGATCGCCGCCGGGTCGAGCGTCGACGGCCAGGTGTCGGTGATGATGACCGTGAAGGCCGTGTCCGTGCCCGTGTTCTGGGAAGCGATGGCTGGTCGATCCAGTTGTCCACGTTGATGTAGTAGAAGTCGTTGCTCCACTGGGAGCTGGTCCGGGCCGTCTTGTCGTTCGGGTCGAAGCTGGCAGTGATGGTCACCGAGGTGCTTGCACTGTTGTTCGCACCCACCGCATCGGTGTTCGCGGTGCTGAGCGAAACGGATGCACTGAGCACGTTGCCGATCAAGCCCACGTCAGGCGGAACCTGGAACTGCACGTAGATGGTTCGTTGCTGAAAAGCTCCCAAGGCAGCTTGGTTCCACGTGAGCGTAGTACCGCTGATGAGGGATGGTGTAGGGTTGGCCGTGATGAAGGTGACCGTTGGGTCGAAGGTCATGACCGTGCTCGTGGCACCCGTGGTGGCCGGTGTGAGGTTGCTCTGCTGGATGGCGTATTGCAGAACGAAGCCGGGTCGAGCAGCGCCGCTGGCGATCATCACTTCGGCATCCACTGGCACCACGGCCGTGTCGCCCACGTTGATCGTTTGCACGCCGCTCACGTTCACCGGTGCGGGTGGCGCGGGACAATGCTGCGCGATGCCGGCAGCAATCTGCTGCATGGCATAAGCACCGCTCGGCAAGTTCAAGCTGTATGCTCCAACTCCATTGGCCGTAGCGTAGTACGGACCGGGCGTGAACTCCAGCAAAGCACCAGGCACGCGCGTTTCGCTGCTGTTGCCCATCACGCAGTCCTCATTGTAATCCATGTACACGGTGCCGTTCACGTTGCCGCAGTTGGCCCCGAGATCCGCTACAGTCACCATCAGCGAATCGCCGCACACGTTCCGCAGTTGTTGCCAGACTTCATCCAAGCCAACTGATCGGATGCGCTGCACAAGACGGTAATCGTCCGGCACAAGTCCTGTGAACATTTCGATGCTCGCCTGTTGACCTGTGTAACGCGTCGCAACGACCTGGCCGTTCGATCGCTTCAGTTCGAGTTCAACCGATTGATCATGTCCCTCAGGTGTTAGCGCCACTTGAATAC
Source organism: Flavobacteriales bacterium (assembly GCA_016705545.1). Lineage (GTDB taxonomy): Bacteria > Bacteroidota > Bacteroidia > Flavobacteriales_F > PHOS-HE28 > PHOS-HE28. The sequence continues at coordinate 97,734 of JADIYA010000007.1, forward strand.
TACCGTTTGCCGCCGAGGCACAGGCGGCCTCCACGTTCAGTACGCTCATCACCGGGAAGTCCACGCCATATCCCACATGCAGGGTAACATCTCCCGGACATCCGTTCGCATCGGTGTAGGTGAATTGGGAACTGCTTCCATCCGCAGGGCCGGGTGGACCATAGAGAACGAGCTGGTAACCATCGAACCCGATCATATCGATCGCGGTCACACCCTGCAAGGTGAACGGCGGTAGCATCGGCAGGCCAAGGTTCACCTCATAGAGCCAGATCTGGCTGAATACCGAATGCACATACTCGAAACCACCCGGGCAATAGGCGCGCGCTCCGCCCAGATCGGTAGGTGGGAACGACGCATAGCTGAGGATGTTGGCACCATCGGTGGCCTGGGTGCCCACGAAGTCCGTGACCGTTACGCTATAGGTTCCTGCAACCAGATCATAAATGGATTCCGTGGTGGCTCCATTGCTCCATAGGTAGGTGTACGGCTCAATGCCACCCGACACATTGGCCCACATGGCACCGTTGGCACCATCACAATACTCGTCGGTCTTGGTCACCGAGACCGAGAGCGCCTGCGCAGCAGTGGTGACAACAAGTGCTTGAAAAAAGGCGAGCGCGCGTAAGGTTCGTGTCATGGGTCCTGGTTGGGTGGTGGCCGGGCTGGCACCCTGCCGCTTGGCAGACGCCTGCTTTTGATTTGGATGCCTAAACCTAGCAAAGTCCTTTGAACAGCAGCCCGTTACCTTCGCGCGCCACGAACACCTGCGCCGGATCAATTGCCTCCTGCGCCTGCCCCTCCCGCCTTGAGCTCCCCCCGTACCGTCGCCTTCCACACCCTGGGCTGCAAGCTCAATTTCAGCGAGACCAGCACCCTGGCTCGTTCGCTGGAAGAGGCTGGCTACGCTCGCGTACGGATTGAGGAGCGCCCCGATGTCTTCGTACTCAACACCTGCAGCGTCACCGAGAACGCCGATAAGGAATGCCGCCAATGGGTGCGGCGCTTCCAGCGGATCAACCCGGAGGCCTTCATAGCCGTGGTGGGCTGCTACGCGCAACTGAAGCCAGAGGAGATCGCCGCCATCCCGGGCGTCAACCTCGTGCTCGGCGCGAATGAGAAGTTCGACCTAGCCGCGCACATCGACCGGCGTCTGTCATCAGCCGAAGCCGGTCACCGCGAGCGAAGCGAAGCGGTCTTTGCTCCGATCAAGGACACACGCAAGTTCATCCCCTCCTACAATTCAGGTGACCGCACCCGAACCTTCCTCAAGGTGCAGGACGGCTGCGACTACTTCTGCTCCTTCTGCACCATTCCGCTCGCCCGTGGTCGCAGCCGCAGCGGCACCATCGCGGAGACGGTGGCCATTGCGGAGAAGATCGCCTCGTCCGGCGTGAAGGAGATCGTGCTCACCGGCGTGAACACGGGCGATTTCGGCCGCAGCCATGGCGAGGATTTCCTCGGGCTCATCGAGGCGCTTGACGAGGTCGATGGCATCGCGCGTTTCCGCATCAGCAGCATCGAGCCCAACCTCTGCTCGGATGACGTCATCGAATTCGTGGCCGCCAGCCAGCGCTTCATGCCGCATTTCCACATGCCCTTGCAGAGCGGCAGCGATGCCATCCTCGAGCGCATGCGCCGGCGTTACGATACCGCGCTCTACGCCGATCGCGTGGCGCGCATCAAGGCCCTCCTCCCCCACGCCTGCATCGGCGCCGATGTGATCACGGGCACACCCGGCGAAACAGAAGTAGAGTTCCTGAAGACACACGCCTTCCTCCGTTCCATTCCCGTTGACCACCTGCACGTGTTCACCTACAGCGAGCGCGCGAACACCACCGCCGTGCGCATGGATGATTCGGTTCCGATGGATGCGCGTCGCGAACGCACCAAGCAGCTGCGCATCCTCAGCAGCAAGCTCCAGCGCGCGCACTACGAGCGGCACTTGGGCACGGCGCGCAACGTGCTCCTCGAATCGGAGGATGTCGATGGCCGCATGCTCGGCTACACCGACAACTACTTGCGCGTATCGCTGCCGTTCGATGCTTCGCTGGTGAATACCATCGTGCCCGTGCATTTAGCGCGCATCAACGGCGATGGGCACGTTGATGGCGCCGTGGAAGAATTGTTGGCTGTGGAAACCGCCGACTGCCGACTGCCAACTGCCAACTGATTCGCATGTACCCAACGATCTACCACGCCTTTCTCGATCTCTTCGGCATCGATCTGCCCATCCTGCGGCCGCTGAACAGTTTCGGCTTCTTCGTGGCCGTGGCGTTCATCTTCGCCAGTTGGACGCTGGGCCTCGAGCTGCGCCGCATGGCAGGCCTCGGCTTGTTGAAGCCCACCACGCGCAAAGAGACCATCGGGCTTCCGGCCAGCCCCGGCGAACTCATCGGCCAAGGCCTGCTCGGCTTCCTCATCGGTTGGAAGGGACTTCACCTCGTGCTCAACACCTCGGACGTGCTCGCCGACTTCCCGGGCTTCCTGCTCAGCGGCCAGGGCAGTTTTGTCGGGGGCATCGTCGTGGGGGCACTGCTGGCATGGCTCCGCTGGCGCGCGAAGGAGAAGGCCAAGCTCGCCGAGCCGCGCACCGAAGAAGTGCAGGTGCATCCGCATGAGCACGCCGGCAATATCACGATCACGGCCGCCATCTGGGGCCTGATCGGCGCCAAGCTCTTCCATTGGCTGGAGAACCCCGACGAGGTCGTGGCCTTCCTCAGCGATCCCACCGGTAAGGACATCATCAGCGGCCTCACCATGTACGGAGGGCTCATCGTGGCTGGTGCCATGGTGATCCGTTACTTCGTGAAGAACGGCATCCCCGCTTGGAACGGGGCTGATGCAGCAGCGCCCGGTGTGATGCTCGCCTATGCCATTGGCCGGATAGGCTGCCAGGTGAGCGGAGATGGCGATTGGGGCATCGTGAACACCACCTTCCTCGGCCCCGGACCGCGATGGCTCTGGCAATACGACTACCCGAACAACGTGAATGGCGTGGGCGTGCCCATCACCGATGGCACCTGCTTCGAGGGGTATTGCACCGTGCTCCCTGAGACGGTCTTCCCTACCCCGCTCTACGAGACCATCGTTTGCCTTGCGCTCTTCGGCGTGCTGTGGATGCTGCGCAAGCGACTGAAGCCAGCCGGCAGCATCTTCTTCCTCTTCCTGTTCCTGAACGGGCTGGAGCGCTTCTTCATCGAGAAGATCCGCGTGAACGTGCATGTGCTCGGCAACATCACCCAAGCGGAGATCATCTCGGCGGCATTGATGATCGCGGGCATCGGAGGGCTCATCTGGCTGCGGCGCCGAAATGCTCCAACGGCTGCGGCTTGAACCACCTCGGCGAACAGAAGACGGGGATCGAACCTCTGACAACAACAAGCATGGACCTGCGCAAACTCACCGAACAAGTCACCGCCATCAGCGTCGATGTGGCCTCCTTCATCCGCAGCGAAGCCGGCAAGCTCACCGAGACGCGCGTGAGCGCCAAGAGCCTGAACAACCTGGTGACGCACGTTGACCACGTGAGCGAGGACCGGCTGGTGGAGGGCCTGGAGAAATTGCTGCCCGAAGCGGGCTTCATCGCCGAGGAAGGAAGCGGTGAGCAGGCCGAACGCTTCAATTGGGTGATCGATCCGCTGGATGGCACCACCAATTTCGTGCATGGCGTGCCTTGCTACTGCATCAGCGTAGCGCTGCTCGATGGCACGGAGCCCCTGCTGGGCGTGGTGCATGAGGTCACCCGCGACGAGCGCTTCACCGCTTGGCGCGGCGGTGGCGCCTACCTCAATGGGCTGCCCATCCGCGTGAGCGAGCGCGCCACCTTGCAGGATAGCCTGCTCGCAACAGGCTTCCCGTACGACGATTTCGGCTACGAGCAGGAATACATGGACCTGCTGCGCGAGCTCATGCACCGTACGCGCGGCATTCGCAGGCTGGGAAGCGCAGCCGCTGATCTCGCCTATGTGGCCTGCGGGCGCTTCGAGGCCTTCTATGAGTATGGCCTCAACAGCTGGGATGTGGCCGCCGGCGTGCTGCTGGTGCGCGAGGCGGGCGGACAGGTCACCGGTTTCCGGCCGAGCAAGGATCCCGTGTTCGACGAGGAGATTTTGGCCAGCAACAGCGCCATCCACAACGAACTGCTGGAGGTGATCGAGCGCAACTGGCAGCGGCAGGACTAAGCAGCCTGGGATTCAGGCTCCAAGGCGGTTCTTCGCTTTTTGGGCATCTCGACTATTAACGCTACGTTGGATCCCTCATCCACCAAAACGCCCACCATGTCCAAAGCAACCAAAGTGTCCATCCAGTCCGCCGATCCGGGCTACCCCAGCGACGCATCGTCGGTCACGAAAACGGTCAGCAGGGCTTCTGCCACCGACAAGGTTGTCGTGAATGCCTGGTCTACCGGGGTGAATACCAACTCGCGCAAAGCCGTGGTGGCACTGAAGATCAGCACGGGCGAAAAACCAACGGCCTCCTTCGATGCCAATGGCGCTGTGACCTTGACCGCGACCAATACCGGGACCACGGCCTACCTGCTCGTGGAACTGGATACCGCCGACCCGAACAACTGGACCATCAACCTGAATACGAGCGGGGGGACCTCCGCGATGTTCCGGAAAGGAAGCGGCGGTGGTGCAAGGAAGCGCTAGCCTCGCCCGCATTTTCCGGTCCCCGCTCCTGATAAGGGCGGGGATCGCGCTATTCGGCCTGATCCGATGCGCCAACATCGAGGCACAAACGAACCATGCGGTCGATGAGCGCATGGCATGGGCTGACAGCGTTTATGGCGCGTACACCAATGGCAGGATCACCGATGGCGCGGTGAGCCTTCCGGTGCTGAATAAGGCGTTGAGCGTTTTCCTTGCATCCGGAGATACCTGCAAGGCCGCCCGGATCATGTCCTGGCGCTGCCATAGCTACGACAACATCGGCCGCTTGGACTCAGCGGTCATCGCTGGGCAGCAAGGCCTGCACTGGTTCCGCGCTGGGTGTGATAGCCTCATCCTGATGTCGCTGAACGTGAGCCTCTCCAATGCGCTCCTGAGTCTAGGGGAATACCAACGGGTGCAGGAGATCTCCGAGTCATCACTGGCTGCATGGAACGATGCTTGGCCGTATTCCGTGGCGCGGGACGGGCTCTACACCAACAGGGCCATTGCCATGGTCAACCTGGGTGCCATGGATGAAGCCTTGGTCGCATTCAGGGACGTGCTCGCCAACGCGCGCAAGGAAGGCGTGTTCCCGGAACAGAGCTCGACGCATTGGTGAATCTGTGGGTGGTGTTCGCCGAGATGGGAGGCGATGGGGCCAAACCTTGCGTTCCTGGATAGTTCCGAGTTCTACCACCGCCACGCGCCCATGCTGAAGGAGCTCGCCGATGACAAGGAAGGGCTGATGGTGCAATACGGCAACATCGCTAATGTGGAATGGCAACTGAAAAGGCACCTGCGCGCGCTGGCCTATCTGGATTCGTCGGATGCCTTGGCAGCGGACCTCCATCATCTGGATGCGCTCGTGAAGAACGAGAATCTGCGCAGCCGCTGTTTCCTGGGGCTCGGTCGATTGAACGAGGCCTATGCGAGCCTCCCGCGATTACGTGGGGCTGAAGGACTCCCTCCTCAACACCGAGAAGGTGAAGGCCATCGCCGATGTGCAGGAGAAGTACGAGAGCGAGAAGAAAGTGCGCACCATCAAGGAGCTGGAGGTGAAGAACCTGGATGCCGAGCTGAAGCAGGAATCGATGCGACGCACGCGCAACGTGTATCTCTTCGCAGGGATAGGAACGGTATTGATCGCGCTGGGGCTGTACTCGCGCCTGCGTTACGTTCGGCGCTCGCGAGCGGCCATCCAGAAAGAGAAGGATATCAGCGAGGGCCTGCTGCTCAATATCCTGCCGGAGGAAGTGGCCGCCGAACTGAAGGCCAAGGGTGAGGCGGAGGCCCGGCTCATTGACGAGGTCACCGTGCTCTTCACCGATTTCAAGGGCTTCACGGCCATGAGCGAGAAACTCAGCCCGAAGGAACTGGTGCGTGATATCCACGAGTGCTTCTCGGCCTTCGATCACATCATGGCCAGGCACGGCATCGAGAAGATCAAGACCATCGGCGATGCGTACATGGCCGCTGGCGGGCTGCCGATCCCGAACGGTACGCACGCCTTCGACGCGGTGAATGCCGCACTGGAGATCCGCGATTTCATCCAGGCGGGCAAGGCCGTGAAAATCGCCGAGGGCCTCCCCTTCTTCGAGATCCGCGTGGGCGTGCACACCGGCCCGGTGGTGGCTGGCATCGTGGGCCTGAAGAAGTTCGCCTACGACATCTGGGGCGATACGGTGAACACCGCCAGCCGCATGGAGAGCAGCGGTTCACCTGGAGAAGTGAACATCAGCGAGAGCACCTACGCGCTCATCAAGAGCGACCCGCGATTCCGATTCACCGAGCGGGGCAAGGTGAGCGCTAAAGGCAAGGGCGAGCTCACCATGTACTTCGTGGATCGCTCGGCCTGAAAGGTTTCCTGCGATCCACTGAACGAAGGACCTCCTGGCATTTTCCGGTCAGTCGAGGAATGAGCAGCCCTCATGTCGGGGACGGGTTGAAGCGATCCCGAAGAGACCCTACGGAAGCTTGTACTCCTCCCGAGGCGCTAATATGGAATCCACATGCCGCTGGAGCTGGTTGTTCTTCGGATCCTCCTTCACCAAGGTGAACCGCGGCTTGCTGCCCAGACGTCCACGATCGAAGAATGTGAAACTGTACACGTTCCCCAAGTGCTTGAACGTGGTGGGCTGATTCTCGAGCACAGCGATCTGCTCGATGCGATCCGGCGTGTTGATGTCCCAGTAATCCACGATCTGCCTCCGACCATCCAACGATGGGCCGAGGAAGCGCAGCACGATGCCATCGGTGGCGTGGATCTCACCCAGGCGCAATTTGGCCTTGATCCGCTGATCACGACCTAGGTCCACCGTGCGCTGCCGGGCATCGGGTACCGGCGCAGCATCCGACATCCATCGCGGCTGCATCACGTACGCCTCGCTGCACGCCCAGTCCATCACCGTGTCCGGTATGAGCACATAGCCGCGGTCGCCCCAGTGCGGACCCCAGGAGTTGAGCACCCTGAACGTGTGCGGATCCTCATACCCGGTGCAGACCATGATATGCCCCACGCGGCCATCCCAATTCATCCCGGGATAAGGCTCGGCCCAAACGAACGGTGCCTTCCCTCCGGTGAGATCCCCCTGATCAAAGTAGGGGCCGACGCTGGCCAGGAAGACGATGGGCTCGAATAGGCTGAGGTGGTACCGCCATTGGTCGTAGTTCTCAAGGCGAACCCCCAGCGCTACCGGGCTGGACATCCTGTATGAATACGCGTCGCTGATCAGCGTGTCCGGCACGTCCTTCAGGCACTCGGTCAACGCGGTGTCGTAGGGGAATTGCTGCCAGAAGCAGCAACCCGTATCGCACAAGAGCTGGATGGCCTCGGCGAGTTCTACGCCCTCGGCGCAATCGGGGAGCTGCGCCTTGCGGGCGGTCAGGTTGTAGACGAAGGACGGACTGAAGACCTTGCCTGGGTCGGCCAGGAAGGTGGTGTCGGCGGTGCGGCCCTCTTTGCGGTTCAAGTAATACGTGCTGAGCGCATAGCCCAAGGCCCAGCCGCTGCACGATGCCTGCTCACGCTGGTCGCCAGCGGGCGGGAACCAGGGTGAGAGGTCAACGCGCGATGGGAGCTTGAGGCCAGGCGGCATCGCGAAACCCTCCACGGGGATCCCGATCACGCCTTCTTCCGTGGGAGGCGCTCCACCTTCGCCGCGCGCTTTCTCTTGCGCCACGCCGTGAACCACGCTGCAGAGCAACAGTACCGACGAGATGGCTCGTGTCAGGGTCATGACTTGTCCTGTTGCGAACAGGCTTCGCGTGCCTGCCAAGATAGTCCGCATCATTCCGAACCTACGATTGCTGGTCAAACAATCAATCCAGGGTGAACCGCAGCCCGAAGAACCAGCGCCGGCCTTGCAGGGGTGCATAGATGTACGCCGTGTCGAAGGTGTAGCCGTAGGGATTGGCCACCGGGTCATTCGCATGGGCATCGAAGGGGTCGTTGGCGCGGATCAGGGGATCCGCGGGCACGAAGTCGAGCAGATTCTTCACGCCACCATAGAATTCGACCCCTTCACGCAGCACCTTCTTCACCTGCACGTTGGCGATGATGTGCGTCGGGCTGTACTCCGGCCTGTAATCGTTGGGCAGGATCGGCAGGCGCATGGGCCCGTACCATTGGCCGGTGAGGTCAACCGTGAAGCGTTTCGGCAGGTTCACACCTGCGGTGAATGTGCCGGACCAATCGGGCGCGAAGTACTGTTTGACCTGCCTCATCGCCCCCTGGTTATCGGCCGCTTCATTGAAGACATCCATATAGGTCGCGCCCATCATGAACTGAAGGCGCTGGCCTATGCGCGCTTCGGCAGTGAGCGCCGCACCCTGCGAAACGCCGTGGCCGTCGAGGTTGGCGTAGAGGATGCGATCGGGATCGGCATCGTAATCGGGGACGATGCGGTTGCTGAACCAATTGTAGAAGACCTGGCCATCGAGGCTGAGTGAATTTCGCTCCCCGGTCCACTTGCGAACCACGTTGATCGTTCCGTTGAGCGAACGCTCAGGCCGCAGCTCCTCGGTGATGAGCACTTCCGCGCGCCGGTAAGGGCGGCATGATCCTCCGTGAAGAGGTTCACCACACGGAAGCCGGTGCCGAAGCTGCCACGCACCGCCCACCGCCCGCTCGGCGCGAACTTGTAGGCAAGGCGTGGCGAATGCACCAGACCATGCACCCGATCGTGGTCCATGCGATAACCGAGCAGCAGGGTCTGCGCATCGGCGAAGCGCCATTCGTCCTGAACGAAGAGGCCGGGCAAGGGCAAGCGTTGCGCAGCGGCTGTCGCCGGCGTGTTGTCATCGTAGTAGGTGAAGCGGTAGGCCGCGCCGACCGTCGCCTCGTGCCTTGGTCCGAGGCGCTGCAACCAATACGCCTGTCCGAAGAGGATGCGCTGATCGGCGGTATAGCGCGTGGTGCCATAATAGCTGTCCTGGAAGTGCCGGTTGAAGCTCAGCTGCGCGAGCACCTTCGGCTTGATGGGCAGCTGGTACTGCCCGATCAGCTCCACGCGGTCGGTGAGCACGCTCTCGCCATAGATGCTGTCACTGCCTTGGAACGCCGGCGTCCAATTCATCTGCCCGCCCCAGCGATCCTCGCGCACATAGCGCGCAGCCAGGCTGGCCGCACGGCGTTCCGGCCGCCGGAAGCTCAACTTGTTGAAAAGGCTGAGGCGCTTGCTGAGCGCGAGGTCGGTGAAGCCATCGCTGTTGCGATCGCGCGGATCATCGTACCAGAAGGCACTCGCACCGAATAGGTCCTGCACTCTGCCATCCACCCTTCCAAGGCGCACCCCTGCATCAAGGTTCACCTCATTCCAACCGGTGGTGAAGGCATCGGCCGTGAGGCGCGGCGCGAGCGCAGGGTCCTTGGTGATCACATTGATGATGCCGCCCATGGCCTCGCTGCCATAAAGCGATGAGCCCGGTCCCTTCATCACCTCCACGCGCTCGATCAGGCCCAGCGGGATGCCGCTCAATCCGTACACCGTGCTCAACCCGCTCACGATGGGCATGCCGTCGATGAGCACCATGGTGTACGGCCCTTCCATGCCGTTGATGTGGATGTCGCCTGTGGCGCACACGCTGCAATTGACCTGTGGCCGCACGCCATTCACCATGCCGATGGCATCGAAGAGCGCAGGCGATGGATTGCGCCGGAAGAGCTTCGGCGTGATCACCTCGATCGGCACCGGGCTCTCGCTTCGGCTCACCTCTTTCAGCGTGCCCGTGACCACCACTTCCTCAAGTTCCGTGATCGTCGGCTCCAGCCGCAGCACGAGATCGGCCGCATCCGTGCGCGGCACGGCGAGCAGGGGCGTGTAGCCCACGGCACTGATGGAGATGCGGACGGCACCGCAGGGAACGTCCTTCAGCACGAAGCGGCCCTGTTCATCGGCTGACGTGCCGCCGGGCTTGCCAACCAGGGCGATGCTCGCGAAGGGAATCGGCCCAGCCGGCCCACGAACGCGGCCGCGCAGCTCGCATTGCGCAGCAGCGAGCAACGGGAGCCAGAGCAAGGGCGCGAACAACCAGCGAAGCATGCGGCGAATGTAATCCGTTGTTTAGGTCAACCTAATATTTTTTCTACTTTTGCCGCATCATCATGCTCACCCGCAGCGAAGAGGATCATATCAAGGCCGTGTACGCCCTGCTCCAAGAGGACGACCGCGCCTTCACCAAGGAGATCGCCGACCGCCTGCGCACCAAGGCGAGCAGCGTTACTGACATGCTGAAGAAGCTCGCGGAGAAGGGCTACCTCAAGCACGAGCCGTACTACGGCGTCAAGCTCACGGCCAAGGGCCAGATCCTCGCCTTGCAGCTCGTGCGCAAGCACCGGCTGTGGGAGACCTTCCTGGTGGCCCGCCTGGGCTTCGGCTGGGATGAGGTGCATGAAGTGGCGGAGCAGCTCGAGCATGTGGCCAGTGACAAGCTCACCGACAAGCTCGATGCCTACCTCGGCAATCCGGCCTTCGACCCGCATGGCGACCCGATCCCGGACCGCAACGGACGCATCCGCACGCGCAGGACCAAGCGCCTCGATGCCTGCAAGGCGGGCGAGCAGGTGCGCATCGCCGCCGTGAGCGAGACCACCGATGGCCTGCTGCGCCTGCTCGACACGAAAGGACTGCGCATCGGCAGCCTGCTCACCGTGCAGGAAGTGCATGCCTTCGACGGCAGCATGGATGTGAAGCCGAAGAGCGGCGCCGCCTTCAGCATCAGCAAGGATGTCAGCCACCACCTGCAAGTAGAACCAGCATGAACCAGGTCCTGGACTTCTTCGGCCGCATCGATCCCGTGATGGCCGCCTTCCTCGCCACCACCTTCACCTGGCTCGTCACCGCGGCTGGCGCGGGCCTGGTCTTCTTCTTCGGCAACGCCTCACGCAAATGGCTCGATGGCATGCTGGGCTTCACCGGCGGGGTGATGGTGGCCGCGAGCTTCTGGAGCCTGCTGGCGCCGAGCATCGAAATGAGCGAGCGCATGGGCAATATCCCCTGGCTTGCGCCGGCCATCGGTTTCGCAGCAGGGGCGCTGTTCATCTTCATGCTCGACAAACTGTTGCCTCACCTGCACATCAACTTCGATCCGAGCCGCAGTGAAGGGCCCGCGACCAATTGGCACCGTACCACGCTCCTGGTGCTGGCCATCACCTTGCACAACATCCCCGAAGGACTGGCCGTGGGCGTGCTCTTCGGAGGCGTCGCCGCAGGTATGCCCGAAGCGAGCATCGGCGGCGCGGTGGCGCTGGCCATCGGCATCGGCCTGCAGAACTTCCCCGAAGGCTTCGCGGTGAGCATGCCCCTGCGGCGGCAAGGCGTGAGCAAGTTGCGCAGCTTCTGGTACGGTCAACTGAGCGCCATCGTCGAACCCGTTTTCGGCGTGCTGGGCGCCGTGGCCGTGATTCACATGCAGTCGTTCCTGCCGTATGCGCTGGCCTTCGCCGCCGGCGCCATGATCTATGTGGTTGTGGAGGAAGTGATCCCCGAGACGCAGCAGGATAAGTACACCGACATCGCCACGCTCGGCTTCATCGGCGGCTTCATCGTGATGATGATATTGGATGTGGCGCTGGGCTGATCCGCGTCGATCTTCGACCCGATGATCAGGTTTGCATTCGCTGCCCTGGTGCTCATCGCGTCAAGGTCAGAAGCTCAGGATCTGAACCTGGTATCGTATAACATCCGGTATGACAATCCTGCGGATGGCGAGGATCGCTGGGAACTTCGCAAGGCTTCACTGGCCGATGCCGTGCTTCGGGAGAGACCTGCCATCATCGGCCTTCAGGAAGCGCTTGCGCATCAGCTCGCATCCCTCGACTCAAGCTGGACCGACTATCGGCGTTTCGGTGTCGGTCGTGATGACGGGCTGGAAAAAGGCGAGTTCGCACCCGTGTACTACGATACCAGGCGATTCACGGGAATCAGCGGCCGCACCATCTGGCTCTCTTCAACACCCGATGCGCCCAGCAAGGGCTGGGACGCGGCGTGCGAGCGCATCGCCACCTTGGTCGTGCTGCGGGAGCACCTCAGCGGAGACAGCCTCATCGTGGTGAATACGCATTGGGACCACGAAGGCGAGCTCGCGAGAAGAGAGAGTGCAGCCTTGTTACTGCGGATCCTGGAGCCCAGCCTAACACAAGGCAAGGCCGTACTGCTCCTCGGCGACCTCAATGCGGAGCCGGGTTCCGTTCCGATCCAGACCTTGTCACGCAGCCTGATGGATGCTTGCCCTGGATCAATGCGGCGCCTCGCCACCTTCAATGGATTCAAGCCGGATGCGGATGCCGTCAACCGGATCGACTATATCTGGCATGATCGGAAACGCTGGCGTCGCAAGGCGTATCGAGTTGTTCGACCGAAGGTGAATGGGCGGCAGTCATCGGACCATTTCATGATCGTGGCCACCTTGAGCCTGCGCGAATGAGGCTTCACTGAACGCTGCTCACCTCCTCCCTCGGCACCCGCAGCAACAGCAATAGGCCTACGATGAAAAAGCTGCACAATGCGATGGCCGTGTTCCGCAGATCACCGGTGAGTTGGAACACCACGCCGAAGATCACGGTGCCCAGCACGGTGCCCAGATAGTAGCTCACGTCGTAGAAACTGAAGTAGGAGGCCGTGTCATTCGTTGCTGGCAGGAACTTGGCGTAGGTGCTGCGGGCCAGTGCTTGGCATCCGCCCATCACAAGGCCCACGCAGCTTGCCAGGATGTAGAACTCATGCGTCCACCGCGTGAAGTAGGCGGCCGTGCAGATGCCTACCCACACCGCCACGCCGATGGCCAGGGCGCGGATATTCCCGAAGCGCGCGCTGAGCCGCACGAAGAGCGCAGCACCAAGGGCCGCGACCAACTGGATGAGCAGGATACTGATGATGAGGCTCTCGGAGGCGATGGGCACGATGGCGCCCGTGGCATCCACCTGCTTGATCTCCTGCTCGGCGAAGATCACGGCGAGGTACATCACCGTTTGGATGCCCATGTTGAAGACGAAGAAGGCCAGCAGGTAGCGCTTCAGCCTCACCGTTGCCATGAGCTGCCGCCACACCTTGCGCAATTCGCGGTAGCCGCTCCAGAGCACGCCATCGCGGCCATCGGCTGTGGGCGTGCGCTTGGGCAGGCGACGGAAAGCGATCTGCGCGAAGCCCGCCCACCAGAGCCCTACGGTGATGAAGGTGAAGCGGGCTGGCACGCCGCCATAGGTTGTTCCGAAGAGCGTGACCTCCTTCGGCAAGCCGAAGGCATCGGGCTGCATCACCATCAACAGGTTGACCACGAGCAGGATCACGCTGCCGATGTAGCCCATGGTGTAGCCGCGCGCGCTCACCTTGTCGTGCTGGTCCTTGCTCGCGATGTCCACGAGGAAGGCATCGTAGAACACGAGGCTGCCGCTGAATCCGATGCAGGCCAGCGCCACCAGGCCCAGGCCCCACCAGATGCCATCGAGTGAGAAGAAGGCCAGTCCTGCGCAGGCCAGCGCGCCCACATAGCAGAAACCCTTGAGGAAGGCGAGCTTGTTGCCGCGGCTGTCGGCAATGCCGCTAAGCATGGGCGCGATGAGCGCGACGATCAAGAAGCCCGCTGAGAGCGCATACGAATAGAGCGACTGCGCAGGGATGCCGATGGAGCTGTTCAGCACCAGGTCCTCTCCTTCCTCGCTCTTGGTGATGGCCGCATAGAAGATCGGGAACACCGCGCTGGTGATCGTGAGCGAATAGACCGAGTTGGCCCAATCGTAGAAGGTCCATGCGCGGATGACCTTGGGGTCGTTCTTCATGCTCATGGAGGTGCCGATTGCCAGGGAGCAAGGGTGCAAAGGCCTGGAGAACCCCCCCGGCACCTTGCACCGCCTGCACCTTGGCACCTCACCCCCTACTTCACCACCACATTCACCCGCCGGTTCTTGCTCATGCCCACTTCGTTGCCGCTGTCATCGGCGGGCTCCGATGCATCCTTGCCCGCAACGGAAATCCGCGTGGCATCAATGCCCATCTCCACCAGCGCATCGCGAACGGCCTCTGCGCGCTCCTTCGAGAGCTCGGCCAGGTCCGGACGGATGCGCGTGCGGTCCATCTCGGTGGCGTCGAAGTGCCCGGTGAGTTCAACGCGCATGGCGGGATCCTCGGTCATGGCCTTCTTGATATCCTCCAGCCAAGGCTCCATGCTCGGGTCGATCATGCGCTGGAAACGCTTGAAGTAGATGGTCTGCCGCTCCGCCCGTTCCTTCGGCTTCAGGCCGGGAGGCGTGACGCCCTTGCGGCTGAAGATGTACTCGCTCTCGGCATCCTTCAGCTGCTCGCAGGAGCAGGAGCTGCGGTTCTTCACGGGATACACCTCCACATTGTCGATGTAGTAGTAGGCGCTGAAGACCTGCGGACGCGTCTCCCCCTTGGGGCGCTTGGCCTTCGCGTTATCGGTCTTCTCGGTGGCGGCGAAATTCCCGATGATCATCCACTCTTCGTTGCCCTTGCTCTCGTAGGTGCCGCATACGCCCTGCCAGCTGAACATGTCGTTGTAGATCTTGGTGCGCACGGGTGGCACGGTCACCTCGTAGGTGAGGCTCACGGGTTCTTCCTTCTCGGTCTTGTCCTTGCTGAACCAGGCGCCGAGCTCGCCGGTGGCGTACTTGCTCAGGTCGCCCAGGCTCACATAGTAGCGCACGCAGTAGAGCGAGTCCTTCTTCATCTTGCTCTTGAGCTGCGTCTGGAGGTAGGTGCGCGGCTCCTTGTTCTGGTAGCTCCACCAGCGCACGCCGGCGTAATTGCTGCCGCTCAGGGCCATCTGCTCGCCGGCGAAGTTCTTCGGGGTGCTCACCGTGCTCTCCACCGTGGCCACCTCGCTGAAGAGGTCGGCTTTCTTGCTGGTGGCGCTGCTCCAGCCCTTGGCGTACTGGATGCCGCCAGCGCGCTTGAGCTTCGATTTGCCCTCCCATTGCTCGAAGTCGCCATTGACCACCCAGGTACGCGTGGTATCGATGGGCTGTGCTAGGGCTGATGCGACGGCGACGAATGACAGGGCGACGGTGAGGTGGCGCATGTGCTGGAGCTTTTGATGCGAGGCGGGCGAAAGTAGCGTGTGCCCGGCAACGGCGGCGCGGCTGGCAAGCACCGTGCCCAAGCTCAGTGCATCTACACAGACGACTAGCCTATATTGCCCGCCCAAACTCAAACAACAACACATGAAACGACTGCTTACCATCCTCAGCGCTGCGGCCATCGGCACCGGCGCAATGGCCCAGGGCGAGGGCCTGAAGTTCGGCGCGAAGGCCGGGCTGAACATGACCAACCTGCCCAGCAACGAGACCGGGTATGTCAGCAAGAGCAAGCTTGGCCTCCATCTCGGTGGGGTGGCGAACTACGGACTTGGTCGTCGTGGGAATTTCTCCATTCTCGTTGAGCTGCTCTACAGCGGACAAGGCGCCAAGTGTATGAGACGGTGAACGCAAGTGGGGATACGGAGATGCTGCCTTCATTCCATCAGCTACCTCACTGTACCTATTCAGGCCAGGTACCGGCTTAACTTCGGTCTATATTTTGAGACCGGACCTTATCTCGCATTCCTCCTCGGCGCGCGAGTGGATGGGGAAAGCGAATTCGACAGCGTTGACGCGAACGGCAACCCCATCAAGGAGAAGTACAAGGATTACCTGAATGGAACGGACTTCGGCTGGACCTACGGTCTTGGTTACATCAACGAAGCCGGCTGGGGCGTTGGGTATCGCGGCTTCCTTGGCTTCACGGACATCAGCAAGGACGACGACACCGAGTTTGAAGCGGCGACCATCACACTGAACACCGGAAACCAGCTTTCCTTCATGTGGTTCTTTAACTGGGCCGACTGATCTTACCGGTTCCCTATAGGAAAGCCCCTCTTCGGAGGGGCTTTCTTCATTTCAGATGGCGAATGAGCTCAGCCTTTCTGCTGCGCCCGGATGATGTTCAGTGCGCCGCCCGCCTTGAACCACTCGATCTGCTGGGCATTGTAAGTGTGGTTGCAGGCGATGGTGTCGCTGCTGCCGCCCTTGTGCTTGAAGACCAGGGTCAGTGGCTTGCCCGGCGCGAAGGCGGTGAGGTCCGTGAAGTCGATGCGGTCGTCCTCTTGGATCCTGTCGTAATCGGCCTCGTTGCTGAAGGTGAGGGCGAGCATGCCCTGCTTCTTCAGGTTGGTCTCGTGGATGCGCGCGAAGCTCTTCACCAGCACGGCGCTCACGCCGAGGTGGCGCGGCTGCATGGCGGCATGCTCACGCGATGAGCCTTCGCCGTAGTTGTGGTCGCCCACGATGATGCTGGGAACGCCAGCGGCTTTGTAGCCGCGCTGGGTGGCCGGTACCGGTCCGTATTCGCCGGTCAATTGGCTCTTCACCTTGTCGGTCTCGCCATTGAACGCGTTGGTGGCACCGATCAGCGTGTTGTTGCTGATGTTGTCGAGGTGGCCGCGGTAGCGCAGCCAAGGACCGGCCATGCTGATATGGTCGGTGGTGCACTTGCCCTTGGCCTTGATCAGCACCACGGCATCGGAGATGTTCTTGCCGTTCCACGCGGGGAAGGGCTCGAGGAGCTGAAGGCGCTCGCTATCGGGCTTCACTTCCACCTTCACGGTGCTGCCATCGGCGGCGGGGGCCTTGTAGCCGGGGTCCTGCACGCTGAAGCCCTTCGGGGGCAACTCCAGGCCTTTCGGCTCATCGAGCTTCACGCTCACGCCCTCCTCGTTGATCAACGAATCGGTGAGCGGGTTGAAGGTGAGATCGCCGGCGATAGCCAACGCAGTGACGATCTCCGGACTGGCGACGAAGGCGTGCGTGTTGGCATTGCCATCGTTGCGCTTCGCGAAGTTGCGGTTGAAGCTGGTGATGATCGAGTTCTTCCGGTTCGGGTCATCGGTGTGGCGCGCCCACTGGCCGATGCATGGGCCGCAGGCATTCGCGAGCACCACGCCGCCCATGGCATCGAAGGTCTTCAGCAGGCCATCGCGCTCAGCGGTGTAGCGGACCACTTCGCTGCCCGGCGTGATGGTGAATTCACTCTTCGCCTTCAGCTTCTTGTCGATGGCCTGCTGCGCGAGCGAGGCGCTGCGGGTGAGGTCCTCGTAGCTGCTGTTGGTGCATGATCCGATGAGGCCCACTTCCAGTTTGGCGGGCCAGCCGTTCTTCTTCACGGCGGCGGCGAACTCGCTGATGGGGTGCGCCAGGTCCGGCGTGAAGGGACCGTTCACATGGGGCTCCAATTCGCTCAAGTTGATCTCAATGACCTGGTCGAAGTAGTTCGCCGGATCGGCATAGACCTCGGGATCGCCTTGCAGGTGCTCCTTGATCGCATCGGCCATGGCGGCCACTTCCGCGCGACCGGTGCCCTTCAGGTAGCGGCTCATCGAGTCGTCGTAGCTGAAGGTGCTGGTGGTGGCGCCGATCTCCGCGCCCATGTTGGCGATGGTGCCCTTGCCGGTGCAGCTCATGCTCTCGGCGCCGGGTCCGAAGTACTCCACGATGGCGCCCGTGCCGCCCTTCACGGTGAGGATGCCGGCCACTTTCAGGATCACGTCCTTCGGGCTGGCCCAGCCGCTGAGCTTACCGGTGAGCTTCACCCCGATGATCTTCGGGAATTTCAGTTCCCAAGCCAGGCCGCTCATCACGTCGCAAGCATCGGCGCCGCCGACGCCGATGGCGATCATGCCCAGGCCACCGGCGTTCACCGTATGGCTGTCGGTGCCGATCATCATGCCGCCCGGGAAGGCGTACTGCTCCAGCACCACTTGGTGGATGATGCCGGCGCCCGGCTTCCAGAAGCCGATGCCGTATTTGTTGCTGATGCTCTCCAGGAAGTTGAAGACCTCGTTGCTCTTCAGCAGCGCGTCCTGCAGATCCTGCTTCGCGCCCACGCGCGCTTGGATCAGGTGATCGCAATGCACGGTGCTGGGCACAGCAACGGTCTTCCGGCCGGTGGTGCTGAACTGCAGCAAGGCCATCTGCGCAGTGGCATCCTGCATGGCCACGCGGTCGGGCGCGAAATCGACGTAATCCTTGCCGCGGCCGAAGGCGTTCTTCGCATCGCCGTCCCACAGATGGGCGTAGAGGATCTTCTCCGAGAGGGTGAGCGGCTTACCAACCGCTTTGCGGGCAGCGGCGATACGGGCGGGGTAGCGGCAAAACCCCCCGGATCATTTCAAGTCGCAAACAAATCGGCTCCATCAGCCAGGCTGGATTGCGGCCGCGAAAGTAGCGCGCCCACCCGCTCAGGGAATCAGCGTTGAAAAAGCCAGCAAATGCTCAGCCCAGCACCTCCTTCACCTTGGCGCCGATCGCTGGCCGGGCTCTCCACCACATGGATCCGCACTCGCGCATCACCGCCTTCTTCGCCGCCGCCCCGCGCGGCCTGGATCTCCAGGTCGCCGCCGATCTCGCCGATCATCACGATGGCCTTGGTCTCGGGGTCGTTCGCGAAGAGCTGGACGGCATCGAGCGTGGTGGTGCCGATGATCGGGTCGCCACCGATGCCGATGGCCGTGGTGATGCCCATGCCGGCCTTCACCACTGATCGGCTGCTTCGTAGGTGAGCGTGCCGCTCTTGCTCACGATGCCCACACTCCTCCTTGAACACGAAGCCGGGCATGATGCCCACTTTGCATTCATCGGCGGTGATCACACCTGGGCAGTTCGGTCCGATGAGCGTGCAGTTCTTGCCCCGGATGTACTCGCGGGCCGCCACCATGTCCTGAGCGGGGATGCCTTCAGTGATGCACGATCAAGTTGATGCCGGCACTCTGCGGCTTCCATGATCGCATCGGCGGCGAAGGCGGGCGGAACGAAGATGATGCTCACGTTGGCGCTGGTCTGCTTCACTGCCTCGCTCACGGTCTCGAAAACCGGACGGTCCAAGTGCTTCTGGCCGCCCTTGCCCGGCGTACGCCGCCCACCACGTTGGTGCCATACTCGATCATCTGCGTAGCGTGGAAGGTGCCTTCGCTGCCGGTGAAGCCTTGCACCATCACCCTTCGAGTTCTTGTTGACTAGCACGCCCATTCTATCTCGGGTTGAGGGTTGTTGCTCCGCTCGGCATGGCGAATGGTGGAGTGGCGGGCGGCGAATCTAATCGGCCAGCGCGGAAGGGGTGTAGCGGCGTATAGCTCGTGCGCAGGTAGTTCGAACACCAGCGCCAGAGTGCCGATCACATCGCCGCCCACGATGAACAAGGCGATCCACGCCCCACGCATACAGTGGTCCGCCAGCGGCAGGCCCCGCTACGCGACCCAGTGAGGTGAAGCCCTGATTCTGGCCCATCACCTCGCCTAGCTCGTGGGGACCTGATTTCCGGCTGAGGATCGAGACCAGGCTCGGGTTCAGGCAGGCATTGCCCACCGCGCCGAGCACCATCGGCGCTGGGCTCATCAGCACGAAAGCAAGGCTGGGGTCGATGGAGACTGGCAAGCCATCCGCACCCACGATCACATCCGCGCGATCCCCCACCGGAACGAAGGGGATCAGCGCCTAAACCGACCCACCATGATGCAGCCGTGCATCATCATGCGCCGTTCGCCCCACCAACGCTGGAACACGCTCACCAAAGCGCCCTGCGAAACGGCGCTGAGGATGCCGACCATGCTGAACATGAGGCCCGTCTGGTCCACCGTGAGGTGGTAGCGCTGCATCCAGAGGAAGGCGATGCTCACATTCATCATGCTGAAGGCCGTGATGTACACGAATCCGATGAGGAAGATGTCGCGGAAGCGCTGGTCCCCTGAGCGCGCGGAAGGTGCTGGCCACCGGTTTGAAGTTGATGGGCCGCGCGCGTCGGGATTCGCCAATGACTCAGGAAGCATGAACACCACGCCGATGAGGTTGAGCAGGCACAGCCCTGGCGAACCAGCCCACCGCCTCGATACCGCCCATGTGGTGGAAGACGTAGCCACCCATCGCGGGCCCGAATGCGAAGGCCAATCCGAACGATGCGCCGATGATGAGCCCGATGCGCTTGGCGCGGTCCTTCGGCTCGGTCATATCACTCACGTAGGCTTGCGCGGCGGCGATGTTGCCGCTGCCGATGCCGGTTAGGAAGCGCGACACGAAGAGCAGGACGATGCTGGTGGCGTAAGAGAAGACGATGTAGCTGATGGCCGGATCACGATAGAGACCACGATCACCGGACGGCGCCCCACGCGGTCGCTCTGCGCCGCCCCAGATGGGCGAGCAGAGGAAGACCATGAGCGAGAAGAGCGCGGCGCTCAGCATCACCAGACCCTCGCCTGCGCCCAAGGCCTCGGTGAAATAGGCACCACCGGGACGAAGAGCGTGAACCCGATCAGGTCGATGAAGATGGTGAACCAGAGGATGAAAAGGCGCCTATCCATTGGAAGGGCGCGAAAGCAGGCTGGGGCTCCTGCCCTACTCACCGCCACGAAGGGGCGCGCCACCGCGGTGCCCTTGCGCACGTAGGGTCGCACGATCGGCGGATGGTGTTGCGCCAGCTCAGGTATTTCCAGCCCCAATTGAAGAGCACCACGGCGCGGTTCCGGAAGCCCACGAGCTGCGCCACGCACCAGCATCCACAGGAGCCAAGCCACGGTGCCGCCGAAGTTCCATTGGCCGATATCCACCACGGCCTTGCGCCGGCCGATCACGGCCATGCTGCCTGTCCCGATAGCTGAACGGCAGGGGCTCCTTCCCTTCCGCGCGGCGAATGAGATTTTGGCCAGGTGCCGACGCTTGCTGAATCGCCACGGTGGCCACCTGCGGATGCCCTTGGGGTATGCGGGCTCTTCCATCAAGGCCATGTCGCCCAGCACATGGATGTCGTTGAAGCCGTGTATCGCATTGGTCCGATCAACCATGAATCGGCTCGCGCGCTCATTCAAGCCGGCCTCCAATCCGGGAATGGTCACGCCCTTCACCCCGGCCGCCCAGATCACGGTGTTGGTATCCAGGATGCTGCCATCATCCAAGGTGATGTGGTCCTCATCGCCGCTCACCACGCGCTTGTTCAGCAATAGTTCCACACCCAGCTCCTTCCAGGTACTTCCCCGCATTGCTGCTCGACTTCTCCGAGAAGTTCTTCAGCACGCGGTCATTGCTGTCGATGAGCACGATGCGCATGAGCTCGCTGTGCATCTCGCGGTACTCGTTGCGCAGCACGGTGCGCCGGATCTCGGCCAATGCTCCCGCCAATTCAACGCCCGTTGGCCCGGCGCCCACGATCACGAAATTGACGGGCAGCGCTTCAACTCGGTTCCTCCTGCAGCACCAGCGCGCTCGAATTCCTGCAGGAAATCGCTGCGGATATCGAGTGCCTGGCTGATGCTCTTGAGCTGCATGGCCACCTCGGGCCATCTGGCGGTTGCCGAAGAAGTTGGTGGTGCTGCCCAGCGCGAGCACGAGGATGTCGTAGCCGAAATCACCTACGTTGGTCTCCACGCTTCTGGTCCGGTAGCACGCGGCACCGCCGCCATGCGGAACGCCACGTTGGGCATGGGCCCCACGGTGCGCCGGAACGGATGCCCGATGCTATCAGCGCCGAGGCTGGCGGTGGCCACCTGGTACAGCAGCGGCTGGAAGCAGTGATGATTCTGCTTATCGAGCAGCAGCACCTTGTACGGCTTGCCAGCCAGGTGCTGGATCCGTTCCAACCGGCGAAGTTGCCGCCGACCACCACCACCTTCGGGATGCGGCAGCTTGTCGTAAACATGCTTTATGGTCCACATGGGTTGCGGGCTGAACGCGGAGCGAAGATCCGGACATTTGTCGCCCCGCATGCACCACGCTGACACGATCGCGGCCATTTCAACCGCACCCGGCACGGGGGCCATCGCGCTGCTGCGCCTCTCGGGCCCGGAAGCGGAAGCGATCGCGCGTGCGGTAGCGATGGCTTACCGGCGGAGCTGCACGAGCGCTGCGCACCTGGTTGCGCATTCCGCGAAGGCGAGGGCCGCATCGACGACGGCCTGCTCACCTTTTCCGCGGCCCGCGCTCCACACCGGTGAGGATATCGCGGAATTGGCCGTGCACGGATCGCCCTACATCCAGCAACGATTGATGGAAGCGCTGCTCGCGGCGGGCGCGCGCCTTGCACAGCCCGGGGAGTTCACCCAGCGCGCCTTCCTGAACCGGAAGCTCGACTTGAGCCAAGCCGAGGCCGTAGCCGACCTGATGCGCCAGCCAAAGCGCGGCACAGCACCGGCTCGCGCTGCACCAATTGCGCGGCGGCTTCGGGCAGCGCATCGAGGCGCTTCGGCAGGAGCCGATCGATTTCTCGGCGCCGATCGAGCCCGAGCTCGACTTCAGCGAAGAGGACGTGGAGTTCGCCAATCGCCCCGAGCTCATCGCGCTGCTCGACCGCATCACGGGCATCTGCAGCGGGCTGATCGAGTTCCGACACGGCAATGCCGTGCGTCAGGGCGTCCCCGTTGCCATCAAGGGGTGCGCCCAACAGCGGCAAAGAGCACCTTGCTCAACGCATTGCTGCAAGAGGACCGCGCCATCGTGAGCGAGATCCCCGGCACCACGCGCGACACGGTGGAGGAAGCGACCACCATCGGCGGGGTGCTCTTCCGCTTCATCGATACGGCGGGCATCCGCAGGACCGACGACGCGATCGAGAAGCTCGGCATCGAGCGCAGCTACAGGAAGGCGAAGGAAGCGGCCATCGTGGTGCTGCTGGGCGACGCCAGCGTGATGAACGAGCAGGCCTTCGCCTTTGAGGCGGCCATGCTGCGCGAACGGATCGGCGATGGTTTGCCCGCTGGTCAAGCAGGCCCGTTGGTGCTCCCTGTGCTGAACAAGAGCGATGTGGCTCCCACGAAGCCGAGCGGCACCTTATCCATCAGCGCCAAGAAGGGCGAAGGGCTGGATGACCTGAAGCAGCGCCTTCTCATCGCGTGAACGCCATGGCATCGCCCGCCGACATCGTGGTGACCAACGCCCGGCACGTGGATGCACTCACCAAGGCCCGACGGTCCCTGACCGGGGCGCGCTCGGCGATCGATTCCGGCATCAGTGGCGAGCTGCTGGCCGTGGACCTCCGGCACGCACAGCACCACTTGGGTGAGATCACCGGCAAGATCACGCCCGACGATCTGCTGGGCAGCATCTTCGGCAGGTTCTGCATCGGGAAATGACGCGGCGACCCTATTCGGGCCAGACCGGATCATGGGCCTTAGCAGGTGATTCCTGTAACAACCGTGTTCGTAACGCATCGGTCACAACCTTTGCTGATGGAAAGGTGGATAGCGATGCAGCCCAACCCACGACGGCCGACCCCGCCATGATCCCGCTGCTCCCGTCCTCGTATTTCGGCAGCGTGGAGCTCTACCGCTTGCTCGCAAGGCATGAGCGCGCCATCATCGATATCGGTGAGCACTACGTGAGGCAGAGCTACCGCACGCGCACGCGCATCGTTGGCCCCAACGGTCCGCAGGACTTAAGCGTGCAGATCGAGTAGATCACGGCAACAAGATGCCCATGCGCGAGGTGCATCTCTCCCGGGCCGAGACCTGGCCGCAGCAGCACCTGCATGCCATCCGCAGCGCTTACGGCAATGCCCCATGGTTCATTCATTACATCGACGATATCGAGGCCGTGCTGCTGGCTCCGCATGATCGGCTCATCGACCTGAACATGGCAACCTCAGGTTGGGATTGCAATGGCTGGGACTCACCCCCTGCAATCACGGTGGAGGACGCCCACGTGGAGCATGATCCGGCGACTTACCGGACCTCCGCTCCGCCCTGCACCCCAAGCCCTTGCCACCGGATCTGGAAAAGGGCGCATCGTATGCCCAGGGTCTTCGAGCAACGCCATGGCTTCGTGCCCGGTTGCAGCGTCGTCGACCTGGTGATGAACCTCGGCCCCGAAGCGCGAGGCTGGCTCCTTCGCGCGATCGGCATGCCCCGCAAGGCTCCGTCCACGGAAAAGTCCTTTCTTCGCAGGCCATTTCGGCAACTTTCACCAACCCTAACCTCATGAAGACCTCGTTCCTGCTCTCGTTGGCCGCTACCGTCCTACTCGCTGCCTGCGGCGGCGGTGGAGACATGACCCCCACCCAAGTGGCGGAGAAGTACCTCACCCACCTGAACAAGATGGAATTCAAGGAGGCCAAGGAATACGGCACCGAGAAGACCGCCGGCATGCTGGACCTGTTGGCCGGCATGGCGAGCATGATGCCCAAGAACGAGAACACGGGCTTCAAGATCTCCGGCGAGGCCATCGATGGCGACAAGGCCACGGTGACCTACCGCAGCGAAGGCAAGGACGCCGACGAGACCATCACCCTGATCAAGCAGGACGGCAAGTGGCTCGTTGACATGGCCAAGGAAGATGGCATGGGCGAAGAGAGCGGCGACATGATGAACGACCTCGACGCCGGCATGGATTCAATCATGGACGGCGCTGGTGAGGCGATGGAGGAAGCTGGCGAGGCGATGCAGGAAGCTGCTCAGTAAGCCGCTCTCACAAATCAGACCTTGGACCCGGAGCATGGCCATAGCGGCCGCGCTCCGGGTTCAGTGTTTCTGGTGGTTGAGGATCACCTCGAAGCGCGCGGTATCGAGCAAGCGCATGAAACGGTAACGACCCGCCTTGTCGCCAGCGGCAGGCGCATCGAACACATCGATGCCGTAATCGTCGCGGATGATGCGCCACACCAGTTCGGAGCAATAGATCCGGGTGGTATCCTCCAGATCGAAGTCATGGTCGAAAGCCACCTTGCGCCGCAGCAGTTCCTTGGCGCGCACCGCGATCAATGAGCGGTCCGCGGCCGTCCGCAAGCGGGTCACGATCACGCTGCCGGGCTTGCTCTGGCCCACGAAGGACTGGAGCCTATGGGATTGCATGCCATCGGCCTCGCTCACGCTGCTGCTCACGGAGTGGATCACCCAGAGCGCGCTATCGTGCTCCGCGACGATGCCGCAATGGGAGACGTCGTATTCCTCCGAGAGCACTGAGGAGATGAGGTCACTGACCAGGCCATGGCCGCGGCGCAGGATGATGTCGCCGGGCTGCAGCTCGGCCAACTCGGCTTCGCTGAGCACATAGCCCGTTGCGCCCTCATCGTTCCCTTCCGCCGAGCATGCCCGCCATAGCACGGCGGCAAGGACCACGATGGCCACAAGTCCTATCCACCGGAGGTGCTTCATGCGAATGCGCGAAGGTACCGGGCGGCGTAGCGTTTCTTGATCGGCGTCAAGCGATCGGGCTGCAGGTCGCCGCCACTTTCGCCCCATGAAGCCGAATGATATCAGCGCCCCCGTCTGGCTCGATCGTGGAGAATTCCCGTTCGCCACGCGCAGCTACCACCATGCCGATGGCCGCATGCACTACGTGGACGAAGGACAAGGACCGGTGCTGCTCTTCGTTCATGGCACTCCGGATTGGAGCTTCGGATTCCGAAAGCTCATCAAGGCCTTCCGCGCCACGCACCGATGCGTGGCCATCGATCACCTCGGCTTCGGCTTGAGCGATAAGCCCGCACTGGCCGACTGCACCGTAGCGGCTCACGCCCGCCGGCTCCAGGACTTCATCGCGGATCTCGCATTGATGGACATCACCTTGGTCGTGACGGACTTCGGCGGGGGCATCGGATTGCAGCACGCGGTCGAGCATCCGGGCAACGTGAAAGGCATCGTGCTCTACAACACGTGGATGTGGGACCTGATGGCCGACAAGCGCTTCAGCCGTCCGACCGCCATCATGAATTCAGCATTCGGCAAGTGGCTCTACCTCCGATTCGGATTCAGCGTGAATTTCATGATGCCTAATGGCTACGGCAACAAGGCGATGCTGAGCAAGGCTGTCCATGCGCACTTCAAGAACGCGCTGCCCGACGCCGGCTCGCGTGCAGCCACCTTCGCCTGCGTGCAGGAGATCAAGAACGCAGGACCGTTCTGGAACGCGCAATGGGCGAAGGTGGACCGACTGCGCTCCATTCCAACACTGCTGTGCTGGGGCCTCAGGGACCGCTTCTTCCCACCTGACCTGCTGGAGCGCTGGAAACAAGCCTTGCCGCAGGCCACCGTGCAGACCTTCCCCGAGGCCGGCACTTCGTGCATGAAGAAGCGCACGAAGAATTGGCGGGTGCGATGCGTTCCTTCCTTGATGCGTGCCGTTCCTGAGACGAGCC
This sequence comes from Flavobacteriales bacterium, assembly GCA_016705545.1. Lineage (GTDB taxonomy): Bacteria > Bacteroidota > Bacteroidia > Flavobacteriales_F > PHOS-HE28 > PHOS-HE28. The sequence continues at coordinate 123,982 of JADIYA010000007.1, forward strand.
GAAGCCTAGCAAGCGGCCGAGGATACCTTCGGCCCATGCTCAGATCCTGCCTCTTCGCATCACTTTCGCTCAGCGCTCTCCACGCATTCGCGCAGCCGCGCGCCAATCCCGCCGGGCCAGACCAATTCATCTGCGGCAATGCGGCCACCATGCAGGCCGATCCGCTGTCGTCGGGCGATGTGGGCGTGTGGACCGTGCTGCAAGGCACCGCCTCCTTCGCCAACCAGAGCTCACCGACCACCTTGGTGGTGAACCTGAGCTACGGCGAGAACGTGCTGCGCTGGACGATCTACGGCAGCGACGGCACCACCTCGGACCAAGTGGCGATCTGGTGCTACAACAATGCCTCACCGGCAGCGGAGGCCGGGCCTGACCAGACCGTGCCGCCCTGGCCGGGGTCGGTGCAGCTGAATGGATCCGAGCCCATCGCGCCCGCCACCTGCTTCTGGTCGATCCTTTCCGGCAGCGGGACCTTCAGCGACCCAACGGACCCGCAAGCGCTGTTCACGGCTCCGGGCCTCGGCACCAACGTGCTGCAATGGAGCTGCGACAACGGGCCTTGCGGCGGCACCTTCGATGCCGTGGTGATCGAAGGCGTGGTGGGCGTGGGCGAGACCCAACTGCAAAACGTTTCCATGCGGCATGATGCTGCCGTGCAGGCCATTGTCGTCAACGCCAACGGCAAGGCCATTGACCTCGCGCTCTTCGACGCTCAAGGAAGGCTGGTGCATCAGCGCTCGCTGCTGGCAGGCTCTTCCTCATGGATGGTGGGCGACTTGCCGCAGGGCATCTACACCGTGCGTTCGCAGCAAGCAGGCGCCGCTGCGACCATGAGGTTCGCGGTGTCACGCTGAGCCGCACGGAGGCGTTGGCCCATGGTGCCCGCGCGCCATGGACTACCTTGCGCCGGAATCACTGAAAGACCAAGCACGAGAACACCCCCACATGGCCACATTCGAGAAGCGCGAGAAAGAGAAGAAACGGTTGCAGAAACAGGAGGAGAAGAAGCGCAAGAAGGAGGAACGCAAGGCCAATTCCCCCGGTGGCGGGCTGGAGAACATGATGGCGTACGTGGACGAGTTCGGCCGGATCACCAGCACGCCGCCCGACCCCACCAAGGTGCGCAAGGAGATCGACATCTCCGAGATCGAGATCGGGGTGCCCCGCCGCAGCAAAGAGGATGAGATGCCCGTGGAGCGCGTGGGCCGCGTCGATTTCTTCGACACCTCGAAGGGCTTCGGCTTCATCAATGAGGATGGCTCGCGCGAGCGCCTCTTCTTCCACATCAGCGGATTGATCGACGAGGTGAAGGACGGCGACAAGGTGACCTACGACGTGGAGCGCGGCCCGAAAGGGATGAACGCCGTGCGGGTGAAGAAGGCGTGAGCCCTGGCATTCGCCGAAGCGCTTCACGCTGAGCGCTCTGCTCCTACTTTCGGCCCATGGCCGAGAAGATCGACATCGAAGCATCCAAGAACGAGGACAAGAACAAGCTCTCCGTCAGTGAGCTGCATGCCCGCCTGAAGAAGATCCACCTCGGCGGCGGCGAGAAACGCATCGCCAAGCAGCACGAGCAAGGCAAGATGACCGCCCGCGAGCGCATCGACGCCCTGCTCGATCCCAAGAGCCCGCGCATCGAGATCGGTGCCTTCGCCGCCGATGGCATGTACAAGGAGCACGGCGGTGCGCCCTGCGCCGGTGTGGTGGTGGTGATCGGCTACGTGAGCAAGCGCCAGTGCATCGTGGTGGCCAACGACGCCACCGTGAAGGCCGGCGCGTGGTTCCCCATGACGGGCAAGAAGAACCTGCGCGCGCAGGAGATCGCCATCGAGAACCGCCTGCCCATCATCTACCTCGTGGACAGCGCCGGCGTGTACCTGCCCATGCAGGACGAGATCTTCCCCGACAAGGAGCACTTCGGCCGGATCTTCCGCAACAACGCCGTGATGAGTTCCATGGGCATCACGCAGATCGCCGCCATCATGGGCAGCTGCGTGGCGGGCGGCGCCTACCTGCCCATCATGAGCGACGAGGCCCTGATCGTGGAGAAGACCGGCAGCATCTTCCTCGCCGGCAGCTACCTGGTGAAAGCCGCCATCGGTGAGGACATCGACAACGAGACGCTCGGCGGCGCCACCACGCACAGCGAGATCAGCGGCGTCACCGACTACAAGTGCAAGGACGATGCGGATTGCCTGAAGAAGATCCGCGCCATCGTGGACAAGCTCGGCAAGCCGAAGGACGCGGGCTTCAGCCGCGAGAAGTCACAAGCACCGAAGGCCGATCCGAAGGAGATCTACGGCCTCATCCCCACCGAGCGCGCCAAGCCCTACGACATGCGCGAGGTGATCGCGCGACTGGTGGACGACAGCGAGTACACCGAATACAAGGAAGGCTACGGCCAGAGCATCATCACCGCCTACGCCCGCATCGACGGCTGGGCCGTGGGCATCGTGGCCAACCAGCGCAAGGTGGTGAAGAGCAAGAAGGGCGAGATGCAGTTCGGCGGCGTCATCTACAGCGACAGCGCCGACAAGGCCACGCGCTTCATCGCCAACTGCAACCAGAAGAACATCCCGCTGGTCTTCCTGCAGGACGTCACCGGCTTCATGGTGGGCAGCCGCAGCGAGCACGGCGGCATCATCAAGGACGGCGCGAAACTGGTGAACGCCGTGAGCAACAGCGTGGTGCCCAAGTTCACCATCATCATCGGCAACAGCTACGGCGCCGGCAACTACGCCATGTGCGGCAAGGCCTACGACCCGCGCCTCATCGTGGGCTGGCCCAGCGCGCAGGTGGCCGTGATGGGCGGCGAGCAGGCCAGCAAGGTGATGCTCCAGATCGAAGTGGCCGCGCTGAAAGGCAAGGGCGAGACCATCACCCCCGAGAAGGAAGCCGAACTGCTCAACCGCATCCGCAGCAAGTACGAGGAGACCATCAGCCCGTATTACGCGGCAAGCCGCCTGTGGCTGGATGCGGTGATCGATCCGCTGGATACGCGGACGTGGATTTCGTTGGGGATCGAGGCGGCGAGCCAGGCACCGGCGACAAGGGAGTTCAATATGGGGGTGTTGCAGACGTGAAGTGGCTGAAACGGATCACCCCATTCCGGATCGCGGTGACTATGTTCATCGGCTATCAGCTTATCGTATTCCTCGGCGAACGAAGCAACTTCACGAGTAGCGGAGGCAGTGCTTGGGGCGGGGTCGCTTTGATAGCGATACTGTTCTGGGGCATAGTATTCTGGTTGGTGGACATCGTGATGCGTCGATTCATCCATGATGTACGCCTCATCTGGGGCATTCAATTGCTGGCCATATTGGCGATGTATCTCTTCTTGGACTGGTAGGTGTGGGCGTGCCCCGCCTCAAATAATGGCGGGGTCCGGCCATCCGCTATACTCCTCGCTCGTTCCTCGCTGCGGGGTGCCGCTGCTGTCCGTCACGCGAAATGCAGGATCACCGGTTGAACCGGTCCCCTTTCCAATTGGCAGGATTCTCTGCGATGTATTGCGCGATCCGATCATGTTCGCCCCCATCCCGGATGATGCGTTCGTAATACCCACGCTGCCAGATGGGCGTACCACGTGATATCAACCCATCGCGCACGGCCTGCCGCGAAACGGCGGCCTTGAACGTTTGCATGATGTGGCCCAACGAATTTTTGACCATGATGGCGATCGGTGGTCGGCGGGGCGTTGTGGTTTCGCCGGGATCATCGGTGGTGGCGGGTATTTGTAGGGGCCGGGAATTCCCGGCCCCTACCCCGCCAACCGACAACGATCCGTCCGCCGCCACATCCGTGATCACGATGATCCCGTGCATATGGTTCGGCATCACCACGAATGCATCGCACACCACCATGGGCATGTGTTCGGGTATCGCATCCCAACACCGTTGAACGATGTTGCCCATCGAATTTGGCACCATCATGCCATTCACCACATCACCGAACAACGGCAACCGATCATGCGTGCATACCGTTACGTAATACGCCCCGGCCCGGGTGTAATCGTACCCGCGCAACCGGATGGAACGGCGATGGAAACGGTCGGCCATGGGAATCCGAATATCGGCATCACCGGTTGAACCGGTCCCCTTTCCAATTGGCGGGGTTGTCGCGGATGTATTTCGCAATGCGTTCGTATTCGCCGTCATCGCGGATCACGCGGTCCCAGTAATTGCGTTGCCATACGGGCGTGCCGTTGGGCAACAATCCATCGCGGTACGCCATGCGCGTAACGGCGGATTTGTACGACGCCACGATCTGCCCCAACGCGCCATGCGGGATCCCCGGAGGTTTCCGCGGATCCCGTAGGGGCGCGTCATGACGCGCCCGTGGATCGTGTGGTGGGGGATCCGCCGCGTCATGAATGCCGGGCACGTTCCACGCGGTGGTATTTGGCGCGTTCGTTGTCGTATCGGGCGCGTCATGACGCGCCCGTACGCCGTCCACGTCCACCAACCGTTGTCGGATGATGACGATCCCATGCACGTGGTTCGGCATCACCACGAATTCCCCCACATCCACATGGGGCATGTGTTCCGGTATCGCATCCCAACATCGTTGCGCCCATTCACCGATCGGTGATGGATGCATCACACCATCCACGATCCGACCGAACCGATGCGACCTGTCCTGTGTGCAAAGGGTCAGGTAATACGCGCCGACGTTGGCGTAATCGTATCCCTGCCATCGGATGGTGGCGCGTTGCGGCAGGTCGGCCATGGTTCCCGAATATCGGCAACACCTATGCAACTAGTCCCTGTTCCACATCTGTTTGTGGTTTGTTGCCACACGCCCATGGCCACGCGCTCGTCACCTTCGGCCATCACCCGGACGAAAAAGCCCCGGAGCTCGGTCCAGGGCTTGTTCATCCAAGTCGGCTCGGTCAGCCGGGAGTGCAATGTGTCTATGCCGCGCGCTGGAATCCGTTGCGCAGGTCGTTCACCTCGTCGAGCAAGGCCTGGTTCACCTGCATCATGCGCGATACGCGGTTGTCCAATTTCGCCTTGGCCTTGTGCATCTCGTTCAGCTCCTGCCGCATGGCCAGGAACTCCTCTTCCGTGAACGACAACGGTTCGCCTGCATTCACCTGTTGGAGCAGTTCCGCGTTGCGCGCGCGCAATTGGTCGCGCTCGGCCTTCAGTTCCTTCACCAGCAGTGCGAGCCAGTAGCAGCGCTCGTACCAGGTCTCGTTCGGCTCCAAGGCATGCAGCTGCACGCGTTGCGGCTTCATGAATCGGGTGATGATGGACATGGTGCTGCGTTGTTGGTGGTTCACATCGTTGCGGTGCGGTGCTCCTGTTCGGGTTTGTCGGTTGCAACCGGCGCTCAAGCGGCCTGGCCGAAGGCCTCGGCGCTGTAAGGGCCTTTCACCTTGGTGCCCAAGGCACGCACGCGGAAGCGCAACGGCACATGCGAAGCCATGCCTTTCAGCACGTATTGCGGACGGGAGGTCTCATCGACGCGCTCCCATTGCTCCGGCTGCCCGAAGCCGGAAGTGGCGCGCTCCACCACGTACATGATGGCGCCCGGCACGCGCTGCCAGCGGAGCTTCACCTGACCGGGGAACACGGTTGGGCGCACGGTAACGGCCTTGGGGCTATCGAGCGAGCTGATCGGGCTGCCGCGCTTCACCAACTCGAAGCCGGAGTTCACGAGCTTGAGGATATCGCCGAGGCAGGCGCTGTTCACGTAGCCGGCCAGGCGCGTGAGGTAGAGATCCATGCGCTCCACGGCGTTATCGCGACGCAGCAGCGCCATGCGCCCACGGTCCAGGGCGGCCAGGTTGGCGGTCTTCAGCTCCAGGTAGGCCGCATGGAACTCGGCCATGCTGGGCGATGGGTTCGGGAAGTCGGGATTGCCGTTCATGCGACTGTACACGATGGCCGCACGTTGCGCTTTATCCGTCGGGTTGAGGCCGCGCAGGCCTGCTTTCACCTTGTTCATGGTCGTTCGTTGATCGGGCCTGAAACGGGGGAACGGCTGTGCGGGTTGCGATCGCGGTTGCACGCTGCGCAATGGCGGGTGCACCGGCACTGCGTGCACTGGCGCGCCCGGCGAAGGCAAACGCTCCGCAGACGCGTGCATGAAGACAACACCATGTTGCGCTTGCTGCACGAGTCAGTGCGAAAGCACGGGCGCGGATGGCGCTTGCCATGCCGTGCCATGCGAATGCACTTCAGCCGGCTTCGCGGGCAGCGCTGCAGGCTTCGTGCGCAGCGCAGCATGCCGCGCTTGCACACCTGCGGCATGCCTGTGCAGAGGCCCGCCGTGCATGCGCCTCGTACGGGTGTGCGCAGGCAGCTTGGGGCATGGCAGCGGCAGAAGGGAGCAAGGCCGTTGCAGAAGATGGATCTGCACCTGCGGATCCGCTGTTCGCATCTGTGGATCCGCTGTCCGCATGCGCGCGGCGTCCGGATGCAAAAGCACGCGACCGCTATGCACTTGCCCTGCCAGGTCGTGCATCCGCAGTGGGGCGCGATACGCCTTGATCGGCCGGGCGTCGGACGGGGCGCCGGGTCGTGAAAACCGCATCGGCGAACAACGATCGCTGCACGGTGGTGCAAATCCGCCCAAGACCCGACTCGCGCGGCGCAAGTCATGGTGCTTCGCTCGGCGATAGTAGCTGGATGTCCGCCGGCGTGGTTCGGAGACATGACCGCAATCATGACCAACGGGAGGAATCGTGCCTACCATTACCAGCATGAGGCCTTCCATAGGGATCGGTGCGATGGTGCTCATGCTGGTCCTCACCGGCTGTTCGTCCACCACATTGATCCGCCCACTGGAGCGGGGCCAATGGGCGGTGGGCGCGAACGTGGGCGGGCCGATGATCGCGTTCAAAGGCGCTGCGGTGCCGGTGCCGCTCAGTGGTGTGCTGGTGGCCCGGGGCTTCGCCGACAGCGCCACGGCCTTTGCCCGTGTGCATGCCACCTCCGCCGCATTCGGGGTGGTGCACCTGGAGTTGGGCGGACTGAAGGAATGGAAGGCACCGGCGAAATGGCGGCCCGGCTTCAGCGCCGCGCCGTCGTTGCACGTCATGCTGGACACTTGGAAGGGCCGCACCAGCCTGTACCCGCAGGTGGACCTGAACATGTATTGCTTCGTTGGCGACGGCCGCGGCACGAAACCACCGGACCTGCTGCATGCAGGGATCTGCAATTGGTTCGAGCTGCGCACACCGGAGCCGAGGGCAGGGCGCAGCGTCGGCATTGGCTGCCCGCCATCCACTTGGGCTACACCATGGCACGGCCGAAGTGGAACTACACCATCGAGTCCAAGTGGATAGCGCCGTTCACCAGCAACGAGAAGCTCGTGGTGGACTACATCAGCCCGGGCAGTCGCGGCGCGCTCGGCCTCTACCTCTCCACCACCCGTTTGTTCTGAGCCATGGATCGCCGCGCATGCACCGAACGCGCCCTGCAGCTAGGGCTAGTGGCCACGGCTTTGCTGATCGGCGGCTGCCGCCTGGACGACCAGCTCTTCAACAACGAGAAGATCGACAGCTACCTCCTGGATGCGTACCCGGGCGAACGTGAGCTGGATGACCTCCCGCCATTGGCGTATGACGTGCCACCGCATTTGATCCACCCCTTCACCTATTCGAGCTACGCGAGCGGCGAGGAGGCCACGATCCATGCCTTCTACATCGGCCATGTGGATAGCATCGCCTTCGATACCGTGATCATGTACTGCCACGGCAACCGCGGCCATATGGATTTCTACTGGAACCGCGCGAAGCTGCTGGCGCATGTCGGCGGTGCTTTCCGCTACGGTGTGCTCATGATTGATTACCGCGGCTTCGGGATGTCCACCGGAGATCCAACGGAAGAAGGGCTTTACGCCGATGTGGCGGGTGGCCTGGCGTGGTTGGTGGAGCATGGACTAACCGAGGACCGGTTGGTGATGTACGGTTACAGCCTCGGCACCGCGCCCGCCACCAAGCTCAGCGCGGAGCCGCGCGGCCCGCGACCAAGCAAGCTCATCCTCGAAGCCCCCTTCGCCAATGCCGAGGTGATGGTGCAGGATGCCACTGGACTGGCGCTGCCGGGCTCCTACTTCACGAGCCTCGAGATCAACAATGCGGATGAGATCCGCGCCGTGCATGCCCCGTTCTGCTGGATCCACGGGGTCGATGATGATTTCCTGAACATCACTACGCATGGCGAGGTGGTGCACGCCAACCATCCTGGCCCGCAGAAAGAAGCGCATCGCGTACCGGGCGGGCACCACAACGATGTGCCGCGCGCCATGGGGTACAGCTCTTACACAGCGATGCTCCACGAGTTCATTCGAAGGCCATGATGGACGCGATCTGAATGCTGCGATCCGCGCGTGGGCCGGGGCTTCCCCACCGCATCGCCGATGTCAACGCTTTGAGGCCCATCCGGCATCGCTTCCGCACGATGGGGCCATCATGCCGACTAAGGATCGTTGCATGACGCCATCCACGATCCGTCCGAATAGAGGCAGCCACCGGTGCACTCATTGATCGCTTCCATGGTCATCACTGTTAATCTTTGCGGAATGCACTGATACCCAATGCCCACCGCCAAGACTCACCAATTGAAGGAAGGCGACCCGTGCGTGGTAATCGCCGGCACGCACAAAGGCAAAGTCGGCATCGCGCGCGACCTGAACATCAGCAAGACCGGTCACCTCACGATCACGGTGGTGCAAGCCAACGGCGAGCGTTTCAAGACGCTGGGGCGGAACGTGGAGGTGAAAGGCAAGTGACCATGGCCATGGCCATCATTCCCTTCGCGCGCGTGTGCGGTGAAAGGCCACAGCCGTCCAGCATGATCCGATAAGGACCAACGCCAGCGGCAGTGCGCCCGGCTCGCTCTCCACCACGACCATGAAGCTCAAGAGGGCCAGTCCGATCCCGAGCACGAGCGCGGGCCACAGCAGGCTTGACTTCAGCCTCATGCCGCCTCCTTTCTAGCCGCCTTGCGGAACAGCGCGGCAGCCGCCGACCACAGGGCGATGAAGAACGCGTTAATGCCCAGAATGGCCATCCGCTCATCAGCCTGCACCAACTCCTGCGAGAAGGCAAGCCCAGCAATGAGTCCCTGGCCGATGGCCGCTGCAATCATCGCCTTGCCCATGCCACGAGCGGAGAAGCTAGCAGCGAAGCTGGCCGCCGCCACCATGCCGATCAATGCCACATAAAGGATATTGGCCGCATTGGCACCGGCGCCCACGAAACCGACCGCCGCATTGCTCCACGCGAGCAACAGCAACGTGATCAGAGCAAGGACTGCACCCGCCCGATATGCGTTGTCCTGGCTGCGGCGAACCACCAGTTCCACCAGCAGGCCAGTGCCCCCCAAGAGGATCGCGGCGAAGAGGAAGTCTCCTGCGGACCAGTCCACTTCCTCGCTGAACTGCATGCCGATGGCAGGCAGCAAGAGGATGATGGCCACCGTGCTCCAGCCGATCACCCGAAGCCGCTGGATCCAACGTTCCGCCTCGTTCATACCGATCCTCGTTCCATTCCCGTTCGTGCGTGCCATGCTCTTTTGGTTTGTTGATGTTGTTTTGACGTCACCGGAAGCGACTTGCGTCCGGCGCTGCAAACCACCGGCAACGCCTTGTGAGCCGCATGAGGAAGTCGTGAGATATTTGTGATATGGTCCTGAGCCCTACGCACTTCCGATTCGGCGACTTCCGCCTTGATGCGGCCGGGCGTCAACTGTGGCGTGGAGAGGAACGGGTGGAACTCAGCGGACGCTACCTCGATGCGCTGGTGCTCTTGGTACGGGAGCACGGACAACTGCTTTCCAAGGAACGCCTCTTCGAAGAGGTGTGGTCGGGGGTGATCGTCAGCGACAGCGCGCTGACGCAATGCATCAAGGAGATCCGCAAGCAACTCGGGGATGATGCCGGGGAGCCGCGGTTCGTTCAGACCGTCCCGCGCTACGGCTATCGTTTCATAGGCGTGGTGGAAGTGATGGAAGCGCCGCAAGCAACGCGGAGTGCGGTTCCTGTTGCGGAGGACGGGACTATGTTCACACGTCATGAACGCCGCCCCCTGGAGCGCGCCATCCGTGAAGGGCTTGCCGGAACGCTCGGTGGTGGCGTGGCCGGCCTCGTCGGCGGGCTGTTCTATGGCTTGGTGATGACGAGTGGTGGGCACCAGGAAAGCGTGGGCACCACCTCGACCTTGGCCGTCCTGCTCAGCCTGGGCGTTTTCCTCGGGATGGCTGGCGGTTTCGGCGTCAGCGCCGGCATGTCGCTCGCCGCGCTGTATGGGAAAGGCCGGAACCATTGGATCATGGTCGGTGCGGCGCTCGGAGGCGCGCTGATCGGTGGTGTTGCCGATGTGCTCGGACTGGACGCGTTCAACCTGCTATTCGGTCGTTCGGTCCATGGCATCACCGGTGCGCTGGAAGGAGGGTTGCTCGGTGCTGCACTTGCCGGTGGTGCCTGGCTTGGTGGCGGGATCCGTGCTCAACCGCGTTGGCGGCCGTTGCTCGGCGCCAGTATGGCCGCGACGGTCGTGGGCGTGCTGATTCCGCTCGCCGGTGGCCACTTGTTCGCAGGCTCCCTGAATAGCCTGGCGGATGCCTTCGCTGGATCGCGCTTGCAATTGGAGGCGCTTGGCGGCCTCTTCGGCGATGCGCAACTCGGCCCCACGACGCAGGCTGTGCTCGGTGGCATCGAGGTGCTGTTGTTCGCGGTCTGTGTAGTGAGCGGAATTGTCCTTGCTGAGCGGGTCCGCGACATTTCGGCGGAGCGGCTGCGCTGATGGCTGCGTCGGCTCACCAAGCCTGCTCTGAACTGCGCAATGGCTGAATCACGCTACGGTGGCCGGAATCCTTTCCACCAGCAGTGCTTTCCCGGACTTATCGAAGTAGGTGCACGTCATCGCTCCGGTATCCACGACCCAGCGCTCTACGCCAGCGTCGCGCGCATCGGCGCAGAAGGTGGGGTAATCGGTGCCGCCCCGTTGGTGAAGCTTCAAGCGCTCGCGGAAGCGGTCTTTGTCACCGTGGTCGGCGATGGTTTGAGCCGCGTGCTTGGCTGTTGTGCTCAGGACTTGTCCCAGACCTTCATAGTCCACACGCCCATCGGCGAGCCAGGTGGTGTAGCGCTGCACGCCGAGGGCGATGAGGTCCTGCACGTAACGCGGGAAGTCGGCGCCGCTTCTCACGCGGCTGTGGGCTTGGGCGATCTGATCGAGGGTGAACATGATGCTGGGAGGGGCCCTGTATCCTGCACGAGTCGCACGCCCGGATGATTCACGATCGTTCGCTGCGATCCGGTGCGCCGCGATTTCACTGCTTCAGCACGCGCAGCTGCAACCGCTCATTCCTCGTATGCAGCACCACCGTGTAGAGGCCGGGCGCGAAGGGTTCCAGGTCGAGCGCAGTGCCGCGCTGCTCCAACACCTTCTGCCCTGCCGCATTCCAGAGCTCAACACCCAGCACTTGGGTCGTGCCTCGGATGGTGAGCGGGCCATCGGTGGGATTCGGCACCAGTTGGAAACCGTGCACCTCGTGCATCAGCAATCCGGTGGTGAGCTCGTAAACCACCGTGTTGGACGCCTCCGACGCGCAGCCTGCTACGGTAGCCACTACATGGTAATTGCCGGACAAGGTCACCGCGACACTGGCCGAGGTTCCGCCAACGAGCGGCTCGCCGTTGAAGTACCATTGGAAGCTTGCACCGGCCACCGGGCTTGCGCTCACCACGTTGCCGACGATGCTGGCCACTGGCGTTGGCACCTCGCTCACGGCAAGGAACAAGGGATCGCTCTGCACGGTCATGGCTGATGCGCATGCGGCATTGCCCGCAAGGATGCAGCGCACCTCGGCATCTTCCGTGAGCCCGTTGATGGTGTAGCTATCGGCATTGCTGCCCACAGGCACATCGTTCACCGTCCATTGGTAGGCCGGTGCAGCGCCTGCATTCGCGGTGGATGCCGTGATGGTGATCGCATCGCCCAAGCAGTACGGGCCAACTGGAGCGGCGAGGCTGATGGTGGGCGTGCACACCGCGGCGCAAGGGCCCGTGTGGCTGCCCAAGTGGCTGTAGTCGTTCACCGGGTACGCGATCCAATCCACATCCGGCAAGAAGGGATCCGTGCCATCCGGATCTCCGCGATCGATGGTGGGCTTGCGCACGAGCACCGTGTAGAAGGTGCCCACGCCGTTGCTCAGCCAGTAGTTATCGTCCTCGAAGAAGTCGCCCACGCGGCCGATGACATCGATGGGCGTATCGCCGTTCACGAGCACGATGGTCTCCTGCCCATCGAACCAGAGGTCGGTGATCTGGTCGGCGTAGGTGTCGATGTTCGTAGCGAAGTTCGGTGCCACATAAACGCGCACATCACCGGGCTGAATGACGCCGCTGAGCAGGGTGGCATCGTAGGTGTGCTGGCCGTTGGGGTAGAAGCGAAGCGCATACCCGGTCAGGTCGACCGGCACCGAGCGCGGGTTGTAGATCTCGATGGCGCGGGCGATGTCGCCGGGGTAGTGCACCATCTCGCTGATGAAGAGGTCGTGACAGGGCTGCGGCTCAGGTCCCACCACCACCTCGTAGTTGATGCCGGTGCGGCGATAGAGATGCACGGCCTCCGTCTCGGCGCAGGAAGCGTAGATCTCTGGCGTGCCATCGCCATCGATGTCGCCCGTGCCCACGAACTGTGCGTTCGGTACGTTCCGGGCCAGCAAGTGCCGCGTGAACACCTCGCTGCCATCATTCTCGAACCAGTCCGTGCTGCGGTCATCCAACGCCGATGCCACCACATCGATATCGCCATCACCATCCAGGTCGGTGGCCACCACGTAGGTCGCGTAGCCCACGCCATAGGCCAGCACCTGCTCCGTGTAGGCCGGGAAAGCGCCGCCGCTGCTCTCGTACCAGTTGATGCGGTCCTGATCGCCCATGGTGGCCACGATGTCCTGGTCGCCATCGCCGTCCAGATCGACCCAATAGCAGGATGTGATGCCCGGTGCCGATGCGTCGATCTCGAACGCCTGGAAGGTGCCGTTGCCCATGTTGCGGTGCAGCACCAGCTTGCCTACCTGCTGCAAGTTGGAAAAGCAGGCTGATAGCACGTCCATGTCGCCATCGTTGTCGTGGTCCAAGGCGCGCACCTCGTATGGCTGCGGATAAGTGGTGTTCACCGTGAACTGCGTGAACACCTCGCTGCCGTTGTTCTGGTACCAGTAGATGAACCCGCCATTGAGGTTGGAGGCCACCACGTCAAGATCGCCGTCGCAATCGAAGTCCACCACGTCGCAGGAGTAGGCGTTGGTGAGGTTGGCCACCAAGCGCTTCGCGAAGCTGCCGCCACCCAGGTTCTCGATCCAGGTCACCTTGTTCCCCGTGCGCTCCGTGAGCACGGCATCCAGGTCACCATCGCCATCAAGGTCCGCGGCTTTCATGTCCACCCCGCTGCCGATCTGGATGCGGGTGGCCCCTTCGCGGGTCTCCTGGGCCTCGAGCTTTCCGGTGCCATCGTTCTCGTACCAGTTCACATAGAGCAGGCCCACGGCCATCATGTCCGCATCGCCGTCGCTATCGAAATCGCCGTGACAGACGCCGCGTGCATCGGTGAGTATGCGGTTCAATCGCCTGCGCTCGAAGCCCGAGGTCGCCGGGTTCAGGTAGACGCGGATATCCGAGCCGGATGCGGCAACCACGTCCTGACCGCCATCACCATCGAGGTCGGCTGCCAGCACAAGCGATGCGAAGTCCAGATTGATGTCCAGCGTGACACCGGTCCCGGTTAAGGTGCCGTCGGGGCTGTAGCCGCGCCAGTACAGGTCGTTCTCGGTGTAATCGGCGATGAGCAGGTCGGTGTAGCCATCACCATTCATATCGCCTGCTCCCACACCGCGCGCACCAGAATAGGCGGTGACCACTTGCTGCGTGAAGGTGCTGCCGTTGTTGCGGAAATAGCCTGTTCCGCCGGCGCCTGAGTAGAGCAGGTCCATGTCGCCATCCTGATCGAGGTCATCCTGCACGAGCCGCCGCGGAGTGACCATGTTGGCCAACAGCTCGTTGGTGAAGGTGCCGCTGCCGTTGTTCCGGAACAAACGGATGGCCCCTGCGGTCTGAATGGCCGCCGCTGCATCGATATCACCATCGCCATCGTAGTCATGGGCCTGTACATGAGCAGCGCCGGTAAGCCCGGTGGCCATATCGAACTGGGTGAATGCGAAGCCGCCATCGTTACGAAGCCAGTACACCTTGTTCGCCGTGAATGCCGCGCACACGAGGTCCTTGTCGCCGTCCCCGTCCAGGTCGGCGATGGCCACACCAGACACGCCACCCGTGGCAGTGCGCAGGATCAAGCGGTCGAAGGTGTTGTCGCCGTTGTTCCGGTAGTACAGGATGCGGTTCACGGCCATATCCGCGACGACGATGTCCTTGTGGCCGTCGTCGTCGAGGTCTTCCACCAGCACGCATTGCACCTCCTGGGCATCCAGGCTCAGGGTGACCTTCTCGAATCCTCCTGATCCATCATTCACGTACCACACCAGGTTGCGGAGCCCACCGCTCACCAGGTCGATATCGCCATCGTCATCCAGGTCGCTCGCCGCAATGGCCAGCGTGGCATGCGAGATGAGTTCCGTGCGATAGCCTTGTGCCTTGGCCGTTGCCGCACAGGCCAACGCCAAGAGCATCGTGATGAGGGGCTTGTTCATGATGGGCGCGAACATATCTCTCTGATCTGTACGATCAGGAACGGAAAGAGAAATTGCGAGTGGCATCCGCGCGCGCAGTGCTGCAGTGCTCGTTCTCATCTGAATAGCACTGCGCGGATTGAAGCGGATCAGGGGCAGGCGGCACCGCTTGGACCTACTTCACCCGCTGCTTCTCCATCGCCTTCACCCCTTTCACGATCAGCTCTTCCAGCAGCTTGATGTCCACATCGCTGAGCTGCTTGATGTAGAGGCAGCCCACGCCGGTGCTGTGCTTCCCCAGCTTCTTCATCAGTGCGGCTTCCTTCTCGAATCCCATGAGGATGTACAGCGACAACGCCGTCTTGCGCGGACTGAAACCCGTCACCATCCATTCGCCTTCACGGCCGCTCTTGCCTTTGTAGCGGTAGCGACCGAAACCGACCATGCTGGCGCCCCACATCCTCGGTTCTTCGCCGGTAGCCTTCTTCATCAGCTTGATCAGCATGCGGCAATCCGCAGCAACGGACTCGGGTTGCTTGTCGATGAAGGCATCCACGCTGGCGGTGGTCGCCTTGGTCTTGAGTTCTGCTTTGGCCATGGCTCGTGTGCCGCGCAAATATGGACCGCACAGCTGATCGGAGTTGTTGCGAACTTCGGCCCATGGTCTCAACGAAGAAGGCGATTGCACCGCGGAAGACGGCGAAGAAGGCCGCCAGCAAGAAGACCGGTGCCAAGGCTGCGAAGCCATCTGCTTCCGAACCCTCCGGAAAGGTGAAGCTCCTCTCCGGCGGCAACCCGCAGATTCCCAAAGGCGATGGCGACGCGCCGGTGCAGGCCTACATCGCCGCCATGCCCGGCTGGAAGCGCGAAGTGGGCGAAAGGCTCGATGCCTTGCTGGAGAAGCACATCCCCGATCTGCAGAAGGCGGTGAAGTGGAACTCGCCGTTCTATGGGGTGGAAGGCCAGGGCTGGTTCATCGCCACGCACGTGTTCACCCGCTTCGTGCGCATCACCTTCTTCTACGGGCAATCGCTGAAGCCCATGCCGCCGGGCCCCAGCAAGGACAAGAACGCGCGCTACCTCGACATCCATGAGAACGACAAAGTGGACGAGGAGCAACTGGTGAGCTGGCTGAAGCAGGCTGCTGCATTGCCCGGTTGGCTGAAGCATTGATCACGATGTCCTTGAACATGAACACGCCCAATCCCAAGGTCAACTGGTTCTTCGAGAAGGATGGACAATGGAAGGCCTCTTTCGCCATGCTGCGCGAACTCGCACTGGACACCGGCCTCACCGAGGAACTGAAATGGGGCCACCCCTGCTACACGCTCAAAGGCAAGAACGTGTTCTTGATGCACGGCTTCAATGACTATTGCGCGCTCCTCTTCCACAAAGGCGCGCTGCTGAAGGACGACCATGGCATTCTGGTGCAACAGACGGCCAACGTTCAGAGCGCTCGGCAGATCCGTTTCGGCAGCCTGAAGCAGATCAAGGAAATGGCACCGGTGATCCGCAGCTTCATGGAGCAGGCCATCGTCGTTGAGAAGGAGGGCATGAAGGTGCCGTTGAAGTCGACGCAGGAATTCGCGATGCCCGAAGAGTTCGCCGCGAAGCTGAAGGCCATGCCTGCGCTGAAGAAAGCATTTCAAGCGCTCACGCCCGGAAGGCGGCGCGGCTACCTATTGCACTTCGCCGGAGCCAAGCAGAGCAAGACACGGGAAGCGCGGATCGAGAAGAACGTGGGGAGGATCCTGACGGGAAAAGGCCTGGATGACTAAGTTCCCAACCGGGCATCGACTGCAGAATTGCGGGCTACGATTCGCTCGACCGTGACCACCCGAGCCGCTATCGATCAGAGGTGACTGTAATTCGGGGCCTCACGCGTGATGTACACATCGTGCGGGTGGCTCTCCTTCACACCGGCCGAGGTGATCCGGATGAACCGCGCATGCTTCAGGGCGTCCATGTCCGGGGCACCGCAATAGCCCATGCCGGCCCGAAGGCCCCCCACGAGCTGATGCACCACTTCGGCGAGCTTGCCCTTGTAGGGCACGCGGCCGGAAATCCCTTCGGGCACCAGCTTCTTGATATCGTCCTCCATATCCTGGAAGTAGCGGTCCTTGCTGCCTTGCTGCATGGCCTCGATGCTGCCCATGCCGCGGTAGGCCTTGAATCGGCGGCCTTCGTAGATGATGGTCTCGCCGGGGCTCTCTTCCACGCCGGCGAACATGCTGCCCACCATAACGGTTCCGGCGCCGGCCGCCAGGGCCTTCACGATGTCGCCGGTGTAGCGGATGCCGCCATCGGCGATGGCCGGCACGCCGGTGTGCGCGATCGCGCTGGCGCAATCGAGCACAGCTGTGAGCTGCGGAACGCCCACGCCCGCGATCACGCGCGTGGTGCAGATGCTGCCGGGCCCTATGCCCACCTTAACGGCATCGGCGCCGGCTTCCACCAAGGCCAGAGCGGCTTCCGCCGTGGCGATGTTGCCGGCCACCACATCCACGCCGGCGAAAGCAGCCTTCACCTGCTTCACCATGTTGATCACGCCCTTGGTGTGGCCGTGGGCGGTGTCGATCACCAAGGCATCCACGCCGGCATCAACGAGTGCCTTTGCGCGCTCCATGCTGTCCGCAGCGATGCCGATGGCCGCAGCCACGCGCAATCTGCCCAAACGGTCCTTGCACGCATGCGGGTGCTGCTTCAACTTGAGGATGTCCTTGTAGGTGATGAGGCCCACGAGCTTGCCTTCCGGATCCACCACAGGCAGCTTCTCGATCTTGTGGCTCTGGAGCACATCCTCGGCCTGTGCCATGGTGGTATCGGGCTTGGCGGTGACGATGTTCCTCGAGGTCATCACCTCGGCCACCGGACGGGCCATCTTCTTCTCGAAGCGCAGGTCCCTGTTGGTGACGATGCCGACCAGGAACCCGTCGGAATCAACCACGGGTATGCCTCCGATGCGATTCTCTGCCATCAGGCGCAGGGCATCGCCCACGGTGGCCTGCCGGTCGAGCTTCACGGGATCGAGGATCATGCCGCTCTCACTGCGCTTCACCCGGCGCACCTCTGCCGCCTGTTCCGCCACCAGCTGGTTCTTGTGGATGACCCCGATGCCGCCCTGCTGGGCGATGGCGATGGCCAGTTCGGCGCTGGTCACGGTGTCCATGGCAGCCGAGACCACGGGGACATTGAGGCGGATGTTGCGGGAGAAACTCGAGCGCACATCCACGTCGCGGGGCAGCACCTCGCTGTATGCGGGCACCAAGAGGACGTCATCGTAAGTGAGGCCCTCGCCGGTGAACTTGTCGTTGGGGAGCTTCCCGTTCGAGGGAAGGGCGCTGGCGCTTTTGCCCTGCGCTGCGGTTGCCGATCGTTCCATGCACAAAGGTAACCACCTGCCCGGAAGACCGGATCAATCGTCGCGGAGCAGGAGCACCGTTCCGCGCTTCACCACCATGCGGCCCGCACCATTGCGCACGCTGCAGTAGTAGGCATAGATCCCCTGCGGCATCACTTGGCTGCCCACCACGCCGTCCCAGCCATCCTCCACGCGCTCGGTCTCCCAGATCACCTGGTTCCAGCGATTGATGATCAAGAACCGGTATTCGGTCACATCGCCGAATCCGATGATGGGCCTGATCTCGCGGTTCGCTTCAATGGCACTGCCGATGATGAAGGCGTTCGGGATATAGATCAGTTCCTGCTGGAAGGCGCACGCGATGTTGCTCGTGGATGTTGCATCGATGCCGGAGGGATTCCCGGCCTCGATGGCCACCACGTAGTAGCAGAAGTTCCCGGTCTCCGTCACGAAGGCATTCACGTCATCCTCGTACTCCCATGGGTCGCTAGGGAGCAGCGCGATCTGCTCAAAGGCGCCATCGGCCACGCTGCGGTACACGGCATAACCCGCCACGGCGCCCGCCCATTGGATGTACCCGTTCCAATTGAGCCGATTGATGCCATCGAGGCCCGGCTCGGCTTTGAGGACGATGTTCGCTCCGAGGTTGCTCGTCACGGATGCGCTTCCGCAGCTATCAAGCACTTGCATGCGGTAGCGGTAGCCGTTCAACGATGGGTCAACGCCCAGATCCGTGTAGGTGATCAGCGGCCCTGCCGTGGCCGGGAAGGTGGCCACCTGGTCATAGGCGGCGCCATTCACCGATCGCTCCAGCCGGTAACCGCTCACCTGGGCGTTGAAGTCGACGCTGTCGATCACCGCGATCGCGTCCGGCGCTGTGACGGTGACGGTGCGGATGTAATTCCCGACCGGCAACTGGGGGTATTCCGTGAATCGGCAGGTCTTGTTACTGAGCGAACCCGGAAGCCCCGGCCCTTGGATCGCCTTCACGATGTAACAATAGGTCTGGCCTGGCTGCACATCGTGCTGATAGGTGGTGGCATTGCCCGGAAGGTTGGCGAGCACGGCCCAAGTGCCGCCATTGAACTGCACCAGGATCTGGATGCTCAACGGCGCCCACCCCACATAGGGCGACCAAAGTATCCGCGTTCTCGCGGCGCAACGATCGTATTCGGTGCGGGCGAACATGGTGCTGTGGGAGGCTCCAGTAGCACTGGTATTGGGGCTCGGCGGCGTGCCGGAGAAGCAGGTATCGAAGGAGGCGATGGTGAAGGACTCCGGTCCGCCGAAGGGATAGCTGTCCGGCCAGGTGTAGCTGTTGTTGAATTGCCCGAACACCGTATCGATGATCACGGCGCCGCCAGGGCCATTGAACACGATGATGTAGCCGTCGGTGTCGGGCTGCGGACTTGGTCCCCAGATGATCGTGCTCAGCCCGCTGGTGCTATCCACACTAACGGCCTGCACCACCGGCACTGACGGCGGAGTGACATCGCGGAACACCTCTCCGTCGCGGTTGCTGAAGGAGATGCAGCCATTGGCATCCGCCAAGCCAACGCGGAAGGTGAGCGAATCCTCGCAGATATCGACCACCCATTGGAAGGCGAAGGTGGTGGCGGGCACCGTGGCAAGCTGCGTCCAAGTGCCGATCGGATACTCGAGCCAGATGGTAAAATCAGCGGACGAGGCGGATGAGGTCGCAGGCGCGTTCCAGGAGAGGTTGGCACTGCCCAGCGGCGTGCTCTGGAACACCTGGAGGAAGAGCGTGGCGATGGTATCGCTCGGCACCGATACCTCCGGAGGCACTGCGTTGGTGGCTGATGCCATGAAATAGAACTGCGGACCCGCATTCGCCCCGGCACCGGCATGCAAGAAGCTGGTGGTGCCGCATGGCACGTTGGTCACCAGAGCGAATGGCCCCAAGGGCGAGTTGGCATGCCAAATCTGGTATTGACCGCAAAGGCCATTGGGGTCCGGGGGGATGGTCCATGTAAGGGTCACGTCGCCGCTGACATCGACCGTGGCGCAGTTCGGCACCGGCGGGTCAAGCGCCTGACCAGCAACACCTGATGCAAACAAACTGCTCCCATAGACGGCAGCAACCCTTGCAATGCGGTTCGCACGGTTCATCACGGCTATAAGACGCTTCAGCATAGGGTCTTGTTGCCACCAGCGCCTCATGCAGATGGTAGGGCGCACAATTGCCCGCGTGCGGCTTCGTACTCCGAAATCATCTGCTCGAGAATCCTGCCCGCCGGGAGCACCTCCGAGAATCGGCCGCTCACCTGGCCGATCTCCAGTTCTCCTTCGTCGAGATCGCCTTCGAACATCCCCTTCTTGGCTCTTCCACGACCTAGCAATTCCTTCAAGCCATCTACATCAACCCCCTGATTGTATGCCGATTGAACTCGATTGAAAAAAGCATTCTTCAAGAGTCGGACGGGGGTGATTTCCTTCAGGGTGAGCAGCGTGTCGCCCTCACCCGCTTGGGCTACCTGCTCCTTGAACGCAGGGTGTGCCGAGCTCTCCTCGGAACAGACGAACCGGCTGCCCACTTGCACGCCATCGGCTCCCAAGGCCATCGCTGCGAGCATGCTGCGTCCATCGCAGATGCCGCCAGCCGCAATCAAGGGGATACCGACCGCATCACGGACCATGGGCACCAGCACCAGCGTAGTGGTCTCCTCCCGCCCATTGTGCCCGCCGGCCTCAAAACCCTCGGCCACGACAGCATCCACGCCTGCCTTCTCCGCTTTCACGGCGAACTTGACGCTGCTCACCACATGCACCACCGTGATCCCTTGGTCCTTGAGCCGGCCTGTCCATGCTGCAGGGTTGCCCGCTGATGTGAACACGATGGGCACCTGTTCCTCCGCGATGATGGCCATGTGCTGATCGATGTCCGGATAAAGCATGGGCACATTCACGCCGAATGGCTTTTCGGTGGCCATCTTGCACTTGCGGATATGCTCGCGCAGCACCTCAGGGTACATGCTACCGGCACCGATCAGCCCTAGGCCGCCGGCATTACTCACCGCCGAGGCAAGCCGCCATCCCGAACACCAGATCATGCCGGCTTGGACCACCGGGTAACGGATGCCCAAAAGGCTGGTGATGCGCGGCTTCATCGTGCTTTTGCGAAAGGCCGGCAAATCTAGGCTCACCCGAATGGGCAGACATGGAAATGACTGTTGAAAAAGCCTTGCCGATGAAGATCGTTCATGTTGCCGGTTCTTTCCTAAGTTTGCGCGTCATCCATCACGCTCCCAACGCCTTGCGCATGCGCCTTGCTACGCTACGACTTCCGCTCCTCTTCCTGGCTCTGGCAGCCCTGTCAACGTCAAGGGCCCAATATGCTTGGGACATCGGTTTCCACATCGGCGGAGCCAACTACCTGGGCGAGATGGGCGGCAAGGACCAGCCCCGTCGCGATTTCGTCTGGGACATGAAGCTCAGCCAGACGCGCTGGGCTATTGGCGGTTTTGCGCGACGCAAACTCAATCGGTCCTTCTCTATCAGCACTGGGCTGATGTACATGCGGCTCCAAGGCGCCGATGCCCTTACCGAGAGCTACCGTCCCCGCCGTGGCCGCAATCTGAACTTCCGCAATGATCTGATCGAGTGGTACATCCGACCGGAGTTCACCATCTTCCAGGATAATGATGTCGGAGGCCGCGGCCGTTACAAGACTGACTTCCGCCTGTTCGGCTATGTGGGCGTGGGCGTCTACTACCACAGCCCGAAGGGGCAG
Source organism: Flavobacteriales bacterium (assembly GCA_016705545.1). Taxonomy (GTDB): domain Bacteria; phylum Bacteroidota; class Bacteroidia; order Flavobacteriales_F; family PHOS-HE28; genus PHOS-HE28. The sequence continues at coordinate 145,739 of JADIYA010000007.1, forward strand.
ATCAACAGGGAGGGTGCCTTCTACAATCTTCAGCCCCTCAATACGGAGCTGGCGGATTATTCCCGCATCGGCGCGAGCATTCCGGCGGGCATCGGGCTCCACTTCACCAAGAAGCGCCGGCACCGCTACGGCTTCGATATCGGCTGGCGCACCACCTTCACCGATTACATCGACGATGTGAGCACCACCTACAAGAATCCGGATTTGCTTCCGGGAGGTGCTACCGGCGATGCGGCTCAACTGGCTGACCAAAGCTCTTACGCTTACGCGCTTGACCCCACCCTGCCGGACCCGAACAACTATGGATGGGGCTCGTTGCAAGCCAATGGCCAGCCTGAGAACATCCGCGGCGATCCCACGCACAACGACAGCTACCTGACCATGACCTTCACGTACAGCTATGTGCTGCGCGGTCAATCCAACTTCTACCGCCAGCGCTACAGCTGGATCCGCGGCGGGAAGCGCGTGGGCCGCAAGTCGAGGGCGAAATTCTGATTGCGCTTAGCGGCGGGCCTTGCCCGTCGGAATGCGAAGGCCGGGCCAAAAGCCCGGCCTTCGCATGGAATGACACGCCTATTCGATGCCGTGCCGCTCGAGCCAATCGCCCAGGACCACCAGCGACCAGAGCCGCGACCAGTTCACGCGCTTGTCGCCAGCCAGGAAGCGCTGCCACTGATTGACCACGGCTCCCGTCCTGAACCCGGGCCGTGCATCCAAGCGTGCGATCCGTTCTTCGCAGAATGCACGAAGCTCATTGCGCATCCACAGCTCCCACGGCAGGGTGAAGCCCATCTTGGGGCGGTTCACGATCTCCGCTGGCAACAGGTCACCGAGCGAATCGACCAAAAGCTGCTTCGGGCCATGAGGGTACTTCTGCGCATCACTCACGCCGAGCACAAACTCAACCAATTCGTGGTCGAGGAAAGGCACGCGCACCTCGAGCGCATGCGCCATGCTCATCTGGTCCGTATCGCGCAACAGCACGCTTTGCAGGTAGGTCGACAATTCACCGAGGGATACCTGGCTCAGGAAAGGCAGCGCATGCCCGGCGTCCTCGCGGATCAGGCCACGCATCACCGAAGCCGCGCTGTTGGCCGGCAAGGAATCGCGCTTCAGCAACTGCCGGAGCTCGGCATCGGTGCGCGTGAGCCGGGAGACCGGAAAGGTGTCATCGACGCTGAATGCAGGCAAACGCAGCAGCTCACCGAGCTTCTCACTGGTGATCCCCGGTCGCGCTACGGATATGGCCGAGGCGGCCAATGACCTCAGCCCGAGCGGGAACTGCGTCACCCATCGTTTCTTCCACAAAGCGAGCGTGCGCGTGAATACCGGATAGCCCGCGAATACCTCATCGCCGCCCAGTCCGCTCAGGGCCATGGTGATGCCGGCCTCCTTGGTCACCTTCGAGACCACATAGGTGTTGGGGCCGTCGGCGCTGGGATGGTCCATGGCCGCAAGCGCATCGGGCAGCATGCGCAGCATGTCCTCAGGCTGCAAGCGGATCGCGGTGTGCTCGGTGCGGTACCTCGCGGCCACGACCCGCGCGTACTTCTCCTCGCTGAAGGCCGCTTCGTTGAAGACCACCGAGAAGGTGTGGACCGGCTGAGAGCTGGCCTGCGCCATGAGCCCCACCACCGCGCTGCTATCAATGCCGCCGCTGAGGAAGGCGCCAAAAGGAACATCGCTGACCAAGCGCTTCTGCACGGCACGTGAAAGCCGCTCACGCACTTCCTTCCTCACCGTTCCGATCGGCAAGTGCTCCGCCGACCGATCCACCGCGCCGACCAGATCGTACCAGCGCTCGATGCGCACTTCCTGGTCGCTGATCCGCATCGAATGACCGGCCTCCAGCATGCGGATGCCCTGCACCATGGTGGCTGGCGCATGAACGGTCTGGTAGCGGAGGTGATCGACCAGCGCATCGGCGTCGAGGCGGCGCGCAACAAGTCCAGTGGCCAGCAGGGCGCGCAGCTCACTGGCGAAGAGCAGATGCCGATCGTCGCGGTGCCAATAGAGCGGCTTGATGCCCATGCGGTCGCGCGCGATGAAGAGCTCATCGCTATGCGCATCGTGCACGGCGAACGCGAACATGCCTTGCAGGCGATGCAGGCATCCGGCGCCCCATCGCGCGAAGGCGGCCAGCAGCACTTCGGTGTCCGAATCGGTGCGCCAGGGCCACTCGAGCTGCTTCCTCAGCTCGCGGTAGTTGTAGATCTCCCCGTTGAATGCAAGTGCAAAGCGGCCATCGGCGCTCACGAAGGGCTGGTTGCTCTCGGCCGAGAGGTCGATGATGCTCAGGCGCCGGTGGCCAAGGACGCTGTTGCCGCGCCGCAGCACGCCGGTAGCATCGGGCCCGCGATGGGCCATGGCATCGGTCATGCGCCGCGCCATGGACTCCGGGTCGGCGATCCCTTCAAGCCCGTGGATGCCCGCGATGCCGCACATGTTCAGTCGGAGCGTAGGCGCCGATGGATCAGTTGGACACGGTGGCGAGTGCGATGATGCGCTCCAGCCCTTCGCGCAATGGAAGCGGCTCGCGGCCCAAGAGCGCCCGCATGCGGGTGATGTCGGGCATGCGGCGGGTCATGTCGCCCTCTTCCAGCGGCGGCAAGTGAACGATGCGCGAGGAACTGCCGGTGATGTCGATGATCATGCGCGCAAGGTCCTTGATAGGCAATTCAGCATCGCTCCCGATGTTGACCACATCGTTGAGCACCTGGTTGCCATGGAATGCCGCGAGGCAGGCATCGGTGTTGTCATCGATGTAGCAGAAGGTGCGCGTCTGCATGCCATCACCATACAACGTGATGTCCTCGTTGGCCAGCGCGGCGCGGATGAACTTGCTCACCACGAAATCCTTGCTCTGCTTGGGGCCGTAGGTGTTGAAGAAGCGGAACACCGTGTACTCCAGCCCGAATTCCTTCTGGTAGCTGCGCAGGAAGGCCTCGCCGATGTTCTTCACGATGGCGTACGGCAATTTGCTGTTGAGCGGCGTGGTGCGCTCGTTCTGCGGGATCTCCACGGGCTCGCCGTACACCTCGCTGCTGCTGCTGTAGAGCACGCGCTTCACGCCGGTGTTCTTCGAGAGGTCGAGGATGTTGCGGATGCCGTCGATGTCGCGCAGCACCATCACCGGATTGTCCGTGGTGCGCTTCACCCCCACCACGGCGGCGTAGTGGAACACGTAGTCGAAGCCATAGGCGTAGAACACCGCGCTGATGTCCTCGAACCGGTTCACATCGCACTTGATGAACCGCAGGTTGGCCGGCAATTGCACAGGCAGCTTGCGCCGGTCGCCGGTGAGGAGATTGTCCACCACCGTGACCTGGTTGGCGGGATCGCTGGCGAGCTTGAGGGCGAGGTCGCTGGCAATGAAGCCGGCGCCGCCGGTGACAAGGATGCGTGACATGATTCTGCGAGGCGGTGAAGGTAGTTGGCGGCAGTTGAGCGGAGGGGGCTGCGGAAGCAGTTCACCACCGGTGATAGAGCCGCCGCACCAAGGAGACGAGGACGATCGCAAAGGCTGCCCCCCACCAGAACTCAGAGCGCGTGAGGGTGCGCTTGATCAGGTACGGAAGCAAGCGCCAATTGAAGCCCTCTCCCCTGCCCGACTGCGCGCGCCACCAGGCCGCATCGTAGGTCCCCGGCGCTTGCAGCTCCTGCCCTGTGAGCGAGATCGCGCTCCATTTCACGGTATCGGGATGCACATCGGCGATCAGCAATGCATCGCGCAGCTCATCGCGGATGGCGCATTGGATGTAGGTGATGTTGGGCGCATGCTTCTGAAAGAAGATGCTGCTGGGCGCCTGCCCGCCCAGGCTTCCGCTGATCCAATAGACCTGCGCGTGCTCGGCGATCCGCTGCAGAATCGGAAACACCTCCTTCCGGAAGTTGGTGCCGGTGAGCGAGCGCGTGTTGTCCTTGAAGAGATCGGAATACCGTGGGTCGTCTTCGGCCCAGATCGGGCGGTGGGAGATGATGAAGACGCGGCCCGGCGCGAAGCCCGAGTGCGGTTCATTCACTGAGCGCAATTGACCGAGCGCCTTGTCGCTCAAGGTGCCATCATTCAGTTCAGTATTCATGATGAAGAGCAAGTCGGATCCATGCTGGATACGGCCAAGCTCCACGTACATGTCGCCGGCGTACGGTTTCAAGTCATGATTCCCGGGCGCGTTGAAGAAGGGCACCTTCAACTTGCTGAATAACGCACGCGCGTACCGCGCGCTGTCCTTCCTCGCATCCATATAAAGATCGCCGGTGCTGAGGAAGAGCCGCGCGCCGAGGGCATTGATGGTATCGAGGTTGGCGAGCAGCGTAGAGGCCGGATATCCGCTGCGATTGCTGCTCTCACCGTGGAAGTGCCCACCGATGAGGATACGGTACTGGCCCGTGCTATCGGCAGGCAGCACCTCAAGGCCATTGAAAGGCGAGCGTTGCGCGAGAAGGGTGGCGCTGGGATAAAGAGAAGAAGCGAAGAAGAGGATGCGGACGATGCTCAGCGCTTGGCTGCGGCTCTGGGCGCGAGACTTGGTGGAACCGCTCATGGCGCCACAGCGCTTACGGACTTCCCATCGAGCGTCACCTCATTGCCCTCGCCGGGAACGATCTCCTTCCCTCCTGCGGTGATCGAGGTGACCTTCAACTCCACCCGGCTCGGGCCGCTGATGCGCTCCTGGTCCTTCACCACGATGCCGTCGCCCTTCGCCTCGATCGCGCACTTCACGACTTCCAGTTCCGAACCATCGCGCACCTCAATTCCATCGCCATCGGACCCGATGCGCCCTCCTTCGATCACTGCTTCGCCCTGCACGCTGAGCTTCAGCGCTGCGCCCTTGCCGCCAAGCAGCACGCCATTCTTCCAAGCAACGCTTCCCCCGCGCATGACCAGGGCATCGTCCTTCGCGCCGCGCACCTCGCATTCATCCGCTTGCACGACCGAGGCGATCGCTGTGAGACCGTCATCGCCGCCGGCGAATACGACCTCCTTCATCCTCACCGTGCTGCGTACGACTGTGAAATGGTCACTTGCGCTGGTGGTTGCGAACGCGCAATGCGACATGCGCAACGGCGACTCCTGAACAAGCACGGTGCCCGCGCCTTGCACCATAACGCCTTCCAGCACTGATTCCTTCCGGCACTCCAGCAGCTGCAGCTCGCCGTCGTTCACGATCCGGATAGCCGCTTCGTTCAGGCCTTTCCATTCCAACGGCGACCGCGACCGCAGCCTCACGCCCTTGGCGATGCGCAGGTTCAGCGGTGCCGTGGCCCGCACCGTGTAACCGGCCGGCAATTCCACATCCGCAGCGATGGACCAATCCCCGGGCTTGATCGTGATCACACGCGCCGTGTCATCGAAGGCCAGGAAGGGCAATGCGAGCGGATCAGCGCTGGGCATGCGTGCGATCGCCTCGCCGTCGAATAAGGCATAGGGGAAGACCTCCACGTTCCGTTTCACCGAAGCGCCGAGCACGGAGCACTCGAGCTTCAGGTCGCCGCGCTCCACCTTCTGCTGCACGGCGAAGCGCAGTTCCATCGGCTCGCCCACACGGCCCGGCTTGCGCACCGGCACGATGGACCTGCCGATCACGGTAGCGCGCGCGCCGTCGGGCAGCAACAGCGCATGCACCTCGATGGGCAATCCTTCAATTGGCACCACGGTCACGCACACGGTGTCCGGGCCATTGTCACGCAGGTAGGCGTGCAGCGCCTTGGGCGGATCGAGCAGCTTGCGGATGATCTTCTGGTTGCTGTAATAGACGCTGCGATCGAGCTCCTTGTAAGGGAACTCGCGGTAGAGCGTGGCGCTGGCGCTGTCGAGCGCGGGACCCAACGCGGCAAAGGCGCTATCGAGCCAGGCCGCGCGGCTCACGCGCTCCAGATGCTGCACATAAGCGCGGAAGAGCGCTTCGTCGTTGAACCATTGGGTGTGCAGGTCCATGCCCGGCTCCTGGCGCCCGATGTACTTGTTGCTGCCCGCCAAGGAGCGGATGCCGTGCGCGCTGAAGCTCTCGTAGCTCACGGGCTCCACGCGCTTGGCGAGCGGATCGTAGTAGAACTTCACGTCGCTGAAGTCCATGCTATGGTGGCCGCCCACGAGGTCGAGGATGGCATGATGGCGCGCGATGCGATCCGCATCGAAGACCTGGGAGGCGCTGAGCCGTCCGCGGCGGAAGCCATCGACCAAGGCCACGGCTTCCTCGAATTGCGCGCGCGCCTCCTTGTCCTTCTCCAGCTCGCTGCTGCCGAATGCATCGAGCGATGCGGCTTGGTACGCTGCGAAAGGCTCATCGAAGCGCAGCTTGTTCATCTCGTTGAGGCGGTGCTCCCAGAACAGCGCGGGATCGAAGCGGAAGAGCGGGCCGGGCGCACGACCGTTGCGCGCGAGGAGTTCAGGGCCGAAGTGCTCCTCGTACGCGTAGATGCCGAGGTCATCGTCGTTGAGGCGAACGCGCACGAAGCCGTACTGGAGCGCAGCCACGCCTTCCGCCTGCATGAGCCGGTGGTAGAGCCAATCGCAGAGGTAGTTGCGCGTGCCGGGATGCTGCAAACTGAAGCGCTGCATGCCCTTGAAGCCTCCATCCTTCTTGGCGATCACGCGCAGGCTCCACTTCTTGCCCTCCACGTGATCGGTGAGCTTGCCCTTGATCCGCACCTTGGCCTTGAAGGCGCCTGCACCGCCATCGACCTCGGCGGGCACATAACTGTTGCCCTCGGGCAGGATCACGCCTCGAGCGCGGGCCTCTTCCACCACCCGCTCGATCTCCTCCAGGTCGTGCTCCTTGATGCGGATGGTAATGGTCTCGGGCTCATGCGCGAATGCCTTGGGGTAGTTGCGCGCCAGTTGCTTCACAAAGACCGCCAAGGCCCGGATGCCGCTTGCTCTTCAGCAGCCGGTCGGCACCAAAGCCGCCCACCAGGAGCAGCGCGGCCATGCTGCCCAGCACCCATGGCCAGCGGCGTTTGCGCGGGGCTTTTGCGGTTGGTCTGGTAGGCTTCGGCATGCCCTGATCGGAAGGGCGGCGAAGGTAGCGCGGTGGGCTGAGGCGGGGCCTCGTCAAGGATTTCGTGGAGCGCCGTTCTTGAAATCGACGGACTCCGCCACGAGCCTCCTGATCAGCACCGCATCGATCACCGCGTGCGCGGTCATCGCCAGCAGCAATCCGCAGTGATCGGCAGCCCAGCCGATGCCGAGCATGGCGACGGTCAGGAAGAGCCCGTAGCGGAATAGCGGACCATTGCGCAGCGGCAAGTAACCGTGCAGTGCCACGAAAAGCACGGCGGTGAGCGGGATGCCGAGCCAGTATTGCACGGCACCGCGGAAGAGCAGTTCCTCCCCGATGCCTGCACAAAGCGAAACCGCAAGCTGCAGCGACCGATCGGGCATGAGCTCGCGCACCAAGCCTGCGTACCGAATGCGCACTTCAATCATGTCAGGCCGCGCGATGATCCACCACCCGATCCATGCGATGATGAGCCCCGCACCGATGCCAACGACCGCCTGCAAGCCCCATTGCCAAGGCCCGAGCAGGATCGCGAACGCATCACGACCCTGTACCCGCGCGATCAGCAACCAGCCGCCGCCGCCCATGCCCACGAGGGTGAAGGCCGCCATGGCCCAGGCCCAACGTGATGAACGTGACGAATCCGCTCCACGGTGATCATGCATGCGCCAAAGGAAACGCGCCCTCCCGCGAACGGAAGGGCGCGTTTCCGAATGCCCGGTTACCTATTGCACCACCACGCGTTGCACGCGGCGTTCGCCATTGCGCGCCGTGACACTCACCAGGTAGGCGCCAGCACGCAGGTGCGCCGTGCCGACCAAAGCACGATCACTGCTCAGCGTGAAGCCCTCAACGATGCGGCCCGCCGCATCCGCGATCTCCACGCGCGCTCCGATGCCGTCGGCCACCTCGATGGTGAGCGGCCCATCGGTGGGGTTCGGATAGGCGGTGAACACGTCCTCGTCCGAGAAATCCTCCGGAAGTCCTACGGTGAATCCTTCGCCGGTCCACTCAGCGCGCTTGGTCACGGCCCATGCTCCGCCATTGATCTGCACCGAATCGACCTGCAGCTTCAGCTTCGGATACCGAGCCATTGACTGGTAGTAATAGTTCACGGTTTCGATGCGGACCGTGGTGGCGATCGCAGCGGCATCGGTGATCTGGCGGCGCACTTTCACACGCAGCACATCGTGCTGGTAGTTATTCGGAAGCTCCAGCTGTCCATAAGCATCGGCGATGCCCGTGATGGTGCCGGTGCGCGTGACCGGGAAGCCGCTGATGGAATAGCTGGCTGCGTGCTGATCGGTCCATGCAGTGAGGTAGGTGCAGGGCAGCTTCAGCTCCGTGAAGGGATCGGAGTAATTGATCACACCGCCGGTCAGGTTGGTGCGCGATCCCACTTGCACGAGCCCATCGTTATCCACATCCCAGAAAGTGGTGTCGGTTCCGCCATCGGTACTCAGGAGTGAAGCACTAGGCACGAGCGCAGCGCTGGGCGTTACCGAAGCATTGAACCAACGAAAATTACGGGTGCCGGTGTTGGGCACCAGCATGTTCCAATAGTCCCAAGAGACGTTGGTGCCGGCACCCCCGATGGAGGTGAAATCATCCACCGTGAGAACGATGAACTCCATCCCGTCCATGGGGATATCGTTGGCAGCGGTGAGCGTGGGTTGGGCCTGTGCGGCAAGGCCGATGAATGCGCCCATGGCGGGCAGCGCGTAACGAAGGTGCATGGTTCCGTTCTGGTTTAAGGTGGCGGAAGGTATGACGGGACATGATGGCGCTTCGCTGCCTGAGCTCGGCAATGCTTCTCTTTGCGCACCGCCTTCGCCCTTCAGGCTCCGGCGTTCAACGCATGAAATTCAGCGTGAGCGAGATCAGCGAGCTAATCCGGCATCGCCGCACCATCTACCCGAAGGACTGCACCAGCCGCGAGGTGCATCGCGAAGTGGTGGAGCGCATCCTCACCAATGCCACGTGGGCGCCCACGCACGGCCTCACGCAACCGTGGCGCTTCACAGTGTTCACGGGCGCAGCGCGCTATCAGCTCGCGAACTTCCTCGGTGAGACCTACCGCGCGGGCACGCCGCCGGAGAAATTCCTGCAGAAGAAGCTCGACAACATGACCCAAAGGCCGCTCCAGAGCAGCGTGGTGATCGCCATCGGCATGGAGCGCGATCCCAAAGGGAAGATCAGCGCGCGCGATGAGCAATGGGCCGTGGCCTGCGCGGTGCAGAACATGCACCTGACCTGCACGGCCTATGGCCTCGGCGGCTTCTGGGCCACCGGCGGACCCATGACCGGTGAGGCAATGCGCGAATTCCTCAAGCTCGCACCCGATGGCCAGGCCATGGGTCTTTTCTTCATCGGTTATCCGGCGATCGAATGGCCGGGCAGTCATCGGCGTCCGCTGGAAACCGTGACGGAATGGAGAACCGCCTGAGCCATGCAGCTGCCCAACCTCACCAATTACGCGGAGCACCCTACCGAAGATCAGTGGCTGGTGTTCCGCTTCCCGAGCGAGGCGCAAGCCCTGGAGTTCGAGAATGCGCTGCGCAGCGAGGGATTGCGGCATGAGCGCGACCCGGATGGAGGCCCTCCCTTCCTGGTGGCCGCCCGGCGCTCCGACCGTGAAAAGGCCGTGCGACTGAACTACTTGGTGCTGGGCCGTCATCGGGAGCCCTTCATCGCCAACAAGGCGCTGCGGTGGGGGCTGATCGGCTTGCTCGCGCTGCTCCTGGCTCTGATCATCATCGGCGCGTGGCTCGGCCAAGGCGCTTGACCGCGTTCCTCGCTCCTGCGCTGCCACAATCGGGAATGCTGCATGTGCTTCGGGCAGCGCACGTCATCTTTGGCGCCATGTGGATGGTGCGTCCGGTGCAGGTCTTGATCGCGGGCTGCTTCTGCGGAACTGTTGCCGCGCAAGTGGGCGTGACCACCCTTGGCTTGCAGGTGAAGCCCGTGATCGCGCTCGACTACTTCGAGCCCGCAGTGGATGCCGAACTGGAGCACCTCCGCTTCCGACTTGAACTGCAGGGCGGCATCGCTTATGGCATGAGCGTGCGCGTGGGGCTGAGCCGGATGCTGAGCCTGGAGACCGGCCTTGGACAGATCCAGCGCCGATTCCGATTCAGCGCCACCAACGACACCAGCGGCTACGATCAGAGCGGAAGCTTCCGATACGTGGGCTATGAGCTGCCCATGGCCTTATTGGTGTACCTGCGCCTCGGTGAGCGCACCTGGATGAACACCGCGCTCGGCGCATCGCTCGACTTCTATCCCAGCGATGCGCAGACCATACTCGGCGCGGGCGAGAGCGGCGTGTATGTATTCCGGCAGAACTGGGCGCAGGCCAGCGTGCTGGGAAACATCGGCTTCGAGTACCGCACGGAGCGCTCCGGCTACTTCTACCTCGGTGCCACCTACCACCGTCCATTCACCGACCTCGCGCAGGCCGATGCGGCATGGAGCTACTACGGCCCGCCTGCTGTTCAGCGGTTCGGTACCCGCATGGCGCTTTCGGGCACCTACCTCACCATCGACCTGCGGTACTACTTCCACGAGGACCCCGAGAAGGCGCGCCTGCGCCGCGAGCGGCAGCGGCGAACCCGGTGATCGGCGCCTCCGGGTACATTCGCGCGCAGCAAACGCACGCCATGACCCGCATCGCCCTGTCCGCACTCCTGTTGCTCCCCGCAACGCTCTTCGCGCAAGCGCCCAACGACAACTGCAGCAGCCCCATCGCCATCGCCTGCGGGCAAGCGCTCGATGGCACCACTGAGGGCGCCACCGCCGATGCCGCACCCACCTGCGGCGCCACCGTGACCGCACCGGGCGTGTGGTACAGCATCACGGGGAATGGGCAACAGATCACGCTGAGCACCTGTCCCGATGAGCAGTACGACACCAAGCTCAACGTGTACACCGGCTCCTGCAGCGCCTTGGTGTGCGTGGCCGGCAACGACGACGCGAATGGCGATGTGTTCTGCTCCACGGTGAGCTTCGCATCGGAACCGGGCACCGACTACCTCGTGCTCGTGCAGGGTTATGATGGCGATACCGGTCCATTCACGCTTACGGCCTCCTGCGAAGGAATCACCTTCGATGTGTGCCAAGGAGCTCTGCCCATCGCCTGCAACCAGACCTACGATGGAAGCACCGAGAGCGCAACGCCTGATGCAGCCCCCTTCTGCGAGACCGGGATCACAGCGCCCGGTGTGTGGTACAGCTTCGTGGGCACCGGTCAGCAGACCGTGATCAGCACCTGCCCCGATGAGCAGTTCGATACCAAACTGAATGTGTACACCGGTGCATGCGATGCGCTCGTTTGCGCAACCGGTAACGATGACGCGGCCGAAGGGGTGTTCTGCTCCACGGCCACTTTCGTGGCGCAGGTGGGTACCACCTACTACGTGCTGGTGCAAGGCTACGATGGCGAGACCGGCCCTTTCGAGCTCACGGTGAATTGCCTGAGCTGCGGTGCGCCACTGAACGCGGGAGTGCTCACCACGGATGTGACCGCGACAGTGAGCTGGACTTCAACGAACGCCCCGGCCACGTACACCGTGGAATACGGCCCGGCCGGATTCACCTTGGGAACCGGCACCATCTTGAGCGGAGCCGTTGGCATTGATGGCCCGCCAGTGCAGTTGAACGGCCTCATGCCGACCACTGATTACGAGGTGTACATCAGTGAGCAATGCGGCGCGGAACCCGGCCCGATGGTGGGCCCGCTCGGCTTCACCACCCTTACCGACCCACCGGCGGCCAATGCCACCTGCGGAGGCGCGCTACCGATTGCCTGCGGAGGCGAGTTGCTCGGGAACACGGAAGGCGGCATGATCGCGAGCGCGCCAACCTGCGCATCAGCGAATATCACCGCACGAGGCCTGTGGTACAGCTTCACCGGCAATGGCGACGATGCCACGCTGAGCACCTGCCTGAACAGCGGCTACGACACCAAGATCAGCGTATTCACCGGATCGTGCAGCGCGCTGACCTGCGTTGCCGGCAACGACGATGGCCCGAACTGCCCCGGCAATACCAGTGAGGTCACTTTCCAGACAACGGCTGGAACCGACTACCTCGTGCTCGTGCATGGTTACGGCGCTGATGAAGGCGATTTCGTCCTGCGCCTCCTGTGCGCTCCCGCGTGCGTCCCGGTGGAGAACGATGCCTGTGCGAACGCGAGTGTACTCACCGTGCAGCCGCCCGGCGGTTGCGAGAGCAGCACGGGCACCACGGTCTGCGCCTTCGGCACCCCGGCGCCCAACCCGCCGTGCGACCCTTACGCCAACATCGTTGACACTTGGTACGCATTCAGCACCGGCTGGGTGAGCGATATGCAGCTGTTCATTGAGCTTGGAACGGCCAGCACCATCAGCGCTGCGTTGTATGAGGCTTGCGCCGAACTCGAATACGTCGAGTGCTGGAATGAGATCGCGGCACCGATCGACCTGACCGGCCTCGACCCGAACACCGACTATTTGGTGCGCGTGTGGAATGGCGGCGGCTCCGACGCAGGAAGCTTCAGCATTTGCGTGGAAGGGAATTTCAATCTGGATATTGAGGATGGATTCGCACCGGTAGAGCGGATCTGGCCAGTACCCGCGCAGGCAAGCGTTCAATTCAGCAACACGGGCGCCCCCGCCCGCTATCGCGTGCTCGATGCGCAAGGCCGCTTGCTCGTGCTGGGCACGGCGAACACCGGCATCAACACCATTCCCACCGACGGCTTGGATCAAGGCGCCTATCTCCTGCTGATCGGCGAAAGGCCGCTCGGCCGATTCGTGAAGGAGTGATCGCCTCTTCGCTTCAGCTTTTCCGGGCGCGCAGCATCTCGCGCTTGCCGGGCGGGCCGGTCAATCGTTCCACCGAGAAACCGGCTGACTGCATCGTGCGCCGCACCTCGCCCTTGGCGCAGTAGGTCACAAGCAGGCCGCATGGACGCAGCGCATCATGCATGCGCTTGAACACTTCCAAGGCCCACATCTCCGGCTGATGCCGCGGAGCGAAGGCATCGAAGAAGATCACATCAAAAGCACTGGTCTCATTGAACTCCTGTACGCGCGTTGGAAGCTTGCGGAAGCGCAAGCCGCCGATCGCTTCGTGCCAATCCTCCGAAGGCGAGGACATGCGCTCGAGGAATGGCCCGTGCAAGCCGGGCCAGGCGAGGTCTTCGCAGTGACGCAGGCGCTCCAGCACTTCGGCTGTGATCGGATGCGGCTCCAATGCGGTGTAATCGACAGAGACCTTGCCTTCGAGGCAGCGCACCCAGGTGAGCAGCAGATTGAGGCCGGTGCCGAGGCCCACTTCGAGCAGGTCGATGTGTTTCAGACCCGCTGCATCGAGCCCGGCCTTGATGAACACGTGCGTGCTTTCGGCAACAGCGCCATGCAGGCTGTGGTAATGCTCGTCGCCCCAAGCCAGGGTGTGTGAGCCGTCGCCGGTGCGAATGGTCGAGACAATTCTCTGCATGCCTTGGAAGGGCAGTGGATCGCTCGGAATCGGCGCAGCCTTTCCATGGAACCGTCCGGCCCTACATTCGCGAACATAGCGGCTCAACCCGATGCGTCAAACGATCCCCGTCCTCTTCGCTGTCCTTATCTCCTCTCCTGCCCTCCGCGCCCAACAATGGGTGGAGTTGATGCTCGATGAATCGCGGCCCTTGCATGAGGTGAAGGCCGCCTTCGACGCGCATTGGCAGGACCGACCTTACGAGCGCGGCCAGGGCTGGAAGCAGTTCCAGCGCTGGTACTGGTTCATGGAGCAGCGCTGCGGCGCAGATGGCGCGCGCCTCGACCCATCGATCTACCTGCAGGCGAATGCTGAATTGGACGCCCTCCGCAATCAGCGCGGTGCTCGCGACGAAGCGGTATGGGAGCCGCTCGGCCCATCGAATTGGATGAGCATCTCTTACAACCCCGGCAATGGCCGCGTGAACTGCACGGCCACGCATCCGGGACAGCCTGATGTGATCTATGCGGGCACGCCCGCCAGCGGCCTCTGGCGAAGCGCGAACAATGGCTCGACCTGGGAACCGCTGTACACCGACCTGTCGAGCATGGGCGTGAGCGGCATCGCCATCGACACCAGCGGCACAGGCGTGATCTACATCGCTACCGGTGATGGCGACGGATCGGACACCTACAGCCAAGGCGTGCTGAAGAGCCTCGACAACGGTGAAACGTGGAGCACCACGGGCCTCAACTGGGCCATCACCCAGACCCGCACCACTCGGGCCTTGCGCATGGACCCTACAAACGCCCAGCGACTTTACTGCGCAGCCAGCAACGGCCTCTACCGCACGCTCGATGGCGCGGACACTTGGCAGCAACTCTCCACGGGCAGCTTCCGCGATGTGGAGTTCAAGCCCGGCGACCCCACGCAGGTGTATGCCTGCACCGATCGCTTTTACCGCAGCACTGCAGGCGGCGAGATCGTTTCGCCCACGGTGAACGATGGATTGCCCACCCCCGACCTCGTTGGCCGCATGGCGATCGCGGTGAGCCCTTCGGCGCCTGAGGTGGTGTATGCCCTGTGCAGCAACGAAGAGGACAACAGCTTCCTGGGCCTTTGGCGCAGCACCGATGCCGGCCTCACCTTCGAGCTGCGATCCGATTCACCCAACATCTTCAGCTATTCCGAGAACGGCAGCGGCAGCGGCGGCCAAGCCTGGTACGACATGGCCCTGGCGGTGGACCCTGAAAATGCCGACATCGTTTACGTGGGTGGCATCAACGTGTGGCGCAGCGTGAATGCCGGGACCAGCTGGCAGATCAAATCGCATTGGGTCTATCCTGCAGAGGTGGGCTATACGCATGCCGACATCCATTCGCTTGACGTGCATGACGGCAAGCTCTATTGCGGATCGGACGGCGGCATTTACGTCACTGAGGATGATGCAGAGACCTGGAGCGACCTCAGCGCCGGGCTCGACATCATGCAGTTCTACCGCCTCGGAAGCAGCGAAATGATGCCCGGGCTGATCATGGCAGGGGCACAGGACAATGGCAGCAACCGATACGTGAATGGCGACTGGACCCATGTGTTCGGAGCCGATGGAATGGAGGCAGCGGTTGACCCGTTCGACCCCAACACCGTCTTCAGCTCCTCGCAGAACGGCGGCCTTCGCCGCTCATCGAATGGTGGCCTGGACTGGACCTCCTTGACCGATGACATGTTCGAGGAAGGCGCATGGGTAACTCCATTCGCATTGGATCCGCAAGTGCCCGGACGCATGTTCGCAGGCTTCAACAATCTGCTGTACTCCGAGGATCATGGCGGCAATTGGGTGGACATGACCGGCTGGCCCACAACGGAGTTCGTTCGTTGCCTCGCCATCGCGCCGAGCAATAGCGATGTTTGGTACGCAGCGCGCAACGACAAGGTCTCGCGGCTCACCGACGGAGGCTTCACGCAGGTCAACATCCGGCCAGGCCTTCCGCAGAACCAGTCGCCCACCTCCATTGCGGTTGACCCTGAGGATGCCTTCCATGTCTGGATCAGCTACTCGGGCCAGCACGTTTCGAACAAGATCTTCGAGAGCACCGATGGCGGCGCCACCTGGATCAACCGCAGCGCGGGCCTGCCCAATGTTCCGGCCAACAGCGTGGTGTGCCAGCCCAACTCGCCCAACGGCGTTTATCTGGGCACCGACCTGGGCGTGTTCTACCGCGACGATTACACGAATGCATGGGAGCCATACGGAACGGGCATGCCCAACGTGGTGGTGAGCGAGCTGGAGATCAACATGGCGATCGGAAAACTGCGCGCTGCCACCTACGGCCGCGGAATCTGGGAAGCGGATCTGTTCTTCTCGCCCTTCGCTTCGGTGACCGAGGCGGAGGCCAGCGCACCGCCGCGCATCGTGCCCGTCGATCACGAGGGCCGATTCCAATTGCACCTAGCCCAAGAGCATGGCACCCTGCGGCAAGTGCGCGTGATGGACGCAGCGGGAAGGACGGTCGTGGAACAGCGTGCAGCCACCGGCATCATCGACCTGAGCGCGCGCGCTTCATCGGCCTACATCGTGCAGGTGATCACGGAAAGAGGCATCTGGAACCAGCGCCTGGTGCGCTGAGCGGCGCTCAAAGCACGGTGATCTCCGTGCGCCTGTTAAGCGCCTTGTTCGCTTCCGAATCGTTCGGAGCAACCGGCTTCGATGCGCCATGGCCCTTGGCCACGAGCCGATCAGCAGCTACTCCTTTTGCCATGAGGTGCTCGCGCACATTGCTGGCCCGCTCCTCCGAGAGCTTCTGATTGTGCTCCGGGCTGCCATCGGCATCGGTGTGGCCGCTCACTTCGATGCGCAGGCCCGGATTCAACGTGAGCAACTCGACCAGCTGATTGAGCTCCGTGCGTGAGGCCTCTTCGAGCGCGGCGCTGTTCACAGCGAAGAACAGGTTGCGCATGGTGCTGCTGCTGCCAGTGGCGAGGGGCTCCAGGCTCACATCCCAATCGAGCTGCGCGGCGCTGCCTTCCGGCACGGTGATCCGCTGACTGTGCACCAAGTGGCCATTGGCCTTCACGTACATGGCATACTCCTTCCCGCCGGGAACAGCCACCATGTACTCGCCCGTCTCACCATCGCTCTTGAAGCGCGCCACGAGCGAAGCATCGGAGAGGTCGAGCAACTCGATGTCGGCTTCCATGCCGTTGAGGAAACGGAGCGATAGGACCTTTCCCTTGACCAGCACGGTCGTGGACGATGCCGGAGCAATTGGGGCGCCGCTTGCGCTGGCAACCGGTTCACCTACGGCCTCCTCCGGCAGGAAATTCACCGCGTAGAGATCGTCCTCTCCCATGCCGTCGGCGCGGAACGAACTGAGGAAGCCATGCTTGCCATCGGCGCTGAGCACGAAGAAGAGATCATCATCGGGCGAGTTCACGGGCCAGCCCAGGTTCTCAGGCTTGGTCCACCGGCCGTTCTCCAAACGCGTGCGGAACACATCGTATCCGCCCATGCTGTTGTGGCCCTTGCTGCTGAAATAGATCGTCCTGCCATCCGGGTGAACGAATACACCTTCCTCATCGCGGATCGTATTCACCGTGGGGCCGAGGTTCTCGGCCGCGCCCCAATCACCAGTGGCCGCATCCCAACGGCTGCGGTAGATATCCTGACCGCCCACATTATCATCGGGCCGCTCGCTCACGAAGTAGAGCCATTGGCGATCGAAGCTGTACCAAGCGCTGCTCTCGTGCTGCGGCGTGTTCACCGACGGACCCAGTGGATCGGGGACGCTCCAGGCGCTGCCGGTACGCTTGCATTCGAAGAGATCGCCTGTGCCGTCCTGGTCACGGTAAATGAGCATCGTGCGCCCATCGTTGAAGAGGCCCACGCTGGCATCGTTGCCCGGGGTGTTCACCGGCTCCGGCAATCGCTGCGCTGCGCTCCATCCCGATGCGCTCTTCCTGCTCATGTACACATCCTCGAAGTGGTCGCCGTTCACACGATTCACCTTGTCAGAAGCGTTTGTTTGCCGACGCGAGGTGAAATAGAGCTGTTCACCATCGGCGGTGATGGCGGCGCCATAGTCAGCGTGCGGGCTGTTGATCACCGCGCCCATGTTCATCACCTCAGCCCGAATGGCCCGTGCTTGCAGTGCTTTGCCATTGCGGCACTGGGTGATATGATCGTCGGCGGTGTTGTACAAGGGGTCGGGGTCCTGGAAAGGATTCTGTGATTCGTGCCTTTGGAAGGCAGCAGCAGCTTCGTCCCAACGGGCATTCAACTGCAGCGCGAACCCGAGTAGGAACTGCACGCGAGGGAATAGCGGATCGATGGAAGCAGCCTTCTCCAGGTACGGCAGCGCTTTGTGGCGGTGCGGCCCATTCAGTTGGCAAAGTCCCATCCGGGCGTTGGCCTCAGCGCTCTCGGGAGCCAAGGCCAGGGCTTCTTCATGCAAGGTCTCGGCATGCACGAATTGGGTGCTGCCCGCGCGCTCAGCCTTCTCGGCACGCTTCAGCAGGTCCTGCACGCGCTTGGCGGTGGCCGGGTCCTGTGCCAGCAGCAATCCGCTGGCGGCGATCAGGAAGGCAAGGAATAGTGTGGCGATGCGCTTGGCCATGGGATGTTTTCTTCAAAAGCGCTGTTCATACGCCGCATACCTGTTAAGGTTCAGCGCTCCGGGCCGCGCCTATGTTTGCCGCGCACCGCATGGAGCGGCCCCAATCCGATCAACATGGCCAAGAAGAAGCAAGGCAAACACAAGAACGAGGTGAAGAGCCTGCTCACCAAGGATTCACTCGCGTTCCTGGAGCGCTATCTCAACAACCCCTCGCCCACCGGCTTCGAGAGCGAAGGGCAGAAGCTCTGGCTCGAGTACATCAAGCCTTATGTGGACACGCACTTGGTGGATCCCTACGGCTCTGTGGTGGGCATCATCAATCCGGAAGCGAAATGGAAGGTGGTGATCGAGGCCCACGCCGATGAGATCAGCTGGTTCGTGCACTACATCACCAAGGAAGGCTTCATCTACGTGAAGCGCAACGGCGGCAGCGACCACATGATCGCGCCCAGCATGCGGGTGAACATCCACACGGAGAAGGGCATCGTGAAGGCGGTGTTCGGATGGCCCGCGATCCATGTGCGCACCGCGAAGAACGATCCGGTGCCCACCACCGAGAACATCTTCCTCGACTGCGGCTGCGACAGCAAGGAGGAGGTGGAGAAGCTCGGGGTGCATGTAGGCTGCGTGGTCACGTTCGAGGATGAATTCATGGTGCTCAACGGCCGGCACTTCACCGGGCGCGCGCTCGATAACCGGATGGGCGGCTTCACGATCGCCGAGGTGGCGCGGCTGCTGAAGGAGGAACGCGCCAAGCTGCCCTTCGGGCTCTACATCACCAACAGCGTGCAGGAGGAAGTAGGGCTGCGCGGCGCCGAAATGATCGTGGAGCGCATCAAGCCTGATGTGGCCATCGTGACCGATGTGACCCACGACACGCAGACGCCCATGATGAGCAAGGTGCAGAGCGGCGATATCGCCTGCGGCAAAGGACCGGTGCTCAGCTATGCGCCCGCCGTGCACAACAGCGTGCTCCGCCACATCGTGAAGACCGCCGAGGCCGCGAAGATCCCCTTCCAGCGCCTGGCAGCCAGTCGTGCCACCGGCACAGATACCGATGCCTTCGCTTATGGCGGCGCCGGCGTGCCCAGTGCGTTGATCAGCCTTCCGCTCAGATACATGCACACCACCGTGGAGACCGTGAGCCGCGTGGACGTGGAGAACGTCATCCGGCTGATCCACACCAGCGTGAAGGCGCTGAAGGCTGGACAGGACCTGCGCTATTTCAAGTGATGCGCCGAGGGAGCTGGTGAACGCTGACAGCGGCAGATCATTGCGAGCGGCAACGCCTTCCCCGCGAATCCGTCTTCTAGTCGTATGGATATCCAACGCATCACCACTGAAGAAACCTATCCCTTGCGCCTGCTTGTGCTCCGGCCGGGCGGCGCACTGAGGGAGGTTCAGTGGCCGCACGACAACGATGAAGCCGCATTCCACCTGGGTGCGCAGAACGGTGCCGGGTTGATCGGCGTGGGTACCTTCTACCCTGAGAAGCACAAGGGCATCAAAGGCCCGCGCCCCTTCCGCCTGCGCGGCATGGCCACGCACCCCGACCATCGTGGCCGCGGCGCCGGTGGCCTCATCGTGCGCCACGCCATCGAGGAACTGCGCAAGCTCGATTGCACGCTGCTCTGGTGCAACGCGCGGATCAAGGCCGTGCCCTTCTATGAGCGCGAAGGCTTCCAGATACATGGTGAGGCCTTCGAACTGCCGGTGATCGGCATGCACTACGTGATGTGGAGGAAGGTGTGAGGATCGGAGTGGACTGATTCGCTGCCGATTTCAGGTAGTGCTTTACGGGCTATGGCCGGTTCTGCATTCTGCGATGCATTCCTTCCGCTGGTGCGACAATGATCCGGTTTCGGGTTACGTGCGCAGGATTAACCTTGCGCCGTGAGGCCGTCCTTGAATCACCGCATCGTCCTATTCGCCCTCATCGCCTTCAATCTGGTGGTGAAGCTGCTTTGGCTGGGCATCAACGACCTCGCGCACGACGAGCCCTTCACGGTGTACTGGTCTCAGCGGCCCCTGCCGGAATTCAAGGAGATGCTGTTCGCGGAGAACAACCCGCCTCTGCATTTCCTGATCACGCGGTGGTGGAGCCAACTCGTTCCCTTCGAGGCAGCCTGGCTCAGGGTGCCCTCGGCCATGTTCAGTGCCCTGGCGGTTTGGCCGCTCTACTTCATCGGCCGAAAGCTCGGCGGTGAACGCGCGGCGCTGATCACGGCACTCCTCTTCAGCTTGAGCAACTACCATTACGGCTATGCGCATGAGGTGCGCGCTTATGCGCTGTTCACGCTGCTGGCCTGCTGCGGCGCTTGGCTCGTGGCGCGCCGCATGGGCGATGTCCACGTTGGCTGGCTCCCGCTGTTGCAACTGGCTCTGGTGAATGCCGTGATGGTTTACACGCATTATTTCGGCTGGCTGATGGTGGGCGCTCAGTGCCTCTTCATCGTGCTCGTTCCCGGCCTTCGTGCATGGCGCGGCGCATTCGCGGTGGGCACTATGATCACCGCGCTGCTCTTCGGGCCGATGCTGCTGGTGTTCCTGAAGCGGGCGGGCGAGAGCCTTGGCCAAGGCACCTGGCTCGCGTACCCTGTGCCGGAGGAGCTCTACAATATGGTGTGGAAGTGGAGCAACGCCCCAGTGATAGCCGCTGCTTCCATCATCTTGATCGTTGCGGGCATCTCTCGTCGCCAGCGGGGCGACGCCGGCTTGCGGCTGGCCATTATCTGGGGCCTGGTCCCTTTGATAGGCCTTTTCATGCTGAGCCAGTTCAAGCCCATGTTCCTCGACCGCTACCTGGTGTTCTCCGCACCGGGCTTCGCACTGCTGGTGGCTCTTTGCATCCAAGAATCGCGCTTACCGCAACTGGCTACCAAATTGATCGGAGCGGCTCTGGTGATTGCCATGGCCGTCACCTTCAGCCCATGGAAGAAAGGACTCTACCAGCCCTCACGCGTGGCGGCCCAAGTGGATGCTTGGTGCGCGAGCGATTGCCACTTAGAAGTGGTGCCGCCTTGGTATTGGCTCAACTTGAAAGCCGGGCAGGGCATTGCTGAGCTGCGGCTGGACCAGTCGCACCTTCTGGGCACGCGCATCCTGGTGCCTGATCCGGTGCAAGCCAGAGCGCTCGGCCCCTACGTGCTCGTGGACGCCAGTGGGAACGACGAGAGCGCATGGGTGCGCGATGCGGTGCGCCTGGCCTACGATACCATGCAAGTGGCTGAGCCCGACCATCGCCTGCGGGTGTTCCTTTTCAACCAGAGGCGGGAATCCGTGCCGAACTGACCAGAGGCCTTGGGCCGGATGGTTGTTCGATGCTTCGGGCAACGGAAGGTCCTGAACAGCCGTCCAATGGCTGTGTAAACCTGGCCTTGCCATGAGGTGAGGTCAATGCTACCGGAGCCTCTACCTTTCCGCACCCAAGCCCAAGCCCTGATGCTCTATCGCCCTCTGGTCCTTATAGTATCCGCCACGCTCCTCGGATTCAGCGCCTCGGCACAGGTCGTGATCAACGAAGTGAGTGCCGCCAATTGGACCGGACCAACAGACTCCTTCGGCGAGCGCGAGGATTGGATTGAATTGTTCAACAGCGGTGGCGCGGTGGCTGACTTGAGCGGCTGGTACCTGAGCGATAGCCAGAACAACAACACCAAGTACCAGATTCCACCTGGCACCACAATCGCAGCAGGTGGAAGGCTGGTGGTTTGGTGCAGTGGCCGTGGCACAACCGCCGCGCCTTTGCACACCAACTTCAAGATCACACAAGCGGCAGGCGAGCGGGCCGTGCTGAGCAATGCCTCTGGGACGATCGTCGACAATTACCAGATCATAAATACCACCCAGGCCGATCACAGTTGGGGCCGCACCACTGATGGCGCCGCCACTTGGAGCCTCTTTCTCGCTCCCACACCGAACGCGGCCAATGCTGGCGCCAGCCCATCGTATTACGCCGCAACGCCAACCATGAGCCAGCCTTCGGGCTATCACGCCACACCCATCAATGTGGCCTTGTCGGCTGCGGGCGCCGGCATCACCATTCGCTATACCACCGATGGCAGCACGCCCACTGCAGCTAGCACGGCCTACTCGGGGCCCATCGCAATCAACACAACAACGGTACTGCGCGCGCGTGCCTTCAGCGCCACTCCGGGCGTGCCACCGAGCTTCGTAGAGACCAACACCTACTTCATCAACACCACCCACTCCCTGCCGATCCTCAGCTGCAGCGGTGATCAGGTGACCACCCTACTCAATGGGAATGGCGGCATCGAGCCGGAGGGCATCATGGAATATTTCGGCGCTAACGGTGTGCTTCGCGACAAGACCGGATGCACCTTCGATGAGCACGGACAGGATAGCTGGGCGTACCAGCATCGCGGCTTCGACTTTGTGGCACGCGACCAGTTCGGGCAGAACGATGGCATCCATTATCCGGTTTTCCGCACCAAGGACCGCGACCATTTCCAGCGCTTGATCGTGAAGGCCTCGGCTGGAGACAACTACGACTATGGCCCAGGACAACCGGCCCATATCCGCGACCAGTACGTGCAGGCCCTCAGCCAGGTCGGGGACCTCCGCGTGGATGAGCGGAGCTATGAACCCTGCATCGTGTACATCAATGGCCAATACTGGGGCGTATACGATGTGCGGGAGAAGGTGGATGACCACGACTACACCAAATACTACTACGACCAGGACGAATACGACATCCAATTCATCAAGACCTGGGGCGGCACCTGGAGCGAGTACGGAGGCCCTCAGGCCCAAACGGATTGGGATGCCTTGGTGGCCTATATCATGGCCAACGACATGGGTGTTCAGGCCAACTTCGATTACGTGGATAGCCAGTTCAACTGGAAGAGCCTCATCGACTACTTCTGCTTGAACAGCTACACGGTCTGCGCCGACTGGCTCAACTGGAACACTGGCTGGTGGCGCGGATCGAACCCCGCAGGGGAACACAAGAAGTGGGGCTACATCCTGTGGGACATGGACGCCACCTTTGGGCACTATACCAACTTCACAGGCATCCCAGACCAGACCGCAAACGCCGACCCATGCGCTGTGGAGGACCTGCCCAACCCTGGTGGACAAGGGCACACGGACATCCTCGAGAAGCTGCTCGCGGAGAACGAGATGGTGCATGATTATTACATCAACCGCTACATCGATCTGGGCAACACGCTCTTCAACTGCGACTTCATGCTGCCCTTCCTGGACAGTTTGGTCGCCAACATCGCCCCGGAAATGCCGGGCCAAGTCGCGCGTTGGAACGGCACCCTCGCGGGATGGCAGAACAACGTGCAGACCCTACGCACCTTCATCGAGACCCGCTGCGTCACCATCCAGCAAGGGCTCATCGACTGCTACACGCTCGCCGGGCCTTTTCAGGTCACCTTCAATGTAGACCCACCCTTGAGCGGAGAGATTCAGGTGAACAGCATCGTTCTACCCGATTACCCATTCACGGGCACGTACTACGGCGGCATCAATACCACCTTGGCCCCAATTCCCGAAACCGGTTGGGTCTTCAGCCATTGGGAGATTTTCGGCGCTGATGCGCTCACGCCCAGCACCACCGATTCATTGGTCCGCGTGAATTTCACCGATGCCGACAGCATCGTGGCGCACTTCATCCCCCCTACCCGCTACGATGTGATGCTCAATGTCGTGCCCGCCAATTCCGGCAGCATCACCTTCGATGGAACCACATACACCAGCTTCCCCACCGTGGCTTCTGTGGGCGAGGATGTCGATGTGCCGTTCAACATCAACCCTGCGCTCTATTACGACTTCCTCTATTGGGACTTCAAGAATGACACCGTGAACACTTACCTACCCGGTGATTCGCTCACCAAATCGCAGGTGGCGCGGTACCTCACTACCGACACGGTCATCGCCTACTTGAAGCCACAGGACTATGTGTTCTACATCGCGAACGCCTTCACGCCGAACGGTGATGGCTACAACGACTCCTTCAAGCCGATCATCAATGTGGTGGATCTGGCCACCTACGAGCTGAACATCTTCGACCGTTGGGGCGGGATCATCTGGTCAAGCAATGATCCCTGGGCTGAATGGGATGGTCAGGCCAGTGGCAAGGAGGTGCCGGGTGGGGTTTACGCTTGGCAGGCCTATGCCGTGGATGCGATCAAGAAGGACCGCTACGAGCTCTTCGGGCACGTGACCATTGTCCGGTAGCCGTTGCCTGTGCGCTGAATTGCGCCAAGCCGGTGCTGACCAAGGCTTCACTGAAGTCTCAAGAATCTGGATTCTAGGCCAATCTTCCTTGCGTGACACACCGTGGGTCTTGAGCAAGTGTATTGGGACTTGTGAGTTGCGTCAGTGACTAGCCCATCATGGGCCGCTAACCAGGCACAGCAATACTTCCGCGATAGTCCTTACTGTTTTCTCCATGCATCCTTTCAGGAGCGGCAAGTCGGGGCATTTGTTAATATGTTCAACTTTATTAGCGCATCACTGAACAATACTTTCTGAGCCTTGTTCTCCCGGTGTTGTCAACCTAAACCCGCAACACCGATGAAACTCTTCCCTACCCTTCGAACCACCCTGATTGCCCCAAGCCTCGGCTTGGCAGTCTGGGCATCCGCGCAAACAGCGCGATTGCAAGTGATCCACAACTGCGCTGACTTGAATGCAGCCGTGGTGGATGTCTATGTGAATGGAAACTTGGCGGTGCCCGATTTCGGTTTCCGCACGGCCACTCCATTCATCGACCTCCCATCGGGGGTTGATCTGGATGTGGCCATTGCCCCGGGTAATAGCACGAGCGCCGGTGATGCCCTGTTCACACAGACCATCAACCTTGCTGACGGAGAGACCTATATCGCCGTGGCGAGCGGCACCTTGGGCCTCGGCGGCTACAACCCTGCAACTCCATTCACCATCGAGGTCTTCAGTGGCGCACGCGAAACCGCCCAAGGTGCAGGAACCGACGTACTGGCCCTGCATGGCGCAACCGATGCCCCCACTGTAGACGTGTTCGAGAGCGCCGTGGTGAGCACTACCATCATCGGCGACTTCAGCTACAGCGACTTCGCCGGTTACCTCGAACTGCCCACGCTCGATTTCACCCTCCAAGTGCGCACGGCTGACAACAGCACCATCGTGGCTGCCTATGCCGCCCCTTTGCAGACCCTCGGCCTCCAGGGCGCTGCCCTCACCGTGCTCGCCAGCGGATTCCTGAACCCGGCGAACAACAGCAATGGACCCGCCTTCGGCCTCTGGGTGGCGCTGCCCAGCGGCGGAGCCCTCGTTGAATTGCCCGCAGCAACCATTCCCACCGCCCGTATCCAGGCCATCCACAACAGCGCCGATGCCGCTGCCAGCGAAGTGGACGTTTACCTGAATGGTGCCCTGCTCGTTGATGATTTCGCTTTCCGCACCGCCACGCCATTCGTTGATGTGCAGGCCGGCGTCGACCTCACGCTCAGCATCGCTCCAGCCACGAGCACCAGCGTGGCCGATGCCATCGCCAATTTCAATTACAACCTGCCTGCCGATGAGACCTTCATCCTGGTGGCCAACGGCATCGTGAGCGCGAGCGGCTACAATCCCGCTACGCCCTTCGACATCCTTGTTTTCCCGGGTGCGCGCGAAACCGCCCAAGGTGCAGGAACCGACGTACTGGCCCTGCATGGCGCAACCGATGCCCCCACTGTAGACGTGTTCGAGAGCGCCGTGGTGAGCACTACCATCATCGACGACTTCAGCTACAGTGATTTCGCCGGTTACCTCGAACTGCCCACGCTCGATTTCACCCTCCAAGTGCGCACGGCTGACAACAGCACCATCGTGGCTGCCTATGCAGCCCCTTTGCAGACCTCGGCCTCCAGGGCGCTGCCCTCACCGTGCTCGCCAGCGGATTCCTGAACCCGGCGAACAACAGCAATGGACCCGCCTTCGGCCTCTGGGTGGCGCTGCCCAGCGGCGGAGCCCTCGTTGAATTGCCCGCAGCAACCATTCCCACCGCCCGTATCCAGGCCATCCACAACAGCGCCGATGCCGCTGCCAGCGAAGTGGACGTATACCTGAACGGTGCCCTGCTCGTTGATGATTTCGCTTTCCGCACCGCCACGCCATTCGTTGATGTGCAGGCCGGCGTCGACCTCACGCTCAGCATCGCTCCAGCCACCAGCACCAGCGTGGCCGATGCCATCGCCAATTTCAACTACAACCTGCCTGCCGATGAGACCTTCATCCTGGTGGCCAACGGCATCGTGAGCGCGAGCGGCTACAATCCGGCTACTCCTTTCGACATCTACGTGTACCAGGGTGCCCGCGAAGCTGCCCAAGGCGCAGGCACTGATGTGCTCGTGTTCCACGGCTGCACCGATGCGCCCACGGTTGACGTGTTCGAGAGCGCTGTGGTGAGCACCACCATCGTGAATGACCTCTCCTACGGTGAGTTCGATGGCTATCTGGAACTGCCCACGCTCGATTTCACCTTGCAGGTGCAAACTGCTGACGGCACAACGACCGTGGCCTCTTACGCCGCTCCGCTTCAGACACTCGGCTTGCAAGGTGCCGCCCTCACCGTGCTCGCCAGCGGATTCCTGAACCCGGCGAACAACAGCAACGGTCCAGCCTTCGGACTCTGGGTGGCCTTGGCCAGCGGCGGTACCTTGGTGGAACTGCCCATCGCAACAAGCGTTTCGGAGCAAGGCGCGATCGCGTCTGCAACGGCATGGCCCAATCCGGCCAACGACCGGCTCACGCTTGATGTGGACGCCCTGCGCGACGCCAACCTTGAAGCGGACCTGATCGACGCTACTGGCCGCTCATCGCGACTCTTGAGCAGCACCGCATTGAACACTGGCCGCACGCAGTTGAATGTGGACCTGAGCGGCTTGGCCAACGGAAGCTACACGCTCGTTCTGCGCAGCAACGGAGGCGCAGTGAACCTACCGGTCGTGATCGCGCGCTAAGCGATTCGTCCGCCATGCGGAAGGGCCCCCTAAGGTTTGGTGGGGGCCCTTCCCATTTGGTGGTGAACAGAGCGCCCGCTCTAACGTTATCCACGCGTTCGTAACCACCCGTTTACATTCACCGCCGCCAATGGGACCCTTCCTCATGCGATTCCAGATCCGTGATCTGGAGCAGTTCACCGGGGTGAAGGCGCACACCATCCGGGTCTGGGAGCGGCGATACGGCCTGCTGAAGCCAGACCGCACCGACACCAATATCCGCACGTACGATATCGATGAACTGAAGACGATCCTCAATGTGGCCTACCTCAATCAGAAGGGCCATAAGATCTCCCGGATCGCCGCCATGCCCGTGGCAGAGCGCGACAGGGCCGTGCGCCAAGCCGCCTTAGAGGACCATGGGGCCTTGGGCATCCTCAACACGTTGGTGATGGCGATGCTCTCATTCGATGAGCCGCTGTTCGATGGCACCTGCGATGCCTATGCCGCGCAGCATGGCTTCCGTGCGCTCGTTGAGGACGTGCTCGTGAAGCTTCTGGAACGCATCGGGCTGCTTTGGCAGAGCAATACGATCTGCCCGGCTCAGGAGCACTTCGTGAGCAATCTGGTGCGGCAACGACTCATCACCGAGACAGCGAAGCTCCCGTTGAGCAATAGCCATTCGATTGACGTGCTGTACCTGCCGGAGGACGAGATCCATGAACTGGGCCTACTCTACGTGAATTACCTCCTCCGCTCCGCTGGAAATCGGACCATCTATTTGGGCCAGAGCGTCCCTGGCGACGACCTGCGACAAGTAGCGAGCCTTTACAATGGCCCCATCCGATTCATCACGCTGGTCGTGGTTCGGCCAACGGCCGATGATGCGCCTGCTTACTTGAACGCGCTGCGCGCCAGCATGCACGACCCACGGATCACGTTCATGGCTGCTGGCATGCCCCTGCGTGGGATCGAGGCCTCCGCGGTGCCGGAAGGCATGCAGCTCTTTCCGGATCTGGCAACGCTCATTGCAACGGTGGCTCCTCGCTAAGGCAGCACCTTGCCGGGATTCATGATGCCCTGCGGGTCGAAGGCTTGCTTGATGGCGCGCATCACATTGAGCTGTGCAGCATTGAAGGCGATATCCATGTAGGGCCGTTGAACCAAGCCGATGCCGTGCTCGCCGCTGAGCGTGCCGCCCAACGAAACGGTTAGCGCGAAGATCTCGCGGATGGCTTTCGGCAATTCGTGCTCCCAAAACGCATCGGATAGATCGCCCTTGATGATGTTCACGTGCAGGTTGCCATCGCCGGCGTGGCCGTAGCACACGCTGCTGAAGCCATATCGCGCGCCGATCTCCTTCACGCCCTTCAGCAATCGCGGCAGCTCGTAACGCGGCACCACGGTATCCTCTTCCTTGTAGACGCTATGGGCCTTCACGCTCACGGGCACGCTGCGCCGCATGCGCCAAAGGGCATCCTTCTCGGCTGAGCTTTCTGCGAAGAGCACCTCTCCCGCCTCATGCTTCTCCATCACCGTGACGATGGCCTCGCATTCGCGCATGATCGCATCGGCATGATCGCCATCGACCTCAATGAGCATGTAGGCGCCGGGCTCTGATGAGAGCTGTGCGGGAAGCCCCTCGGTGTGCTGCATCGTCCACACGATGGCATCGCGCTCGATGAACTCCATGGCGCTGGGCGTTACGCCTGCTCGGAATGTGGCGCTCACCGCCTCACAGGCCTTCTCCGCACTGGCGAAGGGCACGAGCATGAGACGGTTCTCTTTCGGCAAAGGCGCCAGGCGCAACACGGCCTTGGTGATGATTCCTAAGGTGCCCTCGCTGCCCACGAGCAGTCGTGTGAGGTCATAGCCCGTGGCGTTCTTCAGCGTATTGGCACCGGTCCAAATCACTTCGCCATTGGGCAGCACCACTTCCAGATTGAGCACAAAGTCGCGCGTCACGCCATACTTCACGGCCCTTGGCCCACCGGCGTTCTCCGCGATGTTGCCGCCTAAGGTGCAACTGCCGCGGCTGCTGGGGTCTGGAGGGTAATACAGGCCCTTTGCCGCCACGGCCTCTTGCAGCACCTGCGTGATCACGCCTGGCTGCACCGTGACCTGCAGGTTCTGCTCATCGATGTGCTCGATGGCATTCATGCGGTCGAGCGCGAGGGCCACGCCGCCATGCACGCTCAGCGCGCCACCACTAAGACCCGTCCGCCCGCCGATGGGCGTGATGGGGAGGTTATGCTCCGCGCAGATGCGCACCACGGCGCTCACCTGCCCGGTGCTCGCGGGCCTTGCCACTACAGAGGGCTGGAAGCAGAGATCCTCGGTCTCATCGTGTCCATAGGCTTTGCGCGCCTCGTCGGAACGCGAGAGGCCTTCCGGCCCTAGTGCAACCAAAAGCTGCTGATACACGGACTCAATGACGTCAATGATGGGCATGGGAGCCGGTTAAGTGTTCGCGAAGTTGCGCAACTGAAGCTATGAGCGTGAAGGAATTGGAACAGGGAGCGAATGGAATCGAGCATGGGAAATGTCAGGCTTCCGCACGGAATGTGCTCAATGAACCCGTATCGCAGAAGAGAGTGTCTTCATGGCCTGAGTGCAAGGCGTGAAGTGCCGGGAATCTCAAAGATGCCGCAGACTGGAGCGAAATCAACCCCATTGCACACAGCTAACACCGGCCGGTCTTCTGCCTTATTGCACCACCACTTCCTTCACCACTTCGCGTCCGGCCCGTTCATTTATCCGTGCAAGTATATCGGCACGCAGATAACTGAGTTCTTGCCGCAGCGGTGCACTGTCCACATTGATGCGCAGGACGGCGTTACGCAGGCGGAGCGCGGTGGTATGGCGCGCCACCATGGCACCCGCAACTTCGGGCCATGCTTCCGCGATGGCGGCCTCGTCGAGGCGCTCTCGCATGCCTGCGCCATCGACCAGGTGTCCGATGGCCTCAGCCAGCGATTGCTCGTTGCGGCGTTTCACGGGTGATGCCTTCGTGGGTGAGGTGGAAGAAGCGCGTCTCGAGGTCGAGGCCATCGAGCGCGGCATGGAGCCGCTTCGGATCGGTGTCGGTGATGAGCACTTGCCCGAAGCGGTGATCGCTGAGCAGCTGCAGCAGGTGGCGCATGCGCTGCGGGTCGATCTTATCAAAGATGTCGTCGAGCAGCAGGATGGGGCGTTGGCCGGTGCGCTGCGTGGTGAGCTCGAATTGCGCCAGCTTCAGCGCGATCAGATAGGTCTTCTGCTGGCCTTGCGATCCGAAGCGCTTCAAGGGTTGGCCATCGAGCGTGAAGAGCAGGTCATCCTTGTGGACACCCGCCGTGGTGTGCTGCGCGGCGCGGTCGCGTTCCCAGCTCGCGGATAGCAGGTCGCGCATCGATGCGTCATTGAGCGGTGATCGGTATTCAAGCGCCACTTGCTCAGGCCCTGAGCTGATTGCGGAATAATGCTCCCGCAGCAGCGGTGCCAGATCACTGATGAACGCGCTGCGCGCGGAATGCACTGCAAAGGCGAGCACGCAAAGCTGCTCATCCCACGGCTCAAGGGTTGAAGGCTGTATTCCACCTCGTCCAGCTGCCTGCTTCAGCAACGCGTTGCGCTGGGTAAGCGCACGGTTGTAGCGGATCAGCGCATCGAGGAAGGGCTTATCGAATTGGGCGATGAGGCCATCGATGAAGCGGCGGCGCACCTCGCTGCCGTCGAGGATCAGCTGGCCATCGTAAGGCGTGATCATCACCACCGGGTACCGGCCCACGTGGTCGGCCAAGCGGTCGTATTCCTTGCGGTTGCGGCTGAGCACCTTGCGCATGCCGCGCCGCACGCTGCAGAGAATTGCATCATCGCCCTCATCACCGCGCATCACCCCTTGCACCACGAAGAGCTCCTCACCGTGCCGAACATTGTACTGGTCCTGCGCCTCCAGGTATCCCTTGCCCAGTGCGAGGTAGTGGACCGCATCGAGCAGGTTGGTCTTGCCCACGCCATTCGGACCGGTGAAGCAGTTCACCTCAGCGCACAGGTCGGCTTCCGCTTCGCGGTGATTGCGGAAGTTGAGCGCATGCAGCCGGGCGAGATGAAAGGCCATGCGGCGAAGCTAACGGCACCGCGAGCGTCTGAAGCTGCGGTCATCAACTCAGTACAAGCGTGCTTTTATCTTCGGCCCCGCCTCATCGCCTCGTTCCGCCATGCAAACCCAACCCGTCGCCAAGCCTTCGCCCACCCAAGCTGCCAGCGCTGCAGCGGGAGCACGGCCCGTTTCGGCATTCATCGAGAAGCACTTCCTTCACTTCAACGCCGCCGCCCTCGTGGATGCCGCCAAGGGCTACAAGGAGCACTTGGGCAAGGGGAGGAAGATGATGATCACCCTGGCCGGGGCCATGAGCACCGGTGAGTTGGGCAAGATCCTCGCGGAGATGATCCGCCAAGGGAAGGTCGATATCATCAGCTGTACCGGCGCCAACCTAGAGGAAGACGTGATGAACCTGGTGGCGCACGACCACTATGAACGGATCCCCCACTACCGCGACCTCACCCCTATGCAAGAGCGCGCATTGCTCGACCGCGGCATGAATCGCGTCACCGACACCTGCATCCCCGAGCACGAGGCCTTCCGCCGTTTGGAGAAGCACGTCCTCGACCTCTGGACCGCCGACGATAAGAGCGGCAACCGCCGATTCCCGCACGAGTACTTCTACGCCATGATCAAGAGCGGCGTGCTGCAGCAGTACTACCAGATCGATCCGAAGGACAGCTGGATGGTGGCTGCGGCCGAGCGGAACCTGCCCATCATCTGCCCCGGTTGGGAGGACAGTACGCTGGGCAACATCTTCGCCGGCCATTGCATGACCGGCGATTGCAAGCCGCAGATGATGAAGAGCGGCATCGAGTACATGATGTTCCTGGCCGAATGGTACACGAATAATTGCGGTACGGACGGCATCGGCTTCTTCCAGATCGGCGGAGGTATCGCGGGCGACTTCCCCATCTGCGTGGTGCCCATGCTGCATCAGGACCTTCAGCGCGATCACATCCCCTTCTGGAGCTTTTTCTGCCAGATCAGCGACAGCACCACCAGCTACGGCAGTTATAGCGGAGCCGTGCCCAACGAGAAGATCACCTGGGGAAAGCTCGATACCGACACCCCGAAGCACATCATCGAGAGTGATGCTACTATTGTGGCGCCCCTCATCTTCGCCTACGTCCTCGACATGTAATCACCCATGCAGCGCCTGATCCGCTCCTTCAACACCTTGACCGATGCGCTCAAGGAGACCTTGCAGGAACAATATCCTGACGGGATCGACACCTCGCACATCAAGACCATCCCCACCGCCAAAGGCGAGATGCTGCGGGTGATCGAGCTCAGTACGCCTGAAGCCTTGTACCTGATCAAGATCAATGCGGAGAGCCGCGCGGAGATCGAGGAATTCCTGGATCAGGACAACGAGCCCGCCGCTGCCGGTGATGATGACCTCGATGCAGAGGATGGAATCGAAGGCGAGGCGGATGACGAAGGTGATGGCATCGACGACGCCGATGACGCGGATGACGACGATGATACCAATGACGGCGACGGCGACGACGATGATGAGGACGATGACGGGGACGCCGGTGATGATGATAAGGACGATGACGAGGACTGATTCCCGCTGAACCATGCTCCCGACGCAGGCCCCGGATAACCCTGGGGCCTGTTTACTTTCGGGGCAACACCCGCAACATGAACGGCACCTTTCACATCGCCATTGCCACCACGGACCTTAAGCGCATGAAGGCCTTCTACGGGAGATTCCTCGGCCTCAAGGAAGGTCGGAGCGCCAAGACCTGGGTCGATTTCGACTTCTTCGGCCACCAGCTCACCATCCAGGAAGTGCCCGTGACTTACCGGACCGCGCGCATCTACAACCCGGAATCGAATGTTCCCAGCGACCATTGGGGCATCGTGCTTTCCATGAGCGACTGGAAAAAACTGCGCGACAAGCTCAAGAAGGTCGGCCATCCCTTCTTCATTGAGCCGCGCATGGTGATGAAGGGCGAAGTGGGTGAGCAGCGCAGCATGTTCATCGAGGACCCCGATGGTCACGCGATCGAGTTCAAGGCTTTCGAGGATGCGTATGATCTGTTCCGTAAAGCATGACCGCGCGCGGAGCCATCGTGCTCTTTTTATTCGGCCTCGCCCTCACCATCATCGGTGCAACGATCAAGATCATGCATTGGCCCTATGCGGATGCCCTGCTCACCGGAGCATCGCTCATGCAGACCATCGCTGTCCTGGTGCTCGCCTACAAGGTCTTCACCTACCCCGGCGCGAAGGGCTTCCTGGACTGTTGACAGACAAAGACGAAGGCGCCCGGATGAGCGCCTTCCCAATCGAATCCAGCAAGCTCAATAATCGCGCATGGCCACCAATTCGCCTTGCTCGTCGTACTGCTCACCTCGCTGTATCACGCCTTCGCTGTAAACCAGCCGGCAGACCACGCTGTTCCGGTGGCTCCGGAATTCCCAAACGCCTTGCCGTAAGCCATTGCGGAAGCTCGCGTGCGCCAGCACCGCACCGGTATCGCTGAACTGCTTCCATTCGCCATCGCGACGGCCGCTTCGGAAACAACCCATCTCCTTCACCCGACCGTTCTCGTGGTAGGTGATGAAGCGGATCCGATCGCCCTCACGGTAGCGCGTCGCCCGGAGCGTGCCATCAGGAAAGCGCTCTTGAACAAGCAACTCCGCACGCTGCGCGAACAGCGAAATCGTAAGGAACAAGGCCGAGAGGAATGTGATGCTGCGCATGGTGACAGGTTGATTGCCCCGTTGTACGGCCAAAGATAGCATCTTGTTCACCATGATTTAACCTTTGCTTAACACTCGATTTTTCAACCAAGCAGGCCCCAGAACTTTCCACTTTGAACCCTTAGACGAGCAGCACATGATGGCCCCGCGCATCACGATATCAGCATTGCAAAAGCGAATTGGTGTTACGTGACCACCATCCCAGATGCCCGCGCCTACCTTGTGCCTAACCAGAAGCAACCGGTCCCGATAAAGACAGGCAATCGTGCTCCTTGTTGTCGGCCAAGAACCCATCTCTGCAGACTCCATCCAGGCGCTCGTTCATGCGCGACAAGCTCCCGCATAACGCACTCGAATCATGGCCAGCGCAGCACCCCGATACATCGGTCCTACGAATGAACAGGATTTCGGCAGGACAGTGCGCGCCCGTGTGGCCGCCGAGTTCAAGGAAGCCGGAATAAGCACCAAGGCCGATCGCCGGTTGGTGCCCAAGGTCATCATCCTGCTCGTGCTCTTCCTTGCCCCGCTTGCTGTTATCCTACTGGTGCCCATGCCTGCTTGGACGGCGCTGGGCTTAGCGCTGGTGATGGGCCTCGGCATGGCGGGCGTTGGCATGGGGGTGATGCATGATGGCCTGCATGGAGCCAGTTCCAAGCACGCATTGACCAATGATCTGCTCGGCAGCTCCATGTACCTGCTCGGCAGCGACCCTTTCACCTGGAAGATCCAGCACAACGGGGCACACCACACCCACACCAATGTGGACGGCATTGATCAGGACATCGATCCCCCGGAACTGCTGCGCTTCAGTGAGCATGCACCGCTGCGCCGCGTGCATCGCTTCCAATTCGTGTACTCGTTCTTCTTCTACGGACTGCTTACCCTGGTGAAACTGGGCAACGACTTCTTTTCGCTCAGACGCGTAGCCAGAAACGGTGATGCGCGCTATAAGGGCCGCAGCTTCGCGCTGGACCTTGGTGTCATGGTGCTGGTTAAGCTGGCGCATCTGGCGGTCTTCATCGGGCTCCCTTTCCTATTCACCGACTTCGCATGGTGGCAGGTCCTGCTGGGCTTCCTGCTCATGCATTTCACCTGCGGCGTGGTGCTGGGCACGGTCTTCCAGTTGGCACACGTGGTGGAAGGCGCGCAGCAACCGATGCTTGATGACAAAGGTGTCATACACAACGATTGGGCGGTGCATGAGCTGCTGACC
Source organism: Flavobacteriales bacterium (assembly GCA_016705545.1). GTDB lineage: Bacteria > Bacteroidota > Bacteroidia > Flavobacteriales_F > PHOS-HE28 > PHOS-HE28. The sequence continues at coordinate 180,759 of JADIYA010000007.1, forward strand.
ACAGCCGATTTCGCACCGAGGAACCGGATGCTGACCTGGTACACCGGCGGGCTCAACTTCCAAGTGGAGCACCACCTTTTTCCCGCCATGTCGCACCTGCATTACCCGCGCATAGCACCTATCGTCCAACGGACTGCACAGGAATTCGGCTTGCCATACAATGTGAAGCCGACCATGCTGGCCGCGCTTGGCTCGCACGTGCGTCGCCTCAAGCAGCTCGGGCGCCAATCGGATCCATCGGAATAAGGCCTTTGCCGTTGAAGATTAAGCTGCGCTGCGGGCGGCGGATCCGGTTCATCATCGCGGTGCCTCCTCCACCGCTTATCCGCGTAGCATTTCAGGAAGCCGGGTTCGAAAGCAAGCGCGGCGAGCACTAGCAGTCAAAACGTAAGGAATGAACCGCAAGGAAGGCGCCATCCGTTCGGGATGAGAGTCCTCCAGCGAGCTGCTCAGGCCTTCTTCACGAACTCGCTCTTCAGCGCCATCGCACCGAAGCCCTCGATCCGGCAATCAATGTTGTGATCACCTTCCACCAGTCTGATGCCGCGCACCTTGGTGCCTGCCTTCAAGGCCTTAGGCGCTCCTTTCACCGCCAGGTCCTTGATCATCACCACGTCGTCACCATCCTGTAGCACCTTGCCGTTGGCATCCTTCACCACAGGGCCCGCGTTCGCCGCGGCGACCTCCTCCGGATTCCATTCGTGGCCGCACTCGGCGCACATCTGTGAGGTGCCGGTGGGATAGGTGATGGATGAGGCGCATTCAGGGCATTTCTGTGTATCACTCATGCGGTCGGATTGGCCGCGAATCTATTCCCTAGTTCAGGTTCCGTTTTATCTGAGCCGACCTGATGCTCAAGAACACCTGTATGCACTCCCCGTTGCAGCACCAATGACGATTGCCATTTTCCTCCCCAATCGCAGCCCATATCTTCACCGCAAAGCCGAACGCCATGAAGTCGATCCTCGCTGCCATCGACTTTTCAGCGGTTACCCCGCGCCTGCTTGCCTTGGCAACCGAACTGGCCAAGGGCCACGACTCCAAGCTATGGATCATCCATGTAGCTGCTCCTGACCCCGACTTCATTGGCTTCAGGACAGGTCCGCAATACATCCGCGATCATCGCGCAGAGCAGTTGCGGCAGGAGCACATCGATGCACAGTCCTTTGCCGATGCGGCCAGGGCGAAAGGCGTTGAGGCCGAAGCATTGCTTGTGCAAGGACCCACCGTAGAGACGCTGCTCGCCGAGGTCAATCGCTTGATGATAGATATGGTGGTGATCGGCTCTCATGGACGCAGTGCTCTCTATCGCGCCTTCGTTGGCAGCGTGAGTGAACAAATGCTCAGCGAATGCCGGGTTCCAATGCTTGTGGTGCCCTCCTTGGAACAGAAATAGGCCAGACCGGACCTCGAATCAGGACCAATGGTCTTGACTTTCAGCATGTGCTGGGCTGAATCGATGCGTCATAGATTATTCTAATTGCAGATGAATAGATATTATTCTTCGACCAAGACTTGACAACAGCCTATCAATCCTGATACGTTCGCGCCACTCTTTTCGACCGGATCGCTCGTCAGACCCTGCCTTTGGACACTTGTTCAGCCTACTGAGCAAGACCATGCGATACATGCAACGACGACCCGTTGCACCTCATCCTGAGGTGCTTTGGCTCGAACCTGAACAAGGCCTTTGGCACCGTGAAAGCGGCGCACATGCGGAACCTCCACTAGGGGTTACCTGGCCATTCCTGAATCCTGAGCACCCCCTTACACCTCCATCACAGATGAAGCACCGAAACCCATTGATAACCCAACTCGTGCGATTGGGTTCATTGCTCCTGCTCCTAGCCATTGGCTTGAGTTCAGCTGCACAGCACCGGCACGACCCGGTGAAGCCACGCGCGCAGCATCCCGGCCAAGACCATAGCCACGACCACGAGGGCATCGATGCACTGCTGAACCGGCATGATCAGCGCATCACCTTCATGAAGAATGGCGGGCAGTTCGGATCCACAGTACTCTACCGTGCCGATTTCCCGCTTGGCCAGGCTGTCGCCACCGACAAAGGCATGGTGGTCACCGCCTTCGATCCCATTGAAGTGGACAAGCGCACAGCGGAAGGCTTCCGCATCGAGGAAGAGATGGCGCAAGGCCTTCCGATGCGCGAGCTGCAATGGCGCAAACGCGGCCATGCGTGGCGCCACCGCTTCGTGGGCGCATCGAGTGAGATGCGCATCGAAGCGCGGGACAAGCACGCAGAATTGACGAATTACTTCGTTGGCGACCGCAGCGCGCTGGATGTGGCCAGCTATCAGGAGGTCTGGTACACGGGCATCTATCCCAACATTGATGCACGCTACTACCCGGCTGCGGATGGCTCGCTCGAGTACGACGTGATCGTGATGCCAGGGGGCGACCCCAGCGAAGTCGCCATCGCTCATGACGGCATCGAACGCATGCGCGTGAACGAGAAGGGCGAGCTGGTCATCGAGACGATACTCGGCGAGATGGCCCACCCCGCGCCGTACGTGTACCAGCGCAACAATGGCCGCGAAATGCGGATCGACGCGACTTACAAGGTGGACGGGAACGTGCTGCGATTCGCCCTCGGTGCATATGACCGCACGCAGCCACTAGTGATTGATCCCATCGCCATGCGGTGGGCCACTTGGATCAACACCAACAGCAGCAGCGATAACCACGGTCATTGCATCTGGGTAGATCCGACCGATGGCGCGATCTACGTCGTTGCACGCGTAACAGGAACCACCGACCAGATCACGCCCGGCGCATTCGATGAGACCGCAAATGGCGCCCTGGAGATGATTGTTGGCAAATACCTCGAGCCTGCCGCAATCGGCGGTAGCGGCACCCGCGTGTGGCAGACCTACATCGGCGGCAACGGCGATGACAACCCGTACGCAATGGAGCAAGGTCCCGATGGCAACCTCTACATCACCGGCCAGACCAGCAGCACCAACTTCCCGCTCCTAGGAGGCACGGCCTTCAGCGGCAGCAGCCTGAATCAGCAGGCGCAGAGCGACATCGATGTCTTCGTGCTGAAGATCAACACTGCCGGAAATTCGATCAAGGCTGCGGTGGTTGGCGGCAACGGTGCCGATAACAACTTCGACGTGCGGCTGGCCGCCAATGGCGACGTGTTCGTAGCCGGAAGCACAACCAGCACCAACTTGCTCACGCTGAACCCCGGCAGTGGTGCAAGCAACACCAACAATGGTGGAAGCGATGTCTTCCTCTTCCGCATCAACCAAGACCTTTCATCATTGGTATGGATGCGCAACTACGGAGGCGGCGCAACTGACCGGGCCAGCATCATGCTGCACGACCCAGCCACCGGTGACCTTTTTGTAGGTGGAAATACCAGCAGCACGAACTTCCCGACAGCAAGTCCACGCCAGGGCACGCGGGGCGGCAATACGGCTGGCTTCCTACAGCGCCTCAATGGTGCCACGGCGGCTACCTCATGGAGCAGCTATTTCTCCAGCGCAGCCAGTCAGAATGCCAACCTGCTCTGCATGGAGTTCAACACCTCAAAGGATGAGCTCTTCTTCGGCGGCGTCACCAGCGGCCTCAATAGCGCCAACATCACGGCCGGATCATATGACACAAGTCACAATGGCAACAATGACTTCTATGTCGGTCGCATGACTGTCGACCAGACGTTCATCGCCGGCACCTACATCGGCGGCTCTGGCAATGAAGTGAACATGATGGGCCTCAACACCGATCTGAACAACGACGCGTATGTATTCGGCTACAGCGCCAGCACGAACTTCCCGGTGAGCGCCTCGCCCAACGTGCCGCTGCAGACCACCAACCAAGGCAGCAATGACAAGGTGTTCTTCAAGCTGAAGAGCAGCCTGAACCAGCTTGAGTTCAGCACCTACTATGGCGGCACCAGCGACGACTACGACCCCGTCGGCGAGCGCGGCATCAAATTCAACGACTGCCGCATCTACACCATCGTCACGGCACAGAGCAACAACATCCCGCTCACCCAAGGCGCGCTCAACACCACGAAGAACAGCCCGACGAACCGCTACGAACCGGGGTTGGTGGTGTGGGCCAACCCACCCGACCTGCTGGGCAACAGCATCACCTATCAAGGCGTGTCCATCTGCCCAGGCGCAACACCCGGTGACATCACCGGATCGGAGCCGAGCTATTCGTTGCCCACCATCGTCCGCAACAACTCCGCATCGGGTTATCCCGCTTTCGCCAGCGCCGCAACTTATCAGTGGCAGATCAGCCTCGATAGCCTCAATTGGACCGACATCAACGGCGCCACCGGCCAGAACCTGCCTGGCTCGCTGATCGGGGCGATTACGCAGGACACATACATCCGCCGCATCATCGGCGGTGATGCCTGCATCCTTGCGGGCGCGGCCGATCAAGTGGTGAAAGTGCAATTGATGACCGCCGGCGGCAGCGTGACCGACGCACTCTGCAACGGCGCCGCAACAGGCAGCATCGCGGCAACAGCCGATGGTCAGGCCCCTTTCACATACGTATGGAGCGACGGCCAGACCACGGAGACCGCCATCAACCTCGCTGCTGGCCCCTATTCGGTAATCGTGACCGACTTCAACGGCTGCAGCGCCTCGGCAAATTTCGTCGTTGGGCAGCCTGCACCATTGAGCGCCGATGTTAACACCATGCTTGATGCCTGCGCAACTGGCACAGGCAGCGCGACCGCCACTGGTACGGGCGGCACACCTGGTTATGGCTATTTGTGGAGCACCGGCACCACCGGTCCGAACCTCACGAATGTGAGTGCTGGCGCATACTCCGTGCAGGTCACCGACTTCAACCAATGCAGCGCGGTGGTGCTGGTCAATATCGATGGAACCTTGCCGCCCTCTGCAAACGCTGGCGACGACCTGGAGATCAACTGCACTACCGGAACTTCCGTGCAATTGAATGGTTCCAGCCAGACGCCAGGCGTGAACTTCAGCTGGACCGGCCCTGGCATCGTCAACGGCGGCGGTTCAGCCAACCCTACGGTGAACGCACCCGGTACCTATACACTAACGGTCACCAATCCCCAGACAGGCTGCACCGCGACAGATCAAGTTGATGTCACAGTAAACACGACTGTCCCCGGCGCCCAGGCCGCTGGCGGGACCATCACCTGCAGCAACGAGTGCGTGATGCTCAGCGGCACCGGCAACGGAAGCTTCGCATGGAGCGGCCCGAGCAACTTCAACAGCACCGAGCAGAACCCCACCGTGTGCGCCCCGGCATCTACACCCTCGTGGTCACCGGCAGCAACGGCTGCACCAGCACCGCCACCGCTGAGGTGGAGCAGGACACCGATGTCCCCGGCGCCCAAGCCGCTGGCGGGACCATCACCTGCAGCAACGAGTGCGTGATGCTCACGGGCACCGGCAACGGAAGCTTCGCATGGAGCGGCCCGAGCAACTTCAACAGCACCGAGCAGAACCCCACCGTGTGCGCCCCCGGCACCTACACCAAGCACCGCCACCGCTGAGGTGGAGCAGGACACCGATGTCCCCGGCGCCCAGGCCGCTGGCGGGACCATCACCTGCAGCAAGAGTGCGTGTGCTCAGGGCACCGGCAGGAAGCTTGCATGGAGCGGCCGAGCAACTTCAACAGCACCGAGCAGAACCCACCGTGTGCGCGGCACCTCCCTCGGGCGGCCCGCCCAGGGGGCCGAGTCCCGGCAGGGCGGACCCCAGCCCCACCACCACCGGTGGTCACCGGCAGCAACGGCTGCACCAGCACCGCCACCGCTGAGGTGGAGCAGGACACCGATGTCCCCGGCGCCCAGGCCGCTGGCGGGACCATCACCTGCAGCAACGAGTGCGTGATGCTCACGGGCACCGGCAACGGAAGCTTCGCATGGAGCGGCCCGAGCAACTTCAACAGCACCGAGCAGAACCCCACCGTGTGCGCCCCGGCATCTACACGCTCGTGGTCACCGGCAGCAACGGCTGCACCAGCACCGCCACCGCTGAGGTGGAGCAGGACACCGATGTCCCCGGCGCCCAGGCCGCTGGCGGGACCATCACCTGCAGCAACGAGTGCGTGATGCTCACGGGCACCGGCAACGGAAGCTTCGCATGGAGCGGCCCGAGCAACTTCAACAGCACCGAGCAGAACCCCACCGTGTGCGCCCCGGCACCTACACCCTGGTGGTCACCGGCAGCAACGGCTGCACCAGCACCGCCACCGCTGAGGTGGAGCGCCACCACAAGGACAACCGGCCAGGCCGCTGGCGGACCATCACCTGCAGCAACGAGTGCGTGATGCTCACGGGCACCGGCAACGGAAGCTTCGCATGGAGCGGCCCGAGCAACTTCAACAGCACCGAGCAGAACCCCACCGTGTGCGCCCCGGCACCTACACCCTCGTGGTGACCGGCAGCAACGGCTGCACCAGCACCGCCACCGCTGAGGTGGAGCAGGACAACGATGTCCCCGGCGCCCAGGCCGCTGGCGGGACCATCACCTGCAGCAACGAGTGCGTGATGCTCACGGGCACCGGCAACGGAAGCTTCGCATGGAGCGGCCCGAGCAACTTCAACAGCACCGAGCAGAACCCCACCGTGTGCGCCCCCGGCACCTACACCCTGGTGGTCACCGGCAGCAACGGCTGCACCAGCACCGCCACCGCTGAGGTGGAGCAGGACACCGATGTCCCCGGCGCCCAAGCCGCTGGCGGGACCATCACCTGCAGCAACGAGTGCGTGATGCTCACGGGCACCGGCAACGGAAGCTTCGCATGGAGCGGCCCGAGCAACTTCAACAGCACCGAGCAGAACCCCACCGTGTGCGCCCCGGCACCTACACCCTGGTGGTCACCGGCAGCAACGGCTGCACCAGCACCGCCACCGCTGAGGTGGAGCAGGACACCGATGTCCCCGGCGCCCAGGCCGCTGGCGGGACCATCACCTGCAGCAACGAGTGCGTGATGCTCACGGGCACCGGCAACGGAAGCTTCGCATGGAGCGGCCCGAACAACTTCAACAGCACCGAGCAGAACCCCACCGTGTGCGCCCCGGCACCTACACCCTGGTGGTCACCGGCAGCAACGGCTGCACCAGCACCGCCACCGCTGAGGTGGAGCAGGACACCGATGTCCCCGGCGCCCAGGCCGCTGGCGGGACCATCACCTGCAGCAACGAGTGCGTGATGCTCACGGGCACCGGCAACGGAAGCTTCGCATGGAGCGGCCCGAGCAACTTCAACAGCACCGAGCAGAACCCCACCGTGTGCGCCCCCGGCACCTACACCCTGGTGGTCACCGGCAGCAACGGCTGCACCAGCACCGCCACCGCTGAGGTGGAGCAGGACAACGATGTCCCCGGCGCCCAGGCCGCTGGCGGGACCATCACCTGCAGCAACGAGTGCGTGATGCTCACGGGCACCGGCAACGGAAGCTTCGCATGGAGCGGCCCGAGCAACTTCAACAGCACCGAGCAGAACCCCACCGTGTGCGCCCCCGGCACCTACACCCTGGTGGTCACCGGCAGCAACGGCTGCACCAGCACCGCCACCGCTGAGGTGGAGCAGGACAACGATGTCCCCGGCGCCCAGGCCGCTGGCGGGACCATCACCTGCAGCAACGAGTGCGTGATGCTCACGGGCACCGGCAACGGAAGCTTCGCATGGAGCGGCCCGAACAACTTCAACAGCACCGAGCAGAACCCCACCGTGTGCGCCCCCGGCACCTACACACCTGGTGGTCACCGGCAGCAACGGCTGCACCAGCACCGCCACCGCTGAGGTGGAGCAGGACACCGATGTCCCCGGCGCCCAGGCCGCTGGCGGGACCATCACCTGCAGCAACGAGTGCGTGATGCTCACGGGCACCGGCAACGGAAGCTTCGCATGGAGCGGCCCGAGCAACTTCAACAGCACCGAGCAGAACCCCACCGTGTGCGCCCCCGGCACCTACACCCTGGTGGTCACCGGCAGCAACGGCTGCACCAGCACCGCCACCGCTGAGGTGGAGCAGGACACCGATGTCCCCGGCGCCCAGGCCGCTGGCGGGACCATCACCTGCAGCAACGAGTGCGTGATGCTCACGGGCACCGGCAACGGAAGCTTCGCATGGAGCGGCCCGAGCAACTTCAACAGCACCGAGCAGAACCCCACCGTGTGCGCCCCCGGCACCTACACCCTGGTGGTCACCGGCAGCAACGGCTGCACCAGCACCGCCACCGCTGAGGTGGAGCAGGACACCGATGTCCCGGCGCCCAGGCCGCTGGCGGGACCATCACCTGCAGCAACGAGTGCGTGATGCTCACGGGCACCGGCAACGGAAGCTTGCATGGAGCGGCCCGAGCAACTTCAACAGCACCGGAGCAGAACCCCACCGTGTGCGCCCCGGCACCTACACCCTGGTGGTCACCGGCAGCAACGGCTGCACCAGCACCGCCACCGCTGAGGTGGAGCAGGACACCGATGTCCCCGGCGCCCAGCCGCTGGCGGGACCATCACCTGCAGCAACGAGTGCGTGATGCTCACGGGCACCGGCAACGGAAGCTTCCGGCATGGAGCGGCCCGAGCAACTTCAACAGCACCGAGCAGAACCCCACCGTGTGCGCCCCGGCACCTACACCTGGTGGTCACCGGCAGCAACGGCTGCACCAGCACCGCCACCGCTGAGGTGGAGCAGGACACCGATGTCCCCGGCCCAGGCCGCTGGCGGGACCATCACCTGCAGCAACGAGTGCGTGATGCTCACGGGCACCGGCAACGGAAGCTTCGCATGGAGCGGCCCGAGCAACTTCAACAGCACCGAGCAGAACCCCACCGTGTGCGCCCCGGGCACCTACACGCTCGTGGTCACCGGCAGCAACGGCTGCACCAGCACCGCCACCGCTGAGGTGGAGCAGGACACCGATGTCCCCGGCGCCCAGGCCGCTGGCGGGACCATCACCTGCAGCAACGAGTGCGTGATGCTCACGGGCACCGGCAACGGAAGCTTGCATGGAGCGGCCCGAGCAACTTCAACAGCACCGAGCAGAACCCCACCGTGTGCGCCCCCGGCACCTACACCCTGGTGGTCACCGGCAGCAACGGCTGCACCAGCACCGCCACCGCTGGGTGGGCAGACATGTCCCCGCCCCAGCCGCTGGCGGGACCATCACCTGCAGCAACGAGTGCGTGATGCTCACGGGCACCGGCAACGGAAGCTTCGCATGGAGCGGCCCGAGCAACTTCAACAGCACCGAGCAGAACCCCACCGTGTGCGCCCCCGGCACCTACACCCTGGTGGTCACCGGCAGCAACGGCTGCACCAGCACCGCCACCGCTGAGGTGGGCGCCGATTTCGATGCACCACAAGCCACACTGACCAGCACCCTGATCGGTTGCGAAGGCGAACCCGCAACGGTGAGCTACACCAGCACCAGCGCAATCGCCTCGGCTGAATGGTACAACGCCAATGGCCTCGTGGGCAGCGGCAGTTCCATCTCAACGAGCACACCAGGTGCCTACACGCTCATTCTCACCGCGCTCAATGGCTGCACTAATGAATTCAGCATCGAGGTGCAGCAGAACACCGATTGTGACAAGGACTGCGAGCCCTTGATCCTCACCTGCCCGTCTGATATCACGGTGGCCTGCGCCGACGACTTCTCACCCTTCGGGCTCGGTGGCGAACCTGTCTTCAATAAGAACAAGGACGACGAATGCCCGGATGTCGTTCAGGCATGGTGGAGCGATGTGATCCTAAGCAACTGCCCATACGTGATCCGCCGCACCTGGCATGCTGTGGGTAGCGATGGCAGCACCGAGACCTGCACGCAGTACATCACCGTGATCGACGACGTGGCGCCCATCTTCTACAATGTGCCCGACGGCATCAACATCGCCTGCGATGCGGACATGGACGCGATCACCACGCCCGATGTGACTGCCTACGATGAATGCACCAAGGTGGATGTTGCCGTCTATCACAATATGGAAATCGTGCAAGGCAATTGCGCTGGCAACTACTCCATCATCCATACCTGGACATCGCAGGACCAGTGCGGGAACATCGGTACGGCCACTTGGACAATTGAGGTGATCGACAACGTACCGCCTGTCATCAGCTGCCCGGTGGAAGACATCTCGGTAGAATGCAAGGATGTGCCGGAGCCCACCGACAAATGTGAAGCCTCGGACAATTGCTCAGCGGAAGTAACCATCACCGTGGAGGAGGAGAAGGGCGAACAGGATGAAGACGGCAAATACGTCATCACCCGCACCTACATCGCCATTGACGAATGCGGCAACACGAGCACTCAGGTGCAGCTCATCACCGTGTGGTGCGACAAGAAAGAGGAAGACGGAAAAGGCCCGGTGCAAGCAGGCATCAAGATGGTAGCGAGCGCATGGCCGAACCCCTTCCGCGAGGAGAGCAGCATCAGCATCACAGCGCAGGAGAGCGGACTTGTCCAAGTGATCGTCACTGACCTGCAAGGGCGCGTGGTGAGCGAGTTGTACAACGGCCATGTGGAGGCTGGCGCAATGGTGGTGCTGCCCTTCCGCCCAGCCGAGCGCAATGGCGGCGCCTATCTCTACCGCGTAAGGCTCAATGGCGAGGAACTCATGGGCCGCATACTGGCGCAGCCCTGATGCACACCCTGTAACGGAACCGATGGAGCCCTGGCGCAAGCCGGGGCTTCTTCGTTCCTCGTCCCCCATGCGCGCGATCCTATCTTGGCCGCATGGCCGGTCGTCTTTTCCCGCGCTGGGGCATCCTCTTCATCGACTTGGTGCTGTGCATGGTGGCGCTGGCCTCAGCGTACCTGCTCCGATTCAACTTCAAGGTGCCTGCGCATGAGGTTGACCTTCTGCTGCCCGTGCTGCCCCTATTCCTGATCGTGCGCGCCGCTACCTTCCTGATCGCTGGCATTCCGCGCATCATGGTGCGGCACACCAGCACGGAGGATGCGCGCCGCCTCTTCCTCACCGTTGCTACTGGCACAGCGGTGCTCGGCGCGATCAGCATGCTGCGCTACCTCCTCTTAGATGGCCAGTACTTCCTGCCGCGCGCGGTGATCATCATCGACTTCATGGCCACCGCCATGCTGGTGATCTCAGCGCGCATCGCCTTCAAGCTGCTGCACCTGCGCAGCCGCGGCGCGGGCAAGGAGCGCGTGCGCGTGATCATACATGGTGCGGGCGAAGCGGGCCTGATCACCAAGCGCACGCTCGAGCGAGAGGGTTCGGTGAAGTACGAGGTCGTCGCGTTCATCGATGATGATGACCGCAAGGCCGGAAAGCGCCTTGAAGGGGTCGGCATAGCGAGCACCGGCCGATTGCCAGCCCTGCTCACCGAGAGCGTCGATCAGGTGATCATCGCCATCGGCAAGCCCGATCCGGAGAAACGGCGCCAAGTGGTTGATGCCTGCATCGCCGCGAAGGTGCAGGTGCGCACCATTCCGCCTGTGAATGATTGGATCAACGGCCAGCTGAGCGCAGGGCAGATCCAGCAGGTGCGCATCGAGGACCTGCTCGGGCGACAGGTGATCCACCTCGAGCAGGAAGCCGTGCGGCGACTCGTCGCCGGCAAGCGCGTACTGGTCACGGGTGCTGCGGGCAGCATCGGCAGCGAACTGGTTAGGCAGCTGGCGGAGATGGAAACGTCTGCTCTTGCGCTGGTGGACATCGCCGAGAGCGGCCTGTACGATGTGCAGATGGAACTGGTGGGCAAGGGCCGCAGCGACAAGCTCCATGTGCACGTGGCCGATGCGCGCGACAGGAATCGCATGGAGGCCGTGTTCGCGCAGGAGCGTCCGCAACTTGTCTTCCATGCTGCAGCTTACAAGCATGTGCCCTTGATGGAAGCGCAGCCCGAAGAGGCCGTGCGCACCAACATCGGCGGCACGGGCACGGTGGCACGGCTGGCGTGCAAGCATGGGGTGGAGCGTTTCGTGCTCATCAGCACGGACAAGGCCGTGAACCCCACCAGCGTGATGGGGGCCAGCAAGCGCGCCGCCGAAATGCTCGTGGGCGCCATCGCGCAAGGCTGCGGAACCGTATTCGTCACAACGCGCTTCGGCAACGTTTTGGGCAGCAGCGGCTCGGTGATCCCGCTCTTTCGCAAGCAGATCGAGGCCGGCGGCCCGGTGACGGTGACGCATCCGGAAGTCACGCGCTTCTTCATGACCATCCCCGAAGCGTGCCGCCTGGTGATGGAAGCGGCGGCCATGGGCCAAGGCGGTGAGATCTACGTATTCGATATGGGCCAGCCCGTGCGCATCGCCGACTTGGCCGACAAGATGATCCGCCTCAGCGGCAAGGAGCCCGGTAGCGATATCACCATCACCTACACGGGCCTGCGCCCGGGCGAGAAGCTCTATGAAGAGTTGCTGACCACCGATGAGAACACCTTGCCCACGCACCATCCTCGCATACTCATCGGGCAGGTGGCTCCGGTTGATGCCGAAGACGTGCTGCGCCGAACGGATGCGATGCTCCGGTTGATCGGCAATGAAGCCGTGCTCGCGCTGAAGGATATGATCCCTGAATACGGCCCAGAGAGCCGCGTGCGGACCGCACGTTGAATCGGCTTGGCACCTTAAGCGCTTATCCGGTCCAGCAGCGAAATCCCCCCAGCACCCATGAGCCAACACACCGAAGCCCAGTTCCTCGCCCGCATCGTTGAGCGCTCGCGGGAATATTCACGATTCTACCTGAGCCAGCTCAAGGGCCAGGACCCGCATCGCGTATTCGTTTGCGAAGGCAAACCGCTGAATAGCCTGTTCTGGATCGTAGCGCACATGGCTACTACGCAGAATGGCCTGCTGCTCTACAGCACGGGCGGCCCGTTCGAGAAATTCAGCTGGGCGAAGCACTTCAGCATTGGTGGAAAGGGACTGCCGCCTGATCAGTGCCCGCCCTACGAGGAGGTGTGGGGCACCTTCAAGGCGGTGCATGAGAAAGCCATGGCCTACCTGCCCACGCTCACGGCGGAACAACTGGACGCTCCCAATCGCACAGGCTTGCCGCTGATCGGGACAACGGTGCGCGATGCGATCATCCATGCGGCCCGGCACGAATCGCTGCATACCGGGCACATCACCACCCTTTGCAAGCTCTACGGCATCGCCACGGTCTGATCACCTGCGCATGCTCACCGCACGCTTCCTCCTCGCCGTGATGCATCTGTTGGCGCTCGCCATCGGCATCGCGGCGGTGTATGCGCGCGGCCGGGCATTGCGCCGCACCACCACCGCCGCCGACCTTCCCGACGTTTTCCATGCCGACAACTGGTACGGCATCGCGGCGCTGATCTGGGTCGGCAGCGGGCTCTGGCGCGCCTTCGGTGGCGTGGAGAAAGGCAGCGATCACTACTTGGAGAGCCACTGGTTCATCGGCAAGATGGGCCTCTTCCTGCTCGTGCTCGCGTTGGAGCTGCTGCCCATGATCACGCTGATCCGCTGGCGCATGGCCTTCAAGAAGTACAATGCCATCCCGCTGGAGAAGGCCCCGCTCCTTGCGCGGCTGACCTTTGCCCAATTGCCCTTACTCCTGCTCATGGTACTCATGGCAGCGGCCATGGCACGGGGGTTCTGAATACCGCTTCTATCTTCCCGGCGAAACCTGTCCGGCATGCCTGCACTGCGAATGCTCCTGCGCGGATTCCTCCGCCTCTTCGTCCCATGCTGCTGCTGTGCGGCGGCGGCTCATGCCCAGCAGTACAAGCTGCGCGGCATCGTGAGCGACGGCGCCACCGGTGAGACCCTCGTCGGCGCCAACGTGTTGCTCAAGGGCACCACAAACGGCACGGTCACCGACATCGACGGGCGCTTCCAGTTGCTGGTGAGTGAGCTCCCGCCCTACACCCTTGTGGTGAGCTACATCGGATACACGCCGCTTGAACTCGTGGTGAAGAGCCTCGACAAGGAATTGAAGCTGAAACTCAGCACCGACCAGGTGCTGCTGGACGAGACCGAAGTCGTAGGCAGCCGCATCAGCGAGAAGCAGAAGCAGGCGCCGCTCACGGTGGAGAGCATGGACGTGATCGCCATCCGCGAAGCGCCCAGCGGCGACTTCTACGAGAGCCTCGGCACCCTCAAGGGCGTGGATATGACGGCAGCGAGCATGGGCTTCAAGGTACTCAACACGCGCGGCTTCAACAGCACCAGTCCCGTGCGCTCCTTGCAGCTGATCGACGGCGTGGACAACCAGAGCCCCGGCCTCAACTTCTCACTGGGCAACTTCCTTGGCGCAAGCGACCTGGATGTGATGAAGGTGGACGTGATCGCCGGAGCAAGCACCGCCTACTATGGCCCGGGCGCATTCAACGGCGTGGTGAGCATGACCACCAAGAGCCCGTGGAATTTCCCCGGCCTCAGCGTGAGCGCCAAGGGAGGTGAACGCGGGCTGCTTGAGGGAGCCGTTCGGTGGGCACAAGTCTTCAAGGACAAGGACGGCAAGCCGCGAGTCGCCTACAAGCTGAACATGTTCGGCATGCGTGCCGAGGATTGGTACGCGCAGGATTATGGCGCAACGAGCAACAGCCCAACGCAACCGGGAAACCCTGGCCGCTACGATGGCGTGAACATCTACGGCGATGAGAACGTGACGGTGAACAACGACTTCAGTAACAACGCATTCGACCGCAGGACCTATCCCGGCCTTGGCTTATTCCTGCGACCTGGTTACCGAGAGGAAGACCTCGTTGACTACGGCACCACAACCTGAAGGCCGGCGCTTCGCTGCACTACAAGCTCACCGATAGCGTGGAGGTGATCGCAGCCGCCAACTACAGCACGGGCAGCACGGTCTATCAAGGTGAGAATCGTTACCGCTTGGACGGCGTGCAATTCTGGCAACAACGGATCGAGCTGCGCAAGGAAGGCAAGTGGTTCGTGCGCGGCTACTACACCGGCGAGGACGCCGGCAAGACCTACGACATCTTCACCACGGGCGTACGCCTCCAGGAAGCTGGCGGCGAAACGCGAGAGTGGAACGTCAAATACTTCACGCTGTGGGAGACCTGGATCAAGCCGCGCATCAACAACGAACGGCCTGATTTCATCACGGTGCAGGAGGCGCCCGGTGCGGGCATCACAACGCAAGCTGCCTACGATGCCTACATCCAGCAATTCGTCGCGGACAACAGCGGGCTATTCACTGGCTACCACAACGAGGTGGCCGATAGCATCGCCTTGATCGACAACAACGAATTGAATCCATCCTACGTCGCGGGCACACAGCGCTTCAACGAGAAGCTCGATGAGATACGTGGCAAGCGCTTCACCGAAGGCGGATCGCTCTTCTACGACCGGAGCGCGCTGGCGCACGCCATGGGCGAGTACCGCTTCAAGCCGAGGTTCGCAGAGATCGCCATAGGCGGCAGCTTCCGGCAGTACATGCCCAACAGCGCGGGCACCATCTTCCGCGATACCGGCAATGTGGTGATCCGAAACAACGAATTCGGGCTCTATGCCGGCCTCGAGAAGAAGCTGATGAAGGAGAAGCTGAAGGCTACGGCCACGCTCCGAATGGACAAGAACCAGAACTTCAACGCGCTGCTCTCCCCTGCGCTGTCCTTCGTGTATGTGCCACGTCAGGACCGCACCTTTCGGGTGAGCTTCAGCAGTGCGGTGCGCAACCCGACGCTCGCTGACCAGTACCTCTACTACAACGTGGGTCGCGCCATCCTCCTTGGCAATGTCGATGGACAGTTCGAGGGCGGCCGCGACAGCCTGATCACCGTGGAGAGCTTCAACGATTACCGCTCCTCGCCCACCCTGCTCGAAGGCTTGGCAAAACTCGACTACTTCAACGTTGACCGGCTGCGCCCCGAGCAGGTGCGCACCATTGAGGCCGGATACCGCGGAACGCATGCCGAGAAGTTCTACGTGGATGTGAGCGCCTACAGCAGCTGGTACACCGATTTCATCGGTTACCTCATCGGGCTCAGCGCGCGCTTCGATCAGACCAATGGATTCCCCGTGGGCGGCCTTCAGGCCTACCGCCTTGCTGCCAACGCCACCACCACCGTGCGCACCCAAGGCGCCAACCTCGGCGTGAGCTACTTCCGCAAGCGGATGACCTACAGCGCGAACTACAGCTACAACGAGCTCATCACCGGCGACGATGACCCCATCATCCCGGCCTTCAACACGCCGCGCAGCAAATTCAATGTGAGCTTTACCGGCCACGACATGAAGGTGCCCTTCAGCGGCAAGCCCAACCTCGGCTTCGGCATCAATTGGAAGTACGTGGAGGGCTTCACCTTCACCGGCTCACCGCAGTTCACCGGCCCTATCCCCAGCTACGACATGATCGATGCCCAGGTGAACGTCAAGTTCCCCGTGCAGCACCTCACGGTGAAGGTGGGCGGCAGCAATCTGTTCGGTTTCATCCCCATGTTCGAGGACTCGGAACCCAACAGGCCGCGGTGGGAACGCGTCTTCGACAATCAGGTGCGCATGGTGTACGGCGGCCCCTTCGTGGGAAGGCTGGCCTACGTGCAGCTGATCTATGAATTGGATAGGCGCTGATCACTTCAGCACTGCGAGCCGCTCCTCCAGTGCTTTGATCTTGGCCTCGGCGTCGGCCTTCTTCTTCCGCTCGGTTTCCAGCACCTGCGGCGGTGCTCCGTTCACGAATCGCTCGTTGCTGAGCTTCTTCTCCACGCTGGCGAGGAACCCACGCAGGTGCACGAGCTCTGCTTCAGCTTTCTTCGCTTCAGCCTCGGTGTCGATGTTGCCGCCGAGATCCACTGCATACTCGGTTGTTCCTACAAGGAAAGTGATGGAGCCTTCGCTGGCCTTCTCCACCTCGGCGATGGCCGTTACGTTGGCCAGCTTGTTCACCAACGCTGAAACGGCCGCACGCATGGGCGCAGCACCCTTGGCCAGCACTTCCAGCGGCGCCTTCGGACTCATGCCGCGCTCGTTGCGCACGTTGCGAACGGCAGTCACCAGGTCGAAGGCATGCTGCACCTCGGCATCGAGCCTCGCATCGCCCGCGCCGCCCTTGGGCCATGCAGCTACGACACGGTGGCCTCGTAGGTCTTACGATCGATCGGTTCGGCCACGCCCTCCCCCGCCGCGTTCTTCACGAAGGCAGTCTTGATGCTCTCCAGGTACCAGCTGCACAGGTCATCCCATACCAGCTTGTAGGTGGCCATGAGCGCCTCACTGATGCGGAACTGCGCAAAGAGCTGATCGATCTCGGTGGTGCTGCGTGACACACGGCTCTGCATCCAGGCGACAGCCGCCGCTGATGAAGCCGGTTGCGAACGGTCATCGACGCTCCAACCCTTCACCAAGCGGAAGGCGTTCCAGATCTTGTTGCTGAAGTTGCGGCCCTGCTCGCAGAGCGAATCGTCGTAGGGCAGGTCGTTGCCAGCGGGACTGGTGAGCAGCATGCCCACGCGCACGCCATCGGCGCCGAACTTCTCGATCAGCTCCAAGGGGTCGGGGCTGTTGCCGAGGCTCTTGCTCATCTTTCGGCCCTGCTTGTCGCGCACGATGCCGGTGAGGTACACGTTCTTGAACGGCACCTCCTGGCGGTACTCCATGCCGGCCATGATCATGCGTGCCACCCAGAAGAAGAGGATTTCCGGCGCGGTGACGAGGTCGTTCGTAGGGTAGTAATACTTGATGTCGGCGTTGTTCGGGTCCTTGAAACCATTGAATACGCTGATGGGCCAGAGCCAGCTGCTGAACCAGGTGTCAACGACATCCTCATCCTGCTTGATGCCGTTGGTGCTTTGTCCGGCAGCCTTGAATTGTGCCATCGCTTCGGCTTCGGACCTGCACACGGCGGCGTCACCCGCATCGTTGTACCATGCGGGCACTTGCTGCCCCCACCACAACTGGCGGCTGATGCACCAATCGCGCACGTTCTCCATCCAATAGGTGTAGGTGTTGGCGAACTTCTGCGGGTGCAGTTTCACCCGGCCATCCTTCACCACTTCCAAGGCGGGCTTGGCCAGCTCGCCCATCTTCACGAACCACTGCAAGGAGAGGCGCGGCTCAATAACAGCATCGGTGCGCTCGCTGTAGCCCACTTTGTTCTTGATGTCCTCGATCTTGACGATGTGCCCTTTCTCTTCCAGCTCCTTCACGATCTTCTTGCGCACAGCGAAGCGCTCCTCACCCACGTACAGCTGAGCGGCTGGGCTGAGCGTGCCATTCGGTTCCAGAATGTCGATGGTCTCGAGATTGTGCTTCTTTCCCAGTTCGTGGTCATTCGTATCGTGCGCAGGCGTGACCTTCAGTGCACCGGTGCCGAATTCGCGCTCCACGTACTCATCGAAGATGACAGGGATGCTGCGTCCGATCAGCGGTACCAAGGCGCGCTTGCCCTTCAGGTGGGCATAGCGCTCATCCTCCGGGTGGACCGCGATGGCGGTATCGCCGAGTATCGTCTCCGGGCGCGTGGTGGCTATGGTGACCCATTGCTCCGTTGCGCCATCAATCGCGTAGCGCACATGGAAGAGCCTTGAATTCTGCTCCTTCATGATCACCTCTTCGTCGCTCACGGCCGTCAACGCCACCGGATCCCAGTTCACCATGCGCAGGCCGCGGTAGACCAGGCCTTTCTTATGCAGGTCGATGAAGACGTCGATGACGGCCTCGCTGAGGTCGGGCTCCATGGTGAAGCGCGTGCGGTCCCAATCACAGCTGGCGCCGAGCTTCTTCAACTGCTCCAGGATCACGCCGCCGTACTTCTCCTTCCACGCAAAGGCATGCTTCAGGAATTCCTCACGTCCGATCGCGCTCTTCTTGATCCCTTGTTCGCCCAGCAGCCGCACCACCTTCGCTTCGGTCGCGATGCTCGCGTGATCGGTGCCGGGGACCCAGCAGGCGTTCTTGCCTTGCATGCGCGCGCGGCGCACCAGCACATCCTGGATGGTGTTGTTGAGCATGTGCCCCATGTGAAGCACGCCCGTCACGTTGGGCGGCGGTATCACCACGGTATAGGGCTCGCGCGCGTCGGGCACACTGCGGAAGTAGGCCTTGGCCATCCAATGCGGGTACCACCTGGCCTCGGCTTGCTGCGGATCGAAATGCTTGGGGATCTCCATCGCCTGAAATGAGCGGCGAAAGTAGCCCGCTGGCAATCGCCGCAAGTCCTAGGACGCTCAGGGTATCTTGCCGCACAGTCCACCATGCGTCGAAGCCCGCTCCGTGATGCCCTCGAAGCCATGGCCGCCAGCGATGGCAGCGATGTGCAGCCGCTCGCCATGCTGGTGCAAGCCGTGCGGCCATCGCGCTCCGAAAGCAAGCGGGGTGAAGCGCCGCGATTCATGGCTCTTCTGCAGTTGATCGAGCACCACGACGATCTGCGCGAGGGCCTTTCGCGCTATGTGCACCGATACTTCAGCGGCAAGGCCATCAGCCGCACTCTCACCGATGCCGGCATGCCGAGCGGGACCTTCTGGCAAGAACTGCAGCAGCGCCTCACCTACAAGGTGCTGCCGTATCAGCCTGCGCCCGAAACGCTCGACCACGCCCTGATCAACGCCTTTTTCCAGGAAGGGGATGCGGACTGGGTGAGCGCCCTGCCCGACGGCGACGTGGTGCGGCTGCTGGCCCTTCTCGGTGTCGATGGCATTGATGCGCGCGAGCGCCACGGGCTGTTGATGCAGGAGCTCTTCTTCGCAGCCAAGGTGCTGGCGTTGCGCATCGCCGGGCGCGCCTTCGACGGCGAGGTGCTGCGCATGGTACCCGAGCATGCCAACTTCAACAGTCCCTTCGTACGCCTCGAGGATGCGCTGGACCGCTACCTCGACCAGCTGCGGCTGGGCGAAGCATCGCGCCGACCGGATGACCCAGAGCGCATGCCTGTGCTGGTCCTGCTCGACGATTGCCATGCGGCCATCGCCGATGCGTACCGCAATAGCGAGGCGCTGGGCATCACGTTCCGTGTGAATCAGCACCTGGTCCTGATGGAGCGCATGCTTCGGCGCCTGCGCGGCGTGCTCGATGCCATTGCGCCGCCAGCGGAAATCGATGGTCGTACGGCATTGGCGCGCATGCTGAAGGAAGTGGTGCGCATCAGCAGTGGCCGCACGCGCGTCGGCGCTTTCATCCAGGAGAGCACCCAAGTGGTGGCGAGGGAGATCACGCAGCACACGGGCCGCAAGGGGGAGCATTACATCACCACCAGCCGCAGCGAGTACCTGTCCATGCTGCGCAGCGCGCTGGGAGGCGGCGCTATTGTAGCCGTGGCGTGCATGCTGAAGGCCTGGTACGGCAGCATCGAGGGCAGCCTCTTCTTCCACGCCTTCTTGTACAGCATGAACTACGCGATGGCCTTCATCGCCATCTACCTCCTGCACCTCACCTTGGCCACCAAGCAGCCCGCCATGACCGCCGCCACCATTGCGCAAGCGCTCGACGAGGGCCGCCACGATGGGAGCATGCATTACGATTCGCTCAGTGAATTGGTGGCGCGCGTGTGGCGCAGCCAGTTCATCGCCTTCGTGGGAAATGTGGCCATGGCCTTCCCAGTGTCGTTGGCGCTCGCCTACGGGTGGAATGCGCTCTTCGGCCCGGAACTGCTCGCGCACAAATCGGAGAAGATGCTGCACGAGCTCGACCCCTTCCGGTCGCTGGCCATCCCGCACGCCGCCATCGCCGGGATCTTCCTCTTCATCAGCGGTCTCATCGCGGGCAGCATCACCAATGCGAGCATCCACCGCAATGTGCCGTTGCGCATCCAGGAGCATCCGGCGCTGAAGGTGGTGATGAGCGAGCGCTGGAGGCGGCGGATCGCCCGTGCGTACGAACAGCACGCAGGCGGCGTGATCAGCAATTTCTGGTTCGGTGTCTTCATGGGGTCGGTCGGCGCGGTGGGTGCTTTCCTGGGCCTCGCGCTCGATATCCGCCACATCACCTTCGCCGCTGGCAACCTGGGCCTGGGGCTGGTAGGCATCGATTGGACCACGACGCTGTACACAGTGATCGCCTCTGTGCTCGGCATCGGCCTCATCGGGCTGTTCAACTTCATCGTCAGCTTCGCACTGTCGCTCATCCTGGCCATGCGCTCGCGCGGCATCGCCTTCCAGGACCTGCTGCCCATGCTCGTGGCCGTGCGGCACCGCTTCGCCCGGGAGCCTCGGTCGTTCTTCTTCCCTCCACTGGACCGATCTGCACCCGCTGCCGACCCAGAAACGTAAGGAAACGCGACCTAGCGCGACCATCGCTGCAAATCCACATGCACATGCGCACCCCGCTTCTCTTGGCCGCGTCGTTCATCGCCTTCGGCTGCTTTGCCCAAGTGAGCACCGACCCACAGCCACGTAACGTGCTCTTGGAAGAATTCACCGCCATCAATTGCGGCAACTGCCCTGCTGGCCACGTATCTGCTGCGACCATTCTGAATGCCAATCCCGGCCGTGTGGTGTTAGTGAATGTGCACGCCGGATCACTCGCGAACCCATCCGGATCGCAGCCCGACTTCCGCACGCCCTGGGGCAACCAGTTGCACAGCACCTATGGCGTCACCTTCACGCCGCAAGGACTGGTGAGCCGCACGGCTTACAATGGCCCTACCCTGCTCTCCTCGGTGAATTGGAACGCGGCGGCAAACGTGCTCCTCGCTCAGACCGCCATTGTGAATCTGAGCATCACTACAGACTTTGATCCCGCAACGCGCTTGCTGCAAGTCTCCGTGGAGCACTATTACACCTCAACCAGCCCAGGTGCGGCCGACCGCCTGCATGTACTGCTCACCGAAGACCATTTGACCGCATACCAAGCGAATTACGGCGCAGGTGGCGCACAACCCAGCTACGACCACCGGCACGCCTTGCGCGTGGGACTGACACCTTTTGCTGGTGATGCGCTCGGAACAGGCGCATCCGGCGAGCAAGGGATGAATACCTACTCGCATGTCCTGCCCATCGGCTGGAATGCGGACAACGTGCGCGTGGTGGCCTTCATCAACGAGGCTGCTGGAACCCTACCGGGCGAGGTGCATCAGGCAGCAGAGGCGCCGGCCATCGCCATTGCGACGGGGGTAGTTGAAATGCCGCAACCAGCTGCATTGAATGCCTTCCCGAATCCGGCGCACGGCGCTTTCGTCCTGCAAGCGCTGGATGGGTCAATTGGCGCCATTACGGTTCGTGATGCGTCCGGCCGCATGGTGGGAGCGATTCAGCCTGCATCCAAGGCCAATGCCCTGATGCTGGATGCCTCGGCTTGGTCAGCTGGCATTTACATCATTGCCACGGACGATGGACGCGTTGCGCGCTTGGTGGTCCAGCATTGATCAACCATCGATCCGCTTGAACACGGACCGCTGGAGCGCCTCCGTATCCAGCGGTTGCCCGATGTCCCGGCGCTGCTGCATCCACCGATCGATCATCACGCTCTGACGCTGGTAGGTACTGCAAGCCGTGCAGATGCGCAGGTGAAGCCAAAGGCCGATACGCTCTACGAGGCTCAAAGGCTTGAACACGCGACGCTCGATGAGCACGGTGGCCTTGCGGCAGGAGACGCTGCGTAGCTGGCTCATTCGCGGATCGGTTTGAGGCGCTGCTCGATGCAGGCGCGCAGCTTGAGCTTGGCGCGGTGCACTTGCTGCCAGTAATTGGCTTCACTCAGGCCAAGCGCTTCCTGAATGCGCGCGCCCTCCATGTCCTGCAGGTACTTCATCTCCACGGCGGCTCGCCAACGTTCAGGCAATGCATCCAAGCAATGGCGAAGCGCGCGATCAAGCTTCTCGGACTGATCGTCCTGACGGAAGATCATGATGTCATGTGGTGCCTGTTCATTGTTCCAATGCCCCTCCTGATTGAAGAACTGTTCAGCAGGGTCGTCGGGATCGGACTCGCGGCCTGACAAACGGGCGGCATCGCGGTAGCTCTTGCGGTAGTGGTCGAGCAGCTTGTGCTTGAGGATGGCGAAAAGCCATGTGCGCGGCGAACTCTCGCCCTGGAACCGATCAAGGGTCTCCCATGCGCTCACCAAGGCCACTTGCACGAGTTCCTCCGCATCATCGGGGTCCTTCACGCGGTTCCGGGAGAAACGGAGCAGGTCGGCGGTGTGCGCCTTCACCCATTCCTCGAAGGTCCTTCTCCGGGCAGTCTCGTCCATCACCGTTGGCACGGGGCCAAGGTAGCGGAGCTATTGCACGATGAAGCGCTGCGAGAGGGCACCGCCTTGAGTGGTGAATCGCGCCAGATAGGCACCCGGCGCCAAGCTGGAGACCATGCTGCTGCTGCCTGGGGAAAGGCGCTGCTCACGCACGATGCGTCCAGCGCCATCGAGAACCACGAGCTGTCCGCTAGCGGTTGCCCGAACGCTGATCGGCCCAGTTGCAGGATTCGGGAAAACGGTGAATGATTCCGCTGGCTGCGCCACTTCGCCGGTGCCCACTGCGAACATGAGCGCATTGAACGCATTGATCCGCCCATGGCCGTGATAGTTGTCGAAGCCGGGCGTGTCCTCCAACGGATCACCCACCTGATCCTCTGCAGTGGCCTCGATGATGGCACGGATCTGCGCGGGCGTGCGCGTTGGTTGTTGGGCCTTCAGTAGCGCAGCCAAAGCGCTAACGTGCGGCGTGGCCTGCGAAGTGCCAGACCAATAGGTGGTAAAGGAGACGTTGCTCGTGTGACTGAGCCCGTAGATGTAATCGCCGGGCGCGCACACGCTGATGTGGCTGCCGTAGTTGCTGCCGCTGGAAGCGCTCCAATAGAATGGCACGGCGCGACGGTCATTCGGCTTGGTGCCGCCCACGGCCATGACGCCGTTGAGTGAGGCAGGGATGAACGGAACGCTGCTGTTGGTGTTCATCATGCAGGCCACCACGAGCACACCATTGGCCAGTGCGTAATCGACGGCCGCCTGCATTTCCGGTGAAGGATCCGTTCCGCCCATGCTCATGCTGATGACGTCGGCCCCTTTGTCGACGGCGTAGTACATGCCCGCAACCCACCAGCTGTAGTAGCCTTGGTTCGAGCTGTTCAGCGCCTTGATCACCATCGCCTTGCAATTGAGGTCAACGCCCGTGAAGCCGATTCCATTGTCACCAGCAGCCGCCACGATGCTTGTGACGTTGGTTCCGTGGCCCTGATCGTCGGTGGGGTCGTTGTCGTTGTTGGCGAAGTCCCAGCCCTGCACGTCGTCAATGAATCCGTTGCTGTCGTCATCGATCCCGTTGCCCGCGATCTCCCCGCCGTTCTGCCAGATGCGATCGCCCCAGTCCGGGTGCTGCAAGCGCACGCCGCTGTCGATGATAGCCACGGTCACCTCTTCGCTGCCCTGCTCGATCTCCCATGCGGCCGTCATGTCGATGTCGGCGCCTGCTAAAGCCGGCGAGAGCGCGAAGGTGCCATCGTTGTGCAGCCCCCATTGCTTGGCGTAATGAGGATCGTTCGGCGTGAAGTCGCGATCGCCGCCGCCATGACCCAAGTGATCCCGCTCGGCACGCAGAACGCCAGGAAGCAGGCGGTACGCCGCAAGTGCTTGATCGATCTCCGTGCCTTCGGGCAACTCAACGACGAAGAGGCTGGGCATGCCGGGCTTCGCAGGTGTGAGGCGATTGGCGCGCAATGCACCGAGCGATGCGCTCAGCCGATCCACCGGCACCGATCCGATGTTGGCCTTTGCCGCGATGGGCACAGCCTTCAGTTGCGCATCGGACGTGAGGCGGATCATGATGCGATTGTTCTGATGCGCTTGGAGCGAGGCGGACAACACGAGGAATGCGAACGTGGCGAGTAGTCTCATGGCGAGAGGATCAGGGTTGCCGAAAATAAGAAGGTGGATGCGTGTCCACGCCTTCACGAGTATCCGGGCCGGTCATCCGTGCTCGGTGAGCTGCTCCTGCAAGGTCGGTCCTGCATGCCCTGGTTTGCGCGGAACAAGGCTCATGGCATATTCCGCCAGCGCCGTGATGGTCAGGCTCGGGTTCACGCCCAGGTTCGCGGGGATGATCGAGCCATCCAGGATCCGTAGTTCGGGATAGCCGAAGGCCTCGAAACGGTCATTCACCACACCCTCAACGGCATCGGCACCCATGGGACAACCACCGAGGATGTGCGCCGTGCTGCTCATGTCGAGCAGTACTTCGGGCAATGCGTTCATGGCCGTGCCGCCGGTCTTCGCCGCGTATCGGTGCATCACCTCCTGTCCCACGCCGATGAAAGCGGGAATGCGCTTGCCACCATCGCGCGCAACGCTCAGCCTGCCGCCGAAGAGTCCGCGCTTCCACCGCACGCGCACGGCATTGTCCAGGCTCTGCATCACCAATAAGATGATGCTGTGCCTGCCAAAATCGCGGCGGAGCACTTGGAACGCCTTGCGCGGCTGCGCAATCGTGTTCCAAAGCGATTTCGCCACGCGCAGCAATGGCGGACCTTCACCTGCTGCCATCACCGCGAGCAGGCCCATGGCACCGGAGCCGTCGCCGTACTTCACCAGTTCGATGTGCGTGTGCGCATCGGGCTCGAACACGCGACTGATGGCCACGCCGTGGTTGACCTTATCCGGGATGCCGCTGATGCCGCAGAGCGATTCGCTATTGGTGCGCACCGTGGTACCGAGCCGATCGGACAGCTTGGGCAAGGTGCGCAGATCGTGTTTCTGCCGAAGGAGCAGCTTCAATGTGCCCATCACGCCCGCGCTCACCACAAGACCTTTTGATCGGAACACGCGCTCCTTGCGTCTGAAAAAGGCCGTTGTGCTGCGCACATGCACATGGTACGATCCGTCCCTGTGCTCGATACGCGTGACCTCGGTCTCGGCCTCGATGCGCGCGCCGAATCGCTCCGCGAACCAGAGGTAGTTCTTGTCGAGCGTGTTCTTGGCGTTGAAACGGCAGCCCACCATGCAGTTGGCGCAGGCCGTGCATCCGGTGCGTTCTGGTCCAAGGCCGTTGAAGTACGGGTCGGTCGGGGTCTTCGCATCGCCGAGGTACACGCCCACATGATCCACGGGCTTGTAGGTATCGGTCTTGCCCATGTCGCGCGCGATCTCCGCCAGCACACGGTCCTCAGGACCTTCCTGCGCGTAACGCGTACTGCCCAGCATGAAGCGGGCGGTGGCGTAGTGCGGAGCCAGGCGCTGCTTCCAATCGCCAAGGCGCGACCACGCGGGATGGCTGAAGAAGGCATCGCTGGGCATCATGTGCGTGTTGGCGTAGATGAGGCTTCCACCGCCCACACCCGCACCACTGAGCACCATGATCCGATTGAGCAACTCGATCTGCTGCGGACCGAAGCAGCGCAGCAGCGGTGCCCACAGGAACTTGCGGACGTTCCAATTGGTGCGCGGGAAATCCTTCGCCTCCCAGCGCTTGCCCTTCTCCAGCACGAGCACGCTGTAGCCCTTCTCCGCCAGCCGCATCGCGCTAACACTGCCACCGAAGCCTGAGCCGATGACGATGTGATCGAGGATGTCGTTGGTGGGCATGCACCAAAGCTACCGGTAGGCCAGAAAGCCTAGCGCTCTAGAACTGGAAGTAAATGAAGGGCACCATCTCCTCATTCTGGTTCGGACAGACCTATGAACACCGCCGCTCCGTCGGGCCAATCAATCTACGGATAGTGCATATTACAGTATTACATTGCATGTGGCTTATTTAGATGGCATCACGAGCTGCACCTCAGCGAATCAACCTGAAGCGATGAAAACGCGCACCATTCTCACCTTGCTCAGCGCTTTTGCTGGCCTGCTTGTCCGAGGCCAATGCAGCGCCGACTTCAGCCACGTTTCGAATTGGGACACCCTTGCGTTCACCAATCTCTCCTCGGTATCGAACGCGCGCTACTATTGGAACTTCGGCGATGGCTCCACGTCGTATGAGGCGGACCCAGAGCATGTCTTCATTGAGGCGGGTACCTTCCAAGTCACGTTGCATGCACTAGATACCCTAAGCCTCTGTCATAGCTATCACCAAACATGGATCTCCGTTTCCCGGCCACCAGATTCGAGCTGCGAGCCGTACATGACCGATTCACAGTTCACGTACAACAACACGGACTATGTCGAGATCTTCGACCAGGCCACCGGGTGCACTGGCATGATGCGACACATTGATTGCATGGGCGCGCAGAACTTCTCGCCAGGAAATTGGTTCAACCTAAGTAGCTGGAACAATGCGCTCACCATGGCGCGTTTGCGATACACCAGCAACGACTCTATCAATGGACTCGTGTTCCGCCGGGCCTATTACCGCACCATTCCGTACAATCAAACACCCGCTACCAGCTACGACACCTGCTCAGCCGACTTCGAGTATCTGATAGACTATCAGCCGAATGGCGCAGTGGTCACCTTCAAGCCGCTGGGATCCCCCAACGCCGATACCGTATGGGTAACGGGCTTCGGCAATCCGATTCCGCTGGTTGGCCAGACTTCAACCTTCACCTTCCCCTATACCGGGGGAAATCTGGGTAAATGGCAGAACGTGTGGCGTCGGAACTATGATCCGGCTTACGGATGCCAGAGCCGGCAAGCGCACACCTTGATTATTAGGAACCCTTACTACATAGCCCCACCAACCTGCCATATCGGCGATCAGCCGCAGGATTTAATGGTCCAGCAGAATGGATCGGCACAGTTCATCATAACTACTGACGCTGGCTCGATCAAGCAATGGCAGCAAAACGCCGGTCTTGGATGGCAGAACCTCTTCAACGCAGGTCCTTATTCCGGAGTGAACACTGATACGCTCACGGTGGCCAATTGCCAGAATTGGTGGAGCAACTACCTCTACCGCTGCGTGGTAACAGCACCTGGCAGCAGTTGCCATAACACAAGCACGGTGGCTGTGCTGAGCGTGACCGTAGGCCTGGAGGAACTGGAGCAAACTGGAATATCCGCCTTCCCGAATCCGGTGCAAGACAATTTATTCCTGCGATTCTCCGATGCCGGTGGTTCCGCGCGTATCACGATCATCGACACGCTCGGCAAGGAAGTCCGCAATTCAACTCAAACGGGGAGCACGGCGACAATCGACTTGAGCGACCTCAGCCAAGGGTTGTATATCATCGCGGCGAGGACCGGCAATCGGCTGTTCCAAGGCCGCATCGTGAAACAATGACCTCTAGAACTGGAAGTAAATGAAGGGCACCATCTCCGCTGTCACAGTCTGGTAGATGAGCGCCACCGTGGCGGCGCAGGCCAGTGCCATGGCCCAGAGCGGAAGCGATGCGAAGCCCTCGCGGTAGCGCTGCTTGATGGATTCCGGCAGCCAATGCACCACGAGGCCGATGAGCATCAGCATGAACACACTCTTGAATGCGACGAGCACATCGAGCATGTGCCTTGTACCGAAATCACCGGTGAGTTGATGCAGGAAGGCGTCGGCGGTCTCCAGATCGGGGCTTCTGAACCAGATGCGTGTGAAGGAGATGAAGGCGAAGGTGAGCGCCACCTTCCAGGCATGCGCGAGCCAGTGCGGGCTCTTCTCCCAGGGACTGATCCGCTTCCACTGCTTGTACACCAGCAGGCCGATCCCGTTGAGGCCGCCCCAGATCACGAACATCCAACTGGCACCATGCCACAGACCGCCGATGAGCATGGTGATCATCAGGTTGCTGTTGGTGGTGATCGCTATCTGCAAGCCGGGCCAGAAGCGCGTGAGCACAGCGAACAGCGCAACCGCACTGAGGTAGACCACCGGCAACCACCACCACCCGGTGAGCAGCACGAGCGCCGCGCCGATCACGCTGAGCATGATCCACGAGAAGAGCGACCCCCCGCGATTGCCACCCATGGGGATGTAGAGGTAATCGCGCAGCCAGGTGCTGAGGCTCATGTGCCAGCGCTTCCAGAATTCGGCCACGTTGCGCGCCTTGTACGGGCTGTTGAAATTCATGGTGAGCCGGAAGCCCATGAGCAGCGCGACGCCGATGGCGATGTCGGTGTAGCCGCTGAAGTCGGCGTAGACCTGCAACGAGTAGCCGCCGAGCGCCATCAGGTTCTCGAAGCCGGTGAATCGGAGGGGATCGGCGAAGACGCGATCGATGAAGTTCACGGCGATGTAGTCGCCCACCACCATCTTCTTCACGAGGCCATTGAGGATCCAGAAGACAGCGATCCCGAACTCGGCGCGTGCGAGCGCGAAGGGCTTGGTGATCTGCGGGATGAACTCGCTGGCGCGCACGATGGGGCCAGCCACCAGTTGCGGGAAGAAACTCACGTAGAAGCCGAAATCGAACAGGTTGCGAACGGGCTTAAGGTCGCCCCGGTACACATCGATCGCGTAGCTCATGCACTGGAAGGTGTAGAAGCTGACGCCCACGGGCAGGAGCACTTTGTTCTCCACGAAATGCGCATCCCACGCGAGGTTGGCCCAGCGCGCGAAGAAGTTCACCGGCTGGAACGCAGTGCCTGCGATGGCATTGATGTTCTCGACCACGAAGTGCGCGTACTTGAAAAAGAGCAGCACGCTCAGGTTGAGGGTGATGCTGACCGCGAGCAGCACGCGCTTGCGCAGGCGATCGTCCGTAGCACCGCTGGCACGGCCGATCACGAAATCCATGACGATGCTGAAGAGCAACAGGCCCACGAAGAGCCCGCTGGTCTTGTAGTAGAAGAAGAGGCTCACGGCGAATAGCCAGCCGCTGCGAACCAGCGGACGCCGGTGCACCAGCGAATACCCGGCGAGCACCACGGCGAAGAAGCCCCAGAAGAAGAACCGCGTGAAGATCACCGGCGACTGCGCGTCGTACGCCAGGATCGAGGTCCAGTCGAAGGCGAGCGTGGTCATGCCGGTGCGTAGCGTCGCTTGAATGCGATCCGGTAGCTCATAGCAGAACTTTCACGGGTCATGGGGCCGTGCGCTTGAGGTGCTCCCCGTACTTCTCGATCATCGCACCGAACAGCAGGTCGCCCAGCAGTTCGTAGCCCGCGCGGTTCAGGTGAACACGGTCGGCTTTGGCCATGCCCGCCTTCTCCCAGCGCCTGATGCTGGCCTCTCCGCCCATCACGCCCCAGCTGTCCCAGACACCCACGCCTTCATTGGCGCTGAGGCGCAGCATGGCATCGCGCACCGCACCCGCGTTCTTGTTCACGAAGCGCCGCTTCATGTAGCTGTCCGTGTTGGTGGTGAGCAGGATCGCGGCACCCGGTTCCGCGACGCGGATGCGGCGGATCAGCTCCCGGTAGTTGGCCTCATACCGCGCCGCGTTGAAGTCGGGATCATGCGCGTCGTTGATGCCGATGGAGAGGATGACGAGGTCCGGTCCCAGGAGCAAGCTCCTCGCTGAAGCGCTGGCAGCGCAGCCAACTCGTGGTGCTCGCGCCATTCACGCCGAGGGCATGCAGCACCACACCGGGGTCGTCGCCGTCGAGCACGATGCCGCGCAAGGTGAATTGCCGCTGCATGGAATCGGTACGCGCGATGCGCAGCTGCAGCGTGTCCACGTACCGGTCGTAAGTGAACTCGGTGAACCCGCCGGCTTCATCCACGCGACGAGCGATGCGCAGCGTGCTGTCCCGATCCCACGCGGTGACGGCGTAGCTGCTGTCCGGGCGATGCAGCACCCGCACGCGCCGGAAAGGATATCCCGCATGGATGTCTGTTCGGAAGCTCACCTTCAGCTCAGCGAGCGTGTCACGCGTGGTGGCGCTGATTCCGCGATGCCGAGGATGCTGCTGTCGGCGCGCGTGACATTGCGCACGGCAGTCCACTTGCCGGTGTACTCCGGCCGGTACCACCATGGCGTGTTGCTCTTCGCCATGGCATAAGGGAAGACGAAGCCGCGTCCTGCGCGCATACCGGGCGACAATGTCTGCAAGCGGTGCCGCAACTGCATGCTCCATTGATCGGCCTGCACATGCGAACCGCCGATATGAGCAATGCTCATTCTCCCTTCACCCTCGAAGACCAGCTTGTCCAATTTGGCGTGAAAACGTGCCCACGCCGCGCTATCGCCTTTGAAGATGATCCGGTTCGCAGCGGCGTTCACGAAGGGAAGCTCCTTCACGCGCACCGGATTGCCCTGCGAATGGGCCGATGATGCCAGCAACATCGCCAGCAGTGCGATGAGGAGGCGGCTATTGCTGCGCGGCATGATGATCGGCGTAGGCATCGATCAGAGCGGTGTAGAAGAGCTCGCCCACTTTGCGCGCGCCCAACGGGCTGAAATGCGTGTAGTCCTCGGCAGCGAGCGGCGGATCGGCCTGCACCCAGCTCACCATGCTGTTGCGGCCGCCCATGGCGTCGTACATGTCCCAGAACACCGCGCCTTGCGCGAGCGTGTTGGCCTTCATCGCGTCGCGCACGTCCTCGAGGTAGGGCCGCGTCACATAGTCTTCGCCTTCTTTGATGCTCATGTCGCTGGGGCCGATGACGACCACCGGAACACCGGGCGCCAGCTTGCGGAAGCGGCCGATCTGCGCGCCGAAGAAGCGGCCATACTGCTCCGCTTCCTCCTTGCTCTTCAGGCTGGGGCACGTTGCCGCCGTATTGGAGGATCAACCAGGAAGGACCGAGCTGTGCGTACATCGACGCTAATAGCCCCTTGGTCCTGCCGCTTGAATTCTAGCCCGCGGCGCCGCGTGCCGCGATGTTGTCCACAGCCACTCCATTGCGGCCATCGAGGGCGATACCGAAGACGTCGGGACTGTCTGTCCCTCGGAAGCGAAGGGTCAACTCCTTCGGCGGCGATTCGAGTCGCCATTCGCGCAGCAGCAGTTCGTTCGCGGGGGCGATGGTCTCACTCGTAAGCTCCACCCCATCGGCTTCCACCGTGATGGTCACAGGTGCGCGGTGCCAACCGAACCAGAGCTTGCACCGGCTCCACGCCTGCGCTTTCGCGTAGCACTTGCGGTCGGGCTTCAAGGTCACGAATGCCTCATGCACGATGGTGTCCGGCACGATGGTGTCGTTGAGGATAGGTGAGAATCGGGAGAATGCGGAGAGTGCGCCGAACCGATCGTGGCGCTGCTCTTTGGGCTTCTTGCCCATCACGCTGTACCGATTCCAATCGCCGCCGAGTACGCGCTCCACGCTGAAGTGCGGCACAATGTCCGCCACGGCAATGAGGCCCGGGCCGTTGCCTCCGAATTGCACTTGCAGTTTGTTCCGCACGTATGCCGTGATCCGATCGCCCTCGATCTGCGAATCACCGTAGTGCAGGATGCGGACCGGCTTCGCCTGCGCCGCAGCCGACTCCAGATCAGCGAAGAATGGCTGAAGCACCGACGCACCTTGCGCGGGGAAATGCAGCTTGATGCGCTCCTCCAATGGCGCTAGAGTGCTCGGGTCGAAGGCTGGCACCGATGCGGCCGAATCAGCGGGCACTTCCACGGTGATCGTGTCCAATGCCGCCTCTGTTGAATCCGTGGCCACCGCCAGGATATCACTGATGTCCACGCGCACCTGTTCCTCGGGAAAGAGAACGTCGCGCCAGCGCGGCATGCGTAACGTGAGCCCGCCGATGGATAGACCGTCCTGTGGGATCAGCTGCCCGATGAGCGTTAGCAAAGCCAGCACCGCGAGCAGGAAAACGAGCACGCGTGCCGGACTCATCGCTTGGTGGGGACTTTGATGCGCTGGCCAGGCCGGATGCCAGGGCCGATGCCGTTCACCCGCATGAGGCTGTCGGCATCGACGCCGGGATAACGCTTCGCGATGCCGTAGAGCGAATCGCCCTTCCGCACCGTGTACCACGTGAAGCGTTCTCCCGTTGAATGCGAAAGCGCATCACCGGCCTTCAGCGGCACCTGCGCCGTCGAGCCATCGGGTTTCGGCGAAGCATCGTTCACCGGTTCATCGGCATCGTCGTTCTTCTCCTGCTGCTTCTCGAAGCGCGCGCGCTGCGCAGGCGTCACCCAGATAACCAGTTCCTCGCCCACATCGATGTGATCGCTGCGCATGCGGTTCCAAGTCTTGATCTGCGACACCTTCACGTTGAAGCGCTGCGCGATACGGCCGAGGAAATCGCCGCTGCGCACGCGGTAGTAGATAGCCTCACGGCCGCTCGGCCCTTGTGCCACGGCATCGGTGCCGGGCTCGCTAGCGGTGCGTGCGCGTTCAATCAGCGCTAGCTGCACATGCGCAATGGAATCGGACAACGCCGTATAGCGGACGCCCTCGCCCTTGGGCACCAGCAGCGCATGGTAGGCGGGCACCTGCGCGCCGCAGAGCGTGGGATTGAGTGCACGTAATCGGGGCACCGGCAGGCCCAAGGCCACCGCCAGCGCATCGAAGCGCACGGGCTGCGGGGATCGCAGGGTGTCTGCGGGCTCCATCGGTGTCACCATCATGGGCGCAATGCCGAGTTGGTCCTGGTGCAATGCGAGGTAGCTCATCGCCATCCATAAGGGCAGCGCATCGCGCACGCCTTCGGTCACATGCGGATAGAGCTCGCGCAGCTCCGGAGTCGCGCGTGTGCGTCCGATCGCGCGCTGCACGTTTGCCGGTCCGCAGGCGAAGGCCATGATCGTTCGGCTCCAGTCGCTGTAGTGCTGGAAGAGGTCCTTGAGGTAGCGTGCCGCGGCCATCGTGCACAGGCGTGGATCGCGGCGCTCGTCCACTTCACCGTTCACTCGCAGGCCGTAGCGCAGTGCCACTGGATAGGTGAGCATCCAGAGGCCAGCGCCGCCTTCCGGACCCTCGGCCAACGTGTTCATGCACGAGAGCGCGAGCGGT
Source organism: Flavobacteriales bacterium (assembly GCA_016705545.1). Taxonomy (GTDB): domain Bacteria; phylum Bacteroidota; class Bacteroidia; order Flavobacteriales_F; family PHOS-HE28; genus PHOS-HE28. The sequence goes on from JADIYA010000007.1 coordinate 214,325, forward strand.
AGGCGCTTCAGCTCCTTCGGCAAGCCGTGCTGCACCAATTCGCCCTCGATGAGTGCATCGTACGCACGGGCAAGTCCGAGAGCAGCCCGCAGGTCGTCGCGGCGCGCCTCACCGAGCACGTCCACGTAGCGCGCTACGAGGCTGTCAGCGAAGACGGGCAAGCCGGGCTGTCCGGTGCGCAGCTTGGCGTACAGGTCGCGCATGTCCATGGCGCGTACCACGCCCGGCCCGTGCTGGCGACGGTCGGCTTCCTGTGCCGCTTGCACGGGCCACGTGGCGGCGAGGCTATCGAGCCGCCACAGTGGCTGCGCTGCTGCGCACGCAGTGGTGAGAACGGAGAGGAACGCGAAGGCGCGCATGGGGGCGCGTAAAGCAAGAACCGCGCGCACCTTGGAACACGCGACGCAGCGTGGGCATTTTGCACGGATGGGTGTTGAGGGGGTGCAATGACCCTTAGGCCCCCAGCACCCCGCACAGATGCCACAGCAGACGTGCACCCACGTTGGCATCCCATTCATCCTTGCCGGGGCTCACCTCCACGAGATCGAAGCCGATGATGGTGCGCTTGGCGGCGAGGCGAGAGAGCAGATAGGTGGCTTCTTCGAAGGCGAGACCGCCCGGCACCGGCGTGCCCGTGTTTGGGCATAGCGTGGGGTCGAGCCCGTCGATGTCGAAGCTGATGTGCACCTTCTCCGGCAATGCGTTGATGATGGCCTCGCATTGCTGTTGCCAAGTAGCGCCTTCGAACTGCATGGCGCGGATGTCGGCGCTGCGCACAACGCGCACGCGGTCCTTCTGCTTCAGGAAGACATCGTTCTCCTGTTGGCAGAAGTCGCGGATGCCCACGCTCACGATGCGCTCCAGCTGCGGCAGCGCGAGCGCGTTGTGCATGATGCTGGCGTGGCTGTACAGGAAGCCTTCGTAGGCGATGCGCAGGTCGAGGTGCGCATCGATGTGCAGAATGCCGAATTTCTTGTGGCGCTTGGCCTGTGCGCGGAGGAGGCCGAGCGGCGTGCTGTGATCGCCGCCCACGAGGCCAACCCGTTTTCCCTTCTTCAACCAGTAGGCGCAGCGCTCCTCCACCCAATCGTTCATCACAGCGCATTCCTCATTGATGAGCACCATGGCCTCGGCGGCTTTGGCGAGCTTTTTCGGACTCGTTTCGCCGGTCTGCGTCTCAATCACGAGCGCGGCGAGCTTCTTCAGGGTGGCGCTCTGCTGCTTCAAGGCCTTGGGTACTTCATCCATGGCGATGCCGCGTTTCCATAGCCCGGGGAACTCCGGATGGAATAGGTCCACTTGCAGGCTGGCTTCCCGGATGGCCTGGGGGCCCCGCGAGCATCCGCCGCCGTAGCTGGTGGTCACTTCCCACGGCACGGGCACGAGCACGATATCGGCCTCTTCGCAGGTGAAGGGCAGGCCGTAGATCTGCGCGCTGGGGTCAGCGGGGCTGTTCGGGTCGAAGGACTTGGTCTTGGCGGTCTTGCTCATGGCGGCCAAGGTAGGATCATGGCGTTACCTCAATCGGTCCGCGCTGCGCACCAATTCCTCATCCTTCCGGATGGCCCGTTCGGCCAGCATGCCGAACACGATCACCGCCACCGGCAGGAAGAACGAGACTCCGTAACGCCCTTGAGCTCCTACGCCCAAATAAGCATCGATGGAATTGCAGGAGATGAACTGCAACACGCCTGTGAGCAGCGCTACCATCCACCCACCGCGCACGAGCCTTGCCTGACGCATTCGGTTCCTGAAGAGGAAGACCGCGGCCAGCAACACCAGCGCTACCGCGGAATGCAGAACGGCATACGGTATCGGCAGGCCGATGTCCAGGATCTCGGTGCCATCAGAGGTTCTCATTCCCGAAACAAAGAAGCGCGCCTCCGATTCGCCCAGAGACCACGAACGGACAGGAAAGAACCACGTGGCACCGCTGGATAGAGCGGCTAAGAAGAGGAAAGCGGATTGGATGCGCTGGATCATGTGAAGAACCGGTGGGCAAAGATGCTCCCGACCGGGCTTGCGCATATCGGGGATCCGCTTACGTTTGCGCCGTACTGCATCAACGGGCTCCGTTCGGAGCCTGTGACCCGACTGAAATCTTACCGGATCGCATGAGGCCCTGAAGGGCTTTCCGCATGGCGCAATGGCGCCACTCCATTCACACTACCGCACGCATATGCACGACCAAGAGGCGCTCAGCGCCATGAAGCTCGCTGAGCTGAAGGACATCGCGAAGAAGCTAGGCCTGAAGAAGACCGACACCCTGAAGAAGCAGGACCTGGTGGCCAAGATCCTGGAGGCCCAAGCTTCCAAAAAGGGCGAAGGGGAAAAGGCCATTGGCCCAGCCTTCCGCGGCGACGATAAGGACCTCACCGACCTAGCCACTTCGGACGAACCCAGCGTTGTAGAGGATCCCGAACCGGAGCCTACGACCATGGGCGATGACCATGACGACGACGAGGAGGACGGTGATGACGATGAGGAGGACGATGATGACGAGGACGAGGACGAGACCAGCGAAACGGACGTGAAGGCTGCTTCCGGCGCCCCTCCACCGCCTCCAGAGGCTCCATCCGGTCAGAATCCGAACCGCGAGACCCGGCAGGACCGTTGGCGAGATCGTCGCGAGCGTCAACGGCAGGAGCGTCAACAAGGAGGCGAACAACGTCCGGCGCAGGAGCAGCGCCCGCAGCAGGAACCCCGCTCCAGAACAGGGCGATCGCCCACGCGAGGATCGGCGCGATGACGCCGCGACGACCGGCGCGATGATCGCCGCGAACCGCGCCAGGACCGTCCGCAAGGCAATGGCGGAGAGCAGCGGGTCGACCAACGCGGCGATCAGCAGCGGCAGGACCGCCCTTTCCAGCCGCCGCGCGAGCAGGTCACCTTCGACGCCTTCGTGGAATGCGAAGGCGTGCTGGAAGTGATGCCCGAAGGCTATGGCTTCCTGCGCAGCAGCGACTACAACTACCTCGCATCGCCGGACGATGTGTACGTGACGCAGCAGATCATCAAGCGCTGGCCTGAAGCTCGGCGACACGGTGAGCGGCTTCGTGCGCCCGCCACGCGAGGAGGACAAGTTCTTCCCGCTGGTGAAGATCGATCGGATCAACGGCCGCGATCCCGAATGGGTCCGCGACCGTGTCCCCTTCAAGTTCCTAACCCCCTGTTCCCCGACGAGAAATTCACCTCGCCGCCAAGGACACCAACATCAGCATGCGCGTGCTCGACCTCTTCGCGCCCATCGGCAAGGGACAGCGCGGCTTGATCGTGGCTCAGCCCAAGACCGGCAAGACCGTGCTGCTGAAGGACGTGGCCAACGCCATCGCCGCGAATCATCCGGAAGCGTACCTGATCGTGCTGCTCATCGATGAGCGCCCGGAGGAAGTGACCGACATGGCCCGCAGCGTGAAGGCCGAAGTGATCGCGAGCACCTTCGACGAACCCGCCTCACGCCACGTGGCGGTCGCCGGCATCGTGCTGGAAAAAGCGAAGGCGCTCACGGAATGTGGTCACGATGTGGTGATCCTGCTCGACTCCATCACGCGCCTGGCCCGCGCCTACAACACCGTGCAACCGGCCAGCGGCAAGATCCTCAGCGGTGGTGTGGACGCGAACGCGCTGCAGAAGCCCAAGCGCTTCTTCGGAGCCGCGCGGAAGATCGAGAACGGCGGCTCACTCACCATCCTCGCCACCGCTCTGGTCGATACCGGCAGCAAGATGGACGAGGTGATCTTCGAGGAGTTCAAGGGCACGGGCAACATGGAACTCGTGCTCGACCGGAAGATCAGCAACCGCCGCATCTTCCCCGCCATCGACATCATGAGCAGCGGTACCCGCCGCGACGATCTGCTGCACCACAAGGAAGTCCTCCAACGCACGTGGATCCTGCGCAAGCACCTCGCCGACATGAACCCCGTTGAAGCCATGGAGTTCGTGAAGAAGCACATGGAGGGTACGAAGAGCAACGAGGAGTTCCTGGTCTGGATGAATGGTTGAGGGTGATGACGGTTGCGCGCGAAGCCGCCGTTCGTCGACCTAGGGGCGGGGAGCCAGGAATGCGGCTTCGTGGTCTTGGCTGTTCGCATCGTCGTCATCGCTTTGCGATTGCCCACGGCCTGATGCCGCGCCACAGGGTGCCGATTTCATGCTGGTGCATTTCCTGGCGATCGTGACCGTGGTCTTCTTCAATCAGCTGCGCTTCCTGCGCAAGGCGAAGGAAGACGCCGGATTCCCACATCTGGTGCGCGAGGGATTCAAGGGCGCTGCGATCTACGCGCTGATCATGCTGCTCTTCCTCTGGTGGTACTACCATGCCATCGAGACGGACGCCTTCGAGCGGCGGGTGGAGCAACTCGTGTTCAGTGCTGTTGAAGAAGGACAGGAGGAGCTTCGGGTGCGCCCGATGATCATGCGCTTCTTCACTCCATTCAACTACGCGAGCATGAGCTTCTTCGCGCTCCTGGCGGCAGGGGTCGCGAACGCGCTCATCATCGGTGCCATCCACCACAAGATCCTGCGCCGCGCTATGCGGTGAAGGCCTCGCTGAGCGCCTGCAGGTCCAGTCCTCCGAAATTGCCGCTGCTCATCATCAAGAGCACGCTGTCCCCTCCGATGCCCTTGCGCACCTCGCCCATCACGGCAATGGGGTCGTTGAGCACGATGAGGTCCTCGCGTGCGAAGGCACGCTTCACGCGCTCCACAGGGATCGGCGGCAGGCGCTTGAGTTCCACCGCATGCGGGTCGTAGAAAACGATGGCATGATCCGCCGCGTCCATGCAGCCGGCGTATTGGTCGATGAAGCCCTCGTTGAGGCTGCTGTAGGTGTGCAGCTCCATGCAGGCCACCAAGCGGCGATCAGGGAATTGCTCGCGCACGGCTTCCAAGGTGGCTTTCAACTTGCTCGGTGAATGCGCGAAATCCTTGAAGACGATGCGACCCGGGGACTCAGCCAGCTTCTCCAGCCGCTTTGCCGCTCCGTGGAAGGTGCCGATCGCCGCATGGAACTCCTTTTCGCCGATGCCGAGCAGATGGCACACATGGCGCGCACCCTCGAGGTTCTGCAGGTTGTGCTTGCCGAAGACCTGCAGCGGGACATCGCCATGCGCGGTCTCGAGAATGGTGACGCCATCGACGATGCGATGCTTCGGCACGCCGTAGCCCACGCGCTGCGCCTTCACTTCTTTCTCCTCCCCCGCTTCCCTTACCGTGCCATCTTCCGTGCAATACACCAGCTTGCCGCCAGGCTCAATGCAGGCGATGAACTTGCGGAACTGGTCCACGTAGCTCTCGAAGGTCTTGAACACGTTCACATGATCCCATGCGATCCCGCTGATGAGCGCGATGTCCGGCTTGTACAGGTGGAACTTGGGTACCGGTTCCAAGGCAGAAGCGAGGTACTCATCGCCCTCGATGATGGCCACCCGGCTGCTGTCGCTGAGCTTCACCATGCAATCGAAGCCGTCGAGTTGCGCGCCAACGAGGTAGTCGAATTCCACTTGGGCGTGGCGCAGCACATGCACGATCATGCTGGTGATGGTGGTCTTGCCGTGGCTCCCGCCGATCACCACACGGGTCTTGCTCTTGGTGCGCTCGTAGAAGTATGAGGGGTAGCTATAAACGGGGATGCCCAGTTCCTGGGCTCGCTTCAGTTCAGGATTGTCGATGCGGGCGTGCATGCCGAGGATCACGGCGTCAATCTCCTTGGTGATGTCCTCCGGATGCCAGCCGAGCCGATCGGGCAAGAGGCCAAGGCGATCCAATCGGCTGCGGCTGGGCTCGAAGATCTCATCGTCGCTGCCGGTGATGTCGAAGCCCTGGCGATGCAGCGCGATGGCCAGATTGTGCATGGCGCTGCCGCCGATGGCGATGAAGTGGAGGCGTTTAGGGGGGGGCATCTTCTCAAAGGCCAAGTGAGCATGTGCAACCGACCTCGCCGCGAAGCTGCGTGACACTGCGCAAGAGGAACTGCTCCGCGATGAATGATCGTGAACGATTCCGTGTGGAATGCGCTAGGACTTCACCAGCACCACTCTGCCATCGCGCATGAGGGCGATGGCAGTCCCATGCAGCTTGGCATCCATCCGGGCTGCTTTCGCGGCCCGTCGCATGGCCCGCCCGACTATCGCCGCGAACGTTTCCTGCTTCTTGGCGCGCTTGCGCTTTGCCATGGCTGGTTAAGGTGCATCCTCCATTCAGCCGAGCGATCTTCGCCCCTATGACCCTTCACCCCATCGACACGGGCTTCTTCAAGCTCGACGGCGGCGCCATGTTCGGCGTGGTGCCCAAGACCCTCTGGAGCAAGCACCATCCGCCGGATGAGAAGAACCTCTGCACCTGGGCCATGCGCTGCCTGCTGGTGGAGGATGGCCAGCGCCTCTTCCTCATCGACAACGGCATCGGCGATAAGCAGGAAGCGCACTTCTTCAGCCACTACGACTTGCATGGCGACGACACGCTCGTAGGCTCCCTGCACAAGGCCGGGTTCAGCAAGGACGATGTGACCGACGTCTTCCTCACGCACCTGCACTTCGATCATTGCGGCGGCAGCATCATGCGCGAGGGCGACAAGCTCATCCCTGCATTCCGCAATGCGAGGTATTGGAGCAACGAGCACCACTGGGCCTGGGCCACACGGCCCAATCCACGCGAAAAGGCCAGCTTCCTCAAGGAGAACATCCTGCCCATCAAAGAGAGCGGGCAACTGGAGTTCGTGCCCGTGGGGCGCCGCAGCGAAGAAGAGAACGTTTACCTGAAGGAGGTCTTCCCTGCATTCGATGTGTTCCTGGTGAATGGCCACACCGATGCGATGATGATCCCGCACATCCGGTACAAGGGACGCACCATCGCATACATGGCCGACCTATTGCCGAGCATCCACCATATCCCGCTGCCGTGGGTGATGGCCTACGATACGCGCCCGCTGCTCACCATGCAGGAGAAGTCCGATTTCCTCGGAGTGGCCGCCGACGAGGGCATCGTGCTCTTCTTCGAGCACGACCCCGTGAACCAGTGCTGCACCGTGGAGCGCACGGAGAAAGGCGTTCGACTGAAGGAGGCGTTCCCCTTGAGCGCTTTGTGAGCTGCTCTGTTTCGAGCATCGGCCGGGACGAAGACTGCGCCGGGTCACAGCCACGGTTGATAACTTGACGGGTATTCCGTCGCGAAGATTCCGGGAAACAGGCCATATACTTGTGCCGGATAATCGGCCAAGACCATGACGGATACCCTGGCATTGGTACCGTGTGCCGGCTTAATAACTCGCCATATCCCTCTAGCCCCCATCCTGCTTCAGACCAACCTTCAACCTCCTTGACCATGGCAAACACAGTCTTCGGCAGCAACATCAAGCTCCTGCGCACCCGACGCGGCCGATCACAGGAGGAAGTGGCGGTCGCGCTCGACGTGAAGCGATCGAGCTACAGCGGCTATGAGAACGGCAGCGCCGAGCCCACCTTCGAACTGCTTGTGCGCATGAGCGAGTACTACAAGCTCAGCATCGATAAGCTCTTGCGCGACGACCTCACCGCCTTGAGCGAGAGCCAACTGGGCATTCTGGAGCGCGGCGGCGACATCGACCTCAGCGGCCGGCGCCTGCGCGTGCTGGCCACCACGGTGGATAAGAACGACCGCGAGAACGTGGAACTCGTGCCCGAGAAGGCCAAGGCCGGCTATGCGTTGGGCTACGCCGATCCGGAGTACATCAGCATCCTGCCCACCTTCCAGATGCCCTTCCTGGCCAAGGACCGCAAGTACCGCACCTTCCAGATCAGCGGCGACAGCATGCCACCCGTAGCCGACGGTTCATGGGTGACCGGCGAGTACGTGCAGAACTGGCAGGCGCTGCGCGACGGCCAGCCCTACATCGTGATCACCAAGGAGGACGGCATCGTCTTCAAGGTCGTTTACAACCAGCTGAAGGAGAAGGGCTCCTTGCTGCTGTGCAGCACCAATCCGCTCTATGCGCCCTACGAGGTGCAAGTGGCCAACGTGCTCGAGATCTGGAAATTCACCCACTTCATCAGCGCCGAGCTGCCCGAGCCCAATATGAGCCGCGACGAGCTGGCCCGCAGCGTGATGGAACTGCGCAAGGAGGTGAGCCAGCTGCGGCTATCCATGGAGCAGCAGGGCCGGTTGGCGTTCTGAGCGGCTTCGGGGAAACCACGTGCGCCAACGCATTCCCGCAGGCCGGGACCCGTGTTGGCGCTTGGTCTTTTTTAACGGCGGAACCCGCATGCTCCCGCCAAAACCGAACGGTTACATTTGGCACCCTTTCAACGACCTTATCCTCAGGAGAATGACACCGAAGAAGCTCTTGGCCGCGGCGTTCTGTGGCCTCTGCATCACGAACGCCAACGCCCAGAACGGAAGCGCCGACCCCGTGCTGATGACCGTGGATCGCCAACCAGTGACCCGCGCGGAATTCGAGGCCATCTATAAGAAGAACAACAAAGAAGCCTCTGTGACCAAGGAGGCCCTCGACGAATACCTCGAGCTCTTCATCAACTACAAACTGAAGGTGCGCGAAGCGGAGACCTTGGGCATGGACACCATCAGCAAGTTCCGCAATGAGCTCGATGGCTACCGCAAGCAATTGGCCCGCCCCTATCTGATCGACCGGGAGCTGAATGATGCGCTGATGCGCGAGGCCTATGACCGCAGCACGCAGGAGGTGCGCGCCAGCCACATCCTGCTGCAAGTGTCACCAGACGCCAGTCCGGAGGATACCATGGCTGTTTGGAAGCGCATCACGGCGCTACGCGACCGCATCGTGAAAGGCGAGGACTTCGCAACGGTGGCCAAAGGCGTGGGTGGCAGCGAGGACCCCAGCGCGCAGAAGAACGGTGGCGACTTGGGCTGGTTCAGTGCCTTGCAGATGGTTTATCCCTTCGAAAACGCAGCCTTCAGCACACCCGAAGGCACCGTGAGCCAACCGGTGCGCACGCGTTTCGGCTACCATGTGGTGAAAGTGACGGGACGCCGGCCCGCACGCGGCCAAATGAAGGTGGCGCACATCATGCTGCGCAGCACTGATCAAGACAGCCCCGAGAAGCAGCAGAATGCCGAGCAACGCATCCGCGAGATCCACCGCCAACTCGCCTCGAATGCCATCACCTTCAGCGAGGCCGCACTCAAATACAGCGAGGACGAGAGCAGCAGCACCAAGGGCGGTGAACTGGCGCAGTTCGGCACCGGGAAGATGATCGAGGAGTTCGAGGATGCCGCCTTCGCTTTGAAACAGCCGGGTCAGATGAGTGAGCCGATCAAGTCGCGCTTCGGCTGGCACATCATCCGCTGCATCGAAGCCATTCCGCCACCTACTTACGACCAGGCCAAATCGGAGCTCAAGACCAAGATTGCCCGCGACAGCCCAGCGGAGATCACTCGCAAGGCCTTCATGGAGCGCCTGCGCAAGGAATACGCATTCACCACCTATCCGAAGAACTTCGACAAGGCCATCGCCCTGATCGACACCAACGTGTTCAAGAAGGGCACCGCCACCACCGACACGATCATCCGCCGCCAATACGCCGAAGGGCCATTCACCAAGGGGAAGGGCAAGAAGGCCGTGCGCTACCGCCGCGAACTGGCGGGAGCCATCATCGGTGGCCGCATGCTCGCTGCGAAGAGCCGTCCGTATGAGGAAATGACGCAGACCCTCGACGATACCGTGGTGGTGCGCGAAGTGATGGAAGGCTGGGCCTACGACCGAAAGAAAGCCGCGAAGCTCACCAAGCCGGTCTTCACCTTCGCCGGCGGCACCGTGAGCCAGCGCGACCTGCTCGACCAGATTGAATCGCGCCAGCGCCGAGAGCGCGTGCAAGCAATCCCTGGATATGCGAGTGCTCGCATGATGGAATACGCCGACGAGCGAATCCTGGCCTATGAGGACAGCAAGCTCGAGGAGAAGTACCCCGAGTTCCGCATGCTGATGAAGGAGTACCGCGATGGCATCCTCCTCTTCGAGCTCACCGACCAGAAGGTCTGGGGCAAGGCCGTAAAGGACAGCACAGGCCTCGGTGCCTTCCACAAGGCCAATTCGGATCGATTCATGTGGCCAACACGCTACGAATGCGACCTGTACGCCTGCGCAGATGCCGCCGTGAGCAAGCAGATGCGCGCCAACCTGAAGCGCGGAAAGCGCGGAAAGGACCTGATGGATATCGTGAACAAGTCGAACCCGCTCGCATTGAGCATCGATGGCGGGATCTTCTCAGCCGAGGAGAAACCTTTCCTCGCAGGGCTGAGCGCCATCGGCCTGAGCAAGGACATCGCCTTCGAGGGCAAAGTGATGGTGGCCGATGTGAAGCGCATCCTGCAACCCGCACCCAAAGCGATTGACGAGGCGCGCGGCGTGATCACCGCAGCTTACCAGGACCACCTGGAGAAGGAATGGATAGGCGAATTGCGCGCGAAATACCCGGTCACGGTGGACAAGGCCGTGCTGTATTCCATCAAGTGACCCCGCAAAGGGCACGACGGCTCCGAACGGCCTGCGCATCGCTTACGGCCTTGGCGTGCTTGGGCGCATGCTCGACTGGAACAGACGATGACGACCCCGTCGTTGCCCGCGCTTATGAGCAGCAATTGCGCTGGAGCGACCTGCGCCAGCTCGTTCCCTTGGGCACGGAACCAGAGGACAGCGCAGCCTTGGTGCAGGCCTACGTGAACAATTGGCTCAGGCAACAGGTGGAACTGCGCCACGCTGAGCAGCAGCTCGCGGAGAACAGGAAACTCTTCGATGCCGAGCTGCGCGATTACCGCAATTCACTGCTGCTTCACGCATACGAGGAGGAACTCGTGCGGCAGCACCTCGATACGGCTTTCTCGGAGGGAGATATCGAATCGTACTACCAGGCCAACACCGACCGTTTCGTCCTCCGCGACGACCTGGTGCGTGCACGATGGTTCCGTGTCACCGAGAATGACCGCCGTGCACTCAAGCGCATCGAGGACCGTTTCCTCAGCGGGAAGGCCGACGACATGCGCGAGGTGGAGATCCAGTGGCCATGAGGAGCATCACGATCACGGATCGCAGTGGAGCTGGACCTCCCTTTCGGAACTCCGCAACGAGGTGCCCATCGAGTCCATCTCCGCAGTGCCTCCTGCGGGAAGGCGGCTCACCTTGAGGGACGACGATGGCGCGTGGTTCCTGGACATCGTCGAACTTCGCCCCCGCTTGAGTCCATCGCCCATTGAACTGGTGCGCCAGGACATCCGCTCCATCCTCCTGAACCAGCGCAAGCTCACCTTGATCGAGCGCATGCGCGAAGACCTATATCAACAAGCCCTAGCAAACGATGCGATCGAAGCGCCTTGAAATCCTCGCGCTCGCCGTTGCGATGCCGGTGGCGCTGCTCGCGCAGCCCCAGTCGCTGCTGATCGACAAGGTTGTAGCGGTGGTGGGCCGCGAAGCCTTGCTGCGCTCCGATGTGCTGGGGAAGTTGGAGCAGGCGCGTCAAGCAGGTGCTCCGTCTGACGGATTGGAATGCGCGATGCTCGATGAGCTGCTATACGAGAAGCTGCTGGTTGAGCAAGGCAAGCTCGACAGCGTTAATGTGGATGAGGCGCAGGTGAACTCGGAGCTCGACCGCCGCATCCGCTATTTCTCCCAGCAGATCGGCGGCGACCGAAAGCTGGAGGAATACTATGGCAAGAGCATCGCCGAGATCAAGGACGATTTCCGAAAGCAGGTGCACGATCAATTGCTCATGCAGCAGGTGCAGCAGCGCATCACCGCCGAGGTTAGCCTCACCCCGCGCGATGTGAAGCGGTTCTTCGAGCGCATACCCGAGGACAGCATCCCGTACGTGGGCACCGAGGTGGAATTCTCCGTCATCCTGCGGGTGCCCAAGGCCAGTGAAGACGAAGTGAGGCGCGTGCGCAGGAAGATGGAGGAGTACCGGGAAGCCATCGTGAAGAAAGAGAAGGACTTCTGCGTGCTGGCCATGGCCTACTCCGAGGATCCAGGATCGGCCAAGGATTGCGGCGAACTCGGCATGGTGCCGCCTGGTGTGATGGTGCCCGAATTCGATGCCGTGGCCATGAGCCTGAAGGATGGCGAGGTGAGCAATGTGTTCTCCACGCAGTTCGGATGGCACTTCATGCAGATGGTGGAGCGACGGGGCGAGCAGTACAATGCGCGGCACGTGCTCATGATTCCCAAGGTCTCACCTGCCGACCTGCTGCGCGAACGCGATCGCTTGGATAGCGTGCGCACGGCCGTGATCGCCGGCACGCTCGATTTCGGTGAGGCCGCGCTTGCCATGAGCGATGATGAAGAGAGCAAGGGCAACCGCGGGCTGATGGTGGAGCCCAATGCGAATTCGACCCGATGGGACCTGAAGGCCATTGACCAGCAGACCTTCTTCGTCCTTGATCGGCTGAAGCCCGGCGAGGTCAGCGAGCCCCAAGTGATCATCAACCCCGACGGAAGCAAGGCGTACCGGCTGCTCAAGCTCTTGAGCCGCAGCGAGCCGCACCGAGCCAATCTGCGCGATGATTATCGCCTCATCCATCAGGCCGCCGAAGCGCGCAAACGACAAGAGAGCGTGGATCGGTGGGTGAGCGAACGGAGCGCAACCACCTATATCCGGATCGACCCCGACTACCAGGAGTGTCCATTCACCCATCCTTGGAACCCGCCCGCTACAGGGCAACGACCATGAGCAGCGACGTGCAGAGCGTAGAGCGATTCGGCGAGCAGTATCGCCGGCTGAAAGCCGAAGTGAACAAAGTGATCATCGGTCAGGATGCCGTGGTGGACCATGTGCTCCTGGGCATTTTCAGCCGGGGGCATTGCCTTCTGGTAGGCGTGCCTGGCCTGGCGAAGACCTTGCTGGTGAATACCGTGGCGCGTGCACTCGGATTGACATTCAACCGCATCCAGTTCACCCCTGATCTGATGCCGAGCGACATCATCGGCAGCGAGATACTTGGTGAGGACCGTCACTTCCGCTTCATCAAGGGCCCCTTGTTCGCCAACATCGTCCTAGCCGATGAGATCAACCGTACCCCGCCGAAGACCCAGGCCGCGCTGCTCGAAGCCATGCAGGAGAAAGCCGTGACCGCAGCCGGACAGACCCACCGATTGCCCGATCCGTTCTTCGTGCTCGCCACGCAGAACCCGATTGAGCAAGAAGGGACCTATCCCCTTCCAGAGGCGCAGCTTGACCGATTCATGTTCGACATCCGAGTCGATTACCCCTCTTTCGCAGAGGAACTCGCCGTGGTGAAAGCCACCACCAGCGATGAACAACCTGAATTACGGCCGGTTCTCTCTGCAGAGGAGATCATCCATTTCCAGGGCCTCGTGCGTCGAGTACCCGTTGCCGAGAATGTGCTTGAGTATGCCGTGAAACTCGCCACGCGCACCCGACCCGGCCTGCCCACAGCACCGGCCATCATCAATGATCATGTCGGTTGGGGTGCGGGCCCGAGGGCCTCGCAGTATCTGGTGATCGGTGCAAAGGCCCATGCTTTGGCCCACGGCCGCTTCTCTCCTGATATCGCCGATGTGCAGGCCGTGGCCCTACCGATCCTGCGCCACCGGATCGTGCGCAATTACAAGGCAGAGGCCGAGGGCGTCACCGTGGATCGTATCGTGAAGGAGCTGCTCTGAGCAAAGCTCACGGCATCGGGAGTCGCGAAACCTCGAGCCTGATCATCATCATCGCCCGGCCAGGCAATCCGCCTAGCTTTGCGTGCAACACCAGTCGCCATGAACTGCAGATTGCTTCGCACCGCATCGCTTGCCGCAGCCATCGTGGCCCTCAGCTCCGCGAACGCGCAGCTCCCCACCAACGTGGACATCTCTTTGGACCACGATCCTGCCAATCAGTTGCTGCGGGTGCGGTTCAGGGCAAATGACCTCAGCTTCAACGAACTGTTGAGCAGCGTGGTGTTCACGATTCGTTGGTCAGAATCATCCACGGCCACTTTGGGCTTTGGCGCGAGCCCGTGGTGCCCTTCCCCTAGCGTGGCCTTCCCGGTCACGCCATCAAGCGTGCAAACGCCAGGGAACGGATATAAATACCGCACATGGACATCTATTGCGCTTGTCGCGCTCGGCGATTTGATTGATGATGGTGGATGTGAGCAGAGTCTTCCTGCTGATGAATGGGTGATCGTGCACGAAATACCAATCAGCAACGATCCGGGCGGAACTGCTTTCGAGATAGCCGCCGATCAGTGGACCTTGGACAATAACCGAGCTTACTTCGTATCGCTTAACGGTGTTGACGCGACAGGATCGATTTTCAACTCTTCCACGGGATTTTCCTATCCGGAATCTGCAACCACGGGCTTCACCATCCAGCCGAATCCAGCCAACCAGTTCATCACCTTGTCCCTTCCGGAGAGAACCGCAGGCCTATGGCAAGCGGAGGTCTTTGATGCTGCCGGGCGCTCAACGATGCTCAGTAACGGTCAGCATTGGCCTGCTGTGATTGATGTGAAAAGTCTGAAACCAGGGGTTTACTCAGCGACCATCTCCGTGAGTGGATCCTTGCGCACGGAGCGGTTCATCATTGCTCGATGATGCTTGCCCGAACAGCGCTCGTTTTGAGTTTCGCAGCAGGTGGCCCGTGTGCCTCCTCGCAATCGTGGCAGGTCTTCGACATGGCCAATGCCGGTCTTCCCAGCAACACGGTGACGGACATCGCCATTCAAGCCGACGGCGTTGCTTGGGCCGCAACGGATTGGGGCCTATGGCGTTGGGATAATGGCGAGTACGAGGTCTTCCAGACCAGCAATTCCGGGTTGCCTGACAATACGCTGCGCGCGCTTTGCATTGATGGCCAGGACAGGCTATGGATCGGAACATCCATCAGCGGTGCAGTGATGTTCGATGGCCAGAATTGGGAGGTGTTTAGCACGCTCAACTCGCCCATGCCCGATGATCAGGTGAACACTATTCATGAGGATGCCAACGGCTGGCTCTGGTTCGGTACTGTGAGCGGTCTCGCCTGTTTTACGGGCTCGGAATGGCGGATCTACGACAGCACCCCTTCGAGCTACAATGGTCGTGTGCTTAATGGAGACCACATCCTCTCCATCGATTCACGCAGCGATGGCTTGTATGTGCTCGGCACGCTCAATGGGGGCTTCCATTTCCTTACGGACACCAGTGTCCACTTCTTCACCACTTTCAACTCAGGGTTCTGGGATAACACCCAGCGTGGCGTACTTCTCGACCTTGGTGCCAATGAGCGGTGGGTGGCCACTCCGGCTGCAGGCCTGCTTCGGCAGTTCGGTGACTGGTACGGCGGCACCTGGTTCCAGTACTCGAATTTCAACTCCGACCTCCCCTCCAATGCATTAGTCGACTTGGATCAGGACGCTGCTGGGAATCTTTGGCTGGCCAGCCAGACGGCCGGATTGATCAAACGAACAGAGATGGGCAGCTACCAGAGCTTCACTTCCGCGAACTCCGGGCTGCCTGTGAACACGCTGAACACCCTGCTGGTTGCACCCGATGAAACCGTATGGGTAGGGATGTATGATGGCGGCGTCGCCCGATTCGACCCAACGCTTGGACAAGTTGAAGCGGTTATGGAGCCGCGTGGAATTCAGGTCGTCCCAACCCTTAACAACGGCACCTTCACGCTGCGCTGGCCGGGTTCCGATGCCATGGTCCGATGGGCCGTCTCAGATTTGAGCGGCCGCGAACACGCACGAGGCGAAGCCTTTCTGGTTGACGGACTTCGCTTCGACGGACTTCATCTCGCACCCGGAGGGTATATCCTGTGCGTTTCTGGCATCGGGAACCCAATGTCAAGCCGATTCTTGGTGCATTGACCTTGTGCCTGTTATAGGGTATCTTGCGCGGCCTGCAACGGCAAATCCCACACGAATGAGGTCAATCCTACTCGGAAGCTTAGCTTCCTTCTTGTTCACCGCGCCCATTGCCAATTCCTTGTATGGGCAGTGCACCACCACCACCGCCACTACGTGCCAGTGCAAGATCAGCGGGCAAACCAACTGCGACCTGCTGCCGGACATTCAGATCTCATGGTACGCTTTGGCGAATTACTCGAGCGGCCCTAATCAGTATGCGCAGAATGCAGCAAGCGACGCTGGCCGGCTGCGGGTGAGCGGAAGCACACCGAATCAAGGTTTCGGACCATTGGAGGTGCGCGGGAAGAACGCAGCGAACCAACGCACCTTCATCTGCGGACCGGATACGATCGTTGTTGCCAATCTGCCGAACGACAACAATGGATTCACCTGCTCCAACGGCTTTGAGGCCAAACAACGCCTCTATCAGCGCGTGTACCGGAAGCAGGGCAATACGATGACCTATACTGAGGAGCTTCGAGGCACCATGACCTATCATCCCACGCACAACCACTACCATGTGGATGATTGGACCACGATGACCCTGCGTATTGAGCAGCCCGGTGTATCCGACCCGAGGCTTTGGCCCATTGTGGCCACTGGGGCCAAGTTGGGATTCTGCCTGATGGACCTGAGCACCTGCCCTTCGAGCGCCGGGCACTGCCGGACCTCTCAGTTGTATAATCAAGGCACGGCCCTCAACAGTTCCAGCAATTTCCCGAATTATGGGCTCGGCGTCGGCTACAGCTGCTCTGAGAATTTCCAAGGCATCAGTGTAGGCAAGAACGACATCTACTCAGAGGGATTGGATGGGATGTGGATCAATCTGCTCCCTGGGAACCCCGGCCTTCCGGTGCTGTGCAACGGAAACTACTGGATCGTAGCGGAAGTGGATCCACGAGATGCATGGCGGGAAGAGAATGAGGACAACAATTACACGATGATCCCCATTTCCATCAATACCCAGAAAGCCGCTGGCAGTGGTGGCACTGGAAGCATAATGACGAATAAGCGCGCCCTGATCGCACAGGGTGAGACCATTACCCTGACCGCCACGCCCGGATACAGCTATCTGTGGAGCAATGGCGCCACAACGCGGTCGATCACAGTATCGGCAGCAGGAACGTACTCGTGCACGGTTACAGCTCCTTGCGGCTCCATTGCCACACCGAGCATCACGGTGAGCGTGCTCGCAGCTCCCGCTGCGCCGGTTGGGACCGGAGCAACGGTGCTCACGGGAAACACGGCCCAGATCTCAGCCACAGGTGCGAATGTGCGCTGGTACGATGCATCCGCTGGCGGCAATCTCCTTGGCAGTGGCAATTCATTCACAACCCCAGCGCTCACGAGCACTACGAACTATTGGGCCGCAGCTGTGAATCAATCGCTTGGCTCAACAGTTTCAGCAGGAAAGGCCGACAACACAGGTGGCGGCGGCTACTTCAATGGGAAGCATTGGCTCTACTTCGATGCCTACGAGCCATTCAAGCTTGAGTCCTTTAAAGTCTACGCGAACAGCTATGGCAAGCGGCAATTCGTTCTGCGCGACCAACTCGGCAACCTGATTCAAGAGAAGTTCATTGAACTTGCTCCTGGCATGACAGAGGTGTTCGTGAACTGGGATGTTCCGGCGGGGGTGCAGCATGCCATCACCGCCTTCGACGACAACAGCGACGTGTACCAGGATCTGTATCGGAACAACGCCGGGGTCTCATACCCGTACGCGATCGGCTCCATGGGGGCCATCACTGGTTCATCAGGCGGTAGCGGCGTGTACTACTTCCTTTACGACTGGCGCGTGAGCACCAACAACGTGGAGAAGGAGAGCGCGCGCACCATGGTCACTGCTACGGTTCACCAAGGGGTCAGCGCCGATGTGAGGGTGTTTCTGGATGGCCCATTCAACACTGTGTCGGGCAAGATGAACGATGGACTGCGCGCCGCCGCTCTGGTACCAGCTTCAGAACCATTCACTGCATTAGGGTTCACTCATGCAGCTGGTGGTGGTGGCGAAACTGCCACCCCGGCATTCCTGCAAACAACCGGAAACGATGCACCTGTTGATTGGGTGCTTCTCGAGTTGCGGAATTCGGGGAATCCAGCTCAAGTGGTAGCCACGCGGAGCGCACTGGTTACAAGAAGCGGCAATGTCGTTTCTGGATCCGGTGGCGAGGTCCGGTTCGGCATGCTCGACGGCAACTTCCACCTGGCCGTGCGTCACAGGAACCATCACGGATGCATGACAGCAGCACCGATTCAACTCACCGAAGGCTCAACCGTCGTCGATTTCACTGCGCCTTCCACTCCGACCCATGGCGCCGATGCTCGGAAAGCGAACGGCAGCGTCATGACCCTATGGTCCGGAAATGTGCACCGTGACGGCTTCTTGAAATACGTTGGAAACGACAACGACCGCGATCCCATCTTGGAAGCCATTGGCGGTTCGATTCCCACGAACACGGCGTCTGGGTACATGATGCAAGATGTCAATCTCGATGGGATGGTCAAGTATGTTGGCGATGCGAACGACCGAGACCCCATCCTTGTGAATATCGGCGGAACCGTACCCACTGATGTGAAAGTTGAGCAATTGCCCTAAATCGCGACATTGCGCCCTCGTCCAGACCCCTCATAGCCCCTCGTTCGAACAGTGCCCTAACCAAAACCAATGGCAACGATGATCCGGAAACGTAACGCCCTCAGGCAGCTGATGGGTGCCTGTGCCGCCTTTTTCCTCTACGCCGCACCGAGCTTCGCCCAGCTCCCAACCAACGTCGACATCGACTTGGTCGAGGGACCAGCCGCAAACCAACTAGACGTGCGCCTTCGGGCCAACGGTGCCGATTTCGGCCAAGTGCTCTCTTCCTTGACCTTCACGGTCCGCTGGGCCGATACCTCCCCAGCAACCCTGACTGCCGGAACCTCGCCTTGGTGCTCAGGGCCAGCCTTTCCGATAGCACCCACTTCACAGGTCAACAGCGGCGGGTTCAACTACCGTACATACAACGCTGTATCCCTGTTAGCGCTGGATGATTTGGACAACGGCGGATGCGGGGCGACGCTCACGAATGGGGTGTGGGTCACCGTGCACCGCATCAATGTGAACAACAACACCGGTTGCACTGAGTTCCAGATCGTGAATGATGCATACACCCTCGCATTCAACAGGAATTTCTACATTTCTCTGAATGGAGTCCCCAAGACTGGCACCATTGAATCGACGAGTGCGCTGCGTGGGAATTGCGCGCCTGATTGCCTCGGAGTTATCGGAGGCACTGCATTGCCCGGCACCCCTTGTAATGACAATAACGCGTGCACAGTCAATGATGTGTACACGGGCACTGCTCCGAACTGCGGCTGCGCGGGCACCTTCCAGGACACCGACGGCGATGGCGTGTGTGACGCCTCCGACCCTTGCCCGATAGTAGCGAACGCAGTGCCAGGTGGGTCCTGCAACGATGGCAACGCATGTACCATCAATGATCAGTACAACGCCAGCTGCGTGTGCGTGGGGGTTTTCCAGGATACTGACAACGATGGCGACTGCGATGCAAACGACAATTGCCCTACCGTTCCTGGTCAGCAAGGCTCTCCCTGCAACGATGGCAATGCCTGCACGATCAACGACGCGCTGAATGCGAGCTGCAACTGCGTGGGCACCTTCCAGGACACCGACAGCGACGGTGTTTGTGATGCCAACGACAACTGCCCAACGGTACCCGGTCAGCAAGGCTCCAATTGCAATGACGGGAACCCTTGCACGATCAATGATGTATTGAACGCGAGCTGCCAATGTGCAGGCACTTTCCAAGACACCGACAGCGATGGCGTGTGTGACGCCAACGACCCTTGCCCAACAGTTGCGAACGCAGTGCCCGGCGGATCCTGCAATGATGGGAATGCGTGCACGATCAATGATCAGTACAACGCCAGCTGCCAATGCGTAGGCACCTTCCAGGACACCGATAGCGATGGTGTGTGCGATGCCAGCGACCCCTGCCCCACCCAAGCGAACGTGGTGCCTGGCCAGAGCTGCAACGACGGTGATGCCTCCGACCACGATGTGGTGACCGCCAACTGCGTCTGCGCCGGTACCTTCCAGGATACGGACAGCGATGGCACCTGCGATGCCAACGATCCCTGCCCCACCCAAGCGAACGTGGTGCCTGGCCAGAGCTGCAACGACGGTGATGCCTGCACGATCAACGATGTGGTGACCGCCAACTGCGGCTGCGCCGGTACCTTCCAGGATACCGATAGCGATGGTGTGTGCGATGCCAGCGATCCCTGCCCCACCCAAGCGAACGTGGTGCCTGGCCAGAGCTGCAACGACGGTGATGCCTGCACGATCAACGATGTGGTGACCGCCAACTGCGGCTGCGCCGGTATCTTCCAAGACACGGACAGCGATGGATTGTGCGATGCGAACGACAACTGTCCCACTGTGCCCGGCCAGATCGGATCGAGCTGCAACGACGGTGATGCCTGCACGATCAACGACGCCTTGAATGCGAGCTGCAATTGCGTGGGCACATTCCAAGACTCCGACAGCGATGGCGTGTGCGACGCCAACGACCAGTGCCCCGGCGGACCTGAGCCCGGCACCTCATGCGACGACGGCAACGGTGCCACCACCGGCGATGTGATCCAGCTCAATTGCACCTGCGCCGGCGTGCTCAGCTGCACCCCGGGCGCTCCCTGCAATGACTTCAACGCCTGCACCACGGGCGAGGTCTTCGATGCCAACTGCAATTGCGGTGGCGGCACAGCCGTTGACCCCAACGACAACAACCCCTGCACCCTCGATAGCTGCGACCCGGTCACCGGTGTGAGCAACGTGTTCCAGGATGCGGATGGCGACGGCATCTGCGACGCCAATGACCTCTGCCCCGGCGGACCTGAGCCCGGAACCGCTTGCAACGACAATGACCCGTGCACGGTGAACGACGTGATCGGCACGAACTGCAACTGCGCAGGCACCTTCCAAGACTCCGACAGCGATGGCGTGTGCGATGCCAACGACCAGTGCCCCGGCGGACCTGAGCCCGGCACCACATGCGACGACGGCAACGGTGCCACCACCGGCGATGTGATCCAGCTCAATTGCACCTGCGCCGGCGTGCTCAGCTGCACCCCAGGCGCTCCCCTGCAATGACTTCCAACGCCTGCACCACGGGCGAGGTCTTCGATGCCAACTGCAATTGCGGTGGCGGCACAGCCGTTGACCCCAACGACAACAACCCTGCACCTCGATAGCTGCGACCCGGTCACCGGCGTGAGCAACGTGTTCCAGGATGCGGATGGAGACGGCACCTGCGACGCCAATGACCTCTGCCCCGGCGGACCTGAGCCCGGAACCGCTTGCAACGACAATGACCCGTGCACGGTGAATGACGTGATCGGCACGAACTGCAACTGCGCAGGCACCTTCCAGGACTCCGACAGCGATGGCGTGTGCGATGCCAACGACCAGTGCCCCGGCGGACCTGAGCCCGGTACCACATGCGACGACGGCAACGGTGCCACCACCGGCGATGTGATCCAGCTCAATTGCACCTGCGCCGGCGTGCTCAGCTGCACCCGGGCGCTCCCTGCAATGACTTCAACGCCTGCACCACGGGCGAGGTCTTCGATGCCAACTGCAATTGCGGTGGCGGCACAGCCGTTGACCCGAACGACAACAACCCCTGCACCCTCGATAGCTGCGACCCGGTCACCGGCGTGAGCAACGTGTTCCAGGATGCGGATGGAGACGGCACCTGCGACGCCAATGACCTCTGCCCCGGCGGACCTGAGCCCGGAACCGCTTGCAACGACAATGACCCGTGCACGGTGAATGACGTGATCGGCACGAACTGCAACTGCGCAGGCACCTTCCAGGACTCCGACAGTGATGGCGTGTGCGATGCCAACGACCAGTGCCCCGGCGGACCTGAGCCCGGCACCACATGCGACGACGGCAACGGTGCCACCACCGGCGATGTGATCCAGCTCAATTGCACCTGCGCCGGCGTGCTCAGCTGCACCCCGGGCGCTCCCTGCAATGACTTCAACGCCTGCACCACGGGCGAGGTCTTCGATGCCAACTGCAATTGCGGTGGCGGCACAGCCGTTGACCCCAACGACAACAACCCCTGCACCCTCGATAGCTGCGACCCCGTCACCGGTGTGAGCAACGTGTTCCAGGATGCGGATGGAGACGGCACCTGCGACGCCAACGACCTCTGCCCCGGCGGACCTGAGCCCGGAACCGCTTGCAACGACGATGACCCGTGCACGGTGAATGACGTGATCGGCACGAACTGCAACTGCGCAGGCACCTTCCAGGACTCCGACAGTGATGGCGTGTGCGATGCCAGCGATAATTGCCCCACCGTACCCGGCCAAATCGGCTCCGCTTGCGATGATGGAAACATCGGTACCGAGAGCGATGTGTTGAACGCCAACTGCGTTTGCCAAGGCACCCCGGTTGGAGGGTGCGACTACCCGGTCAACTTGGTGATTGAGACGGATGCGAACGGGGGTGAGACCACTTGGGAAATCGTTCTTCAGGGCACCGAGACCGCAGTCTGCTCCGGAGGACCATTCGCCGGGGTGAACAACGCCTTCATTGGCGAGCAATGCTGCCTCAACACCGGATGCTACGAGCTGCGCGTGTTTGATAGCGCGGGCGATGGCATGAGCACCGGTGGATATGTGCTCAGCCTCCTCACTGGTGGGCGTCTGATCGACAATCGTGACAACGGAACCGGCTTCACCGATGTGAGCACCATCGCGAATGGCGACGGATTCTGCTTGCCGATTGGATCTTCGACCCTCAGTGTTACTTCCTGCGACAGGGAATGGTGGACCTCGGGTGAGTTGATCAGTGTGAATCCTGAAGCGGCTGTAACCGCCGTTTGGAATGCATACCCTGCAGGCAGCCCGGAGCGCAGCAATACAGGCTACCAGATGTGGTGGTTCAATCCCAATGGCGGATACAGCTTCCGCCGCTATCAGAGCCACAACACCCCCAACAGCCTCCCCGCCAGTTCCATCCGGGCATCACGGTTCGTGGTAAACGGCTGGATCGGCAATCAGCTTGAGGAAGGTGTGCTTTACAACGTCCGCGCTCGCAGCCGCGTACTCGGCACCTACGCTGAATTCGGACCCACTTGCCGCTTCCGCCTTGATGAGCAATTGGCTGAGTGCCCGCCGACCCAACTCGTGAACATTCCCGGGCACCCAGAGTATTCCTGTGGCGTGACCCGCCAGGCTCCTTCAAACCAGAAGATCTGGGCCTTTGCACGGGCCGGCGCGGACATCTACCAATTCCGTTTCAGCGTTCCCTCTGAAGGCATCGTTTTCAACAGGAACTCCCCCACCCATTGGATGGCACTGAGCGGCCCGGGTGCGGGTGCCTTCCAGAACGGAACTACCTATGAGGTGCAGGTACGCATCTCGAAGGATGACGGTGCCACCTGGTGCCCCTTCGGCGAGGTGTGTCAGGTGACTATTGATAATGGAGGTGGTGAACTGATGCTTGATGGCGCTAGTTCTGCAGGCCACGAGGCTGCTGTTGAGTCCCGCATGACCGTGTGGCCGAACCCGAATCGTGGCGAGTTGCTGAATATGAGCATCACGGGGTTCACTCAGCATGATGCTGTCTTCACGTTCGACTTGTACGACATGCTCGGCAATCGTGTGGTCACGAGCACGTGTGCGGCACAGGATGGAACGTTGAACGGTTCATTGGAACTTCCTGCCAGCCTGAGCACTGGCATGTATGTTCTGCATGTCACTGGCGCTGGTTCCGTCTGGACCGAGCGAGTGGTCATGCAGCGTTGAGTAGTCACTGACCAACAGGAACGGAGGGGGCCATCTCGCAAGAGACGGCCCCTTCTGCTTCCTGAGCATATATGCATCACCGCCAGTTGCCCGGGGCATGCCACCTGCTCATCAAGAAAACCGTCACCCATCGGAATGGCCATGGGAGCGCCGCACTCCCATCCTTAACTGGCTACAGGGCGATTCACGACCCTTGAGGGATGCACGCAGCGATGCCATGGTCGACCTTCCAGAGTGGCATCATCGACCACCAATGAGTTCAAAACCCAATCGCCAAGCATCACGGTTTTCTCGACCGAGAAGTCGGAGCGGTGAACGACAGGTCAGAAGCCTATTTGCAGCCAAGGCTTCCTGATCTACTCCTCTCGTTTCATCCAAGCCTGCACCATCCTCAGCTGGCCGTAGCCGAATCGCCCCTGAAAATGGCCTGCGACGCTGTTCAGCCCTTCTTTGGGATTCTCGCGCATCCAGTCGGCAATGGCATCACGCTCACTCTCTAGCATGAGCTTGATGATATCCACCTCGCCCTCGGCGATGCCCCGAGCGAAATGCCCTTCGATGGTGCTCTTGGCCATGCTGCGTTTGGCGGCGATCTCTTCCAGCGTGAGGCCCTCCTTGTGCAGGGCGTAGGTGGTGGCGTAGGTGGCACCGACCGTGCGGGTCGGTGACCCGACCCTACCGGCGCCATCCGAAACATCGTTGGCGTTGGGGCGAATGCGTTTCCGGCCGGATTTCCCGCTGGCCTTCGGCTTGTGCTCTTCGGCCCACGCACGTGCCTCCCCCACCATCGCCGCGCGCCTCGAGGCCAGGCCTTGCTCGATTTCCTTCTGCCGCTTCACTTCTTCACCGTTGAGTATGCACGTCGTTAGGTAGCCGACCTTGGCGATGGTGGCCACCTTCTTCATCAGCATGCCGTCGATCTCCTTCAGCGCGTTGGTGTACTCCTTGGTCTTGCTGAGCATCTCGGCCTGTGCCATGTGCTGGAAGAGTGCTTTCATCTGTGCGTGCAGTATTTCCCCGTAGTAGGCGCCGCCCTTCTCGATGCGCACCAGCAATTCCTCGCGCTTGTCCTCGTGGAGCAGCCGGATCAATTGATTGCGGAACTTCCGCGTGTTCTCTTCCTCGCTGCGCAGCTTCTCCTGAAAGCGCGTCAACGCGGTCTTCATGCCCTCGTCTTCGAACTGAGCCGTCTCCGGATGATCCTTCTGCGTGTAGTCGACCTTCCGCAGCATTTCGCTGAAGTCGAAGGTGCCCGCGAGCAGATGCTTGAGGTACTCGCGCTGGCTGGTCTTCAGTTGTTGCGGAAGCGGCTCTTGCTGCCCCCCCCGGTTCGTGAAGGCCACTACATCCTTGTCGCTGCTCACCACGCTGGAGTCGATACGCGTGCGCAGTATCAATCCATCCAATGAACGCAGGCGCGAGAGCGCCACATAGACCTGCCCCGGTGCGAAAGCCTGCCCCACGTCGATGATGGCCTTGTTGAAGGTGAGGCCCTGGCTCTTGTGCACCGTGATGGCCCAAGCGAGTTTGATCGGATACTGCTCGAAGGTGCCGAGGACTTCCTCCTGTTGCTCCTTGGTGGCGGCATTCACCACGTAGCGCTTGTTCTCCCAGGTCTCGCGCTTCAGCCTATAGGGCTCGCCCGTATCCATCCGAACCATGATGCCGTCCTTGTCCAAGGCCTCCACCTTGGCAAGCTTGCCGTTGAAGTAGGCCTTCTCCACGTCGTTCTTCACGAACATGACCTGCGCGCCCACCTTCAACTC
Source organism: Flavobacteriales bacterium (assembly GCA_016705545.1). GTDB lineage: Bacteria > Bacteroidota > Bacteroidia > Flavobacteriales_F > PHOS-HE28 > PHOS-HE28. Next base: position 239,758 of record JADIYA010000007.1, read on the forward strand.
TATGCGCTCGAGCACCGGATACATGCTTTGCGGGAAGTCGCCGTCCACCTCGGCTTCAAAGGCCTGTGACTTGCCTGGCAGTTGAGCGAGCGCACGCTGGTTCAGCTCATCCGCCTTGTAGTTATGCGTGGTGAGGGTGATGACGCCATCACTCTCTTCCATGCTGATCTCGGGTTTGAAGTACCTGTTCAGCTCGATGACATTCTCTGGCGTGACAGTGTTGTTCCTGAGGTTGTTCAGGATGTGGATGAAGTCGCCGTCCTGCTGGCGGAAGATCTTATCGAGCTCGATGTGCGCATAGCCGTGCTCCTTGATCACGCGGCTCTCGAAGAAGTGCATGCTCGCGTAGTAGCGCTTCATCACGCGCCATTCGTCGTCCTTGACCACGGGCGGCAACTGATAAAGGTCGCCGATTAGCAGGACCTGCGCGCCACCGAAGCTCTGGTAGCGGTTCTGCCGTACGGCGCGCATGCGGAAGTCGATCGCGTCGATGAGGTCCGCGCGGAGCATGCTCACTTCATCAATGATGAGCAGGTCCAATTCGCGCAGCACATTGCGGCGGATGGCATTGAGCGGATGCCTCCGTGCGAGCGTGTCCTGATCATGGAAAGCGCCCTCGGGGATGTCGAGCGGCCGTTGCTTCTCCGGAAGGAAGGCCCCGAAAGGCAGCAGGAATTGCGAGTGAATGGTTACGCCCTTCGCGTTGAGCGCCGCTATGCCCGTGGGCGCTAGGATCACATAGCGCTTGTGCGTGCTGGCGGCTAGTTGGTGCAGGAAGGTGGTCTTCCCGGTACCCGCTTTGCCGGTGAGGAAGACGTGGCGGTTGGTGCTGTTAACGAAGCGTGCGGCCAACGTGGCCATCTCGGTTTCCTCGAAGACTTCCCCTGTCATCCGGTGCAAGATCGCTTCAGCAGAAATATGGGAGGTATGAGAAGGGATGGAGGTGTTGGACCTGACTGCTGCTTCAATAGCCATCGGTTAAGCATGAACAGAACGGCTCCGGCTATCACTGACGGGAAAACCGTCATCCGGCACGAGCAGAAAGTAGAAGCGCGGCCATGCGCCACGCTCCCTATCACGAATGACTTATCAACGCTCCACAACGAAACGGACCGATTGCACTCCGACGCGCAAAAGGTAGAGGCCTGGCTGAAGCATGCTCACATCAATGCGCTGACGCTGACCATTCGCGCGCGCTCCGATCACGATGCGGCCGCGCGAATCAAGCACTTCCACTGTCGTGGATACAGCCTGATCCAGAGACACGTCCACGAATGCGCTCGCCGGATTGGGGGACAAGCGGAAGGAAGCTGCCTCGCGCTCCTCAACGCCGATGTTGATATCGCTGATGCGCGTGAGGCCCGTGCTGGTGGCCACCCAGATGCTGTTCGCGTCAGCCGCCAGCCGCCGCACATTCGGGCCAGCAAGGCCATCGCTCTCATCGTACTGATCCCAGACGCCATCGGTATACACGCTCACGCCGCCCACGGTAACAAGGTAATCGACATACACGCCTGCCCAGATGCGACCGTACGCATCGATGACCAAATCCGTAATGGGATTCAGTTCATCTGGCGGAGGAAGGATGAACACGGTCTCATGATCCACGATGTGGGCGTTGGACGCGCTGAGCACCGAGATTCCATCCGCAGTGGCCACCCATCGTTCCTGGGCGTTGTTCACCACGATGCTGCGAAGCCGATTGCTCAGCAGGCCCCCTGCAGTCGTCACCGCGGAGAAAGTGCTGCCGTTGAACACGATCATGCCGCCGAGGCCTCCGCTAAGGAGCACATCGCCATTGCCGGCGAAGGCTACGTGCGTGGTGCCCCCGAAGGGAATGCTTGGCGAGCCGAAAGCGGTGAAGGTGCTCGCGCTGAATCGGGTGGCACCATTGATCGTGGCGATCCACACATCGCCGTTGGGCGCCTGTTTGATGTTCTTGATCTCGTTGTCGCTGAGGCCATTGGCCGTCGTGTAGTTGGTGAAGGTGCTGCCCTGCAGGACGCTCAGGCCGAAATCGGTGCCTACCCATACGTCGCCATTGTCAAGGACCTCGATGGCATAGGTGTCATCATTCAGGAAGGTCGGGTGCGAGCCAACACTATAGGTGTTGAATGTGGTGCCATCGAACGAGGCGATGCCAGCTGCTGTAGCGACCCAGATCTTTCCATCAGGCGCCACGGCCACATCACGTACATCAAGATTGGGCAGCCCCTGGCCTGTGCCGTAGGTAGTAAAGGTCTGCGCGCGCAAGACAACGGTTGTTGACAGCGCGATCAGTGAGAGAAGGTGCTTCATGGGATGATGAGGAGGGGTTTTGTCAATGTGGCATCACCAAAGGTGGCGCGCAAGGTGTAGTGCCCGGCGGCCAAGGCGAAGGTGCGCAATTCGATCAACTGTCGACCTGCGAGTGCAGCTGGTCCCGCCACTCGCTGGCCATCTGAGCGGAAGACCTCCACCTCGAATTCGCCATCGCGGTCGATGAACGCGAAAACATCGGTGCTGCCGGGGTTCGGCCAGAGCTGAAAGGAGGCATCAGCATCGAGACCGACAGTTGGCAGGTTGTACGCCTTGAAGGTGGGCGACATGCGAGTGAAGCCGCCCGTTCCGTTGGGTGACCGGGCCCAGCTGTAGATCGGGTATTGTGCGCCATAGCTAACCTGATCGATGACATTATCCGCATCGTAGGCCAGCAAGAGGCTCCCCCCATCCGCATCGAGCTTGAAGCTCGCGTGGCAGTCGTCCACCCATTCGCGGTCATCGGCCCAGATGATGAGGTACTCCCCGGGCGCAAGCGTGAAGGCGGGCATGTACCACTTCTGCACGTCAGCGGGATCATCACTGAGGTAAAGGCCGTTGGTCGTGATCACCGCATCGCTTGCGTTGAACAGCTCGATCCAATCACCTGTGCTGCCTGAGGCATCGGGCTGCGTGCGGTTGTCAGCCATCAGCTCATTGACCACCAAGGAGCCCGGAGCGAGCCGCGTGAAGATGCGGTGCGTCTTGTACGCCGCGCCGCGCGGAGAGAACTCACCGGCCATAGCATTCTCCGCGTAGATGTAATACTCGACCAGGTTCGCTTCGGCGATGAAGGTCGCCCCGTAGAGGCCATCGCCCGCGGCCCCATCGCCATGTGCGCCATCGTCGAGCATCGCGATGCGCTCAAAGCGGCCGCGCTCTGCGAAGCGGTAAGCGATGAAAGCACTGTCTGCATCCGAGATCGCACTGGTGATGGTGATCGCTTCACCCACGCTGATATCCACAGGCGCGTTCTGAGGCCAGCTGATTCCAGGCTGGCCCGTATAGCCCTGAACGGTCTGCAAGTAGGCGTTGCGGCTGTTCATGAGCGATGCGATGCCCGGATATGCGATGGTGAAGCTCACCTGGTCGGCCAGGTTGTCGAGGAAGCCTTGGTAGCTGTAGAACTTGTTCGCATCGGCCTGCACATGAGGGTCGATGAGGGTGCGCAACTGCTCGGCGAGCTGATAGATGTCACCATTCACGAAATGCTCCTCGATGATCGCGCGGATGTGCGCGAGGTACATCCGTCGATGCATGGGGACCTCGAACAGGCTTCGCATCAGCGGCCGCTCAGAAACGCTCACGCCGCTGTAATGGCTAAGCGGATTGATGCTCGCCGCCTGCGTCACGCTGAATCCGTTCCAATAGGTGCTTGCATCAGAGAGCCGGAATGCGCCGAAGCTCATGTTCATGTCCCACGGGATGGTGTTCCACAGGCCTTCGTTGTCGCGGTAGAGGTAGTAGTTCTGCGCGTAGCCCACGTAGCTGTCGAAGTTGATGAGCGCGTAGTTGAGCGCATGCATCCAAAGGGCGCGATCCACATTCAGCACGCTATCGATCCTCTGCGGGTTCACGTTCAGCGCATCGATCAGCTCAAGCAGGTGGCCCCAGCCGAGCGTACTCTGCATCTCATAGAGCGAATAGTACCCGGCACTATCTGCTCCCGGCGCGTCGCTCAGGTTGCAGTTGTCGCCCGTGAGGTCCACCATGGGCGGATTGCCTTTGAAGAAGGCACCGTTATTCTCCCCGAAATGGGCCTTGAGGAAATCGTTCGACACATCCTCCGTGACCACATAGAGGCCTTGCAGCGTGTCGTTCACGAACACGTTCGCGTAGCTGGCCCGGGAAGCGGGCATGTAGTCGCGAGCGATCTGGTAGGTGAGGACTTCACGCAGGAACGAGGGGTCCTGGAACACGTTGCTGAGCTTGATCTTCTTTTGGCCTTGGTAATCCTGGCCGCTCACGGTGTGGTTCAGGTCGATGTTGAACGGGTTCTTGGCACGGCCGGAGCTATAGGAACTGTAGCCTTTGAAGCGGATGCCGCAACCTTGTAGCACGGTGCCGTCTATGGAGACCTGGCCGGTGAGCCTGCCATTCTCGCCCTGCGTGTAGAGGTCCTCCAGTTGCGATCGCCAATCCGCTTCGGCGAAGGTCAAGCGGATCTCGTGCACAACGCCCAGGTCAAATAGATCGGATTGCGGACGCGCCTGAAGCACGGCCACAATCGCCACGACCAAGAGCAAGATCCGGTCTCGCATCAATGCGCCACCACCAGCTTCCTGGATTGCCGGTCGCCAGTGCTGTGTTCAAGCACAATAGTATAAACGCCGTCGGGCAGGGTGCTCACATCGATTGTCCAGTCCGGAAGCTGCCGCCTCACGGTGCGGCCGCTCGCGTCCAGGACAACATACGCTCGCAAGGTCTCCACTTCCACACCCACGAGGCTCACCTGCTGGTTCGCCGGGTTGGGGAACATGCCGAAGGAAACGGCCGCCTCTTCCGTGAGCACTTCAGTGGTGATCCCGCATGGATCGTTCAGCAAGGTGATGATGCCCGGATGGTCACAGGTGTATCGGAAACCCTTCTGCGGCCCTGCATTGTACTGCCAGACCAGTTGGTTGGAGCTGTTCACTTCGTACATGTATTGCTGTGAGACCGCGCAGAAGACATTGCCGTTGGGCATGAGCTCAGCCGCGCTCTGGCCGCTGGCATTGGCCAGGCACTGATGGCGGAAATCGTAGGTGTTCGGCCCCCATACGGTTCCCGGTGTCCATGGGTAGTTGAAGCCGTCCATCGCTGGGTTGATGGCATCCACGACGGACGAATTCCCGCTGCCACCGCTATTATTGAAAAAGGAGATCCAGCCATCCATGGCGCCGCCCTTCACCCACTTGGGGTCATGCACAGCGGCAGTTATCCGCTGCGTGCCGGATACTCCATAGTTCGCCGGCTTGCCCCAGCGGAACAGGAAATCGCCTCCGCGCCCCCCGTTGCCACCGGTATGGCCAGTCGCCTCTGCGGTTGTTGTGCTGTGGTCGATGATGAAGATCTCACTGAGGTAACGCGCGCTGAAGACGATCTGATCGAGTTCCTCGTTGTAATCGATGCCGTTCTCGTGGAACCAGTCGATTCCGCCGGGTCCCGCCCCGCCGGAGACCGATACGTTGATGTTCATGCGGTGCGGGTTCTCCGCAATGGGCATGTAGTTGGGCTTGGCTGCATCTGCATATTGGATGAAGCGATCAAGCATCTCCCATTGCCATACCACCTGCGCCGTGCTACCGGTGGGCTGGATCTCGATGATGCGGCCAGGGTACTTGGCCGATGCGCCGGTGTAGCCCAACGCCTGCAACTCGGCTACCGTTTTCTTCACATAAGCCAACAGCAGCACATTTCCGTTCGGCATCAGGCAGATGTCGTGGTGCGTCACGTAATCAGCGGTGGAATAGATGAAATCCCACACCACCTGGCCTTGCGGATTCAGCTCCTGCACACGACCGCTCACCGCCGCCGTGTTGATCTGATTCCCGCTGTTCACCGCGCTGCGCACCAGATTGCCGTTCGGCTTCAAGGCCATGGCATAACTGAAATTGGTGGGACAGGTCCACGTGTAGGCGATCTGCTGGCTGGCGTTGATCAGGCGTGCGGTTGTGTTGTTGCTGAGGTTGTAAAGCGCAAAGCCGTCGAATTGGGCAGAAGCCGTGGTGGCCAAGCCGAAACCAATGGCAAGGATTGAATTCCGGAACATGTGCTTGGTGAGGTGGTTTGTGGGTGAGGAACCGGCGCAAGGGAACGCCATTTTCATGCAGGCTTCACACAAAAGTGACATTCGCTCCGATGTCGCCTTGCCCGATTGGTTTAACCCATGCTCTACTCCGACGAAAGGGTTTCGATGAACGACCGAAATCAATGGACGAAGGCAGCAACCGTCCAATCGCCTCACTCAGGAATGATTCGAGTCGCCAGCGTACACTTGGGCACCGCATGCCAACAGGCAGTGGGGAATCCGCCATGTGCTACGGGGTGAAAGCGCGCACGGAGATGAGCCTGCGGATTGCCAAGAGCCGTGGGTCCAAAGAAGCGGCCGATAAGCTCACCCGGCTGCTGAACCCCATCCCCGAATTGGACCTTCATTACGCGAACGCTTTCACGCACCCGCGCATGGTGCTTTACACCGATGCCGAGCCGCATGACCCGCAGTTGGCGCTTTGGGGCCTGGTGCCCGCCTGGGTGAATGATGCGGACCAGCAGCGCGCGATCTGGAACCAGACGCTCAACGCACGTGGCGAGAGCATCTTCGAGAAGCCTGCGTTCAGGAATTCGGCGCGAGGGCGGCGCGCCATCGTGCATGTCGAGGGCTTTTATGAGCATCATCATTTCGGCAAGAAGGCCTACCCCTACTTCATCCACCTGAAGGACAGGCCGCACTTCGCACTGGCTGCGCTTTGGGACATCTGGAAAGACCCTGACAGTGGCACATCCATGCTCACCTTCAGCATCGTGACCTGCGAGGGCAATGAGCTGCTTCAGCGCATCCACAACAATCCGAAGCTCGAGGGACCGCGCATGCCGGTGATCCTCACGGAAGAGGAAGAAGCGCAGTGGCTGGCCCCGGTCCATAACCGATCGGATGAGGAAGCCATCATGCGGTTGATAAAACCCTACCCCAACGAGGCAATGGCTGCCTACAGCGTGCGCCCCTTGCTCGGTAAAGAAGGATTGGGCAATTCCCCGGTCGCTAGCGACGCTTTCGAGTATCCAGAGCTGATCCTCGCAGACCCGTTGGCCTGATGCCGTCTTAGTCAGCAAGCCAGTTCGCGATGATGCGGGGGCCATCTGGGGTGAGCACGCTCTCCGGATGGAACTGCACCCCGCACACTCGGAAGTGCGCGCGGCGAAGGGCCATCACGACGCCCTCAGCACTGCGAGCGGTCACGTGCAATTCAGCCGGTAAGCTTGCTTCGTCTGCTGCCCAACTGTGATAAAGGCCGACTTCGAAGGGCGATGGCAATCCCTGGAAGAGTGGATCAACCGGTTCCTCAACCGTGCACGAAACCGCGGCTCCGTGCATGACCCGGGACTGATTCAACAATCGGCCGCCACATGCTTCCACAATGGCCTGCATGCCCAGGCACACGCCGAGGATGGGGTGCGAGGGCATCAGCGCTTGCAGCAGCGGCATGGTGATCCCTGCTTCTGATGGGAGGCCTGGTCCCGGAGAGATCACGATCCGCTCATAGCGCGAAGCCTCACTGATGCTGATGGCGTCATTCCGCACCACATCCACCTGCGCATGCACAGCCAGCAGGTGGTGCAGGTTCCAGGTGAAGGAATCGTAGTTATCGAGGAGCAGGATCCGCACGCGCCGATTGCTTATGGGCTTGAAGGCGCCAACCTATGCCAGAAGCTGCACAGTAATGCCGCTTCCGTCCACCGGTAGCCGTTGACGGATGGCCGCGAACGGCACAACACCGCCCCGGCCTTCCGCGTATCATTGACCGAAAGCCCTGCACCGCATGACCGCCCGCCTTACCGTACGCACTTGGTGGCGCCGTGCGATTTATTTCTTCCCAATCCAGCTGCTGCTGCTGCACCTGAAGAAGAACCACTTGCTGCTGCTGGCGTGGCTGGTGCTGTTCGCCTACGTGACGGAGAGCCTTGGGGTGAAATACGGCGTGCCTTATCTCTTCCTGTTCCCCGAGTACTTCGGCCGTGTCGATTTCTTCTCGCACCTGATCACCGGCTTCGCCTTGGGCGGCTTCATCACCGCCTTCAACCTGTACAGCTACGCGATGCATGGCTACCGCTTCCCCTTCATCGCCACCATCGCCAGGCCCTTCCTCAAATTCAACGTGAACAACGCCTTCATCCCGGCACTGTTCATACTCACCTACCTCTGGTGCGCAGCGCGCTTCCAATACACCCAGGAATTGGTCCCCTTGCCGAGCGTGGCCCTGCATCTGCTGGGATTCCTCGTGGGCGTCCTCGCCTTCTTGGGCATCGCGCTGCTCTACTTCACGCGCACGAACACCGACATCGTGAAGCTCTCCGGTAAATCGGCTGAGGAGTACCGGCCGGAAGAGCCGCTCATGGATATACTCGGGCCGCAGCACGAAGCCCCGCCCAAGAGGCCCCATGAGCGGCGAAAGGCCATGCGCTGGCTGCGTCGCCAGCAGCGCACGGAGAAATGGCGCGTTGAAACCTACCTCACTCCACGACTGCGCATCATGCTGGCCCGAAGCAGCGCGCACTACGATCAGGAGCTGCTGCGCGATGTGCTCTGGCAGAACCACATCAACGGATCCATCTTCGAGGTGGTCCTCGTGCTCACCTTCATCCTGCTTGGCGCTTTCAACAACGTGGCGCTCTTCGCCATTCCGGCAGGAGCAAGCGCGTTCCTCCTGTTCACGGTGGTGCTCATGCTCGTGAGCGCGCTCTTCAGTTGGCTCCACGGCTGGACCGGGGCTGTGATCCTCCTGGCTGTGGTGAGCCTGAACCTCTTGAGCCAACGCACAGAGCGCTTCCTGTATGACACCCATGCTTACGGGCTCGATTATGAGCATCCGCCCGCCACCTACGATCGCAATACCATCACGGCCATGGCCAACGACACGGCTCTTGCCGCACGCGATGCCCGCGCCATGCTGGCCACGCTCGAGCGATGGAAAGCGAACAACCTGCGCTTCGCCGATGCCAGCGGGAAGCCCAAGATGGTGATCATCAACACCAGCGGGGGTGGGCTGCGAAGCATGCTTTGGACCTATCGCGGGCTGCAGGTGGCGGATAGCATGCTGGATGGAACGTTGATGGCACGCACTGCACTGATGACCGGCTCATCTGGCGGGATCATTGGTGCGGCTTACTTCCGCCAGATCCAGCAATACGACCAGGATAAAGGCACCTCGGATCGCTTCAGCCATGCTGTGCTTGATGAGATCAGCGGTGACGTGCTCAACCCGGTGGCCTTCAGCTTCGTCACCAACGATATGTTCATCCGCTACCGCAGCGTGCGCGATGGCAATCGCCGGTACACGCTCGACCGCGCCGCTGCGTTCGAACGGCGATTGAATGCGAACACGCGTGGCATGCTCGACGTGCGTTTGGGTGAAATGGCACAGGCCGAAAGGGAAGCCCGCACCCCAATGCTGGTGGTGAGCCCGACCAGCATCAACGATGGGCGTCGATTGGTGATCGCGGCGCAGGATGCCTCGTACCTCACGTCCATCACCCCGAGTGCTTCTGTCCATCTGCAAAGCCAAGCAGAGGCCATCGAATTCCGCCGCCTATTCGCCGCTCACGGCCCAGACAGTCTCAAGCTATCCAGCGCATTGCGCATGAGCGCCAGCTTCCCGTACATCACACCGATCACCACATTGCCCAGCCAGCCACCCATGCGCGTGATGGATGCCGGGGTGCGGGACAACTACGGATACAGGGTCACCCTCGCATGGCTGGCGACTTTCCAGGACTGGATCGAGGCGAACACCAGCGGTGTCGTGGTGCTGCAACTGCGCGACACACAGAAGCAACTGGAGGTGCACCCGAGCAGCGGTTCACTGATGGGCCGAGTACTCGACCCGATCGGCAGCGTTTACGACAACTTCGTCCGCGCACAGGATCAGGACTACGACCTCATGCTGCACCTCTTCGACCCCACGGGGAATGCGCCATTGGAGGTGATCGATGTGCAGCTTTGGCACGATCGATCCGAGCGCATCTCACTCAGTTGGCATCTTACGCGGGTTGAACGGGAGCGCGTATTGCGCTCAGTGCACGGAACTGGGAACCGTATGGCATTCGCACGATTGTCCGCGCTCCTGCATCCCGCTAGCCCAACTGCTGAAGGTGCCAGCGCACCAACCCGTTGAGGGGATCGCGCTCCACAACGAGCAATTCCATTCCGTGCTCCAGAAGGCAGGCCGATAGAATTTCCCGGAAGCCCCAAGCCACGGATCCTGTAGCCTTCACCGCTTGCGTCTGTTCATGGGAATGGAAAGGCTTGAAGGCCTCGACGAAGGCATGAAAGCGCGCGGTGATGAGTTCCCGGACATAGGGTTCATCGGCATAAGGAGCCAATCGACCTGCGTAAGAAGCCAGCGCACGCGAAGGGAACGGCGAACGATGAACGGCATCGAGCACATCCGCCAAGACCGGCCCATGGAGGCCGAAAAGTTGAATGCGCAGATCCTCCGGCATCCGGCGATAGAAGGCATCCTGCAGCATCGTCTTCCCGATGTCTGCGCCGCTGCCTTCGTCACCGAGCACAAAGCCCAAAGAAGGGAAGGATTGGTGCAGAAGTGCACCATCCCACCAACCCACGCTCGATCCCGTTCCAAGCACCAGCACCAGGCCCTGTCCGCTCCCCCAGAGGCCCCGTGCCGCTCCTTCCAGATCAGTATGCACGATAATCTCGGCCGAAGGCCAGAGCTGGCGCAAGGCCCCGTGCATGATGGCCGCTCGTTCCGGAGAGCCGCAGCCCGCTGCATAGGCCAGCACCTGCCGTGCAGCAAGGGCCGATGGCAGCCTCTGGCCCACATAGTCGCGGACGCCCTGTGCGAAGCGCTCGGCGTCGCCGTTCAGAGGATTGAAGCCGGGCATGGACTCGCCAGCCATTGGCAGCATCGAAACTGACGCATGGCCATCAACTAGCGCCCAGCGGCTCGAACTACCGCCGATCTCAGCGATGAGCAGTGACATGCGGCAAAGTTCGGCTTCCCCGCATCAGGCCCCTTCATTGAACAGGAAATGGTTAGGGCTGGCCATGCCGTTCTTCACCGCGTAGAGCACCAAGGCCGCTGTGCTGTTCACGCCCAGCTTCTGCATGATGTTCTTCCGGTGCGTGACCACGGTATGGGCGCTGAGGTGCAATTGGTCTGCGATCCGTGTATAGGATTTCCCTTCAGCAATGAGTCCGATGATCTCGCATTCCCGGTTGCTCAATGTCACCGATGCGCATGACAGGGGCTCGGCAACGAACCGATCCACATCGTGCCCGGCCCTCCGCAGGGCATCCAGCACCTTACCGCAGAAGAAGCGCTGGCCCACGGCGGTGCAGGTCACGGCATCGCGTATCTCCTGCAGGTCGCAATCCTTTTTCACGTAGCTGGTGGCGCCGGCCTTCACAGCGTTCATGAGCACGACCGGCGTTGGCTCCGGGGTGATTGCCACGAATCGGGTTCGCGGGGAACGCTTCATCCCCTCCCGGATATCACGAGCTGCGAAACCCTCTGAAGTGTGATCGATCAATGTCACATCAGGACGGTGCCGCACAAGCAGCGCCTTCATCGCTATTGGATCTCGCGCCGAGCCCACCAGCTCTAGATCCTCTGCCGCCTCAAACACGCTTCGCAGCCCTACCAAGGCCAGCTCGCCATGATCTGCAAGTAGCAACTTGACCCTTCTCATCCGTTCTTTGGAATCATTCCAGATTGGGCGCGAATGTACCCGCTGCTCCCGATGCACCTGTCCTGTGATATGCACACCTGTTAGTTCGCGTCGCGTTCGGGCACGCTATACCGTGCGCCGTCCTCGCTGACAAGGGCTCCCGGATAGATCGAGATTGCCTCATTCAACAGCTCAACGCTGCTCTTGTATCGAGAGCTGAAGTGTCCGAGCAACAAAGCGCGCGCACCGGCATCGCGTGCCATGGTTGCGGCATCTGCGGCGGTGCTGTGCATGGTTTCCCTAGCGCGCTTGGCCAATTGCCGGGTGAAGGTGGCCTCGTGGTAGAGCAGGTCGACGCCTTCGAGGAAAGGGATGAGCTCCGGCGCGTACGCTGTATCGGAACAGTACGCATAACGGCGAGCGGGCGCTGGCTCGGTGGTCAGGAGTGAGTTCGGTAACCAGGTGCCATCGGGCAATTGGAGATCCTGGCCGGCCTTGATCCGGTTACGCATCGAGGGCGGGATCAAAGGAGCTTTGCTTTGATCAACGGGCGGGGAGCCATTGATTCCTCAAAGAGGAAGCCTGTGCAGGGAATGCGGTGCCGAAGCGCGAGTAGCGAAACCCGCACCCGGGAATCGTGCCATGCAACGGTGCCGCTGACTGGTTCCGTGGGATGAAAAGTGAGCGGATACCGCAAATAGGTCTGTGAAGCACGCAACTGTACTTCAATGATCTCCTTCAACGGCTTGGGGCCATGCACATGAAGTTCGCGGGTACGGCCCATGAGGTGCATGCTGCTGATCAGGCCCATAAGGCCGAGGTAATGATCGCCATGCAGGTGGCTGATGAAGATGTGCCCGATCCGATTGAAAGGCGCTCCCGCTGTTCGCAGGCGCTCCTGGGTCCCTTCGCCGCAATCAATCAAGTAGTGCTCACCATGCACGATGAGCAACTGAGCCGTCGGGAACCGTCCACGGGCCGGCAGTGCGGCACCGGTGCCAAGTGTGATCAGGTCGAATTGGCGATGTGCCATGGAAAGCAAGAAGGCCCCACCTGGGGCCTTCTCAAGTAGTCATATCTTGAGGCGGCTCATCGGCTCACCATCATCCGGCCGGTGAAGCTGCTCGGACCACTCTCGACCTTATACAGGTAAACTCCTTCCTGCAAAGCGCCCGACTCATATGCGATTCGATTCTGGCCGACTTTGCCTTGGGTTCGGTAGCTCCACAGTTCTTCTCCCAGCAGGGTGAAAACCCGCACTTTGACCTCAGCTGCGCGATCCAGACTGAACTCGATGTTCGTTCGTGCGCTGAAAGGATTAGGGGCATTCCGAACCCCGCTGACCGAGGCCATGCCGATATCCGCCACTCCCACGTTGTTCGGGGCAATGATGATCCTGTAACCCGTGAATTCAATCGGGTAAGGCACAGCGGATCCGAACAGGGTGAAGTAACCGGTCACTTGCAAGGTGAGCGGAAAATCACCGGCTTCGGTGGGAATCCCTTGGATGACCCCGCACCCAAGAACCGACGGCAGATACGTGCAAGCCGCAGGTGTTTGCGAGGCGCAGCCGACGGTGAGCCCGGCAGGCAGTCCCGTCACGCCATCGAATGCGATGCTATCAATGGTGACCGCTGGGAACGTGGGATCGATGTCCTGCGCGTTAATGGGAACAATCAGGTTCAGGTCCTGGCTGTATGGGACATCCACCATGCCATCGACGAAGTTCTCCGTGGTATCTGGCCATACGCCATAGACGCTATCAGCGTACAACGGATTGGGCGTACACGGCTGGGCGAGCGCCGAAATACTAGTAAGAGCGAATGCAGCGGTGAGTAATGCGTTCTTCATGCGTTCAGTCAGTCTTTGTTCACGTCCTTCTCGATCTCCTCCATGTAGAGCAGGTCAACTGCCTCGGCAACCGTGGGTGTCACGGAGAGCACACTCTCGAGTTGCGAGATCTGGACCAGCTTCTGCACGGGCTCCTGCAAACCGCACACCACCAAGCCACCACTAACGCTCTTGCACAACCGATTGGCTACAAGAAGGGCGCTGAGTCCTGAGGAGTCGCAATAGCGCGTAGCCGCAAGGTCAATGACCACGTTACGCACCCCTGTTTTGTTCAGGTAAACGAGCTCGCTCTTCAACTCAGGTGCACAGGTGGTATCCAGCTTATCGACGTTGCTGGTCACGAGCGTATAGCGCCCTTTGTCCTCAATGGTGAAGTTCATGGTGCAATGGTCTCCGGCCAAATATAGGCAGCGGCTTCCGGCCGCCGGGAATGATCGCCCCTTGCCACTTTCAAACAGCTGTGCGTGGGATACGCGCAGCAAGCAGGTATAGGACCGCCATGCGGATGGCAACTCCGTTCTCGACCTGATCGAGGATGATGCTGTTCGCGTGGTCAGCGACTTCGCTGCTGACCTCTACCCCCCGATTGATCGGGCCTGGATGCATGACCACCACATCCTTACCGATCCGGCGATAGCGAGAAAGGTTGAGGCCATAGAGCATGGCGTACTCGCGCAGGCTCGGGAAGCTCGCAATACCATCGCCTCCCTGCCGTTCGAGCTGGATGCGGAGCATGTTGGCCACATCGCACCAACCCAAGGCTTTGTCAAGGTCATCCTCGAAGCGCACACCGAGGGCTCGGATATGGCGCGGCATCAACGTGCGCGGACCGCAGAGCATCACCTCTGACCCGAGCTTCTGGAGGCAGAAGATGTTGCTGAGCGCCACGCGACTGTGAAGGACATCGCCCACGATGAGCACCTTCACCCCCTTCACCCTTCCCAGTTTCTCCCGGATGCTGTAAGCATCTAGCAAAGCTTGGGTAGGATGCTCATGAGTGCCATCGCCGGCATTCAGGATGCGCGCCCGTGCATGCCGTGCCAGGAACATGGCTGCGCCGGGGTCCGGGTGGCGCATGACCACCATGTCCACCTTCATCGCCAGTATGTTGTTCACCGTATCGATAAGGGTCTCCCCTTTGCTGACACTGCTGCCGCTGCTGCTGAAATTGACCACATCGGCGCTTAATCGCTTCTCGGCGAGCTCGAAGCTCACGCGCGTACGTGTGCTGCTCTCGAAGAACAGATTGGCGATGGTAATGTCACGCAGGCTCGGAACCTTCTTGATGGGGCGCCCAAGAACCTCCTTGAAACCATCGGCGGTGCGGAAGATCAGGTCGATATCAGCCCGCGTGAGGTCCTTGATCCCGAGCAAATGATCGACGCTCAGCGACTCGCTTCCCAGCGCAATCGGATTGGTGTTGGCAGGGCTCATTGATCGGCGATGGATCCCTTGGAAACAGAGGTTCCGATTTCCGCATCGGAAGTGTGCAGCAAGACCCGATCCTGACCTTCGACTTCCCTCCAGGCCACGGTTACCCGTTGGTCGCCGATGCTATCGACCCACTTGCCTACGTAATCGGGCTGAATCGGCAGCTCACGGCTGAACCGGCGGTCGATGAGCACCAGCAGGCTCACGCTGGTTGGCCGTCCGAAAGCGAGCATCGCATCGAGCCCGGCGCGTATGGTGCGTCCGGTGAACAGCACATCGTCTACGAGCACCACGCGACGGCCATCCAAATCGAAGGAGATATCCGTCGTGTTCGGCGCCGGCAGCGTCCGGCGCTGCCTGAAATCATCGCGATGGAACGTGATATCGAGCTCTCCATAGGCTAGGAATTCCTTGCCGATGATGGACAGCAGCTCGGATCGGAGCCTTCTCGCCAATAGCACCCCGCGAGGCTGAAGGCCAATCAAGGCGACCCCATTCAGGTCACCATAATCCTCAATCAACTGATGGCAAAGCCGCGTGATCGTCAGGCCGAAAGCCTTGTTCGCCAAGAGTGTCGCCGGCCGCATGCGTGGCCGAAGATAGCGGGCAGCATTCTTCAGTACGGGCGCAACGCTCAGGAGTCCCACAGCCAAGCCCCGAACGACAGGTGGCCGATGCGCGGGAATCAGACATTCGCAGCATGCGATCGCTCCTGCTTCCCTTAGGCCTTGCATGCGCCCTAGACCCTAGTGCCGTGCGTGCCCAGCAACATGACCTCATCGGCTATTGGCATAATTGGAACGATGGCAGCGCGCCGTACATGGCGCTCTCTCAGATCGACGACCGATACACCGTGATCGACATCGCATTCGCTGAACCGTTAGCAGGGACCAGCCACTTGATGACCTTTTCCCCGAGCGGAACGCCTCAATCGACTTTCATCGCCGAAGTGGCGGCCCTTCGCGCGCAAGGCAAGAAGGTCCTCATCAGCATTGGCGGCGCGAATGCCCCTGTGCATCTCGATTCAGACCAAGAACGCGATGAATTCGTGAGCAGTATGCTCGCAATCCTTGACAGCTATGGCTTCCAGGGGATAGATATCGACCTGGAAGGCAGCTCAGTAGCCATCACTGGAGGCACCATCGGAACACCGACCGATGCCACCATCCTTCGTCTCATCGACGCCATCAATTCCATCGCTGAGGCCTATGAAGCATCGACCGGCACGCCGATGATGCTCACCATGGCTCCCGAGACCGCGTACGTGCAAGGCGGCCAGAGCGCATTCGGTGGAATCTGGGGAGCTTACCTGCCGGTGATCGAAGCGCTCCGTGACCGAATCGACATCCTTCATGTGCAGCTTTACAACAGCGGAAGCATGTACGGCATCGATGGCGGAATCTACACGCAAGGCAGCGCGGACTTCATCGTAAGCCAAACTGAGGCCTTGCTGCAAGGCTTCGGCACCGTTGGCGGATTCTTTGCACCGCTCCCTCCGGAAAAGGTCGCCATTGGCCTTCCTGCTTGCCCATCTGCGGCGGGTGGCGGATATGTGAGTCCAGGGTTGCTCACAGCTGCAGTGGCTTACTTGCGCGGCGCCGGACCACAACCAGGGCAATATCAGCTCATCTCCACCTACCCCGGCTTGCGTGGCTTGATGACCTGGAGCATCAATTGGGATGCAGCACCAGGATGCGCTGCGGCATACGAGTTCGCGGACTCGTATGAAGAGATCTTCAACCTAAGCACGACATTAACTGATGTGGTTGCCCCGACCAGGGCGGCGTACATTCAGGATGGTGAACTCATCATCCCCGAGCTTACCGGGCAGAGCACAGTCAGTTTTTTCGATTCCATGGGCAGGCTTTGCGCTCATGCGGTACTGCAGAACGGAAAGTCGAAATTGCCCTCAAACCTCCTACGGGGCATGTACAGCATCACGCTGACCGATTACCGCGTGGCCCCTATGCGTGTGCTCGTGCCTTGATTCAGGAAAGCAACCGTTGCCGAAGGGCGAACTCAAGTTGCCGGTTGGCCTCTTCAAGTCGCTTCAAGTAAGCCTCGCGCTCCTGTTCCTCGCAGATGGCCGTGAAAGCGTCTTGAACGGCTTTCACCAATTGATCATGCACCCATGGCTTGGCGAAATACTTGGTGACACCACCGTTGTTCACGGCATCGATAACCGCTTCGAGGTCTGAGTATGCGGTGATGAGCATGCGGCACACATCCGGAAACCGCTCCTTCGCCAATGTGAGCAACTCGCTGCCATTGAGGCCCGGCATTCGCTGATCGGCGATCAAGACGTGAACACGTTGCGTATTCAGGTGCATCCATGCTTCATGCAGGTCGGCTGCCAGAAGCACCGTCATGCACTGCCGGAATGCCGCTTGGAATGCTTGGCGGTTGCCCGCATCGTCATCCACGAAAAGCACCACAGGCAGTCCAGTGGGGGTCGGGTTGCGCGCAAGGGCGTTCATCGGCGGAGGGATTGCAACGCTCATACGCAGGTCTGAATCAGATGTTCGTCGAAGTTCGATGTGGATAAATTGTTAATAACTCGACCTTGACTAGCTTCGCCCCCACTCCGACACCTTGGGCATCACTCTCCTGACCACCCATGAATACTTGGCTCGAAGCGCTGCGAGGCGCTTCAGCGGCGGACCCGGACAGTTTCCGGCCCGTGTTCTTCCGCCTAGCTGACCCGTCTGACCAACGGGGGCTGGAAGAGCTGCTGAGGCGCCACACGGGCATCACCGTTCACGATCAGCTGCACGCGCAGTTGCGCGAGTTGATGAGAGCTCGGCATCCTTCCATGAAGTGGACTGGGATAGAGCTTGAAGAAGCAATCACTGCACACCTGAATGGCTGCTCGCTCGAGCAATACGGATGCTGGGTCTACTACCCCTGGTCGAATCGTTTGGTCCATCTCCTCGACGAGCCTGAATTCGCTCAAGTAAGGACCGACCGCAACCGCAACAAGATCACCAGCGAGGAACAAGCCATGCTGGCAACCAAGCGGGTAGGTGTCATCGGCCTCAGCGTTGGTCAGAGCGTGAGCCTAGTGATGGCCATGGAACGAAGCTTCGGGGAACTCCGTCTGGCTGACTTCGACACATTGGACCTCTGCAATCTGAACCGGATCCGAAGCGGGGTGCATCACCTCGGGATCCGCAAGACGGTGAATGCGGCGCGGGAGATCGCTGAGATCGATCCCTACCTCAAGGTGACCTGCTTCCACGAGGGCATCACCGACGACAATCTTGACCGCTTCCTCACTGAAGGCGGGAAGCTCGACCTGCTCGTGGAGGAATGCGACAACGCAGCGGTGAAGATCATCGCCCGGCAGCGGGCGAAAGCACACCGGATCCCCGTGGTGATGGACACCAGTGATCGGGGCATGATCGACGTTGAGCGCTATGATCTGGAGCCGCATAGGCCGGTCCTGCACGGTATGGTGGAGCATTTGGCTACACCCGCAGGCATCCAGCTGAATCCGGAACAGAACCGAGCGCTGTCCATGGCGCTCATTGACCCTGTTCAGCTCAGTGCGCGGATGCGCGATTCCTTACCGCTTATCGGGACTGTCCTGAGCAGCTGGCCTCAACTGGCGTCCGCCGTAATGCACGGTGGAGGTGCTGCCGGTGATACAGCCAGGCGAATCCTGCTCGGCCAACCTCAAGCCAGCGGCCGTTGGTTCATGGATCCTGCGGAACTCATGAGGGAACAAGCATCCCACAGGGTCAATCACCAACAGATCGTGACATGACGCGCAGTGACCGACTTTGGATACGCGCATTCCGGCCTGTTGACGAGCCCAAGCTGGCTGCCGAATACTTGCTGGAACACGAGCGCGTCCTGACTGATATTGGCGTGACCCCCGCGATTGCCAGCTCCAACCGATGGCTCTCAGACCCCTCAGTCCACCTGATTGTGGCAATGCATGATAGGTTAGGCATGGTGGCAGGCATCCGAGTTCAACCGGCAGGGCAATCCGGTCCATTCCCGATGGAGCAGGCCATCGCACCGCTGGATAGCGGAATCCATGGAGCCCTGCGATTCTTGGAAGAAGGGGGTGTGGCAGAAATCTGCGGTTTGTGGAACGCGCATCGCTTCGCGGGACGCGGCCTTCCATTGCTCTTGAGCGAATCGGCCGTGGCGCTTGCCAGCCAGCTCAACCTTCGGTCCATGACCTGCTTCGTAGCGCACTACACCCTCCGCCATGCCCGGAAGGTCGGTTTCGTCCCGCTCGAAGGCATCGGTGACAAGGGCGTATTCACCTACCCCATCCCGACCATCCGTTCCATAGCGATGGTCATTCCTGATGCGTTCGCGCTTACGCACGCTTCGCCTCGAGTCCGAGAGGCCATCTTCAGCCTGCGGACAAGGCCGGTGCAATCGCGGCTTGAGAACCCGGCCGGTTGTGTACTTCAGGTGAACTATCTGCTGCATGCCGACAATCAGCAGCAGGACCTGCAGGTATTCGGAGAAATCCTTCAGTGCAGGCACCGTTACAGCGCGTGAGCGAAACCGAGGACCACGTGCTTGGCGTACAAGCGCGCGATGACAAAGCTCCTCGCATCAATCACCAGCTTGCTCGCGCTGCAACTGGCCGTTCACGCCGAATCCGGGATTCAAGCCATTAGCCCATGTAAAGGACCCATCGGCAGGTCATTGCAAGTTCTCACCGATAGCGCGGGCACATTATCCCCTGATGGGGCATTCACGAGCCAGGGCTATTGCTCATCGCCAGCCGATGTGCCGAACTTGGGCATCAGCAATGCCGCATTCTGGCTGCGCTTCAATGCGCGGAACGATTCGAAAGAGTCGGCGCTGGTCCTGCATCTGCCCCATCCGGAGCTTGACGATGTCCAGGTGTTCATCCATCGTGGCGGACACTTGATGAAGATCGCCCATACCGGCCAGATGGTTGGCCGCGGTCTGCGCTCGGACATAGAGAGCGAATATGCTTTCCACATCCCAGCAGCACCCGGTGAGGAGACCGGAGTGCTCGTGCGCCTCCGCAGCAAGAAGCAGTTGCAAGTGCCAATGCTGCTGCAGACGGAATCAGATTTCAGTGCCGCAAAAGCCAAGCGACACCTTTTCATCGGGCTGTATGTCGGCGTGATGCTAGTGCTAGCCCTGTACAATCTCTTCGTCTTCCTCTCCACCCGTGACCGATCCTATCTCCTCTACGTGGCCTACATCGCCGCAGTCGGCTTGACGCAACTTGCCTTCTTCGGCACGGGCCAGTTCCACCTCTGGGGTGCGAGTGCCTGGCTGAGCACCAATGCGTCGATCATCCTTACGCTGCTAACCGCCACGGCCGCCACAGAATTCATGAAATCCTTCCTCCGAACGGAGGTTCTTGTGCCTCGCATGCACCGCGCCTTCAAGTGGTTCTATGCCAGCTTCGCATTCTGCTTGGCGACCTATCTCTTCATCGAACCCATGATCGGCTATCCCCTGGCCCAACTGATCTCCGGCATCTACGCGTTCTTCTTCCTTGCCGTGGCCATCAAGGTCTCGCGCAGCGGCTCCCGACAAGGCAAGTACTTCCTCGCCGCATGGATGGTATTCCTGCTGGGAACGATTGCATTCGTGCTCAAGGACGTCGGCGTGCTCCCGTACAACCTGATCACGACGAATACGATGCCATTGGGCTCAGCGATTGAAGGAATCCTCCTCTCATTCGCCCTGGCGGACCGAATCAACATCCTACGGCGCGAGAAGGACCGCTCGCAGGCGGAAGCCCTGGCCATGGCTCAAGAGAACGAGAACCTCATTCGCGAGCAGAACCAGATCCTCGAGCAAAAGGTGATGGAGCGCACCGCAGCCTTGCAGGATAGCAACGATAATCTGAAGCGCACCCAAGCACAACTGGTGCAGAGCGAGAAGATGTCGAGCCTAGGCCAGCTCACTGCTGGTATCGCGCATGAGATCAACAACCCGATCAACTTCATCAGCAGCAACATCGGCCCGTTGCGGCGCAATGTGGGTGAAGTGATGGACGCCATTCAGGCTTACCGGTCAATCCCCGCAACAGTTGAGGCCGCAACAGCCCTAGCCGCGCAGCGTGAGCGCGACGATCGCATCGGACTGGACGAGACCATCACCGAACTGGATGAGATCATCCACAGCATGGACGAGGGCGCGCGCCGCACCGCGGAAATCGTGCGCGGCCTGCGCAACTTCTCAAGGCTGGATGAAGACGACCTGAAGCCCAGCGACCTGAATCTAGGCCTGCGGAGCACCTTGGCCGTGCTCGCACCGCAGTACCGCGACAAGGTGGATCTGCGCATCGAAGCCGGAGAGCTCCCCAAAGTGGAATGCTTCCCGGGCAAGATCAATCAGGTCTTCATGAACGTGATGAACAATGCCGCCCAAGCAACACTTGCGCGTCAGGATGGAAGGCCGAGGCTGGTCACCGTGTCCACATCAGCCAACGAGCACGAGGCCAGCGTGCGCATCAGCGATACCGGCGTGGGCATGTCCGATGACGTGAAGGCCAGGATCTTCGAGCCGTTCTTCACCACGAAACCGGTTGGCGAAGGCACCGGACTCGGGCTGGCCATCGTGTACGGGATCATTAACGAGCACCAGGGCTGCATCGAGGTGGAGAGCGAGCCCGGCGTTGGCACCACCTTCACCATCACCCTGCCCTTGCGACAGGCGCGCATGCAGGAACAAGCCGCTTGACCACCATGAGCAGCGACCGCTTGCGCGTGCTCTTCGTCGATGACGAGGAGCGGAACCTGAAAGCCTTCCGCGCCAGCTTCCGGCGCGAGATGGACGTGTTGATAGCCGCCTCCGGGCACGAAGCGCTGGAACTGCTTGCGCGAGAGAACGTGCACGTGATCGTATCGGATCAGCGCATGCCAGGCATGAGCGGCAGCGAATTCCTCGCCATCGCCCGCGAGCGGCATCCGCAAGTCATGCGCATGCTGCTAACCGGATACAGCGACTTGGACGCCGTGGTGCGTGCCGTGAATGAGGGCGGCATCTACGCGTATGCCACCAAGCCATGGGATGAGAACGACCTGCGTCTGCGCATCCATCAGGCTTTCGAGATCCAACAATTGCGCGCGGAGAAGGAGAAGCTGCTCGACCGTTACAGCCAGGTGTTCGAGGCCACTGCGGATCCCATCGTGATCGTGGATCAACGCGGCCAGGTGCTCGATGCCAACGCCGCTTGCGCCGCACTCATCGGTGTGAACCGCCACGATCTTCGCCAGCGGAGATTCACGGAATTCCTCGACGATGCGAAAGAGCTCGTCAGGAGCCTGAAGCAGCACCGCTCAGGCAAGGACTTCGTGAACGTTGACCTCACCATACGCAACGCCCGTGGCGCGGTGATCGACTGCTTGATGACAGCCACCAGCCTTGGACCGCAAGGCGAGCACCGCAACGTGTTCCAAGCGGTGATCAAAGACATCACCGACCGCAAACAGGAGCAGAAGCGCCTGGAGAAGCTCAACGCCGACCTCGATCGCCGGGTAACCGCCCGGACCTCGCAATTGCTCGAAGCGCTCGAGGACCTCGGCTCATTCTCCTACTCCGTGGCCCACGACCTGCGTTCACCGCTGAAGAACATCGCCGCCATGAGCGAACTGCTCAGGGCAACCGCCCAGGAGAATCCCGCACTCGACGATTGCCTGCCTTATGCGGACCGCATCGAGCGAGGCGCCAAGCGGATGATCCAATTGGTCGATGACCTCCTGCGGTTCTCGCAGACCAATACCAGGGCATTGGAACGCAAGGAACTCGACCTGCGCCAACTCGTGCAGGAAGCTGTTACTGACACCGTGCCCGATGAACGCATGGGGCAGATCAGCATGAATGTGGAGCCGGGTGCCACGGCGCTGGCGGATGCGCCTATGCTCAAGGTCGCTTTGCACAACCTGCTCTCCAACGCCCTCAAGTTCACCCGCAACAAAGAGCTACCGGCCATCGCCATCGACCATATCCCGGAGGCGGAACACGACCATATCGTGGTGCGCGACAATGGTGTCGGCTTCGATGCCCAGCACAAGGAACAGGCATTCAGCGTGTTCAAGCGCCTGCACACGGCTGACCAGTTCGAAGGGACCGGGGTTGGCCTAGCCATTGTCCAGCGCATCGTTGGCAAGCATGGAGGTGAGGTATGGGCTGAAAGCGCCTTAGGCCAGGGCACCTCCATCCACATCAAACTGCCGCGGGCCCTGAGCCATCAGCCCGGCTTGCCGTTCGCGAAAGTGGCCTGAACGAAACCTGCGTTCAGGATGATCCGTATCGAAGGCAACTTTCCCGCTCTCCCATGAACCGCATCATCGCCCTCGCCCTCGTCTCAGCTTTCGCAAGCGGAAGCATGCTCGCGCAGGCAAAAACAAAAGGCAAACTCGTAGACCGCCGCGACCAAGCAGAGGGTTGGTACGTGCTCGTCCACGGACAGGTGACCGTCGACGGCAAGAAGGCCGACAGCTTCGAGATGATCCTCTACAAGGACAATGTGGAACTGGGCAAGCTCGAAGGCAAGAACGGCCGCTTCGAGCTCGAACTCGACATAGACCAGTTCTACACGCTGCGCATCACCAAGCAAGGCCAGCAGGAGAAGATGCTCTACTTCGACACCAAGCTTCCGCCGGATCTGGTGAAATACCCCGACTACGAATGCTACGTGAACCTGCAGGCGCCCCTGGCTGACGGCACGGACCCCTTCTACACCGATTTCCCATCCGCAATCGTCCGCTACAACGAGGTTATGGGGGGATTCTACCATAGCGAGCATTACCTCTCGCACATCCAGACCCGGCTCGCAGGAGTCAGCAGCGCCACCTTCTAGCCACGAACACCTTCCCTCGGGCCTAACAAAAACAACCAACCAAGGCCGAGGAACAGCAAGGCGGGCCCGTAAGCCCGCCTTGACCTTTCCAGGTAGTGCCGATCAGTGCTGGTCGTAATCGATCACAACCCGCTGCGAGCGCGGATGGGTCTGGCAGGTGAGCACGTAACCATCGGCCACCTCTTCATCCGTAAGGGCGTAGTTCATCTCCATCTCAACTTGTCCTTCGATTACCCGCGCCTTGCACGTGCAGCAGACCGCTCCCTTGCAGGCATACGGCACATCGAGACCGCCATCCAGCGCCACATCGAGCACGGCATCGCCATTGGCCTTCACCTTCAGCTCATGCTCGCGGCCATCCATGATCACCTTCACATCGGCCACGCCGCTGAATGCGGTTGACGTGGCATGGGTGGTCTCCTTCTTCGCCTCGGTGCTCACCGGCGTGCCGAACAGCTCGACGTGGATCCGCTTCTTATCGACCCCGAGCTTCTCCAGCGCTTCGCTGACATTCACCATCATCTGCTCGGGACCGCAGATGAAATATTCATTGGTGCTGCTGTCCGTCACGAAGCGCTTCACAAGTTCAGCGGCTTTCTCCGTGGTGATGCGCCCATTGAAAAGCTTATCCTCCTCGACCCCTTTGCTCAAGATATGGAACACCCCCAAGCGATCGCCATGCTGTGCCTTCAATTCCTCAAGGCGCTGGCGGAAGATGATCCGGTCCGCATCGGTATTCCCGAAGAAGAGCGTGAACCGGCTCCTTGGCTCCGTGCGAAGAACCGTCTTCAGGATGCTCAGGATCGGTGTGATGCCGCTCCCTGCGGCGAACGCCACGAAATGGCGCTCCTTCGCCGGATCCAGTGCTGTGGTGAAATTGCCCATGGGCGACATCACCTCGATGCTCATGCCCGGCTTGAGCTTATCTACTAGCTGGGTGCTGGCACGGCCATTCGGCACCTTCTTCACCGCGATGCGAAAGCGCTCGCCATCCAGTGGGCTGCTGCAGATGCTGTAGGAGCGGCGCAGCTCCTCACCGTTCACCGTGAGCTTCAAGGTGACGTACTGGCCATGCTGGAACGCGAATTCGCTCCGCAACGAAGGCGGCACATCGAAGCCCACCACGATGCAGTCGGGAGTCTCTTGATGCACCTCGGCTACGGGAAGAGTGTGGAAATGGGCCATTCGGGGGTTGCTCATGCTGAAGGCGGGCAAAAATAGAGCGGTTGCTCTGGCAGGAGCCGGATGAACAGATTCACCGCCTGTATCGTTCGGAATTGACGGGAATCAGGCACGCTTGAAGGCCCTCCCGTACTTTAGCCAACCGTAATCGCACGCCCCAAATGACCGAAGTGAAGAACCTCGAGGAACTCTTCCAAGCCAAGATCGACGCCGAGCAGAAGATCGAGCCCAAGGACTGGATGCCCGATGCCTACCGCAAGAACCTGATCCGCCAGATCAGCCAGCATGCGCATAGCGAAGTGGTGGGCATGCTGCCCGAAGGCAACTGGATCACCCGCGCACCTAGCCTGAAGCGCAAGGCCATCCTGTTGGCCAAGGTGCAGGACGAAGCCGGACACGGCCTCTACCTCTACAGCGCCGTGGAGACCATGGGCACCAGCCGCGAGCAGACCATCGAAGACCTGTTGAGCGGCAAGGCCAAGTACAGCAGCATCTTCAACTACCCCACCCTGAGCTGGGCCGACATCGGTGCCATCGGCTGGTTGGTGGATGGTGCCGCCATCATGAACCAAGTGATGCTCTGCCGCACCAGCTACGGCCCCTATGCCCGCGCCATGGTGCGCATCTGCAAGGAGGAGAGCTTCCACCAGCGCCAGGGCTACGAGATCATGGCCGTGCTGGCGAAAGGCTCACCCGAACAGAAGGAGATGGCGCAGGATGCCCTCAACCGTTGGTGGTGGCCCAGTTTGATGATGTTCGGCCCTACGGATGCCAACAGTCCGCACAGCGCGCAGAGCATGAAGTGGAAGATCAAGCGCCAGAGCAACGACGAGCTGCGCCAGACCTTCATCGACCGTACCGTGCAACAGGCGGAGGTGATCGGCCTCAGCATTCCCGACCCGGACCTGAAGTGGAATGAAGCCAGCCAACACTACGATTGGGGCGCCATCGACTGGACCGAATTCAACAATGTGGTGGCCGGCAATGGCCCCTGCAACAAGGAACGCCTGGCAGCACGCAACAAGGCCCACAACGATGGCACTTGGGTGCGTGAAGCAGCACTGGCCTACGCCGCCAAGAAGGCCAAACGCAAAGCCGCCTGATCGCTCCGACTGCGGATATCCGATCAACAACACTGGACCGTCGATCCATTGGGTCGACCTCCCATTCACCGGAAACCAATGAGCAACAACCCGAACAACTGGCCCCTCTGGGAGATCTTCATCCAGAGCAAACGCGGCTTGGAGCATAAGCACGTTGGCAGCCTGCACGCCGCCGACCCCCAAATGGCCATCGAGAACGCCCGCGATGTGTACACCCGCCGTCAGGAAGGGAACAGTATCTGGGTGGTGCTCGCTGAGCATGTGCATGCCTCGCGTCCGGAGGATGCCGAGAGCTTCTACGACCCTGCCGACGACAAGGTGTATCGGCACCCCACCTTCTACACGATGCCTGAAGGCGCGAAATACATTTAGTGAATGGTGGGTGGGCGCCACCATCGCCACCTCCATCACCCATGAGCAACGCACTATTCACCTACACCCTCCGCCTCGCCGACGACCTTCTCATCCTAAGCCAACGCCTGGGTGAATGGTGCGGCCACGGCCCAGTGCTGGAGGAGGATATCGCCCTTACCAACCGCGCGCTGGACCACCTCGGCGAAGCCCGCAACCTGCTGACCTACGCCGGACAGGTGGAAGGCAAGGGCCGGACGGAAGATGACCTGGCCTACCTGCGTATGGAACGCCAATACACCAATGTGAAACTGGTGGAACAGCCCAACGGCGACTACGCCCACACCATGGTGCGCAGCTTCCTCTTCGATGCCTACCACCTGCCGCTGATGCAGGCCCTGTTGAAGAGCACCGACGAACAGCTCGCGGCCATCGCGGGCAAAAGCGTGAAGGAGGCCACCTACCACCTGCGCGCCAGCAGCGAGTGGATCATCCGCTTCGGCGATGGGACCGAGGAGAGCCACCAGCGCGCCCAGGCCGCCCTCGACAACCTGTGGACCTACACCGGCGAGCTTTTCGAAAGCGATGCCGTGCTGGAGGAGATGACCAAGGCGGGCATCGCGCCGGACATCGCCGCCATCAAGGAAAGCTGGAGCAAGACCGTGGACCAGGTGCTTTCCGAAGCCACCCTGAAGCGCCCCGCCGATGCCTTCATGATGACCGGCGGCCGCAAGGGCCTGCACAGCGAGCACATGGGTTTCATCCTGGCGGAGATGCAGCATGTGACAAGGGCGTATCCGGGGGCGGAATGGTGAAGAATTGAATCGCAACGGCGCGACGACGCAACCAATCCGAAACGTTCATGCGCATGTCCGCGCGTTGCGTCGTCGAGTCGTCGCGGTTGAGAGCATTCCAATGATCACCAAACACCGCATCCTCGAGCTCCTCGACTACGTGAAGGACCCGGAGATCCCGGCCATCAACGTGCTGGAGCTGGGCGTGGTGCGCGGCGTGGAGGTGGAAGTAAGCGGCAAGGCCATCATCACCATCACCCCCACCTACACCGGCTGCCCGGCCATGGACGTGATGGCGGCCGACATCAAGAAGGAACTGCTGGAGGCCGGCGTGCCCGAAGTGGAAGTGAAGATGAGCCTCTCCCCCGCCTGGACCACCGACTGGATCACCGACGAAGGCAAGCGCAAGCTGAGGGAATACGGCATCGCCCCGCCGGAAAAGAGCGCCGACATCCGCGCGCTGAAAGGCGAACAACCCGTAGTGGCCTGTCCGCAGTGCGGCTCGAAGAACACGGTGATGCTATCGCTCTTCGGCAGCACGGCCTGCAAGGCGCTGTGGAAGTGCCAGGATTGTCTGGAGCCGTTCGATCAGTTCAAGTGCTTGTGAGCCGGCCGACCCTCTCCGCCTGAGGCCGCTACTTTCGCCGCCCGATGCCTACCGGGCGCAAATACACCGTTGATCCCGAACGTCTCGATGGCGTCACGGTCGAACCGCTCTTCGCAGCGGTGGCGGCGGAAGCAGCGCATCAGGACATTCCCGCTTTCGCGATTGGCGGTTATGTCCGCGACAGACTCATCGGCCGTCCATGCAAGGACATCGACTTCGTGGTAGAGGGCGATGGGATGGCGTTCGCCGACGCGGTGGCGCAGCGCCTCGATGCCGGGCACGTGCATGCCTTCAAGAATTTCGGGACAGCGATGTTCATGTTCGGCGACCACCAAGTGGAGTTCGTGGGCGCTCGCAAGGAGAGCTACAGCCGCAATAGCCGCAAGCCCGAAGTGGAGCCGGGCAGCATCCAGGACGATCAGGAGCGTCGCGATTTCACCATCAACGCGCTGGCCATCTCACTTAACCAAGGGAGCCTCGGCGCGCTGGTGGATCCCTTCGGCGGCATCCTTCATCTCGACCAAGGACTGCTGCGCACACCGCTCGATCCGGACATTACCTTCAGTGACGATCCGTTGCGCATGCTGCGGGCCGTGCGCTTCGCCAATCAGCTCGGCTTCACCATCGACCCCATCACCTTCGAGGCGATCAAGCGGAACGCGAAGCGATTGGAGATCATCAGCGCCGAGCGCATCCACGGCGAGCTGAACAAGATCATCGGCTGCGACACCCCGAGCCAAGGCTTCATCCTCCTTCGCGAGAGCGGCCTGCTGGCGGAGTTCTTCCCCGAATTCTTGGAGCTCGCAGGCGCCGAGGAGAAATTCGGCATCGGCCACAAGGACAACTTCTACCACACGCTGCAGGTGCTCGACAACGTCTGCGCGAAGAGCAACGACCTCTGGCTGCGCTGGGCCGCCATCCTGCACGACATCGCCAAGCCCGCCACCAAGCGCTTCGAGCCCGGTCATGGCTGGACCTTCCACGGGCACGAGGACAAAGGCGCACGCATGGTGCCCAAGATCTTCCGCCGCCTGAAGCTCCCCCTGGATGAGCAGATGAAGTTCGTGCAGAAACTGGTGGCGCTTCACCTGCGGCCCATCGCCCTCACCAAGGAAGAGGTCACCGATAGCGCCATCCGCCGACTGCTCTTCGACGCGGGTGACGACATCGACGCGCTCATGATCCTCTGCCGCGCCGACATCACCAGCAAGAACGAGAAGAAGAAGGACCGCTACCTGCGCAACTACGAGCTCGTGATCCAGAAGCTCAAGGACGTTGAGGCGAAGGACCGCGTTCGCAACTTCCAGCCGCCCATCACCGGCGAGGACATCATGCGGGCCTTCAACATCCCGCCCTGCAAACTCATCGGCGATATCAAGACGGTGATCAAGGATGCGATCCTCGATGGCGAGATCGAGAACGAGCGGGGACAAGCGTGGCAGTTGATGCTGGAGACCGGGAGGATGCTGGGGGTGGAGCCTGTGGTGCAGGAGGACAAAGGGCAGGCGCAGGACCAGGAGCATTGATGCTGCGCCGCTCCAAATGACCCATGACGTGGGCATGAACGTTAGTTTCGCAAGCTGCAATTGCTTGCTCCTGCTCTTGCCACCTGCCCACTGAACCCCATGC
Source organism: Flavobacteriales bacterium (assembly GCA_016705545.1). Taxonomy (GTDB): domain Bacteria; phylum Bacteroidota; class Bacteroidia; order Flavobacteriales_F; family PHOS-HE28; genus PHOS-HE28. The sequence continues at coordinate 269,209 of JADIYA010000007.1, forward strand.
GCATCTACCGCTTCCGTGTCCTGATCGACCACCCGAGCGAGGCCTTCCGCGACATCGAGATCGGGAGCGAGCAGACCTTCAAGGAGCTGCACACGGCCATCAAGGATGCCTTCGGCTTCATCGGGCAAGAGATGGCGTGCTTCTATGTGAGCGATGGGGAATGGGGCAAGGGCCCGGAGATCCCCTTGGCGGATCTGGGCTTCGCCGAAGAGGGCGAGGTTCCGGCGCTCATGGAACAAGTGCAGATCAGCGATCACATCCGCAGCACGGACCAGCGCTTCGTTTACGCCTACGACTTCCTGCATATGTGGATGTTCATGGTGGAGCTCATCCATGCCGGTGATCCGGAACCGGGCATCACGTATCCGCGCGTGGTGCTCAGCATGCACGAGGCGCCCGACGAGCACAGCAAAGAGGACGACCTCTCCGCTGGCATCCTGGAAGAGGACCCCTACGCCATGGGCGAAGAGGAGCACCAATACGAAGAGGGCGAGGACGATGACCTCTTCGGCGACGACCCCGATGAGGGCGAAGGCCACGACGAATTCAGCCAAGGCGGTGGCGAGGACGATACGTTCCGCTGATGCCTGATCGCGCCCTGGTGATCATCGGCGGGCCCACCGCTTCGGGCAAGACCGATGCGGGCATCTCGCTCGCCAAGCACTTCGGAACGGAGGTCATCAGCGCCGATTCGCGGCAGTTCTATCGTGCCATGCGCATCGGCACCGCACGCCCCTTGGAACATGAATTGGGCGGCGTGAAGCACTACTTCCTCGGGCACTTGGAACTGGAAGAGACCTGGAGCGCGGGCCGGTTCGCGCGCGAAGCGGAGCCTGTGCTGCAAGAGTTGCTCTCGAAGCATGGCATCGCCGTGCTCGTTGGGGGCAGCGGCCTCTACATCGATGCACTGGTGAAAGGCCTCGATCCCTTGCCCGCCAGCGATCCCCGACTGCGCGAGCGGTTGATGCGACGGATCGATGCCGGAGGGCTCACGGACCTGCTGCATGAACTCGAACGCCTCGACCCTGCCACCGCTGCGCGCATCGATGCCAGCAATCCGCACCGCGTGATCCGGGCCCTGGAAGTGTGCCTGCTGACCGGCAAGCCCTTCAGCGAGCAACGAACCGAAGCGAGCGACCGCACCGACATGCGCATCGTGCGCATCGCAATGGATGTACCGCGCGAAGAGCTCTACGCGCGCATCGACGCCCGCGTGGACCGCATGATGGACGATGGTCTTGCCGAGGAAGCGCGCACGCTCCTTGCCCATCGCACGCTCAATGCGCTGCAGACCGTTGGATACAAGGAGCTCTTCGCGCACTTCGATGGCGAGTTGGAACTGGCCGCGGCCATCGCCCTCGTCAAGCAGCACAGCCGCAACTACGCTAAGAGGCAAGTCACTTGGCTCCGGCGCGATGCATCGTGGCACTGGCTCTCGCCCACCGATCATCTTGCGCACATCGCCCATGCGGAAGCCCAGCGATGATCAGATGATCCGCGGGGCTGTCTGGCTGACCCTTGGCCTCGGTGTCCTTGATCGCGCCATCGTCCTCTTCGGCTTCGCCTTCACGCACATCGGCATCGACGACGCTTTGATCATGCAGGTGGCCGTCGATTACGGCAACGGCATCTTCCGAGAACCCTTCCTCTACGGGCAGAACTACAATCCCATGCTGGAGGCCCTGCTCGCAGCGCCATTCGTTCGATTGGGCGCCGTGCCATGGATCGTCCTGCCCATCGTCACATCGGTGCTCGCGCTCCTCCCTTTTTGGTCTTGGAGCCTCTGGGCGCTGCGGAAGGGCGCTATCGCCGCCTCACTGGTGGTCGCCTTGGTGCCGCTTGTGCTTCCCGCGGAATGGTCCATGATCACGAGCATGCCGCGCGGCTGGGTACACGGGCTCGCGCTGATGGCCTTCATGCCATGGCTGCTGAATGCCCGCCATGCATGGAGCAGGCACCTGCTCTTGGCCTTCACCTCGGTGGCCGCTCTGCTCTGCAATGCGAATGCGCTGCCCCTGACCGCAGCCTTCGCGCTATGGCTGGTGCTGCGCGATGGAAGGCATGTTTCGCTCTGGATCAGCGCCGCCCTTGCAACCGCGATCGGTTATGGCTTGCATAGCGCAGCGCAAGGTTGGTACGCGGCCCGGACCGGATCCGTGGTGCATCCGCTCGGACCCGATGACCTGGCCTTCGATCCGTCATTGATCGCCGATGGGTTTTCGAACATCGGTCTGCACTTCCAACACCTGCACACGTTCGGCGGCATGGGCTGGGTGGCCGTGGCCTTTCTGCTCGTTGCCGCGTTCTTCCTCTTGCGCCAAGGCGAGTGGCGCGTGGCTGCGTCCATGGCTGCGGCAGTGGCCATCCTGATCCTTGCGCTCGGCATCCCCAAAGTGCATGAAGGATGCGCGAGCGTCTTCTTCCCGCGCTCGCGGATGATGCTCAGCACGCCCTTGCTCCTGACGGGGACGCTTGCATGGCTGTTGCGTGGCTCGCGGGTCCCGCGCTGGTTCGCGATCGCTGGACCGGTCCTGGCGCTGATCACGGTCCTCGTGCGAACGCATGCATTGGAGGGCACCGTGAAGCATGAGCTTGCCCAGCAGAAATGCGCCTGGGTTCGCGAAGAGCCGTTGCGATCGGTGCGTGACCGCTGCGAGGCGATCCATGAGACAGCCATTACCAACGGTTGCGGGCTGATCGTTCCCATCCGGTGGCCGCACCTCAAGGTGGATCATCGCGAGCATTTCGCCGCGCACCTCACGTGCTACGCCTGCCCGGTGCTCATCGAGGGCTTCCCGTCGGCCTTTGGCGCGGGCTTCGATCGTCGATCATGGGTGCGCGAAGCGCATGATCAAGCGCCGCAAGGACGTGTGCTCTTCGTTGGCGGTGATGTTACCGCCTGGCAGCGCGCAATCGCTGCTGGCCTGATCATCGAGGACGTCAGTGGTCAAGGCATCCCGATGCACATCGCGCAATGCGACTCGGTCGCCATTGGCGAATTCATCCTCCGCCTTGGTATTGACGATGACCTCGGGCGCTGATCAGAGCTCCACGCCGATCAGCAGCACATCATCCACTTGCTCCTCGTCCCCCTTCCAATTCCGGAAGCGGTCGCTGATGGCCTGATGCTGGTCGTCCATGCCGAGGCACGCGGTCTCCAAGAGCCATTGCTTGAAGCCTGCGCTGCGCAGCTTCTTGCCTTGCGGTCCGCCGAACTGGTCCGCGATGCCATCGGAGAAGAGGTAGATGCGATCGCCTGACAGGTAGCGCACTTCATGCTGGGCGAAGGGCTTGTCCAAGCCTTCGTGAAGGCCAATAGGCATGCGGTCGGCCTTCAGTTCGGTGATGGCACCATCGCGCAGCAGGTACAATGGATGGTAGGCCCCGGCGAACCGCAGCGAGCCATCGCGCTCATCCGTTACGGCCACGCTCACGTTCATGCCATCGCGGTGGCTCACCTCGAGCTCGCCCTTGTTGAGCACCTGCTCGAATCCTGCGCGCATGGCATCGAGCATGGCCGCTGGCTCCGTGATGCGGCGCTGCAGCACCACCTCCTCGAAGAGCGAGGCGCCGATGAGGCTGAGCAAGGCGCCCGGCACGCCATGACCGGTGCAATCCGCCGCTGCCACGACCTTTCTCCCATCGACCTCGGTGAACCAGAACAGATCACCGCTCACGATATCGCGCGGACGGAAGAGGATGAAGCTCTCGGGGAACAACGCAGCGAGATCGGCCGCTTCGGGCAGCACCGCGCGCTGGATGCGCTGCGCGTAGCGGATGCTGCTGAGCAGGTCCGCGTTCTGGCGCTTCACCAGCGCTTGCTGCTCGCTCACCTTCTCCTGCAGGGCGATCCGCTCGCGGATGTCGCGGATGAAGAGGATGATGGCGGGCCGGCCATCGTAGCTGGTCACGCGTGCGCTGCTCTCCACGGGGAGCACGGCGCCGCTGGCCGTGAGCATCGGTACATCGTCATACACCGCGCCCTTCTGCTCCCACGCATCGGCGATGCGCTCGGCGCTGCGGTGCAGCATGCTGTCCGGGTGCAGTTGGAAGATGGTGAGGCCCTGCAACTCCTCCCGCGCATAGCCCAGCATCGATGCGGCCTTCTCGTTCGCCTGATAGATGCGGCCGTTCACGAAGTTGATCACGAAGAGCCCGTCGTTGCTGCCCTCGAGCACTTCCAGGTAACTGGCCCGGTCGCGCTCGATGCGCTCATGGCGCGCACGCAGTCGATTGTACGCGAAGGCCAATCCGGTAGCGGCGCCGAGCAGCGCCACGGGCACGGCCACCACGGCGAGGCCAATGCTCAGCTCCATGATGCTGCTGGTGTCGCGTTGAGGCCTTGGAGCGCACCGAAGATCAGCTCCGGGTCCAGGAACTCGCCGACCCGATCGGGGCGAGAGACGTAGCGCACCATGCCATCGACATCGATGAGGAATGAAGCCGGCAACGGGATGCCTTGCTCGTAATCAACGCCCACCTCGAGCAAGGGGTTGTTGTACACCACGCCGTATTGCCCGCTCACCTGCTGGTCGCTGTCGCTGAGCATGCGGTAGCCCACGCCGATGCGCGCCACCATGTCGCGGTTCACGTCGATGTTGTCGGGGCCGATGGCCACCACGTGAACGCCCTTCTCGGCGAAGCGCTGCCGATTGCGCTCGTAGGTGCGCAGCATCATGTGGCAGCCGGGGCACCAATCGCCGCGCACGAAGATCAAGAGCACCGGATGCTGGCCACGGTAGGAAGAGAGCCGCACCGGGCGCCCATCCTGATCGGGCAGCGTGAAGTCCACCGCCTCCTGCCCCACCTGCACCTTGTAGCCGAAGCGCGTGCTGCGCCGGATGCGGTAGCCGTCCTGCACATAGCTGAAGGTGAGCCCGAGCGCGCCCACGATGGGCAGCAGCGGCGCGAGCCAGAGGTCCCAGGCGAAAGGCTGGCCACTGACCGCGAGCGCATACAGCCCCGCAGCAGCGACCGACATGCCCGAATCGACCCAGAGCAGGTTCACATAGGTGAACTGCTGCATGAAGGCTTGCCGGGCGATGATGGCCGTACCCGACAGCAGCATGGCCAAGGTGAGCATGGGCCATGTGCTGTAACGCAGGTCGAGCGCGATGCCGATGGCCAGCGCCGTGATCAGGATCAGCGTGAATTGGTAGTTGCTCGTGTACTTCTTGAACTCGAGCTGAACGAAGCCGTGCGCCAGCACAAGCACGCCGGCCATGAGCAGTGGTTCACCGAGCAGGAGGGGCACGGCCGAGGCCAGCAAGAGGAGCACGGCCAGGCTCGTGAAGGGGTGTATCCGCGTGAGCACGCGCGTCATACGGCTCACAAGGGGCCGATGTTGCCCAAGCGCAGCTCAGCGAGCGCGGTATCTCGCCCAGTTGATGAGCAGCACGCCGAGCAGGATGATCACCAGCCCACCGATCTCCATCACGCCGATCTGCTCCTTGCCCAGCCAGACGCCCAGCAGCACGGCCACCACAGGGTTCACGTACGCATAGGTGCTCACCTGCGTGGCCGGTCGCACGCTCAGCAGATAGACGTATGCGCTGAAAGCGATCACGCTGCCGAAGACCACCAGGTAGGCCTCGGCGATCCAGGCGTTCCGCGGCACATCGGCGAAGGAGAAACCCTCCCATTCGCCGCGCGCCACGCTCACCGCCAGGAAGCACACGGCGCCCGTGAGCATCTGCCACGCGCTGTTCGCCGTGTTCGAGAGCTTCACGGGGTTGTACTTGCTCCACACCGATCCGCTTGGCCAGGCGAGGATGCCCACCGCGAGCACCGCGATCGCCGTGGCCTCGGCCTCGAAACCTTGATCCGTCAGTTGCACGCTCAACCGCTCGCGGAAGAGCAGCCACACGCCCGCGATGCCTGCTGCGATGCCGATCATGGTGGTGGGGCTTCGAAAGTTCACGCCCCACTGCGGCTTGTCGACCAGCGTGAAGGTGAGCGGCGCCACGGCGATGGCGATGGCCGCTACGCCGCTGGGCACCGTTTGCTGCGCCCACACCACGGCGCCGTTGCCCACGAAGAGCAGGAGGAAGCCCACGAGGAGCACTTTCCAAAGTCCGCTCTCCGGAACAACGCCGAAACCTTGGGCGCGGGCCATCACGAACATGATCACGCTCGCTGCCGCGAAGCGCAGGCCGCCGAGCATGAAGGGTGGGAAACCCGTGAGCGCCTCCTTGATGCCGTAGTACGTGCTGCCCCAGATGATGTAAAGGGCTGCGAAAGCAAGGATGACCTTGAGGCGGGAGGGTGCGGCAGGCACGGGCGCAAGATGCGCCGCAGCAGCCTCACCGGGGGGGTGGGGCGGCCGCTCAGATGAAGTCCCAACGCTCCAGCGAACGGGCGCCAAGGATTGGCGGCGGCAACTGAATCATGATCCAAGGCGCATGCGCTTCACGCTACGGTTCTACCTTCGCCACGTACCCGAAAGAACGCCATGGCCCGCACCAAGACCGCACCCGAAGCCGAGATCAGCTTGAGCGAATTGAAAGAGGAAGTCCTGCGCGATTACGAGCTCTGCGTGCTCAGCCGCGAGGCCTCGCTCATCGGCCGCAAGGAAGTGCTGGGCGGCAAAGCCAAGTTCGGGATCTTCGGCGATGGCAAGGAGCTGGCGCAGGTGTGCATGGCCAAGCAGTTCCGCGATGGCGATTGGCGCAGCGGCTACTACCGCGACATGACCTTCATGTTCGCCATCGGCGAGCTCACCGTGCAGCAATGGTTCGCGCAGCTCTACGCGCACGCGGATGTGCACGCCGACCCCAGCAGCGCCGGACGCAGCATGAACGGCCACTTCGCCACGCGCAGCCTCGACGACCACGGCGAATGGAAGGACCTGATGGCCCAGCCCAACTCATCGCCCGACATCTCCCCCACCGGCGGACAGATGCCGCGACTGCTCGGCCTTGCGCAAGCGAGCAAGGTGTTCCGCAACAACGAGGCGCTGCACGGCCACACGCACCTCACCGACCGAGGCAACGAGGTCGCCTTCGGCACCATCGGCGATGCCAGCACCAGCGAGGGCCACTTCTGGGAGACCATGAATGCCGCCGGCGTGCTCAGCGTGCCCTTGGCCATGAGCGTGTGGGACGATGGCTGGGGCATCAGCGTGAGCAAGGCCTACCAGACCACCAAGGGCAGCATCAGCACGCTGCTCTCGGGCTTCCAGCGCGAGCCCGGCACCAATGGCATCGAGCTCTTCAAGACCAAGGGCTGGGACTACGTGGCGCTGAACCGCACCTACGAGACGGCCATCGCCCTGTGCCGCGCCGAGCATGTGCCCGTGCTCATCCATGTGGAAGAGGTGACGCAGCCGCAGGGCCACAGCACCAGCGGCAGCCACGAGCGCTACAAGAGCAGCGACGCGCAGGAGGAAGTGCCGCTGCTGGAGTGGTACAAGGTGTACGACTGCAACGTGAAGTTCCGCGAGTGGATCCTGAATGCGCGTCCCGGCGGCGAGCTGATCGCCAGCGTGCAGGAACTGGACGAGATCGAAGCCAAGGCCAAGGCCGATGCGCGCGCGGCGCAGAAGGCCGCGTGGAAGGCCTTCCAGGACGAGATCAAGGCGGAGCTGAACGATGTCGCCTTCATGGTCGAAGCGTTGGCAGGCGCCCGCTTCCCCGAAGGATCCAACACAGCCGATGCCATCACCGCCATCGCCAAAGAGCTGCGCGCAGAGATGAGCCCCGGCCGCAAGGAAGTGGTGAGCGCCGCGCGCCGTGCGTTGCTGCTGGCCACCACCGCCGACCCCATCGCGAAGCAACCGCTTGCAGACTGGATCGAGAACGCGATGGCGTTGAACGGCGACCGCTACGGATCGCACCTCTACAGCCAAAGCGCGAAGAGCTGCCTCAAGGTGCCCGAGGTGCCTGCTGAATACACCACCGACGAATTGGTCGATGGCCGCATCATCATCCGCGACAACTTCGCCGCGCTCTTCGAAAAGGAACCGCTGCTGCTCACCTTCGGTGAGGACACCGGCAAGATCGGCGACGTGAACCAGGGCATGGAAGGCATGCAGGCCTGGTTCGGTGAACTGCGCGTGAGCGATACCGGCATCCGCGAGGCCACCATCCTCGGCCAGGGCATTGGCATGGCGCTGCGCGGACTGCGCCCCGTGGCCGAGATCCAATACCTCGATTACCTGCTCTACTGCCTGCAAGGCATGAGCGACGACCTCGCCACCGTGCTCTGGCGCACCAAGGGCGGACAGAAATGCCCGCTCATCGTGCGCACGCGCGGGCACCGCTTGGAAGGCGTGTGGCACAGCGGCAGCCCCATGGGCATGATCATCAACAGCGTGCGCGGCGTGGTGGTGTGCGTGCCGCGCAACATGCAGCAGGCCGCAGGCATGTACAACACGCTCCTGCAAAGCGACGACCCCGCATTGGTGATCGAATGCCTCAACGGCTACCGCAGCAAGGAGCGCCTGCCCAGCAACCTCGGCGAGTTCACCGTGCCCATCGGCGTGCCCGAAGTCTGGTGCGAAGGCACCGACATCACCATCGTGAGCTATGGCAGCACCTTCCACATCGCGCAGAAAGCCGCAGAGCGCCTGCACGACCTCGGCATCGATGTGGAGATGATCGACGTGCGCACCCTCCTCCCCTTCGACCTCAACCACACCATCGTGGAGAGCCTGAAGAAGACCAACCGCCTGCTGGTGGTGGACGAGGACGTGCCCGGCGGCGCCAGCGCGTACATCCTGCAGCAGATCCTGGAAGTGCAGGGCGGCTATCGCTACCTGGACAGCACGCCTTCAACACTCACCGCGAAAGCCCACCGCCCCGCGTACGGCAGCGATGGCGATTACTTCAGCAAGCCCAGCGTGGAGGATGTGGTGGAGAAGGTGGTGGGGATGGTCCAAGAGTAAGGTGGCGCTCCGCGCGTTTCGGGATCGCTTCGCGCACTTCGTGCGCTCGCGATGACCGGCTTCGGGTATCAATACCCGCAGCCGGTCATCGCGAGGCTGGCCGCCAGGCCAGCCGAAGCGATCTTACCACCTGTGACCGTGATCAGCACCAACGAACATGACCGCCTGGGTGTACATCATGACCAACAAGCCCAACGGCGTGCTCTATGTGGGCGTTACCTCCGACCTGAAAGGCCGCGTGGCCAAGCACAAGAACAAAACCTACCCCAACAGCTTCTTTGCGCAGTACAACTTGGATAAGCTCGTGTACTTTGAGAAGATCGATGGCATGAGCAAGGCCATTGAGCGCGAAAAGCAACTGAAGGCCGGCAACCGCGAACGCAAGCTCAAGCTCATCGAGGGCATGA